>NZ_RWKV01000004.1 GCF_003993795.1 Aquabacter cavernae
CTTCAACAAGCTCAAACACTTCAGAGCCGTCGCCACCCGCTACGACAAGCGAGACGACAATTTCCTCGCTTCGATCCAACTCGCATCAATCCGCATCTGGCTGCGAAGTTATGAGTCGGTCACCTAGGGTGCCATCCTCGCGCCGGGCGCGGAAGATCACGATGCGGCGGAACCGGCCGATCGCTGCGGCAGAAGATGGATGACGGCCGCCGCCAGCGTCATGCCCCCGCCGAGAAGGCAGGAGAGCGGCCAGCCGCCGGTGACGAAAGCCCAGGCGCCCAGCGCCGAGCCCACCGCGCCGCCGGAATAGAAGATGAAGAAGAACAGGCCGTTGAGGCGGCTGCGCGCCTCGCTGCCCAGGGCGAAGACCGCCCGCTGGCTGATGACCAGAGACGCCGCCACGCCGCAATCGATGAGCACGCCCGCCGTGACCAGCAAGGCAAGCTGCGTCCCGCCGCCGGCGCCGCCCGGCCAGGCCAGCAGGAAGGAGACGGCGGAGGCACCGAGCGCCACCAGCGCCCCGAGGCGGCTCCAGCCCCGGTCCGCCGCAGCCCCCACCAAGGGCGCGGCCGCCGCGCCGGTGACCCCGATGAGGGCGAACAGCGCGACGCCTTTCTGCGTCATGCCATAAGCGGGGCCCATGAGGAGAAGGGGCACCGCCGTCCAGAACAGGGTGAAGGCGCCGAACAGGAAGAACTGCACGCTCGCCCGCCGCCGCAGCACCGGATTGGCCTTCAGGAGCGACCACATGGAGCTGAGAAGCTGGGAATAACGGAAGCCGTCCTCCGGATGGCGCTGCGGCGCGAAGCGCCAGAGGCAGGCGGCAACGCCCGCCACCAGGGCCGCCGACAGGAGGAAGATGGCCCGCCAGCCGAACACATCCGCCACGAGGCTGGAGAGGGGCCGCGCCAGCATCATGCCCAGCAGCAGGCCCGACATCACATTCCCCACCGCCCGGCCGCGCGCCTCGGGCGCGGAAAGATGGGAGGCGAAGGGCACGATCACCTGGGCGACGCAGGCACTGAGCCCGCACACGAAAGCCGCGGCGAGGAACACCGCCGGGCTGCGGGCGAGGCCCGCGCACAGGAGCGCCACCGACACCACCATGAAGGCGGTGACGATGAGCCGCCGGTTCTCGAACCGGTCGCCGAGCGGCACCACCAGCAGCATGCCGAGGCCGTAGCCCACCTGCGTCACCGTCATGGCGAGGCCCGCGGCGGCGGGCGGCATGCCCAGGGAGGCGCCGATGGGCGCCAGCAGCGGCTGGGCATAATAGAGATTGGCTACCGCCACGCCGCCCGCCAGCGCCAGCAGCGCCATCAGGCCAGCGCCTGCGGGCGAAGCCGCGTTCATGGCACGAGGCCGAGGCTGGAGCCCAGCACCTTGGCCCCGGCCAGCATGATAAGCACATAGACGATGCGGAACAGGCGATCGCGGTCGATGCGGTCGTGCATGACCTTCCCCACATAGGCGCCGAGCGGAATGGCCGGAAGCAGGGCCGCCGAATACAGCATGAGGCTCGGCCGCGCCAGGATCAGCCCCGCCACCAGCGGGATGCGCGTGGCGTTGGCCAGCGTGAACACCGCCGACATGGTGCCCGCATAGATGGTCTTGGGAAGCTGCCGCCGCGTGAGATAGACCGCCACGGGCGGCTGCCCGGCATTGGCGAGGAAGGTGGTGAGGCCGCCCACCCCGCCCCAGACGAAGGCCCGCCAGAAGGACACGCCGAGCGGCGTGCCCGGCGCCGGGCGAAAGAAGAGCTGGCGCACCGCGAAGGCCAGGATGGCGGCGCCGATCAGCCCGCCCGCCACGTCGCGCGGCAGGTCGCTGAAGGCATAGGCGCCCACCAGCATGCCGCAGAACAGCCCCGCCGCGATCCAGCGGACGTCTGGCATGGACCAGGTACGCGGCGGGAAGACGCGCAGCGTCACCAGATCCATGACGAACAGCAGCGGCGCCAGGACCAAAGCGGCATCCACCGGGTCCATGACCAGAGCGAGGATGGGAATGCCCACCACCGCCAGCCCGCCACCGAACGCGCCCTTTGAAAAGGCGATGATGAAAACCGCCACGAGGCCCGCAAGAACGATCTGCGGTGCAAAAGCACTCATCCCCTTGCCGCCTCCCCAGCCTATGGACGGCCCTGCCGTCCCCCTCGGCCCATCGGCGGGACGGGTCGGCGGCGCACCATAGGGCCGACGGTGCCCGGGTGGAAATGATCGGCCGTGATGAAGCCCATCATTTCCGCTCATGACATGCGTGCGCGACCGGCCCGCGTCTCAGGCCGCCGCGCGGACCTCAAGGGGCACGTCCAACGGCGCATTGGGGCCGTCGAGGAATTCCACCGTGGTGAAGACCAGATCCGCCGTGCCCCGGTTCTCCAGGTCATGGGTCATGAACTCGCCAGCCTTGAAGCTGAGATGCTGGGTCTCGCCGGGCTTGTAGGTCACGTCCACGATCCGCCCGTCGCCATAATGGGAGCGGGCGGAACCGCCGGTAAGGCAGGTCCAGAAATAGTCCAGCACATGGGTATGGAAATCGAGGCGCGCGCCGGGCGCGAGCGTGAGGGTCCAGACGCGCACGCGGTCGGTCTCGGAGACGAGGCAGGTTCCCACCTCCCCCTTGCCCGCGCGGGCGGTGAAGCGGGCGCGCAGTTCCTCGGGCCACTGGGCGGGAGCGTCAGGCCACTGGCGGATCACATGCTTGGTCATTGAAGGCTCCTCCCGGTGTCAGGCTGCGATGCCCGTATTGACGGCCGTCTCGGCCATGATGGCGTCCGGCTGGCAATGGTGCGCCGCCGCCGCCTTGTCCTCCTCGCTCACGAGGTCCGCCTGGAGATAGGAGCCGAGCTGGCGGGCCCGGCGCACCACGGCGGCGCCATAGGGCTGGCGCTCCGCCTCGAAGGCGGCCAGCGCCGCGTCCATGCCCGTGTCCGTCTGCGCCTGCTCGCGCAGAAGCCGGGCGAGCGCGTCCGCATCTCCGGCCGCCTTGGTGACGCCCATGCCCACATGGGGCCGCGCCACGAAGGCCGCATCGCCCAGGATCAGGGTGCGGCGCCCCAGCACCATGCGCGGGGAGACGAGATCCTGAATCACCTGGATGAAGGGATGGGCCGTGCGCTCCACCACTTCAGCGAACTGGGGCGACAAGGTCTCGCGGGCGGCGCGGCGCATCTCGGCGATCACGTCCGGGCGGATCTTGTTGGGCGGAATGGAGAGGGCGTGGCGCACCCCGTCCGTATCGGTGAGCATATCCGCCAGCACCGTGCCGGCGGGCGCCGGGCGGTACCAGACGAAATTGAAGCGCCGCCGCCCGCGCTCCAGCGCCTCATTCTCGCCCGCCACGGGATAGCCCAGCATCTGCTCGCCGGGGGGAAGGCTGAAGGCGAAATAATCCGCCAGTTCCGCCTGCGCGTTCTCCGAAAGCAGCCCTTCCGGCACGAGGCCCCGCCAGGCGATGTAGCCCACATAGGACGCCTGCACGTCCGGCATGAATTGCTGGCGGATGGTGGAGGCGATGCCGTCGGCGCCGATCAGGAGGTCGCCCTCCTCCACGCTGCCATCGTCGAAATGGGCACGCACCCGCGCGCCCGCTTCCTCCACCCGCGTGAGGGTGCGGCCATGATGGTAGCGCTCGGAGGGGAGCGCGGAGCGCAGCAGCGCGTAGAGATGGCCCCAGGAGGTCACCACCTGCTCCAGGCGCAATTCGCCTGCCACGGCGCCGTCGCGGGCGAACACCCGCCGGCCGGGAACGAAGACGCCCACCCGCGCCGCCTCGCTGTCCGCCCCGCAGGTCTTCAGGATGTCCAGCAGTTCCGCATGGGTCACGATGCCCGCGCCGCGGCCCGACAATTCCGAGCCGATGCGCTCGAACACATGCACGTCCCAGCCGTCCCGCAGGAGGCTGAGCCCCGCAAACAGGCCCGCCATGGACCCGCCGATGATGAGCGCCCGCCTGGGCCCCGGATTGCCCGACCCCGCCATGGCCACCTCCCTGTCCCGGCGGGCTGACCCCGCTCGGATATATTGATCGCACGATAAACCCTGACGCCCGGGCGGGCCGGCGTCAAGTTTTATTTATCGATTGATCAATATCCTTTCGTCGGACCCGCTTGGCGGGGGTCGCGACAGGGGCCGGGAGAGGGGCCGGAGGGGGCGTCGGCCGGAGAAGGGCGGCACAGGCTTCCGGCGCGCCTTCCAGAAAGGCGCGCACGCGCAGCGCAATGTCGGAATTCACGTCTTGCGGCAACGGCATGCCGTA
Source organism: Aquabacter cavernae (assembly GCF_003993795.1). GTDB lineage: Bacteria > Pseudomonadota > Alphaproteobacteria > Rhizobiales > Xanthobacteraceae > Aquabacter > Aquabacter cavernae. The sequence goes on from NZ_RWKV01000004.1 coordinate 4,261, forward strand.
GATGAACCGGCGGACTCCGAGGTAGAATATTGAGGCATGCAGGCCCCAGATCAGCTCCACCTCCGCTTCGCGCACCGGCTCGCTCTCGGGCAGGCCACCCGCATGGCGGATTTCCCGCGCGACGGTGTCGAACACTGTGGAGCGCAGGAAGGTGAGGTAGCGCGCGTTGAAATCCAGGCCCTTGAGACCCGCGAACATGAACAGGCGGATCCATTCATAGGTGAGCACGGCCCGCGCATAGTCCTGATAGAAGCGCGTCAGCCGGGCCTGGAGCGGCACCGTGCGATCCTTGAGAACGGAACTCCAATCCGCCTTCCAGGGCTCCATATAGATCTCCTCATAGACACGGTCGAGCAGTGCCTCCTTGGAGGGGAAATAGCGGTAGAGAAGCGGCTGGGTGATGCCGATCCGTGCGGCGAGATCGCGCGTGGAACCGTCGAAGCCGTGCTCCGCGAAGAAGGCGATGGACGCCTTGACGATCGCATCTTCCCGGACGCGCGGATCGAGGCGACGCTTCTCCGCGGCCGCGGGACTTGCCTTGCGTGGCAATGGAAACCCTCCATGTCTGCAACCGCGCATAGCATCGGCTGCTCGTGTCGTGAACCGGCGCGCGCCCATGCGCCGGTGCGGCGCAGTGTCTTTGTCGCCTGCGGGCGTCGTCAGATTGAAATGATTATCAGTCAGCTCCATCCGCGGGCGCCACCTTGTCTGGCCCCACGGACACGCCTATCTACAGTTTAGAATAATTCTAGGATATGAGATCATGATACCGGGCTTCGGTGCACGGCGGCAGTTTTCCGACCTCTCGGAAAAGGAAGTGCTCGCTCTCGCAATCTCCTCCGAGGAAGATGACGGACGCATTTACACCGACTATGCGGAGGCGGTGCGCAGCGAATATCCCGCCACCGCCCAGGTTCTGGACGGCATGTCGGCGGAGGAGAACCGCCACCGCCTGGCGTTGATCGCCGAATTCCGCCGCCGCTTCGGCGAGCACATTCCCCTCATCCGGCGCGAGCATGTGGCCGGCTATTATGCCCGCCGCCCGGTGTGGCTTGTGAAGAATCTGGGCATCGACAAGATCCGCGCCGAGATCGCCCGGATGGAGGACGACGCCGCCACCTTCTATCTGGCGGCGGTCAAGCGCGCGGCGGATGCCGGGACGCGCGAGCTTCTGGGCTCGCTGGCGGCGGCGGAGCAGCAGCACCTCGTGGTCGCCGAGACGCTGGCCGACGCCAATCTCCCGCCGGGCGTGAAGGGGGAGGAGGACGACAAGGCGCGCCGCCAGTTCGTGCTCACCTGGGTGCAGCCGGGCCTTGCGGGCCTCATGGACGGCTCGGTGTCCACGCTCGCGCCCATCTTCGCCACCGCCTTCGCCACGCAGAATTCCCACACCACTTTGCTGGTGGGCATCGCGGCTTCGGTGGGCGCGGGCATTTCCATGGGCTTCACGGAAGCCGCCCATGATGACGGCGTCATTTCCGGGCGCGGCTCGCCCATCAAGCGCGGCTTCGCCTCCGGCATCATGACCGCCGTGGGCGGGCTGGGCCATGCCTTGCCCTATCTCATTCCCCATTTCTGGACCGCCACCGGCGTCGCCGCCTTGGTGGTGTTCGTGGAATTGTGGACCATCGCCTGGATCCAGAACCGCTACATGGAGACGCCCTTCATGCGGGCGGCGTTCCAGGTGGTGCTGGGCGGTGCGCTGGTGCTGGCCGCCGGCATCCTCATCGGCGGCAGTTGACGCTTTTTCTGTGAGAAGGGCTCCGGGCGCTCGGGGGTGCGCCCGGAGCTTTCCCGCTCCCGGCCGGGCGACCGGAAGCGGAGTCCGCCCCGCCGGGAGTTTGGCGGGGCGAAAGGCACGGGCGCAGCGCGCCCGGCGGTCACAGATGCAGGTCGATCTGCGAGGCGTCGTAGGCGCCGGAGCCGGTGAAGCCGAAGCTCACCGTGCCGTCCGCACTGAGCGCCCCGTTCCAGGCGGCGTTGCGGATCACGTAGCCGTCGTCGTCCTGGGAGACGATCTCGGCATTCCAGATGCTGGTGATCTCGAACGGCATGTCGATCTCCAGCTGCCAGCCATTGGTGGCCCCGCCCTCATTGTGGATGACCACCGAGGCGTTGAACCCGCTGCCCCAGGAATCCACCAGGTTCAGCAGCGCCTCCAGGTCCGCCTCGACGGAGCCCGAGCCGCCGCCGGTGCCCGGATTGGTCGGGGTGGTCGGGGTGGTGTCATCATTCAGGATGGTGGCCTGCGCCGTGCCGACGCCGATCACCGCGCCTGACGCATCCATCAGCATGACCGAGAAGGATTCGTCCGCCTCGTCCAGGCTGTCGGGCGTCACCGCGATCTTGATCTCCTTGGTGGTCTCGCCCGGAGCGAAGGTCACGGTGCCGTGGCTCGGGGTGAAGTCCCCGTCCCCGGCCGTCCCGGCCATGGTGTGATAGCCCACGGTCACCACCTCGCTGGAGGCGGCGGAGAGGGTGACGAGGAAGGTGGCGTAGGTCACGTCCGCCGCGCTGCCGCCCTCGCCGTCCGGAACGTCCGTGGCGAAGTCGAACTTGATGGCCTCCAGATAGGCCATCTTGTTGGTGTTCACCGTGGTCCAGTCATTGGCCAGGATGCCGCCCGTATCGCCGGAATTGGGATTCCACGACCAGAAGGTCCAGCTGATCCCCTGGTCGCCCTCGGGGATGTCGATGGTGCCGTCATTGTCGAAGTCGCCGGCAATGTAGGAGGTGATGGCCTCCAGCCACGGGGCATCCTTGGGGTCGGTCAGGTTGGTGCCGAACTCGCCGATATAAACCGGCGCGATCCCCTCCCGGTAGATATAGCCCCACATCTCGTCGAACTTCTCCGGCAGGTGCGCGGCGAAGTCGGAGGACTGGAACCAGGGCTGGTTGTAGACCGAGTTGGGATAATCGTGGGCCGAATAGACCAGCTTGTTGTCCACGTTCAGCTCGATGGGCCGGTCGCGCACCCCTTCCAGGTTGCCGCCCCACCAGTAATTGTTGCCGTCATAGGTGCCCACGCCCTCGACGAAGATCAGCCAGTCGTCATTGACCGCGCCGATGGCATTGCCGGCCCGCTCGGCCGCCGCCGCCCAGTCATTGGCGCCGCCTCCGCCCCAGGTGCCGTTATAGGGCTCGTTATGGAGGTCGGCGCCGATCACGGCGGGCTCGTCCGCATAGCGCTGGGCCAGCATCTGCCAGTCGGAGACCCAGGCCGCCTCGCTATATTGGCCGTTATACCAAAGCCCGTTGCCGGACGTGCCCGCACCCGCCTCGGACCGGTGATGGTCGAGGATGATCTTCAGGCCGATCTCGGCGGCATAGTCCACGATCTTGTCCATGATCTGGAGCGCCGAGAGGCCCTGCAGGTCCGGATTCTTCGAGAAGTCGATGCCGTTGGGCGCCGCCGAGGTGTGCAGCATCTCCGACGAGAAGGGCAGCCGGATGGTGTTGAACCCGAGGTCCACCATCTGGTCCATCATGTCCTGGTAGCCGCGCGTCCACAGGCCGTGGGGCGCGAAATTGGAGCTTTCAAAGCCGAACCAGTTCACGCCCGCGATCTGCACGGTGTTGCCGTCCGCATCGACGATCTGGTTGCCGCGCGTGGAGAGCCAGCCCTCCGCCGCCGCGCCCGTGCCAGGATCGCCCTCGATGACCGTGGTTCCGGAAATGCTCACCACGGGCGCGGTGCCCGAGACATCGTCATTGACGATGGTGCCCGTGGCCGAGCCATCGGTGATGGTGGCCCCGGTGGGCGCGGAGAGGGTGACCGTGAAGGTCTCGTTGCTCTCCACCGCCGTGTCGCCGTTCACCGTCACCTGAATGGTCTTGGTGGTCTCGCCCGCCGCGAAGGTGACGGTCCCGTTGCCCGCCGCATAGTCGGAGCCCGCCGTGGCGGTGCCGTCGCCCGTGGCATAGGCGACGCTCACCGGCCCGGTCGCGGCCTGGGAGAGGGTGATGGTGAAGGTCATCACCTTCGTGCCCGCATGGCCCTCGGTGACGCTGGCATCGGCGATGGAGAGGCTGGGCAGCACCACGTCGTCATTGAGGATGGTGCCGATGCCCGTGGCATCCGAGATGGTGGCGCCGCTCGCCCCCGAGAGGGTGAGGGTCAGCGTCTCATTGGCCTCCACCACGGTGTCGCCCGCCACCTGCACATAGACCACCTTGGTGGTCTCGCCGGGCGCGAAGGTGAGGGAGCCGGAGAGCGCGGCATAGTCCGAGCCCGCCTGGGCGGTGCCGTTGGAGGTGCCATAGGCCACGCTCACCGCCGTGGCGGACGCCGCCGACAGGGTGACGGTGAAGGCCAGCAGGCTGGTGCCCGCATTCCCCTCCACCACGCTGGCATCGCTCACCACCAAGCTGGGCAGAACCGGCGCGGGATCGCCCGAGACCGGGCTGCCATTGAGCACGAAGCCGCTGGCCGCCGTGCCGCCGCTGGCCTGGAAGCCGAAGGCGGTCTCCTTCCCGGCACCCACGGCGCCGTTATAGGACAGGTTCTTGATCACATAGTGGGTGCCCACATGGCTCACGATCTGGGCGTTCCAGATGTTCGTGATGGTGAAGCCCGCATCGAACTCCACGGTCCAGCCGTTCAGCGCCGCACCGCCCGCTTCCACCGTCATGTTGGCGGTGAAGCCGGAGCCCCAATTGCTGGACACCTGATACTCCACCGCGCCGCCCGTTCCGGGATTGGGCGCCGTGTCGTCATTGGTGATGGTGCCCGTGCCCGAACCATCTGCGATGGTGGCGCCGGAGGGGGCGGAGAGGTTGAGGATGAGGGTCTCGTTGGCCTCAACCGCCGTGTCGCCGTTCACCGTCACCTGAATGGTCTTGGTGGTCTCGCCCGCCGCGAAGGTCAGCGTGCCGGAGGTGGCCACATAGTCCGAGCCGGCCGTGGCCGTGCCGTTGGCCGTGGCATAGGCCACGCTCACCGGGCCCGTGGCGGCGGAGGAGAGCGTGACCGTGAAGGTCATCACCTTCGTCCCGCTATTGCCCTCGGCCACGCTCGCGTCGGAGACGGAGAGGGTGGGCAGGACCGGGGCCACCACATCGTCATTGGTGATCGTGCCCGCACCGGAGCCGTCCGCGATGGTGGCGCCGGAGGGAGCGGAGAGGTTCAGCGTCAGGGACTCGTTTGCCTCCACCGCCGTGTCGCCGTTCACGGTGACCTGAATGGTCTTGGTGGTCTCGCCCGCCGCGAAGGTGAGCGTGCCGGAAGCGGCCACATAGTCGGAGCCCGCCGTGGCCGTGCCGTTGGCCGTGGCATAGGCCACGCTCACCGGACCCGTGGCGGCGGAGGACAGGGTGACGGTGAAGGTCATCACCTTCGTCCCGCTATTGCCCTCGGCCACGCTCGCGTCGGAGACGGAGAGGGTGGGCAGGACCGGCGTGGGATCGCCGCCTGAGGGGGTGCCGTTCACGGTGAAGCCGGTGGCCGCCGTGCCGCCCGCGCCGGGGGTTGCCTGGAAGCCGAAGGAGGTCTCCTTCCCGGCGCCCACGGCGCCGTTATAGGACAGGTTCTTGATGACGTAGTGGGTGCCCACATGGCTCACGATCTGGGCGTTCCAGATGTTCGTGATGGTGAAGCCCGCATCGAATTCGATGACCCAGCCATTGAGCGCGGAGGTCCCCGCCTCCACCGCCATGTCGGCGGTGAAGCCCGAGCCCCAATTGTCGCGCACCGTGTAGTCCACACCGGCCGTGCCGGCGGGCGGGGTGGCCACGTCGTCATTGGTGATGGTGCCCGTGCCCGAGCCATCCGCGATGGTGGCGCCGGTGGGAGCGGAGAGATTGAGGACGAGGGTCTCGTTGGCCTCGACCGCCGTGTCGCCGGTCACCGTGACCTGGATGGTCTTGGTGGTCTCACCCGCCGCGAAGGTGAGCGTGCCGGAAGCGGCCACATAGTCGGAGCCTGCCGTGGCGGTGCCGTTGGCGGTGGCATAGGCCACGCTCACCGGGCCCGTGGCGGCGGAGGACAGGGTGACAGTGAAGGTCATCACCTTCGTGCCCGCATCGCCCTCAGTCACGCTCGCATCGGAGACGGAGAGGGTCGGCAGGACGGGCGCCACATCGTCATTCACGATGGTGCCCACCGCCACACCATCGGCAATGGTGACGCCGCTGGGATCGGACAGGGTGACGGTGAAGGTCTCGTTGGCCTCCACCAGCGTGTCGCCCATCACGTCCACATGGATGGTCTTGGAGGTCTCGCCCGGCGCGAAGGTGAGCAGGCCGCTGCCCGCCACATAGTCCGAGCCCGCAATCGCCGTGCCGTTGGAGGTGGCGTAGCGCAGGGTCACGGGCTGTGTGGAAGGGGCATTCAGGGTCACCACGAACATGAAATGCACATGGTCGCCATTGCCCTCGGTCACCGACAGATCGGCGATGGAGGCGGCGGGCACGGCCACGGGCGGGGTGTCGTGGTCATCGTTCAGGATGGTGCCGATGGCGGTGCCGTCGGCGATGGTGGCACCGGACGGGCCGGAGAGGGTGACGGTGAAGGTCTCGTCCGCCTCCTGAACCGTGTCCGCCAGGATGTCCACATGGATCATCTTGGAGGTCTCGCCCGGCGCGAAGGTGACCGTGCCCGAGGCGGCGGTGAAGTCCACGCCCGACAGGGCCGTGCCGCTCATGGTGGCGTATTGCACGGTGACGGGGGTGGCGGACGCCTTGTCCAGGGTCACCACGAACATGAAGTGCATGTGCTCGCCATCGCCCTCGTTCACGGCGAGGTCGGCGATGGAGATGGCCGGCAAGGTGCCGGGCGCGCTGTCCTGGTCGTCATTGAGGATGGTACCCACGGCGCTGCCATCAGTCACCGTCGCATTGACGGGGGACGACAGGTTCAGGGTGAAGCTCTCGTTCAGCTCCACCACCGTGTCGCCCACCACCGGCACCTGGACGGTCTTCACCGTCTCGCCGGGCGCGAAGGTGAGGGTGCCGACGCTGGAGGCATAGTCCTGGCCCGCCGTCGCCGTGCCGTTGAGCGTGGTGTAGCTCACCGTCACCGGCACCGCCGAGGCAGCGGACAGGGTGACCGTGAAGACCATGTGGGACGTGCCCGACTGGCCTTCCGCCACGCTGGCATCGCTCACCGACAGGCTCGGCAGGCCAACCGGCGGGACGGCATTGTTGATCAGGCCCTGCCATTCCGTGCGGGCGGAATTGTCCAAAGCGATGATGTTGTTCAGCTCCAGCTCATGGAGCGCGACGCCGGTGAGCGTATAGGTCTGGTTGTTGCCGGTGATGGTGATGATCGTGGAGCCGTTCACCTCGGCGACCGAGAATTCGTGGTCCTTGAACCAGCCGAAATCCAGCTTGTCCTTGGCCGGATCGAAAGCGATGACGGCCGCCGAGCCGTAATTCCACGCGATGACGGTGGTGACGCCCACCTCGCCGGTGGGCGGCGCGCCGGTGCCGGTGCCGGTGGGCCAGTCAGGGGTGCCCGCCACGGGCACGCCCTGGGGCAGCACCTGGGACTCGGGCACGGGGCCGAAGCCGAGCTGCAGATGGACGCGGTCCTCGCGCACCTGGGCGGCGTGGAACACGAAATTGTCCACCTCCAGCTGGGAAACGGTCACGCCCAGCAGGATCAGGGCCTGGCCGGTGCCGGAATTGGAGATGATCACCCCGTCCGGGCTGTCGGTCATGTAGATCTGTTCACGGGTGCCGAAATAGCGGAAGTCCACCGTGTCGGTGGCGGGATTGAACGCCACCCGGTCGATCTGGCCGATCTCGTGCGAGCGGGCATAGACGGTGTTGGCGGCGGGCGTGATGCCCTGCTCCCAGGCCAGCGCGCCGGACAGGTCCTGGCGCAGATGGTCGTTGATGACGGGAACGAAGCTGTCGATGGTGAGCTGGCCCAGCGACACGCCCACCACCACGGCCATCTCGCCCGACCAGGGGTTCATGAAGCCGACGCCCTCGGGCGTGTCCACGACGATGCAATTGTGCACGGACACATCGCCCAGATCGAGCTTGTCCCTGGCGGGATCGAACCCGACGATATCCGCGCCGGTGGTGGAAATCTGAAAGATGCGGCCCGTGTCAGCCATGATCCTAACTCCCCGTTGAGGGCGCTCCGCCCTTGCGTCAGGTGCGGTGATGTCATGGCCGGACGTGACATACAGCCCACGCGGGAAGGGCACTCGGTGAACACGGCAGGAAAATCGCCGGGAGGGCCGTAAGGCGGGCGGAGGGCGCCCTTGCCCGGCACCGCGGAATGGCCTTTGCTTGGCGCGCGGCCCCGGAATACCGTCCGGCCCCGCTCGCCAACATTTGCCCCACCAAGATCTGCCCCGCCAGGAGCCCTCCTTGCCCAATGCCACCGCCGCCGTGCCGGGACAGATCGCCTTCGGATGGAAGCGCCTGGGCTTCTTCTGGCAGACCCAGCTCGCGGGCTGGAGCGCCTTCGCGCTGGTGGACTTCGCCAACCGGCTGCTCACCTATCACGACGTGAAGGTGGCGCTGGCCCTCACCGGCATCGTGTGGCCGTTCCTGCTGGGGCTATCGACGGGCCTCGCCTGGCTCTACGGGCGCTACCTGCCCAGGAGCCGCCTGAACCTGCGCAGCTTCGCGCTCGTGGTGGCGCTGTCGGTGGCGGCCGCCGCCCTCGTCATGTCTGTGGTGTTCACGGTGCGCTTCACCACGGGCTGGAGCATTCCGGGCTGGCACCCGCTGGAGGAGATCGGGGTCCCGCTCATCCATTACAGCTTCATCATCCTGGGCTGGAGCATCTGCTTCTTCTGGATCCGCGCGGAGCTGGGGCGCCGCGCGGCCATCCAGCGCGTGTTCGCCACGCAGGCCGAGGCCATGAAGGCGGAGATCCAGCATCTGCGCCTGCAGCTCGATCCCCATTTCCTGTTCAACGCCCTCAACGGCGTCGCCGAGGAGATTCCCGAGCATCCCGAGGCGGCGCTGGCCATGATGCGCGACCTCACCGCCTATCTGCGCCATTCCCTGTCGGGCATCGACCAGCCGGTGGTGCCGGTAGAGGCCGAGGTCACCTCGCTGCGCGCCTATCTGCGCATTCAGGAGGCCCGGTTCGGGGCGAAACTGCGCACGCGCCTCTCCATGGACCCGGAGGCGGCCTTGCGCCCCATCGCCAACTTCCTGCTCCAGCCTTTGGTGGAGAATGCGGTGAAATACGGCAGCCGCGACGGGCACCTGGAAGTGGCGGTGTTCGTGAAGGCCTCCGGCACCACGCTGCGCATCGCCATCGTCAATACCGGCACGCTGGAAGGCCAGACCACGCGGCGCCGGGGCCGGGGGATCGGCCTCACCAATGTGCGGCGGCGCCTCGATGTCCATTATCCAAAGCGCCACCGCTTCCGCCTGGAGGAGTTTCCGCCGAACCCCCGCACCGGCGCACCGAGCCGGGTGGTCGCGGCCCTGATCCTGGAGGGAGAACCATGCTGAGGGTCCTCGTCGTGGATGACGAGCCGCTGGCGCGGCGCGCCATCCGGCGCCTGCTGCGCGCGCACCCGGTGGACGTGGTGGGCGAGGCGGAGACCATCGCCGAAGCCACGGCGCTCATCGACACGACCCATCCCGACCTCGTCTTCCTGGATATCGAGCTGAATGGCGGCGACGGCTTCGACCTGCTGGAGGCGCTCGCCAATCCGCCCAAGGTGGTGTTCGTCACCGCCTATGCCCAGCATGCCGTGGAGGCTTTCGCGGTGGATGCGGTGGACTATCTGTTGAAGCCCGTGGCGCCCGAGCGGCTGGCGGAAGCGCTGGCGCGGGTGGAACGGCAACTGGCCCAGCGGCCCGACAAGAGCGAGGACGGCGTTCTGGAACTGCGCACGCCGAGCCGCAGCGTCTTCGCCAAGACCGGCGACATCGTCGCCCTCACCGCCGACGGCGACTTCACCCGCGTGCTGCTGGCAGGGCAGCCCTCGCTGATGATCTGGCGCACCCTCACCTCTTTCGAGGGCCTGCTCCCCGCCCCGCCCTTCGTGCGCCTGAGCCGCTCGGTGATCATCAATCTGGAGCGCCTGCGGCGCATTGACGCCCGCTCGCGGGACGATGTGCGGCTCACCATGGACGGCATTGCGGACGCCCTGTCGGTGGGCCGGGCCGCCGCCGCGCGCCTGCGGGAGGCCATGGGCGGGCAGCGGCTCTGACGACAGGCTACCTTCAGGAGCGGTGGCCGGGCGGCGGGCCGTCACCCCACAGGTTTGTGGCCTCGCTCGCCCGCCAGACCTTGGGGCGCTGGGGCGCGTCGCGATGCCAGGGGCGCGGATCGAAGGCGCCGGACGCCTCGTCGGACATCACGTCCAGCTCGGTGAACAGCTCGATGATCTGGTTCTGCGGATTGCGGTGATAGGTGAAGATATTGTGCCCGGGCCCGTGGCGGCCCGGCCCCCAGGTCATCTGCAGGCCCGCGCGGGAGAGCCCGTCGCAGGCGGCCTTCACATGCGCCCAGTCCGCCAGCTCGAAGGCCATGTGGTGCATGCCCCGGTTGGCCGAGGAGATGAAGTTGCAGGTGTGGTGGTCCGGCCCGCAGCGCATGAAGACGAAAAAGTCTTCCATCCAGTCCGACACGCGGAAACCCAGGATGTCCCGGTAGAAGGCGACGGCCTGCTGGATATCCGCCACATAGAAGGCGACATGGCCGAGCTTTCGCGGCCCGATTCCGGCGCCGGCAAGCGCGGGAACGGCGGGCGGCGGCGTGTTGAACACATCGATGCGGGTGCCCTTGAAATCGGTGAAGCGCAGCATGCGGGCGATGCCCGGCAAGGGGTCGGTCCGCACGGCGCTGGCGATGCCCTGCGCGCCCAGCCAGCGGGCCACATCCTCCAGCGGCACGTCCGGCGCCGTCTCGAAGCCGAGCCCGGTGCAAACGGGGGCCTCCCCCGCCTCCACCAGCACGCATGTCTCACCCGAAGGGCTGGCGAGATGCACGCCGCCATCGGCCCGCGTCATCGCGGAAAGCCCGATGACGGACGCATAGTAATCAGCCAGTTGCGCCGGATCCGGCGAGCCGAAAGTCGCGAAGGCGAGGCGAGTGATGCGTAACGTCAAGACCGGCACGCTCCGAGCGGCAAAACCCATCCCGTCTTTCCGGGAGAATAAATAAATCACATTTGATACTTACTCAAGGGTGTTCTCGCGATAAATGGTCATCTGAAGTTGAGCTTCGGCCGTTATGTAGCATCATTCATCGCAAGGGGCGCCGAGGTGCCTGCGAATCGGTGTGTGGAGACGGGCATGATGGCGAGACGCGACGGGGCGGGACACAAGACGACGGGCTTTGCGGGTTCGCGCAAGGCAGGGTTGGTCTTGCCGCGCAAGGCATGGCGGCACGGCCTCGCCGCGCTGCTGGCCACCGCCCTGCTCGTGCCCAGCGCGGCGCGGGCGGAGTTCCCCGACCGGGGCCTGGAGGTGGTGGTCACCTTCGCGCCGGGCGGAACGCCGGACGTGCTGGCCCGCGCCTTGTCCGAGGGCCTGCAGGCCAATCTCAAGCAGCCGGTGGTGGTGGTGAACCGCCTGGGTGCGGGGGGCGCGGTGGGCGGAGCCACCGTCGCCCGCGCCAAGGCGGACGGCTACACCCTGCTCTTCTCTCCGGCGCTCATCGTCTCGGTGGTGCCCACGCTCCAGCCGGCGGCGGGCTTCACGGCGGAGTCGTTCGACCCCATCTGCCAAACCTTCGAGAGCCAGATGGCGCTCATCGTCCCCAATGAATCCCCCTATCGCAGCGTGGGCGAGCTGGTGGAGGCGGCCCGCACGTCTCCCGGCAAGCTCACCTGGGGCCATGCGGGGCGCGGCTCCATCCCTCATCTGGCGGGCTTGGAACTGGCCAAGGCCAGCGGCATCCAAGTGGTGGAAGTGCCCTATAAGGGCGATTCGGAAACCATCCCGGCCCTGTTGGGCGGCCAGATCGACTTCGCGCCCATCACCCTCTCCTCCATCCCCGAGGGGCGGGTGCGCATCATCGGCCTGTTCGCCCCGGCCCGGAACCCGGCGCTCCCGGACGTATCCACCGTGAAGGAGCAGGGCTTCGACGTGTCGCCCACCAGCTTCGGCGGCCTGTTCGGCCCCAAGGGTCTGCCCGGCGAGGTGAAGGCCCGGCTGGAGGAGGCCTGCAAGGCGGCCGCGGAAAGCCCGCGCTATGTGGACCTCGCCAAATCCCTGCGGCTCGGCGCCCACCTCTATTATCCCGGCGCCGTCTTTACAGCGCACCTGCAGCGGGACATGGCTGACAAGGCCCGACTTCTATCCATCCTGGATACGAAATAGCCCGGATCGCCGCTCCATCCCCCTTCCCCGCTGCCTGCAACGGTCTTAGAACCTAATTTCAATCCTAGGTTTCATTCCGAAGATCACGAGACTCGGTCCCGGATCTTCGGAAAGGCCCGCGCGGCGCGTGAGCGTCCACCTGTCCGGAACCGATCAAGCATCGGGGCCGATCATATGAGGAGTTCTCCGCATGACCATGCCGGCGGCGCGCAAAAGCCGACGCGCGGAAGCCCAGGCCCGTTCGCTGGGGCGTCTGGACCACGCGGAAATCACCCTGCGCTCGCAGCTTTCGCTGCTCTGGCGCATCCATGTGCTGTCCTACCTCATGGTGCGCAAGGTGAACGCGGATCCGAGCCTGCATTCGGGCCTGTCGCTGGTGGGCTGGCGGGTGCTGCTCACCCTGGTCCATGTGCCGGACTTGTCCGCCAACGAGGTCACCAGCCTGTGGGGCTTCGAGAAGATGGCGGTGAACCGCGCGGTGAAGGAACTGATCTCCCGCAACCTGATCCTGGGCGCCCCCGACCCCCATGGCGGGCGGCGCATTCCCCTGTCCGTCACCGATGCGGGCCGCGCTCTCCATGCGCGGGCCTGGCCGGGCGCGGCCGCCGACTATGCGGCGCTGTCGGGCGCGCTGACGCCCGAGGAGCAGGAGACGCTCAACGGCCTCATGGACAAGCTCATCACCCGCGCGCGGCAGGTGACGGCCGGGGCCGATCTAGACTGAGGCGGCCGGGCGCGGCCCCCGCGCCGGAAAATAGGCGGCGAGCCACGCGCGGATGGCGCCCCATACGCGGGGATTGTCCTCCGCGAACATCCAATGGTCCGCGTCGCTGAACAGATGCAGCTCCGTGGGCTGGCCCGCCCGCTCGAACAGCGAGATGGACTGTTCCGTGGGCGTCACGGAATCCGACGCGCTGTGCAGCAGCAAAAGCGGGCGCGGCGCGATGCGGCCCACCACGTCGTCGGCCCGGAAATCGAACATGCTCTGCGCGGTCTCGGCGGGGAATTCCTGAAGCGCATTGGCGGGCCACAGCTTCACCTGCCGGCCTTCCATATGGTCCTTCAGATGCTGCGGCACCGGGACGATGTCCTCCCGCGCCACCATGAGCGAGCGGCCATGGGCGGCGCGGTAGCGCGGCCCCTCCTCCAGCATCCCCTTGAACCGCGCCCAGGCCTGCGGGCTGGCGTGCTGGCGGCGGAACTTCAGCTCGCCATTGCCCCAGCCGCCATTGGAGATGACGGCGGCGATGCGCGGATCGACGCCCCCCGCATAGACCGCCACCGCTCCGCCGAAGCTGGTGCCCACTACGGCGATCCGCGCGGGGTCCACGCCGTCCTCGCCGGCGAGGAAGGTAAGGGCGTTGCGGGTGTCCTCCACCTGTTCCAGGCAGATGACCCGCCCGCGCTCGCCCGCGCTCTCGCCGCAGCCGCGCATGTCGAAGCGCAGCGTCACATAGCCGAGCGCCTCCAGAAGGCGCGCCGGGCCCATGACGTTGCCGGATTCCTTGGTGCTGCCGAAGCCGTGCAGGATGAGGAACGCGCCCCGCTTTTCCCCCGGCGCAAGATCATCGGGACGGCTCACGACGCCCGACAGGTCCAGCCCGTCGGACGGGATGGATACCGCATAGTCCATCTTGGCCTCCCCGCCGGCGGGACCGCTTATTGCAGCATGCGGTCGAAATTGATGACGAACAGCTTGGGGTCCGGCCGGGCATTGTAATTGAGGCGCGAGACCGCCACCGACGTGTCATAGCCCTGCGGATCGGTCACGATCCACTGGCGCAGCGTGTAATCCTTGGCGTCGAACAGGAGCAGCAGCTTGTAGGTGCCCAGCATCGGCACCTTCTCCTCCATCACCACCGTGACGTAGAGATTGTCCTTGAAGGCGCCCACCACGTTCGGATTGCGCGCCAGATCGATATTATCCGCCAGAAGGAAGCGCAGGGGCGTCTGCGACAGGGGGGTGATGTCCTGCGTGTTCAGCTTGCGGTCGCGCACCGCCACGGACTGGCCGTTGGAGATCAGCTCCAGGGGAACGGGCGCGTCATATTCGAACCGCACGCGGCCGGGCTTCTGCATGTAGAAGTCGCCGGTCTTGCGGGAGCCGTCCGGGTCCACCTGGACGAAATTGCCCGAGAGCACCTGCACCCGGTTCCAATAGTCGGAAACCTTCTGGAGCGTCTCCGGCCCCGCCCGGTCCTGGTCCTGCTGCACCGGGGCGATGGCGGTGGGCGCGGACGATGCGGGCGCGGGACGGGACGGCGCGGCCGCCGTCTGAACCGCAGGCGCGGCATCGGCACCGGCCGGGCGCGGCGTCGGCATGGGCACCGGCGCGGCGGAGGCCTGCGCGGCCGGGGCGGGAGATGCGGCGGCGTGGGGCGCAGTGGCTTGAGGGGCAGCCGGAGCCGCCTGCGCCTGGGGCGCGCCGCTGCCCTGGAACGGGGCGGGCATGGCCTGCTGCGGCGAGAACAACTGGTAGGGCGTGGGATGGGCGGCGCCGGGCACGGCGGTGTTGGGACGCGGAATTTCCCCCGGGGGCAGAAGCACACCCTGCGCGGCGACCGGCGCGCACAAAAGCGGCCCCGCCAGAAGCGCACCCGTCAGCAGGGCCACGACGCGGCGCGCGCAGCCGGACGCATCCGGGCGAGGGTCATTCTGTCGGGGCGAACACGTCACGATACCGACCCTTTCCGAGAGCCTGATCGGTCAATCAGCCTCTAAACCATTGCTGGAGAACGATTTCGGATCCATATCGAAGCACCTGCGCGCTTCGAGACGGGTCCATCGCACTCCGGAGCAGGGCTCCGCGATCCAACGGCGGTTCCGGCGTCCGGTTCCGCGCCGCAGGAGCGGCGGGGTCCGCTGCTCAGTCTCAGCCATGAGGCCTTAACCCGCGCCTATGGCGAACCTATGGCTCCGACCCTGCGTCAACCTTATCCCATGAACGCCGGCAGATTACTCCGCCGCCTCGTCGGTGAGCAGGATTTCCCGCTTGCCCGCATGGTTCGGCGAACCCACCACGCCTTCGCGCTCCATCCGCTCCACCAGCGAAGCAGCCCGGTTGTAGCCGATCTGGAGGCGGCGCTGAATGTAGGAGGTGGAGCATTTGCGATCGCGCAGCACCACGGCCACCGCCTGGGAATAGAGGTCCTGCCCCTCTTCCCCGAAGGATCCCTTGTCGAACACCGCCCCGTCCTCGTCCCCGCCATCCTCCAGGTCGGCGGTAACGGCCTCCACATAAGCGGGGGCGCCCTGGGCCTTCAGGTGGCGCACGATGCGCTCCACCTCATCGTCGGAGACGAACGGGCCGTGCACGCGGCTGATGCGCCCGCCGCCCGCCATGTAGAGCATGTCGCCCTGGCCCAGCAGCTGCTCGGCGCCCTGCTCGCCCAGGATGGTGCGGCTGTCGATCTTCGACGTGACCTGGAAGGAGATGCGGGTGGGGAAATTGGCCTTGATGGTGCCGGTGATCACGTCCACCGAGGGGCGCTGGGTGGCCATGATGAGATGGATGCCGGCGGCGCGCGCCATCTGGGCGAGGCGCTGGATGGCCCCCTCGATGTCCTTGCCGGCCACCAGCATGAGGTCGGCCATCTCGTCCACCACCACGACGATGTAAGGCAGCGGGGAGAGGTCCATCTCCTCGCGCTCATAGACCGCCTCGCCGGTCTCGTGGTCGAAGCCGGTCTGCACGGTGCGCGCCAGGCTCTCGCCGCGCTTCTGCGCCTCGGTGATGCGGGCGTTGAAGCCGTCGATATTGCGCACGCCCAGCTTGGACATCTTCTTGTAGCGGTCCTCCATCTCGCGCACCGCCCATTTGAGCGCGACCACCGCCTTCTTGGGATCGGTGACCACGGGCGCGAGAAGGTGCGGGATGCCGTCATAGACGGAGAGTTCCAGCATCTTGGGATCCACCATGATGAGGCGGCACTGTTCCGGCTTCAGCCGGTAGAGCAGCGACAGGATCATGGTGTTGATGGCCACCGACTTGCCCGAGCCGGTGGTGCCCGCCACGAGAAGATGGGGCATGCGGGCGAGGTCCACGATCACCGGCTCGCCGCCGATGGTCTTGCCCAGCGCGATGGCGAGCTTATGCCCGCTCTCGGAGAAATCGTGGGTCGCCAGAAGCTCGCGCAGCAGCACCTTCTCGCGGCGCGGATTGGGCAGCTCGATGCCGATGGCATTACGGCCCGGCACCACGGCGACGCGGGCGGAAATGGCGCTCATGGAGCGGGCGATATCGTCGGCAAGGCCGATGACGCGGCTCGACTTGATGCCCGGCGCGGGCTCCAGCTCATAGAGCGTCACCACCGGGCCGGGGCGTACCTGGAGGATCTCGCCGCGCACGCCGAAATCCTCCAGCGTGCCTTCCAGGAGCTTGGCGGTGTCCTGCAGGGCATCCTGGCTCATGGCCGGGCCCTTGGAGGCCTGCGGCGCCGCCAGAAGGGTCAGCTCGGGATGCTGGTAGACACCCGGCCGCCCGCGCGGGGCCGGCTCGGCGGCGGCACGGCGGGACGCGGCCTTCTTGGGCGGCGGAGCGAGCGGGACGTCGTCGTCCTCGTCATCCGCCACCGGCCGCGAAGCGGCCTCGCGGACAGCGGATGCCGGCGCGGGCGCGAAGCCCGGCTCCACCCGGCCGCGCGTGTCGGGGGTCCGCTCCTCGGCGAACATCTCGCGCGCAAGGCCCGCGAGGCGCGCGGGCTTGGCCTTGCGGCGCGGCAGCAGGCGCGCCTTGGCGGACAGAAGGGCGTGTGTCAGGGCACCGAGGGAAATGGCGCGGCGGTCGCCGGGCTCCTCCTCGTCGTCTTCCTCGTGGCTGTCCGGCTCATAGAGCGAACCCGCGCGCTCCTCGCCATCGCGCGGCGCGCCGGCGGAGGGGCGGCCGAGCGCCAGATAGAAGCCCCCAAGGGCGAAGGCGAGGCCGACCGCCCCCACCAATATGGAATCGAACAGCGTCGCCGCCCCGCCCCGGAACGCGCCGATGAGGCGCGGGGCGATGTCGCCGATGGCCCCGCCGAGACCCGCGGGAATGGGCCAGGCGGGCAGTTCCGGCACGGTGCCGAGAAAGGCGCACAGGCCGAGCACGCCCACGGCGAGGGCGCCCGCCCGCAGCTTCTCCCGGCGCAGGGGCCGGGCGGTGAGAAGGCGCCAGCCCCAGAAGGCCAGCGACAGCAGCACGGCCAGGGAGGCGAGGCCGAGAAGCTGCATCAGCAAATCCGCGACGATGGCGCCCGGACGGCCGAGAAGGTTCTGCACCCCCGCATTGGAGGCGTTGGAGAGGCTGGGATCGGTGGCCGACCACGTCATGAGCGAGACGAGGCTGAACAGGCTCGCCCCCAGGACGGCAATGCCGGAAATCTGGCTCGACCGGCGGCGCAGCGCACGGCGCAGGCTTTCCGGAATCAGGTCCATGCCGAGGCCCGGCGGGCGCAGGGCCAGGGGGGCGGCGGGGCGGCGGCGCACCGAAGGCATCGGACCTCCTTCAGCTCAGGCCCGCGACGAGGCGCTCCAGCACCTCCCCGCAGGTCTCAAGATCCTGGACGAGGGCGACCCGGATATAGGGGTCGCCCGGATTGATCCCGTCAGCGCCGGCGCGCGCGAGATAACCGCCCGGCACCACGCGCAGCCCCTGCTCGCGCCACAGGCGCAGCGTGGCGGTCTCGCCGCCGCCCAGCGCGCTCACATCGAGCCAGAGGAAGAAGCCGCCCGCCGGGCGCTCATGGCCGAACCGGCCCTGAAGCAGGCGGTCGGCCAGGTCGAACTTGGCGCGGTAGAGCGCGCGGGAGGCCTCCACATGGGCCTCGTCCTCATAGGCCGCGATGCCCACCGCCTGGAGCGGCTCGGGCACCTGGGGCGCCGCCACCCAGCGGAAGGTGAGATAGTCCTTGAGGAAAGCGGCATCGCCCGCCACGAACCCGCAGCGCAGCCCCGGCAGGGAGGAGCGCTTGGACAGGGAATTGAAGGCGAGCACGCCGGTGAAATCGCTGCCGCAGGCTTCCAGGATGCCCGTGGGCTTCTCGGCGCCCAGATAGATCTCCGAATAGCATTCGTCGGAGAACAGATAGGCGCCGTTGGCGCGGGTGAGCGCCACGAGGCGCTCCAGATAGGCCCGCGAGGCCACCGCGCCCTGGGGATTGGCGGGCGAGGCGATGAACACCGCCACCGTCCGCGCCAGCAGCGCAGGGTCGAGCGCGTCGAGATCGGGCAGCCAGCCGGACGCCTTGGTGGTGGGCATCACCACCACCTCGCAGCCCGCAAGCTCGGTGCCCGCCGCATAGGCGGCATAGAAGGGATTGGGCAGCAGCATGACCGGCTTGCCGGGGCGCTCGCCCACCAGCCGCCGCGCCGTCACCGCCGCCGAGACGAGACCTTCGCGCGAGCCGTTCAGAACCAGCACCTCGCGCTCCGCATCCACGGGGCGCGGCACGGCGTAGCGCCGCCCGAGCCAGTCGGCCGCCGCCTTGCGGAAGGCGGGAAGTCCTTCGGCGCGGGGATAGCGGCCGAAGCCGCCCACCGCGCCCGCCAGGACGCCCGGCACGAAATCCGGCATGGGATGCTGGGGCTCGCCCACCGCCGCGCTCAAGGCAGGCCGCCCCGGCTCCGTTCCCGCCAGGAGATCGGCGAGGCGAACGAAGGGAGAGCGGTGGCTCTTGGGAGCGGACGGGTTCTGAGGAGGCAGTGACATCGTCTCTGTCGCGGAGTTGAGCCGCACGATGCGGCATTTAGGTTAAAGGGGGCCTAATTCCGCCCGCACGTGCTTAACGCGCGCCGGAACGGCGGCAGGACCGGAGATCGGACGGACGGGTGGAGCGGGCTCAGAGCGGAGCGGAGGCGCCCGGCTGAGGCGGCAGGTCCACTTTGGCGAGCGCGGCCCGCGCCATCGCGGAATCCGTCTGCATCTGGGCCACCAGCGCGTCGATGCTGGAGAATTTCAATTCCGGCCGCAGGTAATTATGCAGGGCCACCTCGATCTCGTGGCCATAGATGTCGCCGGAGAAATCGAACAAATGGACCTCCAGCAGCGGCGCGCCATTGTCGAAGGTGGGGCGCCGTCCATAGCTCGCCACGCCGTCCACCGGGCGCCCCTCGATGAGGGCGCGCACCGCATAGATGCCGAAGGCCAGCTGCGTGCCCGGCGGCAAGGCGAGGTTGGCGGTGGGAAAGCCCAGCACGCGGCCGCGCTTGTCGCCGTGGATCACCTGCGCCCGCACCGACCAGGCGCGGCCCAGCATATGGGCGGCATGGCCCACCTGCCCCGCCGCCAGCGCATTGCGGATGGCGGTGGAAGAGACGGGATCGCCCTCGTCGAGGGTGGGCTCCACCACCTCCACCGGAAATCCCAGCCGCTCTCCCGCCTCGCGCAGGAAGGCCGGCGACCCGGCGCGGGCGCGGCCGAAATGGAAGTCGAACCCCACCGCCACGCCGGCGACGCCGAAGCGGGCTACCAGGATCTCCGCCACGAACGCATCGGCGGGAATGGCGGCGAGCGCGGAATCGAACCCCATGACGATGGCCCCGTCGAGCCCCGCGCGGCCGAGCTCGGCCAGCTTCTGGGCGCCGGGCGTCAGGCGGAACAGGGGCACATGGGGCTGGAAGACGCTGCGCGGATGCGGCTCGAAGGTGAGCGCCGCCGCCGGGCGGCCGAGGCCCGCCGCCATGCGCCGCGCCGCATCGATCACCGCGCGGTGCCCGCGATGCACGCCGTCGAAATTGCCGATGGCCAGCACCGGCCGCGCCAAGGACGGCGGGAGGGCTGACATTCCGTCGGCAATCACGAAGGCGGAGGGAGAGGACGCGGACACGGCGATGGGCCTGATCTCCAGAAACGGGCCACCCTTCGCTCAGCCCTCGGCGGGCGTCAAGCGGCGGGGAGCGGCAGGCTCACCAGGCGAGGCGCGGCATCACGCCTCTCGGATGGGCATGGCCGGAGAACAGATTGTGGAGCGCCGCCGCGTCCGGCTCGGCGCCGTCCTTGGCATTCAGCTCTTCCGCATGGATGCCGCTGGCGATGAACAGGCTGTCGAAGCCCGCCGCCGTGGCGCCGATAATGTCGGTGCGCAGCGCATCGCCGATGCACAGCACCCGCCCTTCGCCCACCGGGCCGCCGCGCAGCTCCACGGCGCGCGCCAAGGCGGTGTCGTAGACCGGCTTGTGGGGCTTGCCGCAATAGAGCGTGTCGCCGCCCATGCGGTCATAGAGCTGGGCGATGGCGCCCGCGCAATAGATGAGCCGCGCGCCGCGCTCCACCACGATGTCGGGATTGGCGCAGATGAAGAACAGGCCCCGGTCCTTCATCCGGGCGAGCTGGTCGGCATAGTCCTCGGGCGTCTCCACCTCGTCGTCGAACAGGCCCGTGCAGACCACGAGGTCGGCCTCGTCCAGGCTCGCCATGGTCACGCCCAGGCCCTCGAAGGTGCCCAGATCCCGCGTCGGGCCCACATGATAGAGCCGCGCCCCGGCGCGCTCGGCGAGCACGGTGCGGGTGACATCGCCCGATGTCACGATGGAATCATAGGTGCCCTCGGGCACGCCCAGCCGTTCCAGCATGTTGGCGACGAAGTCGGCGGGGCGCGGCGCGTTGGAGACGAGCACCACGCTCACCCCGCCCGCTCGGGCATGCCGCAGCGCGTCGCAGGCGGCGGGAAACGCCTTGAGGCCGTTATGCACCACGCCCCAGATGTCGCACAGGATGAGGTCGTAATCGCCCGCGATCTCGGACAGCCCAGCCACCCGGCGCGGCGCCACCAGACCCGTCACACCCGCATCCACCATCGCCGCGCTCCTTCGCTGAGACCGGCAGGACGTGCCACGCCACGGCGACAGGAACAAGACCCCGGCGCGCATGGCAGGACTGAGGCGCCCCTTGCCCGAGCCTCGCCCGAGCCCCGCCCCCTTTGGCGCTCTGGCGTTTTTTGGCCCGATCGCCCGGTCCATCCCCTCCCCGGAACGGGAAAATGCCCTTGCGGCAAGCACCTGGCTTCGCGGAGGCCGCGCACGGGCCCGGCATGGGTCCACCACGACCCTCGCGGGGCATTCAGCCGGGTGGTAAGGCCGAACGGAAGGTGCCACTCCGGCACTGGGCTGAAGGGAGACGTCGCATGCAAGGCCGATGCTCGAAAGCCGCGCTCCTGACGCTCGCCTGGGCCGCATGGCCCGTCTTGGCCCTGGCACAGACGCAGCCGGCCCCACAGGCAAGGAGCTTCGCGCCGCCCAATCCCCCGGCGGTGCTGCGCGATGCCCGCTATTGCGAGATCCTGCCCGTTACCCTCACCCTGAGCGGCCTCAAGGCCGAGGTCTACAACACCATCGGCTATGACGATTGCCCGCAGGCCGCCTGGAGCGCGCTGTCGGAAAAGGCCCTGCGCAAGCAGTTCGGCGCGGTGACCGTGATCCTGAACGGGCCGCGCCACTTCCTCATGGACAAGATCATCCCCAAGGGCGCCACCGCAGCGGGAAAGGTCATCACCTTCGACGGCATCACGCTGGAGAGCCGGGCGGAACTGTCCCTCTCGCTGTTCGAGCTTCTGGAGAAGCCCTATGGCGAGCACATCGTGGACCGCGAGACTGTCTATCGCTTCGATGCCGGCAAGCCCACCTTCCGGCTCACGGCGCCGGACGGGGCGGTCTATGTGATGCAGTCCTACGCGCAGATGGTGGATCCGGCGCTGACCTACGAGACGCTGCCCGGCCTCGGTGCGAAGCTCAAGCTGCCGTCCGGCTGGCGCTATGACACCGTCACGCCGGAGACCGACCTTCTCCTCCATGCCGAGGGGAAGGCGGTGGTGATCCAGGACGACCTGAAGAACACCTATCAGAAGATGACGCCCTGACGGGCGGCCGTCAGGTAACCCCCGGCAGGCCCTGCGCCAGGGTGCGGAAGCTGTCGCCGCGCGCCTCGAAGCTGGTGAACTGGTCGAAGGAGGCGCAGGCCGGGGAGAGCAGCACCACCGGCTCGGGCGCATCGCTGGCCGCCGCATCCCGCGCCGCGGCGGCCAGCGCCACATCCAGCGTGCCGCTCATCTCATAGGGCACCGAACCGAGCGTGCCCGCGAAATCCGCTGCCGCCTCACCAATGAGATAGGCCTTGCGCACCCGCCCGAACAGCGGCGCCAGCGGAGCGATGCCCCCGGCCTTGGGCTTGCCGCCAGCGATCCAGAAGATGTCCGGGAAGGTGAGGAGCGCACGCTCGGCCGCGTCCGCATTGGTGGCCTTGCTGTCGTTCACGAACAGAACCCGACCCGCGCGGCCCACCTGCTCCATGCGGTGCGGCAGGCCGGGGAAGCTGCGGATGGCAACGGCGATCACTTCCGGCGCCAGTCCCGCCGCCCGCGCCGCCGCGAAGGCCGCCGCCGCGTTCTGGGCATTGTGCGCGCCGCGCAGCGACGGGATGCCCGCGAGCGACAGGCGGAAGCGTTCCGTGCCGCCCTCGCTCACCACGATGGCGTCCCCGTCCCGCCAGATGCCGTCCGCCAGCGGCCGGGTGACGCTGACGCGCACCACATGGGTGCCCGCGCGCTCCGCCCGCTCCGCGATGGCGCTGGAGAAATCGTCGTCCACGCCCACCACGGCCGTGCCGCCCGATTCCACGCCCGCGATGAGCTGCTCCTTCACCGCCGCATAGCCTTCAAGCGAGCCGTGCCGGTCCAGATGGTCCGGGGTCACGTTGAGGTGGACGCCGATGGAGGGATCGAGCGAGGGGGACAGGTCGATCTGGTAGGAGGAGCACTCCACCACATGCACCCGCCGTCCGTTGGGCGGGGCGAGGGACAGGATGGCGGTGCCGATATTGCCGCCCAACTGGACATCACGCCCGCCCCTCTGGAGCAGATGGGCGATGAGCGCGGTGGTGGTGGACTTGCCGTTGGTGCCGGTGATGGCCACGAAAGGCGCGTGGCGCCCATGGGCGCGGCGCTCGCGGCAGAACAACTCGATGTCGCCGATCACCTCCACGCCCGCCGCCTGCGCCAGCTTCACCGACCAGTGGGGCTCGGGATGGGTGAGCGGCACGCCGGGGGACAGGACGAGCGCGGAGACCGTGCTCCAGTCCAGGGCGCGCAGGTCCGCCACGGGGATACCCGCCGCCGCCGCCTTCGCCCGCCCCGCCTCGCCGTCATCGAACGCGACCACCTGCGCGCCGCCCGCGATCAGGGCCTGCGCGGTGACGAGGCCGGAACCGCCGAGCCCGAACACGGCGACGATGCGGTCCTTGAAGGTGGAGACGGGGATCATGGGTGCGCCGAAAAGCTGGAGTGCGAGCGGTCCGGGCGGGCGCGCTGCGTCCGCCCGGAGAGGCAATTGCCGCCTAGCTTATTCAATGGTGCGGGAACCGCCACTCGCGCAGAGTGGCGCAGGGCGGGGTGTCCCCGCCCCCGTGCTCAGCGCAGCTTGAGGGTGGCGAGGCCGAGCAGCGCCAGCACCACGGCGACGATCCAGAAGCGGATCACCACCTGGCTCTCGGTCCAGCCCAATTGCTCGAAATGATGATGGATGGGCGCCATCTTGAAGACGCGCTTGCCGGTGAGGCGGAAGGAGATGACCTGCACGATCACCGACACCGCCTCCAGCACGAACAGGCCGCCGATCACCGCCAGCACGATCTCGTGCTTGATGGCCACCGCCATGGCGCCCAGCAGGCCGCCCAGCGCCAGGGAGCCGGTATCGCCCATGAAGATCTGGGCAGGCGGCGCGTTGAACCACAGGAAGCCCAGGCCCGCGCCGATGATGGCGCCGCACAGCACCGACAATTCGCCCGCGCCCGCCACATAATGGATCTGCAGATAGTCGGCGAACACCACGTTGCCGGAGAGATAGGTGACCACGCCGAACGAGCCCGCCGCGATCATCACCGGCACGATGGCGAGGCCGTCCAGGCCGTCCGTCAGGTTCACCGCATTGCCCGCCGCCACGATCACGAAGGCGCCGAACAGCACGAAGAACCAGCCGAGATCCAGCAGCAGGTCCTTGAAGAAGGGGAAGGCCACGGAGGAGGACAGGCCCGCCTTGCCCACATGGATGAAGGCGATGACGGCAATACCGGCAATGAGGAACTCGATGGCGAGGCGCGCCTTGCCCGACAGGCCGTTATGGCTCTGCTTCGTCACCTTCAGATAGTCATCGTAGAAGCCGATGAGGCCGAAGCCCAGCGTGACGCCCAGCACCACCCACACATAGGGATTGGAGAGGTTCGCCCAGAGCAGCGCCGCCACCATGAGACCGGACAGGATCATGAGCCCGCCCATGGTGGGCGTGCCCTTCTTGGCCAGATGGCTCTGCGGCCCGTCGGCGCGGATCGGCTGGCCCTTGCCCTGCCGCACCCGGAGCGAGGAGATGATGCCGGGCCCGAACAGGAAGACGAACAGCAGCCCCGTGACCACCGCCCCGCCGGTGCGGAAGGTGATGTAGCGGAAGACGTTGAGGCCGGGGAACACGTCGTTGAGCTGCGAGAGCCACTGGAGCATCGGCTATCCTTCGCGCGCGGGCCGCGCCGTCCGGCAAACGCGCCGGGCGGCAGGTCGTGCTGCATTTACACCCTAAAGCCGGTCAGGAACCGGGTTCGCTAAAATCCCCGCGCCGGCTTGAGCAGAGGCCGATGAGACAGTCCCACCACCTCCGGCCTCAGACCACGGCCTCCTCGACCGCGCGGAAACGGTCCGCCAGCGCCTTCACGAGCGGCCCCATGCGCGAGCCGTTCGACCCCTTCACCATCAGCGTGTCGCCGGGCCGCAGGGCCGAGGCGAGAATGGCGGTGAGCGTGTCGGATGCGGGCGCATACCCTCCCCGGCGGTCCGATGGCAAGGCCTGCCACAGGGAGCGCATGAGCGGACCGCAGCAGAAAACGAGATCGATGCCGCCCTCAGATACCGGCGCGGCAAGCTCGGCATGATGGGCCGGGCCGTCCGGCCCCAGTTCCAGCATGTCGCCGAGAACCGCGATGCGCCGCCCGCGCGGCCCCACCGGGGTGCGGCTCAGCACGTCCAGCGCCGCCCGCATGGAGGCGGGATTGGCATTGTAGCTCTCGTCCAGCAGCGTCGCGGTCCCGCCCGGCAGCGCAAGGCGCACGGGAACCCCGCGCCCCGGCGGCGGCTTGAGGCGGGCAAGGGCGAGGCCCGCCAAGGCGAGGTCCGCGCCGAGCAGATGGGCCGCGGCCAGCACCGCAAGGATATTCTGCACGATGTGCCGGCCGGGCATGCCCACCTTCAGCGTCACCCGCGTGCCCAGCACGTCCGCCACCAAGGTGGAGCAGTCGGACTTCAGGCACAGGTCCACGAGGCGGCTGTCTGCGGACGCATCGGCACCGAACGTCACCACCCGCGCGCCACGGGCGCGGGCGGCGGCTTCGAGGCGGCCGAATTGCGGATTGTCGCAATTGAGCACCGCCACGCCGCCGGGCTCCAGGCCCGCGAAGATTTCCGCCTTGGCGTCCGCGATGGCCTCGATGCCGGAGAACTGGGCCATATGAACCGGCTCCACCGTGGTGACGATGGCCACATGGGGCCGCACCATCTGCACCAGGGGCGTGATCTCGCCGGGATGGTTCATGCCGATCTCGAACACGCCGAAGCGCGCCTCGCGCGGCAGGCGGGCGAGCGAGAGCGGCACGCCCCAATGATTGTTGTAGGACGCGGCGGAGGCATGGGTGAGCCCGTCCGCCGACAGAGCGAGGCGCAGCGCCTCCTTGGTGGTGGTCTTGCCCACCGAGCCGGTCACCGCCGCGATGCGGGCCTGCGAGCGCGCACGCGCGGCGCGGCCGGTGGCCTCCAGCGCGTGGAGGACATCATCCACCACGAGGAGGGGCGCATCCGGAGCGAACCCATCCGCCCGCTCCCGCGCCACCACGGCCAGGGCCGCCCCGTTGTCCAGGGCGGCGGAGACATACGCATGGCCGTCGGAATTCTCACCCGTAATGGCGAAGAAGGCATCGCCCGGCGCGAGGGTCCGTGTGTCGATGGAAACACCCGTCACCGTGCGCGGAAGGCCGCGCACCTCCCCCGCCGTAGCCGCCGCCAGTTCGTCGAGCCCGTAGAGAGGTGTCATGTTGGTCATCATGAGCCTTGTCTCCCCATGGCGGCGAGAATCGCCGCAGCGTCCGAGAAGGGAAGCGTCCGGTCGCCGATGATTTGGCCGGTTTCGTGACCTTTGCCGGCAACAACCAGCGCGTCCCCAGGTTGCAACATGGCGACCGCCGCGTCGATGGCTTCCGCGCGATCGCCGATTTCCCGCGCGCCGGGGGCGGCGGCGAGGATTTCGGCGCGGATCGCCGCAGGGGCCTCGGAACGCGGATTGTCGTCGGTGACGATGACCATATCCGCGCCGGCTGCCGCGATGGCGCCCATGAGCGGCCGCTTGCCCCGGTCGCGGTCACCGCCGCAGCCGAACACCACCATGAGCCGCCCCGGCACCGCCGGGCGCAAGGTGTCGAGCACCGCCTGAAGCGCCTCGGGCTTATGGGCATAGTCCACGAAAACGAGGCGGCCGGGGTCCGACCCCACCCGCTCCATGCGGCCGGGCACGCCGGGCAGGGTCGCCATGGCAGTGAGCGCCGCGTCCCGGTCCTCGCCGCAGGCTATCGCAAGGCCCGCCGCCAGCAGCGCATTGTCCGCCTGGAAGGCGCCCACCAGGGGCACGCGGATTTCGCGGCCATCCGCGAGGCGCACCATTTGTTCCGCGCCCTCCGCCCGCACGCCCGCCACATCGATGTCGCCGCCCGGCCCGATGGCCAGGACCGGCAGGCCACGGGTGCGGGCATAGGCCAGCGTCGTGGCGCCATAAGGCGCGGTGGTGAGCGCCACGGCGGGCGCGCCCTCCGGCAGAAGCTCGGTGAACAGGCGCAGCTTGGCCCGGTAATAGGCGTCCACGCTGGGATGATAATCGAGATGGTCGCGGCCGAGATTGGTGAAGCCGCCCGCTGCAAGCCGCACCCCATCCAGGCGGAACTGGTCCAGCCCGTGGGACGAGGCTTCCAGCGCCATGTGGGTGACGCCCTCCCCCGCCAGCCGGTCCAGAGTGGCGTGCAGGTCCACCGGGTCCGGCGAGGTGAGGCCGCCATAGGCCGCCTCGCCCGGCGCCACGAGGCCCAGCGTGCCGAGATACGCGGCCTTGTGGCCGAGCTGCTCCAGGATGTGCCGCAGGAAGAAGGCGACCGAGGTCTTGCCCGCCGTGCCGGTCACCGCCGCCACCTTGGCCGGCTGGCGCGGAGACAGCCGCGCCGCCGCCAGCGCCAGGGACCGGCGGATGTTCAGCGCGAAGGCCACGGGCACCGGAACCTCCGGCATCTCGCCCATGGGTTCCATGAGGATGGCCGCCGCCCCCTGCGCCACCGCCTGGGGAATGAAGCGCGCGCCGTCCGCCTTGGTGCCGGGAATGGCCACGAACAGCACGCCCGGCGCCACCTTGCGGCTGTCGGCGGTGATCCCGGTGACCAGCGTGGCGCCCTCCCCCGTCAGGAGGCGGGCATGGCCGGAAAGAAGATCACCGAGCGGAATGGTCATCGCTTGGCCTACCGGGCCGCGAGCTTGTCGCCCAGGCCCGCCCCGCGCAGCATCTGGTCCGCGGTGGGCAGGGTCTGGCGCGGCATCACGCCGAGCATGGGCGCGACGCGCTCCACGATCTTGGCGGCGGTGGGCGCGGCATTCCAGCCGGAGGTGGCATAGCCATGGGTCTCGGGCAGAGGCTGCGGCTCGTCCAGCATCACCAGGACCAGATATTGCGGCTTGTCCATGGGGAAGACGGCCGTGAAGGAGGTGAGCAGCTTGTTCTTGGCATAGCGCCCGTTCACCACCTTCTCGGCGGTGCCGGTCTTGCCGCCCACGAGGTAGCCCGGAACTTCGGCCTTGCGCGCGCTGCCCGCTTCCGCGTTCAGGCGGAACAGATAGCGCATCTTGTCGGAGGTCTCGGGCTTCAGCACCTGCTTGGCCAGCACATCCGCCTCGGCCGGCGTGCGCTTCAGGAAGGTGGGCGGAATGAGCTTGCCGCCATTCACCAGGGCATTCACCGCCATCACCGCCTGGAGCGGGGCGACGGACAGGCCGTGGCCGAAGGCGATGGTGGCCGAGTTCAGCTCGCCCCAGCGCTTGGGCACGATGGGCTCGGAGCTTTCCGGCAGTTCGGTGCGCAGCCGGTCCAGCTGGCCCATCTTGCGCAGGAACGTCTTGTGCGCCTCCACCCCCAGCGACAGCACCATCTTGGCGGTGCCGATATTGGAGGAGACGAGGAAGATTTCCGGCACCGTGAGGACGCGGTTCTCCGCGTGATAGTCGTGGATGGCGAACCGGCCGAACGACAAGGCGCCGCGCGCGTCGAACGACGAATTGAGGCCGATCTTGCCCGAATCCAGCGCCATGGCGAAGGACAGGGCCTTGAAGGTGGAGCCCATCTCGAAGACGCCCGTGGTCAGGCGGTTGAGATAGGCGTCGTCCTTCGGGTTTCCGCCCACATTGGGGTCGAAGTCCGGCAGGGAGACCAGCGAGATGATCTCGCCGGTGCGCACATCCGCCACCACGCCCATGGCGGCCTTGGCCTTGAACTTCTCCCGCGCCTTGGCCAGCTCGTCGCGCACCGCATTCTGCACGCGCACGTCCATGGCGAGCTGCAGCGGCTCCTGCTGCCGGTCGGTGGTCAGGCCCGCCAGATGCAGCTCGGCAAGGCCCGAGCCGTCGATATATTTCTCGATGCCCGCAATGCCCTGATTGTCCACGTTCACCGCGCCGAGGACGTGGGAGAGGGTGGGACCATCGGGATAGACGCGCCGGTTCTCGCGCACGAAGCCGATGCCGGGCAGGCCGAGCCGGTAGATGGCGCGCTGCTGGGCGGGCGTGATCTCGCGCTTCAGCCAGGCGAAGCCCTTGCCGGAATTCAGGCGCGTGCGCGCCTCCGCCACGTCGAGGTCGGGCAGAACCTTCAGCAGGCCCTCCAGCGCCTCGTCGGGATCGATGAGGCGACGCGGCTCGGCGAACAAAGAGGGCGACTTCACGTCGATGGCCACCGTGTCGCCGTTCCGGTCCACGATGTCCGGCCGGGCCGAGGAGATGGCCGAGCCGCCGGCCCGCTCCCCATTGGGGTCCGCGAACGTGGCGAGCAGCGCGAGGCGGCCGCCGATGGCGATGAAGATGAGGCTGAAGGCCAGCACGATCAGCTTCAGGCGTGCCCGCGTGACGGTCTCCGGGTCCGCCCGGTCCAGCCCGAACAGCGCCCGCACGAGGCCGCGCGCGAAGGCGAACGCGAAGCGCACCAGCCCCACCGCCAGGCGGATCACGCCCATGATGAGGCCGTAAATGATCCGCGCCACCCGGTGGGTGAGGCCCAGATAGACCTCCACGATGGCGCTGATCACCGCCATGACGAGGCGACCGACCAGGCGGCCCACAAAGCCCGCCGCCACGGCGACGAACCGGGGCACCGGGATGCGCGGCAGACGCGACGTGTCGATCTTCGGCAGGGAGAGGGTCTGCAGGGACAGACGCGGCAGGTTGAATGAGGGCAGGTTCATCGGATGCTCCTCAACGCCCGCTGGAGGGAACGACAGGACCGAAGAAGCTGCCGATGCCGCGCACCAGCCCTTCCACGGGATTGGCCGCCGGAGGCGGAGGCGCGGCGACGGACGGCGGTTCGGACGGCGCCGTTCCCGGCTGGACGACAGGGCGCGCCGCGGCCACCGGCCGTGCGGCGGCCGGTGCGGCAACGGACGGCGCGGGCGCCGGCTTCGGCGCGGAAACCGGCGCGGAAGCGGGACGCAGAGCGGAGGTGGCGGGCAGCACCGCCGCGCCGCCATTGCCGCCGCCCGCCGAGGGGCCGGGGCCGGCGGCGGAAGCGGGGGTGGGCGCCCGGTCGGGCTTGCCGATGGAGGAGGTGATGAGCGGCGTGTCGGTCAGCGCCTCAATCATCCCGCCGATGCCGTCGCTGCCCCCCGCGGACTTCGCCGGAAGGTCATCGAGGGTGGACATGGAATCCACCGCCAGCACCTGCATGTCCAGATGGCGCTGCACGAGGCCCTGCACGTAAAGCGGCGAGGTGCGGCGCGCCCATTCCGCGCGCAGCACGGCGATGGCGTCGCGCTCGGCGCGGATTGCCTGGCGCATATGGGCAAGGCGCTCGGCGTCAGCCGTGGAGGCGTATTTCACCTGATAGACCACGGCGGCGGTCACGAGCAGCGCCACGACCATCACAAGGTTGGCGATGCGAAACATTCAGCTTCATCTCCGCCCGCGGCGTTGCATCGGTTTCGGGCGCAGGCCCAGCAGGTCACCCTCCCCGTGCGCCACCGCCTCGGTCCGTTCCGCCGCCCTCAGCTTGGCCGAGCGGGCACGGGGATTGGCTGCGGTTTCCTCGGATCCGGACTCCACCGCCCCCTTGGCAAGAAGACGGAAAGACGGCACCGGACCTTCGGCTTGCGGCAGATGGCGCGACGCGGAAGGCGCCTTGCTTCGGTTTGCCAGAAAAGTCTTAACGATCCGGTCTTCCAGCGAATGGAAGGTGACCACCACCAGCCGCCCGCCGGGCTTCAAGGCCCGCTCCGCGGCGGCGAGCGCGGTCACGAGTTCGTCAAGCTCGCCGTTCACGGCGATGCGCAGGCCCTGGAAGGTGCGGGTGGCGGGATGGATCTCGCCGGGCTTCGCGCGGATCACCCGCGAGACGATGTCCGCGAGCTGCCCGGTGCGGGTGATGGGGGCCTCGGCCCGGGCGCGCACGATGGCGCGGGCGATGGGGCGCGACATGCGCTCCTCACCCAAAGTGAAGAGGATATGGGCGAGTTCGGCTTCCTCCAGCTCCGCCACGAGGTCGGCGGCGCTCGGGCCGTCATCGCCCATGCGCATGTCGAGCGGGCCGTCGCGGCGGAAGGAAAAGCCGCGCTCGGCTTCGTCCAACTGCATGGACGAGACGCCGATATCCAGCACCACGCCGTCCAGCGGCGTGAAGCCTTCCGTTTCGGCGAGGGTATCGAGGTCCGAGAAGCGGCCCTGGACCAGCCGCAGCCGCCCGCTCGCTTCCGCGACCAGCGGCGCGCCGCCGGCAATGGCGGTGGGATCGCGGTCGATGGCCATGAGGCGGCAGTCCGCCGCCTCCAGGATCGCCCGGCTGTAGCCTCCCGCGCCGAAGGTGCCGTCCACATAGGAACCGGCATCCTTCGGCGCGAGGTGCGCGAGAACTTCAGCCAGCATGACGGGAAGGTGACGGGCCGGTCCGCCTGCGGCGTCGGTGGGCCCGACCCCGCGGCCCGATTTCATCCCTTGCTGCCTCCATTCTCCGCGTTGGAGCCGAGCGAGCGCCTCAGCAAACGCACCTTGTCCTTGGCCTCGGCAAGGTGCGCGCGCAGGCGCTCGGGCTCCCAGATCCTGAACTTGTGACCAAGCCCCACGAAGGACACCGTGTCCGTGATGGCGGCATGGTCCTTGAGCGTCTCGCTCAGCACCACCCGGCCTTCCGGATCGACCCGCAAGGTCTCGCTGGTGCCGTAGAGGGCCGCCGAAAGCTCCTCGCGTGCTTCCGAATAGGGCGGAAAGCGCGTGATGAGCGTGTCGATCTCCTCCAGAAGCCGCGTGCCGCCCGCATCGAGGGCCGGCTCCGCAAGGCTCGGATGGCAATAGAGCGTGTCCGCGCCCTCCCGTCCCAGCACCGCGCGATAGGGCGCCGGGATGGAGACCCGGCCCTTCGCGTCGAGACGCATGGTGTAGGTGGACACGAAGCGATCCATGACGCCCGCGCTGCCCCTCTGTCCCGAACCGCCGATACCGAAAACGCACCCCGTCCGCGCCGGCAAAGCCGGGCTGCGCCGAACACGCCGCCGGAGCGGACATCGGATCGCGTGGGTGAATTTGGGTTAACATGGGATAATATGGGCCGTCAATGAATCGCCATGGGATGGGACCGTCATTTACCGGCGGTATACCTTAAGGAAGCGTTGAGCTTGGCGGGGTGGCGGTGCCGGAGGGACGGGGACGGGATGAGCCCAATCGGATTGATCGGCGGGGCGGGCATGGGGCTCGTCCTGGGCGGCCCGCTGGGCGCGCTTCTGGGGGCCTTGGCGGGTCATGTGCTCGACCGGCTCCTGGCGCCGGCCCCGCGACCGGCCGCCTTCTCCATCGCGCTCATCGCCCTCTCCGCCAAGATGGCGAAGGCCGACGGCGTGGTGGTGCCGCTGGAAGTGAAGGCGTTCCGCGAGGTGTTCGACATTCCGCCGGAGGAGCTTTCGGGCGTGGCGCGGGTCTATGATCTCGCCAAGCAGGACACGGCGGGCTTCGAGGCCTATGCCCGGCAGATCGGCACCCTGTTCGCCGACGAGCCGGAAACCCGCGAGGACCTGCTGGACGCCTTGTTCCATGTGGCGAAGGCCGACCATGCCCTCCACGAGGACGAGATCGTCTTCCTGAAGGAGGTGGCGCGCCTGCTGGGCTTCACCGGCACCGCCTATGAGCGCATCGAGGCGCGCCATGTGCGCCGCCCGGGCGATCCCTATGCGGTGCTGGACCTGGGGCCGGACGCGAGCGATGGAGAGATCAAGGCCCGCTGGCGCACCTTGGTGGGCGAGCACCATCCCGACCGGCTGGTGGCGCGCGGCCTGCCGCCCGCGGCCATCAAGCTGGCCAATGACCGGGTGGCGGCGGTGAATGCCGCCTATAAGGCCATCACCACCACACGCGCACGGCACGAGGACTGACATGATCGCCCCGGACACCTTCCGCCCGGACAGCCGCCTCGTGGGCGCCCTCGCCCCCTCCCCCAATCACGGCGAACGGCAGGCGGGCATCGACATGCTGGTGCTGCACTATACCGGCATGGAGCGGGCCGAAGAGGCGGTGGAGCGGCTGCGCGACCCCACCGCCGAGGTCTCCGCCCATTATGTGGTGCTGGAGGACGGCACCATCCTCCAGATGGTGCCGGAGGCGCGGCGCGCCTGGCATGCCGGCGTCGCGAGCTGGGAAGGGACCACGGACATCAATTCCCGCTCCATCGGCATCGAGATCGCCAATGCCGGCCACGCCTTCGGCTCTCCGCCCTTCCCGGAGGCCCAGATCATCGCGGTGGCGGCGCTCGCCCAGGACATCCTCGACCGCCATCCCATCCGCGCCGACCGGGTGCTCGCCCATTCGGACGTGGCCCCATTGCGCAAGGACGATCCGGGCGAAAAATTCCCCTGGCACCTGCTGCACCATGCGGGTGTGGGCCATCTCGTGCACGAGGCGCCGGAACAGGGCGGGCGCTTCTTCATGCGCGGAGACGGCGGCCAGCCGGTGGCGGCGCTGCAATCCATGCTGGCGCTCTACGGCTACGGCATCGCGGTGACCGGGGACTATGACGCCGAGACCGAGGCGGTGGTGCGGGCCTTCCAGCGCCATTTCCGCCGCGCCAAGGTGGACGGGGTGGCGGACGCCTCCACCATCATGACCCTGCGCCAATTGATCCTCACCCGTCCCCAGCCCGAAACGGCGTGATGCCATCGGCGCCAGCCCCCGGCGGGTGTCGCGCGGGCTGATGACGCCGCCGCGCCCTTGACGCAGCGGTCGCGGGCGCCCATTGGTGCGCCACCAGTCGGCCGGGCGGCCGCGGCGTGCAAGCGCCGAGGAAAGTCCGGGCTCCACGGAGACACGGTGCCGGATAACGTCCGGCGGGGGCGACCCTAGGGAAAGTGCCACAGAAATCAAACCACCCGCGCGTGCGCGGGCCAGGGTGAAACGGTGGGGTAAGAGCCCACCGCGCGACCGGCAACGGGAGCGGCACGGCAAACCCCACCGGGAGCAAAGTCGAATAGGGACGGCATCTTCGGAAAGCCCTGTCTTCGGGCCGCCGTCCGGGTTGACTGCTTGAGGCGCCGGGCAACCGGCGTCCCAGATGAATGGCCGCCACGCGGGCGCAAGCCCGCCGTACAGAACCCGGCTTACAGGCCGACTGGTCTTATAAAAGGGCGCCCTCCGGGGCGCCCTTTTTCGTGACCGTGCAGTGCCTCACTGCGCCGAGGCGTTGAACTGGGGCGCGCCCAGCTGAAGCGTCTGCACCACCTGCTGGCCGAAATTGGTCAGCAGCGAATATTGCTCCGCGACCACGGTGTTGGGCTTGGCCGTCACCAGCGGGCAATAGGCAACGATGAGCGCATTGGCCACGTCCGAGCGGCGCGCCTTCGGGTTCTGCTGCAGCAAGGTGGTGGCGAAGCGCGAGGCGGCATCGCCCGTCACCGGCACCGCCGGCTTGCCCACCAGCGTCACCGCCGCATCCACCAGCGCCTTGGGCACCAGCTTGGCGTTGGTCGGATCGGGACAGGTGAGCTGGGCCGCGACCTGGGTGGGCTGGCGCGCCACCAGCGACGTGCCCGTGGGCGTCGCCCAGATGGTGGAGACCGGCGGCATGGAGGCGCCCGGCAGGCCCTCCGAAATGGCCGCCGCCACCTGGAGCGTGAAGCGCTGCAGCTCGCCCGCCTTCTGCCAGTCGGGAAGCTGGGTCTGCGCCACCACCGGGCAATAGGCGGCGGTGAGCGCGTCCACCACGGTGCCGGCGGAGGCATCCGTATCGGCATTCTGGTAGGTGGCGATGAGCAGCCGGGTCTGGCGCTCGCCGCCCTGCATCATCTTGGTGATGGCCGCCACCGCCTGCGGGTCCGGCCCGGTATTGCCGGGCGCGCCGCCCACTTGCGGGCAGTCGAAGGCGGAGGCCTGCTGGGTGCCGTAGGTCGGCACATTGGCCGTGGCGCGCCACGCGGCCACCATGGCGGGCGTGGTGTTGGCCATGCCGCCATTGTGCCAGGAGGTGCGCACATAATTCACGAGGTCCGCCACCTGCTGGTCGGAGAGGCGACCCGCGAAAGAGGGCATGGGCCCGTAGGTGCCACCGGCCGGCAGGCCGCCCAGCACCGCCATGATGACGTTATAGGGCTCGGCGGCGGTGACCGCCGGATTGTCCTTCAGCGAGGGGATGACATTGGCGTTGCCCGCCCCGCCCGCGCCGTGGCAGGGCGCGCAATTGTCCACATAGGACTGGGCCGCGCGCTGGAACACGTCCGCCGGAAGGGGCGAGGCCGCCTGGGGGGCGGGCACGTCCTTGGGCGGCGGGCTGTCCAGGAGATAAGTGACGAGGGCCTCCCGGTCGGCGGCGGTGAGGTAGGCGAGGCTCTCGCGCACCACTTCCGCCATGGGGCCGAACACCTCGGTCTTGCCCGGCACCGAGCCGTTGGTGAAGAACTGGGTGAGGGCGTCCTTGGTCCAGCCGTCCTTCTTGAGTTGCGCCGCGTCGATGGAGGGCGCCCAATAGCCGTCGATATCGGCGCCGAGGAAATGCTGCTTCTGCTTCACCGCGCCCATGAGGTTGCGCGGGGTGTGGCAGTCGGAGCAGTGGCCCAGCACCTCGGCGAGATAGGCGCCCCGGTTCCACTGGTCGCTCTTGCCAGGCGTGGGCGTCCAATAGGAGGCGTCGAAGAACAGCTCGCGCCAGGCCAGCAGGCCCAGGCGCACATTGAAGGGGAAGGACAGTTCGTTCGCCTGGCGCGGCTCCGCCACCGCCGGAATGCGTCGCACATAGGCCCACAGGGCCTTCAGGTCCGTGTCCGAAACGCCCGTATAGGCGTCGAACGGCATGGCCGGATAGAGATAGGCCCCGTCCTTGCGGATGCCGTTATGCAAGGCGTTCTTGAAGTCGTCGAACGTCCAGGTACCGATGCCGTAGGTGGGATCGGAGGTGATGTTCACCGAGAACATGCGCCCGAACGGCGTGTTGAAGGGCAGGTTGCCCGCATAGGGCTTCTTGGGATCGCCCGTATGGCAGGGCATGCAGTCGGCGGCGCGGGCGAGATAGGCGCCCCGGTCCACCAAAGCCGCGTCGTCCGCCGGCGCCTGGGAGGTGCCCTGGGCGACAGCGGGCGCGGAGACCCCCGCCACAGCCGCCGCGACCAATGCCAGTGTCTTGAACGGTCGTTTCTTGAAGCCCGCCATTTTTTCCGTCCCCTGCCCCATGACGCCTCACCTAATTTGGATATCTTACAATTCAAAGACGTGAAGGCACCCCCAATCTTGCGCGACCCGTTGACCCCCTGCCGCCGCGCTTGAATGTGGACGCGGGCCGCGCGAAAAACGGCACCATGACCGACACGCCCTCCGCCGCCACGCCGCTCTCCGCCCCCTCGCCGCTGCGCGCCGTGCCGGTGGGCGACCTTGCCCGCGAGGATGCGGCCAACGAACTGGCCGTGCTCGCCGACGAGATCGCCGGCCATGACCGGCGCTACTACCAGGACGACGCGCCCACGGTGTCCGATGGGGAGTATGACCGGCTGCGGCGCCGCTATGAGGACATCGAGGCCCGCTTTCCGGAATTGAAGGACGCGGAGAGCCTGTCCGAGCGGGTCGGCGCTGCGGTGGTGTCGAAGTTCGCCAAGATCACCCACCAGGTGCCCATGCTCTCCCTGGCCAACGCCTTCTCCGACGCGGAGGTGGAGGAGTTCGTGGAACGGGTGAAGCGGTTCCTCGATCTCGGCCCGGACGATACGGTCACCTTCACCGCCGAGCCCAAGATCGACGGCCTGTCCTGTTCGCTGCGCTATGAAAGCGGCCGCCTCGTGAGCGCCGCCACGCGCGGCGACGGGCAAGTGGGCGAGGACGTGACCGCCAATGTCCGCACCATCGGGGAGATCCCGGACCGGCTGGCGGGCGCGGACGTCCCGGACGTGATCGACGTGCGCGGCGAGGTCTATATGGGCGCGCAGGACTTCCTCGCCCTCAATGCCCGCCAGACCGAGGCGGGGAAGCCGGAATTCGCCAATCCGCGCAACGCCGCCGCCGGCTCGCTGCGCCAGCTGGATTCCAACATCACCGCAAGCCGCCCGCTGCGCTTCTTCGCCTATGCCTGGGGCGAAGCCTCCAGCCGCCCGGCGGAGACCCAGCACGGCATGGTGGACGCCTTCGCGCGCTGGCGGCTGCCCACCAATCCCCTCACGGTCCTCTGCCGCTCGGCGGCGGACCTGCTCGCCCATTACCGCATGATCGGGGAGCGGCGGGCGACGCTCGGCTACGATATCGACGGCGTGGTCTACAAGGTGGACAGCCTGGAGCTTCAGCGGCGGCTCGGCTTCATCTCGCGCTCCCCACGCTGGGCCATCGCGCACAAATTCCCCGCCGAGCAGGCGGTGACCGAGCTTCTGGACATCGACATCCAGGTGGGGCGCACCGGCGCGCTCACCCCCGTGGCCAAGCTCGCCCCCATCACGGTGGGCGGCGTCGTGGTCTCCAACGCCTCGCTGCACAATGAGGATTATATCCAGGGCATCGGCGGCGACGGCGAGCCCATTCGCGGCGGCATCGACATCCGCATCGGCGATTTCCTCACCATCCAGCGCGCCGGGGATGTCATCCCCCAGGTGGTCAACGTGGTGCTGGACCGCCGCCCGGCGCATGCCGCGCCGTACGCCTTCCCGCACACCTGCCCCGCCTGCGGCTCCCATGCGGTGCGGGAGGAAAACGAATCCGTGCGCCGCTGCACCGGCGGGCTCGTCTGCCCGGCCCAGGCGGTGGAGCGCATCCGCCATTTCGTGTCGCGCAACGCCTTCGACATCGAGGGGCTGGGCGACGAGAATGTGCAGCTCCTGTTCGATGCGGGCCTGGTGCGCACCCCCGCCGACATCTTCCGCCTGCAGGACCATGGCGAGGAGCTGCGCAAGGCCTTCTTCGCCCAGCGCGAACAGCGCGCACGGGAGCGCGAGGCGGAGACCGGCAGGGCGCGCAAGACTGTGCGCTCCGAAGACCAGCGGCAGTTTCTCGGCGTGGAGAAGCTGCTGGCCGCCATCGACGAGCGGCGCGACGTGACCTTCCCCCGCTTCCTGTTTGCTCTGGGCGTGCGCCATGTGGGCGAGGCCACGGCGAAAGCGCTCGCGAAACGCTATCTCAGCCTGGACGCGCTGCTGGAAACCCTGGAGGCGGCCGTTCCGGGCCGCCCGGGAGAGGCATGGCTGAGGCTTCTCGGCATTGCGGGCGTCGGCCAGACGCGGGCGGAAGGGCTGGTGGCGGCGATCGCCACCGAGACGATCCCCACCGCGACGGAGGCGGGCGCCGATCCGGAAACAACCCTGCGCATGGTGTTCGATCGGGCAAAGCTGAATTCCCGCCAGCGCGTGGCCCTGCGCACCGTCTATGGCGCGGATGCGGACATCCTCGCCGCCCTCGCCGCCGCCCACCAGCAGATGCCCCGTCCCGAATTCCGGGACCTCGCGGGCGTGCCGGACGTGGGCGAGGTGGCCGCCTCCTCGCTCTGCGAATTCTACGCCGAGGACCGCAACCGCGCGCTGCTGGACGCGCTGCGGGCCGAGGTGCGGGTGGCGGCCCAGGCCGCCCCGACCGCCTCGGGCTCGCCCGTCGCAGGCAAGACCGTGGTGTTCACGGGCAGCCTGGAGCGGATGACGCGGGAAGAGGCGAAGGCCATGGCGGAGCGGCTGGGGGCAAAAGTTGCCGGCTCAGTATCTGCCAAGACCCATCTGGTGGTCGCCGGCCCGGGTGCCGGATCGAAGCTCGAAAAGGCGCAGGCGCTGGGCGTGGAAGTGATCACCGAGGACCAGTGGCTCGAGCGCGTGGGCGAGCATGTCTGAGCGGGATCGGTAGCGGTTAAGTTTTTGATATGGATCAACTCATCGGCCAAAGTGGATGCAAGGAGATGCATCCACTTTGGAGCGATCTCCCGGCAGTTTGAGCGGGACGTTTTTCATCCGCAAACATCGGAAGCCTTCCAGGAAAAGGGGTAAAGCGGCTTCCTCGCTGGACTCCGGAACAACGTATCGAATTATTCCAATATAAAAGTAGCCCTGTACCATCCTTGCGCGGTTGATCCCCCTGCGCCTCTCCGTCAGTTTCCCTTCGGAAGCAGGTCCTTGGCGATGCCTTTGGGCCTGCTGGGGTGTGGGGAAAGGCTGGGGCATGAGCAAGACGTCCGACCTCCGGCCGCAAATGCCGGAGATCCCGCTGCCGCGCGGCGAAGCGTACCAGGTTCCCGGCTCCGACCCCATCAAGCGCCCCGTCTGGTGGAAGTTCTTCGGCCCGGCCTTCATCATCTCCATCGGCTATTTCGACCCCGGCAACTGGGCCACGGACCTGCAGGCGGGCAGCCAGTTCGGCTACAGCCTGCTCTGGGTCCTCTCCCTCAGCTGCCTGATCGGCGCGCTGGTGCAGAATCTGTGCTCCAAGCTGGGCATCGCCTCGGGCAAGGACCTCGCCCAGCATTGCGCCGAGCGCTATCCGCCCTGGATGGCGAAGATCTTCTTCGTCTCCGCCGTCATCTCCATGATGGCCACGGATCTGGCCGAGATCATCGGCGTCGCGGTGGCGCTCCAGCTGCTGCTCGGCATCCCGCTGTGGGAAGGCGCGCTGATCACCATCATCGACGTGTTCCTGATCCTGCTGCTGAACCGCTGGGGCTTCCGGGCGGTGGAGACCATCTTCCTCGCCTTCCTCACCACCGTTTCGGTCATGTATGTGGTCGAGATGATCATGAGCCGCCCGGACTATGCTCTGGTGGCCATCGACAGCGTGGTGCCTTCGGCGGACATCCTCAGCGCTGACGCGCTGTTCGTGGCGGTGGGCATCATCGGCGCCACCATCATGCCGCACAATCTCTACCTGCATTCCCATCTGGCCATCTCGCGCCTGAAGGAGAATCTGGCGGCGCCGCGGGTGCTCTATGGCTGGTCGCTGTGGGACACCAACGTGTCGCTGTTCGTGGCCTGGTTCATCAATGCGGCCATCCTGGTGGTGGCGGCGGCGGTGTTCCATCCCATCTTCCTGAAGGACGGCACGGTCATCCAGTCCTTCAGCGATGCCTACAAGACGCTGGTCCCCATCCTCAGCCAGGGCGCGGGCATCATCTTCGCCCTCGCGCTGCTGGTCTCGGGCGTCGCCTCCTCCACCTCGGCCACCCTGGCCGGCCAGGTGGTGTTCGAGGGCTTCCTGAAAACCGAACACGTCAATCCGTTTGTCATCCGCCTGTGCACGCGCCTTGTCACCATGGCCCCGGCGCTGATCGCAATCCTGATGCATGCGCATCCGGTCGATATCCTCATGTGGAGCCAGGTGATCCTGTCCATCCAGCTTCCCTTCGCCATGCTGCCTTTGGTCATGCTCACCGACGACCGCTCCATCATGGGCGACATGGTGAACAAGGGCTGGGTGCGCGCCGTCATGTGGCCCGCCACCTTGATCCTGCTCATCCTGAACGTGGTGGTGCTGGGCCAGACAGTGGGCTGGATTCCCGGCGGCTGACCGGCCGCAACGGGGCTGCACCGCGCTTCGTAATTCTTTTCCGGTCCCGCCGTTCCGGCGCGGCCTTTCTCGTGGAGTAAGACGATGGTTAGCGAAAAGCTTGAGGCCAAGCTGAACGAGCTGCTCAACGGCGAGCTTGAGGCCCATCACATCTATCTGCAGTGCGCCGCCTGGGCGTCCGAGAACAAGTTCGAGGGCGCGAAGGCCTTCCTGCTGGTGCATGCCGCCGAAGAGCGCACGCACATGATGAAGTTCTTCAGCTTCCTCGACGATCTCGGCGCGCCCATCGCGCTGAAGGCCCTGCCGAAGCCGGTGGTGGATTCTGCCAGCATCCGTGATCTGTTCCTGCGCATCCAGGACGAGGAGCGGAAGGTCTCCACGCACATCTACGAGGCCATCGAGATGGCCCGTGACGAGCACAGCTACGAGACCGACCAGTTCCTGCAGTGGTTCGCCGCCGAGCAGCACGAGGAAGAGAAGCTCTGCCGCCAGATCCTCGACCGGATCGACCTCATCGGCGAAGGCCCGAACTCCAAGTACTTCGTGGACAAGGAACTGGCCGCCCTCGCCGCCGCCTGATCCAGGTCACCCGTCCTCTCATCCCGCACCGGGATGAGAGGTTCCGGGCGGCGGCGCCGCCCGGATTTTCCTTATGGGCATGGCCGAATGCCCCCATGGCGCGGGCTCAGATGGGCGTGCGCGCCCGGATGGCCGCAGCCAAAGTGCCCTCGTCCAGATAATCCAGCTCCCCGCCCACCGGCACGCCCTGGGCAAGCCGCGTGACGGTCACGCCCGCATCCCGCAGCAGGTCGGTGAGATAATGGGCCGTGGTCTGCCCATCCACCGTGGCGCCCAAGGCCAGGATCACCTCCTGCACGCCCTCGCGCGGCACCCGCTCCGCCAGCGAGGCGATGTTGAGGTCGTTGGGACCGATCCCGTCCAGGGGCGAGAGCACGCCGCCCAGCACATGGTAGCGCGCCTTCAGGGCCCCCGAGCGCTCCAGCGCCCACAGGTCCGATACATCCGCCACCACCACCAGCGTGCCCGCCTCGCGCTCCGCATCGGTGCACACGGTGCAGGGGTCGCGGACATCGAGATTTCCGCACACCCGGCATTCCACGATCTTGCCCAGCACGTCGCCGAGGGCGGCGTTCAAAGGCGACATGAGCGTCTCGCGCTTCTTGATGAGATGCAGCGCCGCCCGCCGCGCCGAGCGCGGGCCGAGCCCGGGCAGGCGGGACAGGAGCTGGATCAGGCGCTCGATCTCGGGGCCGGCGACGGCACGGGGCATGCTGCGGGACTCGCGACGGGGGACTTTGCCAGGAAAGCACGTCCCGGCGAAGCATGAAGGGGTTCGCGTGAGGGAACCGGGCTGATGCCAAGACATAGAGCGCCATGCGGCGCCACGCCAGGGGATGAGGATGGGGGTGGGCCGCTCGCGCCTCAGGCGGGATGCGGGCCGGAGCCACCGAGGGGCAATTCGACTACCTGGATGAGGCCGCCGCCCGGCCGGTTGGTGATGGTGATGTCGCCGCCGGCCTTGCGGACGATTTCGCGGGAGATGGTGAGGCCGAGACCCGTGCCGGGAATGTTCTGGCTCCGGGCGCGGTCGGCCCGGAAGAATGGCTCGAACACCTGCTCCAGACTGTCCGCCGCGATGCCCGGCCCCTCGTCGGAAATGGTGATGCGGGCCGTTGCCCCGGCGCTCACGCTCACCACGCCGCGCACGCCATGGGTGGCCGCATTGATGAACAGGTTCCGCAGCGCGCGGCTCAGGCGCAGGCGGCTCGCGCGGACCTGGATATCGCAGGTCTCCGCCACCGCGATATCGAACCCCTGCTCCCGCAGCTCCCCGGCAATGGTCCGCACCAGATCGTCCAGCTGGACGGCCTCGGGGGGTGTCTTCGAGGTTTCCTCATGGACCAGCTGGATGGCGCTGTGGGCGATGCGCTGCAATTCGTCGATATCCTGGAGCCACAGTGCGCGATCCTCGTCATCGCTCACGAATTCCGCGCGCAGCCGCATGCGGGTCAGGGGGGTGCGCAGATCATGGCCGGCGGCCGCCACCAGCCGCATCCGGCTTTCGACCGCCAGCTTCAGGCGGGCGGACAGGGCATTGATGGCGGCTGCCGTGGCGCGCACTTCTTCCGGGCCCTTCTCCGCCAAAGTGGGGAGCGTCCCGTCCGGGCCGACCTGCTCCACCGCGCTTTCCAGGAGGGTGAGCGGCTTGCTCATGCGGTTGCTCGCAAACACCGCGACCGAGCCGACACCGAGCGTGATCAAGGCGAGCCACACCCAGAGTTGGGGCTCCGACGGTGGGTCGATCTCCACCTGAACCCACCCGCTCGGCCCCACGCGCAGCGAGACGACCCGAAAGCTGGGATCATCCGCCTTATAGGTCACGGCAAGGTCCAGGGGCGTCCCCAGCGCGGCGGTGGCGGCGCGCAGAAGGTCCGTCTGGTCCACGTCCGGAGCGCCCGCGTCGGGCTGGCGCGACAGCCCCGGCGCGTCGGGGGCCTGCTTGGCCAGCCGCTCCATGATGATGAGCTGATTGGCGAGAAGCTGGACCTGGGTCTGCGTGGAGGTGGCGAAGAAATACATCACCGCCAGCGTAATGAGGACGACCACCGAGACGATGGCCCCCACCAGCAGAAGGGCGAACTTTGCGCGAAGCGTCTGCATGCCTGGAGCGTTTCCGAGCGAAGTGTGAAGCGGTTCGCGTGACGGAAACGCGAAAACCAAATGTCTATGGATCCAGGGGGCTGACCTTGGCGGCGAACTGATATCCGCCGTTGCGGATCGCCTTGAAGATCTGCCCCTCATGGCCGTGGGAGAGCTTGCGCCGCAGGCGGCTGACCAGCACGTCGATGGAGCGGTCGAGCACATCGCCGTCGCGGCGGCGCGTCAGGTCCAGGAGCATCTCGCGGGACAAGAGGCGGCCGGGCCGATCGAGGAAGATCATGAGGAGATCGAACTCGGCCCCCGTCAGCTGGATGGCGGCGCCCGCGCGATCCGTGACCGAGCGGACGGCGGAATCCACGATGAAATCCTCGAACTGCAACAGCCCGGCCTTGCTCGGATCGGGGCGGGAATTCACCCCCCGGCGCAGCACCGCGCGCACGCGGGCGGCCAATTCGCGCGGATTGAAGGGCTTTCCGAGATAGTCGTCGGCGCCGATCTCAAGGCCGATGATCCGGTCCACGTCCTCCTGCAAGGCGGTGAGCAGGATGACGGGAATGTTCGACCGCGCCGCCCGCAGGTCTCGGCACAGGTCCAGCCCGGAGCCGTCGGGCAGCATCACGTCGAGAATGATGAGATCGACCTGATGGTTCGCGATCTTCTCGTGCACCTCCCCGCAACTGGAGGCGAGCAGGACGCGGAATCCCTGCTCCTGCAGAT
The DNA here is from genome assembly GCF_003993795.1 of Aquabacter cavernae. Taxonomy (GTDB): domain Bacteria; phylum Pseudomonadota; class Alphaproteobacteria; order Rhizobiales; family Xanthobacteraceae; genus Aquabacter; species Aquabacter cavernae. Next base: position 48,120 of record NZ_RWKV01000004.1, read on the forward strand.
AGCGGCCGAGGAGCTTTCGGATTTCCTTGTCATCGTCGGCAACGAGAAGCTGGGGCGCTGGTGTGCTCATGAGCAGCCGTGATCGGTCCGTGTTCGTCCGGGAATTGATGTAGCCACCGGAGTAGCGAGGCCGCGAGTGCTTTTTTGTGTCAAATGCTGTCAGAAACGACCGCAGACATCTTTTGACATCAAATTCTTCCCGCCAGACGCAATCCGAAATTTACGGTCCGATTTAAATCCACAACCGCCTCTACCTCTATTTCCGTCCGCTGAATACCTGCGCCGGGCACTATTGGAGAGCGCCGCATGTGCATTCCATCTCGACCAAACGCTGGCCACGCTCTGCCCGAGCGGGAAAAGCCCACCAAGACTGATCACCCGCATAATATCTCGAAGATTTTGAAGAAGATTTTCATACATACCTATGTGTATTACGCGATGATCGCCGGGAATGGGGCGGGCCTGCTGCCCAATGCGGTCGCCCTGGCGGCATCCGCCGCGCGCGGCGGCCTCAGGCGGCTCGCCCGGACCGGGGCATCACGCGCTCGGCCCCATGCGGCGTCCAGCCTGCCGGGAGCGGTCGATGCCCTCGCTTCGTAGCGCCGAATATGCCGGCCTGCTGGCCATGGCCTGCCTGCTGGGCGGCTGCGCGTCCGCGCCCATCGTGCAGGGCGTCGGGCTGTCCACCTATGACGCGCTGCAGCCCTCGGACGGGCTGATCACCAAGTCGCTCGTCAAGGTGGACAAGGAGAAGGTCCTGGCCGCCAAGACCGCCAAGATTCTCCCCGCGACCTTCTCCCCTGCTCTGGCACCCAAAATGACCAATGAGCAGAGACAGCTCATTGCCAATGCGGTGGACCGCGGCCTGTGCGTCAGCCTGAGCGACCGCCTGGAGATCGTCCCCCCGGACGCGCCGGCTGATATCATCGTGCGGGCCTCCGTCACCCAGGCGACGGAGACGGACGAGATCGTGGCCGGCATCTCGGCCGCCGCCTCCCTCGGCATGAATTTCGTGGATCTGGGCGTTCCGATCCCCACACCGCGCATTCCCATCGGAATGGGCAATCTCTCCATGGAAGCGGAAGCGGTCGACCCCAAGGGCCACCAGGTGGCCGCCATGTTGTGGGCCCGGGGCGCCAACGCCCTGTTCAGCTCGCCCAGGGCCTCCAAGGCGAGCGATGCCTATGAGCTGGCGGATTCGTTCGGCGAGGATTTCGGCGCCCTGATCGTGAAGGGCGAGAGCCCGTTCGCCAGTTCCGGCATCGACCTGCCCTCGGCGCAGCGGATCGGCTCGGCCATGGGGCTGCCGCCGAAGCATGCGGCCTGCGACCGGCACGGGCGCTATCCGGGCCTCGCAGGTGTGGTCGGCGGCCAGCTCGGCCTGCCCCCTGAATGGACTGATGCCGGAGCGGCCAAGCCGCCGCAGCAGGGCGCCCCTGTTCTGGCCAGTCACGACAGCGCGCAGTGAAGGTCGGCACCTGCCGACGATCCGTAAGCGCAGAGATCCCCGCCCGGTTCAAATCGCAACCGGAACGGGCGGGGTCAGAGCTGTGGGCGGCCCCGGCCGCCCCCTTGGGGTCGCCCGCAGCTCGCCCTCCGGCACCGTCCCAGCTCGGCGGCGGTCACGTACAGATTGCCCACGCATTGAGCGATTGATACAAAAGTCGGCATTCTTTCGCCTCCGGCCTCAGGACGGGCGCAGAGCTTTCCCATTCTGCGAGGGCCATCGCCCCATGCCGCGCTCCCCGTCGCCGTCGCCCCTCTCGCCGCGCCTGCTGGCATTCCTGCGTCGCTTCCAGCCCACCCTCCCGCCCGTGGCGCCCATGGACTGGGTGCGCGCAGGGGTCGGTGCCCTGTTCGGCCTTGCGGTCACAGGCTTTGTCACGCGCCTCGCGCTCGGCCCCTCGGCGGCCGTGCCCCTGCTCATCGCGCCCATGGGCGCGTCCTCCGTGCTGCTGTTCGCGGTGCCGTCCAGCCCGCTGGCCCAGCCCTGGTCCCTCATGGGTGGCAATGCGGTGGCGGCGCTCGTGGGGGTCACGGCGGCACAGCTCATTCCCGATCCGCTGCTGGCCGCCCCCCTGGCGGGCGGCATCGCCATCGCGATCATGCTCGCCCTGCGCTGCCTCCATCCGCCGAGCGGGGCCGTGGCGCTCACCGCCGTGCTCGGCGGTCCGGCTGTCGAGGCGGTGGGCTATGGCTTCGTGCTGGTGCCCGTGCTGCTGAATTCCGTGCTGCTGCTGGCCGGCGCGCTCGCCTTCAACGCCCTCATGGGTCGCCCTTACCCCACCGCGGCCCCCGCCCGCCCGTCGGCACAGCCCGACCCCTTCGCGCCCCTGGGCTTTGCCCCGGAGGATCTCGACGCCGCCCTCCGGCAATATGACCGCCTGCTGGACGTGAGCCGCGCTGACCTTGAGCAGGTGCTGCGCCTTGCCGAGGTGCGCGCCTATGCCCGCCGCTCCGGACATACCAGCTGCGGAGACATCATGACGCGGAACGTGGTGGCGGTGGCCCCCGACACCTCCATGCGCGCGGCGCTGGCGCTGCTGCGCGGGCATCATGTGAAGGCCCTGCCGGTGACGACCGAGGACGCCCGCGTGGTCGGCATCGTCACCCAGACCGACCTCCTGGACAAAGCCGCCTGGAGCGCGAGCGGGCCGCGCGTGTCGTTCGCCCAGCGCCTGCGCCATGTGGTGCGGCTCGCGGCCGCGCCCCAGGGCTCGGTGCAGGAGATCATGAGCGTGGGTGTCCAGGCCGTGCGCACCGACACGCCGGTGGCGGACCTCGTGCCGCTCATGGCCGAGGGGCGGCTCCATGCGGTTCCGGTGGTTGACGCCGGGGGCCAGCTTGCGGGTATCGTCACCCAGTCCGATCTCATCGCGGCGCTGTTCCGCGACCTTGCCCAGGCCCGGGAAGCGCCGTTCGAGCGGACGCGGGAGGAAGCCCATCATGACCACCACCCCGCCCCTCGATGAAGCGGCGCTGCGCGCCCATCTGGACGCCTTCTACGCCAAGGTGCGGCTTGACCCGCAGCTGGGCCCGGTGTTCGAGGCGGCGGTGGAGGACTGGCCCGCCCATATGGACGTGCTCACGGACTTCTGGTGCACGGTCGCCCTGCGCACGCCCCGCTACAAGGGCAATCCGTTCGCCGTGCACAAGGCCCTGCCGCTGCCGCCCGCCGTGTTCGGGGCGCTGTTCCCGGTCTGGCTCGGCCTGTGGCGCGAGACCGCGCGCGAGCGCTTCCCCGCGCCCGAGGCCGAAGCCCTGATCGCGAAGGCCGAGCGCATCGCGGACAGCCTGAAGGCCGGGCTCCTGTTCGATCCCGGCGTGCCGGTCAGAACAGCTTGAGGCCGGGCGGCAAGGGCAGGCCGCCGGTCAGCGCCGACATCTTCTCCTGCATCACCCGCTCCGCCTTCTGGCGGGCATCGGAGAGGGCGGCCACCAGCAGGTCTTCGAGAATCTCGCCCTCGTCGGACTTCAGCAGGCTGGGGTCGATGCGCACGGCCTTCGTTTCGCCCTTGGCGGTGGTGCGCACCGTGACGAGGCCGCCGCCGGAGGCGCCCTCCACCTCGATGCCGTCCATTTCCGCCTGCATCTGCTGCATGCGCTCCTGAAGCTCCTTGGCCTGCTTCATCATGCCCATCAGGTCGCGCATCGCCGGTCTCCGTCAGTATTCCAGTTCATCGTCGGGGCCCGGACCCATATAGGCATCCTCCTCGGCGGGCGCGAGCCCCATCTCGGTGGTCGGGTCCGGCTCTTCCTCGCGCAGGCGCACATCCACGATCTGCGCCTTGGGGAAGCGGGCAAGCACCGCCTGGACCAGCGGATCGGCGCGGATGCCCACTTCCCGCTCGGCCTTCACGGCCGCCGCGGTCTCCGCCAGCGTCTGCATGCCCTCCCGCTTGGCGGTGATGGACACCATCCAGCGCCGGCCGCTCCAGTCCTGGAGCTTGCGGGAGATGTCCTGGACGAGATTGGGGCTACCGCCCGGCGCCAGGGCGAACTCGAACCGCCCCTCCTCGAACAGGACCGGCATCACATGGGTTTCGAGGGCATGCTTCATCAGCAGGTCGCGCCGCGCGACGGCCAGCGCCACCAGATCCTCGAACCGCGCCAGACGCGGCCCTTCGGCCACCGCCTGCGAGGCGGCGACGGCCTGGGGCGCGGAGACAGGCACCGGGGCGGGCATACGCGCGGGCTCCGCGCGGCTCGCCACGGCGAGGCGGGCGGTGCCCCCGCCGGGCGCGGGCGGGAGCGCCGGAGCGGAGGCTGGCGCGCCTCCGGGCGCATCCGCCATGTCGCGCAGCTTGCGCAGCGCCTCTTCCGGGCTCGGCAGGTCGGCCGCATAGGCGATGCGCACCAGGACCATCTCCGCCGACTGGGCGGGCTTGGCCGCCGCCTGCGTCTCCGCGATGCCCTTCAGCAGCATCTGCCACACTCGCGACAGGTCGCGCACCAAAAGGCGGGCGGCGAAATCCGCCCCGCGCTCGCGCTCCGCCTGCACCAAAGAGGCATCGGCGGCGGTTTCCGGCACCAGCTTGAAGCAGGTGACGAGATGGGTGAACTCGGCAAGGTCGGTGAGGATCACCGCCGGGTCCGCGCCCGAATCATACTGGTCGCGAAATTCCTTCAGCGCCCGCTGGGGATCCCCCGACATGAGCGCCTCGAACAGGTCGATGACCCGCGCCCGGTCGGCGAGGCCCAGCAGGCGCCGCACCTCCTCCGCCCCCACCCGGCCGCCGCCATGGGCGATGGCTTGGTCCAGCAGCGAGAGCGAATCGCGCACCGAGCCTTCCGCCGCACGGGCGATGGTGGAGAGCGCCTCCGTATCGACCTCCACGTCCTCCTTGGCGCAGATGCGCGCGAGATGGGCGGCGAGCACCCCCGATTCCACGCGCCGCAGGTCGAAGCGCTGGCAGCGGGACAGCACGGTGACGGGCACCTTGCGGATCTCTGTGGTGGCGAAGATGAACTTCACATGCTCGGGCGGCTCTTCCAGCGTCTTCAGCAGCCCGTTGAAGGCCGCCGTGGAGAGCATGTGCACTTCGTCGATGATATAGACCTTGTAGCGCGCCATCACCGGGCGGTAGCGCGACCCTTCGATGATCTCGCGGATGTCGTTGATGGAGGTGTTGGACGCGGCGTCCATCTCCATCACGTCCACATGGCGCGATTCGATGATGTCGCGGCAATGCTTGCCGGGCACCGACAGGTCGAGGCTCGGCCCGCCGCCGCCCGCCGGGGGCTCGTAATTGAGCGCGCGGGCGAGGATGCGGGCGGTGGTGGTCTTTCCCACGCCCCGCACGCCGGTGAGGATATAGGCCTGCGCGATCCGCCCCGACGCGAAGGCATTGGACAGGGTGCGCACCATCGGCTCCTGGCCGATGAGATCGTCGAAGGTGGACGGACGATATTTGCGCGCCAGCACCCGATAGGGCGCGGCCGCAGCCGCGGCGCCCGGGGTGGCGGCCGGGGCGGGAAGGTCGAAAGAAGGGCTGTCTTCGGGTGTGTCCGCGCTCATGGCCCCTTCATAGCACCGCGAAGGGGGCGCGGGGCAGTCCATGGCGGGGCGGCGGCGCGCAAATCACGACGCCCCCCACATCTCGTTCTCACTTGGCCGTCTCACTTGGCCGTCTCACTTGGCCGTCTCACTTGGCCGTGCGCAGATCCTCGGCACCGTTGACCCGCACGCACACATAGCGGCGATAGCCGTTCTTGAACTGGGCGAGGGGCTCGCCCTCCAGCTTCGCGGGAATCGAGGCCGCGATGGCCGCCTTGCAGCCGTCCTCGGACGTGTAGATGCCCGCCTGGGTGATGACGTGGACCTCCGGCCCCACGAGGGCCTGGAGAAGAACGACGGTGATCGCCCACATGAACGCCTCCTCGGTCGCCGGCCCAGCCGGATGCGGCCCGCGAAGACAACCTGCGCGGGACGGAGAGCGGGCACGACATGTCGGGAAAGGCCCCTCCGACCGGAGGGGCACAGAAGTGGGAGGCTGGTCAGAGACCCAAGACCGGGCTCGTTGGGGCTGCTTCCTTCCGGACCTGACCCGATTGGCGAGTGGCTCGTCCACCGCCAACCTCCCGGCGCCTATATCGCGGCAAAGCGCGACTTTTGCAAGGCGTCCCGCGCGCGGCTTGAACAGGCCGTCCCGGCGGCGCATAGGAAAGCCATGACCGACACGCCCGGCTCCTCCTTCGCCCTCGATCCCCGCCTCGCCGCCGACGGCCCCGCCCTCGGCGACCTTCCGCTGTGCCATGTGCGCCTCGTGAACGATGCGCGCTTCTTCTGGATCGTCCTCATTCCCCGGCGTGCGGGCCTCATCGAGGTGATGGACCTGCCCGCCGCCGAGCGGGCGGTGCTGATGGAGGAGATCGCCCTGGCCGGAACGGCGCTGAAGGCGCTGAGCGCAAGCACCAAGCTGAACGTGGCGGCGCTGGGCAACATGGTGCCCCAGCTTCATGTGCATCTGATAGGGCGCGTGCCCGGCGATGCCGCCTGGCCCGGCCCGGTGTTCGGCGTGGGCACCCGCGAGCCCCTGGGCGAGCGCCTGGAGGCCCGCGCGGCCGATCTCAGGACCGCGCTCGGCCTCTAAGTTCCGCGCCTTGCCTGCCCGCCACGGGCATGCGACCGTCCCCGCCCCTCAGACCGCCTCAGGCGCCCCCCAATGACCTCCACCGTGCTCCCCGATCTCGGCCCCTGGCCTGCCCTCGGCTATGTGGGCAGCCCCCTCGACCGCGCGGCCCACCGCCGCGCCGAGGCGGAGGCGCTCCTGGAGGCGCGGGGCGCGCGCACCTATCTGATCGGCGGCGAACTGGTGGCGGCCCGCAAGCTGGGCGACTGGCTGGAGCCGCTGTTCGAGCCGGACCATGCCCGCGCGCTGGGCGGGACCGCGCCTTTGTTCCTCGGCCTGTCGGACGGCGTGCCGCGCTTCTCCATGCGGTTCGATCCCGGCCGCCGGGAGGCGCTGGAGGCCGAGGGCTTCTTCGTGTCGGACCTGCGCTCCATCGCCGCCGGCGGCGTGCTGCCGCCGGAACACCTGACCCCCATCGCCTGCGGCAAGGCGCTGGGGGCCTGGCACGGGCGGCACCGCTTCTGCGCCAATTGCGGGCAGGAAAGCGGGCCGCGCGACGGCGGCTGGCGGCGCGACTGCCCGGCCTGCGGCGCCCAGCATTTCCCGCGCACCGACCCGGTGGTGATCATGCTCACCGCCTCGGGCGACCGCTGCCTCCTCGGCCGCCAGCCCCAGTTCGCGCCCGGCATGTGGTCGGCGCTGGCGGGCTTCGTGGAGCCGGGCGAGACGGTGGAGGACGCCGTGCGGCGCGAGATTCTGGAGGAGGCGGGCATCACGGTTGGCGCGGTGCGCTACCACACCTCGCAGCCCTGGCCTTTCCCCATGTCGCTCATGATCGGCTGCCTGGCCCAGGCGGAAAGCATCGATCTCGTGGTGGACCGCAACGAGCTGGAGGATGCCCGCTGGTTCTCCCGTGCGGAAACCGCGGCCATGCTCACCCGCACCCATCCGGACGGCCTCTTCACCCCGCCGCCCGTGGCCATCGCCCATCACCTCATCCGCGCCTTCGTCGCCGGCTGACCGGGCGGCGCTCTTCTTCCCGCAGCCGTGACCATGCCTGACCATCGTGCATTTTCACCCCTGAGCCGCACAACGATCCCCGTCGCAGTTGAACCGATCCGCATTTGCGAGTGAGATGGAGCGGTGATTCCGCAATCGGCAGCGCGGAATTCTGTCTTTTACGCATGTCCTTCACGCGAACCGCGTTGCGCGGAAACGCTCTCGGGCCGTTGGGCAAAGGATCATTGGGCAGGTGAGCGCAGACCCGCGTGCACAGAAGGGCGCCGCGACCCGACGCCAGCAGGGGCGGCGTCTGGCGACGCGGGTGCGTCATTTCCTTGCGCCCCCCCGGGAACAGACCCGGCAGGGCCGCCGCCCGCCGGAGCTGATCTACGGGCTGTCGGACCCGGTTCCGGCCCCCGCCCTCATTCCCCTGGCGGCCCAGCATGCCATGCTGGCCCTCACCTATCTCATCTATCCCATCGTCGCCCTCGCCGAGGCAGGGGTGGATCCACACCGGGCGCAATCCATCCTCACCGCCTGCACCCTGTGCATCGGCCTCACCACCATCCTGCAATGCCTGCGCACGCGCTTCGGCAGCGGCTATCTCGGCGTGCATGTGCCATCCCCCGGCGCCATTCCGCTGGCGGTCCAGTCGCTCACCCTGGGCGGCCCGGCGCTCATGGCGGCCAACACCCTGCTCATGGGCTGCCTGCAGATCCTGATCTCGCGCGTGGTGCGCCCGCTGCGGGTACTGTTGCCCCCGGAAGTGTGCGGCGTGGCGGTGACCATGCTCGGCGTGTCGCTGGCGGCCCCGGCGCTGCGACGGGCGCTCGGCATGGGCCTCGGCGACCCCATGGCCCATGGCGGCGCGCTATTGGTCTCGGGGCTGACACTGGGCATCATCGTGGCGGTGACGGTGTTCGCGCCGCGCCGGATCAAGCTGTTCGCGGTGCTCGCCGGGGCGTCCGCCGGCTGGGCCACGGCGGTGGCGGGGGGCGTGGATACCACCGACTTCTCCGCCGCCCTCGGGCAGGTGGATCTGGTCGCCCTGCCCCATTTCTCCTTGCCCGCCTTTCAGTTCGAGCCCGCATTGATCCCGCTCATGGGCCTCATGGTGATGATGGGCGTGGTGGACGTGCTCAGCACCACCGTCTCGCTGGAAAAGATGAACGATGCCGACTGGCGACGCGCCGACATGGGGGCGGCGAGCCGGGCCGTCACCGCCACGGGCATCGGCAACATCCTCCAGGGCCTCACCACGGGCTTCCAGTCCTCGCTCTCCTCCTCGGCCGTGGGCCTCGCCTTCGCCACCGGCGCCACCGCGCGCGTCATCGGCATCGCGGCGGGCGTCGCCATGCTGGCCACGGCCTTCTTCCCGAAGGTGATCGTCGCCCTCACCCTCATCCCCTCGCCGGTCATCGGCGGCATCCTGCTCTATACCGCCGCCTATCTGCTGGTGGCGGGCATGGACCTCATCCTCTCCCGGCGATTGTCCGAGCGGCGGGTGTTCCTGGTGGGGCTCTCCATGCTGGCGGGGCTCTCGGTGGCGCTCCTGCCGCTGAATGCGCAGCTTCCGCTCTGGGCGCAGCCGCTCTTCTCCACCCCGCTCACCGTGGCGGCGTGCAGCGCCATCCTGCTGAACCTCCTGTTCCGCATCGGCATCTCCCGCGAGACCGGGGAAGTCGTGCCGCTGGGCTCCAATGCCTTCCTCACCGTCCAGGCTTTCCTGGAGCGGCAGGGCGGCCTGTGGGGCGCGCGCCGCGACGTGGTGGCGGCGGCCATCCCGGTGGCCGCGCAGGCCCTGGAGTTGCTGCAGGACAACGACATCGCCCACGGCACGGTGGAGCTGCGCGCGCGCTTCGACGAGGCGCATCTCGACGTGTTCCTGCTCTATACGGGCGAGGTGATGGAGGCGCCGAAGGAGCGCCCCTCGCCGGAGGCGCTTCTGGGCGACGCGCAGGAGGTGGCCGCGTTCGCCGCCTACATGCTCACCCGGCTCGGCGACAAGGTGACCTTCGGGCGCCACGGCGCGCGGGCGCGCATCACCCTGCGCTTCGACCATTAGAGCGGGTTATGCCGTCCGGGCGCTTCGCCCCTCAGCCTCAGTCCGCCAATTCCAGCCGCAAGTCGAGGGTGGATTTCTTCCCCACATCATCCCCATGGGCGGCGATGAAGTCGGACGCCGCCGCGCGGCCGAGGTCGCGCAGGTGCTGGAGGAAGGCCCATTCCGCATTGAGCTTGGAGGACAGGTCGAGATCCACCAGATGCTCCGCCCCGCCCACCCGGTGCAGCCGCACCCGGCGGAAGCCCGAGGCACCGAGCGCGAGACGTGACAGCATCCCCTGCTCGATGAGCTGGGTGGTCTGGTCGATGGCACGAAGCTGGGCCAGCAGCGAGGCGTTGAAGGTGATCTCGTTGATGCGGTTCTGGATCTCGGCCGCCGTGCGCGGCGTCTCCTCGCGCAGGATGGGATTGATCTGCACCAGCAGGATGTCGTCGGCCCCCACCTTCTGGTAGAGCGGCAGCAACGGCGGATTGCCCATATAGCCGCCGTCCCAATAGGGCACGCCGTCAATCTCCACCGCCTGGAAGATGAAGGGCAGGCATGCGGAGGCCATCACCGCGTCGGCGGTCATCTCCTCGTGACCGAAGATGCGCGCGCGGCCCGTATGCACGTTGGTGGCGGAGACGAACACCTTCACGTCCGAGGAGCGGATCGCCTCGAAATCGGCATGCGCTTCCAGGATCTCGCGCAGCGGATTGAGGTTCAGCGGGTTGAAATCGTAGGGGGACAGGAAGCGGCTGGCCACTTCCAGGGCCAGATAGGCCGGGTTCTTGGCCAGCGACCAATTGCCCATGATGCGGTCGAAGGCGGTGCGCTGGAGCGGGGAGAGCCGCCCGTCGCGCGAGACATCGCGCCAGAAATTGGTGAGCGCGGCGCGCGCCTCGGCAGGACCGCCGCGCGCAAGGCCGGACGCCATCACCACCGCGTTCATGGCCCCGGCGGAGGTGCCGGATATGCCCGCGATGGGGAAGCGCTCCTCTTCGAGGAAGCGGTCCACCACGCCCCAGGTGAAGGCGCCATGGGCGCCGCCCCCCTGGAGCGCGAGGGAGAGAGGCTTGACGGCGCCGGAGCGGGCCATCACCGCCTCCCCGCCGTCATTCGGCGACCCAGCCGCCGTCGATCTGCTGCATGGTGCCGGTGATGGAGCGGGCGCCGTCGGAGGTCAGCCACAGAGCGAGCGCGGCCACTTCCTCGACGGTCACGAACTCCTTGGTGGGCTGGGCGGCCAGCAGCACGTCACGCTTCACCTGCTCCTCGGAGATGCCGCGAGCCTTGGCCTGGTCGGGGATCTGCTTCTCCACCAGGGGGGTCCACACATAGCCGGGGCAGATGGCGTTGCAGGTGATGCCGAAGGTGGCCGTCTCCAGCGCAACGGTCTTGGTGAGGCCGGCAATGCCGTGCTTGGCCGCCACATAGGCGGACTTGAACGGCGAGGCCACCAGCGCATGGGCCGAGGCGGTGTTGATGATGCGGCCCCACTTGCGCGCCTTCATGCCCGGCACGGCGGCGCGGGTGGCGTAGAAAGCGGCCGACAGGTTGATGGCGATGATCTGGTCCCACTTTTCAATGGGGAATTCCTCGACCGGGGCCACATACTGGATGCCGGCATTGTTCACGAGGATGTCGCAGGAGCCCAGTTCGGTCTCCGCAAGCTTCACCATGCCCTCGATCTCAACATGGCTCAGCATGTTGGCGTCGGAATAGAGCGCCTTCACGCCGAAATCGCTTTCGATCTTGGCGCGCTCGGCTTCGATCGCCGCCGCATCGCCGAGGCCGTTGATGACGAGGTTCGCGCCCTGCTCGGCATAGGCGCGGGCAATGGCGAGACCGATCCCGCTGGTGGAGCCCGTGACGACGGCGACCTTACCCTTCAAGGACATGCTGGTACCCCATGATGGCGAAACGGCGCCCGAGCGGCACCGCACCGGATTTAACCCGCAGGCTGTGACGATGGCGTCACGTCCCGCTGCGCCGCGCACCTTGCGCCGCAAAACGATGCGGTGCAACGGGGGCCTGCCATCCCGGCGCACGACAAAGCCTTACCTTGCGGCATTCGCCTGGAAACCGCGCGCGGGTCGCGTTACACTATCTCTTATGCCTGCTGCCCTGCCCGATCCCGCCACCGTTGCCCGCGACCCTCACGCGCACGACCATGACCACGGACAGTGCGTGGCCGGCGCCCTGGCGCGGGTGGAGCAGCGCTGCGCCGAGAAGGGCCTGCGCCTCACCCCGCTGCGACGGCGCGTGATGGAGGCGCTGGCTGAAAGCCATGTGCCGCTGGGCGCCTACGAACTGGTGGAGCGGCTGGCGAGCGACGGCGAGAAGCCGCCGCCCATGTCGGTCTACCGGGTGCTGGACTTCCTGGTCTCGGAAGGGCTGGCCCACCGCATCGAGAGCCGCAACGCCTTCCTCGCCTGCGGCCATGCCCATGAGGCGGGCGAGGTGGCGCTGTTCCTCATCTGCGAGGCCTGCGGCGACACGCGGGAAGTGACCTCCCACGCCGTGGGGCGGGATCTGGCCTGGGCGGCCCGGGCGGCGGGCTTCGAGCCGCGCCAGCGCGTGCTGGAGCTGAACGGGCTCTGCGCACAGTGCCGCGAGCGGAACTGACCCGACCGGACCGATTCCCGGGTTTCCCCAGCGCGAACCGCTCCGGCCACGGCCTCGACACGTTCGCCCGGCATTGACGCGCACGGGTGGGGCGCCTACCCAATCGCCGTTCCCCGTGAGGACCGCATCATGACCCTCGCCCGCGTCGTGCCCGATGAACTGCTCGAAGCCGGCCCTGCCGTGCGCAAGCTCACCGTGGGCGTGCCGGTGGGCCGGGTGCTGGTGGGCGGGGGCGCGCCGGTTGTGGTCCAGTCCATGACCAATACGGACACGGCGGACATCCCGGCCACCGTGCGCCAGGTGGCCGCGCTGGCCCGCGCGGGCTCGGAGATCGTGCGCATCACGGTGGACCGGGACGAATCCGCCGCCGCCGTGCCCCATATCCACGAGAAGCTGCTCGCCATGGGCATCGACGTGCCGATGGTGGGCGATTTCCATTATATCGGCCACAAGCTGCTGGCCGATCATCCGGCCTGCGCGGAAGCGCTGGCGAAATACCGCATCAATCCCGGCAACGTGGGCTTCGGCGACAAGAAGGACCGGCAGTTCGCCGCCATCGTCGAGACCGCCATCCGCCACGACAAGCCGGTGCGCATCGGCGCCAATTGGGGCTCGCTGGACAGCGACTTGCTGACCCGCCTCATGGACGAGAACGCCAAGCTGCCCAAGCCCGCCGAGGCGCGGGCGGTGACGCGCGAGGCCCTCGTGCGCTCGGCGCTGCTCTCGGCGGCGCTCGCCGAGGAAATCGGCCTGGGGCGCGACCGCATCATCCTCTCCGCCAAGGTCTCGGCGGTTCAGGACCTCATCGCGGTCTATTCCGAACTCTCCCGCCGCTCGGACTATGCGCTGCATCTCGGTCTCACCGAGGCGGGCATGGGCTCGAAGGGCATCGTCGCCTCCACGGCCGCCATGGGCGTGGTGCTCCAGGCGGGCATCGGCGACACCATCCGCGTATCGCTCACCCCCGAGCCCAACGGCGACCGCACCCGCGAGGTGCAGGTGGCGCAGGAAATCCTGCAGACCATGGGCCTGCGCACCTTCGTGCCCCTGGTCGCCGCCTGCCCCGGCTGCGGGCGCACCACGAGCACCGTGTTCCAGGAACTGGCGCAGAGCGTGCAGGACATGATCCGCGAGCGCATGCCCGTGTGGAAGCAGTCCTATCCCGGCGTGGAGGCGCTGAACGTGGCGGTGATGGGCTGCATCGTGAACGGGCCGGGCGAATCGAAGCATGCCGATATCGGCATTTCCCTTCCCGGCACCGGCGAAACCCCCTCCGCCCCGGTCTTCATCGACGGCAAGAAAGCCGTGACGCTGCGCGGCCCGAACATCCAGCAGGAGTTCCGCGCCCTGGTGGAAGACTATGTGGAGAAGCGCTACGGCGTGGGCGCGACGGCCGGCGCCGAACAGGCGGATGCGGCGGAATGAGGCCTTCAATCAGAAGCTGCAATACCAATCTGAATTTTTAAGGCTTTTGCGATCATGATGACCGCATGGAACTTACATTGACTTGATAACTTGTGGTTGCGATAATAGCAATCATATATGCGATTTTTGCATAGCAGTTATGCAAAAATGCGCATTGTAGAAAGAGGATCGAGTGATGTCTGCGGATTTGGCAGCAGGCAATGGTAGCAAACGCATCGTTGAGCGTGACAACGAGCGTTTCAAGCTGCTTTTTACAAATAGCCGCCCGAAGCTTCCGGTCGGCTACAGTGCCCCGCTTTGCCTGAAGACCACTCGTCAGCTCATTAGTGAGGTGGAGACCACCTCAACCGCAACTAAGTGAGCTAGCTTACCAAGCGGATCGCGTGTATCGAGAATTAATATCTCTTTCCACGCGATTCGCCATGCTTATCGTCCTCACTGAAGAATGCCTGGACAATTGGATCTCCGACTTCTCCGCTTTTCGCGGAGATTTTTTGCGTGCCTGCACGATTACTTCTCAAGCTATTGGATATAGTTTTAAATTCAATCAATCCCACCTGGAAATCGCTCACGAAAATTGGAAAGCGGGAGTGGATAGGTGGGAAGCCACCTATGTTATGAAAGATTCTAATGGTCTTTCTCATTTGAAGATAATGGCCCTTCTGCTTGTCAATCTGGCATCCATAGAGTGGCTTGAAGAACTTTATGAATTTGACGCCGAATCGGTTCGGGATTTCGAATTTTCAGGTTCAAAAAATGATCTTGAAGAAACGCGAAAAGACTTAGCAGCAGGGCGCGGCACATTTTTAGCATTTGAATTCTGCATTATGGTTCTGAATTGGTTTGAAAATGCCAGGATTGATCGAGTCTCTAATTTTGAATTTCGCCTAACAGAAGACCTGCGGCACGATATACTTGTTTATCTTCTATCTGAACGCCGCGATGATATGGCGGTATTTCTGATGCTCAAGGCGCTCTATGTCCGCATTTCTAAATCGTCTGCCCCCTAAACATTAGATAATCACCCCACCTTTCGCCGGTCCTCGATGGTCTTCGCATCCTCCGGCAGCGTGCCGGGCGCCACCAGTGAGAGGCGCCCGCGCAGCTTGGTGGCGGCGCGCAGATCATCCAGCAGGGCGTCCTGCGCGAGGGCGGCGGCGTCCGCCACTTCCACTTCCAGAAGCATGTCGTCGCTGGTGCCGTCATGGCTCACCACGAGGCGGGCCTTGGCCACCGCCGGGTGCTTCTTCACCGCCGCGCTCACCTGCACGGGGTGAACGAACATGCCGCGGATCTTGGTCACCTGGTCGGCCCGGCCGAGCCAGCCGCGCAGGCGCGCATTGGTGCGCCCGCAGGGGCTGACGCCCGGCATGAGCGCGGAGAGATCGCCGGTGGCGAAGCGGATGAGGGGATAATCCTCCTCCAGAAGCGTCACCACCACCTCGCCCACGTCCCCCACGCTGTCCACGGGATCGCCGGTGCCGGGGCGCAGGATTTCGACGATGACGTGCTCGTCGAGGATCATCCCTTCCTCCGCCTCGCTCTCATAGGCGACGAGGCCGAGATCGGCGGAGCCGTAGCATTGGCGCGCCGTGATGCCCGCCTCGCGCAGGGCCGCGCGATGGGGCGGCAGGAAGGCTTCGCCCGTCACCAGCGCCTTCTTCAGGGAGGAGATGTCGAGCCCCTCCTCGCGGGCCTTGTCCACGAGGATCTTGAGGAAGGACGGCGTGCCGCCATAGCCGTCGGGGCGGATGTCGGCGATGGCGCGCAATTGCAGGTCGGTCTGGCCGACACCGGCGGGCACCACCGCGCAGCCCAGCGCATGGGCGCCGCTCTCGATCATCGAGCCGGCGGGCGTGAGGTGATAGGAGAAGGTGTTGTGCACGACCTCCCCGGCCCGGAAGCCGGTGGCGAACAGCGCGCGGGCGAAGCGCCAGTAATCGGGGCGGCGCCCTTCGGGATCATAGATGGGCCCCGGCGACATGAAGATGCGCGCGAGCCCGCCCGGCTTCGTGCCGTTGAGGCCGCCGAAGGGCAGGCTTTTCGGCTGGAGGAAGGGCAGGTCCGACTTGCGGGTGACGGGCAGCTTCGCCAGCGCGGCGCGGCTCGTCACGGTCGCTGCGTCCACGTCCTTCAGCAGCTCCGCGAAATAGGCCGAGCGCGCCTTCGCGGTGGCGACCTGGCCCGGCAACGCGGCCATGAGGGCGTCCTCCCGCTGCTGCGGGTCGCGGGTCTCCAGGGCGTCGTAGAAGCGGGTGGTGTCGGTCATCTCATGGCTCCTGCGCCGTTTCCCCCTCCACAACCCTCCCCCGCAAGCGGGAGAGGGGGCAGGGTGCGCGATCGGTGATCTCTAGGCACCACACGGCCCAGGCGCCCACCCGCCTGGGTTCCGCGAACACAACGCAAAAGCCCTCTCCCGCTTGCGGGGGAGGGTTGGGAGGGGGAATGCCTCGCCCCTCACAGGCCGCGCACTCTCACAGCCAGCGCTTGCGGCGCTTGAAGGATTTGAGGTTCTTGAAGGACTTGCGCTCTTCTCCGCCGCCCTGGCCGAGATAGAATTCCTTCACGTCCTCGTTGGACTGGAGCTGCTCGGCCGTGCCGTCCAGCACGATCTTGCCCTGCTCCATGATGTAGCCGGTATCCGCCACCGAGAGCGCCACGCGGGCATTCTGCTCCACGAGGAGAATGGTGACGCCCAGGTCCCGGTTGAGCTGCTTGATGATGGCGAACACTTCCTTCACCAGCAGCGGCGAGAGGCCCATGGAGGGCTCGTCCATGAGGATCAGCTTGGGGCGCGCCATCATGGCCCGGCCGATGGCCAGCATCTGCTGCTCGCCGCCCGAGAGATAGCCGGCAAGGCCCGTGCGCTCCTTGAGGCGCGGGAAATAGCCGTAGACGCGCTCGATATCGTCCTTCACCCCATTGTCGCGGCGGGTGAAGGCGCCGAGGCGCAGGTTTTCCAGCACCGTCATGTCGGAGATGATGCGCCGCCCCTCCATCACCTGGAAGATGCCGCGCCGCACGATCTTGTCGGGCTCGATGCCGTTGATCTTCTCGCCGAGAAAGGTCACGTCGCCGCGCGTGATCTCGCCGTCCTCGGATTTCAGCAGGCCCGAAATGGCCTTGAGCGTGGTGGACTTGCCCGCCCCGTTGGAGCCGAGCAAAGCGACGATCTGCCCTTGCGGCACCTTCAGCGACAGGCCGCGCAGGACGAGGATGACGTCGTTATAGACCACCTCGATATTGTTCACCGACAGCATGGGCGGCGCTTCCCCGGCGAGGGGCGCGGCTTCCCGGTCGATCTTGAGCGCGGCGTTGGACATGGCGTGATCCTGTTCGCGTTAAATCCTGCCCACCCCGTCTGCGCCCCCGAGCCCCCTCCCCATCCCTCCCCCGCAAGCGGGAGAGGGAGTTTGCGGCGTGCCTGAGAGAAGCCCTCTCCCGCTTGCGGGGGAGGGTTGGGAGGGGGATGAGCCGGGCGGTCGGCCTCACCAGCCCTGCAGCTCGGTCTTCCGGGGCAGCTGGATGGTGGCCACCTTGTCGAGGGCGATGGTGCCGCTCTTCACGAGGTCCGCCAGCGGCGCGTCGGTGGGGCCCTTCACCACGGCGCGATACAGCTCAACCGTGGTGGTGGGGCGATGGTCCGAGGTGGTCCAGGTGGAGGGCACGCAGACACCTTCCGTGCCCTTCGGCACCCAGTCGGTCTTCTGGTACATGCCGTCGCGGATCTTCACGCCGGTCACGCCGCCATTCTTGTCCGCCCACTCCATGGCTTCCTTCATGTACATGACGGTGCACACGGCGGTCATGTAATGCACGGTGCGATAGGCGTTGCCGCTCGGGTCGGACATCTTGGAGACATCCTTGAAGGTGGCGAGGCCCGGCGCGTTGCCGGTCCAGGTCACCGCCGTGCGCAGCGGGAAGACGAGGCCGTTGGCGGCCGAGCCGGCGGCCTTCATGGCCTCTTCGCCCATGCCCCACACATTGCCCAGGAACTGCACCTTCACGCCCGCCGTCTCGCACGCCTTGAGCACGGAGATGTTGGAGCCGGCCGTGTTGCCCAGATAGGCGTAATTGGCGCCGGACTGCTTCATGGTCAGGCACTGGGCGGTGTAGTCGCCGGGGGTGAGGGCGAAGGTGATCGGGTCGAGCACGTCGAAGCCCAGCTCCTTGGCATAGGCTTCCGCCGCCGCCTTGGGCGAGTTGGGATAGGGGTGGTTGGCGCCCATATGGACCCATTTGGGCTTGCCCTGGCCGCCCTTGGCCTTCCAGTCGTCGGCGGCCCACTGCACCATGGCGCGGGCGGCGTCGGAATAGGACGGGCCGTAGAAGAAGTTGAACGGCGCGGCGCGCTCGCTCTTCTCGTTCACCTTGCCCTTGGGATCGGTGAGGGAGGCGGAGTAGGAGCCCGAATAATAGGGAATCTCCTCCTTGGTCACCATGCCCACCAGCGCCTCGGTGTCGGCGGTGCCCCAGCCCTGGATGGCAACCACCTTCTCGCTGCCGACCCACTTCTTGAAGGCGGCCAGGGCGCGCGGCACCTGGTAGCCGTATTCCACGAAGTCGGAATTGATCTGCTTGCCGTTCACGCCGCCATTCTTGTTGATGTAGGCGATGGTGTCCTGCACGCCCTGGCCGTAGGGCTGGCCCACGTCCGAGGTTCCGCCGGAATAGTCGGCGAGGTGGCCGATATTGATGCTCTGCGCCAGTGCAGGCGTGGCGCTGGCCAAAGCGAGGGCGGAGACCAGCGACAATGCGATCTTCTTCATATGTCTCTCCTTGCGTGTTTCCATGGGTCCTGCCGGGCGGTCTGCGCCGCCTCGGAAAGGGGTCAATACGAGAACGGGAAGAGTTTCCAATAAGCCTTGATCTGGCGCCAGCGGTGAGCGAGGCCGTCCGGCTCGAAGATGAGGAACAGGATGATGACGGCGCCGATCAGCATCTCGCGCATGTAGGTGATGCCGTCCTTCAGGTGGAGCGCCTTGTCGATGGCGCTGCCCTGCAACGCGCTCGCCAGCGCCTGGGTCACCTCCGGCAGCAGCACCATGAAGATGGTGCCCAGCAGCGAGCCCATGATGGAGCCGAGGCCGCCGATGATGATCATGGCGAGGAACTGGATGGAGAACAGGATGTCCAACCCTTCCACCGACATGAAGCCGATATAGTGGGCATAGAGCGCACCGCCGATGCCCGCATAGAAGGACGAGATGCCGAACGCCATGGTGCGGTATTTGGTGAGGTTCACGCCCATCATCTCGGCTGAGAGATAATGGTCGCGCACCGCGATCAGCGCCCGCCCGTCACGGGTGCGCATGAGGTTGGCGGCGAACAGATACATGACCACCACGAACACCAGCACCACGTAGAAGTAGCGCTGATCGCCGGACATGTCGTAGCCGAAGATCTCGAACGGGGCCGCCAGCGCGCCATGGGTGCCGCCGGTGAACCATTCGGCCCGCACGAAGAAGTCCTGCAGGATGAACTGCGCGGCCAGCGTCGCGATGGCGAGGTAGAGCCCCTTCACCCGCGCGGCGGGAATGCCGAACAGGAGGCCCACCGCCGTGGTCCACATGCCCGCCAGCACGATGGCGATAGGCACCGGCACGCCATGCTCGGCGAGGAAGGCGGACGCGAAGCCGCCGAAGCCGAAGAACACAGCATGGCCGATGGAGATCTGGCCGGAAAAGCCCACCAGGATGTTCAGCCCCAGGGCCGCGATGCCCAGATAGCCGATCTGGATCATCAGGCTGAGATAGTAGTTGTTGAGCACCAGCGGGGCGCAGGCCAGCAGCACCACGCCCAGCACCACGAAGGCGAAGGTCACGCGCGTGGCGAAGATGGTCTGGTCGGCCCGGTAGCTGGTGCGGAAGTCGCCGCACGGGCGCATGGTGGTCATGGCCATGTCACACCCTCTCGATGTCGCGGGTTCCGAACAGCCCGTAGGGCTTGATCATCAGGATGACGATCAGGACGTAGAAGGGGACGATCTCGTAGAGGTTGCCCCATTTGAGGAACTGGCTGTCGAAGTAATGGGCCACGTTCTCCAGCACGCCGATGATGAGCCCGCCCACCACCGCGCCGAGCACGCTGTCGAGGCCGCCCAGGATCACCGCCGGGAACACCTTGATGCCGAAGAAGGAGAGGGCCGAGGACACGCCGTTGACGATGCCCACCACCACGCCCGCCACCGCGGAGACCGCCGCCGAGATGCCCCAGGAGAGCGCGAACACCTGGCGCACCGAGATGCCGAGCGACTGGGCCACCTGCTGGTTGAAGGCGGTGGCGCGCATGGCGAGGCCCATGCGGGAATATTTAAAGAACCAGGCGAAGCCCGCCATGATGGCCAGCGAGACGCCGGTGGACATGAGATAGGCGGTCTGCACCTGAAGCCCGAGTATCTCCACCTTCTGCACGGAGAAGATGGGCGGGAAGGGCTGGGCGAAGGTGCCGAACATCCACTTCATCAAGGCCTGGAAGAAGATGGACAGGCCGATGGTCACCATGATGACCGAGATGACCGGCTCGCCGATGAGCGGACGCAGCACCACCACCTGGAGCGCCAGCCCGAACAGCATCATGAAGGCGAGCGAGAACAGGAAGCCCCAGAAGAAGGGGATCTGCCAGTAGGTGAGCAGCCACCAGCAGGTCCAGGCGCCGATGAGCAGGAACTCGCCCTGGGCGAAGTTCACCACCTGGGAGGCCTTGTAGATGAGCACGAAGCACATGCCGACCACGCCGTAGAGGCAGCCGATGATGAGCCCGTTGACCACGAGTTGGATGAAAAGCTGAGTATTCATCGGGAAGCCCGCGAAAGCCCTCTCCCGCTTGCGGGGGAGGGTTGGGAGGGGGAAGGGCACGATGTGATGGCGAATGGGCGGGGCGACCCCAGCCGTTCCCCGCAAGCGGGCGCGGGAACCATGTGGCGCCCGATGCAAACCGTTCTCATGCCGCCCTCCGCTTGTCTGCGGACGGCGCGGTGCCGGTCTCCAGGGCCACCACGTCCAGCACGGTCTTGATGCGCTGCTTGGTGCCGTCCTGGAAGGTGATGGTGGTGTCCACGTCGATCCGGGGATCGCCGCGATACATGGCGTCGATGATATCGCCATAGCGTTCGTTGATGACGCCGCGCCGAACCTTGCGGGTGCGGGTCAGTTCCCCGTCGTCCGCGTCCAGCTCCTTGTAGAGCAGCAGGAAGCGGGCGATGCGCTGCTTCTCGGCCAGCGTCTTGTTCACCGTCTCCACCTCGCGCTTGAGCAGCGCGATGACCTCGGGCTTGGCGGAGAGATCGGTATAGGTGGTGAAGGCGATGCGGTTCTTCTCCGCCCATTTCGCCACGATGGGGAAACGGATGCAGATCATGGCCGCCAGATCCGTGCGCCCGTCGCCCAGGATCACCGCCTCGGCCACGTAGGGCGAGAATTTCAGCTTGTTTTCAATGTATTGCGGCGAGAAGCGGTCGCCATGGACGGTGGCGGCCATGTCGCGCACCCGGTCGATGACCACCAGATGCCCCTTGGCATTCAGGAAGCCCGCATCGCCGGTGCGCATCCAGCCGCCGGCGTCGAAGGACTTCTGCGTCTCCTCGTCGTTGCGGTAATAGCCGGTGAAGGCGTTGGGATGACGGGTGACGATCTCGCCGAGCCCGTTGGGATCGGGATCCTCGATGCGCAGCTCAACCCCCGCCATGGGCACGCCCACCGTGTCGAAATCCACATCCTTGGCGGTGTGGATGGTGTAGGCGCCCAGCAGTTCGGTCTGCCCGTAGAGCTGGCGCATGGGCACGCCCAGGGCCAGGAAGAAGCGGAACGTGTCCGGGCCCAGCGCCGCGCCGCCGGTGGCGGCGGACTTCAGGTTGGTGAAGCCCAGCCGGTCGCGCAGCGCCCGGAACAGGATGACATCCGCGAGCCAGGAGCGGCGACCCTCGTCCAGCGCCCGCAGGCCCAGCTTCATGCCGAATTCGAACATGACGCGCTTGAAGGCGGACGCATCCATCATGCGGGCGCGCACATCCGCGGCGATCTGCTCCCACACACGCGGGGCGAACAGAATGAAGGAGGGGCCGATCTCGCGCATGTCGGCCATGGTGGTCTCGGGCTCCTCCACGAAGTTGACCTTCATGCGGGAGATGAGCGCCTGACCGAAGGCGTAGATCTGCTCCATGATCCAGGGCATCTGGAGCACGCTGACATATTCGTCCTGCGGTCCGCGCGGATCCACTTCCAGATAGGCGCCGCAATGGTTCAGCAGCGCGCCGCAGGTGAGCATGGCGAGCTTGGGATGGGAGGTGGTGCCCGAGGTGGTGCACAGGATGGTGATATCCGCGCCCGAGCCCTGCGCCACCAGTTCGGCATAGCGCCCCGGGGCAGCGGCATGGCGCGCGGCGCCCTTCTGCTCCAGCTCGGCCAGGGACACCAGCCGGGAATCCTCATATTTGCGCAGGCCGCGCGGGTCCGAATAGATGATGTGGCGCACCGTGGGGATGCGGTCTTCGAGCTGGAGGAGCTTGTCCACCTGCTCTTCGTCCTCCGCGAAGATCACCGCCACGTCCGCATAGGTGATGAGATAGGCCACCTCGTCGGCGAGCGCGTCGCGATAGATGCCCAGGCTCATGGCGCCCGCCGCATGGGCGGCGATCTCGCCCATGAGCCATTCGGGGCGGTTGTCGCCCAGCAGCGCCACCACGTCGCCCCGCGCGACGCCCAGCGTCTCCAGGCCCAGCGCCATGGCGCGCACGCGATCGGACACCTGGCGCCAGGAATAGGAATTCCAGATGCCGAGATCCTTCTCCCGCAACCAGATGTCGTCGGGATGATTGCGGGCGTGCAGTTCGAGCAGCTTGGGAAGGGTGTCGTGAACCGACAGATCGGGATAGGCAGACATGTACGTTCCCCCGCCCCTTACGCCGAAACAGCCTGCGGGGAGACGGCGTCCGGATCTTCCAGCGCCTCGTCCTCCTCGCCCAGATAGGCCTTCTTCACATGGGGATTGGCCAGGATGGTCTCGGGCAGGCCCTCGGCGATCTTGCGGCCGAAATCGAGCACCATGACCCGGTGGGAGATGTCCATGACGACGCCCATGTCATGCTCGATCATGATGATGGTCATGCCCCATTCCTCGTTCAGGTCCACGATGTAGCGGGCCATGTCCTCCTTCTCCTCCAGGTTCATGCCCGCCATGGGCTCGTCGAGGAGAATGAGCTTGGGTTCGAGGGCCACCGCGCGGGCCAGCTCCACGCGCTTGCGCAGGCCGTAGGACAGGGTGCCGGCAGTGGACTTGCGCACATGCTGGATGTCGAGGAAGTCGATGACGTCCTCCACCTTGCGGCGGTGCTCCAGCTCCTCCTTCTGCGCGCCGCCGATCCAGTAGAGCGCGCCGGTGAGGAGATTGTTCTTCAGGAGGTGGTGGCGGCCCACCATGATGTTGTCCAGCACGCTCATGTGGCTGAACAGAGCGAGGTTCTGGAAGGTGCGGCCGATGCCGATGGCGGCGCGCTTGTTGGGCTTCAGCCGCGTGATGTCGCGACCCTCGAACATCACCGCGCCCTCCTGGGGCGAATAGCGCCCGGAGATGCAGTTCAGCAGCGAGGTCTTGCCCGCGCCATTGGGCCCGATGATGGAGAACAGCTCGCCCTTGCCGACTGAAAAGCCGACTTCGCTCAACGCCTTGAGACCGCCGAAACGCAGCGAGATGTCAGCGACATTCAACAGCGGTGCGGCGGCGGCCGATGCGCCTGAGGCATTGGCAGTCGACATGCTTCCTCTCCCGAATTCCCACACTTTGGCGGGTTGGCTTCTTTGGCCAATGTCTCACATTGTGAGATAATCTTGACGAGATTATCTATCGAGCGTTCGGTTATTTCAAGGGCAATGCCCGCATTCCGGGAAATTATTGCGACCGGCCCCGTTCTGTCTCACATTGTAAGACATGGACCATAATGAAGAAGACAATGCCGCGCCCAAAGGCGCGCAGAGCCTCGGCCGGGCCATTTCCCTGCTGCGGGTGGTGACGAATGCATCCCCGCGCGCGGTGCGGCTCGCCGATCTGATGCAGGCCACCGGCCTGTCCAAGGCCACCGCCCACCGGCTGGCAAGCACGCTCGTCCATGAAACCCTGCTGGCCTATGATGCCGAGAGCCGCAGCTATGGCCTGGGCCCGTTCTTCTCCGGCATCGGCGCGGCCGATGCGCCTCACCCAGAGACGGACGTTGCCCCGCCGTCCTCGCTCCCGCAGCACGGCAAATATAGCGGCGCCAAGATTCCCCTCGCCCACCTCCTGTGCGATCGGCACCTGGCGGTGAAGCGCGCCCATCCCGCCATGATCCACGAAACCGTTTCCGGCCAGACATCGGAACTGAGCTACGGCAAGCTTGCGGAATATTCCGCCCGCTTCGCCCGCGTCCTTGCCGGTGCGGGCGTGCGGAAGGGCGACCGGGTGGCCGTCCTGCTGCCCAAGGGCGTCGAGCTGGTCATCACGGCGCTCGCCATCTGGCGGATCGGGGCGGTCTATATGCCGCTCTTCTCCACCTATTCGCCCGCCGCCGTGGATGCGCGGCTGAGGGCGGGCGGCGTGAAGGCCATCGTCGCCAACCGCTTCCTCATCGAGCGCGCCTCCCGCTACATCACGGGCAAGACCTTCGTGTGCCTCATCGAGGGCGATCAGATTAACCGCCTCGACAGCAAGGTGACGCAGTTCTGGTCGTCCATCTATGCGTCCGAGCCGCTCGAAACCGTGGAGACCTACGGGGAGAACGACCCCTTCACCATGACCTATGCGCCCAGCTTCGTGGAGGCGAAGCTCGGGCTTCTCACCCCGGTGCGCGCTCTGGCCGGGATCGAGAAATACATGCGGGTCAGCATGGATGTCCGCGACGAGGACGTTTACTGGAACATGGCCGACCAGGGCTGGGAATACGGCATCTATTACGGCCTTATCGGCCCGCTCCTCATCGGATGCTCGATCCTGTTCTGCGATGGTCCCTATGACGTCTCGCAGGGCTATCGGGTCCTGTCCAAGTTCCGCGTCACCAACCTCACGGCCGCCCCCTCGCAGATCAAGGCGTGGCGACGGGGCGATCCGAACGATGCCGCCGCCCCCTTCGCCATCCGGCAGGTCACCGTGGGCGGCGAACCGCTTCCGCCGGACGTGGTGTCCTGGGTGACGCAGAAGCTGGAAGTGCCGCTGATCAACCAGTATGGCCACCGCGAGACCGGCATGATCGTGGGCATGACCTATGACCCCCGCGACCCGTCTTCATCGCAGCGCGCGTCGGTGGGGCGCATCATGCCCGGCTTCGCCCTGGCGGTTCTGGACAAGAACGGCGTCCAATTGCCCGCCGGAACCGAGGGCCTTCTGGCCATCGACGTGAAACGATCGCCGCTGTTCTGGTTTCGCTCCTATTTCAAGGATGAAACCAACACGAAGCGGCGCTTTCAGTTCGGCACCGATTATTATGTCCTCGGCGATACCGGGTTCATCGATGAGGACGGCCTCGTCCACTATAGCGGCCGCGCATCTCATGCCATTTCCATGCAGAAAGACTGACGTCTGACGTGATGCCCGCTTGCCCGCCTTCCCGCCGCCCACCGAAAACAATCGAACGTTTTTTTGAGCATGACGGCGCTTTTTGCGCCCCTGCGGCTTGCGCGTCCGACCGAGGGCACTCACTCTACACGGTGATTATCCTTGGGGTGGTCATCCCGAAACGTTCCGGGCCCGCGACGGCGGAAAGGCCCGGCGAGAGGACTGAAAGCCCGCACAAGGGCCATCCGGTCGAGAGAGACATGGCGCGCACAGTGGGATCCAACGGCGCACGGACGGCGAAGGCCATCCGCGAGGCCGGCGTCCAGCTCATCTACAAGCACGGCTATGAGGCCATGAGCCTGCGCCAGCTCGCGGCCGAGGTGGGCCTGCAGTCCGGCTCGCTCTACAAATATTTCGAGAACAAGCAGAGCCTCCTGTTCGACATCGTGCGCGACCATATGGAGGACCTCATCGCCAAGGCCGAGGCCGCCATGGCCGGGATCGAGGGGCCGGTGCCCCGCCTGAAGGCCTATGTGGATTTCCACCTGCGCTACCACATGACGCGGTCGGCCCACGTCTTCATCGCCAATATGGAGATCCGCTCGCTGGACGCGCCCCACCGCGCCACCGTGGTGGAGATGCGCCGGCACTATGAGGCCATGCTGGAGACCACCCTGCGCGAGGGCGCGGCGCGCGGCGCCTTCCATGTGCCCGAGCCCATGGTGGCCACCTATGCCATCATCTCCATGCTCACCGGCATCTGCATGTGGTATCGCGATGACGGGCGCCTGAGCCAGGATGAGCTGGTGGCGCTTTATACCGGCCTCGTCCTGGATGGCGTGGCCCGGCCGGACGTCGCCGCCGCCCTCCCCGCGCCGCGCCGTCGCGCGCGGGCCTGAAATCGCCCCTTGCGCCCGCAATAAAAAAACGTACGATCGTTTCCAAGCCGACCTGGATCGGCATTTGGGAGGATTGGGGCGCGGGATGCACCCGCGCGGCCTGTTCGGCCGTTTCGCTCCTTTTCCTGCACGCTCAAAGAGGTGAGGCATCCATGGCCATCATCGAGGATGCGGTGGACCGCCGCTCCGATACCTATGCCCGCAACCGCGAGGCGCTGGCCGCCAGCGTGTCCGAGCTGCGCGGCCATGTGGAGCGCATCGCGGAAGGGGGCGGCGCGGTGGCGCGCGAGCGCCATCTGAAGCGCGGCAAGCTCCTGCCCCGCGACCGCATCCGCACCCTGCTGGACACGGGCTCGCCCTTCCTCGAACTCAGCCAGCTCGCCGCCTTCGGCATGTATGACGACGATGTGCCCGCAGCCGGCATCATCACCGGCATCGGCCGCGTGTCCGGCCGCGAGTGCATGATCGTCGCCAACGACGCCACGGTGAAGGGCGGCACCTACTTTCCCGTCACCGTGAAGAAGCATTTGCGCGCCCAGGCCATCGCCCGGGAAAACCACCTGCCCTGCCTCTATCTGGTGGATTCCGGCGGCGCCAACCTGCCGAACCAGGACGAGGTGTTCCCGGACCGCGAGCATTTCGGCCGCATCTTCTTCAACCAGGCCAACATGTCGGCGGAGGGCATCGCCCAGATCGCCGTGGTCATGGGAAGCTGCACGGCGGGCGGCGCCTATGTGCCCGCCATGGCCGACCAGTCCATCATGGTGAAGAACCAGGCCACCATCTTCCTCGGCGGCCCGCCGCTGGTGAAGGCGGCCACGGGCGAGGTGGTCACGGCCGAGGAGTTGGGCGGCGCGGACGTGCACACCCGCGTCTCCGGCGTTGCCGACCACATGGCCGAGAATGACGCCCATGCGCTGGGCATCGCCCGCACCATCGTGGGCAATCTCAACACCTCCAAGGCCCACGGCCTCGACATCACGCCGCCCCGCGCGCCGCTCTACGACGCCGAGGAGATTTACGGCATCGTCTCGCAGGATCCGAAGAAGCCCTTCGATGTCCGCCAGATCATCGCCCGCATCGTGGACGGCTCCGAGTTCGACGAGTTCAAGCCGCTCTACGGCCAGACGCTGGTGACCGGCTTCGCGCGCATCTTCGGCTATCCGGTGGGCATCATCGCCAATAACGGCATCCTGTTCTCCGAGAGCGCGCTGAAGGGCGCCCATTTCGTGGAGCTGTGCTGCCAGCGGAACATCCCATTGGTGTTCCTGCAGAACATCACCGGCTTCATGGTGGGCCGGAAATATGAAAGCGGCGGCATCGCCAAGGACGGGGCGAAGCTGGTCAATGCGGTGTCCTGCGCCAGCGTGCCGAAATTCACCGTGGTGATCGGCAACTCCTTCGGCGCCGGAAACTACGGCATGTGCGGGCGCGCCTATGATCCGCGCTTCCTGTGGATGTGGCCCAATTCCCGCATCTCCGTCATGGGCGGCGAGCAGGCGGCCAACGTGCTCGCCCAGGTGAAGCGCGACGGCATCGAGGGCAAGGGCGGCACCTGGTCTGCGGACGAGGAAAACGCCTTCAAGGCGCCCATCCAGGCCCAGTATGAGCGCCAGGGCCACCCCTATTATTCCTCCGCGCGCCTGTGGGACGACGGCGTCATCGACCCCGCCGACACGCGCATGGTGCTGGCCTTGGCCCTCTCCGCCACGCTCAACGCCCCCACGAGGGAGACACGCTTCGGCGTGTTCCGCATGTGATGGGTTCCATGCCCGCAGCGTTGCGTCTGCCCCCTCCCCAACCCTCCCCCGCACCGAAGTCGGATGCTTCCGACTTCGGCACGCTATCGAACCGAACGCGGCAACAGCCGAGTTCGGGCGGGAGAGGGAGCGTGCGGTCAGCTGAACGGAAAAGCCCTCTCCCGCTTGCGGGGGAGGGTTGGGAGGGGGCAATGGCCCGCAACCTCCCGAGGAGCCACCCATGAGCCTCCTCATCACCCATCAGGACGGCGTCGCCGTCCTCACCCTGAACCGTCCCGAAGTGCACAATGCCTTCGACGACGCGCTCATCGCGGCGCTGACCGCCGCCTACGCCGCCGCCGGGCAGGATCCGGCCGTGCGCGCCATCCTGTTGCGGGCGGAAGGACCCTCCTTCTGCTCGGGGGGAGACCTCAACTGGATGCGCCGCATGGCGGCCTATTCGGTGGAGGATAATCTCGATGATGCCAGGCGCCTCGGCGCCCTCATGCACACCATCGACGCCTGCCCCAAGCCCACGCTCGCCCGCGTGCAGGGGTCCGCGTTCGCGGGCGCCATCGGCCTCATCGCCTGCTCGGACATCGCGGTCGCGGTGCCGGAGGCGCTGTTCGCCGTCACCGAGGTGCGTATCGGCCTCATCCCGGCGGTGATCAGCCCCTATCTGGTGCGGGCCATGGGCGCGCGGCAGGCGCGGCGCTATTTCCTCACCGCCGAGCGCTTCGACGCGCAGACCGCCTTGGCGCTGGGCCTCATCCACGAGGTGGTGCCCACTGACGCGCTGGACGCCACCATCGCGCGATATCTGAAGGCGCTCGCCGCCGGCAGTCCCGCCGCCATCGCCGCCACCAAGCAATTGGTGGCCGCCGTGGACCAGCCCTTGTCGGACGAGGTGATCGCCGACACGTCCCGCCGCATCGCCGACCAGCGCGCCAGCCGCGACGGGCGCGAGGGCCTCACCGCCTTTCTCGAAAAACGCAAACCCGAATGGGGGCATTCATGACCCGGCCCATCCGCACCCTCCTCATCGCCAATCGCGGCGAGATCGCGGTCCGGGTCATGCGCACCGCGCGGGACATGGGCCTGAAGACCGTGGCCGTCTATTCGGAGGCGGACGCCCGCGCACTCCATGTGGAGAGCGCGGACGAGGCCTATCCCATCGGCCGGGCCCCGGCGCGCGAGAGCTATCTGCGCATCGACGCCATCCTGGACGCCGCCCGCAAGGCGGGGGCGGACGCCATCCATCCCGGCTACGGCTTCCTCTCGGAGAATGCCGAATTCGCCGATGCCTGCGAGAAAGCGGGCATCGCCTTCGTGGGCCCGCCCGCCTCCGCCATTCGCGCCATGGGCTCCAAGAGCGCAGCCAAGGCGCTCATGGAGAAAGCCGGCGTGCCGCTCGTGCCCGGCTATCACGGCGAGGACCAGGACCCGGCTTTGCTCGCCCGCGAGGCGGACCGCATCGGCTATCCCGTGCTCATCAAGGCGTCCGCCGGCGGCGGCGGCAAGGGCATGAAGGTGGTGCGGGAGGCCGGCGAGTTCGCGGAGGCCCTCGCCTCCGCGCAACGCGAGGCCAAGAACGCCTTCGGCGACGACCGGGTGCTGATCGAGAAATATCTCACCAAGCCGCGCCATATCGAGGTGCAGGTGTTCGCCGACAGCCACGGCAATTGCGTCTACCTGCACGAGCGCGACTGCTCCATCCAGCGCCGCCACCAGAAGGTGGTGGAGGAGGCCCCCGCCCCCGGCATGAGTCCCGAGCGGCGCGCCCGCATGGGGCAGGCCGCCGTGGATGCCGCCAAGGCGGTGGGCTATGTGGGTGCCGGGACGGTGGAATTCATCGCCGAGGGCGACGGCTTCTTCTTCATGGAGATGAACACCCGCCTGCAGGTGGAGCATCCCGTGACCGAGGCCATCACCGGCCAGGATTTGGTGGAATGGCAGATCCGGGTGGCGCGTGGCGAAAAGCTGCCGCTCTCCCAGGCGGACATCCCGCTGGAAGGCCACGCCTTCGAGGTGCGCCTCTATGCGGAGGATCCCGACAAGGACTTCCTGCCCCAGGTGGGGCGCCTCGACCATCTGCTCCTGCCCGCCGCCATTCCCGGCGTGCGCGTGGATTCGGGCGTGCGGGCGGGGGATTCGGTCTCCATCCATTACGATCCGATGATCGCCAAGATCATCACCTACGGCGCCGACCGGGCGGAAGCGGCCGGCCGCATGTCGGCGGCGCTCGCGGCCACCGAAGTGGTGGGCCTGCCCACCAACCGCGCCTTCCTCCAGGCCATCTTCGCCACCCCCGCCTTCGCGGCGGCGGAGCTGGACACGGGCTTCATCGAGCGCCACCGGGCGGAACTCCTGCCCGGCCCCGCGCCCGCCAGCGCGCGCGACCTGACGCTGGCCTCCCTGTTCCTGCTGCTGGACGAGGCCCGCGCCTCGGCGGCGGCGGCGGAAGCGCAGGATCCCTTCTCGCCCTGGGGCCTCGCCCCCGGCTGGCGGCTGAACCGCTCCGCCTTCGTGGACCTCACCTTCGCGGCGGGGGCCGAGCGCATCGCGGTGCGCGCCCATTACGTGCCCGGCGGCTTCCGGCTGGACCTTCCCGAGGGCGCCAGCGTCCATGTGGAAGGCGCCATGGCGGCGGACGGCACGCTGGAGGCCCGGCTGGACGGGGTGCGCATGCGCGCCCGCGTGGTGCGTGCCGGCCAGCGCCTCACCGTGTTCGCGGCGGGCGCGGAAGCCAGCCTCGACCATGTGGACCCGCGCCTTGCCTCCATCGAGGCCACGGGCACGGCGGGCCGCCTCGTCGCGCCCATGCCCGGCACCATCACCCGCGTGGCGGTGGGCGCGGGCGACAAAGTGCGCAAGGGCGACGCGCTGGTGGTGGTGGAAGCCATGAAGATGGAGCATACGGTGGCTGCCCCGCGCGACGGCATCGTCGGCTCGGTGCGCTTCGCCGTCGGCGACCTTGTGGACGAGGGCGCGGAGCTTCTCATCCTGGAGGACGCCGAATGAGCCGCCCCGCAGACGTGCGCATCGTGGAAGTGGGGCCCCGCGACGGGCTTCAGAACGAGCCGGGGCGCGTGCCGCTGGCCGCCAAGGTGGCGCTCATCGATGCGCTCAGCGCGGCGGGCCTGCCGGTCATCGAGAGCGGCAGCTTCGTCTCGCCCAAATGGGTGCCGCAGATGGCGGACACGGCCGAGGTTCTGGCCGCCATCACCCGGCGCGCGGGCGTGCGCTATCCCGTCCTCGTGCCCAACATGAAGGGGCTGGAGGCGGCCATCGCGTCCGGCGTCGAGGAGGTGGCGGTGTTCGCCGCCGCCTCGGAAGCCTTCAGCGAGAAGAACATCAACTGCTCCATCGCCGAGAGCCTGGAGCGGTTCGAGCCGGTGGTGGACGCCGCCCAGGAGGCAGGCATCGCGGTGCGCGGCTATGTGAGCTGCGTGCTCGGCTGCCCCTATCAGGGCGAGGTGCCGGTGGCGGACGTGGTCCGCGTGTCCACGGCGCTGGCGGCCATGGGCTGCTACGAAATCTCGCTGGGCGACACGATCGGGGTCGGCACGCCGGACACGGCGCGCAACATGGCCGCCGCCGTGGCGCTGGAGATCGGCGGCAAGCGCACCGCGCTCCATTTCCACGACACCTACGGGCAGGCGCTGGCCAATGTGCTGGCCTGCCTCGAACTCGGCCTCTCCACCTTCGACAGTTCGGTGGCGGGCCTGGGCGGCTGCCCCTATGCCAAGGGCGCCTCGGGCAATCTGGCCACCGAGGATCTCATCTACATGCTGGACGGGCTCGGCGTGCGCACCGGCGTGGATCTCGACGCCCTCGCGGCGGCGGGCCGGGCCATCACCACAGCCCTCGGCCGGGTTCCCGCCTCCCGCGTGGCGCAGGCCCTGGCCGCCAAGGCGCTCGCGGCCTGAAACGCCTCTGCCCCGCCCACAAATCTCTTGGTTTTGCGTGGGCGGGTCAGCCCCGCCCACGCCTGGCGCGGGTGGGGATCACCTGGTGCTGCACCCAGTTGCGGATCTCCAGGGTGCGCAGATCCTTGGAGATGACCGCGCCATCCACCCCGTTGCGCCAGACCAGCGCGTGATTCTGGGGATCCCGCTCCAGGGCTTCGAGATCGCCGATGAAGGCGTCCTCCTCGTCCTCGTCGCGGAAGAAGCCCTCGGCCACCAGAGAGGGGCTGAGGCGGCGGAAGATGGCCGCCATTTCGCGGAACGGATATTCGGGATGGTACTGGACCGCCCAGGCCATGCCGTTCTGGCCCACGGGAATCTCCGCCGCCTGCACCACGGAATGGTCGTTGCTCGCCAGCAGCCGGGCGCCCTCGGGCAAGGTCTCCACCTCGTCCAGATGCACGGTCATGGCCTCGAACACGGGCGGCTTGCCCTCGAACATGGGGTGGCCCGTGCCGTGCTCGGTGAGGCGGATGCGGCGGCCGAAGCCCACTTCGCGCCCGCGCGGATTCTTGCGCACCACGCCGCCCGCCGCCACCGTGATGAGTTGGAGCCCCCAGCAGCTGCCGAACACCGGCGTGCCGGTGGCGAAGGCGCCGCGCAGCAAGTCGATCTGCTGCTCGATCTCGGGGCCGCGATTATAGATGTTGAGCGAGGAGCCGGTGATGGCGATGCCGTCATAGCCTTCCAGGCCGCCGGAATCGGGCAGGTTCGCGCCGGGATCGGCCGGATAGCAGATGTCCACCACCGCATGGGGAAACAGTTCGCGCAACAGACGCGCATAGCCCTCGCTGGCGGCTTCCCCGCCGAACTTCACCTGGCGGGCGCGGGCTTCGGCGGTGTTTCCTTCAAGGACGAGGAGGCGTGCGGAAGACATGATGCTGCGTTCGGTGCCTGTTTATTCCGCCTTGCACCATAGCGCTCATTTTGACGAAAGCGAGGAAATCCAACGCATTTTCGACGAAGCGGCGGGCATGGGGCGTCGCGCGCCGCAGCGGACACGCCGCCGGGCGCGACGGACAAGCCCCCGCCGGGCCAGGGTCAATGGTTCAAGGATGCGTCCGGCGGCGGCGTGGTCCGGATGGCCCGCCGCTCCTGGAACAGGAGGAAGATGCCCGAGCCCACCACGATGGCGGCGCCCGCCAGGGTCCACAGGCTCGGCACATGGCCGAACACCAGCCAGCCCAAGCCCACCATGGCCAGGATCTGCACATAGATGAACGGCGCGAGCGTAGCGGCGGGCGCCCGCGCATGGGCGAGGATGAGCAGGAAATGCCCGCCCCCTGCCACCGCGCCCAAAGCCAGCATGGCCGCATAGACCATGGGATTATCAGGCGTCACCCACACGAAGGGCAGCGGCAGGGTGGCCACGATGGAGCCCACCAGCGCCGAATAGAACAAGGTGGTGGGCGTCGGATCATAGGGCACCAGCATGCGCGTGGTGATGGCATAGAGCGCGTAGGTGACGGCGGCGGCCAAGGACAGCAAAGCGGCGGGATGGATGCCGGTGCCCGGCTGCGCCACCAGCAAGATGCCCGCGAACCCCACGATGATGGCGGCCCATTTGCGCGCGCCGATCCATTCGCCCAGCAGCGGCCCGGCGAACAGCGCCACGAAGAAGGGCGCCGAGAACATGATGGAGACAGTCTGGTCCAGCTGCAGGAACTGGAGCGCCAGGAAATTCATCCCGGTGGTGGCGAACAGCAGGGTGGAGCGCAGGATCTGCAGGCCCGGCCGCCGGGTGCGCAGCAGGCCCGGCACGGTCCAGGGATTGAAGACCACCAGCGAGAGCAGGAAATGGATGACGTAGCGCGCCCAGACGATGATGAACACGCTGGTATAGGCGCCCAGCCATTTCGCGGTGGCGTCCGTCACCGCGAAGGACATGACGGCGAGGCACATGAGCCCGATGCCCACCATGGTGGACCCGCCGCCGGCGGGCAGCGGGATGGGTGGGGATCGGGTCGGCGCCCCGCCGGGCTTTTGGGAGGGGCGCATGGGCCGTCAGTGCCTCGGAAGCGATTCGCGCCTCAATAGGTGGCGCGACCGCCCGAAATATCGAACACGGCGCCGGTCGTGAAGGAGCAATCGGCGGACGCCGCGAAAGCCACCGTGGCGGCCACCTCCTCCACCTTCACGAAACGGGCGCGCGGGATCTTGGAGAGCATGTAGTCGATATGCTCCTGCGTCATCTGGTCGAAGATGGCGGTCTTGGCCACGGCGGGCGTCACGCAATTCACCGCGATGTCATAGCCCGCCAGTTCCTTGCCCAGCGACTTGGTGAGCGCGATCACCCCCGCCTTCGAGGCCGAATAGGCCGAGGCGTTGGGATTGCCCTCCTTGCCGGCGATGGAGGCCACATTGACGATGCGGCCGTAATTCTGCGCGATCATGGCGGGCACCACCGCGCGGCAGCAATTGAAGGGGCCGGTGAGGTTGATGGCGAGCACCTGCGCCCAATCCTCCGGGGGATACTCCCACAGCTTGGTATTGGGGCCGGAAATGCCGGCATTGTTCACCAGGATGTCGATCCGCCCGAGGGCGGAGAGGGTCTGCCGGGCCGCGCTCTCCACGGCGGGCAGGCTGGTCACGTCCACCTCCACCGCGCTCACCTTGTCGGCGTCGAGTTCGGCCGCCGTGCGGCGGGCGAGGTCCAGGTCGCGATCCCAGATGGCGACGCGCGCGCCGGAGGCGAGGAAACGCTCCACGATGGCGCGTCCGATCCCCTGTGCGCCCCCGGTCACGACGGCGCAGCGCTGGTTGAGGTCTATGGCGTTGGGCATGTCTCTCCCCTGACCGGCCGCGATCCCTGTCGCGACTCTTAATCGATTAGATGTCATCGATAGCCTGCCCCGACGCCGATGGGAACGCCCTTTCCGCGCATGAGGGCGAGACGCCCCATGCGCGGAGCGCGTTCAAAGGGGAAACCATGCGCCCCGCCGCCGAGGCATCGGCCCCAGCCTAGGCCGGAGCCGCGCAGTCTTGGAACACGCAGTCTTGGAAAAGGCCGGAGGGAAAAGCCGGAGCCTTCCGGGATCAGCCCTCGTCGTCCTCTTCGCCCGCCTCGCCTTCGTCATCCACGCCGCCGTCCGTGCCGAGGCGCTGGGCGAGATTCTTCTCCACCTTGCGCAGCAGCTTGCGCAGGCGCTTGCGTTCCTTGTTGTCGAGGCCGGCCACCATCTCGGCCTCCAGGGCCTCCCAGATGCGGTCGATGGACCCGCCGCGCTCGCGCCCGGCATCGGTCAGGTAGACGCGCACCAGCCGCCCGTCGCCGTCCGTGGCCTTGCGTTCCACCAGGCCCTGGTTTGTGAGCCGGGCAATGGTCTTGGACGCGGTCGGCGGGCGAACCCGCAGCGCCCCGGCGAGATCGCCCATGGTGCGCCCGTCCTGCTCCACCAGGAGCTTCAGGACCGCCTCCTGGCCGGGAAACAGCCCGAGATCCGCCAGAAGGCGCGCCGACAGGGCCTTTTGCAGGCGTGCCGTATGCGTGAGGCGATAGCCGATGGACTTGGCAATCGGATCCTTCATCCCATCCCCCTTGGCGGCCGGGGCGCCCCCGAACGCCTCCATGCGCCCGCGACCATGCGCGACGCAGCGTACTTATCCACGCGCCGGCTTACAATTTTGCGAAGGCGGAGCACGATCTTGACATTTCCGCCCCCGGCGCGGGAACAAGGCACAAAGGCGAAGACCACGATGCCATATTGGGCCGATCTCACCACACGCGAAATGGCGACGCTGGACACCGCGCAGGCCATCGCCATCCTGCCGGTCGCCGCCGTGGAGCAGCACGGCCCGCATCTGCCCGTGGGCACCGATCTCGCCATTGCCGAGGGCTATGTGGCCCGCATCAATGCGCGCCTTGCCGGTCGGCCGGTCCTGGTCCTGCCGGTCCAGGCGGTCGGCGCCTCGGCGGAGCACCTCTCGTTTCCCGGCACCCTCAGCCTTTCGCCGGAGACCGCTCTGGCCGCCTGGGGCGAGATCTGCGCGCAGGTGCATGCGGTGGGCATCAGGCGCCTTGTCATCCTCAACACCCATGGCGGCAACGTGCCGGTCATCGACATCCTGGCCCGGCGCCTGCGCGAGCGGCACGCCATGCTGGCGATCACCGCCTCCATGCACCGCTTCGGCTATCCCGAGGGTCTGTTCACGGCGCAGGAGCGCGCCCATGGCATCCATGGCGGGACCATCGAGACCGCCTTGATGCTGGCCTTCCGCCCGGACCTCGTGCGCATGGAGGAGGCGCGCGACTTCGTGCCCTTCAGCCGCGCCATGGAAGAACGCTTCGCCGTGCTGCGCGCCAACCATCCGGTGGGGTTCGGCTGGATGAGCGAGGACCTGCACCCGTCCGGCGCCATGGGGAATGCGGCGGCCGCCACCGCCGCCATGGGCGAAGCGGCCATATCCCATGGGGTCGAGGGCTTTCTCGCCTTGCTGGAAGACGTGGCGCGGTTCGACATGGACGATTTCAGGCCCGCACCGCGCTCCTGATGCCGATGCCTGCCGGGCTCAGAGCCCGAGCGTGGCGCGATTGAGCGCCAGCCATTGCAGGGCCATGACCAGATAGCCGTTATAGCAGCGCCCCTCCTCCAGCAGGCGGAAGGCGTCGTCCAGGGGCAAGGCGAAGGGGTGGGTCACCTCGTTCTCGTCGGCAAGGCCCGCCCGCTCCGGCAGCAGGGTGGACTCCACGTCCGCCAGATAGAGCGTCCCATATTCGTCGAGCACGCCGGGCGACGGCATCACATCGAACATGCGCCGCATGCGCAGCGGCGTCAGGCCGGTCTCCTCCGCGCATTCGCGGCGGGCGGCGGCCTCGATGTCCTCGCCCGCCTCCACCCGCCCGGCGGGCAGCTCGATCATGTCGCCCCGCCCGGTGGCAAAATGGGCGGAGAGACGGAACTGGCGGATGAGCACCACGCAGCCTGCGGCCGGATCGACGCACAGGATGCCCACCACCGGCCCCATGCGCACCACATCGCGCTTCAGCACGCTCTGCCCACCGCCGGGATGGGACAGGTGGATCTCATAGGTTTCATAGCCGAGGAAAGCATCCGCCAGCACCTTGGGCGCGCCCAGCACCACATCGGCGGGCGCATCGCCCTTCGGGCCGTCAGAACTCACTGGGAGACGACGCCCGCATGGGCGGTGTCCAGGTTGAAGGCGGCGGCGAACAGGGCCTTGGTGTAGTCCTCGCGCGGCCGCTCGAACACGTCGCGCGCCGGCCCCTCCTCCACCACCTTGCCGTGGCGCATCACCAGGATGCGGCTCGCCAAAGCGGAAACCACCCGCAGGTCGTGGGAGATGAACATGTAGGTGAGGTTGCGCTTCTTCTGGAGCGCGCGCAGCAGGTCCACGATCTGCGCCTGGACCAGCATGTCCAGCGCGCTGGTGGGCTCGTCCAGCACCACGAAGGACGGCTCCAGCGCCATGGCGCGGGCGATGGAGATGCGCTGGCGCTGCCCACCCGAGAATTCGTGCGGATAGCGGTGGCGGCTTTCGGGATCGAGGCCCACATCGGTGAGCGCCGCAATCACCCGCGCCTCCAGGTCCTGGGGCGACAGGCCCTTCTGGTGGACGGCGAGGCCCTCCCCCACGATGTCTTCCACCGACATGCGGGGCGACAGCGCGCCATAGGGGTCCTGGAACACCACCTGCATGTCCCGCCGCAGGGGCCGCATGCCGGCGGACTTCAGCCCGTCGATGCGCTGCCCGAGGAACAGGATGGGCCCCTTGCTGGAGATGAGCCGCAGCAAAGCAAGGCCCAGCGTGGTCTTGCCGGAGCCGGATTCGCCCACCACGCCCAGCGTCTCGCCCTGGTGGATGGAGACGCTGACCCCGTCCACCGCCTTCACATGGCCGATGGTGCGCCGCATGATGCCGCGCTTGATGGGGAAATGGACCTTCAAATCTTCCGCCGCCACCATGACCGGCGCATCGGGAGAGGCGGGGGCGGGATCGGGCTTGGGCTCGGCCCGCAGCAGGGCCTGGGTATAAGGGTGCTGGGGCGCCCGGAAGGTGGCCTCCGCTTCCCCCTGCTCCACGATCCGCCCCTTCTGCATCACGCACACCCGGTCGGCGATCTTGCGCACGATGCCCAGGTCATGGGTGATGAACAGCATGGCCATGCCGAGCCGCGCCTGAAGCTGCTTCAGCAGCTTGAGGATCTGCGCCTGCACGGTCACGTCGAGGGCTGTGGTGGGCTCGTCGGCGATGAGCAGGTCCGGCTCGTTGGCGAGCGCCATGGCGATCATGACGCGCTGGCGCTGGCCGCCGGACAATTGGTGCGGATAGGCCGACAGGCGGCTTTCCGGATCGGGAATGCCCACTTCGTGCAGCAATTCCACGATGCGCGCCTGCACCGCCCGTCCGGTGATGGACGTGTGCAGCAGAAGCATCTCGCCGATCTGCTTCTCGATGGTGTGGAGCGGGTTCAGGGAACTCATGGGTTCCTGGAACACCATGGTCACGTCATTGCCCCGCACCGCGCGCAGATCGGGCTCGGGAAGCTGGAGCAGGTCGCGCCCCTTGAACAGGATGCGCCCCGAGGGGTGGCTCGCGCTGGGATAGGGCAGCAGCTTGAGCACGGACAGGGCCGTGACCGACTTG
This sequence comes from Aquabacter cavernae, assembly GCF_003993795.1. Classification (GTDB taxonomy): domain Bacteria; phylum Pseudomonadota; class Alphaproteobacteria; order Rhizobiales; family Xanthobacteraceae; genus Aquabacter; species Aquabacter cavernae. The sequence goes on from NZ_RWKV01000004.1 coordinate 86,523, forward strand.
CCGGAGCCGGATTCGCCCACCAGCGCCACCGTCTCGCCCGGCTTCACGTCGAACGAGACCTTGTCCACCGCCAGCGCCTCGCCCCCCTCCCGGCGGAAGGCGACGGAGAGGTCCTGGACGGAAAGGAGGGGAGTGACGGTCATGACAGCAACCCGATGAATGCAGGGAGGTCCGCGCCGATCGGGTCCCAGACCGGCAAGCGTGTGTGGCGGGACAAACGCTTGTCGCCGCTGATGATATGCGTGCAGCCGGAAAGCTCGGCGGTCGCGAGATGGATCGCGTCGGGAAGCTTCAATCCCTGGCCGCCCTCCGCACGAATGCGTGCCGCCTGCAGCAGGACGTCCCGGGAAACCGGCACGGTGAAGAACTGCGCATCCCCGGTGCCGGACAGCAGATTGCTGAAGGCCGCGATCAGCGGAAGGTCTGCATTGCGAAGCGGGACGACGAGAAGCTCAGCCAAGGACAACTCGCTGGACACGCATTTCAGTCCTTGGCGTGATGCGCCCTGGATGATGTCCGCAAAGGCATGTGCTTCCCGGTCCGATTTCTCCACCGCCTGGATCAGGGCATTGGCATCGAAATAAAGCTGCACGGATCACGCATCCCACTCGTCACGCAGAGAGCGAATGCGCTGTACCGCTTCTTCGGCCGTCGTCCCGCGCTCACCCACAAGCGCGCGGGCTTCCGTGAGCGTCATCGGCTTCGGATTGCGAAGAATCTCATCGACTTGTTGCTTAAAGAGGTCGGCGGACATCGCATCATCCTCAAGCGTAACGGTCACCTTCGCCCCCGCGGGAAATCCCTCCCGCAGGTCATCAGGCAGCTTTTCCACCGGGTAATGCTCGCGGACGACCTTGTTCATGGCGCGCTCTCCATCCGCAATCCTATCACATCACGCGAAGGTCTTGCGGGGGTCGAAGGCGTCGCGGACGGCCTCGCCGATGAAGATGAGCAGGCTCAGCATGAGCGCCACGGTGAAGAAGCCGGTGAGGCCGAGCCAGGGCGCCTGCACATTGGCCTTGCCCTGCGCCAGAAGCTCGCCCAGCGACGGCGAGCCCGGCGGCAGGCCGAAGCCGAGGAAGTCGAGCGCGGTGAGCGTCATCACCGACGAGGACAGGATGAAGGGCAGGAAGGTGAGCGTCGCCACCATGGCGTTGGGCAGAAGGTGGCGCATCATGATGGTGAAGTCGCCCACCCCCAGCGCGCGGGCCGCCTGCACATATTCGAAGTTCCGCGCCCGCAGGAATTCCGCACGCACCAGCCCCACCAGCGACACCCATGAGAACAATAGCAGGATGCCCAGCAGCACCCAGAAGCCGGGCACCAGCACCGAGGAAATGATCAGCAGCAGATAGAGCGCGGGGATGGAACTCCAGATCTCGATGAAACGCTGGAACAGGAGATCCACCCAGCCGCCGAAATAGCCCTGCACGGCACCCGCCGCCACGCCCACCACCGAGGAGACGAGGGTCAGGGCGAGCCCGAACAGGACCGAGATGCGGAAGCCGTAGATGAGGCGCGCCAGCACGTCGCGGCCCTGGTCGTCGGTTCCCAGCCAATTGTATTCCAGTGCCGAGCAGCCGCTCAGGCCCTTGCGCTCCGCCACCGCCTTGCACTGGGCCTCGGTGAGCATCCAGGTGGGCGGCGAGGGGGCGGGGGTCGGCAGGTCGAGATTGTGGGTGGAATAGGAGAAGCGCACCGGCGGCCAGATCATCCAGCCGCCCTTCTCCGCGATCAGCTTCTGGAGATACGGGTCGCGATAATCCGCCGTGGTCTCGAAATCGCCGCCGAACGTGGTCTCCGGATAGTCCCGGAAGACGGGCATGTAATAGCCCCCGTCATATTCCACGAGGACCGGCCGGTCGTTCGCCAGGAATTCGGCGAACAGGCTCAGCACGAACAGCACCATGAAAATGACGAAGGACCACCAGCCCCGGCGGCTGCCGCGGAAATTGCGCAGGCGTCGCCGATTGAGCGGCGACAGCCAGGCCTTGTGGGGCGCGGGGGTGGCGGGGATGGCCTGCGGGCTCGCAACGGTGTCCACGGCTCAGACCTCCCGCGTCTCGAAGTCGATGCGCGGATCGACCATCATATAGGTGAGATCGGAGAGAAGGCCGACGATCAGGCCCGCCAGGGAGAAGATGTAGAGCGTGCCGAACACCACCGGATAGTCACGGTTGAGCACGCTCTCGAAGCCCAGCAGTCCCAGCCCGTCCAGGGAGAAGATGGTCTCGATCAGCAGCGAGCCGGTGAAGAAGGCGGAGATGAAGGCGCCGGGAAAGCCGGCGATGACGATGAGCATGGCGTTCCGGAACACATGGCCGTAGAGCACCTTGCGCTCGCTCAGGCCCTTCATGCGGGCCGTGGTCACATATTGCTTTCGGATCTCTTCCAGGAACGAGTTCTTGGTGAGCAGGGTCATGGTGGCGAAGGCGCCCAGCACCATGGAGGTGAGCGGCAGCACCAGATGCCAGCCATAGTCCAGGATCCGCTCCGGCCAGGACATCTGCGCCCAATTGTCGGAGGTGAGACCGCGCAAGGGGAACCAGTCCAGGAAGGAGCCGCCCGCGAACAGGATGATGAGCAGGATGGCGAACAGGAAGGAGGGCACCGCATAGCCCACGATGATGACCGCCGAGGTCCACATGTCGAACCGCGTCCCGTCCCGCATGGCCTTGGCGATGCCCAGCGGAATGGAGATGAGATAGGTCAGCAGCGTCATCCAGAGCCCGAGCGAGATGGAGACCGGCAGCTTCTCGGCGATCAGGTCGAGAACGCCGATATCCCGGAAATAGGACCGGCCGAAATCGAAGCGCGCATAGTTCCAGATCATCTGGAAGAAGCGCTCATGGGCCGGCTTGTCGAAGCCGAACTGCTTCTCCAGCTCCTTGATGAATTTCGGGTCGAGCCCCTGGGCGCCGCGATATTTGGAGGCCGAGGCGTCCATGCCGCCGCCGGGCGCCATGGCCCCGCCCGCAAAATCGCCGCCCTGGCCCGAGACGCGGGCGGTAGCGGACACGTCGTCGCCGGTCAGTTGCGCGATGACGCGCTCCACGGGGCCGCCGGGCGCGAACTGAATCACCACGAAGGAAACCAGCATGATGCCGAGGATGGTCGGTATCATGAGGGCGATGCGACGGAGGATATAAGCGAGCATCGGGTCTCCAGGTTCGGGCGTCGGCGGGGTCAGCCGCCCTTTGCCGGCGCGCTCGCGCCGGACGGCCGCGTCCACCACGTATCGAGCACGCCAATGGCGTATTTTGGCAAGGTGGGGGGCCGCTCGTACACATCCCAATAGGCGACCCAATGGGACGGCTTATACCATTGGGGGATCCAGTAGCGGCCCGAGCGGAGCACCCGGTCGAGGGCGCGGCAGGCCGTCACCAGTTCCGCGCGGGTCTGCGCCGCCAGCGCCACGGCGATCAGCCCGTCCACGGCGGGGTCGGAAATGCCGGACAGATTGTTCGACCCCTTCATGCGGGCCGCCTCGCTGCCGAAAAAGGCGCGCAGCTCCTCGCCGGGATTGAGCGAGACCGAATAGCGCCGCACCACCACGTCGAAGTCGAAATCCTTCAGGCGGGACTGATACTGGGCCGGATCCACCATGCGGAACGAGCCCTCGATGCCCAGCACCTTCAGATTGGCGATGAGCCGCGACGTGTGGCGCTCGAAGGAGCCGTCATCGTCCAGGAACTCGATGGTGAGCGGCTGGCCCTTCGGGTCCAGCAGCCGCCCCTGGTTCACCTGATAGCCCGCCTCCTTCAGCAGCGCAGCGGCGCGGCGCAGCATGGCGCGGTCCTGGCCGGAGCCGTCGCCCACCGGGGGCACGTAGGGCGCGCCGAATACGTCGGCCGGCAGGCGGTCGCGATAGGGCGCCAGCAGCGCCTCCTCAGCCGCATCGGGCAGCCCGGAGGCCATGAGGTCGGAATTCTGGAAGAACGAGACGGTGCGGTCATATTGGCCGTACATCAGGTTCTTGTTGGTCCATTCGAAGTCGAAGGCGAGGGAGAGCGCCTCGCGCACCCTGCGGTCCGCGAATTTCGGGCGGCGGGTGTTGAAGAACCAGCCCTGCGCGCCGGACGGCGTATGGTCCGGCAGCACGTCCCGCTTCACCCGGCCATCGGCGACGGCGGGGAAATCATACTGGGTGGCCCAGACACGGGAGGTGAATTCCTGCCGGAACAGATAGGCCCGCGCCTTGAAGGCCTCGAAGCCCACGTCGCGGTCGCGGAAATATTCGTAGCGCACGGTGTCGAAGTTGAACCGCCCGCGATTGACCGGCAGGTCCGCGCCCCAATAGTCGCGCACGCGGTCATGCTCGATGAAGCGCCCGCTCTCGAACCGGCCGATCTTGTACGGCCCGGAGCCGAGCGGGGGATCCAGCGTCGTCTCCTCGAAGGGGCGCGTGGCGTAATAGGCCTTCGAGAAGATGGGCAGGCCCGCCACATAGAGCGGCACGTCGCGGGGGCGGGTGGGCGTGAAGCGGGCCACCAGCGTGTCCGGCGCCTCGGCCTCGGCCCCGATGAATTCCTGCAGCGCCTGCCGGATCAAGGGATGGCCCGACGCTTTCAGCGTGGTGAGGGAGAAGGCCACATCCTCGGCGGTGAGCGGCGTGCCGTCATGGAAGCGGGCTTCCGGCCGCAGGCGGAAGCGATAAAGCTGCCCGCCCTCCTCAATGGTGACGGAGCGCGCCACGAGGCCATAGAGCGAATCCGGCTCATCCGCCGCGCCCGTCATGAGGCTATCGAAATTGAGCGCCAGCCCCTGCGCCGCGTCGCCGCGCAGGATGTAGCCGTTCAGCGAATTGAAGGTCTGGAAGGACTGATTATAGGCCGCCGTGGGGCCGATCAGCGAATAGGCGCCGCCCTTGGGCGCGGCCGGATTCACATAGTCGAAATGACGGAAGTCCGCCGGATATTTCAGCTCGCCGAAGGAGGACAGGCCGTGTCGCGGCGTCGCGGGCGATGCAGGCGCGGGCGCATCCTGGGCCGCGTCCGGTGCAGGGGCCTGTGCGAAGGCGCTCCGGGACAGCGCGGCCGCGCTCGCTGCAACCGCGAGGCGCAGCACGCTACGGCGGGCGAGCAGGCCCTGCGTCATTGGGGGGGCGCCCCGACCTTGGCGGCCTTGGCCGCGTCCCACCACCAGATGGTGGGGAATTCATAGCTGTATCTGGGCAGCGTCTCCGGGCGGCTGAAGCGGTCCCAGCGGGCCGTGCGGGTGTAGCGCAGGGTCCAGGCGGGCACCACATAGTCGTTCCACAGCAGCACCCGGTCGAGCGCCTGGGTGGAGGCCACCAGTTCCTCCCGCGAGCGGGCATAGATGACCTTGTCGATCAGCGCGTCCACCGCCGGATTGGCGATGCCCGCATAATTGCGCGAGCCCTCGCGCTTGGCGCTCTCCGAGCCCCAGGAATCGCGCTGCTCGTTGCCGGGGGAGAGAGACTGCCCCCAGGCGGCGATGATCATGTCGAAGTCGCGGGCCCGCACGCGGTTGATATATTGGGAGGAATCCACCATCCGCACCGACACGGCGATGCCCAGCCGCTCCAGGCCCGGCTTATAGAACAACGCCACACGCTCGAAGGGCGGGCTGTTGATGAGGATCTCAATGGTGAAGGGCTCGCCCTTCGCGTCCACCAATTGCTTGCCCTTCACCTGATAGCCCGCCTGCTTGAGCAGTTCGGAGGCGGCACGCAGATTGGCCCGGCGCCCATCCTCCGCCTTGTTCACCGGATTGGTGAACGGCTTGGTGAACACCTCCGGCGGCACCTTGTCCTTCACGGTGTTCAGGATCTCCAGCTCCATGCCCGTGGGCAGGCCGGACGAGGCCAGCTCGGTGCCCGAGAAGTAGCTGTTGATGCGGGTATATTGGTCGAAGAACAGGGTGTGGTTCATGCTCTCGAAATCGAGCGCATAATTGAGCGCGCGGCGCACCCGCTGGTCCTGGAACTTGGCCCGGCGCAAATTGGGAACGAAGGCCTGCATGACGCCGGAGGCCTTGTTCTCGAAGGTTTCGAGGATCACCCGGCCATCCGCCTTGGCGGGGAAGTCATAGGCGGTGGCCCAGTTCTTCGCCGAGGTTTCCACGCGGAAGTCGTACTGGTCGGCCTTGAACGCCTCCAGCTCCACCGTGTCGTCGCGGAAATATTCGTAGCGGATGTCGTCGAAATTGTTGGCGCCCACATTCACGGGCAGATCCTTGGCCCAATAATCCTTCACGCGCTCGTAGCTCACGCTCCGGCCGGGCACGAAGGACTTGATACGATAGGCGCCCGACCCGAGCGGCGGCTCCAGGGTGCCCTGGGTGATGTCGCGCGCCTTCCCGGCCCCGTCGGTGCCGGTCCACCAATGCTTGGGCAGCACCAGCATCTCGCCGACGATCTGCGGCAGCTCGCGGTTTCCGCCCTGGTCGAAGGTGAAGGTCACCTCCCGCTCGCCGGTCTTCTGCACGTCCTTCACATGGCGATAATAGAAGGCCTGGCCCGGGCTGTTCTTGGTGATGACATCGAACGACCAGACCACGTCCTCGGGCGTGATGGGCTTGCCGTCATGCCAGCGGGCATCGGCGCGCAGGCGATAGGTGACGGAGGAGAAATCCTCCGGATAGGACAGGCCCTCGGCGATCAGGCCATAGGCGGTTGCCACCTCGTCCCGCGACTGGGTGGTCAGCGTGTCATAGATGAGGCCGATGCCCGCCGAGACCGCGCCGCGCGGCACGATGGCGTTGAAGCTGTCGAAGGTGCCGGATTCCGCGAACCGCACCAGCCCGCCCTTGGGGGCGTTCGGATTCACATAGTCGAAATGCTTGAAGTCCGGCGGATATTTCGGCTGGCCCATGAGCGAGGTGGCGAACCGGAAGGGCGCGGACGCCGCCGGAGCGGCGGCGGGCGTCTCGGACGCGGCGGGCGCCTGCTGTGCCAGGGCCGGGGCGGTGCCGAGCACGAGGGCCAGGGCGAAGGCGAAGCGGCGGGCGGACAAACGCATCAACGGGCTCCGGATCGGCGCGACGGGACTAAAGCGCCATAGCCGATAATGACCCCTGACGCGACGGCAGAAAAAAGGCGCACGGCGGCGCGGCGCGCAAAATCAGGTGAGAAGCCCGCCGTCACCGTGGACAAGGGTCCAAACGAAAAGGGCCGGCCCCCAAGGACCGGCCCTCTCGCGATGGATCATCCCTTGTGCCGGACGAACCGGCGCCGCCTCATTTCGGGGCGGTGGACTGGCCGGCATCGCCCGTGGGCGGCGCGGCGGGGGCCGCAGGCGCGGGCGCGGCGTCTGCAGGCTTGGCGTCTGCGGGCTTGGAATCCGCAGGCTTGGCATCCGCAGGCGCAGCGGCGGGGGCGGCGGCAGCCGTGGGCAGCGGCTTGGGATTGTGGGAGAGGGAGTTCAGATAGGCGATCAGGTCCGCCCGCTCCGTCTCCTTGGGAATGCCGGCGAACGCCATGGCGGTGCCGGGAATGTCGGCCTTCGGATTGACGAGGAAGGCGTTGAGCTCCTGGGGCGTCCAGTTGCCGCCATGGGCCTTCATGGCCGCCGAATAGGCGAAGCCGGGGGCGCTCGCCACGGGGCGGTCCACCACGCCGTAAAGGTCGGGGCCGACCTTGGCGCCGGCGCCTTCCTGGAAGTTGTGGCAGGAGCCGCACCGCTTGGCGACATTGGCGCCCTTCTCGATGGACGCCTTGGCGAACAATTCCTCGATCGGCACGGCGGGCGCGGCCGTCGCCTGGGCTTCGCTCGGCCCATCGGGAACGACGATGTCGTAGCCGGGCTTGGCGGGGGCTTCGGGAGCGAACAGGATTTCCGAGAAGATGCCGAGGCCGAAGGTCAGCGTCAGCGTCCCGAGCACCGCTCCTGCGATCTTGTTTAATTCAAAACTATTCATCGGCGCTTCGCTCCTCGGAGCCCCACTTTTTCTATCCAGCACAGCGCGCAAATCGCGGCACCGCGCCATGCGCGGGCTAAACCTGCCGGACAGTAATCATGTTGCCCGAACGGGTGCAACCCGTCGGGGCCGCGCCCCAATGCCACGCATCGCAACGGCTTCGCGCGGTCCGGACCCCGACCGTATGGACATCGGCGCCGCGAGGGTGGATATGCGCGGCAGCAACAACAAGGACGTGAGGCCGATGAGCCGCCGCATCGTGTTTCAGGGCGAGCCGGGCGCCAATTCCCACATCGCCTGCCGCGAGACCTATCCGGACCATGAGGCGGTGCCCTGCGCCACCTTCGAGGATTGTTTCGCAGCGGTGGAGGGCGGCAGCGCCGACCTCGCCATGATCCCCATCGAGAATTCCGTCGCCGGGCGCGTGGCTGATATCCACCACCTGCTGCCCCGGGCGAGCCTGGCCATCATCGGCGAGTTCTTCCTGCCTTTGTCGCACCAGCTCATGGCCGTGAAGGACGCGAACCTCTCCACCATCAAGAGCGCCCAGAGCCATGTGATGGCGCTCGGCCAATGCCGGAAGGTGCTGCGCACGCTGGGCCTCACCCCGGTGATCGGCGCGGACACGGCGGGCTCGGCGCGGGAGATCGCGGAGGCCAGGGACGTGACCCGCGCGGCCATCGCCTCGCGGCTTGCCGCCGAACTCTACGGCCTCGACATCCTGGCCGAGAATATCGAGGACGAGAGCCACAACACCACGCGCTTCGTCATCCTCGCCCGGGAAGGCGAGTGGGCGCCGGCGGGCAACGGGCCGGTGGTGACCAGCTTCGTGTTCCGGGTGCGCAACGTTCCCGCCGCGCTCTACAAGGCGCTGGGCGGCTTCGCCACCAACGGCGTCAACATGACCAAGCTGGAATCCTACCAGATGGACGGCGCCTTCACGGCCACGCAATTCTATGCGGACGTGGACGGGCACCCCGACGACCGGGGCCTGAAATTCGCGCTGGAGGAACTGGCCTTCTTCTCCCGCGAACTACGCATCCTGGGCGTCTATCCCGCCCATCCCTATCGCCTGGGCCTCGTCCAGAGCTGAGGCAAGGCGGGGGCCGGTCCGAAGCCGGCCCCCGGATGCTCAGCGGCCGTCCTTCTTGGCCTGGGCCACCGCCACGAACTTGCGCACCCGGCCCGCTTCGCCGGAGCGGCTGCCGATGCGGTCGAGGCGGGTCTTCGGCTTGGCGTGCATGCCTTCATTGGCGTGCGGGCCCGCGCCGGGATGGTCGGCGGAGCCGGCCGCCGTCTTCAGGCCGAGCGCGCGGCGGGCGTTCAGGATCAGCGCCTCGCGGGCGTCCTCCGCCTCGCGGCGCGTCATCTCGCGGCGCGCGCGGGTGAGCGCGTCGGTGAGCACGGACGCCTTCTGGCGATTGCCGGAATCCGCCTTCTCGAACGTCACCTCGCCCCGGCCGCCCTTGCCGCGCAGCGCCCGGCGCTGGTTGTTGGCGATGGTCTGGGCGCGGTCGCGACGGTCGCGCAGATGGTGGATGAGCGCGTGCAGGTCCGCATGGCTCAGGGTGGCCAGGACGGGATGGCGCGCCTTCTCGACGAATTCCATCTCATCGGCGGTGAGCAGGCGCTGCTCGGTCTTTCTTGTATGGGCCATGGCCGGGTTCCGCTAAACTCTGAGAACGGTAGGATAGCGCTTGTGACATGTCGATTATGAAAATCGTGCGACGGTGCGCCCCGCCACGGCGCGGGCCGCCCCTCCCGGAAGCGCTGGACGCGGACGGCGCGCTGGGCCAAGGAAGCATCCGACACGCGCGTCTCCGCCGCTTTTTCCACGCCTTCGGCCCCCTTTTGTCATGACACCCTCCCACGCCATCGCCGACCGCATCCTCCACCGCGACGGGATGACGCTCGTGCTCGACAAGCCCGCGGGCCTGCCGGTCCATCCCGGCCCCAAGGGCGGGGTGACGCTGCACGATTTGCTGGATGAGTTGCGCTTCGGCCTGCCGCGCCGCCCGGAGCTGGCCCACCGGCTGGACAAGGACACGTCCGGCTGCCTGGTGCTGGGGCGCCACCCCAAGGCCATCGCCCAGCTCAATGCCCTGTTCGCGCAGGGGCGGGTGGACAAGACCTATCTGGCGGTCACGCGCGGCGCGCCGCCGGAGGAGACGGGGCGCATCGACCAGCCCTTGGCCAAGCGCTCGCCCCATCGCGGCTGGTGGATGCAGGCGGTGCCGAAGAACAGTCCCGGCGCCCTGGAGGCGGTGACGGACTGGCGCGTGCTGTATCGGGGCGAAGGGCTGGCGGTTCTCGCCCTCTCCCCGATAACGGGGCGCACCCACCAGTTGCGCGCCCATCTGGCGCATCTGGGAACGCCGATCCTGGGCGATTCCATCTATGGCGGCGCCTCGCGCCTGCCGGGCGGCCCGGTTCTGCATCTCCATTCGCGCCGCATCGTGCTGCCGGTGGCCAAGAACGGCCCGCCTCTGGCGGTCTCGGCCCCCCTCCCCGCCCATATCGGCGAGACGCTGGCCGCCCTCGGGGCCGATGCGGAAAGCCTCGGCACCCTGGCGGACCAAGCCTTCAGCGGGTGACCATCCAGATTCCGGCGGCGATGGGCACGATGCCCACGATATCCAGCAGGGGCACCGGCTCGCCCAGCAGCAGCCAGCCGAACAGCAGGCCCAGCGGCGGCATGAGGAAGTGCAGCGCCGTGGCCTCGGTGGCGCTGGAGCGGTTGAGGATGAAGTACCAGAGCGTGTAGCCGCCCACGGAAACCGCCACCACCAGATAGGCGAACGAGCCCAGGAACGCCGCCGAAAGATGGGCGGACGCGGGATTCTCCAGGAACAGCGCCACCGGCCCGAGCGCCAAGGCACCCGCCAGGCACTGGATGCCGCTGGCCTGGAACAGATCGGCGGAGGTTCCGAAGCGCTTATAGGTGAGCGTGCCCGCCGTGAGCGCCACCAGCGCCGCCAGCACCAGCAGCGTGCCGCTCAGCGCCTCATGCCCGCCCGCCAGGCGCGAGCGCAGCACGACGATGACGCCGAGGAAACCCAGCAGCAGCCCGATGGCTTTGCGCACCGTGAGCCGCTCGCCCAGGATCGGCCCCGCCACCAAGGCGGTGAGCAGCGGATTGGCCGAGATGATCACGGCGGTGAAGGCGGAGGAGACGGTGGCAAGGCCGCTGAAGCTCAGGCCCAGATAGAGCGCGTTGTTCAGCGTGCCGGCCAATGCCAGCGCCCCCCATTCGCGCAGTGACAGGCGCTTGAAGCGTCCGAGGACCAAGGTGACGGTCAGCAGGATGGCGCCGGCCATGAGGAACCGCGTGGCCAGCAGCGTCAAAGGCGGGCAATCGGCCACCGCCACCTTTCCCGCGGCGAAGGCGGAACTCCAGAGGATGCAGAACAGGGCGATGAGGCCCGGAGTCGCGTTGAGGCGCGGCGCGGCGGCGCGCGGAGCGTTCGGCACGGAAGCATCGGGCATCGAGGCGTCGGGCATGGAGGAGGCTCCTCCCCGAAGCCCTTTGGTCCCTGCGTAGGTCATTGCGCGTCTCCTTGGAAGTCCTGGCGCAGGGGAAGGAAAGCATGCCGCACTTGCATTGAGAAATTCGATCTTTAGGCTGTTGTCAGTCGATTTTCGAATGGATGGGTCATGCTGGACCTCGCATTGCTCCGGGCCTTCGTGAGCGTGGTGGATGCCGGAGGCTTCACCCGCGCCACCGAACGGGTCCACCGCACCCAGTCCACCGTCAGCCAGCAGATCAAGCGGCTGGAGGAGAGCGTGGGCCGCCCGCTGCTGGTCCGCGAGGGGCGCACGGTGCGCACCACGGAGGAAGGGGAACGGCTTCTGGGCTATGCCCGGCGCCTGCTCGCCCTCAGTGCGGAAGCCAAGGCGGCGGTGGGCGAGCCGTCCGGCGGCATGGTCCGGCTCGGCATCCCCGATGATTTCGCCCTGGATGCGCTGACCCGCGCGGTGGGCGCGTTCGCCCGTGCGCGGCCGACGGTGCGGCTCTCGGTGCGGTGTGCCCTGTCCTGCGAACTGGCCGCCGACCTTGCGCGCGGCGCGCTGGACGTGGCGCTCTACAAGCGCGAGCCGGGCGCGGGCGATGCAGTGGCAAGCTGGCGGGAGCAGCCGGTCTGGATCGCGGGCGCGGGCCTGCCCGTGCCGGATGGCGACCCGGTGCCGCTGGTGGCCTTCACCCCCGGCTGCGTCTATCGCAACCGGGCCATCCGGGCGCTGGAGACGGCGGGGCGCAGCTGGCGCATCGCCTATGAGAGCCCCAACCTCATGGGGCTCCAGGCGGCGCTGGCCTGCGGCCTCGGCATCGCGCTGCTGTCACGGCGCAACGTGACCGGGGAACATCGGATTTTGGAGGATATGGGCCTGCCGCCCATCGCGCCCACGGAACTGGCGCTGGCCCTCGCGCCTGGGGCGGGGGGCGCGGCGCGGGATCTGGCCGCGACGCTCGCCCGCTTCTGCGCCGGAGCGGCGGGCGATCCCGCTCCGGTGTCCTTGTCGGCCTGAAGACGGATCAGGCGGCGGCTTCGGTGGCCACCAGCTTCCAGTTGGGGTCGCGGGCGCCGAGGTCGCGGGCGAAGGTCCACACATCGGTCACATCCGCCACCGTGTCGGGGCTGCCGTCCACCACGCTGCCATCGCGCCCACGGGTGGCGGTGATGAGCTTGGAGACGAAGCGCACCGTCACCTGCGCGGTCCGCTGGCGCACGCTGGCATCCAGGAGATCCGCCGTCTCGATGGAGATGAAGCGCGATTCCATGGTCTCGCCCCGGGCCTCGCGCTCGGAGATGGCCGCGACGAAGCCGTCATAGACATCCTTGGAGAGCAGGTCCTTGAGCGCGCGGCGATCGCCGCCGGCAAAGGCGAGCACGATCATCTCGTAGGCGGACTTTGCGCCCACGAGGAAATGCTTGGCGTCGAAGCCGGGCTCGGCCTGGGCGATCTGGTCGAGGGCATCAGCCACGGGCGAGCCTTCCGGCGCAACGCCTTCCCAGCGGAAGCGCGGCGGCTCGGCCTCGTCGTCCGCGGGGGGAACCTGGCCCGGCAGGTCCATGTTGCGCTGGGGCAACGTGACGACCTTGTCGGACGCGGGCGGGACCGGGCGGGCCTGGTCGCGGGAATAGGGGTCATAAGGCGGGCGTTCGCGCCCGGTCCGCTGACCCAGCACGCTCCGCAGCCGGATGAAGATGAACACGGCCAGAGCCAGGAAGATGATCGTATAGATGTCGAGCACTGCGCTTCGCCATGCTGCGACGGACCGGCTTGCCGCCCCGCCAGATTCACGCCCTGAGACCATCCCCGCCCCTTACGGCGCAGGTTACGGCCTCGTCCCCCCGCTTGCGGACGCCATTACGACGACCGACCGACCGGGGATGTCCGATATGTACGTCTTCGGCGCGGCTTTTCCAGCCCCGCCCGCACCGTGTCCGCCACATAAGCGCACCTTACGGCAGGCGAGACGCCGACGCCACCGGGGGGAACGCGAAAGGACCGCCGCGGGATCCAGGCCCCTGCGCCCCCCGCGCCATTGCCGTCCGCATGGGGGAACCAGCTGACCTGCGACGCATTTTCCTGAGACATGATCGCTCCTGATCCTTGATTCGGTCACAGGAATCCGGGATGCGTTCAGTCTCACCTCTGGATGCCCCATGCCCCCCACCATCCTGCTGGCCGATATCGGCGGAACCACCACCCGTATCGCCCGCGCCGGGCTTGATGGCGCGGCGTTCGACGTCAGGGTCGAGCCCAATGACGGCTATGGCAGCCTGGAGGAAATGTTCGGAGCCTATCTCGGCTCGCTCTCCGGTGAGCGGCCGCGGGCGGGCGTGCTCGCCATCGCCGGCCCTGTGGACGGCGACGATGTGCGCATGACCAACCGGGCCTGGAGCTTCCGCCGGCCCGCCCTCGCCAGCGCCCTGGGCCTCGATGCGCTCGCCGTGCTGAATGACTTCGCCGCGCTGGCCCATGGGGTGCGCAGCCTCGGGCGCAGCGACCTGATCCAGGTGGGCGTGGGCCATGCCAAGGAGGGGGCACCCATCCTGGTCTGCGGACCGGGAACCGGGCTCGGCACCGCCACCCTCATTCCCCATCCCGAAAAGAAATCCTACGAAGTGCTGCCCGGCGAAGGCGGCCATGTGCGGCTCGGCGCCGTCACCGCCGACGAGGCCCGCATCGTCGCCCATCTGGTGCGCGAGCTGGGTCCGGTCAGCGTGGAGCATGTCCTCTCCGGTCCCGGCCTCGTGCGCCTGCACCGGATCCTCAGCGGCGAGACCGCCACCTCCCACGCCATCATCCAGTCGGCGCTGGGCGGCCATGCCCGCGAATTGGAGAGCTGCCACGTCTTCCTGCGCCTTCTCGGCCGGATCACGGGGGACTATTGCCTGCTGGTGCGCGCCCTCGGCGGGGTGTTCATCGCCGGCGGCGTGGGCGCGGCCATGGCGCCGCTGTTCGCCGCCTCCCCGTTCCGCAAGGCGTTCGAGGAGCATCCGCCCTATCACGAGCACCTCGCCTCCATCACGGTGCAGGTGGTGGTTCACCCCACCCCCGGCCTCGTGGGCGCCGCCGCCGTGGGACGCCGCCTGCTGGCCGCGCTCTGACCCCACGCACGCACGGGCCTTGACCCGCCCGGCCGGTCCCGCCAACTCTCGGGCGAAGGCCGATCGGGGCCGGGAGAATGTCATGTCTCATTGGTTGCGCGCCCTTGTCCTCCTCCTCGCCGCCTGCGGACCGGCAGCGGCGGACACAGGCCGGGTGCGCCCCGTGCCGACCCCCGCAATCCCCGGCGCGGCCCTCCAGCCCCTCGCCTTCCCCGCTGTTGCGGGCTGGGTGCAGGACGATGCCCCCGCCGCCTTCGCCACCTTCCGCGCAAGCTGCGGCGCGCTCGCCGTGACGCCGAAGGAAGTCGGCCCCGCCTCCAATACCACCTTGGTTCCCGGCCTGCGCACCGCCTGCGCCGCCGCGCGGGCCGTTTCCGGCGCCCTGGGGGGGCACGCGCCCTCCCAGCAGGTGGCGCGCCTGTTCTTCGAGGCCAATTTCCGCGCCTACCGCATCGTGCCGGAAGCCAACCCGCCCGGCTTCCTCACCGGCTATTACGAGCCGGAAGTGGACGGCTCGCCGGTGCGCACCGCGCGCTTCACCGTGCCCATCTATGGCCGCCCCGCCGACCTCATCGCCCTGCGCCCGCCCGCCGACGGCAATCGGGGCCAGGTGATGCGCAAGGAGGGCGATGTCCTCGTGCCCTATTATGACCGTGCCGCCATCGAGGACGGTGCGCTGGCGGGCAAGGGCCTGGAGGTCGCCTGGATCGAGCACCCGGTGGACCTGTTCTTCATGCAGATCCAGGGCTCGGCCCGCATCCGCCTCGCGGACGGGGGCGTGCTGCGGCTCAATTATGACGGCCATAACGGCTATTCCTACCTGCCGGTGGGCCGCCTTCTCATCCAGCGCGGGCTGGTGCCCCGCGAGGACATGAGCATGGACCGCATCCGCCGCTATATCGAGGCGGACCCCGCCGCCGGACGGGCGCTGATGCGGGAGAACCGCTCCTTCGTCTTCTTCAAGGCCGTCCCCCTGTCCGGCACGGACGGGGCTTTGGGCGCGCAGGGCGTCCCGCTGACCCCCGGCCGCTCCATCGCCGTGGATCGGGCGCTGCATGCCTATGGGACGCCGGTCTTCATCGAGGCGGAACTGCCCCTGGAGGGCGACAGCGACCGCGCCCCCTTCCGCCGCCTGATGATCGCCCAGGACACCGGCTCGGCCATCGTCGGCCCCGCCCGCGCCGACCTGTTCTTCGGCGCGGGCACCGGGCCGGGGCTGGTGGCGGGCCGCATCCGCCATCCCGGCACCTTCACGCTGCTGGTGCCGCGCTTCGAGAGCCGGGCGCCGTGAGCCGCAGGCGCCGCGCGCGCACCCTCGATGCGCAGGAGCGCGCGCTCTGGCACCATGTCATCCGCTCGGTGACCCCGCTCCACCCGCAGGCGCCGCCCCCTGAGGAGGCGGTCCCGCCCGCGCCCCCCAAGCCGGAGGTGGCCCCGCTGGCCGCAGCCATTCCCGCACCCGTCGCCAAGCCGCCCCCGCCCCTCGCCGCCCTGGAGCCGCGCATGCGCCGCCGGCTGGGGCGGAATGCGGAGGTGGATGCGCGCATCGACCTGCACGGCCTCACCCAGGCGTCCGCCCACCGGCGGCTGCACGCCTTCGTGATGGAAGCGCAGCGGCTGGGGCACGGGCTGGTGCTGGTCATCACCGGCAAGGGGGCGGCTGAACGGGGGCTGGGCGAGCGGGACGGATCGTCCATGCACGGCCTGCCCGAGCGCGGCGTGCTGCGCCGGGCGGTGCCGCTCTGGCTGGCGGATCCCGTGCTGCGCGCCTTCGTGGTGGGGTTCGAGCCCGCCGCGCAGCGCCATGGTGGGGAAGGCGCGCTCTATGTGCGCATCCGGCGGCGGCGCGGGGACGGCACGCCATGACCCCGTTCGGCCGGCGCCTGCGCGACCTGCGGGCCGAGCGCGGGGTGACGCTCTCCCAGATGGCCACCACAATCGGCGTCAGCCCCACCTATCTCTCGGCCCTGGAGAATGGAAAGCGCGGCCGGCCCACCTGGGCCATGGTCCAGCGCATCATCGCCTATTTCAACGTCATCTGGGACGAGGCGGAAGACCTCCAGCGCCTCGCGGAACTCTCCCATCCGCGCATCGTGGTGGACACGGCGGGCCTCTCGCCGGAAGCCACCGAGCTGGCCAATCTCCTCGCCCGCGAGATCGCCCACCTGCCGCCCGAGGCCGTGGCCGAGCTGCTGGGCCGCCTCAAGATCCTGCGCCGGAGGGGCTGAGGGGAACCTCCCGTCGCGCCCCTCGTTGGTTTGGAAACGGGCTGGCGCGAGAGAATGAGGAGGCTCCCATGATCCACGAGACGAGCACGCCCGGCCATGTGGCCGCGGGCGATATCAAGGGGTCCGACGTCTATGACACGGCGGGCGCCCATGTGGGCATCATTCACGATCTGCTGATCGACGAGCGCACCGGGCAGGTCCGCACCGCCGTGCTGGCCATCGGCTCCATTCTGGGCATGGGCGGCGAGCACCAGGACGTGCCCTGGACGAGCCTTGCCTATGACGACCGCCAGAAGGGGTTCGTGCTCGGCATTCCCCTGGCCCAGATGCGCAGCGCCCCGGACGACCCGGAGGAAGACGAGGACGGCTGGCCCGCCCCCGCGCCCGCCGCGTAAGGAATGCTCATACCAACGGCCCCGGTCTTTGACCGGCGCCAAGCAGGTGTCGCTCAAGCGCCGCGCGGGCTTGGCATCAGTCCAGAACCGCCTCCACGCCCGCGCCCATGGCGAGCAGGGCGGCATCCGTTCCCGCCGCCCCCGCCAGCATGAGCCCCGCGGGGGCGCCGCCGGGCGTGGTGAGGGGGAGAGACAGCGCGCAGCCGTCGATCATGTTGATCAAGGTGGGATTGCGCAGCGCCAGCAGGTTGGCGCGGCCATAGGCATCCTCGTCGGTGGCCAGGTCCGCGATGCGCGGCGGCAGGATGGCCACCGTGGGCAGGAGCAGCGCGTCATAGGGCGCGAGGCGCGCCGTGGCGCGGGCGATGAGGCTGCGCCGGGCCGCCAGGATATCCAGATAGTCCGCCGCCGACTGGCCCGCGCCGCGCTTGATGCGCACCGACACGCGCGGGTCATAGCCCGCTTCGCGCTCCGCCAGCAGCGCGCGGTGCACCGCATAGCTCTCCGCCGCCGTGAAGCCGCCCTTGGCGTTGAGCCCGGCAATCTCGCCGAACTCCGCGAAGGGGCCGGAGGAAATCTTGGCGCCCGCGCGGGACAGGCGCTCCACCGCCGCCTCGAAGGCGAGCGCCACCTCGGCGTCGAGATCGTCCAGCGCCACGGTGGTGGGGATCAGCAGCCGCAGGCCGTTCACCGGGCGCGGCGTGAGCGGCGGGGGCTCCGCGCCGGACAGCAGCGCATCCAGCGCCGCGCAGCAGGCTACCGAGCGGGCCAGCGGGCCGATGGAATCCAGCGAGCCGGAGAGCGGGAAGGCCCCCTCCAGCGGCACGCGCCGCGCCGTGGGCTTGAAGCCGACAATGCCGCAGAAGGCAGCGGGGATGCGGCAGGAACCGCCCGTATCGGTACCGAGCGCGGCATGGGCCATGCCATCCGCCACCGCCACCGCGCCGCCGGACGTGGAGCCGCCGGAGACGCGCCCCACGGCGCGCTCGAAGGGCGCGCGGGGGTCGCCGTAATGGGGGTTCATGCCGAGGCCGGAATAGGCGAACTCGGTCATGTTCGCGCGGCCCACATGGACGAAGCCCGCCTTGCGCAGGCGCGCCACGGCGGGGGCGTCAACGCGGGCGGGCGGTGCATCCGCCAGCACGTTCGAGCCGGCGGTGGTCACCTCCCCCGCCACGTCGAACAAATCCTTGATGGCGATGGGAATGCCCGCGAAGGGCGAGCCCGCCGCCCCGGCCGCCCGCAGCCGGTCCTGCGCCTCCGCCGCCGTGCGGGCCGCCGCGTGGTTCACGCGGGTGAAGGCGCGGGCGCCCTCTCCCTCCGGCGCGTCGATCTGCGCGAGGCAGTCCTCCAGCAAAGCGACGGCGCTGGTACGCCCTTCGGCGAGGTCCTGGGCGAGGGAGGCGAGGGTGGGCTTCGAGGAGGACATGGCACCGCACATGCAAAACCCGCGCCCTGAGGGCGCGGGGGAGGAAAAGGATCAGGCCGGATCGAAATAATGGATTTCCAGCAGGATGCAGCCTTTTTCCGACTTGAACGGGCCATGGAAGGCGCCCGGCGGGCGCACCGCATAGGTGAAGGGCGCGAATGCCTCGCCGCCCTCGCCCTTCTCGTCATTGCCCACCGTCAGGTCGCCGGAGACCAGGAACACCTCTTCCCAATACGCATGCACGAAGGGCTTGGTGGTGAACTCGCCGGCATCGAAGCGCAGCAGGCGGGTGCGCGAGCCGCGCTTGTTCTCCTCGTCCAGCGCCCCGGAGAGGATCTTCTGCTGGATGCCCTTGGGATAGCCAGCGGGCACCTCCCAGCCGGTGGCGAGGTCGAGGGTGTGGAACTCGTCGTGGATCTTGTTGATGGCCATGGCGGCAAATCCTCTTGAAGGTGTTCTGTCCTCTTGAAGGGGTCGTATCTTCTTGAAGAGGTCACTCGGCGGCGCGGGCCGGGGCGGGGGAAATCTCGTCGGCGAGGTCATAGCCCGCCATCATCCGGTCCAGCAGCGCGCCCGCGCCCGCCCAGTCATAGGTGCGGAAGGAATGGCCCTTCACCACGAAGCTGGCGCCCGCATAGAACATCTCATACTGCGCATGGCGGGAGGCGAATTCCGAGCCCACCGCATCCCAGGCGAGCTTGTAGAACTTCACCTTCTCCTCCGCGCTGGCGGCCGGGGACTGCTGGGTCTTGGCGATGAGCGCGGCCAGCTCCGGGTTCTCGTAATCATGCACCGAGGAGGGCAGCATGATCATGCCGCCGCCGGCCAGTTCGCGCAGGGTGGTGATGATCTTGCCATAGACCTGCTGGGCCATGGTCTGCGCGGCATAGAGCGTGTGCCGGTCCGGCACGAAATAGCGCCCGTAATGGGTGCCCTTCGCTTCCATGGCGGCCACGAAGGCGTCGATCATGCCGGCCTCGGCGGCGAGCTGGCCCAGCGTCTCGCGCACCTGGGGGAAATTGGTGGTGCCGTTCACCTCGGTGATGCGCCGGGCGATGCCGAGGAG
This sequence comes from Aquabacter cavernae, assembly GCF_003993795.1. Classification (GTDB taxonomy): domain Bacteria; phylum Pseudomonadota; class Alphaproteobacteria; order Rhizobiales; family Xanthobacteraceae; genus Aquabacter; species Aquabacter cavernae. Next base: position 106,139 of record NZ_RWKV01000004.1, read on the forward strand.
GAACTTCAGCTTCACCGAGAGGCGGATCTGCGCCTGGTAGTTCTGGTAGACATGGGCCGGCGTGCCGTGGAACTGCTTGGCCGTCATCTCGATGCTGTCGGCCACGAACACCCGGTCCCAGGGCACCTTCACGTCGTCGAAATAGAGCACCGCGTCATTCTCGTCGAAGCGGCTCGCCATGGGGTTGTCGAACACGGACGGGGACGCCGCCTCGTAGGACTTGCGGGACATGATCTTCAGCCCCTTCGCGTTCATGGGAATCGCGAAGGAGATGGCATAGGGCTCGTCGCCCTTCTGGAGCGGCTGGATGCAGGTGACGAACACCTCGTTGGCCATGATGCCGCCGGTGGCCAGCATCTTGGCGCCGCGAATGGTGATCCCCTCCGCATCCCGGTCCACGATGCCCGCGGACAGGAAGGGGTCCGCCTGCTCCGCCGTGCTCTTGGAGCGGTCGGCCTGGGGATTGATGATCACATAGGTGAGGTAGAGGTCGTTGTCGCGGGCATAGCGGTAATAGTCCGCGAGCGCCTTGGCGCGGGCCGGGTCATAGGCCTCGAACACATCGAGGCCCATATACATGCCCGAAATGCAGGAGGCGACGTGGTCCGGCGCGCGGCCGAGGAAGCCCGCATGCAGCTCGGTCCAGGCTTCCAGGCCCTTGCGGCGGGTCTTCAGCTCCTCATAGCTTTCCGGCAACTGCCAGATGCGGTTGGCATCTGTGCCGGTGTCCGTCTCGAAGGTCATCAGCGCGCGGTTTTCCGGGGCGCTGTGAAAATCGAACATGCGCCCCACCGAGGCAATGGCGCCCCGATAGGCCGGATCGGTGGTGGAATCCACCACGCGCCGTCCGTCGAGGAAGATTTCACGCCCGTCTTTGAGGCTGGCGATGTGCTGGGCTCCGGTCTTCACCATGGTCTTGTCCTCTGGAGGTGCGGTCTTCAGCTATCGGCGCCGGAAGCGAGGGCGTGGTAGCGGCCGCGAAAGAAGATGAGAGGGTCGCCCGCCTCGGGCGATGAGAAGCGCACCACGCGGGCGAGGAAGATCTCGTGGTCTCCCCCGTCATGGCGCGCATAGGGCTCGCACTCGAAATGGGCGATGGCACCCGCCAGAAGCGGGGCGTCGTGCTGGCTCAAATGGTGGTCCACCTGGTGCCACTTGTCCTCCAGCGCGCGGGCGAAGCGGTTGGAGAGATCCTGCTGGCCTTGGCCCAGAATGTTGATGCCGAACCCCTTCGCCCCGCGCATGGCGGGCAGCGAATAGGCCGAGCGCGCAACGGAGAAGAGCACCAGAGGCGGGTCGAGCGAGACCGAGTTGAACGAACTCATGGTCATGCCCACCACCTCGCCTGTGGCGGTGGAGGCGGTGACCACGGCGACGCCGGTGGCGAAGTGGCCGAGCGCGGCCCGGAAGGCGCGCGGATCGAACGCCGCCGGCGGCGCGGAGCGGGACTGGGAAAAGGCGGTGTCCATATGACGCGGCCCATGATCTGGAGAGGATATTATCTTTGTGACAAAGCTAATATCAGAATTGCATGGACGTCAAGAGCATGCGTTCTTAAGAGGGAGCGAAGCGCAAATGGTGTCGGAGTGGGGGTCATGGCAGCTAAGGCGTCCAAGCAGACGGGAGCTTTGCCTTTGACCGCATCACGCGCAGCCCTGCTGGTGGACGGCTCGGACCATGAGTTCCGCGAGCTGGTGCACGACATGCTGGCGTTCGCCTCCGCCATCCAGGAGGTGCGCAACCGGCTGGGCCAGCTCATCGGCCTGTCGGGCACGCAATATACCGTTCTCACCGCCATCGCCCGCCTCTCCGAGAGCGAAAGCGAGCTGGGCGTGAACCAGCTCGCCGAGCACCTGCACCTGTCCGGCGCCTTCGTCACCATCGAGGTGAACAAGCTGGTGACCGCCGGGCTGGTGACCAAGGCGGTCAATCCCGAGGACCGCCGCCGCGTGGTGCTGCGGGTGACGCAGGAGGCGGTGCGGCGGCTCAATGTCATGACGCGGGTGCAATGCCCGGCCAACGACATGCTGTTCGAGCCTTTGACCGCGCGGGATTTCCAGCAATTGCGCGCCGTCACCGCCAAGCTGGCGGGCACCGGGGAGCGCACCTTGCGCCTCATCGCGGACCTCGCGCCGGACGGCACCTTGCCGGAGGCCGTGCCCGTGGCCGGAGAGTGAGCGGGCGCCCCTGGTCTCCCGGGAACATGCCTCCTGACTAAGTCGTGAGCCGCCGGGGCCGCGCCCGCGCTGGCCTCACGGTCATCCCGTGATAAGCTGCCCCCTTGGCTGGCTGATGCGGAGGGCGCGTGAGCGCGACACCGGAACGGAAACAGCCGCGGGATGCGGCGGGTGAAGCGGCCTTCTCACTGGACCGCGCCGTCAAACGCGCCGGATGGGTGCTCCTGTGGGAGCGCCTGTGGCCGCCGCTGGCCCTGATCGCCTGCGTCGTCGGCATCTTCCTGGCCGTCGCCTGGGCCGGGCTGTTCGTCCATCTCCCGCCGCTCGGCCGCATTGTCGGCGTGGTGCTGTTCGCGCTCGCCTTCATCCTCAGCTTCATTCCCCTGCTCAAGGTGCGCCGGCCGGACCGCGCGGACGCTCTGGCGCGCCTCGATCGCGGCAGCCGGCTCGCCCACCGGCCCGCCACGGCGCTGGCCGATTCCCTCGCCACCCGGCCCGACGACCCGGTGGGCAGCGCGCTCTGGCGCGCCCATCTTTCCCGCATGCTGGGCTCCGCGCGCGCGCTGCGCCCCGGCCTTCCCGCCCCGGCTTTGGCGACCCGCGACCCGCGCGCCTACCGCGCCCTGGCGCTCCTCGCCGTGGTGGCCACTTTCTTCCTCGCCTCGGGCGAGCATCTCTCGCGCCTGAAGGCCGCGTTCGACTGGCGGGGCGTGGTCACGCCCAAGGCCTATCGCCTGGATGCCTGGATCGATCCGCCCGGCTATACCGGGCGCCCGCCCGTGGTGCTGCCGGGCCTGCGCTCCGACGATCCCACGCAGACCCATGCGGCCGCGCTCACGGTTCCCGCCGGAAGCACGCTGGTGGTGCGCACGGTGGGGCTCGACGATGGCGGCCTGAAGACCGAAGGCGGCATCGCCGAGGTGAAGCCCGAGGCCGCGGACCCGCAGAAGCCCGCGACGCCCGGCGCGGTCGAGCGGCGCTTCACCATCGGCTCGGCGGGCAGCGTGACGGCCACCGGGCCGGACCAGCGCTCGGTCTTCTGGCGGTTCGCCGCCTCCGAGGACCAGAAGCCGGCCATCTCCTTCGTGAAGGATCCGCAGCCGGGCCCGCGCAACACCCTCGTCCTCACCTACCGCATCGAGGACGATTACGGGGTGAAGGAGGCCAATGCCACCTTCGCCGCCCTGCCGCCCGAAAAGCCCTTCTTCCCGCGCCCCGGCGCGCCGGATCCCGTGGCGGGCACCCCCCTCATTCCCCCGCCGGACTTCCCGCTGACGGTGCCCGCTCCCGGAGCCAAGTCGGGCGCGCAGGCCTCGCGCGACCTCATCGCCCACCCCTGGGCGGGCGCGCGGGTGGCCATCACGCTCAAGGCCCGCGACGAGGCGGGCCAGGAAGCGTCGAGCGAAACCAAGATCTTCCGCCTGCCGGCCCGGCCCTTCACCAAGCCCCTCGCCCGCGCTTTGGTGGAGGAGCGGCGGCGGCTCGCGCTGGATGTGGCGGCCCGCACCCAGGTGGAGGGCGTGCTGGCGGCGCTGACCCTCGCGCCCGACCAGTTCGGCATCGCCCCCAATGAATATCTCGGCGTGCGCTCCGCCTATTGGCGCCTGCGCAATGCCAGCAATGACGACGACCTGCGGGGCGTCGTGGACTATCTCTGGGACATGGCCCTCGCCATTGAGGACGGCGACCTCTCCGACGCGCAGCGCGCCTTGCGGGCCGCCCAGGAGGCCCTGCGCGAGGCGCTGGAGCGCGGCGCGCCCGACGAGGAAATCCAGCGGCTGATGCAGGATCTGCGCGCCGCCATGGACAAGATGATGCGCCAGCTGGCCGAGGAGGCGCGGCGCGACGGCGGCACCGATGCCCGGCCGCTCGACCCCAACACCCGCGTCATGCGCCCCCAGGATCTCCAGCGCATGATGGACCGCATCGAGAATCTCGCCCGCTCGGGCGCCCGCGACGCGGCGCGCCAGATGCTGGATGAGCTTCAGGCCATGATGGAAAACATGCGCCCCGGCTCGCGCCAGGCGGGCCGCCAGCAGGGACAGCAGGGCCAGGGCGAACTGGGCAACATGATCCAGGAGCAGCAGCGCCTGCGCGACCGCACCTATCGCCAGGGCCAGGGTCAGCAGGGACAGCAAGGCCAGGGACAACAAGGTCAAGGACAGCGCGGCCAGCAGGGACAGCAGCAGGGCCGTGAGGGCGAGTATGGCGACGTCCAGCAGGGACAGGGCGAACTGCGCAAGCGCCTCGGCGAGATGATGGACCAGCTGCGCCGCATGCAGCAGGGACAAGGCCAGGGACAACAGGGCCAGCAAGGTCAAGGCCAGCAGGGACAGGATGGCGAGGGCCAGGACGGCCAGGGCGGCGCGGCGGGCCGCGCCGGAGATGCCTTCGGCCGCGCCGACCAGGCCATGCGCGATGCCGAGCGGGCGCTGGGACAGGGCGACGGACAGGGCGCCCTCGATGCCCAGGGCCGCGCGCTCCAGGCCCTGCGCCAGGGCGCGCAGGCGCTCGCCGAAGGCCAGCCGGGCGGCTCCGACGGACCGGGCCCGGGCGGCCCCTCCGGCGAGCAGGCCCAGCGCACCGACCCGCTGGGGCGCCCCATGCGCAACCAGGATTACGGGGACGACTATTCGGTGAAGGTGCCCGAGGAGATGGACGTCCAGCGCGCCCGGCAGGTTCTGGAGGAATTGCGCCGCCGCCTGGAGCAGACCTCGCGCCCGCAGATCGAGCTGGATTACATCGAGCGTCTTCTGGAAAACTTCTGAGAGCAGACGGGAACTGGAAGCCCGAAAACGCCTGCTCGGCCCGGTCAGGCCCGGTCGTAATAGCCCTCGGGAAGAAACGGCAGGTTGCGGGCGGCGAAGTAGGCAGCGAACTGGCGCAGGTCCAATTCCGCATGAAAGCGCCGGCTCGGGGAGCCGCTGCCGAACAGTGCGCCCATGGTCACGATGGCGGCATTCTGCACCGCCGCCCGCCATTTCCAGCGCGGCGCACCGAGGAGAAGTCCGGCCTGCCCTTTTGCCATCTTCCCGAGATTGCGCCCTTCCTGCACGCTCCAGCGGCGATAATAGTCCCTGGTGAGCCGCTTCTGCGGCACCTCCGCATGGACGATCAGCTCCGGCACCCACCAGCCGCGGGCGCCGATCTCCTTCAACCGCCCCCAGAGATAGCGGTCCTCCGCATACATGAAGGCATCGGAATAAGGGCCGCAGGCATCAAGGATCGGCTTGCGGAAGGCACAGTTGGCCCCAGTGAGCATGCCTTCAAAGCCCGGCGTGCCATAGGCTCGCCGCACCGGGCCATTGTCCACGATGCCCAGCACGCCGGTATAGGCGCCGGTCGGCAGCCAGTCCGGCGGAGGCGCGCGCCAGATGGGGAAGGCCGGCCCGCCCATATAGTCCACGGCCGGATCGGCGAAAGTGGCCGCCATCACCGCCAGCCATTCGCCATCCACCACCTCGTCGTCGTCGAAATGGGCGATAAGGTCGGCGTCCGAGGCGGCGATGCCGCAGTTCAGCGCGTGGTGGCGCCCCTGTCTTTGCTCGAAGAGGTAGAGCACCGGCCAGGGCGCCTGCGCGGCGAACGCCTCCACCGTGCGGCGCGTATGATCGCCGGAATTGTTGTCAACCACCACCGCGCGCACGGCGAGGCCGGGCGGGACCCGCGCGGCGGCGAGGCTCGCAAGGGCGTTGCGCAGCAGGTCGGCGCGGTTATAGGTCGCGCAGATGACATCGAGCTTCATCATGGGCATTTACGGGGGCGCCGGCCGCTTCGGAGGGAGTGACGGACGACATCATGCGCACGGTTTTCGCCCCGTCCATGGATTTCTCCGCCTCCGCCCTGGATCCAGCAAAGGTGTGGTTGATTCCGGCCCATCCCTGTGCAAACCCAGGCGAGATCCTGCCTTTGCGCGATCCTGGCACCCCCGCCGGAACCTTGCGGCTCATTCATGCTCTCCCGGCTGACCTCACGTATCCAGAGCTTCGGCCGTGCGGCCGCCGTGCGCGAGAGCGCCTATTACGCCATCGGCCTGATCGCGACGCGCGCCGTCAGCCTGCTGATGCTTCCGGTGAACACGCATTTCCTCTCGGTGTCGGAATACGGCCGACTGGAAGTGCTGCTGGCGCTGGCGGACGTGGGCGCGGTGGTGTTCGGCCTCGCCCTCCCCACCACGCTGAGCCGATTCGTGGGCACGGCGGAGACCTGGGAGAAGCGGCGGGAGGTCTGCGCCCATATCTTCGCCGTCGCCATCCTGACCTCGGCCGTGCTCGCGGCGGCGGGATTCGCGGCGGCGGGCGAGATCGCAAAGCTCCTTCCCGGCAACCCGAACGTCACCGAGGTGCGCATCCTGGTGGTGACGCTCTCCATGGAGGGGCTTCTGGGCGTCGGCCTCACCTGGCTGCGGATCCGCGGGGCGGCCGCCACCTTCTTCACCCTGAGCATGGTGCGGGCGGTGCTGTTCGCGAGTCTCTCGGCCACCCTCCTCGTGTCCGGCTTCGGCCTTGCGGGCGTGCTGGGTGCGGGCGCCATCGCCACCGTGGTGCAGGGCGTGGCCGTCGCGGTCATCGTGCTACGCGAAACCGGGGTGCGGGTGCGCGGCATCGACTGGTGGCCGCTCACCCTGTTTTCCGGCCCGCTCCTGGTTTCGGCGCTGGCCATGTTCGCGCTGGGCAGCCTCGACCGCTGGTTCCTGGCGGATGCGGTGGGCACGGCGGAACTGGGCGTCTACGGCGTGGCCGTGCGCATCGGCATTATGACGGCAGTGCTGCTCCAGCCGTTCCACATGTGGTGGTTCCCCAAGCGCTTCATCGTGCTCTACGAACCCCACGGCGTGGCGCGCAGCGCCCATGTGGTGGGGCTTGGCCTGGTCATCATCATGGCCGCCGCCGTGGCGGTGTCGCTGGGCGGGCCGCTCGTGATCCAGCTCCTGACCCCCGCTGCCTATCATCCCGCCATCTATCTCATTCCCTGGATCGCGCTGATCTATGCGGTGCAGGAAGTCGCGAGCCTGCTGGAACTGGGCAGCTTCCTGCGGCGTGACGGCTTCGTGCCGCTGGCCACCAATGCCTTCGGCGCCGCCGTGGTGCTGGTGCTCTATTGGCTGCTGATCCCGCCCTACGGCGTCTCCGGCGCCATCGCCGCGACGCTGATCGCACAATTGGCGCGCACGGTGGTGATCCACCTGGTGTCCCAATATTATGTGCGCCTGCCCTATGATTTCGGCCGCCTCAGCCTCGTGGCGGCGGTGGCGGCCGCCACCACGGCGGCCTCCTTCGCGCTGCTGCCCGGCTTCTGGGTGTTCCTGGGTGGCCTCGTCGCGCTGCCGGCCACCGTGGCGGTGGCTTATGGGCTGAGGCTGCTCTCGCCCTACCGCCCGCCGCCGGGCGAAGCCGGCCCGGTACTGGCCCGCCCGCCCGCCTGAGTACACAGGGCCGGATGGGCCTTGATGTAGTCCAGCAGCGCCTGCGCGGCCCAGAGGTGGCCCTGCGCATTCCAGTGAGGCTCATGGACGAAGGATGCGTCCTTCGCGTCCCGGCCCTGGCTCCGGATAAAATCATAAAGATCGATCACCGGGATGTCGCGCGCCTGGGCCAGGGCTTCCAACCGCTTGAACCGCCGGTCTCCCGGAGGATCGAACTGGCGCATGTTCTCGGTGGACAGGATGACCAGGGATGCGCCATCCCGCTGGGCGCGGGCCAGGAACTGGTCGAGGGCGAAGCCGGTGAAGGCGATGGCCTCCTCGAAGGCCGGCGGCATCTTCTCGGACGCGAAGGGCTCGTCGATGGAGCCAAAGGCGGTAAAGGGATTGTCGTTGCTGGCGCTGTGGCCGTCATAGCCTTCCAGCAGCGCCGCGTTGCCGGGCCTCTGCCGCAGCGCCTCCAGCCGCGCGAGGTTCGCCTGCCCCTGGTCGTAGCCATAAAGCCAGGCGGCGAAGTGCGGGGTGACCATGGCAAGCCGCACATAGATCCAATTGTAGAAATAGGAGTGGAGCGTCAGCCAGAGATGCGCGCGCTGCGCGAAGCCTTGGGCGCGCGCGGTATTCATGACGTGGTCGCGCCAGCCGTCGTCCATGGACAGCATCTGGATGCTTCCGCCCGCTGTCCGCTGGGCATAGGCACGCGGCGGATGATCGGGGCTGAAGCCATAGCGGATCGCTTCCAGCAGGACGGAATTGTTGGCGAAATCGTTCCGCACGAACACCAGGACGATGACGTTGGGCCGGAACTTGGCTGCATAGCGGTCATAGAAGGCGAGCTGATTGAGCTGGCCGGCGCCGGTGTAGGAATAGGCATTGACCATCAGCCGGGCGCCCGGAACGAGGCCCGGCGCCAGTTCCTCCATGCGCGTCTGCATCTTCTCCGAGATGGGAACCTCGCGCCCGTCCACCATGCTGTCGCCGATGAGGGCGACCCGGCAGGCGTCGCGCGCCCGGGCATAGGGGGTGGGCGGGGCGGCGAGGAACCCGTCGGCATTGGCCCGCTCGCTCACCCAGAAATCCAGCTGGTTGGTGCGGTGGACCATGGCGCCGGGCTGATACTGCAGCCCCACGCCGGGAACGGTCACCTGGGGCTGGTCATCGAACAGGAACGGGCGCGCCAGGCGCAGATAGATTTCCCCCGCGCCGGCGACGAACACCACTGTGCATACCGTGATGATCACGCACAGCACGACATCTCGCAGGATGCCCTTCCCCCGCTCCATTCCACCCCCCTGTCCGCCGCCCCGCCCTTATGCCAAGGACTCGTCGCGCCCGAGCGACCTGCCCAGGCGCAGCCAGAACCGGTACAGCGGCATGGAAAATCAATCCAACCCTTCCACCACGCCGATGAAGGGCAGTTGACGGAAGGCGTGGGCCACATCCATGCCGTAGCCCACCACGAACAGGTCCGGGCACTCGAAGCCCACGAAATCGGGCTCCACCTGCACGGCCCGCTTGCCGGGCTTCTCCAGCAGCACGCAGACCATGACCTTGCGCGCCCCGCGCGCGGCCAGCAGGTCCTTCGCGAAAGCCAGCGTCCGGCCGGATTCCAGAATATCGTCCACCAGCAGCACGTCTCGTCCGCGCACGTCGCTTTCCACGTCGCGCAGGATATCCACCTGGCCGGAGGAGACGGTGGCATCCCGATAGGAAGAGAGGTGGAGGAACTCCACTTCCGGGGCTTGCCCGGAGGCATGAAGGGCGCGGATCAGGTCCGCCGCGAACACGAACGACCCTTTCAGGACGGCGATCACCAGTAGCTTTTCGGGCCGGACATCGGCGATCTCGTTGGCCAGTTCTCGGTTTCGGGCGGCGATGCGGTTCTCGTCGAACAGAACCTTGACCGGGGGAAGGGGCATCGTTCCTCTCTCGTTGCAGCGCAAGAATGGCCCGGCGCGCGCAAACCGTCCAGCGCATGCGCACCCGGAGGCGTTCGGCGGTCCCAAAGCCCCGGCCGAGGGTTTATGGTGGGCAGGGCCCGTCGCGGCTGATTCGGTTCAGGGTGAAGAAGTTGGTCCGCTTCGAGAATGTCGGATTGAGATACGGGATGGGACCCGAGGTGCTGAAGGACGTGACCTTCAACATCGCTCCCAACTCGTTTCAGTTCCTCACCGGCCCCTCGGGCGCGGGCAAGACGACGCTCATGCGCCTCCTCTTCCTGTCGCTACGGCCCACGCGCGGCCTCATCACTTTGTTCGGCCGGGATGTCTCGTCCCTGGACCCGGACGAGGTGGCGGTGATCCGGCGGCGCATCGGCATCGTGTTCCAGGATTTCCGCCTGCTGGACCACCTCACCACCTATGAGAACGTGGCCCTGCCCCTGCGCATCCTCGGCAAGGAGGAGACGAGCTACCGGGCCGAGGTGTCGGAGATCCTGCACTGGGTGGGCCTCGGCGACCGCATGCATGTTTTGCCGCCGGTCCTGTCGGGCGGCGAGAAGCAGCGCGCCGCCATCGCCCGCGCGCTCATCGGCCGCCCGGAATTCCTGCTGGCGGACGAGCCCACGGGCAATGTGGACCCCACCCTCGCCCGGCGCCTGCTGCGCCTGTTCATCGAATTGAACAAGTCCGGCACCTCGGTGCTCCTGGCGACCCACGACATCGCCCTCATGGACCAGTTCGACGCCCGCCGCCTCGTGATCTCGGACGGACGGCTCTATGTCTATGACTGACGCCACCCGCCCCCCCGAGCCCCGCGCGAAGCCCGCCCCCAAGGCCCGCTCGCTCACCCCCATCGTGCCGCGCGCCACCGTGGCAGGGCGCGCGCTGGTGGCGGTGGTGGCCATCATGACCTTCCTCGCGGCCCTGACGGTGGGCACCGTCATGGGCATTCGCGCCACCGCGCAGACTTGGCGCTCGGACGTGGCGCGGGAAGTCACCATCCAGATCCGCGCCGGGGATGCCGCCTCCGTGGAGGCGCAGGTGAAGACCGCCACGGACATCGCCACCCAGACACCCGGCGTCACCGCCGCCCATGTGCTCACGTCCGAGGACACCGCGCGGCTGCTGGAACCCTGGCTCGGCACGGGGCTCGATCTGTCGGACCTGCCGGTGCCGCGCATCATCGTCCTGCGCCTCGATGCCTCCTCCCCGCCCGACCTCACCCGGCTGCGCCGCGTGCTCACCGACCGCATCCCCACCGCCACCCTGGACGACCACCGCACCTGGTCGCGCCGCCTCGGCGCCATGGCGGAAGGCGTCATCATCGTGGGGCTCGGCGTTCTGGCCCTGGTGACGGCCGCCACGGTCCTCTCGGTCGTGTTCGCCACCCGCGCGGCGGTGGCCACCAACCGCACCGTGGTGGAGGTTCTGCACTTCGTCGGCGCGCGGGACGGCTTCATCGCGGCCCAGTTCCAGCGTCATTTCCTCAAGATCGGCGCCGAGGGGGGGATGATCGGCGGATCGCTCGCCGCGCTCCTGTTTCTCGGCTTCAGCCTCATGCCGCGCATCGGCGCGGGCGGCGATCCGGAAAGCCCCGGCGTCCTCTCCTGGCTGGAGCCGGGCCTGCTGGGCTATGGGGGCATGGTGCTGGCGGTGATGGTGGCGGCGGGCGTGACCGCGCTCACCTCGCGCATCACCGTCTACCGCACCCTGCGGACCATCCAATGACCTTTTCCCGGGCGAAAAGCGGGCGGGGGCCTCTGGCCATGCCCTTTGCCGGCGCGGATTTTTCCTCGCCAGCGCCGCATTCTGGAGCCATCCTGAACTGATGGAACCGAACACCGGAGCGGCTATGCCTCGCGGCGATGGCGCCGCAAGGGCGCGTACGGCGGGGACTGGCACGGGCGGCCGACGCTGGCTGCGCCGGGCGGCCTTTGCCGTGGGCGGTGTCGTGTGCGTGGCGGCTTTCGCCTTCCTGGCGGGCTTCGCCCTGTTCACCGCCCGCATCGCCAGTCGCGAGCCGGTGGTCCTCAAGCCGGCGGATGGCATCGTGGTGCTGACGGGCGGCGCCTCGCGGGTGTCTGACGGTATCCAGCTCCTGGCGGGGGGCCACGGGCGGCGCATGCTCATTTCCGGGGTGAACCGCACCACCTCGGCGGAGGAACTGCGCCGGACCCTGCCCAATGGCGACACCCTGCTGGACTGCTGCGTGGATCTCGGCCGCAAGGCGCTGAACACCTGGGGCAATGCCATCGAGGTGGCGGAATGGACCCGCAGCCGGGATTTCCGCTCCCTGGTGGTGGTCACCTCCAGCTGGCACATGCCCCGCGCCTTGTTCGAGCTTGGCCGCATGATGCCGGAAGTGGAGCTGATCTCCTTCCCCGTGGTGACGGACCGGATGCAGGACGCGCAATGGTGGAGCGAGCCGCACACCGCCAAGCTCCTCATGAAGGAGTACGTCAAATATCTCATGGCCCACGCCAAGATCCGCCCCTTGCAGGCGGTGGCGCCGACCGGAGAGCCCGACGAAACGCAGAAGCCGCCGCCCGCGACCGCCAACGCCCCCCAGGCCGCCGCCACCCATTGACGCCCGGCCCTGCGGCATCGAACCCGTCGTGTCGAACCTGAATGGCCGCGCGCGCCATTTCGCGCTATTGGACCCCGGCCTGCCGCCTTTTCGGGGACCGCCTTGACCCTGCTGCGCTCCATTGTGTTCCAGATCGCCTTCTACGCCGTCACCGCGGTGTTCGGCGTCCTGCTCCTGCCCTTCATGTTCATGCCGCGCCGCTGGCTGTGGCAGGGCGTGCGCACATGGCTGCAGGCATGCCTGCTGGTGGCGCGCTATGTGGGCGGCATCCGCTCCGAGATCACCGGGCGGGAGAACATTCCGAAGGGCCCGCTCCTGGTGGCGGCCAAGCACCAGTCGGCGTGGGAAACCCTCGCTCTGCTGCTCCTGTTCGACGATCCCACCTTCATCCTGAAGCGGGAGCTGACCTGGATCCCCATCTTCGGCTGGTATCTCTGGCGCGCGGGCATGATCCCGGTGGACCGGGGCGCGGGCGCCGTGGCGCTCAAGGCCATGGCGGAGCGGGCGGCGGCCGAGTGCCACAAGGGGCGGCAGATCCTCATCTTCCCGGAAGGGACACGGCGCCCGGCCGGCGCCGCTCCGCAATACAAGTTCGGCGTGGCGCACCTTTATGCCAGCCTCGGCGTGCCCTGCGTTCCCATCGGGCTGAATTCCGGCGTGTTCTGGCCGCGCCGCAAACCGATCCGTCCCGGCATCATCCGCGCCGAGATCCTACCGGCGGTTCCGGCCAAGCTTCCGCGCGGTGTGTTCGCGGCCCGTATCGAGCGCGAGATCGAGGCGTCCAGCAACCGCCTCATGGCCCAGGGGTGGGCGGAACTGGGCGAAGACCCGCCGCCGCAGGAAAGCGGTAAGGTTACGAAATTATCCCCGCTATCCCGCCCTGTGGAAAAGTCTTGATCTGCCGGTCCCCCGTGTTCTATTTTCGTTCTCATGAATGCGACTGATTCGTTCCTCGTTCCCTTGGTCGATGCGGGTCGGCTCTCCGGTTTGAAGAGCGGCCCCCTCGGTCCCCGCTTCCGCTTCTGGCGCGACCAGGACGGCCGGAGGCACGTCTTTTCGGTCTATGAGACCGACACGGCGCCGGACTATTCCGACGCCCTCGCCGTGGTGGCGCGCCGCACGCCGGCGGGGCCCATCGCCCTCTGGGCCGGCCCCACGGGAGAGCCCGCCCGCAAGGCCGCCGCGCGTTTCATGGCCGAAGAAATCCACATCCATGTGATGGGAGAGGACGCGCCCGACAGCCTCCAGGCCCTGCTGGCGCCCCCGGCGCCGCGCGCCCAGCCCATGCCCGTTCAGACCGCGCCCGCGAACCAGATGACCGCGCGCCCGGTCCATAGCGAAGCGCTGGCCGCCCGCGCCGGACGCCGCGCCGCCTGAGGCGCAGGTCCTCGGATCAGTCCCGCCCCTCCTGGAGGCGGTGGGCGATCCAGGAGAGGCCGGGATCGCGGATACCCATGGCCTTCAGCTCCGAGACCGTGGAGGTCACATAATCCCGGTTCGGCCCGGACTGGCCGTGGGCCGCCCGCACCAGATGCAGTTGCGCCTCATGGTCCAGCCCCTTGGCATATTGGGCATGGGCGCGGTTCACCAGATAGACCACCGCGGGCGTGTCCCGGCCGGACCCGTCCAGCAGGCGAATGCGGCGGGTGGCCTCGCGATAGACCCCCGATATCTGCTCCCGCGCGGTGAGATAATCATGGGTCTGCGGCCAGTCCGCCGCCGTCACCCGATAGGCGATGCCCCGGCACGAGCCGCCAATGTCGAGCCCGAGCACGAGGCCCGGCCGCTCGGGCGTCCCGCGATGATGGAACGAATAGATGCACAGGGCCCGGTGGGCACCGATGAGGCGCGCCTCCACGCGCTCCGCGAAAGCGAAGCCGGGATTCCACATGAGGGAACCGTAACCGAACACCCAGCGGTCGGGATCAGGGGCGGGAGGCGGTTTCACGAGGGCACACATTGACAAGTCGGCACTTCCCGTCGCCTAACAGCGCCTTCCCTCCCCTGCAAGCCGATATGGACCAGGAAGGCGCATGACCGTCATTTCTCCCGCGCCCCGGCGCCGCAAGCCCTGGATCATGGCCGTTCCGCTGCTGCTCGTGGTGGTGCTCGGCATCTGCTGGAGCGGGCTCTGGTTCTTTGCCTCCGCCCATGCGGAACGGGAGCTGGACGCCTGGGTGGCGCGCGAAGCCATGCTCGGCCGCGTGTGGGACTGCAAGGACCGCACGCTCGGCGGCTTTCCCTTCCGCTTCGAGCTCATGTGCGCCGAGCCCTCCCTGACCCTGCGCGGCACGGGCGACACGGTGCGCATCACCGCCGCTGCCGGCCATGCGGTGGCGCAGGTCTGGGCGCCGAACCATATGGTCGCGGAATTCCAAGGCCCGGCGAAGGTGCAGGACCTCGCCACAGGCCATGTCTACGGCGCCACATGGTCCCTGCTGCAGATGAGCGGCGTCGCCAATATGGATGGCATCGCGCAGCGCTTCTCGCTGACGGTGGACAATCCCGCCATCCAGTCGGCCCCGGGAGATACGGCTCAGACCCTGTTCACGGCCAAGCATTTCGAGGCCCATGCCCGCCGCACCCCGCACACGAGCGCAGGCGGACCCGACGGCGTGGACTATGCGATCGGTCTCGTGGACGGCAACAATCCCGGCCTTGCCGGCGGCGGCGGCGTTGCCGGGCCGGTCAATCTCGTGCTCCAGGGCAGCGTGACGGCGATAGACAATCTCCAGCCCATGTCGCTCCCCGAGCGCATCAAGGCCTGGTCCGCCGCCAACGGCACCCTGAAGGTGGACACGTTCAGCCTGACCACGCCCAAGGCCGCGCTCACCGCCAACGGCGCGCTGGGCGTGGACCCGCTGGGCCGGGTGTTCGGCGCGGTCAGCATCGGCTTCTCGGGGGTGGACGAACTCACCCGCGCCTTGGCCCAAGGCGGCATCATTTCCCCGGAGATCGCCTCCATCGTGAACGCCCTCGCTCTCGCCGGGCGGCCGGGCGACGTGGCGGGCCGCCGGGGCACCACCTTCTCGGTCACCTTGAAGGAAGGCGCGGTGCAGCTCGGCAAGGTGCCCATGGGGATCATCCCGCCCTTGTTCTGACGCGCCCCGGAAAGCCGTGGGGACGCGCTTAGACCCGCTGATTAAGAGTCAGCTGCTCTTGGCGCCCGTCTACGGGCTCGCGCTCAGATGGCGAGGCTACGGATGAAGCGCAGCGTGCCGGTGCCGACATTGACGAACATATAGGGGCGATCGCTGCGGAAGATCAGGAAGTCGCCGGTCTCCACGCGCCGCGTGCCGCCTTCCATCTCCACCTCCAGCACGCCCTCCAGCACATAGAGCATCTCGCTCCAGCCCACGCTCGCCGCCGTCTCGCCCTCATAGCGCTCGCCCGGCGCGAGCGCCCAGGTCCACATCTCCACCTCGCTCACGGCCGGGGCGGTGCCCAGCAGCACCGCGCGACTTTCCGGCGTCTCGCCCTGCCAGAGCAGGCTGCGGATGCGGGTGCCGTCCTGGGCCTCCGGCGCGCGCACCAGATGGGAGAAGCTGGTGCCCAGCGCGGCGGCGATGCGATCGAGATTGCTGAGGCTGATATTGGCCTCGCCGGATTCGATGCCCACGATCATCCGCCGGCTCAGGCCCGACGCCTCGGCCAATGCCGCCTGACTGAGACCCGCCTCCTGGCGCAGGCGGCGGATATTGTCACCGACGCACGCCAGTACATCGGGCCGGGAGGCGGAATCCGGTTCTTGACTGCGCACTATATTGCTCATAGAACCTGCGCACTATGTTGCACACACCCACTCCCACGCCCGTGGCCCGCTTGGAAGGCCACACCTTCCCCCCGCGCGCTCCGCGCCGGGAGAGCCTCCTGTCGCAGCTTAAGGGCAAGCTTGCGGGAACGCGAGGCAGCGAGGCCGCGCTGGTCGGCATCACCATGATCTGGGGCACCACCTTCCTGGTGGTGCACGGCCTGTTGACGCATACCGGGCCGCTCATGCTCACGGGCATGCGGTTCGGCTTCGCGACGCTCGCGCTCATGGCGGTGTTCGGCTCGGCCCTGAAGGGCATCACCCGGCGCGAGCTGGCGGCGGGCGCCCTCGTGGGCGTCTCCATCTTCTTCGGCTATGCGCTGCAGGCGAAGGGCATGGAGACCATCCCGTCCAGCAAGTCGGCCTTCATCACCGCGCTCTATGTGCCGCTGGTGCCGCTGCTGCAATGGGCGGTCATGCGCAAGCGGCCCCATATCATGGCCTGGATCGGCATCGGCCTCGCCTTTGCGGGCCTCGTGCTGCTGGCGGGTCCGGACGGCGCGTCGCTGGGGCTGGGGGAAGGCGAAGTGCTGACCCTCATCGCCACCCTCGCCATCGCCGCCGAAATCCTGCTGGTGGGCACCTTCGCCGGCTCGGTGGATGTGCGGCGGGTGAGCATCGTGCAGCTGGGCGTTGCCTCCCTGCTCGCCTTCCTGGCCATGCCCGTGGTGGGCGAGGCGGTTCCCGCCTTCTCCTGGACGCTGGTGATCGCCACCTGCACGCTGGGCATCGCCTCGGCCCTGATCCAGGTGACCATGAACTGGGCGCAAAAGCGCGTCTCGCCCACCCGCGCCACCGTCATCTATGCCGGCGAGCCGGTCTGGGCGGGCATTGCAGGACGGCTTGCAGGCGAGCGTCTTCCCGCCCTCGCCATCCTCGGCGCGGCGCTGATCGTGCTGGGCGTCATCGTGAGCGAACTGCGCCTGAAGGCCCGCAAGGCGGATTGATACCATCGGCTCCGGTCTTTGACCGGTGCCAAATGGGTCTCGCTCAAGCGCCGCGCGGGCTTGACCAAAGGCCCGTGAGCGTTGCTCGCGGGCCTTTTCTCATGAGGTTTCCATAAGCCCCGCGCTATTTCACGTCCGGCGTGCGGCGGCCGAAATCGGGCGCCGCCGTTTCCTGGCCCATCTCGATGATGGACCGACGGATGGCCCGCGTGCGGGCGAAATGGTCGTACAGCGCCTCCCCGTCCCCATAGCGGATCGCCCGCTGGAGCTGGGACAGGTCCTCGTTGAAGCGGCCCAGCATCTCCAGAACCGCCTCGCGATTGTTCAGGAACACGTCGCGCCACATGGTGGGGTCGGAGGCGGCGATGCGGGTGAAGTCCCGGAAGCCGCCGGCGGAGAACTTGATCACCTCGGAGGTGAGCGTCTCCTCCAGATGCGCCGCCGTGCCCACGATGTTGTAGGCGATGAGATGCGGCACATGGCTGGTGATGGCGAGCACCAGGTCATGGTGCCGGGCGGTCATGGTCTCCACATTCGCGCCCATGCCCCGCCACAGCGCGCATAGCCGTTCCACTGCCGCTTCGTCCGCGCCGTCCGGCGGGGTGACGATGCACCAGCGGTTCTCGAACAGGCTCGCAAAGCCGGCGTCCGGTCCCGAAAACTCGGTTCCCGCCACGGGATGGGCGGGCACCAGATGGGCGTGCGGGGGAATGTGGGGCCCCATGGCCTCCACCACCGCGCCCTTCACCGAGCCCACATCCGATACGACGGCCCCGGCCTTCAGCGTGGGGGCGATCTCGATTGCCACCGCCTCGGAAGCCCCCACGGGGACGCAGGCGATGACAATGTCCGCTCCGCGCGCCGCCTCGGCGGCGGTCTCGGGCACCTCATGGGCAAAGCCCAGCTCCCGCACCCGTGCGCGCACGGCCGGATCGGCATCGGAGACCACCACCTGGGCGGCAATCCCCTTCTCACGGGCCGCACGGGCGATGGAGGAGCCGATGAGGCCCGCGCCGATGATGGTCAGGCGATCCACGAGAGGCCCGCTCACCGCGCCGCTCCCGCGAGGAAATCGGAGAGGGCATGCACGGTGAGGACGTTCGCCTCTTCCGAGCCGATGGTCATGCGCAGGGCGTTGGGCAGGCCATAGGCCCCCACGGGCCGCAGGATCAGCCCCCGCTGGGTCAGGAAGGCATCCGCCGCCGCCCGCTGGGCCACATCGGCGAAATGGATGAGCACGAAGTTCGCCGCAGAGGGCGTGACCGCGAGACCCAGTTCCGCCACCTGCCGGGAGACCTTGGGAAGCCAATGGTCGTTATGGGCCACCGCCGCCGCCACATGGGCACTGTCGGCGATGGCCGCGATGCCCGCCGCAATGGCCGGGCCGGACACGTTGAACGGCCCGCGCACCCGGTTCAGCGCATCGATCACCACCGCCGGCCCCACCGCCCAGCCGAGCCGCAGCGCCGCAAGCCCGTGGATCTTGGAGAAGGTGCGGGTCATCAGCACGTTGGGCGCCTCAAGGGAGAGGCGCTGGCCAGGGTCGAAATCCGGGCGGTGCAGATATTCCGCATAGGCCGCATCCAGCACCAGCAGCACATGGCGGGGCAGCGCCGCATGCAGGCGCTCCACCTCGGCATAGGGCAGGTAGGTGCCGGTGGGATTGTTGGGATTGGCCAGGAACACCACCCGCGTGCGGGGCGTCACGCAGGCCAGCATGGCGTCCACGTCCGCCGTGTGGTCGCGTTCCGCCGCAACCACGGGCGTGGCGCCCGCCGCCAGCGTGGCGATGCGATAGACCAGGAAGCCGTATTGGGAGAAGACGCATTCGTCGCCCGGCCCCAGATAGGCCTTGGCCGCCAGCGCCAAAAGCTCGTCCGATCCCGCCCCGCACATGATGCGCGCGGGATCGATGCCGTGCACCGCACCGATGGCCTCGCGCAGCAGGATGGCGCTGCCGTCCGGATAATCGGCGAGATAGTGAGCCGCCTCAATATAGGCCGCGCGAGCGCGCGGGCTCGCGCCGAGCGGCGTCTCGTTGGACGACAGCTTGAACACCTTGGCGACGCCGGGTGCCTGGCTGCGGCCGGGCACATAGGCGTCGATGGCCATCACCCCCGGACGGGGCGTGGGCACGGCATGGATGGTGCGCTCGGGCACAAGGGCGGACATGGCGAACTCCGGGCAAGAGCCTCATCCGATCCCGCCGGTCCGGCCGGATCGGAACGCGCTCTCGCTTTCTGAAAAGAGACGGGTTCAGTGGTGAGACGGGATCGCCGAACGATCTCGCCTCACCACATCCGGCTCTAAGACGTCGAGGCGGAACGGGCGCGGCCGTCCGCCCCGAGGCGGTAGGGGGCGGCATGGCCGCCCACGAAATGGAAGGCATCGACACACGCACCCGCGCCAGAGAGCACGCCGAACGCGGCATCACGCCCGCCGGTGGGAACGCTCATGAGCAGCGCGACGGCATCGGGGGCCGGATCGGCAGGGGCGGCCAGCAATTCGCCATGCCCCGCGAAGGCGGCGGCCGCCTGGGGCACCCAGCCGGAAACGCGCACGCTCCACAGCTCGATTTCCGTGACGGCGGCGTCCGCGATGGGATGGCTCACCACGAAGACCGGCAGGGCCGCCGGATGGTCCGCCCGCTCCACGAAGGGCAGGCGGGCGATGATCTTGGGCGCGGCCTCGGCTTCCAGCGCGGTCCACCAGGGATCCCCGCCCGGCAGGGTCACGGCCGGCAGCAGGCCGAGATCGCCCGTGGACGCCGCCACCGCCTCCACCACGGCGCGCGGGCCGATATGGGGCATGAAGGGCGTGGTGAAGCCGAAATGGAAACGGGCGCTGTCCCGCATGGGCGCCTCGCCCACGGACAGGTCCGCATGCACCGCATAGGGCGCCTGCACATAGGTGAAGGTGGAGATGATGACGCGCCAGATGCTCTCCACCGTGTCCAACGGCAGGAGCCCCCGGTGGCGGTCCACCAGGCGGCGCATCATGGCGGCCTCGCGGGCGGGCCGGAAGGCGGAACCGCCCTCCCCGCCCTGGTGGCGCTTCACCTCCACGAGGCGATCGATAATCTCGCCGCGCTCCATGAGGAGGCGGTGCATGGCTTCGTCGATACGATCGATCTCGGCGCGAAGCTGGGGAAGGTCGGGGATGGTGGCGTTCGTTGTCATGTCTTTCACCGGCCGGGTTCCTCTATCCCCCCGGCGGGCGGAGATCAAAGGTTTGTTGCGCGAAACGGCCCGCCACTGCGCGCGCCGGCGCGTTGACAGGGCTGCGGCAAGGCCGGAAAACAGCCCGCCGCGTGCCGCGGCCTCAAGGGAGTACCATGTCGCAGGAACAAGGGGCGCATGCGCCGTGCTGGACACAGGCGCCTGCGACCCGTGCCGACCTCCCGGCCATCCATGCGCTGTATGAGACGGTGCGGGGTCCCGGACGGTCCATGGACCATCTGGGCTGGGCATTGTTCGATGCCCCCTTCGACCCCCTGCCTCCCATGCTGGCCCTGGAGGGGGAGCGCTGCGTCGGCCTCCACGCGCTCCGCGCCACCCCGCTGCTGCTGAACGGCGTGCCGGTCATGGGTTGCCGCGCAGCGGAAACCGTCATTCATCCCGGCTATGAAGGGCAGGGCCTTTCCGAAACCCTGGCCCGGGCGAGCTATGCGGCGGCTGAGCAGCGCGGCTTCCGGCTGGTCTATGGCCGGCCCGGCGATGCCGCCGAGCCGCTGATCATAACCCAATTGGACGCAGTGGATGGAGGCGAGGTGCAGCGCTGGGTGCGCCCCCTGGCCGCTCCCGGCCTGCTGCCCGCCGCCTTGGCCGCGCCGCTCACCGCGCTGATACGCTCCCATGCGCGCGGCGGTCACGACGCCCGCGCCCGCATCACCCCCGTAACGGCCGAGACGCGCTTCGTGCTGCCCCCGCCCATGCCGCGCACCGCCAAGTGCAGCATCGACAAGTCCGTCGCTTGGTTCGCCTGGCGCTACGCCGCCGAGCCGCACGGCGCATATGAGCAATTGGTGCTGGGGGATGCGGACACGCCCGACGCCCTCATCCTCTTCACGCAGGCCCGGAAAGCGGGCGCGCTGCCCGTCCTCGTGGTACGGGAATGGCTCGCCGCCAACGCGAAGCTGCGCCTTGCCGCCATGAAGGCCCTGGTGGCGCAGGCGGCCGAGCGAGGCTGCGGCAGCGTGGTGCTCCACACCAACGATCTCCAGGCGGGGGTATTGTTGCGCGGCGCGCTGTTCTTCCCCCGCCCCGGCACGCCGCTCGGTTTCGTCCGGCTCGGCAGCAGGGAGACGGCCGGCCCCTCCAAGCCGGGCGACCTGGTGGTGCTGGGCGGCGATCTCAGCTGATCCGGCCCGATCTCACTTCAGGCGCAGGAATCTCAGGCCGTCGGCCGCCGCCTTCTTCGCCACCACCAGAGACGGCGCCACGGTGAAGGCCGACAGGTGGCGGCACATGGCCTCGAAATGACGCCCCGCCACCATGGCCGCCTCGGCCTCGGCGACGCGCACCCGCGCCTGCGCCACCCCGCGCCAGGGCTGGGGGATGCGCGAGGGATCCGGCGCCTGGGCGTCGAACACCTGATGCATGGTGCGCGCCAGCTCCGCCATGTTCCGGGAGGTGGAGCCGGGACGCACCAGATAGCGCGTGGCGCGGCGCGTGGAGCACCAGACCGGCCCGAGCTTGGCGAGCTTCAGCCAGAGGTCCCAGTCCTCCGAGATGCGGTAGGTCTCGTTGAAACCGCCGACCACGGACAGCGCACCCTTGCGGGTGATGACCGAGGAGGTGGTGCACACCATTTCCGCCAGCAGGATGGGGAAGGCATTGGCCCCCAGCGGCAGCAGGCCCGAGCGCCCGGCAAGGAAGGCGCGGAACAGGGGCCAGTAGTCGAACTGATAGCCCACCAACCCGCCCTGGGGATCCACCGACATGATATCCGCGAAGGTGAGCGTGATGGCGGGATCGCGCTCCATCAGGCCGAGCCGGTCGGACAAGGCACCGGGCAGATATTGGTCATCCGCGTCCAGGAAGGCGATGATGTCCGCGGAGGCCCGCCGCACCCCGAGATTGCGTGCGGCGGCGACACCCTGGGCGGCCCCCTTGACGGGGAACAACAGCCGATCGGAGACGGCCGCCTCGCTCAGCCAGTCCCAGGTTCCGTCGCTGGACCCGTCATCCACCACCACGATCTCCACCGCCCCCACTTCCTGCGCGCGGATGCTGGCGATAGCCTCCGGCAGATAGGGCAGGCAGTCGCGGGAGGGAATGACGACGCTGAGGCGGGGCTTCATTTCGGCGAGCGACATGGGGCGTCCTAACCGTAGGTGAGGGCGATGCGGTCGATGAGGCGCTGGGCCAGCTGGGCTTCCCCGCCCAGGTGCTCGGCACAGCGCAGCCCGGCTTCGGCGGTGCGCTGCCGGAGGCTGTCATCCGTCCAGGCCCGCGCGATG
Organism: Aquabacter cavernae; assembly: GCF_003993795.1. Lineage (GTDB taxonomy): Bacteria > Pseudomonadota > Alphaproteobacteria > Rhizobiales > Xanthobacteraceae > Aquabacter > Aquabacter cavernae. The sequence goes on from NZ_RWKV01000004.1 coordinate 128,484, forward strand.
GCGGCGGCGAGCGCGGCCGGGTCTTCCGGCGGCACGGCGATGATCTCGTCGGCGAAGATGTCCGTCATGCCCGGCCCTTCCGAGCCGATCACGCATTTTCCAAGGATCATGGCATTGAGCGCCGTGGAAATGCCGGACGCGACGAAGCTAGACTTCACCACCGGGATCACCACCAGCTTCGCCCGCCGCAGCATGTCGAGCTGCGCATGGGTGGAGCCGTCATCGTCGAGCTGGGCGACATTCGCAGGCAGCTTGTCCAGCGGCCGGGTGAAGCGGGCGCCGTGGGCGACGAGGCTCTCCGGGTTCACCCGCGCGATGGCGCCGGGATAGGGCAGGCGCTCCATGGCCGCGAAGAAGGTGTCGAAGTCCCGCATGGAGCGGCCGAAGGTGAGGACGAATTCTTCCGTCCGCTCGGCCCGCGCCGCCGCGTCCAGGTCCAGATTGACCTTGAAGGGCACATAGGCGCAGCGCTCGGGCGGGATGCCGTAGATCTCGGAAAGCCCCCGGGCATCGGCGAAGAAGTTGATATAGAGGTCCGCCCCCGAGAGAAACGGGCGCTTCAGGAGATGGGAGACCCGGCTCTTCAGCGTGGACGGTCGGCGGAAGATGAGGTCGATGGCCACGATGGGCCGCGCGAATCCGGACAGGAACCGGCGGGCGAGCACCAGCTGGATCACCGTATGGGCATCGCCGCTGATGACGAACACCGCATCCTTGCGCGCGCCATGGGCCTTGAATTCGGCGAGCGTGCGGGCCTGCACGGTCTCGCCTTCGATCCCCGAGGCGGTGCGCCATCTGGCCGGCAGGGCCGCATAATTGGTGACGATCAGCATGGGCCACCTTCAGCGTTGGGGCGGCGCGTCCAGCCAGCCGGGCATCGAGGCCTTCAAAGGCGGCGCCGCACCCGGAACACAGGTCCCCGGCCGGTGCCACACGCAGGCCGGGCCCCGGCTTCCGTTGGAGCGGCAACCGAGATTGGTGAAGCCGAGCGCCGTCAGGTCCGGCAGCGGGTCGTCCGGCGTCTCAGTGGAGGTGATGGCGTAGTTGAAGGCGCTCGCCTGCTGCTTGGCCTGCGGGCTGTCCGCATCCACCCCGTAGAGCGGAATGCGCGGATCGGTGGAGACATAACCGCCCGAAATCCACCAGGTGCCGGCCGGCACGATGGCGAGGCCGCAGGCATTGGGATCCGCATTCACCTGACGGGTGGCGAGGATGGTGCCGCGCCCCAGTTGCCAGTGGGAGGAGAAATGGCTGAACGCGCCCAGCAGGCCCGACATCACCACCACGAAGGCGATGCCCCCCGCCGCCAGGACCGAGGTGCGCACCTTCCCCTCCCAGAGCCGCAGCGCCAGTTCGGCCATGCCGATGCCGCACAAGGTCAGCACCAGCGGCACGCCCGGATACATGTAGCGCGGGCTCTTCACCTCCACCGCCATGAGGAGGACGACGTTGAACACGAACACCACCAGCAGCAGCGGCAGCCGGCGCGCGCCGATGAGGCCCGTGATCAACAGGAGCGGGAAGGCCCCGGAATAGAAGGCCAGAATCCAGGCGGGGTAATTGTACCAGGGCACATAGCCCCATTTCCCGTCGCCGGTCTCGCCGATGGTGGACCCCTGATACTTCACATACTGGATAATGGAATTGAACGGCACGCCGAACGTGGCCCAGTCCAGCGGGCCGAGCACGCCGAGGCCCAGAATGCCGCCGAGGCCCAGCGCCAGATAGCGGGACGGGTGGGTGCGCGCAACCCAGATGGCGCAAAGCGCCGCCACCGGCCCGAGCTGCATGCGGAACGCCGTGGCGAGGCCGAACAGGACACCCGCCGCGAGCAGGCGCCGGAAGCCGGTGGCCGGGCCATTGGGATAGGCGAGATAGAGCGCGGGAACGAGGCAATAGGTGCCGAAGGAATCCTGCAGCGGATGGCCGGCATAATAGATGGTCTCGAACCAGAAGGCGCCCAATGCGCCGCAGATGGCCGCGCCCACCGGCCCGCCGAACCGCCAACCCCATAGGAAGGTGGGGACGATCAAGGTGAGCGAGAACAGGCTGCAGACCGCCAGCGCGCCCATGATCTGCGCATCGGGCCCTCCGCCCGCCAATGCGGCGAGCTTCATGCCGGGCGCGATCAGGCCCGCGGTCAGCCAGGAACGGGCACCGACCACATATTCCCAGGGCACCAGCCCTTGCCCGGTCAACAGGCGGTGCGCCTGCTCCAGATATTGGATGGTAACGTCGGCATAGCTGGCATTGGGGAAGCGCCAGGCGACGATCAGCTTCACCGCGAAGGACGCCACCAGGAAGCCCGCGAGCAGCAGCTTCATGGACCAGGGGAGCGGCGGGGCCTCCCCCGACTGGCGTTGCGCCTGCGACACGCTCATTCCTGCCCCCGGGCCGTTGCGTCCCCAATTCCTAGAGCGCGATCGACCCGGAGGGAAGCGCCGCCTGCACGATCAGCCGGGCTCTGAATCGCTTTCCCTCAAAGATTTAGGGGCCGAGCCCCCAGGACAGGCCACCCAACCGGCCCGATGCACGCTGCCGTTGCGCTTCTGCCGGGAAGACTGCGCCGGCCAGCCCTCCTCAGAGGCGTGAACGCCTTGCCTTTAATGAATCGGAGACCGGCGCGCCTCACCGAGAGGTGACTACAGAGGCAGGTCGTTACCACCATGTGCACATAGCCCGGCAGCTCCGCCGTAAGCTGTTGCGCACAGGCCCTGTTTCACATCCCCCCGTCCCCATCCGGAGAAAAAATGCTCTAAGCTTCCGATGTGATTCGCGCGTTTTCCGCACCTTCGTCTTCACGCCTGCGGGAGACAGACATGCCGACGCGGCGTCCTGTGCGCTCGTTCCTGGCGGCCCTCCTGTGCCTGGGGGCCGGAGGATGCGCCACTTCCTCCTCCGATCCGGCCTCCCTCATTCCGACGCAGCTTGCGGCGTCGGTCATGGCCGAGGACCGTCTGCTGGGCAATGCGAACGGCGGCAGCGCCGTGTCGGTGGACGACATGCTGGCGCGTGCGCGCCAGAGCGGGGGCGACGGATCGCCCCCCGGCCAGCATGCCACGGCACAGGCCGCGACCACCAATGGGCCCGGCGAGGTCACAGGGAGCGTCGGTGCCCCGGCCGCGTCCCCGACCCAGGCCCCGGTGGCCGCCCGGCCTGCCGCCCCCCCGGCCCTGCCGCCGGAGCCTGAAGAACCCAAGCCGCTCTTCGAGATCACCTTCGACGGTTCCGAGGAGCAGCCGCCCGCTGCCGCGAAGGAGGCGATGGCCAAGAAAATCAAGGGCGCACGGCTGTCCGCTAAGAGCGAGGTAACGATACTTACCGGTCCCGGCCCCGGAACAAACGCATTTGAACAAGCGGTTCTAGCGAACAGGCGGGCACGCAATGTAAGATCGCTGCTGCCGGAGGGATGGCAGATCCAGCAGCTGTACGATCCCAGCTTTCCCCCGGACACTGTGAGAATCGTGCTGGGCCGGGTTAGCTGATGGCGATGTTTGAAACCACGTCCGATACGCTCGCCTACCTGCTGCAGGTGGCGTGGCGACGGCGCTTTCTTGCCTTCATCCCGGTCCTGCTCCTGCCGCCCCTGGCGCTGGTGGCCGCCACCCTGGCGCCGCAGCGCTATGAGGCGCGCATGACCCTGCTGGTGCAGGAGCCCTCCAAGCTCAATCCGATCCTGAACGACATCGCGGTCAATCCGAACCTGAAGGAGCGCATATCGGCCCTGATCGCGCTCGCCCATTCGGAAGTGGTGCTGGGGCGCGTGCTGGAGGATATGGGCCGGGTGGGCCCCTCCACCGATCCGCGCGACAAGGAGAACATGGTCCGCAACCTTTCGGCGGCGGTAAACATCCAGCTTGTGGGCAATGACATTATCGAGATGCGCCTGCGCGCGCTCGATCCCACCTCGCCCTCCATCACCCTGGAAGCACTGTCCAAGCGCTTCATCGAGCGCGTGGTCTCGCCCGAGCGCACCGCCGTGGAGGACAGCGAACGCTTCCTCAAGGGGCAGATGGACGAGCGCCGGGTGGCGCTGGACCGGGCCGAGCGTGCCTATTCGGACTTCAAGAGCGCCAACGCCGATAAGCTGCCCGCCATCTATAACAGCACCGTCACGCGGCTCGCCCAGCTCGACCAGCAGATCGAGCAGAAGGAGATGGACCTCGGCACGGCGGACGCGACTTTGCAGGACCTGCGCCGGCGCCTCGCCACAACCAATCCGCTCATCGGCCGCATCGAGGAATCCATCGTCCAGGTCTCGGCGGACCTCGCCTCGCTGCGCTCGCGCTACACCGACCAGCATTCCGAAGTGCAGGCCGCCTCGCGCCGGCTGGAGCGCCTGGAAAGCGAGCGCCAGCATCTCCTCTCCTCCGCGCGCGACATCGAATCCACCGATCTCGACCGGCTCTGGAACCTCGCCGCGGGCGTGACGCAGGGCGGCAGCGGTGACAGCAGCGACACCCGCACGGCCCCCCTCCTGGTCTCCCAGCTCCAGAAGCTCCAGGAAGCGCAGGCCAAGAAGGTCGGCCTGGAGAAGGAAGTGGAGCAGCTCAAGGCGGCCTCGGTGATGCTCCAGCGGGACATCGCCTCGTTCGGCCCCATCGAGGCCCAGCAGCAGAGCCTGGACCGCGCGGTGAAGACCGCCCAGGACAATTACGACACGCTCGCCAAGCGCTACGAGATGGCACGGGTGACCGGCGCCCTGGGACAGTTCGAGGCGCCCGAGCGCGTGAAGACCCTGGAGCCGCCGGCCAACCCGGCCACCAAGGTCACGCCCGGCTACTTCCTGTATGTGCTGGCGGGCATTGCCGCCGGCCTCGCCCTCGGAGGCGCTCTGGCGGGAGCGGCGGAACTGCTGGACAATCGGCTGCGCCGTCCCCAGGACTTCGCCCGCGTGCTGGGCGTGCCGATCATCGCACGCATCCCGCGCATCGATCCGGTGCCCCGCGCGGCCTGATCCGCGCGCAGCAATGGCCGGGTGCCGCGGATGGCCGCGGGCCAGCGCGCGGCGCCGGATATCCCGGCGGAATCAGAGCTTGGTGTTCAGGAAGCGCGTGCGCTGCACGAAGCCGATGAAGCGTTCCACGAGGCCCGGCGCGAACTTGTGGAAGCGGCCCACGCCGTCAACCAGCTCATCGCCCACCGTCTGGTTGTAGCGGTCATTGATGACGATGCCCTGGAGCGACGCATTGGCCTGCCGCAGCGCGGTCGCCGCCCGGTTCACCGCCGAGCGGGTGTCGCGGCCCGCAAGGCAGACCACCACCACGCTCTCGCATGCGGACGCAACGGTGGTCACCGGCACCGCGACGCGCTCGCGTGGCTCCACGGCAGCCATGTCCACGACGATCGCCCCGTAGATCTCCAGCAGCCGGTCCAGCATGCCGCGGATGGCGGCGGCATTGCGGAAGGCAAAGCTCTGCTCGGGGCTGGGAACGGCAATCAGCGCGTCGAAGCCGCGCGGATCGGTGACGACATTGTCTTCCACGTCCTCGTCCGTCGGCAGCCATTTGGTCGCCTGGGCTGGGACCGCCGCCGTGGGATCGGAGAGGCCGATGAACAGCGTGCGGGTCTGGCGCTGGGATCGCTCGGCGAGCGCCGCGGACAGGACCGAGACGCCGCTGCCGCCGCGCACGCTGGTGATCCCCACGACCCGCGCGCCCTGGCCGAAGGTGGCGAGATAGACCGATTCAACCTCGCGCAGGCCGCGTCCCCACATGGCGCACCGTCTCCCGTCTTCTGGGGTCAGCCGCCGAACGCGGCGATGAGGGCGATGATGGGCAGGATATTCTGCATCGCTTCGGTGAAGATCTTCCAGTCGCTCTGATTGATGTTGGGTACATAAACCGTATCGCCGGTCTGCACCACTGGCAGCTTGGTGATGTCGCCGGTGCGGGCGAACTCCACAAGATTGAACAGGCGGGCCTGCTCGCGGCAGCAGCCGAGATTCACCACGACGATCTTCTGCTGATAGGCGTCCGCGCTGGGTCCGCCCGCCTCCGCGAGAAGGTCGAGGATGGTCATGTCGTTGGAGAAGCGATAGCGGCCCGGCTTGCTGACGGCACCCAGAACACGGATCGTGTTTTCCTTTGGATCCTCGAACCAGTCCTTGTTCTGCCGATCAGGCACGAAGATCACGTCACCCACGCGCACCTTGGGCAGGAGGCGCTCGTCGCCGGTGGCGAAATACTGGGCAAGGTTCACCTGCGTCACCTTCGACCCCGGCAGCCCGCGATGGGAGATGCGCACATTGCGCAGGTCCGCGGTCTGGGTGGGACCGTTGGCGGCCGTCAGAATGTCCAGGAAGGTCATGTTCTTGTTGAAGGCATAGCGGCCGGGAATGGCCACCTGACCCATGATATAGATGACATCCTCCTTGGGCAGGGTCACCCAATTGCCCTTGTTGTCGATGGGCGAGGACGGCAGTTCGGGAATCCGGATCACATCGCCCGCCTGGATCTTCGGCAGGTCGGTGATGGAGCCACCGCTGGAGAGGAAGGTGGCGAGGTCGAGGGTTATGGCCTTGCCGTCGCCGCGGGCGCGGACCATCTGGACGCGGGCGAGATCGCCGCGCGGCCCGGGGCCGCCCGCCTCGCCCAGAAGGTCCAGCAGGCTCATTTCGTTGGACCATTCATAGCGGCCCGGCCGGATCACGGCGCCCACCACCTCGACCGCGCGCGAGGGCGGGATCTTCAGCCAGGACGGACGGTCGGCCGATTCGATCTTCTCGGGCACATAGACCGCATCGCCGGGCAGGATCTCGGGCAGGGTGCCCTTGCCGGTGTCGGAATAGGCCGTGAGGTTGAAATTCTCCGTGCCGCCGTCCGCCTTCAGGATGCGGATGCGGGTGGTGTCCGCGAAGCGGGTGGGACCGCCGGCATTGGCCAGGATCTCGATCAGGCGCGCATCCGGAGGCGCCTCGAACGCGCCCGCGCGGTTCACCTCGCCGATCACATAGACCGTGCGGACCGAGCGGCGGATTTCCTCCTCCTCCTTCGGCACGAAGATGGTGGCGCCGGGCGCGAGGCGGGGCATGAGGGCGGGATTGCCGGTGTCGAGGAAGGCACGCAGGTTGAACACCTTCGGATCGCCGCCCTCGATGACGCGGACCCGGTCGATGGACGCATAGCGCGTCACGCCGCCCGCGCGCATGATCATGTCCACCACGCTCATGCCGTCCTTGAAGGCGAAGGAGCCGGGGCGGTTCACCTCGCCGAACACCTTCACGGCCGTGGCCGCGTCCGCAGCGTCACCCTGGTCCGCCAGGGTGCGGCCATCGAAATTGATCTGGACGTTGCCCGTGGAGGGCGAGGACGGCACGAAGATCACGTCCAGCGGCTGGAGCGTGGGCAGCAGGCTCGGATCGCCCGTGTCGAGATACTTCTTGTAGTCGAAGATCGTGACACGGCTGCCGCGACGGATCTGGAACTTGTCGAGCTGGGCGCCCTGGAGCACGCCTCCGGCGGCGGTGATGGCCTCCTGGACCGTGGAATCGGCCGGTAGGTCCACTTCGCCGGGCTTGCCCACATAGCCGAGCACGGTGATGAACAGCCGCCGCTCCTTCAGGCTCACCTGGAGCGGACTGACGAAGCGGTAGGCGCGGGACAGGGTATTGCGGATGAGGGTGGTCGCCTCGGCCAGCGTGCGTCCGGCAATCTCCACCACCCCCACTTCGGGCAAGGTGATGCGGCCGCGCCGGTCGATGGGGAATTCGGCATTGAGCGCCGGCTCGCCCGGCAGGGACAGTTCCAGGATATCGCCGATCCGCAGCCGCACATCCTCGTTCTGGGGAACGCTCTGGGCGAATGCCGTTGCAGCCCCCGCCAGCCAGAGGAACGCCGCGAGGAGAGCGGGGCCGAGCCCGCGTCCGAGAAGGACCGGGCGCCTTGCCTTAGGCCGGGGGCTGGCGACTGCGCGCATGTCAGGCTCCCTTGCCGGCGGCCGGCGCCGTGGCGAGGATTCGCTCGATCTTGTCCATCTGGACCTTGAGGCGTGCGATTTCGATCTCGCAATCCTCCGGGAAGCCGCCTTCCGACAGGCGCCTCACCCGGATCATCGTCAGCTCGGCGTCCTGGTAATATGCCGCCGCGTAATAGCGGGCATTGCGCTCGCCGAGACGGAACAGGCGCGCCTGGAGCGCATCGATACGGCCGTCCGTCGAGGGGCGGCGCTCGGCGAGCCCCCCGGTGCCCTGGGCCGGCCAGGGCACGAAATTCGTGCTTTCGCACCCCGCGAGGGCGAGGGCGAGCACCGGAAGCGTGAGCAGGACCTTGCGCATCATGCATCACCGCCTTCATCAAGCAGGTCCGTGAGGCGCAGATGATGGATGATCTGGCGAGGCTGGCCCCTGGGGACCCGGAGCCGAAGCTGCCGCCCCTTCAGGCGCAGGCGCTTGTAAAGGAACACCAGGCCGCCCACCCCCGACGAATCGATGAAGTCCACATTGGTGAGGTCCAGCGTGACGTCATCCGCACCCAAGGCGAGTTCTTCGAACAGGGGCTTCATGCGCGCCATGCCCGAGGCGTCCATGTCATCGCTGAGTTCAACCACCTTCGGCATGCTGTTCCTCGCCGCGCGCTTCGCGGGACTGCTGGACATCGGAGCCGCACCGCAGCGAACCGGCGCCTTCGCCCCCCTCGCAACAACAGACGATTTACCTTAATAGGCGGTAAATAAGGGTCTTGCGGCGAGCCGGATCCAAGACGGAGGCGCGGGTGAGCGGACACGTCGTTCAAGTGATCCAGCGCCTTATTCCGGGTGGGATCGAGACCCTCGCGCTCGATCTGTCGGAGCGCCTTCCCGGCGACAACCGCGTGCTAAGCCTTGAATGGTCACGGGAACAGATCATCGGCAACTGGCCCGCTTTGGCCGAAAGCCCGGTCCCCTTCGAGGGATTGGAAAAGCCCCCCGGCATCCGGCCCGGATTTATCTTCACCCTGGCCCGGCGTCTGCGTGAACTGGCGCCGCGCGCGGTACTGGCTCACCATGTGGGCCCGCTTCTCTATGGCGGCCTGGCGGCGCGCCTCGCAGGCGTGCCGCGATTCGTTTATGTGGAGCACGATGTCTGGCACTATCAGGATGCCGGCGACCGCCGCCTGGCCCGGCTCGCCGCCCATCTGGTGCGCCCCCGCGTGGTGGCCGTGTCACACAATGTGGCGCAGACGGTGCGTGAGGTGATGCCCGGCTGCCCGGTGGAGGTGATCCCCAATGCGGTGGATACGAACCGCTTCGTCCCCGGCGACCGCGCGGCAGCCCGTGCCCGGCTCGGCCTGCCGCAGGACGCCCGCATCGTCGGCGCGGCGGGGCGGCTCGAAGCGGTGAAGGGGCAGGATGTGCTGGTCGCGGCCATGGCGGGCGTACCCGACGCCATGCTGGTCCTGATCGGAAAGGGCAGCCAGATGGAAGCCCTCCAGGCGCAGACCGCGCGGCTCGGCCTGTCCGATCGGGTGCGCTTCCTCGGCCATCGCAGCGACATGCCGTCCCTCTATCCCGCCTTTGACCTCGTCAGCCTGCCCTCGCGCAATGAGGGCCTGCCGCTCTCGGTGCTGGAGGCGCAGGCCTGCGGCATCCCGGTGGTGGCCACCGATGTGGGCTCGGTGCGTGAGGGCATCTGCCCGGACACGGGGATGGTGGTGCCCCCCGAGGATCCGCCGGCCATGGCCGCCGCAATCACCCGGATGCTGGCCCAGCCTGGAACGGGCGATCCCCGGGCCTTCGTCCTGTCCCATTATTCCTGGGCGCGCATGTTGGCGAGCTACGAAGCCCTGCTGGGAGCCGCGTCGTGATCGTCCTGGCCACCCTGCTCTTCTGGGCAAGCATCGCCGCCATCATCTACCATCACGCGGTCTATCCCGTGCTGCTGCGACGCCTCGCGGCGCGCCGGCCCGCCCCGCCCGCCACCACCGCCGCGCCCGCCGCCGCGGCATTGCCGCAGGTGACGCTGGTCATCCCGGCCTATCAGGAGGCCGCCTTCATCGGCGCCAAGCTCCTGGACTGCGCGCGCCTCGACTATCCCCGCGACCGGCTGACGGTGATCGTGGCCTGCGACGGCTGCACGGACGGGACGGTGGAGGCCGCGCGCGCGGCCCTGGCGGCTCCGGATTGCGCCGGGCTCCATGCGCGAATCCTCGACTTCCCGGTCAATCGCGGCAAGGTGGCGGTGCTGAACGAGGTCATCGGCGGCATCGCCGAGGGCATTGTGGGCCTGTCGGACGTATCCGCCAGCCTGTCGCCGGACAGCCTGCGCCGGGCCGCCGGCCATTTCGCGGACCCGCAGGTGGGCGTGGTGGCCGCCACCTACGCCCTGCGCGCGGCGGGCAGTGCGGGCGAGGCCTCCTATTGGCGCTACCAGACCCGGATCAAGGTGGACGAGGCGGCCCTGGGCGGGCCCATCGGCGTGCACGGCGCCTTCTATCTGTTCCGCCGCGCCTTGTGGGAGCCGCTGGAGCCGGACACCATCAATGACGACGTGATCCTGCCCACCCGCATCCTCGCGCGCGGGGCACGGGCGGTCTACGACACGCAGATGGTGGCCACCGAGGAGGAGCGCACCGAGCAGGCGCAGGAATTCCGGCGGCGCGTGCGCATCGGCTCGGGCAATGTGCAGCAGGCCCTGCGGCTCTGGCCGCTGGCCTCGCCGCGTCGGCCCGGCCTTGCCTTCATTTTCCTCTCCGGCAAGGCGCTGCGCGCCTTCACGCCCTTCCTGCTGGTGCTCGCCCTCGCCGCCAACGCGGTTCTGGCGCTGGGGGGTTCGGGTTACTACCAATTCCTGCTGGCGGGACAGATCGGTTTCTATACGCTCGCCGTCATCGCCATGTTGCAGCCTGGGGGCATGCCGCGACTGGCGCGGCTGGCCGCCTATTTCACCGAGGGGCACATGGCGGGGCTCATCGGCGGGTGGCGGCAGATCACGGGACAGGACAAAGGTCGCTGGGGACGGGCGGGGCAGAGCATCGTGACGGTCAACGAACACACCGATTTCATTCACCCCGTGGTGCGCATCGGAAAGCGCGCCTGCGACATCGTCCTCGGGGCGATGGCGCTGGTGGTGCTGGGCATTGCCTATATTCCCGTGGCCCTGGCCATCAAGCTCACCTCCCCCGGCCCGGTCTTCTATCGCCAGCTCCGGGTGGGGCAGGCGGAGCCGACCCTCACGCGCCTGTTCTATCTCTACAAGTTCCGCACCATGTATATCGACGCGGAGAAGCGCGGCGCGGTCTGGGCCAGCGCCAATGATCCGCGCGTGACGCCCATCGGCCGCTTCATGCGCAAGACGCGCATCGACGAGCTGCCCCAGGCCCTCAACGTGCTCCAGGGGGACATGTCCATCATCGGGCCGCGCCCCGAGCGTCCGGTCTTCTTCCAGAAGCTGGAGACGGAGATCCCCTTCTATGTGGAGCGCACTTTCGGCGTGAAGCCCGGCATTACCGGCCTCGCCCAGGTGAACCAGGGCTATGACGCCTCCATCGAGGACGTGCGCTCCAAGGTCTCCTACGACCACGCCTATGCCATGCGGCTGATGGATCCCATGGACTGGATCAAGACCGACCTGTGGATCATCCTGCGGACATTCACCACCATGATCCTGGGACGCGGCCAGTAAGACCGCCGGCCCCAGCCCTTGGCATAAGGCGTCCGCGCCTCACAGGCCCGCCAGCAACGCCTCCACCGCCGCCGCCCGGCGATCCCAGCCCTCCTGCGCCACGGCGGCGCAGCGCAAGGCAGGATCCCTCGCCTGCTGCGCGGCGCGGATGGCCGGCGCCAGATCGCCGCCCGGATCGATGGCCGAAACCAACCCCTCATACGGCGTCAATGCCGGGAAGCGGGTCGCGGCGACGGGCGTGCCGCTGGCAAGATATTCGCGCAGCTTCAAGGGATTGCAGGCGCGGATCTGCGGCGTGTCCAGGAACGGGATGAGCGACACCGTCCAGTGCTGCACATAGGAGGGCAGCGCCCCATGGGGGCGCGGGCCGAGGAAGGTAACGTTGGGCAGGGCCTCCAGGGCCGAGATATCGGTGCGCACCGGCCCCACGAAGACGAAGCGCCAGTCCGGCAAAGACCGCGCCGCTGCCGCCAGCATGGGCATGTCGAGCCAATCGGAGATGCTGCCATAGAAGCCCGCCACCGGCCCGTCCGGCAGATCGGGCGCGCGCGGGACCGGGCGGGAGAACAGATCGAGGTCCGCGCCGTGCGGCACCAGATGGGTCTTGTGGGCGGGGAAGCGGCTCGCCAGTTCGGCGCTCGCGGCGATCACAAGGTCGGCACGCGCCACGAGGCGGCGCTCCATGTCGAGGACCGGGCCGTGGTCCACCCCGCTCAGGGCGCCGAAATCGTCGCCGCAATAATAGACCACCGCCCGCTCGCCGAGCCGGCCCACCGCCGCCACCGCGCTGGGAAGCGAGGCCCACAGGATGGGGCGCGCCATGCCCGCCTCCTGGAGGAGGGGCCGCAGGCGGCGGCCGAGAAGCTCTCCATTGATGCGCTCGGCCAGCCGGCTGCCCGGCCAGGGAATGGCGAAGGGGGAGACCACTTTCAGCCCATCCGGCAGGGGCACGGCGGCGCGGGGGGCCGCTGGGGCCGCCGCCGCCGTCAGCTTGCGCCAGGCGCGGGCCATGTCGTGGGCGGTGAGGCGCGGGCGGCGCAGGCCGATGGAATTCACCCACATGACGCGGTGCAGGCGGAGCAGGTGGCCGACGATATGCTGGGTGGAGGACGGATGCCCGCCCCAATCCTCCCCGAACACCACCAGGTCGCGGGATGTCCCTTCGGCCATCAGGTGGGCCCCGAGGGCAGGCTGTTGCGCACCAGCGGCGACATCCCCTGCAAGAGGAAAGTATCCCGCTGCTTCTGGTCGGTCAGAACCTTGTGGAGCGCCACGGCCAGGGCGAGGATGATATAGAACGGCCAGGTGAAGCCCTGGGTCAGGAAGGTGCCGGACACGCAATAGCCACCAAGCCCGGCCGCGAGGGCATAGGCGGCCGTGTGCAACCTTGGGTCAACCTCGGTGGTGGTGACGATCCTTATACATCGCCAGCTCATGAGCGCGGTGGAGCCGACCAGCGTCAGGAACAAAGCGAGGCCCGGAAAGCCGGTTTCCGCCAGCACGAGGAACCAGCTGGAATGCACCGCATGGGGCTTGCCATCCCATTCGTCGGTGTAGGTCCAGTAATTGGCCGTGAAATTGCCAAGCCCCACCCCGGTCAGAGGCCGGTGGACCGCCATGTTGAACGCGGTTCCCCAGGCATTGAGACGGCCTTGCGAGGATTCGTCGATGCCTTGCCCCTCGCCGCCGGACGAACGCCCGCCGATGCCCGCCACCACGAACAGCAGGAAGACCGCGGCCACGCCGATGCTGATCAGCATGGCCCGGCTCTTGATGAAGCGGCTCGCCAGGATGGCGCAGACCGCCGCCAGCCCCAGCAGGCCGCCGCGGCTCTGGGTGGCCAGGATGCCGAAGAAGATGGTGATGCAGCCCGCAAGGCCCAGCATGCGGTCGAAGAAATTGACCCGGCCCAGCAGCAGGGCGCCGGCGAAGCTCAACGGAAACAGCAGCGCCAGGGACAGGTCATTGGGATCGCCCAGCACCGACCCGTCGGCGCGGCCGATGGTGACGCGGGTCCCCTCCACCAGGCCGATGCCCTGATACTGGTTGTAGAGCGCCACATAGGCCACCGCGATGCCGGACCCCGTGAGCAGGCGGGCGATGAGCTGGAAGTCACCCGCCGAGCGGGTGGACCAGGCCAGGACGATGACGATGACGGCGATCTTCACGAACACGTCCGACCATTGGAGATAGCTGTCCTCCCACGAGGTGGAGGTCGCGATCCCCAGGGTGATCACGCCGAAGAACGAGGCGAACAGGATCAGTTCGCGCGTCCAGAAGGGGCGCATGCTGCGGGCCAGCACCAGATGCCAGAAGATCACCAGCAAAGAGAGCTGGGCCAGCAATTGCGGAATGCGCCAGGTCACCATGAAGGGAAAGGCTTCGTGAATCCGCAGGAACGAGAAGATCACGAACAGCATGCAGGGCACGGCGGGCCGGGCGAAGGCAAGCACAACCATCACCGCGCCGCCCCCCGCCGCCAGCGGGATCTCGATGCCGGGTCGGTCCATCCAGGCAAAGAAGACGATGCCCACCGCGAGCAGCGCGACGATGATGTCGCGCCAGTGGGTCTCCCGCTTCTCTTCCGCCGGGGGCCGCCGGGGCTCGCTGATGTCGCTCAAGGGGGCGCCTCGCATTCCCGCCGCTCCCGGCAGATATACTACATTTCCCGGGGCGGCGGGCAGGTCCGGATTGTCAGGCCCCGGCGTCATGCGGCCCCCCGTTTCCGGCCGAGGGCCGCATCGTAAAGGGCGAGGATCTGCGGCAGCCGCGCCTGCGTCCCGAACCGCTCGCGGGCCGTGCGCCACGCCTCCAGCGACCGGCGCTCTGCCTCATCGGGCGTGCCCGTGCGCCATGCCTCCACCGCCGCGCATGCGGCCGCGATGTCCTGCGGCGGGAACAGCCAGCCATTCTCCCCGGCCTGGATCACATCGGGCAGCGCGCCCACCCGCGCGGCGGCCACGGGCACGCCCGCCGCCATGGCCTCGATGGCCGCCAGCGGCAGTCCCTCGGCGCGGGAGGGCATGAGCAGCAGGCCGAGGCGCGGCCAGATGGTTGACGGGTCCGACACCAGCCCGTGAAACCGCACCCGGTCGCCGAACGCCTGTTCCAGCCCGGCGCGCAGGGGACCGTCCCCGAACATCTCGAACGCCACGTCCGGCGGGGTGCGCCGGGCGATCTCGCAGAACAGGTCCGGCCCCTTCTCCGGGCTGAACCGCCCCACGAAGCCGACGGCCCGTGCCACGGGCGGCGGCGGCGGGACATCGGGGACCGACACGAAATTGGCGATCACCTCCACCGGCTGCGGCAGGTCCGCCGCAATGGGCGCGCTCACCGCGATCCGCGTGGCAAGGCGCGACGTCAGGCGGTCCAGCCACTGATAGAGCGAGACGGGAAACCGCCCGCGCTCCCCCGCATGGAAGGTGGAGACGCAGGGAACACCCGCGAGGCGCGCGGCGAGGCGCCCGAAGATGCCCGCCTTGTAGCCATGGGTATGGAGCAATGCCGGGCGCTCAGTCCGCAGCCGCTGGAGAAGGGTTCCGAACCGGCCGTCCAGCACCTCGAAGGTCACGGCGTCGGCTTTGAGCTGGTCCAGCCAGGGATTGGCGCCATGGGGCGCGAGCAGCACCACGCGGGCGGGACGGCCGGCCTCGTTCAAGGCCCGCGTCAGCACCCGCATATGGGTCTCGATCCCGCCGATCCCGCTGGAATCCACCAGCTGCCACACCTCGCCCGCCATCTGGCCCGCCACATTCCCCGCCGTTCGCGGCCCGCATCCTTCCACGGAAGGCTTTAAGATTCGTGAGAGAAGCCGCCCGCTGCGCGCAATGGCATCTTTCTCCCCGCCCGGGCTCTGATATATCCGCCAGGGACAGCGACAAGAGGGTTGGAGCCCGCCATGACCAACATCACCGCCTTTCCCGACAAGGCCACCATTGCCGCGCTCAGCGCGCGCATGTTCCTGGAAGTGGAGGCGGTGCGCCTGTCCGAGGGTGAGCCGTTCATCTTCACCTCCGGCTGGGCGAGCCCGGTCTATGTGGATTGCCGGCGCCTGATCTCCTTCCCGCGCGTGCGGCAGACGCTGGTGGATTTCGGCATCTCCACCATCTATCGCGACATCGGCTTCGAGCAGTTCGACAGCGTGGCGGGCGGCGAGACGGCGGGCATTCCCTTCGCCGCCTGGATCGCCGACCGCATGATGCTGCCCATGCAATATATCCGGAAGAAGCCCAAGGGCTTCGGCCGCAACGCGCAGATCGAGGGGCATCTGGAGCCCGGCTCGCGCGTGCTGCTGGTGGAGGACCTGACCACCGACGGGCGCAGCAAGGTGAATTTCGTCCAGGCCCTGCGCAATGCGGACACCGAATGCGCCCACTGCTTCGTCTTCTTCTACTACGACATCTTCAAGGAAGCGGCGGGCATCCTGGACGAGGCGGGGCTGACGCTGCACCGTCTGTGCACCTGGTGGGACATCCTCGCCGCCGTGAAGACCATGAACCGCTTCTCCACCCAGCAGGTGGACCAGATCGAGGCCTTCCTCAACGATCCCCACGCCTGGTCCAAGGCCCATGGCGGGGCCGGCGGCATGAAGGAGTAATCGAGAGACGATGGACTTCTACGCCCTCGCGCGACCGGCGCTCAGCTTCATCTCCCCGGAGACCGCCCACGGGCTGGCCATCTCCGCCCTGAAGGCGGGGATTGTCCCCGGTTTCAGCGAGCCGGACGACCCGGTGCTGCGCACATCCCTGTGGGGGCGCGACTTCCCCAACCCCATCGGGCTGGCGGCCGGCTTCGACAAGCATGCGGAGGCGGTGGACGCGCTGCTCTTGCTGGGCTTCGGCTTCGTGGAGGCGGGCTCCGTGACGCCGCGCGCCCAGCCCGGCAATCCCAAGCCGCGTTTGTTCCGGCTGGACGAGGACGAGGCGGTCATCAACCGGTTCGGCTTCAATTCCCAGGGGCTGGAGCCGTTCGTGGCGCGCCTGTCCAAGCGCACCCGGCGCGGGATCGTCGGGGCCAATCTCGGCAAGAACAAGCTCACCGAGGATGCGGCCGAGGATTATGTGGCTGGTATCACCGCCACCGCGCCCCATGCCGACTATCTGGTCTGCAACCTCTCCTCGCCCAACACGCCGGGCCTGCGGGCGCTGCAGGCGCGCGCCGCCATGCAGGATCTGGTGGCACGGGCCATTGCCGCGCGGAACGCCGCCGTCCCGGAGCCGGCTAAGCGACCGCCTCTGCTGGTGAAGATCGCGCCCGATTTGGACGATGCCGCCCTTGAGGATGTGTGCGCCGTGGCGCTGGCGACGGGCGTGGATGGGATCATCCTGGGCAACACCACCATCTCGCGCCCCGCGGGGCTGCGCAGCTCCCACAAGGAAGAGGCGGGCGGGCTCTCCGGACGGCCGCTGTTCGCGCTCTCCACCGAGCGCCTGGGCGCGCTGGCGCGCCTGCTCGGCGGGCGGCTGCCGCTCATCGGCTGCGGCGGGGTCGCCTCGGGCGCCGACGCCTATGCCAAGGTGCGGGCGGGCGCCCATCTGGTTCAGGTCTATTCGGCCATGGTGTTCCACGGGCCGGGCCTGGTGCGCGACATCAAGCGCGACCTCGCCGCGCGCCTGAAGGCGGACGGCTTCCGCAGCCTCACCGAAGCCGTCGGCGCGGACCTGCGCTGATCCCGGGCCGCTGATCCCGGGCCATCGGCCCCGGACCTTCATCCTGTCCCGGCCCCGACCCGTCCTCACTCGGAGGCCGGGCTGTGGTGACCAAAGACCGGCGGCGCGCCTCCTGCGAAGGCCGCGCCGCCCGCTCTCCCGTCAGGGCTCGCCGCGCGGCGCAGACCCGGCCTTGGCGGCCAGCAAGTTGCGAATCTCCTCCAGCAGCACCTCGGTGCGCGTGGGCGGCGGAGCCGGCTTGTTGGCTTCCTCCACCTTCAGCGTGTTGATGGCGCGCACGAGGAAAAACAGGATCCCGGCCACGATCATGAAGTTGATGCCCAGCGTGATGAAATGCCCGTAGGCAATGACCGCGCCCTGCTTCTTGGCATCCTCCAGATTGTCCGCCGTGACCGACGAGGAGAGCGGCACAAAATAGTTGGAGAAGTCGAGCCCGCCGGTGATGGCGCCGATGAGCGGCATGAAAATATCGGCCACCAGGGAGGCCACGATATTGCCGAAGGCGGCACCGATAATGACACCGACCGCAAGGTCCACCACGTTGCCCTTGACCGCGAACTCGCGGAACTGCTTCAGCATTCTCGCCTCCTGGAGCCTGACCCGACCCGGGCGAATCCCCCGGCGCGGTCAATCCGTCTCGTAATTTATTGCAAGAAGCGCACGAACCGAACCACTTGCGGCGCAAGCGTGGCGGACGCATGCGCCGGCCTGAGACACCGCCAATTGACCGGCGGCGCGCGGGACAGGTTGCCTCAAGCGCGAGCTTGGCGCACGCCCGCGCCGCGCCATTTTTTCACAGCGCCGGGATGGCCGTGACGCTTTCATGACTTTGAGCATGCCCAGGCCTATGTTAGGGAGTGCCGCGTCCGGCGACGGACTGGAGCTGTGACTTGGCAGCGCCGGTCCTTTCGCCGAAATGGAACTTCAGCCCCACGGGCAGCATAGTGATACCTGAGAGAATGGCGGATCGGCGCACCAGTTTCGAGTATGAGGATCTTCTCGCCTGCGGGCGCGGGGAACTGTTCGGTCCTGGCAACGCGCAATTGCCGCTGCCGCCCATGCTCATGTTCGACCGCATCTCCGAGATTTCCGAGACCGGCGGCGAATTCGGCAAGGGCATGGTGCGCGCGGAACTCGCCGTGAATCCCGACCTCTGGTTCTTCCCCTGCCACTTCAAGGGCGATCCGGTCATGCCGGGCTGCCTGGGCCTTGATGCCATGTGGCAGATGGTGGGCTTCTTCCTGGGCTGGCTCGGCGCCCCCGGTCGCGGACGTGCGCTCGGCCTCGGGGAGTTGAAATTCTCCGGCCAGGTGCTGCCCAACGTGCAAAAGGTCGTGTACGGCGTGGACTTCAAGCGCGTCATGCGCTCCAAGCTGGTGCTCGGTGTCGCGGACGGCTGGCTCTCCGCCGATGGCGAGATTATCTATCGGGCCAAGGACCTGAAGGTCGGCCTGTTCCAGGCGGACGTGGCCCCCGCCACCGGCGGCTGACACCGCTGACAAGGCGGCGCCATGTTTGGCGGCCATGGTTCGGTTTTTCACCTTAGAGGAGGTGACATGCGGCGCGTCGTCGTCACCGGGATGGGCATCGTCTCGTCCATCGGTAATTCCACGCAGGAAGTGCTCGCCAGCCTGCGTGAGGCCAAAAGCGGCATCTCCTTCGCGGACGACTATGCCAAGCTCGGCTTCCGCTCGCAGGTGCACGGCGCCCCGAGCCTGGTGGCCGAGGACGTGGTGGACCGGCGCGCCATGCGCTTCCACGGCGGTGGCACAGCCTGGAACCATGTGGCCATGGAACAGGCGATCCGCGATGCGGGCCTGGAGCCCGACGAGATCTCCAACGAGCGCACCGGCCTGGTGATGGGCTCGGGCGGCTCGTCCACCAAGACCATCGTCGAGGCCGCGGACATCACCCGCACCAAGGGCCCCAAGCGCGTGGGGCCGTTCGCGGTGCCCAAGGCCATGGCGTCCACCGCCTCGGCCACGCTCTCCACCTGGTTCAAGATCAAGGGGCTGAGCTATTCCATCTCGGCCGCCTGCGCGACCACCAACATCTGCATCGGCAATGCCTACGAGCAGATCGTCTATGGCAAGCAGGACCGCGTGTTCGCGGGCGGCTGCGAGGATCTGGACTGGACCCTCTCCGTGCTGTTCGACGGCATGGGCGCCATGTCCTCCACCTATAACGACCGCCCGGCCGTCGCGTCCCGCGCCTATGACAAGGACCGGGACGGCTTCGTGATTTCCGGCGGCGCCGGCGTGCTGGTGCTCGAAGAGCTTGAGATGGCCAAGGCGCGCGGCGCGCGCATCTATGCCGAAATCTGCGGCTATGGCGTCTCCTCGGACGGCGCCGACATGGTCGCGCCCTCGGGCGAAGGCGCCGCGCGCGCCATGAAGCTCGCCCTTTCCGGCATCAAGGCGCCCATCGACTATATCAACCCGCATGCCACCTCGACCCCCATCGGTGACCTGAAGGAGATCGAGGCGATCCGCGCCGTGTTCGGCGACAAGTGCCCGCCCATCTCGGCCACCAAGTCGCTCACCGGCCACTCGCAGGGCGCCACCGGCGTGCACGAGGCGATCTATTCCATTCTGATGATGCAGAACGGGTTCATCGCCAAGAGCGCCAATATCGACGAGATCGATCCGGCCTTCGCCGACATGCCCATCGTGCGCGAGCGCATCGACAATGCGGTGCTCGGCCATGTGCTCTCCAACGGCTTCGGCTTCGGCGGCGCCAATGCGTGCCTCGTGCTGAAGCACGTGGACGCCTGATCCCGGATCGTGCCGGCGGGATCAACCAATCGGACAGGGCCGGGCGGCTGGTTTAGCCGGGCCCCATTCGGCGCGCGGGCGAATGTTGCGCCTCTGCAATGTGTGTTGAGCGCGGGCGGTAGGGGCAAGGTGGCGCGCGTCGCCGCCGTCTGCTATCGCCCATAAGACGTGTGACGAAGGATAGTCGGCGATGCAGGACCTGATGAAGGGCAAGCGCGGCCTGGTGATGGGCGTGGCCAACGACCATTCCATCGCCTGGGGTATCGCCAAGGCCCTTTCGGGCCAGGGGGCGGAGCTTGCCTTCACCTATCAGGGCGAGGGCATGGCCAAGCGCGTCCGGCCGCTGGCCGACAGCATCGGCGCCACCAAGGTCCTCAATTGCGACGTGGAGAATCTCGCCAGCGTGGACGAGGTCTTCAGCCAGCTCAAGGAGAGCTGGGGCAGCATCGACTTCCTGGTTCATGCGGTGGCCTTCTCGGACAAGTCCGAGCTGAAGGGCCGCTATGCGGACACCACCCGCGAGAACTTCTCGCGCACCATGGTCATCTCCTGCTTCTCCTTCACGGAAGTGGCCAAGCGCGCGGCCGCGCTGATGACCAAGGGCGGGTCCCTCATCACCCTCACCTATGGCGGCTCCACCCGCGTGATGCCCAATTACAATGTGATGGGCGTGGCCAAGGCGGCGCTGGAGGCGAGCGTGCGCTATCTCGCCGCCGATTACGGCCCGGTGGGCATCCGCGTGAACGCCATCTCGGCCGGTCCCGTGCGCACCCTGGCGGGGGCGGGCATTGCCGATGCACGGCTGATGTTCAACTACCAGAAGCGCCACGCGCCCCTGCGGCGCACCGTGAGCATCGAGGAAGTGGGCGGCTCCGCGCTCTATCTCCTGTCCGACCTCTCCATGGGCGTGACCGGCGAAGTGCATTTCGTGGACAGCGGCTACAACATCATCTCCATGCCGCACCCGGATGTGCTCAAAGCCCAGGAAGACGCCGAGGCCAAGCTCGCGCACGACAGCGCCCCCGAAGCCGCCGAGTGAGCCACATGGCCGGGCGCTTCCCCTTCATGTTGGGCGCGCCCGGCAGTCGGGCGGCGCACCCGCCCCATGGCGCCGCGGCCCGGCGGATGGCCCCATGACCCCTGCCCTCGTCTCCATCATCGCCTTCGGCGGCATGTTCGGCGGCGCGCTCGCCGCCATGTTCATCGCCAAGCGCCTCTCGGCGCACCACGTCTCCTCCTCCACCCAGGACACGGTGAAGCTGGGCGTGGGCATGGTCGCGGCCATGACCTCGCTCATCCTCGGCCTGATGACCGCATCGGTGAAGGGCAATTTCGACACCACCGATCGCGATGTCCATACCTATGCCCTGAACGTCCTCTCGCTGGAGGCGGACCTGCGCCATGCGGGCAAGGACGCCTGCCCGGCCCAGGACCTGCTGGCGGACTATACGCGCGCCATCCTGGCGGAGAACTGGAAGGACGCGCCCAACCTTCCCAAGCGCCGCGTGGAAACCAGCTCCAGCGACCTTCTGCTGGACCTCGACACGTTCGTGCGCACCTGGGCCCCCACCACCACCGTGCAGCAGGAGGTGCGCAGCGTGGCGCTCACCGACCTGCGCGCCATCCTGACCACGCGCTGGACCGTGAGCGAGGAGGCCGCCGCCTCGGTGCCCACCATCTTCGTGGTGGTCCTGATCGTCTGGCTCGCGCTCATCTTCATCAGCTTCGGCCTGTTCGCCCCGCCCAACGGGGTGGTGGTCGCCTGCTTCCTGCTCTGCGCCCTGTCCATCGGCGGCGCGCTGTTCCTGATCCTGGAAATGAGCGGGCCGTTCGACGGCTTTATCTCCATTTCGCCACAACCACTTGTTCGGGCGATTGAATTCATCGAAGCCCACGACTGCCGGTAAGCATCGCTTTTTTTACTGCTTCCAAAGTCGAAGACCGCGCAAGTCTCGCACAAGCAAGCTCCCTTCATTTGCCCAGGTTGTTTCAACCTTTTAGGGAGGTGAAGCCATGAACGCCATGCGTCTCGGGATCGGCGCGAAGCTGGGCATTGCGTCCGGGCTTTTGATCCTTCTATCCGCCGGAGTCATTGTCAGCCGGCAAGCCGCCCTGACCCAGATCGAAGCCGCCAATGCGGAGACCGAGCGTCAGGCGCTGATCCTCCAGGAGGCCGAACAGGTTGGCCTGCTCCTCGGGCGCGTGCGCCTCAACACCACCGAAATGCGCCTCTCCTTCGCGAACCTCGAGAACGAGGACATGCTGCGCAAGGTGCAGGCGGACGTGAAGACGGCCCAGGGCGGACTGGACAAGCTGATCGACCTCGAAAGCCACGAGGACGACCGGGACGTGTTCCGCAAGCTCAAGGCCCGCTTCACCGAGATCGCGGCGGTGGCGGAAGAGATCCACCAGTCCCAGCAGGCCCAGCTCAATTCGGTGGACAGCCGCCCGGCGCTGAACATTCTCGCACGTACCGGCTTCTCCAACCTCAACAAGCAGCTCGTGCCCCTCGACCAGCCCGAGGTGATGCAGATGGTCCAGCCGCTGGAGCAGATGCTGGACAATATCAGCCTCTCCGCCGCCACCTTCATCCTCGAAGAGGACCGCAAGCAGCTCATCCTCATAAATGCCATGCAGGACCGGGCGCTGAAGGCGCTCCGGACGGTGAAGGAGCAGTTCGGCGATGTCGGCCAGATCGGCGCCGCCGTCACCACCGCCCAGAATGCCTTTCAGGCCTATGTTCAATCGGTTCAGCAGGGCCTCGCCGAGGTCCAGAAGCGCAAGAAGATCGTCGAGGAAAGGGGCACGCCCTCCACCGTCGCGGCCACGAAGCTGCTGGCCAAGGTGACCGAGGATAGCGCCGCGCAATCCGCGGAAGCGGACGAGCGCTCCGATGCCGCCCTCCAGAGCGGCATGCTGCAGATCCTGATCTTCTCCGTGGTGGCCATCATCGCGGCCATCGGCTCCGCCGCCTATTCCGTGGTGGGCATCGCCCGGCCGGTGCGCCAGATCACCCATGCCATGGAAAGCGTCTCGAGCGGCGACTTGTCCGCCGAGATCCCCTTCGCCACCCGCCGCGACGAGATCGGCGACCAGGCGCGGGCCCTCGCCTTCTTCCGCGACAGCCTCTCCCAGGCCGAGGTCCAGCGCGAGGAACGCCTCGCGGAGGAGCGCGCCGCCACCGAGCGCCGCAAGCAGGAGATGAATGCGCTGGCCGACCAGTTCGAGAGCGCGGTGGGTGCCGTGGTGGACATGGTCGCCTCCGCCGCCACCGAACTGCAGGCCGCCTCGGAAACCCTCAACACCACAGCCGAGGAAACCACGGCCCAGGCCGCCTCGGTTTCCGCCGCCGCCCAGCTCGCCACCTCCAACGTGCAGGCGGTGGCCGCCGCCATCGAGGAATTGTCCGCCTCGGCGCGGGAGATCGGCGACCGCCTCCAGCATTCCTCCCAGATGACCGAGCAGGCGGTGAGCGAGGTGGACACCACCAACAGCCAGATGAGCGAGCTGCGCGTGTCCGCCGACCAGATCGGCACCATCATCAGCCTGATCGACACCATTGCCGGCCAGACCAACCTGCTGGCCCTCAATGCCACCATCGAATCCGCCCGTGCCGGCGAGGCGGGCCGCGGCTTCGCCGTGGTGGCGCAGGAAGTGAAGGCGCTGGCGGGCCAGACCGCCAAGGCCACCGCCGACATTTCCGGCCGCATCTCGGGCATCCAGGACTCCACCGGCGACGTGGTGACCTCCATCTCCGGCTTCAGCCGCACCATCGGCGAGCTGCGGGCCGGCGCCACCGCCATCGCGGCAGCCATGGAGGAGCAGAACGCCACCACCTCGGAAGTGGCCCGCTCCATCCAGCAGGCGGCCACCGGAACCACCGAAGTCACCAGCAGCATCACGGCGGTGGAGCAGGCGGCGCAGGCCTCCGCCTCGGCCGCCCAGCAGGTCCTGTCCTCGGCCACCGACCTGTCGCGGCAGGCCGTGTCCCTGCGCCGTCAGGTCCAGACCTTCGTGGAGACGGTGCGCGCCGCCTGACGGCGCGCCCCTATTCCCCCGGCCACGCACCGGGCAGAGCGAGAAACGGAAACGGCCGGGCACATGCCCGGCCGTTTTTCATTGGGGAGCCCCGATCTGCGGGGCGTCGGCGCACGCCGCATGGCGTCCATCAGGAAACCTGCCCCAAGCCGGGGACAAAAAGAAAGGGCGGCCGCGAGGCCGCCCTTTCGCATTCAGGGTCGGGCGCCGATCACTCGGCGGCGCCGGCCTCGTCCCGCTCGGGCTTCTGCTTGGCCTCGAGGTCCTCGCCGGTGGCCTGGTCCACCACCTTCATGGAGAGGCGGGTCTTGCCGCGCTCGTCGAAGCCCATGAGCTTCACCTTCACCTTGTCGCCCTCCTTGACCACGTCGGAGCTTTTCGCGACGCGATCCTTGGCGAGCTGGGAGATGTGGACAAGGCCGTCCTTGGAACCGAAGAAGTTCACGAAGGCGCCGAAATCCACCACCTTCACGACCGTGCCCTCATAGACCTGGCCCACTTCCGGCTCGGAAGCGATGGACTTGATCCAGTTGATGGCGGCCTTGATGGCCTCGCCATTGGCGGAGGCGATCTTGATGGTGCCGTCGTCCTCGATGTTGATCTTGGCGCCGGTCTTCTCGACGATCTCGCGGATCACCTTGCCGCCGGAGCCGATCACTTCGCGGATCTTGTCCACGGCGATCTTCATCACCTCGATGCGCGGGGCGTGCTCGCCCAGCTCGGCGCGAGCCGAGGTCAGCGCCTTGGCCATCTCGCCGAGAATGTGCGCGCGGCCACCCTTCGCCTGGTCGAGGGCGACCTTCATGATCTCCTCGGTGATACCGGCGATCTTGATGTCCATCTGGAGCGAGGTCACGCCCTGCTCCGTGCCGGCCACCTTGAAGTCCATGTCGCCGAGGTGATCCTCGTCGCCGAGAATGTCGGACAGCACGGCGAACTTGTCGCCTTCCAGGATGAGGCCCATGGCGATGCCCGCCACCGGACGACGGAGCGGAACGCCCGCATCCATCAGCGCCAGCGAGGTGCCGCAGACGGTGGCCATGGAGGACGAGCCGTTGGACTCGGTGATCTCCGACACCACGCGCAGGGTGTAGGGGAATTCATGCTTGGCGGGCAGCATGGGGTGGATGGCGCGCCAAGCGAGCTTGCCGTGGCCGATCTCGCGACGGCCGGGCGAACCCATGCGGCCGGTCTCACCCACCGAGTAGGGGGGGAAGTTGTAATGCAGCAGGAAGTGCTCCTTGTAGGTGCCTTCCAGGCTGTCGATGAACTGCTCGTCCTCGCCGGTGCCGAGGGTAGCGACCACGAGGGCCTGTGTCTCGCCGCGGGTGAACAGCGCCGAACCGTGGGCGCGGGGCAGGATGCCCACTTCGGAAACGATGGGACGCACGGTGCGCACATCGCGGCCGTCGATGCGGATGCCATCGTCCAGGATCGCCCAGCGGACGATCTTGGCCTCAAGGCCCTTCAGCACTTCGGACACCACCTGGGCCGGGGGCGCAGCCTGGCCTTCCACGGCGAGGCCCTCGAAATACTTCTTCACCTTGGACTTGGCAGCGCCGACCGCCTCGTAGCGGGCCTGCTTCTGCTGGATCTTGTAGGCGGCGCGCAGGTCGCTCTCGGCGATCTCGCGGATCTTGGCCTCAAGCGCGGAATGATCGGCGGGATCGAAGGCGCGCGGCTCCTTGGCGGCCTTCTCCGCGAGGCGGATGATCGCCTCGATCACCGGCTGGAAGTGGCGGTGGCCGAACATGACCGCGCCGAGCATGATCTCTTCGGGCAGCTCCTTGGCTTCCGATTCCACCATGAGCACCGCGTCGCCCGTGCCGGCGACCACGAGGTCGAGAGCGCTTTCCTTCACCTCGTCCACGGTGGGGTTCAGCACATATTCGTCGCCGATGAAGCCGACGCGCGCCGCGCCCACGGGGCCCATGAAGGGCACGCCCGAGAGGGTGAGGGCGGCGGAGGACGCCACCAGGGCCACGATGTCCGGATCATTCTCCAGGTCGTGGGAGAGAACGGTCACCACCACCTGGGTGTCGTTCTTGTACCCGTTCGGGAACAGGGGGCGGATGGGACGGTCGATGAGGCGGGAGACCAGGGTCTCCTTCTCGGACGGACGACCCTCGCGCTTGAAATAGCCGCCGGGGATGCGGCCGGCCGCGTAGGTCTTTTCCTGGTAATTGACGGTCAGGGGGAAGAAATCCTGGCCGGGCTTCGGCTCACGGGCCGAAACGACGGTGGCGAGCACGGTGGTGTCGCCATAGGTGGCGAGGACCGAGCCGTCCGCCTGACGGGCGATCTTGCCCGTCTCGAGGACCAGCGTGCGTCCACCCCAGTCCAGTTCTTCGCGATGGATATCGAACATGGAATTATCTCTCTTCGTTCAGCGAAGAGGGGAGCCATGAGCAAGACGGCCGGACGCACCGCCCGTTCGCCGCCCCGGAGCGGGGCTGCGCACGACGGTTGCGTCCGGCGATCCTGCCATGACTTCCCTTTAGCTTCGCGTACCCGCGGCGAGCCCCATGCCCGCCGCGTCGGCTCCCGCCGAATGCACGCCGCCCATGGGGCGGCGCGCTCCGGCGTCCTCGCTCAGCGACGCAGGCCGAGCCGCTCGATCAGCGACTTGTAGCGGGCCTCGTCCTTGCGCTTGAGATAGTCGAGGAGGCTGCGGCGCTGGGACACCAGCTTCAGGAGGCCGCGCCGGGAATGGTTGTCCTTGTTGTGGGACTTGAAATGCTGGGTCAGGTTGGAAATCCGCTCGGAGAGGATGGCCACCTGCACCTCGGGCGAACCGGTGTCGCCGGACTTCGCGCCATATTCCGTGATGAGCGTCTGCTTGCGCTCGGTCGTGATCGACATCGGGACTGTCCTTGTCTTAGAGAAATCTATGGTGGCGTGGCCTACGGCCTGAATGCCACCGGGCCGTTCGGCGGCCGGGCCGGGATGTCGTCCAGCGCGGTCGAGGCGAACGGAAGCTGCGCGTGGCCCAAGGGGCTACGCGGCGCGGACTATACATGGATCCGCAGGTTCAGCCAGTGAAAAGTCAGGGCGGGCAAGGCGTGCCCGGGATGCCCCTCCCGCCCGGAGCGCACGATTGCCGTGGCCGGGCGGGAGGAGGCGTGCCGATGAGGGCTTACGGCGCCATGCCGATGGTGGTCAGGTCCTGGAACCAGTGCTGGGCCTGGGTGAAGTCCTTCACCTTGGGCGAGAGGGCATGGGGATTGGTGTCATGCACCACCCACACCAGCACCGCGTCGTCCACCACCTGCTGGTGAACCTGGGCCATCAGTTCGTCCTGCTTCTTCACGTCGAAGGTCTTCTTGGCCTCGTCGATGAGGGCGTCCACCTTGGGGTTGGAATAATAGCCCCAGTTCACGCCCACCGGCGCCACCTGCCGGGAATCGAAGAAGCGGATCAGCGAATAGAGCGGATCGGAGGTCACATAGGCGATGTTGTTGGCGCTGATGCCCGCATTCATCGGGTCCTTCGCGCCCTTGCGCCAATGGGTATAGAGGGTCTCCAGTTCCACCACCTTGAAGTCCACATCCACGCCGATCTCCTTGAAGGAGGCCTGGATATATTCGTTCATGGGCAGCGACAGCATCTGGCCCGTGCCGCCCTGGGCGATGATGAAGGTGGCCTTCAGGGGCTTTTCTTTTGAATAGCCGGCTTCTTTCACCAGCTTGGCCGCGGCCTCCGGATCGTATTTCAGATCGAAGGTGGGCTTGCCGAACCAGGGGCTCTGGGGATCCACCTGCCCCTTGGCGGGCTTGGCGAGGCCGTTCATGAGGGCGACGATGCCGTCGCGGTCCACGGCGAGGTTCAGCGCCTTGCGGAGCTTCGCGTCCTGCCACGGGGAGTCCGGCAGCACGGACAGGTGGTAGTTCCACACGTGCGGGGTGACGTTCTCCACGATCTTGACGCCCGCCGCCTTCAGCTGGGGCACCGCGTCCGGCGCGGGGGTCTCGATCAGGTCCACCTGGCCGGCGAGCAGCGCATTGGTGCGGGTGAGCGCCTCGGGGATGGGGATCAGGACCATGCGGTCCGCCTTGGCGATGCGGTTCTTGTCCCAATAATCGGGGTTGCGCACCAGTTCCAGGCGCTCGCGCGGGACCAGCTTGGAGAATTTGAACGGGCCGGTGCCGGACGGGTTGGACGCGAACTTGTCCCAGTCCTTGCCCACCTTCTCGTACTGCGCCGGGCTCGATACCAGGAACCAGAGCATCTGGTAGGGGAAGAAGCTGTCCACGTCCTTGGTGGTGATCTCCACGGTCATGTCGTCCACCTTGCGGTAGGAGGCGACGCCGGGAAGACGGGTCTTCACCTGGGCGGACTGGCGCTTGTCGAACTGGGGCGACTTGTCGTCCAGCACCTTGTCCAGGTTCCAGATGACCGCATCGGCATTGAAGTCGCTGCCGTCATGGAACTTCACGCCGGGCCGCAGGGTGAAGAGCCACTTCTTCGGATCGGCGGGATCCGGCTTCCATTCGCTGGCGAGGCCCGGGACCAGCTTGCCCGGACGGTCGGCCACGTTCATTTCCCAGGCCACCAGCGGGTCGTAGAGGGTGTAACCGGTGAATTGATAGGCACCTGCCCCACGATCGGGCTGGCCCGTGGTCTGGGGGATGTCCGCCATGGAGATGCCGTAGCGCACGACATTCTCCGCATGGGCCGTTGCACCAAGGGCAAGGCCGAACACGACCGAGGCGATAAGCGATAATCTGCGAGGCATCCCGCGTCCTTCCTCCAAGAGGGAAAGCGGGTGCCTCGCAAATTGTATGCCGTGCGCCGGATATCCGGGACGCAGGCGCATCACACTTTTGTATACGATGCCCCGAGAGGGGGCACCCGCCTCAGGCCGAGCGCTTCAGCGCCCGCGGCACGGTGCGCGACCAGTTGAAGACGCGGTGGGGCCGCACCTCGCCGCCGGACGCATCGCCGATGGCGAACAGCGAGCCCTGGCAGGACACCGCCACATGGCCGTCAATGACCGGCGCATCCCGCCCGCGCAGGATGATGGCCTGCCCGCAGCGCAGGCGATGGGCGTCGGACGGCGAGACGGTCAGCCCCACCAGATCCTCCAGCGCCACTTCCACCCCGTCCAGGGCCTGGAACAGCGCCTCGTCGCCCGCCTCCGCGCGCTCCGACAGCTCCTCCACACCGATCAGGTCTTCCTCAAGGAAGTTGCCGACGCTGGCCCGGCGCAGCATGGAGACATGCCCCCGGCTGCCCAGAAGGCGGCCGAGATCGCGGGCGATGGCCCGCACATAGGTGCCCTTGCCGCATTCGGCTTCCAGAACCGCATGGTCCGCGTCCGGCCGCTCCACCATCTCGATGCGATGGATCACGATGGGGCGGGCCTGCAATTCCACCACCTCGCCCTCGCGGGCCAGGTCATAGGCGCGGTTGCCGTCGATCTTCAGCGCCGAATAGGCCGGCGGCACCTGCATGATCTCGCCCAGGAAGCCGGGCAGAGCGGCGCGGATGGCCTCGTCGGTGGGGCGCTCGTCGCTTTCCGCCACCACGCGGCCCTCGGCATCGTCCGTGTCCATCTCCTGGCCGAAGCGCACGGTGAAGCGATAGGTCTTGCGCCCGTCCATCACGTAGGGAACGGTCTTGGTGGCCTCGCCGAGCGCGATGGGCAGGCAGCCCGACGCCAGCGGGTCGAGCGTGCCGGCATGGCCCGCCTTCTTGGCGGCGAACAGGCGCTTCACCACCGCCACCGCCTGGGTGGAGGTCATGCCCGAGGGCTTGTCCAGAAGCACCCAGCCGTCCACGTCGCGCTTGGGCGCCCGGGGGCGCTGGTCGCGCTCGCGGCCCCCGCGGCCGTTTTCACGGCCGTGTCCGGGTTCACGCATCGCGCGCGGCTCGTGGCCCTCGCCGGCAGTCTCGGAAGGGGCGGGAGCCTCGTGGTCCATGGCCGTCATTCGTCGGTCTTCTCTTCGTTGTCGGACTGAAGGTCGCGCGCCACTGCGGGCGAACGCAGCAGCTCATCGATATGCTGGGCCTCGCCGAACGAGGTGTCCTCGCGGAACCGCAGCTCCGGCACGGACTTCAGCTCCACCCGGCGCGCCACTTCGCCCCGCAGGATGCGGGCATTGGCGGCCAGCGCCTTGATGACCGGCCGCAGGTCCTTGCCCCCGAGCGGCATCACGTAGCAGGTGGCGATCTTGAGGTCCGGCGACATGCGGACTTCCGGGACGGTGATGATGTGGCCGGCAAGCACCGGGTCCAGATGGTCCCCGCGCGAGAGGATGTCGGCGAGCGCATGGCGCACCAGTTCGCCCACGCGCAGCATGCGCTGGCTGGGGCCAGCGCCGGTCTTCTGTTCATGTCTCATTTTCGTTTCGGCAGCGCCGGGCGCCGCCTCTCCTTGCATGAGGCTCGGCGGACTTGGACCGCCGACCCCTGAAAACGGATCATCTCCCCTGCGCCCTATTCGGGGAGAGGGGGTGGAATGAGGGGGCTTGCCGCCTGTGACGGCGACATCCGGGACCGCCGCTCGCGCGCCGGACCCGTTACCCACCTCGGGTCGCCTGAGCCCTTCTCCCGCACGGACCGGGCTATCGCCCGGCTCGCCGCCTGAGAGGATCGAGGCCGGATGGACCCGGCCTCGACGGAGCGAGGGTCAGCGCGGTCAGAGCGAGCGCTGCACCACTTCCACGCGGTAGCACTCGATCACGTCGCCGGCGCGCATGTCCTGGTAATTCTCGAAGGACATGCCGCATTCCTGGCCGGCCACCACGGTGTTCACCGCATCCTTGAAGCGGTTCAGCGTGGACAGCTTGCCTTCGTGGATCACCACGTTGTCGCGGATGAGGCGGACATGCTGGCCGCGCTCCACCGTGCCGTCGGTCACACGGCAACCCGCCACCTTGCCCACCTTGGAGACGTTGAAGATCTCCAGAATGAGGGCGTTGCCCAGCATCGTCTCGCGATTGATGGGGGCGAGCAGGCCGCTCATGGCCTTCTTCACGTCGTCCACCAGGTCGTAGATGATGTTGTAGTAGCGGATCTCGATGCCCGCCCGATCGGCGGCATCGCGGGCTTCCTTGTTGGCGCGCACGTTGAAGGCGATGATGGCCGCGCCGGAGGTCTCCGCCAGGGTCACGTCGCTTTCATTGATGCCGCCCGCGCCGGAATGGATGATGCGGGCCTGCACCTCGTCATTGCCCACCTTCTCCAGCGCGCCGATGATGGCTTCCACCGAGCCCGACACGTCGCCCTTGATGATGAGCGGGAATTCCTTGCGGCCGGAAGACCGCACCTGGCTCATCATCTGCTCCAGAGAGCCGCGGATGGTGGCGGACCGGGCCGCCGCCTTCTCGCGCTTCTGGCGCTGACGGTAATCGGTGATCTCGCGGGCACGGGCTTCGTTCTCCACCACGGCGAGACGGTCGCCCGCCTCCGGGGTGCCGTTGAAGCCCAGCACTTCCACCGGGAAGGAGGGACCCGCCGTGGCGGTGTTGTCGCCCGTATCGGCGATGAGGGCGCGCACGCGGCCCCATTCCGCACCGGCCACCACGATGTCGCCGATATGCAGCGTGCCGCGCTGAACCAGCACGGTGGCCACGGGGCCCCGGCCGCGATCGAGCTTCGCCTCGATGACCGTGCCTTCCGCCGCCCGCTCGGGGTTGGCGGTGAGGTCCAGCAGTTCCGACTGGAGCGCGATGGCTTCCAGCAGCTTGTCCAGGTTGATCTGCTTGGTGGCGGACACCTCCACTTCGAGGGTCTCGCCGCCCAGGGTCTCCACCTGGATCTCGTACTGGAGCAGCTCGGTGCGCACGCGCTCGGGCTTGGCGTCCGGCTTGTCGATCTTGTTGATGGCCACGATGATCGGAACGCCCGCCGCCTTGGCGTGGGCGACAGCCTCCGCCGTCTGGGGCATCACGCCGTCATCGGCGGCCACAACCAGAACCACGATGTCCGTCACCTTGGCGCCGCGGGCGCGCATGGCGGTGAAGGCGGCGTGGCCGGGCGTGTCGATGAAGGTGATCTTGCTGCCGGACGGCGAGGTCACCTGATAGGCGCCGATATGCTGGGTGATGCCACCCGCTTCGCCGGACACCACATTGGCCTTGCGGATGGCGTCGAGCAGCGAGGTCTTGCCGTGATCGACGTGGCCCATGATGGTCACGACCGAGGGGCGCGGCTGCAGCATCTCCGGCGCGTCGGCCGTGTCGAACAGGCCCTCTTCCACGTCGGATTCCGACACGCGGCGCACCGTGTGGCCGAACTCCTCGGCGATGATCTGCGCCGTGTCCGCGTCGATCACGTCGGTGATCTTCAGCATCTGGCCCTGCTTCATGAGCAGGCGGATCACATCCACGCCCCGCTCCGACATGCGGTTGGCGAGTTCCTGGATGGTGATCGTCTCAGGCAGAACGACCTCGCGCAGGACCTTTTCCTTGGTCTCCTGCGAGCGATGGCCGGTCATGCGCTGGGTACGGCGCCGGAACGACGCCACGGAGCGCTGGCGCTCCTCGTCGGTGGACAGCGCGTTGGTCAGCGTCAGGCGGCCGCGGCTCTTCTCGCCGGCGCCGGGCGCCTTGGGAAGCTTGACGGGAGCCGCCGGGCGCGGCGGGAGGGGGCTGCGGCGCACGGTACGACGCTCGTCGTCCTCCTGGCCACCGGCCGCGGGGGCCGCACCGGCGGGGCGGGGCGTCAGCGGACGCGCCGAGGTCGCGCCGGTTCCCGGACGGGCGGACTGGTCCTCGCCGCCGAAGCGCTTGCGCGCTTCCTGCTCGGCCCGACGCTTGCTCTCGTCTTCCTGGGCGCGGCGGCTTTCTTCCTCGCGCTTGCGGGCCTCGGCAGCCTCGCGCTCGGCGCGCTCGCCACGCTCACGCTCGGCGCGGCGGCGGGCTTCCTCCTCCGCGACGCGGCGCTCCTCGGCCATGCGGCGCTCTTCCACCTCGCGCACCCGCGCATCGGCGAGAGCACTGGCGCGAGCGACGCGCTCCTCCTCGGTCAGCGTGCGCAGCACGACGCCGGAGCCGGAGGGACGATTGCTGCCGGGACGACCCGGCGCACCACCGCCACCGCCGCGACGATCCTGGTCACGACCGGACCCCTGGCCGGCGCGCGGGGCGCCGGAACCGGAGCCGGAGCCGGAGCCGCTGCGGGACGGCGCTGCGCCACCACGCTGGGGCGCATTGCCGGACGGGCGGGCACCACCGGCGGCCGGAGCCGCACCGGAGCGCGACGGCGCGGACGCCGGACGGGCCTCGGACGAACGGACGGGCGCAGCCGCGCGGGGCGCTTCAGCGACGGGCGCCTTGGCAACGGGAGCGGCGGCCACGGGGGCCTGCGGCGCGGCGGGCGCCGGAGCGGCGGGTTCAGCCGACGGCGCGGCCACTTCGACAGGCGCCTTGGCCTCGGCGGCCACGGGCGCAGCCGGGGTCGGCGCAGCAGCGGGCGTCACCGGAGCCTCAGCAACGGGCGCCGGAGCCGGAGCGGGCTCGGCGACAGGCGCAGCGGGAACGGGGGTGGCAGGAGCAGGCGCGGCAGGCGCCTTGGCCTCCACCGGAGCGGACGGAGCGGGCGCGGCAGGACGGGGCGCGACGGGTGCAGCAGCCGGGGCAGCGGGACGAGCTGCCGCCGGTGCGGCGGGCGCAGCCGGGGTCGGGGTCGGGGTCGCCGGCGCAGTTTCGCCCGGCGCGAACACGCGCCGCTTCACCTTCTCCACCACGACCGCCTTCGAGCGGCCATGGCTGAAGCTCTGGCGAACCGTTCCCTGCTCCACCGGGCGCTTCAGGGTGAGCGTCTTGCCGGGAGTGGGGTGGAGCGTCTTGTCGCCGGGGGTCTTCGTGTCGTTCATTCCGTTTCCGTTCCTGCCATCCGTACGCCGCGCGAGCCTGCCGGTTGCCGGGAGCCGTCGGACAATCCAGTCCGCCAGCGCTCCAGCCTTCGGCAGCGCGCGAGAAATCCTGCGGTCGTCGGATGCGCGAGCAGGGCAGCGTGTACCACATTTGACCGTCCAAGCGCCAAGTCCAATTCGACACCTGTAAGACAGTCGACGACAGCCACCATCCGAACCGAGTCTTCGGCCTGCGGATCGGCAGTGGCGGCGCGACGGGCGGCCCCGTCGAGCTTGCGCACCCCATCGGGACGCGCATCGGCGGCGTGCACCAGCACTCCCACCGTTTCGGACTGGAGGGCCACCTCCACCTTCACTGTACCCGTCACCACCCGGCCCGCCTTGTTGGCGAGAGAGAGAGCGGCGCGGGCATCCGCCAGAAGCCGGGCCTCCACGAGGTCCGGCAAGCCTTCCGACGACTGGCCCTTGCCCCGGAAGGCGCGACCGAATGCGCGCCGCTTCAGGGCCGTTTCAAGCGCTGCGCGGGTCGCGGTGACCCATGCGCCTCGCCCGGGAAGGTTCCGGGCGAGATCCGGCACGATGGCGCCGTCGGGCGCCACCACGTACCGGATCATCTCCTCAACCGGCGTGACCTCGCGTGTAGCGAGGCACAGACGCGCCAGCGGCGCCCGCGCGGACGTCAGTCCGCGGGGTCCCGCATCGGTCTCTTCCTCGTTCAGCTCCGAAAGCACGCCGGGTCATCTCCCTGGGCTCTCAGGACGGATCGTCAACAGGCTCGCCCTCGTCCTCGGCATCAGCCGGGGAGAGGTCGTCCTGCGTGATCCAGCCGGCGGCGACGCGCGCCTGCATGATGAGCTGCTCGGCACCCTCGCGATCGATCTCGAAGCCTTCCAGGGCGCCGGAATAGCGAACCGTCTCGCCATCCTTGCGCTCGGCCCAGCCCACGAGGTCGTCGGTGGCGCAGCCTGCGAGGTCCTCGACGCTCTTGATGTCGTTCTTGCCGAACGCCACCAGCATCTTGGAGGTGACGCCGGGCACGTCCTTCAGGTCGTCCTCGACACCCAGCTCCTTGCGCTCGTTGTCGAGGGCTTCCTCGACATCGGCCAGGTGCTTGAGGGCGCGGGCCTGAAGCTCGCCGGCGGTCTCCTCGTCAAAGCCCTCGATGGAGGCCAGCTCGGACAGCGGGACGTAGGCGATCTCCTCCACGGAGCTGAAGCCCTCGGAGGTGAGCAGCTGGCCCATCATCTCGTCCAGGTCGAGGGCCTCGGCGAACATGGCGGTGCGCTCGGCGAACTCCTTCTGGCGCCGCTCGCTCTCCTCCTGCTCGGTCATGATGTCGATGTCCCAGCCGGTGAGCTGGGAGGCAAGGCGCACATTCTGGCCGCGACGGCCGATGGCCAGCGACAGCTGCGCGTCGGGCACCACCACTTCGATGCGCTCGCGATCCTCGTCGAGCACCACCTTCACCACCTCGGCGGGGGCAAGGGCGTTGACGATGAAGGTGGCGATATCGGGATTCCAGGGGATGATGTCGATCTTCTCGCCCTGCAGCTCGTTCACCACGGCCTGCACGCGCGAGCCGCGCATGCCGACGCAGGCGCCCACCGGGTCCACGGACTGGTCGCGGGAGATGACCGCGATCTTGGCGCGCGAGCCGGGGTCACGGGCCACCGCCTTGATCTCGACGATGCCGTCATAGATCTCGGGCACTTCCTGGAAGAAGAGCTTGGACATGAACTGGGGATGGGTGCGCGACAGGAAGATCTGCGGGCCGCGCGGCTCGCGGCGCACGTCATAGATATAGGCGCGGACGCGGTCGCCCACCTTCACGGTCTCGCGCGGGAGCAGTTCGTCGCGGCGCAGGATCGCCTCGCCCCGGCCGAGATCGACCACCACGTTGCCGTATTCGACGCGCTTCACGGCGCCGTTGATGATCTCGCCGATGCGGTCCTTGTACTCGTCATACTGACGGTCGCGCTCGGCCTCGCGCACCTTCTGCACGATGACCTGCTTGGCCGACTGGGCGGCGATGCGGCCGAAATCGAAGGGCGGCAGGGTATCGGCGATGATGTCGCCCACCTGCGCCGCCGGATTGTGGCGACGGGCGCCGTCCAGCGTGATCTCGGTGGCGAAATTCTCCACCTCTTCCACCACCAGCAGGTGGCGGGCGAGACGCAGCTCGCCGGTGCGCGGATTGATCTCCGCGTGAATGTCCGTCTCCTGGCCGTAGCGCGAGCGCGCGGCCTTGGCGATGGCATCCTCCATGGCGGCGATGACGATGCTGCGATCGATGGTCTTCTCACGCGCGACCGCGTCAGCGATCTGCAGCAGTTCCAGCCGGTTTGCGCTGACGGCAACCATCAGTGCGTCTCCTTCGCTTTGCCCGGGACGCGCCCGGCTCGTTTGATCGTTTCGAGATCGGCGTCCTCGGCGGCGGTGCGCACCACCTTGTGGGGCTTGCGCATGGCCTTCTCGGCCTGCGCCGCCTTGCGGGCGGCACGGTCGGTGCGGGCCGCCCGCTTCTCGGCCGCCTTCTTGCGCCCGGCGCGCTCCGCATTGGCGGCGTCGCGCGCCGCCTTCTCTTCGTCCGGCCCGGCATCGTCCGCGTCCGGATCCTCGTCCTCGCCCAGGTCGCGCAGCACGGCCTTGGCATGGCGCAGCGCCTCGGTGATGAGGGCGTCGGTGAGCACCAGCTTCGCCTCGCCGATGTCGCGCACCGGCAGGCTCACCAGCGGGTCCTCGTTCGCGGGCGCATCCAGGCGCTTCACCTGGGCTTCGCCGCCCGTCGCGCCCACGAGAACGCCACGGAACCGCTTGCGGCCCGAAACCGGGACCGCCATGTCCACCCGCACCTCATGTCCCGCCCAGCGGACGAAATCGGAGAGGCGCACCAGGGGACGGTCGATGCCCGCGGAGGACATTTCCAGCCGATAGGCACTGGCGATGGGATCCTCGACGTCCAGCACCGGGGACAAGGCGCGGGACGCCGTCTCGCAATCGTCGATGGACATGGTGCCGTCGGGGCGCTCGGCCATGATCTGCAGGGTGCCGCCATCGCGGCTCGACACCTTCACGCGCACCAGACGATAGCCGAGATCCGCAAGGACCGGCTCGACCAAAGCGGCAATGCGGGCGGCGACCCCGGTCTCGGTGATGAGACGGGGCTCGTCGGCGGCATTGGACCCAGCGGCCTGTGCGGCCGCGGTTTCGATCGGATCGCTCATGTCCCTCCGGGACGTTTTCCTCGGCCATGAGGGCCTGAAGTCCCAGGGGACCCGGACCCGCAGCCGCTGCTATGCCTGCACCTGCTGAAACGCACCCCCAGCGCAGCCCGAAGGCGCGGCATCCGCAGCGGAAGGATTTGCGTAAGCAGAAACGGAGCGGGTCCCGGCGGGGCCCCACTCTCATCACCTTCAACGTGGATGGCTCTGAGGTATCCCCAATAGGGACCGCGGCACTATAGACGGAATGGCGCGCGATGCAAGGGCGGCCGCGAAACCCCTCCTCGTCACCACCCGCCCAGCCCTGTTTGCGCAAGATGATGTAACTTTTCGGATTTTTCGGTCCCCCCGCCACCGGCTCTTTGACGTTGGGGCGTGCCCTCTGGTAAGCAATTGCCCACCATTGGGGTTGGGAGGACAGGATGAGAGGCATTCGAATTCTGCTGGCGGCCACGCTGCTCGCGGGTTCCGCCGTTGCGGCGAACGCACAGACCATCAGCTACGGACAGGCGGGCGCGCTGCTTGCCAAGAGCTGCGGCCCGGACATCAACAAGCTGTGTCCGACCGTGAATCTGGGCGGCGGCGCGCTGCAGGCCTGCATGGATGCCAAGATCTCGCAGGTCTCCGCCAAGTGCCAGGCGGACTATGCCATGGCCACCGCCTCCATCGCCAAGCGCGATGCGGCGCAGGACGCCATCGGCCAGACCTGCAACGCGGATGCGGCCCGGCTCTGCCAGGGCATGATCCCCCAGGACGGCAACCTGCTCTCCTGCCTGCTCGAAGCCACGAACGTCGTCTCGGCCGCCTGCAACCAGGCGATCACCGACGCCGGCTATCGTTGATCCCGCCAACCGAACGTTAAAGGAAGGACGACCGACATGACGTCGCCTCTGATCCGCTTCGCGCTGGCGGCCTCGCTCGCGCTCTCCGCCGCTCCCGCGCTGGCCCAGACCCAGCTCTCCGACGGCCAGATTCTCCAGAGCCTCCAGGGCTTCACCCAGACCGCCCCGGCCATCTCCGCCGAGCAGCTCCGCCAGCTCGTGCAGAAGCACATGGCGCAGTATCCCGGCGAGGCGCTGACCCGTCCCAATCTCGCGCTCGATCTGGACAAGCTTCCGCAGATCAACGTGCAGGTCCAGTTCCGCCTGAACTCGGCGATCATCGATCCCGCGTCCTACGGCACGCTCGGCTCCATCGCCGACGCCCTGCACAATCCGATCCTGCACGGCTACAAGTTCATCGTGACCGGCAACACCGACGTCACCGGCCCGCGCGACTACAATCTCAAGCTCTCCCAGGCCCGCGCCGACGCGGTGGTGAACGCTCTCACCACGGTGTTCAACGTGAGCCCGAACCGCCTCGAAGCGGTGGGCCTCGGCGAAGAAGTGCTGATCGACGCGAAGAACCCCACCAGCCCGGTGAACCGGCGGGTGCAGATCTTCACCGTGGGCCGCGTCGGCCCCACCCCGGCGCCGATCCGCTGATCGCCACGCCGCACGGCTTGAAACGCAAACGGCCGGGCTTCTGCCCGGCTGTTTTCATTTAAGGCTCGCGGATCGCCCGGCCGCGAAAGCAGGCGGCCTCAGGCGGCCGGAGCGGTGCGGGCCGCTTCCTCGCGCAAGGCGGCGAGCAGCTCGTTGAGAAGCTGGTTCCAGAGTTCCAGCGTCACCGCCAGATAGCCGTCCGAGACGCCGGTGCCGAGCATCACGTCCATCTCGAAATTCAGGAAGCCGTCGCGGGAATGGACGCGGCCGAAGCGGCGCGCGGCGTTCCACTTGCCGCAGATCTCGTCCACCGGCAGCCCGTCGATGCGGAAGCTCGCGAAATAGGTGAAGTCGTGATAGGCGCCGTTGGTGCCGTTGCCGGACACCACGTTGAAGCTGACGCCTCCCGTGGCGCTGCGCAGCGCGGCGCGGCCGCCGGGCCATTCCACGGGTTCCGCGCGGAACCCCTTCTGCTGGAGCATCGCGGCAAGGTCATCCACCGTGACCGTGCGAACCAGATCCGTCATTCCATTCTCCCGATGCCTGCACGGCCGAGACAGCCGCCCCCCGCGGCGCCGCGATGCGGGCACGGCCCGTCATCCCCTTGCGGCGGCTGGCGCGGGCAACTTACAAGCGGTGCCGCCGGGGCGCAAACACCGGAGCGGTGGGACGCCGTCCGCCGTTCGGCGGGGTTGCGCGCGGCACCAAACACGGCGCCTATGCCGGGCGCCCATAAGGAGGAAACCATGCTGCCCGAACTTCGCGTGCTGTATTTCGAGGATCTCTCGGTTGGCCTTGCCGAAGAGCTGCGCAAGGTGATCGCCTCCTCGGACGTGGTGGGCTTCGCGGAAGTGACGGGCGACCGCAATCCCATCCATCTGTCCGAGCATTTCGCGGCCAAGACCCCCTTCGGCCACCGCATCGCCCACGGCCTCTATACGGCGAGCCTCATCTCCGCCGTGCTGGGCACGCGCCTGCCGGGGCCGGGCGCCATCTATATTTCCCAGACCCTCAACTTCCGCGCGCCCGTGAAGATCGGCGACGAAGTGGTGGTGCGGGTGGAAGTGGCCGAGCTGGTGCCGGAGCGCCGCCGCGCGCGCCTCGCCTGCACCTGCTCGGTGGGCGCGGACGTGGTGCTGGACGGCGAAGCCTGGATCAAGGTGCCCACCCGCGCCGAGACCGCGCCGGGTGGCGGGCGCAGCTGAGCCGCAAGGCGGCGTTCCCGGCGCGCGATCTCGTGTGACGGAAATGCCCTATCGGTTGGCGCCGGGCACCCACAGCACGTCGCCGCAGCCGCGCGCATTCACGTAGCGGCTCGCCACGAACAGCAGGTCGGAGAGGCGGTTCATATATTGGATGGCCGCCTTGCCCACCACTTCGCCCGGCTGGCGGGCCAGTTCCACCATCTGCCGCTCCGCCCGCCGGGACACCGTGCGGGCGAGGTGCAGATAGGCGGCCGCCGGCTCGCCGCCCGGCAGCACGAAGGAGCGCAGCGCCGGCAGTTCCGCATTGAGGCGGTCGATGTCCGCCTCAAGGCGATCCACTTGCGAGGGCACGATCCGCAGGGGCTCGTAGGCGGGCGGCGGCGCGCCCTCCCGCTCGGGGGTGCACAGGTCCGCGCCGAGATCGAACAGATCGTTCTGGATGCGGACCAGAAGCGCGTCCACATCCGGCAGATGGGAGAGGTGGAGCCGCGCGAGGCCCACCGCCGCATTGGCTTCGTCCACGGTCCCGTAGGCTTCCACCCGCAGGTCGTATTTGGCCACGCGCTCGCCCGAGCCGAGGCCCGTCGTGCCGTCGTCGCCGGTGCGCGTGTAGATCTTGTTCAGCTTGACCATGCGCCCCTTTTTAAAGTCGCGGCCCGTGCGCGTCACCCCCTGCGGGGCGTCCCATTTCGCGGGGCTCTCGACCTGGGCGGCGGGCCGGGGCATTGTGGCGGCGCCCGGCAGCCCATTGGGAGGACACGATGTTCTTGAGCGGCCCCAGCCTCTTCGTCCTGGTCCTGCTGGTGCTTGCACTGGCGATCGTGTTCGCGGGCGTGAAAACCGTGCCCCAGGGCTACGAATTCACCGTCGAACGCTTCCGGCGCTATATCCGCACGCTCACTC
The DNA here is from genome assembly GCF_003993795.1 of Aquabacter cavernae. GTDB lineage: Bacteria > Pseudomonadota > Alphaproteobacteria > Rhizobiales > Xanthobacteraceae > Aquabacter > Aquabacter cavernae. The sequence goes on from NZ_RWKV01000004.1 coordinate 169,197, forward strand.
CGGGCCTGAACCTCATCATTCCGTTCATCGATCGCATCGGCAATCGCGTGAACATGATGGAGCAGGTTCACGACGTGCCCACCCAGGAAGTGATCACCAAGGACAATGCCACCGTCTCGGTGGACGGAGTGGTCTTCTACCAGGTGTTCGACGCCGCCAAGGCCAGCTACGAGGTCTCCCGCCTCGACACCTCCATCCTCGCTCTCACCACCACCAATATCCGCACCGTCATGGGCGCCATGGATTTGGACCAGCTCCTGTCCCACCGCGACGAGATCAATGAGCGCCTGTTGCGGGTGGTGGATGCGGCGGTCTCGCCCTGGGGCGTGAAGATCAACCGCATCGAGATCAAGGACATCGTCCCGCCCGCCGACCTCGTGGCCGCCATGGCGCGCCAGATGAAGGCCGAGCGCGAGAAACGCGCCTCCATCCTGGAGGCGGAGGGCATGCGACAGGCGCAGATCCTCAAGGCGGAAGGCCAGAAGCAGTCGCAGATCCTGGAGGCCGAGGGCCGCCGCGAGGCCGCGTTCCGCGACGCGGAGGCGCGCGAGCGCCTGGGCGAGGCGGACGCCAAGGCCACGAGCGTCCTTTCGAGCGCGGTGGCGGGCGGCGATCCGGCGGCGCTCAACTACTATATCGCCGAGAAGTATGTGCGGGCCTTCGAGCGGCTGGCCGGCGCCCCGAACCAGAAGGTGGTGCTGATGCCCTATGAGGCGACGGCGCTGCTCTCCACCCTGGGCGGCATCGGGGAACTGGCGCGCGACGCCTTCGCCGCCGCGCCCGCCCGCCGCAGCGGCGGCCCCACCGGCCCATCCGTTTCCAAGGCACCTCCGCCTGCCGACCGGGAGCCCTGAGCCATGGACCTTGCGGCGCTGGTGGCCAGCCCCTGGAGCTGGATCGCGCTCGGGGGCTTGCTGCTGGCCCTGGAAGTGGTGGTGCCCGGCGCCTCGCTGCTCTGGCTGGGCATCGCGGCCGGACTGACCGGCGCGGCCTCCTTCGCCTTCGCCCTGGATTGGCAGCTTCAGGTGGCGCTGTTTGCCGTCCTGTCGGTGATCAGCGTCATCGTCGGCCGCCGCTTCACGCCTGCGCGCGACAAGGCCAGCGATCGCCCGTTCCTGAACCGCCGGGCCGACGCGCTAGTGGGGCATGTGCTGGTGCTGGAGAGCGCCATCGAAGGCGGCTTCGGCACGGTGCGCGTGGACGACACCGTGTGGCGCTGCGAGGGACCGGCCCTGCCGGGCGGCACCCGCGTGAGGGTGACGCGGGCCGCCGGCCCCGTCCTCATCGTCGAACCCGCCTGATCTTATACCGAAGGCCCATGAGCTTGAACGAAACCCACGCGGCACCGGCCAAAGACCGGGGCCGTTGGAATGACTGACCATCGAGGACCACACCCATGAGCGGCCCCAGCGCGCCCGCCCGCGAAATCCCCACCCGCCTGCGGGACTATCCGTTCCACTATCCCATCACCACACGCTGGGCGGACATGGATATCTACGGCCACGTCAACAACGTGGTCTTCTATTCCTTCTTCGACACGGCGGTGAATGCCTATCTCATGCAGCGCGGCGTGCTGGACCCGCACCGCAGCCCGGTGATCGGCCTCGTTGTGGAAACGCGCTGCGCCTATTTCCGCAGCGTGGAGATTCCCGCGCCCATCACGGCGGGGGTGCGGGTGGCCAAGCTCGGTTCCAGCTCGGTGCGCTATGAGGTGGCCATCTTCCAGGGCGCGGACGACACCGCCTGCGCCCAGGGCCACTTCATCCATGTCTATGTGGACCGCGAGCACCGCCGCCCCGTGCCCCTGCCCGGCGCGCTGCGCACCGCGCTGGGCGCATTGATGGGGTCGGCGCCGGCGGAATAAGGTGTCAGGGACCGAGAAGGTCGATGAGCGGGGGGATGAGGGGCTCGTCGGCGGGGGGCATGTCCAGTTCGCGCAATTTGCCCGCGCGCACCCATTTCAGCCCCGCATGCTCCAGCGCCTGGACCTGCCCTTCCCAGCGGCGGCAGATCCAGAGCGGCATGAGCAGATGGAAGTCCGGATAGGCGTAGCTGGCGAAGGTGAGCGGCGCGAGGCAATCCTCCTTCACCGTGATGCCCAGCTCTTCCTTCAGCTCCCGGATGAGCGTCTCTTCCGGGCGTTCGCCCGGCTCCATCTTGCCGCCGGGGAATTCCCACAGGCCGGCCAGCGCCTTGCCTTCCGGGCGCTGGGCCACCAGGACGCGCCCGTCGGCATCGACGAGCGCGCAGGCCACCACCAGGGTGATCTTCATGAGCGGTAGTCGCCGTTGATGGCCACATATTCCTTGGTGAGATCGCAGGTGAGCACCCGGTCCGCCCCCTTGCCGAGGCCGAGATCCACCGTGATATCAACCACGTCGTTCTTCATGTAGGCGGAGACCTCCGCCTCGTCATAGGACGGGTCGCGCATGCCCTCGGCGGCGACGCGGATGTCGCCGAAGGAGATGGCGAGCCGGTCGCGGTCGGCAGGCTCCCCCGCCTTGCCGACAGCCATGACCACCCGGCCCCAATTGGCGTCCTCACCGGCCACCGCCGTCTTCACCAGCGGCGAATTGGCGATGGACATGGCAATGCGGCGCGCCGACTTGCGCGAGACCGCGCCGGTCACGTTCACGCGCACCAGCTTGCGGGCACCCTCGCCGTCGCGGGCCACCTGCTCGGCGAGATCCGCCAGCACCTTCTGGAGCGCCTTGCGCACGGGGCGCACGCGCGGGTCCTCAAAGGACTTGATGGGCGCGACGCCCTGCGCCTTGGCGGCGCCCGTGGCGAACAAGAGCAGCGTGTCGGAGGTGGAGGTGTCGCCGTCGATGGTGACGGCGTTGAAACTGTCGCGCACGCCCTTGGACAGCATCTTCTGGAGCACGTCGGCGGCGATGGGCGCGTCGGTGAAGACGAAGGAGAGCATGGTGGCCATGTCCGGGGCGATCATGCCCGCGCCCTTGGCCATGCCCGCGATCACCACGTCCACGCCGTCCAGCGCCACGGTGGCGGTGGCGAGCTTGGGGAAGGTGTCCGTGGTCATGATGGCGCGCGCCGCGTCCACCCACGGGCCGGGCGCGAGGCGATCATGGGTCGCCTGGAGCACGCCCTCGAACTTGGTGGCGTCCAGCGGCTCGCCGATGACGCCGGTGGAGGCCAGCAGAACCTCGCCCGGCTTGCAGCCCAGCGCCTTGGCGGCGATCTCGGCGGTGAGGCTGGTGGCCTCGCGTCCCTTCACGCCGGTAAAGGCGTTGGCATTGCCGGAATTGACCACGAGGCCCCGGGCCTTGCCCTTCTTCAGCACCGTGCGGCACCACTCCACGGCCGCGGAGGGGCACAGGGACTTTGTGGTGACGCCCGCCACCGTGGTGCCCCGCGCGAAGGACGCCAGGAGCACGTCGGTGCGCCCCTTGTATCGGATGCCAGCCTCGGCGGTGGCGAAGGACACGCCCGGCACGGGCGGCACTTCGGGCAGTGTCTTGGGCGCGAGGGGCGAGACGGACGCAGACATGGATCCACCTTTGGCATGGCCGGACAGATCCGGCACGGCTGGGTGTGCCGCAGCTCGGGCCGGGAGGCAAGGGCTGCCGAAATTTCGGGCGGAAGTGAGCCGGGCACGGAAATCCGGAGCCCGGGAAACAGAAAGGGCCGCCCCAGGGCGGCCCTTTCCAAATGGGCGGGAATGCCCCGCGTCAGTTCTTCGCCGGAGCAGGCGCGGCGGGGGCGGCGGGCGCCGCACCGGCCGGAGCCGCCGGGGTCGCAGCGGGAGCCGCGGAGGCGGGGGCCGCCGTCTTTTCCACCTTGGCGTCGGCGCGCAGCTTGGTCACCAGCTCGGTCTGGGCCTTGCGCACCAGATACTGGTCGAGCTGATCGGAGACCTGGTCATAGGTCGGCACCGGCTTCTGGCGCTTGTCTTCGACCTTGATGACGTGCCAGCCGAACTGGCTCTTCACCGGATCGGAGACCTGGCCCTTCTCCAGCTTGAACGCGGCTTCGGCGAATTCGGGGACCATCTGGTCCTTGGCGAAATAGCCGAGATCGCCGCCATCCTCGGCGCTGTCCTTGGAATTGTCCTTGGCGAGCTGGGCGAAGTCCGCGCCGCCCTTGGCCTTGGCCGCGATTTCCTTCGCCTTGGCCTCGTCGTCCACCAGAATGTGGCGGGCGCGCACCTCGGTCTCCGGCTTCGTCGAGGCGACGAACTCGTCATAGGTCTTGCGCTTGGCCTCGTCCGTCACCGCCTTCTTGGCTTCGGACAGCATCAGCGCCTCCATGAGCGCCTTGGTGCGGGCATAAGCGAGACGCTGCTGGAAGTCCGGGGACTGGTCCAGCTTCTGGGCCTGGGCCGCCTGGGCGAGGAGCGTCATGTCGGTGAGGAAGGAGAGCACATATTCCTTGCGCTGCTCGCCCTGCACCTGGGGCAGGCCGGGGCCGATATCTTCCTCGGCGATGGCCACTTCGCTCGCGCGGATGGGCGTGCCGTTCACGGTCGCCACGATGGGATCCGCATCGGCCGGCTTCGCCTGGGCGGCCGGGGCCGCGGCGGCGGCGGGAGCGGCGGGCTTGGCGGGGGCCGGGGTCTGGGCCATCACCGGCCCTTGTGCGACACCCAGGGCGAGAGCCGAAAGAGCAGCCGCCAGAACGGCGGGGTGGGCGGAGCGCGTCATGATGGGCTAAGTCCTTCGTTTCTCCACGCGGGCGGCCGCAAGGCCCCTCCCGGCGCGGCGCACCCTCGCTCAGCTTCACCGGCCTTGCAAGGGAATAGAGGCACCTGAATAGAGGCCCCGCGCGGCCGGAGGTTGCGGAAGGTTCCGCGGGGCGCATCTGGCCCTCCCGCCATGGCAGGGCGGCGGTGAAATCGCGGCATTCCTGCGGCTTCGGAGGGGGTGAGCGAACTTTCCGTCGTCCGGGCCTTCCGATTCCCCGCGCGAAGCTGTATAAGGCGCGCCTCCAATCCAGAAAGATGGTTTCGCTAGCCTGCGCGGACCGACGCTGCGGGCGGGGCCGAACACAACGTTTGCCGGAGTTTTGGACATGGCTGTCCCGAAGAGAAAAACCTCGCCGTCCCGTCGCGGCATGCGCCGCTCGGCCGATGCGCTGAAGCAGCCCACCTATGTCGAGGACAAGGATTCCGGCGAACTGCGCCGTCCCCACCACCTCGACCTGAAGACCGGCATGTATCGCGGCCGGCAGATCCTGAAGCCCAAGGCGGAAGCCTGAGCGACGCCGCGGCGCCCGCTTTCCGGCGGGCGCGGTGACGGCACGCGGCCCATTTTCGGGGCCGCGACCGGGCGTGCTGGACCTCACAGGTCAAGACCTCGCGGGGATGCGTTAACCCTCCCGCGGCGCAAGGCACCTTAAGCACCTTGCAGCAGTGACATTCCCAGAGGGATGTGCGACCCATCGAGGACCGATGGCCGAAAGGGCATGGGCCACCGAGGATTGCGTATGCTTACCCCGATCCCTCTGCTTATCGTCCCGTTGGCCATTTATAACATCATCATTTTTCTCACCCCCGGCGTCGCCTGGGCCGCTCATATTGCCGACATAGCCATGATGTCCGGAAGCATCTGGACCATCACGGTCGGAGACGGCTTCCTCGCCTTCACTCTTCTCGTTTTCCTGTTCGAGGTGCTGAAGGCGACCCGTGTCTCGTCCCGCTCCATCGTTGACCACATTCTCTCTGTCCTGGTCTTCGTGGGCGCGCTCGTTGAATTCCTGCTGGTGCCGCAGGCCGCCACATCCATCTTTGCCCTTCTTATGGGCATCATGCTCCTGGATGTGATCACCGGCTTCTCGGTTTCCATCCGCGTCGCGCAGAGGGACGTTGCCCTTTCGCCGGCGTCCGGCGGATGACGGAAGCGCGCATGCGATCTAGGATATGGCCACAATTCCGGATCCGACCTTGAACGGCCCTTTGCATGACAGGCGAGTGCATTCCTCGCCCGCATATTCGGAAGGCGACGCCTATGCGTTCGCCGGCCAGGTCTCGCGCGGCCTGCTGGTGGAAGCGCTCATCCAACTGCTGAAGCCCGCCGGCCGGGCCCAGGGCTGGTCGCTGCTCCTGGTGGGCATCGATCACCTGGGCCGCATGAACGACACGTTCGGCTTCGCCGTGGTGGACCAGATCGTGGGCGAGATCGCCGCGCGCCTGCGCAAGCGGGTGCCCCAGCCGGATCTCGTGGCCCGCTTCTCGGGCGGCAAGTTCGCCATCCTCTCGCGGCGGAACGGCTCCGGCCAGGCCGCCGCGGACCTGGCCGCCGCCATCTGCACCGATGTCAGCTCCGCCCCCTTCGAGACCTCCGCCGGCCCCATGCCGGTGACGGTCACGGTCGGCGGCGTCATCGCCCCGGAGCGGGCGACCACCCTCAATGCCGTGCTCGCCGCGGTTCAGGAAGCGCTCGACAAGGCCAAGCGGCAGGCCCGCGGCTCCTACCGGCTCTATGAGCGCAACGACAGCATCGAGCGCCGCCGCCGCACCAACCAGCGCACGGCCGAGGAGATCGTCCGCGCCATCTGGGACCGGCGCATCTTCCTCGCCCTCCAGCCGGTGGTGAACACCACCAGCCGGCAGATCTTCTTCTACGAGGCCCTCGCGCGCATCGTGCCCTTGTCCGGCGCGCGCCTGACCGAAGCGGGCCAGATGGCCGAGGCGGCGGAACGGCTCGGCCTTATCGGCTTCCTGGATCGGCATGTGCTGGACCATGCCATGGAGGCCCTGCGCCGGGACCCCACGCTCCGGCTCTCCGTGAACGTCTCGCCCACATCCATCGCCGATCATTCCTGGCTCAGGCAGTTTGCCGACCAAGTAACGCCGGACCTGGCAGACCGAGTGATCGTGGAGCTGACCGAATCCGCTGCCGTCAACGATCTCAGCGCCGCCCGGACATTCATTCGCACAGCCCGCGAGTTGGGAGCGCGCGTGGCGCTGGATGATTTCGGAGCCGGCTCCACATCATTCCGAAACCTGCGCAGCCTCGGCGTCGATATGGTGAAGATCGACGGCAGCTTCGTCCGCAACATGGCCCGCTCGCCGGACGACCGCGCCTTTGTGCGCGCCCTGCTTCAGCTGGCCCGGCAATTGGGAATCTCGACGGTGGCCGAATGGGTGCGCAGCGAGAAGGAGGCCGGATTCCTGCTGGCCGAAGGCTGCGACTATATCCAGGGCGCGCTTACCGGGCTCGCCACGCCCTACGACCCTGCGGGCGAAAACGCCTAGGTCGGATCGACATTCCAGCAGGCTGATCGGATGATATAGGAAGGCAGCGTTGTGCTCGGGACAAGCCCGACCATGACGGACCAAGAAGCCGCAACCCTTCCAGCGCTCTGAATGTCGATTGGCCCTTGCGCAGGGCTCCTGCTGAGGGAGCGGCACGAACCATTGCCAGCTTCAATGCAGACGGGCCGCACGACCCTGGCATATCCCCGGCGGCAGCCCTGCGTTCTTCTGCTGGAAAGTCACGTCCCACGAAACGCCCGGACAACCGCCTGCAATGCCCTGCGGCATGATGGCCGCGAACCTGCCGCGCGGCAGGACCGAACGGGCCGCTTCATGCGGCCCGTGTCACGCAGGCGGATATGGGAGCGCCGTCCCAGGCCCCCGATCACTCGGGCTTGGAGGCCAGCTTCTCCAGCTTCTGCTGCATCTCGACCATCTGACGCTTCAGGGCTTCCAGATCGTCCACGGGCCGCTCGGGCGTGGCCGGAGCCGTAGGCGGCATGCCTTCCTCACCCTTGTTGAACGGCATGAAGATGTTGAACGCACGCTCGAACATATCCATGTTGCGGCGCACATGATCATCAAAGCCGCCGAAGCTGGGGCTGGTGAACGACTTGGCCACCTGGTCCCGAAACTTCTCCTGCTCCTTGGTGAAACTGTCGATGGACATCTCCAAGTAGCGCGGCACCATCATCTGCATGCTGTCGCCGTAAAACCGGATGATCTGGCGCAGGAAGGCGATGGGGAGCAGGTTCTGCCCCTTGTTTTCCTGTTCGAAAATAATCTGGGTCAGAACAGAATGGGTGATGTCGTCGCCGCTCTTCGCGTCATAGACAACGAAGTCCTCGCCTTCCTTCACCATTGTGGCGAGATCTTCGAGCGTGACGTAGGTGCTCGTGCCGGTATTGTAGAGCCGGCGATTGGCGTATTTCTTGATGGTGACTGGCTCTTGGGTCTTGGCCATTTCGCTCATCCGTTTCCTCGACTGGTCGAAGGGTACGGCCTTTCCCGCGCCGCGGCTACTGTTTTGTGCGCAGCATGAATAGCGATTGTGCGCAGCATGATCCCTTTCGACATCAGGGTTTCCGGCGGATCCGCAATGCCACGCATTGACTTTGACCGCCTTTAACACGACATCGGTGTGGCGACCGACGATGCACCGCACGGGGCGCGGTATCTCGGCTCCATCGCCCGCCTATCAGGCCCCGCCAAAGCCAATGCCGAGGAGACCAGCATGAGTGAGGATGTTGTCATCGTTGGTGCCGCGCGCACCCCGGTCGGTTCGTTCAACGGCGCCCTCGGCACTTTGCCGGCCCACGAACTCGGTGCCATCGCCATCAAGGCCGCGCTCGAGCGCGCCGGCGTCCCCTCGGACGCGGTGAGCGAAGTCATCCTGGGCCAGGTGCTGACCGCCGCCCAGGGCCAGAATCCCGCCCGCCAGGCCTCCATCGGCGCCGGCGTTCCCATTGAGAGCCCCGCCTGGGAAGTGAACATGGTGTGCGGCTCGGGCCTGCGCTCCGTGGCGCTCGGCTTCCAGGCCATCCAGACCGGCGACAGCGACGTGGTGGTCGCGGGCGGCCAGGAATCCATGAGCCTGTCCACCCACGCCGCCAACCTGCGCAACGGCCAGCGCATGGGCGGCCTTGAGTTCGTGGACACCATGATCAAGGACGGCCTGTGGGATGCCTTCAACGGCTACCACATGGGCGTTACCGCCGAGAATGTGGCGCGCCAGTTCCAGATCACCCGCGCCGACCAGGACACGTTCGCCGTGGCCTCCCAGAACAAGGCCGAGGCGGCCCAGAAGGCCGGCAAGTTCAAGGAGGAGATCGTCCCCGTCACCATCTCCACCCGCAAGGGCGACGTGGTGGTGGATGCGGACGAATATATCCGCCATGGCGCCACCATGGAGGCCATGCAGAAGCTGAAGCCGGCCTTCGAGAAGGACGGCACGGTGACCGCCGCCAACGCCTCCGGCATCAATGACGGCGCCGCCGCCGTGGTGCTCATGAGCGCCAGCCGCGCCGCCGCCGAGGGCAAGACGCCCCTCGCCCGCATCGTCTCCTGGGCCCAGGCGGGCGTGGACCCGTCCATCATGGGCACCGGCCCCATCCCGGCCTCCAAGGCCGCCCTGGAAAAGGCCGGCTGGTCCATCGACGACCTGGACCTGGTGGAGGCGAACGAAGCCTTCGCGGCGCAGGCCATCGCGGTGAACAAGGGCCTCGGCTGGGACACCGACAAGGTGAACGTGAACGGCGGCGCCATCGCCATCGGCCACCCCATCGGCGCCTCCGGCACCCGCATCCTGGTGACCCTGCTGCACGAGATGCAGCGCCGCGACGCCAAGAAGGGCCTCGCCACCCTCTGCATCGGCGGCGGCATGGGCATCGCCATGTGCCTCGCCCGCGACTGATTGCTGCTCTTGCGGCGCGCCGCAGGTCCGGATGATCTTTGAATCGAAGGGCCGGCTTGTCCTTGCCGGCCCTTCTTTTTGACACCCCCTCAAGTACCGGGTGAGGGCCAAAAAAAGCTCGAACGGAAGCGAATCCTTGCTTAGAAGCAAGGCTGCCGGTTTTGTGTTGGGGTACCCAAGAACCAAGGCAAACGAGAAAAGGGAGAGGAACATGGCGCGTACCGCTCTTGTCACCGGCGGAACCCGGGGAATCGGCGAAGCCATATCCGTCGCGCTCAAGGAAGCCGGCTATCAGGTGGCCGCGAATTATGCGGGCAACGATGCCGCCGCCGCCGCCTTCCACGAGAAGACCGGCATTCCCGTGTTCAAGTGGGACGTGTCCGATTTCGAGGCCTGCAAGGCCGGGATCGCCAAGGTCGAGGCCGAGGTCGGTCCGGTGGACGTGCTGGTGAACAATGCCGGCATCACCCGCGACGCCACCCTGCACCGCATGACGCGGGAGCAGTGGCAGGCGGTGATCAACACCAATCTCAGCAGCCTCTTCAACATGACCCGGAACGTGATCGAGGGGATGCGCGCCCGCAAGTTCGGCCGCGTGGTCTGCATCTCGTCCATCAACGGGCAGAAGGGCCAGTTCGGCCAGACCAATTATTCCGCCGCCAAGGCGGGCGAGATCGGCTTCGTGAAGGCGCTCGCCCAGGAAAGCGCGGCGCTGGGCATCACGGTCAACGCCATCGCGCCGGGCTATATCGGCACCGAGATGGTGCGCGCCGTGCCGGAAGACGTGCTGAAGAAGATCGTCTCCACCATCCCGGTGGGCCGCCTCGGCGAGCCCGAGGATATCGCGCGCTGCGTGGTCTTCCTCGCGGCCGACAATGCGGGCTTCATCACCGGCTCGACGCTGACCGCCAACGGCGCGCAGTACATCACCTGATCAGGACAGGCCCATGCCCGGAGAGATCCGGGCATGGGCGACCTCATAGATGGCCATGACGGGATCCTCCTCCAGCGCCGCCGCGACACGCATCGGCCTTCTCGCCATCGCCCTCTGGTCCACGCTGGCGCTGTTCACCGCCGCCACCGGCCAGGTGCCGCCTTTTCTCCTCACCGCGCTCACCTTCGGCATAGGCGGCCTTGTCGGCCTGCTGGCCGCCCTGCGCGGGCCGGGCCTTGGCGTGCTGCGTCAGCCCCTCTCTGCCTGGCTTCATGGCGTGGGCGGCCTATTCGGCTACCATTTCCTCTATTTCACCGCCCTCAAGCTGGCGCCGCCCGCCGAGGCGGGGCTGGTCAATTATCTCTGGCCGCTGCTCATCGTCCTTCTCTCGGCAGCGCTGCCCGGCCACCGCCTGCGGACGGCCCATGTGGCGGGCGCGCTGCTGGGCCTGTGCGGCGTGGTCCTGCTTCTGGTGGGCAAGGGTCTCTCGGGCTTCAGCGCGCAGGCGGCTCCGGGCTATGCCGCCGCCTTCGCGGCCGCCTTCATCTGGGCGGCCTATTCGGTGGCCTCGCGCCGCTTCGGGCAGGTGCCCACGGAGGCCGTGGCCGGCTTTTGCCTCGGCACGGCCGCCCTCTCCTTCCTGTGCCATCTCGCCTCCGAGCCGGCCATCTGGCCTGCGGGGCTGGTGGAATGGGGGGCGGTGATCGCGCTCGGGCTCGGCCCGGTGGGCGCCGCCTTCTATGCCTGGGACGTGGGCATGAAGCGGGGCGACGTGCGCTTCCTCGGCGTCGCCTCCTATGCGGCGCCGGTGCTCTCCACCCTGCTGCTGGTGGCCTTCGGTTTCGCCACCGCAAGCTGGGCGCTCGCCCTCGCCTGCCTACTCATCGTCGGCGGCGCGGGCATCGCCGCCCGCGCGCGGGGATGAACCGCATGACACAACGGCTTGTCACGGGGTCACCGACCCTTTAGCACTCCGCGCCAAATCACGATGCCCGCGCGAAGGGCATGCCACACAGGAAAGTCCAATGGCCACCCATAAGCTCCTCCTTCTTCCCGGCGACGGCATCGGCCCCGAAGTGATGACGCAGGTGAAGCGCGTCCTCTCCTGGCTGGAGAGCGAGGGCCTCGGCTCCTTCGCCGTGGAAGAGGATCTGGTGGGCGGCTGCGCCTATGACGACCACGGCGCGGCCATCTCCGAGGCCGCCATGGACAAGGCCAAGGCGGCGGACGCCATCCTGCTGGGCGCCGTGGGCGGCCCCAAATGGGCGGATGTTCCCTATGAGGCGCGCCCCGAAGCCGGCCTGCTGCGCCTGCGCAAGGACCTTGCCCTGTTCGCCAACCTGCGCCCGGCTTTGTGCTATCCGGCGCTGGCGGATGCGTCCTCGCTGAAGCGCGAAGTGGTCGAGGGCCTCGACATCCTCATCGTGCGCGAGCTGACCGGCGGCGTCTATTTCGGCGAGCCCAAGACCATCCTGGACCTGGGCAACGGCCAGAAGCGCGCCATCGACACGCAGGTCTACGACACCTACGAGATCGACCGCATCTCCCGCGTCGCCTTCGAGCTGGCCCGCACCCGGCGCAACAAGGTCACCTCCTCCGAGAAGCACAATGTGATGCGCTCCGGCGTGCTCTGGAAGGAAGTGGTCACCGCCGTCCATGCCAAGGACTATGCGGACGTGGAGCTGGAGCACCATCTGGCGGATTCGCTGGCCATGCAGCTGGTGCGCTGGCCCAAGCAGTATGACGTGATCGTCACCGACAACCTGTTCGGCGACGTGCTCTCCGACATCGCCGCCATGCTCACCGGCTCGCTGGGCATGCTGCCCTCCGCCTCGCTGGGCGCGGTGGACGAGCGCACCGGCCGCCGCTCGGCGCTCTATGAGCCCGTGCACGGCTCGGCGCCGGACATTGCCGGCCGCGGCATCGCCAATCCCATCGCCATGATCGGCTCGCTCGCCATGGCGCTGCGCTATTCCTTCGGCATGGGCCCGGTGGCGGACCGCATCGAGGCGGCCATTGCGGGCGTGCTGGCTTCCGGCAAGCGCACCAGCGACATCCGCACTCCCGGCTCCACCGTGGTGGGAACGGAAGAGATGGGCGAGGCCATCATCGCCGAGCTTTCGACGGGCACGGCCTGAGCAAGGGCAGGCGCGGCGCATGCACATCCTCGCCGCGCCGGACCATCCGGCGGGCCGGAGCGACGTGGAGCGGGCCATCCGCGACCATGACGGACCGGTCCGCTTCACCGGCTGGACGCTGGCCGACGCGGACCTGTCGGACCTGGACCTCGACGACTGCGTCTTCGAGCGCTGCCGGGCGCCCCGCGCTCGCTTCGCCACCGCCCGCCTGACGGACGCGCGCTTCCTCTCCTGCGATCTCAACAACACGCTCTGGATGGGCGCGCGGCTCTCCTCCACCGCGTTCGAGGATTGCCGGATGACGGGCGCGGACATGGCGGGCGCGGTGGCGCTTCACGTCTCCTTCGCGCGCTGCCTTCTCGTGAGCGCCCAATTGCCCGGCCTGTCCTTCCACCGCGCGCGCCTCGACGGCGTGTCGTTCGCGGACGCCGACCTGCGGCGGGCGGACTTCCGCGAGGCGGTGCTCACCGACTGCATCCTCAAGGACGCCAATCTGACGGATGCCCGCTTCCAGGGGGCGGACCTGCGGGGCGCGGACCTGGGTAGCCTGCGGCTCATGGATGCGGCGAAGTTCAAGGGCGCCATCATCTCGCGCCAGCAAGCGGCGGACCTCTTGGGCACGCTTGGGCTCAAGGTGCTCTAGGACCGCTGGAGAACCCGCTCGGCCGCTAGCGCCCGCTCATTCCATGAAGACTTTGCTGCGGCGCTGCTTGATGGCCGGCAACATCACGATGACGGTTCCCACCGCAGCGACAGCGAGCAGCGTGGCGCTGACCGGGCGCGTGAACAGGATCGCGATATCCCCGCCCGACAGGAGCAGGGAGCGCCGCAGATACTCCTCCATCATCGGACCCAGCAGAAGGCCGAGAAGAAGAGGGGCCGCTTCCAGCTCCAGCTTGGCGAAGACATATCCCAGGGCACCGAAGCCGGCCATGAGATAGAGGTCGAACGTGCTTGAGCTGATGCTGAAGACCCCGACCGCGCACAGCATCAGGATGGCGGGGTAGAGCCTGAGATAGGGGACGGCGATCAGCTTCACCCACAGGCCGATCATGGGCAGGTTCAGGACCAGCAGCATCACGTTGCCGATCCACATGGAGGCGATGACGCCCCAGAACAGTTCCGGCCGGTCGATCATGACCGAGGGGCCGGGCTGGATGCCCTGGATCATCATGGCGCTGATCATGAGCGCCATGACCGGGTTTGAGGGAATGCCCAGTGTGAGCATGGGAATGAAGGAGGTCTGGGCGCCCGCATTGTTGGCGGCTTCCGGCGCCGCGACGCCTTCGAGCGCCCCATGGCCGAACTGGCGGCGATTGGGGGAGATCTTCTTCTCCACCGAATAGGCCGCGAAGGACGACAGAAGCGCGCCTCCGCCGGGCAGGATGCCGAGGATCGAGCCGAACAGCGTCCCGCGCAGGATGGGGCCGGCCGTGCGGCGCATGTCGTCGCGCGACAGCCACAGGCCGCCCACCTGGCTGGCGGGCCTGTGCCCCGCCTCCTGGCGATCGAGGTTCGCCATGATCTCGCCGAGCCCGAACAGGCCCATGGCGACCACCACGAAGCCGACCCCGTCGGCCAGTTCGCCCACGCCGAACGTGAAGCGCTGGATGCCGGAATTGACGTCGGTGCCCACCAGCCCCAGCAGGAGGCCGAGCACCATCATGCCGAAGCCGTGCAGAAGCGAACCGTTGGCCAGCAGCACCGCCGCCACGAGGCCGCACAGCATGAGCGAGAAATATTCCGGCGCGCCGAAGCGGATCGCCATCTCCGCCAGAGGCGGCGCGAACAGCGCGATGAACACCGCCGCGATGGTTCCGGCCACGAAGGAGCCAATCGCGGCCACGGCCAGCGCCTTCCCCGCCTTTCCCTGCCGGGCCAGCTGGTGTCCCTCGATGGCCGTGATCACGGACGAGGATTCGCCGGGCAGGTTCACCAGGATCGCGGAGGTGGAGCCGCCATATTGGGCGCCGTAGAAGATGCCCGCCAGCATGATCATCGCCGTGTCGGGAGACATGCCGAAGGTGAGCGGAAGCAGCATGGCGATGGTCGGCACGGGACCAAGGCCCGGCAACACGCCGATGAGGGTGCCCAGCGTGACGCCGACGAAGCAATAGAGAAGGTTATCGAACGTGGCCGCAGTGGACAGGCCAAGTTGAAGATGGGACAGCAGGTCCAAGACAAGCTCCGGAAAGTGAGGGCTGAGCCCTCATGGGACGACGGACCGCCGACGCGGTCTCAATGCCACCACGACCCCAGATACGGCATGGGCACCCCCAGCCCCTGGACGAACACCAGCCCGCAGAAGGCCACAAGCAGCGCGATGGTGACGGCGCTCGTCAGGTCCGGCCGATTGTGCCGGCTCGCCGCCATCCCGAGGACAAGCAGGGCCACGAGCGCGATCACGAGGCCGGCGCGCTCCAGCAGGAAGGCAAAGCCGCAGACGGCCAACAGGATGAGCACGAGGGCCCGGACGTTGGGGCGCGGCAGCGGGGCGCCGTCCAGGAAGAAGGACAGGACCAGCGAGACGATGCCGACCCCGGTCAGCAGGATCGCGAGTACGGTCGGAAGATAGCCGGGACCCATCTTGCTGAGCGTCCCGAACTGGTATTGCGAGGACAGGGCGAGAAACAGCAGGCCGGACGCCACATAGATCAGGCCGATGCAGAAGTATCTCGTGTTGCGGATGGCTGGATTCATGTGCCTTGCCGGGCCGGAATGACGGGGTGCCCCTCCCCGCGCGGGGAGGGGATGGGCTGGCGCCGGTCAGTTTTCGGCGATGTTGGCGTCCTTGGCCGCCTTGGTCCATTTGGCGACCTGCTCCTCCACGAAGACCCGGAATTCCGCGGGCGTGGACCCCACAGGCGTCGCGCCGGCATCGGCGAGGACCTTCTTCACCTCCGGCTGGGCCAGCACCTGCTTGGTGGTGGTGTACAGCAGGTCGATGACGGACTGAGGCGTGCCGGCGGGCGCGAACAAGCCCGTCCAGCTGGTGAAGACGATGCTCGGATGACCCAGCTCCGTGGTGGTCGGCACGTCCGGCAGCAGGTCGGAGCGCGTGGTGCCGGTCACCGCCAGGGGCACCAGACGTCCCGACTTGATGAAGGTCGGCGTGCTCGGCGCGGACGGAATGGCGATGGTCGCCTCCCCGCCCACCACCGCCGCTACCGCTTCCGCCGGCCCGCGATAGGGGATGTGGGTCAGGTCAATACCGGCGCTTGCCTTCAGAAGCTCGCCGGTGAACCGCGAGCCGCTGCCATTGCCCGCCGAAGCGAAGGTGAGCTTGCCGGGATTGGCCTTGGCGCGGGCGATCAGCTCATTGAGCGTACGGATCTGGCTTTCCGGGCTGGTGACGATGACCAGCGGGGAATCCGCGATCTGCGTGATGGGCGCGAAGTCCTTCAGGGGGTCGTAGGACAGGGTCTTGTAGATGCCTGAGTTCAGCCCGTGGGTGCTGACGGAGCCGACGAACAGCGTGTAGCCGTCCGGCTTCGCGCGGGCGACGCGCTCCGCACCGATGATGCCGCTCGCGCCGTTGCGGTTGTCCACCACGACAGGCTGGCCGAGCGCCTTGGACAAGGGACCGCTGACGGCGCGCGCCATGATGTCGGCCACCGAGCCCGGAGACTGGGGCACCACCACCGTGATCGGCTTCTGAGGGTAGGGCTCGTCGGCCATGACGGCCGTGGGCAGAAGGACCGCCAGCCCGGCGGCAAGAAAGCGGAGAGGGAATTTCATGGGGTTTTGCCTCTGAGGGGCGGACGTGACGTCCATTTGGAAAGGCAGGCGTCAGGCCTTGGCGATGGCCTCATCGACCCAGCCACGAGGCCATGCCTTCTGCTGGATCTGGACGGCCCATTGGTGCTCCACCTTCAGGTGGTCCTGGGCAGCGGCAATCACCGCAGCAGCATCCGCGCGCGGCAGCACCAGGACGCCGTCGGGATCGCCGATCACAAGATCACCCGCGGCGACGCTGAGGCCGCCGGCGGCGAGGGGATAGCCGATCTCGCCGGGCCCGCTCTTCCAGGGGCCATTGGGCGTGACGCCCCGGCCGATCACGGGGATCGGAACATCAGCAAGACCCGCCCGGTCCCGGACCGCGCCGTCGATGATCACCGCGGCGATGCCCCGGGAGGCGGCATAGCGGCTCATCATCTCGCCGATGATCGCGTTTTCCAGCGCCCCTCCGGCGTCGCACACGACGATGTCGCCTGGCTGGGCCACGTCCAGCGCCTTATGGAGGAAGAGGTTGTCACCGGGCCGCACGCGCACGGTGAAGGCAGGCCCCGCGAAAGACAAAGCGGCCTGGGAGTAATTGGTGAAGCCCCCCGGGAAGCTGAACAGACGGTTCGATACATCGCCGACCACAGCTACGGGGAGATCCCTGGCGGCATCCACCACCGCCTGCGACACCCGCTCGAAATCCAGATTAATCCGCCCACCGGGACGCGACATCACAAGTCTCCACTTGAAAAACATACCTTAATTAAACAAAAACCATCAACATTATATACAATCAAGCGATAAAATCACATATGATACGATGAAGAAAATTCATACCGCATTCGCAGGCCGTGAAATTTGGGCGGGCGGTATGGTCATTGAAGGGGACAACGAGCGTGCAGGTGACGCTGAAGCAGATCGAGGCGGTGTACTGGGTGCATGTCCTGGGGGGCTTCATGGCCGCCGCACGCCGGCTGAACACCAGCCAGTCCACCATCTCCAAGCGGATCGCGGAGCTTGAGCTACAGGTCGGGCTCGAAGTTCTCGACCGGCAGGCGCCGCCGGGGACACTGAGCCTCAAGGGGCGGGAGATCATCGCGGATTTCGGCGCGATGCTGCGCCTGCGCGACCGGATCGAGTTCACGCTCGGCGACACGCAAAGCTATACCGGCCGCCTGCGCTTCGGCCTGACCGAGATGATCGCGCTCACCTGGCTCCCCAAGCTGCTGACGGCGATCAAGTCCGTCTATCCGCGCATCGCCCTGGAGCCGCGCATCGACGTGGTCTCGAACATGCTGCCCCAGCTCATGGAACACCGCCTGGACCTCGTGCTGGGGCCGCGCCCCAGCACCGAGCTGGACTGCACCGTGGTGGAGCTGGGAGGGCTCGATTATGCCTGGATGGTCAGCCCGCAGGTCCTGAAGAGCGGAGGCAGCGACGGGGATGCCCGCCAGCTCGGCCAGCTCTCCTTGCTGACCTATGCGGAAAACTCCCAATTGCACCATCGCATGCGCGCCGCCCTGTCCCATCTGGGCCTCGACTGGGAGAAGCCCATCACCTGCAACAGCCTGAAAGCGCTCGCGGAGCTGGCGCGGGCGGGAATGGGCGCGACCTACATTCCGCGGGATTACTTCAAGCAATATCTGGATGCCGGAGAGCTGGTGACCATCGATACCGGCCCGGAGGCGCCGCTCCAATATGCGGCCTTCCACCTGGACAATCCGGTCTCCCGGACCATTGCCGCGCTGGCTTACCAGACGTGCGACTTCGCGTTCGGCGGACATGCCCACCCATCGTCCTACGGTGATGGGCCGACAGATGGCACCGCGCCGCCATACGCATGAGGCCGGTCGGGCCGGCCTTTCAGGCGATCGGGACGTGCCTGGAAATGCAACTCCATGCAAGCGGATGCACTAGCTGACGTTCCGCGAGCATGCTTCATTGGGGCCTCAGGGGAGTGAAGCGTGTCGAGCATCAGCCAGCAGGCAATCAAGGAGCAGCGGCAGGGTTTGCCATTGGGTGAGTTGGAGGCGGGCCTGCCATTGTCGGAGGCCGTGTTCCGCGCGCTGTGCGATGCCATTCGCGCGGGCGCGTACCAGCCCGGCGACCGGTTGCGGGAAGAGGACGTCGCGCAGCAGCTTCAGGTGAGCCGGACGCCGGTCCGCGATGCGTTCGGCCGCCTCCTGACGAAGCGCCTCGTGGAGCCGGGCGGCGGGCGGGGCCTCACGGTGCGCCGGCTGGACACGGCCGAAGTGCTCGAACTCTACACCATGCGCGAGATCCTCGAAGGCGCGGCCGCGCGGCTGGCGGCGCAGCACATTTCCCAGCCGGAGATCGACGCGCTGGTGGAGATCGAGGCCGCGTTCGAAGCCAGTGAAGGCACCCCGGAAGACATGGCGCGATTGAACCGCCGCCTGCACGGCGCGGTC
Organism: Aquabacter cavernae; assembly: GCF_003993795.1. Taxonomy (GTDB): domain Bacteria; phylum Pseudomonadota; class Alphaproteobacteria; order Rhizobiales; family Xanthobacteraceae; genus Aquabacter; species Aquabacter cavernae. Next base: position 188,050 of record NZ_RWKV01000004.1, read on the forward strand.
ATCCGCGCGGCGCGTAATCGATACCTCGATCATGCTTTGCAGGAACTTCAGGACGGCATTGCCCTGCTCGGCGGAACGACCTTCGCCGTCGCGGGGCGGCCGGTCACGGCCGCACAGGAGCACAGGGAGATCGTCGCAGCCATCGCGGCGCGTGATCCCGACCGGGCGGAAAGCGCCGCCCAAGCGCACATCCGGGGTGCGCTCAAGGCAAGGCTCACGCTGATTCGGGAGTGAGCCTTCGCAACTGATTGACCATTCCTGACGGCCGGGCGCCGATCTTATTCCGGGTGCCGGAGCGCGAACCGCAGCGTCCCGTCCTCCGCCACCCGCTGCGTCAGGCCCAGTTCCCAGTCGAGATAGGCCCGCGCGGATTCGAGATTTCCGGTGTGGCGGTCATGAAGCCAGAGCAGGACATCGATGGCCTCTCCACCGGGAAACGGCCCGGGGCTCGCCTGCGTCGGCAATCCCGCGGCACGCCATGCGGCCCGCCCACCGTCCAGCACGCGGACAGAAAGCGTCGGCGCCTGCTCCGCCACGTCCGAGGCGATGAGATCCGGGCGGGGATCATCGCCATCATCGCCATAGAGCACCACAGGTGTGGCGTCCCCCGGTTCCACCGACAGCAGCGCCTCGGAAAGCCGTGCCCGTGTCAGCCATTGCGCGCCCGGCAGGTGACGCGCGCGAAAGTCCGCGCTCGTTCCCACGTCCAAAAGCCTCACACCCTCCGCCTGGGCTAGCGCGTCGGCGGTGATCCGCGCCGCGCGGAAAGGCGGATGCAAGGGGGCGGGCCGTCCCGTCTGTGTGAAATCTGCGGCATCGAGGAAACCAGCCACCACAGCCTCCCAGCCCTGCTGGCGCAGCCAATAGGCGGCCATGGCCGCGCGGGCGTGGGGCGCCGTATCGACAAGCCCGATGCGCGCCCCGCGCGTTCCCGCCCACAGATCCACCGCATGCACGAGCTGGCCGGCGGGCGCATGAACGGCACCGGGCAGATGGCCCGCCTCATACTCGGCGCGGCTGCGGACATCGAAGAGATAGAGCGTGCGCTCCTCATCCGCGCGCCATGCGGCGAACCGAGCCGGATCAATGGCCAGCGCCTCCGCGCCATGACCGAGCCGGGCCGCGAATTGCGCGGCCTGTCCGCGCGCCGCGTCGGTCAGAGGCGGCGCGCCCCGTTCGTTCCCGTGCTCAAGCGCGAAGCCGTTCAGCGACCATTCCTGCGTGCCGCCGCGCAAAGCGAAGACGGGATTGGGGACACCCGCCGAGATCAAGGTCTGCGCGCCGATGATGGAGCGCGTCCGCCCGGCGCAATGCACGATGATCGGATCCTCTTCATTGGGGACCAGATCGGCGAGGTGGAGAATCAACTCGCCGTTCGGCAGGCTGGTGGAGCCCGGAATGCAGCGCACCGTGTGCTCATGCTCCGTGCGGCCGTCCAGCAGGGTGAACGGGCGGTCGGAAGCCATCAGCGCCTTCAGCTCCGGGGCCGTGATCTCCGGTGTCGCGAAATGCTCCAGCGTCGCCTCGGCGAAGGCCTTGGTGGGCACGTTCACCCCCTCGAACACAGCGAACCCCGCCTGCCCCCACGCCGCGAGGCCCCCGTCCAGCACGCGGATGTCGGAATAGCCGAGGCCGGCCAGACGTTCGGCGGCGAAATCCGCGCGCCCCTCCCCCGCCTCATCCACCAGCACCAGGGGCGTCGCGCGGCGGGGAACGAGGGCCGGGATACCCGCCTCCAGCACGCTCAGCGGCAGGTTGGCCGCCGTGAGCACATGGCCGAGGCCGAACTCGCCGGCCTCCCGCACATCCAGGACGGCAAGTTCCCCTGTGTCCGCAATGCGATGGCGAAGCGCGGCCGAGGCAATTTTCGCGGGCATGTCTGTGGAACTCCAAATTCTCGACAGGGAGATGTTGAAATGAATAATGTCTATATATAAAGTGGATTAATCATCGTATGCAAACGGACACATCGCAGACAGGCGATGGAATGAGGATCGGATCATGGCCTTGAACGGGATTCAGAGCGCGCGGGTGGCCGCGACCGTCGAGCGCGTGAAGGCGCTGACCGCCGGAGCGGTGGGGCGCGAGCAGCTTGAGCGGGTGCGGGAAGAGCTTTACGGGCTCGCCGCCGAGCCGGACCTGTTTCCCTTCTCGGACTTTCCGGCGCCGGAGCCCGGCGGAGATCGCTTTTCGCTGCGCTATCGCCTGCACGAGGACGCGGACCGCACCCACGCGCTCTATTTGAACGCGCTGATCCCGGGCAAGCTGACCAAGCCGCATAATCACGGCACCTGGGCGGTGATCGTGGCGCTGGAAGGCGAGGAGCTGAACCGGGTCTATGTGCGCGAGGACGACGGCTCGGATCCCGAGCGCGCGCAGCTCCGGCTGGCGGACGAGGTGGTGGTGAAGCCCGGCCAGGGCATCGCCTTCCTGGGCGACGACATCCACTCCGTCCATATCCTGGGCGGCGGCAAGGCCCGCATGTTCCATTTCTACGGGCGCGCGCTTGAGACGTTGACGGATCGCAAGGGCTTCGACCTCGAGACCGGCCGTGTCTCCAACTACAACCAGAACTTCATGAGCCCCACGGTGGGCTGATCCCCCGGGCATCCGGCCACCACGCCGGATCGCCGCCCCCTCCCCTTCCGGACCCAACACATCGCCGCAGCTGCGTCCGTCACGGACATGGCTCGGAGGAGTCGTACCAGCATGAGCGTCGGCATCATCGACGGCATCGCAAACGCCTTGTCCCTGTCCAATATCGGCTTCGCGTTCGCCGGCGCGTTCCTGGGCACGCTCGTGGGCGTGCTGCCGGGCCTCGGGCCCGCCTCCGCCATGGCGATCCTGCTTCCCGCGGCTCTGTACCTGCCCGCCGAGGGCTCCATCATCGTGATGGCGGGCATCTATTACGGCTCCATGTATGGCGGCTCCACCACCGCCATCCTCATGAACATTCCCGGCGAGGTGGCCTCCACCATCACGGCACAGGACGGCTATGCCATGACCCAGAAGGGGCGCGCCGGGGAGGCGCTCGCCATCTCGGCCATCGGCTCCTTCCTGGCGGGCATCGGAGGCGCGGCCGCCATCGGCTTCATCGGGCCACGCATCGCCGACATCGCCATCGCGTTCGGGCCGCCTGAATATTTCGGGCTCGCCTTGTTTTCCATGACGGCGCTGGTTTCCTTTGCCGGCAAATCCATCATCACGGGACTCGGCCTCGGCGTGTTCGGCATGTTCCTCGCCGCCGCCGGCACGGACCCCCTCACCGGCGCCCAGCGCCTCACCTTCGGCTATCAGGAGCTGACCAAGGGCTTCGACATCGTCCCCGTCCTCGTGGGCCTGTTCGGCATCGCCGAAGTGCTCACCGGCATCGGCGAGAAGGTGGACAAGATCTATGCGGGCCGCCTCGGCTCCTGGTGGTCCATGATCCCGCGCGGACGCGAGTTGGTGATCGGCCTTGTCGCCTCGGTGCGCGGCAGCGTGGTGGGGTTCCTGCTCGGGCTCCTGCCCGGCATGCTACCGGCCTTGTCCTCCTACCTCGCCTATGACGTGGAGCGGTACTTCTCCCGCCGCTCGGATCAATTCGGCAAGGGCGTCATCGAGGGCGTGGCCGCGCCGGAGGCCGCGAACAATGCCTGCGCCATGGCGGGCTTCATCCCCCTTTTGTCGCTGGGCGTCCCCACCAGCCCGCCGCTCGCCATCCTGCTGGGCACATTGCTGCTCAACGGCGTCACCCCCGGCCCGCTCCTGTTCGAGCAGCAGCCGCTCCTGAGCTGGACGGTGATCGGCTCCATGCTGGTGGCGAACGCGGCCCTGCTCATCCTCAACCTGCCGCTGGTCGGCGTCTGGGCGCGCATCAGCCGCATCCCCTATTCCGTGCTGGCCCCCATCGTGCTCGCCGTGTGCCTGATCGGCGCCTATGCGCCGCGCAACACCATGTTCGACGTGTGGGTGGCCATCGTGTTCGGCGTGGTGGGCTACGGCTTCCGCCGCGCGGGCCTGCCGCTGGCGCCGCTCGTGCTGGGCTTCCTCATCGGCCCCCTGTTCGAGCAGTCGCTGCGCCAGTCCATGGCCATGTCGGACGGCTCGCCGCTGATCTTCATCCAGCAGCCCATCGCACTCGGCTTCCTGCTGCTCGCCGCCGCCGTGGCGGTCCTCATCACCCTGCTCAAGACGCGCTCGCGCGCGGTGCGCACGCTCATCACCGAAGGCGCGAACGAGGCCTGAGCCGCGTCTTCGTCTTCACACCGGAAAGGAAATCCCGTGCCCTCCCACACCTTCCCCCGCTTCGTCCGGCTTCTCGCGGCGGCGGCCCTTGGCGCCGGTCTGGCGCAGCCGGCCTTCGCCCAGGAGGCCTATCCCCAAAAGCCCGTGGAACTGATCGTGCCCTTCTCCGCGGGCGCCGCCACGGACCTGGGCGCGCGGGTCCTCGCCCGTGCGCTGGAAGGGGCCTGGAAAGTGCCGGTGCGGGTGGTCAACAAGCCCGGCGGCAACACCGTGCCCGCCGTCAATGAGGTGATGAACGCCAAGCCCGACGGCACCACCATCCTGGTGGACGGCCCCTCCCAGAGCGCCATCCTCGACACGGCCGAACCCGATTTGCCGTTCAAGGTGATGGACCGGACCTTCATCGGCATCGTCGCCACCACGCCGCTCGCCTTCTTCGTGGCCGCCGATTCCCCCTACAAGACCCTCGCCGATCTGGTGTCCGACCTGAAAGCGCAGCCGACCAGCTTCACCTGGACCTCGCTTGGCGGCGCCACCGCCCCGGACCAGCTGTTCCGCGAGCTTGCCAGGAGCGCGGGCATCGACGTGGCGCGCACCCGCGCGGTGCAGCTGAAGGGCGGCAACGAGGCCGTCACCATGGTGGCGGGCGGGCATGTGAAGCTCGGCCTCGGCACCATCAGCGCCATTTCCCCGGCGCTCAAGGGCGGGAAGGTGCGCGCCCTGGCCGTGGCATCCGCCAAGCCCTGGCCGTCCCTGCCCGACATTCCCACCACCGCCGCCGCCGGCTTTCCCGGCGTGGAAGTGCTGTTCTGGCTCGGCTTCTCGGGCCCGCCCGGTTTGCCCGCCTCCATCGTCTCCACCTGGGACGGGACGCTGCGCAAGGTGCTGGCGGAGGACGAGGTGCGCCGGGAGCTTCAGAACGTGAGCCTCGAACCGACCTTCGAGGATGCGGCCCAGACCCGCGCCCGCATCGAAACGGACAGGGCCGAAATCCGCGCCCTCTTCGCCAACTGATCCTCTTCCCGACGGAACCCCGCTCATGCCGATCCTCTCCTTCCGCCACGCGCCGCGCCGCCTCATCCGGGGCGCCTCGGCGGCAACGGCCCTGCTCCTCGCGGCACTCGCCTCGGTGGGCGGCGCCCAGGCCCAGGCCTATCCCCAGAAGGCGGTCGAGCTTATCGTCCCCTTCTCGGCGGGCGCCGCCTCCGATCTCAGCACCCGCGTCCTCGCAAAGGCGCTCGAAGCCAAATGGGGCGTGCCGGTGCGCGCCATCAACAAGCCGGGTGGCAACACCGTGCCGGCCGTCAACGAGGTGATGAACGCCAAGCCGGACGGCTACACCCTGCTGGCGGACGGGCCGCCCTCCAGTTCCTGGCTGGATACCGCGGTGCCCGACCTGCCCTTCAAGGTGACGGACCGGACGGTTCTGGGCGTGGTCGCGTTCACGCCGCTCCTGTTCATCGTGCCCACGGACTCGCCCTACAAGACCCTGCAGGATGCCGCCGCCGCGCTGAAGGCGGAGCCCGGCACCTTCACCTGGACCTCGCTCGGCGGGGCGGGCGCCCATGACATCCTGTTCCGCCAGTTCGCCCGGGCGACCGGCGTGGATGTGGCCAAGACACGGGCCATCCAGTCCAAGGGCGGCTCCGAGGCGGTGATCCTGGTTGCAGGCAACCATGTGAAGCTCGGCCTCGCGACCCCCGGCGGCGCGGCGGCGGCGCTGAAGGGCGGCAAGGTCCGGGTGCTCGGGGTCGCAGCGCCCCAGCGCCTCGCCGAGCTTCCCGACGTCCCCACCGCTCAGGAACAGGGCTTCAAGGATGTGGAGGTGTATTTCTGGCTGGGCATTTCCGGCCCGCCCGGTTTGCCCGCCGACGTGGTGACTGCCTGGAACAAGGCACTCGCGGAAGTGTCGGCCGAGCCCTCCTTCAGGAAGGACCTGGAGAATGTGGGCCTCCAGCCGCTCCATCTCGACTCAAAGGCGGCGCTGGCGCGCATCTCGCGCGAACGCGCAGAGGCCCAGCAGCTTTTCGCCAAATGAGGACTGGCGGGCGGCACCATACGCCCGCCATCCACCGCCCGCACAGCAGGAGCCACAGGCATGGGTGAGTTCATTCAGATCGCGCATCCGGACGGGGAGCGGCAGGAGGCGTATCTCGCCTTGCCGCCGTCAGGGCAGGGGCCCGCCATCCTGCTGCTGGGCGAAATCTACAACGTCAATGCCTGGGTGCGCGCGGTCGCGGACCGCTATGCGGCGGAAGGCTTCGTGGTGCTCGCCCCGGACCTGTTCTGGCGCGACGAGGCGACGGTCTACATGGACTATACGCCCGAGAACCAGCAGCGGGGCCGCGCCTTCTATGCCCGCATGGATGCGGACCAGGTGGCCGGTGATCTCGACGCGGCCATCCGGCATTTGCGGGCCGACCCGCGCGTGACGGGCAAGATCACGGCCATCGGCTTCTGCCTCGGCGGCCAGCTCGCGGTGCTGGCGGGCGCCCGGTCGAACCCGGACGCGATCATCGTCTATTACGGCACCGACCTGCATAAGTTCATGGATGAGATCGCGGCCCTGCGGCAGCCGGCACTCTTCCATTTCGGCGCCGAGGACAAGCTGATCCCGCTGGAGATCGCCCACGAGATTTCACGGCGCACGGCGGCCCATGGGACTGTGGAGACGCATGTCTATGAGGGCGCCGGCCACGGCTTCGCCCGGTTCGGGCACCCGCCCCACGAGCCCAAGGCGGATGCCCTGGCCACAGCGCGAAACCTCGATTTGCTGAAGCGCCTGTGAGGGGACAGGCGGCGGGTCTGGCCCGCCGCCGCTAGAGCGTTTCCAAGCGAAGTGTGAAGCGGTTCGCGTGAAGGAAACGCGGAAAAACAAAAAGAGTGAGCGTTTCTGCTTTTCCATGAAAAGCTGAAACGCTCTCGATCACGCCCGAGCGGGAAAGGCCGCCGCGAGGGCGGACGCATCCGCGAGGCGATCGAGGCCGAACACCGCCTCCTCAAGGCGCGCCACCGCTTCCGGCCCCGCACCGAGCCCCTCCAAGAAGCAGGTGCGCGATTTCCGGAGCACCGTGCCCGCGTCGAAAACCGACGCGCCCGCGAAGGCACGCTCCACCACCGTGCCGTCGCGCAGCGTCAGGCGCACGCGGGCGGGCTCCATGGCCTCCTCTGGAATCGACGGGTCGGCGTGCACCTGGGTCCGGGCGGCCAGGGAGACGAGGCGCGGATCGGCGAAACGGGCGGGCGTGAAGGTGGAGACGCCCACCTGCCCGTCCGCCAACGCGGCCGCGAAGCAGAATGCGGCATTGAACTGGGCGTGGCTGGGCGAATTGCGAGCCGGCTCATAGACCGCGCCCACGGTCTCGGCATTGAGGCGCGACAGCGCGATATCGATGCGCGCCACCGCGTCCGGCGCGACCCCGTCCCCATGCAGGCCGACGCCGAGGGAGATGGCGGAATGGCAGCAGCGGCAGCACGGATAGGGCTTCACCTGATAGGCCAGGATCTCCCAGCGCTGCCCCAGATCCGCAACGAGCTGGGCGGGGTCCACCTCTCCCCGCTGCTGGAGGGCGAAGAGGCCCGCACGCCCGGCAAGCGGCTCCCCGGGGCCGGAAATACCGTCCGCCGCGAGGCTCGCCGCCATCACGCCCGCCTGAGCGGCGAAGCCGAGGCCCACACGCTTGCTGGGCGCGCCGGACAGGATGCTTTCGGAAGACCCCGCCGCCAGATGGTGCCCGAAGCCGAGGGCGCCCAGCTGTCGCGCCGTATCGAGGCCCATGAGCCGCGCCACGGCAAGGCCCGTCGAAACCGCGCCGAGAATGGTGCTGGGATGCCAGCCGATGGCGAGGGTTCGGGGCGCGGCCAGGCCGAGACGGGCATTCAGCTCGGCGCCGATGGCAAGGGCGAGGAGGAAATCACGGCCGCTGACGCCGCCTTCATCCTCCGCCACCGCCAGCAGCGCGGGCAGCAGCACCGCGAATGTGTGCACCCGCGCCGCATCGTGGATGTCGTCGAAATCGAGGGCATGGGCCGCCGTGCCGTTGATGAGGGCCGCGAAGGGCGGCGGCATCTTCGTCTTGCCGAGGAGGACCGTGGCCGAGCCGCCGACACTCCAGCGGGTGAGCCGCCGGCTCACGATGTCCACCTCCCGCTGGCCGGAGGCGGCGGCGATGACGCCCAGCGTATCCAGCACCAGGAGCTTCAACCGCTCCACCACTTCTGACGGGATGTCCTCGTAGCGCCAGCCATTGAATGTGGCGACAAGCTCCCGGCTGACGCCCGCAGGCGGGGCGACGTTCAGCCCCACAGGACCCCCTTGGGCAACGCCATGTCGGAAAGCTGCACAAAGGCGACGTAGAAGCTGACCGTGGTCACGGCGGAGAAGACACCGCAGCGCAGCCAGGATCGAGCCGAAAGATGGCGGCTGGAAAACAGCAGGAAGGCGAACGTCGCCAGCGTGAAGCCGATGATGCCGATGCCATAGGCATAGGCCACCAGCAAAGCGAAGGCGATGGCGAGGTCCCGCCAGGGGATGGGCGGCAGCGTGTCGCCCAGGCTCCGCGGCATCCGGCGAACGAGCATCAGCGCGCCCAGCACCAGCATCACGATCCCGAGCAGCTCGATATAGCCGTGAGGACCGACCGCATCGATGTTGGTCTTCTTCGCGAGACGACCGGCGAGGCGGCTGCCGTCATGGAGCGCGAGGAGGCCGAAACCGACCAGGGCAAGGCCGTGAAGGTCGAGCCGTTTCAATACTGCCTGCATCTCAAAGATCTACCGATTATTTTATATTCGATAGAATTAGTATGTTTATGAGGGATTGTCATCAGGCAGCGACGATTTTTAGCCCCGCTGGGGCCTCTTCGATCCCCTCATGTCCGTCAGCCAGCGCCTTGGTCCAGAGCGCCCGCATAAAGAAAAAGGGCCGCCCCAAGGGAGGCCCTTCCATTGTCTGCGGTTCGTGTCGCGTTCAGCGGCCCACGAACACCTGATCGAGGATGGCGCCGGAAGCGAACTGGTCCGCCTGCACCTTCTCCCAACCGCCGAACACGTCCTCAACGGTCACGAGGCGCACCTGCGAGAAGCGGCCCGGAAACTTGTCCATGACCTCCTTGTTGTTCACCCGGTGATAGGCCTCCACGGCCACCGTCTGGCCGGCGGGGGTGAACAGGAAGTCCAGATAGGCGGTGGCCAGCGGGCGAGAGCCGCGCTTATCCACCACCTTGTCCACCACCGCCACGGGGAATTCCGCCAGCAGGCTCACGGACGGGACGACGGTCTTGAGCTTCTTGTCCTTGTAGAGCTGCTCATAGGACAGGGTCTCGGCCTCGAAGCTCACCAGCACGTCGCCGGTCTCGCGCTCCACGAAGGTGGTGGTGGCGGCGCGGCCGCCCGTGTCGAACACCGGCACATTGGACAGGAGCTTCTTCACGAAGGCCTTGGCCTTCTCCTGGTCGCCCTTGTTCTGCTCCAGCGCATAGGCATAGGCCGCGAGATAGGTGTAGCGCGCATTGCCCGAGGTCTTCGGGTTCGGGAAGATGACCTTCACGTCATCGCGCACCAGATCGTTCCAGTCCTTGATGTTCTTCGGGTTTCCGTCGCGCACCAGGAAGGCGGGGAAGGAATAATAGGGCGAGGACTTGTTCGGGAACTTGGACTGCCAGTCCTTGGTGACGAAACCGGCCTTGGCCAGCACGTCCACGTCCAGCACCTGGTTGAAGGTGACCACGTCCGCCTCAAGGCCCTCGATGATGGCCCGGGCCTGACGGGAGGTGCCCGCATGGCTCTGGTTGATGGTCACCTGCTGGCCGGTCTTTTCCTTCCAGACCGGAACGAACTTCTCGTTCTCCGCCGTGAACAGCTCGCGGGCGATGTCATAGGAGGCGTTCAGGAGGGTGTTGGGGCCTTTGTACTCCGCCTGGGCGAAGGCAATTCCCGGCGCCAGCAAAGCGGCGAGGCCGAGACCGGAAAAGGCGCGACGGGTCAGCATGGGCTCTCCTATTCACTCTATGTGAGTGTATTTAATCGTATTTCACGAAATTAATTAGCATAGATGAGCGTGGGTTTCAAACGGCTGTTGCCGTGGCTTCGTCCGGGCCAAAAACAAAACCGCCCGGGCACGGCCCGGGCGGTCTGTCACATGGGTTCGGAAGAGGTTCAGGCGGCGCTTTTCTTGTTCTGGCGGTTGTTCACCAGATCATCCACCACGCCGGGATCGGCCAAGGTGGAGGTGTCGCCGAGATTCTCGAACTGGTCCTCGGCGATCTTGCGCAGGATGCGGCGCATGATCTTGCCGGAGCGCGTCTTGGGCAGGCCCGGCGCGAACTGGATCAGGTCCGGAGAGGCGATGGGGCCGATCTCCTTGCGCACCCAGGTCACCAGTTCCTTGCGCAGCTCCTCGCTGGGCTCCTCGCCGGACATGAGGGTCACATAGGCATAGATGCCTTGGCCCTTGATGTCGTGGGGGAAGCCCACCACCGCCGCCTCGGAGACCTTGGGATGGGCGACGAGCGCGCTCTCCACCTCGGCCGTGCCCATGCGGTGACCGGAGACGTTGATCACGTCGTCCACGCGGCCGGTGATCCAGTAATAGCCGTCCGCATCCCTGCGGCAGCCGTCGCCGGTGAAATACTTGCCGGGATAGGTGGAGAAATAGGTCTGCACGAAGCGCTCATGGTCGCCATAGACCGTGCGCATCTGGCCCGGCCAGCTGTCGGCGATCACGAGGTTGCCCTCGGCGGCCCCGTCCAGCACCTTGCCCTCCGCATCCACCACCTGCGGAACCACGCCGAAGAAGGGCTTGGTGGCCGAGCCGGGCTTCAGCGCCGTGGCGCCGGGCAGCGGGGAGATGAGGATGCCGCCGGTCTCGGTCTGCCACCAGGTGTCCACGATGGGGCAGCGCCCCTCGCCCACCACGCGGTGATACCATTCCCAGGCTTCCGGATTGATGGGCTCGCCCACCGATCCCAGCAGGCGCAGGGAGGCGCGGGACGTCTTCTTCACCGGCTCCTCGCCCGCCTGCATGAGCGCGCGGATGGCGGTGGGCGCGGTGTAGAAGATGTTCACCTGATGCTTGTCGATGACCTCCCAGAAGCGGGAATTGGTCGGATAATTGGGCACGCCCTCGAACATGAGCGTGGTGGCGCCGTTGGCGAGCGGGCCATAGAGAATATAGGAGTGGCCGGTCACCCAGCCCACATCCGCCGTGCACCAGTAGATGTCGCCCTCGTGATAGTCGAAGACGTAATGGTGGGTCATGGAGGCGTAGACGAGATAGCCGCCCGTGGTGTGCAGCACGCCCTTGGGCTGGCCGGTAGAGCCGGACGTATAGAGGATGAACAGCGGATCTTCCGCCTTCATGTGCTCGACCGGGCACTCGTCGGTCACGAGATCGGCGGCCTCGTGGTACCAGACGTCGCGGCCCGGCTCCATGTCCACGGTGCCGCCCGTGCGGCGCACCACCACCACATGATCAACCCCGCCCTCGACGCGGGCGATGGCGGCGTCCACATTGGCCTTCAGCGGCACCTTGCGGCCGCCGCGCAGGCCCTCGTCCGCCGTGATGATGCATTTGGAGCCGCAATCGGAGATGCGGCCCGCGAGGCTGTCCGGCGAGAAGCCGGCGAACACCACGGAATGAATGGCGCCCAGGCGCGCGCAGGCCAGCATGGCGAAGGCGGCCTCGGGGATCATGGGCAGGTAGATGGTGACCCGGTCGCCCTTCTGCACATCACGGTTGCGCAGCACGTTGGCGAACTTGTTCACCTCTTCATACAGCTCACGATAGGTGATCTTGCGGGATTCGGTGGGGGAATCCCCTTCCCAGATGATCGCCACCTGGTCGCCGCGCTCGGCAAGGTGCCGGTCCACGCAATTATAGGCGACGTTGGTCACCCCATCCTCGAACCACTTGATGGAGACGTTGCCGGGACCGAACGAGGTGTTCTTCACCTTGGTATAGGGTTCGAACCAATGGATCCGCTTGCCCTGCTCCATCCAGAACCCCTCGGGATTCTCAACGGACTGCCTGTAGAGCACGTCGTAATAGGGCGCATCGACGAAGGCGCGCTCCGCCCATGCGGACGGGACTTCGTAGATCTTGTCGGACATGGCTCGTTCCCTTCCTTTGCGTGAGCGGTTCCGCGCGCACGCGCCGCCTTTGGTTGCCGGGATTATGGGCAGGCCACACAGGCTCCACAAGGCGCCGGAAGCGAGACTTTGGGCGAAGATCAGGCCCTCCCGGCACGGTCCTCTTGCCGCACCCCGGCCCTTGAGCAGCACCCTGTCGGCCCCTTCCGTATGGGCCTATAGCAGGTCACACGTACCCGCCCGCACTTCCGGAGAGACACGATGATCGCCTGGTTCCGCCTGCTGCTGCTGGTCGCCGGCCTGCTCGGCGCGAGCGGGGTCGCGGCCGCCGCCGTCTCCGCCCATATGGCGGGAGGCGCCTCGCTCGCCACGGCGGCCCAGTTCCTCATGATCCATGCCGCCGCCGTCGCGGCGCTCGCAGCCGCCGGACTGCTGGCGACGCGCGGGGCCGTGCTCCTGCTGGTGGGCGCCTCGGCCATGGCTGTGGGAACGGTGCTCTTTTCCGGCGATCTTGCCCTGCGCGCCCTCATGGACACCAAGCTGCTCTGGGGCACCGCGCCGTTCGGCGGCACCCTCATGATCGCGGGATGGATCGCCGCCGGCATCGGCGGCGCCCTCATCCTGCCCCGGGCGCGCTGACGGCCGGGCATGCTTGCCCGGCTTTGCCCGCTCCTTGGCCTCAGGGCAAAGGGCGCCAGACGCAGGTGCGCTTGATCTCCATGTCCTCCAGGTCCCGCGTCACGGGCACATTGTATTCCGCGAGCTGCTCCAGCCGCGCCTTCGGCAGATAGGTCCGGCCGGGATCGCCGATCAGCACGTCCGCGCCCCGCGCCCGCAGGCCGAGGAGCCAGGCGAACACCCGCTCGGCGAGGTCGCGCTCATAGCAGATGTCGCCCGCCAGGATGACGTCCCAGCCGTCATCCCGCCCGACAATGTCCGAGGTGGAAACCGCCACCGTCACGCCGTTGGCGCGCCCGTTCAGCGCGATGGCAGCGGCGGCGAAGGGATCGATATCGGCACACAGGACCGCCTCGGCCCCCGCCTTCATGGCGGCGATGCCCACGAGACCGGAGCCTGAGGCGAAGTCCAGCACCCGGCGCCCGGACACCAGCGCCTCATGGTCGCGCACATAGCGCGCCAGCGCCTGCCCGCCCGCCCAGGCGAAGGCCCAGAAGGGCGGCGGCAGGCCCATCTCCCCCAATTCCTCCTCCGTGCGGTGCCAGAGCGGCACGGCTTCGTCGGCCAGATGAAGCACCATGTCCGGCACCAGCGGAACCGGGCGCAGCACCGTCTCGTCGCGCACGAAAGCTTCGGGGTCGAGCGTCACCTATTGGGCGCCGTAGGCGAGGATCATGTCCCATTCCGCGCCCGTCACCGGCTGCACGGAGAGGCGGGAGAGTTTCACCAGCGCCATGTCGGCAAGGCGCGGATCGCCCTTGACGGTCTCCAGCGAGACCGGCGTCTTCAGCGCGCGCACGGCCTTGATGTCCACCATCACGAACTTGCCGGAGGGATCGGAGGGGTCGGGATAGGCCTCGCGGATCACTTCCACGATGCCGACGATCTCCTTGCCCTCGTTGGAATGGTAGAAGAAGCCCTGGTCGCCCACCTTCATGGCGAGAAGGTTCAGCTTGGCGGAGTGGTTGCGCACGCCGTCCCAGTGGGTGCCCTTGGCGCCCGCCGCCACCTGCTGGTCCCAGGACCATTTGAAGGGCTCGGACTTGTAGAGCCAATGGGCCATCTGGGTGCTCCCGCATGATTGGGTGTCCACCGGCTTTAGCGATGCCGTGCGGGCTTTGGCAAGGGGCCTTGGGGCATGGAGGCGCCGGTGCGGAATTTCGGCGGTTCCCCATAGCCCGCGATTCCAGCGGCGCCATTTCGCCTTTAAGGTTCGCCCGCCATCCTTTTCAGAGGGATAGGCGCCAAGGCAAGGCCCCGAAAGGGCCGCGTCGGACCGCCTGCCGGACCGGCGCCAATGGGAGGTTTCCATGATTCACGAGATTGCCCAGCTCACCGTCACGGAAGGCCAGGAAGCGGCCTTCGAGGAAGGTGCACGCAAGGCGGTGCCCCTGTTCCGGCGGGCGAAGGGATGCCACGGGATGAAGGTGGAGCGCTCCATCGAGCAGCCGCAATCCTACACCCTGATTGTGAAGTGGGAGACGGTGGAGGACCACATGGTCCATTTCCGCAATTCCGCGGACTTCCAGGAATGGCGCGCGCTGGTGGGCGGCACCTTCTCGGCCCCGCCCCAGGTGCACCACACCAGCGAAGCCTTTGTCGGCTTCTGAGAACGCCGGTCTTTAAAAAGAGTGGGGCGCCCCTTCTGCGGAAGGGGCGCCCCAAAATCTAACGGTTTGCCGTCACACGAAGCGCTGCTTCAGCGGGTCGGAACCGGCTTCTCGCCGCGATAATCGTAGAAGCCGCGATTGGTCTTCCGGCCGAGCCAGCCCGCTTCCACATATTTCACCAGCAGCGGGCAGGGACGGTACTTGGAATCCGCCAGACCCTCATGGAGCACCTGCATGATGGCAAGGCAGGTATCGAGGCCGATGAAGTCGGCCAGCTGCAGCGGACCCATGGGATGGTTCGCGCCGAGCTTCATGGCGCGGTCGATGGCGTCCACCGAGCCCACGCCCTCATAGAGGGTGTAGATGGCCTCGTTGATCATGGGCAGCAGGATGCGGTTGACGATGAAGGCCGGGAAGTCCTCCGCCACCGCATAGGTCTTGTGCAGGCGGGTGACGAACACCTTCGACGCCTCGAAGGTCTCGTCGTCGGTGGCGATGCCGCGCACCAGCTCCACCAGTTCCATGAGCGGCACGGGATTCATGAAATGAATGCCGATGAACCGCTCCGGCCGGTCGGTGGCCGCGGCGAGGCGCGTGATGGAGATGGACGAGGTGTTGCTGGCCAGGAACGCATCCGGCCGCACCACCTTGCACAGGTCCACGAAGATCTTGCGCTTCACCTCTTCCCGCTCGGTGGCGGATTCGATGACGAGGTCGCAATCGTTAAGCGTTTCCATGCCGTGGCCGGGCAGGATCCGGGCGAGCGCCTCCTGGCGCGCCTCCTCGGTCACCGTGCCGCGCGACACCTGCTTGGCCATGTTGCCGTTGATGGTGGCGAGGCCGGACCGGATCCGGTCCTCGCTCTGGTCGCTCAGCACCACGTCATAGCCGGCCAGCGCGCAGACATGCGCGATGCCGTTGCCCATCTGGCCGGCGCCGATGACCCCGACCTTCTTGATCTCGAGCGGCATGATGCTGTCGTCTTTCGCTTGTTGGGTCGCGTGCCTCAGCCCTTGGCCTTGGCGACCTCGGCCTTAAGTTCCGGCACCAGTGTGAACAGATCGCCCACAAGCCCGTAATCGGCAACCTGGAAAATAGGCGCCTCCTCGTCCTTGTTGATGGCGACGATGACCTTGGAGTCCTTCATGCCCGCCAGATGCTGGATGGCGCCGGAGATGCCCACGGCCACATACAGTTCGGGCGCGACCACCTTGCCGGTCTGGCCCACCTGCAGGTCGTTGGGGGCATAGCCCGCATCCACCGCCGCGCGGGACGCACCGACAGCGGCGCCCAGGGCGTCCGCCAGGGGCTCGATCACCTCAGAGAATTTCTCCTTGGAGGCGAGCGCGCGGCCGCCGGAGACGATGATCTTCGCCGCCGTCAGCTCGGGGCGGTCGGAGGCGGAGATGACCTCCTCCACGAAGCTGGAGACCGCCGGATCGGCAGCCGCCGCGACGCTCTCCACCGGGGCGGAGCCGCCCTCGGGGGTGGCGGCGAAGGACGCCGTGCGCACGGTGATCACCTTCTTCGCCTCGCCGGACTGCACCGTCTGGATGGCGTTGCCCGCATAGATGGGGCGCTCGAACGTGTCGGGCGACACCACCTTGGTGATATCGGAGACCTGCATCACGTCCAGCAGCGCGGCGACGCGCGGCAGCACGTTCTTCACCATGGCGGTGGACGGCCCGACGATGGCGCCATAGCCGGGCGCCAGCGAGACGACGAGCGCGGCCAGCGGCTCGGCGAGGCGATGGGCATAAGCGGGGCCTTCGGCCACCAGCACCTTCTCCACGCCCGAGAGCTTGGCGGCGGCTTCAGCCACCGCGCCGGCATTCTCGCCCGCGACCAGCACATGAACCGGCCCGCCCAGGGCGGCGGCGGCGGTGAGGGCCTTGGCGGTGACGCCGTTGAGGGACGTGTTGTCGTGTTCGGCGATGAGCAGCGTCGTCATCAGAGCACCCCGGCCTCGTCCTTGAGCTTCGACACCAGCTCCGCGACGGAGCCGACCTTCACGCCCGCCTTGCGGCCGGCGGGTTCGGCGGTCTTCAGCACCTTCAGGCGCGGCGCCACGTCCACCCCGTAGGTTTCGGGGGTCTTCTCGTCGATGGGCTTCTTCTTCGCCTTCATGATGTTGGGCAGCGAAGCGTAGCGCGGCTCGTTGAGGCGCAGGTCCGTGGTCACGATGGCCGGCAAGGTGAGCTTCACCGTCTGGAGGCCGCCGTCGATCTCGCGGGTCACGGCGACGGAGCCGGTCTCAAGGTCCACCTTCGAGGCGAAGGTGCCCTGGCCCCAGCCCAGCAGCGCGGCCAGCATCTGGCCGGTCTGGTTGCAGTCGTCGTCGATGGCCTGCTTGCCGAGGATCACCAGGTCCGGCTTCTCCTCGTCCACGATGCCCTTGAGGATCTTGGCGACCGCCAGGGGCTCGGTGGTGGTGTCGGTCTTCACCAGGATGCCCCGGTCGGCGCCCATGGCGAGCGCCGTGCGCAGCGTCTCGCTGGCCTGGGCCGGGCCCACGGAGACCGCGATCACCTCGGTGGCCTTGCCCGCCTCTTTCAGGCGCAGGGCCTCCTCGACGGCGATCTCGTCGAAGGGGTTCATGGACATCTTGACGTTGGCGAGCTCGACACCCGTTCCGTCCGACTTCACCCGGACCTTCACGTTGTAATCGACCACCCGCTTAACGGGGACGAGGATCTTCATGCGGCGCGCGCTCCCTGGCCCGGCTTAGTCTGGACAAGGCTCCGGGATGAACTCCCGGAAGCTCGGTCGTGGCTGCGGAGCCCGCAGCGCAGCAAACCTTGGGGGCGGCAACGTAGGAGTGGCCCGGAACCCTGTCAACGCCGATGGAACCCCGTTTCACTTCTCGCGGAACGAGTGAGTCAAGGCGTCCGTCAACGGCCGGGTGAGGTAGCTCATGACGCTGCGCTCGCCGGTGTTGAAGATCACCTCCGCGGGCATGCCCGGACGCAGGCGCGACTTCATCTCGTCGGGGATGTCCGTGTTGCTGACCGAGATCACCGCCTGATAGTAGGGCTGGCGCGTCTGCTCATCCATGAGCCGGTCCGGCGACACGCTCCGCAGCTGCCCCACGATGAGCGGCGTGGTGCGCGCATGGAAGGCCGGGAACCGCACTTCCACCTGATCCACGCCCCCATGGAGCCGGTCGATGTCCGTGGTGGGCACCTGGGCATCCACGATCAGTTCGTCATTCTGCGGCACCACTTCCAGCATGGTGTCGCCCGGCCGCACCACGGCGCCCACGGTGTAGATCTTGGGATTGATGTTCTGGACGATGCCCGCGCGCGGGGCGCGGATGTCGATGCGCTTCAGCACGCTCTCGGAGATGTTCAGCTTCTCCCGCAGGTCCGCGATCTTCTGCCGCGTCTCCACGATCTGCTGCGCCACCTCCTCCTGCTGCTTCTGCGTGATCTGCTCGATCTGCATGCGCATCTCGGAGATGGTGGCCTGCGCCTTGGCGGTGTCGGCGATGTTGCGGCCGATCACGCCCTGGAGGCGGGCCTTCTCGCGCTGGAGCTGGGCGAGGCGCGACTTGGAGACGAGGCCCTTGTCCGACAGCTTCTGGATGCCATCCAGCTCGTCGTCGCAATAGAAGAGCTGCTGCTCGGCGGAGGCCTTCTCGCGTCCGAGCCCGTCAATCTCCGTCTCGCCCTGCACGATGCGCTGGTTGAGGATGCCCATCTGTCCGTCCAGCGACGCCTTGCGGTCGCGGAACTGGGCCTGCTGGTCGGCGAGGGCGGCCTTCACCACGGGATTGTCGGTGCGGGCCATCAGGTTGGGCGGGAAGGTGATGGCGGCGGCCATGCCGCGCTCGGCCTCCAGGCGTGCCTCGGTGGCCAGCAGCGTGTCGAGCTGGGCGCGCACGGAATCGTAATTGGCCAGCGAAGACGTGGGATCGAGGCGGAACAGCACCTCCCCGTCCTTCACCTTCTGGCCGTCCTTCACCAGGATCTCGGCGACGATGCCGCCTTCCAGATGCTGCACCACCTGCCTGCGGCTCTCCACGGAGACCACGCCCGGCGCGATCACGGCGCTGTCGATGGAGGCGAACGCCGCCCAACCGCCGAACACGCCGAAGGTGAGGATGATGAGCCCGTAGCCCTTGCTGGCGATGCGGCGATAATCGGCGCTGGGGCGCGGCGCGGGCATGCCGGACGCCGCGTCGTGAATGTCATTGTCCGGCGGCACGGGCGGAAGGATGGCATCCTTCACCTGCACCAGCTTCTGGCGAGCCCCGGCGAGCAGCGGCCCCGCCTTCTCGGGCACATGGCGCGAGAGCGCGCCCTGTGCGTCGCCGATCAGGCTCTTGAGGCGCTGGACGCCCAGATCCGCACGGCCCGGCGACACTTCGGCCTCGGCGAATTCCGGACCGGGATTGGAGGCCTTGTGAGGTTCGGAGCGCAGCGGCTCCGGGGACGGCGCGGCCGTCTGGGCGGCGGCGGGCCGGGTGCCGGGCTTGGGGCGCACCATCTTCTTGGGCCGCAGCGGCTCCTGGGGAGCCTGGGGACGGTTGGGGTCCTGCGGACGAAGCGGATCGCTCATCTCACGCCTCCATCGGCTTGGTCTTGACCGGCGTCATGCCGGCCTCGGGCTTCACGAGGCGCGGGCCGAGCACCTTGGCCAGAACCTCGTCGCGCGGGCCGAAGCCGTGCACGCCGCCTTCATTCAGCAGCAGGATAAGATCGCACAAACCGAGGCTGTTGGTCTTGTGGGTCACGAGCACCACCGTGGAGCCCGCCGCCTTCAGCGCCTGGACGGCGGTGGAGAGCGCCTGCTCGCCGGCGGCGTCGAGGCTGGCATTGGGCTCGTCCAGAACGATCAGGGCCGGGCGGCCGTAGATGGCACGGGCGAGCGCCACGCGCTGACGCTGGCCGCCGGAGAGCGAACCCCCGCCCTCGCCGATCTCGGTATTGTAGCCCTGCGGCAGGCGCTGGATCATCTCGTGCACGCCCGCCATCTGGGCGGCCTCGACGATCTTGGTATCGTCGCGCTCGCCGAAGCGGCAGATATTGTCTGCGATGGTGCCGGCGAACAGCTCCACGTCCTGCGGCAGGTAGCCCAGCGCCCGGCCGAGTTGCTCGGGATCCCAATGGGACAGTTCCGAGCCGTCGAGCCGGACGGCGCCCGCAGAGGGCGGCCACACGCTCACCATGGCGCGGGCGAGGCTGGACTTGCCCGCCGCGCTCGGGCCGATGACGCCCAGGGTCGAGCCGGCGGGCACCGCGAAGGACACGCCGCGCAGCACGGGCACGTCCCGGCCCGGCGCATGCACCACGAGGTTTTCCACCTGCACCGCGCCCGTGGGGTCGGGCAGGCGCATGCGCGCGCCCACCGTCGGCAGGGAGCGCAGCAATTCCTGCACGCGCCGGAAGGCCGAGCGGGCGGAGACGATGCCCTTCCAGTTGCCGATGGCGGCCTCGATGGGCTGGATGCAGCGGCCGCACACGATGGAGGCGGCGATCATCATGCCGGGCGAGATCTCGCGATTGATGGCGAGATAGGCGCCGAGGCCGAGGATCAGGCTCTGCATGAAGACGCGGTTGAACTTGGTGGCCGAAACCAGCAGCGCGCCCCGGTCGGAGGCAAGGCCCTGCCAGCCGAGCGCGGCGGCGCGGTGCTGGCTCCAGCGATCGCGCAGCTGGCGCACCATGCCCATGGCCTGGAGCACTTCCGCATTTCGGAACGTGGTCAGGGCATGATTGTTGGCGGAGATGTTGGCCTTCGTCGCCCGGTCGAGGATGGGCCGGGTGGCCCGGTCGTTGGCGACGGCGAGGATGCCGGAAATGATGCAGGCGACCACCACCAGCACCCCGTAGAGGGGATGCAGCAGGGTGGCGAAGATGATGTAGATGGGCACCCAGGGCACGTCGCAGAAGGCGATGAGGCCCGGCCCGGCGAAGAAGTCGCGCACCGTGTCCACGTCGCGCAGCGCCTGCACATGGGACGGCGAGGGCTTGCGCAGGGAGGCGCGCTGCACGGCGTCGAACGCCTGCTCCTTCACGCTGTCGTCGAACTTCACACCCGCGCGCACCAGCATCTGGGTGCGCAGCCCTTCCAGCGCCGCGCCCACCGCATAGAGGATGGCGACGATGAGGGTGAGCAGGACCAGGGTCTGGATGCTGCGCGAGGACAGCACCCGGTCATAGACCTGCATCATGTAGATGGAGCCGGTGAGGCCCAGCAGGTTGATGAAGAAGCTGAAGGCGACCACGCTCCACATGGCCGGCTTCACGGCCGCCAGAGCCACGTCGAGCGCGGTCGCTTGAGGAGCAGGCGCACCGGGCGCCGCGATTGGCTGTGCCATAAAAAACCCTTTCGAGGCCGCCCCCCGCGAGGCGTCGAAGGTCTGACTGTCCCTTTGCTTGTCGCCGCAAAGCCTTTCCGTTGCAAGCCTTCCGCCGGGGCAGAGGCCGCGGGAAGGCTAAAACTCCGTGAAACCGGCGCGAATCTCGCCGCCTCGGCGGGGGCCGCGTGCTTCGCAGATGCCGCATGGGCTTTCGCCGACGCACAAATCCCTTCTAAAGTAGTAGGGACAATCTGGGGTGGATGGCCATGTCGAGTGCAGTCTGGGCGGTGATTGGCGAGGCGACAGAGGAATCCAGCGAGAAGGACCGGCCCCTGCGCGACGACATCCGCCGCCTCGGCCGCCTTTTGGGCGACACCGTCCGCGCCCAGGAGGGCGAGCCCGTTTACCATCTGGTGGAAATCATCCGCCGCACCTCCATCCGCTTCCATCGCGATGCCGACGAGGGCGCGCGCCAGGAGCTGGAGACCATCCTCGCCACCCTCTCGCCCGAGGTGGCCGTGCAGATCGTGCGGGCCTTCAGCTATTTCTCGCACCTCGCCAACATCGCCGAGGACGTGCACCACACCCGCCGCAACAGGGCGCACGAGATTGCCGGGTCCGCACCGCGCCCGGGAACGGTGGCCAACGCCTTCGCGCGGGCGGCGGGCGCGAGCCTCTCGGCGCCGGAGTTGCGGGACTTCTTCGCCGACACGCTCATCAGCCCCGTCCTCACCGCCCATCCCACCGAGGTACGGCGCAAGAGCACGCTGAACCGGGAAATGCAGATCGCCCGCATCCTCGACCAGGCGGAGCGCGTGACCGCCACGCCCCGCGAGGCGGCGGCCCAGGAAGAGGAGCTGCGCCAAGCCGTCCTTAATCTCTGGCAGACGGCACTGCTACGCCGGATCAAGCTCACCGTCATGGACGAGGTGACCAACGGCCTGTCCTATTACGACTACACCTTCCTCGAAGAGCTGCCCCGCCTGTTCTGCGACATCGAGGACCATCTGGACGCGCTGGACGGCGGCAAGGGGCCCGAAGTGCCTTCCTTCCTGCGCATCGGCTCCTGGATCGGCGGGGACCGGGACGGCAATCCCTTCGTCACCGCGCAGGTGCTGCGCGAGACCGTGACCATGCACCGGGAGCGCATCATGCGCTTCCATCTGGAGCAGCTCGAAACCCTGGCGGCGGAATTGTCGCTGTCCGGGCGCCTCGTGACGGTTTCCGAGGAGATGCGGGCGCTCATGGCCCTCTCCCCGGACCAGGACATGAGCCGCCGGGACGAGCCCTATCGCCTCGCTCTGTCGGTGGTGCGCGCGCGGCTGGAGGGTGCCGCCGCGGTGTTGGAAGGGCGCACGCCGCACGCCGCCGCCCCGGGCCTGGAGCCCTATGGCACGGCGGCGGATTTCCGCGCGGACCTCGACATCATCTCCCGCTCGCTGGCCGAGAACGGCTCGCGCATCCTGGCGCGCGGGCGCCTGCGCACCCTGCGCCGCGCCGCCGACGGCTTCGGCTTCCATCTCGCCGCGCTGGACCTGCGCCAGAATTCCGATGTGCATGAGCGCACCGTGGCCGAGCTTCTGGAAGCGGTGACCCCCGGCACCGGCTATGAGGGGCTGGACGAGGAAGCCCGCATCGCGCTGCTGGCGGGCGAACTGGCCAATGCCCGCCCGCTCTCCTCGCCCTTCCTCGATTATTGCGAGGAAACGCAGGGGGAAATGGCCATCCTGCGGGAGGCGGCCATCGCCCATGCGGCGCTGGGCGAGGCGGTGATCCCCAATTGCATCATCTCCAAGACCGAGGGCGTCTCGGACATGCTGGAGGCCGCCCTCCTGCTGAAGGAAGTGGGCCTCGTGCGGGCCGATGGCACCAGCACCATCAATGTGGTGCCCCTGTTCGAGACCATCGGCGACCTGCGGGCCTGCGCCGAGGTGATGGACCGCCTGTTCGGCCTGCCCGCCTATCGCGCGCTGGTGGCGAGCCGGGGCGACGTGCAGGAAGTGATGCTGGGCTATTCCGACAGCAACAAGGATGGCGGCTTCGTCACCTCGGGCTGGGAATTGTACAAGGCCGAGACCGACCTCATCGAGGTGTTCAAGCGCCATGGGGTGAAGCTGCGCCTGTTTCACGGGCGCGGCGGCTCCGTGGGGCGCGGCGGCGGGCCGAGCTATGACGCCATCCTCGCCCAGCCCGTGGGCGCGGTGAACGGCCAGATCCGCCTCACCGAGCAGGGCGAGATCATCGCCTCCAAATATTCCAACCCGGAAGTCGGCCGCCGCAACCTGGAGATCATGGTGGCGGCGACCCTGGAAGCGACGCTGCTCCAGTCGAGCGAGGCCGCCCCGCCCGCGCCCTTCCTGGAGACCATGGAGAAATTGTCGCAGTCGGCCTTCGAGGCCTATCGGGGCCTGGTCTACGAGACGCCGGGCTTCGAGGATTATTTCTGGGCGTCCACGGTGATTTCCGAGATCGCCACGCTGAATATCGGCTCGCGGCCGGCCTCGCGGAAGAAGACCCGCGCCATCACGGCGCTCCGGGCCATTCCCTGGGTCTTCTCCTGGGCCCAGTGCCGCCTGATGCTGCCCGCCTGGTACGGCTTCGGCACCGCCGTGGACGCCTTCCTCGCCGACAATCCCGGCGGCATGGCGCAGCTGCGGGCCATGTATCGGGACTGGCCGTTCTTCCGCACCCAGCTCTCCAGCATGGACATGGTGCTCTCCAAGAGCTCCATCGCCGTCGCCTCGCGCTATGCGGCGCTGGTGGAGGACGCCGAACTGCGGGCGCGCATCTTTTCGCGCATCACGGCGGAATACGAGACCACGGTGCGCCGCCTGCTGGAGATCATGGGCCAGTCGCGCCTGCTGGAGGGCAATCCCCTGCTGCACCGCTCCATCCGCAACCGCTTCCCCTATCTCGATCCGCTGAACCATGTGCAGATCGAGCTGCTGAAGGCCCATCGCCGGATTCAGGCGGACGAAACCAGCGGCGGAGACGCCAGCGACAAGGTTTTGCACGGCATCCAGCTCACCATCAACGGCATCTCGGCGGGCCTTCGCAACAGTGGGTAGGCGAGGCGCGCCTTGCCTCGCCCCGCGCGATCTTTTATGACGCCCTCTCAACGGCCCCGGTCCAAACCGGGGCTTTGCTGTGTTTGCGCGGCGTGCCTCCTGGGCGCCCGGCAATTCGGAGGACCCCGCCGTGGCCAATGTGGTCGTGGTCGGCTCTCAATGGGGCGACGAAGGCAAGGGTAAGATCGTCGATTGGCTCTCCGAGCAGGCCGACGTGGTGGTGCGCTTCCAGGGCGGGCACAATGCCGGCCATACCCTGGTGGTGAACGGCGTCACCTATAAATTGTCCCTGCTGCCCTCGGGCGTGGTGCGCCCCGGCAAGCTCTCGGTCATCGGCAACGGTGTCGTGCTCGATCCCCAGGCGCTGGTGGACGAGCTGGCGCGCCTCGCCAAGCAGGGCGTGGTGGTCGGTCCCGACCGCCTGCGCATCGCCGAGAACACACCCCTCATCCTGCCCGTGCACCGGGAACTGGACGCGCTGCGCGAGAATGCGGCGAGCCCGGAGACCCGCATCGGCACCACGCGCCGGGGCATCGGCCCCGCTTATGAGGACAAGGTCGGCCGCCGCGCCATCCGCCTCGTGGACCTCGTGGACCCCTCCACGCTCCCCGCCAAGGTGGAGCGCCTGCTGACCCATCACAACCTGCTGCGGCGCGGCCTCGGCGTGCCGGAAGTGGATCCGGCCACGCTGATCGCCGAACTGACCGCGCTCGCCCCCCAGGTCCTGCCCTTCATGGACCGGGTGTGGGAGCTGCTGGACCAGGCGCGCCGCGCCGGCAAGCGCATCCTCTTCGAGGGCGCCCAGGGTTCGCTGCTGGATATCGACCACGGCACCTATCCCTATGTGACCTCGTCCAACACGGTGGCCTCCTCGGCGGCCAGCGGCTCCGGCGTCGGCCCGTCCGCGCTCGATTACGTGCTGGGCATCACCAAGGCCTACACCACCCGCGTGGGCGAAGGCCCCTTCCCCACCGAGCTGACCGACGAAGTGGGCCGGGCGCTGGGCGAGCGCGGGCGCGAGTTCGGCGTGGTGACGGGCCGTCCGCGCCGCTGCGGCTGGTTCGACGCGGTTCTGGTGCGCCAGACCGTGCGCACCTGCGGCATCACCGGCATCGCGCTGACCAAGCTGGACGTGCTGGACGGCTTCGACGAGATCAAGGTGTGCGTCGGCTACAAGCTGGACGGCCGCGTGATCGACCACCTGCCCAGCGAGGGCGGCGCGCAGACCCGGCTGGAGCCGGTCTACGAGACCATTCCGGGCTGGCGGGAATCCACCGCCGGTGCCCGCTCCTGGGCCGATCTTCCGGCCGGCGCCGTCAAGTATGTGCGCTGGGTGGAAGAGCTGATCGGCTGCCCGGTGGCGGTGCTCTCCACCAGCCCCGAACGGGACGACACCATTCTCGTCCATAACCCGTTCGAGCATTAACCTAGGTTTTTCCTCTCCGGGGCATCCTCACCGCTCATGGCCGATTATTATCCGCTCCTGGTCCGCGCGATTTCCGGTCTCTCCCAGAATACAGGGGAGAGCCGCAAGTCGGTGTATGACCGCGCGCGGGGTGCCCTCCTGAAGCAATTGCGCAGCGTCGAGCCCCCGCTTCCCGAGGGCGAGATCCTGCGCGAGCGGCAGGCGCTGGAAGAGGCCATCCGGCGGGTGGAGGCGGACCAGGTTCCCGACCCCGCCCCCGCAGAGACCGAAGACGAGCCCGCAGCGGCGGAGGCCCCGCCTTCGCCTCCCGCCGCTCCCCTGCCCACATCCGCGCCGCTCCCCGAGATGCCGCGTGCACCGGCGGGCCGGCCCGATCCCCTGGTGGCCGCGAAAGCCATCGCGGACAAGGCGCTCGCGGACAAGCCCGCCGCCGACACCGCCCCGGCGGATAAGACCGTGGCGGCAAGCCCGGCCGTGGAGACGCCCGCCGCCGCGTCCGAGACGGCGGGCGACGACGACGTGCCGCTGGACGAATCCACCATCACGCGGCCGACCCTCGCGCGGGGCCGCGTGGCGGAGAAGCAGGATCGCCACGAGCGGCCCCGCCTTCCCGCCGAAAAGGATGCGGGCGGAAAGCCGCGCTGGCAGCGCACCGTGCTCATGGTGGGCCTCATCGGCATCCTCATCGCGGGTGGCGCCTATGCGGTGGTGAACCGCGAGACCCTGTTCGGGGCCACCGAGCGGCCCGTCGCGGCGGCCCCCGCCGCGCCCGCGCCGGAAGCCGCGCGGCAGGACCAGCCCAAGAGCGCAGACCGGGTCACCCAGTCCGGCGCTGCGCCCGCGCAGCGGCCGAATGCTCCGGCTCCGCGCCAGGGCATGACCGCCCAGCGCGCCTATCTGTTCGAGGAAGCCGCGGGCGGAAGCCAGGGTCTCCAGACCTATGAAGGCACGGTGACCTGGAAGACCGAGACCTTCAATGCCGGTCCCGGCCTGCCCCCGGACGTGGGCATCCGCGCCGACGTGCAGATTCCCGGCCGCCTCGGCACCACCTTCACCCTGCGCCGCAATGCGGACGCGGCGCTTCCGGCCTCGCACACCATCGAGCTGAGCTTCACCCTGCCGCCGGATTTCGCCTATGGCGGCATCTCCAACGTGCCCGGCATCCGCATGAAGCAGACCGAGAGCGCGCAGGGCGCACCGCTGGCGGGCCTGTCGGTGCGGGTGAACCCCACTTATTTCCTCGTGGGCCTCTCGGCCGTGCCCGTGGACAAGGACCGCAACCTGCAGCTCCTGCAGAGCCGTCCCTGGATCGACATCCCCATCGTCTACACCAACAACAAGCGGGCGATCCTGGCCTTCGAGAAGGGTCCGGCGGGCGACCAGGCATTCCAGGATGCCTTCACGGCCTGGGGCGAATTCATTCCCCAGGTGCCCCCGCCCATGTCCCCGGTCCCCGCGCCCTCCGCCAACTGATCGGTTCGGCCCTGTGAGACGGGGCCGATGCGGCCCATCCTCTCCCACCCCAGTGACGATTCCGACCGGCCATATCGCAGCCGGCCGCGCCCCTTTCGCACGCGGGTGGGAAGGCGGCTCGCTCCAGGGCCTGTCGACATTCAAGTGGCCGGGACGTTTCCTTCAAAAACTCAGCGTCATGGCCGGGCTTGTCCCGGCCATCCACGGGGCTCGGCCGGGTACACACTCGACCCAGAGGCATGGATGCCCGGGACAAGCCCGGGCATGACGGCCCTAAGAGGCCGGAATCCATCCATCGGTCTGAATGGCGATCAGTCCTATCCCGGTGACTTCCGCAGGGCCTTCAGCGCATAGAGCGCGTCCAGCGCGGCGCGGGGGGTCATCTCGTCGGGCTGGAGATCATCCAGGGCCGTGCCGATGCGGTCGTCCGCCGGGGACGCCTCCATGGGCGTGGGCGCGCGGCGCAGAGCCGCGAACAAGGGCAGGTCGTCCACCAGCTTCTGGACCGGCGAGGCCCGCTCGGCCGCTTCCAGCTCCGCCAGAACCGCCTTGGCGCGGGTGATGACCGCCGGGGGCAGCCCCGCGAGCCGCGCCACCTGGATGCCGTAGGAGCGATCCGCCGCGCCCAGCACCACTTCGTGGAGGAACACCACGTCGCCCTGCCATTCCGTCACTTTCACGGTGGCGTTGGTGAGCCGCGCGCAACGCTGGGAGAGCGCCGTCAGCTCATGGAAATGGGTGGCGAACAGCGCCCGGCAGCGATTGACCTCGTGCAAATGCTCCAGGCTCGCCCAGGCGATGGACATGCCGTCGAACGTGGCCGTGCCGCGCCCGATCTCGTCCAGGATCACCAGGGAGCGCGGCGTCGCCTGGTTCAGGATGGCGGCGGTCTCCACCATCTCCACCATGAAGGTGGAGCGGCCACGCGCCAGATCATCAGCCGCGCCCACGCGGGAGAAAAGGCGGTCCACCACGCCCACCCGCGCCGCGCGGGCGGGCACGAAGCACCCCGCCTGGGCGAGGACCGCGATGAGCGCATTCTGGCGCAAGAAGGTGGACTTACCGGCCATGTTGGGGCCGGTGAGCAGCCAGACGCGCCCGCCCTCCGCGCCCTCGGGGGCGGAGAGGTCGCAATCATTGGCGACGAAGGGGTCCTTGGCGCGGGCCAGCGCCTGCTCCACCACGGGATGGCGCCCGCCCTCCACCGCGAAATCCAGCCCCTCGGTCATGTGCGGGCGCACATGGCGCTCGTCCACGGCGAGGCGCGCGAGGCCCGCATGCACGTCCAGTTCCGCCAATGCCTCGGCGGCGGCGCGGATGGGCTCCGCGCTCGCCACCACCTCGCCCGCCAGCCGCTCGAACAAAGCCTGCTCGATGGCGAGCGCCCGCTCACCCGCCGAGGCGATGCGGCTTTCCAGGTCCGCCAGTTCCTGGCTGGTGAAGCGCACCGCGCCGGCCAGCGTCTGGCGATGGGTGAAGGTGGCGAGATGGGGCGGCTCGCGCAGCCGCTCGCCATGCTGGGCGGTCACCTCGACGAAATAACCCAGCACCCCATTGTGCCGGATCTTGAGGGACTTGATGTCCGTCTCCTCGCAATAGCGGCGCTCCAGCGCCGCCACCACGCGGCGGCTCTCGTCGCGCAAAGCGCGGGTGGCGTCCAGGTCCGGATCGAAGCCCGGACGAATGAAGCCGCCGTCCCGGCGCAGATGGGGCGGCTCTTCCACGAGGGCGGAGAGGAGTTCGCCCGCAAGGCGCGGGTCGGGCGCGGCCAGCGCGCGGGCGCAGGCGGCGAGGCGCTCCGGGGCGTCGGGCGGGAAATCCGCGGCCAGCGCAGCGCCCTCCTCCAGCCCCTGGCCGATGGCCAGCAGGTCACGCGGCGAGCCGCGCCCCAGCGACAGGCGGGACAGAGCGCGGGCAAGGTCCGGCGCACCGGAAAGACGGCGGCGGATCGTCGAGGTGCGCTCCGGGTCTTCCGTCAACGCCGCCACCGCATCGTGCCGGGCGCGGATGGCGGCAAGGTCGGTGAGCGGCTCGGAGAGGCGCCGGGCCAGGAGGCGGGCGCCGGCGGCGGTGATGGTGCGGTCCACGCTGGCCAGAAGCGAGCCGCGCCGGTCGCCGGAGGTGGTGCGCACCAGTTCGAGATTCGCGCGGGTGCCCGCATCGATGAGCATGGCACCGCCCTCGGCCTCGCGGCTGGGCGGGGCGAGCGCCGGGCGGGCGCCGAGCTGGGTGCGCTCCACATAGGCGACGATGGCGGCAGCCGCGATCAGTTCCGCCCGCGCGAAGCTGCCGAAGGCGTCGAGCGTGGCCACGCGGAAGAACTGGGCGAGCCGCTGCTCCGCGCCCGCACCCTCGAAACCCTGGCGCGGTAACGGCGTGACGGCGGGCAGCGACTGCCAGATCTCCCGGAGGTCCGGGTCGTCATACACAGCGTCGGAGAGCAGCACTTCGGCGGGATCGATGCGGGCGAGGTCCGCCGCCAGCGTCTCCTGGCTGGAGGACGCGACCCGGAAGCTGCCGGTGGAGACATCCGCGAAGGCAAGGCCATAGGCGTGGCTGTCTTCGCCGGCACGCACGCGGGCCACCGCCAGAAGGACGTTCTCCCGCTTGGCGTCCAGCAGCGCATCCTCGGTGAGGGTGCCGGGCGTGACGAGGCGGGTGACGTCGCGGCGCACCACCGCCTTGGCGCCGCGCTTGCGGGCCTCGGCGGGGTCCTCCAATTGCTCGCACACCGCCACCCGGAAGCCGAGGGCGATGAGCTTGTGGAGATATTCCTCGGCGCGCGAGATGGGCACGCCGCACATGGGGATGTCCTCGCCCAGATGCTTGCCGCGCTTGGTCAGCACGATGCCCAGCGCCTGGGACGCCTTCTCCGCATCCTCGAAGAACAGCTCGTAGAAATCGCCCATGCGATAGAAGAGCAGGCAGTCGGGATTGGCCGCCTTGATCTCCACGAACTGGGCCATGACCGGCGTGACGTGACCCGCCGCGCGGGCCTCCTCGCGGGTGGCGTCGGGCGAGGTCTGGTGTTCGGCGACGTCCTGTGGAGCGTCTTGGGGAAGTGCGGCCATGGCGGCACGCTAGTGGCGCGCGCCGCGCGTGGGAAGCGAGCGGGCCGCGCCGTCCACGATCTTGCGAACGGCAAAAGGCGGCTCGCCGGGACGAACCGCCTTTTGCATCATTCCGCAGGATCAGAAGGGGCCGCGCCGGGCGCCCCCTCCCGTCATTCACATGATCTGCCGCAGCAGCACATAGAGGCCCGCCGAGAGCGCGATGGCCGCCGGAAGGGTCAGGATCCAGGCCATGGCGAGGTTGCGCACCGTGGACATCTGGAGGCCGGACTTGTTGGCCGCCATGGTGCCAGCCACGCCCGAGGAGAGGACATGGGTGGTGGAAACCGGCAGGCCGAACTCGTCGGCCGCCATGATGGTGCCCATGGCCACCAGCTCCGCCGCGCCGCCCTGGGCATAGGTGAGATGGGTCTTGCCGATCTTCTCGCCCACCGTGACCACGATGCGCTTCCAGCCCACCATGGTGCCGAGGCCGAGCGCGATGGCCACCGCCACCTTCACCCAGAGCGGGATGAACTTCGTCGCCGCATCCAGCGAGCGCTTGAGGGCGAGGAGGTTCTCCTTGGTCTCCGGCTCGAAGGCGGGGTCGCCCGTCTTCAGCATGATGCGGATGGTCTCGGAGGCCAGATACATGTCGTTGCGCATGTTGGGCACCGCCGCCGCCGGCACCTGCGCGAGGGTGGAGGTGGTGGCCACCATGGCCCCCATCTCCCGCGCCACCTGGGCGAGCGCGGGCACCGTCTCGGGCGTCACCTGGTGGTCGCGCACATAATCGGTGAGCAGGGCGCGCGCATTGACGGACGCCGCGCTCTGGATGTCGTCCACCGGCGTGGTGTCCGCCAGGGGCGTCTTGGTAAGCGAGGCGGCGGTGGCCAGCGTCAGGGCGCGGAACTGGGCCACGTCCTCCGGCGCCACGGCGCGGTTCAGCGCATAGGCGGTGGGCACGATGCCGATGAGGATGAGCATGATGAGGCCCATGCCCTTCTGCCCGTCATTGGAACCGTGGGCGAAGGACACGCCGGTGCAGGTGAGCACCAGAAGGCCGCGGATCCACCACGGCGGGGCCTTGTTGGCCTTCGGCTCGCGATAGAGGGCGGGATTCTTGATGAGCGCCTTCATGGAGAGCAGCAGCAGCCCGGCGGCGAAGAAGCCGACCACGGGAGACAGCAGCAGCGAATAGCCCACATTGGCCGCCTGCCCCCAGTCCACGCCCGAAGTGCCGCTCTGGCCCTGGATGATCTGGTTGGCGATGCCCACGCCGATGATGGAGCCGATGAGCGTGTGGGAGGAGGAGGCCGGCAGGCCCAGATACCAGGTGCCGAGATTCCAGATGATGGCCGCGATGAGCAGCGCGAACACCATGGCCATGCCCGCGCCCGAACCCACGTTCAGGATCAGTTCCACGGGCAGCAGCGAGATGATGCCGAAGGCCACCGCGCCGGAGGAGACCAGCACGCCAAGGAAGTTCCAGAAGCCGGACCAGACCACGGCGAAATGGGCGGGCAGCGAATTGGTATAGATGACCGTGGCCACCGCGTTGGCGGTGTCGTGGAAGCCGTTCACGAACTCGAAGGCGAGCGCGATGAGCAGCGCCAGGAGCAGCATGATGAAGGGCAGCATGGCGAGGCTGCTGATGCCCGCCGCCTGCATGTCGCCCCAGATGGACCACACCACATAGCCCAGGCCGCCCACGAGGACGGCGAAGAAGGCGAACACCTCCAGCGTGCCGTTCTTGCGGTCCAGCGAGGCGCCGGGCGCCTCCTTCTTGTGCTTGTGCGCGTGCCCGCCCGCCGGACTTGCCGCTCCCGACATCCCTACCCCCTTGCCGCTGTAGCGGTGCGTTGGATGCGCCAGGAGCGTGACGGCCGAATGACGAGGGCGGGAGGGGACGGCGTCTCGGGGGAGGAGGGAGGAGGGAGGGGGAGGCGGGGGGCAAAGCGGGGGTGCCGTGCCCCAATGTTCCCTCAACGAGACCGCTGAAAAGCGATCATCCGGCCGCCTTCAAGCGCGCCCTGCCCCCCTCTCCCGCTTGCGGGGGAGGGCTGGGGAGGGGGAAAAGCTCAACAGTTCGAAACGCCACACCGCCGCTCTGCTTGAAGGCCCCCTCCCTACCCCTCCCCCGCAAGCGGGAGAGGGAATCTGCGGTGCACCTAGACAGAGGAACGGAGCCGCGAATGGCCTTCGTACCTCAGTGGAATGGTCGCCCTCTCTCGTGCGGAAAACGAAC
This sequence comes from Aquabacter cavernae, assembly GCF_003993795.1. Classification (GTDB taxonomy): domain Bacteria; phylum Pseudomonadota; class Alphaproteobacteria; order Rhizobiales; family Xanthobacteraceae; genus Aquabacter; species Aquabacter cavernae. The sequence continues at coordinate 220,222 of NZ_RWKV01000004.1, forward strand.
AGGACTGCGAGGAAGAACGCCCCTCAGTCCAACCCCAGCCGCCGGCAAAGGTCGTCGAGCTGGTCGAGGTCGGAATAGCGGATGCGCACCTCCCCCTTCTCGCCCTTGGACTGGAGCACCACGCCGAGGCCCAGCAGGTCCGACAGGCGCTTCTCAAGGGCGCGGGTGTCGGCATCCTTTTCGGGCGCGGCGGGGCGCGTGAGGGCGGCCTTGGTCTTGGCCAGCGCCTCCACGTCGCGCACGGTCAGGCCCTTTTCCAGGATCTGCCGGGCGAGCCGCTCGGGATCGTCATGGGCGAGCAGCGCCCGCGCCGCGCCCGCCGAGATGCGCCCGTCGGCCAGATAGGCCTTCACCGTATCCGGCAGCTTCATGAGGCGCAGCGTGTTGGCGATGTGCGGGCGGCTCTTGCCGATGACGCGGGCAAGGTCCGACTGGGAATAGGAGAACTGGGCCATGAGGGCCTCGTAGCCCTGGGCCTCTTCCAGCGCGTTGAGGTCCGCGCGCTGGACGTTCTCGATGATGGCGATCTCCATGGCTTCCCGCTCGGAGAGCTGGAGCACCACCACCGGCACCTCATGGAGCCCGGCCCGCTGGGCCGCGCGCCAGCGCCGCTCGCCCGCCACGATCTCATAGGCGTTCGGCCCCGTGGAACGCACCACGATGGGCTGGATGATGCCCTTCTCGCGGATCGAGGCGGCCAGTTCCTCCAGCCCCTCCTCCTTGAAGGTGCGGCGGGGATTGCGGGGGCTGGGGCGCACATGCTCGATGGGCACGCCGGCGCCTGCCCGGCCCTTCTGGCTGGGCGCGGGGCGCGCATCCTCCGCGCCCATCTCCCCCATCAGCGCCGCGAGCCCGCGCCCGAGCCGCGACCGGCCTTCCTCCGCCATGATCAAACGTCCTTATGTCCTGTCGGCCTGTTTGCTGCCCGCGCTTTATCCAACTGCCTCACGCCGCCACGGCCCGCGCCGCGCGTTCGCGCTGGATCACTTCCGAGGCGAGGCGCAGATAAGCCTGCGAGCCCGCGCATTTCAGGTCATAGAGCAGCACCGGCTTGCCATAGGACGGCGCCTCGGAGACCCGCACATTGCGGGGGATCACGGTCTCGTAGACCTTGTCGCCCATGAAGGCGCGCACATCCGCCATCACCTGGTCGGACAGGTTGTTGCGGGCATCGTACATGGTCAGCACGATACCGTGGATGGTGAGGTCCGGGTTCAGCGCCCCGCGCACCTGCTCCACCGTCTTGAGAAGCTGGGAAAGCCCTTCCAGGGCGAAGAACTCGCACTGAAGCGGCACCAGGATGGCATGGGCCGCCGCCATGGCGTTAACCGTAATGAGCGAAAGCGAGGGCGGGCAGTCCACCAGCACATAGGTGAAGCGCGGCGCCTGCGGGTCCCCCGCCAAAGCGCGCAGGGCATTGCGCAGGCGGAAGGAGCGGTCGCGCTCGCCGGAAATCTCCAGCTCCAGCCCCGACAGGTCCAGGCTGGAGGGCGCCACATAAAGGCCGGGCACGTCGCTCGGCTGCACCGCCTCCAGCATGGTGGCGTCGCCATAGAGCACGTCATAGGTGGTGATCTTGCGCCGGGGCCGGTCGATGCCGAGCCCGGTGGAGGCGTTGCCCTGGGGGTCCAGGTCCACCACCAACACGGTTTCGCCGATAGCGGCGAGCGCCGTGCCGAGATTGATGGCGGTGGTGGTCTTGCCCACCCCGCCCTTCTGGTTGGCCAGCGCCAGGATGCGCGGCGCGCCCGCGCCGGCCAGCGGGGCGGTGAAGCTGTGTTCGGTCATGTGCCGCAGTTCCGCATTGGCTGCCGTGCCTTCGCCCTCATGGGTCTCAGGACGCGGGAGAGGATGCCGCAGGGTTCGCCCGCCGCACCAGCAGGATCCGGGCGTCGGGATCGCTGCGGCTCGGGCGAAGTTCGGCGTCGAGTGTCCAGCCTTTGCGGGCGGCGGTCAATTCGCCCTCCGCATCCTTTCCCTTGGGAAATATCCCCAGCGCCCCTGCGGCGAGGAAGGGCGCGGCCAGCTCCAGCAGCTTGGGGAGCGGCGCCAGCGCGCGGGCGGAGACCACGTCCGTTCCCGCCGCCAGAGCGGGCGCCGCCTGCTCTATGCGTTGAGGATGCACGCGAACCGGCAACGCGGCCTTGCGCGCCGACTCCCGGAGGAAAGCGGCCTTGCGGGTGTCGCTCTCCACCAGATGCACCTCGCTCCCCGCCCGCTCCGCCAGCACGGCTGCGACCACAAGGCCGGGAAATCCACCGCCGGACCCCAGATCCACCCAGTGGAGAGGGGTTTGGGGAACATGGTCGAGAAGTTGGAGCGAATCGTCGATGTGGCGGGTCCAGGCATGGGGGAGGCTCGCCGGGGCGACGAGGTTTATCGTTTTCTGCCAATGCATTAGCAGATCAACGATGAGATCGAGGCGGGCCATGGTTTCACGTGAAACACGCCGCTCAACCCCGTTACGGCCCTGGGAATTACCGCTCATCCGCCCTTTGCTCCGCCAAATTACCGGCTGCTCGGTAATCATCCCCACTATTCACACCATGCTCGCGGCGCTCGCGAGGGTCACACCGCCGCGCGTTCCGCCCGTCCCCGGCGCCGGGCATGGGTGACGAGGAGCGCCAAGGCGGCGGGGGTCATCCCCTCCATGCGGCCCGCCTGCCCCACCGTGCGGGGGCGGACCCGCTCCAGCCGTGCCTTCAGCTCGTTGGAGAGGCCCGGCAGGTCGCCATAGGCGAGGTCCGCGGGCAGGGCCAGATCCTCGTCCCGGCGCAGGGTGGCGATATCCGCCGCCTGCCGGTCGAGATAGACGGCATATTTGGCGTCGATCTCCAGCTGCTCGGAGATAGCCGGCAAAAGATCCGCGAAGTCCGGCCAGATGCGGGAGATGACGGCCATGTCGATCTCCGGATAGGCCAGCAGGTCGAAGGCGGTGCGGCGCTGGCCGTCGCGATTGAGCTGGAGGCCATGGGCGGCGGCGGCATTGGGGGTGAGGCTCACTGCCCGCGCCCGCTCCCGCGCGGCGTCCAAGGCGGCAGCCTTCTGCGCGAAGGCCCGCGCGCGCTCCGTCCCCACGAGGCCCAAGGAGAGGCCGAGCGGCGTGAGGCGCTGGTCCGCGTTGTCGGCGCGCAGCGTCAGGCGATATTCCGCCCGCGAGGTGAACATGCGGTAGGGCTCGGTGACGCCGCGCGTCACCAGATCGTCCACCATCACGCCCAGATAGCCCTGGGCCCGGTCGATGACGATGCCGTCCCCACCCTGCCCCTCCCCGCCCCCGGCGCGGCGGGCCGCATTGAGCCCAGCCAGCAGCCCTTGCGCGGCGGCCTCCTCATAGCCCGTGGTGCCGTTGATCTGCCCGGCGAGGAACAGGCCCGGCGCGCGCTTCACCTCCAGGGTGGGCGCCAGCTCGCGCGGGTCCACATGGTCATATTCGATGGCATAGCCCGGCCGGACCATGGCCACCTTCTCAAGGCCGGGAATGGTGGCGAGCACGGCGCGCTGCACATCCTCCGGCAGGGAGGTGGAAATGCCGTTGGGATAAATGGTGGGGTCGTCCAGCCCCTCCGGCTCCAGGAAGATCTGGTGCCCTTCCCGGTCGCCGAACCGCACCACTTTGTCCTCGATGGACGGGCAATAGCGCGGGCCGCTGCTCTCGATGCGCCCGGAATACATGGCCGAGCGGGAGAGGTTGGCGCGGATCACATCATGGGTGGCGGTGGTGGTACGGGTGATGCCGCATTCCACCTGGGGATTGGGCAGGCGGGTGGTGAGGGTGGAAAAGGCTTCGGGCACCTCGTCGCCCGGCTGCATCTCCAGGCTCGCCCAGTCGATGGTGCGCCCGTCGAGGCGCGGCGGGGTGCCGGTCTTCAGGCGCCCCAGCGCGAGGCCGAGCCGCGCCAGCGCGCCGGAAAGGCCGAGCGAGGGCTTCTCGCCGATGCGCCCGGCGGGGATCTGCACCTCGCCCATATGGATGAGGCCATTGAGGAAGGTGCCGGTGGTGAGCACCACGGCGCCGCAGGTGAAGGACCGTCCGTCCGCCAGGACAAGGCCGGTCACGCAGCCCCCCTGCACCAGAAGGTCGGCCGCCTCCCCTTCCACGATGGTGAGGTTCGCCTGCGCGGCGAGCGCGTCCTGCATGGCGCGGGCATAGAGCTTGCGGTCCGCCTGCGCGCGCGGCCCGCGCACGGCGGGGCCCTTGCGGCGGTTGAGCAGGCGGAACTGGATGCCGCCCGCATCGGCCACCCGGCCCATGAGCCCGTCCAGCGCATCCACCTCGCGCACCAGATGGCCCTTGCCGAGACCGCCAATGGCCGGATTGCAGGACATGGCGCCGAGCGTCGCCGCGCTCATGGTGACCAGCGCCGTGCGTGCGCCGAGGCGCGCCGCGGCGGCCGCCGCTTCGCAGCCCGCATGGCCGCCGCCCACCACCATCACGTCGAATGTCTGGCCCATCTGTGTCGCCTGGCCCATGCCGGCCTCCTCCGGCGCTGCGCGCCGCCATTCGCGTCCTGCGCGGGGTATCTCTGTTCGACTTCTGGAAAACGCGACTTTCGCGGCGGCGTCAAGGCAAGGCGGTGGGAGGCGGGGTGTTTCACGTGAAACGGAAGAGGTGAGGGGCGTTGAGCGGGACGGCTTGGTGCCATTGAGGAGTGGGCGTGCGGTGGAGGCCGTCACGCATGAGCCCCTTTCGTCGCCGGCACGCAATCCCCTCCTCCTCGACCTGCGCCATTCCCCTTCCGTCGCTCTGCATCCTTCCCCCTCCCCATCCCTCCCCCGCAAGCGGGAGAGGGAGTGTGCCGCGCGTGTGGGTTACGCGGAGCCCAAACCGACTCACGCACACCTTCCCAAGAGAGCGCCGTATCCATAGCCAAGCACAACGGCATCCCCTCTCCCGCTTGCGGGGGAGGGCTAGGGAGGGGGAAGGACCGAAAGGAACGGGAAGAACGCCCCCCGACCAAGTCAGGCGCAAACGACACCCTTCCTCCACGCGGCCCTGTTTCACGTGAAACAGCCTACAAAGCCCTAGGGTGGCCTCGCCCGTGCGGCTCATGCGCCAGCCCGACTCATGAGCCAGCGCTGCTCACTTCCCGATGCAGAAGGTCCGAAACAGGGCGTCCAGCACGTCCTCCACATCCACGCGCCCCACCACCACATCCAGCGCCCGCGCGGTGAGGCGCAGGTCTTCCGCGAGCAGTTCGTCGGCCGATGCCATGGTGGCGCGCGCCAGATGGTCCCGCGCGTCCATCAGCGCCATGCGCTGGCGAGCGCGGGTGATGAGGGCGGGTTCGCGGCCGGAGAGTGTGTCGGCGCGGGTGGTGAGAAGCGCCACCAGGGCCTCCATGCCCGCCCCCGTGCGGGCGGACAGAGACAAACCCGCTCCAGCATCGGCCGCCGCCTCGCAGATGTCCGCCTTCGTCCGCACGCGCACCGCGCCGGAGAGATCGGCGGGCGGCGGCGCGTCGTCCGGCGACAGCCACAGGACGAGGTCGGCGGAGGCGGCGCGGGCGCGGGCGCGGCGGATGCCTTCCGCCTCGATCTCGTCTTCCGTCTCCCGCAGGCCCGCCGTGTCGATGAGCGTCACCGCCTGCCCCGCGAGATCCAGATGCACTTCCAGAATGTCCCGCGTGGTGCCGGGAATGTGGGAGACGATGGCCGCTTCGCGCCCCGCCAGCGCATTCAGCAAGGTGGACTTGCCTGCATTGGGCGGCCCGGCAATCGCCACGGCGAGGCCGTCGCGCACCCGCTCGCCGCGCTTGGCATCCTCCAGGGCCGCGTCCAGCTCGTTCAGCAGGAGGGCAGCCTCCTCCCGCGCCGGGGCGAGCAAGGCATCGGGCACGTCGCCTTCATCAGCGAAATCCACCCCGGCTTCCACCAGCATGAGCGCCCGCACCAGCCGGGCGCGCCAGCCCTCCACCCGGCGCGAGAGCGCTCCGGATGCGAGGGCCAGCGCCTGACGGCGCTGGGCCTCGGTCTCCGCGTCGATGAGATCGGCAAGGCCCTCCACCTCGGCAAGGTCCATCTTTCCCGCCTCATGGGCGCGGCGGGTGAACTCGCCGGGCTGCGCCAGCCGCAGGCCGGTGATGGAGGACAAGGCGGCCATCACAGCCGCCACCACGGCCCGGCCGCCATGCAGGTGGAACTCCACCACATCTTCGCCGGTGGCGCTGGCGGGCGCGGGAAAAAAGAGCATCATGGCGCGATCGAGCGGATGCCCAGCCGCATCCGTGAGTCGCGCGAGTGTGGCCTTGCGGGGCGGGGGCACATGCCCAGCCAAGGTTCGGGCCGCATTCTGGGCATGGGGCCCCGAAATTCGCAGCACGGCGATGCCGGCGGGCGGGCGCCCGCTGGACAGAGCATAGATGGTCTCATAACACGCCATGACGCGCGCACCTTACTTCGGGAGCAGGACTTGAGCGAGAACCGCCTGTCGGCCGAAACGAGTCCCTATCTGCTCCAGCACCAGGATAATCCCGTCCATTGGTGGCCTTGGGGGCCGGAAGCCTTCGCCGAGGCGCGGCGCACGGGCAAGCCCGTGCTGCTCAGCGTCGGTTATGCCGCCTGCCACTGGTGCCATGTGATGGCCCATGAAAGCTTCGAGGATCCGTTCGTCGCCGGGCTCATGAACGAACTGTTCGTAAACATCAAGGTGGACCGCGAGGAGCGGCCGGACGTGGACCAGATCTATATGGCCGCGCTCTATCATCTGGGCGAGGCGGGCGGCTGGCCGCTCACCATGTTCCTGGACGGGGAGGGTGCGCCCTTCTGGGGCGGCACCTATTTCCCCAAGACCTCCCGCTATGGCCGGCCGGGCTTCACGGACGTGCTCCAGCAGGTGTCGGAGGTCTATGCGGAGAGCCCGGACAAGATCCGGCAGAATCGCGAGGCGCTGCTCAGCCGCCTCGCCGAAGCCGCCCGCCCCCAGGGCCAGGCGGTGATCGGCCTGAAGGAGCTGGACCGGGCCGCCACCCAATTGGCGGGCCTGTTCGACCGGGTGAATGGTGGCCTGCGCGGCGCGCCGAAATTCCCCCAATGCGGCCTGCTGGAATTCATCTGGCGCACCGGCGCGCGCACCGGGGATGAGAGCCTGCGCGCCACCATGGCCTTCACGCTGAACCGCATGTGCGAGGGCGGCATCTACGACCATCTGGGCGGCGGCTTCTCCCGCTACAGCGTGGACGAGATGTGGCTGGTGCCCCATTTCGAGAAGATGCTCTACGACAATGCCCAGCTGCTGGAGCTGCTGGCGCTGGCCTACCGCGACACGGGCGACACGCTCTTCCTCGCCCGCGCGCGGGAGACGGTGGGCTGGCTGGAGCGGGAGATGCTGACGCAGGAGGGCGCCTTCTCCGCGTCCCTCGATGCCGACAGCGAGGGCCATGAAGGGCGCTTCTATGTGTGGACCGCGCGCGAGATCGAGGCCGTTCTGGGCGCGCAGGACGCCGCCTTTTTCGGCGGCTTCTATGACGTGACCCCGGAGGGAAACTGGGAGCACGCGGTCATCCTCAACCGCACGAAGGCGGGCGATGTGAGCGCGGAAGACGAGGCGCGGCTCGCCCCCATGCGGGACACGCTGCTGGCCGCCCGCGCGGCGCGGGTGCGGCCCGGCCTCGACGACAAGATCCTGGCCGACTGGAATGGCCTGATGATCGCCGCTCTGGCCCGGGCCGGAGCCTATCTGGGGGAGGGGGCCTGGGTGGCGCTGGCCGCGCGGGCGTTCGGCGCGGTGTGCCGCCTCATGGAGCAGGACGGACGGCTCGCCCATTCCTGGCGGGCGGACAAACGGGTGTTTCCCGGCCTTGCGGGCGACCATGCCGCCATGGCCCGCGCCGCCATCGCCCTGCATGAGGCGACCGGAGAGGCGGGCTATCTCCACAAGGCCGAGGCGTTCCTGGAGACCCTGGAGCGCCATTATACGGACCCGCAGAGCGGGGCCTATTTCCTCACGGCGGACGATGCGGACGCGCTGGTGGTGCGCCCGCTCGCCACCATGGACGAGGCCCAGCCCAACTATCAGGCCGTGGCCGCGGACGCTCTGCTCCGCCTCGCCGCGCTCACCGGGCGGGACGATCTGCGGGCGCGGGCCGACCGGGTTCTGGACGCGGTTTCCGGCACGGCGGCGAAAAATGCCGTGGCCCATGGGGCGACGTTGAACGCGCTTCTCACCCGCCTCTCCCTCACCGAGATCGCAGTGGTGGGTGCCCGGCAGGCGGATTTCGCGGCGGCGGCCCTTGCCTTGCCCTTCCTCGACCGGGTGGTGATCCGCGCCGGAAGCGGAGAGGAGCTGCCTGCCGGCAGCCTCGCCCGCGCCCAGGCGGACGCGGCGGCAGCCTCCGGGGCGGCCTTCGTGTGCCGCGACGGAGCCTGTTCGCTGCCCGTGACCGATCCGGAGGCCCTCAAGGCGGCTTTCGGTCCGTAAGAGCCAAAACCGTCCTTGTGCGGCGCAACAAGGGGCGGGCGCGGAGATCACCCCGCGTCAGAGGCCCCTGCGAGCATCACCAGCGGCCGTTTTGTTCTCGATGACGTTTGGTATGGAGAAGGGGGCGATCGGCCGCCTACGGCCTTCTCAGAGGAACAACCTTTGAGCAATCTTCGGTTGCGCGCACCACTTCTGCGCGCACCTCGCGATCCGTCCCCTGGGACGGGCGGATGCGCGCGCGCGGCACGTCGCCCAGCAGGTCCATGCCCACGCGGCGCGTGCCGGGGCGGCGCAGCAGGTCCAGGATGGTGGCCTCCACCACATCGGGCCAGCGATACCACTCCAGCTCGCCCTGCCGGGTGACCAGCGCCGCGCGGCGCTCCGGCGCCTCCAGGGCCTGGATGGCGCCCATGAGGGTGCGGCGGTCGGAGAAATAGAAATCGCCCGGGCCCATCACCTCGCGTGAGACCGGCATGTCGCGCACCAGCACCGGCGTGCCGTGGGCCACCGCCTCCAGCAGCGGCAGGCCGAAGCCTTCCGCCTGGGACGCGAACAGCAGCGCATGGGCGCGCCGATAGGCGGCCGCCACCGTGGCGTCGTCCACCCCCTCGAACCAGAACAGGCGCTGGCCCAGCCAGGGCGAGGTCTTGATGGCATCGACGATGGGCTCGCTCATCCAGCCGTGGCGACCCAGCAGGAGGAGGGGGCGCTGATAGCCGCGCTCCCACAATTGGGTGAAGGCGGCGATGGCGTCCGCATGGCCCTTCTTGGGCTCCAGCGTTCCCACCATGAGCCAGGGCGCGCGATCGAGCACCGCGCCCACCTCGCCGCGCGGCCCGTCCGTCCCCGTGGGCGCGGGCTGGGGATCGAAGCCGTTATAGGCGACGCTGGCGCGCACCTCCCGGCCCTGCCAGCCCGCATGGGTGGCCACCTCCGCCAGGGTCTGGCGCGAGATGCAGTAATACTGGCTGACGAGGCCGAACGAGGCCGAGAGCCGTTCGTCGAATTCCCGCCGCCAGGGATATTGGTAATGGGTGGGCAAGGTCACGGGCAGGATGTCGTGGATGACGAACACCACGTCGGCCCCCTGCTCGCGCGCGTCCCGATAGACCTGCGCGTCCATTTCGTGCCAGTAGCCCGGGCAGAACAGGATATCGCCGGGGCCAAGGCGGAGCGCCTCGCCCGCCGGCCGCCGCGCCGCCGCGCGGCGCCGGAGCGCGGGCACCAGGTCGTCGCTCCAGTGCGCGACCGCCTCGGCCGCCCGCCGGACCGGACGCGCGGGAACGAGCGCCGCCATGAGGCCCGCCCCGTGACGCAGCACCCGCGAGCCGTAACGGCCCGCCTCCAAAGCCAGCTTGAGCCCGAAAGACGGTCGCTCCCGCAAGCCGGCGCCGGGCGTCGTGAGAGCATCCACAGACCGGCGGCGATAGCTGCCGTGCATATATTGCGCGCAGACCATGGACACGCCATGCCGCTGCGCCACCTCGGCGCCCAACTCCACATAGCGCATCACCACACGGGGAATCCCCGTATGCGCGTGATGCGGCGCGATGTGCGAGCAGTCCACAATAATGCGCCGGATGCGCGCGGGCGCGCGGCCGGTTTCCAAATCTGACATTCACCCACTTCCCCGCCAACCGCACAGGTATCGACTGTATCCGGCGGCAATCCGATCGTACTACGTGTCCCGTCCTTTGACGAAGGACGTCACGCCCCCCGGCCGTGGACCAGACCACTGGGCACGCGCTTACACAGCCACTTGCCGACCGCTGACCGGCTCCATCCCGCCCCGCAGGCTGCCGGCCGGCGCCACGTCCAGCTGGACCACCCCCGCGCCCCCGGCACGGACGGGACGCATGACCTCTTCCGGCACGATGGAGGCATCGAGCGTCCGGGTCTGCGCCATGAGATCGGCCACGACGGCCTCCACCACGCTGGGCCAGTCGTACCAACGCAATTGCGCGAGGGCCGCGCAGATCTCCGCCCGCCGACCCGGCGCCTCCATGTCCAGGAGCCCGGCCTTCAGTTCCTCATGGGAGGCGAAACTGGGGGCGCGGTCTCCCAGGATTTCCCGGAAGGCCGGAACCTGCCGATAGAGCACCGGCAGGCCATGTGCCGGCGCCTCCAGCAGCGGCAATCCGAATCCCTCCGAGATGGAGGCCGCGAGCAAGGCGTGGCTCCCCTCATAGAAGGCCGCAAGCGTCTCGTCGTCCACCTGCCGGAACCAGAACAGGTTCTTGCCGAGCCAGGGAGACTCCAGAATGGGAGCCTGGGTCTCGTGCGCGAGCCATCCCTTGCCGCCGATGATGACCAGCGGGCGGTCATAGCCCGCGCGCCACAGGGCCTCGAACGCGGCGACAGCCTCCCCATAGCCCTTGCGGGGCTCCACGGTGCCAACCATCAGCCATGGCCGGCGGGCCAACAGCGCGCGCCGTTCGGGATCGGACGGCGGGCTGACCGGCCCAACCGCGACGGGATCGATGCCGTTATAGGCGACGGCGGTGCGGACCGGCTTGTCGAGCGTGGCGGCAAAGCGCTTCAGTTCGTCCTGCGTCTGGCGCGAGATGCAGTAGAAATGCGCGACGATATCCAGCGCCTGGACGATGCGCTGCTTGAAATCCCACCGCCAGGGATACTCAAAGGTCTGGGGGACGGTCACCGGCAGGATGTCATGCAGGACCACCACCACCTCGGCGCCCTGCGCCCGCGCGGCGGCGTAGTCCTCCATGTCCATGTGATAGAAGCAGCCGGGACAGAGCAGCACGTCGCCCGGCCGAAACGTCACCTCCTCACGCACACGCGGCTGCACGTTGAAGCGGCGACGGAATTTGGAAACGAACTTGTCCGCCGAGCGGGCCCAGCGATCCGTCGTCTTGCGCACCAGGCGCACAGGCAGCACGGCGCCGATGAGGTGCAACAGATGCTTCAGCACCGGCGACACATAGCGCAGCACCACGAGGGCGCACCGCGCACCGATATCCCCGGCGGACAGGGGCCTGCCAGGATCCGCCCGCGGCTCCCCGACCTCGCGGAAACGGCGGAAGCGGCCGGGCGCGGCAATCTCCACCGCCATGAAGTCCATGCCGGCGGCCCGCGCGGCGGCGGGCGCATAGGTGAGGTATTTGCGCAGGACGCGCGGAATTCCCGTGGGCGTACCGGTCAGCGGCGTGAGCGAGCAGTCCACCAATAGCCGTCGCCCCTGAGGGGCCCCGCGCTCTTCCCCCCCGCTCCCACCCGCCATCGTGTCCGGCTCCGTTGACCTGTCGCGCCGCAGCAAGATGACCATCCGCCGGCCTTCGCAAGCATAATCAGGAACAAAGGCCTGGAAATGTCTTAATGCCCGCGCACGTCCCTGTGCCCTTCGCCGCCTGCGTCCGGACGGCGGATCTGCTGCACGGACCTTGTCCCGCCCGGCATGTCCGACGGGTCGGGACAAGATCAGCCGTGCCGAGGGACGCAGGCCCACATCAGCCGCCGCTGGCGGGGGACCAGCCGTCCTCAAGCAGGCAGGCGCGCACGATGGTCTCGCGGCCCGGCGCATTGGCGTCCTTGGTGCCATAGACCGGCGGATGCCATTCCTGGCGGAGCGTGCAGTCATGGCTGCCGTAGGAATTCTTCACGCAGTCGTGGCCCGCATTGGACGAATAGGCCGGAGCCACCTGATAGGTGCTGGGCGCCGCAGGCAGTTGTGCCCAGGCCCGCGCCTCGCACTTGGTGCGCGACACGTCATAATCGGACTGGGACGCGCCGGGCTTGGTCATCTTCTCGGGAACACACGCGAAAAGAGCGAAAGAAATGAAAGAAACAGAAAGAATACGTAACAGCATTTCTTCAACTCCTTAACAAAACCTTTCCATTGCATATCTAGTCTATGTGGAGGGCGAAAGACAAAAGAAAAGGCGCCGCCCCATGGGGAGCGGCGCCTTGGAATGTCGGATGCCGGGAGCCTGACGGACGGGCCGTCAGGTGTCCGGTCAGGTGTTCATGGAGTCGAAGAAGTCCGCATTGGTCTTCACCTGCCGGAGCTTGTCCTGCAGGAACTCGATGGCGTCCACCGTGCCCATGGGATTGAGGATACGGCGCAGCACATACATCTTCTTGAGCACGTCCGGGGGAACCAGCAGCTCCTCCTTGCGGGTGCCCGAGCGGGTGATGTCGATGGCCGGGAAGACGCGCTTGTCCGCCACCTTGCGGTCGAGAATGACTTCCGAGTTACCGGTGCCCTTGAACTCCTCGAAGATCACCTCGTCCATGCGCGAGCCGGTGTCGATGAGCGCGGTGGCGATGATGGTCAGCGAGCCGCCTTCCTCGATATTGCGCGCCGCGCCGAAGAAGCGCTTGGGGCGCTGCAAAGCGTTGGCGTCCACGCCGCCGGTGAGCACCTTGCCGGAGGACGGAACCACCGTGTTGTAGGCGCGGCCGAGGCGGGTGATGGAATCCAGCAGGATCACCACGTCGCGGCCATGCTCCACGAGGCGCTTGGCCTTCTCGATGACCATTTCGGCCACCTGGACGTGGCGCGAGGCCGGCTCGTCGAAGGTGGAGGAGACCACCTCGCCCTTCACCGAGCGCTGCATGTCGGTGACTTCCTCGGGCCGCTCGTCGATGAGCAGCACGATCAGGAAGCATTCCGGATGGTTGGCGGTGATGGACTTGGCGATGTTCTGGAGCAGAACGGTCTTGCCGGTGCGGGGCGGGGCGACGATGAGGCCGCGCTGGCCCTTGCCGATGGGCGAGACGATGTCGATGACGCGGGCGGAGAAATCCTTCTTGGTGGGATCCTCCAGCTCCAGCTTCAGCCGCTCGTCGGGATAGAGCGGCGTGAGATTGTCGAAATTGATCTTGTGCCGCGCCTTCTCGGGGTCCTCGAAATTGATCGTGTTGACCTTGAGAAGCGCGAAATAGCGCTCGCCTTCCTTGGGCGAGCGGATCTGGCCGTTGACCGTGTCGCCGGTGCGCAGGCCGAAGCGGCGGATCTGCGAGGGGGAGACGTAGATGTCATCCGGGCCGGGCAGATAATTGGCGTCGGGGGAGCGCAGGAAGCCGAAGCCGTCCTGGAGCACCTCGACCACGCCCTCGCCGATGATCTCGGTCTCGCTCGCGGCGAGCTGCTTGAGAATGGCGAACATCAGCTCCTGCTTGCGCAGGGTGCTCGCATTCTCCACCTGATTTTCTTCGGCGAAGGCGAGCAGCTCGACGGGGGTTTTAGACTTGAGATCCTGGAGTTTTACTTCCCGCATCGGGGAAAGCCTCAAAAGCTTGAATGGGCATGCGACTTCGGAAGGAAGCCGGGTACCGGGCTGGGGGAGCCGCAGGTCTTCAGGAAAGCCGGGTGATCTGGCTCCGCCTCACGCGCCGACCCGAGTCTCTGATGTGACCGGAGAAGCGAAGCGCGTATCGCCTGCGTTGGGGAAAGCAGGGGAACATTAGCGGAGTCGCGCCGCCTCGCGCAAGCCCCCCGCCGGGCGGCTGGGCGCATTTCACGCAGCGAAACGGGAAACGGACGCAAAAAGGGCCGCGCGGAAGGTCCGCGCGGCCCGCAAACGTCAAGAAAAGCGACCGGCTCAGAGAACCTGCGCGCCCTCTTCGAAGGGCAGGCGGGGCAGGCGGTCGAACAGCTTGGTCTCGTCGCCATGGCCCAGCGCGGCGATGAAGTTCACCTTCACCTTGCCGTCGGGGAAGAATTCCGCATTCACCTTGGCCGGGTCGAAGCCGGACATGGGGCCCACATCCAGGCCCACGGCGCGGGCGGCGATGATGAAATAGGCGCCCTGGAGCGAGGAATTGCGGAAGGCGTGGGGCTCCACCATGCCCGGATTGTTCACGAACAGGTCGCGGAAGCCGGGATTGTGGGGAAACAGCTGGGGGATCTTGTCGTAGAATTCCAGGTCATAGCCGATGAGCGCGATGACCGGGGCGGCCAGCGCCTTCAAATTCGCCTCCATGAGCGCCGGGCGCAGGCGCTCCTTGGCTTCGGGCGTGGTGAGGAAGACCAGGCGCGCCGGCTGGGTGTTGGCCGAGGTGGGGCCGTGGATCATCACCTCATAGAGCGAGCGCAGCTCGGCGTCGGTGACGGGCTGGGAGGTCCAGCCATTATGGGAGCGCGCCTTGAAGAACAGCGTGTCGAGGGCGGCAGGGTCAACGCGATAGGTCATGGTCACACCTGTGCAGGATTACACCTAAGGAAGGTGGCCGCGCAGGCGGCCTCATCCTCCAGCTAGGCGTTTTGGCGCCCGGTTTGAAGCCCCCGTGCTGCAAGACACCCCTTGCAGCGGTGCAATGCCGCAAGGTCAGGCGAGGTCCACGTCTGGCGCAAGGGCCAAAGCCCGGCCTTGAGAAATCCACAGAGGCGCGGTGCGGCGAACCCGTCTATGGTCCGCGCGCCTGTCCCGCCGCATCCTGGAAATCCCCATGCCCGTCTCGTCTCCCGCCCTCGACGCCATGATCGATCAGGTCCGCGCGCATGTGCGGGATCTTCCCGAGAGTGGCATCGTGGAGGTGATGAATTACGGGCGCCGCCGCGAGGGCACCATCCCGCTCTGGGCCGGGGAGGGCGACGTACCGACCCCCGCCTTCATCTGCGAGGCGGCCGCCCGCGCGCTCCATGGGGGCGAGACCTTCTACACCTGGCAGCGCGGCCTGCCGGACCTGCGCGCCGCGCTCGCGCGCTATCACGCCCGCCTCTACGGCATGGCTGAAGATCCCGAGCGCTTCTTCGTCACCGGCTCGGGCATGCAGGCCATCCAGACCGCCTTCGCCATGGCGCTGGGGCCGGGCGACGAAATCCTCATTCCCTCTCCCGTCTGGCCCAATGCGCCCGCCGCCGCGCAGAAGGTGGGCGCCGTGCCGGTGTTCGTGCCCTTCGCCTATGGGCCGGAGGGCTTCACGCTGGACCGGCAGCGTTTTGCCGCCGCCGTCACGCCGCGCACCCGCGCCATCTTCCTCAACACCCCCGCCAATCCCACCGGCTTCGTGGCGACGCTCGATGACCTCGCCTTCGTGCTGGATCTGGCGCGGCGCCACGGTTTGTGGATCGTGGCGGACGAGATCTACGGCCAGTTCCATTATGCGGGCGGGCGGGCGCCGTCCTTCCATGACGTGATGGAGCCGGAAGACCGCATCCTGTTCGTGCAGACCTTCTCGAAGAACTGGGCCATGACCGGCTGGCGTATCGGCTGGATCGAGGCCCATCCCGCGCTGGGCCAGATCATCGAGAATATCATCCAATATTCCACCTCCGGCGTGGCCGCCTTCATGCAGCGGGGCGCCATCGCCGCGCTGGATGACGGCGACGGCTTCGTGGCCGAGCAGGTGGCCCGCGCCCGCGCGGGACGCGAATTGGTGGCGGATGCGCTGCTCGCCACCGGCCGGGTGCGGCTCGCCAAGCCGCCGGGCGCCTTCTACCTGTTCTTCGGCATCGAGGGGGAGGAGGACGTGCGCCGCCTCGGTCTCACGCTGGTGGACGAGGCGGGGGTCGGCATCGCGCCGGGCACCGCCTTCGGGCCGGGCGGGGAGGGCTTCATGCGCCTGTGCTTTGCGCGCGGGGAAGGCCAGCTCGGCGAAGCCGCGCGGCGGCTCGCCACCTGGATTTCCGCCCGCGCCTGATCGTCCCGACCGTCCGAGCCCTATCGCTTCATGCCGCGCCGCTTTTCCTTCACTGCCTTGCGCACCCGCTTCCGCGTCGCCCTCAAGCCGACGCTGCTGACGCTTGCCGTCGCGAGCGCGGGCGCGATCGGCTTCTTCCTCCTGGGCCTGCCCGCGCCCTGGATGTCCGGCGCGCTGGTGGCGGTGACGGTGCAGGCGCTGTCAGGCGCGCCGTCCCGCCTGCCCGAACCCCTGCGCTTCGCCTGCTTCCTGGTGCTGGGCGCCTCCATGGGCACGGCGCTGACCCCCGACATGCTGCGCCAGGCCGCCACCTGGCCTGTGAGCATGGGTTTCCTGGCGCTCAGCGTGGTGGGCGTGATGGGCGCGGTCACGCTGTTCCTGCGCAAGGTGGCGGGCTGGAGCCTCGCCACGGCCTATTACGCCTCGGCCCCCGGCGCGCTCTCGGCCGTGCTCGCCATGGCGGCGGCGAGCGAGGCCGACATGCGGCGCGTCGCCTTCGCCCAGGCGGTGCGGCTGTTCCTGCTGGTGGCCCTGCTGACCCAGATCCTCGGCCGGGTGGGCAGCGTGGACATGAGCGCCCCTGTGGCGATGCCCGCGGGCACGGCGTCCTCGGTCCTGGAGGTGGCGCTGCTGCTGCTGGCGAGCCTCGCCGGCGGCCTGCTGGCGGCGCGCGCGCGGATACCGGGGGGCATGCTCATCGGCGCCCTCGCGGCCAGCGCGCTGCTCCATGCCATGGACTGGTCCCATGCCCAGATCCCCGATCTGCTCATGGTGCCCGCCTTCGTGATCCTGGGGGCCGGGGTGGGCGTGCGCTTCAAGGGCACGACGCTCGCCACCCTGAAGGACTGCCTGCTCGCCTCGCTGGGCGCGTTCGTGGTGGCGCTCGCCATCTCGCTGGCCTGCGCGCTGGCGGCGGCGGCGGTGACGGGCGAGGATGCGGGAAAGATGATCACCGCCTTCGCCCCCGGCGCGCTGGAGACCATGACGGTGCTCGGCTTCGCGCTCGGCTATGACCCCGCCTTCATGAGCGCCCACCACATCTTCCGCTTCGCCGGGCTGTCCGTGGCGCTGCCGGTCTTCGCCCACCTGCTG
Organism: Aquabacter cavernae; assembly: GCF_003993795.1. GTDB lineage: Bacteria > Pseudomonadota > Alphaproteobacteria > Rhizobiales > Xanthobacteraceae > Aquabacter > Aquabacter cavernae. The sequence goes on from NZ_RWKV01000004.1 coordinate 237,338, forward strand.
TTCCAGGTGGGGCGGGAAAAGGGGGACTGAGCCGCAGCGGGCTCAGTGCCGTTTTTCAGGACGGGCCCGTAGTTCTGACCCGTCTCTCAGGACAGAACTGCCGCGTCGACAACGCCGTTGCCTGACGCCAGCGTCACGCTGGCAATGTGCACTTCCCGGCAGTGCGGGTGCACCCATGCAGGCCGGCGCCCATCGCTCGACGGACGGCACGTCGGAGTCACATGTTCGTCCGGGCCGGCTTCCGCGCGCGATGCGATTGTTTCACCGTTCATTTTTCGCCCCATTAACCTGAAGCGAAACCGTTAGCACCGTACCCGTCCGGCAACCACAACACTTTTTGGCCCTCCGCCCTCAACCGGCGCGGAGTGCGAGAGTGCGGGTACCTCCAAAACCGTCGGACCGCTCAAGCCGTAACGCGGTCTTCGCCCTCTGCGTGCCCCGCCGTCGCTTGAATAGCCATGGCGCCTGCAACCTCGACCGTGACGCTAAGATAGAAAATATCACACGTTGTGACGGCACTATGATACAGTTTTATGACTTGGAATCTACTGTGAAACGCCGCGAGGGATCGCATCGCGGCATCGCCTGCCGCCCGCAGCGCATCGGGCAGGTCATGCGCGCGACCGAAGCCCGGCAGTGGTGCCACCCTCCGAAAGTCGAAGGATCGGTTTCCCGCCGCATGATGCGTCGTGACTGCCCCAGCCTTCACCGCATATGGGTTTCCTCCAGGTAATCACCCGGCGCGCAGATGTGAAGGCGGGCCTGAAGGGGTGTATCCGCCCCGCCGATGACTTCGGTTCGCCGAATGATCAGCGTCATTTCCTGTAGGAGATCCAGAAAACGATCACACGCATGTGTTGCGAGACCGCATTGCGCGAAAGGAAGGCCCGCACCAAAAGCGTCGCACCGGCGCCTGCGCCATGACCCAAGCGAGACCCAGCCATGACGTTCCTCGACAACCTCGCCCTTCTTGCCGGGCGGATCCTCATCGCCGTGCTTCTGCTGCCGTCGGGCGTGAAGAAGCTTTTGGATCTCGGCGGCACCACCGGCTACATGACCCGCATGGGCGTTCCGGCGCCCGAGGCCATGGCCGTCGTCGCGGGCGTGGCGGAAACCGCGCTTCCGATCCTGCTCATTCTGGGCGTTGTGCCGCGCATCACCGCCGTTCTGACCGGCGGCTTCATCCTGGTGGCAACGCTCACCGCGCACCGCTTCTGGGAGATCACCGAAGCCGGCCCGGCCATGATGCAGCAGATCCAGTTCCTGAAGAATCTGGGCCTCATCGGCGGCACCATGTTCTATTTCGTGGCGGGCGCCGGTCGCTACGCCGTGGGCGCACGCAAATAGGCCGGACGGGGGAGGAGGCATCTCCTCCCCTTTCTCTTGTCCGAACAGGCGCCTATTCCGCGCCCGAACTATTCCGCACCCAAGTTATTCCGCGCCGAACCGGTGGAGCCCCGCGCCGTTCGCGCGCAGCCAGGCCTCCGCCGTGCGCCGGGCGGGGAAGATGCGCTCCACATTGCGCCAGTAGCGCGGCCCGTGATTCATCTCCAGCCGGTGCGCCACCTCATGGGCGGCGAGATAATCCAGCACCGAGGGCGGCGCGAAGATCAGCCGCCAGGAGAAGGACAGCGCCCCGTCCGCCGCGCAGGAGCCCCAGCGGCTCGACGTATCGCGCAGCGTCACCGGCCCCACCTCCACCTTCAGGGCGGCGGCGTGGCGGCGCACCGCCTCCAGCAGGTCCGCCCGCGCCTGTCGTTTCAGGAAGTCACGCACCCGGCGCGCCAGATGGGGCTGGTCGCCGGCCACGCAGATCAGGCCCACCCCGTCCGCGTCCCGCTCCACCCAGCAGGTGCCGCGGGCGCCGGGTTGGTGGACGATGCGATGCGGCTCGCCGCGCAGGGGCACCACGGAGCCGTCCGCGAACGGCACATTCTCCGGCAGCCGCACGAGGCGCGCCTGCACCCAGCCCCGGTGGCGCTGGACGAAGGCATCGGCGGTGGCGAGCGACACCTGGGGCGGCGCGGTCAGGGCCACGTCCCGCGTGGCGGCGCGCACGCGCAAGGTGAGGCGACGGGCGGAGGGGTGGCGGCGCACGGCGACCCGCACCACCTCGCCCTCCAGGGCAAGCTCGATAGTCTCGGGCGGGCGCACTTTCGGCGCCCTGTCCTGCCGGCGAAACAGCATGCGATCAAAGGCCCATGCGGGGTTTCGGTGCGCCCCGCCCGGCAAACCGGGCTGGGGAATCACGTCCCGATGAGTCTAATCCGCACTGGGACGAAAAGGGAACAGCCGATGACACCGGTCGGGCGCGCCCTCCTCAGCTTGTGACGATGCGGGGCCGCAGGGTGGTCACGCCCGCGCTCCCGTCCGCGCGGCGGGGCAGTTCCTGGGAGAGGATGAAGTCCGAGATGCGCGGGGCGATCTCGGCGCGGAAGCGCGAGCCGTTGAACACGCCGTAATGGCCCACGTCCGGCTGCAGCCAATGGGCGCGCTTCTCCTCGGGGATATGGGGGCACAAACCGTGGGCGGCATAGGTCTGGCCGACGCCGGAAATGTCGTCCTTCTCCCCTTCCACCGTCATGAGCGCCACGTTGCGGATGGCCTCCATGCGCACCGGCTCGTCGCGATGGGTCATCTCGCCCTTGGGCAAGGCATGGGTGATGAAGACGCTCTCCACGGTCTCCAGGTAGAAGCGGGCGTCCAGGTCCATGACGGCGAGATATTCGTCATAGAATTCGCGGTGCTTCTCCGCCGAATCGCCGTCGCCCCGGATCAGGTGGCGGAACAGGTCCGCATGGGCGATCAGGTGGCGGTCCAGATTCATGCTCATGAAGCCGTTGAGCTGGAGGAAGCCGGGATAGACCGCGCGCATGGCGCCGGGATGGGGCCAGGGCACCTGGGTGATCACATTGCGGCGGAAGAAGTCGATGCCCCGCTCCTGCGCCAGCAAATTCACGGCGGTGGGCGACTGGCGGGTGTCGATGGGGCCGCCCATGAGGATCATGGAGCGCGGCGCATAGGGATCTTCCATCTGCTCCATGCGGGCCACCGCCATGCTCACCGGCACCGCCGGCTGGCACACCGCCAGCACATGGCAGTCGCCGCCGAAGCTGCGGAAGATGGAGATGAGATAGTCCACATAATCGTCGAGGCCGAAGGCGCCCTCCGCCAGCGGCACCAGCTTGGCGTCGATCCAGTCGGTCACATAGACGTCGTGGGTGGGCAGGAACGCTTCCACCGTGCCGCGCAGCAGCGTGGCGTAATGGCCGGACATGGGCGCCACCACGATGAGGCGCGGCTGGGGACGGCGCGGGGGATGCTCGAAGGCGCGCTCGAAATGGAGCAGGCGGCAGAACGGGCGCTCCCACACGGTGTTCACATGCACCGGCACCCGCATGCCCGCCACGGACACATGGGGAATGCGCCAGTCGGGCTTGCCGTAGCGGCGCGTGGCGCGCTCATACAGTTCAAGGCCCGCCGCCACGGACTTGCCCATGGGGGTGTGGGACGCTGGGTTGAGGGGATTGCGGAAGAACAGACGGCTGGCATCGGCCATGGCGCGCGAGGGATTGAGCGCGGCATGGGCCATCTCGTACATCCAATAGAGCGGCGAGGAGAGATTGGTCCCCGTCACCGCCGGCTGGCGCAGCACTCCGCCGAATTCTCCGATGGCCATCACGTTTGCCTCACCTTGTTTCTTTTGCCAGGACAGTGTCGTGAAACGATCAAACGGTCAATTCTTGCCCAGAAAAGCTGGGACAGGAACGATAGTCCTGCACAGGTAAACGTTTCCGTACATACAGACGACACCATCCGACCAGCCCGATCCGGTGCCGTTCGCGACGCGCGAAAGCACTGGAGAAAGAATGACTTCTGATGAAGAGACGCTTCCAATTGTTTATGGTTCCGTTCCGGATGCTTTTGACGGCGCACCGATCATGATGTCTTCCCCTGTTTTCGCCGCTCTGGCGCACGGCCGCACACTGGGCCTGCGCCTCGACACGCTGATTCGCCTGCGCTGGCTGGCGGTGGCCGGACAGATCGTTTCGCTGCTGGTGGTGCATCTGATGCTGGGCTTCCCCTTGCCCTTCATCCCCTGCCTGTGCGCGGTCGGCCTGTCGGTGGTGCTCAACCTGCTGCTGCGGGTGCGCTTCCCCGTGGCCCAGCGCCTCACTGATCTCTCGGCCGGCCCGCTTCTGGCCTATGACGTGCTCCAGCTCACCGCGCTGCTCTATCTCACCGGCGGCCTCAGCAATCCGTTCGCGCTGCTCTATCTGGCCCCGGTCATGATCTCGGCCACCACCCTCTCCTGGACCACCACCGTGACGCTGGGCGGCTTCGCGTCCATCTGCGCGGGGGCGGTGGGCCTGTGGCACTGGCCGCTGCCCTGGGCGGGGCCGGACGTGCCGGTGCTGCCCGATCTGTTCCTGGCGGGCACCTGGGTGGCCATCTCCGTGTCCATCGGCTTCATCGGCCTGCATTCCTGGCGCGTGGCGGAAGAGGCGCGCGAACTGGCGGACGCGCTGGCCGCCACCGAGCTGGTGCTCGCCCGCGAGCAGCATCTCTCCCAATTGGACGGGCTCGCCGCCGCCGCCGCCCACGAGCTGGGCACGCCGCTCGCCACCATCGCCCTGGTGGTGAAGGAGATGGAGCGCTCGCTGGCGCCGGACAGTCCCCATGCGGAGGACATCGCCCTGCTGCGCGACCAGGTGAAGCGCTGCCGCGACATTCTCCAGACCCTCACCTCGCTGGGCTCGGGCGACGCCCCGTTTGACCGCATGCCGCTTTCCCACCTGCTGGAGGAGGTGGTGCAGCCGCATCGCGACTTCGGCATCACCATCGCCGTCGCGCTGCCGCCGGACCGCTCGGACGAGCCGGTGCTGGCGCGCAATCCCGGCCTCATCTACGGGCTCGGCAATCTGGTGGAGAATGCGGTGGACTTCGCCCGCAGCCGGGTGGAGCTGGAGGCCCGCTGGACCACCACCCGCATGGAAATCGTGGTGCGCGACGACGGGCCGGGCTTCTCGCCCGAGGTGAGCGACCGGATCGGCCAGCCTTATGTGACGAGCCGCGGGCGGGACCGGCAGGACCCGGCGGAGGAGGAAAGCGGCCTCGGCCTCGGCTTCTTCATCGCCAAGACCTTGCTGGAACGCTCCGGCGCCACGTTGTGGGTGGAAAATCGTCCTGCGCCGGATAGCGGCGCCGAGGTAAAGATCTCCTGGATGCGGAACGCGCTGGAGATCGCCGCCTAATTCTGCGACATATTGTCTCCTGTTGACCTCAACAGGGGTCATCCCGGTCTAAAAGCCGCGAAAACAATATGTGTGCTGAAAAGCGTCGAGGAAGTGCCTGATGTCCGAAGCTACCCTGCCCGAAGCCGAGAGCGAGCGTTCCGTCCTTCTGGTCGATGACGACCGCTCGTTCCTCCAGCGTCTGGCGCGCGCCCTCGAAGCGCGAGGCTTCGCGGTGTCCGCCGCCGAATCCGTGGCCGAGGGCCTCGCCTGTCTGGAAAGCGCGCCGCCCGCCTTCGCGGTGGTGGACATGCGGCTCGGCGACGGCACGGGCCTCGATGTCATCTCCGCCCTCAAGCGCCACCGGCCCGGCGCGCGGGCGGTGGTGCTCACCGGCTACGGCAACATCGCCACCGCCGTGACCGCCGTGAAGCTGGGCGCGGTGGACTATCTGGCGAAGCCCGCCGATGCGGACGACGTGGTGGCCGCCCTCATGGCCAGCGGCGACCACAAGCCCTCGCCGCCGGAAAACCCCATGTCCGCCGACCGGGTGCGGTGGGAGCATATCCAGCGCATCTATGAATTGTGCGGGCGCAACGTGTCGGAAACCGCGCGGCGGCTCTCCATGCACCGCCGCACGCTCCAGCGCATCCTCGCCAAGCGCGCGCCGCGCTGACGGCGCGGCGGGGTCAGAAGGACGGGCGTCAGAAATCCTTGGTCGGCCGGGCTGCCCGGCTCACCAGCTTGGACGAGAACGCCTCGAACGTATTGCCGTTTCGCGAGCAGCCTTCCGACGCCAGCCGAGCATCGAGCCAGATGCTGGAGCGCATCTTCGACAGCATGGCCGGGTAATCGGCCGATGCCTCGTCCCACAGTCCGTCGGCATTGAAGTCGGCCGCATACTGGGTGGAGAGCTGGGACATGGTGCCCCGGTATGTGTCCAGTTCCTCCCGCGTATAGGGGCGGCTCGGCATGTCGCTGAACGCCTCCTCGCAGGACTTGATGCGGGCATAGAGCACATAGACATATTTCAGCCGGCGCTCGACATCGGCCTTCTCCCGGCTGCGCTCGGCGTCCACCACTTCCGGCAGGTCGCCCGCGCCCCAGTCCTTCTTCAGCAGAAGCAGCGTGGCCATGGGGATTTCCGCCGCCCGGGCCGCCGCCGCGAGGCCCGCATAGTCCAGTTGCAGGCCCTGGGCCGCCGCCTTCAGGAAAGACGTGGTGATGCGGTCCTTGTCCTTCTCGGCGGCGCCGAAGCATTCGGCGCGCGCATCGAAGGGGTAGGAGACATAGCCCGAGACCCAGGCCGCCGCCTCATGCTTGAGCCCGGCATATTCCTCCAGCGCCCGGTTGTAGCCGAAAGTCTGGAGGCACAGCTGCTTCAGCTCCGCCTTCTGCACCGGCGCCTTCAGCTCCGCGCGCACCGCCGACAGCGCCGTGTCGAACCCGGCGAACTTCAGGCACTCCTGGATGCGGGCATTGCTGACAGCCGCGCTGTCGATCTGGGTGAGGAAGCGCTCCTGCTCGATCTGGAGGCCGATGAAGCGGGAGGAGAGGAACTGGAGGATATAGACCTGGGAATCATTGGTGAGGCTGCGCATCCGCTCCACGAACGGCGCCGTCTCGGGCGCCCGCAGATCGGCCACCGCCACATAGAGCCCCGGCTTTCCCGCCGGGCCGTCCGCATAGGACCAGGTGGCGGGGAAATGGATCATGTTCGGATCGGTGCCGTCGAACACATCCACGTTCCGCACGATGTTCACGCTGGCGATGATGTGGGCGGAGCGCTGCGCGCGCGGGGGCAGGCGGGAAATGTTGATGAAGGGGCCGACCCGCCCGTCCTTCTGGCAGATGAGGTCCACCGAGATGGTCCGGTCCTTCGGCTCGGAGAGGGGGACGATATAGATCTCCTGCGCCAGGGAGGGCCTCACCCCCAGGAGGAGGAGAAAAAGGAAAAGACCCGCCCGGAACCCCATGCCACCCTCGATCCGAAAACAGCCTCGGACGTACCGTCGCATCAAAGTCATGCGACAACAAGAAGCGGGGACCTAGCTACTTTAGACGCTACCTCGATACAGCCATCGAGATGACCCTCAAGGGGTTATACTTAGGTTCAGGACTCATTGATCAGAGCCAGAAGATGACGGTTGCTGCGATGCAGATGGCGGAGAAGAAGGTGTGGGCGCATCGGTCGTAGCGTGTGGCGATGCGGCGCCAGTCCTTGAGTTTGGCGAA
>NZ_RWKV01000005.1 GCF_003993795.1 Aquabacter cavernae
GGGTCGGAGGCGGTCATGCCGTTGATGAAGACCGCACCCGCCTCGATGCGCCGGGCAAGCTGCTTCGCCTTGGCGATATCCGTGGTCCAGAGCGCCGCGCCGAGGCCGAACTCGATGGCGTTGGCGCGCGCGATGGCCTCTTCCGCGTCCTTCACGCGGATGATGGCCGCCACCGGCCCGAACGTCTCCTCACAGGCGGCGGCCATGTGGGGGGCCACATGGTCGAGCACCGTGGCCGGGTAGAAATAGCCCGGCCCGTCCGCCGGCGTGCCGCCGGCCTTCAGCACCGCGCCCGCCTTCACGGACCGCTCCACCTGGTCATGCAGCGTGTCGCGCAGGTTACCGCGCGCCATGGGGCCGATAGTGGTGTCCCGCTCCAGGGGATCACCCATCTTCAGCTTGGCGACGCCCGCGCAGAAGGCGTCCACGAACCGATCCGCGACGCTTTCCTCCACGATGAAGCGCTTCGCATTGATGCAGCTCTGGCCCACATTGATGAAGCGGGCCTTCACGGCGGTGGCGGCGGCGGCCTCGATGTCCGCATC
>NZ_RWKV01000007.1 GCF_003993795.1 Aquabacter cavernae
AAGCGGTGCGATCACCGACCACTCGAAATCCGTCAGGTCAAAGCGCGCCATCTCAACCTCCAGGGTTGAGATCAGTGAATCAAAACAACGCTCCGCTGGGAATCCCGTTTATGGGTATGTCACCTAGGCGGGAGGGCTGCCCCTCAGCTCGGGAAAATGAGGCAGGTCGTGGTGCCGTGCGCCAGGAGGCGGCCACGGCTGTCCACGACACGCCCCTCGGCCGTGCCGATGCGGCGGCCGCAATTCAGGACCTTGCCTTCGGCCCTGATTTCCCCGGTCTCGGGCGTGATGGGGCGGACCAGGGAAATCTTGAATTCGAGGGTCGTCTGGCTGACGCCCTTGTCGAGGGTGGACTGGACGGCCAGTCCCATACAGCTGTCCAGCAGCGTCGCCGTGAGGCCGCCATGCACCGTGCCGGCCGGGTTGAGATGGGCGCCGGTGGGTGTCAGCGTTATCAGGACGCGCCCCGTCTCCGCCTCCGCCACGTCATAGCCGAGCGTCTGCGCGATGGTGTTGAGCGGCAGCTCGCCGCTTGCGAGGCCCTGGACGAATTCGAGGCCGGTCATGCGCCTGCGGTCTTCTTCGCTGACGGTGCCATAGGTTTTCACCGTCATGCTGGCACCTGTCGGTGGGGTGGGGTTCGTTTGGCCGGCGGGGCCGGTCTTTTCTTCCGCAGGGCCGAGGGCGGCCGGCCATAGAGCCGCTTGAACACCACGCTCAGGCGTTGTGCGCTGGAAAACCCCGCGCGTTCGGCAACATGCTGGAGCGGCAGATCCGTGGTGTCCAGGAGGAGCTTGGCGCGGCGGATCCGAAGCGAGAGAGCGACCTGGAGCGGCGTCGCGTGGAGGTGTTCAGCAAAAAGCCGCGACAGATGACGCGCGCCCACCCCCAGCCGCTCGGCGAGCGCGTTCACGCTGCCTTGGTCCAGCGCGCCGTCCTCGATCAGGCGCAGCGCGCGCTCGACGGTGGTCTTCGTTCCCTTCCAGGCGGGACAGAACGGGGCTGTCTCGGGTCGGCAGCGCAGGCAGGGTCTGAACCCGCCATGTTCCGCAGCGGCGGCGCTGGGATAGAATCTGACGTTGCGCGCCAGCGGCGTGCGGGCCGGGCAGACCGGCCGGCAATAGATGCCGGTCGTCCTGACCGCGACGAACACCACCCCGTCCCAGGTCGGGTCCCGCTGTCTGAAGGCTTCGTATTGGGCGGCGAAGTCGAGCATTCCGCCACCGTAGGAGCGGTGATCCGGCAATGCGAGTTGGGAGCGATGATGAGGTCCGAAAACAACCGGTCGGACGGCTTCCGGCCTTTCAGGGTGCCATCGCCGGGACAAGCCCGGCCATGGCGCTATCTGCTGTCAGATCGCTTCACTGGCGAGGCGGTCTAGACGATCCCGTCCCGCTTCAACTGCGCGACGGCGTCCGCGTCCAGTCCCAGCCAGTTTTCCAGCACCGCGCCGGTATCGGCGCCGAGCGGGGACGGGGCGCTGCGATAGGTGGCGGGGGTCTGGCTGAGGCGGGCGGGGAAGGCGACGCCGGGCAGCACCGTGCCGTCCGGTCGCTCCAGCTCCACGCGCAGGCCGCGCGCGAGGCTGTGGGGATCGGCGAAGACATCGGGAACGGTGTTGATGGGCCCGCAGGGCACCTGCGCCTGCTCCAGCGCGGCGATGATGTCCCGCTGGGGCCGCGCGGACAGGATCTGCGTCAGCGTCTCCTCCAGCTCCACGCGATCGGCCACGCGCCCGGCATTGGTCTTGAACCGCGCATCCTGCGCGAGGTCCGGCCGGCCCAAGGCGAGGCAGAGCTTCTGGAACTGCCCGTCATTGCCGCAGGCGACGATGACGTGGCCGTCCGCGCAGGGAAACACCCGGTAGGGCACCACATTGGGGTGGCTGTTGCCCATGCGCTTGGGCACGAAATCGCCCACCAGCCAGTTGGCCGCTTGGTTGGCCAGCATGGCCACCTGGCTGTCGAACAGCGAGCAGTCGATATGCTGTCCGATGCCCGTGCGTGCACGGTGCGTCACGGCGGCGAGGATGGAGACGGCCGCATACATGCCGGTGAACAGGTCGCAGGTGGCGACACCCACCTTCATGGGCTCCGCGCCCGGCTGGCCGTCGGGCTGGCCGGTGATGCTCATGAGGCCCGCCATGCCCTGGATCAGGAAGTCGTAGCCCGCCCGGTGGGAATAGGGGCCGGTCTGGCCGAAGCCCGTGACCGAGCAATAGATGAGCGCGGGATTGATGGCGCTGAGGCTCTCATAATCGAGCCCGTAGCGCTTCAGGCCACCCACCTTGAAATTCTCCACCACGATGTCCGCCTCGGCCGCCATGCGGCGCACCAGTTCGGCGCCCTCGGGCTTGGCGAAATCGATGGTGATGGACTTCTTGTTGCGATTGCAGGCGGTGAAATAGGCCGCATCGCCCGGATTGCCGTCCGCATCGGGAATGAAGGGAGGCCCCCATGTGCGCGTGTCGTCGCCGTTGGGCGCTTCCACCTTCACCACGTCCGCCCCGAGATCACCGAGAATCTGGCTGGCCCACGGCCCCGCCAGAACGCGGGAGAGGTCGAGCACGCGCAGATGCGACAGCGCGCCGGCGGGGAGAGAGGAGGGGGGCGTCATCGCAAATCCTGTTTCTGACATCCTGGCCGCAATGCCTATCTCGGCTGCGGGCCAGAAGGTCTGCCAATCCGGCACGGCCAAGTAAATGAATTATCATTTCACGGGATGAACCAATCCTTCGCCCCTTATGGCCGGGCCACGTTGACCATGTGGGATGCGGCGAGCGCGCGGAAGCAGCGCGCGGCGGCCGTCTCCCAGTCCGGCACATGGGCGATGGCGAGGGAGAGCGGCGCGGCGCCTTCCAGCTCCGGCAGGCGCCGGAACTGCACCTTCTCATGGTTGGCGCGGGTGGTGATGGACGGCACCAGCGCGATGCCGAGCCCGCTTTCCACGAGGCTGATGATGGTGAGCACCTGCGTCGCCTCCTGCGCCACATTGGGAATGAAGCCCGCCTGCTGGCACGCGAACACCACCATGGTGTGAAGGCCCGGCGCCGTGCTGGAGGAGTAGGAGACGAAGTCCTCGTCCCGCAGGTCCGCAAGCGTGATCTTGCGCCGCCGCGCCAAAGCATGGCTGCGCGGAATGGCCAGCACCAGATGGTCCTTCTCGATGGGTTCGATGATGGCGGCCGTGGTCTGGGCGAGGGGCGCGCGCACGATGCCCAGATTGAGCGTGCCCTTCTCGATCTGGGAGAGGATTTCGGTGGAGGTGGATTCGCGCAGCATCAGCTCCACGCGGGGAAAGGCCGCCCGATAGGCGGGGATGAGGCGCGGCAGAACACCGTAGATGGCCGTGCCCACGAAGCCGATGGTGAGCGACCCCTCTTCGCCTGTGCTGGCGGCGCGGGCGGCCTGGAGCGCCTGGTCCGCCTCGAACAGGGTGCGGCGGGCGCGGTCCAGGAACACCGCCCCGAAGGCGGTCAGGTGCATCTCCCGCGTGGTGCGCTCGAACAGAGCGGAACCCAGTTCCGTCTCCAGCTTGCGGAGCGACACCGACAGCGGCGGCTGCGCCATGTGGAGCCGCTCCGCCGCGCGCCGGAAGTTCAGGGTCTCCGCCAGCACCACGAACTGACGCAATTGGCGCAGTTCCATTGATATCCATCCGATATAGGTTTCTTTGATAATGATATTAGTTGCGAACGAAATTGCCTGCTAGCCTCCAGGCAACGAAGAATATGGAGGAACGTCTGAATGGACGTGCGCGCAGCCTCGCTGCCGCTGTCGGGCATTCGCGTGCTCGATCTCACTGCGGTGGTGATGGGTCCCTATGCGGGCCAGATGCTCGGCGATCTCGGTGCCGACGTGATCAAGGTGGAGCCGCCGGAAGGCGATTCCACCCGGCATACCGGACCTGCCGCCGAGGCGGGCATGGCGGCCCTGTTCCTGGGCGTGAACCGCAACAAGCGCAGCGTGATGCTGAACCTGAAGCGACCTGAGGCGCGCGCCGCGCTCCTTGCGCTGGTGGATGGCGCCGACGTGTTCATGCACTCCATGCGGCCGCAGAAGCTGGTGGGCCTCGGCATCACGCCGGACGAACTGCTGGCCCGCAATCCGCGCCTCGTCTATGCGGGGCTGCACGGCTTCGGCGTGGATGGCCCCTATGGCGGGCGCCCGGCCTATGACGACACGGTCCAGGGCATGTCGGGCCTTGCCGCCATCACCCAGGCCCAGACGGGCGAGGCGCGCTATTTCCCCACCATCGCCGCCGACAAGACCAGCGGCCTGTTCGCGGTCAACGGCATCATGGCGGCGCTGCTGCGGCGCGAGCGGACGGGGCAGGGCGGCTTCGTCGAGATCCCCATGTACGAATCCATGGTGGCGTTCAATCTGGTGGAGCACTTCTACGGCCACCATTTCGATCCCCCGCGTGGCGGCCTCGGCTATCCCCGCGTGCTGGCCGCATGGCGCCGTCCGTACCGGACCCTGGACGGCCATATCTGCCTGATGCCCTACACCAACCAGCACTGGCGCGCCTTCTTCACGGAAGTGGGCCGGCCGGAGCTGGCGGACGATGCGCGCTTCACGGACATCGCGGCGCGCACCCGCAACATCGATGCCCTCTACGAGGTGGCCGGCGGCCATGTGGCCGAGCGCACCACCGCCGCCTGGATGGAAGCGAGCGCGCGGCTCCAGATCCCGTCCGCGCCCGTGGCGAGCCTGGAAGACGTGGTGGAGGACGTGCATCTGCGCGACACCGGCTTCTTCGCCACCCGGCAGGATCCTGCCATGGGCACGCTTCGCTTTCCGGGCGTGCCGCTGAAATTCGACGGCGAACGCCCCGATATCGCCATGCCCCCGCGCCTGGGTGAGCACAGCCGCGCCATCTTGGCGGAGGCGGGCCTGCGCGAGGACGAGATCGAGGCCCTGCTGAACCAAGGCACGGCCGCACGCACACCTGAAGGAGCCGGAGCATGACCGCCGATACCACCCACGCCAGCCTCCCGCGCCTCGGCCAGGGCTTCCACTGGCAGGACCTGCATGTGGGGCAGAAGTTCCGCACCTTCCGCCGCACCGTCACCGAGACGGACCTGGTGAGCTTCATCTCGACCACCGGCATGCTGGAGGCCATCTTCATCGATGCCGAGTTCGACGGCGTCGCCATGAAGGGCCGCGCCATTCCCGGCGCGCTCACCTATGCCCTCATCGAAGGCTTCATCCTCCAGTCCATGATCCAGGGCACGGGCCTTGCGATGCTGGAACTGATGCAGCGCATCCATGCCCCGGTGCGCGTGGGCGACACCATCTGGGCGACGGTGGAGGTCACGGACATCCGCCCCACCTCCAAGAGCGGGCGTGCCGTGGTCACCTCCATCATCGAGGTGTTCAACCAGGACAGCGTGAACGTCATGACCTACACCGCCAAGCGCCTGCTGGCGGGTGCGCCCGAGGGCGCCGAAGGGGCTGCCCAATGACCGCCTTCGACACCGACTTCACCCTCACCATCGACGGCGCGAGCGTCGCCGGCACGTCCACCATGGACGTGCTCAACCCGGCGAGCGAGCGCGTGATCGCGCAGGCCCCGGCCGCCTCCCGCGCCCAGCTCGACGCGGCGGTGGATGCCGCCCGTCGCGCCTTCCCGGCGTGGCGCGCCCGCCCCATGGCGGAGCGGCAGGACATGATCCGCCGCATGGGCGAATGCATCCTGGAAAATCTGGGTCCGCTTACCCGCCTGCTCACCAGCGAGCACGGCAAGCCCCATGCGGATGCCGAGCGCGAATTGCGCGGCGCCGCCTATTGGTGCGCCGAGCATGCGGGCTTCGAGCTGCCGGTGGTGGAGACCATCAACGGGCCGGAGCGCCGCTCGGTGACGCGCCGCGTACCCATCGGCGTGGTGGGGGCCATCGCGCCCTGGAACTTCCCCATCACCCTGTCCATGTGGAAGGTGGTGGCCGCGCTCGTGACCGGCAATACGCTGGTGCTCAAGCCCTCGCCCTTCACGCCGCTCACCACGCTGAAGCTGGGCGAGCTGTTCAAGGACATCGTGCCGCCCGGCGTGCTGAACATCATCAACGGCGCCGATGAACTCGGCCCCTGGATGACCGAGCATGCGGGCATCGACAAGATCGCCTTCACCGGCTCCACCCAGACCGGGCGGCGCATCATGGCCGCCGCCGGGCCGACCCTGAAGCGGCTGACCCTGGAGCTTGGCGGAAACGACCCCGCCATCGTGCTGCCGGACGTGGACGTTCCCACCGCCGCGCGCGAGCTGTTCTGGGCCGCCTTCGCCAACACCTCGCAGATCTGCATCGCCGTGAAGCGGCTCTATGTGCATGCGGACATCTATGACGCCTTCTCAGCCGCGCTGGTGGACTATGCCGCCACGGTGAAGGTGGGCGACGGCGCCGAGCAGGGCACCCAGCTCGGTCCCATCCAGAACCGCCCGCAATTCGAGCGCGTGTGCAAGCTCATCGAAGGCGCCCGCGAACAGGGCCTCACCTTCCTGGCGGGCGGCGACGTGGATCATGCGCGGCCCGGCTATTTCATCCCCGTGACCATCGTGGACAACCCGCCGGACGACGCGCCGGTGGTGGCCGAGGAAGCGTTCGGGCCGGTCCTGCCGCTGCTGAAGTTCACGGACGTGGACGAGGTGGTGCGCCGGGCCAACGACACCGAATACGGCCTGGGCGGCTCGGTGTGGTCGCGTGATCTCGATCGCGCCGCCGCCATCGCCGAGCAGCTCGACTGCGGCACGGTCTGGATCAACGAGACCCGCTTCCTCTCGCCCCACAGCGCCTTCGGCGGACACAAGCAGTCCGGCATCGGCGTGGAGAACGGCATGGAGGGGCTGCTGGAATACACCAACACCCAGACGGTGGTGGTGAAGGCGCCGGTCCCGCAGGGCTGAGACGCTCACAGGTGCGCAGGCGGCACCGCCGCGCGCCGGAATGAAGCGGCCTCCGGCCGCGAAACACAGCAATAGCGGCCCCGGGCCGCGTGAGGGAGTACGTCACAATGAGAATGCAGAACAGGGCCGGCATCGTCACGGCGGCGGCCTCGGGCATGGGTCGGGCGGGCACGCTGCTGCTGGCGCGCGAAGGTGCCAAGGTGTGCGTGGTGGACCGCGATGCGGCCGGTGCGGAGAAGGTGGCGGAAGAGATCCGCGCCGCCGGCGGCACGGCGTTCGCCATCGGCGCGGACCTGCGCGACATGGCGGCGGCGGAAGACATCGTCACCCAGGCCGTGTCCCAGTTCGGCGGCATCGACTTCCTGTGGAACCATCTCGGCCATCCCGGCCCGGCGGCGGTTGAGGATCTCGACTGGGCGGACTTCGATCTCGCCCTCGACCTCAACATCCGTTCGCAGCTCGCCACCACCATCGCGGCGCTGCCGCACCTGCGGGCCCGCGAGGGCGGCTCGGTGCTGTTCACCGCCTCCACCTCCGGCATGTCCGCCTCCAGCTTCAGCCCCATCTATTCGGGCATGAAGGCGGGCGTCATCGGCCTCGTCCGGGGTCTGGCCAAGCGCTACGCCTCCCAGGGCATCCGCGTGAACGCCGTCTGCCCCGGCCCGTTCGACACGCCCATGGCGCGCGAGTTCGTGGACCGCAAGGACCAGGTGACCACCAAGGGCCTGGATCGCGAAGAGCTGGTGAAGAAGTTCGGCTCCACCACCGCCATGGGGCGCGCCGGTCGGCCTGAGGAAGTGGGCTATGCGGCCCTGTTCCTGCTGTCCAACGAGGCGTCCTTCATCACCGGTGCTTTCCTGCCGGTGGATGGCGGCCTGCTCGCCTGAACCATCAAGCAAACAATTCGAGGGAGGATAACGTGACGCTCAAGACAACCATCGCCGCGCTGGGCCTGATGGGCCTGGCCACCACCGCGCAGGCGGCCGACGGGCCGGTGCGCATCGGCGTGCTGACCGACATGTCGAGCGCGCTCGCCGACACCCAGGGCATGGGCTCCGTGGAAGGCGCCCGCATGGCCATCGAGGATTTCGGCGGCACCGTGCTCGACCGCAAGATCGAGCTGGTTCATGCCGACCACCAGAACAAGGCCGATATCGGCGCGGCCACGGCCTCCAAGTGGTTCGACAATGACAATGTCCGCCTGATCGTGGACCTCGGCAATTCCGCGGTCGGCCTCGCCGTGCAGCGCATCGCCAAGGAGAAGGACCGCATCACCATCGCCACCGGCGCGGCCACCTCCGAGCTGACCGGCAAGGGCTGCACCACCAACAGCTTCCACTGGGGCTACGACACCTACCAGTTCAGCCGCGCGGCGCCCGCCCACATGGTGAAGTCGGGCCTCGACACCTGGTTCTTCATCACCGCCGACTACGCCTTCGGCTATGCGCTGGAGAACGACACCCGCGCCGTGGTGGAAGCCAATGGCGGCAAGGTGGTGGGCTCCATCCGCCATCCCATCAACACCCTCGACTTCTCGTCCTACCTCCTGCAGGCGCAGGCGTCGGGCGCGAAGGTCATCGCGGTGGCGAGCGCGGTGTCGGACCTGCAGAACGTGCTGAAGCAGGGCCAGGAATTCCAGATCTTCACCGCCAAGCAGGTTCCCGCCGCCATGGCGCTGCTGCTGGTGGACGTGCACAGCGTGGGCCTGAAGGCCACCCAGGGCACCACCATCTCCACGGTGTTCTATTGGGACCAGGACGAGGCCACCCGTGGCTTCGCCGAGCGCTTCAAGAAGCGCACGGGCCGCCCGCCGAGCGAGGCGCAGGCCATGAACTATTCCGGCGTGCTGCATTATCTGAAGGCCGTGAAGGCCGCCGGCACCACCGATACGGACGCGGTGCTGAAGCAGATGAAGGACACCCCGGTCAACGACCTCATGACCAAGGACGCCAAGCTGCGGGTGGACGGCCGCCTGCTGCGTGACGTGCGCATGGCCAAGGTGAAGACCCCCGAGCAGTCCAAGGGCCCGTGGGACTATTTCGAGATCGGCGAGATCGTGCCCGGCGACCAGGCGTTCCGCCCGGCCGGCGAGAGCGCCTGCCCGCTGCTGAAGAAGTGAGATGTGGGGCGGCGCATTCCGGAAGGGACGCGCCGCCCCACATCAATCATGGGAGCGCTTTCGGGGTTTCATACGAGCCCGAAGCGCTCCTTTTGTTTATGTGAATGCGCTTGAGGCGGGCTGTGTCAGGCCCGGCCCGGAACAGCGTCAGGGAGAAGCTCATGCCCAAAGGCTATGTCATCGGCCGCATCGACGTGATCGACCCGGAGAAGTACGCGGCCTATGTGCCGCTGGCCACGGCGGCCATGAAGGCCCATGGCGGCACGGTGCTCACCCGCGGCGGCCTCTATGAGGCGCTGGAAGGTCCGTCCCGCGCGCGCAACGTCATCGTGGAATTCCCGTCCCTCGCGGCGGCCACGGCCTATTTCCACTCGCCCGAATACACGCTCGCCCGTGACGCCCGCGCCGGGGCGGCCCATGTGGAGATCGTGGCGGTGGAAGGCGTCTGACGCCGGATCCGATTGGCGCGGGCCCGTTTCAAACGGGAAACGGTGCCGCGCCGGTCGCCCTACAGCTGGATGCCCGGCGCCGCCTTCTCGGCGAGGGCCGTGCCCATCCGGGCCGCCACGTCCTTCAGCGGGCCCAGCAGCGTCTCGCGCGCGGCCTGGGGTGAGAGGGCGCTGGTGAGGTAGATGATGTTGATGGAGGCGAACAGCTCGCGCTCCGTCATGATGGGCACGCCGATGCTGGCGATGCGCCCCTCATACTCGATGCGCGAATAGGTCTCGTCCATGGTGGCATAGCCCCGGCTGCGCACCTCCTCCAGCCGCCGCGCGATGCGGGCGGGCTCCTGGACGAGGCGCGACCAGGGCGTGGTGTCCCCGGTGTCCGCCGCGATGCGGGCGAGGATGGCGGCCCGCTCCGGCTCCGGGCAGAAGGCGAGATAGGCAAGGCCCAGGCTGGTGCCCGCCATGGGCGCGCGGAAGCCCGGCGCGCGGTTGAAGGAGAAGGGTTCGCCCTCGCGGGAGGACTTGATCACCAGCATGGCGTCCGTGTCGAACAGCGCCACGTCCGACGGCCAGCCCACCGCCACGCGGAACTCGGACATGAGCGGCGCGATGATGGTGCCCACCACGGTGTGCCGGTCGAAGGCCGTGGAGAGGCTGAGGGCCTTGCCCGTCACCTGGTAGATGGTCTGGTCGGCATCGCGCACCAGATAGCCCGCATGGGCCAGCGTCTCCAGCATGCGCACGATGGTGGCCTTGTCGATGCCGGTGCGGCGATGGATCTCCGCCACGCTCGCTTTCTTGTTGAGGCGGTTGACCGCCGCGAGAACGTCCAGGACGCGCAGCGCCGCCGCCACCGGCTTGTAGGACGCCATGGGATTTCCCCTCCATTGCCGTGTCGCGGACGCGGGAAGCCGTTGCATCCGGGGCTCGGCATGCTAAATTCATTCCATGATATATCATTTCATCTGATGAAATAAAGCCCTTTCACGGGGCAAAACAGCGTGGGAGGACCGGACGGGCCAATGGACGATCAGAATACCGACGACCTGAATTCCCTGGTGGCACAGACCGCATCGCGGCTGTTCGGCGACCACATGACCCATGCACTGTCCGCCGCGGCGGAAGAGGGCGCGTTTCCGGCCGGCTTCTGGACGGCGGCGGAAGAGGCGGGCCTGACGCTCGCCATGGTGCCCGAGGCGGCGGGGGGCGTCGGCCTCGGGGCCGAGGGCTGCGCGGCCATCATCCGCCTCGCGGGCGCCCATGCGGTGCCGCTGCCCTTGGCGGAGACCATGCTTGCCAACCGCCTGCTGGTGGCGGGCGGGCGGGAGCTGGGCGAGGGCATCCTCACCTTTGCCGCCACAAGCGGGTCCTTGTCCCTTCGGCGCGAGGGCGCGGGCTGGCGGCTGTCCGGCGTCGCTGCCCGCGTGCCTTATGGGCGCAACGCGCAGTCGCTGGTGGTGGTGGGCGAGGAAGACGGGGCTGGGCGCCTCGCCTGCGTGCCGCTCAGCGCGGGCACCCTTACGCCCGGCGAGAACATCGCCCGCGAGCCGCGCGACGACGTGGCCTTCGATCTCCTGTTGGAGGCCGACGCGGTGACGCAAAGCCCCTTCGGGCCGGCCGAGGCGGAGCGGATGGGCGCCGCCGTGCGCGCCATCGCCTTGGCCGGGGCGCTGGACACGGTGCTGGAACTGACCGCCACCTATGTGGGCGAGCGGGTGCAGTTCGGACGTACCCTCTCCAAGTTCCAGGCGGTGCAGCAGCAGGTGGCGATCCTCGCCACCCAGACCGCGGCTGCGGGCGGCGCGGCTGGGCTCGCCGCGCAGGCATTGGGTGAAGGCCTCGCTTTCGCCCCCATCGCCGCCGCCAAGGTGCGGGCGGGCGAGGCGGCGGGCATCGCGGCGGGCATTGCCCACCAGATGCACGGCGCCATGGGCTTCTCCTATGAGCACCAGCTCCATTTCCTCACCAAGCGGCTGTGGGCCTGGCGCGAGGAGTTCGGCAACGAGGCGGTCTGGAGCCGCCGGCTCGGCGCGGACGTGCTGCGCCGGGGCGCCGACGACCTTTGGCCCTTCATCGCCGCAGCCTGATTTCGCACGGATCCATCATGCATCATTTCGAATTCCCCCCCGCGCAACTGCCCGAGGACGCGCAGGCGCTCCGCGCGGAGGTGCGTGCCTTCCTCGCCGAGACCATCGCCACCCGCACGCCGCTGGAGCGCGCCCAGTCCTGGATCGGCTTCGACGCGGACTTCTCCCGCCGCATGGGTGAGCGCGGCTGGATCGCCATGACCTGGCCGAAAGCCTATGGCGGCCATGAGCGCACCGCGCTCCACCGCTATGTGGTGCTGGAGGAGATGCTGGCCGCCGGCGCGCCGGTGGCCGCCCACTGGATTGCCGACCGGCAGAGCGGCCCCACGCTGCTGCGCTATGGCAGCGCGGCG
Organism: Aquabacter cavernae; assembly: GCF_003993795.1. GTDB lineage: Bacteria > Pseudomonadota > Alphaproteobacteria > Rhizobiales > Xanthobacteraceae > Aquabacter > Aquabacter cavernae. The sequence continues at coordinate 11,909 of NZ_RWKV01000007.1, forward strand.
CAGCGCGCGGACATCCTGCCGCGCATCGCCACGGGCCAGTGCTTCTTCTGCATCGGCATGAGCGAGCCGGGCTCCGGCTCGGACCTTGCCGCCGCGCGCACCCGCGCCGAGCCGGTGGAGGGCGGCTACCGCGTCTCCGGCACCAAGCTGTGGACCACCTATGCCCATGAGGCCCACTACATGATCCTGCTGGCCCGCACCGCGCCGGGCGAGCGGCATGAGGGGCTGTCCCAGTTCCTGGTGGACATGAAGACACCGGGCATCACGGTGCGGCCCATCGTGGACATTGCCGGGGCGCACCATTTCAACGAGGTGCATTTCGAGGACGTGTTCCTGCCCGCCGACAGCATCCTGGGCAATCCCGGCGATGGCTGGAAGCAGGTGATGGGCGAGCTGGCCTTCGAGCGCAGCGGGCCGGAGCGTTTCCTCTCCTCCTTCACGCTGCTGAAGGAGCTGGTGCGCGTCCTGGCCGACGACCCGCGCGAGGCGGCGCAGGAGGCGGTGGGGCGGCTCGTGGCGCATCTCATCGTGCTGCGGCGGCTCTCCACCTCCGTGGCGGGCATGCTCCAGGCGGGGCAGGATCCGCAGCTGGATGCCGCCGTGGTGAAGGATCTCGGCGCGCTGTTCGAGCAGGAGATCCCCGAGATCGCGCGGCGCCTGGTGTCCGGCGAGCCCTCGCTCGCCTCCACGTCCAGCTTCCTCAACGTGCTCGCTTATACGACCCTGAACGCCCCATCCTTTTCGCTCCGGGGCGGCACGCGGGAAATCCTGCGCGGCATCATCGCGCGCGGACTGGGGCTGCGCTGACCCACGCGACCGCGCCCTCCGGGGCGCGGTCGTGAAGGATGTTGCTAAATTTAATAATTCCATATATCTGGAATTATGGAATCGAATATCGCCATCGACCGCCTTTCGGCCCTCGCGCAGGACAGCCGCCTCGCCATCTTCCGCCTGCTGGTGAAGGCGGGCGAGGAGGGCGTGGCGGCGGGGGATGTGGCGCGGGCGCTGGACATTCCGGCCAATACCCTGTCCAGCCATCTCGCCATCCTCTCCAAGGCGGGGCTCGTGATGGGTGCGCGCCGGGGGCGCTCCATCATCTATGTGGCGGACATCGCCGCCATGGGGGAGTTGCTGGTCTATCTGCTGGAGGATTGCTGCGGCGGGCACCCGGAATTGTGCGCCCCGGTCGCGATGGCCGCCCGTGCGACGGCCTGTTGCACCCCGGAGAGGGGAGGGGCGGCATGACCGATGCCACGGCCGCCGCGATCCCGACGCCGCGCATCCGCGCGACGCCCGGCCTGGTCCGGCGCCTCGCGGCGGAGGCCATGGGAAGCGCGCTGTTGCTCGCCATCGTGGTCGGCTCCGGCATCATGGGCGAGCGGCTGGCGGGCGGGACCGTCGCCTTGGCGCTGCTGGCCAACACCCTGGCGACGGGGGCGGGCCTCGCGGTGCTCATCACCCTGCTGGGGCCGGTCTCCGGCGCCCATTTCAATCCGGCGGTGACGCTGGTCTTCGCGCTTCGCCGCGAGATCGCGCCAAGGCGGGCTGCGGCCTATATGGCGGTCCAGGTGGTGGGGGCGGTGCTGGGCGTCTGGCTCGCCCATCTCATGTTCGGCGAGAGCCCGTTCCAGGTCTCCGCCACCATGCGCGGAGGCGCCGCGCAAGCCCTGTCCGAGTGCGTCGCCACGTTCGGCCTCGTGGTGGTGATCCTGGGCACGGTGCACGTCCGCCCGGAGGCGACGGCGGCCATGGTGGGGCTCTACATCACCTCCGCCTATTGGTTCACCGCGTCCACCTCGTTCGCCAATCCGGCCGTGACGCTGGCGCGCGCGCTGACCGATACGTTCGCCGGCATCGCGCCCGAAAGCGTTCCGGTCTTCATCCTCGCGCAGCTGGGTGGGGCAGGGCTCGCCCTGGTGCTCAGCGGGTGGCTTTTCCAACAGGAGGAAGAGGGCGCATGACCGCGTTTCCCATCACCATCTACCACAACCCAAAATGCGGAACCTCCCGCAACACGCTGGCCATGATCGAGGCTGCGGGCTATGCGCCCACCGTCGTCGAATATCTGAAGACCGGCTGGACACGCCCGCTGCTGGAGCATCTGGTGGGGGCCATGGGCGGAACCGCCCGCGACATCCTGCGGGAGAAGGGCACGCCCGCCGCCGAACTGGGGCTGCTGGAGCCGGGCGTGAGCGACGACGCGCTCCTGGACGCCATGGTGGCCCATCCCATCCTGGTGAACCGGCCCATCGTGGAGACGCCGCTCGGCGTGCGTCTCTGCCGCCCGTCCGAGCGGGTGCTGGATCTGCTGGAGCGCAAGCCCGACAGCTTCACCAAGGAAGACGGCGAGGTGGTGAAGCCGTGATGCAAAAAGGCCCGCGAGCCAAGCTCACGGGCCTTTAATGCGTGCGGTACCGCAGAAACTTCAATCGGCCCCGGTCAGACCGGGGCCGAACGGGTTTCAGAGGCGCTCGACGATCATGGCGATGCCCTGGCCGCCGCCGATGCACATGGTGACGAGGCCATAGCGGCCGCCCGTGCGCTTCAGCTCATAGAGGGTCTTCACCGTGAGGATCGCGCCGGTGGCGCCCACGGGATGGCCGAGCGCGATGGCCCCGCCATTGGGGTTCACCTTGGCCGGATCGAGGCCCAGCTGGCGGGAGACCGCGCAGGCCTGGGCGGCGAACGCCTCGTTGGATTCGATCACGTCCAGGTCGGCGGCCGTGAGGCCCGCGCGGTCCAGGGCGATCTTCACCGCCGGAACCGGCCCCATGCCCATCTCGGAGGGCTCCACGCCCGCAAGGCCGTAGGAGACGAGGCGCGCCAGCGGCGCGAGGCCACGGGCGCGGGCGGTGGCGCCGTCGGCGAGGATCACCGCCGCCGCGCCGTCATTGATGCCGGAGGCATTGCCTGCGGTCACCGTGCCGTCCTTCTTGAAGACCGGGCGCAGCTTGGCCATGTCCGCGACCGTCGCGTCGGCCCGGAAATGCTCGTCCGTGTCGAAGGAGACGGTGCCTTTCCGGCCGGCGATCTCATAGGGGACGATCTGCTCCTTGAAGCGGCCTTCCGCTACCGCATGGGCGGCGCGGCGGTGGCTCTCCACGGCGGTCTCGTCCTGCGCCTCGCGGGTGATGTCGTAGCGGGCCGAGACGTTCTCCGCCGTGATGCCCATATGGCCATGGCCGAAGGGGTCGGTGAGCACGCCCACCATCATGTCCACGGCCTGGGCGCTGCCCATGCGCTGGCCCCAGCGGGCCTGGGGCAGCAGGTAGCCGCCGCGGCTCATGCTCTCGGCGCCGCCCGCGAGCGCGATCTGCGCATCGCCCAGCTTCACCGACTGGGCGGCGGAAATGATCGCCTGGAGGCCGGAGCCGCAGAGCCGGTTCACGGTGAGGGCGGGGGCCTCCTTCGGCACGCCCGCCTCCATGGCGGCGACGCGCGAGAGATACATGTCCCGCGCCTCGGTGTGGATGACGTTGCCGAACACGGTCGTGCCCACATCCTCGGGGGCGATGCCCGCGCGGGCGATGGCGGCCTTGGCCGCATGGGCGCCGAGCGTGGTGGGCGGCACGTCCTTCAAGGTGCCGCCGAAGCTGCCGATGGCGGTGCGGGCGCCGGAGAGGAAGACGACTTCAGTGTCGGACATGGCGTTTCTCCTTGAAGGGACGGGACCTTTATCCGGCGCGCGGAGCGGCCCGCGCACCGCTGCTATCACGCCGGCTCGGCAACCGCGAGGGTCGGCTCCGGATGGCCGTCGCGCCGGCACAGGCCGGCAATGGCGGCGGAGAGCCGCTCCTGCGGCCATTCCCGCATGAGGGAGAACGGCCCCTTGCCGAATTTCAGCGCCATGACGGCGCCCGTATCGGTGCGGGCCGGGTCGGCCACATCAGCCGCCGCCAGTTCCAGCGCGGGAATGCCCATGGCGGCCACCAACCGGTCGGCGATCTCGTCGGCGCGGGCGGGCAGGGCGGCGTCGGGGATGGTTTCCCAGGCGGTGCCCGCGCGGCCCTGCGCCATCAGCAGGTCGCTCGCCGCATAGAAGGGGCCGAGCGGCGCGAGATTGGCCATGGCGTGGCTGGCGATGCGCGGCCCGATGAGGTTCATGACCAGGAACGGCCCCGCCGCGATGCCGAGGCGCTCGCGCGCTACGGTGTCGATCTCGCCCGCCGTGGCGATGCCGTCCGCCAGGATGCGGGTGGCCTCGTTGTAATAGGGGCAGAAGAAGCGGTTGATGGCGAAGCCCGGCGCGTCGGCGCAGGCGAGCGCCGTGCGGCCCGTGGCCGCCAGGAAGGCGTCGGCGCGCGCGAGGGTCACCGCGCTGGTCCCGGTGGCGCGCACCACCTCCACCAGGGGGCAGATTTCCGCCGGGGAGAAATAATGCAGGCCCAGAACCCGGTCCGCGAAGGGCAGGCCCTGTGCGATGTCCGACACCCGCAGCGCGCTGGTATTGGTGGCGACGATGGTGTCCGCGCCCACATAAGGCGCCAAAGCGGCGAACACGTCGCGCTTCACCGCCAGGTCCTCGAACACCGCTTCCACGATCACGTCGCTGCCCGCAAGGTCCGCGAGGGAGGCGGCGGCGGAGAGGCGGGCAAGGGCCTCGTCCCGCGCCTGCTCGGTCATGCGGCCGGACTTCACCCAGCGGCCATAGACGGAGGCCGCGCGCTCGCGCACCTGGGCGGCGCCTTCGGGGCGCGCGTCATAGACGGTCACGGTCAGGCCGTGGCGCGCCGCGTCCAGCGCGATGCCGCCGCCCATCATGCCGGAACCGATGACTGCGAGCTTCATGGAGGGCATGGGGTCTCCTGACATAACGGCGCCCGCCGGCGATGTGCGCGGGGCGGGTGAGGAACACGGCTTGCGCCTCTCATGGGTGGAGCGGCGCGCTTATGCAATGAGGTTCTATTTCGGCGTTTGAAATGCCGTAACGAAAAGAGGGCGGCCGAATGGCCGCCCTTTGGAGGTTCCTCAGGAGGAGAGGATCAATTCATCTGGATCTTGTTCTGCGCCACCAGCTTGTTGAAGCGCTCGATCTCGCTGTCCAGGAACTTGCCGTATTCGGTGGGGGTGCCGCCGAGTGGATCGGTGGCCTGCTGGGCCAGGGCCTTGAGCACCGCCGGATCCTTCAGCGCCTTCTGGAGCGCCGCGTTCAGCTTGTCGATGATGGGCTGGGGCGTTCCGGCCGGGGCCATGATGCCCTGCCACGCGCCGATTTCCACATCCTGCAGGCCCAGCTCGCGCAGGGTCGGCACGTCCGGCAGAACGGCGAGCCGCTCCTTGCTGGTGACGGCGATGGGGCGCAGGCGCCCGTCCTTCAGGAAGGGGAGGGAGGAGTTCACGGTGTCCGCCATGAAGTCCACCACGCCGCCCGACAGGTCCACCAGCGCCGGGGCGCTGCCGGGATAGGGAACGTGGACGGCCTCGACCCCGAGCTTGTTCAGCACGGAAGCGGCGGCGAGCTGGGTGATGGAGCCGTTGCCCGTGGAGGAATAGGTGCCCTTGCCCTGCTCCTGCTTGAAGTAGGTCTCGAACTCCTTGATGTCCTTCACCGGCAGCTTGGGATTGACCTCCAGCACGATCGGAACGTTGGCGCTGAGGCCCACCGGGGTCAGCGACTTCTTCACGTCATAGGTCAGGTTCTTGTACAGCGCCGGGCTGATGGCGATGGAGGACGTATTGTAGAGCAGCGTATAGCCGTCGGGCCGGGCATTGGACACTTCGTTGGCGGCGATGTTGCTGTTCGCGCCGGGCTTGTTCTCAACCACCATGTTCTGGCCGAGCGTCGCGCCCATGTTCGAGGCCAGCAGGCGGGCCACGATGTCGGTGGGGCCGCCGGGCGAGAAGCCCACCACGAGGCGGATGGGGCGGGTGGGGTAGTCGGTGGCCTGCGCCGCGGCGGGCGCCGCTGCCAGCAGTCCCGCGCCGATCATGGCGGCACCCGTCACGAGGGCGCCGAACGTCGTTTTCAAAAGGCTCATCGTATCTCCTCCCCAATATGTTTTTTTCTGCGCCCACTTTATGGACTCGCGCCCCCGCTTTGGAGAGGAAAGCATTTCATTCCAAGCAGCTACGATGTTATTCTCACAATGTGAACTGATCGTCTCAAATAGTGGAACGAACCATGCCGGGGCGCGCCGCCAAGCCGGGGACGGAGCGGGAGGGGACGCAGAGCATCGAGCGGGCGTTGCGCGTGCTGCGCATCCTCGCCTCCACCAATTATGCCAGCGGCGTGTCGTTCCAGGATCTTCAGGATGCCTCGGGCCTCAACCGCTCGACCCTCTACCGGATCATCGGCGCCTTGCGCGCCGAGGGGTTCGTGGAGCGCCATCCCGCCAGCGGCATGTTCTTCCTGGGCATGGATTTCCTGGCGCTCGGCTCGGCCTCCATCAACCGCTTCAACCTGCGGGAACTGGCCCGGCCGCATCTGGTGCGCATCGCCGAGCAGACCGAGGACACGGTGTTCCTCTCCATCCGCAGCGGGGCCGATTCCATCTGCGTGGACCGGCAGGAGGGAACATTCCCCATCAAGGCGCTGACGCTGAATATCGGCGACCGCCGCCCGCTCGGCATCGGCGCGGGCGCCTTGGCGCTGCTCGCCTTCATGCCGTGCGCGGAGATGGAGGACATGGTGGCCCGCAATGCCCGCCGCTTCCCGGCCAATCCCGCCATGATCGCGGAGAGCGTGCTGGCGCTGGTGCGCCGCAGCCGGGAGGAGGGCTACGCCTTCAATGACGGGCAGGTGCTGAAAAGCATGTGCGCGGTGGGGGTGCCGGTGCGCGGCCTCCAGCACCGCCAGCCGCTGGCCGCCTTGTCCATCGCCGCCATCAGCGAGCGCATGCGCGCGCCGCGCCGGGCGCGGCTGGTGGCCATTCTGGAGGAGGAGGCGCTGGCGCTGGGCGCCGCGCTGGTGGCGCGCGGGGCGCAGCCGCTGGGGGGAGGCGAGCGGGCGGAAATCCCCCCGCTGCCGGACGTCAATAGCTGACGGGCGTGTTGCCGGACCCTCTTACTTCGCCGCCATGCGCAGCGCGCCGTCGAGGCGGATGACCTCGCCGTTGAGCATGGGGTTGGAGAGGATATGCAGCGCGAGGCTGGCATATTCTTCCGGCAGGCCGAGGCGCGAGGGGAAGGGCACGGAGGCGCCGAGGCTGTCCTGCACCTCCTGCGGCATGGCCAGCAGCATGGGCGTGCCGAACAGGCCCGGCGCGATGGCGCAGACCCGGATGCCCAGCGGCGCAAGCTCGCGCGCAACCGGCAAGGTGAGGCCCACCACGCCCGCCTTGGAAGCCGCATAGGCCGCCTGCCCCACCTGCCCCTCATAGGCGGCGATGGAGGCGGTGGAGATGATCACCGCCCGCTCGCCGCCTTCCAGGGGCTCCAGTTCCGCCGCGCCCGCCGCCACGAGGCGCAGCAGGTTGAAGGTGCCGATGAGGTTCACCTCGATCACCGTGCGGAACTGGTCGAGCGGCATCACGCCCTTGCGGCCCACCACCTTGGCGGCGGGGGCGATGCCCGCGCAATTCACCAGGATGCGGGCCGGGCCGTGGGCGGCGCGTGCCGCGTCCACGGCGGCTTCCGCGCTCGCGGCGTCCGTCACGTTGCAACCGATGCCGATGCCGCCGATCTCCTTGGCCACGGCGCCGACGCGCTCGGCATTGAGATCGAGCAGCGCCACCTTCGCGCCGGCCGCCGCCAGCGCGCGGGCGGTGGCTTCGCCCAGGCCCGAGGCGGCGCCGGTGACGATGGCGGGAATGTCCTTCACCTGCATGATGCGGGTCTCCTTCAGGGGGCCGAAATCAGGACGGCAGCCGCTCGACGGCGATGGCGGTGGCTTCCCCGCCGCCGATGCAGAGCGAGGCGATGCCGCGCTTGAGGCCGTAGGTCTCCAGGGCCGCCAGCAGCGTCACGATGATGCGCGCGCCCGAGGCGCCGATGGGATGGCCGAGCGCGCAGGCGCCGCCATGCACGTTCACCTTCTCGTCGGGCAGGCCCAGATCCTTCTGCGCGGCCATGGTGACCACCGCGAAGGCTTCGTTGATCTCGTAGAGGTCCACGTCCTTCGCGGTCCAGCCGAGCCGGTCCTGCAGCTTGGTGATGGCGGCCACCGGCGCGGTGGTGAACCAGGCGGGGGCCTGGGCGTGGGCGGAATGGCCGCGCAGGATGGCGAGCGGGGTGGCGCCGCGCTTCTCCGCCTCGGACAGGCGCATGAGCACGAGGGCCGCCGCGCCGTCCGAGATGGACGAGGAATTGGCCGCCGTCACCGTGCCGCCGTCGCGGAAGGCGGGCTTCAGGGTGGGGATCTTCTCCGGCCGCGCGGTGCGGGGCTGCTCGTCCGCCTCCACAGCCACGCCCTTGGGCGGGGTTACGGCGACGATCTCAGAGGCGAACCGGCCCTGCTCGGCCGCCGCGCGGGCGCGCTCCAGGGAGCGGATCGCGAAGGCGTCCTGCGCCTCGCGGGTGAACTGGTAATGCTGCGCGGTGTCCTCCGCGAAGGTGCCCATGAGGCGGCCCTTGTCATAGGCATCCTCCAGGCCGTCCAGGAACATGTGGTCCAGCACCCGGCCATGGCCGAGGCGCATGCCCGCGCGGGCGCGGTCCAGCAAATAGGGCGCGTTGGACATGCTCTCCATGCCGCCCGCCACCACGATATTGGCGCTGCCGGCGGCGATGAGGTCGTTGGCCAGCATCAGGGCCTTCATGCCCGAGCCGCACACCTTGCTCACGGTGGTGCAGGGCACGGACTGGGGCAGGCCCGCGCCGAGCGCCGCCTGGCGCGCGGGGGCCTGGCCGATGCCGGCCGAGAGCACGCAGCCCAGGAGCGCCTCTTCCACGTCCTCAGGCGCCACCTTGGCGCGCGCGATGGCGGCCTTCACGGCGATGGCGCCGAGCGCCGGGGCGCCCATGTCCTTGAACGCGCCCTGGAACGCGCCGAGGGCCGTGCGTGCGGCACCGGCAATGACGATGGGATCCTTGTCCATGGCTTTTCCTCCTGCGGCCCTGAAAACCGTGCGTGAAACATGCAGGCGAGCTATTGTTCGTCAACTTGATTTTTTTAATCATGTATAGGATTAAAGGGGCGGAGATCCGTATGCCCAGACCCCGCAGCGCCAAGGGTGGCCAGACCCCTGTGAAGTCCGCCTTGCGGGTGCTGGAGGTGCTGGAATATTTCGCCTCCATCGAGCGCTCCACCACCGTCTCGGAACTGGCGCGGGCCCTCGATTATCCCCAGTCCAGCACCTCCATGCTGGTGCGCACCATGATCGAGCAGGGGTACCTGGCCGAGGCGGACGGGCGCAAGGTCCTGCCCACCGCCCGCGTCGCCATGCTCGGCCGCTGGCTGGACGCACGGGTGACGGACGGGCGCATCCACCAGCTTATGCACGATCTCGGCGAGGAGACCGGCGAGACCATCCTCCTCGGCATTCCCAGCGACTGCAACGCCATCTATGCGGAGGCGATCCCCGCCACCAATCCCATGCGCCTGCATATTCCGCGCGGCACCACCCGGCCCATCGAGGCTTCGGGCCTGGGGCTGATGCTGCTCTCCGCCATGGACGATGCGGAGATCGCCCGCAAGGTGGAGCGGGCGGCGAGCCTGCGTCCCGACGGCCAGACCGTGCCGCTCGGCGTGGTCATGGCGGAAGTGACGGCCATCCGGCGCGACGGCTATTCCCGTTCCGTGGACCGCATCGCGCCGGGCGCGGGCATCGTGTGCGTGCTGCTGCCCGGCGGCGGGCGGGACCATCCCGTGGCGCTGGGCATTGGCGGCCTGTCCTCGCTGCTCATGGAGCGCACCGGCGAGCTTGTGGCCCTCATGCGCGCCAAGATCGCCCATTACCTGCCGGAATAGCGTCAGGCGCTCTCCAGCGTCTGGCGCAGCATGGCGCGCCACAGGTCGATGGCCTCCCGGAAGCCGGCATCGCCGAAGCCGCGCAGCCGGGCCTTGGTGAGCCCCATGGCCCGCTCCGGCTTGGCGGCCAATTCCCCGGCGAGGCGCACCGCTTCCGGCACCACCTCTTCCGCCGTCACCACCCGGTTGAACAGGCCGAGCCGGCGGCATTCCTCGTTGCCCATGATGCGGCCGGAGAGGCAGAGGTCCGTGGCATAGGCCGGGCCCAGCATCTCGCGGATGATCCAGGGCCCCATGGCGCTGGCGACGCCGGAATTGATCTCCGGCTGGCCCATGCGCACCCCGTCATGGGCGACACGGAAATCCGCCATGAGGGCGAACTGGAAGGACGAGCCCGCCGCCACCCCGTTCAGCGCGGCGATGCTGGGCTTGGAGAGGCCCCGCAGCGTGCCGAACAGGCGTGCCCACTGGTCGATCCAGGCATCCGCCTCGGCAAGGGTGGGGCCGGGCTCCTTCAGGTCCTGGCCCGCACCGAACGCACGCGGTCCGGCGCCGGTGAAGATGACGGCGCGCACCGCGGGATCGGCGTCCGCCTGCGCCATGGCATCGATGATTTCGGCCCGCATGGCCTGCGTCCAGGAGTTCATCGCTTCCGGACGCTGGAAGGTGATGATGGCCGCCGGTCCCTGGCGCTCGACACGGATCAGGCGAGGCACGTCTCGTCTCCAATTATCATATATGTGATTATTTTCATCGTATTGACGAAAAACACCATGTCCTTTAGCACCTTGAAAGTCCAGCCGCCCGCCCCCGCGCCCATATGGGGGCCATAGCGGCGGACGTGGTAAAAGCGGGGGCCGCCCGCCGCCGCGACCCGAAACAGGGATGGAACGACCGTGGGCCCGCTCTCCGGAATCCGAATCCTCGACCTCACCACCGTGATGATGGGGCCGTCCGCCACCCAGATGCTGGGAGACATGGGCGCCGACGTCATCAAGGTGGAATCGCCCGCCGGAGACCCGGTGCGCCTCATCGGTCCCGGCCGTTCGCCCGGCATGGGCGGGCTGTTCCTGAACGCCAACGGTTCCAAGCGCAGCGTGGTGCTGGACCTGAAGAGCAAGGGCGGGCGCGCGGCGCTGCTCAAGATGGCCGAGGGCGCGGACGTCATCGCCTACAATATCCGCCCCCAGGCCATGGCGCGGCTGGGCCTGGCCTATGAGGACCTGCGCGCGGCGCGGCCCGACATCATCTATGCGGGCATGTTCGGCTACGGCCAGAACGGCCCCTATGCGGCGCGCCCGGCCTATGACGACCTGATCCAGGGCGCGAGCCTCATTCCCTGGCTGATCGCGCAGGTGAGCGAGGAGGGGCCGCGCTATGTGCCCTCCGCCATCGCCGACCGCATCGTGGGCCTCGCGGCCGTGGGCGCCATCTGCGCCGCCCTGGTCCACCGCGCCAAGAGCGGCGAGGGGCAGCGGGTGGACGTGCCCATGTTCGAGACGCTGGTGAGCGTGATCGCCGCCGACCATCTGGGCGGGCTCACCTTCGATCCGCCGTTGGACGGGGGCGGATATCCGCGCCTTCTCACCAAGCATCGCCGCCCCTACCGGACCAGCGACGGCTATATCTGCGCGCTGCTCTATAACGACAAGCAATGGCGCAGCTTCTACGCGGCGCTCGGCCGCGCGGAGGCGTTCGATTCCGACCCGCGCCTGCGCAACATGGGCACGCGCAACAGCCACATCAACGACCTCTATGGCGAGGTGGCGGAGATCTTCCGCCATCGCACCACGGCGGAGTGGGAGACCTTCCTGGAGGCGGCGGACATTCCCTTCGCGCCCTTCCACGACCTCCATTCCATCCTGGAAGATCCGCACCTCGATGCGATCGGCTTCTTCGGGCAGGAGACGCACCCCACGGAGGGCGCCATCCGCCGTATGCAGCCCGCCAGCACCTGGTCGCAGACCCAGCCGGAAGCGACACGCCCCGCGCCCCGTCTCGGCGAGCACACGCGGCAGGTCCTCTCCGAGGCGGGCCTGTCCGAGGGGGAGATCGATGCGCTGATCGCCCAGGGCGCCGCCAGCGGGGCCGCTGCCGCCTGAGGCTGGTGGCTTGACCGTGCGAGCGGGAGGCGTCGGCCTCTCCCGCTCAATTCGTGAGACGGTTGACTGATAAACGTGCTCGAGCTGGAGGTAATCGTGTTACCGCCCGGCAACAACCCTTCGTTAATCTCCGCCGATTACACGATGGATACATCCGAAATACCGATACGTGCGTATTGCTATGTGAACCCCTGCGACGGTGTCAGAGTTCCTCACTGACGGTGTTTCGTGGCGGAGCCGTGGTGGCGAAGGCGATGCGTGTGGTGGCGTGCCTGACGGGAGAGCACAATCTCTGGCTCTTGTCTCTGGCAGTTGTGGTTTGCGGAAGCGGGGCCTGGGCGGCGCTTGAACTGTACCATCGCGCCCGGCATCGCATGGAGCGGCAGCGGACCGGCTGGCTGTTCCTTGCGGCTGTCACGGCCGGGTGCTCGGTCTGGTGCACCCATTTCATTGCCATGCTGGCCTATCGCAATGACGTGCCCGCCAGCTACGAGCCGCTTCTTACCGTCGCCTCGCTGATCGTGGTCATCGCGGGAGCCGCGCTCGCCTTCCGCCTTGCACTGGAGGGCACCACGAGCCTGCGGCTGGCGGGGGGGCTGCTTCTGGGGCTGTCCGTCTCGGCCATGCACTATCTGGGCATGTTCGCCTACCGTATCGACGGGTTCCTGGCCTGGGATCCGCTCTACGTGGCGCTGTCCCTCGTGCTGGCGGCGGGGCTCTCCACCCTCATGCTCTGGAGCGAGGCGCGCCATCGCCCGGTCCTGGCGGTGGTGGCGTTCGTCGCCTGCGTCCTCGCGCTCCATTTCACCGGCATGGGGGCGCTCACCGTGGTGCCGTTCGGCTCTCTCCACGAGCAAGGGGCGGACTTCGAGGGGCTCGCCATGGCGCTCACCTGCGGGGCGCTGCTGATCGCGGCAACGGGCGTCGCCAGCCACATGATCGATTCCGATGTGAGCGAGAAGGCCATGGACGCGCTGCGCGAGATGGCGCTCAGCGATCCGCTCACGGGGCTGCCGAACCGGAACAGCTTCACGCGCTTCCTGGACGTGAAGCTGGCGCGGGCGAAGTCCGAAGGGCGCCGGTTCGCGCTGGTGGTGATCGACTTCGACAAGTTCAAGGCGGTGAACGACGTGCATGGCCATGACGGCGGCGACGAGATGCTGCGCGTTTTGGCCCACCGCCTGCGCGGCGTGCTGAAGGACGGCGAATTCCTGGCCCGCATGGGCGGCGACGAATTCGCCGCCGTGGCGCCGCTGCCGCCCGGGCGGGAGGTGGAGGGCTTTATCGGCCGGCTTGAATCGGTGCTGGCGAGCCCCGTGCGCATCGGGTCTTGCGATGTGCTGCCCCATGCCAGTTTCGGCGTCTCGCTCTATCCGCAGGACGGCGAGAGCCCGGCCCGGATCCTGGGCAATGCGGACCTCGCCATGTATCGGGCCAAGGCCGATCCGGCGCGCGGCGTGAGCTATTACGAGCCGTCCATGGACGAGGCGGCCCGCGCGCGGCGCGAACTGGTGCTGGAATTGCGGCGCGCCCTGGAGCGGGACGAGTTCGAGCTGCATTACCAATTGCAGGCCCGCCTCCAGCCTTCGGAAGGGGGCCCCGGAGGCCGTTCGGTCATCGGCTATGAAGCGCTGGTGCGCTGGCGCCACCCGACGCGCGGCTACATCTCCCCGGCCGATTTCATCCCGCTGGCCGAGGAAAGCGGGCTCATCCTGCCCATCGGCGAATGGGTGCTGCGCACCGCCTGCCGCGAGGCGCTGTCCTGGTCGGGAAGCCACCGGGTGGCGGTGAACCTCTCGCCGGTGCAGATCGCCCACGGCAACATCCCCCGCCTCGTGTCCGAAGTGCTGGAGCAGAGCGGCCTCGACCCGGCGCGGCTGGAACTGGAGATCACCGAGACCGCCATCATCGAGGACCGTGCCCACTGCATCGCCGCGCTCACCGACATCAGCGCCTTGGGCGTCACGGTGGCCATCGACGATTTCGGCACCGGCTATTCCTCCCTCGACGCGCTGCGCGCCTTTCCGGTCCAGCGCATCAAGCTGGACCGCTCCTTCATGCGCGACATCGCGGGAAGTCCGGACGCGCTGGCGATCCTGCGGGCGGTGCTGACGCTCGGCCGCAGCCTCGGCATCCATGTGCTGGCGGAAGGCGTGGAGACGGACGAGCAACTGGCGCTGCTGGAAGCCGAGGGCTGTTTGGAGGTGCAGGGCTTCCTGCTGGGGCGGCCCGCGCGGCAGGTGAGCGCCACCGTCGATATCTGCGAGCCCGTCTGAGCCTGGGGCGCCCGTGCTGCGAGCGCGGACGGGGTGGGGGCCTAATGACTGTCCTGCGCGCGTCCGGGCCTTGAAATACGTTGGCCGTCCCAGATGATCTTGTTGTTTTTTCTTGAGGCGCGCGCTCATTGAAATCGCCGCTGCCCCTGCGATATGGTCCCGCCCCTGATGGCTAGGCCCGGGATGGATCGTCGATGATCGTCAAGCAGGTTGCGTTCGCGCTGCAGATTTTGGAGCTGTTCGCGGAGCGCAAGTCGCCGGCCACGCTGTCAGAGATCGCCGACCATTTCGGCTGGCCGCGCTCCAGCACCTTCAATCTCATCGAGACGCTCAGCAAGGCCGGCTATCTCTACGAACTGCGCTACCGCTCCGGCTATTACCCGACCCCGCGCCTCCTGAAGCTGGCGGAGGTCATCGTCGCCGCCGCGCCCGTCTCCGACGCCCTGAAGGCCATGGTGGAGCAGGTTGCTGCCCGCACCGGGGAAACCGCGATCCTCGCCGCGCCGTCCGGCACCAGCGCGGTGTTCGTGGAAGTGGTGGAATCGAAGAATCCCATCCGCTATTTCGCCCATGTGGGCCAGCGCGTTCCGCTCTACGCCACAGCGGCGGGGCGGGCGATCCTCTCCCTGTTTTCCCCGCGCGAGCGGGCGACGATCCTCGACAAGGCCGAGTATGAGCGCTTCGCCGCCGCCTCGTTGATGAACAGGCAGGAAGTGGAGGAGGAGATCGCCATCTCCCAGGCCCGCGGCTGGTTCTTCAACAATAACGGCTATTCGCCCGACCTGCTGGGCGTCGCCATTCCGCTGCCCTTGCCCGACCGGCATTTCTGCCTGCTGGTTGCCGGGCCTGCCTATCGCCTCGAAGGGCTGGTGGACACCCTTGTCACGGAAGCGCGCGACGCCATCGCCGCCTATGTGAAGGCGGATTCGCGCGTAAAATAACATTTAATTTCAAGTGCTTGCTGGGGTTGGTGCGGCGCTGTGCCGGCCGGCGCGCGTCTTTGCGCCTTGATCTATCTGTTCATGTCTGTGTATCAATGATCCATGATCATGAACAAATGATCGATTGGGAAGGACGCGAAGGTATGGGTGCGCCGAAGAGTGATCTGCCTTATGTGGGGCTTGGAATTCCGTTCGAGGACTGGACCGTGGGCCGTCGTTTCCGCACGGTCGGGCGGACGGTGACGGATGCCGACATCACGAATTTCGTGTGCGTGACCGGCATGCTCGAAGTGCTGTTCACCAACCTCGACTATCTGGAAAACGAGTCGCTCATCAAAGGCCGCCTCGCCCCCGGCGCGCTGGTCTATTCCTTCGCCGAAGGGCTGCTCATGCAGTCCGTGATGCAGCATACCGGCCTCGCCTTCCTGGGCATGGAACTGAAGGTCAACAGCCCCACCTTCGCGGGCGACACCCTCCATGTGGAATGCGAGTGCACCGCCGCCCGCCCCACCTCGAAGCCGGGCCGCGGCATCGTCACCGCCATCGTCAATGTGGTGAACCAGAAGGGTGAGATCCCGCTCACCTACACCGTCACGCGGATGGTGAAGTCCTTCAAAGACTGACGGGAACCAGGCGGAACACCGCCGGAACAACCAATAATTGGGAGGAAGAAACATGCTGTTCGTGAAGACATTTTGCCTGCCCGCCGCCCTCGTGGCGGCGGCCATTGCGGCATCGCCCGCCGTGGCTCAGACCACGGTCCCCCTCGCCACCTGGGGCGGGGCGAACCATATCGGCGTGCGCCAGTTCGTGCCGGCGCTGGAGGAGGCGCTGAAGAAGGCCCCCTCCGGCACCGTCACCTTCCAGCATTTCCCGGGCGGCCAACTGGCCCAGGACAAGGACATGCCGGTCGGCATTCCCATGGGCCAGGTGAAGTTCGGCTGGATCACCGTCAACGGCTGGTCCGGCACGGTGCCGGACACCAAGTTCATGGACGCGCCCACCGGCCTCACCATGGCCGAGCTGGACACGCTGATCGACAAGCCCAACGGGCTTATGTCGGTGCTCCAGAAGAAGTTTTCCGAGAAGAACGCGACCCTTCTCGGCCTCGCGGATCTCGGCCCGCCCGCCGTGGTCTCGAAAGTGCCGCTGAAGACCCCCGCCGACTTCGTGGGCAAGAAGGTCCGCGTCTTCTCGGAAGGGCAGGCGGAAGCGGTGCGCGCCTTCGGCGGCTCGCCCGTGACCATTCCCTTCGCGGACGTCTACTCCGCCATGCAGTACGGCACCGTGGACGCCGCCATCCTGGGCTTCCAGGGCGTGGACAGCCAGCGCATGTACGAGGTCTCCAAGTACGTCCTCGTCCCGGCCTCGTTCCTCGGCACCACCATGATGGGCTGGGCCGCCAACAAGCCGTGGGTGGACAAGCTGCCCGCCGACGTGCGCAAGGCCCTGATCGCGGCGGTGGACGAGGCGAGCCACTCCAACCGCAAGGCCATCGTGGCCGAGATCGACGACCTGACGAAGCAGTATCGCGATCGCGGCCTGGAGGTGACCATCCTGAAGCCGGACATGCCGGAATTCGCCGCCTGGCAGAAGGCCACCGCGCCGCTGCTCAAGTCCACCCTCGCCAAGCTCAGCCCCGACGTGGCGGCGCTGATCCAGCCGAAGGACTGAGCGGACACATGACCGGGATAACGGAACAAACCACGGCGCCCGGCGCCGTGGTGAAGACCCTCGATCGCCTGGGCGATCTCGGCGGGGCGCTCTCCACCCTCGTGGTGTGGCTGCTCGCCATCACCGTCACCTATGACGTGATCCTGCGCACCTTCGGCCTCCCCACCTTGTGGGCGGCCGAAGTGAGCATCTACCTGATGATCGCCATGGCCTTCCTCGGCATCGGCGCGACGCAGAATGTGGACGGGCATTTCCGCGTTACCTTCGTGCGCGACCTTTGCCCGGAAGGCGTACGCAAGGTGCTCGACGTGTTCGCGCTCCTGGTCTCGCTCGCCTTCGCGGTGGGGTTCACCTACGGCGCGTGGTTGCTGGTGTCCTTCTCCTGGATGCTCAACTTCACCACCTCCACCATCCTGCATGTGCCCATGTGGCTGCTCCAGGGCCTGCTGCTGCTCGGCGGCGTGCTGCTCATCCTCGCCATTCTGCGGGACCTGATCATGGTGTTCACGCTGGGCGCGGCCTTCCGTGACAAGTCCGGCGCCGGAGAGGTGATCTGACATGACCCTCGCATTCGGCATTATCGGCTTCTTCCTCATCCTCCTCGCCACCAGCGTTCCGGTCTTCGTCGCCATGGCGGTCAGCGCCGTGGCGGGCAATTACCTGATGGGCGGCACGGACCTGCTCCAGGACGCTGCGCTCACTGCCTATAACTCGCTGAACAGCTTCGTCCTGTTGGCGGTGCCGCTCTACATCCTGGCGGGCACGCTGCTCCAGCAGACGGGGCTCTCGGACCGTCTGTTCGCCTTTGCGGCCTCGCTGGTCTCCGGCCTCCGGGGCGGTCTCGGCGTGGCGACCGTCATCGCCTGCGCCATCTTCGCGGCCATCTCCGGGTCCAGCGTCGCCACCGCCGCTACCATCGGCCTCGTGGCGATCCCGGTGCTCACCCGCAACGGCTATCCGCTGGCCCGTTCCGGCGGTCTCATCGCCGGCGGCGGCACGCTGGGCATCCTCATTCCGCCCTCCATCGCGCTGCTGCTCTATGGCGTGCTCACCGACCAGTCCATCGGCGCGCTGTTCGTGGCGGGCGTGGTGCCGGGCATCCTGCTGGCGGTCCTCATGGCGCTCTACACCATCGCCGTGAACCCGAAGGACCCTAATGCCCAGCCGGTGAGCGCCGGCCAGATCATCCGCGCGACTTTGGATGCGGGGCCGATCCTGCTGCTGCCCATCCTCATCTTCGCGGGCATCTATTCGGGCATCGCCACGGCGACCGAGGTGGCGGCGCTGGCCGTGGCCTACACGGTCATCGTGGGCCTTCTCACCCGCACGCTGGGCTGGCGGCAATTCTACCAAGCGGGTCTCACCGCCACCCACGCCTCGGTCATGATCTTCATGCTCGTGGCGTTCGGTGCGTTGATGACCAGCTTCTTCACGGTCACCCGCGTGCCGCAGGCCATCACCGAGCTGATCGCCTCGTCCGGTCTCGGCTTCTTTGGCACCGTCACGGTGATGGTGGTCTTCTATCTGATCCTGGGCATGTTCCTCGAAGCCCTGTCCATGATGCTGATCACCATCCCGATCCTCTATCCGGTGGCCATGTCCATCGGCATGGATCCGCTGGCCTTCGGCATCTTCGTGGTGCTGGCCATCGAGGTGGCGCAGATCACCCCGCCGGTGGGCATCAACCTCTTCACCGTCTCGCAGATCGGCAAGATCCCGTTCGAGCATATGGCCAAGGCCATCATCCCCTACGTGATCCTGATGGTTCTGATGATGTACGTGGTCGCCTACTGGCAGGAGCTGGCGACGTGGCTTCCGCACACCATGGAATACGGCAAATGACCGAGGCTGTTCTGAACGAGGTGCTGCCGGTGGATACCGGCGCCCTCTGGCCCGCGCTGGTGGAGGAGAGCTATGTCGCTCGCCTGCGCACCTATGTGGCCCGTGTGGTCACGCCGGAAGGAGACCGTATCGACCGGGAGGATGTCTACCCGGTCGAGATCATGCGCGATCTCGCCCGCCAGAATTTCAGCACCGTGGTCCTGCCGAAGGAGTTCGGTGGGCAGGGGCTGTCTTATTCCCACGCTGCGGCGGTGTGCGAGGAACTGGCGGTGGGCAGCGCGGCGGTGGGCGTCTCGCTCATCACCATCTTCCAGGCGCAGACCATGATCCGCCTGTTCGGCGAGGAGAGCCTGAAGCAGCGCTATCTCCCTGCCTTCGCGCAGGGTCTGCTCTCCTCCTATGCCCTCACCGAGGCGGCCCATGGCAGCGACATCCGCAAGCTGGACACCAAGGCCCGCAAGGTCGGCGATGAATGGGTGATCAAGGGTGAGAAGCACTTCATCACCTCCGGCTCGGCCGCCGAGCTGTTCATCATCCTGGCGGAGACGGACAAGGGCGTATCGGTCTTCGCCGTGCCGCGCGAGGCCAAGGGCGTGTCCATCTATGAGGGGCGCAACTCCGCCACGTTCGGCCTGCGCAACGGGCCGCATATGAATGTGGTGCTGGATGAGGTGCACCTGCCGGCGGACCATCTGATCGGCGAGGAAGGCAAGGGCGTCCGGCAGGCGGCGAGCGTGCTCAACCATTCGCGCACGCTGGCCGGGGCCATCAGCCTGGGCATTGCGCGCGCGGCTTTCGAGGGTGCGCTCCAGTTCGCCCGTGACCGTATCGCCTTCGACCAGCGCGTGCTCGATTTCCAGGGTATCCAGTGGTACCTCGCCGACATGCTGACGGAGATCGACGCGGCGCGGCTGCTGATCTACCGGGCGACCGAGGCGCTGGATTCCAAGCAGCAGGTGCCTCGCTGGGGCAGCGAGGCCAAGCTGAAGGCGTGCGTGGTCGCCACCGCCGTCGCCACCCAGGCGGCCCAGATCTGCGGCGCCTACGGCATCATGGAGAACGCCCCCTTCGGCCGCTATCTGCGCGACGCGAAGGCCTATGAGATCGCCGGCGGTTCCAACGAGATCCTCAAGAACACCATCGCCAAATTCCTCAATACCGCCTCGGGCGCACAGAGCCTCAAGAAATCCGCCTGACATGACCACCCTGACCGACAAGCTGATCCTCCAGGCCCGGCTGCGTCCGAACGCCCCCGCCGTGGTGTCGGATGATGTGAGCCTCAATTGGGGAGAGGTGTGCGACCTCTCCCTGCGTACATCCGCCTTCCTGCGCGGCCACGGCATCGCCAAGGGCGACCATGTGGCCCTGCTGTGCGGCAACCGCCCGGCCTTCCTCGTGGCCTGGTTCGGCCTTGCCAATATCGGGGCGGTGACGGTGTCGCTGAATACCGGCCTCGTGGGGGAGGGGCTGCGCTATTCGGTGCGCCAGTGCGAGGCCAAGGCGGTGCTGGTGGAGCGCTCCATCCTGGAGGCCAAGCGCGCCGACCTGGAGCCGGTTCTGGAGGGGCGGACCCTCATCGTCTTCGACGGGGAGGCGGACCTGTTCGCCGCCGCCCGCGCCCTGGAGCCCGACGCGCCCTATGAGGGGCAGGGCTCGGACCCCATGAGCATCATCTACACGTCCGGCACAACGGGCCTGCCCAAGGGCGTGCTGAACTGCCACGAGGCGTTCCTGGCCAGCGGGCGCTGGATGTCGCGTGCGCTGAATATCGTGGAGAGCGACCGCATCATGGTCTTTCTCCCGCTCTTCCATACCAACCCGCAAATGTATGCGGTGATGTCGGCGCTGGAGGTGGGCTGCACGCTGGTGGTCCGCCCGAAATTCTCGGTGAGCAATTTCTTCGAGGATGCCAAGCGCTTCGGCTGCACCATGTTCACCTATGTGGGCACCGTGCTCGCCATGCTCATGGCGCGGCGCACCGAGCCCAATTTCGACCATTCCCTTACCCGCTGCGTGGGCGGGGGCTGCCCGCAGGAAGTCTGGCGGGCCATGGAGGAGCGCTTCGGCATCAAGCCGCATGAACTCTACGGCATGACCGAGGTGGGCGGCTGGGTGACCGGCAATACCAGCGAGGCTTATCGCTTCGGCTCCTGCGGCAAGTCCCGCCCGGACGTGGAGGTGCGGGTGATGGACCCGGACGACCGCCTCCTGCCGCCGGGCACGCCGGGCGAGATCGTGGTGCGGCCCATAGAGCCCTTCACCTTGCTGCTCGGCTATTGGGCCAATGAAAAGGCCACCTGGGAGTCCTCGCGCAATTTCTGGTTCCACACTGGCGACGCCGGCGTGATGGACGAGGACGGCTATCTCTATTTCCTCGGCCGCCTGAAGGAGATCATCCGCCGCGGCGGCGAGAACATCTCGCCCTTCGAGCTGGAGACGGCGCTGCTGAACCACCCGGAGATCGACGATGCGGCCGTGGTGGCGGTGCCCGATCCCATCTTCGGCGAGGAGATCAAGGCCGTGGTGGTGGCGCGCCGCGCCTTCGCCCCCGGCGAGGTCCGGGCCTTCCTGAAGGGGCGGGTCGCGGACTTCATGCTGCCCCGCTACGTGCAGTTCGTCGGCGCGATCCCGCGCACGGAAACGCAGAAGATCCAGCGCCGCGCGCTTCAGGAGAATGCGGACGGCGTGGTGGACCTGGAGGCACGCGAACATGCCTGAGACCGCACGCGGACTTGTGTTCCGGATCGACGATATCCGCCCGCCATGGGCCAGGGATGCCCTGCCGGTGGTGTTCAATCACGGCATCGGCACGTCCATGGATATCTGGGCGGGCTGGGTGCCCGTCATCGCCGCGCATCGGCCCATGGTGCGCTTCGACATGCGCGGCTTCGGCCGCTCCGTGGTGCCCCCGCAGGACCATGTCTGGTCCATGGCGGAAATGGTGGAGGACCTGTGGGAGGTGGCCGACCAGGCCGGTTCCGGCAAGGTCCATCTCATGGGCGAATCCATGGGCGGCACCATCGTGCTCGCCGCCGCGCTGGCGCGCCCGGAGCGGGTGGCCTCGGTCTCCATCTCCAATGCCTCTTTCAAGGGCAAGGGGCTTGGGGAGCTGGCCTATTGGAAGGACCAGTTCGCGGATGGCGGCCCCCAGGGCTGGAGCCGTCGCATGATGGCGAACCGCTTCCTGCCGGGTGTCGGCGACCCGGCGGCGCTGGACTGGTTTGAGGCCGAACAGGCCCGCACGCGGCCCCATGTGGCGCTCGGTCTCGGCGGCGTGCTCGCCGTGTCCGATCTCACGGAGGCGTTGCGCACCGCGCCTTTCCCCATGTCCGTGGTGCTGCCCGATTCCAGTCCCTTCGTTCCGGTCCTGCACGGGGCGGAGTTGAAGGAGATCGTGCCCAATTGCCGCCTGCGGGTCGTTCCCCATATGCGCCACGGCCTGCCCTTCGCGCGGCCGCAGGAGGAGGCGGAGCATCTCGACCGCTGGATGGCGGAGGTGGAGGGCTGAGGCGTTCCGGCGGGGCGTTTCTTCTGGCATGAATGATGCCGCGGACCCGTTCGCCTCGGCTGATCTAACCCGCTGGAGATCCAATGCCTTTCGCCTGCACCATTCCCGCCGTCCCGACCTTGCTCGCGGAGGATGAGCGGGCCCGCGTCACCCGCTGGGATTTCGAGCCCGGCGCCACCACCGGCTGGCACGAGCACGGCATGGACTATGCGGTGGTGATGATGACCGACGCGGTCATGGCCTATGAAATGGACGGTGTCGTCACCCGCACCGAGCTGAAAGCCGGGCAGAGCTATATCCGGCCCAAGGGCGTCAAGCACGATGTGAAGAATGACGGCGACGCGCCCATGGCCTTCATCGAGGTGGAGTTCAAGCGCTGATGGGATGGCGCCCTCCGCGAGGAGGGCGCCGTTGGCTCAGCCCTTGACCACGCGGATCTGGTCGTCGGCGTCCCACACGAACGGCTCGAAGTGCAGCGGCACGACGATGCGGGAGTCCGGGGCCACCGCCTTCACCTCGTCGATGAAGCTCTTCGTGCCCGCCAGCGCCCGCTCCTGGCTCGCGCCGAAGGGCAGGCCCTGGTCGTCCCAATGGGTGGCGACCACGATGCGGGGATTGCCGAGCGCGCGCATGAGCCGCTCGGTGTAGGAGTGGATCTCCAGGCGCGGGGACGAGGAGGCGATGAAGGCCGCATCCGGGCGCAGCCCTTCCACTTCCCGCTCGATATAGTTCATGGAGCCGAACAGCAGGATTTCCCGGCCCGCGAAGCGCAGCAGATAGCCGAAGGTGCCGCCTTCCACATATTCGTCCAGGCACAGCGGGCGGTCGATATTCTGCACCGTCCCGAAGTCGCGATAGAGCTTGCAGGAGAGGGCCGAATGCAGGCTCGGAATGACCCGCAGGCTCAGCTCGGGGAAGGCATAATCCTCGCCGCCCTTCACCGCATAGAGCTGGTCGTCCGGCACTTCGCCATTCAGCGCCACGTTGATGGTGCTCTCCGAGCCGATGATCTTCGCCCCGGTCTTGCGGGCGATGTAGGGCACGTCCATGCAATGGTTGAAATGGCTGTGCGTGACCAGGATGTAGTCCGCCTTGGGAACCTGGGCGTCGATGAAGGCCGTGTCGTAGATGGGCGGGTCGGTCATCTTGATGAGGGGACGGGTGTCGCCCTCCACCGTGGTGGCGTCGGCGGGGCCGAAGCGGCGGCCCTGGAAGCGCACGCGCGACAGGTAGGGATCCATCAGGATCACCGTCTTCCCATCGGTGATGGACCAGCCGGCGGCGCCCAGATGCGTAAAGGTGAGGGGGGCGTGATTGCTCTTAGCCTCGGGGGAGTTGGTCATGCTTCATCCCTTTTGTCCGTAACGGAAAAAGGCATCCGCGCGCCGGTGCCAGAGTGCGATCGATCCACCTTGAAGCCTTCGGGGCTTCAAAGTGGATCGTGAATCGCTCTCTATCAATGACTTAGAGACTGATTCACCAATCAGGTTGTTTCAACCTGATTGGATCAGGCTCTCGCGCCCGGATGCCCGTCGGCGGCGTGGGGCCGCTTCGGTTATTTCGCGGAGATGTTCCGCTGCTTGATGATCTTGGACCAGAGGTCGTACTGGTCCTTCAGGTAGGCGTTGGTCTGCGCCAGCGTGTAGGGCATGGCGACCGCGCTCAGCTTGTCGAACTTGGCCTGCACCTCGGGCGTCTTGATGATGTCCACGACGGTGGTGTTCAGCTTCTGGAGGATGGGCTCCGGCGTTCCCGCCGTGGTGGAGACCACATACCAGGATCCGAACTCGAAGCCGGGCACGCCCGCCTGCTCCATGGTGGGGATGTCGGGCAGCACCGTCGAGCGCACCTTGGTTGTCACCGCCAGGGCCCGCAGCGCGCCGCTCTTGATGTGCGGCAGGGCGGTGCCCATGGCGCTGAACAGCACGTCGATGCGGCCCGCCAGCAGGTCCGGCATCACCTGGGCATTGCCCTGGTAGGGGATGTGGGTCATCGAGACGCCAGTATCGTTCATGAACAGCTCGGCGGCCAGATGCAGGCCCGTGCCCGCGCCGCCGGTGCCGAAGTTCAGCTTGCCCGGATTGGCCTTGGCATAGTCGATCAGCTCCTTCACGCTCTTGATGGGAAGCGCGGTCGGAACCACCAGGACGAGGGGCGCGATGGAGACCATGGCAACGCCCGTGAGATCCTTGAAGGGGTCGTAATTCACGTCCGGATAGAGCGAGGGGTTGGCCACCAGCGGTGTGGCCGCCAGCAGCAGGGTGTAGCCGTCCGGCTTGGCGTGGCCCACATAGGCCGTGCCGATATTGCCGCCCGCGCCGCTGCGATTGTCGATGATGACCGGCTGACCGAGCGCCTTGGCCATCTCCTCACTGATGCTGCGGGCCACGATGTCGTTGGGTCCGCCCGGCGGATAGGGCACCACCATGGTGATGGGCCGTTCGGGATAGGCCGTCTGGGCCAGGGCGCCGCCGGTGGCGAGCACCGCGCAGGCGAGGCCCGCCAGGGTGTAACGGCCGATCGTCTTGATCATCTTCATTCAGCAGCTCCCGCTATCTCGTCAGGGGTCGATATCGTCCCGCCCGTTCGGGGCGGCGTGCGTTACGCGGCCAAGATGCGATCCCGCGGAAGCGGGCGATGACCGGAGGAATTGGCATAGACCAATCTGGACTTCTTCCATTCATCAGGTAAGGTCCAACCGAAAGCTCGGTGAGCGATTTGCGGAATGGGCCAAACCATCGTGATATGAATCGAGCTTATGAAATCAATGGTGACAACATCAAGCCCCGATTCACGCATCTGTCGCATATCATTTTCGATAAAGAAGATAAAATTAATGCATATTGATCCAATCGGCGCAATGGCTCAGATTTGGTTCGCCCAATCTTCGTGCATGGCATGGGGAAAAGTTGGGCAAGGCGGAGGACTGCATGGCGGTTGAAAACGGCGTGACGGCGGGTGACGCGGCGGATCGGGCCGAGGAGGCCATGGCGCGGCTGCTCGTTCAGAAGGCGGCGACGGGCCGGGAGCTTCAGCAGCGCCTGGAGGCCGCCATCCGCTCCGGCGACCTGCCGGTGGGCTGCCGCATGTTCACGGAGCGGCGGATTGCGGAGGAGGTGGGCCTCTCCCGCGCCACCGTGCGCTCGGCTCTGGACAATCTGGAGCGCGCCGGTCTCGTCTCGCGACAGGTGGGGCGGGGCACGTTTGTCGCGCGGGCCGTGCGCGAGGGGAATCTGTTCGGCGGGCTGCCGGTGCGCCCCTCTCCGTCCCAGTTGATGGAGTTCCGCTCCCTGGTAGAGCCGCAGTTGGCCGATGTGCTGGTCCTGTCCGCCTCAGACGAGGCGCTGGATTCCATCGCCCGCCTTGTCCTGAACAGCCGGGGCGCGAAGGACTGGCGCGAGACCGAGGCGGTGGACACGGCTTTTCACGGCGCGCTCTGCCGGGCCACCGGAAACCCGCTCTTCACGGCGCTCGCCGACCTCATGACCATTGCCCGCCAGCAGCCGGGCTGGATCCATCTGAAGGAAAGCCGCTTCGACTGGGATCGCTGGCATCGATACCAGAGCGAGCACGAGGCCATCATCGCGGCGCTGCAGGCGCGGGACGCGGACCTCGCCCGGCGCCTTTTGCGCGAGCACCTCTCCCTCATTTCCCTGCGCTTCGCCTTGTAGGCGCGGTTTCCATCCACGGCACGGCGTGGCGGCCGTCGTGTCCCGTTCGAAGCCGCCGGGACCTGAAACGCAGTCAAGGACGAGCCTATTGCGATGAGAGATTTCGAGACTTCCGGCCGCTCTTTGGCTGTCGGCACCCACGGCATGGCGGCCACGTCCCATCCCGCCTCCACGTTGACGGCCATCGAGGTGCTGAAAGCGGGTGGAAACGCCATGGATGCGGCCGTGGCCGCCTGCGCGGTGCAATGCGTGGTGGAGCCGGGCTCCACCGGCATCGGCGGCGACTGCTTCGCGCTCTATGCGCCGGAGGGCTCCACCCGGATCGTCGCTTTCAACGGCTCCGGCCGCCTGCCTGCTGCCGCCACGCTCGCCTGGTATGAGGCGCAGGGCATCCGCGCCATCGAGCGGCATTCTCCGCACGCGGTCACCGTGCCCGGCGCGGTGGATGCCTGGGCGCGGCTGGTGGCGGACCATGGGCGCATGCGCCTGTCCGAACTGCTCGC
Source organism: Aquabacter cavernae (assembly GCF_003993795.1). Taxonomy (GTDB): domain Bacteria; phylum Pseudomonadota; class Alphaproteobacteria; order Rhizobiales; family Xanthobacteraceae; genus Aquabacter; species Aquabacter cavernae. The sequence continues at coordinate 38,273 of NZ_RWKV01000007.1, forward strand.
CCCGGCCATCCGCATGGCCCGCGAGGGCTTCGCCGTGACGCCCCGCGTCGCCTTCGACATCAAGATCAATCTGGACTTGCTCCGGCGCGATCCGAGCGTGCGCTCCACCTTCCTCGTGGACGGGGAGGCGCCCGCCATCGGCACCGTCCTGCACCAGCCGAAGCTGGCGCAGACCCTGGAGCAGATCGGCCGCGAAGGGCCGCAGGCTTTCTATCGGGGCGATGTCGCCGTCGACATGGTGGACCATTTGCGCAGCGTCGGCGGCCTCCACGCTTTGGAGGATTTCGCCGCCGTCGCTGGGGAATATGTGACGCCCATCTCCACCACCTATCGCGGTCGCACGGTCCATGAATGCCCGCCGAACGGGCAGGGGATCATCGCTCTGCTCATCCTGAACATCCTCTCCCGCTTCGCCCTGAAGACGGACGCGCTGGATGCCGACGACCTGTTCGTGAAGACCGAGGCGACCCGCCTTGCCTATGCGGAGCGCGATGCCGCGCTCGCGGACCCGCGCCTTGCCGCCGTGCCGGTGGAGTATCTGCTCTCCGATGCGCTCGCAGACCGCCTCGCCGCGCGCATCGACCTGTCGCGGGCCGTGCACCCCCTGACGGTGGATGATGCCACCGAGCACAAGGACACGGTCTACATTTCGGTGGTGGACAAGGACCGGAATACGGTCTCCTTCATCAACTCCATCTTCAACGCCTTCGGCTCGGCACTCATGGCGCCGAAGTCCGGGGTGCTGTTCCATAACCGCGCGCAGAGCTTTTCGCTGGCGGCGGGCCATCCCAATGCGGTGGCCCCCGGCAAGCGGCCCCTGCACACCATCATCCCGGCCATGGTCTCGGAGGGTGATCGCGTCACCCTGTCCTTCGGCGTGATGGGCGGGCATTACCAGGCCATGGGGCACGCCTATTTCCTCTCGGCGGTGCTGGACCATGGGCTCGACCTCCAGGCCGCGGCCGAGCTGCCGCGCCTGTTTCCCAAGCCCGGCAGCGACGAGGTGGAGATGGAAGCCCGGCTGCGCGCGCAGGTGGGCGCGACCTTCGAGGCGCGCGGCCTCAAGGTGGTGACGCCGCCCTTGCCCATCGGCGGGGCCCAGGCCATCGCCATCGACTGGGACAAGGGCGTCTTGTTCGGCGGGTCCGATCCGCGCAAGGACGGCTGCGCCCTAGGATACTGAACCGCGGCTGCCCCTTGCCGTCCGGACGGTTGCCGCGCCATACAATGGCCCGTGACGATTGCGGCGAGCGAACCGAGGCGGCATGGCGCGCGTGACTTTGGCGGATGTGGCGCGGGCGGCGGGGGTCGATATGTCCACCGCTTCCCGCGTGTTGCGCGGGGAAGCCACCCAGAGGGTGCGCGAGGAGACCCGGGCGCGCATCCTGAAGGTGGCGGGGGAGATGCAATATCTCGCCAACCCGCTGGCGCGGGGCCTGCGCACCCAGCGCACGGACACGCTGGGCATCGTCGTGCCGCAGTTGGACAATCCCGTCTTCGCCTCCGCCATTCGCGGCGCGGAACTGGCGGCGGCGCGGCTCGGCTATTCTCTGCTCATCTCCCACCGCGAGCCCGGCGCCACCGCCACCACCATCGCGAAGATGTCGCAGACCAACCGCGTGGACGGCCTGCTGGTGGCGAGCCTCGATGATGACGAGGTGCTACGCACGGACCTGGCCAGCGCGCGCGTGCCCTTCGTGCTCATGAACCGCATCCTGCCCGGCGCGCCCCTTTCCGTGGTGCTGGACAGCCGGGCGGCGGCACGCAAGGCGGTGGAGCATCTGACGGGGCTCGGGCACCGCCGCATCGTCCATCTGGCCGGGCGCGCGGGCGGCTTCAATGCCCGCGAGCGCCTCCAGGGATATCGCGACGGACTTTCGGCGGCCAAGATCGCCTATGACGAAAGCCATGTGGCGGTGGCGGGCTATACGGCGGAAGGCGGCGCCGAGGCCATGCGTGCGCTGCTGCCGCAGCGTCCCACGGCGGTGCTCGCGGCAACGCTCATCTCCGCCGCCGGTGCCATGGCCACCCTCCACGAGGCGGGCCTGCGCATTCCCGAGGATGTGTCGGTCATCGGCCTGCATGATGCCCCCGTGGCGGGCATGCTCTATCCGGCCCTCACCAGCGTCGCCATGCCCACCGAGGAGATGGGTCGCGTCGCCGCCACGCTGCTCATCCAGGCACTGGCGGGCGAGACACCGGACCCCGTCGCCCCGCTGCCGCCGGGCGACCTCATCGTGCGCCGCTCCACCGCTCCCGTTCCCCGCTGAACACGCCCGCTTGACGGGGAGGGCTTTCTCTGACAGCTTTGAACAAACGATTGTTCAATAACAATATGGGAGGATGCCAAGATGGAGTTTCTGACGGCAGCCTCTCACTGGGAGAGGTGCATATGACCGGCCCTGCCATCGCCGACGCTCCGAAGGATATCGAGACCACGGACGCGGCCACCTCCGCGCTCGCGCAGTCGCTCGCCGCCATCGTCGGCACCGACAACGTGATCGCCGATGCGGACGGGCGGCGCGCCTATGCCCATGACCGGCTTCCCTTCGCCAATTTCCGCGAGCGGGCCGGGCGGCTTGCCGGCGTGCTGCCGCGCCTTGCCGTGCGCCCCGGTTCAGCCGCCGAGGTGGCCGCCATCGTGCGCCATGCCCGCGCTCACGGCATCCAGATCATTCCCTACGGCAACGGCTCGGGCGTGCTGGGCGGCGCCATTCCGCTGGCGCAGGAGGTGATGGTGGACCTGCGGCGGCTCGACCGCATGGTCTCCGTGGATGCGGTGAACGGCCTCGCCACCGTCGAGGCGGGCATGAACGGGGCCGTCTTCGAGGCCGCGCTGAATGCGGAAGGCTTCACCTGTGGGCACCTGCCTCAGTCCATCGAGATTTCCACCGTGGGCGGCTGGGCCGCCTGCCGGGGCGGGGGGCAGGCGTCCTCGCGCTATGGCAAGATCGAGGACATCGTGGTGGGCCTGAAGGCCATCCTGCCGGACGGCACGCCGCTCGACATCGCACCCCTGCCGCGCCGCTCCGTGGGCCCTTCGATCCGCGATCTTCTGGTGGGCAGCGAAGGCACGCTGGGCATCATCACCGAGCTGACCCTGCGCATCTGGAAGAAGCCGGAGATCGAGCGCGGCGTGGTGCTGGCCTTCCCCTCGCTCCAGGCCGCCTGGGACAGCGCGCGCCGCATCATGCAGGCCGAGCTGCGCCCCACCATCGCCCGCATCTACGACCAGGCGGAAAGCGTGGAGCGGACCGAGGGGCTGGAGGTGTTCGGCACCCATCCCATCCTCGCCATCCTGGTCTTTTCCGGCTCTGAGCCCATGGTGAGCGCGGAGCAGGAGGCGGCCCTCGCCATCTGCGCGCAGGAAGGCGGGAAGGTGGCGCCCGATGGCCCGTTCCATCACTGGAAGACCAATCGTTACGTGGCCTTTTCCCAGAAATGGCAGGCGGCCGGCTATTTCAACGACACCATCGAGGTGACGGGCAATTGGTCCGCCCTTCCCGGCATGTATGCGGCCATGGCGGCGGCGGCGCGGGAGATCTATCCGCAGATCCATTTCGGCGCCCATTGGTCGCACATCTATCCCGAGGGGGCGTGCCAGTACATGACCATCCGCCTGCCGCCGATGGAGCAGGCGCAGGCATTGCCGCTGCACGCGAAATTGTGGGAGGCGATCCAGAGCCTCACGCTCGACCATGGCGGCTCCATCGCGCACCATCACGGCGTGGGCGTGTTCCGCAATCCCTGGCTCGCCCGCGAGCTGGGGGCGGGGCTCGGCGTCCTCCAGGCCATCAAGGACAAGCTGGACCCGGACAATCTCATGAACCCCGGAAAGCTCGGCCTGCGTCCCGCCCCGCGCGCGGTGGACGTGCACCATGACTGACCACGCCGTCTCGTGCCGGTGGACGGAGGCTTGCCGTGGCGCGTGAGCTTCTCGTGGGCATCGATCTGGGCGCCGGATCGCTCAAGACCAGCATCATCCGTCTCGACGGCACGCTGGCGGGCGAGGCGTCCGCGCCGGTGGCGACCCATGCCCCCCATCCGGGCTGGAGCGAGCAGGATCCCCATGAATGGTGGGCCGCAATCTGCGAGACCGTGCCGCGTGCCCTTGCGGCGGCGGGCGCCGATCCCGGCGAGGTGGCGGCCGTCTCCTTCTCGGCCGGCGCCCATACCCAGGTGCTGGAGGATGCGGACGGCGCCGTCATCCGCCCCGCCATCCTGTGGAACGACCAGCGCTCCGGCGCCGAGACCCAGATGCTGCGCGCCGAGGCCGACGCCCGCATCCTGGAGATCGGCGCCAACCGCGCCAATCCCACCTGGACGCTGCCGCAGATGCTGTGGCTGCGCCGGAACGAGCCGGACGCCTTCTCCCGCGTGAAGCGGCTCTATGTGGCCAAGGACTGGCTCCGCTCCCGCCTCACCGGCACCTGGGAGACGGACCATATCGACGCCGTGGGCACGCTGATGGCGGACGCCCGCACCAATGAATGGTCCGCCGAATTGTGCGCCATGATCGGCTGGCCGATGGAGACGCTGCCGCCCATCGTCACGCCCACCACGGTGGTGGGCGAGGTGACGGGGGAGGCCGCGCGCGCCTGCGGGCTGAAGGCGGGCACGCCGGTGGTCTGCGGCACGTCCGACACCGCCGCCGAGACCTATGGCGCGGGCATGGTGCGCGAGGGGCTGGGCGTGGTGAAGCTGGCGACGGCGGCCACCGTGAGCGTGCTGACGCCCGCCGCTCGGCCGGACTTCACCGTCATCAATTATCCTCACGTCATTCCCGCGCATTGGTACGTCATCGCCGCCACCAATTCCTGCGCGTCCGCCCATAAATGGCTGCGGGACAGCTTCTTCAAGCGCCCCGGCGAGGACGGCACGGCGGTGTTCGACGAGATGGACCGGCGCGCCGCCGCCGTGGCGCCCGGCGCGGAGGGGCTGTTCTTCCACCCCTATCTCAACGGCGAGCGCAGCCCCCATTGGGACCCGCTGCTGCGGGCCGATTTCGTGGGCATCGGCTTCAATCACGGGTCCGGCCATTTCGTGCGGGCGCTGTATGAAGGCATCGCCTATTCCCTGAAGGACTGCCTTCTGGCCTTGCGGGCGAAGGGGCTCGACTTCTCCACCGCGCGCCTCACCGGCGGCGGGGCGCGCAGCGCCCTGTGGCGCCAGATCGTCGCCGACGTCCTGGACGTGGAGGTGGAGCTTCCGGCGGTGGCGGAAGCCTCCTTCGGCGCGGCGCTCATCGCGGGCGTGGGCGTCCGCGCCTATGCCGACGAGCGGGCGGCGGCGCAGGTGGTGCAGGTGGTTTCGCGCGCCGTGCCGGATGCGGCGCGGGCCGCGCGCTATGCCGAGGGGCACGCCCTTTATTGCGACATTCAGGCGGCGCTCGCGCCGCTCAATCACAAGATCCACGCCTTCGTGCGCGGACACTGACGCCGGGCAAACCGGCGCCACAGCGGGAGCAGGAGACATGGCCGAGGTCAGGCTGAAACAGGTCCGCAAAGCCTATGGCGCCACGGTGGCGGTGCATGGGGTGGATCTGGACATCCGCGACGGTGAGTTCGTCGTCTTCCTCGGGCCTTCGGGCTGCGGCAAGTCCACCACGCTGCGCATGGTGGCGGGGCTGGAGGAGATCACCACCGGCACCGTCGAGATCGGCGGGCGCGACGTGACGCGCCTGGAGCCCAAGGACCGGAACATCGCCATGGTGTTCCAGAACTATGCCCTCTATCCGCACAAGACCATCTACGAGAACCTTGCCTTCGGCCTGCGCATGCGGCGGATGGACAAGGCGGAGATCGACCGGCGGGTGCGCTCGGCTTCCGTGATGCTCGGGCTCGATCCCTATCTGGAGCGCAAGCCCAAGCAATTGTCCGGCGGCCAGATGCAGCGCGTCGCGCTGGGTCGCGCCTTGGTGCGGGACCCGGACGTGTTCCTGCTGGACGAGCCGCTTTCCAACCTCGACGCCAAGCTGCGGGTGCGCATGCGCGAGGAGATCGCCCGGCTGCATCAGGAGGTGGGCACCTCCATGATCTATGTGACCCACGACCAGGTGGAGGCCATGACGCTGGCCAACCGCATCCTCATCATGCGCGACGGCCATGTGCAGCAGGTGGGCGCGCCGCTGGAGGTCTATGACCGGCCCGCCAATCTGTTCGTGGCTGGCTTCATCGGCTCGCCGGAGATGAACCTCGTGGAGGGGCATGTCTCCGGGCGGACGGTGCGGTGCGGCGACCTGCAGGTGGGCTTGCCGCCTGACGTGGAGGCGGGGGAGGGCAGCGCCGTGGTGCTGGGCATCCGCCCGGAGCATGTGGGCGTCGCGGAGAGCCCCGGCGCCCGGCCGTTCCAGGTTTCGGTCATCGAGCAACTGGGCGCGCAGACCTTGTGCATCGGCGAGGTGGATGGGGTGCGCCTGCGCGTCCTCATGGACCGCTCCGACGCTATCAGCCACGGCACTACGCTGCCCGTGCAGTTCCGGCCGGATCGCCTGCACGTTTTCCTGAAAGAGACCGGCGCCCGGCTGAACCGGGCCGGCGCGCGGGAGGGTCAACGCCCCGCCGCGTGACATCGAAGACCTAAGCAAATCAACCACGTCCGGAAAACTTGGACGGGACAGGGAGGAGAGAGCCATGGACGAGGACAAGACGGGCGGCGTCTCGCGCCGCAGCCTCTTGAAGGGGACGGGCGCGCTGGTCGCCGGCATCGCCGCGGGCGGGCTCGCCGCGCCGGCGGTGGTGCGGGCGCAGAGCAGCAAGACCATCCGCTTCCTGAATGCGGAGACCTCCATCGACAGCATTCGCGCGCTGAAGGTGGCGGCCGCCGAATATGAGAAGCAGACCGGCACCAAGGTGGTGGTGGATTCCGTGCCGCTGGACGGCATCTTCACCAAGGTGACCACCTCGCTGCGCGGCGGCACGCCCTATGACATCGCCACCTTCGCCTTCGTGGGCCATGTGCTCATCCTGGCGAGCGAGGGGCATCTCATGCCGCTCAACGTGCTCACCGACAAGTACAAGTGGGGTCCGAACATCCTCTTCCCGCTGGACGGGAAGGTCTATTGGTATCCCTACGACTACAATCTCGCCTGGGTCTATTACCGCAAGGATCTCTACGAGAAGAACAAGCTGGAGGTTCCCAAGACCTGGGATGGCTTCCTGAAGAATTCCCAGGCGCTCAACGGCGACGGCATGTCCGGCTCGCTCTTTCCCATCGGCTCGAACGGCGCCACCAACTGGCTTTCCCCGGGCTTCATGTGGGCCGAGGGCGTGCAGCTGTTCGACGACAAGTGGAACATCATCTTCGACAATGCCGACATGGGACCGCGCGCCACGCGCTATCTCGATTTCTTCGGCGACCTCTACAAGACCATGCCCTCCGGCACGAGCCAGGCGAGCTTCGGCGAAGTGCTCTCCAACTTCACCTCCGGCAAGGTGGCCCATTCCGCCTATGCGGGCCGCATGATCGAGACGCTGGAGCGCAACAATCCCACGCTCGCCGACAAGTACGGCATCATGCCCTACATGGATTCCACCGGTAAGCATCAGGCGGTGAACCATGGCTATGACGGCTGGGTGGTGCTGAAGACCCCGCAGTCGGACGAGGCGATGAAGTTCATGGCCTGGTTCACGGAGAACCAGTACATCAACTTCCTCCACACGGCCCCGCTGCACTTCCAGCCGCCGCGCCTCGATGTCTATGACGATGCCCGCTGGCGGGCCCATCCACTCATCGAGAAGCATAACGGGGCGGTGGAGATGATGAAGTCGTTCCTCACCGACAAGAACATGATCCTCACCTCCATCGACACCCAGGGTCCGGCGCCGAGCCTGAAGCCGGGCAAGATCTTCGAGGCGTTCGTGTTCCCGGAAATGCTCCAGAACAAGGTGCTGAAGGGCATGTCTTCCGCGGAATGCGTGAAGACGGCGGCCGACCGGATGCGTCAGGTCATCGCCTCCTGACGGCCGCCGCCGGTCCCTTTCCCCTTCCGCGCGGGACGGGGAGGGGACCGGCGGAGCGCTCTCCACCCACCTTCAGCGAGGCGCCGCCGGTGAGCTCGAAAGCGACCATCTATTCCTTCCTGTTCCTCGGCCTCGCGGTCACGGCGCTGCTCATCGTGGCGCCCGTGGTCTATGCGGTTTCGCTGAGCTTCTACCAGATGGATTCCTTCGTCGGCGCCCCCCGCTGGGTGGGCCTCGACAATTATGCGCGCATGCTGTCGCAGTGGATCTTCTGGCGGGCGCTCATCAATGGCTTCATCTATGCGTTCGGGACCATCATCTTCCAGGTCGTCCTGGGCATTGGGTTCGCGCTGGTCCTGAACCAGGTCTTTCCCGGCCGGAACATCGTGCGCGGCCTGTCCATCCTGCCTTATCTGCTGCCCACCGTGGTGGTGGTGCTCACCTTCAAATGGATGGTGGACGGCTCCATCGGCGTGCTCACCCAGGTGATCGCCGCCCTCGGCCTGCCGCCGGTCCAGTGGTTCGAGAGCCCGGGCGCGGCCATGGCGTCGGTGATCCTGGTGAGCGTGTGGATGTGGACGCCCTTCGTCACCACGACCTTCCTCGCCGCCCTCCAGACCGTGCCGTCCTCCCTCTATGAGGCGGCCAAGGTGGACGGGACCAATGCGGTGCAGCGCTTCTTCCACATCACGCTGCCCATGCTGAAGCCCATCCTCACCGTCATCGTGCTGCTGCGCGCGGTCTGGATGTTCAACAAGTTCGACGTGATCTGGCTGCTCACCCAGGGCGGCCCGGTGGGGGCGACCGAGCACCTCGCCATCCTCTCCTACAAGCAGGCGTTCGGCCAGTTCGACATCGGCGGCGGGGCGGCGGTGGCCACCATCTCCTTCGCCATCCTGTCCGTGGCTGTGTTCATTTATTTCCGCCTGTTCCCGCTGGATACGGAGTGACACCCATGTCCCGTTCGCTCCCCCGCTCCGCCGCCGGACGCATCGCGCTCTATGTCGCGGCGCTGGTCATCGCGGTCTATTCCGCCTTCCCCATCTACTGGATGGTGGTGTCCTCCACGCGCGCGCCGCAGGCGCTGCTGCACTCCACCTCCTTGGTGCCGGGGCCGCTCACCTGGGAATATTATTCAAACCTCCTGGAACTGACCGACTATCCCTCCCAGTTCATGAACTCGCTCTTTGTGGCGGTGGTGACGGTGGTGGTGACCATGGTCTTCTCGGTGATGATCGCCTACGCGGTCACCCGCCATCGTATCCGGGGCAAGGGGCTCATCGTGGGGGCCATGCTCTATGCCTACATGTTCCCCCCGCTGCTCATCGCCATCCCGCTCTTCTCCATCTTCGCCAAGATCGGCCTCGGCGATACGCTGACCAGCGTCATCGTCTCCCACCTCACCCTCACCTTGCCGCTGGGCGTGTGGTTCCTCTGGGGCTTCTTCAAGAGCATGCCGTTCGAGCTGGAGGAGGCGGCCATGGTGGATGGCTGCACGCGGCTCGGCGCCTTCCTGCGGGTGGTGCTGCCACTCTCTTTGCCGGGGCTCATCACGGTGGCCATCTTCTCTTTCCTGCTGTCCTGGACCGACTACACCTACGCCCTGATCATGATCGGCTCCGACGCCAACAAGACGGTGCCGGTGGGCCTTGCCTCCATGGTGGGCTCCTTCGACCTGCGCTGGGGAGAGATCATGGCGGGCTCCACCCTCATCGCCCTGCCGCTGTTCGGGGCCTTCGCGCTGCTGAGCCAGTATTTCATCCAGGGGCTCGGGGCGGGCGCGGTGAAGGGCTGAGGTCCGATAACAAAAACAAGACTGGGAGAACGCCATGGATCTGGGCCTGGAGGGCAAGGTCGCCCTCGTCACCGGCGCGGCGCGCGGCATCGGCCGGGCGGAAGCGCTGGCGCTCGCCGCCGAGGGTGCGCGCATCGTCATCAACGACATCGACCCGGAGGGCGCCGCGCGCTGCGTCGAGGATCTGCGGCAGGCGGGCCACGATGCCGCCGCCGCGCCCGGCGATGTCTCCGATACGGCGGGGGCCGAGGCGGTGGTGCGTGCTGCGGGCGCCGCCTTCGGGCGGCTCGACATCTTGGTGAACAATGCGGGCGCGGGCGGGCGACATCTGGGGCGCAAGGCCGAGGATCTCGATGTCGAGGATTTCGACATCATCGTGCGCACCCATCTGCGCAGCACCTTCCTGTGCTCGAAGCATGCCGTGCCCCTCATGCGCGCGGGCGGCTTCGGGCGGATCGTGAACACCTCCTCCATGAATGTCACCGGCGGCGGGCGGCCGGGCGTCACCAATTACTCCGCCGCCAAGGCGGGCGTGCTGGGCTACACCCGCACCATGGCGAAGGAGGTGGGCGGAGACGGCATCACCGTGAACGCCATCGCGCCCGGCTATGTGGCCACGGAATTCATCGCCACCTTCTCGCCGGAGAAGCGGGCGGTGATCACGGGCCAGAATCCCATGGGCCGCTTCTGCCAGCCGGAGGAGGTGGGCGCGCTGGTCGCCTTCCTGTGCTCTACCCAGGCGGCCTTCATCAACGGCGCCCTCATCTGCATGGACGGGGGCAAGCGGGACTTCCACTGGGGGGATACATGAGCCTTCGCGCGTTCGGGGCGCCAGCCCGCTACATCCAGGGGCCGGAAGCTCTTTCGGAGCTGGGGGCGCTGGCCCGCCTGCATGGCCGCCGCCCGTTCGTGGTGGCGGACGCCGTCGTGACGACCTTGCTGGGCGACCGGCTGCGCCGTGAACTGGCGGAAGCCGAGGCGGCCACCTTCGCCGCCTTCTCCGGCGAATGCACGGCGCAGGACATCGATGCGCTGGCGCAGGCCGCGCGGGCGGCGGGGGCGGACGTGGTGATCGGGGTGGGCGGCGGCAAGGCCATCGACACCGCCAAGGGCGTGCGCATGGCGCTGGGCCTGCCCATCATCATCGTGCCCACCATCGCCTCCAATGACAGCCCCACCTCGCGCCTCGCCGTGCTCTACACGCCGGACCATGTGCTGAGCGAAGTGCGGCTCATGTCCGCCAATCCCGATGCGGTGCTGGTGGACACATCCGTCATCGTCCAGGCGCCCGCGCGCTTCTTCGTGGCGGGTATCGGCGATGCCCTCTCCAAGAAGTTCGAGGTGGAGCAGTGTGCCCGCGCCGGAGGGCTCAATTTCTTCAAGGCCCGCCCCACGGACCTTGCCGTGACCATCGCCGGGGCCTGCTACGCCGCCATTCGGGCGGACGGGGAGGCGGCGCTCACCTCGGTGGCGCGCAACACCGCCTGCCCGGCGGTGGAGCGGGTGGTGGAAGCCACCATCCTGCTGTCGGGGCTTGCCTTCGAGAGCGGGGGCCTCTCCATCGCCCATTCGCTCACGCGCGGCTTCTCCACCGTCCCGGACGTCGCGCGGGCGCTCCATGGCGAGCAGGTGGCGCTGGGGCTGCTGGTGCAGCTTCTCGCCGAGGGGCGGGATGAAGCCTTCATGGACGATCTCATCGCCTTCTACCGCCGGATCGGACTGCCCTGTGCGCTGGAGGATTTCGGCGTTTCCGACGGCGCGGCGGTAGCGCGCATCGTCCAGGTTTCCTGGGACACCGCGCCCTATATCCGCAACTTCGTGGAGCCCCTGTCGCCGCAGGTGTTGACCGATGCCTTCGCGACCCTCTCGCGCAGGGCGGCAGCGCGCGGCTGAAGGGGCGGGCCGGGCGCAGCCGCGCCAGTTGCCCGCCCGCCGGGATCGCGCTATCGCCGTGTGATGATGCAAGACGACGACGAGGCGGGCGCGGGCCCGGCGGGGAAGGACGAAGCCCAGCCGGGCATGGTTGTGCGCCAGGTGCCGGCCGTCACCCGCGCCATCGCCGTCCTGCGCCTCCTGTCGCGCAGCGAGGCGCCGCTCGGCGTGCAGGCCATCGCGCGCCAGCTGGGCCTCATCCCCAGCACCTGCCTGCACATCATGCGCGCTTTGGTGGCCGAGGAAATGGTGGCCTTCGACCCCCATACCAAGCGCTACCGGCTGGCGAGCGGCATCGTCGCCTTGGCGCGGGGCATGCTGCGGCACGATCCTTTCAGCAAGCTGGTGGAGCCGGCGCTGGACGAGATCAGCCAGCGCTATTCCATCACCGCCATCGGCGTGGAGGCGGCCAGCCTCGACCATATGATCGTGGTGGCTATCGCCCGGCCGAGCCAGGCGCTGCATCTGGAGGCGGATCTCGGCAGCCGCTATCCCGCGCTGATCAGCGCCACGGGACGGCTGGTGGCTGCCTTCGGCGGCTATTCGCGCGCCGAACTGGACAAGCGCTTCAAGGTGCTGCGCTGGCAGAACCCGCCCGCGCTGGAGGATTGGCGCGCCGATGTGGAGGCGTGCCGCCGCCTCGGCTATGCGGTGGATGAGGGGCACTACATTGCGGGCGTGACCATCGTCGCGGCGCCGGTGCTGGTGCACGGCCGCATGAGCCACGCTTTGGTGGCCGCTGGTGTGAGCGACCAGATGCGCCGCAGCGGACACGAGGCGCTGGGCGAAGAGCTGAAGCGCAACGCCGACGAGCTGTCGCGCCGCCTCGCCGCCTTCTGACGGGCGTTTTCAGCCGGTGCGGTTGATGAGGCCGCGTTCCGTGAGCCCGGCCACCTGGGCGTCCGTCAGGCCCAGTTCCCGCTTCAGCACCTCCGCCGTGTGCTCGCCCAGCCGGGGCGGGGCCTCCAACGGTGCCTGGGGGGAGCCTGGAAACTTGATGGGGCGGCCGAGCAGGCGCAGGCGCCCGGCGGTGGGGTGCTCCACATCCACCACCATCTCCCGTGCCCGCGCCTGGGGATGGCCGAGGGCGGCGGTGACGCCCAGCAAGGGCGCGTGCGGCACATCGTGCGCGTCCAACACGGCGCGCCAATGGGCGACGCTCTCGCGCGCTATGGCCTCCGCGATGCGCGGCTCGATCTCGTCGCGCCGGGCGCGCCGGTCCGCCATGGTGGCGTAAAGCGGGTCCCGGCCCATGGCGGGCATGTCCAGGGCGTCGCACAGCTTGGGCCAGAAGCGGTCGGCGAGACAGGCGATGATGATGGCCCCGTCACTGGCTGCGAAGCTGCCATAGGGCACGACCGTGGCATGGGCGGAGCCCGCCGGCGCGGGATCCTCCCCGTTGACGAAGGCAAGCTGGGCGAAATAGCCCAGCATGGACATGGTGCCGTCATAGAGGCTCACATCGATGAGCCGCCCGCGTCCGGTCTGCGCCCGCTCCACGAGGGCGGAGAGGATGGCGATGGCGCCGAAGAAGCCGCCGGACATGTCGCCCACCGGCAGGCCCAGCTTCTGCGGCGCGCGGCCGGGCTCGCCATTGATGCTCATGACCCCGGTCATGGCCTGGGCGACGATGTCGAAGGAGGGCATGTCCCGCAGCGGCCCGGTGAGGCCGAAGCCGGAAATGGCGCAATAGATGAGGCGTGGATTGGCCTTCATGAGCACATCCGCGCCGAGCCCGAACCGCTCCATGACGCCGGGGCGGAAATTCTCGATAACCACGTCGGCGGTGGCGCACAGGTCTTTCAGGATCTGCGCGCCCTCGGGCGTGGCGAGGTCCACCACGAGGCTCTTCTTGCCCCGGTTGAGGCTGAGGAAATAGTGGCTTTCGCCCCCCACGAAGGGGGCGAAGCCGCGCGTCTCGTCACCCCGGCCGGGGGGCTCGATCTTGAGCACCTCGGCGCCGAGGTCGCACAGGAACTGGGTGGCGAGAGGGCCCGCCAGCACGCGGGTCAAATCGAGGACCCGCAGCCCGGACAAGGGTCCGGGCCAGCGGGCCTGCGGGCGGCTCGCCGCCGCATGGCCGTGCTCTGCGGTGTCCATGACGGCGGCCTTTCCCGCGTCCAAACGCTCCATCCCTGGCTCCCTCACTGCATGGTCAGGTTGAGGCTCTTGATGGCCGGGCCCCATTTCGCCCTGTCCGTGTCCACCTGCGCCGCCAGTTGCTGCGGCGTGCCGCCGGTGGGTTCGGCACCGTCCTTGATGATGGCGGCGCGCAGCGCCGGATCCTCCAGTCCCGCATTGATGGCCTTGTTGAGGATGCGCACGATCCCGGCCGGGGTTCCGCGCGGAGCATAGCAGGCGTTCCAGGCTTCCGCCTGCACGTCGAGGCCCGCCTCGCGGAAGGTGGGGATGTCCGGCAGGCTCGCGGAGCGGGTGCCCAGGGAGATGGCGAGCGCCCGCGCCTGGCCGGAATGGATGGCGCCCAGCGTCGCCGTCACGGTGTCCAGCGCCACGGGGATCTGGTCGCCCAGCACATTGGCCAGCGCCTGCCCGCTGCCCGAATAGGGCACCGCGTAGAAGTCGCCGCCGGACGCAGCCCGCACCATCTGGAGCACGGCGCGCGCGGTGGTGCTAGGCACCGCCACGTCCACCTGCCCGGCCTTGGCCCGTGCCAGCAGGTCGGCGAACGAGCGGATGGGGGAGTTCTGGCGCACATAGAGCACCATGCCGAAGCTCACCACCCGCGCCACCGGCTCGAAATCCTTCACCGGGTCGTAGCCGAGATGCGTGTAGAGATATTCGTTCATGGCCGAGGTGGCGTTGGTGCCCCACAGCAAGGTGTAGCCGTCGGGATCCGCGCGGGAGACCATGGAGGTGCCGATATTGCCGCCGGCACCCGGCTTGTTCTCCACCACGAAGGGCTGGCCGAGGGTGCGCTGCAGATAATCGGCGAAGCGGCGCGCGAACACGTCCGTGCCCATTCCGGGCGGATAGGCCACCACGATGCGCACCGGGCGCGTGGGATAGCCGTCGGCCCGGGCAGTGGGCATGCCCAGCGCGCCCGCGGCAAGGCCCGCGAGGGAGCCGGCGAGAAAGCTTCTCCTCCTCATGTCGTTTCCTCCAGCATCGATATTGGTATCGAGCGTTGTTCTTGGGTGGTGTTCTGGTTCGTCACACCGCCGCCCGGCGGCCTTGGCGTCTGCCGGCCGGGCTTCGGTTCAAGAGTGTTTCAGCCTTTCATGGAAACGCTGAAACACTCTATCTCTCTGTTTTTACGCGCTTCCTTCACGCGAACCGCTTCACACTTCGCTCGGAAGCGCTCTCGCATCCCGGCGGCAGCCGCCGGCATGGCTCTCGCGAAAGGGACACGCCCCGGCCGGCCTTGGCGTGCGGCGGCCGGGGCGGCGAGGGTCAGGCGCTGCGCGAGGGCAGCACCGCGGTGGCGCCGCCCAGCACGGACAGCTCGCCGTCCTGGTTCACGGCAGACTGCTCGATCTCCACCACATGACGGCCGTTCTCCACCCGCTTGGCGGTGACGGTGCCGTCGATGAACAGGAGATCGCCTTCCGGATTGTGGCGGCGCAGCTTGCTGTGGGCGCGGGCGAGGAAGCCGGTATCGCCCATCCAGTTGGTGACATGGTGGGTCAGCCAGGAGCAGCGCTCCGGGCCGTAATCATAGGCGCCGGGCGCGCCCACCATGAGCGCCATCTCGGGCTCCCAATGCACCCGCTCGGGGCAGTCCGGGATGCCGAAGCGGTTCTTGATGCCGAGGCCCGGATGGTTCTTCACCTGCTGCCAGGCCAGCTTGTTGGCGCGGATATAGAGGCCGCCCCAGCCCTGCGCGAAGGCGACGAAGCCGGTGACGGTCATGGGGCCCTTGGCCATGGTGGGCAGCTTGTCGCCCACCTGCACGTCCTCGAAATAGCGCGGCGTCGCGCCCCGCACTTCTTCCTCCGCATAGAGGCGGTAGACGCGGTCCAGTTCCTCGTCCGTGTAGCGGCGCGGCGGGCGGGCCTTCACGGCGGTGTACTTGCTGCCGCTCTCGCGGGCCGCGTCCCGGTCGGTGCGGAAGCACCAGCTCTCGGCGTCGGCGACGAGGTCGCCGTTCTCGCCGTAGAAATTCACATGATAGACCTGCCGGATGGCGCGGCCGGCGAAGGTGGTCTCGTGCTCCACGAGGTCGGAGAGCCACGCCTCGGTGCGGATCGTCTCGTTGCGGTTCACCCAGCGGTGCCAGCGCCAGTCGGCGCCCGACCACATGGCATGCACGCCCGGCAGGCCGCCCACATAGCCGGAAATGATGCGGCTGGTGGTGAACAGGAAGCTCGGCAGCGCCACGAGGCCGCCCAGCACGCTCTGCTTGGCATAATCGGGATCGCACCAGAGCGGATTGTCGTCGCCGATGCCGTGGGCATAGTGGCGGATATTGTCCCGCGTGGCCTCATAGCACCACGGCTCGGCGGTATTCTCGATCTTCTTCCCCATGCGCTCGCGCAGTTCGTCCAGCGCGGCATCGGTGATCTTGGGGAAGTGCCGGATGGCCGGCTCCGCTAGGGTTTCGGCGAACATGATGGACGTCCTCTCTTCTCGCTCTTGCTTTGGGGAAATCAGGCCAGCGCGGCGGCGCGCGCGGCTTCGGCGTCGCGCAGGACCTTGCGGTTGATCTTGCCGGCGGGGGTCTTGGGCAGCTCGGGCACGAAGGCCACCTGGCGGGGATATTCGTGCTGGCTGAGACGGGCGCGGGTGAAGTCCTGAAGCTCGCGGGCGAGGCTGTCGTCGCCTGTATCGCGGGTCACCACGAACGCCTTCACCACCTGTCCGCGCACGGCGTCCGGCACGCCGATGGCGGCCACTTCGCGGACCTGGGGATGCTTGAGCATCACGTCCTCGATCTCCACCGCGCTCATGGTCCAGCCGGCGGAGATGATGACGTCGTCGGCCCGGCCGCCATGGTAGAAATAGCCGTCCTCGTCGATGCGCCCGAGATCCTTGGTGGGCACCCAGGCGCCGCGCCGCAGGACCTTGATCTCGCCGGTCTCGCCGGTCCGGCAGGGGCGCCCGTCCGGGCCCTGCACCTCCACTTCCATGCCGGGAACCGCCTTGCCGAGCGAGCCGGGCTTCACGGGGAAGTCGGGCGCGCCGGGATAGTTCACCAGCACGACGCCCACTTCCGTGGTGCCGTACATGGAGCAGACCGGCACCGCGAACACCTCGTCGATGAAGCGCAGCGTCTCGCTGTCGATGGGCTCGCCCGTATAGGAGAGCTTGCGGATGGCGAAGCGGAAGCGGCCTGCTTCCCCGCTCGCCCGCATCATCCGGTAATGGGTGGCGGCGGCTGACAGGTTGGTGATGGAATAGTCCTGGAGCGCCTTCATGAGGCGCACGGGATCGAACCGGCCGCAGAAGGTGCCGGTGGTGATGCCCAGCGCCAGCGGGGCCAGCGTGCCGTGGGCGAGCCCGTGTCCCCAGGCGGGGGAGGAGGGGCAGAAGAACTCGTCGCCCGGCCGCAGCCCGGTGCCGTAGAGGGCGGCGATCATCAACGTCACGATGGCGCGGTGGGTGTGCTTCACCGCCGCCGGAAGCTCTCGGGTGGTGCCCGACGTGTACTGGAACAGCGCCAGATCATCGGCGCGGGTGCGCGGCGTGTAGGTGTCGGGATAGGCGGCGAGTTCCGCGGTGAAATTGGCGCCGGGGAAGACCACGCGCGTGCCCTCCAGGCCCTCGGTGGCGGCGGCCTTGTCGGGCGAGGTGACGAGGATCTTCGGCGTGCAGTCGCCCACCCGCAGCCGCACCCCTTCCGGGCCGAACAGGGTGAACAGCGGCACGGCGATGGCGCCGCGCTTCATGGCGCCGAAGATGGAGGCATAGAAAGCCGGGGAGGGGTCCAGCATCACCGCGACGCGGTCGCCGGCCTCCACGCCGTTGGCCTCCAGCCAATGGGCGAAGCGAGACGAGGCCTGCGAGATTTCGCGGAAGGTGACGACCTCGTCCCGTCCGTCCGCATGGGCGATGCGCACCGCCGGGCGGTCGCTGTCGGCATGCCGGTCGATGCATTCGTGGGCGATGTTGAAGGCGTCCGGCGTGCCGTCGAAGAATTCCCACAGGCGCTGGGGGGAGAAGCTCGCCTGCGCGAAGGCATAGCTCGTGCTCTCCGACAGTTTCGACATGGCGCATCCTCCCGTTTGTTTGTTGTGGGAGGATCTATCGGGAGGTGGCAATTTGTTGTCAATATACAAAATTGTTGTCTATATACAACAGTAATTTCCGCATTCGGACACCTGCCGCTCCCTGGTTTCCATATCGGGCCAGGGGATGCGGCGGGGTGGAAAAACGGAATGGAAGAGGGGTCAGGGCGCGGGGGAGAATTCCCGCTTGAGGCATTTCAGGGCGAAGGAGGAGCGGCTGTGCCGGATGCCGGGGACCTTGTAGAGACGCTCGCGCAGGAAGCGCTCATAGCCGGCCGTCCCGTCCACCGCGACCTTGATGAAATAGTCGTATTCTCCAGTGGTTAGATAGGCTTCCAGCACTTCCGGCAAATCCGCCAGCGCCTGCCCGAAGCGCTGGATCTGGTCCTCGTCGTGCCGGTCCAGCGTCACTTCGATGATGACGATGTCGCCGAGCCCGAGCTGGCGCTGGTTCAGCACCGCCACGTAATTCTCGATATAGCCCGCCTCTTCCAGGCGGCGCACCCGCGTCCAGCAGGGGCTGGGCGACAGGCCCACCTTCTCCGCCAGTTCCTGGTTGGTGAGCCGGGCCTGCTTGCGCAGGGCCCGCAGGATGCGGCGGTCGATCTCGTCGATGCCCTTGTCCTTCTGCATGGGAGCACGCCTTTCCCGTCGAATTGATATGCGCGGAAGAAGCATCTGCATATCGTCTGTCAGACACTTGATCCTTCCATAATAATACGTCTCGCCAAAAAGAACGGGAAAAAATTACGCCGGAACCTCGATAGGATCTCCCGTCAATGAGCAAGCGAACGGGAGGATCGGCCATGGCATATCGGCTCTGCATGAAGGTTCAGAGCGTCGATGCGGCCATTCGCGCGCTCGACCTGCTGCGCCGGCTCGACGTGGACATGCTGGAACTGGAGACCGCGCGGCGCGAGGAGGGGTTCCTCGTCCATCTCAGCTACGACGCCTGCGGCGAGGAGGCGGCGCGCCATATCGCAGTGCGCATGGGCCAGATCGTCGGCGTCAGCACGGCGGAGATGGTCACGGGCCATATGCCCGAGCCCGGCCCCTTCGCCACCGCCTTGCCCCTGCGCTCCGCCTGCTGAGCGGCTCGCCCTGCGCACCGTTCCCGTCGCCCTTCAAGGATGGCCATGACCGACGCCCCGAGAAACCTGCCACGGCTCGCCCTCTACATTCCCGAGCCCGCCCGTCGCCCCGGCGATGCGCCCGATTTCAGCGGCCTCGCCATTCCCGAACCGGGTGCCTTGCCCCGCCCGGACATCGACGCGCCCGCCGAGGCGACGCGGGAGCTGGCCTATGGCCTGATCCGAGTGCTGGACGGGGACGGGCGGGCGGTGGGCCCGTGGGACCCGAGGCTCGACCCGCAGACCCTGCGGCGGGGGCTGCGCGCCATGGTGCTGACCCGCGCCTATGACGAGCGCATGGTCCGCGCCCAGCGCCAGGGCAAGACCTCGTTCTACATGAAGTGCACGGGCGAGGAGGCGGTGGCGGTGGCCCAGGCCCTCGCGCTGAACCGCGAGGACATGTGCTTTCCCACCTATCGCCAGCAGGGCCTTCTGGTCGCCCGCGACTGGCCGCTCGCCGACATGATGTGCCAGGTCTATTCCAATGCCGGAGATCGCCTGAAGGGTCGGCAGATGCCGGTCTTCTATTCCAGCAAGGAAGCCGGATTCTTCTCCATTTCCGGCAATCTGGGCACGCAGTACAGCCAGGCCGTGGGCTGGGCCATGGCCTCCGCCTACAAGGGTGACGACCGCATCGCCGCCGCCTGGGTGGGCGACGGGGCGACGGCCGAAGGCGACTTCCACCATGCCCTCACTTTCGCCTCGGTCTATCGCGCGCCCGTGGTGCTGAACGTGGTCAACAATCAGTGGGCCATTTCCAGCTTCCAGGGCATTGCGGGCGGGGAGGCGACCACCTTCGCCGCGCGCGGCCTGGGCTTCGGCATGCCCGCGCTCAGGGTGGACGGAAACGACTTCCTCGCCGTCTATGCCGCCACGCGCTGGGCGGCGGACCGGGCCCGCACCAATGGCGGCCCCACCCTCATCGAGCTGTTCACCTACCGGGCCTCCGCCCATTCCACCAGCGACGATCCCAGCAAGTACCGGCCCGCGGGCGAGGAAAGCCTGTGGCCGCTGGGCGATCCCATCGACCGGCTGCGCGACCATCTCGTCGCCATCGGGGAATGGTCGGCCGAGCGCCACGCGGCGCTTGAGGAGGAGATGCGGGAGGAGGTGCGCCGCGCGGGCCAGGAGGCGGAGGCGCTGGGCACGCTGGGCACCGGCCCCGCCCATAGCCCGGCCACCATGTTCGACGACGTCTTCAAGGAAATGCCCTGGCACCTTCGGCGCCAGCGCCAGGAACTCGGGGTGTGACATGCCGGCGATGACCATGGTCCAGGCCATCAATTCGGCCCTCGACGTGATGCTTTCGGAAGACCCCGACGTGCTCGTGTTCGGCGAGGATGTGGGCTTCTTCGGCGGCGTGTTCCGCTGCACGCAGGGCCTCCAGGGCAAGTACGGCAAGCGGCGCGTGTTCGACACGCCCATCGCCGAGGCGGGCATCGTTGCCACCGCCGTGGGCATGGGCGCCTACGGCCTGCGGCCCGTGGTGGAGATCCAGTTCGCGGACTACATTTATCCGGCCACCGACCAGCTCATCTCGGAGGCGGCGCGGCTGCGGTATCGGTCCGGCGGCGAGTTCACCGCCCCGCTCACGGTGCGCACGCCCTATGGCGGCGGCATTTTCGGCGGCCAGACCCACAGCCAGAGCCCCGAGGCCATCTTCGCCCATGTGTGCGGGCTGAAGACGGTGATCCCGTCCAATCCCTATGACGCTAAGGGCCTGCTCATCAGCGCCATCGAGGATGACGACCCGGTCATCTTCCTGGAGCCCAAGCGGCTCTATCATGGCCCCTTCGACGGGCACCATGACCGGCCGGTGCGCCCCTGGGGCGACGACCCGCGCGCGCAGGTGCCGGATGGGCATTACCGCGTGCCGCTGGGCCAGGCGGCGGTGGTACGGCCGGGTGCGGACGTCACCATTCTCGCCTATGGCACCATGGTGCATGTGGCGCTGGCCGCCGTGGAGGAGAGCGGTATCGATGCCGAGGTCATCGACCTGCGCACCATCATGCCCGTGGACATGGAAACCATCACCGCCTCGGTGAAGAAGACCGGGCGTTGCGTGGTGGTGCACGAGGCGACGCGCACGGGCGGCTTCGGCGGCGAGCTGGCCGCCCTGGTGCAGGAAGCCTGCTTCTACCATCTGGAGGCGCCGGTGCAGCGCGTGACCGGCTGGGACACGCCTTATCCGCACGCCCTCGAATGGCACTATTTCCCCGGCCCCGCCCGCGTCGCGGCGTCACTCGCCCGCGTCATGGAGGACTGAGCATGGGCCGCATCAGCTTCAAGCTGCCGGACATCGGCGAAGGCATCGCCACGGCCGAGGTCACGGCCTGGCACGTCAAGGTGGGGGAGGTGGTCCGCGAGGATTCCCCCCTGGTGGACGTGATGACCGACAAGGCGACGGTGGAGATATCCGCCCCCGTCACCGCCCGCATCGTGGCCCTGAATGCCACCCCCGGGGAGACGGTGGCGGTGGGCTCCGAACTGCTGGTGTTCGAGACGGACGGGGAGGGGGGCGAGGTGTCCGTCGCGGCTCCGGCTCCGTCTCCGAGCCCGCCCCCGGAGCCCGCGCGCGCCGAGGTGGCCGTGGAGCCGCCGCCGCCGCCCGTGTCCGTTTCCGCACCGGTTTCCGCCGATCCGCCGCCCGCGCCGCGCCGGGCGCCGGGCACCCGTCCGCTGGCCGCGCCCTCGATACGCCGCCGCGCCTATGAGGCGGGTGTGCCGCTCCAGTTCGTGGCGGGCAGCGGGCTGGAAGGGCGCATCACCCATGCCGATCTCGACCGCGCGCTCACAGGCGGCGAGGTCTTCCGGCCTCAGGCGCCGCCGGAGGATGTAGTGGAGGAGATGCCGGTCATCGGCCTCCGGCGGAAGATCGCCGAGCGCATGCAGGACACCAAGCGGCGCATCCCCCATTTCTCCTATATCGAGGAAGTGGACGTGACCGCGCTGGAGGATCTGCGCGCGGCGCTGAATGCGCGCCACGGAAAGGCGCGCCCGCGCCTCACGCTGCTGCCCTTCCTGGTGCGGGCGCTGGCGCGGACCCTGCCGGAGTTTCCCGGCCTCAATGCCCGCTATGACGACGAGGCGGGCGTGCTGCGCAAGCATGCGGCGCTGCATGTGGGCATTGCCACCCAGACCCCCGCGGGGCTCGTCGTTCCGGTGCTGCGCCATGCGGAGCGCCTGGACCTGTGGGCCTGCGCCACCGCCATCGCCGCGCTCGCGGAGGCGGCGCGGGAGGGACGCAGCGGGCGGGAGGACCTGACTGGCTCCACCCTCACCATCACCAGCCTCGGTGCACTGGGCGGGCTCGCCACAACGCCGGTCATCAATGCACCGGAAGTGGCCATCGTGGGCGTCAACAAGATCGCCGTGCGCCCCGTTTATGTGGAGGGCGGCGGCTTCGTGCCACGCAAGATCATGAACCTCTCCTCCTCCTTCGACCACCGGGTGGTGGACGGCTTCGTGGCGGCGGAATTCGTGCAGCGCCTGCGTTCCTTCCTGGAGCAGCCCGCCACTTTGTTCGTGGAGTGAGACATGACCACCCCTCTCAAGACGCGCCTGCTGGTGGTGGGCGGCGGGCCGGGCGGCTATGTGGCCGCCATCCGCGCGGGACAATTGGGCATCGACACCATCCTGGTGGATGAGGGCGGGCTGGGAGGCACCTGCCTGCAGCGCGGCTGCATCCCCTCCAAGGCGCTGATCGAGGTGGCCACCCGTTTCGCCCATTTGCGCGCGGCGGCGGAGGGGACCGACCCTGCCGGGCTGCGCGCGGGCACGCCCAGCATGGATTTCGCCCAGACGCGCGCCTGGAAAGACGGCATCGTCACGCGCCTCGCGGATGGGGTGGCGGGGCTGCTGCGCCGGGCGAAGGTGCGCCATCTGGCGGGCCGGGCGGTGTTCAGCGACGCCAAGACCTGCCGTGTGGAGACCGGGGAGGGCGCCTTCACCATCGCGGCGGAGGCGGTAATCCTCGCCACCGGTTCCGAGCCCGTGGAACTGCCTGCGCTGCCGTTCGGCGGCGGGGTGGTCTCCTCCACGCAGGCCCTCTCCCTCTCCGCGCTTCCCGAGTGCCTCGCGGTGGTGGGGGCGGGATATATCGGGCTGGAACTGGGCATCGCCTTCGCCAAGCTGGGCGTCTCGGTGAGCGTGGTGGAGCGGCAGGACCGCATTCTGCCGCTCTATGACCGGGCGCTTACCGAGCCGGTGCGCCGCGCCCTGGAGCGGCACGGCATTTCGCTCCACCTCTCCGCCCGCGCGCTCGGTCACACGGACGGGGCGCTGGCGGTGGAGGGTGCGGACGGCACGCCCTTCCAGGTGCCCGCCGATCTGGTGCTGAGCACCGTAGGCCGCCGCCCCCGGCTGGAGGGCTTCGGCCTGGAGGCCATGGCGGTGGACGTGAAGGACGGGCGCATCCTGGTGGACGACCAGTGCCGCACCTCCATGTCCGGCGTGTTCGCCATCGGCGATGTGATTGGCGAGCCCATGCTGGCGCACAAGGCCATGGCGCAGGGCGAGATGGTGGCGGAGATCGTGGCCGGCCACCGCCGCCGCTTCGATCCCCTCGTCATTCCCGCCGTGTGCTTCACCGACCCGGAGATCGTCGTCGTTGGCCTCTCACCGGAAGAGGCGGGCGCGCCGGAGCGGGCGCTGGTGGGCACCGTCCCGTTCCTCGCCAACGGCCGGGCGCTCACCCTCGATGCTCCGGCGGGCTTCGTGCGCGTGGTGGCCCGGCGCGAGGACCATGTGATCGTGGGGGTTCAGGCCGTGGGCGCCCATGTGAGCGAATTGTCCGCCGCGTTCGTCACCGCCATTGAGATGGGCGCGCGGCTGGAAGATGTGGCGGGCATGATCCACGCCCACCCGACTCTCGGTGAAGCCTTCCACGAGGCCGCCTTGGCTGCGCTTTCGGGCGGCTCCGCGCGGCACTGAACGTTGCGCTCGATTTCGCCGTGAGGCTGCGCGCTCAGGTGTTCAAACCTGCCGCCACGCCGCCCAGGATAAGCAGGCTGAGGAGGATAAGGCGCCACAGCCGCATGCCCTGGGTCTCCTGGGACGGGTTGGCGTCACGTTCGGATCTGCGCACTGCAGACCCGGTGCCGACTGCCCGCCTGCCGGATCCCGGAAGCAGGAGCGCGGACAGCGTGGGCGCGTGATCACTTTCGACGGAATGGATGGCGTGTCCAACACTTGGGGCATCAGCCATCGGCGTCTCCTCCCATCAAAAGCGCATCGCGGCTTAAGGATGAACGCCGAGGGATAGAATCCTTTCCGTAAATCGGGGATTCTGTTCCATGCGGCCGCCGGTGACGCATCGGCCTGTGCCAGCAGGATCATCCCTCCTTAAGAAAACTGTCTCGGCGGCGCCCGTACACGGGCCGCTTGGCGCGTTCCGCGGCGCCCCGTCCCACGCCACGGCGCGCGGTTGACAGGCGCGCAAGATGGAGCAGATAATCCGTTTGTCCGACAATAGGACGGCATGAAAATCATGCCCAAAGAAGAAAACCTGGGAGGAAATCCGATGAAACGTGTCTTGGCGTGCGCCCTTGGCGCGGCGCTGGCCTTCGTCGTGCCTGCGGCGGCGGAGATTCCCGCGCGGGGCGTGAAGGTCGGCGTGCTCACCGATCTCAGCGGCGTCTATACCGACCTCACTGGCGTCGGCTCCATCGAAGCCGCGAAGATGGCGGTGGAGGATTTCGGCGGCACCATCAACGGCAAGCCCATCTCCATCGTGTCCGCCGACGGCCAGAACAAGGCCGACGTGGGCGCCAACATCGCCCGCAAATGGATCGACGAGGAGAATGTGGACACCATCGTCGATACGCCCAACACGGCGATCGCGCTGGCGGTTCAGGAGATCACCCGCGCGAAGAACAAGGTACTGCTGAATACCGGCTCGGCGTCCACGGTGTTCACCAACAAGGCATGCTCGCCCACCTCGTTCCAGTGGGTCTATGATTCCTACGCCATGGCCAACGGCACCGCCCGCTCCGTCGTGGCCGAGGGCGGCAAGACCTGGTTCTTCATCACGGCGGATTACGGCTTCGGCCATTCGCTGGAGACCGACGCCAGCGAAGTGGTCGTCGCCAATGGCGGCAAGGTGCTCGGCTCGGTGCGCCACCCGCTCAACAATGCCGACTTCTCCTCCTTCCTGCTGAAGGCGCAGGCTTCCGGCGCCGATGTCATCGCATTCGCCAATGCCGGCGCGGACCTCATCAATTCCATCAAGCAGGCCAACGAGTTCGGCATTGCCAACGGCAAGCAGCGCCTCGCCGCCATGGTGATCTTCATCACCGACATCCATGCGCTGGGCCTCAACCAGGCCAAGGGCCTGCTGCTCACGGACGGCTGGTACTGGGACATGGACGAGCGCAACCGCGCCTGGGCGGCCCGCTGGTCGGCCCGGGTGGGCGGCAATCGCAAGCCCACCATGCTGCATGCCGGCGTCTATTCGGCGGTGCTGCATTATCTGCGCGCGGCGAAGGCGGCCAATTCCACCGAGGGCGACGTGGTGGCCGCCAAGATGCGCGAACTGCCCATCGACGACTTCTTCGCCCGCAACGGCTCCATCCGCCCCGACGGCCGGATGATCCACGACATGTATCTGGCGCAGGTGAAGACCCCGGAAGAATCCAAGGGTCCGTGGGACTATCTGAAGATCCTGCGCACCATTCCGGCGGCCGAAGCCTTCCGCCCCCTCTCGCGCAGCGAATGCCCGCTGGTGAAGAGCTGACCCGTCCCGCGCCCGGCCTTTCCCGGCCGGGCGCGGGCCCGAACCATCGAGACTTTATGACGGCCCGCATCCCATGACCGCTCTCGCTCCCATGAGCCCCGCTGTTCCCACGGGCCCCGTTGCCCCCGCGCCGCCCCGGCTCGCCATTCCCGCGCTGGAGCGTCATCTGGCCGCCGCCATTCCCGGTTTCTCCGGGCCCGTCTCGGTGACCTATATTTCTGGGGGGCAGTCCAATCCCACCTTCTTCGTGGACAGCCCCACCCACCGGCTGGTGCTGCGCAAGCAGCCGGGCGGGGAGGTGCTTCCTTCCGCCCATGCGGTGGACCGGGAGCACCGCATCCAGGCGGCGCTGGCGGGCAGTGACGTGCCGGTGCCGCCCATGGTGCATTTCTGCGCGGATCGCTCGGTCATCGGCACGCCCTTCTATGTGATGGGGCGCGTGGAGGGGCGGGTGTTCGCGGCGTGCGACCTCGCCGATGCGGCGCCCCAGGAGCGCCGCGCCATCTACCGTTCGGCCGCCGAGACCTTGGCGCGCCTGCATGCGGTGGACTGGCGCGCGGCGGGCCTGTCCGATTATGGCCGTCCGGACGGCTATTTCGAGCGGCAGGTGGCCCGCTGGACGCGCCAGTGGCATGCGTCGCGCACCCGCGACCTGCCCGAGGTGGAGCGCCTCATCGACTGGCTGCCGCGCCATTTCCCGCAAGGGGGCGAGGCGACCATCGTCCATGGGGATTTCCGCATCGGCAATCTCATGATCCATCCCACCGAGCCGCGCGTGGTGGCGGTGCTGGACTGGGAATTGTCCACCATCGGCGATCCCATGGCCGACATCGCCCATTTCGGCGTCGCCTGGGATACCCGCCCGGATGAGTATGGCGGCCTGCTCGGCCTTGATCTGGCGGGCCTCGACTTGCCCGACCGCGAGGACTTTCTCGGCTGGTACGGCGCGGCGGGCGGGCAGGCGGAGCGCTTCTGCGCCTTCCACCGCATCTTCGCCCTGTTCCGCTACGCGGTCATTTTCGAGGGCATCGCGGCCCGCGCCCAGCAGGGAAACGCGGCCTCCGGCGAGGCGGCGGCGGTGGGGCGGCTCTCCCAGAATTTCGCGCGCCACGCGGTGGCGCTGATCGACGGCGGGGCGCGCTGAGCGCCCGCCGCTCCCGGACAGCAAAAGAGGATTGCGAGGATGGATTTCGCCTATTCGCCGAAGGTGGAGGCGCTGCGCACCCGCCTTCAGGATTTCATGCGCGCCCATGTCCTGCCCGCCAACACCGCGTGGCACCACGCCTGCGAGGAGGGGCGCTATCCCCTGGAGATCGTGGAGCGCCTGAAGGCAAAGGCCTATGAGGACGGGCTGTGGAACCTGTTCCTGCCGCAACTGCACGATGACGAGCCGGGCACGCGCCTCACCAATCTGGAATATGCCCCGCTGGCGGAGATCATGGGCCGGGTGCCCTGGGCGGCGGAGGTGTTCAACTGCAACGCCCCCGACACCGGCAACATGGAGCTGCTGCACCTGTTCGCGACGCCGGACCAGCGCGCGCAATGGCTGCTGCCGCTGCTGGAAGGGCGCATCCGGTCCTGCGTGGGCATCACCGAGCCGGACACGGCCTCCTCCGATCCCACCAATCTGCAGACCACCATCGTTCGCGACGGCTCCGATTATGTGGTCAACGGGCGCAAATGGTTCATGACCGGCGCCAAGCATCCCCATAACCGCTTCGTCATCGTCATGGGCCTGTCGGACCCGCGCCCCGATGCCGATGCCCATGCGCGCCATTCCATGGTGATCGTGCCGTTCGATACGCCCGGCCTGCGCCTCGTGCGGGACGTGCCCATCATGCACCACCATTCGCCGGAGGGGCATTGCGAGGTGGTGTTCGAGAATGTGCGCGTGCCCGCCGCCAACCTGTTGGGCCAGGAAGGGCAGGGCTTCGCGCTCGCCCAGGCGCGGCTTGGGCCGGGGCGGGTGCACCATTGCATGCGCACCATCGGCCAGTGCGAACTGGCGCTCGACCTGATGCTGGAGCGCGCCCAGGAGCGGCGCACCTTCGGCCGCACCCTCTCGGACTATGCCAACATCCAGGACTGGATCGCCCAGTCGCGCATCGAGATCGACCAGTTGCGCCTCTATGTGCTGCGGGCCGCATGGCTCATGGACACGTCTGGAAACCAGGCGGCGCGCTTGGAAGTTTCCGCCATCAAGGTGGCGGCGGCGCGGGTTCAGACACAGGTGGTGGACCGGGCGATCCAGGTGTTCGGCGCCATGGGCCTCACCCCCGACACGCCGCTCTCCTTCCTCTGGACGTGGGGCCGGGCGCTGCGCTTCATTGACGGGCCGGACGAAGTCCATCTGCGCACCATCGCGCGGGCGGAAATCAAGAAGAGCAAGGCCCGGCGGGGCGAGGGGGCGGCCTATCTGGTGCCGCCCGCGGCCCACGCCTGAGCGCCCGTGAGAGCACTGAAAACGGAGAGATGGCGATGCGCGGATGGCTGGTAGAGGAGATCACCGAGGACGGAGCCATGTCCTTTACCCAATGCCCCATTCCCGTCGCCTCTCCCGAGGGATGCGTGGTGCGGGTGGAGGCGGCGGGGGTGAACTTCCTCGATACGCTCATGATCCGCGGCAAGTATCAGGTGAAGCCGTTGCCCCCGTTCATCCCCGGCATCGAGGTGGTGGGCACCGTGGTCGAGACCGGCGCCCAGGGTCGCTTCCGCGTGGGCCAGCGCATCTGCGCGCTGCTGGACAAGGGCGCCTTCGCCGAATTCGCCGCCATTCCCGCGTTGGGAGCGGAGGCGGTGCCGGATGACTTCCCGATCCGCGAGGCGGTGGCACTGCCGGTCATCTACCCCACCGCCCATCTCGCTTTGAAGGACCGGGCGGGGCTGAAGGCGGGCGAGACGGTGCTGGTGCATGCGGGTGCGGGCGGCGTCGGGTCGGCGGCCATCCAACTGGCCCGCCACTGGGGTGCCCGCGTCATCGCCACGGCGGCGGGGGCGGAGAAGCTCGCCCTGTGCCATGCCATGGGGGCGGAGCATGCCATCGACTACAGCACCGAGCCGCTGGTGGAGCGGGTGCGCGAGATCACTGGCGGGGCAGGGGTGGATGTGGTCGTCGATCCCGTGGGCGGAAAGGTGGCCCTGGACAGCCTGCGCTGTCTCGCCTGGGGCGGGCGGCTGGTGATCGTGGGCTTTGCAGGCGGCAGCATCGCCGAACTGCCCTCCAACCGCCTGCTGCTGAAGAATGCCGCCGCCATGGGCGTCTATTGGGGCGACTATCGCCGCCACCATCCCGAACGGGTGGCGCAGGTGTTTGCGGACCTGTTCGCCCTGAAGCAAGCGGGCGCCATCGCCCCCCTGGTGCGCGATGTCTTCCCGCTTGCCGAGGCGCCCCGCGCGCTCGAAGCCCTGGCGGGTCGGCAGACCGTGGGCAAGGTGGTGCTGGAGCCGTGAGCCGGGCGCGCGCCTTCGATCCCCACCGGCTGCGGGCGCTGCGCTTCCCGCCGATCACCCACGCCTATGGCGCGCGCGACTGCATCCTCTATGCGCTGGGCATCGGCTATGGCGACGACCCGCTGGACGAGGGGCAGCTCGGCTTCCTCCTGGAGGAGCGGTTGTCCGTGGCGCCCACCTTCGCGAGCTTCATGGCCTATCCGGGCTTCTGGTATCGCGATTTGGACACGGGGCTGGATGCGAGCCGCGTGGTGCATCTGGCTGAGCGCATCGAGATCCTGGCGCCGCTGCCCGCCGAAGGCCGTGTCACGGCGGAGGGCGGCGTGATCACGGTGGAGGATCTGGGCACTGAGCGCGGCGCGCTGGTGGTAAGCCGGCGGGACATAAACGACGTGGAGAGCGGGCGGACCCTCGCGCGGGTGACGCAGACCGTGCTGGCGCGCGGCGATGGCGGGTTCGAGGCCACGCCCGCGCCCCGGCCGCCGCGCGCGCCCTCCCTCATTCCCGCGCGGGCGCCGGACCATGTGGTGACGCGCGCCACCTCGCTCCGCGCGGCGTTGATCTTCCGCCTGTCCGGCGACCTGAACCCGCTTCATGCGGACCCGGAGATGGCACGGGCGGCGGGGTTTCCCCGGCCCATCCTGCACGGCCTCGCCACCTATGGCGTGGTGGGCCGGGCGCTGGTGGAGACGGTGGCGCAGGGAAGCCCGACGCGCCTTGTGATGATGGATGCGCGCTTCACCGCGCCGGTTTTTCCCGGCGAGGCGGTGCGCACGGAAATCTGGGCGGACGGCCAGGAGACGCGCTTCCGCGCGCTGGTGGACGACCGCGTGGTGATGGACCAGGGCATCGCCCTGCTGACGGACCGCTGACGCCCTGCGCCTCGAATGCGCGGGAGCCGAAAAGACGATCGAGGAGGAAGCCATGATCAGACGCGAGGTCCATTTCGGGCGGCTCGTGCCCACCTTCGCGGAGCGCCCCGCCACTGTGGATGCCATGTTCCGCGCCCGTGTGACTGACGCCCCGGACGCGCCAGCCCTCGTGGCCGGCGAGCGGCGCATCAGCTATGGCCAATTGGATGCCGCCGTGGACCGGCTTACGGCGAGCCTGCGCGGACGTGGCATCGTCAAGGGCGACCGGGTGGCGACGCTCATCGGCAACCGGCCGGAAGTGATTGAAGTCTCGCTCGCCTGCGGGCGGCTCGGCGCCATCCATGTGCCCATGGACATCCGCCAGCGCGCCCCGGAAATCGCCTATGCCCTGACCCAGAGCGAGGCGGCCCTGCTGCTCCATGACGAAAGCTGCGCCGGTCAGGTGCCCGCGCCCGCCGACATGGCAAGCGTGCGCCACACGGTGGTGGTGGGCGCCGCCGTGCCCGGTGCCGACAGCTATGAGGCGCTGTTGCGGGACGGCGGGGACAGCGCGCCCCCGGCGCGGCTGGACGAGGACGACCCCTTCTGCATCCTCTACACCTCCGGCACCACGGGGCGGCCCAAGGGGGCGGTGCTGACCCATTTCGGGGTCATCCATTCCTGCCTGCATTATCGCGGCGCGCTGGGGCTGACATCTTCCGATCGCGTGGTGCTGGCGGTGCCCTGCGCCCATGTGACGGGGCTGGTGGGGGTGATCCATACGGCGCTGTCGGCGGGCGCGTGCCTCATCATGATGGCGCAGTTCAAGGCCCGCGCCTTCCTGGAACTGGCGGAACGCGAGCGGGCGAGCGCCACGCTCATGGTGCCGGCCATGTACAGCCTGTGCCTGCTGGATGCGGAGTTCGACCGCTTCGACCTGTCGAGCTGGCGGGTCGGCGCCTTCGGCGGTGCGCCCATGCCAGAACCGGTGGCGCTGCGCCTGAAGGCCAAGAGCCCGGCGCTCACCCTGTTCAACGTCTACGGCTCCACGGAGACCACCTCGCCCGTGGCCATCCTGCCCGCCGATGCCCCCATGGAGCGGCTGAACTGCGTGGGCAAGGTGCTGCCTTGCGCCGATATCCGCGTGATGGACGAAGCGGGCCGCGAGGTGGCGCCGGGGGAGGCGGGCGAATTGTGGATCGCGGGCGCCTCCGTGGTGCCGGGCTATTGGCGCAATCCGGAGGCGGACGCGGCGGGCTTCACGGGCGGCTACTGGCGCTCCGGGGATGTGGGGTCCATCGATGCGGAGGGCTATTTGAAGGTGTTCGACCGCAAGAAGGACATGATCAACCGCGCCGGATACAAGGTCTATTCCGCCGAGGTGGAGAGCGTGATCGTGGACCATCCCGGCGTCAGCGAGGCGGCGGTGGTGGGCTATCCCGACCCGGTGCTGGGCGAGCGCGTGGCCGCCTTCGTGACGGCGAAGGAGGGGGTGGCCGAAGACAGCCTGCGCCTGTTCTGCGCCGCCCGCCTGTCCGACTACAAGGTGCCGGACCGCATCACCTTCCTGCGCGACGGCCTGCCCCGCAACGCCAACGGCAAGGTGCTGAAAGCCGAGCTGCGCAGCCGCGCGGTGGCGGGCGCCCCCGCATGAGCGCGGCTCGACATTGTCCGACAGGCGGATTAGAGGCTGATCGGATCAGGTGGGATGCCCGGCGGAAACCGTTCCGGGATGTTTCCGGCTTGGTCTGAAGGAAGGGCGGTCAGCACCATGAAAGCGGAGGTCAAGGGCGGCAGGTCCGGCTCCCGGGTGTTCAAGCCCATCACCATCGCGCCGGGATATAAGCTGGTGGCGGATGCCATCGAGCAGCAGATCGTCTCCGGCCAGGTGCGGCCGGGCGAGGCCATCGGCACCGAGGCGGAGCTGGTGCAGCAGTTCGGCGTCAACCGCTCCACCGTGCGCGAGGGCATCCGCCTGCTGGAGCAGAGCGGGTTGATCCGGCGCGATTCCAAGCGCCGCCTCCATGCCGCCGTGCCCCATTACGACAGCTTCGTGAGCGATGTGAGCCGCGCCTTCGTGCTGAACGAGATCACGTTCCGCGAGCTGTGGGAGGCCACCATGGCCATCGAGACCATGGTGGCGGAACTGGCCGCCGAGCGTATCTCGCCGGAGGGCCTTGCCGAGCTGGAGGACAATCTGGAGCGCTCGCGCACTGCCCTCGCCAAGCCCGCGCAGCTTGCCTTGCTCGATATCGAGTTCCACGCCTTGCTTTCCAAGGGCGCGGGCAACCGGGTGCTTCAGTTCGCCCGCGAGCCGGAAAACAAGCTGTTCTTCCCCACTACCGAGATGCTGTTCCGCCGCAATGCGGAGGCGCCGCAGCGCAATGTGCAGGCCCACGCCGCCATCGTCGATGCCCTGCGCCGCAAGGACAAGGCGGACGCCGCGCTCTGGATGCGCCGGCACATCAATGACTGGAAGAAGGGCTTCGAGCGGATCAACAAATCCATCGACCAGCCCATCGACCGCGCCTATGCGGAAGACCTGAAAAGCACGCCTTAGGGCTTTCGCTCTGGAGCGGTTGTGCCGGCGGGGGCTTTCGAGGCTCCGCCCGCTCGCCTGCGCCTTCATTCATCCCATCATCATTGGATTTCCCCTGCGGTCATCGCCTCGGCCATGGCGCGCCGACGTGCGCGTGGCTGCTTGGGCGGGTTCCCGCATTCCGGGATGTTTCTCATCTAATGAAAAACAAAATATCGCAGGGTGATAAATCGGCGTGGACAGGCCGGACCTCGGCGCTATGGTTCCTCTCAATCAAAAGAAGACGGTTTCCTGGGAGGTGAATGTGTCGTCCCTGGCGGAAAAGCTGCCACCGGATGCAGCCCGGTCCTCGCTCTCCAAGGCGCTGGGCCTGCTCGCGGTCATCGCCGAGCGGGGGCGCAACGGCATCACGCTGAGTTCCGCCGCCAAGCGCGCCGGGATCCATGTGGCGACCGCCCATCGCCTCATGGCGGTGCTGGTGGACGAGGACTTCCTGAGCTTCGATCCCTACACCAAGCTCTATCACCTGGGCATCATGCCCTATGAGATCGTTGCCCGCGCCGGCAGCGACCTGGAATTCCTGGCCCTGCGCAAGCGCCTGCGGCCGGTGCTGGAGGCGGTGCAGGCGCAGGTCGGATGCATCGCCACTTTGTCCGTGGTCTCGCGCGGCGAAGCGCTGTGCGTGGACGTGGTGGAAGGGGAATCCGACATTCTCCTCAACACGCTGAAAGTGGGCTCGCGCCGCCCATTGGGCGCCGGCGCCGCGAGCCTCGCCTTGCTCGCCGCGCAGCCGGAGGAGGACCGCGAAGCCATCATCCGGCGCGAGAGCGAGCGCTACCGCAAATACGGGACGCTGACCGCCGACTTCGTGCGCGACGCCTGCGCGGATTTCACCGTCACGGGCTACGCCTTCAACGCCCAGATCATCCCGGATATCGGCGCCGTGGGCCTGCCGCTCTTCTCCGAGACCGGCGCGCTGGTGTGCGCCGCGTCGCTCACCAACACCATTTCCCGCCTCAATCCCGAGCGGCGCAGGGACGTCGCCCGGGTGCTCCACACGGCCGTTCGCGCGGCCGGTTTCACAGCCATGGATATCGCCTGATGTATCCCATCGACCTGTTCTACCGCCAGGCCGCCCGGACGCCGGACCGGATCGCGGTCGAGTTCGGCGAGGAGCGCTTCGCCTATGGCGAGCTTCTCGCCCGCGCCTCCGCGCTCGCAGCTGGCCTGCAGGCCCTCGACCCGACCCCCGGCTCGCGCGTGGGCATCTGCTGCCTGAACCATCTGGAGCACATCGCCGCCTGGGTGGCAGTGCTGGCGGCGGGCAAGGTCTGGGTGCCGCTCTATCCCAAGAACAAGGCGGCCGAGATCGGCGAAAGCGTCACCTTCACCCAGGCGAGCATCGTCATCGTGGACGCCAAGTCCCGGCATCTGGTGGAAGGCACCGGCGCGCGCCTCATCGTGTCCGATCCGATCGGCGGAGCGGATACCACGGGCGGCCTCGTGCGCGCCCATGAGGGCACGGCGCCCCGCTTCCACGCGCTGCCGCTGGATGCCACGCAGGCCATCAAGTTCACGGGCGGCTCCACGGGCAAGCCCAAGGGCGTGATGCAGCCCTACCGGGCCTGGAACACCAACATCATCACCCAGATCCTCGCCTGGGGCCTGGAGCAGGGTGACCGGCTGCTGGCGAGCGCGCCCATCACCCACGGCACCTCCACCTATCTGCTGCCCAC
Organism: Aquabacter cavernae; assembly: GCF_003993795.1. Lineage (GTDB taxonomy): Bacteria > Pseudomonadota > Alphaproteobacteria > Rhizobiales > Xanthobacteraceae > Aquabacter > Aquabacter cavernae. Next base: position 72,585 of record NZ_RWKV01000007.1, read on the forward strand.
TTTCGCGAGCGGCGGCACGCTGGTGCTGAAGGACCAGCCGCGCCCCGAAGAAGTGCTGCGCACGCTGGCGGAAGACGGCATCTCCACCACCTTCCTGCCGCCCACCGTCATCTACATGATGATGCAGCTTCCCGAGGCCCGGCGGGCGAATTTCGACCAGCTGCGCAACCTCGTCTACGGCGCCGGCCCCATGCGCCCCGACGCCATCGCCGAGGCCCAGTCCGTGTTCGGGCCGCGCATCGCCTCCACCTATGGCCAGACGGAAGCCCCGCAGATCGCCACCATGATCTCGGCGCAGGACCTGACCGACCCGGACAAGCGCGCCTCCGTGGGCCGCGAGACCATTCTCACCCGCGTGGCGGTGATGGACGCGGACGGCGCGATCCTGCCTCAGGGCGAGCTGGGCGAGATCGTGATCCGCGGCGACCTGCTCATGACCGGCTATTGGGCCCAGCCCGAGAAGACCGCCGAGACCATCATCGACGGCTGGCTCCATACGGGCGACCTCGGCCAGTTCGATGAAGACGGCTTCCTCTATCTGAAGGGCCGCTCCAAGGACCTCATCATCACCGGAGGCTTCAACGTCTATCCCGTGGACGTGGAGCCGGTGATCGCCGAGCACGCGGCGGTGGCGGACTGCGCCGTGTTCGGCGTGCCGGACGACAAGTGGGGTGAATCCGTCCATGCCGCGATCCAGCTCCGCGAGGGGATGACCGCCGACACGGAGGAGATCATCCGCTTCGTGAAGGACCGGCTCGGCTCGGTGAAGGCGCCCAAGACCATCGCCGTCTACGACCGTCTGCCGCGCAACAATTACGGAAAGCTCCAGAAGCAGGCGCTGGTGGACGACCACGTCGCCCGCGAGACCGAGCAAGGCGAACAAGAGGAAAAGGTGCGCTCATGACCTCCGGCCCCAGCATGAAGACGCCGACCACGGCCCTCAGCCATCACACCCTCGATGCCGTCTATTACCGCGAGAAGAGCCTCGTGGACGACATCCTGAAGCCGGGTAGCCAGCCTGACTTCGTGCGCGAGGCCATGGCGCACATCCTCGGCCGCGAGATCGGCGAGGGCGAGTTGCGGGTGATGAACGTCATCCTCATCACCATGATGGAGCACGGCTTCACGCCGAGCGCCATCGCCACCCGCTCCATCTATATGAGCGCGCCGGAGAACCTCCAGGGCGCCGTGGCGGCGGGCCTCATGGCGGTCGGTAGCCAGTTCGTGGGCACGGTGGAGAACAATGCCCGCCTCCTGGCGCAGGTCGTCGCCGCCCCGCCCGAGGGCCGCCGCGCGCTCGCCGAGGCGCTGGTGGACGACCACAAGGCCCGCAAGGTGTTCATGCCGGGCTTCGGCCACCACCTGCACAAGCCGGACGATCCGCGCGCGCTGCGCCTTCTGGAGATCGGCGCGGAGAATGGCCTGGATGGGGAATACCTGAAGGCGCTGCGGCTCCTGTCCGAGGTGGTGGATGAGAAGGCACGCCGCCACATCACCATCAACGCCACGGGCGCGGTGGCCGCGCTGCTGGGCGAGATGCGCATTCCGGTGGACCTGATGCGCGGCTTCTCGGTGCTCGGCCGCACCGCCGGGCTCGTCGCCCATATCGCGGAAGAGCGCGAGCGCCCCAGCGCCCGCTTCATCTGGGATCTGGTGGACAAGACCATCCCCTACGAGGCCTGAGCCATGAGCGATTTCGCACTGGTCACGGGCGGCAGCCGCAATATCGGCGCCGCCATCGCCCGCCGCCTCACTGAGGATGGCCTGCGCGTGCTCGTGGTGGACGTGGTGCCGCCCGAGCATGACGCGCTCGACACCTACTTCCAGGCGGACTTCCGCGACCTCGACGCCACCCGCGCCGTTCTGGCGAAGGCGGTGGAAGGGCGGCGGGTGACGCGGCTCGTCAACAATGCGGGCATCGTCAATCCGGCGAGCCTGGAGGACACCACCACGGACAGCCTGGAGGCGGTCTCCACCATCAATCTGAAGGCCCCCATCCTGTGCGCGCAGGCGGTGCTGCCCGCCATGAAGGCGGCCGGGCTCGGACGCATCGTCAACATTTCCAGCCGGGCGGCCCTGGGCAAGGAATTGCGCACCGCCTACGCCGCCACCAAGGCGGGGCTGCACGGCATGACCCGCACCTGGGCGCTGGAACTGGGGCGCCATGGCATCACGGTGAACGCCGTGGGGCCGGGGCCCATCCGCACCAGCCTGTTCGAGGCGGTGAACCCGCCCGATTCCCCGCGCACCAAGGCCATCATCGACGGGGTGCCCGTGGGACGTCTCGGCACCGCCGAGGACGTGGCGGAGGCGGTGGCCTTCTTCGCCTCCGAGCGCGCGGGCTTCGTCACCGGGCAGGTCCTCTATGTGTGCGGGGGCATGACCGTGGGCCTCGCCTGAGCCCAGCCGTTTTCAAACGACAACCCAAACCAAAATCCCAAGGGAGGGAAACCATGCTTCGACGCCTGAAATACGCCATGGCCGCCATTGCGGTCGCCGCCTGCGCCACGCCGGCCGCCGCGCAGATGGAGCCCAACTGGCCCACGCGCGCGCTCTCCATCATCGTCCCCTATTCGGCGGGCGGGGCGACCGACCTGCTGGCGCGCAAGATCGCGGAAGGGCTGACCCACGAACTGGGCAAGCCGGTGATCGTGGACAACCGCGCGGGCGCGGGCGGCATTCTCGGCACCACGGTGGCCGCCGCCGCCAAGCCGGACGGCTACACCCTGTTCTTCGGGCAGGTCTCCTCCCACGGCATCGCGCCCAATCTCAGCAATGCCGCCAAGTACGATCCGGTGAAGGGCTTCGAGCCCATCGTGTGGATCGATTCCATCCCCAACATCCTGGTGGTGCGCAAGGACCTGCCGGTGAACTCGGTGGATGAGCTGATCGCCTATGCCAAGGCCAACCCGGACAAGCTGAACTTCGCCTCCTCCGGCATCGGCGCCTCCACGCATCTGTCGGGCGAGATGTTCAAGGCGCAGACCGGCATCCAGATGACCCACATTCCCTTCCCGGGAAGCTCCCAGGCGCTCACCTCCGTGGTGGCCGGGCAGACGGACCTCATGTTCGACAACATGCCCTCCGCCTATCCCCAGGTGACCGCCGGCCGCGTGAAGGCGCTGGCCGTGACCACCCAGAAGCGCTCGCCGCTGGCGCCGGACCTGCCGACCATCGCCGAGGCCGCCAAGAGCGCGGATCTCTCCAAGTTCGAGGCCACCGCCTGGTTCGGCCTGTTCGCCCCCGCCGGCACGCCGAAGGAGATCGTCACGAAGGTCAACACGGCGGTGAACGACCTGCTGAAGAAGCCGGAAATGGCGAAGTTCATCGCCGATGGCGGCGGCATCGTGGAAGGCGGTGCGCCCGACGCGCTCGCCAAGCATGTGACTGCCGAACTTGCCAAGTGGAAGGCCGTCATCGAAGAGGCGAAGATTCCCAAGGAGTGAGGATGCGGGCGGTTCGCGGGGCGCGTGCCGATGCGCGCGCCCCGCGAACGCTTAAGTTCGGTTCAGGTCAGGGAACAGGGCAGGGAAGAGGTCATGGGTGAACTTCAGGATCGCGTCGCGGTCGTGCTCGGCGGCGGCTCCATCGGGCCGGGCTGGGGCATCGGCAAGGCCATCTCCGTCGCCTTCGCAAAGGAAGGCGCGCGCGTGGTGGTGGCGGATCGCGAACTGTCCGCCGCGCAGGAAACCCGCGACCTGATCGTCGCCGGGGGCGGGGAGGGGATTGCGGAAGCAGTGGACGTGTCCGACGACGCGGCGCTCATCGCCTGTCTCACCCGCACGCTCGATACGTTCGGGCGCATCGACGTGCTGTATTTCAACGTGGGGATCGGCAAGGCCGGGCCGTCCGTGGAGACGTCCGGGGCCGACTGGCGGCGCATCAGCGACGCGAACCTCACCGCGCTGCATGTGGCGGCCACCACGGTCCTGCCCGCCATGCGCGCGCAGAAGGCGGGGGTGATCCTCGCCACCTCCTCCATCGCGGGTCTGCGCGAGGTGGGCTATCCCCATCTGGCCTATGGCGCCACCAAGGCTGCGCTCATCCATTATCTGCGCCTGCTGGCCGTGGAGAATGCGCCGTACGGCATCCGCGCCAATACGGTGGTGCCCGGCCTCATCGACACGCCGCGCATCGAGAAGACGGTAGCGGGCGCCTATGACGGGGCTGACCTTGCCGCCATGAAGGCCCGGCGGGCCGGCCAGTGCCCGCTGGGCCGCATGGGCACCGCCTTCGACGTGGCCGAGGCGGCGCTGTTCCTGGCCTCCGACAGGGCCTCCTACATTACCGGCACCGAGCTTCTGGTGGATGGCGGGCTGGCCGCCACGACCCGCCGGCCGGAGGCCTGAGGACAGGGCCCGGGCATTGCCTGCTGGGGCAGCGGAAAACCTTCCTACCCCTTGCTATGACTTGAGAAATGGCAAGTTAACCTTAACCCTGGATTAACCGCGTTCGCGCACGGTCAGCACCATGACCGTCGCGATTCGCAATGATGTATCCAAACGTGCCGCCCCGCTCCTGCGGCGGTGGGCGGGGGCGTCCATGCTGGCCCTGGCCCTGGCCCTGGCGCCCGCCGGGCCCGGCCGCGCCCAGGATGTGAGCGGTCCTGCCTGGACCCTGGCTGACGACGCCTACAAGGCCTTCGCGGCCGGCGATTACGGGCAGGCGGCGGACAAGGTGCGCGCCGCGCTCGCCATCAATCCCGAAGTGGTGCGCTGGCGCCTCCTGCTTATCGATGCCCTCATCGCGGGCGGGCGCATCGCCGAGGCACAGGCGGCGGTGCGTCAGGCCCAGGCCATGGACATCCGCGACCCGCGCCTCGCCGAGCGCGAGACCGAGATCGCGGACCGGCTGAAACCCCCGCCGCCCGCGCCGGTTCAGCCGCCCGCCCAACCTGCGGCCCCCCAACTTGCCGCGCCCCAACCTGCGGCGCCCCAGCAGGCGACCCCCGCACCGGCGCCGCCCGCCGTGGCGCCCGCACAGCCGTCCGGCCCGCGCGAGGTGGATTTCCAGGCTCCCCCGCCGCCGCCCGGCGGCAAGGCGCCGGCTCCCCAGGCGTCCGCTTCCGCGAGTGCCCCGTCAGCGGCGGCCTATGCGGCGGCCGATGCGGCCTACAAGGCGTTCGCCGCCAAGAATTATGCCGCTGCCGTGACCGCCGCCCGCGAGGCGGTGGCGGCCGCGCCGCAGGACGAAGCCTATCGCCTACTTCTGGTGAATGCGCTGTCCGCCGCCGGGCGCTTCAACGAGGCGGTGCAGGCCGCGGGCGATGCGCTTGCCCGCGTGCCGCGCAAGGCGCAATTGCTGGTGCAGCGGGCCTATGCCTATCAGAAGCTCGGGCGGCAGGCCCTGGCTGCCCAGGACTTCGCCGCCGCGCTCCGGGAGGGCAGCCTGCCCGCCGCCGAGGCGCGCAATGCCCGGCTGTCGCTGGCGGATGCCGCCCAGGCCGCCAAGGATCCCCAGCGGGCGCTGGACGCGCTCGCGCCTCTCGCCCGCGAGCGCAGCTATGACGTGGCGGCCCGCCGTGCCTTCGCGCTCCAGGCCCTGGAGCGCCACGACGATGCGCTCGCCGCCTTCGAGCTGGGCTCGGCCACCGCCCGCTCGGCGGGCGACCGCGCCACCATGGAGCGCGGCGCCATCGGCGAACTGGTGGCGCTGAAGCGCAAGGACGAGGCGCACCAGCGCTTCCTCACCGACATGTCGGCGGGAGTGTTCGTCTCTTTCCCGCCCCTGGATGTGGCCTATCTCGCCAATCAGGTGGGGGCGGACCAGGAGGCGCTCGCTTATTTCGACCGGGCCAAGGCGTTTGGCGAGCTGCGCGGTCCGGCTCTGCTGGATGCCGCCTATGTGGCCAAGCGCGAAGTGGCCAATGAGGAGGCCATCGCCTATTTCAAGGACGCCATCGACGCCAACCGCGCGGGCACGCTCTCGCTGCCGCCCCAGACCGTGTTCGGCATCAAGCGCGAAGTGGCGGACATGGAGCGCAGCTGGGGCGTCTATTCTTCGGTGAGCTATGGCGCGGTGGGCGTCATGCCCAGCACGGTCTTCGCCCCGCCGCCCGGGGTCGGGCATTCCATCCAGGCGGGCGTGGAACTCTATTGGCGCCCGCCGGTCATCGGCTATCGCAACGGCGCGCTGTTCGAGCTGTTCTTCCGCGCCTTCGAGACCCTTTACGACGAGAATGACGGCGCGACCGGGTGGGATACCGTCCAGGGCAGCGTGGGCGCGCGCTGGAAGCCGCTGACCGACCAGAATCTGGTGCTGGAGATCAGCCACCTCTTCCCGGTGGGCCAATATGCCCGCACCGACTGGCTGTTCCGCGTCGCCTATTCCACGGGCGACGGCTCCGATCTGCGCGTGGACGTGCCGGACTGGCTCTATTGGCAGGTCTATGGGGAGGGCGACTATTTCGCCGTGAATCCCGAGACCATCGGCAATTTCGAGGCCCGGCTCGGGCGCTCCTACCGGCTCGATCCCATCAGCGACCGCATCGTCTTCACCCCCTTCCTCGCCATCGGCGGCGCCTATGACTCGGTGCTGGCGACGCCGGGCGCGATGGGGGCGGGGCCGGGGGCGAACCTGCGCTTCTGGTTCCGCGAGGGCGAATATACCGCCCCCATGTCCTATCTCGACCTGACGCTCCAATATCGCTGGCGCCTCGCCGGGGATGCGCGCGCGGAGGGCGTGTTCGCGAGCGCCTTCGTCTCCTACTGATCCAACGCTAAGGCTCGACCGTAAGAGGCCAGAAGCTGGCCGGCCCCGGGTGCGGGGCCGGTCATGTAGGGGTGCAGGGCGAAGGCGATGAGGTGTTCCGCTCCGCTTGCGGCGGCCAGATCCAGTTGCGCGGACAGGCGCGCGAAAGGGGCGGCATCGGCGGCGAAGGCGCCGGGTTCGAGATGATCCGCGGGCTTTTGCGCGAACAGCTCCACCACCACGTCGAAGGGTATTCCGAAGGCGCGCAGATGGGCGAACAGAGGGGCGAGCAGCCGGTAATTGGAGAGGCCGAACACGCCCACTCCATCCTGGATCATGGGGCGCAGGCCGAGATCCGGGGGCAGAGCGCGCCACAGGTCGAGGAGCGTGCGGCCGGGATCGTTGCGGCTGTGGAAGCAGGAGAAGGCCATGGGCGTGTCCCCGCCCGCCTGCCGCACGTCGCGCAGGAAAGCGACCAGCGCCGCCACATCCTCCGGCTTCGCCCAGCTCGCCTGATCCAGCTCATAGGGCATGTACCAGCCGGCAAAGGCCGGATGACCGGCGAACGGCGCAGCCGCCATGAAGCGCTTGCATTCCTCGGACGCGGCGGCAAGCAAAGCGGCGCGCGTGCGGGCGCCGCGCCCCTCCAGAACCGCCCAATAATCCGGGTCGTAGGGCAAGCCCAGCTGGAGGCGGCAGCCCGCCGCCAGAACGAAATCCAGCAGCCGCACAAGCAGGTCGCCGTCCAGGGTGTAGTCGGAGCCGTGGCGGGTCCATTGCAGGATGAGGTCGGGGCATCCGAGGCGCCGGGCGTCGGCCACCCGTTCCGCCCATTTGGTGCTGGACAGGGAAAGGTCATCGCGCCACGGCTGGATGAAGGAGCCATCCAAGGGGCGCGCCAGCCGCCAGGGATCGCGCGCCGAGCCGGCAAGGCACAGGAGCAGCCCGCCCGCCAGCCCCGCCATGACGGCGCGGCGTCCGGTTGCGTGGTGCAGGCCCCGCGCTGAAGCAGGCTTGATGCCGGCCTGGATCCTGTGTTCAGAAGATGTCATGCCATCCTTGTTCTACTCTGGATGGTGAAAGGGAGAGCCCGGCCCAATGCCGGGCAGGGGAGGGAGAGGGGATCATGCGCATTCTGTCGGTGTTCGGCACGCGCCCGGAAGCCATCAAGATGGCGCCCCTGGTGAAGGCGATCGAGGCGGAGTCCGGTCTGACCTCCCTTGTCTGCGTCACGGGCCAGCATCGGGCCATGCTGGACCAGGTGCTCGCGCTGTTCCAGATCACTCCCGATTACGACCTGGATGTGATGGTGCCGAACCAGACGCTCAACGGCCTGGTGGGCCGGGTGCTGGCCGCGCTCGATCCGGTGCTGGAGGCCGCCCAGCCGGACAGGGTGCTGGTGCATGGCGACACCTCCACCGCTTTGGCGGCGGCTTTGTGCGCCTTTCATCGCCGCATTCCCGTGGGCCATGTGGAAGCGGGCCTGCGCACCTATGACCTCGCCCAGCCCTGGCCGGAGGAGATGAACCGGCAGGTGGCCGACCGCCTGTGCGGCCTCCTGTTCGCGCCGACTCCCGTCGCCGCCGACAATCTGCGCGCCGAGCGCCTGTCGGGTCGCATCCATGTGACGGGGAACACGGTCATCGACGCCTTGTTCCTGGCGGTGGCCCGCATGGATGGGGATGCCGCCCTGCATGCCTCCCTTGAACAGGACTTCTCTTTCCTCGATCCCACCCGGCGGCTGGTGCTGGTGACCGGACACCGGCGCGAGAATTTCGGCGGTGGCTTCATCGCCATCTGCGAGGCGCTGGCGCGCATCGCGGCGCGGTCGGACGTGGAGATCGTGTATCCCGTTCATCTCAACCCCAACGTGCGCGAGCCGGTTCACCGCCTGCTGGACGGCCTGCCCAACGTCCATCTCATTCCCCCGCTGGACTATCTGCCCTTCGTCTACCTCATGCGCCGGAGCCATCTGGTGCTCACCGATTCGGGCGGCGTGCAGGAGGAGGCGCCCTCCCTCGGCAAGCCGGTCCTGGTGATGCGTGATGTTACGGAGCGGCCTGAGGCGGTGGCGGCGGGAACCGTGGAATTGGTGGGGACGAATGCCGATCGGATCGCCAGTGCGGTCGCTGCCCTGCTTGACGACGGCGAGCGATACGCGCATTTCGCTCGCCGCACCAATCCTTATGGCGACGGGCAGGCGTGCGGACGCATCGTCGCGGCCCTGGCGGGTCGCGATCCGGAACCGTTCGATCCCCTGCGTGCCCGCGAGCTTCAGGAGTGGGGGACGGGCCGATGAGCAAGTTAAAGTCGCAATTTCGGCTGTATCCAAGAGGATCCAACCGCCACTGCGGCCACCGGGCCGGGCCGCGGGAGGAGAGACAGAACATGAGCGCGCGTATGACCAGTTTCACCACCTTCGCACGGGCCACCGCGTCGGCCTCGCTTGCAGCGCTCGGCCTCGTCCTTGCCCAGCCGGCCTTCGCGCAAGGCGGCGCGCCAGCGCCGGCCGCCACGCAAACCCTGCCCGACGCGCTGAAGGCCCTGTCGGACGGCGATGTCTCGGTCTCGGTGGCTCTGTCGGATCTCGGCATCGAGCAGCCCATCAATCTCTCGGGCACCGATGCCCGCCGGACCCTCTTCCTGCCGGTTCCCGCCGGTGTCCCCATCCGCGACGGGGTGATCGCGCTGGATGCGCGCTATCTGCGCGGGGATGGCGGGCGCACCTCTTTCGTCGCCTCGGTGGACGGCACGCCCCAGTCGGCAAGCTCCCCCACATCCGCGCGGGGCGACGCCTCGGTGACGCTGGCGGTGGCGGATGCGCCGCGCAGTTCCGGCTTCGTGCAGCTCGGTGTCGCCTGGGCGTCCATGGTGGCCGAGCAGCTTTGCTTCGATGATCGCTCCATCGGCAACGTGCTGGAGGTGCTGCCCACCACCCGCCTGACCTACAGCTATGACCGCAACGCGGTGCGGGATCTGGCCACGGGCTGGACGGCCCTGCCGCCCACCACCCGCGTGCTGCTGGCGCCCGGCGCCCTGCCGGACCAGAGCTATGACGCCGCCTGGCGCATCGGCACGGTGCTGGAGCGGGCGAGCAAGCGCGTGGCCTTCGTGACCCTGCCGCAGGTGGGCGCCGAAGTGGACCTCGCGGGGCTGGAGATTCCGGCCGCGCTGAAGGGGATTCCCGCCTTCGCCGCGCTGTCGTCGGGCGGTCGTCACAAGATCGCCGACGCGGCGGAGCTGGGCGCGCTCCTCATGTTCGCGGGGCGCGGTCCCATCGGCGCGGACATCGTCATCTCCGACGACGCGCTGCGCGGCGCGCTGACCGCCGCCGCCGATGCGCTGCGCACCCAGATCGCCGCCCGTGGTCCGGAGGCGTCCTCCGCCTTCGAGGCGTGGCGCGCCTCCAGCTTCACTGCGGAGGCCGACCCCGCTGGCCGCAACCTGCGCATCGCCATGCTGGGCGGCCGGTCCGTGATCGTGGTGGACGCGGCGGCGGGTGCGCCGGCGGCCGGCATACTCTCCGATACGTGGCGCCGCACGCTCCAGACGGCGGCGGTGAAGGTGGCGGTGGCCCGCCCCACCGTGCCGGGCGATGTGCGCTCCATTCCCATTTCGCGGCTTGGCGGCGTTCCCGGCAGCTTCGACGTGATGGTGCGCGGCGACTGGACGGCTACCTTCGATCTCGGCAAGGCGGTGTCCGGCGGCGGGCTGCCCTCGCGGCTCGACCTCGACCTCGCGGCGGCGCCGGGCGCGGCCACCTCGCGGCCCGTGGCGTCGGTGTTCCTCAACGACTATCTGCTGGGCGCGCGCAATATGGACGCGAACGGGTCGCCCGAGCATCTCTCCGTCGATATTCCCTTCTACGCCCTCGCGCCGGTGAACGTGTTGCGCGTGTCGTTCCAGCGCCAGCCCATGGGCGACCGCTGCCGCGAGACGCCTCAGGCCTATCCGGTGGCCGTGCTCCCCTCAAGCCGCCTCGTGGCGGACACCGAGGCCACCTCCACGGACTTCGTGGGCGTCATCGCGCGCCTGTCGGGCCCGGTGGATCTGGTGGTGCCGCCCGCCTATGGCCGCGCTCCGTCCAAGAGCCTGTCGCGCCTCGTGTCGCTGGTGGCGGCTACCGGCGTCTCGCCCGAGCAGGCCCGCCTGGTGGTGGCCAAGGACGGGGCCGCCCATGTGCCGTCCGCCAACTTCCTCGCCTTCGACGTGGCAGTGGAGGGCGCGAAGCAGAAGGTGCGCCTGGACGGCGAGCGGCTGGTGCTGACCGGCCGTGACGATCAGCCGGTGCTCGATGTGGCGGGCCTCGACCGCTTGGCGGTGATCCAGGCCGTGTCCGCCGCCGGCAAGGTGGGGCTCGACTATCGCACCATCGGCAGCGGCCCGGCCTCGGCCGCGGCCTTCCAGCTCGGCACCGGCGATGTGGCGGTGATCGACGCCGGCGGGACCGTGGCGCAGATCAACACCCAGAGCGCGGTGGCGGCGGTTGCCGACCGCCCCATGGACTATCTGCGCAAAGCCTGGCTGGAGCGCGGCATGTGGGGGCCCATCGCGGTGGGCGTGGGGATCCTGCTGTTCGTGCTGCTGCTGCTGCGGGCGCGCGCGGCGCGTCGCCGGAACCAGTCGGGCCACTGATGAAGACGGGAGTGACCTTGGCGGCTGATGGAACCGGGGGAGGGGCGTGGGCATGAGCGCGCTCCTCCTCTATCCGGTCGCCTTCTATTACGTCACGCTGGAATGGGTGGCGGCGATCGTCGCCATCCTCATCATGCTGTCGAGCATCGATGACCTGTTCATCGACGGCTATTACTGGACCCGCGAGGTGATCCGCGCGCTCACCATCAAGCGCGCGCCCAATTATCGCCCCCTGACCCCGCAGATGCTGAAGGAGCAGCCGGAGAAGCCCATCGCCATCATGGTGCCCGCCTGGATGGAGGCCAATGTCATCGCGGTGATGCTGGACACCATGGTGGGGACGCTGGAATACCGGAACTACCAGATCTTCGTGGGCACCTATCCCAACGATCAGGCGACCATCGACGAAGTGGAGCGCATGAAGCGGCGCTTCAAGCAGCTTCAGCGCGTGGAGGTTCCCCATCCCGGCCCCACCTGCAAGGCGGACTGCCTCAACTGGGTGGTGCAGGCCATCTTCCTCTACGAGCAGCGCCACGACGTCGAGTTCGCGGGCGTGGTGCTGCACGATTGCGAGGACGTGATCCACCCGCTGGAGCTTCACCTCTTCAACTATCTCGTCCACCGCAAGGAACTGGTTCAGATCCCGGTCATGTCGCTGGAGCGGAACTGGTACGAACTGGTGGCCGGCACCTATATGGACGAGTTCGCCGAGTGGCACGCCAAGGACCTGCCGGTGCGCGAGAGCCTCTCGGGCATGGTGCCGTCCGCGGGCGTGGGCACCTGCTTCTCCCGCAAGGCGCTGCTGGCCTTGTGCGCGGAAACGCAAAACCAGCCCTTCAACACCGAAAGCCTCACCGAGGATTACGACATCGGCCTGCGCCTGACGCGCCAGGGCATGCAGTCCATCTTCGTGCGCTTCCCGGTGCAGTACCGCGTCATCCGCAAGCGCTGGCTGACCTCCAAGGACACCGAGGCCACCATCTCCATGCCGCTGTGCGTGCGGGAATTCTTCCCCGACACGTTCCGCGCCGCCTATCGCCAGAAGGCGCGCTGGACGCTGGGCATCGCGCTGCAGAGCTGGGTGCAGCTCGGCTGGCCGGGCTCCTTCGCCACCAAGTACCTGCTGTTCCGGGACCGCAAGTCCATCGTCACCTCGCTGGTGTCGATCCTGGCCTATTTCGTGCTGCTGAATTTCCTCGGCTTCTTCATCGCGTCGGAGCTGGGCTACGGGATGGAGCGCTTCCCGCCCTTGTTCACCGGCAACGCCTTCATGTCCTTTGTCCTGTTCTTCAACTTCATCGCGCTCTCGCTGCGCGTGGTGCAGCGGGTCTATTTCGTCGGCCGGTCCTATGGCTGGCAGCAGGGGCTGCTCTCGCTGCCGCGCATGGTGGTGGCGAACGCGGTGAACTTCATGGCGGCCGCCCGGGCCTGGAAGCTGTTCATCTCCTCCCTTCTGTTCGGCACCCGCGTGACCTGGGACAAGACCACCCACGCATTCCCCACCACCGAGCAATTGGCCAAGCGGCGCGCGCGCATCGGCGAATTGCTGCGCTCCTGGCAGGCGGTGGACCAGGACAAGCTGGACCGGGCCCTGGAGGAACAGCCGGGAGTCCAGCTTCCGCTCGGCCGCCTGCTGCTGGCGAAGGGCTGGCTGGACGACGACACCCTGGCCGAGGCGCTGGCGGCGCAGGAAGACATGCCGCGCGTGTTCCTGACGCCTGATGAGGTGAAAGCTCACGGCAGTTCGATCCCGCTCGCCCTCTGCGTGCGCCACCGCTGCATCGCCATGGGACCGGACGAAGCCGGCGCGCCGCGGGTGGCGGTGGGCGGCCCGCTCAGCCCGGCGGCCGAAGCGGAATTAGCCACCGTTCTCGGGCGCGCGCCGGTCCAGTGCATCGCCCGCGAAAGCGAGATCGCGGCGGCCCTGCGCATGCTCACCGGCGCGGCCGAAACGTTCAGTGCCCAGGCCGCGCCGCCCCTTCTCGGCGACGTGCTGATCGAGCAGGGCCTGGTGCAGCGGGCGGCCTTCGAGGCGGCCATGCTGGACTACCAGCCCGAGCGGGACGGACGCATCGGCGAACACCTGCTCCATCGCGGCGTGGTGACGCCTGAAGCCCTCCGGCGGGGCCTGGAACGGCAGCGCGCCCTGGTGGCGGCCTGAGCGGCCAATCCTCCATTCGTCCCGAAGGAACCAAAAAGCGACATTGATAGCCTGAGCCCATATGTCCAAAGTGCCTTTGCGGCATAGCGGGCGCATAGGCGCCGCCATGGCCACGGGCGGGGGCAGCGGGTCGCATGGGTAACGGCGTGTGCGTGGCGCGTTCGGTCGCGTTGGAATCCTTCCCCGTCGCTCGGCGCTCCGGCGGCGGGCTCTCTAGCATCCTGTGCCTTCTGCTGGCCTCGGCGGCAGTCGGGGCACTCACGCGCCCGGCCGCGGCCCAATCCACGGCGCCCTCCATCGGCGGCAGCACTCTCGCGTCGGACAAGCAGACGGGCTCGACCGGCGGCAGCGGCCAGGACGAGGTCAATTGCTACTACCGGCCCTATAGCGGCGCTGCCGGCGGCGCGGCGAATGAATCCTCCATCTATTTCACGACGGGTCTCAGCTCCGGCGCCACCTATGCCGACACAATGATCCTCGCCACGGCGACCGGAGGGACGGGCGGCAATGGCGGCGACGGAGCCGACTGCTTCGGCGGCTATCCGGGCGGCGCAGGCGGCGCAGGCGGCTATGTGGAGGTTCAGACAAACAGCCAGACCGGCACCTATACCTTCACCTATACGGGGATCGTGGCGATCTCCCAGGGCGGGCGGGGCGGCAACGGCGGCAGCACGTCTTCCCTGAGCTTCCAGGGCGGCGGCGGTGGCGCGGGCGGCAGCGCCAGTGAGGTCTTCATAGAGAACTATGTGTCCATCACGACCACGGGGTCGAATTCCTACGGCATATGGGCGCAGAGCATCGGCGGCCAGGGCGGCAATGGCGGCAATGAGGACAGCCCCATCAGCAGCGGCAATGGCGGGGCGGCCGGCGCGGGCGGCACGGGCAATGAGATCCTCCTCTACAATTTCGCGCCCATCACCTCCCAGACCACGGCCATCTTCGCCCAGAGCATCGGCGGCAGCGGTGGCGACGGCGGCAACGCGGACGGGTGGTTCGGCGGCGTCAGCGGCGGTGGCGGATATGGCGGCGACGCCGGCCAAGTCTGGGTGATGAACGGGTATAATTCCACGGCGACGCTCACCACCACCGGCGCGGGCGCCTACGGCATCTATGCCCAGTCCGTGGGCGGCGGCGGCGGAAACGCAGGCGTGGCGGCGGGCCTTGTGGCGCTCGGCGGCTCCGGCGGTCCGGCCGGCTACAGTTCGGCCGTCGAGGTGCTGAACTATTCCAGCATCACCACCACGGGCGGCTCGGCCGCCGCCATCTTCGCCCAGTCCTTGGGCGGCGCGGGCGGTTCGGGCGGCATGGCCTTCTCCGGTGCGCCGGGTCTCGCGGTGGCGCTCGGCGGGTCCGGCGGCGATGGCGGCAGCGGCAACCAGGTGGCCGTCATCAATTATGGCGACCTGTGCACGGGCGCCTGCAACGGAAGCAGCACGCCCACCTCGGCGGGCGGCTCCTACGGCATTCTCGCCCAGTCCATCGGCGGCGGCGGCGGCGCGGGCGGGTTCGGCCTGTCGGGCTCGGCCTCCCTGGTGGCGGGCGTGTCGCTCGCCGTGGGTGGCACGGGTGGCGACGGCGGCAGCGGCTCCGGCATCTTCGTGGGCAATACCGGAAACATCACCACGTCTGAGGTCAATTCCGGCGGCATCCTCGCCCAGTCCGTGGGCGGCGGCGGCGGCTCGGGCGGCGGCAGCGTTTCCTTCGACCTGACGGACGGGGTTTCGGCCGCCATTGCCCATGGCGGTTCCGGGGGCGGCGGCGGGGCCGGCAGCCCGGTCGGGGTCAATTGCAACACCTATTCCGGCAATTCCGGCAGTAACGGCGCCTGCAGCACCATCACCTTCACCGGCTGGCAGACCATCGGCGGCCCGGCGGGCACGTCGCTTATCTCCACGGCAGGCGACAGCTCCCCGGGCATCGTCGCCCAGTCCATCGGCGGCGGCGGCGGCTCGGGCGGCTATGCCGTGTCCCTGTCCGGTTCGACGGAGGGCTCTTTCACCCTCGGATTCGGTGGAAAGGGCGGGTCCGGCGGGGACGGCAGCGATGTCTATACCGGCACCAACGGCGTCAGCATCCTGACCCAGGGCGACGATTCCCACGGCCTCGTGGGCCAGTCCATCGGCGGCGGCGGCGGCGTGGGCGGCACGAGCGTGACGGCGAACGTCTCCACCGGCTCCTCGCTCGGCCTCACGGTGGGCGGCAGCGGCGGATCGGGCGGTCTCGCGACCTCCGTCATCGCCGACAATTCCGGCGGCATCATCAACACCAACGGAGAGCGCTCCCACGGCATTCTCGCCCAGGCCATCGGCGGCGGCGGCGGCGCGGGCGGCAACACCGTCTCCGTGGATGCGGGGAGCTTCTCCGGCAGCCTCACCGTGGGCGGTCAGGGCGGGTCCGGCGGCGCGGCCGGAAACGTCTGGGTCTACAACCAGAATTCGACGGTTAGCGACAGCTACGGATCGGCGAACATCACCGTCAACGGCCCGGAATCCAGCGCCATCGTGGCCCAGTCCATCGGCGGCGGCGGTGGGTCCGGCGGCTTCAGCATCAATGCCGATCTCGGCATCTCCGCATCCGCCGGCATCACGGTGGGCGGCGCGGGCGGCAGCGGCAATTCGGCCGGCGCCGTCACGGTGTTGAACTACGGAAAGCTCACCTCCAATTACGGCGGCGCGCCCGTGCTGCTGGCCCAGTCCATCGGCGGCGGCGGCGGCAATGGCGGCTTCGTGGCCTCGGGCGACCTGTCCGGCGACGCGGCGTTCAGTTTCAGCGTCGGCGGCGCTGCGGGGGCGGGAAGCTCGGCCGGGAGCGTAAGCGTCACCAGCTATGGCGAGATCTTCGCCAATACGGGCTCTTATGGAACCGAGGCGCGCGGCACTGCGCCGGGCATTCTCGCCCAGTCCATCGGCGGGGGCGGCGGCAATGGCGGCTTCGCGGTGGGCGGGGATTTCTCCGGCTCCGCGTCCGGCACCCTCGATCTCGGTGGGGGCAGCGGGGCCGGTGGCACGGCCGGGGCGGTGAGCGTCACCGCTTACGCCTCGATCCAGATGAACGGCCCCTTCTCGCCCGGCGTGGTGGGGCAGAGCCTCGGTGGCCAGGGTGGCAATGGCGGCTTCGCCGTATCCGGCAGCCTGGGAGACGACCTCTCGTCCGCGGTCAGCCTGGGCGCGGGCGGCGGGGCGGGCGGCACCGCCACGGGCGTCACCATCGCGACGCAGGACGTGTCCTCGGCCGGCTACAACCAGTCCGCCGGCATCATCGCCCAGGCCATCGGCGGGTCCGGCGGCAATGGCGGCTGGGATTTCGCGGGCTCGCTCGGCACCGGCGCCAGCGCCCCCGTGAGCATCGGCGGCACCGGCGGTTCGGGTGGTTCTGTCACCGGAACCGTCCAGGTGACGGCCAACGGAACCACCACCACCACAGGCCTCGTCTCGCCGGGCATCCTTGCGCAATCCATCGGCGGCTCCGGCGGCAATGGCGGCTTCAGCGCCGGGGCGGCGGGTGCCGTCGTCTTCGCGACCGACGTGACGGTGGGCGGGGGCGGCGGCTCGGGGGGCGGCTCCGGCGCGGTCATCGTCACCGCTTCCGGCACCGTGGCCACCAATGCCGCCCAGTCCATCGGCATTCTCGCCCAGTCCATTGGCGGCTCGGGCGGCAATGGCGGCTTCGCCATAGCGGGCTCGGGCTCCACGGGCGGCGGCGATGCCAAGGTGTCCGTGGGCGGCGCGGGCGCCACGGGCGGGGGCGGCGGGTCCGGCCAGAATGCCGGGACCGTCACCGTCACGGCGGCGGATATCATCACGGCCGGATACGGCGCCACCGGTGTCCTCGCTCAGTCCATCGGTGGGGCAGGCGGCAATGGCGGGTCCAGCCGCGCCTTCAGCCTGTCAGGGACGGACTCGCAGACGTCCGGCTATGCGGCCTCCGTCGCCATCGGCGGCTCGGGCGCTTCGGGCGGGGCCGGGAGCACTGTCACGCTCACGCAGGTGGGCGTCGTCCAGACCGGCGTGTCGGGTATATCCTACGACCAGTCGGCGGGGCTCATCGCCCAGTCCATCGGCGGCTCGGGCGGCAATGGCGGCTCGGCGGATGCCAATGCCATCGCCTCCACCACGGCGGTTTCCGTCGCCATCGGCGGGGGCGGGGCGAGCGGGGGAGACGGCGGCAGCGTCATCCTCAACAGCAATGCCAATGTCACCAGCGGCGGCATCTTCACGTCCGGCCAGCATTCCTCGGCCATCATCGCCCAGTCCATCGGCGGCGGCGGCGGCAATGGCGGCTGGACCCAGGCCACCGCCTCCAGCAACGATTATGCGGCAGGCGTCGCCATCGGCGGCTATGGCGATGGCGGAGGCACCGCGGGAAGCGTTTCCGTCACCAGCGGCGGCACGCTGGCGACCTATGGCGCCCTGTCCTACGGCATTCTCGCCCAGTCCATCGGCGGCGGCGGCGGCAATGGCGGGGCGGCCTCCAGCACCACGAATGCGGGCAGCGGGGAAGAGCTTTCGGGCGGTGTCACCTCCATCGCCGGCTCGGGCGCAGCCTCGGTGGCGACCAATGTCAGCTCGGCGGTTTCCGGCGCCTCCAGCAGCAGCCCGTCCAACGGCAGCAGCAGCGCCACCGACGGCACTTCGGCATCCGTCACCATTGGTGGCTTCGCCGGCAATGGGGGTAACGGCGCGGGCGTGACGGTGGCGAATGGCTCGTCCATCTTAACCTTTGGCGACCAGTCCACGGCCATCTTCGCCCAGTCGGTGGGCGGTGGCGGCGGATCGGGCGGCTCCAGCTCCAACAATGCCAGCGGCAGCTCCTATGCGGCGTCCTTCAGCCTGGGCGGCGGTGCCGGCACGGGCGGGACGGGCGGTGCCGTCACCGTGACCTCCACGGGCTATATCCAGACGCTGGGCCTCCAGGCGGCGGGCATCTTCGCGCAGTCCGTGGGCGGCGGCGGCGGCACGGGCGGCTCCTCTTCCAGCACGGCCGGCAGCGGCGGACAGGCCGCCATCAGCATGAGCCTCGGCGGCTCGGGCGGGGATGGGGGCACGGGCGGCACCGTCACGGTGAATGCCGGCTCCTCGGTCGCCGCCTATCTCAACACGGTCGGCTCCAATGCGGCGGGCATCTTCGCCCAGTCGGTGGGCGGCGGCGGCGGCAATGGCGGCTCCAGCAGCGCGTCGGCCACCGCGCCGGGATCGAGCACGAGCAGCGGCCCCAGCACCAGCGCGACGGGCAGCACGTCCGGTGAGGCGACCGGCAGCGAAACCACGTCGGCGGCTGGCCATTCCAGCGGGCAGTCCGGCAGTCAGGCGGGCACGAGCGGGGGCTATTCGCTGGCCATGAGCCTTGGCGGCGGCGGGGGAACGGCGGGTGACGGCAATTCCGTCAACGTCACCAACCAATATGCCATCGTCACCGGCCTGAACATGACCGGCACGACCACCCTCGTCACGCCCGGTGACCAATCTCCGGCCATCTTCGCGCAGTCGGTGGGCGGTGGCGGCGGCAATGGCGGCTCCAGCACCACCAACAGCTCGGCGGGCAATTACAGCGCCTCCCTGGCGCTGGGCGGAAACGGAAGCTCGGGCGGCACGGGCGGCGGCGTGAGCGTGACCAGCAGCGGCACGCTCCAGACGTCCGGCTCCAATTCGGCGGCGCTCTTCGCGCAGTCGGTGGGCGGCGGCGGCGGCAGTGGCGGCTCGGCCTCCAGCACCACCTCGTCCGGCGGTCCGCTGGCCCTGTCGCTCGGCCTCGGCGGAAGCGGCGACGGTGGCGGGGCGGGCGGCACGGTGACCGTGACGGTGACCGCGCCCAACACCGTCAACGACTTCTACGGAATCGCCACGCAGGGCGCCAATTCCTACGGTGTCTTCGCCCAGTCCGTGGGCGGCGGCGGCGGCAATGGCGGCGCGGTCACCAACTCCGCCACGGGCGCCAGCAGCAGTTCGTCCGGCAGCGATAATACGGCCTCCACCTCGGGGGGCAGCACGTCATCCACCGCAGAGGACGGCGCGGCCTTGTCCATGGGGCTGGGCGGGACCGCCGGCGGCGGCGGCGGCGGCGGCACCGTTTCGATTACGATCGCGGCGCCCGTGACCACGACGGGCGTGCAGTCCGTCGGCATTTTCGGCCAGTCGGTGGGCGGCGGCGGTGGCACGGGCGGTGCCTCCACCAGCAACGCCACCAACGGCACCTATGCCCTCGCGCTCGGCCTTGGCGGCAGCGGCGGTTCGGGCGGTGCGGGCGGGCAGGTTTCCGTCAGCGCCACGGGCTCGGTGCTCACTTATGGCACCAGCGCGACGGGCATTTTCGCGCAGTCCGTGGGCGGCGGCGGCGGCGTGGGCGGCTCCTCCAGAGGGGGCAGCACGGGAGGCAGCAACTTCAACGCCACCCTGTCCCTGGGCGGGTCGGGCGGATCGGGTGGCAACGGCGGCGCGGTCTCCCTCACCTTCACCGGCCCTTCGGCGGCGACCACGCTTTCTACCAACGGCGCCTATGCCTATGGCCTCCTGGCGCAGTCCGTGGGCGGCGGCGGCGGCGTGGGCGGCGCGAGCAATAGCAGCAGCACCGGCAGCGGCCAGGCGAACCTCGCACTCTCGCTCGGCGGGACGGGGGGCAGCGGCGGCGACGGCGGCGCGGTGAGCGTCACCACCGACGATGCCGAGACCTCCACATCCGGGGTCGGTGCCATCGGGCTCCTGGCCCAGTCCATCGGCGGCGGTGGCGGCGCGGGCGGCACCAGCGAGGTCATGGCGTCCGCGTCCAATAGCAGTGGCACCGCCAATTATGCGGCGGGCCTTTCGCTGGGTGGCAGCGGGGGCGATGGCGGCTCGGGCGGCACGGTCGACGTCGTGAATTCCATGGCGACCTACACGACCGGCGCCTTCGCGCCTGCCGTCCTCGCGCAATCCATCGCGGGCGGCGGCGGCGTGGCTTCGGGTGCGGCGTCGGTCTCCGGCAGTACCGCCTCCAGCAGCATCACGCTTTCCTTGGGTGGCAGCGGCGGGTCGGGTGGCGATGCGGAGCAGATCTCCGTTCAGAATAACGGCGCGATCGCCACGACGGGCATGGAATCCTACGGTGTCGTCGCCCAGTCCATCGCCGGCGGCGGCGGCTTCGGCGGCGTGGTGATGATCGGAAGCAGCTCCAGTTCGCTGACCACGGAACACACCATCACACTTGGCGCCACCGGGTCGGTGAGCGGCAATGGCGATGTCGTCGCGCTGGTTGCTGGAGGTCCCGTAACAACCTCTGGCGTCCGGTCCATGGGGCTGGTGGCGCAGTCCATCGGCGGCGGCGGCGGTCTGGCCGGCCTGCCCACGGACGGCCAGGAAAGCGTCTCCTCCAGCGGCACCGTGACATTGGGCGGTGCGTCCGGCGGCAGCGGCAGCAGCGTTGTCGTGTCCGCCCTCAGCGGCTCGAGCATTTCCACCGCCGGCATGCTCGCCCATGCCGTTGTGGCGCAGTCCATCGGTGGCGGCGGCGGCCTCGCCACCGTGGGGGCCTACACGCTGACCCTGGGCGGCAGCGCGGGCGGCAGCGGCGGAGACGTGAGCGTCTCCACATTCGGCAGCATCACCACCACCGGCCAAGCGGCTCTGGGCATCGTGGCCCAGTCCATCGGCGGCGGCGGCGGCCTCGGCCGCGCCACATCGGCGGTCAAGTTCGCGGGCTCCGGCTCCGGCGGCGACGGCGGCAGCGTGACGGTGAATGTGGGCGCCTCGATCACCACCAGCGGCACGAATTCGGTGGGCGTTCTCGCCCAGTCCATCGGCGGCGGCGGTGGCGTGGCGGTGAGCAACGACATGGCGCTCTCCTATAGCGCGGGCGGCGGATCGGGCTCCGGCGGCGCGGTCACGGTGAATGTCAGCGCGCCCATCGTCGCCAGCGGGACCAACACCTACGGCGTCATCGCCCAGTCGGTGAGCGACGGCGGCGGCCTCGTGATGAACGGCACCTCCATGGAGTTCGTGGCGGGCAATCTCACCGCCTCCGGCAAGGTGTTCGTGAGCCTTGAGAGCGGCGGCTCGGTGACCGCGCCGGGCGGCGGGGGCACCGGCATCTACATGCAGGGCAACGGCGATCCCATCCTCAACATGGCCGCGGGATCGAGCATCACCGGCGGCGTGGGCGGCATCGGCGTCGTCAGCGACGGCACCGAGACCTACATCAATTCCTACGGCACCATCTCCACCCTGGACGGCGCGGACGGCCTCGCCGTCAAGACCCTGACGGGCTTTGCCCAGGTGGTCACGGGCGGCAGCATCGTGGGCAACCTGTCGCTCACGCCGGGGGCGGTCAATTCGCTCACCAACCTCTCGGGCGGCACCATCTGGGCGGGCTCCTCGCTGGATCTCGGCGGAACGAGCAACCTGTTCACCAATGCCGGCATGCTGCGCAGCGGTTTCTCGGCGCTGGGCACCACCACCATCAATGGCAGCCTCGTCCAGACCGGCACGGGCGTGCTCGGGATCCGGGCGGACCAGCTCTCCGGCCAGTCGGACAGCTTCGTCATCAATGGCGATGCCCGTCTCTCCGGCGGCGTGCTGGGCATGGTCTACAACCCCGCCCGCGCCATGCCGGGCCATTACGACACGCCCTTCCTGAGCGTGCTCGGGACTTTCACCACCTCGAACCTCGTGGCGCTGGGCGATACTGCGATCCTCGATTTCTCCCTCGCGGAGATCGGCGGCGGGCTGAGCCTGGGCACCACCATCGACTTCACGCCCTTCGGCCTCTCCGCGCGGGGGCTCGCCACCGGTGCGCTCATCGGGGAAATCCAGACACGGGGTTCCTCTCCCCTGTTCGAGACCATCGTCCCGGCGCTGCTGGACGTGACGACCGTGGCCGGCCTCGAACAATCCTATGAGACCGTGGGCGGCGGCGCCGTCTCCCTCGTTCCAACCACCATGATCAACGCCGCCTCGGCGGCCATGGCGGGCATCACCACCCAGATGGACCAGTGGCGCACGGGCCTGCGGCCGGCCTCCACCGTGCTGGGATACGCGGCTTCGGCCGGCGGCTCCGGTTCGGAGCAGGCGGCGGGCACGGGCGGCCGCTATTTCTGGGGCACGCCCATGGGCAGCCTCACCACCGGCGGCGGGCTCTCGGGCTCGACGCTGGGCGGCCTCGTGGGTATCGACGGCGAACTGACGAGCATGCCGGCTTTGGCGGGCGCCGCGGTCAGCTTCTCCACCACCGGCATTTCCGCCAATGCCTATGGGGCGGACGTTTCCACCAGCTATGGCAGCTTCAACCTGTACGGCCTCTATCAGGCCGGCCCGGCCTATGTGTCGGCCATCGCCAGCGCGGGCTATGGCAGCGCCAATCTCGACCGCAACCTCTACAGCCTGAACCTGAACCTCGCCACGGACAGCGGTTTCGACGGCACGGTGCTGGGCGGGCGAATCGAGGCGGGCTACAGCTTCGCGCTGGGGGCGACCGGCGCGAGTTTCACGCCCTTCGTGGCCTTCCAGCCGACCCAGCTCTGGCTCGGCGCTGGCTCGGAGATGTTCACCCTTGGGCGCGGCCTCTCCTACGACAGCACGACGATCACGGCGCTGCCGCTCTATATGGGCTTCCAACTGGACGGGCGCTGGACGACCGCCAGCGGGCAGCAGGTGGCGCCCTATCTGCGGGCCGCCTGGATGCATGATTTCAGCCCGAACCGGGACGTGCCGCGCAGCTTCGCGGAATTGCCGGGCATCGCCTTCTCGGGTACGGCCATTCCCACCGTGAGCAATGCGGCGGACCTGCATGCGGGGATCCAGTTCCTGGCCGGACCCAACACCGCGCTTTCGGCGGGCTTCGATGCGCAACTCGCGGAGGGCTATTCCACCGTAGGTGCCTCCGCCAGCTTCCGCGTGCGGTGGTAATCAGACGCCTCTGTCGCAGGGACGGACCATTGACCCGGCCGTCGCGGCGCGCTTAGTGTGCCCGTGACGGTTCCCCTAGGGGATCAAAAGGGAATGTGGTGAGGTGACCCCCTTCGGGGTGTTTGCCGAAGCCATGGCTGCCCCCGCAACTGTAAGCGGCGAGTCCATCGTCATCAGCCACTGGGCCTCGGCCTGGGAAGGCGACGAACCGGACACCGACCCGCGAGCCAGGAGACCTGCCGTCAGCCGTGGTCACGCGCGAGCACGTTGGGCGGGGTGTCCTGATGGTGGTTTCCAGGCGGCCAAGTGGTCGCACGGAGCCTCGTTCGCGGTGACGGACCACTCGTCCCGCCGAGGCCGATATGTCTTCCCGCCTGATGTCTTCCGCCCGCCCGGCGGTTCACGCTGCTTTTTCCGCATTGCTGCTCGCCACCACCTCCACCGCCGTCCTGGCGCAGGCGGCGTCGGGAACCGCCTCCGGTTCCACGTCCGACCTGCCGGAAATCGTGGTGAGCGCCACGGGCATCCCGACCCCCGCCAGTCAGATCGCCTCCTCGGTGAGCGTCGTGACGTCCGAGGATATCGAGCGCCAGCAGCTGCGCACCGTTCCCCAGGTGCTGCAATCCCTGCCGGGCCTCAATGTGGTGCAGACCGGCGGGCCGGGGGGGCAGACCTCGGTCTTCATCCGCGGCACCAATTCCAACCATGTGAAGGTGCTGATCGACGGCATCGACGCGGGCAATCCCTCCTCGCCCAACGGCGCCTTCGATTTCGGCCAGTTGCTCGCCACCGACCTTGCGCGCGTTGAAGTGCTGCGCGGTCCGCAGAGCGGCCTTTACGGGTCCGACGCCATTGGCGGCGTGATCTCCGTCACCACCAAGAAGGGCGAGGGGCCGCCGAAATTCTTCGCCTTCGTGGAAGGCGGGGCCATGGGCACCTTCAACCAGGCGGCGGCGGTGAGCGGCTCCACGGACCGGCTCGGCTACTCGTTCAACGTCACCCATTTCTCGTCCACGGACATTCCCGTGACGCCCCCCGGCCTGCTGCCGCCGGGCTATCCCAACAATCCCAACGCCTATGACAACTGGACCTATTCGACCCGCCTCGACCTTCAGGTGACGGACGATCTCGCCCTGAATTTCGTGGCCCGCTACATCGACAGCCAGCTCTCCTACACGCCGGACATCTACCCCCCGCCTTTCTTCTCGGCGATTCCGGCGCCCGAGCGCTCCACCACCTTCAACAGCATGTTCTTCACCAAGGGGGAGGGCGTGTGGACGGCGCTGGACGGCGCGCTCGCCACCACGTTCGGCGTGAGCGCCATGAATACCTCGAACCCCACTTACGGCCCCAACACCTCGGTGAACGGCCAGTATGACGGGGACCGGCAGATCTATTACCTGCGCTCCAACTACGCCTTCGCGCCGGGGCAGAACCTGCTGGCGGGCGTGGAGCGGCGCAACGAGGCCATGACCTCCTCCACCCAATATACCAGCATCGAGGCCAATACCGGCGACACGGGCGTCTATGCGGAATGGCAGACCAAGCTCGGCGAGCGCTTTTTCGGCGCGGCCAATATCCGCTATGACAGCAACGACGATTACGGCGACCACACCACCTACCGCATCGCGCCCGGCATGCTGATCCCCGAGACGGGAACGACGCTGAAGGGCAGCTACGGCACCGGCTTCAAGGCACCGACCCTCTACCAGCTCTATGCGCCGCTCTACGGCAATGCGGAGCTGCAGCCCGAAGAAAGCACGGGCTACGACATCGGCTTCGAGCAGGAGGTGTTCGGGGGCAAGGTGACGTTCGGCGCCACCTACTTCCACAACGACATCACCAACCTCATCAGCTACGACCCCGTGACGTACCAAAACGTCAACATCTCCGACGCCACCACGGAGGGCGCGGAAACCTTCATCGCCATGCAGGTGACGGACCGGCTGAAGCTGCGGGTGGACTACACCTACACGTATGTGGTGGGCTACATGCCCGCCGGCACGTCCTTCGGTGCCGCCTGCGCGCCGCTCACCTTCACCTCGTGCACGCCGCTGCGGCGGCCCAACAACAAGGTGAGCGTGACCGCCGACTGGAACCCCACGGACCAGCTCAACCTTTCCGCGACGCTCATCTATGCCTCGGCCTGGTGGGATATCGTGCGCCTCACCAGCGATTATATCGACCAGCCCGGCTACACGGTGGTGAACCTCGCGGCCAATTATGCCTGGATGCCCAACGCCACTTTGTTCGGGCGCATCGACAATCTGTTCGACCAGACCTACGAGAATCCGAACGGCTTCCTGGCGCCGGGCTTCGGCGCCTATGGCGGCGTGAAGTTCACCTATTGAGGTGGGCATGACGAAAACGGGCCTGCTCGCGGCTTGCCTCCTGCTCGCCTGTGCTCCCGCGCAGGCGGGCGAGCGGGTGGCTTCGCTCAATCTGTGCGGCGACGAGCTGGCCTTGCGTCTCCTGGACAAGGGGCAGGTGGCGTCCGTCACCTGGCTCGCGCGGGACCCGCGCGGTTCCAACGTGGCGGCGCTGGCGCAGGATGTGCCGGTCAATCGCGGGCTGGCGGAGGAAGTGGCGGCGGTGAAGCCGGACCTCGTGCTCACAGGCGCCTTCACCACGCGCACCACCAGCGCCATGCTGCATCGGCTCGGCGTGCCGATCCTGGAACTCAGCGTGCCCGCGACCCTGGCGGAGGCCTATGCCCAGATTGAGGAGGTGGCCGACCGCCTGGGCGTTCCCCAGCGCGGAGCGGCCATGGTGGCGCAGATGAAGCAGGCCTTCGCCGACCTTCCGCCGCCGCCAGCCCGTCGTCCCACGGCCATCGTCCTGCGCCCCAACGGCTTTGCCGCCGGGCGCGGCTCGCTGGCGGACGAAATCCTGTCGGCGGCGGGTTTCGACAATCTCGCCGCGCGCCTCTCGCCGGACCGCATGGGCCAGCTCACTTTGGAGGATGTGGTGGCGGCGGATCCCGACATGCTCGTGATCAATGCCTCCCCGGACTCGCCCCCCTCCCTGGCGGACGAATTGCTGCGCCATCCGGCGCTGGCGCATTTCGCGCAGGAGGGCCGCGTGGTGGCGCTGCCCCCGCGCCTGTGGGCCTGCGCCGGGCCGGAGCTGGCGGAAGCGGCCCGGCTCCTCGCTGCTGCGCGGGTGAAGGCCGCGCGCGAGATCGCAGTGCGCGGGGCGACAACCCGCGAAAGGCCCGTGCAATGACGCGCGCCACGACCGGCATTCCCATGACCGGCCTCGCACTGGGCCTCTGTGTCCTCATCCTCGCGCTCATGGCCGCATCCCTGGTCATCGGCCCGGTTCCCTTCGACATCTCCCATGCCTTGGCGGACCTTATGGCCGGGCGGCCGAGCCTGGAGGCCATGGTGCTGGCCGAGCTGCGCCTGCCGCGCGCCATTCTCGGGGCGGCGGTGGGCTTCAGCCTGGGCGTGACCGGCGCGGCGCTCCAGGGGCTCATGCGCAACCCGCTGGCGGATCCCGGCGTGGTGGGCGTTTCGGGCGCTGCGGCTTTGGGGGCGGTGCTGGCCTTCTATTTCGGCCTGTCTTCGGCTTTCGCTTTGGCCCTTCCCTTGGGCGGGCTGGCGGGGGCGGGGCTCGCCACGGCCTTCCTTCTCGTGCTGGCGCGGCGCGGTGCTGGCACGGCCACCTTGATCCTCGCGGGCGTGGCGCTCAACAGCCTCACGGGCGCGCTCACCGCCTTGGCGCTCAACCTTTCGCCCAGCCCCTATGCAGCGCTGGAAGTGGTCTTCTGGCTCATGGGCTCGCTCTCCGATCGCAGCCTCCAGCATGTGGCCCTGACCCTGCCATTCATGGTGCTGGGCTGGATCCTGGTGCTCGCCACCAGCCGGGCCATGGACGCGCTCACCTTGGGCGAGGACACGGCGCAGAGCCTCGGCTTCTCGCTTCCGCGCACCCGCCTTCTGGTGGTGGGGGGCGCTGCGGCGGCGGTGGGGGCGAGCGTTGCGGTGGCGGGGGCCATCGGCTTCGTGGGGCTGGTGGTGCCCCATCTCATGCGGCCCCTGGTGGGGCACCGGCCGGGCCGCCTGCTTCTGGTGAGCGGCCTCGCCGGGGCGGCGCTGACGCTGGGGGCTGATATCCTCGTGCGGCTCATTCCCACGCGGCCGGAGCTGAAGCTCGGCGTGGTCACGGCGCTCCTGGGCGCGCCCTTCTTCCTCCTGCTTCTGCGGCGCCTGAAGATGGAGGGGGAATGATCCTCGCCGCCCAAGACCTGACGCTGCGCCGGGGCGACGCCATCGTGGTGCGGGACCTTTCCCTCACCGCCCGGCCGGGCGCGATGCTGGGGCTGATCGGCCCCAACGGCGCGGGCAAGACGAGCCTCTTGCGGGCCCTGTGCGGGCTCGATCCGGTGGCGGCGGGTGTGGTCACCTATGACGGACGACCGGCGGCGGCCCTGGACCGGCGGACATTCGGGCGGGCGGTGTCCTATCTCGCCCAGAACGGGCGCATCCACTGGCCCATGAAAGTGGAGGAGGTGGTGGCGCTCGGCCGCCTGCCGCACGGCCCGGCCGAGGTGGATGCCGCCGCCGAACGGGCCATGGCGGCGGCGGACGTGCTTCCCTTGCGCGGGCGCACCACCGGCTCGCTCTCCGGCGGGGAGCGGGCGCGGGTCCTGCTGGCGCGGGCTTTGGCGGTGGAGGCGCCGGTGCTTCTGGCGGACGAGCCTGTGGCGGCCCTCGACCCCTACCATCAATTGCAAGTCATGGAAGCGCTGCGCGACGCGGCCCGGGGCGGGGCGACGGTGATCACCGTGCTCCACGACCTGACCCTCGCCGCCCGCTTCTGCGACCGTCTGCTTCTCATGAAAGGCGGCCGCGCCGTGGCGGAGGGCGCTCCCGATCTGGTCCTCGCGCCGGAGCGGGTGCGCGATGCCTATGGCGTGACGGTGGAGACCGGGACGCGCCAGGGCGAACCCTTCATCCTGCCCTGGCGCCGGAGCGATGCGGAGCACAAGCCATGACCGACACCCCCTTTATGCGCCTGCGGTTGGCCGCGCTGGACCCGCGCACGGGATGGAGCCTCGGCGTGTTCGGCGGCATCGCGGAATTCGTGCGGGCGCCGGACGAGCCGGTGGATATCGCCGAGGGCGAGGGGCGGCTCGACGTGGTGACGGAGCGGGGCGGCCTGCGCATCGCCGCGCATCCCGATGCGGTCCTCATCGATTACGAGATGCCCTCGCGCCACGAGGCCCGGCGCGTGCGCGCACTCGCCTGCTGCCTGCCGCAGATCCAGGCGGCACGGGCGGGGCGTGCCGTCATCACCGAGCTGGGGCCGGACGGGGACGCTCTGCGCGAAGCGGAGCGGGGCCATGTGCTGTTCGACCTGGGCATCGGCCTTGGCGCCGTGGAAGCCTGCGTGCGCACCGGCGTGCCGGACCTCATCGCCGCGCTGCGGGCGGTGGAGGGGCAGGACATGTTCGCGGCCCCCGGCCTCATGGGCGCCGTGATCGCCCACCAGCCGCACCGGGTCTTCATGTCGGCGCTGGGGCGCATCGAAGTCTACCAGCCCATTCCCCCGCCGGACGGCCGCAGCCCCGACGGGCCGCACACCCATGTGCTCCCCAAGCTCCTCGCCCACCGGCGCACCCATGCGGCGAGCATTCCCATCCCCGAAGGACTGGTCCCCTGCCTCTCCATCCATCCGCCCCATGATGGCGGGATGGGGCGGGCGTGAGGAGACAATCTTGAGTGCCGCATCATCTGGCGCTATATTGCGTCAGATTTTGTGGTTATCGGGAAAGGAGAAGGTCATGAGACTCGCGCAATATGCGGATCAGGGCCTGTTCGCGCCGCGCAAGATGGCCGACGCCTTCCGCACCACCAGCGAGGAGATCGCCCGCACCGCCGGTCTTGGGCGCGATGCGGTGCAGCGCAAGGATAGGGTGCGCTCGGACCGCACCCAAAGGCGCCTGCGCGAGATGGTGGAGATCATCAACAAGGTGGAGCCGCGCTTCGGCTCTACCCTGCTTGCCTATGCCTGGTACCGCTCCGAGCCGCTGCCCGGCTTCTCCGGCCAGACCGCCATGCTGCTGGTACGGGCGGGGCGGGCGGACGAGGTGCTGGACTATATCGACGCGGTGGATGCGGGCATCCACGCCTGAGGCGGTCCGGCATGCGCTATCGGGGCAAGCTCTATCGGGCCCTCAATCCAGTCCATGCGCGCGAGCCCTTGTCGGGGCAAGGCGCGGCGCTTTATGGCGGGCGCTTCAATCCGAAGGGCGTGCCCGCGCTCTATACGTCGCTCTCCATTCTCACGGCGATCCGGGAGGCCAATCAGGTGGGCGATCTCCAGCCCACCACTTTGGTCTGCTACGACGCGGACATCGCCGCCGTGCTGGATGGCTGTGATCCGCAGGTACTGCATTCAGTAGGCATGACGCCCGCCGATCTCGCCGATTCTACCTGGCGCGACCAGATGCGGAACAAGGGCGAGGCGCGCACGCAGGCTCTTGCCCGCCGCCTCATGAGCGAGGGGTATCACGGCCTCCGCGTGCCCAGCTTCGCGCGTGGCGCGCGGCCGGAGGATGTGAACCTCGTCCTATGGGCCTGGGGAGCCGCGCCGCATCAGCTCATTCTGGTGGATGACGAAGGGCGCCTGACACGGTGAGGCGTCAGTCTTTCGCCGCCAGATCGAGGCCCATCTGCCAGAAGTCGGCCTCCAGGCGGGAGGCGGCGCCGAAAAGAGACGCGAGGTCCGCGAAGCGGCTTTCGGTCATGGCGCGGGCGGCGAGATGGTCCAGATGGCGCCGGGCGGCCTGGGCCACCTGCTGATAGCCGTCTCCCGCATATTCCCCGATCCAGTCGCGATAGGGGTGGGTGTCGAGCCCGCCGGGGATTTTAGCGGCCAGCGCGCGGCCGATTTCCGCATAGCCGACCACGCAGGGCGCCAGCGCCACATGCAGGTCCAAGAGGTCGCCCGCCGCGCCGCAATCCAGCACGAAGCGGGTATAGGCGACGGTGGCCTGATGCTCGTGCGCGGCGTCCATCTGCGCGCGCGTCAGGCCCCAGCGGGCGCACAGGCGCACATGCAGCTCGGTCTCGCTGAGAATGGCGGCCAGCCCATCCTGCGCCGCGCGGATGTCGGCCAGGGTGCGGCTCTTATAGGCGGCCAGCGCATAGGCGCGGGCGAACTGGATGAGGAACAGATAGTCCTGGACGAGATAGGCGCGGAAGGCAGCTTCCGGCAGCGTGCCGTCGCCGAGCGCGCGCACGAAGGGATGGTCCACATAATCGGCCCAGTCCTCGGTGCGGGCGGCCTTGAGCCGGTCGAACACGTCCATGGACCCCTCCGGGAGCAGATGTCTTCAAGGCCAGCGCGGCGGACCTAGAGCATTTCCGAGCGAAGTGTGAAGCGGTTCGCGTGAAGGAAATGCGTAAAAAACAAAGAGATAGAGTGTTTCAGCGTCTCCATGAAAGGCTGAAACACTCTAAGGCCACCGCGCCGAAAGGCTCAGAGCTTGTATTCGTAGAGCAGGCGGGCGCGGATGGTGCCGTCCAGCGCCCGGATGTCCGAGAGCACGGCCTGGGTGTCCGCCGCCGAGGCGTCGGCGTCCAGAACCACGTAGCCCACGTCCCCATAGGATTCGAAATACTGCGCGGCGATGTTCACCGAATGGCGCGCCAGAACCTCGTTGAGCCGCCCCAGCATGCCCGGCACGTTGCGCTGGACATGGATGAAGCGCGTGCCCAGGGGGCGGGCGGGAAGCTGGACCTGCGGGAAGTTCACCGCGCCCATGGTGGAGCCGGTGTCGCTGTAATCCACCAGCTTGCGGGCCACCTCGGCGCCGATGCGCTCCTGCGCCTCCTCGGTGGAGCCGCCGATATGCGGGGTGAGGATGACGTTGTCGAGGCCCTGGAGGGGCGAGACGAAGCGCTCGTTGTTGGAGCCGGGCTCCACGGGGAACACGTCCACGGACGCGCCGCGCAGCTTGCCGGACTTCAGCGCATCGGCCAGCGCGTCGAGGTCCACCACCGTGCCGCGCGCATTGTTGATGAAATAGGCGCCGTCCTTCATGGCGGCGATCTCGTCGGCGCCGATCATGTTGTGGGTGGCGGCGGTTTCCGGAACGTGCAGGGTGACCACGTCGCTCTGCCCCAGCAGATCGTAGAGCGAGGTGGTGGCCTCGGTATTGCCGTGGCGCAGCTTGTCGGTGTGATCGTAATAGAGCACCCGCATGCCCATGGCCTCGGCCAGGTTCGAGAGCTGCGAGCCGATATTGCCGTAGCCCACGATGCCCAGCGTCTTGCCGCGCACTTCGTGGCTGTTGTTGGCGGACTTGTCCCAGCGGCCCTCATGGGCGGCGTTGGAGCGGGTGATGACGCGGCGCAGCATCATCACGATCTCGCCGATCACCAGTTCCGCCACGCTGCGCGTGTTGGAGAAGGGGGCGTTGAACACCGGGATGCCGTGCACCCGGCACGGGTCCAGTTCCACCTGGTTGGTGCCCACGCTGAAGCAGCCAATGGCGATCAGCCGGTCGGCGGCCTCCAGGACTTCCTGGGTGATGTGGGTGCGCGAGCGGATGCCCAGGATATGGACGCCCTTCACCGCTTCCTTCAGCGCCTCGCCGTCCAGCGCCTTGGGCAGCCGGGTGAGGTTGGTGTAGCCCGCGTTCGTCATCAGCTCGACGGCGCTGTCATTGACGCCTTCGAGCAGCAGCACCCGGATCTTGTCCTTGGCGAGCGAGAGGTGCGGCGCATGGATGTGGCTGTGGTGCACGATACCGACGTCCTTCGGCGATGAATGGCGGCAGGAC
Organism: Aquabacter cavernae; assembly: GCF_003993795.1. Taxonomy (GTDB): domain Bacteria; phylum Pseudomonadota; class Alphaproteobacteria; order Rhizobiales; family Xanthobacteraceae; genus Aquabacter; species Aquabacter cavernae. The sequence goes on from NZ_RWKV01000007.1 coordinate 104,737, forward strand.
GGGATTTCCCGGCCCAGCCGCTGCGGCTGATCCTGCCCCCGGATTCCACGGCCCGGGGGCGGCGCGAAATTAGCGTTTTTGCAGCCGACGTCCAGGCATGCCGACGCGCGGGTGGCATGCGGGCGGGCGGGGGCTCTGTTGCCCCAGCGTCATGTTCGCGCGCAACACCTTGCCCGGACAGGCGCGCCGCGCGGGTTTGCCCGTCAGGCGCGGGCGGCGAGGATGGCGCGGGCGCGGATGCGCACCGGCTCGTCCACCATGGCGCCGTCCACGGCGGCGGCGCCCTCGCCGCTGGCCAGCACCCGCTCGGCCCAGGCGATGTCCGCCTCCGAGGGGCGGAAGCCCGCGCGGATGGGGGCGATCTGCCGGGGGTGGATGGCCAGCTTGCCGGTGAAGCCCAGGTCCCGGGCATAGCGCGCATCGTCGGTGGCCTCGGCCCCGTCGTCGATGCGTGTGGTCACGCCGTCGATCGGAGCGGCGATACCGGCGAGGCGGGAGGCGAGCACCAGTTCCGAACGGGCGGCGAGCAGCGCCTCGCGCACATGGGCGCAGCCGAGGTCCGCGCAGAAGTCCACGGAGCCGAACGCCACGCGCGTTACCGCCGGATGGGCGGCCAGCGCACGGGCATTGGCAAGGCCCAGTGCGCTCTCCACCAGGGCCACCAGTGGGATATGCGGCCCGATGGCGGCGGCGACGGCATCCAGCGTGGCGGTTGTCTCCGCCTTGGGCAGGAGGAGGGCGGCGGGCTTCAGCCGCGCCACGGCGGCAAGGTCCGCCGCGTGCCACGGCGTGCCGGCGGCATTCACGCGCACCAGCACGGGCAGGTCGGTGAAGTCCGTGCGCAGCGCGTCGCGGGCGGCGTCCTTGGCGGCGGGGGCGACGGCGTCCTCCAGGTCGAGGATCACCGCGTCGGGCGCGGCGGCGGCGGCCTTGGCGAAGCGTTCCGGCCGGTCGCCGGGGACGAACAGGGGAACGATGAATGCGAGCGCGCTCACCAGCCTGCCTCCGCCATCATGCCGAACGGGCCGCTCGGCCTGGAGGTCCAGAGCTTCAGGCCCACCTCCGTCGCGTCCGCATTCAGCAAAACGGGCGCGTTGTCGAACAAAGGCGAGAGGCCCCGGAAGGAGAAGCGGGCGGGCGGGGCGCCGTGGATCTCCGCCGCATGGCGCAGCAGCAACGTCGCCTGCAGGGGGCCATGGACGATGAGGCCCGGATATCCCTCCACCTGCGTCACATAAGGATAATCATAATGGATGCGGTGGCCGTTGAAGGTCAGCGCGGAATAGCGGAACAGGAGCGGGGCGGAGGCATCCACTTCGCGCACATGCGCACCCGCCGGGGCGGGTTCCGGGGCGGCCTTGGCGGGCGCGCCGTCGAGCCCGCGATAGACGATGTCCTGCCGCTCGGTGAGGAGGGGGCGGCCCTCGGCGGAGATGCGGTGGAGCACCGTGACGAAGCACAAGGTGCCCGTGCGGCCCTCCTTCACCTCCACGCTCTCGATGCGCGAGGCGCGCTGCACCACGTCGCCCACGCGGACATCGTCGTGGAAATCCAGATGCCCGCCCGCCCACATGCGGCGGGGCAGGGGCACGGGCGGCAGGAAGCCGCCGCGCGCGGGATGCCCGTCCGGCCCCAATGCGCTCATGAGCGCCACCGGCTGGGCGAGGCACCAATGGATCAGGCGGGGCGCGGCCTCGCCCGGCTGCGGCGCGCCGGGCGCCGCGTCGAAGGTGGCGCGGAACTGGCGCACCTTCTCGGGCGTCAGCACCTCGCTCGCCACCTCTTCCCGGCCGATCCAGCCGCGCAGATGGTCGATGTCCAGCCGTTCGGGCTCGCTCATGTGCAAAGGTCCCCGTCAGAAGGAGCGCGGCAGGCCGAGCACATGCTCGGCCACATAGGAGAGGATCAGGTTCGTGGAGATGGGCGCCACCTGATAGAGCCGCGTCTCGCGGAACTTGCGCTCCACGTCATATTCGCAGGCGAAGCCGAAGCCGCCGTGGAATTGCAGGCAGGCATTCGCCGCCTCCCAGGAGGCCTTGGCCGCGAGATATTTCGCCATGTTGGCCTGTGTGCCGCAGGGCTGGTGCGCGTCATAGAGGCGGCAGGCCTCGAACCGCATGAGGTTCGCCGCCTCCACCTCGATGAAGGCTTCCGCGATGGGGAATTGCACGCCCTGGTTCTGGCCGATGGGGCGGCCGAACACGGTGCGCTCCTTGGTATAGGCGGTCACCTTGTCGATGAACCAATAGCCGTCGCCGATGCATTCCGCCGCGATGAGCGTGCGCTCCGCATTGAGGCCGGTGAGGATATATTTGAAGCCCTGGCCTTCCTCGCCGATGAGGTTCTCGGCGGGGATTTCCAGATTGTCGAAGAACAGCTCGTTGGTCTCGTGGTTCACCATGTTGAGGATGGGGCGCACCGTCATCCCGCTCTTCATGGCCTCCTGGATGTCCACGATGAAGATGGACAGGCCCTCGGACTTCTTCTTCACGTCCGCCAGGGGCGTGGTGCGGGCCAGCAGGATCATGAGGTCCGAGTGCTGGACGCGGCTGATCCACACCTTTTGGCCGTTGATGACGTAGCGGTCGCCCTTCTTCACCGCCGTGGTCTTGATCTTGGTGGTGTCGGTGCCGGTGGTGGGCTCGGTGACGCCCATGGACTGCAGGCGCAGTTCGCCGGCGGCGATCCGCGGCAGGTATTTCTGCCGCTGCGCTTCCGAGCCGTGCCGCACCAGCGTGTTCATATTGTACATCTGGCCATGGCAGGCGCCGGAATTGCCGCCCGCCCGGTTGATCTCCTCCATGATCACGGAGGCTTCCGTGAGCCCCAGGCCCGAGCCGCCATATTCCTCGGGGATCAGGGCCGCCATCCAGCCCGCCTTGGTGAGGGCGTCCACGAAGGCTTCCGGATAGCCGCGCTCCTCGTCCACCTTGCGGTGATATTCGGCGGGGAACTCGGCGCACAGCGCGCGCACCGCATCGCGGATGTCCTGGAACTGGTCGCTTCCGACGGTCTGCATAATCCTGGGGTCCTTGGGTCTTTTCGTTCTGTCGTTCGCCGCTGTGCGGGCGGGCTCAGGCGAGCGCGAAGCGCTTGGCCGTGGAGAGGGCGAGCATCTGCGCGCCGAGGGCGCGGGCCTGCGCCTCGCCCATGACGGGGGTGGCAAGCGTCATGAACTTGCCGGTGAGCGCCGCATCGTCCGGGAAGGTTTCCGGCTCGCCGGACGGGTCGGGAATATCAGCCTCGAACACGCCCTTCGCGGTGGTGACACGCAGCAGCGCGCCGAAGGGATGGGGCCGGTCTTCCAGGCGTGGATCGGCGGTCACCTCCACCCGGTCCGCCAGCGCGTCCAGGGCGGCATCGCCCAGGCGCCGGTAATCGTCCCAGCCGAAGCTGCCCTGGTCCAGCGCCACGGCGGCGGTGAAGGGCATGGAGAACTGCCCCGCCACCACCGTGCGCGCCCGGCGCTTCTCATCGATGGGTGCGCCCGTGAGCGTGATGCCGTTGGGGTGAAGGCCGATCTCCACCTTCTCGATATCGGCGCCGGACAGGCCGTTGCGCGTGCGCATGGCGAGAAGGCCGTCGAGGGCGGCGTGGGTGTAGCGGCAGGAGGGATAGGGCTTCAGGCCGATCTTCATGGTCTCGTAGACGGTGCCAAGGTCGCGCACCGCGAGCGCCATGTCCACGTCGTCCGAATAGCCCTTCAAGAAGCCGTGCACGCCTTCGATGGCCTGCGCGGCGCCCTTGAAGCCTTCGGCGGCCAGCAGCGCGGCCATGAGGCCGTTCATGGCGGCCGCGCCCACCTGGTAGCGCTTGTTCCACGCGCCGTTCACCAGGAACTGCAGCGAGCCCGCTGCCTGGCTGCCCGCGACGCCATAGGCGCAGGCGATGGCATCCGCATCCAGCCCCATGACGCGCCCGGCCGCCGCCGCCGCGCCGAACGTGCCCGCCGTGGCGGTGGGGTGGAAGCCGCGCCCGTAATGCTTGGCGGGATCGAGCGCGACGCCGAGCCGGCAGCACACCTCATAGCCGGCGATGATGGCGGCCACCACGTCGGCGCTGTCCGCCCCGGTCATCTGCGCGGCGGCGAAGGCGGCGGAGACCACGGGCGCGCTCGGGTGGAGCGAGCTTTCCGCGTGGGTGTCGTCGAAATCCAGCGAATGGCCGAAGGCGCCGTTCAGCAAAGCAGCGGCGGCGGGGGCATAGGTGCGGGTATCGCCGATGACGGTGCAGGGACCGGGCCCGTCGAAACCGGCCTTCTTCACCAAGGCGCGCAGGGCCGGGGAGGATTCCGCCTCGGCCCCGCCGCGCGCCACATTGCCCACGAAGTCGAGGATCAGCCGCTCGGCCCGCGCCACCACCTCGGCGGGCACATGCTCCAGGCGAAGCCCGGCCGCATAGGCGGCCAGCGTGCGCGTTTCGTCCGTCATTCCAAATACCTCACCGCGTGCGTGGCATTCGGCGGGAGCGGAGCGGGCGGTGCTCCGGCGCACGGGCAAAGCCGAGCGGCCGCGCGGAGGCGCCCGTCTCCCGCCGGGAGAAAGGGAGGCTCACACTGGCAGCAAAGGGGGGAAAGCAGAAATACCGTTTTGCGCTGGCCCGCAGAGGCTTGAGTTATGGCGCGGGTCGGGCGGGCGCCATAACATTCCCATATGCCACCTAGGCTTCACTTATATTTGTATTCTGATCCGCGCGCGGCGACCTTGCACCGGAACGATAATTTCCGGGAGTCCGGCACGCACCATGCCGGTGGCCGGGAGCGGGAAGAGCGCAGGGGACGTCGCCCAGATGCAACATGATCTTGAAGGCCTGTTCGTGGTTTCGGTCGAGCAGGCGGTGGCCGCGCCCTATGTGTCCGGGCGGCTTGCGGACGCGGGCGCCCGCGTCATCAAGGTGGAGCGGCCGGAGGGCGATTTCGCGCGCAACTACGATTCCCTCGTGCATGGCGAGAGCGCCTATTTCGTGTGGCTCAACCGGGGCAAGGAATCCATCTGCCTGGACCTGAAGGACGCGGCCGACGCGGCGCTGCTGGGCGCCATGCTGGAGCAGGCGGACGTCTTCATCCAGAATCTCGCCCCCGGCGTCATCGACCGGCTCGGCTTCGCTCCGGACGAATTGCGCCGCCGCAATCCACGCCTCATCACCTGCTCCATCTCTGGCTATGGCGATGAAGGCCCGTATCGCGACCTGAAGGCCTATGACCTTCTCGTACAGGCGGAGAGCGGCCTGTCCTCCATCACCGGCAATGCGGAAGGCCCCGCGCGCGTCGGCGTGTCGGTGTGCGACATCGCGGCGGGCATGACGGCCTTCCAGGCGGTGCTCCAGGCGCTCATCGGGCGCGAGCGCACGGGGGAGGGGCGGCACATCTCCGTGTCGCTCTATCATGCGCTGTCGGACTGGATGAACGTGCCCTATCTCCAGTACGCCTATGGCGGCAAGGTGCCGGACCGGGCGGGCCTCAACCATCCCACCATCGCCCCCTACGGCGCCTATGTCTGCGCGGACGGGAAGGCGGTGCTCTTCTCCATCCAGAACGAGCGGGAATGGGCCAATTTCTGCGCCGACGTGCTGGGCGATGCCTCCGTGGCGGCGGATGTGCGCTTCGCCGGCAATAGCGCGCGGGTGGCCAACCGGGCGGCGCTGGATGTCATCGTCAACGGGGTGTTCGGCGCCCATCCGCGCGACGAGATGGTGGCGCGGCTGGAGAAGGGGCGCATCGCCTATGGTCGCGTGAGCACCATGGATGACGTGGCCCAGCACCCCCAGAATCGCTATGTGACCGTGGACACGCCCACAGGCCCCGCGCGGATTCTCGCGCCCGGCGCGCTGGTGAACCACACCCTTCCCCAGTTCGGGCCGGTGCCCGCGCTGGGCGCCCAGACAGCGGCGGTGCGCGCGGAATTCGCGCCCGCCCTCGCAGCCTCAGAGTGAGCGCGCCCATGGCACGGCCCGCGGGCACCGCGCTGGATGTGATCCGCGAATGGCTCGGGCCGCTGGAGGGGCGCAGCCTTCTCGATATCGGCTGCGGTGGCGGCGTGCTCACGGGGCGGCTGGCGGCGGAGGGGGCGCGCATGAGCGGCGTCGATCCGGCGCCCGAGGCGGTGGCGGCGGCCCGCGCCGCGCTGCCGGGCGCGCGTTTCGAGGCGGCGGGGGGCGAGGCATTGCCCTTTGAAGACGGCGCGTTCGATGCGGCGATCTTCGTCAATTCCTTCCACCATGTGCCGCTCGACGCCATGGGCAGGGCGCTGCACGAGGCGCTGCGGGTCTCGCGCGGCCCGGTTCTGATCATCGAGCCGTTGGCGGAGGGGGCCTTCTTCGAGGCCATGCGGCCGGTGGAGGATGAAACCGTCATCCGCGCCGCCGCGCTCGCCGCCCTCGCGGCGGCGATGGAGGCGGGGGAGATGCACATCGCGGCGTCCCTGACCTATGACGATGTGCGGCGCTTCCCGGACGTGGAGGCGTTCCTCGCCAAGGTGGTGTCCGTGGACCCCGCGCGAGCGCCGGTGGCGCGCGCGGTGGCGCCGGAGGTGGCCGCCCTCATGGCCCGCTGGGGCACGCTTGAGGACGGCGCCATCCGGCTCAACCAGCCCCACACCGCATTGCTGCTGAAGCGGGGAACTGCGCCCTCATAACTTTTTGCCGGACAACCTGCGCTCGACTATAGACAAAACGTCTATGGGAGGGTGCGTCCGGTTATGGACCTGCGGCAGCTTCGGTATTTCGTGACCATCGTGGAGGAGGGGTCCTTCTCCAAGGCGGCCTATCGGCTGCGCGTGGCTCAGCCCGCGCTGAGCCAGCATGTGCGCAACATGGAGATCGACCTCGGGGTGGAACTGCTGTTCCGCAGCCCCCAGGGCGTGCGCCCCACCGAGGCGGGCGAGACGCTGGTGCGCCATGCGCGCCTCATGCTGGGCCAGATGGAGGTGGCGCGCGAGGCGGTGCGCCTCGGCCAGGTGGAGCCGGAGGGCGAGGTGCGCTTCGGCATGCCCGGCACCGTCAGCCAGATGCTCTGCGTGCCGCTGCTCAGCGAGGCGCGGCGGCGCTATCCCAAGATCAAGCTGCGCGTGGCGGAGGCCATGAGCGGCTTCGTTCTCGACTGGCTGCGCGAAGGCAAGATCGACCTCGGCATCCTCTATCGCTCGGTCTCCGACCGCACGCTGGAGGCGCGCCATGTGCTCTCCGAGGATCTGTGCCTGCTCGGCCCCGCCGCCCCCATGGACCGGCCCCACCCGCCGGAGGGGCCGGTCTCCTTCTCCGATGCGGCGGGCCTCACCCTTATCCTGCCCAGCCTTGGCCATGGCCTGCGCGATCTCATCGAGGAGCGGGCCTTGTCGGAGAGTGCCTATCTCAACACGGTGATCGACATCGACACCTACGGGCAGATCAAGCTGCTGGTGGCGGGCGGGCTTGGCTATTCGATCCTGCCCGGCGCGGCGATTCGGCCCGAGGTGGAGCAGGGGCTCCTGCGCGAATGGCCCATGGGCAAGCCGGTCCTGTCCCGCGATTTGTTCCTGGTGCGCCCCTCCTCGCGCCCGCTCTCCAACGCGGTCCGGGCCATCGAGAAGCTGGCCCATGTGATGCTCATCCGGCTGGTGCGCGAGGGCGCATGGCCCGCCCGCCTCGCGCCCGGCCAGGACGAAGCCATCGCCGAAGAAGATGGTGCAGTGCGATAGAGTTTTTCGCTATGACGTCCAGGCTAAAATAGTCTTTTGAGATGGAGGGTCAGGAAACCAAGATGCGCCGGTTCCCAAACCGGGAAGAAAGAATTGCGGTCGCAAGACCGAATTGGGAGGAAAACCGATGATGCTACGTCGCTTGGCAGCGGCAGCGGGCCTGTCGCTGCTCGGACTATTTCCTGCATTGGCTCAAGAAAAGCCTGCGGAACTGCGCATCGGAATCACCACTTACACATCCGGTGCTGCGTCTGTATTTGGTATACCTGCCCGCGACGCGGCCGAGATGTTCGCGTCCGAGATCAATGCGCGCGGCGGCGTGCAGGGCGTGCCGGTGAAGCTGTTCTTCGTGGACGAAGGCGCCGGCATCGAGACCCTGATGACCGAGTATCGCCGCCTCGTGCAGGACCAGAAGGTGGACGTGATGTTCGCCTCCATCTCCTCCGGCGTGTGCAACAAGATCGCCCCGCTCGCCGAGGACCTGAAGGTCGTCAACTTCATGTGGGATTGCGGCACCCAGCGCATCCTCGAAGACGACAAGTATAATTACGTGTTCCGCACCCAGGCCAACGCCACCCCCGAAGTGATGGCGCCGCTCCTGTACCTGCTGAAGGTGAAGCCGGACTTCAAGACCATCGCCGTGGTGAACCAGGATTATGCCTGGGGCCGTGACAGCTGGGCCATCTTCTCCCAGGCCCTCAAGGTGCTGAAGCCCGACGTGAAGGTCGTGGCGGAGTTCTTCCCCAAGTTCGGCGCCGCCGACTTCTCCACCGAGGTCTCGCGCCTGCTGGCGCTGAAGCCGGACGTGATCCTCTCCACCTCCTGGGGCGGCGACCTCGACACCTTCGTGCGCCAGGCCAACCAGCGCGGCCTGTTCAAGTCCTCGCAGTTCGTTCTGCCGCTGGCGGAATCCTCCCTCCAGCGCCTGGGCAACGACCTGCCCGAGGGCGTGATCGTGGGCGGTCGCGGCGACCATTACTTCCTGCATCCCGAGCGCATCGGCGACGCCAAGTTCCGCACCTTCATGGACGCCTTCAAGCAGAAGACCGGCGCCTATCCCATCTATCCGGTGTTCCACATGGCCCAGGCCTTCTCCGCGCTGGAGGCGGTCTATGCCAAGGCGGTGACGGCCAATGGCGGCAAGTGGCCGAGCCATGAGCAGGTGGCGAAGGCCATGCCGGGCCTGACCTTCCAGGCGCTCGGCCGCCCCATCGAGATCCGGGCCGATGGCCAGGGCATCGAGGACCAGCTGGTGGGCACCACCATCCGCACCCCGAAGTATAATTTCGACGTGCTGGACAACATGATGATCTTCCCGGCCTCCAAGATCATGCCGGCGGTGGGCGAGAAGTCCGAGGCGTGGATCAGCGGGCTGAAGCCCGACATCCTCAACATCAAGGTCGATACCTTCAAGCACGCCGACTGATCCCCGACCCGCGGACCCAACGGGCGCGGCCATGTCGCCGCGCCCGCATCGGAAGCTGAACCCATGTCCTTCGACACCATCGTGCTCGCCGTCTGCGACGGCGTGGCCTATGCCTCCCTGGTCTTCCTCGTCGCCGTGGGGCTGACCTTCATCTTCGGCGTGCTGGGCGTGCTCAACATCGCCCATGGCAGCTTCTATGCGCTGGGCGCCTATACGGCCGTGAGCGCGGGAATCTTCCTGACCAAGGCGGGCTTCAGCCCCTGGCTGACCTTCCCGGCCCTGTTCGTGGCGGCGATCTTCATCGGCGCGGTGCTGGGCGGGCTCATGGAGAAGCTGCTGCTCCAGCGCATCTACGACAAGGAGCAGGTGCTCCAGATCCTCGTCACCTTCGCCATCTTCATGATCCTGGAGAATGTGCAGCGGCTGATCTGGGGCGTGCAGCCCTATTTCATGTCCGAGCCGCTCCAGCTCCTGGGCAACATCTCGCTGTTCGGCATCAGCTACACCGCCTACCAGACGCTGTTCCTGCCGGCGCTGGCGGTGATCGTGCTGCTGGGCCTGCGCTACTTCCTGCGCCACACGGCGGCGGGCGCGCAGATCCTCGCCGTGACCGAGGACCGGGAGGCGGCGAGCGCCATCGGCATCGACGCCCAGAAGGTCTACTTCGTCACCTTCATCGCAGGCGCCACGCTGGCGGCGCTGGGCGGGGCGCTCGCCGCGCCCACCACCTCGCTCATGCCCGGCATGGGCGCCGAGATGATCGTCCTGTCCTTCGCGGTGGCCGCCACCGCCGGCCTCGGCCAGATCGAGGGTGCCGCCGTCGCCGCGCTCATGATCGGTCTCGGCCGCTCCCTGGCTGTCTATCTCGCTCCCGAATTCGAGGTTCTCGTGCCCTATATCCTCATGGTGGGGGTGCTCATCTTCCGTCCCAGCGGCCTGTTCGGCGCGCCTCAGCTGCGGAAGATCTGACATGGCCCTGCGCGCAATCCTTCTCGTCCTGCTGGTGGCGGTTCTCGCGGCGGTGCCGCTGTTCGCCGCCTCCTCGCAGACCTTCCTCGCCATCGTCTTCGCCAAGAGCGTGGCGGTGCTGGGTCTCCTGCTCCTGCTCCAGGCGGGGCAGGTGTCCTTCGGCCACGGCATGTTCTTCGCCACCGGCGCCTATACGGTCGCCTTCCTCGGCCGCAGCATGGGCGGCGGAGACCTCGCGCTCCTGCTCGCCGCCAGCGTCGTCACCTCGGCGGTGCTCGGCCTGCTGGTGGGGCTGTTCGTGGTTCGCTACCGCTACATCTTCTTCGGCATGCTGAACCTTGCCTTCTCCATGGTGCTCTATTCCATCCTGGAGAAGTTCTTCCACCTCACGGGCGGCTCAGACGGCCTGCGCATCCGCCGCCCCACGGCGTTCGGCTTCACGTTCGACCGGGCGCAGTTCGACATGGTGCTCTACTACTCGACCTTCGCCATGGCCTTCCTCGCCGCCTATCTCGTGTGGCGCTACCTGCGCAGCCCGCTGGGCCAGGCGCTGAAAGCCATCAAGACCAACGAGACGCGGCTTGAATATATCGGCCTGTCCGCGCGGTTCGTCATGCTGGTGGGCTATGTGATCTCCGCCGTGCTGTGCGGCGTGGGCGGGGCGTTCCTCGGCGTCATCCAGGGCATCGCGACCCCGGAATACAGCTATTGGACACGCTCGGCCGAGTTCGTGTTCATCGCCATCCTGGGCGGCGTCGGCCATGTGGCCGGGGCGCTCACCGGCACCTTCGTCTACGAGGCGGTGCGCACCTATGCGGCGGCCTTCGTGGCGGACAGCTGGCAGATGATCCTGGGCTTCGTGCTGCTGGCCATCATCCTCAAGGCGCCCTCGGGCATCGTCGGCCTGGTGGAGGGCTTCACCGCCCGCCGCCGCAAGGCCGAGGCGTCCGCCCTCACCGTGGAGGCCGCCCGATGAGCGAGGCATCCCACCCCATCCTGCTCCAGGCCCGGGGCCTGGAAATCCGCTTCGGCGGCGTGATCGCGGCCAACGGCATCGATCTCGACGTGCGCGGCGGGGAAAACCTCGCCATCATCGGGCCGAACGGTGCGGGCAAGACCACCTTCCTCAACATCTGCACCGGTTATCTGCGGCCCAAGGCCGGGACGGTGCGGTTCGAGGGCAAGGAGATCACCGCCCAGCCGCCGCGCGACATCACCCGGCTCGGCATCGCCCGGGCCTTCCAGATCCCGCAGCTTTTCTCCGACCATACGGTGCTGGAGAACATGCTGCTGGCCGCCGCCTCCCGCCAGCGCCGGTTCAATCTTCTCCAGCCTCTCGGCCGCATCGCTGAGAAGGACGAGATGCTTGAGCTGCTGGACCTCGTGGGCTGCGCCGGGGACCGCGACAAGCGCGCGGGCGACCTGCCGGAAGGCCATCGCAAGCTGGTGGATATCGCGGTGGCGCTGGCGTTGAAGCCCAAGCTCCTCCTCATGGACGAGCCCACGTCGGGCGTCGCCAGCGCGGACAAGTTCGAGGTCATGGAGATCCTCGTCTCCGCGCTCGCCAAGGCGAAGGTCGCCTCGGTCTTCGTCGAGCACGACATGGACATGGTGCAGCGCTATGCCGGCCGCGTGGCGGTCTGGAGCGCGGGCAAGATCCAGCGGCTCGGTCCCCCCTCTGAGGTGCTGGAGGACCCCGAGGTCATCCGCACCGTGATCGGAGTGTGAGCATGCTCATCCTTGATCAGGTCAGCGTCTCCTTCGGCACCGTGCCGGTGCTGCGCGGCGTGTCCTTCGCCCTGAAGGAGGGCGAGGCGGTGGCCTTTGTCGGCCGCAACGGCGCGGGCAAGACCACCACGCTGCGCACCATCATGGGCTTCACCCGCAATGGCGGGCGGATCACCTTCGACGGCCACGACCTTGCGGGCGTCGCCGCCCATCTGCGGCCGGGCCTCGGCATCGGCTATGCGCCCGAGGACCGGCGCCTCTTCTCCCGCTTCGGCGTGGAGGAGAACATCCTGCTGCCCGCCCAGGTGGCGAAGCTGTCGGCGGCGGAGACCAAGCGCCGCCTCGACCGCGTCTACCATATCCTTCCCGAGCTGAAGGAGATGGCCAAGCGCCCGGCGGGCTCGGTCTCCGGCGGACAGGGCAAGATGGTGGCGCTGGGCCGCGCGCTCATGCTCGCCACCCGCCTCGTGCTGCTGGACGAGCCCTTCCAGGGCCTCGCCCCGGTCCTGGCGAACCGCTACGCCGAGGCGCTGCGGCGCCTGCGCGACACCGACCCGAGCCTCGCGCTCATCATCACGGAATCGAACCCCCACCTCCTGCGCAGCTTCGCCGAGCGGACCATCACCATCGAGCGCGGCGAGATCGCCCAGGACGTGCGTAACGAAGGATTGGCCGCATGAACCAGCACGCTCCCCACCAGCACGCGCCCATCACGCCCGCCAAGGGCGTCTTCATCAACAATGCCTGGCGCCCGGCGGCGTCGGGCCGCGTGGTGGATGTCTATGCCCCGGCCGAGGGCCGGGTGTTCGCGCAGATCGCGGCGGGCACCGCGGCTGACGTGGACGCGGCGGTGAAGGCCGCCCGCCATGCGGTGGAAGAGGGGGCCTGGAGCCGCCTGTCCGCCACCGAGCGCGGCCGCCTGCTCTCCAGGTTCGCGCAGATCATCACGGATCATGCGGAGGAGCTGGCGCTGCTGGAGGCCCGCGACACCGGCAAGCCGCTGAAGCAGGCCCGCGCCGACATGGTGGCCACCGCCCGCTATTTCGAATTCTACGGCGGCGGCGCCGACAAGCTGCACGGCGAGACCATTCCGTTCCTCAACGGCTATTTCGTCCCCACCGAGCGCGTGCCCCATGGCGTGACCGCGCACATCATCCCCTGGAACTATCCCGCCCAGATGTTCGGCCGCACCATCGGCCCGGCGCTGGCGGTGGGCAATGCCACCGTGGTGAAGCCCGCCGAGGATGCCTGCCTCACGCCGCTTCGCCTCGCGGAACTGGCCGTGGAAGCGGGCTTCCCCGAGGGCGCCATCAATATCGTGCCGGGCCTCGGCGAGGAGGCGGGCGCGGCCCTCTCCGGCCATCCCGACATCGACTTCATCGCCTTCACCGGCTCGCCGGAAGTGGGCACGCTGATCCAGATGGCCGCTGCCCGCAACCATATCGGCTGCACGCTGGAACTGGGCGGCAAGTCGCCCCACATCCTGTTCGCGGACGCGGACCTTGACGCCGCCATTCCGGTGATCGCCAACACGGTGGTCCAGAATGCCGGCCAGACCTGCTCGGCGGGCTCGCGCCTGCTGGTGGAGCGCACGGTCTATGAGGAGGTGGTCTCCCGCCTCAACGCGCGGTTCGCGACGCTTCGCGCGGGTTCGCCGGAAATGGACCTGGATCTCGGCCCGGTCATCAACGCCAAGCAGAAGGAGCGCGTGGAAAGCTTCTTCGCCAAGGCGGCCGAGGACGGCGTGGGCGTGGTGGCGGAAGGCCAGGTGGCCGAAGGGGTGCCCGCGGGCGGCTTCTACGTGACGCCGCGCGTCTACGGCCCCGTGCCGCGCGACCATATCCTCGCCACCCAGGAAGTGTTCGGCCCGGTTCTCTCCGTGCTGCCCTTCGATGACGAGGCGGACGCGGTGCGCATCGCCAACGGCACCGAATTCGGCCTCATGGCGGGCGTCTGGTCCACCAACACGTCCCGCGCCATCCGCGTCGCCCGCAAGGTGAAGGCGGGGCAGGTCTATGTGAACGCCTATGGCGCGGGCGGCGGCATCGAGCTGCCGTTCGGCGGCATGAAGAAGTCCGGCCACGGCCGCGAGAAGGGGTTCGAGGCGCTCTACGAGTTCTCGACCCTCAAGACCATGATCATCAAGCACGACTGATCCCTCGAAGGCCCGCCTGCGCGGGCCTTCGACCCCGCCCGCGTGTCGGGCGAAATCCGTTCCCAAAAACCACCTGAAGAACCACCCGCATCCGGTTCGGGGACCGGGGCCGCTGGCATGAGGAAACAGTCCCAATGCGTCTTTCCGGCAAATCCGCGCTCGTCACGGGCGCCGCCTCGGGCTTCGGCGCCGAGATCGCCCGCGTCTTCGCCCGCGAGGGGGCGAAGGTCACCATCGTGGACCTCAATCTCGACGGGGCGCAGAAGGTGGCGGCCGAGATCGGCGCCGCCGCCATCGCCGTGCGCGGCGACGTGACCAGCCGCGCGGATGTGGAAGCCTCCGTCGCCGCCGCCATCGCGCATGGCGGCAAGCTGGACATCGTCATCAACAATGCCGGCTGGACCCACCGCAACAAGCCGCTCCTCGAAGTGACCGAGGAGGAGTTCGACAAGGCCTATTCCATCAACATGAAGTCCATCTTCCACATGATCCACACCGTGGTTCCGGTCATGACCGGCCAGGGCGGGGGCGTGGTGGTGAATGTGGGCTCCACGGCGGGCATCCGGCCGCGCCCCGGCCTCACCTGGTACAACGCCACCAAGGGCGCGGTGAACCTCGCCACCCGCTCGCTGGCGGTGGAACTGGCGCCGCAGAAGATCCGCGTGAACGGCGTCGCCCCGGTCATGGGCGCCACCGGCCTGCTGGAGAGCTTCATGGGCGTGCCGGACACCCCGGAGAACCGCGCGCGCTTCATCGCCACCATCCCGCTCGGCCGCCTCTCGGAGCCGAAGGACGTGGCCAATGCCTGCCTCTATCTCTCCTCCGACGAGGCGGAGTTCATCACCGGCGTCATCCTTGAAGTGGATGGCGGCCGCACCATCTGACAGTTCGACCTCCCGGTGCCTCGCCCCGCCGCGTCAAACCGGCGGGGCGCTTTTGTTTGACACCAGAAGCCCGTGAGTTTGACTCATGGGCTTATGGTGAAGCCCGCGCGGCACTTGAGCGTCAACCCTCTCGGCACCGGTCAAAGACCGGTGCCGTTGGTATGAGACATGCTTTGCGGGGCGCCCCGCCCGTGGAAAAATCCGGACAGCGTCCGGGAAGGAGACAAGCCATGCATCCCACCGTCGTCATCGCCGGAGAGGATGTGATCGCGAGCGTCGCGGACGCGCTGCAATACATCTCCTATTTCCATCCGGCCGATTATATCGCCCATCTGTCGCGCGCCTATGAGCGCGAGAAATCCCCCGCCGCGCGGGACGCCATCGCGCAGATCCTGCTGAATTCCCGCATGGCCGCGTTGGGGCGGCGGCCCATCTGCCAGGATACCGGCCTCGTGGTGGCGTTCGCCGAAATCGGCATGGACGTGCGCATCGATGCCGAGACCGGCTTCGAGGACCTGATCCACGAAGCGGTGCGCCGGGCCTATCTGGATGCGGACAATCCGCTGCGCGCCTCCATGGTGGGCGATCCCCTGTTCGCGCGGCGCAACACCAGGGACAACGCCCCCGCCGTGGTGCACACCCGCCTCGTGCCCGGCCGCACCCTCACCATCACCGTGGCGGCGAAGGGCGGCGGCTCGGAGAACAAGGCGCGCTTCGTCACGCTGGATCCCGGCGCCAGCGTCGAGGACTGGGTGCTGAAGACCGTGCCGAAACTGGGCGCGGGCTGGTGCCCGCCGGGCGTCATCGGCCTCGGCATCGGCGGCTCGGCCGAGAAGGCCATGCTCATTGCCAAGGAGGCGCTGCTGGAGGAGATCGACATGACCGAACTCCTCGCGCGCGGTCCGAACACCCAATTGGAGGAGATGCGCATCTCCCTTTATGAGCGCATCAACGCGCTGGGCATCGGCGCGCAGGGGCTGGGTGGGCTTACCACGGTGGTGGATGTGAAGATCGCCACCTATCCCACCCATGCGGCCTCCAAGCCCGTGGCCCTCATTCCCCAATGCGCCGCCAACCGCCATGCCACCATCGTCCTCGACGGCTCCGGCCCGGTGCGGCTCGACCCGCCGGACCTGTCCGCCTGGCCGCAGATCGTGCGGGATGCGGCGGACGGGGAGGCGCGGCGGGTGAACCTCGACAGGCTGACGCGCGAAGAGGTGGCCTCCTGGCAGCCGGGCGAGAAGCTGCGCCTCAATGGGCGCATGCTCACCGGGCGCGATGCCGCCCATGCGCGCATGTCCGACATGCTGGCGCGCGGCGAGGCGCTGCCCGTGAGCCTTGCGGGACGGGTCATCTATTATGTGGGCCCCGTGGACCCGGTGCGCGGCGAGGCGGTGGGCCCGGCGGGGCCGACCACGTCCACCCGCATGGACCGCTATACGGACGAGATATTGGGCACCGGCCTTCTCGCCATGGTGGGCAAGGCGGAGCGGGGGCCTGCGGCGGTAGAGGCTATCGCGCGCCACAAGGCGGCCTATCTGATTGCCGTGGGCGGGGCGGCCTATCTGGTCTCCAAGGCGGTGAAGGCGGCGCGCGTGGTCGCCTTCGAGGACCTGGGCATGGAGGCCATCTACGAATTCGAGGTGGAGGACATGCCCGTCACCGTCGCCGTCACCGCCGAGGGGGATTCGGTGCACAGGACCGGCCCGGCCTATTGGCGCGCCCGCATCGCCGAGGGCGTTTAGGCGCCCTCGCGCGGAGCGGCAGTCGCGCGGGGTGTGCTATGCACGTCTCATGACGTGCATCGTCGGCGGTGTCAGCACCGCCGGCCTGTCCGGCCTCATTCCGGGATCGAACTCATGGACCTGCGTTTCACCCCGCAAGAGACCGCCTTCCGCGCGGAGGTGCGCAGCTTCTTCCGCACCGAGATCCCGGCGGAGATCCGCGCCAAGGTGTCCGAGGGTCGCCCGCTCGCCCGCGAGGATTACGTCACCTCCCAGCGCATCCTCGATGCCAAGGGCTGGGCGGTGCCCCATTGGCCGGTGGAGCATGGCGGCCAGCCCTGGACCACGGTGCAGCGCTATATCTTCATGGAGGAGCTGATGCAGGCGGCGGTGCCGCTGCCGTTGCAGTTCAACTGCTTCATGGTGGGGCCGGTCATCGCCACTTTCGGCAATGCGGCGCAGAAGGCCCGCTTCCTGCCGCGCATCAAGAGCCTGGAGGATTGGTGGTGCCAGGGCTTCTCCGAGCCCGGCGCCGGTTCCGACCTCGCCTCGCTGAAGACCCGCGCGGTGCGGGACGGTGACCATTACATCGTGGATGGCCAGAAGGCCTGGACCACGCTCGGCCAATATGCCGACTGGATATTCTGCCTCGTGCGCACCGACATGGCGGCGAAGAAGCAGCAGGGCATCTCCTTCCTGCTCATCGACATGAAGAGCCCCGGCGTCACCGTGCGGCCCATCATCACCATCGACGGGCGCCACGAGGTGAACGAGGTGTTCCTCGACGCTGTGCGCGTGCCCGTTGAAAACCTCGTGGGCGAGGAGAACAAGGGCTGGGACTATGCCAAGTTCCTGCTGGCCAACGAGCGCACCGGTATCGCGCGCATCGGCATATCGAAGGAGCGCATCGCCCGCATCAAGCGCCTCGCGCGGACGACGCCCGCCGGGGCAGGCACCATGTGGGACGATCTCGACTTCCGCTCGCGCCTCGCCGCCGTGGAGATCGAGCTGAAGGCCCTGGAGATCACGCAGATGCGCGTGGTGGCGGCGCAGGCGACGCGCGACCCGACGAAGCCCGACCCGGCCTCCTCCATCCTGAAGATCAAGGGCTCCGAGCTTCAGCAGGCCACCACCGAGCTTCTGCTGGAACTGGCCGGCCCCAACGCCCTTCCCGCCGCCCGCGCGCAGGCCGGCGACAACGACGTGGAGGCCCTCCTTGCCTGGGCCGATACCGCCGCGCCCACCTATTTCAACATGCGCAAGGTGTCCATTTACGGCGGCTCCAACGAGATCCAGCACAATGTGATCGCCAAGGCGATCCTCGGGCTTTGAGGATGGTTTGACCCCATGGATTTCGATCTTTCCGACGAGCAGTCGCTTCTCAAGGACAGTGTGAGCCGCTGGGCCGCCAACACATACGGCACGCTGGACCCTCTCACCGCCGCCCGCACCGAGCCGCTGGGCTTTCCCGAGGCGCGCTGGAGCGAACTGGCGGACCTCGGCCTTCTGGGCCTGCCCTTCGCGGAGGCCGATGGCGGCTTCGGCGGCGGCCCGGTGGAGATGCTGGTGGTGAAGGAGGCGCTGGGCCGCGTCATGGCGCCCGAGCCGTATCTGGCGAGCATCATCCTGGGCGGCGGCGCGCTGCGCCTTGCCGGAAGCGCCGACCAGAAGGCGGCCCTGCTGCCCGGCCTCATGGACGGCACCGCCCGCCTCGCCTTTGCCCATGGAGAGGTGCAGGCGCGCTACGATCTCAACGATGTCGCCACCACCGCCCGCGCCGTCGCGGGCGGCTTTCGCCTGGAGGGGCGCAAGAGCGTGGTGCTGAATGCCGATGCCGCCCGGACCCTGGTGGTGAGCGCGCGCACCTCCGGCGCGCGGCGCGACGCGGCGGGCATCACCTTGTTCCTGCTGCCCGCCGATGTGCCGGGCGTGACCGTTTCCGCCTATCCCACCCAGGATGGCGGGCGCGCGGGGGATGTCACCCTCTCGGAGGTGTTCGTCCCCGCCCATTCGATGCTCGGCGCGCCGGACGCGGGCCTGCCGGTCATAGAGCGGGTGGTGGAGGGCGCCATCGCCGCTTTATGTGCCGAGGCCGTGGGCCTCATGGAGGCGCTGCACGGGCTGACGGTGGAGTATCTGAAGACCCGCAAGCAGTTCGGCGTGGCCATCGGCTCCTTCCAGGCGCTCCAGCACAAGGCCGTGGACATGTTCGTGGCCCTGGAGCAGGCGCGATCCATGGCGCTCTATGCGGGCATGATGCTGGAGGCGGAGGACGATGCGGAGCGCCGTGCCGCTCTGTCCGCCGCCAAGGTGCAGATCAACAGGTCCGCGCGCCTCGTGGGCCAGACGGCGGTGCAGCTTCACGGCGGCATCGGCATGACCATGGAATATCTCGGCGCCCACCATTTCCGGCGCCTCGCCATGATCGAGCTGATGTTCGGCGACACGCCCTATCACCAGCGCCGCGTGGTCGCGGCGGGCGGGCTTGTGGGCGCGGCCTGAACGGAAAGAACCCGGCGGGACCGGAGGGGGCCGCCCGGCGGCGGCCCCGGAACGATCACTCCACGCGGATGCCGCCTTCGCGGATCACCGGCGCCCAGCGGTCATATTCACGCTTCAGGAAGGCCGCGAAATTCTGCCGCGAGCCACCCACTACCACGCCGCCCTGCACCTCCTCCACCATCTTCCGGATCTCCGGCAGGGCGATCACCTTCTCGAAGACGGAATTGATGCGGTCGGCCAGCGGGCCGTTCATGCCGGCGGGGGCGGCGACGCCGTACCAGATCGCCACATCGAAATTCGGGATGAAGTCCCGCATCAGCGGCGTGTTGGGCAGGATGGGGGAGGGGCCTGCGCCGAGCGCGACGGGGCGGACTTGCCCGGTCTTGAGCATGGGCAAGGCGGAGGCGAGCGTCGGGAAGCAGAACTGGGCCTCGTTGCGACCAACCGCCATCACCGTCTCCGCGCCGCTGCGATAGGGCACATGCACCATGCGGATGCCGGCCTCCCGCTCGAACAGGGCCATGAACAGATGGCTGCCATTGCCCAGGCCCGCGGAGGAATAGGTGAAGCCGCCGGGATCCTTCTTCCCCGCCGCGATGATCTCCGGCACCGTCTTCTGGAGAACCGACGGATTTTCCAGCATCACCGCATTGAGGTTCACAAGCTGGATGAGGGGCGTGAAGGCGGTCATGGGATCGAAGGAGGCCTTGGGGTTCAGCTCCTTGCCGATGACGTTGGCGCCGATGTCGGCGGCCAGCAGGGTGTAGCCGTCCGGCGCCTGGCCGGAGACGAAGGCGCCCGCCACCATGCCGCCGGCGCCGGAGCGGTTTTCCACCACCAAGGGCTGTCCGTTGGCGAATTCCGGGAAGCGCTGGCCCACGGCGCGGATGAGCGTGTCCACCGCGCCGCCGGGGCCGAACGGAACGATCATCCGCACCGGGCGGGTGGGCCATTCACCGGTCGTCTCGGCAAAGGCCGGGGCGGCGATCAGGCTTCCCAGCAGGCCGGTGAAGCCGCGCCGGGTCATCTCCATCTTCGTCAGGTTCTTCGTCATGGGGTTTCCTCCGGTTTTTTTGCTGTTGTGCGTGGGCGCCCCGGCTTTGTGCCGTGGGCGCCGGGGTCATTCGGCGGCGTCCCGCTCCGGCCGCGCCCAGCGCCGGTCGAAGTCCCAGACCTCGGGGAAGCCCATGAGCGTGTTCATGTCGCCAAAGTCGTAGATGGCCTCCGCCGGCAGGGCGTTGGTGTCGCCATGGGCCAGCAGGTGGGCGTAGGAGCGCTCCAGCGCGGCGGCCATGCTCAGGAAGCCCACGGCCGGATAGATGGCGATGGCATAGCCGAGCGCCGCCAGCGTCTGGGCGGGCAGGATGGGCGTGCGCCCGCCGCCGTCCACATTGTTGGCCAGCAGCGGGGCGTCGATCTCGCCGCCGATGCGCTTCATCTCCTCCTCGCTCTCGGGGCTTTCGATGAAGACGATGTCGGCACCGGCCTTGCGATAGAGCTGGCCGCGCCGGATCGCCTCGTCGAGGCCCAGCGAAGTGCGCGCATCGGTGCGGGCGATGATGAGGAAGTCGTCGCTCTTGCGGGCTTCCGCCGCCACCTCGATCTTCAGCGCCATGTCGCGGGCGGGGATGACGCTGCGGCCCGGCGTGTGGCCGCACTTCTTCGGCACCTCCTGGTCCTCGAGCTGGATGGCGGTGACGCCTGCGGCCTCGTAGCCCATGACGGTGTGGCGGACATTCAGCAGCCCGCCATAGCCGGTATCGGCATCGGCGATGACCGGGGTCGCGCTGCCCTGGGCGAAGCGGGCCATGCGGCTCACCATGTCGGTGAAGGTGGCGATGCCCGCATCGGGGATGCCCAGATGCGAGGCCACCGTGCCGTAGCCCGTGGCGTAGAGCGCCTTGAAGCCCATGCGGTCGGCGATGCGCGCCGAGATCATGTCGAAAATGCCGGGCGCGACGATGAAGTCCTTCGCCGCCAGCGCGGCCCGGAGGGAGGGGTTGGCCATAAGTGCTTCCTTTCTGAATGAGGGGCGCGTCAGGCGCCGAGTGCGATGCGCACGCGCGGCACGAGGCCGCCGGCGGCGAGGATGGCCCGCACCTCATCCCCGAGCGGGGAGGCATGCCAGAGGCGGGTGCCCTGGGCGATCTGCAGGGAGGCGAGGGTGATGCGCGCGGGGCTGCCCGGCTCCAGCGCGTCCGCCGCTTCCGGGCACAGCAGGACCGGCAGGCCGAGATTGACGGCGTTGCGGAAGAAGATCCGCGCCGCGCTGTGCGCCACGATGGCGGCGACGCCCGCCGCCTTCAGGGCGATCACCGCATGCTCGCGCGAGGAGCCGCAGCCGAAATTGCGGCCCACCGCCAGAATGTCCCCCGGGCGCACGCGCGTGACGAAGCTGGGGTCGAGCCCCTCCAGGCAGTGGCGCCCCAGCTCTTCCGGCGTGCGCAGCGACAGATAGCGGCCGGGAAGAATGACGTCGGTGTTCACCTCGTCGCCGAAGCGGTGAACGATGCCTTCGATGTCCGTGCTCATGCCGCGTCCTCCTGGACCGGCGCCACATCCTCGGGCGGCACGATGACCCCCGCCACGGCCGCCGCCGCCGCCACATAGGCGCTGGCCAGGAAGACCCGGCTGTCGGGATGGCCCATGCGCCCGCGATAGTTTCGATTGGTGGTGGCGATGGCGGTCTCGCCCGCCGCCAGGATGCCCATATGGCCGCCGAAGCAGGCGCCGCAGGTGGGCGTGGAAATGGCGGCCCCGGCCTCGGCGATCACATCCAGCAGCCCTTCGGCGAGGGCGGCGCGCCAGATCTTCTGGGTGGCGGGCACCACCACCATGCGCACGCCCGGCGCGATCTTCCGGCCGCGCAGCATATGGGCCACCTGGCGCAAATCCGTGAGGGTGCCGTTGGCGCAATTGCCCACATAGACCTGGTCCACCTTCTCGCCCCGGAGGGCGGAGACGGGCACGCCATCGGCGGGGGAGGGCGGACGGGCCACCATGGGCGACAAGGCGGTAAGGTCGAGAGCGATCACCTGCCGGTAGCGCGCATCCGCATCCGCCAGTGCCGCGGGCGCGGCGGGGGCGCCGCGGCGGGCCATGTCCTCCTGCGACAGGCCATCGCCTTCGAACACGCATGTGTCCGCGCCGGCCTCCACCGCCATGTTGGCGATGGCCATGCGCGCATCCATGGAGAGAGCCGCAAGCCCCGGCCCGCCGAATTCAAGGGAGGCATCCGCCGCCCCGTCCGAGCCCAGACGGCGGATCAGCTCCAGGATCACGTCCTTGCCGGTGACATAGGGACCGGGAGCGCCCGACAGGGTGACGCGGATGCTGTCCGGCACGCGCATCCAGAGCTGGCCCATGGCGAGGGCGCCCGCCAGGTCCGTGGAGCCGAAGCCGATGCCCAGCGCATTGAAGGCGCCCGCCGTGCAGGTGTGGCTGTCCGCGCCGAACACGATGGCGCCGTGCCCCACGAGGCCCAGCTCCGCCAGCAGCGTGTGCTCGATGCCCCCGCGTCCGGGCTCATAGAAATGCGGAATGGCATGGCGCCGGGCGAAATCCCGCGTCATGGCGATGGCGCCCGCCGCCGTGATGTCCGGCGCGGGGGCGAAATGATCCGCCACCAGGACGATGCGCGCGGGATCGAACGGCCGCTGCGCGCCCATGGCCTCGAACTGCTCGAAGGCGAGGGGGCCGGAGACGTCGTTCAGCAGCACCACGTCCGGCCGCACGGTGACGATGTCTCCCGCCCGAGCCCGCCCGTCCGCCGTATGCGCGGCGATGATCTTCTCGGTGATCGTGCGGCCCGGCGTTGCGGGGTCCATGGCGTTTCTCCCTCGGGATCTCTGCCCGTTCCGGTCGATGGCCGTGCACGCCTCGATCCATTTGTGCAATCGATAGCATGAATTCCTATAAGGTAAAGGTGGCCATTATTGCTGCATCGCAATGACAACGATTGCGCATATCTTGCATCGCCGGGTGCCGGGAGCTAAACCATGGAAATGGCAGGCAGATCATCGGGCGACGGCGAAACGGGCGAGCGGTGGACGGTTGCGTCCCTGGCGCGCCGGGCGGGTGTCGCGGCGTCCACCGTGTCGCGTGCCCTGCGCGATGATCCGCGCATCTCTCCCGAAGTGCGTGCGCGTATCGCGGCCCTCGCCAGCGAGGTGGGCTATACGCCCAACGTGCTGGCGCGCTCGCTGGTGGGCGGGCGCAGCGGCCTCATCGGCCTCGTGATCGGGCCGGTGGAGAACCCTTTATATGCAGCGCTGCTGCAGAAGGCGGTCTCTCGCGCGGCGCTGCGGGGCTGGCGCCTGCTGCTGGTGCATGCGGGGGCGGGGCCCATCGAGCAGGCGACCGCCGACTCTCTTCTGCAGTATCGCGTGGATGGCTGCCTGATCACCTCCGCCCAATTGCCCTCGCGGGTGGCGACCATCTGCCGGGCGAACGGCGTGCCGCTGGTGATGGTGAACCGGGTGGCCTGGGAGCATGGCAGCGCGGTGTCGTGTGACAACCGCGCCGGTGGGGCGCTGCTGGCGGATCTTCTGGTGCGGGCCGGGCATCGGCGCCTCGCGGTGGTGCGCGGTGGTCCGGCCACCTCAACCAGCCTGGAGCGGACGGAGGCGTTCGCCGCCCATGTGGTGGCCGCCGGCCTGCCCGCGCCCTTGGTGCTGGGCGGGGCCAATAGCCATGCCATGGGCTATGCGACCGGCGAGGCGGTGGCGGCCATGGGGGCAGGGGAGCGGCCGGACGGCGTCATGTGCGCCAGCGACCTTCTGGCCATGGGCGTGGTGGATGCGCTGCGCGAGCGCGGGCTGCGCGTGCCCGACGACATTTCCGTGGTGGGCATGGACGGCACGGAGCCGGCCCTGCGCGCGCCCTATTACCTGACCACCGTCGCGCAGCCCCTGGACGACATGCTGGAGCGCGCTTTCGACCTTTTGCAGGACCGTATGAGGGGTGTGCCGCGCGCGGATGAGCTGGTTCTGCTGCGTGGGGAGCTGATCCTGGGCCGGTCGGCCCGCCTGCCGGCCGATTTAGCCGGCGATGCTTTTCCGGGTCAAAGCCGCATGGATGCTTGAGTCGCGGGGGTCTTATCCACAGTGTGTGACGCCCCTGTTTCGGTTTCTTGAAAGATGGGTGTTGACAGGAAGAACAGCTGCCCCCTATAAAGCGCCCATCAACGACGCGCTGACGCCGCCGACGAAACGGCCGGCGGAAAGCGCGTCTCCGACGCTCCTCACGACTTTGCTGTTGTGAATTCGCCGGCTTAGGCGCCGGATGA
>NZ_RWKV01000006.1 GCF_003993795.1 Aquabacter cavernae
ACCCTGCTGGGCCTGCACCCGGACTGCTCGGACTATCTGGGCGTCTATGAGAAATACGGGCTGGTGGGCCCCAAATTCTCCGGCGGCCACGGCGTGTGGCTCTCCAATGACGAGTTCGACCGCATGTCCAAGAAGGGTGCGGCGGTGGTGTTCTGCCCCTGCTCCAACCTGTTCCTGGGCTCCGGCCTGTTCCGCATCGGCCGCGCCACGGACCCGAACTCGCGCGTGCGCATGTCGTTCGGCACCGACATGGGCGGCGGTAACCGCTTCTCCATGCTCAATACGCTGGAGGACGCCTACAAGGTGGGCATGTGCAACAACACGCTGCTGGACGGCAGCGTGAACCCGGCCCTCCAGAACCAGGCCGAGGCCGAGCGCAACAAGCTCTCGCCCTACCGCGCCTTCTGGTCGATCACGCTGGGCGGGGCCGAGGGGCTCTATATCGACGACGTGCTGGGCAATTTCGAGCCGGGCAAGGAAGCCGACTTCGTGGCGCTGGACTGGAATGCCGGCCCCGCGGCAACCGA
>NZ_RWKV01000009.1 GCF_003993795.1 Aquabacter cavernae
TTCAACAAGCTCAAACACTTCAGAGCCGTCGCCACCCGCTACGACAAGCGAGACGACAATTTCCTCGCTTCGATCCAACTCGCATCAATCCGCATCTGGCTGCGAAGTTATGAGTCGGTCACCTAGGCCCTGGCCGGTACGAGACCGGCCGGGGCGCTCAGGATCGCGTCACTTGCTGGTGCACTCCACGGAGCCCGGCACCAGCTTCATGGAGATGACATACTGGTCGCCCGTCTTCACCGGCTTGGCGATGGAGGAACGGGCAGAGGTCTGCCAGTTGAGGCATGCCACGCGCGGACCGTGGTCGTCGTCGATCTGAAGCGTATAGAAGTCCTTGCGGAAGACCGTGAACAGCGACAGCTCCGGCATATGCGGGCCGCTCTCCGGCTCGAACTGTGAACAGCGGTTCCAGAAGGGGCGGCAGGATTCGGTATAGACGGTGCGCGTTTCCTTGGACTGCAGAACCGGCGTCCCCGCAGCGACCAGCGCCCTTGCCGCGTCAGGTCTCCCCCAGGACTGAGGACCGAGCGGTGCGGCAATTTCTGGCCGAGAATGCTTCACCCTCCCCAGCGCGCCGCACAAATACCCCCCGCAACGCAAGCCTGTGCTTGCCAGTTGCGCCAAGTGGCGGCAATGTCCGCTCGGAAAACGCTCAGCGGTTGCATGGTGGGGCCATCTCGCGGGGCGACGAGAATATGGGAATTCCGACATCATGATCACGGACGCTCGGACTGAAGGTGCCGGCAAGAGGAACGGGAGCGCCCTGCCCCAGGAGCGGGCGGGCCGTCTGAGCCGCCGGTCGTTTCTCGCCGGTTCGGCCGCCACCTTCGGCGCGCTGGGCCTCGCCGGCTGCGCGGGGACCGACGGCATGAGCCTCGCCGAGGCGGAAAAGCTCTACGGGCCCGTGCCCACTGAAAAATTCCCCATCCCGGCCACCGACATCAGCAAGGTGGATCCGAAATATTTCCGCCGGACCGTCACCTACGAGACCAAGGAAGCGCCGGGCACGATCATCGTCGATCCCAGCAATTACTACGTCTACCGGGTCGAGGGCGACAATGTCGCCACGCGCTACGGCGCCAATGTGGGGCGCGCGGGCTTCCTGTGGAACGGGGATGCCTATGTGGGCCGCAAGGGCGAATGGGCCACCTGGACCCCGCCCAAGGAGATGATCCAGCGCCAGCCGGAAGTGGCCAAATATGCCGGCGGCATGCCGGGCGGCCTGGAAAATCCGCTGGGTGCGCGCACGCTCTATCTCTACCAGAACGGCAAGTACACGCTCTATACGATCTATGCCAGCAGCGCGCCGGACTCCATCGGCAACGGTATCACCAGCGGCTGCGTGGGCCTGCTGAGCCAGGACATGATCGACCTGTATGACCGCACGCCGGTCAAGACCAAGGTGATCGTGCTGCCGGCATAGGGGTGGCCACGCCCCGCTGCGGGTCGCCGGAAGCCAGGCGTTTCGGCCGTTTTCTGCGATGATGCAGGCGCTGATCCCTCAAGGGGTCGGCGCCTTTTTCATGCGCGGCGCACTCCCTCACCCCGCCGGGCGGACGGTCCTGAAATTCTCGCGCGCCGCGTCGGTCAGGATCGCCCGGTGCAGCGAGCGGCCGGCGGGCGAGAGATCGCGCCCGGCCCGCTTGATGAGGAAAAGCTGACGCTCCACGCTCGGCCCCACCAGCGGGCGGAAGGTGAGCACGCGATGGTCCTCGCGCGGCCAGGCGAGGGTCGGCAGCGGCGCCACGCCCACGCCCGCCTCCACCATGGCGAGAAGCGTCGCCGGATGCTCCGCCTCGTGATGGGGCGCGGTCGCGACCGGCAGGCCCCGGTCCATCTCCAGACGGATGCCCGTGCCCGGCGCCATGGCGATGAGCCCGGCGGCGGAGGCCTCGGCCCAGGTCACCTCGGCCCGTTCCGCGAGGACATGGTCGCGGCGCATCACAAGCGCGAACGAGTCGGTGAGCAGGAAGGTGCTGTCCAGTTCCGGATCGTCGCCCGGCACATTGGCGATTCCCAGTTCCGCGTCGCCGCTGCGCAGCGTGGTGATGATCTGCTGGCGCGGCGCCTCGCGCACGCTCACGCTCACCATGGGATAGGCGGTCTGGAACCGCGCCAGCACCGAGGGCAGCAGCCGCAGTGCAACAGAGGGCACGCAAGTGACGGCCACATGGCCGCGCCGGTGCTCCTTCAGATCCCTCAAATCCTGCAACTGGTGTTCAAGATCCGCCAGCACGCGCTGGATGCCGGGCAGGAAATCCCGCCCCACCGCGCTCAGCTGGACGCTGCGCGTGGTGCGGTCCAGCAGGCGCACGCCCAGATCGCTCTCAAGCTGTTGCACCGCCTGGCTGAGCGCGGACTGGGAGATGCCCAGCAGCCGCGCCGCTCCGCTGAAGCTGCCGGCCTGGGCCACCGCCACGAAGGCCCGCAATTGCCGGAGATTCAGATTTATCGTCATGGCTAATAAATATATCTGTTTTTCCCGACTTGTTAATAAGACACCTCAATGAGAAGCTTTTAATCGTGAACAATAATTGTGCACCTGCGAAATACGCCGGGCACCGGACGGCGCGGAACACACGCCGCCACTTCCTTCCGAGAGGCTTTTGGCATGGTCATGGATCGGCGCTCCCTTTTGAAACTGTCCCTCGCGGGCGCGGCGGCGGGGGTCTTCGGCCCGCTGAGCGCGGCCCGCGCTGCCGGCACCCCCGTCATCATCTCCGAGGCGCTGCGCCTCGGCATGTATTCGACGCTCTATGTGGCGGCCGATAAGGGCCTGTTCGCCAAGCACGGGCTGGAGGCGGACGTCTCCACCGCCGGCGGCATCGCCTTGCCCACCCCCATCGTGCTCTCCGGCCGCGCCCAGTTCGGCGTCACCAGCCCCGGAATGTCGGTGAATGCGGCGCGCGAGGGCGGCAAGCTGAAGAACATCGCCAAGATCGTCGGCGGCGTCTCCATGTGGGCCATGGCGCGGCCCGACAGCCAGATCAAGTCCATCCAGGATTTGCGCGGCAAGACCATTGCCACGCTGAAATTCCCGTCCTCCACCATCCAGGTGCCCACCTATGCCATGAAGAGCGTGGGCGGGTTCGACCCCAAGGAAGCGGGCGTCACCTTCCTGGAACTGCCGGCGGGCGCCCAGGCCGCCGCCGTGAAGGACGGCCGGGCGGACGTGGCCACCGCCTTTGAATGGGACATCTCCATCGGCGCCGAGCAGTTCGGCCTCAAGCCGGTCCTGTCCTTCGGCGACATTATCGGCCCGCTCTGCTTCACCACCGCCATGGCGAGCGAGGAGTACATCGCCAAGAACCCGGCCACCGTGCAGGGCTTCTGCAACGCCCTCGCCGAGGCGCAGAAGATGATGCATGCGGACAATGCGGTGTTCACGCAGGTGGCCGAGAAATACTTCCCCAAGGTCGCCCCCTCGGTGATCGCCAACGCCACGAAGAACTTCTTCGACTCGCGCACGGCCATCCCGAAGAACCCGACCATCTCGGACGCCGAATGGACCCGCGCCATGGAGCTTGAGCTGGGCGGCGGCTCCATCAAGTCGCCCCTTCCCTATGCCCAGATGGTGGACAATTCCTTCGCCCTCAAGGCGGCGAAGGACTTCGGAGTTGCCGGATGACAGTCTCGACCAGCTTTCCCGCGTCCCGGCGGACAGTGACCCTGCCCGCCCGCCCCGAGCCGCTGACCCTCGCCGTCGAGGAAACCGCGGTCATCGTGGTGGACATGCAGAACGCCTATGCCTCCGAGGGCGGATATCTCGACCTCGCCGGCTTCGACATTTCCGGCGCCAAGGCGGCCATTGAAGCCATCGCCGAGACGGTGGAGGTGGCGCGGGCTGCTGGCGTCACGGTGATCTATTTCCAGAACGGCTGGGACAAGGATTATGTGGAAGCGGGCGGCCCCGGCTCGCCCAACTGGCACAAGTCCAACGCCCTGAAGACCATGCGCAAGCGCCCGGAGCTTCATGGCGAGCTTCTGGCCAAGGGCGGCTGGGACTATGCGCTGGTGGATGCGCTGGCCCCGCAGCCCGGCGACATCCTGGTGCCGAAGCCGCGCTATTCCGGCTTCTTCAACTCGCAGTTCGACAGCATCCTGAGGGCGCGGGGCATCCGCAACCTCGTCTTCTGCGGCATCGCCACCAATGTGTGCGTGGAATCCACGCTGCGCGACGGCTTCCACCTCGAATATTTCGGCGTCCTCTTGGAGGACGCCACCCATCAGGCCGGGCCGGACTATGTCCAGAAGGCCGCCGTCTACAACGTGGAGACCTTCTTCGGCTGGGTCTCCAACGTCGCCGAATTCCGCCGCGCCTTCGCGCAGACCCCTCCCAAGCAGGATTGAGGCTTCACATGACCTCCCGCGCCATCATCCCCCCCGGCTCCGGCACCCCGCTGGCCCCCTTCTCCCCCGGCATCCTGGCCGACAACATCGTCTATGTGTCGGGCACCCTGCCCTTCGACAAGGACAACAATGTCGTGCACCTGGGCGACGCTGCCGCCCAGACCCGGCATGTGCTTGAGATCATCAAGAGCGTGCTGGAAACCGCCGGCGCCTCCATGGCGGACGTGACCTTCAACCAGATCTTCCTCACCGACTGGGCCAATTACGCCGCCGTGAACGCGGTCTATGCGGAATATTTCCCCGGCGAGAAGCCCGCGCGCTTCTGCGTGCAGGCGGGCCTCGTGAAGCCCGGCGCGCTGGTGGAAATCGCCACGACCGCCCACAAGCGGGGCTGAACGGTGAGCCTGATGACCGCTCCCCTCCCGGCTCAAGCGCGTGTCCGCCGGGGCGGCTGGCAGGTTCGCCTGCCTTCCGCCCCCCGCGTGGCGCTCTACCAGATCGCCCTCCTGGTCGGTCTCCTCGCGGTCTGGGAGGCGGCGGTGACCATCGGCTGGCTGCCGGTCTATCTCTATGGGCGGCCGACCGGCGTGTTCGAGCGGGGCTGGCAGCTCATCCTCTCCGGCGAGCTGGCGCGCGATGCGGCGCTGACCGCCTGGGAGGCCGTGGCGGGCTTCGTCATCGGCACCGTGCTCGGCAGCGCGGCGGGCCTCGTGCTCTGGCTGTTCCCCACCGGGGCGGCGGTGCTGCGGCCCTATATGATCGCGCTCAACGGCCTGCCCAAGATCGCGCTCGCGCCGCTCATCATCGTGTGGTTCGGCATCGGCCTCGGCTCCAAGATCGCCATTGCCGCCATCATCACCTTCATCGTCGCCCTCATCACCGCCCAGCAGGGCGCCAAGGAGGTGGACGACGACCTGCTGAAGCTCATGCGCTCGCTGGGCGCCAGCCGGTTCCGCACCTGGCGGACGGTGATCGTGCCCGGCGCCGTGCCGTGGATCGTCTCGGCCTTCCGCCTCAATGTGGGCTTCGCGCTGATCGGCGCCGTGGTGGGCGAGTACATCGCCTCCAAGGAGGGCCTTGGCTACATGATCTACTATGCCGGTGTCCTCTACGACCTGAACGCCGTGTGGGTGGGCATCGCAGCTTTGATGGCCGTCGCCCTGCTCATGTACGGCGCCGTGGACCTGATCGAGCGGCGCCTGCGCGCCTGACCTCTCCCCCCTTGCGAGACGAAGACGTTCCATGCCCTACGCGCACGGCGGCGACGCCGACATCTATTACGAAGTCCATGGCCAGGGCACGCCCGTCCTGCTCTCGGCCGGAATGGGCGGCGGTGGCGGCTTCTGGCGGCCCCAGGTGGAAGCCCTCTCGGCCCGGCACACGGTCATCCTCTATGACCATGCCGGGACCGGCCGCAGCGCACGGGATATCGGCCCGCGCACCATCGCGGAAATGGCCGCCGACATGGCCCGCGTGCTGGACGCGGCGGGCGTGGACGATGCCCATGTGGCGGGCCACGCCATCGGCGGCATCATCGGCATGGAGCTGGCCCTCAGCGCCCCCGAGCGGGTGCGCAGCCTGACCGTGGTGAACGGCTGGGCACGGGCGGACGGCTTCCTGCGGCGCTGCTTCGAGGTGCGCACGCGCATCCTGCTGGCCTCCGGGCCGCAGGCTTATGTGCGGGCCCAGCCCCTCTTCCTCTATCCGCCCCGCTGGATCGCCGACAACATGGACACGCTGGAAGCGGAGGAGGCCCATATGGTGGCGAACTTCCCCTCCGCCGACACCATGCTGAGCCGCATCGAGACCTTCCTCGCCTTCGACGGGCGGGAGCGCATGGCGGATATCAGCGTGCCCACCCTGCTGGCGGTGGCGCGGGACGATGCCCTCGTGCCCGCTTATTTGTCGGAGCATCTGGCGGCGGGCATCCCCGGCGCCCGCATCGCCGAGGTGGAATGGGGCGCCCACGCCTTCACCGCCGTGGAACCGGACAGGTTCAACGACATGCTGCTCGCCTTCTGCGCGGAGACCGACCGATGACTGGAGCAACCACCCGCCGCAATGTGGTGCTGCGCGCCGAGGACGTGGGCATGGTCTTCCCCGGCCGGAACGGGCCGGTGGAAGCGATCCGCAAAGTGGATTTCGAGCTGTATGAGGGCGAGACGCTCGCCATCGTCGGTCCCTCCGGCTGCGGCAAGTCCACCTTGTTCAACGCCATTTCCGGCCTTCTGAAGCCCACGCGCGGCCTCATCGAGGTGGACGGCCTCAGGGTGGACGATGCCACCGGCCATGTGGGCTACATGCTCCAGAAGGACCTGCTGCTGCCCTGGCGCACGGTGATGGAGAATGTGGTTCTGGGCCTGGAGGTGCGCGGCACGCCCAAGGCCGAGGCCCGCGCCATCGCGCAGGACCTCATCAATGCCTATGGCCTGTCGGGCTTCGAGAATGCCAAGCCGGCCACCCTCTCCGGCGGCATGCGCCAGCGCGTCGCCATCATGCGCACGCTCGCCTTCGACCCCAAGGTGATCCTGCTGGACGAGCCGTTCTCCGCGCTCGACTTCCAGACCCGCTTGCTGCTGCAGGCGGACGTGGCGCGCATCATCGCCGAGCGGGGCAAGAGCGCCATCCTCGTCACCCACGACATCGGCGAGGCCATCGCCATGGCGGATCGCGTTCTGGTGCTCACCCTGCGCCCCGCCAGCGTGCGCGCCGTGCATGAGATCCGCCTGCCGCGTGAAGGCGCCGATCCCGTGGCGCTGCGCTCGGACACGGCCTTCAACGCATATTTCTCGCTGATCTGGAAGGATCTGGAGATCCCCAAGGCGGCCTGAGGCCGCCTTGCCGTTTCCATCTCATACCAACGGCCCCGGTCTTTGACCGGTGCCGAGCGGATTTCGCTCAAGCGCCGCGCGGGCTTGACCAAGGGTCCGTGAGACATGCTCACGGACCCTTGGTGTCAGGCGGCGCGGGCGCGTCGCCGCAGCAGGGCGTTCAGCAGCAAGGCGAGCAGCCCCGCCGCGCAAACCACGACCGCCAGAAGCTCGAAGCCGGAGGTGAAGCGGTCGGTGGTCTGCTTGATGAAGCCCACTGCATAGGGGCCGACGAAGCCCCCGAGATTGCCGATGGAATTGATGAGGGCGATGCCCGCCGCCGCCGCCGTGCCGCGCAGGAACAGCGGCGGGATGGACCAGAACGGGCCGAGCGCCGCATAGATGCCCACCGAGGCGCAGGTGATGGCGGCGATGGCCAGCAGGTGCGAACCCGCATGCACGCTCGCCACCAGCCCCACGGCGCCGAGAAACGCCGCCCCCGCCACATGCAGGACGCGCTCGCCGGACCTGTCGCTGTGGCGCCCCCACACCAGCATGGCCAGCGCGCTCAACAAATAGGGCGGAACCAGAAGCCACCCCACCTGCTGCACGCTGTAGCCCATGCCGCGCACGATCTGCGGCAGCCACAGGCCGATGCCGTACAACCCCACCACGAGCCCGAAATAGATCAGCCCCAGCAGCAGCACCCGCGTGTCGCGCAGCGCGGGCCAGAGGCTGTGGCGGGTGGTGGCGTCCTGCGACACATGATCGGCCGCGAGGCGCGCCGCGATGATCCGCTTTTCGTCCGCATCCAGCCAGCGGGCCTCGGCGGGGCCGTCCGGCAGGAGGACCAGCACGGCGAAGCCGAGCAAGGTGGCGGGCAGCCCCTCGATGATGAACAGCCACTGCCAGCCGGCAAGGCCCAGGACGCCGTGGCTTTCCATCACCAGCGCGGACAGCGGCGCGCCCACGGCGCTGGCGATGGGCACCGCCGCCATGAACAACGCGATGTAGCGCGCCCGCATGGCGAGCGGAAACCAATAGCCCAGATACAGGATCATGCCCGGCAGGAAGCCGGCCTCCGCCGCGCCCAGCAGGAAGCGCAGGATGAAGAAGGAGGTGGAGCCGGTCACGAAGGCGGTGGCGGCGGAGATGAGGCCCCAGGTGATCATGATGCGGCAGATCCACAGCCGCGCGCCCACCTTCTCCAGCACCAGGTTGGAGGGCACCTCGAACAGGAAATAGCCGATGAAGAAGATGCCGGCGCCCCAGCCATAGACTTCGGGGGAGAAGCCGAGATCGGCATTCATGGTGAGGGCCGCGAAGCCCACATTCACCCGGTCCAGGAAGCTCACCAGATAGAGCAGCATCATGAACGGGATGAGCCGCTTGGCCACCTTGGCGAAGGCGCGCTGCTCCTGCGCTGTCAGTCCCGTCGTCGTGTCCATCATCCGCACCCGTTTCCCAATGCGCGGCAACCTTCATGGCCACGGGGACGAGGTCAAGCCCACGGGTTGAGCTTACCGGTGGACCGGACGGGCGCATGGTATCCCACGGATGCTCCCCCACGGCCGGGCACGCAAAAGAGGAGCGCGCCCGCCCCGCGAGGAAGAGACGCGCTCCGTTTTACGGACAGAGGCGGGTGGGAGCGACGGCTACACCGTCTCCAGCGGCTTCAGCCCCGCCTCGATCTGCGCCCGGCGACCTTCCAGGAAGGGCGGCAAAGCCAGCTTCTCGCCCAGGGTCTCCATGGGCTCGTCGGCGGAAAAGCCCGGCTCGTCGGTGGCCAGTTCGAACAGGATGCCGTTGGGCTCGCGGAAATAGAGGCTGCGAAAATAGAAGCGGTCCACCGGACCGGAGGACGGCACCCGATACGCCTTCAGCCGCTCCGCCCAGGCGTCATATTCGGCGAAGGTGGGCACGCGGAAGGCGACGTGATGCACCCCGCCTGCCCCCTGCCCGGCCGGAGGCAGGTTCGGCTCCAGCCGCACATGCAGCTCGGCAGCGGGGCCGCCCTCGCCCATCTCGAACACGCTCACTTCCACGCCGTCCTCCACATAGGTGCGGGCCTTGCGCATGTTCATGAGCACGGTGAGCACGGCCTCGGTGGGGGCGAGGTCCGGCACGGAGAGGGTGATGGGGCCGAGGCCACGGATCTGGTGCTCGGCCGGAACCGGGCTGCGCTCCCAGGGCTCGCCGGGCCCCTGGCCGCCATCCACCACGAGGGAGAGGCGCTGGCCTTCCTTGTCCTCGAAATCCAGTACGGCACGCCCGTCGCGCTCAGCGATGGGGCTTGCGGACACGCCCTCGGCGGCAAGGCGGGCGGCCCAATAGTCCAGCGCCGCCGCATCGCGCACCCGCAGGGCGGTGCGGGCGATGGAATGGGTGCCCCGCCGCTCGCGGGCCGCGGGCCAGTCGAAGAAGGTGAGATCCGTGCCGGGGCTGCCGCGCCCGTCCGCATAGAAGAGGTGATAGGCGGAGGTGTCGTCCTGGTTCACCGTCTTCTTCACCAGGCGCATGCCCAGCGTCCGGGTGTAGAAATGGTGGTTATAGGGCGCGTCCGCCGAAACGGCGGTCAGATGGTGAATGCCCGTGAGCTGCATGGTGCGTCTCCTGCGGCGCGGCCCGTGGGGGCCGGCGAAAAGTCCAACCTCGCGGGGCGAGGCGTCCGAGGCCATATTTAGGG
The DNA here is from genome assembly GCF_003993795.1 of Aquabacter cavernae. GTDB lineage: Bacteria > Pseudomonadota > Alphaproteobacteria > Rhizobiales > Xanthobacteraceae > Aquabacter > Aquabacter cavernae. Next base: position 9,847 of record NZ_RWKV01000009.1, read on the forward strand.
AATGCATCACCGCCACGCGAGACGCGAAGACGCAAGAACAGCTTGCAGCGATGCATACGAAACGCCCTAGGCTCTTTTCTCCCGGCCGGGGACACCATATGACCCAGGGATGACAGGCCCCGTGGCCTGATGCTGAAGCCGGTCGCACCATGTCCTATGCCGTGAAGGAAATGTTCAAGACGCTCCAGGGCGAAGGCGCCCAGGCGGGGCGCGCGGCCGTGTTCTGCCGCTTCGCCGGCTGCAATCTGTGGTCCGGCCGCGAGGAAGACCGGGCCGGCGCGGTCTGCCAGTTCTGCGATACCGATTTCGTGGGAATGGACGGGGACGGCGGCGGGCGCTTCGCCACTGCCCAGGCGCTGGCGGACGCGCTGGTGCGGGTGTGGGGGCCGGATGCGGCGCGGCGCTTCGTGGTGTTCACGGGCGGCGAGCCGCTGTTGCAGATCGATCCGGAACTGGTGGCCGCCGTGCATGAGCGGGGCTTCGAGATCGCCATCGAGACCAACGGCACCCAGACGCCCCCGGACGGCATCGACTGGATCTGCGTAAGCCCAAAGGCGGGGGCGGACCTGGTCCTGCGGCGGGGGCATGAATTGAAGCTGGTCTATCCCCAGCCCACCTTGCTGCCGGAGACGGTGGCCGCTCTCGATTTCACCCATTTCTACCTGCAGCCCATGGACGGCCCCGCCCGGCGCGCCAATACGGACGCGGCCGTGGCCTATTGCCTCGAACATCCCCAATGGCGTCTCTCGGTCCAGACCCATAAGATGATCGGAATTCCATAGAGCCTGATCCAATCAGGCTCTCGATCACCGGCCGGGCGCGGCTTTGCTTCACGGCACACGTGAAGCGCCCTGTCTGTTTATTTTTTACGTGTTTCCTTCAGGCGCACCGCTGCTCACCTCGCTCGGAAACGCTTCAAAGGACCCATCGTGCGGATCACACAGGCCTTCACCTTCGAGGCGGCGCACCGCCTGCCCCATGTCCCGCAGACGCATAAATGCTTCCGCATGCACGGCCATTCCTACCGGGTGGAACTGGTGCTGGAGGGGCCGGTGGACGGCCATACCGGGTTCGTGGCCGACTTCTTCGACGTGGAAGCTGCCTTCGCGCCCCTGCTGGAACAGCTCGACCATCATTGCCTGAACGAAATCGAGGGCCTGTCCAATCCCACGGCCGAGCATATCGCCGTGTGGATCTGGCAGCGGGCCAAGCCCATGCTGGCCCCGCTCGCTGTGGTGCGGGTGTTCGAGACGCCCATGTCCTGGGCGGAATATGACGAGGGATAAAATATGCCCCGCCGGAGCGTGAAGCGGGCCGCGCGGCGACCCGCTCCCGCCGGTCAGCCGATGAAGCCCCGGAAGGCTTCAAGCTGGGTGCGGATGAAATCCCGTGTGCCTTCGTCGGTCAGCACGCCGTCTCCGCTGACCTTCTTGTGGGCCGCGCCCACCATCACTTCCGGCACGTTCATCACCTTGGCATCCAGCGCCACCAGGATCTGGCGCAGGTGATACTGCATGCGCGCGCCACCCAAGGCGCCCATGGAGGCCGACTGGATGAGCAGCGGCTTGCCCTTCAGCGGCATGGGCTTGAGGCGGGAAATCCAGTCGATGGCATTCTTCAGGCCGCCCGGCACCGAATAATTATATTCCGGCGACACCACGATCACGCCGTCCGCCGTGGCGATGGCATCGCCCAGCGCGACCACCTGCTCGGGGAAGCCCGCATCCTGGATGTCGCCGCTATAGATGGGCAGTTGCGCCACCGAGGGTAGCAACACCACCTCCACCCCTTCCGGAGCGAGTTCACTCAGGGCGCGCGCGATGGCGGCATTGTAGGATCCTTTGCGGACGCTGCCGAGCCAGACCACCCACTTCATCGCGGTTCTCCTTCATTTTCCGCGCCTTACATTTTCTTCGCCTTGGCGCGGGGCTGCAAATCATCGCATGCTGATGGGGGCAGCAAAACGGGGGATAGAGATGGAGAGCACCCTTAATCTGGTGGTCACGCAGTTCGTGACGCTTTGGGCGGTCTTGGAGCCCATCAGCCATCTCTCCCTGTTCCTCGCCTTCACCTCCGAGATGACCCCCAAGCAGCGCCACAAGGCGGCGCTGCTGGCCTGCTTCTTCGCCTTCCTGATCCTGGTCTTCTTCATGCTGCTGGGTCGGATCCTGCTGAACGCCATGGAGATTTCGGAACTCTCCTTCCGCATCGCCGGCGGGCTGGTCCTGTTCATGTACGCCACCAGCATGATCTTCTCCGAGCCCCACTCCATGAAGGCGCTGGAGATGGACGGGGACAAGCACGTCACCTCGCTCGCCGTCTATCCCCTGGCCATCCCGGTGATCGCCGGGCCGGGCGCGATCCTGACCGTGGTCATCCTGTCGGACAATGACCGCCACATCCTCTCCCAGCAGGCCATCACCATCGGCGTTCTGGCGGCGCTGATGCTGATCCTCATGGTCCTGTTCTGGCTCGGGGACTATGTGGTGAAGGTCATCGGCTCGTCGGGGGCGAACCTGATCCGCCGCATCATGGGCCTGATCCTCGCCGCCCTGTCCGTGGACATCGTGCTGACCGGCATCGCCCGCTGGCTGAGCCTGCCGCCCATCTGAGGGCGGCCCGCTCAACCCGCTCAGTCGTCGGAATAGCGCTGCTCAGCCCAGGGGTCGCCGCGCTCGTGATAGCCGCGCACCTCCCAGAAGCCGAGCGCGTCCTCGGCCAGGAAGGTGATGCGCTTCAGCCACTTGGCGCTCTTCCAGAAATACAGGTGCGGCACCACCAGCCGCGCCGGGCCGCCATGGGCGCGGGTGAGCGGCGCGCCCTCCCAGGCATGGGCGATGAGCGCGTCCGGGGCGGCGAAGTCCGCCAACGGCAGGTTGGTGGTGTAGCCGTCGAAGGATTCCAGCGACACGAAGCGCGCCTCCGGCAGCGGCGCCACCCGCTCCAGAAGATCCTGCGTGCGCACCCCGTCCCATTGGTTGTCGTAGCGCGACCAGGTGGTGACGCAGTGAATGTCGCTGACCTCCCGGCTCTGGGGCAGAGCCAGGAAATCGGTCCAGGCGAGATGGATGGGGTGGGCCACCAGCCCGTCCACGTCCAGGGTCCAGCGCGGGGTGGGCACGTCGGGCTGGAGACCGAGATCCAGCACCGGCCAGTCCCGCACCAGATGCTGGCCCGGCGGCAGGCGCTCGGCCTCCGGCCGCGTGGTGCGGCCGGTGAGGAATTTGTGCTCCTGCGCCCAGCGCTGCTTGGTGGCCGTCAGCTTCGTGGTCGGAACCTGGCTGTCGTCATCCTCGGACATGCTGGCACTCCGCAAGGGGTCTTGATGCTCAGGCGGGAACCCTGCCGCGCGCAAGGTCCGCCTGCACCTCGGCGAGGATTTCATAGGACCGGATGCGCGCCTCGGGATCGTGGATGGCGGACGCCACCATCAATTCGTCGGCCCCGGTGCGCTCCAGGAAGGCGGCGAGCTGCGCGCGCACCGTCTCCCGCGCGCCCACGAAGGAGCAGGCCAGCATGGAGGAGGCATGGGCCTTCTCATGGGGCGACCAATAGGTCTCGATATCGTCGATGGGCCGGGGGAGCAGGCCGCGCGTGCCGCGTACCATATTGGTGAAGGCCTGCTGGGCCGAGGTGAACAGCCGCCGCGCCTCGGCGTCCGTGTCCGCCACCACCACGTTCACACCCACCATGGCATAGGGCGTTTCACGCTGGGCGGAGGGCTCGAAGCGCTCGCGATAGGTGTCCAGCGCCTGCATGAGCGCACCGGGGGCGAAATGGGAGGCGAAGGCATAGGGCAGGCCCAGCATGCCCGCGAGCTGCGCGCCATAGAGGCTGGAGCCGAGAATCCAGAGCGGCACGCGGGTGTTGGTGCCGGGCACCGCGAACACCTTCTGCCCCTCCTGGGGCGGCCCCAGCAGCGCCTGGAGTTCCAGCACGTCCTGCGGGAAGGTGTCGGACGCCTGCGGCTCGCGCCGCATGGCCCGCATGGTGCGCTGGTCGGTGCCGGGCGCGCGGCCGAGGCCGAGATCGATGCGGCCGGGAAACAGGGTGGCGAGGGTGCCGAACTGCTCGGCGATCACCAGGGGCGAATGATTGGGCAGCATGATGCCCCCCGCCCCCACGCGGATCACCTGCGTGCCCGCCGCCACATGGCCGATCACCACCGAGGTGGCGGCCGAGGCGATGCCGATCATGTTGTGGTGCTCGGCCAGCCAGAAGCGCACATAGCCCAGTTGCTCGGCCGCCCGGGCCAGCTCCACCGAGTTGCGCAGGGCATCGGCGGGCGTCCCCCCGTCCGGCACATGGGCGAGGTCGAGGATGGAAAAGGCGGGCATGCGGACGGCTCCTGAAATGTGCCGGCTGATCCTCGCCCCCGCCGGCCCCCCTCAGATTGGGCGCCGTGCCCCCGCGTTCAAGGTCAGCTGTGCTGCTGAAGCCGCTTGAGAAGCGGCAGAAGGCAGGAAAACACCACCGCGGCCCCGAAACCGAGCAGCGCCACCTTCAGATAGACCTCCGCGCAGGCCGCCGCATAGGCCGCCATGGAGGCGTCCGCCCCCGCCGGAACCGCCGCCAGCGTGCCGATCCACCCCGCCGCATAGGCGCCGAAGGAGGTGGAGAGGAACCAGGCGCCGAACATGAGGCCGGTGAGGCTCGGTGGCGAAAGCGCCGTGACCATGGAGAGGCCCACGGGCGACAAAGCCAGCTCCCCGCAGGTGAGCAGCAGGATCGCCGCCGCCATCCAGAGCAGCGAGGCGGGCGTGCCGGAGGAGGACAGATAGGCCGCCGTGGCGATGAGTCCGAAGCAGCCGCTGGCGAACAGCAGGCCCAGCAGGAACTTCACCCCGGTGGAGATGGGCCGCCCCTGCGCCGCGAAGGCCCGCCAGATGCGCGCGAACAGCGGGGCGAGGATCAGGATCATGAAGGGGTTGAAGGAGGTGAACATGGCCGACGGCATCTCGAAGCCGAAGATGTGCCGGTCGATGGCGCGATCCACCAGCAGGAGGACGGGGCCGTCCTTCTGCTTGAACAGGGCCCAGAAGAAGCTGGCGAACAGCACATAGATGAGGATCGCCATCAGGTGCCGGCGATATTCCGGCTCGGCGGTGAAGGCGCGGTAGACCACATAGGCATAGGTGAGCCCGCCGCCCACCAGCATCATCATCTTGGCCCCGTCCGGTTCGGCCAGGAGATAGGTGAGGACCGGCACCGCCAGCAAAGCGGCCACCACCGAGGGCAGCACCATGCGCGGGCGCGGGCAGGCAAGGCTCGCTGCCGCATAATGGCGCGTGCCCCAGGTGAAGACGGCGAGGCCGACCGCCATGCCGATGGCGGCGAGGCCGAAGCCCAGGTGCCAGTCCACCTGCTGGCCCACATAGCCCACGATGAGCGTCGCCAGCAGCGCGCCCACATTGATGCCCATGTAGAAGATGGTGAAACCGCCGTCGCGGCGGGGGTCATCCTTGCCGTAGAGCTGGCCCACCACGGCCGAGACCGAGGATTTGAAGAAGCCCGTGCCCACCACCACGAAGGCCATGCCCGCGAACATGCTGGCGCTGCCGAACGGCAGGGCGAGCACGATATGGCCGATCATGATGATGACGCCGCCGACGATCACCGCCCAGCGGAAGCCCAGCACCCGGTCCGCCAGCGCACCGCCGGCGATGGGGGTGAGGAAGACGAAGGCCGCATAGGCCCCATAGGTGAGGCTGGCGCGCGCATCGGAAAAGCCGAGCACCTTCACCATGTAGAGCACGATGAGGGCCTGCATGCCGTAGAAGCTGAACCGCTCCCACATCTCCGCCGCGAACAGGAAGGTGAGGCCCTTCGGTTGACGCAACGGCACTTCGGACGGAACGGAAACGGCTTCCGCGACACTCATCACTGCCCCCCGGCCGGCCGTGCCACCGCTTGTGCCGCAGCGTGCAGGGCCCTGGAATCAAGCACTTAAGCTCTACCGGGGCCGCTCATGTGTCAATGGTGTGTCTCAGGCGGGCAGCGCCGACAGGGTGACCGTGTCGCCCTCCTGGGCGAAGGCAACCGCAAGGCTGCACTCGCGGGCCAGCATGCCGCAATAATAAGGCTGTATGGCATGGGCATCGAGCCCGTCCGTGGGCATGGCGCCGCCCAGCAGGCCCGGCAGGGCGGCGGGAATGCGCGCGCTCGGCCCGGCGCAGGTGAGCACGAAGCCCACCGCCACGCCGCCCGGCGCGGCCGACGCCGTGATGACGCCGCCCCGGGGAATGGTGGTGCCCGCCAGCAGCGCCAGATTGAGCAGCAGCTTCACGCGGTTCTTGGGCAGCAGCTCGCGCGGCAGCGTCCATTCGATGCGCGTGCGGCTGTCTTCCATCATGCCGCGCACCACGTTCTCGGCATCGCCCAGATCGATGGTGGCGCCCGCGGAGCCCGCCGCCCCGAAGGCGAGGCGGGTGAACTGGAGGCGGGCGGACGCCTGCCGCGCGCTCTTGGCGATCAGGTCGAGGGCAACCTCCCGCATGTCGGCGGAATCCTCGTCCTCCAACACTTCCAGGCCGTTCACGATGGCACCGACGGGACTGATCACGTCGTGGCACACCCGGGAACACAACAGGGCGGCAAGGTCCAGCGCCGAGATGGCGGGAGCGGGGGGCGTATCGGACATGGCGGTCCCTCGGGATCCTGGCTGGCGGCGGGGGCGGATGCGCGTGCCGATTCCCGCATGTTCAGGGAGGCTCGTCTGATATACCGCCCCCCGCCCCGCCACAAGCCGGCACAGGATCTGTGGTTCCGGGGGGCGGGCGGGCGCGTTTGCCAGCCGCCTTTTCTGCGTCACACTCCTTTGTGATTGTCTCCGGCCGATTCGCGGCCCACAGCCCTTGACGTCCTTCTTTGCGAGACGCCGATGACCGCCTCCGCCGCCTTCCGCCTCTCTCTGCTATCGTTGCTCTCAGCCCTGTTGCTGGTTGCGCCCGGGGTGCAGCGCGCGCAGGCGCAGCAGCCGGGCTATGGGCAGCCGCCCGCGCAGCCCGGCTACGGCCAGCCCGCTCCCTATCGCCAACCCGCCGTCACGCCCCAGCCCTACACCACGAACGAACTGGTCTCGAAGGGCCATTCCTTCTTCGGCAGCGTCTCCAAGGGGCTGGCCCTCTCCATCGAGAAGGCGGTCAGCCAGTGGGGCCAGCCCAACGGCTATATTCTCGGCCAGGAAGGCTCCGGCGCCTTCGTGGGCGGCCTGCGCTATGGCGAGGGCACGCTCTATACCCGCAATGCGGGTGACCTGAAGGTGTTCTGGCAGGGCCCCTCGCTGGGCTGGGACTTCGGCGGCGACGGCGCGCGGACCATGATCCTCGTCTACAGCATGCGCACCGTGGACGACATTTTCCGCCGGTTCGGCGGCGTGTCCGGCTCCGCCTATCTGGTGGCGGGCTTCGGCATGACGGCGCTGACGGCGGACAATATCGTCGTGGTGCCCATCCGCTCGGGCGTCGGCGTGCGGCTCGGCGCCAATCTGGGCTATCTGAAATTCACCCCCCAGCCCACCTGGAACCCCTTCTGACCGGGCGGCGACATGCCCTCGCGTCAGGCGGATTTTCCCCGCCAAACCGTTGAGCACAGGTGATTTCGCCGCACCGGCTCCATCCCGCCACGGGCAGGCGCTGCATGCCCTGCTCTAGCCGCCGGACGCACGGCATCGTATGAAGATGCATTCGCAGCCGTTTGAAAGCGCAGGTTCCGCGTGATCGAGCAGATCATGTTCTTCGTCCTCGGCGTCCTGGTGGCGACGCTGGTGGCCCTGACGGTGCTTCCGGCTGTGTGGAACCGCGCCGTGCGCCTCACCACCCGCCGCATCGAGGCCGCCGTCCCGGTCTCCCTGTTCGAGATCCAGGCGGCGAAGGACCAGCAGCGGGCACAGCTCGCCCTCGCCCAGCGGCGCGTCGAAATTCACCGCGACAGGCTGGTGGAGCAGGTGGCGGGCAATGCGGGCGAACTGGAGACACGGCGCCTGCGCATCGTGGAGCTGGAGCGCAGCCTCGCCGACCTCCAGGCGGCGCACGACACGCTCGCCGAACGCCTCGCCATCGAGGAAGCCGCCCACCGGGAGCGCACCGAGGAGCGGGACATCACCCGCACCAATCTGGCCGCCCGCGAGGCGGAGCTGGCGGCACGCACCGGCGAGTTGCAGGACACCCGCGCCGCCCTGGAGCGGACCCGCGGCGACCTCGCCACCCAGACCGCACGCGGCGACACGCTCGACACCGTCCTCGCCGCGCGGGATGCCACCATCGCCGAGCAGGTGGCCGCCATCGCCCATCTGCGCAGCGAAGAGGCCCGCCTCTCCACGGAGCTGGCCGAGGCACTCTCCCGTGGTGCGCAACTGTCCGAGGACCTCGCCACCGAGCGCAAGATGCATGCGGACCTGCGCGCCGCCACGGACGCCGAGCGCACCCACCTGGAAGCCGAGCTTGCCAGGCTTCGCCACGCCCTGGATGCCGCCCGCTCCATGGCGGACCAGCGCGGCGGGCGCATCACCGTTCTGGAGCAGGACCTGACGGAGACGTCGGCGCGCCTTGCCGCCGCCAAGGCCGATCTGCTGGCCACCCAGTCCGTGTCCCGCGCCGCCGAAGCCAAGCGCGCGGAGGAGTTCGCCGCGGCCGAAGCCGATGCGCGGCGGCTGACGGAAGAATTGACCATGGTGCGGGCCGACCATTCCATGATGGAGGGCGCCCTCGCCAAGGCCCGCGCCGAGCGCGATGCGCTGGCCGCGCGGGACAGCGACCTTGCCGTGCTGCGCGAGCGGCTGAGCGACGTGGCCGCCCGCATCCTGGCGCAGGCGGTGCCGAGCGAGCCCGGTTTGCCCGATACCTCGGCTGCGGTGAGCGATCCGCCCTCCCTCGCGGACCGCATCCGTGCCGTGCGGCAGGAGAATGCGGCCACCGAGGCCGCGCTTCCGGCGGCTGAGGCGGTGCCGGCCAAGCTTCCCGCCGGCCGGCGCACCGCCAAGCGCTGAACGCGCCTACCAGCCTTCCAGAACCGCCTTGCCGATGCTGGTGCCGCTTTCCAGCAGCGCATGGGCGCGCTTCAGATTGTCCACGCTGATGATGCCGAGATTGGTGCCGAGCGTGGTCCGCAGCAGCCCCTCGTCCACCATTCCCGCCACATCGGTCAGCAGGCGGTGCTGGGCCGCCATGTCCGGCGTGCCGAACAGCGAGCGGGTGAACATGGATTCCCACACGAAGCTCGCCGCCTTCGGCTTCAGAAGCGTGATGTCCAGCGCGGCGGGATCATCGATCACGCACACCGCGCCCTGAGGCTTCAGCGCCGTGGCGATCTGCGCCCAGTGCACATCGGTCTTGGTGAGGGAGAACACCGCCTCGACACCATCGATGCCGATCGCCTTCAGTTCCTCGGACAGCGGCTTGGAATGGTCGATGACGTGATGGGCGCCCAGTTCCTTCACCCATTGGGCGCTTTCCGGACGCGACGCGGTGGCGACCACGGTCCAGGAGGTAAGGCGCCGGGCAAGCTGCACCGCCATGGAGCCCACGCCGCCCGCCGCGCCGATGATGAGCAGCGTGCCGCCGTCCCCGCCCTTGCCCACCGGCAGGCGCAGGCGGTCGAACAGCCCTTCCCACGCCGTGATGGAGGTGAGCGGCATGGCCGCCGCCTGGGCGAAGTCCAGGGTCCGGGGCTTCGGGCCGACGATGCGCTCGTCCACCGCATGCAGTTCCGCATTGGTGCCCGCGCGCACCACGCTGCCCGCATAGAAGACCGCGTCGCCCGGCTTGAAGAAGGAGGCGTCCGAACCCACCGCCTCGACGATGCCAGCGGCATCCCAGCCCAGGATGACCGGCGCCGCGTCCGTGCCCTGGCGGCGCATGCGCACCTTGGTGTCCACGGGATTGACGGAAATGGCCTTCACGCGGACCAGCAGGTCGCGCGGGGCGGGCTTGGGCTCGGGCGCCTCGAAGGCGAACAGGGACCTCTCGTCCCCGATGGGGAGGGAGGCGGCGTAACCGATGGCTTTCATGACGGGTCTCCGACACGCAGACGATGTCCCTGCATGTCGGATGTAGCCGCCCTCGCGCAAGACGGCACGTTTTGGTCAGGTGGTATCAGGATTGATACGCCTCGACCCGGCCGGGGTTGCGCGCGACATCCTCCAGGAAGAACCCCACCGAGAGCGCCGCGATGGGCGGCTGCCACGCATGGGGGCCGTTATATTCCATATAGGTGAGGTCGTAGCCCGCCTGCTTCAGCAGGTTGGAATGGGCGCGCCCGCTGCGCTCGATGGGGATCTGGGTGTCCTGGACGCCGTGGGACATGAAGACACGCGGCGCGCCTTCCTGGTGGTGCACGGACATGAAGCCCGCCGAGGACACGATGATGTGCGTGACGAAATGCCCGTTGGTGAGGCCCAGCGAGAGGGCATAGGAGCCGCCGTCCGAATGGCCCGCGAAGCAGATATGGCCGGGATCGAGCCGGTAGCGGGCATTCACCTCCGCCAGCGCCAGGTCCAGCCGCTCCCGGTCCGGCCCGTTCCCGGCGATCACGATGTCCCAGGTGGGATGGCGCGATTGGGGCACCAGAAGCAGGAAGCCCTGGGACAAAGCATGCTGCTCCATCATGGGCAGGATTTTCTCCGCATGGCCGCCCCCACCATGGAACAGCACCATGAGGGGCGTCGGGCGCGCGGGGTCTATTCCCTCCGGCACCACCAGCAGCGCGTCGCGCGGCTCGAACAGGCCCAGCGCCGAGCGGCCGGGCGCCAGAGGCGCCTTGGACAGCGGCGCCACATTGGGCACGAAGGTCAGGATTCCCGCCAGGAACGGATCAAGCATCTCTCTCCCCCACGTCTTTTTGGCATACGGTATATGTCGTTGTGTGTCCGGGGAAGCGGGGGAGTGGCGGGAAAGCGCGCGACTGCGTATGTCTTGTGAAGAGTTTTGAAGCGCAGCGTGCCTCCCCGCATGCGCGCGGCGCGGGAGCGGCCATGGCCAGACGGCATGTCACCTACGAATGCTCCGGCTGCCCGGTGGAGGCGGCCATGGAGATCATCGGCGCCAAATGGAAGGGCGGCACGCTCTTCCATCTGCTGGGCGGGGAACGGCGCTTCTCGGAACTGCGCCGCCTGATGCCCAACGTCACCCAGCGCATCCTCTCCAAGGCGCTGCGCGAACTGGAGGCGGACGGCCTCGTGGACCGCACCGTCTATCCCACGGTGCCCCCGCAGGTGGGCTATCGCCTCACCGCCAAGGGCGAGGCGCTGCGCAGCGCGGTCCTGGCCCTGCGCGCCTGGGGCACGGAACATCTGCGCCACCGCGAGGCCGCCACGGGCCTGCGGGACACCGCCGCCCTCCCCCTCGCCGCAGAATGACAACGGATCCATCGGCACCATGAGCGACCCGGATACGCTGCGCATCGCCGTCGCGCAGATCAATGCGGTCATGGGCGACATTTCCGGCAATGCCGCCCGCATCCGCGACATCCTCACCGAGGCCGCCCGCCAGGAGACAGACCTCGTGGTGCTGCCGGAACTCGCCCTGTGCGGCGCCCCGCCCGGCGCGCTGGCGGCGAACGGCGCCTTCCTCGCCGCCTGCCGTGCGGCGCTGGAGGATCTGGCTGGCGCCACCACGGACGGTCCCGCCTGCCTTCTCGGCGCGCCCTGGGCGGATGAAGGCGGCATCGCCAATGCCGCCATCCTGCTTGCGGACGGGGCCATATCGGCGGTGCGCCGCAAGGCTGTCCTGGCGCCGGAGGAGGCCGGCGTGTTCACCGCCGGCCCCATGCCCGGGCCGATTCCGTTCCGCGACACGCGCCTGGGCATCGCCATCGGCACGGACCTGACCACGGGCGATGTCTGCGAATGCCTCGCTGAGACCGGCGCCGACCTGCTGATCGCGCTGGATTGCGCCGCCTATGGGCGCGGGCGGGCGGATGAACGCCTCTCCACGGCGGTAGCGCGCGTGGTGGAGACCGGCCTGCCGCTGCTTTATGTGAATGCCGTGGGCGGCCAGGATGAAGCGGTGTTCGACGGCGCCTCGTTCGCGCTCAATGCCGACCATCGCCTCGCCATGCAGTTTCCCGCCTTCCTGCCACGGGTGCGCATGTCCCTCTGGCGCCGCTTCGAGACCGGCTGGCAATGCGCCGACGCGCCCGCCGCCGAACTCCCCTCGCCCGCCCAGGCGGACTATGCGGCGCTCATGCTGGGCCTGCGCGACTTCGCGGAGAAGAACCGCTTCACCGGCGTGGTGCTGGAATTGACCGACGATGCGCCCACCGCCCTGCTTGCCCTGCTTGCGGTTGACGCGCTGGGCGCCGACCGTGTGCAGGGCCTGAGCTTTCCCGTGGAAGGCGGCGCGCAGGCCTGCGGGGCGGCCGCCGGGTTCGCGGCGGCCCTCGGCATGCGGCACGACGTGCTGCCCCTGGCCGGCGCCGTGGACGCGCTGGAGCGCACCCTCGGCCCGCTGTTCGAGACCACCGTGCCCGACACCACCGAGGACCAGTTGCGCGCCCGGATGCGCGGCGCCTTCGTGGTGGCGGCGGCGGAGAAATTCGGCGCGCTCGCCCTCACCTCCATGACGCGCACCGACCTTCTGGCGGGCACGCCCCATTGCAACGCGGACCTGCGCGCCGGCTTCGCGCCCCTGAAGGACCTGCTGGCGAGCGAGGCGCCCGCCCTCGCCGGGCTGCGCAATGGCTGGAAGCCCGCCGACGCGAAAGGCCCCGGCGGGGAGATCATCCCGGCCCATCTCACCCGCGCACGCGACGACCTCACCGACACCGACGCCCGCCTCGCCCGCTTCGAGGATGCAGGTCCGGGGGACAAAGACGGCGCGCCGCTGGACTGGCTCGCCCGCCGCATCATGATGGCCGAGGGCATGCGCCGCCGCGCGGCCCCCGGCATTCGCCTGACATGGGCACCGAAAGCCCGCCGCTATCCCATAACGAACCGCTTCCCGGAGGAAGGCTGAGGCCATGCACATGACATCCGCGCTTCCCCCCGCGCGCCATCTGGACCCCTCCAGCGACGCCGCCATCGCGGGCAGCGTCACGCCCCTGCCCATCGAGGACGTGGCGGCGCGCCTCGGCATTCCCGCGGACGGCCTCTATCGCTACGGCCCCTATAAGGGGAAGCTCGCCCACGATTACATCCGCACCCTGGAGCCGCGCGCCAACGGCAAGCTGATCCTGGTGACGGCCATCAGCCCCACGCCCGCGGGCGAGGGCAAGACCACCACCACCATCGGCCTCGGCGATGCGCTGGCGCGGCTGGGCGAAAAGACCGCCATCTGCCTGCGCGAGCCGTCCCTCGGCCCGGTCTTCGGCGCCAAGGGCGGCGCCACCGGCGGCGGGCGGGCGCAGATCATCCCCATGCAGGACATCAACCTGCATTTCACGGGCGACCTGCACGCCATCTCGGCCGCCCACAATCTGCTGGCCGCCCTCATCGACAACCACATCTATTGGGGCAATGCGCTGGACCTCGACGCCCGCCGCATCTCCTGGCGGCGCGTGGTGGACCTCAATGACCGGGCGCTCCGGCAGGTGATCGTGGGCCTGGGCGGCCCCGCCAACGGCTTCCCACGCGAGGACGGGTTCGACATCACGGTGGCCAGCGAGGTCATGGCCATCTTCTGCCTCGCCCGCACCCTGGAAGAGCTGGAGGCCCGGCTCTCGCGCATGGTGGTGGGGCAGGCGCGGGACCGGCGCATGGTGGCGGCGGGGGAGCTTAAGGGCATCGGCGCCATGCTGGCGCTGCTGCGCGACGCCTTCCAGCCCAACCTCGTCCAGACCATGGAGCACACGCCCGCCTTCGTGCATGGCGGGCCGTTCGCCAACATCGCCCATGGCTGCAATTCGGTGATCGCCACCCGCGCCGCCCTCAAGCTGGCGGACTACGTGGTGACGGAAGCCGGGTTCGGGGCGGATCTGGGCGCGGAGAAGTTCCTGGACATCAAGTGCCGCCAGGCGGGCCTCGCGCCCGACGCCGCCGTGGTGGTGGCCACCGTGCGCGCGCTGAAGATGCATGGCGGCGTGCCGGTGAAGCAACTGGGGGGCGAGAACCTGGAGGCCGTGCGCCTCGGCACCGCCAATCTCCTGCGCCATGTGGAGAATATGCGCAAGTTCGGCCTGCCGGTGGTGGTGGCGCTGAACCGCTTCCTCACCGACACCCCCGCCGAGATCGACGCCGTGACGGCGGCGCTCAGCCAGATGGGCGTGCGGGTCCATGTCTGCGCCCATTGGGCCGAAGGCGGGGCCGGCGCGCTGGCGCTGGCGGAGGATGTGCGGGCCATGTGCGCCAAGCCCTCCTCCTTCCACACCCTCTATCCCGACGCCATGCCGCTGAAGGAGAAGATCGAGACCATCGCCCGCGAGATCTACCGCGCAGGCGAGGTGACCTTCACCGGCGCGGCGACGGCGCGGCTGAAAGAGCTGGAGGCGGCGGGCTTCGGCCATCTGCCGGTCTGCATGGCCAAGACCCAATACAGCTTCTCCGCCGACCCCACCCTGCGCGGCGCGCCGGAAGGCCATGTGCTGCCCGTGCGCGAGGTGCGGCTCTCCGCGGGCGCCGGCTTCGTGGTGGCGCTCACGGGCGATGTCATGACCATGCCCGGCCTTCCCTCCGTCCCGGCGGCGGAAGGCATGTTCGTGGACCCGGAGGGGGTCATCGGCGGCCTGTCGTGAAAGCGGAGCTGGCGTTGCCGCAATGCGTCAAACGCAATTGACGCAGCGCCCACGCCGCGCTTCGCTGCGCCCTCGGCTCGATATTGAAAATGGCGCGAGGGCCGCGCAGTGGAGGAGCATATGTCGCAAGCTGCCATCGTGGGCTGGTCCCACTCCCCGTTCGGAAAGCTGGAGGATGCGGACACCGAGGCCCTGATGGCCCGTGTGGCGGGCTCCGCGCTGGAGCATGCCGGCATCGAGGCCGGCGATGTGGACGGGGTGTTCGTGGGCGTGTTCAACGCGGGCTTCCAGAAGCAGGACTTCCAGGGCGCCCTGCCCGCTCTGTCGGTTCCGGGCCTTGCCTATACCCCCGCCGTGCGCGTGGAGAATGCCTGCGCCACCGGCTCGGCCGCCATCCATACGGCGATCAACTTCATCGAGAGCGGCCAGGGCAAGATCGCCCTCGTGGTGGGCGCCGAGAAGATGACCGCAAAGCCCACCGCCGAGGTGGGCGACATCCTGCTGAACGCCTCCTACCGCAAGGAAGAGGCCGACATCGAGGGCGGCTTCGCGGGCGTGTTCGGCCGCCTCGCCCAGACCTATTTCCAGCGCTATGGCGATCGTTCCGAGGAACTGGCCCATATCGCCGCCAAGAACCACAAGAACGGCGTGTCGAACCCTTATGCGCAGATGCGCAAGGATTTCGGCTTCGACTTCTGCAACACCATCTCCGAGAAGAACCCCTATGTGGCCGGGCCGCTGCGGCGCACCGACTGCTCGCTGGTCTCGGACGGAGCCGCCGCTTTGGTGATCGCCGCCCCGGACGTGGCCGAGACCCTGGCCCGTGCTATCGCCTTCCGCGCGCGCGCGCAGGCCAACGACATCCTGCCGCTGTCGCGCCGCGACCCCATCGCCTTCGAGGGCGCGCGCCGCGCCTGGGCCAAGGCCCTGGAGCTGGGTGGCCTCACCATCGACGACCTCAGCCTCGTGGAAACCCACGACTGCTTCACCATCGCCGAGCTGATCGAATATGAGGCCATGGGCCTCGCCAAGCCCGGCGAAGGCTACAAGGTGGTGCGCGAGGGCGTGACGCGGAAGGACGGGCGGCTGCCGGTCAATGCCTCCGGCGGCCTGAAGGCCAAGGGCCACCCCATCGGCGCCACGGGCGTTTCCATGCATGTGCTGTGCGCCATGCAGCTCATGGGCGAGGCCGGCGACATGCAGATCGACGGCGCGAAGCTGGCGGGCGTGTTCAACATGGGCGGCGCGGCGGTCGCCAATTATGTGAGCGTGCTCGAACGGGTGAAGTGAGCGTCACGCCCCAGAAACAGAAATGCCCGGGCAAAGCCCGGGCATTTTGCGTTTCGGCAGCCGAGACGGCCGGAAATCAGCCCTTCGAGCCGCGCTCGATGGCTTCGCTGACCAGCTTCAGCGCCTCGTTCACGTCGCCCCAGCGCAGGATCTTGACCCACTTATTGGGCTCCAGGTCCTTGTAGTGCGTGAAGAAGTGCTCGATCTGCTGGAGCGTGATGTCCGGCAGGTCGGTGTAGTTCTTCACATTGTCATAGCGCTTGGTGAGCTTCGGGCCGGGCACCGCGATGATCTTCTCGTCCTCGCCGCCCTCGTCCTCCATCACCAGCACGCCCACGGGGCGCACGCTGATGACCGCGCCGGGAATGATCGGGCGGGTATTGGCGATGAGCACGTCGCAGGGATCGCCGTCGCCGGACAGGGTGTGCGGGATGAAGCCGTAATTCCCCGGATAGCGCATGGGGGTATACAGGAAGCGGTCCACAAAAAGGGTACCGGACTCCTTGTCGAGCTCATACTTGATCGGCTCCCCGCCGATCGGAACCTCGATCACCACATTCACTTCGTGGGGGGGATTTTTGCCGATCTTGATCGCGTCGATGAGCATGTCACCACTCACTTGAAACCTCGGAACGCGCCGCGCGACTTCCGTCGCTGCAACGCAGCGCGGCTACCGCTGCCAAGCGAAAGCGATCTTGTCCAGAGTTTTCGTGCCAAACCGCTCCGTGGAGGCTGCGACCCGTTGCCCGCCGAGCGCCTGATAGAAGCCCACGGCGCCCTCATTATCCTTGAGCGCCCAGACCACGAGGCCGCTGAGCCGCGCCAAAGAGAGGTCGCGCCGGGCGGAGGCGAACAGGCGCTGGCCGAAGCCCAGCCCCTGATAGACGGGCTTCAGATAGATCTCGTAAATCTCGCCGCCATACGGCAGGGCCTTGGCGCGGTTGCCGCCGTAATTGGCGTAGCCCACCACCTCGTCCCCGGCGATGAGCAGCGAGACGCGGCTGCCGCGCCGGATGGCCTGCTCCCACCATTGGGAGCCGCGTCGCTCCACCATGCGCTCCAGCTCCAACCCGGGAATCACCCCGCGATAAGCTGCGCGCCAGGCGGCGTCGTGCACGTCCGCCACCGCAAATGCATCCTGCGGTCTTGCGCGGCGGATCTCTATGAGTCCAGTGCCCATGGGCGAATGGAAGCAAACATGCGGGCCGCCATCAAGCCTTTTGGTGCACTCACCCACCGGGTCGTGATGCCAAGCGGGCCTGCCCGCGCCAACCCCTTGAGGCGTCGTGCAATCGGCGGTCTTTCCTGGCGGGCGCGCCATGCTAAAAGAAGCCTCCCGCCTCCCGCGGCGCACCATGGCTCGCGAAAAGATGATCCGCTTCCTGTTCCGCTTCCTGGGCTTCTGGATTCTCGCCGGCGGCTTCATTGCCCTGGTGGTGGACGGCACGCGCTCCATCGCCGCCTCGGAACTGGTGGTGACCCCCGCCCGCACCGCCTGGACCTCGCTGTCGCCGTCCAGCCTGGAGGCCACGCGCGCGGCGATCTCCAACATGGCGCCCTGGGCCTGGGCGGATCTGGTGGGGCCGCTCCTCGACCTGCCGCTGTTCGTCCTGCTGGCCGCCCTGGGGCTCGTCCTGATGGCCATCGGCAATGTGCGGCGCCGCTCGCGCTACCAGGTGAGCTGACCCCCTCTCGCATCCGCGCCCCTTCATCCCCATATTGGGGCGGAGCCGAGCGAGCCGGCTCGGGAGCGCAGCGCTCCCGCAAGTGCTTTCCACGCGATGATGCGCCGACGACCCGGGGTTCCGGCCCCCGGCAGGCGCGCGAGGAGTGCGACGCCATGTTCTGGTTGAAGAAGTCCATCGACCTGCCCACCGCCGCCGAGGCCCTGCCCGGCCGCGCCGAGGCCCTGCCCACCGCCGCCACCCATTTCATCAATGGGGCGCCCCTGAAGGCCCCCTACCCTGCGGGCGCGGAAAGCGTTGTGTTCGCGCTCGGCTGCTTCTGGGGCGCGGAGCGCAAGTTCTGGCAGGTGCCCGGCGTGATCGTGACCGCCGTCGGCTATCTGGCGGGTCATACGCCCAACGCCACCTATGAGGAGGTCTGCTCGGGCCGCACCGGCCATACGGAAGGCGTGCTCGTTGTCTATGACCCCGCCAAGGTGAGCTTCGCGGAGTTGCTGCGGGTGTTCTGGGAAAGCCACGATCCCACCCAGGGCATGCGCCAGGGCAATGACGTGGGCACGCAATACCGCTCCGGCATCTATCTGCCCGAGGGCGCCCGGCAGGACGAGGCGTGCGCCTCCAAGGTGGCTTATGAGGCGGCGCTGAAGGCGAAGGGGTTCGGCCCCATCACCACGGAGATTTCCGAGGGCGGCCCCTTCTATTTCGCGGAAGCCTATCACCAGCAATATCTGGGCAAGAATCCCGCCGGCTATTGCGGGCTCGGCGGCACCGGCGTCGCCTGCCCCATCGGGGTGGGCGTGAAGGCAGCCGAATAGGCCGGACTTTCCTCGCGGGAAGCAGGGACGGCGGGCGGAAGCGCCCGCCGTTTTTCTTTGGCGGCGCATTGATCCCGGCACGGAAAGGGACGCATAGAGGGAACCGCCTGGGGCCGATCCAGCGGGCCGGTTGCTTCACCCTGCCCGGAACAGGCCCCATGCGCCGCGAACGCCTCATGAGGACCGCCATGGCCAGCGCTTATGTCATCGCCGCCCCGCAGATCCCCACCCTCGCCGTCGAGGGCACGGACGCGCTCTTTCCCGTGCACCGCATCTATTGCGTGGGCCGCAACTTCGCCGACCATGCCATCGAGATGGGGCATGACCCCTCCCGCGAGCCGCCCTTCTTCTTCCAGAAGAACCCCGACAATCTGGTGCCGAACGGCGCCACCATTCCCTATCCCAAGCGCTCCAGCGACGTGCATTACGAGATCGAGCTGGTGGTGGCGCTGAAGGAAGGCGGGGAGAATATCCCGGTCGAGACGGCGCTGGACCATGTCTATGGCTATGGCGTCGGCATCGACCTGACCCGCCGCGACCTGCAGGGCGAGGCGAAGAAGCTCGGCCGCCCTTGGGAAGTGGGCAAGGCGTTCGAGCAGTCCGCCCCCGCCACGTCCCTGGTGCCCGCCGCCAAGATCGGCCACCCGGCCGCCGGCCGCATCTGGCTGTCGGTGAACGGCGCCCTGAAGCAGGAAGGCGACCTGAACCAGATGATCTGGAAGGTGCCCGAGATGATCGCCGAGCTTTCCACCCTGTTCCGCCTCATGCCCGGCGACCTGATCTTCGCAGGCACCCCCGCCGGCGTCGGCCCGCTCAAGTCCGGCGACGTGCTGGACGGCGGCGTGGATGGGGTCGCGAACCTGAAGGTGACCATCGGCTGAGCGCCGAAGCGGGCGGCCCGCCGCCCGCTTCCCGGCTCACGGCGTGACAGGCTTGTATCTGTACATCTCACTGTACATATAATGGTGAGAGAGACGGAGGACGAGATGCAGGTCCTGACCTACACGGACGCGCGCGCGAAGCTGAAGGATGTGATGGACAGCGTGGTGGATGACCACGAGGAGGTCATCGTCACCCGCAAGAATGGCAAGCCTGTCGTCATGGTGTCCCTGGACACCTGGAATGCCATTCAGGAGACCATGCACCTGCTCTCGACGCCGGCCAATGCGCGGGCGCTGCGGGACTCCATCGCCCAGCTCGATGCGGGCGGCGGGGCCGTGCGTGAGTTGAAGGAGCCGTGAAGCTCGTCTTCTCGGACCTCGCCTGGGAGCAATATACCGGCTGGATCACGGCCGATCCCATCCTGCTCGACAAGCTGAACGGACTGATCCGGGACTGCATGCGCACGCCCTTTCACGGCACGGGAAAGCCCGAGCCGCTGAAAGGAGATCTGGCCGGCTGGTGGTCGCGCCGCCTCAGCCAGGAACACCGTCTGGTCTACCGTGTGAGCGGCAAAGGCGATGATCAGCGTCTTGAGATCGCCCAATGCCGCTTCCCCTATTGAAGCCGGCACAGCGACAACAGCCGCTCAATCCCGCAATTGGGTTGGCACACCCATCAGCGGGCCGGCCTCGGCGAGTTTCCGGTCGAGCGTCTGCACACACGCCCCACTCTCCGATGCGACCGCGAGGTGGAGCGCATCCCCGGCCCGAAGGCCGATCATGTGCTGGTCCACATAGCCGGCCGCCATCCGGAAATGCGCGCCCGTCACCGGGAGAATGGTGAAGCTCTCGGCCACAAGCCTGTTGAACATGGCGAGCGCAGATGCGCGCTGTTCCAGGCTGATCTGCGCCGTCCGCAGCTTGATCGCCAGGGCGGACGACATTTCGGTGATCGACCAGTCGCTGATCACGAGATCAGCCGGATCCTGCTCCGACAGCCACGCCTGAACGCGGGGCGTCGCCGCCTCATTGGTCAGGGCGGCAACGAGGACCGACGTGTCGAGATAGAGCATCAATAGCGATCGCCGTCGCGCATGGACCGCACGAGATCGGCTGCGCTCTGGGATTGCGGGGGCATGGCCTGCGTCAGCCCATTGAGCATGGCGGCATCAATCGGCTTGCGCGGACGATCCACCGCCGTCAGCCGGGCCACCGGCTTTCCCCGGCGGGTGATGTCGATGGAATCGCCCGCTTCGACGCGGTCGATGAGTTCGCTCAGATGGGCCTTGGCATCGGCGAGGCTGACGGCATCCATGGGGCACTCCTGACCCTGGCGCTCCTGACCATATAGATAGTCATATAGCCCGCCGACCTTACGCGCGCCAGAGCCTCAGTCCACATCCTCCACCTGCCCCGGGCCGCCGCCATAGGCGCGCTGGGCCAGAGCGGCTTCCATGAAGGGATCGAGGTCGCCGTCCAGAACCTCCTGCGGCGTGCCGGACTGGACGCCGGTGCGCAGGTCCTTCACCAACTGATAGGGCTGGAGCACATAGGAGCGGATCTGGTGGCCCCAGCCGATATCCGTGCGCGCCGCCTGCTCGGCGGCGGCGGCGGCCTCGCGCTTCTTCAGCTCCGCCTCGTACAGCTTGGCGCGCAGCATGTTCCAGGCGGTGGCCCGGTTCTTGTGCTGGGAGCGGTCGCCCTGGGAGACCACCGCGATGCCCGTGGGGATATGGGTGAGGCGCACCGCCGATTCGGTCTTGTTGACGTGCTGACCACCCGCGCCGCCGGAGCGCATGGTGTCCACGCGCACGTCGCTCTCGTTGATCTCCACCACGATGCGGTCGTCGATGACCGGATAGACGTCCACGGAGGCGAAAGAGGTCTGGCGGCGGGCGTTGGAATCGAAAGGCGAGATGCGCACGAGGCGATGCACGCCCGCCTCGGTCTTCAGCCAGCCATAGGCATTATGGCCCTTCACGAGCACGGTGGCGCCCTTGATGCCCGCCTGCTCGCCCTGGCTCTCGTCCACCAGTTCCACCTTGAAGCCGTGCCGCTCGGCCCAGCGGGTGTACATGCGCAGCAGCATCTCCGCCCAGTCCTGGCTGTCGGTGCCGCCCGCACCCGCATGAACTTCCAGATAGCTGTCGTTGGAATCCGCCTCGCCCGAGAGCAGCGCATCCACCTCGCGGCGGGCCAGTTCGCCCTTCAGGCTATCAAGCGCGGCGGCGGCCTCGGAGATGACGCCCTCGTCGCCTTCCGCCTCGCCCAGCTCGATCAGCTCCACATTATCAGCGAGGTCCTGCGTGATGCGGTCGATGGCGCCCAGCGCGTCCTCCAGAGAGGTGCGCTCCTGCATGATCTTCTGCGCACGCTCCGGCTCGTCCCAGAGGCTCGGATCCTCGGCGATGGCGTTCAGCTCCGCCAGGCGGCGGCGGGAGCGGTCCACGTTGAGGTGCTGGCGCAGCAGATCAACGGAAGCGTTGATCTCCTCGACCTTGGCGGCGAGTTCCGCGCGCATGCTGTTGTGTCTCTCGTTAAAGGCCGCGGAAAATAGCGGGGGGAATCAGGCGTGTAAACCGGGCGCGCGCGTGCTTTGCCCCGGGCCGACCCGGCCCGGGCGCAGCGCGTCCCGCTTTAGTTCAGTAGAGGCCGCCGGTTCCCGAGCGCACCGCGCGATCCGCCTCGGGCGTCACGCCCAGGGCGGCATCGGAGGAGCCGATCACGGAATAGCTGTCCGGCGGGGCCGTGCCGGGCTTGAAGGCTTCAAGGATGGCATTCTCGCCCGTGCCGGCGCGCAGGCCGCTCTTGGGGTTGATGCGCACCAGCTTGATGCCCGGCGGCACACGGAACGGAATGGCGGGGCGATCCGCCAGGGCGGTCTTCATGAAGTCGCGCACGATGGGCGCGGACAGAAGGCCGCCCGTGGAGCCCTTGCCCATGGCCCTGGGCTTGTCGTAGCCGAGATAGACGCCCACCACCACTTCGGGCGTGAAGCCCACGAACCAGGCGTCCTTCTCGTCATTGGTGGTGCCGGTCTTGCCGGCCACCGGCTTGCCCACTTCCTTCAGGGCGGTACCCGTGCCGCGCTGGACCACGCCCTCCATCATCTCGGTGATCTGGTAGGAGGTCATGGGGTCCAGCACCACCGGGCGCCGGTCGATGAGCGTGGGTTCCGGCTGGTTCTGCCAGTTGGTCGCCTCGCAGCCGCGGCACTCGCGCTCGTCGTGGCGATAGATGGTGTGGCCGTAGCGGTCCTGGATGCGGTCGATGAGCGAGGGGGTCACCTTGCGCCCGCCGTTTGCGATCATGGCATAGGCGCCCACCATGCGCATGAGCGTGGTCTCGCCCGCGCCCAGCGACATGGACAGCACCGGGAGCATGTCGTCATAGATGCCGAACTTGCGCGCATATTCGGCGACGATGGGCATGCCCACATCCTGGGCAAGGCGCACGGTCATCACGTTGCGCGACTGCTCCAGGCCGAAGCGCAGGGTCTGCGGGCCGTAGAACTTCTTCGCATAATTCTCGGGCGCCCAGACCGGCATGCCCGGCCCCTGGTCGATCTCGATGGGCGCGTCCAGCACCACGGTGGAGGGCGTGTAGCCGTTGTCCAAGGCGGCGGCATAAACGAAGGGCTTGAAGGAGGAGCCGGGCTGGCGCAGGGCCTGGGTGGCGCGGTTGAACTGGCTTTCGTCATAGGAGAAGCCGCCGGACAGCGCGAGCACGCGGCCGGTCAACGGCTCCATCACCACCATGGCCCCTTCCACGTCGGGGATCTGGCGCAGGCGGAACTGGCCGTCCTTGCCGGCGATGGGCTCCACGAAGACCACGTCGCCGGGCTTGAGCACCTGCGCCACGGAATTCACCTGCCGCCCGGCATCGGGACCCTTGGTCCAGCGGGCCCATTTGGCGCCCTCGAGCGTGATGAGGCCCACATCGCGGGCGGTAGAGATGCCGCCACCCTTCTCGCGGGCGGGCTGGAAGCCGATGCGCGCGGAATCCTTGTCCGAGGACAGGACCACGGCCAGCTTCCAGGGGATGTCGTAGAAGGACTTGATCTCGGCGAGCTTGACGCCCCAGTCGCCGGTCATCTCGACGGTCTTGTAGGGACCGCGCCAGCCGCGCTGCTCGTCGAACCGCACGAGGCCGTCCGACAGCGTCTTCTTGGCGAGAAGCTGGAGCTTGGGATTGAGCGCCGTGCGCACCGAGAGACCGCCCTCATAGAGCTTGGTCTCGCCGTAGCGGTCATAGATCTGCCGGCGCACTTCCTCGGCATAATATTCCGCCGCGAAGATCTGCGCGCCGGTGGGCCGGGGGGTCACGGTCAGCGGGCTCTTCTTGGCTTCCTCGGCCTGATCCATGGTGATGAAGCCGTTCTCGGCCATGCGGTCGATCACCCAGTTGCGGCGATCGATGGCGCGCTCACGGTCACGGAACGGATTGTAGGAGGACGGGGCCTTGGGCAGGGCCGCGAGATAGGCCACCTCGGGGATGGTCAGTTCCTCGACCGACTTGTCGAAATAGACCAGCGCCGCGGCCGCGATGCCGTAGGCGCCCATGCCGAGATAGATCTCGTTGAGATAGAGTTCGAGGATGCGGTCCTTGGAATAGGCGCGCTCGATGCGCAGCGCGAGCAGCGCTTCCTTCACCTTGCGGTCGATGGAGACCTCATTGGTAAGGAGGAAGTTCTTCGCCACCTGCTGGGTGATGGTGGAGGCGCCCTGCGGACGGCGGTTGGAGCCGTAATTCTGCAGATAGACCAAAGCCGCGCGGAAGATGCCCGAGGGATCGATGCCGCCGTGCTCGTAGAAATTCTTGTCCTCGGCGGAGAGGAACGCCTCGATGGTGAGGCGCGGCACGTTCTGGATGGGAATGTAGAGGCGGCGCTGGCGCGCCCATTCGGCCACGAGCGCGCCGTCGTCCGCATGGACGCGGGTCATGACCGGGGGTTCGTAATTCTGCAGCTGGGAATAGTCGGGCAGGTCCTGGGAGTATTTCCAGATGAAATACGTGGCCGCGCCGGCGCCCGCCAGGAGCACCACCGTGCCCAGCGCGAACATGAAGCCCAGAAACCTCAACAGCAGCCGCATTCGCCGGCTCCTCCCGCCCGGGCCCCGCCTGGGGAACCCGCCGCAACCCGTCCGCATGTGTCCGCACGGCTCATGCCGCCGGACCCGGCGCCTACATAACGCAAAACACGCCTTCCGGTCCCGCTATGTTGGCGAAAAATGGCCGCTTCACGACCGAAGCGCGGCGGCGGCGCCCGCACCCACAGGCGGAAAGCCCCTCACCGGCCGGACGGCGCGTCCGGAACCGAGCCGGTAATGCCGGCCGTCCGGGGGGTAAAGAAGCCGTCCACCGCCTCGCCCATGGACTGGGCCAGCTTGTCGCGCCAGGCTTCCGAGGTCATCAGCTTCAGGTCCTCGCGGCTCGACATGTAGCCGATCTCCACCAGGACCGAGGGCACGTCATGGGCTTTAAGGACCTTGAACCCGGCGGACTTGAGCGCGGACTTGTGAACCTTGCCCGCCGCCTTCATGGCCCCCACCAGGGTGCGGGCGAAGGTGGCGGAGAAGTTCTTGGTCTCCCGCTGGGCGAGATCGAACAGGATGCCCGCCACCTCGTCGCTCTCCTCGGAGAGGTCGATGCCCGCGATGAGATCCGCCCGGTTCTCGCTTTCCGCCAGCCGCGCCGCCTCCGAATCGGACGCGGTGTCGGACAGGGTGTAGACGCTGGCGCCGCGCGCCTGCCCGTCATTGCTGGCCAGCGCATCCGCATGGATGGAGATGAACAGCGCCGCGCGGTTCGCCCGCGCGATGCGCACGCGCTCGCTCAGGGGCACGAAGATATCCGTGGAGCGGGTCAGCACCACGCGATAGCGCCCGCCCGCCTCCAGGCGCGTCTTGAGCGCCAGGGCCACGTCCAGCACGATATTCTTCTCGGAATAGGCGCTGGCGCCCGTGGTGCCCGAATCGATGCCGCCATGGCCCGGATCCACCACGATCATGGGCCGGGGGTCCGTGTCGGGCACAGTGCCGTGGGCGTGCGCGGCGGAGGCGGCCAGGGGAGCTGGCGCGCCGCGCGCCTCGGCGGCGGTGGCCACGGACGCGGCGAAGCTTGCCGCGTCGCCCTTCACGAGATCGAGGACGAGGCGCGCCGGCTGGCCGTCCGCCGCCTCCAGAACGAACGCCTTGTCGATGGCCACCGGCTCCGCAAGGTCCAGCACCATGCGCGCCTTGCCCGGCGCGAAGGCGCCGTAGCGATAGGCCGCCACCAGCCCGCGCCGTCCGGTGGATGCCGCCTGCGGCAGGGAAAACACCACGTCCGGCAAATCCAGGATGACGCGATTGGGATTGGCCAGCGTGAAGGCGCGGAATTCCACCGTGCGGCTGAGATCAATGATCATGCGGGTGCGCTGGTCGTCACCGGCGAGGCGCGCATCGAGCGCCTGGGCGGGCTGCCCCGGCGCAGGCTTGGCCGCAGTGGCAGGCGCGGCTGTCTCGGCCCGGAGGGGAGCGGGAGCGACGGCGGCAACGAGCAGCAGGCAGGCCCACAGCGCGCCAGTTGCGCGGCCGAACGCCGCGCGGACGGGGCGCCCGGCGCTTCCCTCAGCTTCGGCTCGAACCGCGTGCGCCGCCATCGGCCTCCATTCCCTCGACCAGATCCGCCGTCTCACGCTACGCTTCGTCCAGACCGCCTGTGTACCGGATAGGGGCCGCAGCGTTAACCGTTGGTTCACGGCACGAGCGGTTTTCCGGACCGCTCTGTGGCCCGCCGGCAACAAGGCGTTCGCAGAATGTTGCCGACGAAACAGGCATGAACCTTGCCAAAGCAGGAGGCGGGCGGCTAAGAAAGTCCTGCATACGGTTCGCGTTCCGGAATTGGCTGTTCGGCTCCCGGTTTCGTGGCTTTTCCGATGCCCGCCGTCCCGGTTCTCCGGCCCGGGCGGGCATAGCCCCCGAAGCCTCAACCATAGGGAGAGGCTGGAGCGGTGAGCGTGGTTCCCCTGCGCTCCAAGGAAACACCACGTCCACCCGCTAGCCCGAAGGGTCTGATCCGAAGGGGGATCGAGCCTCCGTATGCCGGGCCGGTCATCTTCGTCCGGTCCAAAGCTTCGCTGAGGGACGAGTAGCCGAAGGCATGAACGTTCTAATGCACGACAGGCGCGCCCAGCGTGCCACCGCGTGCCCCGGCGCCGAGGGCGCCGAGACGTTGCCGTCGCGTCCGCGTCCCCCACTTCCCTCCCTATTCCATTCTCGGCGCATCGGCGGTTCGCGTGCTTTGCCGCGCCAGCCGTCGCGGGGCTTTGAGCCCGGCGCCGCCCAGAGAGATTTCCATGGCAAACAAGATGCTTATCGATGCCACCCACCCGGAGGAGACCCGGGTGGTGGTCGTGCGCGGCAGCCGCGTCGAAGAATTCGATTATGAGGCTGCGTCCCGCAAGCAGTTGCGGGGCAACATCTATCTCGCGAAGGTGACGCGCGTGGAGCCTTCGCTCCAGGCGGCCTTCGTGGAATATGGCGGCAACCGCCACGGCTTCCTCGCCTTCAGCGAGATCCATCCCGACTATTACCAGATCCCGGTCGCCGACCGCCTCGCGCTGCTCGAGGAGGAGGAGCGCGCCGCGCGTCAGGCTGACGAGGAAGACGAGCGCCGCGAGCGCCGTCGGTCCCGCCCCCGCCGCGCGCGCCGGGATGAGACCGTCTCCGGCACCGCCGACGAGGACGAGGACACCGACGCCTCCGGCAATGTGGAGGAAGTGGACGACGACGACGTTGTCGAGACCATCGAGGACGGCCAGATTTCCGGCGGCCACGATGAGGACGACGACGAGGATGATCACGGCGAGAACCGTCACGCTCAGGATCATCACGCCGAGGCGCCCGAGGCGGAAACGCCCCATATCGCCGAGGAAATGTTCGGCGCGCCGGTCGAGGCGGACGAGCCCGTAGCCGACGAGTTGCCCGCGCCCCTGCAGCAGGCGGCCGAGCCCGAGGCCGAGATCGTCCAGGACGCCGCCCAGTTTGAGCAGGCGCCCCAGGCCGAACAGGATCCCGCGCCCGTATTCGCCGCCGAGGACGTTTCGGCGGACGCCGACGCGGCCGCCCCGGAATATGCCGACGCCCAGCCTTCGGCCGAAGCGGACGAAGACGCGGACGACGAAGACGAGGACGGCGAGGACGAAGGCGTGGAGCAGATGGGCTCCGCCGACGCGCTCGAAGAGGTCCCCGTCCGCGCGCCCCAGCGCCGGGCCCGCACCTACAAGATCCAGGAAGTGATCCGCCGCCGTCAGGTGATGCTGGTCCAGGTGGTCAAGGAAGAGCGCGGCAACAAGGGTGCGGCGCTCACCACCTATCTCTCCCTGGCGGGCCGTTATTCGGTCCTCATGCCCAACACCGCGCGCGGCGGCGGCATCTCCCGCAAGATCACCAATGCGGTGGACCGCAAGCGCCTGAAGGAAGTGGTGCAGGACCTGGAGGTGCCCGATGGCATGGGCATCATCCTGCGCACCGCCGGTGCCAACCGCACCAAGGTCGAGATCAAGCGCGACTTCGAATATCTGCTGCGCCTGTGGGAGACCGTGCGCGAGCTGACGCTGCGCTCCGCGGCGCCGAACCTCGTCTATGAGGAAGGCTCGCTGATCAAGCGCGCCATCCGCGACCTCTACAACAAGGACATCGACGACATTCACGTGGCCGGCGAGGAAGGCTTCCGCGAAGCGCGGGACTTCATGCGCATGCTCATGCCGAGCCACACGAAGAACGTTATCTCCTATGGCGACACCCAGCCGATCTTCGCCAAATACGGGGTCGAAGCGCAGCTCGACGCCATGTTCTCTCCCGTCGTCCAGCTGAAGAGCGGCGGCTACATCGTCATCAATCCCACCGAGGCCCTGGTCTCCATCGACGTGAATTCCGGCCGCGCCACGCGCGAGCATCACATCGAGGACACCGCGCTCAAGACGAACATGGAAGCCTCCGAGGAGATCGCCCGGCAGTTGCGCCTGCGCGATCTCGCGGGCCTGATCGTCATCGACTTCATCGACATGGAGGAGAAGCGCAACAACCGCTCGGTTGAGCGCAAGCTCAAGGATTGCCTGAAGAACGACCGCGCCCGCATCCAGGTGGGCCGCATCTCCCATTTCGGCCTCATGGAGATGTCCCGCCAGCGCATCCGCACGGGCGTGCTGGAAAGCTCCATCGAGGTGTGCCCCACCTGCGGCGGAACCGGCCATGTGCGCTCCGCGTCCTCGGTGGCGCTCCAGCTCCTGCGTGCGCTGGAGGAGCAGCTCGTGCGCTCTACCACCCACAATCTCGTCGCCCGCACCCGCAGCGAAGTGGCGCTCTATGTGCTGAACCACAAGCGCGCCCATCTGCGTGAGCTGGAGGAGCGCTTCTCCGTCACCCTCGTGGTGAGCGCCGACGATCGCGTCACGGGCCACCAGCCCTTCATCATCGAGAAGGGCGACCCCGCTGCCCCCGCCCCGGCCGCGCCCCGGCCGACTCGCGTTGTGCAGCCCGATTCCATCCTGCCGGACGAGGAGTTCGAGGAGGAAGAGGAAGAGACCGCCGAGGAGAGCGCCGAGGCGGAAGAGACCGAGGAGCGCGCCGAGCGCGGCGAGGACGGAAACGGCCGCCGCAAGCGTCGTCGCCGCCGGCGGCGCAATGGCGAGCGGGACGGTGAGCGCGAGGGCGAGCCCCGCGAGCCCCGCGCCGAAGGTGAAGCCGAGGGCGACGAGGATGCCGCCGGCGAAGGCGAGACCGAAGGCGAAGAGGGCGAGGACGACGAGCGCGCCGACGCCCGCAACGCTGACGGCGAGCGCCGTCGCCGCCGCCGTGGCCGCCGTGGCGGTCGCCGCAATCGCCGTGAGGGCGAGGAGGGCGAAGGCACGGACGGTGCCGAGGCCGCCGAGGGCGAGGACGAGGACAATGCCGGCACCGATGCGCCGCAGGCTGAGGGCCACCCGGCCGAGGCTGCTTCGGACGACGCCCCCGCGCCCGCCGAAATCGCCTTGCCGGAACCCGTGGAAGCCCCGGCCCTCGCTCCTGTGAGCATCCCGGCCGAAGCCCCCGCACCGGAAGCCGCGCCCGTGGAGGAGGCTCCCGCCCCCGCCGCGGAGAAGTCCACCCGCCGCCGGTCCACGGTGCGCGAGAAGGCCCCGTCCGTCAGCGTCGCCTCCCCGGCTGCCGTGAGCGGCGAGGAGACCGCCTCGGTCCCCGTCTCCGATGCCGACATGCCGGTTTCGGCGGTGGAGCCGGAAGCGGCCGTCGTGGACCAGGCTCCGCCTGCCACCGAGAGCGCGCCGGAACCGGCAGTGGATCCGTCCCTGCCGCCCGAGAAGGCCCGCACCGGCTGGTGGCAGCGCAAGCTGTTCGGCGGCTGAGCCTTCGCTCCGCACGCCCCTGATCAAGAACGCCCCCGCATTCGCGTGCGGGGGCGTTTTCGTATCCGGGCGGCGGAGAGGATCGGCTTCGCCGACGATTCATCCGGCTGAAGATTGACTTCGCCCCTGGGCGCTCCTTTAGTGGCGCCGAGCGAAGGTTTTCCCCGGCGTGCCGGGGAATGAAAAGGGAATGCGGTGCGGCATGCCATGGAGAATGGCGCGCCAAAGCCGCGGCTGCCCCCGCAACTGTCGGCGGTGAGTCTCGACCGATAACGCCACTGGACGCCGCCTCCGCGCGGTTCCGGGAAGGCGGTGCGAGATGATGACCCGCGAGCCAGGAGACCTGCCATCGCCTCGACCGCGCGCCGGGCGGGGTGCCTTGGCAATGCGGAGCAGCGCGGATATCGCCGCGCGGCCGGCACCCTGAAAGAGCATTCGTGGAGACCTGCGCCTCCGCATCGCCCGTCGAGGACCCGGCACCGGACGAACCGTCCGCCGCGCGCGTCACCCTGTTCGTCTGCCGGACCTGCCGCACACCCGGCGCGGACCCCGCCGTGCCGCCGGACGGCGAAGGGCTCACGGCAGCCGTGCTCGCCGCCCCTTCGGTATCGGACGTGGCGGTGCGCGCCGTGCGCTGCCTTGCCAATTGCAAGCGCGGCCTCTCCGCAGCCATGGTGCGAGCCGGCGGCTGGACCTATGTGTTCGGCGACCTTCGCCCCGACAGCGGGCCGGACCTGATGGCCGGCGCCGCCTTGTTCGCCGCCGCGCCGGACGGGCTCATGCCCTGGCGTGGCCGGCCCGATTGCCTCAAGCGCGGCATGATCGCCCGCGTGCCTCCCCTCTCCTTCCACGAGGACAGCCAATGACCCGCCTTGCCCGCGTTCCCTGCACCATCGTCACCGGCTTCCTGGGGGCCGGGAAGACCACCCTCATCCGCCACCTGCTGGAGAATGCCGGCGGGCGGAAGCTGGCCGTGATCGTCAACGAGTTCGGCGATGTGGGCATCGACGGCGAAATCCTGAAGGGCTGCGGCATCGAGAGCTGCCCGGAGGAGAATATCGTCGAACTATCCAACGGTTGCCTGTGCTGCACGGTGGCCGATGATTTTGTCCCGGCCCTGGACACCATCCTGTCCCGCCCGGGCATCGACCATATCCTCATCGAGACCTCGGGCCTCGCTCTGCCCAAGCCGCTGGTCCAGGCCTTCCATTGGCCCGCCATCAAGAGCCGGGTCACCGTGGACGGCGTGGTGGCCGTGGTGGACGGTCCCGCTTTGGCGCAGGGGCGCGTCGCCGACGACATGGAGGCGCTCGCCGCCCAGCGCGCGGAGGACGAGACGCTGGACCATGACGACCCCGTGGAAGAGGTGTTCGAGGACCAGATCGCCTGCGCCGATCTCGTGATCCTCGCCAAGTCCGACCTGCTTGATGAAGCCGGAGCCGAGATCGCCGCCGCCCGGATCGCCCAGGCTTTGCCCCGCGCCGTCTCGGTGGTGCGCGCGGCGGGCGGCAAGGTGGACCCGGCTGTTCTCCTGGGCCTCGGCGTGGGCACGGAAGACGAGATCGAGAACCGCAAGACCCATCACGACGACGAACTGGACCATGACCACGACGATTTCGACAGCATCGTCATTCCCGTGGCCGAGATCACCGATCCCGCCGCGCTCGCCGCGCGCGTGGAGCAGGCGGCGGCGCAGTCCGGCGTGCTGCGGGTGAAGGGTTTCGCCAGCGTCGCGGGCAAGCCCATGCGGCTCCTCGTCCAGGGCGTGGGCACCCGCGTCTCGCACCAGTATGATCGGCCCTGGGGCACGGACGAGGCCCGGCGCGGCGCGCTGGTGGTCATCGGCCTGAAGGGCTTCGACCGGACGGCGGTGGAACAGGCGCTCGCGCCCCTCAGCGCCGCCGCCTGAGAGGACCTTGAGGAGACGGCGCGCGCATGCACCTGCTGACGAGCACATCGGCGACCATTGAGGATCTGGCGGAGCCCATTGACCTGCGCCAGCCGCCCGCGCCGTTGCTCGCCGTCTCCTTCACGGACAGCGACCTGCTGGCGCTGGCCGCCGCGTGGCGCACGGACCGGGCCGCCTTGCCCGCCTTGCGCCTCGCCCGGCTCAAAGATCTGCGGCACCCCATGTCCGTGGACCTGTGGCTGGACCGCTCGGCGCGCCATGCCAAGGTCATCGTCGCGCGACTGCTCGGCGGGCTCGACTGGTGGCGCTACGGCGCCGAGCGACTGGCCGCGCTCGCCCGCGCCCGGAACATGACGCTGGCCCTCTTGCCCGGCGAGGACCAGGACGACCCGCGCCTCGCCGACCTCTCCACCTTGCCCCATGCCGAATGGGAAGCGTGGCTCGGCTATTTCCGCCAGGGCGGGCCGGACAATATGCGGGCCCTCCTGGCCCTCGCGGCGGCGCGGGCGGAGGGCCGTACGTTCCAAGCACCGCCGCCGCGCGCCATTCCCGCCGCCGCGTCCGTGCCCGTGTCAGGCTCGACCACGGGGCCGCGCGTGCTGGTCCTTTTCTATCGCTCCATGTGGCTCGCCGGGGATACGGCCCCGGTGGATGCACTCTGCGCCGCCTTGGCTGCGCGGGGCCTTGCGCCCGTGCCGCTCTTCGTCTCCTCACTCAAGGATCCCGCCGCCCGCACAGTGGTGCGCGAGGCCATGGCGCGGGAGAAACCGGCCCTCGTCATCACCGCCACCGCCTTCGCGGCGGGAGACGCGCAGGACCTGTTCCCGCCCGGCGGCCCGCCGCTCCTCCAGGCGGTGCCCGCCACCACATCGCGCGAGGCGTGGGCGGGCAGCCCGCGCGGCCTTGCCGCCTCGGACCTCGCCATGCATGTGGTGCTCCCCGAACTGGATGGGCGCGTGCTGGCGGGCGCGCTCTCCTTCAAGGATGCGGACGCGCGCGACGAAGACCTGTCCTTCGCCGCCGCCATGAACCGCGCGGAGCCGGACGCCGTCGCCCATGTGGCGGAGCGTGCCGCCCGGCTCGTCCGGCTTGCCGAGACACCCGTGGCCGCGCGGCGGGTGGCGATCGTCCTGCCCGATTATCCCGGCGTGCCCGGCCGTACCGGCTATGCGGTGGGGCTCGATGTACCGGAGAGCGCGCGGAGCCTCCTCGGAACCCTGTCGGAAGCGGGCTATGCCGTCACTCCGCCGCCCGCCGACGCGCGTGCGCTCCTCGCCGCCCTCGCGCCGCGTGCGGGCCTTTCACTCGCCGACTACGAGGATCGCCTCGCCCGCCTGCCCGTAACATTGCGGGAGACCATGGCGGCGGCTTGGGGCGCGCCGAGCGAGGATCCGGACCTTGTGGACGGCGCCTTCCACTTCCGCACCGCCGATTTCGGCCATGCGCTGGTGGCCCTCGCCCCCGACCGGGGCCGGTCTTTGGACCGCCGGGCTGATTATCACGACCCGGCGCTCCCGCCGCGCCATGCGCTGCTCGCCTTCGGCCTCTGGCTCCAGGAGCGGTTTGACGCGCTGGTGCATCTGGGCGCCCACGGCACGCTGGAATGGCTGCCCGGCAAGGCCGCCGCGCTCACCCCTGCCTGCTTTCCGCAGGCCGTGCTGGGCGCCCTGCCGGTCGTCTATCCCTTCATCGTCAGCAATCCCGGCGAAGCCGCCCAGGCCAAGCGGCGTATCGCGGGCATCACCATTGGCCACCTGCCCCCGCCGCTGGCCGCCGCCGGGCTCGGCGAGGCGGAACAGCGGCTGGAACGGCTGGTGGACGAATATGCCGCCGCCGACGGCCTGGAGACCCGCCGCCGCGACCGTCTCGCCCGGCTCATCGTGGAGGCGGCGCGGGAGAGCGGCCTCGCGCGCCATGCGGGCGTGGATGTGGGCACCGATCCCGACGAGGCGCTGAAGCGCATCGATGCCTGGCTGTGCGACCTGAAGGACCTCGCCATCAAGGATGGCCAGCACATCTTCGGCGCCCGCTCGGAAGACCCGGAGCGGGACGCCTGCGGAACCGCCGAGCGCGCGGCGCTGCTGACCGCGCTGGGCGGGCGCCATGTGGCCCCCGGACCCTCCGGCGCTCCGGCGCGCGGACGGCGCGATGTGATCCCCACGGGCCGCAACCTGTTCACCGCCGATCCCCGCCATCTGCCCACCCCCACCGCCTTCGACCTCGGACGCCTCGCCGCCGACGAGGTGATCCGCGCCCATTTGCAGGAGCACGGCGACTATCCCCGCTCCGTGGTCATCGACCTGTGGGGCAGCGCCACCTTGCGCACGGGCGGGGAGGAGATCGCCCAGGGCCTGCACCTCATGGGCTGCCGCCCGGTGTGGGATACGGCCAGCGGTCGGGTCACGGGCATCGAGGTGCCCCCGCCCGCCGCCATGGGACGCCCGCGCGTGGACGTGACCTGGCGCGTCTCCGGCCTGTTCCGCGATATCTTCCCCGCCCAGATCGCACTGCTGGATGCCGCCGCGCGGGCGGTGGCGGCGCGCACCGACGAGACCGACGACAACCCGCTCGCCGCCGCCGTTGCAGCGGGCGAGGACGGCGCCCGCATCTTCGGCTCGGCGCCCGGCACCTATGGGTCGGGCATCGAGGACCGCCTCGCCTCCGGCGCCTTCACAGACCGGGAAGAACTGGGCCGCGCCTATCTGGCGGCGAGCGCCTATGCCTTCGGCGGCACGGAGGGCGCGGCGCGGCCGAGCGGCGATGCCTTCGCCCGCCGGGTCTCGCGCGCCGACGCCTTGCTGCACATGGCGGATGATCCCGGCCGCGACCTTCTGGACGGGGCGGAGGATGCCGCTTTCATCGGCGGCTTCGCGGCGGCGGCGGCGGCGCTCGGCCGCTCGGCCGACCTTGTCGTGCTGGACACCAGCAATCCCCACGCCCCCCGCGCCCGCCGCCTGCCGGAAGCGCTGGCGCGCCTCGTCCATGGCCGTGTCTCCAGGCGCTTCATCGACGGCCAGATGCGCCACGGCCCGCGCGGCGCCATGGAACTGGCCGAGACCGTGGACCGGCTGGTGGCCTTCGCGGAAACCACCCACGCGGTCTCCGGCGACCTGCTGGACCGGCTCCACACCGCTTATCTCGCTGATCCGGCCGTGCGCGCCTTCCTGCTGCGGGAGAATGCGGCGGCGGCGCACCACATGGCCCGCCGCTTCGAGGATGCCCGCCGTCGGGGCCTCTGGCACGCGCGCCGCAACGATCTGGACGGCGACCTCGCCGCCCTGCGGGAAGAGGCGTGCCTATGACCGCCGCCCGCGCCACACCCCTCCCCGCGCGACGACGCGGCGCCTGCCCGGCCTTGAGCGCGCCCATGCGAACGGGCGACGGGCTGCTGGTGCGCCTCGTGCCCGCGTCCAGCGCCCTCTCGCCTGCGGCCCTGGCGGGCCTCGCCCGCGCGGCGGCCAAATGCGGCAACGGCATCCTGGAGGTGACGGCGCGCGGCAGCCTGCAATTGCGCGGCCTCTCCGACGCCTCCATGGACGCTCTCAACGCCGCCGTGCGGGCGCTGGAAATCGCCCCGCAGGAGGGGCTGTCCATCGCCCTCTCTCCCCTCTCCGGCCTCGACCGCGCCGAACTGGCGGACGCACGGCCGCTTGCGGAGATGGTGCGCGCGGGCCTCATGGCCTCCGGCTTCGCCGCCCGGCTCGGCCCCAAGGTCTCGGTGGTGCTGGATGGGGGCGGCAGCATCGACCTCGACGCATTGAAAGCAGACGTACGCCTCGCCGCGCGCGCCGACGGCCTCTGGGAATTGAGCCTCGCGGGTGATGCGGCAAGCACGGTGCCGGATGGAACGTTCCGGCCCGAGGACGCGGCGGAGCGCATCCTTACCCATCTGGAGGCCATCGCCCGCCTGGGACAAGCCGCCCGCATGAGCGATCTCGTCGCCCCCGCGCCCCGAACGGCATCCCGCCCCCCGCGGGCCGATGCCCGGCCGGGCCACCCCATCCCGCTGCGGGACGGGACGATGTGCGTGCCGCTCGCCTTGCCGTTCGGCGCGGCGGACAGCGCGGCCATCATCGGCCTCACGCAGGCGGCGGCGGCCCATGGCGTGCGGGACCTGCGGCCCGCGCCGCCGCGCCTTCTGCTGGCAACGGGCATCTTGCCAGCCGCCCTGGACGCTTTCCTCACCGACGCGGAACAGCTCGGCTTCATCCGCCATGCCGCCGATCCGCGCCTGTCGGTGGCCGCCTGTTCCGGCGCGCCGCTCTGCGCGTCCGCCTTCATTCCCGCGCGTTCGCTGGCGCCCCAGGTGGCGCAGAGTCTCGCGCCGCTGCTGGACGGAAGCGTGAGCGTTCACCTCTCCGGCTGCGCCAAGGGCTGCGCCCATCCCGCCCCCGCCACCCTGACGCTGGTGGGCCACCCGGCCGGCGCCGACGCGGGGGACATGGATACGGGGGGAATGGACAGCGCCGTCGCCCTTGTGCGACACGGCATTGCGGATGCTTTGCCGGAGCGCATCCTTCCCCTGCGGCGCCTCGCCGAGGCGCTGGCCCGCATGGCGGAGCAGCGCAAGCCGGGCGAGCGGGGCGCCGAAATCCTGTCCCGCCTCGACCTCGGGGCGCTTGTGGAGCCGAACGACTGATGAGCGCCGAGCAGATGGACACAGGCTACGATTATGTCCGCGACGGCACGGCCATCTATGAGCGGTCCTTCGCCATCATCCGCGCCGAGGCGGACCTGTCGCGCTTCTCCACTGATGAGGCGGACGTGGCCGTGCGCATGGTCCATGCCTGCGGGCTCGTGGAGGCCGCGCGGGACTTCGTGTTCGGCCCCGGCTTCGTCGCTGCCGCCCGTTCTGCTTTGGCGGCGGGCGCGCCCATAGTGTGCGATGCGCAGATGGTGGCCCACGGCGTGACGCGCGCGCGCCTTCCCGCCGGGAACGAAGTGATCTGCACCCTGCAGAACCCGGACGTGCCCGCGCTGGCCGCGAAGCTCGGCACCACGCGCTCGGCGGCGGCGCTGGAGCTGTGGCGCCCGCGCCTGGAGGGCGCGGTGGTCGCCATCGGCAATGCCCCAACCGCCCTGTTTCACCTACTGGAAATGCTGGATGCGGGCGCCCCCCGCCCCGCCGCCATCCTCGGCATGCCCGTGGGCTTCGTGGGCGCGGCGGAATCCAAGGATGCGCTTGCGGAGAACCCGCGCGGCGTGCCCTTCGCCATCGTGCGGGGCCGTCTCGGCGGCAGTGCCATCACGGCGGCGGCCCTGAACGCGCTGGCGAGGGCGGGCATATGAGCGGGCGCCTCATCGGCGTGGGCGTGGGGCCGGGCGATCCCGACCTCATCACCTTCAAGGCGGCCCGCGCCATCGGCGCGGCGGACGTGGTGGCCTATTTCGCCAAGGCGGGCAACAAGAGCCATGCCCGTGCCATAGCGAGCGCCCATTTTGCCCCGGCCGCCCGCGAACTGCCTTTGCTCTATCCCGTCACCACGGAAATCCACCGCCACGACCCCGCCTATCAGGCCGCGCTCACGGGGTTTTACGAAGCCTCCGCCGCCGCCATCGCGGCGGAGCTGGAGGCCGGGCGAACGGTGGCGGTGCTGAGCGAGGGCGACCCGCTCTTCTACGGCTCCTACATGCACCTGCATGTGCGGCTCGCGCCGCGCTTCCCGGCCGAGGTGATCGCGGGCGTGACGGGCATGTCCGGCTGCTGGTCCATGACGGGCCAGCCCATCGCCCAGGGCGACGACGTGCTCATGGTGCTGCCGGGCACGCTGGACGAAACCGAACTGACGCGCCGCCTGAAGGAGGCGGACGCGGCCGTGATCATGAAGGTGGGCCGCAACCTGCCCAAGATCCGCCGGGCCCTGGCGGCGGCGGGCCGCCTGGAGCGCGCCCATTATGTGGAGCGCGGCACCATGGCGGACTGCTCCACCGTGCCGCTGGCCACGCGGGCGGACACGCCCGCCCCCTATTTCTCCATCGTCCTCGTGCCGGGCTGGGAGGGCGCGCCGTGAGCGGGCGCCTGTTCGTCGTCGGCCTCGGCCCCGGCGCGCCCGGCCAGATGACGCCGGAGGCGGCGCAGGCCCTGGAAGCGGCGGACGAAGTGTTCGGCTACGGCCCCTATCTCAACCGGGTGCCCGAGCGCCCAGGCCAGACGCGGCATGCCTCGGACAATCGCGAGGAACTGGGGCGGGCGGGCGCGGCGCTGGAGCAGGCGGCGGCGGGGGCGCAGGTGGCGCTGGTCTCGGGCGGCGATCCGGGTGTGTTCGCCATGGCCGCGGCGGTGTGCGAGGCCATTGAGGCCGGGCCGCCGGACTGGCGGCGCATCGAGGTGACCATGGTGCCGGGCGTCACCGCCATGCTGGCCGTGGCCGCGCGCGTGGGCGCGCCGCTGGGCCACGATTTCTGCGCCCTCAACCTCTCCGACAATCTGAAGCCCTGGACGCTGGTGGAGAGCCGCCTGACGGCGGTCGCGCAGGCGGGCTTCGTCATCGCGCTCTACAATCCCGTGAGCCGCGCGCGCCCCTGGCAATTGGGCGCCGCCTTCGACCTGCTGCGGCAGGTGCTGCCGGGCACCGTGCCCGTGGTGTTCGGCCGGGCGGCCGGGCGGCCGGACGAGCGCATGGCGATCGTCCCCCTCGCCGAGGCGGAGGGGAGCATGGCGGACATGGCCACCTGCGTCATCGTCGGCTCCACCGCCACCCGCATGGTGGCGCGGGAGGGCCTGCCGCCGCTGGTCTATTCGCCCCGGAGCGCGGGATGACGGCGCGCGTCGAGCCACGCCAGCGCGGCCTCGGCGCCTTCGACGGACGCCACGTCGGGAAGCGCCGGACGGCGCAGCAGCAGCACCTCGATGCCCAGCGCCCGTGCCGCCGCCATCTTCGCATAGGTGGCCGCGCCGCCGCTGTTCTTCGCCACGATCACCTCGATGCCGTGGCCTGCGAGCAAGGCGTGCTCGTCGGCTTCCGCGAACGGCCCCCGCGCCACCACATAGTCCGCATGGGGCACGTCCAAGGGCGGGATCACGGGATCGACGCTGCGCACCAGATAGGCGTGCTGCGGGGCGGCTGCGAAGGCGCGCACCTCGTTGCGGCCGAGGG
Organism: Aquabacter cavernae; assembly: GCF_003993795.1. Classification (GTDB taxonomy): domain Bacteria; phylum Pseudomonadota; class Alphaproteobacteria; order Rhizobiales; family Xanthobacteraceae; genus Aquabacter; species Aquabacter cavernae. Next base: position 48,575 of record NZ_RWKV01000009.1, read on the forward strand.
CGAGGAAGACCCGCCGGGGTGTGTCTCCCAGCGCCGCGACGGCGCCCGCCACATCCTCCACCTCCCGCCAGTCATCCCCCTCCTGCCGCACCCAAGGCGGGCGGCGCAGGGCGATGAGCGGCACGCCGGTGGCGGCACAGGCAGCGGCGGCGTTGCGGGAGATGAGCGCCGCATAAGGATGGGTCGCATCCACCACCGCGCCGACGCCCTCGGCCTCCAGATAACGCGCAAGCCCCTCCGCGCCGCCGAAGCCGCCCACCCGCACGGGCACGGGCTGCGGCACCGGGCTCTCGGTGCGGCCCGCCAGAGACAGGACAATGTCCAGGTCCGCACGCCCCGCGAGGCGCCCCGCAAGGCGCCGGGCATCGGCGGTGCCGCCCAGAAGGAGCACCCGCATGGCTGGCGGTGACGGCAGGATGGGATCGGGCAAGATTGGGGCGGACATGACGAACTCTGGCGGGGCGGAACAGGCGCGCGAGACTGCCCCGGTCCAGCCCTGGCTGTCCATCGTCGGTATCGGTGAGGATGGCGCCGCCGGTCTCTCCCCCGCCGCCGCCGCATTGGTGCGCGGGGCGGAGAGGGTGTTCGGCGGCGCGCGCCATCTGGCGCTGGCGGGCGATCTTGTGGCCGGGACGGCCCATCCCTGGCCGAGCCCCTTTTCCGAAGGCATCGCGCAGGTGCTGGCGGCGCGCGGCGCCAATGTGTGCGTGCTCGCCTCGGGCGACCCGTTCCTGCATGGGGTGGGGGCGACGCTTGCCCGCCATGTCACCGCCGAAGAAATGCGCGTCGTGCCCGCGCCCTCCGCCTTCAGCCTCGCCGCCGCCCGCCTCGGCTGGCCGCTGCAGGAGACCGTCTGCGTCTCCCTTCACGGGCGGGAAATCGCGCGCATCCGGCCCCATCTTCATCCCGGCGCGCGCATCCTGGCGCTGACATCGGACGCGGACGGGCCTGCCGCCCTGGCGGCGCTCCTGCGCGACCTGGGCTTCGGCGCCTCTCGTCTCAGCGTGCTGGAAGCTTTGGGCGGACCGCGCGAGCGGGTGCGCGCGGCAACGGCGGACGGGTTCGCGCTGGGCGGGATCGCGCCCCTCAATCTCGTCGCCCTGGAGGTGCACGGGGCCGGCCGCGTGCTGCATCTCGGGCGCGGCCTGCCGGACGACCTGTTCGAGCATGACGGGCAGATCACCAAGCGCGAGATCCGCGCCATGACCCTTTCCGCGCTGGCTCCGCGACGGGGCGAGCGTCTGTGGGATATCGGCGCGGGCGCGGGCTCCATCGCCATCGAATGGCTGCTGTGCGACCCGTCCCTCTCGGCCGTGGCCATTGAGCAGGATGCAACGCGCGCCGCCCGCATCGCCCACAATGCCCTGGCGCTGGGCGTTCCCCAATTGCGCATCGTGGAAGGCATCGCGCCCTCCGCCCTCTCCGGCCTGCCCCCGCCCGATGCCGTCTTCATCGGCGGCGGCGCCAGCGAGCCGGGCGTTCTCGATGCGGCGCTGGAGGCGCTCAAGTCCGGCGGGCGGATCGTGGCCAATGGCGTGACGCTGGAGACCGAAGCCCTGCTTCTCGCCCATCATGCCCGGCTCGGCGGGGATCTGGTGCGCGTCTCCCTCGCCCGCGCCGCGCCGGTGAAGGGCATGACGGGCTGGCGCCCGGCCATGCCGGTGACCCAATGGGTGTGGGAGAAGCCGTCGGAGGATGCCCCATGATCGTGGCGGGCGTCGGCAGCAAGCGCGGCGTCACGCGCGAGGAGGTCTGCGCCACCATCGACGCGGCGCTGGACCGCGCGGAGCTTTCCCGCACGGCGCTGGGCGCCATCGCCACACCGGCGGTGAAGGGCGGAGAGGCAGGCATCGCGGCGGCGGCGGCGGCGCTCGGGCTACCGCTCATCCTCGTGCCGCAAAGCCGCCTGGAGGCGGTGGCCGACCAGGCGCAGACCCGTTCGGAGCGGGTGATCGCGCTGCTGCATGTGCCGTCCGCCGCCGAGACCGCCGCATTGGCCGCGGCCGGGCCGTCCGCCCGCCTGCTGGGGCCGCGGCTGGCGCTGGGCCCGGTCACCTGCGCCCTCGCCCGGGGAGACACGCCATGACCGTTCATTTCATCGGCGCCGGCCCCGGCGCGCCGGATCTCATCACCCTGCGCGGCCGCGACCTGCTGGCACGCTGCCCGGTCTGCCTCTATGCGGGCGCCACCGTGGCGCCCGAACTGCTGGCCCATTGCCCGCCCGGCGCGCGGCTGGTGGACACCGCGCCCTTGGATCTCGACCGCATCGAGGCGGAATTCCTCGATGCCCATGCCAAGGGCCTCGACGTGGCCCGCCTGCATTCGGGCGACCTCTCCCTCTACAGCGCGCTCGCCGAGCAGGTGCGGCGCCTGGAGCGCCATGCCATCCCCTATACGCTGACGCCGGGCGTGCCCGCCTTCGCGGCGGCGGCGGCCGTTCTGGGCCAGGAACTCACCGTGCCGGAAGTGGCCCAGAGCCTCGTCCTCACGCGCATATCAGGGCGCGCCTCCGCCATGCCGCCCCGCGAGACCCTGCCCGCCTTCGCGGCCACGGGCGCCACGCTGGCCATCCATCTGGCTGTTCATGCGCTGGACCGGGTGGTGGCGGAACTGCTGCCCTTTTACGGGCCGGACTGCCCGGTGGCCGTGGTCTCCAGGGCCACATGGCCGGACGAGCGGATCGTGCGCGGCACGCTCAGCGACATCGCCGCGCGGCTTGAAAACGATCCCCTGGCGCGCATGGCCCTCATCCTCGTGGGCCCGGCGCTGGGCGCACGGGATTTCCGGGAGAGCGCCCTCTACGACACGGACTATGTGCGCCGCTTCCGCAGCGGTGGGCCGCAGGCCGATTAGGCCGGCGCGAAGGGCGCGCGGCCCATGAGGGTGCCGTCCCGGTCGAACACCACCACCTCCAGGGCGATGCCGCGCCCAGCCACCACCTGCGCCGCCGCCTCCCAGGCGCGGGCCGCCACCACGTCGCCCAGCGGCAGGCCCGCCTCGCCGGCGAGGAGGAAGGCATGGGCCACATTGTTCGCGCCCGCGATGGCCTGCCCCAGCGCCTCCGATGCTCCCGCCTCCCGCGCAAGGTGCGCCAAGGCGTCGAGATCCGCGCTGCCGCGTTTGGAGTGGAGATCCAGGCGCCCCTGGGCGAGCTTGGTCATCTTGGCCACCCCGCCCGCCACGCTCACGCGCGCCACGGGATGGGCGGCGAGATATTTCAGCATCCCGCCCACGAAGTCGCCCATGTCGATGAGCGACACCTCGGACAGGTCATGCAGCTTCTGCACCGCCGCCTCGGAGGCCGAGCCCGTGGCCCCCGCCACATGGTCGAGCCCCATGGCGCGGGCCACGTCGATGCCGCGATGGATGGAGTGGATCCAGGCCGCGCAGGAAAAGGGAATGACGATGCCCGTGGTGCCCAGCACCGACAGGCCGCCCAGAATGCCCAAGCGCGGATTGAGGGTCTTCAGGGCCAGGGCCGCGCCATCCTCGATGCTGATCTCCACCTCGGCATCGGCGGAAACGCCCGCTTGCGCCGCCACTTCGCCGATGGCCTGCGCGATCATCCGGCGCGGCACGGGATTGATGGCGGGCTCGCCGGGGGGAAAAGGCAGACCGGGGCGTGTGATGGTGCCCACCCCCGGCCCCGCGCGGAAGGTCACGCCGCCCCCCGGCGCGCCCCGGCACACCTGGGCGCGCACCAGGGCGCCGTGGGTCACGTCCGGATCATCCCCCGCATCCTTCACGATGCCCGCATAGGCGCCGCCCCCCTCCATCCCGCTGACGGCCAGCGCGAAGGCGGGCCGCGCGCCGCCGGGAAGCGTCACCTCCACGGGATCGGGAAACGCGCCCGTCACCAGCGCCGCGAAGGCGGCCTTGGCCGCGCCGGTCGCGCAGGTGCCCGTGGTCCAGCCGCGTCGCAGCGGGCGGTCCGGCGGGGGGGCCATGGCATCGAGATCGCTCATGCACCCCTTATAGCAGCCGTGCTCCCGCCCGCCGCCATGGAAGGATCAGGCTCTAGGCGAATGGTACGCACGCGCGTATGGACGAAGCCATGACCCGCGCTTTGATGATCGCCGCTCCCAGGTCCGGCTCCGGCAAGACCACCGTCACGCTCGGCCTGCTCTGTGCGCTGCGGCGACGGGGCATCGACGTGCGGGCGGCGAAGTCCGGGCCGGATTATATCGACCCCGCCTTCCATGCCGCCGCCACCGGGCAGGCGGGCCTCAATCTCGACAGTTGGGCCATGCCGCCGGACCTCCTGGGCGCGCTTGCCGCGCAGGCAGCGCAAAGCGAAGTGCTGGTCGTGGAAGGCGCCATGGGCCTGTTCGACGGCGTGCCGGGCACCGCCGGCCGCTCCGGCGCGGGCGCGGACGTGGCGGCGCGCCTGAACCTTCCCGTCCTGCTGGTGCTGGATGTGTCGGGCCAGTCCCAGTCGGCCGCCGCCATCGCGCGCGGCTTCATGGCGCATGACCCGCAGGTGCGCATTGCGGGCGTGATCCTCAACCGGCTGGGCAGCGCGCGTCACGAGCGGCTGATCCGCGAGGCCATGGCGCCCCTCGGCCTGCCGGTGGTGGGCGCCATCCCGCGATCCGAGGCGCTGGTTCTGCCGGAGCGCCATCTCGGCCTCGTGCAGGCGGACGAGCATGGCGACCTGCCCGCGCGCCTCGCGGCCCTGGCGGATATGGCGGAGCGCCATCTGGACCTCGACACCATCCTGGCGCTGGCCTCGGAGACCACCGCGCCGTCCGCTCCCGCACGCCACCTGCCGCCGCCCGGCCAGAGGATCGCGCTCGCCCGCGATGCCGCCTTCTCGTTTCTCTACGGCCATCTTCTCGCGGCCTGGCGGGAGGCCGGGGCGGAAATGGTCCCCTTCTCGCCGCTCGCCGACGAAGGCCCGGACGAGAGCTGCGACGCCTGCTGGCTACCCGGCGGCTATCCCGAGCTTCACGCGGGCACGCTCGCGGCGGCGGGCCGCTTCAAGACGCAACTCGCGCATTTCGCCCAGACCCGTCCGGTCCACGGGGAGTGCGGGGGCTATATGGCGCTCGGCGCCGCATTGGTGGATGCGGCGGGCACCGCCCATGCCATGGCCGGGTTGCTGGGCATCGAGACCAGCTTCGCCCGCCGCAAGATGACGCTGGGCTATCGCGAGGCGCACCTGCTGGCTCCCTGCCCGCTGGGGCCTGCGGGGACGCGGGTGCGGGGCCATGAATTCCACTATGCCACCATCACCGCGCGCGGGGACGACGCCCCCCTCGCGGACCTGTCGGACGCGCAGGGAACGCTGATCGGCGCGGAGGGTAGCCGGCGCGGCCATGTGACCGGCACCTTCTTCCACGCCATCGCCCCGGCCTGACGAGCGCGTTTCCGAGCGAAGTGTGAAGCGGTTCGCGTGAAGGAAACGCGCAACAACAAAGAAAGTGAGCGTGTCAGCGTTTCCGTGAAAAGCTGACACGCTCTGAACCCGCAGGCTCCGCCCGCGACGGATGCGCGGGACGCATGCCTGGACGAGCCGTTCTGGCGTATAGTCTTCGTGAGCCGAAAAGGCCGTGGGCGCAAAGCCCGGGAGGACAGCCGATAAGGAGGACAGGCCATGCGTTGCCAGATGAAGGACGACGATTTCCGGCAAGCCATTCTCGATATTGTCGGCGCCAAGGACGGACAGGCCATCGTGATCCAGGTGGTGGGCGGCAGCACCATAACCGGCTATGCGCCCTTGTCCGTGGGGCGCGATTATCTTCGGTGCCACGTCTCCGGGGGCGACAGCCACAAGGAGCAGATCGTCCCGTTTCACTCCATCACCTGCGTCCGCTGACCCGAATCTCAAGGTCACGTCGCATCCATCCAATGGCTGATTTCGCCGTTTGAACCCTTGATCGAGCGCGTCGAACCCGCCATCTGAAGCGTGGGCTTGCTGCCGGCTGATGCGGTGGCAGTCCGGCCCGGCGCACGTCACGTCGCGGCCGCCCGGCGAGAGAGCCGGCGCGGCCCTTTCGCGGAGGTTTTCATGACCGTTCATTCCCCCATTCCCGGCGATGCCCCCCAGTTTCCCCTGATGCGCGAGACCATGCTCATCGGCGGCGCATGGGTGGATGCGGACGGCGGCGGGACCCTGACCGTCGTGAACCCGGCCACCGGCGATCTGCTGGGCACCGTTCCCAATGGCGGCGGCGCGGAGACGCGGCGCGCCATCGAAGCCGCCGCCAAGGCCTTTCCCGCCTGGCGCGCCAAGACCGCCGGCGAGCGCTCCGCGCTGCTCCACAAGCTGGCGGACCTGATCCTCGCGAACCAGGATGAGCTGGGCCTCATCCTCACCACCGAGCAGGGCAAGCCCCTGCCCGAGGCGAAGGGCGAAGTCGGCGCCTCCGCCGCCTATGTGCGCTGGTTCGCGGAAGAAGCCCGCCGCATCTATGGCGACACCATCCCCTCCCCCTGGGCGGACCGCCGCATCCTCGTGACCAAGGAGCCGGTGGGCGTGGTGGCGGCCATCACCCCCTGGAACTTCCCCTCCTCCATGCTCTCGCGCAAAATCGGCGCGGCGCTGGCGGCGGGCTGCACCGTGGTGTGCAAGCCCTCCGAGCTGACCCCCTATTCGGGCCTCGCCTGGGGCGTGCTGGCGGAGATGGCGGGCATCCCGGCGGGCGTCATCAACATCGTCATGGGCGATGCCAAGTCCATCGGCGCGGAGATGACCTCCAACCCGCTGGTGAAGAAGCTGACCTTCACCGGCTCCACCGCCGTGGGCAAGCTGCTCATGAAGCAGTGCGCCGACACGGTGAAGAAGGTTTCGTTCGAGCTGGGCGGCAACGCGCCCTTCCTGGTGTTCGACGATGCCGACCTCGACAAGGCCGTGGAAGGCGCCATCGCCTCCAAGTATCGCAATGCGGGCCAGACCTGCGTGTGCGCCAACCGCTTCTATGTGCAGGCGGGCATCTATGACGCCTTCGTGGAGAAGTTCGCCGCCGCCTCCAAGGCGCTGAAGGTGGGCAACGGCCTCGACGAGGGCGTGGTGCAGGGCCCGCTCATCGAGGAGAAGGCCGTCGCCAAGGTGGAGCGCCTGCTGAAGGACGCCCTGGACAAGGGCGGCAAGGTGGTCACGGGCGGGCATCGCCACGCGCTGGGCGGCACCTTCTTCGAGCCCACCGTCATCGCCGGGGCGACGCCGGACATGGAATTCTCCCGCGAGGAGATTTTCGGCCCCATGGCCCCGGTCTTCAAGTTCGAGACCGAGGAAGAGGCCATCCGCCTCGCCAACGCGACGGAATACGGCCTCGCCTGCTACTTCTTCACCAAGGATCTCGGCCGCGCCTTCCGGGTGTCCGAGGGGCTGGAATACGGCCAGGTGGGCGTCAATGCGGGCGTCATCACCACCGAGGTGGCCCCGTTCGGCGGCGTGAAGGAGAGCGGCTTCGGCAAGGAAGGCTCCAAGTACGGCTGCGACGATTATCTGATCAGCAAATATGTCTGCATCGGCGGCATCTGACGCTGGCAGGCCCGTGTAGGATCGCACCGGCCGGGGCCTATCCCGGCCGGTTTTTCTTTGCCTGCCTTTCGGGAGGTTCGGATGGCGTTGCGCATCCCGTTGGCCCTCGCGGCCGTCCTTGTCGCGCTTCCCTGCATGGCCGCGCCCCTTGCCGCGCCCCTTGCCGTGGACCTGCGCAACGAGAGCGAGCCTGTCCTGTGCGCGGAGAAGGACAATGTGGCCCTCTCCTTCTCATCCGCAGCCGTCCGGCGCTTTCGCATTGAGGCCGTCCATCCGGCCTATCTGGGCACGCTGGTGGCCGACCGCACCGCGCCGGACTGGACCCAGTGCGACATGAGCGGCGACCCGGCGGTGCCGGCGAAGCCGCGCACGGAGATTCTCTATTCCGATAAGCGTTTCCGCCTCGTGGGCTTCACCTATGCCTCGTTCTGGCGAGCACCCATCGTGCCGGTGCGCGTGGCGGGCCGCAGCTTTGAGGGCCTGCACATGGTGCAGCTCTTCACCACCACGCCGCGCGGGCGCTATGAGGCGCTGGTCTTCTATCCGCCCGACGGTTATTGGCGCGCCCGCCCCTTGCCGCCCGCCCATCTGAAGGAGGCGGCCTACGGTTCGTCCTTCCTGGTCGGCCCGGTGGAGGTGGACGGGCGCCCTCTGGTGCGCCTGAAGGACGTGGCGTTCGATCCCGCCACCGCCACCTTCACCCTCGGCTTCGCGGCCGGCGGATCCGCCGCCATGCGCATCGCCACCCTGGATACGGAACGCCAATCCCTCGACATCACGCTGTCGGCGGCCGTTTCCGCCCGTCCCTTCGCGGCGCTGCGCTCCATGTATGTGACCGCCTTCAACAATGACGCGGCGGCAGCGGCCTGGAAGCCGCCGGAGGCGAAGGGCTGGCGCGAGGCGCCCATCATGGATGTGCCCGGCGGCCCGGTGCTGGAACTGTGGGCCGGGCGCATCTCGCCCTCACGGCACAATACCAGCGCGCCGGACATGGTGTTCGGGCCGTTCGCGGGGGACTGAAAACATGACGGCCCCCTTCCCGGCTTGGGAAGGGGGCCGCCCGAAAGCGATCGATCACATGGCCTTAGCGGGCAGGATGGCGATATCGCGCACCGTGCCCGAGAGCCCGGCAATCTTGCCCGCCGCCGTGGCCGTGCCGGAGGTGAGGTCCACCTTGTAGAGCGTGTCGCCGGACATGAGCCAGGCGGCGTTGCCGCCACTGCCGTCCGAGACGATGTCGAAGGCGGCACCCTTGCCGCTCATGCCGAGCTTGCCCACGGTGTTCAGCACGCCGTCATTGGGCGGCGCCTGCTTCACCAGCGTGCCGGAAGCGTCGATGTCGAACAAAGCGGTCTCCTTCGTGCCCTTCACCGAATTGGTGTAGGCGCCGGCGACGATGCTCGGCTTGGCTTCCTTCATGGTGTCCGTGCCGGAGAAGTTCAGGTTGCCGTCCCGGATCACCTTCCCGTCGTCCACATTGACCCGCAGGTTCGTGCCATCGGAGCCGATGAGGCGCAGGCGGTCCGCGACGGGATTGAAGTCCACGGTGGCAACCACGCCGGCGGGCAGCATGCTCTCCAGCTTCGCCTTTTGCGTGGCCTTGCCGGTGGCGGTATCGATGGTCACGATGGACCCATCATCCACCACGGCATAGAGCATGCCGTCGGCGGGGCGCACGTCGATGCCGAGAATCTTGCCGGTGATGCCGGTGACCTTCCAGCTTTTCTCAGCCTTCTTGGCGGCGGCATCCACCATGACGATGGTGTCGTCGCCCGTCAGGGCGGCGACGGACTGTGCGTGCGCGGCGCCCAGCGCGACGGAGGACAGGAGGGCGGCGAGGACAGCGGACTTGATCATGATCGGTCTCCATTTGCCTGCCGGCGCTGCGAGCCGGTCCCGAGGGCTACACGCCAGCTCGGCGTCCGGATGCAGCGGCACATGAAAAATAATTCCGCCACCTGCGCACGGTGCCTGCATCCGTGACGCGCCCCGGCGTGTAACCTCCCTGGCCAGTGGGAGACCTGATGTCCGCAATGTCCGGTATGGATCACGCTTTCGATTTCGACGCCGCCCTTGTCGCCTGCGCGCGCGGCGAGCGGTCCGGCCTCCAGGCGCTCTATGCCCGCGAGGCGGGACGCATGCTGGGCGTCGCCCGGCGGATCGTGCGCCGGCAGGCACTGGCCGAAGAGGCGGTCCATGACAGCTTCGTCCTCATCTGGCGGCAGGCGGCCTCGTTCGATCCCGGGCGCGGGAGCGGGCGCACCTGGATCTATGCGGTGCTGCGCCACCGGGCCCTGAACATCCTGCGCGGGGAGACCCGCACGGACCTCACCGACGATTTCGAGCCGCTGGGCCTGGAGGCGCCGGAGGAAAGCCCGGAGGCGGCCATGCTGCGCCTTTCGGAATCGGGGCGCCTGCGCGCCTGCCTGGAGGGGCTGGAGGCCTCGCGCCGCGCCGCCATCCTGCTGGCTTATGTGAACGGCCTGACCCATGGCGAGCTTGCCGGACGCTTCGGCGTGCCGCTCGGCACCATGAAATCCTGGATCCGGCGGACGCTCCTCTCCCTGCGGGAGTGCCTCGCATGAGCGACCGGCCCCATATGCCCGACGAGATGGACCTCCGGGCCGCCGAATATGTGCTGGGCCTTCTCGACGGCCCGGACGAGGCACAGGCCACGGAGCAGCTGCGCACGGACGCGACATTCGCGAAGGCGGTGGAGCATTGGCGCCAGCGCTTCTCCGAGCTGGATTTCACCGCCGCCGAAGGCGCCGGCGACCCGGCGCTCCTCGCCCGCATCCTCGCGACCCTGGACGGCGAGGCGCCGGAAACGCAGGCAGCGGGCGCGCAGACGACCCGCCTGCATGTGGGCCCCGACACTCTGAAAAGCAGCGCCCCGCCGCCGCGAGCGGCGCCGCGCGCCCGGGCCGAAAGCCCCATCTCCCGGCTCTGGCAGAGCCTCGGTTTCTGGCGCTCCACGGGATTCGCGGGGGCCGCAGCGACCCTGCTGCTCGCCCTCGGCATCGCCTTCGGGCCGTTCGCCGCCCCGCCGCAGCCGAAACTGGTGGCGGTGCTCATGGGGCCGCAGGGCGAGCCCGCCGCCGTGGTCAACGCCTATGGCGACGGCACGGCGGACCTCATTCCGCTGCGCCCCATCTCCGTTCCGGATGGGCGGGTACTGGAAGTGTGGACCCTGTGGGATCCCGCGCGCGGCCCCGTTTCCATCGGTCTCGCGGGCGAGGCACGGCGCATCAAGCTGGATCTCAAGAACCTGCCGCGCACCGGCCCCGACCAGCTCTTCGAGATCACCCTTGAGCCCAAGGGCGGCTCTCCCATCGGGCGCCCCACGGGCCCGATCCTGATGAAGGGGACCACCAGCGTCGCCCTGTGAGGTGCGGGGCGTCACGGGCCGCCGGGCCTCAACGCTCGACGATGCGCCGCCCCGTCGGCCGCAGCGTGGCGCAGGCCGGGGTGCCGTCCGCCCCGGTGCCACAGACCATTGTTTCGATGATGCCTTCGCCCCTGGCCGCACGGTCCAGCACATCAGCCCCGATATCGTGGATGTCGATCTTCATCCGGCGGGACCAGGGCGAGGACGGGTCGCCGGCCAATTGGCCGATCCGGATATAGACGAACCTGCGCACCGGTCCCTCGCGGCGCACCTGATCGCCGAAGAATTTCGGCCCCGGTTCCACCCGGACCTGGAAATCGAATGAGAGCGCCTCACCCGCACCGGAGTGTTTCGCATCAAGCGGTGACTCATCCTTGGCTTGAAGGCTATGGAGCACGCCCACGACCGGCTGCTCGATAACGATCCGCATAGTGATCATGGTCCGATCTCATTTGATTGGGATCTGATCGACAATATATCCGAACGACCTGAGGTCGACAGAAGCGAAACGATGCCGCCGCGTGCCGTGGCGGGAGGAAATCCGGCCGGAACCGCCGCCGAAACCGGCCTGCCATTGTCTCGCCGGCTTCGTGGTGCTATTAGCGCGCTCTTCAAGAGGACGGCCACGCCGATCCAGCCGACCGGGACCCGATCCCGGAGGTTACCGCCCGACAGCGCCATGCGCCCTCGGGCGCGTTCGGCGTTGTGCGTATTCTCGCGAAACCTCTCTCCGGCGCAAGCCGGGGACGACCGGACGGACCCATGTTCGACAGCCTTTCCGACCGCCTTGGCGGCATACTCGATAAGCTCAAGCGGCGCGGCGCGCTCAGCGAAGCCGATGTCGGGGAAGCCATGCGCGAGGTGCGCCGCGCCTTGATCGAGGCGGACGTCGCCCTCGACGTGGTGCGCGGCTTCACGGACAAGGTGCGCGAGCGCGCCGTGGGCGTGGAGGTGGTGAAATCCGTCACCCCCGGCCAGATGGTGGTGAAGATCGTCAATGACGAGCTGGTCTCCATGCTCGGCTCCGACGCGGAACCCATCGACCTCAATGCCCCCGCTCCCGTGCCGATCCTCATGGTCGGCCTCCAGGGTTCGGGCAAGACCACCTCCACCGCCAAGATCGCCAAGCGCCTGACCGAGAAGGGCAAGCGGCGCGTTCTCATGGCCTCGCTCGACACCCGCCGCCCGGCCGCCATGGAGCAATTGGCGACGCTGGGCACCCAGGTGGGTGTCGCGACCCTGCCCATCGTGGCGGGCCAGAGCGCGGTGCAGATCGCCAAGCGCGCCATGGAAGCCGCGCGCTTCGGCAATTACGACGTGGTGATGCTGGACACCGCCGGCCGCGTCACCCTGGACGAGGCCCTCATGGCCGAGGTGGCCGAGGTGAAGGCCGCCACCCAGCCGCATGAAGTGCTGCTGGTGGCCGACAGCCTCACCGGCCAGGACGCGGTGAACACCGCGAAGGCCTTCGACGGGCGCGTGGGCCTCACCGGCATCGTGCTGACCCGCGCCGACGGCGACGGGCGCGGCGGCGCCGCCCTCTCCATGCGCGCCGTCACCGGCAAGCCCATCAAGCTCATGGGCACCGGCGAAAAGATGGACGCGCTGGAGGATTTCGATCCCAAGCGCGTGGCCGGGCGCATTCTCGGCATGGGCGACGTGGTCTCCTTCGTGGAGAAGGCCGTCGAGAATATCGACATCGAGAAGGCCAAGGCCACCGCCGAGAAGATGCGCAAGGGCGCGTTCGATCTCGACGACCTGCGCGACCAGCTCAACCAGATGCAGAAGCTCGGCGGCATGAACGGGCTCATGGGCATGCTGCCCGGCGTCGCCAAGGTGAAGAACCAGATCGCCTCCGCGAACATCGACGACAAGGTGTTCAAGCGGCAGGTGGCCATCATCGGCTCCATGACCCGGCAGGAGCGTCGGAACCCCAAGCTTCTCGACGCCTCCCGCAAGCGGCGCGTGGCGGCGGGCTCCGGCACCAAGGTGGAAGAGATCAACCGCCTGCTGAAGATGCACCGCCAGATGGCCGACATGATGAAGGCCATGGGCGGCGCCGCCGGCAAGCGCGGGCCGCTGGCGGGCCTTGCCAACATGTTCGGCATGGGCGGCGGCATGCCCTCTCCCGAACAGGTGCAGCAGATGGCCGAGAAGATGCCCGGCGGCCTCGGCGGCGGCCTGCCGCCCACCATGCCGGGCCTTGGAAAGGGCCTGCCCCCGAACTTCCCCGGCGGCCTCAGCGGCCTCGGCGGCCTGCCCAAGGGCCTGCCGGGCCTCGGCGGCCCAAAGAAGAAATGACCATCGCGCCCTCGGGCGCCTTGTCCTCAACCCGTGATGGCCCGGGACATGCCCGGGCGCCACGGACCTGAAACGTGAACGTGAAGACCTGAAAGGAAAGTCCCATGTCCCTGAAGATTCGTCTCTCCCGCGGCGGTACCAAGAAGCGCCCCTACTACCGCATCGTGGTCGCTGACGCCCGCTCGCCCCGCGACGGCCGCTTCATCGAGAAGATCGGCACCTTCAACCCGCTCCTCGCCAAGGATGCCGAGAACCGCTTCACCCTCGACGTGGAGAAGGCCAAGGCGTGGCTCGCCAAGGGCGCCCAGCCCACCGACCGCGTCGCCCGCTTCCTGGACGCCGAAGGCCTGCTGAAGCGCGAAGCCCGCAACAACCCGGAAAAGGCCGAGCCCGGCAAGAAGGCGCAGGAGCGCGCCGCCGAGAAGGCCAAGAAGGCCGCCGCCGCTGCCGCCGCCGAGGAAACCGCTTCCGCCGAGTGAGGCCGCATGCGGCCTTCGGGCCGTACCGTTCAGGTCTTTTCAGGGATGGCCGGGCCTTGCTCGGCCATCCCCGGAAAGCCTGCCGGAACCACTGACATCACATCCCCTCCCGCACGCGGGAGCGGGATATGCGCCGGGTCCGCCGGCCGCCCTATCCCTTTCCAGCCGAACCTGAGCGCATCATGACCGACCGCGTCCTCATTGCCCGTATTGGCGCCCCCCATGGCGTGCGGGGCGAGGTGCGCCTGTTCGCTTTCGGGGAAGACCCCGGAGCGCTGCGTGACTATGCGCTGACCGACGAGAGCGGCAGGCGCACCTTCCGCATCGCCGCGCTTCGCGCCGCCAAGGACCATTTCGTCGCCCGTCTGAAGGACGTTGACGACCGGAACACCGCCGAGGCGCTCACCAATACCGATCTCTATGTGTCCCGCGCCGACCTGCCGCCCGCCGAGGACGAGGACACCTTCTACCACGCCGACCTGATCGGCCTTGCCGTGGACGACCCGGCCGGGGCGCGGTTGGGGACGGTGACCGCCATGCATGATTTCGGTGCCGGCGACATCCTGGAATTCGCCCCCACAGAGGGCGGCACCTCGCGCCTCGTGCCCTTCACCAAGGCCGCCGTGCCCGTGGTGGACCTTGCCGGCCGCCGTCTCGTGGTGGACCTGCCGCCCGAGATCGAGGCGCGCGAGGGGGAAGGCGACTCCGAGTCCGGCGAGGACTGAGCACCCTTCATCTTCAGGAACAAGATGCGATGGTTGGTTGCGCGGGCGCGCAACCAACCTGCTACACGCCCGTCAGTGCGCGCTCGACCCGCCGATCCGGTCCGACCAGGCCAGGATGAGGCTGGAGATCACGAACACCATGTGGATGATCACCAGCCACATGATCATGGTGGTGTCCGTGCTGGGATTCATGTTCATGAAGGACTTGAGCAGCGCGATGGCCGAGATGGCGACGATGGACGCCAGCAGCTTCTGCTTGAGGCCCGAAAAGTCCACCTTGGTCATCCAGTCCGGCCAGTCGGGATGCTTGGCGGTGTCGATCTTGGACACGAAATTCTCGTAGCCCGAGAAGATGACGATCAGCACCAGATTGCCGGTGAAGGTGAGGTCCACCAGGGTGAGGACCCCCAGGATGACGTCGCTCTCGCTGGCGGAGACGGCATGGGTCACGAAGTGCAGGAGTTCGTGCCCGAACTTGAACATCAGCACCATCAGCGCGACGATGAGCCCGACATAAAAGGGCGCCATCAGCCACCGGCTGCGGAACAGGACGCCCTCCAACACTTTCTCGACCATCGCACCTCTCCGGCTCTGACGCCCGGAACCCGAGGCCCGCGCCTTGGATCCCGCCCGCGCGGCGCCTGAACGACGCCCGCCCGGCTCCGGTCTCAGACCGGGGGCCGACGGCATGGGTGCCAGACCCTCCGCCGGAGGGCAAGGGGGTTGCCGCAGCGTCAGACCGGCAGGGCGGCCGGTCTATTCCTTCACGGCACCGGTCATGGACGAGACGTAATAGTCCACGAAGAAGGAATAGAGGATCACCACCGGCAGCGAGCCGATGAGCGCGCCGGCCATGAGCGCTCCCCATTCATAAACGTCCGAGCGCACCAGTTCCGTGAGCACGCCCACCGGCACGGTCTTGTTCTCGGACGACTGGATGAAGGTGAGCGCATAGATGAACTCGTTCCACGACAGGGTGAAGGAGAAGATGCCCGCCGAGATCAGCCCCGGCACGGAGAGCGGCAGGAGCACCTTGGTGAGGATCTGCCAGCGCGAGGCCCCATCCACCAGCGCGCACTCCTCCAGTTCATAGGGAATGGAGCGGAAATAGCCCATGAGCAGCCAGGTGGAGAAGGGCACGAGGAAGGTGGGATAGGTGAGGATGAGCGCCAGCTTGGTGTCGTAGATGCCCAGCTTGAACACCATGAGCGCCAGCGGGATGAACAGGATGGAGGGCGGCACAAGATAGGCCAGGAAGATGCCCAGCCCTACCCAGCGCGAGCCGTGGAAGCGCAGCCGCTCGATGGCATAGGCGGCGAACACCGAGGCCACCAGCGAGATCAAGGTGGCGAAGAAGGACACCAGCATCGTGTTCCAGAGCCACCCCGGATAGGAGGTCTCGAACAGCAGGTACTTGATGTGCTCCAGCGTCGGCTCCACCACCCAGAGCGGCGAGTAATTGGCATAGTCCGTGAGCTGGAAGTTCGGCTTCACGGCCGTGATCGCCATCCAGTAGAACGGGAACAGCAGCACGAACACGAACACCAGCAGCGGCAGGAACACGGTGACCATGCGCCGGGGCAGGCTGTCCAGGTAGCTCATGCCGGTGGAATTGTCGGTAAGGGGCTGGTCGGTCATGAGTTGGTCCTCGAAGTCTGGTCGCCGCCGAGAGCCCTCTCCCGCTTGCGGGGGAGGGTTGGGAGGGGGCCGGCCACAGGCCAGAACCGCTGGGAAATGGGAAACGTCGCAGTCCCTCGCTTCGCTCGCCCCCTCCCCCACCCTCCCCCGCAAGCGGGAGAGGGAGCGTGTGGCGTGGAATGACGGCGCATCAGTCGCCTCCTCCCTGCTGCCACTTGCGCCGCTGCAGCCCGAAATAGCTGAACAGGATGGCCGAGAGCAGGAAGGGGATCATGGCCACCGCGATGGCCGCGCCCTCGCCCAGTTGCCCGCCGGGAATGGCCCGCTGGAAGGAGAGCGTCGCCATGAGATGGGTGGCGTTCAGCGGCCCGCCACGGGTGAGCACATAGATGAGCTGGAAATCGGTGAAGGTGAAGAGCACCGAGAAGGTCATCACCACCGCGATGATGGGCGAAAGCATGGGCAAGGTGATGTAGCGGAAGCGCTGCCACCCCGTGGCGCCATCCAGCGTCGCCGCCTCATGGAGCGAGGCCGGGATGGTCTGGAGCCCCGCCAGCAGCGAGATGGCGACGAACGGGATGCCACGCCACACATTGGCGGCGATCACCGACAGTCGGGCATTGGTGGTGTCGCCCAGGAAGTTGATGTTGTGGTCGATGAGTCCGAGCTTGATGAGCGCCCAGGAGATGATGGAGAACTGGGCGTCGAAGATCCACCAGAAGGCGATGGCCGAGAGCACCGTGGGCACCACCCAGGGCAGCAGCACCACCGCCCGGAAGAACGACTTGAACGGCAGGTGCTGGTTCAGCAGCAGAGCCAGCCAAAGGCCGAGCGCGAATTTCAGGATCGAGGCGCCCACCGTGTAGAGGAGCGTGTTGAACACCGCGAGCCAGAACACGCTGTCGATCCACAGCAGTTCGTAATTCTCCAGCCCGACGAACACGCCCTCGCGGCCGATGCGCGTGTCGGTGAAGCCGAGCCACACGCCGAGGCCAAGGGGATAGGTCAGGAACAGGACCAGGAACACGGCCGCGGGCAGCAGGAAGAGCAGGCCGAGCACATGCCGCCCCTGCCCGATGCCCGCCCACCAGCTTCTGCGCCCGGCTGAACCGGCAGTCACATCGGCCATAACGCGAAATCTCCACCGCGACCCGCCAAGCGGGCATGCCACCGGCACGCGAGGTGCCGGACAAGTCTTTCGGAAAGGGAAGCGCCGCCCCGTTGCCCTGACAGAACGGGGCGGCGCGCAGGCTCAGCCGCGATAGATGCGGGCTGCCCGCAACTCGGCGCGGCGTGCCGCCTCTTCAGGCGTGCGCTGGCCGGTGGCGGCCTCCGCAACCATGTCCACCACGATCCAGTCCGCCATGGCCGCGGCCGATTGCGGGCCGAGCGGCCCGGAATAGCCATTGGGCCGCAGCGTCTCGGAGGCGCGCGAATAGGGCTTGTGGATCGGATTGTCGGTCCAGACCGGGTTCGCGGCGAACGCCTTGAGCGTCTGGCAGCAATAGGCGCTCGCGCCCTTGATCCAGGCATTCATCTGCGGCGCGTCGAACATGAAGGCCATGTAGGCTTGCGCCGCCTGGGGAAACTTCGTGTACTTGAAGATGCAGGCCGAGGTGGTCTGGTGAAGCTCCGCTTCTTTGCCCACCGGGCCGATGGGGAAGTTGGTGGAGCGCATGTCCGCCGCCATGTCGGCGAGCTTGGGGTCGTTCTTCGCGCCGTAATAGACCGACACGCCGTTGGCGGTGACGGAGATTTCGCCGGCGAGGAACGCCCGGTTGTTGTTCACGTCGAGCCAGCTCTCCGTGCCCGGGATGAAGGTGGGATAGAGTTCGCGCATATAGCGCAGCGCCGCCACGGTTTCGGGGCTGTTGATGACCACCTTGCCGCTGTCGTCCACCATCTTGCCGCCGTGGCTCCACAGCACCCAGTGGCAGAAATTGTTGCCGTCGCCGACCCCGTGGCCGAGGGTGAAGCCCATGGGATGGCCCTTGGCCTTCAGCGCCTTGCCCAGTTCAAGGAAGGCCTTGATGTCCTTCGGGAACTCGCTGAACCCGGCTTCCTTCACCCAGCTGTCGCGATAGACCACCGCATTGCCGATGGTGGCGAGGGGCAAGGCGATGAACTTGCCCTGGTTCTTCGCATAGAGGGCGGGCGCGTCGTACCAGCCGCCATATTTGGCGCCGAGGCCGTTGGCGAGCGTGGTCACGTCCAGCAGCTTGTCGGGATATTGCTGGGCATCGTCGAACCACACCCAGACGATGTCCGGGCCGGAGCCCACATTGGCGGCCACAGCCGCCTTGGGGCGGATATCCTCCCAGCTCTCCTTGTCGATGCGCACCTCGATGCCGGTGGCTTCGGTGAATTTCTTGGTGTTGGCGATCCAGGCTTCCTCCTCGCCCTTCACGAAGGGCGACCAGCGCAGCACGCGCAGGCTGGCCCCAGGCTCGGGCTTGAAGTCAGGCATGGGCGCGCCCTGCGCGAAGGCGCCGGGTGTGAAGCCCGGAAGAGCCGCGGCGCCCGCAAGGCCCGCACCCGCCACCAATAGGTCGCGTCTCGAAATGGTCATGGCGTTCCTCCCAAACGATCTGTCGTCGTTCACTCTTCTTCCCCGCCGTGTCCGGTACCGGCACGGTCTTTGGGGTCGTCAGTCCACGAGGCGGGCGCCGCTCGCCTCGTCGAACAGATGGGACATGCCCTTCTGGGGCGCGATGTGGATGATCTCGCCGGGCGCGAGGGACAGGCGCTCGCGGAACAGGCAGGAGATTTCCTGGCCGCCCTCCCCGCCGAGGCGGGCCACCGCCAGGATCTCGGAGCCCGTGGGCTCCACCACGACCACCTGGGCCGGGGCGCCCCCCTCCACGATGCGGATATGCTCGGGCCGCAGGCCATAGACGGCGCGCTGTCCCGGCCTGGCCCCCACCATCCCCTCCAGCGGCAGGCTCGCGCCCCCGTCGCAGGCGAAGGCGTGCCCGTCGGAACCGACCGCGCCCTTGATGAAATTCATGGCCGGCGAGCCGATGAAGCCCGCGACGAACTGGTTGGCCGGGCGATCGTAGAGATCGAGCGGGGCGCCGATCTGCTCCACCACGCCGTCATGCATCACCACGATCTTGTCGGCCATGGTCATGGCCTCGATCTGGTCGTGGGTGACATAGACGGTGGTGGTCTTGAGGCGCTGGTGCAGTTCCTTGATCTCGGTGCGCATCTGCACGCGCAGCTTGGCGTCGAGGTTGGACAGCGGCTCGTCGAACAGGAAGACCTGCGGATCGCGCACGATGGCGCGGCCCATGGCGACGCGCTGGCGCTGGCCGCCGGACAATTGGCGGGGATAGCGATCCAGCAGATGGGAGAGGCCGAGAATGCCGGCGGCGCGCTGGACGCGGCTATCGATCTCGGACTTGGGCGCGCTGCGCAGCTTGAGCGAGAAGCCCATATTGGCCCCCACGGTCATGTGCGGATAGAGCGCGTAATTCTGGAACACCATGGCGATGTCGCGCTCCTTCGGAGGCACGTCGTTCACCACCCGCTCATTGATGAGGATCGCGCCGCCGGTGATATTCTCCAGCCCGGCGATCATGCGCAGCAAGGTGGACTTGCCGCATCCCGAAGGTCCCACCAGCACCACGAACTCACCGTCGCGGATGCTCACATCGACGCCATGGATGACCGCCGTGGTCCCATAGGCCTTCTTCACACCGCGAATCTCGACGGTTGCCATTCCCGCTCCACCCTTGGACATCCAACCCGAATGGCCGAAGATGCGGGCCGAACCCTGCTCCCCGGCCTTAGTTTTTGCGGCCGAACTGCGTCAACCGCGCCGCCCTTTGAGCGGGCGTTGCAAAGATCATGGTGCCGGGGCGGCGGCTGATCAAGCGATTTTTAAAACGATTGAACAAAAGGACTATATAGGAAATGCCCGCCCGGAACCCGTCCTCAAATCCCGAGTCATCCATGCCCTCAGACACCCTTCCCGTCCTGCTCCAGACCGGCCTCGTCATGCCCAGCGTGGTGGAACAGCAGCTTAAGGAGCGCTTCCGCCTGGTGGGCGCCGAAGGCTTCGAGGCGGCGGTGGCCGAGCATGGGGGCGAGGTGCGCGGCATCCTGACGCGCGGCGCGCAGCCGGTGAACGATGCCCTCATGGCACGCCTGCCGCGCCTGGAGATCGTCGCTAATTTCGGCGTCGGCTACGACACCGTGGATGCCGCCGCCGCAAGCCGCCGCGGCGTCATGGTCACCAACACGCCGGACGTGCTCAACGAGGAGGTGGCCGACCTCACGCTGGGCCTGCTGCTGGCCACCGTGCGCGAGATTCCCCAGGCGGAGCGCTTCCTGCGTGCGGGCAAGTGGACGAGCAGCGCCTATCCGCTCGGCACATCCCTGCGCACCCGCAGCGTTGGCCTCGTGGGCATGGGCCGCATCGGCCAGGCCATCGCACGCCGCCTCGAAGCCTTCGGCGTGCCCATCGCCTATCACAGCCGCAACCCGGCGCCCGGCATCGCCTATCGCCACTATCCCGACCTCATCGCCCTGGCGCGCGACGTGGACACGCTCATCCTCATCCTGCCCGGCGGCCCCTCCACGCGCGGGCTGGTGGGACGAGACGTGCTCGCCGCGCTGGGCCCGGACGGCATCCTCATCAATGTGGCGCGCGGCAGCGTGGTGGACGAACCCGCTTTGGTGGAAGCCTTGCAGAACCGCACCATCCGCGCTGCGGGGCTGGACGTGTTCGCCCATGAGCCCGAGGTGCCCCAGGCCCTGCTCGCCCTCGACAATGCGGTGCTGCTTCCCCATGTGGGCTCCTCCACCCACCATACGCGCGGCGCCATGGGGCAATTGGTGGTGGACAATGTGGTGGGCTGGTTCGCGGGCAAGGGGCCGCTGACGCCCGTGGCCGAGACGCCCTGGCCCCGCCCGTGACGGCAGGACGGCGCCTGGGGGCTCCGGGGAAACCGCAACTTCACGGGGGCGGCGGCGTGGGTTAGCGTTGGCCCATGCGGTTCGCGCCTGTCCTCTCCGCCCTCCTCCTCGGTGCCGCGCTGACGGCACCCGCCCTCGCACAGACGCAGGGAAAGCCGGACGCCGCGAAACCGGCGGCGCCGGCAAAGCCCGCTCCGCAGCGCCCTGCCCCCGCCAAGCCGGAACCGGCCCGGCCGCTGGCCAGCGCGCCGAAAGTGGACCCCGCTTTGCTCGCCGCCGCCCAGAAGGTGGCGGCCACGTTCCAACTGGCCAGTGCGGACGGCGCGCGGGCCTGCGCGGTGACATTGACCACCGATCCGGCCGGCAGCGGCTTCGCTGTGGACTTCGCCCGCGACGCCTGCGCGGCCCTTCCCTTCATGGCGCAGGTCGCCTCCTGGGGGCCCGACCCGTCCGGCGCCATTCGGCTGACCGGCGCGGAGGGCCGCACGATCGCCGAATTCACCGAGGCGACAGGGGGCAGCTATGAGGCCCTGCGGGACGGCGACGGCGTCTATTTCCTCGCCCCGCCCAGCGCGCTCCACGGCATCGAGGCGGCACCCGAAGAGATGTTGGGCGAGTGGCAGTTGTTCCGCGCGGTCGGTGCCCCCGTTTTGTGCCGCTGGACCTTGACCGACACACCGGCCGGCGGCGGGCGCCAGGTGCAGGTGGCGCCGGGCTGCAGCGCCCCGCTCGCGGAGTTCGCCGCCACCGCCTGGCGGCTTGAAGGGGGAAATGTGGTGGTCACGTCCGCCGCCGGACAGTCCCCGTTGCGATTCGCCAGGCAGGAAGATGGGACCTGGGCGAAGACTCCAGAGCGCGGCCGGCCACTGCTTCTCATCCGCCCGTAAACAGCCGAAAACGGCCTCATTTGGCTGACTTCAACGCTTCCTTCGGTTGAGCGACTTTCAGTTCCTCCACCTTGTTGCACAACTGCAACATTGAAAATCCAGCATTCATGCGGGTTTGTTTAATTATTGTGCAAATCTTGCCCGATTTTTCACATTGGAGAAGGTTCGGAAATTTGGTCTCAATCTGGTCAGAAATCCATTGGGGGTCCCCTTTATGAAGAAGCTTGCCGTCGCCGCTGCTGCCACCATGATGTTCGCTGGTGCGGCCTCCGCTGCCGACATGGCTATCCCGGTGAAGGCCGTGGTGGCGCCCCCGCCGCCCCCGGTGTTTGACATCGCCTTCGGTGTGACGGGCACTTCTGACTACGTGTTCCGCGGCATCAGCCAGACGAACAACAACCCGGCCATCCAGGGCTTCGTCGAGCTCCAGATGTTCGACTGGGTTTACCTGAACGTGTGGGCGTCCAACCAGAGCTGGGTTGAGAACTTCCAGGTCGATGGCAACAGCTCGCTCGAAGTCGACTTCGCCGGTGGCCTGCGCCACACCTGGGGCGCCTTCACCATGGATGTCGGCGGCGTGTACTACACGTTCCCCGGCGGCACGGACAGCGTCGGCCTCAGCTCCACCGACTACAACTACTGGGAAATCTACGCGAAGCCCAGCTATGTGGTCGCTCCCTGGCTGACCGTTGGCGTGAACCTCTTCTGGACCAGCGACATGTACGCCACCGGCACCGACGGCACCGCGCTGTCGGCGACCGCGAAGGTTCCGCTCCCGGCCTTCGGCCCCGGCGGCGACTTCGGCTGGTACCTGTCGGGTGAGTACGGCTATCAGTGGCTGTCCACCAGCGCCTTCAACTATGACGTGACCTACGTGGTCGGCCCGTCGGTCGTCACCGTGAACGAGCAGATCTCCGGCTACAGCTGGTGGAATGTCGGCGTCGGCTTCACCTACAAGGCCGCCACCCTCGATCTGCGCTACTCTGGCTCGGACCTCTCCGAGAACAACTGCGCCTACATGATCGGCATCTACA
Source organism: Aquabacter cavernae (assembly GCF_003993795.1). GTDB lineage: Bacteria > Pseudomonadota > Alphaproteobacteria > Rhizobiales > Xanthobacteraceae > Aquabacter > Aquabacter cavernae. Next base: position 71,433 of record NZ_RWKV01000009.1, read on the forward strand.
ACGGCTGCGGCGACAAGTTCATCGCCTCCCTTTCGTTCGCGACTTCGCTGAACGCTCTCAAGTGACCTCGCCAGCGCGGCCTAGCCGCGCAGGCACCTTCCAAGGCGCCGCGCTCACGCGCGGCGCTTTTTTTATGTCTGTTTCGGCGCTGCAGATGGCCGAGCCGCCATCGGTGGGCATTGCCCCAGCGCACGACATGAGCCGTTCGGGCAGCGGCAATAGCCATGCCCGGCATCCCGTTCGCGACGGGAACGTCCTTCAAAGTTCAGATGAGCCGCAGGCCCTTGAGGCTGGCATGGCCGTCCTTGCCCACGATGATGTGGTCATGGACCTCGATGCCCAAAGGCTTGGCCATGTCGATGATGCGGCGGGTCATGTCGATATCCGCCCGCGACGGCGTGGGATCGCCGGAGGGGTGATTGTGGCAGAGCACCAAAGCGCTTGCCGAAACCTCCAATGCCCGCTTGATCACCTCACGCGGATAGACCGGGGCGTGATCCACGGTCCCGGTCTGCACCACTTCGTCGGCGATGAGTTGGTTGCGCTTGTCCAGGAACAGGACCCGCACCTGCTCGCGCTCCGCAAAGGCCATGGAGGTGCGGCAATATTCGATCACGGAACTCCAGGAGGAGAGAACCGGCCGGCGCTTCACCTGCCCGCGCGCGATGCGGTGGGCCGCCGCCTCCACCACTTTCAGCTCCGTCACCACGGATGCCGTGATGCCGGGCATTTCCTCCAGCAATCCGGCGGGCGCGCCGACCACCTCGGCAAAGGAGCCGAACCGGTCCACCAGCGCCTTGGCGATGGGCTTCACGTCACGGCGCGGAATGGCGCGGAAAAGCACCAGTTCCAGCAGCTCATAATCGGCCAGCGCAGCCGCCCCCGCTTCCCGGAAGCGCGTGCGAAGCCGTTCCCGATGGCCGTGAAAATGCGGCGCCGCCTCCGCAAGACCGTCATCGGGCTTCCCGGCCATGCGGGTCAGGCCGGGAAATAGGGCGGCTTGTGGTAGCCCTTCGGGCTCTCGGTGAAGATCTCCACGCCCGTCTCGGTCACACCCACGGCATGCTCGAACTGCGCGGAGAGGGAGCGGTCGCGGGTCACCGCGGTCCAGCCGTCGGACAGCACCTTCACATGGGGCCGCCCGAGATTGATCATGGGCTCCACCGTGAAGATCATGCCGGGCTTCAGCTCCGGCCCTTCGCCCGGCCGGCCCACATGCACGATGTTGGGCTCGTCATGGAACACCTGGCCCACGCCGTGGCCGCAGAAGTCACGCACCACGCTCATATGCTGCGGCTCCACGAAATCCTGGATGGCCGCGCCGATATCGCCCACATGGCCGCCCGGCTTGATGGCCGCGATGCCCAGCATCATGGCCTCATAGGTCACGTCGAGCAGCCGCTCGGCGCGCCGGGGAACGTTGCCCACCGCATACATGCGGCTCGAATCGCCATACCAGCCGTCCACCACCAGAGTGATGTCCACATTCACGATGTCGCCGTCCCGCAGGGGCCGCGCATTGGGCATGCCATGGCACACCACATGGTTAATGGAGGTGCAGACCGAGTAACGGTAGCCGCGATACATCAGCGTGGCCGGATAGGCCTTGTTGTCCATGGCGAACTCGAACACGAGGCGGTCGATCGCCTCCGTGGAGACGCCCGGCCCGATTAGGCCCGCCACTTCGTCCAGCGCCCGTGCCGTCAATTGTCCGGCCCGGCGCATGCCCTCGAAGCCCTCGGGGCCGTAGAGCTTGATGTGTCCGGTCTTCCGCAACGGCGCCTGCGCCGCCTCTACATAAGTCATGTCCCTGGTCCTGCCGGTGAAAAGGCCCCCGGCCCGCCATCTGAACCATGATTTAGGCCAAAGAGCCCGCAAAGCAAGACGTTCCAAGCGCGCGCCCCATCAACCCAGCATGGGCACGGCGTGCGCCACGGTGATTCCGTCAAGATCCAGGGCACAGATGAGACCCAAGGCCTCCACACCTGCCTCCCGCGCCAGATCGAAGGCGTGGCCATAGGCCGGATCAATGTCGCGCGCCAAGGCGATGGCGGAGGCCGAGCCGATCTGGCTCAGATAGACCATCACCGCGCGGGCGCCCCCTTGCGCCATGGCGGCAAGCTCCACCAGATGCTTGGTGCCGCGCGCCGTCACGCAATCGGGAAACTCGGTCAGCCCCGGACGCCGGATGAGGTGGACATTCTTCACCTCCACATAACAAGGCGCCCGCCCCTCCCCTTCCAGAAGAAGGTCGATGCGGCTGTTGACGCCGTATTTCACCTCCCGGCGCAGGCTGGTGTAGCCGGCAAGCGCGGGAATGGCGCCCGCGCGAATGGCCTCCGCCACCAGCGCGTTGGGATGCATGGTGTTGACGCCCACCAGTTCGGGGCCCGCGCCGAAATCCGCCTCCACCATTTCCCAGCCGAACGCGAGCTTGCGCCCCGGCGAGCGGGCGGGAGACAGCCACACCCGCGATCCCGGCACCGCAAGGCCCGTCATGGCGCCGGAATTGGCCACATGGGCCGTGGTTTCGCGTCCATCCTCCAGCACCACGTCTGCGAGGAAGCGCTTGTAGCGGCGCACGAGGCGCGCGGGGACGAGGGGCTCCGGGAAGCGCATCAGGCGCGCGCGTCGCTCCGGCCCTGAAGGCACATGAGGGTCTGCGTCGCCGTCGCGCAATGCACCCGCTCAGTGCCCGTCTCGGCGAACACGTCCACCCTCACGATGGTGAGCGTGCGCCCGGACCGAACCACTTCGCCCACCGCCACAAGGCGATCGCCGCGCCCGGGCGCCATGATGTTGATCTTGTATTCCACGGTCAGAACGGTCGAATCAGCCGGAAACAGCGTGAAGGCCGCATAGCCGCCGGCCGTGTCCGCCACCGCGCCCACCGATCCGCCATGAAAGAAGCCGTGCTGCTGCGTCAGGCTCTCGGAATAGGGCAGGATGATCTCCGCCCGGCCCGGCGCCAGGGCGCCCATCTGCGCGCCCATGAGGCTCATGAAGGGCTGGCGGGCAAAGCTCTCGCGCACGCGGCGCTCGAAATCGGCATCGGGCGGCGTGAAGGTAGGCATGGCGGTCATGGCACATCCAGGCAGGAAGACGCACGCATAGAGACGCAAGCGCGAGCGGGTGGCAAGCCGCCGCCCCGCCCTCTCAGGCCAGAGCGTTTCAGCCTTTCCATGGAAACGCTGAAACGCTCGCTCTCTTTGTTTTTCGCGTTTCCTTCACGCGAACCGCTTCACACTTCGCTTGGAAACGCTGTTGGCGTCAGGCCCAGAAGGCCCTGATCTTGGGCGCTTCGACCTTGGCCCGCTCATATCCGGTCTTCAGGGCCGGCTCGATCTGCTTGGGGTCCAGCAGGTTCACCCCCGGCGGCGTGCCCGCGATGATGAGCATCGCCTTGGTGCCGGTGGCCTCCAGGGCGCTGATCTCGTTATGGATATTGTGGGGGATGCCGCTGAGCAGGCTGCCCTCATAGCCATTGGTGAGCGTGATCACGAGGGCGCGCTTCGAGCCGGCCACGAGATCGGTGTGCGCCCAGCTCTTGCTGATGCCGCCATCCATGCAGAAGCGCTGCCCGAGCTGCGTGGGGCCGATGACGCCCGGAAGCGAGGAGCTGGCGCCCGCCGCATGGGCGAGCGGGATGGCGTTGCGGCGGGCCACATCCTGACGCACCACCAGCCGCTCGCCGGTGTAGCAATCATTGGAGGTGGTGAACATTTTGGGCGTCGGCCAGCTGGTGCGGCTGTCGCCGGTCAGCAACCAGGCGAGGCGCTCCACGCCGTCCCCGTTCAGCCGGTTGTCCGCCGCCAGCGCCGCGTGGCCGATGGCGCGGATCGTCTCCGGGTTGCCGTCCTTGACGGCGAAATTGATCTCCTGCGCCCGCTTCTGGCTGGCATTGGGCGCGGTCACGGGCGCAAGCTTGGCGAACAGCCCCGGGAAATGGCCGAAGAAGTCGAACTGGGAGAGCAACTGCCAGAAGCGGCCGGAGAGAAGCGAGGAGCCCATATAGGCCCCGGCCGATGTGCCCACCACCATCTCGGCGATGGTGGGGTCCACGCCCTGTTCCTTCAGACCGTGGAAGAAGCCGCAATACCAGGCCACGTAATATTCGCCGCCGCCGCCGAGCACGAGCGTGCGGTCGAGGGTACGGGCGAAGTCCGACGCCACCGGCTGCGCGGGAATGGGAACGGCGAGGCCGTCACCGTCGAACAGCTTGTCGGAGATGGAGGCCGCGAGCTGGGCGACCGGGCTGGCGGCCACCTGCTCCTCCGCCGCCTGCGCGGCGGCAGGCAGAAGGGAGGAGGCCGCAAGGCCCGCCGAGGCCCCAAAGATCTGTCTGCGGGAAATCATCCTGGCCTCCTGCGTCGCGTCAGCGGGCACAAGCTAGAGCGCCATGGTCCGGGAGGGAAGCGTCCGCGCCGCCGCCATCCCGGATCCGGAATGTCTCCAATGTTATGCGCGCAGCCGCTAAAGCCTGATCCATTCAGGTTGAAACAACCCCAGTGGATCAGGCTCTAACACATTGATAGAGGGCGATTCACGCTCCACCTCAAAGCACTGCGGTGCTTCGAGGTGGAGCGATCGCGCTCTATTGCACGAAGGTGTTGCGCAGCGTGCCGATGCCGTCGATGGAGACCTCCACCTCGTTCACCGCATCCTTCATGGAGCCGACGCCCAGCGAGGTGCCGCAGGCGATGAGATCGCCGGGCAGGAGCGTCATGTCCCGCGAAAGCATGGCCACCAGCCGGCGCGGGGAAAAGATCATGTCCCCCACCGCATAATTCTGCCGCTCCGCTCCGTTGAGGATGGTGCGGATATGCGCGCCGTCCGGCGGCGCCTGCGTGGTGATGAAGGGGCCGAACGGGCCATAGGCGTCGAAGCCCTTCGCCCGCGCCCATTGCGGGAAAGTGGGATCCTTGTTGAGGATGTCGGCGGCGGTGATGTCGTTGACGATGGTGTAGCCGAAGATATGGGCGTCGGCCTCGGCCTCGGAAATGTTCGAGGCCGCCTTGCCGATGACGATGCCCAGCTCGCCCTCATAGACGGTCTTGCCCTCATAGGCGGGCGGGCGGCGCACGGTGGCGCCGGGCGCGGCGGCGGTGGTGGGCGCCTTCAAGAGGTAGAGCGGCTCGGCAGGCTCTGCCACGCCCAGCTTCGCCGCCAGAGCGTGGAAGTTGTTCCACAGGGCGATGATCTTGGTGGGCGCGCAGGGCGCGTCCAGCTGAACATCGCCCAGCGCGACCCGCGCGCCGGTGGGCCGGGCGCCGGAGAACATGCAGCCCTCATGGACCGTGATCTCCTCGCCCTCCAGCGTGCCGAAGCCCGCATTGCCGCCTGCGTTGAAACGCACCCAGTTCGCCATCTTGTCCTCCCGCGGCGCACCGCCGGAGGGCGGGGCCTAGCTTTTGTTCTGAAGTGACGCGAGAAGCTCCCGGTGGCGGCGCTCCTCATTGTCCGAATTGACCACCATGACGGCCCAGATGGCCGCCGGCAGCCAGCCGATAAGCGTGATCTGGAGGACCAGGCAAAGCAGACCCTGGAACATGCGGCCCCGAAGCATCAGGGCCAGCCAGGGCAGAAGCACCGCGACGGCGAACATCATCTCCATCTCTCCCAGCGGAAGGATGAAGGATATGTGGGGCCGAACGGCGAAAGTGGAAGGGGCGCACGCGGCAACGGGGGGCTTCGCCCACATCCGGCCGGACAGGTCCGCGGCCCTTGATCAGCAGCAGAGGAAAACGACCCTCGCCCGCGTGCGGGCAAGGAAGGGGGAGTGCGCCACGAAAACGAGCGCCCCTCCCCGCCTCGGCCCTCTCCCGCATGCGGGAGAGGGGAGACGCAAGGCTTGCCTCAGACCGCGCGGGCCGCGTGCATTTCCTTGATCTGGTCGGCGCTGTAGCCGAGCTCGGCGAGCACCTCATCGGTGTGTTCGCCCAGCAGCGGAGAGCCCGTCACTTCCACCGACATGTCGGAGAACTTGATGGGGCTGCCGACCGTCAGGTACTTGCCGCGCTCCTTGTGGTCCACCTCGACGATGGTGCCGCTCTCGCGCAGCGACTTGTCCTCGGCGATCTCCTTCATGGTGAGCACCGGGGCGCAGGGGATGTCGAACTTGCGCAGGATATCCACCGCCTCGAACTTGGTCTTGTCGGAGAGCCAGTTCTCGATGATGCCGAAGATCTCGAAGATCTTGTCCTGGCGGGCAAGCGCGGTGTTGTAGGCCGGATCGTCGATCCACTCCTCACGGCCGAGCGCGCGGCAGATGGGCGCCCAGGCATGGCCCTGGATGGTGAAGTAGATATAGGCGTTGGGATCGGTCTCCCAGCCCTTGCACTTCAGCACCCAGCCCGGCTGGCCGCCGCCGCCCGCATTGCCGCCGCGCGGCACCACGTCGGAGAACTCGCCGTGCGGATACTGGGGGTATTCCTCCAGATAGCCCACGCGGTCCAGGCGCTGCTGGTCGCGCAGCTTCACGCGGCAGAGATTGATAACCGCATCCTGCATGGAGACGGCGACCTTCTGGCCCTTGCCGGTCTTGTTGCGCTGGTGGAGCGCGGTGAGGATGCCGATGGCCAGGTGCATGCCGGTGTTGCTGTCGCCGAGGGCGGCGGCCGACACGGTGGGCGGGCCATCCCAGAAGCCGGTGGTGGAGGCCGCGCCGCCCGCGCACTGGGCGACGTTCTCATACACCTTCAGGTCTTCATAATGGTGGCCGTCGGAGAAGCCCTTCACCGAGGCGACGATCATGCCGGGGTTCAGCGACTTGATGTGCTCCCAGGTGAAGCCCATGCGGTCCAGCGCGCCGGGGCCGAAATTCTCCACCAGAACGTCGCTCTCCTTGATGAGCTTCGTGAGCACTTCCTTGCCGGCCTGGGTCTTCGTGTCCAGGGTCAGGGAGCGCTTGTTGGAGTTCAGCATGGTGAAATAGAGCGCGTCCGCATTGGAGACGTCGCGCAGCTGCGAGCGGGTCACGTCACCGGAACCGGGACGCTCGACCTTGATCACGTCGGCGCCGAACCAAGCCAAAAGCTGGGTGCAGGCGGGACCCGCCTGGACGTGGGTGAAATCGATGATCTTGATACCTTCCAACGGCTTAGACATCTTCGCTTCCCTTTTTCTAAAGCGTTGATCCGTTTCCTCCCGGCCCGGTGCCCATGGCGCCGATCCGGACGATTTTTCCCCTCGCGGTCCGGTGCGCCGCGGGAAGCGGCGCCGCCGGGCGCGGGGGATTTCCTCAGCCGCTTTGTCCTTGCCGGCTCATGGAGCCGGAGCCGGAAAGGACGCCGTCGGGAGCGCGGGAAGCACTCATCCAGATCGCCATTGGCCTTCTCCAGCTAAGCAAGGACAGCCGCTTGTCTTCCTTCGGTCCGCGCCCGGCCTGCAGCCGCGCGCGACATGGGAGTCGTCAGATCCCGCGTCTCACTCCGCCGCCATGCGCACCGGAACGCCCAAAGCGCCGGTGAGCCGGAGGGCCGAGATGCGTGCGTCGTCGAAGCCGAGCACATGCGCCAGGATGTCGTCCGTGTGCTCGCCCAGGAGCGGCGAGCGCTCCACGGGCACGTCATTGTCGGAAAGCTTGATGGGATTGCCGACCGTGACATAGGCCCCGCGCACCGGGTGCTCCACCTCCACCAGCGTCCCGGTGGCATAGAGGGAGCGGTCGGCGGCGATCTCCTTCATGGAGAGGATGGGCCCGCAGGGAATGTCGTATTTGTTCAGGATCTCCATGGCCTCGAACTTGTCGTGGGCCATGGTCCAGGCTTCGATGCGGGTGAAGATCTCGTTGAGGTGCGGCAGGCGCGCGGCGGCGGTGGCATAGCCGGGATCGGTCTTCCAGCCCGGCTCACCGATGACGTCGCAGATCTTCCCCCAGACCGGCGCCTGGGTGATGAAATAGATGTAGGCGTTGGGATCCTGCTCCCAGCCCTTGCACTTCAGGATGCGGCCCGGCTGGCCGCCGCCGGAATCGTTGCCCGCGCGGGGCACCGTCTCGCCGAAGGGCACGCCCTCGCCGAACTGGCTGTATTCCTGCAAGGGGCCGTGAGCGAGGCGCTGCTGGTCGCGCATCTTCACGCGGCACAGGTTCAGCACCGAATCCTGCATGGCCGCCAGCACCTTCTGGCCGCGCCCCGTATGCTCGCGCTGGAACAGCGCGGTGACGATGCCGAGCGCCAGATGCAGGCCGGTGCCGCTGTCACCGATCTGCGCGCCGGTCACCAGCGGAAGCCCGTCGCGGAAGCCCGTGGTGGAGGCGGCGCCGCCCGCGCACTGGGCCACGTTCTCATACACCTTGCAATCCTCGAACGGGCCGGGGCCGAAGCCCTTCACGGAGGCGAGGATGAGGCGGGGATTGAGTTCCTGGAGCCGCTCCCAGGTGAAGCCCATGCGATCCAGCGCGCCGGGAGCGAAATTCTCCACCAGCACGTCGCAGACCTTCACCAGGTCCTCCAGGATGCGCTTGCCCTCGGCATTCTTGGTGTCGAGGGTGATGGAGCGCTTGTTGGAATTCAGCATGGTGAAATAGAGGCTGTCCGCATTGGGGACGTCGCGCAGCTGGGTGCGCGTCACGTCGCCCTCGCCCGGGCGCTCCACCTTGATCACGTCCGCGCCGAACCAGGCGAGCAGCTGCGTGCAGGTGGGACCGGACTGGACATGGGTGAAGTCCAGGATGCGAACGCCGTCTAGTGCCTTGCCCATAAGAGCCTCGTTTTCCTCTTGGCACGCGCTTGAAGCGACGCTTGTTCTTTTTGTGTGAACCCTCTGGAGATGTCGGGCGGAGCCATGGCTCCGCCCGGTCGGCTGATGCCGTATTCAGCGCGTCCCGAGATCAGGACTTGCGCTTCACCACGCTCTGCGGATTGAGATTGCCGATGCGGCCGCTCTCGGTTCCGGCGGTGGGATCGATCACCGCGTTGATGAGGGTGGGCTTGCCGCTGTCCATGGCGGCGTCCACGGCGCGCTTCAGCTCGTCCGGCGTGGTCACGTTCACGCCGATGCCGCCGAAGGCTTCCATCATCTTGTCGTAGCGGCTGTCCTTCACGAACACCGTGGTGCCGGGATCGCGGCCCGTGGGATCCACGTCGGTGCCGCGATAGATGCCGTTATTGTTGAAGATGACGATGCAGACCGGCAGGTCGTAGCGGCAGATGGTCTCCACTTCCATGCCGGAGAAGCCGAAGGCGCTGTCGCCTTCCACCGCCAGCACCGGCTTGCCGGTTTCCACGGCGGCGGCGATGGCGAAGCCCATGCCGATGCCCATCACGCCCCAGGTGCCCACATCCAGGCGCTTGCGCGGCTGGTACATGTCGATGATGCCGCGGGCGAGGTCGAGCGTGTTGGCGCCCTCATTCACCAGGATCGCGTCGGGCCGCTCCTTGATGACCGTGCGCAGGGCGCCGAGCGCGCCATGGAAGTCCATGGGGGCGGAATTCTTCAGGAGGCGCGGCGCCATCTTGGCGATGTTCTCGTCGCGCTTGGTGACGATGGTCTTCGTCCAGTCGGCGGGCGAGCCCGGCCAAGAACCGTCGATGCCGTCCAGCAGCGCGGCGACGCACGAACCGATGTCGCCCACGAGCGGGGCGGCGATCTCGACGTTGGAGTCCATTTCCTTGGGCTCGATGTCGATCTGGATGAACTTCTTCGGGGCATCGCCCCAGGTCTTGCCCTTGCCGTGGGAGAGCAGCCAGTTGAGGCGCGCACCCACCAGCACCACCACGTCCGCATCCTTCAGCGCCGTGGAGCGCGCAGCGCCCGCGGACTGGGGATGGGTGTCGGGCAGCAGGCCCTTCGCCATGCTCATGGGCAGGAAGGGAATGCCGCTCTTCTCAACGAATTCGCGGATGGTCTCGTCGGCCTGGGCATAGGCCGCGCCCTTGCCGAGGATGATGAGGGGGCGCTTGGCGCCCTTGAGCACGTCCAGCGCGCGCTTCACGGCATCCGGGCCGGGGATCTGGGCCGGAGCCGGGTCGATCACCTTCACCAGCGAGTTGGCGCCCGCCTCGGCATCCATCACCTGCGAGAACAGCTTGGCGGGCAGGTCCAGATAGACGCCGCCGGGACGACCCGAGCAGGCCGCGCGGATGGCGCGGGCGACGCCGATGCCGATATCCGCCGCATGCAGCACGCGGAAGGCGGCCTTGCAGAGCGGCTTGGCGATGGCGAGCTGGTCCATCTCCTCATAGTCGCCCTGCTGGAGATCCACGATCTCGCGCTCGGAGGAGCCGGAGATGAGGATCATCGGGAAGCAGTTGGTGGTGGCGTTGGCGAGCGCGGTGAGGCCGTTGAGGAAGCCCGGCGCCGAAACCGTGAGGCAGATGCCCGGCTTCTTGGTGAGGAAGCCGGCGATGGCGGCGGCGTTGCCGGCATTCTGCTCATGGCGGAAGGAGACCATGCGGATGCCCTCGGCCTGGGCCATGCGCCCGAGGTCCGTGATCGGGATGCCCGGCACGTTGTAGATGGTCTCGATGCCGTTCAGCTTCAGGGCGTCGATGACCAGATGGAAGCCATCGGTCAGCTCCTGCTCGGGGGCTGCATCGATGCTGTGGGCTAGTGCGGACATTCCGTTTCCTCCCGGAAAAACTTTGCTTGTTCGATTTTGCGGCGTTCCCGTCGGGCTCCCTTTCGGGGGCTATTCGGGGAAGACCCCATGCTTTTCCACATGGGCCGCGAGGCCCATGGTGTGCTCGCGCACGAGCCGCTCGGAGCGGTCGCCATCGCCGCCCTCCAGCGCCTCGATGATCCCGGTATGCTCCCGCATGGAGGTCTCGGAGCGGTTCTCCTGCCGCATGGAGACGGCGCGGATGGCGCGCATGTGCAGGAACAGATTCTCGGTCATGTCCACGATGAGCTTGCAGCCGCCCATGCGGATGATGGCCTGATGGAAGGCGATGTTGGCCTGCGAGTATTCGTTCATGTGGACCGCGGGCGGGTCCTTCTCGAAATCGTCGAACAGGCGCCGCAGGCCCTTGATGTCGGTGGCGGTGGAGCGGATCGCGGCGAGGCGCGCGGCCATGCCCTCGAGCGCCGCCCACACCGTGATCATCTCGATGATCTGACGCTTGGTCTTGCGGACCACGAAGATGCCCCGGCGCGGCACGGAGCGCACGAAGCCCTCCTGCTCCAGCACGGTCATGGCCTCGCGGATCGGCGTGCGCGACACGCCCAGGTCCTCCGAGAGCTGGCGCTCGTCCAGCCGGAACTCGGTGGAGGCCCCGTAAATGTCCATCTCGGTGATCGCACGCTTCAGCGCGTCATAAGCGAGCATACGCAGGCTGGAGCTCGCGCCCAGCGGCTCGACATTCAGCTTCGGTGTGTCTGCGACGTGCTGCACCGGATGTTCCCTTCCCTGTGGCCGGCACCTTCTGTCGGGTGCTCGCGCCGTCGGTGAAATACTGTGTACTGTATTCTAGGCATGGACACAATCCCCGACCGGGTCGCTCGCGTCCGATATGTGGCCGGCTATCTGGAGCGGGTGGGAACGGGCCTCCGGGGCCGCAAGGCCGGGCGGAGGGACAGGACGCCGCGCGTGATGGGGCCGGATCGTCCGGGCGCACGCCTGTGCCCCGGGGGACGGCCCGGCGCCGAAGCGCCGGGCCGGTTTCGCTCACTCGGCGGCAGCCGGGCGCGGCCCGCCCATGAGGCGCTCCTTCACCTTGGTGATCAGCGGCCAGAACAGCATGGCCAGAGCCAGGGTGACGATGGAGCCCACCAGCGGGTTGGACCAGAAGATGCCGATATTGCCCTGGCTCACCAGCATGGCCTGGCGGAAGGAGCTTTCCGCCATATCGCCCAGCACGAGGGCCAGAACGAGCGGCGCCAGGGGGTAGTCGAGCTTCTTGAAGATGTAGCCGACGACGCCGAAGATCAGCATCACGGCGATATCCAGGCCCGCATTGTGGACCGTGTAGGCACCCACCGCGCAGATCACCAGGATGATGGGCGCGATGACGCTGAACGGGATGCGCAGGATCGCGGCGAACAGGGGCACCGTGGTGAGCACCACGATGAGCCCGGCGATGTTGCCGAGATAGATGGAGGCGATGAGGCCCCACACGAAGTCCTTCTGCTCCACGAACAGCAGCGGGCCGGGCTGGAGACCCCAGATGAGCAGGCCGCCCAGCAGCACCGCCGCGGTGGGCGAGCCGGGGATGCCGAGCGTCAGCATGGGCAGCAGCGCCGAGGTGCCGGCCGCATGGGCCGCCACTTCCGGCATCACGACGCCTTCCAGCTCGCCCTTGCCGAAATTCTTCCCGTTCTTCGAGAAGCGCTTGGCAAGGCCGTAGCTCATGAAGGACGCCGGGGTGGCGCCGCCGGGGGTGATGCCCATCCAGCAGCCCACGGCGGCGGAGCGCAGCGCGCCCACCCACATGGCCGGGAGCTTCTTCCAGGTCTCCAGCACCACCTTGGCGTTGATCTTGGCGCTCTTGCCCTTGAAGGCGAGCCCCTCCTCCATGGTGAGCAGGATCTCGCCGACGCCGAACAGGCCGATGACCGCCACCAGGAAGTCGAAGCCGCGCAGCAGTTCGGTGGAGCCGAACGTCATGCGCAGCTGGCCGGTCACGGTGTCGATGCCCACTGCCGCCAGGGCGAAGCCCAGCGTCATGGCCGCCAGCACCTTGAAGGGTGATTCGCGCCCCATGCCCACGAAGGAACAGAAGGTGAGCAGGTAGACCGCGAAGAATTCGGCCGGGCCGAACTGCAGCGCGAACTTGGCGATGACCGGCGCCAGGAAGGTGATGAGCAGCACGGCGATGAAGGCGCCGAGGAAGGAGCCGGTGAAGGCGCCTGTTAGGGCCTCGCCCGCCTTGCCCCTCTGGGCCATTGGGTGCCCGTCGAAGGTTGTCGCCACCGACCAGGGTTCGCCGGGAATGTTGAACAGCACCGAGGTGATGGCGCCGCCGAACAGGGCTCCCCAATAAATGGAGGAGAGCATGATGATGGCGGACACCGGCGACATGGAGAAGGTGAGCGGCAGAAGGATCGCCACCCCGTTTGCGCCGCCGAGGCCGGGCAGCACGCCGATGAGAACGCCCAGTCCGATGCCGACGAACATGTAGACGATGTTCATCGGGTCGCCGAGGACGCTAAAGCCTCCGATAAGATTTGAGAGCGCTTCCACTGTGTTCCTCCCCAGGTCCCCGGCCTTCAGGCGCGGGGCGTGCGGGTGACGTTTTGAGGTCGGTGTCCCGCTTGCGGGCCGCGGCTGAACGGCGGCGGATTGCGGAATCTGCTGGTTGTTCGGCGCCGCCCGCGCGGGCGGCGCGGGTCAGTAGCCGAGCGCGGTCTCGATGGGACCCTTGGGCAGGGGCACGAGGAACCAGATCTCGAACATCACGAACAGCACCGCGGGCACGCCGATGGCCACGGGCACGATGACCATGGGGCTGTATTTGCCCAGCCACCACATGAAGAAGGCGATGAAGATCATCGACGCGATATAGATGCCGATGAAATTGATCAGCACCACATAGACGATTGTCGGCACCAGAACCTTCAGGACCGAACCCAATTGCTCGCGGTCCACGAAATTGGAGAGGTTCGGCGTCTTGGTGAAGAGGTTCGTGGCCAGCGTGCCCACGCTCGCTAAGAACATGATGAGGCCGACATAGAAGGGGAAATAACCGGCCTGGGGACCATCGGACGCCCAGCGGGCGCCAATGCGCCAGCTATCCGCCATGACGAGCGCCGCGACGCCCATGAAAAGCAGGGCGACGACGATGTCCATGGTCCGCGTGGTGACGGTGTGCTCGGACTTTTCGGATTCGATTGCCATGACTGACGTCCTGTCGAGAAGATCATCGGACGGGATGCGGCCGTGGGAACGCACGCACGGGGGCGTGCGCGTCGCTGCGGACCGGAACCCCGGACCTTGCCGGCGCGGCGCGCGCCGGCATTTGGGATCATCATCCGGGCGGGGGATCATGCGGCTGCGCCTGCATGTCGGCCGCCCCGGCGGCTGGGGCTGCGACCCGGTTCCGCGCGCGGCGCGGAAGGGGCGGCGCCCCGCCGGAGCGCCGCCCGAGGGCAGCGCATCCGGCGCCTCATGCGCCAGCAGTCACCAGGTGACTACTTGGCGATGAAGCCGGCCTTCTCCATCAGGGAGCGGTGGCTTTCCGCCGCCTTGCCGAGCCAAGCCTTATATTCGGCGCCGCTGAGCATGGTGGTGTTGAAGGCCCCCTTCTCCATGAAATCCTTCCATTCAGGCGTCTCGCGCACCTTCTTGAAGAGGTTCACATAGTAATCGACCTGATCCTGCGTCACTTTCGGCGCCATGAAGATGCCGCGCAGCATCAGGTATTCGATGTCGAGGCCGCCGTCCTTGCAGGTGGGGATGTCGGCCCACGACTTGCCCGACGCCACCGGCTCCTTGTAGGGCAGGCGCTGGCTGTCGAACACGCAGAGCGGCTTCAGCTCGCCCGCGCGCCACTGCGACACCGCTTCGATGGGATTGTTCACCGAGGAGGTGACATGGCCGCCCACCAGCTGCGCCGCCACGTCTCCGCCGCCCTTGTAGGGCACATAGATGAACTTGGCGCCCGTGGCCTGCTCGATGGCGGCGGTGATGATCTGGTCTTCCTGCTTGGAGCCGGTGCCGCCCATCTTGAATTCGCTGCCGGGCTGCGCCGCCTTGAGGGCCGCCAGATAGCCCTTCACGTCGTCATAAGGCGCCTTGGCGTTCACCCAGAGGATGAACTCGTCCAGGGCCAGCATGGCGACGGGGGTGAGATCGTCCCACTTGAACGGAACGCCGGTGGCAAGCGGCGTGGTGAAGAGGTTCGAGAGGGTGATGATGATCTTGTGGGGGTTGCCCGAGGACCCCTTCATATCCAGGAAGCCCTCGGCGCCCGCGCCGCCGGACTTGTTGATGACCACCAGCGACTGGGCCATCAGGTTGTTCTTCTGGATGATGCCCTGAAGCATGCGCGCCATCTGGTCGGCGCCGCCGCCCGTGCCCGCCGGCACAATGAATTCGACGTTCTTGGTCGGCTCCCAGGCCCATGCGGACAGGGGGGAGAGAACCGCAACCGCAGTACAGACCGCCGCGAAACGTTGGATTGATCTGGCAAAAGCCGAACGCATCTTGTTTTCCTCCCGGGTCGCCCGCCTTCTTACGAGGCGGATTCTTGGCGTAACCTGTTGAAGAATTTTATCTTCTTACCACCTTGGCGTTTGGTGGATTTGGAAAGAGTATATTGTATGTCAACCTCACGCAATGGAAATCAGCAATTCTGAATTCGGTGCGCCGAATACATGCGTCATGTATTTTGCATAAAATATTTCAGGGAAAATGCGCAGATATTTGCTGCACGCGCACTGGCCATTTGCTGCAAAGCAGCACCTGAAGCGGCACCACGCGCCGCTCGCGGCCGGACGGAAAACATCCTGCAATGTCCGGGACTTGAACAATCACAGGTGGTCCTTGGCCCACCACCTTATCACCGATAGGCGACGAATTCCGGCGGCAAGGTCTCGTCAGCGCCCGAATAGAGGCGTGTCATCTGGTCGGCGGCGGCGACGATGCGGCGGCCCAAGCGCTCCACCCGGTCGTCGCTCATGCGCACGGACGGGCCGGACACCGACACCGCGCCGATGGGCTCGCGCCACTCGTTGAAGATGGCGGCCGCGACAGCGCGCATGCCGGCCGCATGCTCCTCATTGTCGATCGCGTAGCCGCGCGCGGAGACAGCGACGATGTCGTCCACCAGTTCCCGCTCGGACCGATGGGTGCGCACGGTGAAGGCCTCGTAGCGGACCTGCGCGAGGCAGGCCCCGCGAAAGGCGGGGCTGGCCGCCGCCACCACCGCCTTGCCCGCCGCCGTGGCATGGAGCGGCAGCCGGGCGCCCAGGCGGAAGAAGGCCCGGACCGGCGCATGCCCCTCCGCCTGCCCCACCACCACCAGCTCGTTGCCGTCGAACATGGCGAGGTTCACCGTCTCCTCAGTCTCATGCAGCAGGCGCCGGATCACGGGGCGGCCCACATCCGGCAGCTTGCGGATGCGCAGATACGCGGCGCCGATGCGGAACAGGCCGAGGCCCACGGTCCACAGGCCGTTCTCCTGGTCGTGATTCACCAATTGGCGCTTCTGGAGCGTGGCGAGAAGCCTGTGCGCCGTGGAGGCCGGCAGATCCGTGCGCTTGGTGATATCGCTGAGGCTCATGCCGTCCGCCTCGGCCAGCACACGCAATAGCGCGATGGCCCGATCCAGCGACTGAACCTCACCACCGTCCGACGCGGACGCGGGTCGGCCTCGGCGCCGCGGCAAGGCGATCTGGTCCTCCATAGCCCCTCCGCACATATTGGCCGGGCCGATTATCATTCGGCCTTGCCCTAGAAGGCGCTTTTTCCCCTGCCTGGGCAAGGGGCACACGCCCCGCGCGCACCAAGGTGCGACCACCTGCGGCAATTTTCCATATTACGGAAAAATATCCCATAAATATTCTTGGGGCATGGGGATGCAGGCAAACCTGCGCCCACGTTATTGGCATACAATATACACCATCAACGATACGGGAGGCTTCGCCATGAAAATCTGCATCTATGGCGCGGGAGCGATCGGCGGCTATCTGGGCGTGAAACTGGCCCAGGCCGGCGCGGATGTGAGCCTGGTGGCGCGCGGCGCCCATCTGGAAGCCATGAAGCAGAACGGCGTGAAGTTGCTGATCGGCGGCGAGGAGCAGGTGGCGCGGGTGCGCGCGACGGACGATCCCACGGAGCTCGGGCCGCAGGACTATGTGTTCATCGCCCTGAAGGCCCATTCGGTGCCGTCCGTGGTGGACCGCATGCGCCCGCTGCTGGGCAATGACACCAGCGTCGTCACGGCCGTGAACGGCGTGCCCTATTGGTATTTCTACAAGCATGGCGGCGCGCTTGAGGGCCGGACCCTGCAGAGCATCGATCCCGGCGGCAAGCAGTGGGAGGTCCTGCGGCCCGAGCGCGCCATCGGCTGCATCGTCTATCCCGCCACCGAAGTGGTGGCGCCCGGCGTCATCCAGCACGTCTATGGCGACAAGTTCCCGCTGGGCGAGCCCTCCGGCGAAGTGACGGACCGCGTGACGCGGCTCAGCACGCTCATGGAAGAGGCCAACCTGCGCGCGCCCGTCATGACCAATATCCGCGACGAGATGTGGCTCAAGCTGTGGGGCAATCTCTGCTTCAATCCCATCAGCGCCCTCACCCACGCGACCCTGGACGTGATCGCCACCGACCCGGACACCCGCGCCGTGGCCCGCGCCATGATGACGGAAGCGGAGACCATCGCCCGTCGCCTCGGGGTGAACTTCCGCGTGGACGTGGAGCGCCGCATCAATGGCGCAGGCGCCGTGGGCGGCCACAAGACCTCCATGCTCCAGGACCTGGAGCGGGATCGCCCCATGGAGATCGACCCGCTGGTCACCGCCGTCCAGGAAATGGGCCGCCTGCTGGAGGTGCCCACCCCCACCCTGGATGTAGTGCTGGCCCTGGTGCGCCAGCGCGCGGCCATGGCGGGCCTCGGCGGCCATCTCGCCACCCCGCCGCTCACTGCCGCCGACCTGCCGCCGGAGAAGACCCGTCACTGAGGGGGACGGCACACTCAACCGATCGGGCACCGGAAACATAAGAGGCCCCCGGCGCAGTGCGCCGGGGGCCTCTTCATGTCAGGCACTCTCTGAAGCTGCGCCTCACGGCCCGGGCCCATGGGGCCCGGCGCACGTCAGACGGCGCGGATCACTCGGTGGCGATGGCGATCGCAGCGCCGGTGGCCGCCACATCTCCGGTGGAGAGCGCGACGCCGGCGAGGGCGTAGCCGAGAACCAGGGTCGCGAAAACTGCGATGCGCTTCAACATGGGGCCACTCATCGAACGGGAAGAACTGGGGAGCGCGGGTGCGCGATTGAGGCACGCTGCGCCACAGAGGTTCCCAAAAAGTTAAATCCGGTGGGAGAATCGTTTCCGTCCCAACCCACCTTCGTCGGCAGGGTTAATGCACGACGAGCCACCCGAGTTCCACACGCCCGTCGCTCTTCGGAAACAAAAGCGCGAACCCTGTCGCTGCGGCGCAACACATGCTTCCCAAGGGTCAACTGGACAGGCACGCGGGCGCCGTCTATGCGGAGCCGACATCTCCTGCGGGAAGACCTCCACTCCATGCTCCGCAAGCTCTACGACTGGGTGCTCGCCTATTCCTCGCGGCCCTCCGCGCCCTGGGCGCTGGGCATCGTGTCCTTCGCGGAAAGCTCCATCTTCCCCATCCCGCCGGACGTGCTCCAGGTGCCCATGACGCTGGCACGGCCGGAAATGGCGTGGCGCTACGCGCTCATCGCCACACTGTCCTCGGTGGCGGGCGGCCTCGTGGGCTACGCCATCGGCGCCCTGCTCTATGACAGCGTCGGCCTGTTCCTCATCAATCTCTACGGCTACGGCGCCAAGGTGGATGCCTTCCGCCATGCCTATGCCCAGTACGGGCATTGGGTGATCCTGCTGAAGGGCATCACGCCCATCCCCTACAAGCTGGTCACCATCACGTCGGGCTTCGCCAACTACAATCTGTTCTGGTTCGTGGTGCTGTCGCTCATCACGCGCGGCGCCCGCTTCTTCCTGCTGGCGGCGCTACTGAATTATTTCGGCCCGGCCGCGCGCGAATTCATCGAGAAGCGGCTCGGCCTGGTCACCATCGGCCTGTTCCTGGTGGTGGTGGTGGGCCTCGTGGCGGCGGTCTATCTGTTCTGACGACACCCCGGCGGCGCAAACGAAAAAGGCCCTCCATGCGGAGGGCCTTTTCTGTTTTTCCGACCTGTCGGGGCGATCAACGCGGCAGCGTGGTCACGCCCATCAGATCCTTGTCGATGGCATGGGCCGCCTGGCGGCCTTCACGGATGGCCCACACCACCAGGGACTGGCCACGCCGCATGTCGCCCGCCGCATAGAGGCGCGGCGTGGAGGTGAGGTAGCTCTCCTCGTCCGCCGCCACGTTGCCGCGCTTGTCCAGCGCCGCGCCGCTCTGCGCCAGCATGCCTTCCACCAGCGGATGGGCGAAGCCGATGGCGAGGAAGACGAGATCCGCGCGCAGCACGAATTCCGTGCCGGGCACCGGCTGGCGCCGGCTGTCCACGCGGGCGCACTTCACGCCGGTCACGCGGCCGTTCCGGCCCTCAATGCCCAGGGTCGCGCAGGCGAACTCGCGCTCGGCGCCTTCCGCCTGGGAGGAGGAGGTGCGGAACTTGGTGGGCCAGAAGGGCCACACCGCCAGCTTGTCCTCCTTCATGGGAGGCACGGGGCGGATATCCAACTGGGTGACGGAGAGCGCCCCCTGGCGGAAGGCGGTGCCCACGCAGTCGGAAGCCGTATCGCCACCGCCCACCACCACCACATGCTTGCCGGCGGCCAGAATGGGCAGGTCGCGATTCACGTCCTCGCCACCCACGCGCCGGTTCTGCTGCACCAGATAGGGCATGGCGAAATGCACGCCCTCCATCTCCTGGCCCGGCAGCTGCGGATCGCGCGGGGCTTCCGAGCCGCCCGCCATCAGCACCGCGTCATGGGAATCCAGCAGGTCCTGGAGGCTCGTGGTCACGCCCACATTGACGCCGTAGTGGAAGGTAACGCCCTCCCCTTCCATCTGCGCGACCCGGCGGTCGATGTGGTGCTTCTCCATCTTGAAGTCGGGGATGCCATAGCGCAGCAGGCCGCCGGCCTTGGGCTCGCGCTCATAGAGGTGCACGTCGTGCCCGGCGCGGGCGAGCTGCTGGGCGGCGGCAAGGCCCGCCGGGCCGCCGCCGATGACAGCCACCTTCTTGCCGGTGCGCACCGCCGCGGGCTCGGGCTTGATCCAGCCCATCTTCCACGCCTTGTCGGCGATGGACTGCTCCACGGTCTTGATGGTGACCGGCATGTCCTCAAGGTTCAGCGTGCACGCTTCCTCGCAGGGGGCGGGGCAGACGCGGCCGGTGAATTCCGGGAAATTGTTGGTGGAGTGCAGGTTGCGCGCCGCCTCCTCCCAGTCGTCCTGATAGACGAGGTCGTTCCAGTCCGGGATCTGGTTGTGCACCGGGCAGCCGGTGGGACCGTGGCAGAAGGGAATGCCGCAATCCATGCACCGGGCGGCCTGATTGACCACCTCGGCATCCGGCAAAGGCAGGGTGAATTCACGGAAATGACGGATCCGGTCGGAGGCGGGCTGATACTTCTGCTCCCGCCGATCGATCTCAAGGAAACCCGTAACCTTGCCCATACCCACTCCTCCGGGAGCCCGTCGCAAGCCTGCGCCGATTAGCTCCATTACAAGAATTGTTCCAGCTTGGGGACTCTGCTTTTGCGGTGCGGTTGGTTGAGTGCGCCGCAATGCCCTCTCCCGCTTGCGGGGAAGGGGTAGGGAGGGGCACGCCGCACAGCGGCGAGCCGGCCTCCGAAGCACGACAGGGCATCCTCGCTTCGCTCGCCCCCCTCCCCCGCAAGCGGGAGAGGGATCGGCGGCAGCGCACGATGAGGAAGCTACTCCGCCGCCTGCAGGCCGCGCAGTTTCTCCATTTCGCGCAGGGCGCGGCGGTATTCCACCGGCATCACCTTCACGAACTTGCCGCGATAATCGGCCCAATTGTCCAGGATCGTCTGCGCCCGCGCCGAGCCTGTATAATGCAGGTGCTTGGCGATGAGCTGGTGCAGGCGCTCCTCGTCATGGCGCGACATGTCGCCCTGCACGTCGATACGGCCCTTGAACTCCAGGTCGCCGCCATGGTGGTGGAGGCGCTCCAGAAGATCTTCTTCCTCTTCCACGGGCTCGATATCGACCATGGACAGGTTGCAGCGCTTGGCGAAGCTCTTGTCCTCGTCCAGCACATAGGCGACGCCGCCCGACATGCCGGCCGCGAAATTGCGCCCGGTGGGGCCGATCACCACCACGATGCCGCCGGTCATGTACTCGCAACCGTGGTCGCCAGTGCCTTCAACGACGGCGATTGCCCCCGAATTGCGCACAGCGAAGCGCTCCCCGGCCACGCCGTGGAAGAAGCACTCACCCTCGATGGCGCCGTACATGACGGTGTTGCCGACGATGATGGAATTCTCCGGCACGATGGCGCTGTGGGCCGGCGGGCGCACGATGATGCGGCCGCCCGAGAGGCCCTTGCCCACATAGTCGTTGGCCTCGCCCACGAGGTTCAGCGTCACGCCCGCCGCGAGGAAGGCGCCGAACGCCTGGCCCGCGGTGCCCGTGAGATGCACCTCGATGGTGTCGTCCGGCAGGCCGGCGCCGCCATAGCGCTTGGCCACCTGGCCGGACAGCATGGCGCCGGCCGAGCGATCCACCGAGCGGATGGGGCTCTCGATCACCACCTTCTCGCCGTTCTCCAGCGCCGGCATGGCCTTCTTGATGAGCGTGCGGTCGAGCACGGTCTCGATGGGATGGTGCTGGCGCTCGGTGTGGTAGATCGAGACGTCCGCGGGCACATCCGGCTGGGCGAAGATGCGCGAGAAGTCCAGGCCCTTGGCCTTCCAGTGGTCGATGGCCTTGGTCTGGTCGAGATAGTCGGAGCGGCCGACGATCTCGTTCAGCGAGCGCACGCCGAGGGCCGCCATCATCTCCCGCACTTCCTCGGCGATGAAGAAGAAGTAGTTGATGACGTGCTCGGGGGTGCCCTTGAAGCGCTTGCGCAGCACGGGATCCTGCGTCGCCACGCCCACCGGGCAGGTGTTCAGGTGGCACTTGCGCATCATGATGCAGCCCGCCGCGATGAGCGGGGCGGTGGAGAAGCCGAACTCGTCCGCGCCCAGCATGGCGCCGATGATGACGTCACGCCCGGTACGGAAGCCGCCGTCCACCTGCAGGGCGATGCGCCCGCGCAGCCGGTTGGCCACCAGCGTCTGCTGGGTCTCGGCGAGGCCCATCTCCCAGGGCGAACCCGCATGCTTCAGAGAGGTGAGCGGAGACGCGCCCGTGCCCCCCTCGAAGCCGGAAATGGTGATGTGGTCGGCGCGCGCCTTGGCGACGCCAGCCGCCACCGTGCCCACGCCCACTTCCGAAACGAGCTTCACCGACACGTCCGCATCGGGATTGACGTTCTTCAGGTCGTAGATGAGCTGCGCCAGATCCTCGATGGAATAGATGTCATGGTGCGGCGGCGGCGAGATGAGGCCGACGCCCGGAGTGGAGTGGCGCACCTTGGCGATGACCGCGTCCACCTTGTGGCCGGGCAGCTGGCCGCCCTCGCCGGGCTTGGCACCCTGGGCCACCTTGATCTGCATCACGTCCGAATTGACGAGATATTCCGCCGTCACGCCGAACCGGCCCGAGGCCACCTGCTTGATGGCCGAGCGCATGCTGTCGCCGTTGGGCAGGGGCTTGAAGCGCTCCGGCTCCTCGCCGCCCTCACCCGTATTCGACTTGCCGCCGATCCGGTTCATGGCGATGGCGAGCGTGGTGTGCGCCTCGCGCGAGATGGAGCCGAACGACATGGCGCCGGTGACGAACCGCTTCACGATATCGGCGGCGGATTCCACTTCGCTGATGTCGATGGGCGCCTTGCCGATCTCCTGCGCGTCGCGGATGCGGAACAGCGCGCGCACCGTGAGCAGGTTCTCGGGCGCGTCCATCATCTTGGCGAAGGCGCGATAGCGGTCCTGCGCATTGCTGCGCACCGCATGCTGGAGCAGCGAGACGCTGTCCGGCGTCCAGGCATGCGCCTCGCCGCGCATGCGGTAGGCATATTCGCCGCCCACATCCAGCGCGAGCCGGTAGACCGGCGCGTCGGAGAAAGCGAGGCGATGCCGCAGCACGGTCTCTTCCGCGATCTCCGCGAGGCCGACACCCTCGATGGTGGTGGCGGTGCCGAAGAAATACTTGTTCACCAGCTCGGAGGAGATGCCGACCGCGTCGAAGATCTGCGCGCCGCAATAGGACTGGTAGGTGGAGATGCCCATCTTGGACATCACCTTCAGCAGCCCCTTGTCGATGGACTTGATGTAGCGCTTGACCAGCTCGTAGTCGTCAACCTCCTCCGGCAGCTCGTCGCGCATGGCGACCAGCGTCTCAAAGGCGAGATAGGGGTTGATGGCTTCCGCGCCATATCCCGCGAGGCAGGCGAAATGGTGGATCTCGCGCGCCTCGCCGGTCTCCACCACGAGGCCCACGGAGGTGCGCAGGCCCTTGCGGATGAGATGGTGGTGCACGGCGGCGGTGGCGAGCAGCGCCGGGATCGGGATGCGGTCCGGCCCGGTCATGCGGTCGGACAGGATGATGATGTTGTAGCCGCCATGGACCGCCGCCTCGGCGCGCTCGCACAGGCGGTCGAGGGCGTCCGGCATGCCGGCGGCGCCCTTGTCGGACGGATAGGTAATGTCCAGCGTGCGGGTGTCGAACCGCTCTTCCATGAAGCCGATGGAGCGGATCTTCTCCAAATCCTCATTGGTAAGGATGGGCTGACGCACCTCCAGCCGCTTGCGGCGGGCCGTGCCTTCCAGGTCGAAGATGTTGGGGCGCGGGCCGATGAAGGAGACCAAGCTCATGACCAGTTCCTCGCGGATCGGGTCGATGGGCGGGTTCGTCACCTGCGCGAAGTTCTGCTTGAAATAGGTGTAGAGCAGCTTTGACTTGTCGGAGAGCACCGAGACGGGCGTATCCGTGCCCATGGAGCCCACCGCTTCCTGGCCGGTGACGGCCATGGGGGGCAGAAGCAGCTTGATGTCTTCCTGGGTGTAGCCGAACGCCTGCTGGCGATCGAGCAGCGACACGTCGGTGCGCACCTCGCGCGCCTCCACGGGGCGCAACTCCTCCAGCACCAGTTGGGTGTGCTTCAGCCACTCCTTGTAGGGATGGGCCTTGGCGAGGGCGGTCTTCACCTCCTCGTCGGGCACGAGGCGGCCTTCCTCAAGGTCCACCAGCAGCATCTTGCCGGGCTGGAGGCGCCACTTGGTGATGATCTTTTCCTCGGGCAGGGTCAGCACGCCCATTTCGGAGGCGAGCACGATGGTGTCGTCGCTCGTCACCATGTAGCGCGCGGGCCGCAGGCCGTTGCGGTCCAGCGTGGCGACGATCTGGCGCCCATCGGTGGCGACGATGGCGGCCGGGCCGTCCCACGGCTCCATGAGGGCAGCGTGATACTCGTAGAAGGCGCGCCGCTCCTCATCCATGAGCGGGTTGCCCGCCCACGCCTCGGGCACCAGCATCATGGCCGCGTGGGGCAGCGAGTAGCCGCCCTGGGTCAGGAATTCGAGCGCATTGTCGAAGCAGGCCGTGTCCGACTGGCCTTCATAGGAGATGGGCCAGAGCTTGGAGATGTCCGCGCCGAACAGCTCGGAATCCACGCTCGCCTGCCGCGCCGCCATCCAGTTGACGTTGCCGCGCAGGGTGTTGATCTCGCCGTTATGCGCCACCATGCGATAGGGGTGCGCCAGCGGCCAGGCCGGGAAGGTGTTGGTGGAGAAGCGCTGGTGCACAAGGGCGAGCGCGCTCTCGAAATCCGGGTCGTGCAGATCGGGATAATAGGCGCCCAGCTGGTCGGCCAGGAACATGCCCTTATAGACCAGGGTGCGGCACGACAGGGACACCGGATAATAGCCGGCGAGCCGCGAATCCTTCGCGTCATAGATGGCGTTGGAGATGACCTTGCGCACCACGAACAGGCGGCGCTCGAAGTCATCCTCGCTCTGGGGAAGCTCGCCATGGCCGATGAAGACCTGGAGATGGTGCGGCTCGGTGGGCAGGACGCTGACGCCCAGCGACGAATTGTCGGTGGGCACGTCGCGCCAGCCGAGGAAGGCGAGCCCCTCCTCCGCGATCACCCGCTCGAAGGTCTCACGCACGATCTCGCGCCCCTCGGGGTCGCGCGGCATGAAGATATGGCCGACCGCATACTGGCCGGGCTCGGGCAGGGTGAAGCCGAGGCGCGCGGTCTCCTTGGCGAAGAAGCGGTGCGGGATCTGCACCAGCATGCCCGCGCCGTCGCCCGCGCGCGGGTCCGCGCCCACGGCGCCGCGATGCTCCAGGTTGAGCAGGATGTTGAGGCCGTCCTCGACGATCTTGTGGGACTTGCGCCCCTTGATGTCGGCGATGAAGCCGACGCCGCAGGCATCGCGCTCCTGCGCGGGGTCGAACAGGCCCGAGGCCGGCGGTCGGCCGACGATGGGCGCGGTTTTGACGGCGGTGGCCCCAGCCACATGAGCCGCGTTCACCCTGTCCATGCGATCCGTCGCCATCGCTCCGCCCTCTCCATTAAGCGGGCTCTCGCCCGCGATCCGTCCTCTCCACCGCTCCCCCCGGAAGCGGCCGGGCACGCGAAGGCGCGCATCCTTTGGCCGGATGCACGCTCTCGAACCCGGAATGTGCGAATGATAGGGAAGCAGGACTGCCCTATCTCGCGGAACATGACAGAAAAGCTTCACATCCACAAGGCCGCCGCCCTGCGTCGAACGCGGATCAGCCTGCGGAAATTGCGTGGATGAGCCCTTCTGCGCAACAACGGTACGGCGGGCCACGCTTCCGCGCAACGGTGTTGCGGCGCAAGAAGCCTTCCGCGTGCCCCCGCCTGCGTGCTCCCGCGCGAGGACAGCCTCGGACCAGCAAGCCCCGGCAGGATGGTGCTCCGGTGGGCCTCGGCCGGAGTCGCATCCGTGCCGCAATGGCAGTCTCTATTCGGCGCGTGTCCGTGGAAGGTGCCCTATGCGGTTCCGGTTGCCCCTGAAGATCGCCGCTCTCGCGACGGCCGCCGTCGCCGCAGACGCGGCGCACGCGCAGTACAATCCTGGCGCCACCCAATATGCCCCGCCCCCGCCGCAATATGTGGTTCCGGCGGAAGGCACGACGCCGCCCGGCTACGGCGCGCAGATCTACGCGCCCTCTTACGGCTATGCGCCGTCCTATAACGGGCCGCCGCCGTCGAACTACGGCCCCCCCGCGCAGTCCTACGCCCCGCCGCCCAATTACGGCCCGCCCAACGGTTACGGTGCGCCGCCGCCGGGACCGCAGGGCATGATGTCGCCGTCCCAGGCTCGCGCCATCGCGCAGAATCTCGGCTACGACCAGGTGGGCCGGGCGGTGCTGAACGGCAACACCTATATGATGACCGCCAATGCCGACAGCGGCCCGGTGCTGCTGGGCGTGGACGCCTTCACAGGCCGCCTGCGCCCGCTCGGTCCGGCTTATCCCCCACCCGGCAGCGCCGGCTACACGCCGCCGCCCGCCGCGCCGCGCCCGTCCGTCGCCGCGCGCCCGCCCGTCGCCATGCCCCAGCCGCGCCCGTCGGATGCAGGCCCCGGTGACGATGACGATGATGACGGCCCGGACGCGGCGGCCGTGGCGCCCCCGGATGTTCCGCCGCCCTCCGCCATGGCCGAACCGCCCGCCATGCCGCCCGCGACACCGCCGGCAGCGCCCCCGCCCGCGCACAGCTATGCGCCCACGGGGTCGGGCGCAGTCACGCCCGGCGACGGCGTTTCCGCGGGCTCCGCCTCGGTTCTCTCACGCGGAACGCAATAGCCGTCAGGCCGTCAGGCCCGCCGCGCGCAGGGCATCGGCCTGTCGCCGGGTCACCGTCGCCTCGCTGAAGCCGTCAATGGCTTCCTCGAACAAATGGTGGAAGTTCAATTCGGCCTTCAGATGCAGGAAGACCGCGCCGAGCCCGATGGCGGCGCGGTCCATGAAGACGAATTCGCGCGGCACCGTCACGGGCCCCAGTTCCTTCAGGGCCATGTGCACGCGATGGGCTTCCCGCCGCCCATACTGGCCGGGCTCCACGCCGTCCGCGATGGTGCGCACCCGGTCGTCCATGAGCGGGCCGTAGATGAAGCGCGCCCAGATGTTGAGGACGTCGATCAGCTCCCGCTTCAGCCCCTTGAAGCCCCAGACCTCATAGGCGTGCACCACCCGTGCGTCATCGCCTTCCAGCAGGCCCCGATAGAGATCCACCACGCCCGCCACGAAGCGCGGCGGGAAGATGCGGATGCAGCCATAGTCCAGCAGGTTGATTCCCGCAGGCTGCCCCTCCCCGTCGCGGAACACGGTGTAATTGCCCAGATGCGGGTCGCCATGGATGACGCCGAACCGGCTGAACGGCAGCCACCACGCGGCGAACATGGCGCGGGCCAACCGATTGCGCTCCTCCGGCGCGTGATCCACGAAGCCCAATATCTTCTCGCCCTCCAGCCAGTGAAGGGTGAGCAGGCGGCCGGTGGACAGGTCCTCGCGCACAGTGGGGACGCGCACCAGGGGCTCGTCCTTCAGAATCACCCCATAGAGCGCCGCGTGCCGCGCCTCGCGACGGTAATCGAGTTCCTCGCGCACCCGCGCCCCGATCTCACCGGCGATCTCGCGGGTATCGATGACGCCGTTCATGCGGCGATGCAGGGCGAACAGCACGTCCAGTTGATTGAGGTCCGCCTCCACCGCCGCCTGCATGTCGGGATATTGGAGCTTGCAGGCCACGTCCTCGCCGTCCAGGGCCACCGCACGGTGCACCTGCCCCAGCGAGGCGGCGGCGGCGGGGGTCTCGTCGAAGCGCGCGAACCTGCTCTGCCAGTCGCGCCCCAGCTCCGCCATCATGCGGCGACGCACGAAGGCGCGGCCCATGGGTGGGGCGTCGCTCTGTAGCTTCTGGAGTTCCGTCGCATATTCGGGCGGCAGCAGGTCCGGCACTGTGGCCATGAGCTGCGCCACCTTCATGAGCGGCCCCTTCAGGCCGCCCAGGGCCGAGGCCAGCGCGGCCGCATTCCCCTCCCCGCGATCGAGGCCCAGGAGGCGGGTTCCGGCGATCCGCGCCGCCACGCCCCCCACATTGGCGCCCACACGCGCATAGCGCGCCGCGCGGGCGGACAATCGGTCGCGTTCACGGTCGTCGGACATCACGGCTCCTTCGCGTCCGGCCCTCAGGGGGTCGCGGACTTGCGGGTGAGGGCCAGGAGAATGAGAAGGGAAACGGGCGTGAGCATGTCCGTATAGAAGATGGGCCCGGCATTGCCCGGCGCGAAATTGGCCGTGCTGACCATCTGGATGATGTGCCCCCACGCCGCGCCGCCCAGGAAGAACAGCATGAACAGCGACAAGGAGAGGCGGAAGTTCCAGCTGGTGCGATAGGCCGCGATGAGGCCCACCACGCCGACGCCGAGATTGCAGACGCCCACCTCGAACTGGAACGGGCTCGGCGCCCAGCCGATGGAAGCCGCCGTCTGGGCGGGAAAGCCGAGATGGCCGAGCGCGCCCCATAGCCCCTGTATGCCCACGGGAAACAGCATGATGGAACGGATGAGCGCCTGCGCCAGCGCGCCCGGGGGACGGGGCTTCGGGATCCGGCCATAGGTCACGCCCGCGACGAAAATCGCCAGCACCCACATGATGATGGGAAACCAGAAAACCATCCTCGTCCTCCCCCGGCAGCCCACGCCGCGAACATGGGTCGCAGGACCCGCGTCGCGATCCGAAAAACGCCCCTGGCACAGGCCCTTAAGCGGCGGGCCCGCGCTGTGGCCCACGGGATCCAAGCCAAGACTTACACCAAACGCCGGTCCCCGCCAGCGCCCCGCGCGCCCGCTCCGCTTTCCTCTCGCCCGGCGCCGGTCTACACAGCGCTCATGGACGCGCGAACGACAGCGAGCGGCACGGTGAGACGGTGGGCCCTTCGGCTCCTCATCGCCTATGCGCTGCTGTTCCAGGGCCTCGCCGGCAGTCTTGCGGGCACCCTCCACGCCTTCGCCGCGCAGGGCTTCGCCGATGCGGGTGAAATGTGCCCCCCCTCGCGCGGAGAGACCCCCGCACCACAACCCACCAGCCATGACGGCGTGTGCTGCACGCTGGGATGCGCGGCGGCCCAGCCGACTTTCGATCGTATCGAAGCACAGGATGCATCGGCTCCGGCGCGGCGCTGGACCGTGTTGCGGATCGGGATCGAGAGCACGGACGCCCCGACGCCGCTGAAGCGGCGCGGATGCGAGGCGAGAGGACCGCCGCGGGTCGCCTGACCCGCCGCCCTTTCGTCCTTACATCCTTCGGAGACGTTCCATGTCCCGCCTGTTCCTGAACGGCGCCGCCTGCGCGGCCGCCCTCCTCTTTTCCGCCCCCGCCTTCGCCCATGTGACGCTGGAGCAGAAGGAGGCCACGTCCGGCACCTTCTACAAGGGCGTGCTGCGCGTGCCCCATGGCTGCGGCGATGCCGCCACCACCAGCATCAAGGTGTCCATCCCCGAAGGGGTGGTGAATGTGAAGCCCCAGCCCAAGCCCGGCTGGACGCTGGCCACCGAGACCGGCCCTTATGAGAAGTCCTACGCGGTGATGCACGGCCCGCCCGTGAGCCAGGGGGTGCGCAGCGTCTCCTGGTCCGGGGGCAGCCTGTCCAACGCCAATTATGACGAGTTCGTCTTCGTCGCCTATCTGGCGCCGGACGCCGCGCCGAAGACGCTCTATTTCCCCACCCTGCAGACCTGCGGCACCCTCACGTCCGACTGGAACGAGATTCCCGGCGCCGCCACTCCCAAGCCCGCCCATCCCGCCCCCGGCCTGAAGCTGGCCGCGGCTGCGGACGCGGGTGCGGTGGCCAAGGCCGGTGACCTCGCCGTGGCCACGCCTTGGTCGCGGGCGACGCCGGGCGGCGCCAAGGTGGCGGGCGGATATCTCACCGTCACCAATGGCGGCACCACGCCGGACCGGCTGACAGGCGGCACCTTCGCCCAGGCAGGGCGGGTGGAAATCCATGAAATGGCGATGAAGGACGGGGTGATGACCATGCGCCCCCTGGCGGACGGCCTGGAGATTCCGCCCGGCGCCAGCGTCAGCTTCGCGCCCGGCGGCTATCACCTCATGTTCTTCGACCTGAAGCAGCCGCTGAAGGAAGGCGACAGCGTGAAGGGCACCCTCACCTTCCAGAAGGCGGGCACCGTGGACGTGACCTTCGACGTGCGCGGCATCGGCGCGGGTGCGCCCTCTTCCGCCCCCGCCGCGGGCGGCCACGGCGAGCACAAGCACTGACCCTTCCCTTCTAAGAGGGAACCGGCACCCGGCAGGATCGCGGCAGGCAGGCCCGCGCCGCGATCCCTCCGGCCGCCGGCCTCGACGGATATGAGCGAACCGCATCAGTCCGTCCCGGCGCAGGCGCGCCCTCAGTCTTCCAGCACCAGATTGCCGGCCACATCGAACCCGGTGAACGGGTTGAAGGCCACTTCCCACAAATGGCCGTCCGGATCGGCGAAATAGCCGGAATAGCCGCCCCAGAAGACGGCCTGCGCTGCCTTCACGAGGCGCCCGCCCGTGGCGGCGGCGCGGGTGAGCAGCGCATCCACCTCCTGCGGGCTTGTGAGGTTGCAGGCCAGGGCCACGCCGGAGAACGCAGACGGCGGCGTGTCCGCCACACCCGCATCGGCGGCGAGGTCCGCGCGGGGAAAGAGGCTCAGCACCGCCCCGCCCACCTCGAAGAAGGCGACGCCGTCATATTTGCGCGCCCGCCGCACGAGGCCGAGCCCGTCATAGAAGGCGATGGCGCGGGCAAGGTCGCCGACGCCCAGCGTCACCAGGGTCAGCCGCAAGGCGGGGGTGAGTGTCTCATCCATCCGGGGCGTCCTTCTCAGAAAAGCGAAAGCTGTTCGCCGGGCTGCACCGGGCGGCGGAAATGGGCCGTGGTGAGCTTCAGGCCTCGCCCCGCGAGGCCCAGGCGGCGGGCGGCGATCTCGAAGCGGCGGCCGATGGTCCAGGCATAGGGGCCGATCCCCTTGCCGCGCGTGCCGAAGGCCGAATCGTAGTCCTTTCCCCCGTGCATGTCCCGCACCAGCGCCATCACATGGCGCGCCTTGTCGGGCACATGGGTCACCAGCCATTCCTTGAACAGGTCGGCGATCTCCAGCGGCAGGCGCAGGGTCACATAGCCCGCCTCCCGCGCGCCCGCTTCCTTGCCCGCTTCCAGAAGGCGCTCGATCTCCATGTCGTTGAGGGCGGGGATCAGGGGCGCCGTCAGGATCGCCGTGGGGATGCCCGCCTCCGACAGGCGCCGGATGGTTTCCAGCCGCCGCCCGGGCGTGGAAGCGCGGGGCTCCATGGCCCGCGCCAGCTTGTGGTCCAGGGTGGTGATGGAAATCGCCACCTTCACGAGATCACGACTCGCGAGATCGCAGAGGATGTCCAGGTCCCGCGCGATCAGGCCGGACTTGGTGACGATCCCCACCGGATGGCCGAAGTCGCGCAGCACCTCCAGGATGCGCCGCGTCAGCGCATATTGCTTCTCGATGGGCTGGTAGGGGTCGGTATTGGTGCCGATGGCGATGATGCGCGGCTTGTAGGCGGGATGGGACAGTTCCCGCGCCAACAGCTCCGGCGCATCGGGCTTCACGAACAGCTTGGTCTCGAAATCCAGCCCTGCGGAGAGGCCGTGATAGGCGTGGGTCGGCCGCGCGAAACAATAGACGCAGCCGTGCTCGCAGCCCCGATACGTGTTTATGGAGCGGTCGAAGCCGATATCGGGCGACTGGTTGCGGGTGATGATGGTGCGCGCCCGCTCCTCCGTCACCTCGGTGCGCAGCGGCGGAAGGTCCTCCAGGCTCTGCCAGCCGTCATCGAACAGGATGCGCGCGGCAGGCTCGAACCGCCCCGCCGCATTGGACACCGCCCCCCGCCCCCGGCGCCGCTCCGCCTCCACCCCCGTGCCGCGCTCCGGCTCGTATCCAGGGCCGTCCAAGGGCGGGATTTCGGGCGCACGAGCCCTCTCGTCCTGTAGCCGCCCCAGAATGCGCGCGGCGCGCGTGCTTTTTTTCGCCGCAGGAGCGGACTTGCCGTCCGAGGACGCGCTCTCCGCCTTCGGCGGCGCAGCATTTGCGGGCCCTTGGGGCCCGAGCGGAAAAACGCTGGATTCATATAGAGAAGCCATGTTCCAAGCATAATCGAGAATAGGAACATAACAAGAACATTTTTCCGAAATGAACCTGCTGAGCAGCATTGAAAACCGATGAATTTTGTATACTGTGGACCAGAGCGAGTTGCCACAGTTGCCCTTCTCCGGTAAAGGGCCAGAGCTACCGCATGCTAGGGGGAAGACGCCATGGCCGAACACGGCACGCTGGAATACGCCACCGCCGAAGGCAACGATTACGAAGAGCATGCGCGCACCTACGCGCTGTTTACGAACCTGACCAAATGGGGGACGATCGCAGTCGCTCTGCTCATGGTCTTCATGTGGTTCTTCCTCCTCTGAATCGCGCCCTCGGGCCTCGGAGACGTTTCAATGAAAATCGCTGTACCCGCCGAGGTTGATCTCGGCGAGCCGCGGGTCGCTGCGACCCCGGATACGGTCAAGCGGCTGGTGACTCTCGGCGCCACGGTGGCGGTCGAGACGGGCGCCGGCCTGAAGTCGGGCATTATCGACGCGGACTATGAAGCCGCCGGAGCCACCATCGCCGCCTCGGCGCATGACGCGCTCGCGGGCGCGGACGTGGTTCTCAAGGTGCGCCGTCCCACCACTGCGGAACTGCCGGACTACAAGGCGGGCGCGCTGGTTCTGGCCATCATGGATCCCTATGGCAACGAGGACGCGCTGAAGGCCCTGGCCGATGCGGGCCTTGCCACCTTCGCCATGGAGATGATGCCCCGCATCACCCGTGCGCAGGTGATGGACGTTCTGTCCTCGCAGGCGAACCTCGCCGGCTATCGCGCCGTCATCGACGCCTCGTCCGAGTTCGGCCGCGCGCTGCCGATGATGATGACCGCCGCGGGCACGGTTCCGGCCGCCCGCTGCTTCATCATGGGTGCGGGCGTCGCGGGCCTCCAGGCCATCGCCACCGCCCGCCGCCTCGGCGCGGTGGTGACCGCCACGGACGTGCGTCCCGCCGCCAAGGAACAGGTGGAATCGCTGGGCGCCAAGTTCGTCGCGGTTGAGGACGAGGAGTTCAAGCAGGCCGAGACCGCAGCGGGCTATGCCAAGCCCATGTCGGCCGAATATCAGGCCAAGCAGGCGGCCCTCGTCGCCGAGCACATCAAGAAGCAGGACATGGTCATCACGACCGCGCTCATTCCGGGCCGTCCTGCGCCGAAGCTCGTCACCGCCGCCATGGTGGCCTCCATGAAGCCGGGCTCGGTGATCATCGACCTCGCGGTCGAGCGCGGCGGCAACGTGGAAGGCGCAGTGCCCGGAGAGGTAGCGCAGGTGAACGGCGTGAAGATCGTCGGCCATCTCAACACCGCCGGCCGCATCGCCGCGTCCGCGTCGCAGCTTTATGCGAAGAACCTTTATGCGTTCCTCGAAACCATGATCGACAAGCAGGCCAAGGCCCTTGCCGTGAAGTGGGACGACGAACTGGTGAAGGCCACTCTTCTGACCCGCGACAGCGCGGTCGTTCACCCCAATTTCGCCCCCAAGGTTGAGGGAGCCGTGCAATGAGCAGCCCCATCGCAGCCCAGACGGCGGTGGATGCCGCCGCGCAGGCCCGCGCCGCGGCGGAAGTCGCGCGCCAGGCGGCCGAAGCCGCCCAGATCTATGCCGACCAGGCGGCCACCGCGCTCGGCGCGGCGGCCCATGCCGCCACGGGCGGCGCCATCGACCCCTTCGTCTTCCGCCTCGCCATCTTCGTGCTGGCGGTTTTCGTTGGCTATTACGTGGTGTGGTCGGTGACCCCGGCGCTCCACACCCCGCTCATGTCCGTCACCAACGCCATCTCCTCGGTGATCGTGGTGGGCGCGCTTCTGGCGGTGGGTGTCTCGACGGCCGGTGATGCCGGTCATTCCTGGGGGGCGCGCATCTTCGGATTCATCGCCCTGGTCTTTGCATCGGTGAACATATTCGGCGGGTTCCTCGTGACCAGCCGCATGCTCGCCATGTATCAAAAGAAGAAGTGAGGACGTTGCGATGAACGCCAATATCGCCGCCGTCCTTTATCTGGTTTCGGGCATCCTCTTCATCCTGGCGCTGCGCGGCCTGTCCCACCCCACCACGTCGCGGCAGGGCAACCTGTTCGGCATGGTCGGCATGGGCATCGCCGTGCTCACCACGCTGGCGCTCTCCCCGCCCTCCGACGTGTTCGGCTGGGTGCTGGTGATCGCGGGCATCGGCATCGGCGGCGGCATCGGCGCGGTTGTCGCCCGCCGCATCGCCATGACCGCCATGCCGCAGCTGGTGGCCGCGTTCCACTCGCTGGTGGGCCTTGCCGCCGTGCTGGTGGCGGCCGCCGCGCTCTATGCGCCTGCCGCCTTCGGCATCGGCACGCCGGGCGACATCCATGGCGCGAGCCTCGTGGAAATGGTGCTGGGTGTGGCCATCGGCGCCATCACCTTCACCGGCTCCATCATCGCCTTCGCCAAGCTGAACGGGAACATGTCGGGCAAGCCGATCATGCTGCCCTTCCGGCACCTCATCAATATCGGCCTCGCGGCGCTGCTGCTGATCCTGATCGTGGCCTTCGTGCTCACCGGCTCGATCCCGCTGTTCTGGATCATCACCATCCTGTCGCTGGTGCTGGGCGGCCTGCTCATCATCCCCATCGGCGGCGCCGACATGCCGGTGGTGGTGTCCATGCTCAACTCCTATTCGGGTTGGGCAGCGGCGGGCATCGGCTTCACGCTGGGCAACACCGCGCTCATCATCACGGGCGCGCTGGTGGGCTCCTCGGGCGCCATCCTGTCCTACATCATGTGCAAGGCCATGAACCGGTCCTTCATCTCCGTCATCCTCGGCGGCTTCGGCGGTGAGACCGCCGGCGGCCCGGCAGGCGTGGTGGAGACCCGTCCCGTGAAGCACGGGTCGGCTGAAGATGCCGCCTACATCATGAAGAACGCGCAGAAGGTCATCATCGTGCCCGGTTACGGCATGGCGGTGGCCCAGGCCCAGCACGCGCTGCGCGAGATGGGCGACCTGCTGAAGAAGGAAGGCGTCGAGGTCAAGTACGCCATCCATCCGGTGGCGGGCCGCATGCCCGGGCACATGAACGTGCTGCTGGCGGAAGCCCAGGTGCCCTATGACGAGGTGTTCGAGCTGG
The DNA here is from genome assembly GCF_003993795.1 of Aquabacter cavernae. Lineage (GTDB taxonomy): Bacteria > Pseudomonadota > Alphaproteobacteria > Rhizobiales > Xanthobacteraceae > Aquabacter > Aquabacter cavernae. The sequence continues at coordinate 106,342 of NZ_RWKV01000009.1, forward strand.
AGGACATCAACTCCGAGTTCGCCCAGGCGGACGTGGCCTTCGTCATCGGCGCCAATGACGTGACCAACCCGGCCGCCAAGACCGATCCTGCCTCGCCCATCTTCGGCATGCCGATCCTGGACGTGGAAAAGGCCAAGACCGTGCTCTTCATCAAGCGCGGCATGGGCTCCGGCTATGCCGGCGTGGAGAACGAATTGTTCTTCCGCGACAACACCATGATGCTCTTCGGCGACGCCAAGAAGGTCACCGAGGAAGTGTTGAAGGGCCTCTGAGCCGAGCCTGCTGAACGCCCCGGCGTTCACGAAAGATGCAAGGGGCCGCCCGGCAGACGCCGCGCGGCCCCTTCGCTTTTCTGTTGGTGACGCAACGAATGCTTGCGCTTTTCAGATGAGTGCGATTCCCTGTCATGTATGATTGCGAATCAATAGTTCTTCGCAGAGGGGGAACGCACATGTCGGCCATGAAAATTCACAGCATGAGCATCGACGTCGTGCAGGACAAAGCCGTGATTTCCTTCGTGAAACCCGGCATCACGCCGAGTCTTCTGAAGCTCACCAACGTGCACGTCACCTGCCCGCTGCCCATCGAGGGCCAGGGCGACCTGCGCGACGCGACCCTCGCCCAGGCACGGGCCGCTCTCCAGGAAGCCATCCGCATCCTGGACCACGGCACCGCCTGAGAGGCGTGTCGTCGGTAAGCGGCACTGCCCCGGTGGCCGGGGCAGTGAGGTGAAGCCTGTGCCTCACGCCGCCTTCAGCGTCTTCTCCACATAGCGGCTTTCCTGCGTGCGCCCGCCATAGCCATAAGCGTCGGCCTTCACCTCGCGCACATGGATGTAGCTCTCGGGATGGAGCGCACCCAGCAGGCCCGCCATCTCCGCATAGACAGCCGCGATATAGGCCGCCTTCTCGTCCTTGGTGTTCGTGCCGTCCACCACGGCGATATCCAGCCAGAAGCTCGCCCGCCCTGCCGTCTGGAGGCTCGGGCCGCCGACAAACCAGTGCGCCTCCGGCAGGAAGGTGATGGCCACGGAGGTGAGCGCGGGATCCTTGCGCAAATGCTGGGCGGTGAGCGCGGACAAACGGGCGGCGACCTCGGCCGCCTTGCCGGCGTCGGGCGCGCCGGAGAGGGTCACTTGAAGAATGGGCATTGGTGGCGTCTCCGTTTGGGAACGCCATCACGCTAGGCCCGGCCGATACTTCAGAAAAATTGATTTATGGAAATCGACGAATTGGCTACCCTGATATGAAAGCCATATCGGGACCGCCATGCTCCGCAATCTCGACCTCGATTTGATCCGCAGCTTCGTGGCCGTGGCCGATCTCGGCTCCATCTCCGCCGCCGGCCAGCGCGTGGGGCGCACCCAGTCGGCGGTGAGCCTGCAGATGGACCGGCTGGCCGACGCCCTGGGCTTCCTGCCCCTGGAGCGGCGCGGGCGCGGCGTGGCGCTCACCGCGCGCGGCGCCGCCTTCCTGGACGATGCGCGGCGCCTGCTGGACCTGAACGACCGCATCCTCGCCCAGCATGTCCATGGCGGCTATGCCCATCCGCTGCGGCTGGGCTTCCTGCAGGATTTCGGCGAGGCCGCGCTCCAGCGCGTCCTGAGCCGCCTCGCGGCCCTGTTCCCGGATGCGCCACTGACGGTGCAGGTAAGCTCCACCGCGCCCATGCTGGAGCGCCTGCAGGCGGGCGACCTCGACCTCGCGCTCGGCCTGCGGACCGACCTGGACCTGCCCGCCACGCCGGCGGGGCGCGTGCCCATGGCCTGGATCGCCTCGCGAAACCTGCGGCTGTCTCCCGACGAGCCCGTGCCGCTACTGATGTTCGAAACGCCCTGCATCTATCGTGCGGCGGCGCTGAGCGCGCTCAATGCGGCCGGGCGGGCCTATCGCATCGCCTTCACCAGCCCCAGCCTGCCGGGCCTGCTGGCCGCCGCCGGTGCCGGGCTCGGCGTGACCGTGCGCACCTCGCGCGCCGTGCGCACGGATCTCGTGGCCGTGCGCGAACCGGACCTGCCGGGTCTGCCGGACGTGGAATTCGTCATGTACCGGCGGGCGGAAGTGGCGGCGCCCGCCTTGCTCCAGGCCGAAGAAGTGGTTCTGGAGGAACTGCGCCGCGAGCGGCCGCTCTACGCGGCCGCTTAACCTGTCACCTCAGCGACGGACCATGCCGACGATATCCTTCACGTCGGCGATGGTCTTGTCGGCGATCACCCGCGCCCGGTCGGCACCATCAGCGAGGATGGCATCGATGGCGCTCACATCGGCCATCAGGCGCTTCATCTCGCCCGCGATGGGGCTGAGCTTCTCCACGGCAAGGTCCACCAGCGCGCCCTTGAAGGTGGAGAACTGCCCGCCGCCGAACTGGTCCAGCACGCTCTGCTTGGTGCCGTCCAGCAGCGCCGCATAGATGCCCACCAGATTGTCCGCCTCCGGACGCTCCTTCAGGCCCGCCTCTTCGGAGGGCAGCGGCTCGGGATCGGTCTTGGCCCGGCGCACCTTGCCGGCAATGGCCTCCGCATCGTCGGTGAGGTTGATGCGGGAGAAGTCCGAGGCATCGGACTTGGACATCTTCTTGGAGCCGTCGCGCAGGCTCATGACGCGCGTGGCCGGGCCCGCGATGACCGGCTCGGTCAGCGGGAAATAGCCCTCGCCGAAGCCGAGGCCGGAGAGCGAGGGGCCGAAGTCCGTATTGAACTTCTGCGCGATGTCGCGGGTCAGCTCCAGATGCTGCTTCTGGTCCTCGCCCACGGGAACGTGGGTGGCGCGGTAGAGCAGGATGTCGGCGGCCATCAAATCGGGATAGGCGAACAGGCCCACGGAGACATTCTCCCGGTCCTTGCCGGCCTTCTCCTTGAACTGCGTCATGCGGTTCAGCCAGCCCATGCGGGCGACGCAGTTGAAGATCCAGGCCAGTTCCGCATGGCCGGACACCTGGCTCTGGTTGAAGACGATGTGCTTCTTGGGGTCGATGCCGCAGGCGATGAAGGCGGCGGTGACCTCGCGGGTGTGGCGCTTCAGCTCCTCGGGCTCCTGCCAGACGGTGATGGCGTGCAGGTCCACCACGCAATAGATGCAGTCGAAGCGCTCCTGAAGCTCCACGAACCGCTTGATGGCCCCGAGATAATTGCCGAGATGCAGGTTTCCGGTGGGTTGGACACCGGAGAAAACACGTTCCGCGACCGCCGCCATGGCGACCTCCTCACGGCGGCCGGGTTGGACGCGGCCGCCTCCTTTGGGACAAACCGGGCCAAGCGGCCCGAAACGAGGCCGCCTCATGCCATGGCGGGCAAGGGGCGGCAAGCCTCGCGGAACAACAAGCCCGGCTCAGGGATCGGCGCGGTCCAGGAACGCGGCGATCACCTTGTGGTCCTTCGCCTCCCACAGGAGCGGGGCGTGCCCCTGGCCCTCCACCGTATAGACCTCCATGCCCCGGTGCCGGTCGGCCATGGCCTCCAGGGCCGTCGCCGACAGCACGTCGGAGAGGGCGCCATGGATCACCATGAGAGGCTGGGGCGCCATGGCGTCGAACCCGTCCCAGAATTCCGGCAGGGGCTTGGTGGGATCGAAGGCCTTGAAGGCGTCCGCCATGGCGGGGTCATAAGCGAGGCGCGGCGTTCCGGCATCGTCCGCATAGATCTGGCGCGCATAGCGCTCCCAGTCCTCGGCGGTGAGGTTCGGGAACATGATGCCCTGCGCGGCCTTGAGCGAGGCGACGAGGGCCGGCCAGTCGCCGGGCGGCGGCGCGCCCACATAGCCGGCGATGCGCGCGATGCCGGATGTTTCCACCACGGGTCCGATATCGTTGAGGATCGAGCCCGCCATCACCTCCGGCCGCACGCTGGCGATGCGCATCATCACGAGCCCGCCCCGCGAGGTGCCCAGGAACAGGGCCCGGGAGATTCCGAGGTTCTCCAGGCCGTCCAGCGTGTCCTGCGCCTCCTGGACGATGTTGTAGGAGGCATAGGGCGCATAAGCGGACCCGCCCCGCCCCCGGAAGTCGAACGAGATCACCTGCCGTCCGCGCTCCGCCAGCGCCTCTGCCAGCGTCTCGAAATCGGTGGAGGAGCGGGTGAGGCCCGGCAGGCAGACCAGCGGCAGGAAACGGCTCGGCTCTCCCCAGATCCGCCCGAACAGGGCGCGGTCATCGCGGGCGGGATAGGCGAAGGTGCGGCTTGGGCTCACGAATTTCCCCTTCGGTCATGCATCCCCGGCGCGCGCCGCGAGACGGCGGCGCAGGAGGAGCCAGAGCGCACCATAGGTCGCCATCCCCGCCGCCACCAGCACGCCCAGGCGGAGCGCGGCGGCAAATCCCGCCCCCGGAGACGGCCAGAGCCAGGCCAGCCCCAGAACCACGCCCGCCATGGCAAGACAGGCGAGAAGGAGCCCGCGCGCCTGCCGCCACACATCTCCCGAGAGCGCCAGATGCCCCGCTCCCTGGAGGACCAACCCGAGCCGCACCGCCCCGTAGCAGGCCGAGAGCGCCACCGCGCAGGCGCCCGCCGTCGGGCCGATACCCAGGCCCAACCCCGCGGCGAGGACGGCGGCATTGACCAGCGACACGATGCCCGCCCGCTCCGCCGCGCCGGTGAGGCCATGGCTCATGGCGGCGGCGCTGAAGATCTTCTCCAGCCCCTGCGCGGGCAAGGCCAATGCGAGCGCCGCCAGCAAGGCGGCCGTCATCGCCGTGTCCTGCGCCGTGAAGCTGCCGCGCTGGTAGAGGACCGCGATGATGGGCTCGGCCAGCACCAGCAGGCCGGTGGCCGCCGGCAGCGCGAAGGCGAGCGCGGCCAGCGCGGCGCGGGTGGTTTCCACGCCCGGCCGCCGCGCGCGCCCGGTGGTGAGCAGAGGCACCAGCACCGCCCCCGCGCTCGCCCCCACCAGCCCCAGCGGCAGGTCGATGAGGCGCTGGGCATAATTGAGTGCCGAGACGGCGCCCGGCACCGAGGAGACCATTGCCGCCACGATCAGCAGGCGCAACTGCGGCAGGCCCGCGAACAGCAGGGCGGGGCCGGAGGCGCGCAGCACGCGGCGCGCGGCGGCCCAGGCGAAACCGGCGTTGAGGCGCAAGGATGCCGGCGCCCGATGGGCCGCCACCATCATGAGCATCATCTGCGCAATGCCCGATATGACCGCGCACGCCGCCATGACCATGGCGGCGGCAGGCGTCGCCACCCAGCCTTCCAGCAGCAGAAAGGCGATGGCCACCAGCACCACCGCATTGGCCAGCATGGGCGCGAGCGCGGGCAACAGCACCCGGTGCGCCGCATTGGCGATGCCGCCCAGCACCGCGGCGGCGCCCGCCAGCGGCAGATAGAAGATGGCGAGCTGGCCGCAGGCGATGGCAAGGTCCGCCCGCTCGCCGCCCTCCGAGAAGCCGGGCGCGAGAATCATCATGATGACCGGCATGGCCAGCGCCCCGGCGAGCGCGAGCACGGTCAGCAGGGTTCCGAGCAGCGCCAGGGTGGCATTGGCGACGGCCGCCGCCTGCGTGTCGTCCTCCGCCTTGGCCAGCGCGGGCAACATGGCGGCGTTGAAGGCGCCGTCCGCCAGCAGGCGCCGCGCCAGCAGCGGCAGGGACAAGGCGGCCATGAGCGCATCCGCCAGCGGCCCCGCCCCCAGCACCGCTGCCGTGCCCACATCCCGCGCGAAGCCGAGCACGCGCGAGCCCAGCGTCGCGGCGCTCACGGCGGAGGTCTTGGCGATCAGCGAGCGCGGCGGTGTCATGGGAAACGCTCTGTGGCGGCTGGGCGGCGGTTTGGCAAGGCCGGGCCTATCCCCGCTTGCGCTCCGGCCAGGTCATGGCCATCACGCCCGGCACGACGCAGGCGAAGCCGATCCATGCAGTGGTGCTCAGATGCTCCCCCAGGAAGATCACGCCGATGGCCACACCGATCGGCACACGCAGATAGGCCTGGGCCGTGGTGCCCACCGAGCCCAGGGTCTGGATCAGCCGGAAATAGATGGCGAAGGCGAGCGCGGTTGAGAACACCGACAGCCCCAGCAGAGCGAGCACCGAATCGGTACTCGGCGCCAGGGTCCAGGGGCGGTCCACGATGAGGCTCAGGGGGATGAGGATGGCCGCCCCGCAGACCATGGAGCCTGCGGCAGGCACCATGGGATCCAGCCCCTTGAACCCCTTGCCGGTGATCGCCGCCGCGCCGTAGCAGAGGGTGGCGACGATGATGGCGAGCTGGGCCCACAATTCCCGCCCGACCCCTCCCAGCGCATCCATGCCGATGATGAGGCAGACACCCGCAAGCCCGGCCGCGACGCCGAACAGCTTGCGCGCCGTCACCCTCTCGTGGCGCGTGATGAGCGCCGTCAGCAGGAAGGCGAAGATGGGCGTCATGGAATTGAGGATGACCGCGAGGCTCGCCTCCGTGGTCTGCTCCGCCCAGGCGATGAGGGTGAAGGGCAGCGCGCTGTTGAGCACCGCCTGGATCAGGAAGCGCCGCCATGTGGCCCGGTCCATGGGCAGGCTCACGCCCCGCAGCCTCAGCACCGCCAGCAGGAGGAGGCCCGCCAGCAAGGTCCGCGAGGCGATGAGCGTGATCGGCGGAATGGTCTCCACGCCCACACGGATGAAACTGTAGGCCGCGCCCCAGAGCGTCGAAAGCGCGAGCAGCAGCATCAGCTCCCGCGCGGTATTGGTCGAACCCGACATCGCCCTCTGGCCCTCTTGATCGCCCGTCTCCTTAGAGCCTGATCCGATCGGGTTGAACCAACCTGATCGGTGAATCAGCCTCTAATCTCTTGATAGAGAGCGTTTTACCGACCGGATTGCGATGCAATCCGATCGGAACGTGCTCTAGGCTCAGGACCTATTAATCTGCTGTGATCTGTGATTCACCGTCTCCCTTGAGGAGGCTGGCATGGGTGATTTGTTCCTGCTGAGCGAGCGGCAGATGGCTCGGATCTCGCCGTTTTTCCCG
>NZ_RWKV01000010.1 GCF_003993795.1 Aquabacter cavernae
CGTCCTCGATCACCATCAGGCCATCGGGATGGAACCGGGCCGCATCCTGCTCACGGCCGACATGCTTCCACGGGTCGTCGATGAAATCGAAGAAGGAACCGCGGATACCGATGGTGCTCATGGGGAGCTTTCCCTTTTGGGATGAGGGGAGGGCGGGCCGGATGGCGGAGCAAAGCGGGACGGCATTCACCGGGCCCCTGCCCGCACGAAGCGCGGATCAGGACACGTTGCCATAGACTTACGTCGCAAGCCAGGAGGTAGCAGACCAAGGTGGATGCCGCCTATTCCCTCATTTGAGGGATAGGCCCCATGCCGACGCAGGCGGGGCAATGGGCGGCCCGGCCAAGCCGCAGCTTGATTGAATCCACACTTTTCAGGCTTGGACACATTTTTCCAAACCCATGGCTGGGCATGTTCCGGCCATCCACGCTGCCGCACCACTTCTCCCTCTCCTCCGAACTCGGCTGTTGCCAAGTTCGGATGGCTAACGTGCCGAAGTCGGAAACATCCGACTTCGGTGTGGGAGAGGGCAAGAACGCCTCGCGCTGCAATCAACCAAGGGCGCGCTCTAGCGGTCGCCGCCATCACCCATCTGGAAGCGCCGCAGCAGGGCCGTGTGGGAGTTGACGCCGAAATGGCCGTAAACGGCCCGCTGATATTGGGCGATGGTGTATTCCGAGAGCGCGAGGCTCTTGGCCATTTCCTTGCGCGTGCGCCCATCCAGCAGAAGGTTCAGGACAAGACGCAGCCGGGGCGACAGGCGCGGCACGGTCACGCCCCTGTCGGTGGGCCAGCCCTGTTCATGGAGCCAGGGCAGTTCGCTGAGCAGGATATGCGCGATGCGGGCCTCCCGATCCGAGAAGTCCGGCTGGTCCTTGCGGCGATAGATGCAGATGGTGCTCACGGCGCGCGTGTCGATGGGCCGGAGCGAGAAGATGAAGGGTCCGATATCCGCATTGCAGAGATAGGCATTCACGCCGGACGTGGAGAATGTCGCCTCGTCCACGATCTGCTGCCGCGCGCGCGTGACGTGGGCGGCCCTCTGCCGCATCTCGTCCAGGAGCTTCCGGGAGGTCCAGGCCATGTCGGGATGGGAGGCGGCAAGGACCAGTTGCTGGTAGCGCGCATCGTCGAAGCCGCCATGGGCCATGCCCAGATAGATGGGCTGCTCGCCCGGCTCCGCCACGCAGCCCAGGCTCCATGTCCAGGCATCGGCCTGCACGAGATGGCAGATGCCCTCAACCAGATGCCGCTTCGCCGTGGAGAAGTCGCTCCGCGCGACGATCACGTCGCCCAGCAGCTTCACGATATCGCGGACATCCGCTTCGGCCAGAGCGGCGGAGGAGGGGACGTGGATGTCCGTCATGGGGTGCCCACGGATTGAGATGCGGCCCGTGGCGCCTCGTACCGCGAGCCACCCGCACAGCTTCAGCGTGAGCGGCGAAACTGTGCGACAAACACGGGTCGGTCAAGCAGCGGAGCCTCTTTGAGGGCGCATTATCCCTCAAATGGGGGAATAGGCGCCGTTTGCGCTGCTCTGCTACCTGATCTGCACGCCCGCCGGGTGTTTCCCGGCTTCAATCGCTGCTTCGCACGGGATTGGCCAGGATATGCACATCGAGACCTTGAAGAACGCCTGCAAGGGGCCGGTTCACGCGGCTGGGGACGCGGATTTTCTGGACGCGCTCCATGGCCCGCTCTGGAACCGGCTGGTGCCCACCCGCGCGCCCTTGGCCATCGTGAAGGCGACGGACGAGGACGACATCATCGCGGCGGTGAAATTCGCCCGCGCCAACAGGCTGAAGGTGGCGGTGCGCGGGGGCGGCCACAATTGGTGCCAGCCTTCCCTGCGCAATGGCGGCCTGCTCATCGACATCGGTGCCTTCACGAAGGTCCTCTCCATCGACGTGGACAACCGCCGGGCGGTCATCCAGCCCATTATCAGCAACCGGGATGTGCAGGCGGCCCTCAATCCCCTGGGCCTCGCCTTTCCCACCGGCCATTGCCCGCAGGTGAAGGCCAGCGGCTATTTCCTGGGCGGCGGCATGGCCTGGAACCCCACCGTCTGGGGATCCGGCGCGGAAAGCCTGGAGGCCATCGAACTGGTGACCGCGCAGGGCGAACTGATCACGGCCAGCGAAACCGAGAACCCGGACTATTTCTGGGCCGCGCGCGGCGCGGGCTCGGGCTTCTTCGGCATCGTCACCAAATATTATCTGAAGCTCTATGCGCTGCCGAAGGCCATTCACGGCAGCACCTCTTATTATCGCCTGGAAGATGCGCCGGTCATCGGCACATGGCTCGGGCGCGCGGCTCCGGGCATGTCGCCGAGCGTGGAACTGAGCCAGTTCATCGTCCAGGCCCCGCCGCATCTGCGCGAGGCCACAGCCGACCGGAATGGCTGGCTCTGCATGGTGACGGGCGCGGCGTTCGACGACACGCCGGAGGCGGCGCGTGCTGCGCTCCAGCCGCTGGAAACCCCTCCCGTGGCGCCGCTGTCCCGCGAGGTCGCGACCCCGCTGAATTTCGAGATGCTCTTCGACGGCTCCGGCGCGCTCTGGCCCGAGGGCGTGCGCGCCCGCGTGGAGGCGACCTTCTCGAACCATGATCCCGGCGAGATGATGCAGGCGGTGCTGCCGCTTCTCTCGCAGGCACCTTCGCCCACTACGGTCTTCCTGTTCACCATTTTCTGCGGCCCGAACGTCCCCGCCCCGCAGAAAGACATGGCCCTGTCCATGCACGCCAAGGTCTATGGCGGCCCCTGGACCATGTGGTGGGACGCCAAGGATGACGCCGCCAATGCCGCCTGGCATCGCGACCTGATCACCACCTTGCGGCCCTTCAACCTCGGCTATTACCTGGGCGAATCCAACACGGTCGAGCGGCCCGCCAACGCCATCGAGGCCTTCACCCCGGAGAAGTGGCGCAAGCTGTGCGACCTGCGGGCCACGCACGATCCCGAGGGCGTTTTCTTCGATTATTTCGAGGGTTTGTCGGAGCCCTAGGGGGGCGGGCTCACGGGCCCGTCACACGCGGCGGCGCAAGGCGCGTCGAAGCGACCGTCGTATCCCAAGGGGAACGAAGGCTCGTCCAACTCTTTGATTTCAAAGGGATGAATGGTGCCCAGGGCCGGAATCGAACCAGCGACACTGCGATTTTCAGTCGCATGCTCTACCAACTGAGCTACCTGGGCGCCGGGCCGCTCCGAAAGAGCGTCCGGAGCGGCGTGTATAGAGAACTCGTTTCGGCCTGTCCAGACCCCGGAACAGCTTTCAACAGGGCAGGCGCATACCGCGTCCGTCGCCCGCTCAGCCGGTGCGGCGCAATCCCTGCGGGCCGTCCCGCAGGCGGGCGAGGGTGGCGGTCCAGGCGGTGCGGGCCGCCGCGTCCGGCCCCACCAAGGGCAGGCGGACGTCCGGGTGGGGCAGCAGGCCCATCCGGGAGAGGGCGAACTTCACCCCTGCCGGATCGGCCTCGCCGCCATGGTCCGCCAGGGCCCATGCGAGTTTTTCCTGGGCGGTGCGCAGATCGCACAGGCGCCAGGCGCGCCAGGCGTCCAAAAGGGCCAGGACGAGGTCCGCCGCGATCAGGCCGTAGGGGCTGACGATGCCCTGGCCGCCCGAGGCGAGATGCGCCGCCAGCAAGCGCGGGTCCGCGCACAGCCGCAGGAAGCACGGCCCGCAGCGCGCGGCCAGCAGGGTGGAGGCGCCCGGTTCGAACCGCACCTCCCGCAGGCCCACGATGCGCGGATGGCGCGCCAGCGCCTCCAAGGTCGCGGGGGCATAGGCGATGCCCGAGCGGTCGGGGTCCTGGTCGAGGAGAACCGGCAGGCCGCAACTCTCGGCCACCCGCTCCGCATGGGCGGCAAGGCCGCTCTGGGTGGGGCGGTTATAATAGGGCGTGCGCAGCAGCAGCATGTCCGCGCCCGCCTCCGCCACGCGCAGCGCCTCCGCCAATGTGGGCTCGGTGGCATTGGTGCCCATGGCGGCGATGACGCGCATCGAGGCGGGCAGGAGGCGACGGGCGAGATGCACGATCTGGATGCGTTCCTCGCGCCGCAGCGTCGCCGATTCGCCCATTTCGGAGGTGACCAGCACCCCGTCCGCCGGCAAGGCGGCATGGGCGGCCAGAAGACGGGAGAGAGCGGGCACATCCAGCTCTCCGTCCCGGAAGGGCGTGACGAGGCTGAGGACCGCCCAGGGCGCGCCCTTCTGCCCCCATGGGGAGGTGTCGGTGGCGGTCATCAGCGGGCCGCCGCGGCATTGTCGTTGGCGCTCGGGCGGTACCAGCTCGGGTCGAGCGTGTCGGAAATGAAGCGGATGGTCTGCGCGCTGCCGCCTTCGCTGAGCGCGAAGCGCACGGCGTCGCGCTGGGTGCGGAATACGCCTTCCGTGCTGCCGTCCTCCTCGCGCACCACCCAGAGCCCCTTGCGGGACGGGCCGACAAGGAAGCTGTGGAGCCGGGCGGTGGAGGTGGGACGCGATTGGGCGAGCATGGTCGTCTCCTGGGATGATCCGCGAGAACCGGCGGGTCGGCCGGTTCAGGACCGGCCCGCCATTCATCGCGTTCCTCACGCTAGGAGACGTGCCCGCAACGGGGCCATGTGAAAGGCGCGCTCACGCATAAACGCCGCGTAACGCGCAAGGGATCTCGCCTCAGGACGCCGTCCCCGCCAGGGTGAGCACCGTGTGCAGCAGCACGTTGGCGCCCGCCGCGCAGTCGGATTTTTCGGCGGATTCGGCCTCGTTGTGGCTCACCCCGTCCTTGCAGGGCACGAAGATCATGGCGGTGGGCACGATGCCCGCCATGGCGAAGGCGTCATGCCCCGCGCCGGAGACCATGGGACGGTTGGGCAAGCCCAGCCCCTCGGCCGCGCCGCGCACGGCCGCGATGACGGAGGGGGCGAAATGGGTGGGTTCCTTGCGCCAGTTGAGGTCGAGGGCGATCTCCACCTTCCGCCGCGCGGCAATCTCCGTCACCTTCGCCAGAAGTCCCTGGTGCAGGGCCTCCAGCGTGCCGGCGTCCGGGCTGCGGAATTCGGCGGTGAAGGCGATGGCGCCGGGGATCACGTTGCGCGAGGGATTGGCGATCACGCTCTCGCCCACCGTGCCCACCGCGTCGGGGCCATGGGCGGTGGCGAGCGCCTCGATGGCCAGCACCACTTCCGACAGGGTGGCGAGGGCGTCGCGGCGCAGCGGCATGGGCGTGGAGCCCGCATGGCTCTCGAAGCCCGTGATGCGCCCGTCATACCAGATGATGCCCTGGCCATGCTCCACCACGCCGATGGTCTTGCCCTCGGCCTCCAGGATCGGCCCCTGCTCGATATGCAGCTCCACGAAGCCGGAGAAGGGCTGCGCGCCCACTTTGGCGGGCCCGCGATAACCGATGGCGTCCAGGGCTTCGGCGACGCTCACGCCATCGATGTCCGTGCGGGAGAGGATGTCGGCCACCGTGAAGTCGCCCACGAAGGCCAGCGAGCCCATGAGGGCGGGGGCGAAGCGGGAGCCTTCCTCATTGGTCCAGTTGCACACGCACAAAGGCGTCTCGGTCTCGATGCCCGCATCGTTCAGCGTGCGCACCACTTCGAGCGCGGCCAGCGTGCCCACGATGCCGTCGAACTTGCCGCCCGTGGGCTGGGTGTCCAGATGGGAGCCGAAGCCCAGCGGCGCCTTGCTCATGTCCTTGCCGGGCCGGATGGCGAACATGTTGCCCAGTTCGTCCACCTGAACGGTCAGCCCCGCATCCTCGCAGGCGGCGCGGAACCAGTCGCGCACCTTTTTGTCTTCCTGGGACAACGTGAGGCGGCGCACGCCGCCCTTTTCCGTCGCCCCGAAGCGGGCGGTTTCCATCAGCGTGTCCCAGAAGCGGTCGGCGTCGATGCGAAGGTTCGGCAAGGCGGTCATGCGGGCTCCGGGACACTCTGTTCGGCGAGAATGCAGCGCGAGAAGCGGCCCGGCCCCAGGTCGATCCGGGGCGGCAGGGCTTCGCGGCATCGCGGCTGCACGGACGCGCAGCGGGGGGAAAAGGAGCAGTTCACGGGCGCCACGTCCAGGGAGGGCGGCGTGCCGGGAATGGTCTCCAGCCGCGCGCCGCGCTTGGCGCCGTGCACGGTGGCGGCCAGCAGGCCGCGCGGATAGGGGTGGATGGGGCGCCGCACGATGTCGGCCAGCGACCCGGTCTCCACGATCTGGCCCGCATACATGACGGCGACGCGGTCGCAGATCTCGATGGCGACGCCGATATCGTGGGTCACGAAGATCACCGACATGCCCATCTCGCGCTGAAGCTCGCGCAGCAGCAGCAGGATCTGGATCTGCACGGTGGCGTCCAGCGCGGTGGTGGGCTCGTCCGCCAGCAGCACCTTGGGCTTGCAGGCGAGCGCGAGCGCGATCATGGCGCGCTGGCGCATGCCGCCGGACATTTCGTGCGGATAGGCGGCAAGCCGCCGCTTGGCGGAGGGAATGCGCACGAGGTCCAGCATCTCCAGCGCGCGGGCCATGCCCTCCGTGCGGGACTTGCCCTCGTGGCGCATGACGCTCTCGGCGATCTGGTCGCCGATCGTATAGACCGGGTCGAGCGCGAGGGCCGGCTCCTGGAAGATCATGGAGACCACCTTGCCCCGGAAGTCGGACAAGGCGGTGTCGGAGAGGGCGAGCACATCCTGCCCGGCCACGCTCACGCGGCCGGAAATCTGCGCCTTCTTGCGGGGCAGCAAGCGCATGAGCGCGCGCATGGTCACGCTCTTGCCGGAGCCGGATTCCCCGAGAAGCCCCAGCACCTCGCCCTGGCCGAGCGAGAGGGAGACATTGTTCACCGCATGCACCGTGCGTTCGCCGGTGAAGCGGATGGTGAGGTCCTCCACGCTGACGACAGGCGCGGCGGCTGAGGGGAGACGCTCCGTCATGGCAGCTCCGGCATCTTGGTGTGGAAGTCGGTTTCGCGCTGGAAGGCGGCGCCCAGCGCGAGCAGGGTCGCTTCGTCGAACGGCTTGCCCATGAGCTGCAGGCCCACGGGCAGGCCGGTTTTGGTAAAGCCGGCGGGGATGCTCACGGCGGGCAGGCCCAGATAGTTCACCGGCCGCGTGAAGCGGGTGAGCCGCTGGATCATGGCTTCCGCGTTGGGGGCGCCGCCGAGATCGGTCTCGGCGAGCGTGGGCGCGGGCATGGGCGCGCCGGGGGCGAGCACGGCGTCGAGCCCCTTGATCGCCTCCAGATGGGCGGCCAGCGCCGGCCCGCGCCAGCGCAGCGCTTCCAGATAGGTGACGGCGGGAAGGACGAAGCCGTTCTCGATGCGCGCGCGCACCTGGTCGCCATAGTCCTGCGGCCGCCGTGCCAGCCCTTCAGCATGGAAGGCGGCCGCCTCGGACAGGAGGATCACCGTGGAGGCGGCGGACAGGCGCGACTGGTCCGGCAGGTCCACCGGCACAAGGCGGGCCCCGGCGCGGGCGAAGGTGACGATGGCCTCGTCCAGGGCCTCCGCCACGTCGGCGTCGAGATCGTCCACATAGAAGCGGGTGGGAATGCCGATGACGCGGCCTGCCAAAGGCTGGGCGGTGGCCGCCAGATAGTCCGGCACCGGCCGGTCGGCGCAGGTGGGGTCGGCCGGGTCCGCCCCCGCCATGAGGCCGGCGAGCAGCGCGCAGTCCTCCACCGTGCGGGCCATGGGCCCCACCGTGTCCAGCGACTGGGAAAGCGGCATGGCCCCGGCGCGGCTGATGAGGCCCACCGTGGTCTTCAGGCCCGATATGCCGCAGAAATGCGCGGGCAGGCGAATGGAGCCGCCCGTGTCGGAACCCAGGGCCGCATAGGTGAGGCGCGCGGCCACCGCCGTGCCGGAGCCGGAGGAGGAGCCGCCCGTCACATGGTCCGGGTTCCAGGCGTTGCGGGCGGGGCCATAGTGCGGATTGTGCCCGGTGGGGCCGAAGGCGAACTCCACCATGTGCAGGGCGCCAAGGCGCACCGTGCCCGCATCCTTCAGCCGCTGGAGGGCGGTGGCGGTGAGGGGCGCGACCCAATCCCGCCGCACCTTGGAGCCGCAGGTCACCACATGGCCGGCGTCGTAATACATGTCCTTGTGGGCGAGGGGCACGCCGTGCAGCGGCCCCTTCACGTCGCCCCGCGCCAGGGCGGCATCGGCCGCGTCGGCGGCCTTGAGCGCCGCCTCGGCCTCGATGGAGATGAAGGCGTTGAGGCGCGGCTGGGCGATCTCGATGCGCGCGAGGCAGGCCAGCGTCGCCTCGCGGGAGGAGAGGCGGCCCGAACGGATGGCGGCGGCGGCCTGCGTGAGGGTGAGGAGCGCGGGGTCGTCGATCCGCGCGGAGGCGGGCGTTGCGGCATGGGCGTTCATTCGCCGTCTCCCTGCCGCTGCACACGCAGGAAGGTGGCGGGCTCCAGATCCAGCGGCAGCGTGCCGGAAACCGGCGCGAACGCATCCAGCGCGGGCGCCACGGCGGTGGCGATGCGCAAGGCGGTCTCCGGCGTGAGGTCGAGACCGGCGGTGCGGGCCGTGACGATGACGGCCTCGGCGGTGAGGGATGAGGTCATGGCGTGAGGTTCCGATTCCCGCACCGACGAGGAAAGTGTTGCGATGTGAGGCTCATCCAGGCCCGGTTGAGCGCGCGCCTCGCCCCCCGTTGGGGTGTTGCGATGTTTGGAGACGGCATGGCCATCGGTGCGGCCTGCCCCCTCTCCCCTCGCGGGAGAGGGGTGGGGTGAGGGGGCTTTTCCAATTGCGCCGGTGCGTGAATGCCTGCCCCAAGCGGTGCCCAACCCCTCACCCGCCTCGCTGTCGCTCGGCACCCTCTCCCGCAAGGGGAGAGGGGCGCGAACGGCTGGGGCAGAAAGAACTGGATATCGCAACACCTCCGGGGCGGGAGTGTCGCGCTGTCCGGGCGGCACATGGTCCCTGGTGCCCCCTGTCCCCTCTCCCGCTTGCGGGGGAGGGCGAGGGAGGGGGCCATCAAGCAGGGGGACGATGGCGCATCCAGGACCGAACGCCCTTTCCCCCTCCCAACCCTCCCCCGCAAGCGGGGGAGGGCTTTTTGAACTGCGGGTGTTCTCATGCGGCCTGGGATGACCTGATGGCAGGCGGCCGGTGTGACCGGACAGGCAGCTTCGCCCGGTGCTGCTTCCATATGGCGGGCGTTGCCCTGTCCCCTCTCCCGCTTGCGGGGGAGGGCTAGGGAGGGGGCCATCAAGCAGGGCGACGATGGCGCATCCAGACCCGAACGCCCTTTCCCCCTCCCAACCCTCCCCCGCAAGCGGGAGAGGGCTTTATTGACTGAGGCCGTTCTCATGCGGCCTCCAGAACGGGCGCGCGGCTGTGGCCGGAGCCGGGGATGACCTGATGGCAGGCGGCGAGATGGCCGCTTTCGTCCACGGGCGACAGCGCGGGCACCACCTTGCTGCACACCTCCTCTGCGAACGGGCAGCGGGTGTGGAAGCGGCAGCCGGAGGGCGGGTCGATGGGATTGGGCGGGTCGCCGGAAATGGGCGGGGTCATGGTGCGCTCGTCCGGGTCCATGGCGGGCATGGCGGCCAGGAGCGCGCGCGTATAGGGGTGGGCGGGGCCGTCATAGACCGCATCAACCGGCCCCAGCTCCACCACCTGGCCCAGATACATCACGAGCACCCGGTCTGAGATGTAGCGGACCACGTTGAGGTCGTGGCTGATGAACAGATAGGTGAGGCCGAGGTCGCGCTTCAGGTCGGTGAGCAGGTTCAGCACCTGCGCCTCCACCGACTTGTCCAGCGCGGACACAGCCTCGTCCAGGATGACGAGGCGCGGCTTCAAGGCGAGGGCGCGGGCGATGTTCACGCGCTGGCGCTGGCCGCCGGAGACCTCGTGGGGATAGCGGTTGGCGAACACTTCCGGCCGCAGGCCCACCTTGGTGAGCAGGTCGCGGGCCAGTTCCCGGGCGGCCTTGTCGGAGATGCCGTGCACCTTCGGGCCGAAGGCGATGCTGTCCTCGATGGTGAGGCGGGGATTGAGCGAGGCGTAGCTGTCCTGGAACACCATCTGCATGCCGCGCCGCAGCTCGCGCAGGGAGAAGGTGGCCCCCACCAATTGGCCGTCGAAGAGGATCTCGCCGGAATTGCGCTCCATGAGATGCATGAGCAGGCGCGCGGTGGTGGACTTGCCGCACCCGCTCTCGCCAACGATGCCCACGGTCTCGCCCTTGCCCACCTGGAAGGAGACGTCGTCCACGGCACGGACGATCTTCTTCTCGGCGAACAGGCCGCCGCCGATGGGGAAGTGCTTGGTCAGCCCCTTCACGTCGAGCAAAGGCTGTGCGGCGCCGCCGATATCGGCGATGGGTTCCAGGGGCGTCGTCAATTGCGGATATCCATGGCGCTGCGCAGCCCGTCGCTGAGCATGTTGAAGCAGATGGAGACGGCGAAGATCATCACGCCCGGCAGGGCCGCGACGCCGGGATTGACGTAGATGGCGGTGCGCAGCGTGTTGAGCATGAGGCCCCATTCGGGCTCCGGCGGCTTGGTGCCGAGGCCGAGGAAGGACAGGCCCGCCGCCAGGATCATGGAGACCGAGATGAGGCCGGTCGCATAGACGAAGATGGGGCCGAGCACGTTGCCCAGCATGTGCACGCGCATGATGGTGAGCGGCCCCGCTCCCGAGGCGCGGGCGGCGTCCACGAAGTCGAGATTGCGCACGCTGGTGGTGACACTCTCTGCCACGCGGGTGATCTGCGGGATGAAGACCACGGTCAGCGAGACGATGGAATTCACGATGCCCGCGCCCAGCACGCCGGAAATGGCGATGGCCAGCAGCACGGAAGGGAAGGCGTAGAACACATCCACCGTGCGCATGATGGCGGTGTTCACCTTGCCCCCCGCATAGCCCGCCACGAGGCCGAGCGAGGTGCCGATGCAGAAGGCGAGGATGACCGGCAAAATGCCGATGAGCAGCGACAGGCGCCCGCCATAGACGAGCCGCGAGAGCATGTCGCGACCCAGCTCGTCCGTGCCCAGGGGATAGCCCGGCGTGCCGATGGGGCGCAGGCGGCGGATCATGGAGCCCTGGTAGGGATCCGCCAGATGCAGGAAGGGCGCGAAGATGGCGGCGAGGACGATGAGGAGCAGGATGAACCCGCACACCACCGCCACCTTGTCGCGCAGGAGGCGGCGGCCCACCGTGGCCCAATAGCCGCGGGCCTTGTGGACGGGGGCGGCCTGGAGGGCGGCGTCGCTGGCTGCGGTCATGGCCTCAGCTCCGCTTGATGCGCGGATCGATGGCCGCCTGGGCCACGTCCACGATGAGGTTGAGGAACACGAAGAACAGCGCCAGAACAAGAATAGTACCCTGGAGCAAAGGCAGGTCTCGCTGAAAGATCGCGGAGTTCAGGAGGAACCCGGTACCGGGCCAGGAGAAAACCGTCTCGATGAGGATGGATCCGCCCAGCAAATAGCCCAGCTGCAGGCCCATGACGGCGATGGCGGTGGGGGCGGCGTTCTTGACGATGTGCCGGAACACCTGCCGCTCCTTCAAACCCTTGGAACGCAAGGCTTCCACGAAGTCCTGGGAGAGGATGTCGCCGGTGAGCGCCCGCACCGTGCGGGTGACGATGCCCATGGGGATCACCGACATGGTGACGGCGGGCAGGATGAGGAAGCGGATATGCTCCCAGTCCCACGCCCATCCCCCCGGACCCGCCCCGACTGCCGGTAACCAATTGAGGGTAACGGAGAAAATGATCACCAGCACCATGCCGAGCCAGTAGTGCGGCACGGACACGCCGGTGACCGCGATGCCGGTGGCGACCTTGTCCACCCAGGTGTTGCGGAAGTATCCGGCGATCAGGCCGAAGAAGACCCCGAGCACGAAGCCGATGATGGAGGCGGTAACGGCCAGGATGAAGGTGTTTCCCACCGCCCGCATCACCTCGGTGAAGACCGGGCGGCCGGTGGCGATGGACGTGCCGAGGTTTCCGTGCAGCGCGTTCCAGAACCAGATCGCGAACTGCACCGGCAATGGCCGGTCGAAACCATAGGCAGCCCGCAATTGCGCGGCCAGTTCCTGGGAAGCATCGGGCGGGAGCACCGCCACCAGGGGATCACCGGGCGTCATGTGCACCAGCAGGAAGCACACGAGCGCCACCGAGATCACGATGGGGATCACATAGATGATGCGGCGGAGCACATAGAGCAGCACGGCGCGGAACCTCGGCGCGGAAGAGGCACGGGGCGCGCACGCCCCGTGCCGTCAGGGTCAGGGCGTGATGGTGATGGGGGAGAAGTCGATGAACCAGCTCTTGGGCTGGATCACGCCCTTCACCTTCGGCGACATGGCGCGCGGCCCCACGTCGTGGGCCACATAGAGGAAGGCGGCATCGTTCACCGAGGCCGCATGAAGCGCGGCCAGGGCCTTGTCACGCTCGGCGGGATCGAAGGTGGAACGGGCGGTCTTCACCAGGGTGTCGAACTCGGGATTGTTGTTGAACCCCCAGTTGTTGGAGACCGGCGGCGCCATGCCCGACTGGAGGAAGCGCACCAGGGCGAAGAACGGGTCCATCGCCGCATAGGTCACGTTGATGGAATTGGAGCCGTTGGCGGTGGGATCCTTCGCGCCGCGTCGCCAATTGGTGAACAGCGTGTTCCACTCCACCACGTCCAGCGCCACGTCGAAATAGCATTCGGCGAGGGCCTGCTGGAGATACTCGTTCATGGGCAGGGGCATCATCTGCCCGGAGCCGGAAGCCGAGGTCTGGTTCTTCACCTTCAGCTTCTTGTCGGGGCCGTAGCCGGCCTCCTTCATCAGCTTCTGGGCTTCCTTCACGTCGTGCTTGATCTTGAACGTCACGTCGCCGCGCCAGGGATGGCCGGGCTCGAACGTACCGGTGGCGGGCACCATGAGGCCGCCCAGCAGGCCGTCCTTCATGCCTTCCCGGTCGATGCACAGGTTCGCGGCCTTGCGCACCCGGATGTCGTTCCAGGGCGAGCCCTCGACGCGCGAGAACTGCCAGGGCCACACATGCGGCTGCTCGTTCTTGTAGATCTGGAAGCCGCGCGACTGGAGCTGGGGCAGGGCGTCCGGCGCGGGCGCCTCGATCCAGTCCACCTGGCCGGCGAGGAGCGCAGCGGTGCGGGCATTGGCCTCCGGCATGGGCAGGAGGACCATCCTGTCGGTCTTGGGAACGCGCGCCTTGTCCCAATAGGCGTCGTTCTTCGCCAGTTCCAGGCGCTCGCGCGGCACGAACTTGGTCATCTTCCACGGGCCGGTGCCGGAGGCGTCGGCGGCGAAGGCGGTCCAGGCCGCGGCGGCCTTGGCCTTGGCGTCGGCGCCTTCGGCCTTGTCATAGAGCGCCTGCCACTTGGCGGGGCTCACCACGAACAGGTTGGTGAGGTTGTAGGGCAGGAAGCTGTCCGGCTCCTTGGTGGTGAATTCCACCGTCAGGTCGTCGATCTTCTTGGCCGAGACCAAAGTGGGCATGCGCGAGGCGGTGACGCCCACCTGGCTGGCGTCGAACTGGGGGGCCTCCTTGTTGAGGACCTTGTTCACGTTCCACACCACGGCGTCGGCGGTGAAGGGCGAGCCGTCATGGAAGGTCACGCCGGGGCGCAGCTTGAAGACCCATTTGGTCTTGTCGGCGTCATCCACCTTCCATTCGGTGGCGAGGCCAGGAGTGAGGGTGCTGGCCTTCTCGGCGGAGGACAGGTCCCAGTTCACCAGCCCGTCATACATGGTGAGGCCGGTGAAGCGGTTGCCCTCGAAGCCCTGGTCGGGCTGGCCCAGCGTGCGCGGGATGTCGGCGGCGGTCATGCCGATGCGCAGGGTGGTTTGCGCGGCGGCGATGGACGGAGCCGCGATAGCGGCGGCGGTGGCCAGGAGCAGCGCCGCGCCGATCTGGCGTCCACTGCGGCGGGAAAGAGCAAGAATGGGCATCACTTGGGTCCCCTCGGTGAGCACGGGGGGTGAACTAGCAACCGGCGTGCCATGTGCGCCGGTTGAGCGGGCGCGGGGCTCGCCGGGCATGACCTAAGGGGAATGGAGCGATGAAATGTTGCCGTTTCGTCGGTGAAATGTCGGGCATGCTCAATTTGTATGCAAATGATTTGGGCCGCCGCTCCTGCAAGCGCTTTCCTTGCCGGGGCCGGGCATGCTTCCCTTGCCGTCCGCGCCCCGCCGCAGGAGGTTCGACGCGCCGTGAAGATCTTGCTGCTGAATGGAAACACTACAGAGAGCGTCACCGCGCGCATGCTGTCCGCCGTCGCGAAGCGGTGCCCGCAGGATGTGCAACTTGTCGGCGCGACCGCCCCGTTCGGCGCGCCCTACGTCTCCAGCCGCGCGGCCGCAGCGGTGGCGGCGCACGGCGCGCTGGAAGCCGTGCGGGCGGCGGTGGCGGTGGAGGCGGCGGCCGGGCGGGCGCCCTTTGATGCCTGCTATTACGCCTGTTTCGGCGAGCCGGGCATCGAGGCGATCCGGGCGGAGACCGGGCTTCCCGTGGCGGGAATGGCGGAAGGCGCGGTGCTCACCGCGCTGCAACTGGGCGAGCGTTTCGCCATCCTCACCATGGGGGCCGCGTGGCCGGGCATGATCCGCGAGCTTTTGCGCAGGCTGGCCCTGCAGGAGCGGTGCGCGGGCATCGGCGTGGTGGAGGGGGACGGGCTCGCTTTGTCCGGCGATCATGAAGCCGGGCGGCCGGTGGTGGCGGCGGCGGCGCGGGATCTTCTGGCGCGCACGCCCGCCGATGTGCTCATCGTCGCGGGCGCAGCCCTGGCGGGCTATGCGGGGGAGATCAGGGGCGAGGTGCCGGTCCCGGCTCTGGATTCCCTGGCGGCGGGTTTCGAGCAGACATTGGCGCTGGCGCGGCTTTCCGCAGGTTCGCGCGCTTCGGCCTGAGGGCGTACTCTGCCCATCTGGAGATCAAGCCTGCGCTTCCGCTTTCATTTGGGCTTTCCGCCGTGTCCGGGCGGGAGGCGAGGGCGGCTCCATGAATTCGGCGATGACGTCTTCCAATGGCGGCCCGGCATCCACGCAGGCGAGGGGGCGCAGGCGCGTCTCGATGAGCGCCAGATGGGCGGACATGGCCTTGCCCGCCCGCGCCCGCTCGCCGGAGGCCAGCGCCCGGAAGATGGTGCGATGCTCGGCGCAGCCGCATTGGGCGCCCGCATTGTTCTCGTAGAAAGCCACCAGCATGGTGGTGCGCCCCACCAGTTCACGGGCCTGCTGCACGATGACGGGATTCCCCGTCATGGCCGCCAGCAGGAAATGGAACTCGGCGGAGAGGCGCAGCCAGGTGCGGCGGTCGCCGGTCTTCAGGGCCTCGCTCTCGCGGTCCACATGGGCGCGCAGTGTCTCCACCTGGTCGGGGGAGAGGGTGTCCGCCAGATGGGCCGCGATGCCGCCCTCCAGGATGCGGCGGGCCTCGAACACCACATGAACCTCGGACGGGTCCGGAGCGAGCGTGAAGGCGCCCCGGTTCTTCACCACCTCGATCAGCCGCTCATGTCCCAGGCGGTGCAGCACCTTGCGGATACGCTCCCGGCTGACGCCGAAAATATCGGCGAGCCGGTGCTCGCCCAGCTTCGTTCCGCCCGGCAGGCGCCCGGCCAGAAGCATGCGGGAGAGGGTGGCGTGGATCTGGTCTTCATCCATGGGCAGGCTCATGCGCGGTCACGCCCGCGTCGTGGTGCAACCATCCCCCATGCGGGGCGGGTCCGTCAAAGGGGGTGACGATCGTGCATAAAATTGGATCAATTGTGCACAATTTTAGCGGACTGGTTTCAAGCTGGAATTTCGACGCGAGGGTGTGGCTGTTTCAGTAGTCATATGATTTTTAATGAAATTTCATGAATTTTCGATGTTGGAGCGGCCTTGGCACGCTCGTTGCGAGACGGGGCACACGGCTCGCGCCGGAACCCATCGGAAAGAGGTTCGGTCATGTCCTTCTCGAACTCGGGCGTCCCCTCGCGGCGCACCATCCTCAAGGCCGGCATCGCGCTCACCGGCCTTGTCGCGGCGCCTTCGGTCCTGCGCGCCCAGACCAAGGAACTGGTGGTGGGCGGCGCCGCCAGTCACAAGCCCTGGGTGGAGAGCATCGTCGCTCCGGCCTTCGAGAAGAAATACAAGTGCAAGATCATCTTCGAGGGCACCAAGTCGCTGGTGAACCTGGAGAAGATGCAGAAGAACAAGGGCTCGCAATATCTCTCGGTGGTCCAGATGGACGACCCGGTGATGATCCTCGCCGTGCGCGAGGGCCTGCTGGAGCCGCTCACCACCGCAGCCGTGCCGAACCTCGCCGACCTCGTTCCCGGCGCCGTGCACATGGACGGCGCATGGGCCAACTATCTCCAGCCCTGGCTCGGCATCGCCTATGCCAATTCCATGAAGGCCCCGCCGACCTCCTGGGCGGATCTGTTCGACCCCAAATATAAGGGCCGGATCATCATCCCCTCGCCGCAGAATACCGAGGGGCTGCCGCTGATCTTCGCCGCCGCCGCTTTGGCCAAGGGGGCGCCCCTCGCGGCCGGGCAGAAGGACGTGGATGCGGGCTTCGCCAAGCTCGCGACGCTCAAGCCCAACCTGCTCACCATCTACACCCAGATGCCCCAGGCCTATAATCTGCTGGAGCAGGGCGAGGCGCTGATGATCGGCCCGGCCATGTCCTCCTATGCCAGCGAGCGCAAGGCGGCAGGCGCGCCCATCAGCCTCGCGGCACCGAAGGAAGGCGTGTTCGCCATGCCCTCCGGCATCGCGGTGGTGAAGGGCGCCCCGCAGGCGGAACTGGCCTTCGCCTATGTGAACGAGCTGTTGAGCGCCCCGCTTCAGGCCGAACTGGTGGGCCCCACCAATTCGCTGGGCGCCAACAAGGCGACGCCCAAGCCCGCCGGCCTGCCCGCGGACCTCAAGGTGGTGCAGATCGACTGGGCGGACGTGGCGGCCGAGCGGACCAAATGGGTGTCCCGCTGGGACCGCGACATGGCGCTGTGAGCCATGGGCGAGGCACCCACCGGCGCGGCCGGCTTCCTGAACGTCTCGGCGGCGGAGAAGACCTTCGGCGCCGCGCGGGTCCTCGACGGAGTGGATCTCAGCGTGGCGCGGGGCGAGTTCATCTCGCTCCTCGGTCCCTCCGGCTGCGGGAAGACCACGCTTCTGCGCATCGTCGCGGGGCTCATGCGGCCCGACCGGGGCCGGGTGGTGCTGGACGGGCAGGACATCACCACCCGCCCGCCCCACAAGAGGGACGTGGGCGTGGTGTTCCAGAACTACGCCCTGTTCCCCCATCTCGACGTGCGCGCCAATGTGGCCTTCGGCCTGAAGGCGCGCGGCGCCCCCGCCGACACCATCGCCTCCGCCGTGTCGCGCCAGCTGGAGCTGGTGCGCATGAGCGCCTTGGCGGATCGCTCCATCAAGGCGCTCTCCGGCGGGCAGCAGCAGCGCGTGGCGGTGGCGCGGGCGCTTGCCGTGGAGCCGAAGCTCCTGTTGCTGGACGAGCCCTTCTCGGCGCTGGATCGCAAGCTGCGCGAGGCCATGCAGGTGGATTTGAAGCGCATCCTGCGCGACGTGGGCACCACCGCCATTTTCGTCACCCACGACCAGGATGAGGCGCTCGCCATGTCCGATCGCATCGCGGTCATGTCCGGCGGGCGCATCGAGCAATTGGGCACGCCGGCGGAGATCTATGACCGGCCCGCCACCGCCTTCGCGCTGGGTTTCGTCGGCCTCTCCACCCGCCTGCCGGGCCGGGTGACGCAGGCGGACGGGGATGAGGTGGTGGTCTCCACCGCTTTCGGCCCGGTGCGCGGGCTCGGCCGCTTCCTGCCGGGCAGTCCCGTTCTCGTGGGTGTGCGGCCCGAGCGCATGGCGCTGGACGGGCGCGGAGAGAATGTGGTGCGCGCGACCCTCGTCGATGCGGTGTTCAAGGGCGCGCGCGTTCAGCTCCATTTCCACGCCCCCGAGGGCGCGGAGGTGCAGGTGGAGGCGCCGAGCCTTCCGGCCGGCGTCGCGCCGGGAGGGGAAATGACCCTCTCCTTCGCCGCGGCGGACACCCGCGTCTATCCCCTGCCGGGCGACATGGAGGCCGCCTTGGCGGCGCAGGTGGCGGCATGACGCGCTTCGCTCGCCTCGATCCCGTGGCGCTTCTGGCGCTGCCCGCCATTCTCTATCTGGCGGTCGTCTATGGCGTGCCGCTCGCGGGCCTGCTGGCCCGCAGCTTTGTGGTGGACGGGGCCTTTTCGCTGTCCGCCTTCGTGGCTTTCTTCTCGGACGGCTTCAGCTGGACGGTGATCGGCAACACCATCCGCATCGCCGCCGGTGTCACTCTGGTGTGCCTGCTCATCGGCTATCCCACGGCGCTCGCTTTGGCGCGAGCCAAGGGGGCGGCGCAGGCGCTGATCCTGGTGGCCATCATCCTGCCGCTCTCGGTGGGCGTGGTGGTGAAGGCCTTCGCCTGGCAGATCGTGCTGCGGCGGGACGGCGTCATCTCCCAGGCCCTCATCTTCCTCGGCATCTGGGACGAGCCCCAGCGCCTGCTCTTCACGGAGGCGGGCCTCGTTCTGGGCGCGGCCAACGTGTTCGTGCCCTTCATGATCCTGCCCATCTATTCGGTGCTGAAGCTCATCGATCCGCGCCTGACGGAGGCCGCCGCCACGCTGGGTGCCTCTCCGCTCCAGCGCTTCTTCACGGTGGCGCTGCCCCTCACTTTGCCGGGCCTCGTCACGGGCGTCGCGTTCGTCTTCTCCATGGCCACGTCCATGTATGTGGTGCCCAGCCTGCTCATCGGCGACCGCTTCCAGACGCTGGCGACCCTCACCGGCCGCTCCTTCCTGTTCATGCGCAATGAGCAACTGGGCTCCACCACGGCGGTGGTGCTGCTGGTCCTTTCGGTGGCGGTGGTGGTGGCAAGCGCCGCGCTCTCGCGCCGGTTCGGAGGCGAGACATGACGCTGATCGAGCGCTTCGCCTCCGTTCTCGTCTGGACGCTCGCCGCCTTCACCGTGGTGTTCCTGCTCACGCCCTTGGCGGTGACGGTGGCGGTGTCGTTCGGCTCCAGCGCGGTCTTCACGCTCCCGGCGCCGTCCTTCTCGCTGCGCTGGTACGAGGCCATGGGCCGCTCGCGGGATTTGTGGCCGGCGGTGGCCACCTCGCTTCAGCTGGCGGTGGTCTCCACTCTCATCGCGCTGGTGCTGGGCACGCTGGCGGCCATCGGCCTGCTGCGCGGGCGCTTTCCGGGGCGGGGCGCGGCGGTGACTTTCCTGGTGTCGCCGCTCATGCTGCCCGGCCTCGTTCTGGGCATCGCCATGCTGGAGGCGTTCCGGGGGGCGGGGCTGCGCTCGGTGTGGGCGAGCCTCATCCTCGCCCATGTGGTGATCACGCTGCCTTATGTGGTGCGCACCGTCTATGCGTCCCTCAGCCTGTTCGACTTCACGCTGATCGATGCCGCGCGCATCCTCGGCCTGTCCTATCCCAAAGCGGTGGTGAAGGTGATGGTGCCGTCTTTGGCGCCTGCCTTCGTCACCTCCGGCATGTTCGCCTTCCTGGCGTCCATGGACAATTACCCCATCTCCATCTTCTTCACGAACGCCTGGACCAAGACCTTGCCCATCCAGATGCTGCAATATGTGGAGGAGAGCCCCGATCCCATGATCGCCGCCGTCTCCTCCCTGCTCATCCTCCTCGCCATGCTGGTGCTGCTCGTGGGCGACCGGCTGGTGGGCCTGCGCCGGATGGCGGACCTGTGATGCCCGCCTCCCTTTCGAGCGATCGGGATTTCCTGGGCTATGGCGGCAAGCCCCCCAATGTGCGCTGGCCGGGCGGGGCGCGGCTGGCCGTGTCCCTGGTGGTGAATGTGGAGGAGGGGGCGGAACTGTCCCTCGGCCAGGGCGATGAGCGCAACGAGGCTGTCTATGAGGTGCGCGAGGAGGTAGTGGGCGCCCGTGACCTGTGCATGGAATCCCACTTCGAATACGGCCCCCGCGCAGGCTGGCCACGGGTGCGGGCGCTTCTCGTAAAGTACGGGGTCGAGGCGACGCTGAACGCCAATGGCCGCGCTTTGGCGCACACGCCCTGGATCGCCCGCGAGGCGGTGGCGGACGGGCACGAAGTGGCCGCCCATGGCTGGCGCTGGGAGACCCATGCCCATATGGCCGAGGCCGAGGAGCGCACGGCCATCGCCCGCGCGGTGGAGGCCATCACCACGGCGGCGGGCCGCGCGCCACGCGGCTGGCATACGCGCTCGGCCACCTCGCCCAACACCCGCCGCCTGCTGCTGGAGCAAGGCGGGTTCCTCTATGATTCCAACGCCTATAATGACGATCTGCCCTATCTGGTGCGCGAGGCCGGGCACGATTGTCTCGTCCTGCCTTATGCCTTCGACACCAACGACATGCGCTTCCAGCCGGGCGGTGGGTTCGTGTTCGCGGAGGATTTCTCGCGCTATTGCATCGAGGCGTTCGACCGCCTCTATGAGGAGGGCGCGCAGGCGCCGCGCATGCTGTCCGTGGGGCTGCATCTACGCCTCATCGGGCGGCCCGGCCGCATCGGCGGGCTGGAGCGTTTCCTGCGCCACGCCACCTCCCGGCCGGGCGTCTGGTTCGCCCGCCGCGACGCCATCGCGCTCCACTGGCTGGAGGCGGTGGGACGGGGCGACCTGATCCGCCGCGCGCTCGGCCCGGATGCGGCATGAGGCGGCTGGTCCTCCTCAATCCCAACACCAATGCGGCGACCACCGAAAGCATGTGCGCCATCGCCCGGCAGGCGGTGCCCGGCGTCGGGGTGGACGGGCTGACCGCCCCGCGCGGGGTCTCGATGATCACGACGCCCGGCGCCCTGGTCGAGGCGGGGGACGTGGTGGCCGGGATGGCGCTGGAGATGTCGTCCTCGCCGCCGGACGGCCTCATCATCGGCGCCTTCGGTGATCCGGGACTGGAGCGGGCGGCGCGGGTGCTGGCCTGTCCCGTCACGGGGCTTGGCGAAGCCGCCATGCGGGAGGCGGGGGCAGGGGGGCGCAGCTTTGCCGTGGTGACGGTAACGCCGGACCTCGTCGCCTCCATCACCCACATGGCGCACCGGCTGGGCCTTGCCGCACAGTTTCGGGGCGTGGTGCTGACGGACGGCGATCTTGGCCCCTTGATGGGGAATGCAGATGCCCTGCTGGCCGCATTGCAGGCGGCGTGCGAACGGGCGCTGGCGCCGGGCGGCTTGGCGGCGCTGGTGATCGGCGGCGGGCCGCTCGGGGCGGCGGCGGATGCGCTGGCGGCGCGCTTCCGTGTGCCGCTCATCAATCCGGTGGCCGCTGCGGCGCGCCTCGCCGTTGCGCGCATGGCAAGCCTTGGCGCGACCTGTCATTCCTAGGCGCGCGCCAGCCCGATATCCATCGCAGGAGCCATGCAGGGACGAGGTGGCCCCCCGGTTGCGTCTCGTGTATAAGCGCCCGTTCCGGCGCAAGGAATGACGCCGCCAGGATATCCCTTTGGCCGCCCCTTGCGGTCCCGGAAGGACCGATGGAGAGAGTTATGCCGACCCGTCCCGTATCCGATCGCATCCCGAGCGCCGAGACCGTTTCTCGCCGCGCCGAAGGCTGGCGTCCGGATTCGTGGCGATTTTATCCCTCCGTCCAGATGCCGTCCTATCCGGACGCCGCCGAACTGACGGAAGTGGAGCGCAAGCTCGGCACCTATCCTCCGCTCGTGTTTGCAGGTGAGGCGCGCCGCCTGAAGGCGGACCTCGCCAAGGTCGCGCGCGGCGAAGCCTTCCTGCTCCAGGGCGGCGACTGCGCCGAGAGCTTCGACGAGCACAGCGCCGACAATATTCGCGATTTCTTCCGCGTCTTCCTGCAGATGGCGGTGGTCCTCACCTTCTCCGGCGGTTCGCCGGTGGTGAAGGTGGGCCGCATTGCGGGCCAGTTCGCCAAGCCCCGCTCGGCGGACTTCGAGACCGTGGACGGCGTGGAGCTGCCCAGCTATCGCGGCGACATCGTCAACGACATCGCCTTCACGCCGGAAGCCCGCGTGCCCGATCCGCGCCGCCAGATCGAGGCGTACCGCCAGTCGGCGGCGACGCTCAACCTGCTGCGCGCGTTCGCGAACGGCGGCTATGCCAACCTGTCCAACGCGCACCAGTGGATGCTGGGCTTCGTGAAGGACAGTCCGCAGTCGCATCGCTACCAGGAACTGGCGAACCGCATCACCGAGGCGCTCGACTTCATGCGCGCCTGCGGCATCGATCCCCAGTCCCATCCCGAGATGCGGATCACGGATTTCTTCACCAGCCACGAGGCGCTGCTGCTCGGCTACGAGCAGGCGCTGACGCGGGTGGATTCCACGTCCGGCGATTGGTACGCCACCTCCGGCCACCTGCTGTGGATCGGCGACCGCACCCGCCAGCCGGACCACGGGCATGTGGAATATTTCCGCGGCATCCGTAATCCCATCGGCATCAAGTGCGGCCCCTCGCTCTCGGGCGACGGCCTCATCCGCCTGCTGGACACGCTCCAGCCGGACAATGAGGCCGGCCGCATCACCCTCATCTGCCGCTTCGGTGCCGACAAGGTGGGCGACCACCTGCCGGGCCTCATCCGGGCGGTGGAGCGGGAAGGCCGCACCGTCGTGTGGTCGTGCGATCCCATGCACGGCAATACCGTCAAGGCGGGCTCCGGCTACAAGACGCGCCCGTTCGAGCGCATCCAGTTGGAGATCCAGTCCTTCTTCGACATCCATGCGGCCGAGGGCACCTATGCCGGCGGCGTGCATCTGGAGATGACCGGCAAGAACGTCACCGAATGCACCGGCGGCGCGCGGGCCATCACGGACGAAGACCTGCGGGACCGCTACCACACCTATTGCGACCCGCGCCTCAATGCGGACCAGGCCATCGAGATCGCTTTCCTGGTGGCCGAACTGCTGAAGCGCGAGCGTCTCGCCCGTGGCCGCACCGTGGTTGCCGCCGCCGAGTGAGGTCTCCCCTTCCCGAAAGGGAGTGGGTTCAAGGATTGAAATACCCCGGCTTCCCGCCGGGGTATTTTTTTGGCCAACGGCCTCCGGGGCAGTGGACAGCAGGGACAAGCCGCCCATGACGCGCGGCGGGCCGGGCATGGCGGGCCGCTCTGGCCTATAATCGCGGCGCCCATTCCCGAGTCGCGCCTTCATGACCATTCGCCGCCTGCCTCCCGTGCTCATCGACCGCATCGCCGCCGGCGAAGTGGTGGAGCGGCCGGCTGCCGTGGTGAAGGAACTGGTGGAGAACGCCATCGACGCGGGCGCGCGCGCCGTGGAGGTGGTCATCGACGGCGGCGGGCGGCGGCTCATCCGGGTGTCGGACGATGGCGGCGGCATGGGGCCGGACGATCTCGCTCTGGCCGTGGAGCGCCACGCCACTTCCAAGCTGCCGGACGAGGATCTGCTGGCCATTTCCACTCTGGGCTTCCGGGGGGAGGCGCTGCCTTCCATCGGCTCGGTGGCGCGGCTCGCCATCACCAGCCGCCCCGAGGGTGCGGACCATGCCTTCGAGATTCGCGTGGAGGGCGGAACGGTGTTCGAGCCCCGCCCGGCGGCGCTGAAGGGCGGCACGCGGGTGGAGGTACGCGACCTGTTCTTCGCCACCCCCGCGCGGCTGAAATTTCTGAAATCCGACCGGGCCGAGGGCACCGCCGCCTTGGATGTGGTGCGCCGCCTCGCTCTGGCGCGGCCCGACATCGCCTTCACTTTGGTGCATGAGGAGCGCGGCCCGCTCACCTATCCCGCGCAGGAGCCAACCCCGGAAGGCCGCGCCCGGCGCATCGCGGACGTGCTGGGCGCCGAGGCGGGGCGCAATCTGGTGCCCGTGGACGGCGAGCGGGGCGGCGTGCGCCTCACGGGGCTGGCGGGCCTGCCCACCTTCTCCAAGGCCAATTCGCTCTCCCAATATCTGTTCGTGAACGGCCGCCCGGTGCGCGACAAGCTGCTCATGGGCGCCATCCGGGCCGCCTATTCGGACCTTCTGCCCTCCGATCGCCATCCGCTGCTGGCCCTGTTCCTCACGCTGGACCCGCGCGAGGTGGATGTGAACGTGCATCCGGCCAAGACCGAGGTACGCTTCCGCGACGGGGGCAATGTGCGAGCCCTCATCGTGCGGACCCTCACCGACACGCTGGCCGAGCGCGTGCCCCGCACCGCCGCTTCCATCGCCGACCGGCTGGTGGCGCTGGCGCGCCCTGAGGGCGCTGTCCTCGCCCCGCCCGCCGCCGCGCCCTTCATGGCGCCGTCCTCCGGCGGCGGATACCGCGCGGCGGAGGCGCGGCCTGCCGGCTTCTATGACTGGAGGGCCTCGCCCGCGCGTCCGCTGGGCCTCGATGCCCTGGCCGTGGACGAGGCGGCGGACGGGGACTTTCTCCCCGCCACGGGCCTCGCCCAGTCCCGCTTCGATCTGGGCGCCCCCGCCGCCGATTCGCGGGCGGGGGAGGCGGCACCGAGCGCGGTGGACCTCGACCGGCCGCTTGGCGCCGCGCGGGCGCAATTGCACGAGACCTATATCGTCGCGCAGACCCGCGATGGCCTTGTCCTGGTGGACCAGCACGCGGCCCATGAGCGGCTGGTCTATGAGAAGCTCAAGGCGGCGTTGGAACGGGACGGAATCGCCCGCCAGGGCCTTCTGGTGCCCGCCGTGGTGGATCTCGACCCCGCCGAGGCGGACCGGCTGGCGGAGCGCGCGGGCGATTTCGCACAGCTCGGCCTCGTGCTGGAGCCGTTCGGCCACGGCGCGGTGCTGGTGCGCGAGGTGCCCGCTTTGCTGAAGGACGCGGACGTGACCAAGCTGGTGCGCGACGTGGCCGAGCATGCGGCGGAATGGGACGATGCCCTGCCGCTGGAGCGTCGCCTGCTGCATGTGGCCGCCACCATGGCCTGCCACGGCTCCGTGCGCGCCGGGCGGCGTCTGCGGGTGGAGGAGATGAACGCCCTGCTGCGCGAGATGGAGGCGACCCCCAATGCGGGGGAGTGCAATCACGGCCGCCCCACCTTCATTTCTCTCTCTCTGGGTGATGTGGAGAAACTGTTCGCGCGGCGGTAGTGCCGCCTGTGTGCATCTGTGGATGACGTGCATAAGTCGGTTTGCCGCCTCAGCGTCGCGCAAGTCCGCCATGGGCGGGAAATCCGTTCAGCCGCAACGCGGTTAAGGGATTGTTCACCTCCGTGGCGCCACTATATGTAGTGGGCTGACGGCTTGAGAGCCCCAAATCTGTGCAAATCTGCGTTTGACGGGACTGCCAGACTCACACTAGCGTTCGGGTCATAGGCGGTGGGCACGGCTTGGTCCTGAGGACCGGGCATGCCTTCGTCCTTTCCAAACACAGCAGCCCAGGTCCCGGGGCGGCGCGAGCCGCTGTACCCGTCGCGTTGCGTCGCGGCTGCCGCCATTTTGAGCCATCATTGCCCTTGGGGGGCTGAGGAGTTTCGGAACATGCGCGTCGAACGCCGCTACACCACGGCCGGCCAGTCGCCCTATGCCGCCATCGCCTTCCGCGAGACGGTGAGCGAAATCCGCAACCCCGACGGCTCGGTGGTCTTCCGCCAGGAGGGTATCGAGGTCCCCGCGCACTTCTCGCAGGTGGCCAGCGATATCCTCGCCCAGAAGTATTTCCGCCGCGCGGGCGTTCCCGCGCGCCTGAAGAAGGTGGAGGAGAATTCCGTCCCCTCCTTCCTGTGGCGCTCCGTGCCTGACGAGGCGGCCCTTGCCGACCTCTCCAAGGAGCAGCGCTCCGGCGGCGAGATGTCCGCCAAGCAGGTGTTTGATCGTCTGGCCGGCACCTGGACCTATTGGGGCTGGAAGGGCGGCTATTTCGACACGGAAGAGGACGCGCAGGCCTTCTTCGACGAGCACCGCTACATGCTCGCCATGCAGATGGTGGCGCCCAATTCCCCCCAGTGGTTCAACACCGGCCTGCACTGGGCCTACGGCATCGACGGGCCCGGCCAGGGCCATTTCTATGTGGACTACAAGACCGGCGAGCTGACATCCTCCACGTCCGCCTATGAGCATCCCCAGCCCCACGCCTGCTTCATCCAGTCGGTGGCCGACGACCTCGTGAACGAGGGCGGCATCATGGATCTGTGGGTGCGCGAGGCGCGCCTGTTCAAGTACGGCTCCGGCACCGGCTCCAATTTCTCGTCCCTGCGCGGCGAGGGCGAGAAGCTCTCCGGCGGCGGGCGCTCCTCCGGCCTCATGAGCTTCCTGAAGATCGGCGACCGCGCGGCGGGCGCCATCAAGTCCGGCGGCACCACCCGCCGCGCCGCCAAGATGGTGGTGGTGGATGCCGACCATCCGGATATCGAGGCCTATGTGGACTGGAAGGTGACCGAGGAGCAGAAGGTCGCTTCCCTCGTCACCGGCTCCAAGATCAATGCCCGCCACCTCAAGGCGGTGCTCAAGGCCTGCGTGAATTGCGAGGGCGACGGCGATTCCTGCTTCGACCCGGAGAAGAACCCGGCGCTCAAGCGCGAGATCAAGGCCGCCCGCAAGGCGGGTGTGGTGGATGCCGCCATCCGCCGCGTCATCCAGTATGGCCGCCAGGGCTATAGCGACATCGACGTCGCCATCTACGACACCGACTGGGACGGCGAGGCCTACATCACGGTCGCGGGCCAGAACTCCAACAATTCCGTGCGCGTCACCGACGACTTCCTGCGCGCGGTGGAGGCGGATGCCGACTGGAACTTGATGCGCCGCATCGACGGCAAGGTGCACAAGACCATCAAGGCCCGTGACCTGTGGGAGAAGATCGGCTCGGCCGCCTGGCACTGCGCCGATCCCGGCATCCAGTTCCACACGGCGGTCAATGACTGGCACACCTGCCCGGCGGGTGGCGAGATCCGGGCGTCCAACCCGTGCTCGGAATACATGTTCCTGGACGACACGGCCTGCAACCTCGCCTCGCTCAACCTGCTGCAGTTCCGCGACGCCGAGAAGCGCTTCGACGTGGAGAGCTTCGAGCATGCGGTGCGGCTGTGGACCGTGGTGCTGGAAATCTCCGTGCTCATGGCGCAGTTCCCCTCGCGCCAGATTGCCGAGCTGTCCTTCCAGTACCGCACGCTCGGTCTCGGCTACGCCAATATCGGCGGCCTGCTCATGTCGTCGGGCATTCCCTATGACTCGGAGGAAGGCCGCGCCATCTGCGGCGCCATCTCCTCGATCATGACCGGCATCTGCTACGCCACCTCCGCCGAGATGGCGAAGGAGCTGGGCACTTTCCCTGAATATTCCAAGAACACGGACTCCATGCTGCGGGTCATCCGCAACCATCGCCGCGCGGCCTATGGCGAGGCGGCGGGCTATGAGGACCTGTCCGTGGCGCCCGTGCCGCTGGACCTCGCCTCCCTGAAGGACGCGCGCCTCGCGGCCCATGCCAAGAGCGCCTGGGACAAGGCGCTGGAGGGCGGCATCGCCCACGGCTACCGCAACGCCCAGGTCTCGGTGATCGCCCCCACGGGCACCATCGGCCTCGTGATGGATTGCGACACCACCGGCATCGAGCCCGACTTCGCGCTGGTGAAGTTCAAGAAGCTGGCCGGCGGCGGCTATTTCAAGATCATCAACCGCGCCGTTCCCGAGGCGCTGCGCGCGCTCGGCTATGGCGAGGCGCAGATCGCCGAGATCGAGGCCTATGCGGTGGGTCACGGCTCGCTCGCCCAGGCGCCCGGCATCAACCACACCACGCTGCGCGCCAAGGGCTTTGACGACGCGGCCATCCAGAAGGCGGAAGCGGCGGTGAAGACCGCCTTCGACATCAAGTTCGCCTTTAATCGCTGGACCTTCGGCGAGGAGTTCCTGGTGAGGACGCTCCACGTCTCCGTCGCCCAGCTCGCCGACCCGAAGTTCGACCTGCTCGCGCATCTCGGCTTCTCCAAGGCTGAGATCGACGCCGCGAACGTCCATGTCTGCGGCGCCATGACCCTGGAGGGCGCGCCCTTCCTGAAGGCCGAGCATCTGCCGGTGTTCGACTGCGCCTCGCCCTGCGGGCGCATCGGCAAGCGCTTCCTCTCGGTGGAGAGCCACATCCGCATGATGGCGGCGGCGCAGCCCTTCATTTCGGGCGCCATCTCCAAGACCATCAACATGCCCAACGACGCCACCGTCGAGGATTGCAAGTCCGCCTACCTGCTTTCCTGGCGCCTGGCGCTGAAAGCCAACGCGCTCTATCGCGACGGCTCCAAGCTCTCCCAGCCCCTCAACGCCCAGCTGGTGGCGGACGAGGAGGACGAGGACGATGCGATCGAGGCCCTGGTGGCCCAGCCCAACGCCGCCCGTGCCGCCGCCGTCACCGAGAAGATCGTGGAACGGGTGGTGGAGCGCATCGTCGAGCACCGCGTCCGCGAGCGCGAGAAGATGCCCGACCGCCGCAAGGGCTACACCCAGAAGGCGGTGGTGGGCGGCCACAAGGTCTATCTGCGCACCGGCGAATATGATGACGGCCGCATCGGCGAGATCTTCATCGACATGCACAAGGAGGGCGCCGCCCTCCGGTCGCTGCTGAACAATTTCGCCATCGCCATCTCGCTCGGCCTGCAGTACGGCGTGCCGCTCGAGGAATATGTGGACGCCTTCACCTTCACCCGCTTCGAGCCCGCGGGCCCGGTGCAGGGCAACGACACCATCAAGTACGCCACCTCCATCCTGGACTATGTGTTCCGCGAACTGGCCGTGTCCTATCTGGCGCGCAACGATCTCGGCCATGTGGACCCGAGCGACACCGGCTTCGACGCCCTCGGCAAGGGCGTTGACGAGGGCAAGGCGCCTTCCGCTGCCTCGCGCATCGTCTCCAAGGGCCTGGTGCGCGGCAAGACCGTGAATCTCGTCGCGCCCACCGCCGAGCCGCGTGCTGCGGCCGACAATGTCACCCTGCTTCGCCGCACCGATGGGGCCACGGCCCTGAAGGCGCAGCCCGAGGAGGAGGAAGCGGCGCTGGGCGAGGTGGAGGAGCTGGAGGCGGCGGCTGAGACGCTGCTGGACAAGGCCCTTCCCTGGGGTGCCGCGGCCCGCAAGGCCGAGCGCCGCGCCGAAGCCCGCGCCCGCGGCTATGAGGGCGAAGCCTGCCCCGAATGCATGAACTTCACGCTGGTGCGCAACGGCACCTGCATGAAGTGCGACACCTGCGGCTCCACCACGGGCTGCAGCTGAGTTTTCGATAGGTGCTTGCAGAGAGGGCCGTCGCGTTTCGCGGCGGCCCTTTCGTCATGATGGGCTGTCCGAAGCGGCGTCCGTGCGACTGTGTTTTACCATAAGGCCAGAGGATGTTGCCGGGCTCTCGCAGTGGCCGATCCTTGACGCTGGAACGTAGCCACGGATAGACGCCGCGCGGGCGTGGGCCCTCTCCATTCATGGCTTTGGCGCCGTTTTCTTGCTGGTCGAACCGAAACAAGTTCGGAACATGCGCCCATGGCGAAATCGTCGTTTGATTTCTTGAAGTCACACTGGGCCATGATCGCGATGGGTGGCGCGATCCTCACGCTGGCCGCACATGCGCTTCATATCTTCAGCGCAGAGTCCGGGATCTTCGTGACGCTGGCGGCGGTCTTCCTGATCGGGTCCGTTTTTGCCGCCGTCGATCATGCGGAAGTCGTCTCGCACCGCATTGGAGAGCCGTTCGGCTCCATCATCCTGGCTGCCGCGGTCACCGTGATAGAGGTGTCGCTGATCGTCTCGGTCATGCTTTCGGGGTCACCCGAGGGCAGCGAAATTGCGCGCGACACGGTGTTCGCGACCGTGATGATCGTGCTGAACGGGGTGATCGGCGTGTGCCTCTTCGTGGGTGGCCTGCTGCATCGTGAGCAGGAGTTCCAATATACGGGCGCAGCAGCGGAACTGGCCGTGCTCGGCACATTGACGACGCTCACGCTCATCCTGCCGAACTATACGTCCTCGGTGCCCGGTCCTTTTTATTCGCCTCTGCAACTCGGCTTCGTCGCCGTCGTTTCATTGATGCTCTACGGGCTTTTCCTGTTTGTGCAGACGGTCCGCCACCGCAATTATTTCCTGGATGTGAACGCCGCGCCCGCCGAGGATCGGCCATCGCAGCGGGCCGCCATCATCAGCGCCGTCATGCTGTTCGTGGCGCTGCTCATCGTCATCTTCGTTGCCGAGGAACTGACGCCCACCATCAGCACGGCGGTCACGTCGGCAGGGCTCAATCCGCAGCTTATCGGCGTGCTCGTCGCGGCGGTCGTGCTGTTGCCGGAGGGCACGACGGCCTTTCGCGCCGCCAGGGCCGATAAGATCCAGAAGAGCCTGAACCTCGCCCTCGGCTCCGCCCTCGCCAGTATCGGGCTCACCATTCCGACGATCGCGATCGTGTCGCTGCTGCTCGACCGGTCGATCACCATGGGCCTGGAGGCCGACCATATCGTTCAGATCGTCCTGACCCTGATCATGGCGACCATCACGCTCGCGACGGGCCGGACGACCATTCTGCAGGGTGGCGTGCACCTCGTCATATTCGCGGCCTTCCTGTTCATCGCCGCTTCGCCATAGAGGCCGAGGGCGTTTCGCCCCCGGTCGCACGGGACTGCCGGCGTGATGAAGCCGGGACTCACAAAAAGGCCCGCCCCGTTTTCGCGGCGGGCCTTTTTTATGGGTGTCGCTTCGGCCCGCAGGTCTCGCGGCGTTCCCTCACGAGGGGCGATAGCCGAGCAGCCGCAGGGCGTTGATTGTCACCAGGACGGTCGCGCCCGTGTCGGCCAGGATGGCGGGCCACAGGCCGGTGATGCCGATCACCGTGGTGACGAGGAACACCGCCTTCAGCCCCAGGGCGATGGTGATGTTCTGCCGGATATTGCCCATGGTGCGCTTGGAAAGGTCCACCATGGCCGCAACGTCCGTCACCCGCCCGTGCAGCACGGCGGCGTCGGCGGTCTCCAGGGCCACATCGGTGCCGCCGCCCATGGCGATGCCCACGTCCGCCGCCGCCAGCGCAGGGGCATCGTTGATGCCGTCGCCGACCTTGGCGACGACAAGGCCCTGGGACCGCAATTCGCCGACGATGCGCTGCTTGTCCTCCGGCAGCAGTTCCGCCCGCACCTCAATGCCGAGTTGGCGCCCGATGGCCTCAGCCGTGCGGCGGTTGTCGCCGGTGAGCATCACCGTGCGGATGCCCGCATCGGCCAGTGCGCGCAGGCCCTTCAGGGCATCGGGGCGCGGCTCGTCGCGCATGGCGATGGCGCCCGCGACCTGCCCGTCAACGATCAGCACCGACACCGTCTTGCCTTCGTCGTTCAGGGCGGTGATCCGCGCCGTCGCTTCCGGCGAAAGCGCGACACGCTCGTCCGCAGCCCGGGGGGAGCCCAAGAACACCAGGAGCCCTTCGACGGCCGCCGTCACGCCCTTGCCGCCCAGTGCCTTGGCCTCGTCCGCCGGGGGCACCCCGATATCGCCCGCATCCGCCGCGTCCAGGATCGCCTTGGCGAGAGGATGGCTGGAGCCGGTTTCGAGGGCGGCGGCGAACCGGAGCACCTCGCGCTCGGGACGGCCGAAGCCGATCACATCGGTAACCTTCGGCTGGCCCTCGGTGAGGGTGCCGGTCTTGTCGAAGCAGGCGGCGGTGATCTTGCCGATCCCCTCAAGCACCGCGCCGCCCTTCATCAACAGACCCCGGCGGGCACCCGTGGAGAGCCCGGCCGCGATGGCGGCGGGCGTGGAGATGACCAGGGCGCACGGGCAGCCGATCAGGAGGATGGCGAGGCCCTTATAGATCCATTCGTCCCACCCCCCGCCGAACAGGAGCGGGGGGATGAGCGCCACAAGGGCGGCCACCACCACGACGCCGGGCGTGTAATAGCGGGAGAAGCGGTCGATAAAGCGCTCTGTGGGCGCCTTGGATTCCTGCGCCTCCTCCACCAGCTTCACCACGCGGGCGATGGTGTTGTCCTGGGCGGCCGCGGTCACGCGGACCCGAAGGGCGGCATCGCCGTTCACGGTGCCCGCGAAGACAGTGGCATCCACCCCCTTGCGCACGGGCGTGCTTTCGCCGGTCACGGGCGCTTCGTCGATGGGGCTTTCGCCGGAGATGATGATGCCGTCCGCCGGGATGCGGTCGCCGGGACGCACGAGGATGACGTCGCCCACGGCGAGGTTGTCCGCCTGAACCTCCCGCGTGCCGCCGTCCCGCTCCAGAAGCGCGGTCTTGGGAACGAGGGCGGTGAGCGACTGGATGCTCGCGCGGGCACGGCCTGCGGCGACGCCTTCCAGCAATTCGCCCACCAGGAACAGGAAGACCACCGCCGCCGCCTCCTCGGACGCGCCGATGATGACGGCGCCGATGGCTGCGATGGTCATCAGCATCTCGATGGTGAAGGGCAGGCCGTTGAAGGCGGCCATGACGGCGCGGCGGGCGATGGGGATCAGGCCCACCAGCATGGCGACGATGTAAGCCGGGCCTTCGATGGAGGGCATCAGCTTTCCGACCGCAAAGGCGGCCACCAGCGCCGCCCCGCTGAGCAAGGTCAGGCGGGCCTTGCCGGATTTCCACCAGGGCCCGTTCGTCGGGCCATGGTCATGTCCATGAAGCCCTGAAGCGCCCCCTTCATGGGTGTGCTCGCCCCCCGCAGGCCCATGATCATGGGGAGTGGAATGGGCGCCATGGTCGTGTCCATGGTGATGATCACCGCAGCAGGTGTCCTGCGCCGGTGTATCGTGGCCCTGAGGGGCGGCGTGAGAGCGGCCTTCGATGGGAACCACATCGTAGCCCATGGTCGCCACCCGCTTGCGCAGGGCCGCGAGATCGCTTTCGGGCGTGTGGCGAACCGACATGGTCCCCGCCGTCACGGAGATCGTCACGTCTTCGATGCCCGGAATCCGGCTCGCCGCCGCGTCGATCTTCGCCGCGCAGGAGGCGCAGTCCATCCCGCTGACCCGAAAGCGGGTCTGGATCAGAGGAGCGTTCATCGGAGTGCCCTTTCACATCGTACAGGGCGAACCTACATTCTCTAGTGACTAGAGGAGCAAGCGGAATGTCGCGGGATGTTTCAATCGGTGCGGCGGCGAAGGCGAGCGGCGTAAAAGTGCCCACGATCCGCTTCTACGAGCAGATCGGCTTGATGCCGGAGCTTCCGCGAACCGACGGCAATCGCCGGCTTTACGGGCCCGAGGAGCTGCGGCGCCTGACCTTCATCCGGCATGCGCGGGAGCTTGGCTTCGAGATCGATTCCATCCGCACGCTGCTCGTGCTCCAGGATGACCCCGGCCAATCCTGCGGGACGGCCGATGAGATCGCGCGCGCCCGGCTCGCCGAGGTGGAATTGCGCATCGCGAGCCTTACCGCCCTGAAGGAGGAGCTGGTGCGGATGATCTCAGAGTGCTCGCACGGTCAGGTGGGTCAATGCCGCGTGATCGAAATCTTGGCCGATCACGGCGAATGCCAGCACCATGGCGGGGCCGCGCACGCGGCAATTTGATACCAACGGCCCCGGTCTTTGACCGGCGCCGAGTGGGTTTCGCTCAAGCGTCGCGCGGGCTTGACCAAGGGTCCGTGAGCAACGCTCACGGACCCTTGGTATGAGATCAGTGTCGCCGCGTTATGCGGCGGTCGCGGCGATGGATGTGGGCCGATGCCCGGCATCCACAGCCACCATGACGAACCGGCCCCGCCCGCAGGCCCGGCGTTCGCCGGAATGCAGGTTCTCGGCCCACAACTCCACATCCACCGTCATGGATGTCCGTCCCGTCTCCACCACGCGGGGCGCCAGTTCCACCACCTCGCCGGTCTGGATCTGGTGCGCGAAGTCCACGCGGTGGGAGGAAGCCATCACCACCGCCTTGCGGCAATGGCGGGTGGCGACCACGAAGGCGGCCTTGCCCATGGCGGCGAGCGCGTTACCGCCATAGAGGCTACCGTAATGGCTGGTCTTCTCCGGGAAGACCATTTCCACCATCCGCAGCTCCTCTTCCGCCCCGCGTTCCGGCGGGGAAGCGAGCGGCGGCAGGCGCCCGCCGAGGCGGGCCAGCCCTTCGCCCACGGCCACCATGTTGAACATGCCCACCCCGCAGCGCCGCCGTTCGCCGGAGACGGGAGCTTCGGCAACAAGCTCCACCTCCACGCCCAGGGACCGGTTGCCGACACGCAGGATGCGGCCGGTCAGCTCGATGATGTCGCCGAGATGGGCGGGCGCCTCGAAATCGATGCGCTCGCAGGAGGCCGTGACGAAATCGGCGGGGGCATGCCGCGCGGCGGCGATGAAGGCGACCTTGTCCATCTGGGCGAGGCCGATGCCGCCGAACAGGGTCCCGTGGTGGTTGGTATCGCCCGGAAAGACGATGTCGATGAGGCGGGTGAGGCGGGGCTGGGAGAGGGTGGTCATTCCGCCGCCTCCTGAACCGAGGAGCGGAGTGCGCGGGCCGCGGCCACCATGTTCGCCAGGGCCGGGCGGACTTTTTCCCATTTGCGGGTCTTCAGTCCGCAATCCGGATTCACCCAGAGCTGGCCATCCGCCAGCCGCTGGCGGGCAAGCGCCATCAGTTCGGTCATCTCGCCGATCTCGGGCACGCGGGGCGAGTGGATGTCGTAGACGCCGGGGCCGATCTCGTTGGGATATTTGTAGGTCCGGAAGGCGTCCAGCAGTTCCATCTTCGAGCGGGAGGTCTCGATGGAGATGACGTCGGCATCCATGGCCGCGATGGCGTCGATGATGTCGTTGAATTCAGAGTAGCACATATGGGTGTGGATCTGCGTCTCGTCGGCGACCCCGGAGGCGCAGATGCGGAAGCATTCCACGGCCCAGTCGAGATAGGTCTTCCAGTCCGATTTGCGCAGCGGCAGGCCCTCGCGCAGCGCCGCCTCGTCGATCTGGATTATGGCCGCCCCGGCGGCTTCCAGGTCCTCCACCTCGTCGCGGATGGCGAAGGCGATCTGGCGGCAGGCGTCGCTTCTGGGAATGTCATTCCGCACGAAGGACCAGTTGAGGATGGTGACCGGCCCGGTCAGCATGCCCTTCATGGGCTTGCTCGTGAGCGACTGGGCATAAGCCCACCACGAGACGGTCATGGCGCTCGGGCGGGAGACATCGCCGAACAGGATGGGCGGGCGCACATAGCGCGAGCCATAGCTCTGCACCCAGGCATGCTTGGTGAAGGCGAAGCCGGAGAGTTGCTCGCCGAAATACTGCACCATGTCGTTGCGCTCGAACTCGCCATGGACGAGCACGTCGAGGCCGATCTCCTCCTGCCAGCGCACGGTGCGCTCCGTCTCCTCCCGCAAAAAACGCTCATAGGCGGCATCGTCCAGCGTGCCCTTGGCATAAGCGGAGCGGGCCTTGCGGACGTCCGAGGTCTGCGGGAAGGAGCCGATGGTCGTGGTGGGGAAGGCGGGCAGGCCGAAGCGCCGTCGCTGAACCTGCGCGCGCAGCGGGAAGGCGCTGTCACGCTGCTTCAGGGTGGAGGCGATGGATGCGGTACGGGCCGCGACGGCCGGGTTGTGAACCTTCGGAGACGCCTTGCGCGCAGCGGCGGCTTGCGAGGATGCGGCCAGCTTGTCCGCCACGCGCTCCCTTTCACCGGACAGGGCCGCGCTCAAGGTCGCCAGTTCGTCCATCTTCTGGAGCGAGAAGGCGAGCCAGGACTTCACATCCGGGTCGAGGTCGGTCTCCAGCTCCAGGTCGATGGGCACATGCAGGAGCGAGCAGGACGGGGCAAGCTGGAGATGGTCGGTGCCGCGACGGGTGACGACCGGCCCGAGCCGGTCCAGCAGGGCGGAAAGATCGGCCCGCCAGACATTGCGTCCGTCAATGACGCCCAGCGACAGGACGAGGCCGCGCGGCGCCTTGGCCAGGACGGCGTCGAGCTGGTCCGGCGCGCGCACGAGGTCGAGATGAAGGCCCGCCACGGGGAGGGCGAGCGCGGTGTCGAGATTGTCGCCGAGGCCGCCGAAATAGGTGGCCAGCATGATCTTCAGATGCGGCAGGGCATAGGCGATCATGCCGTAGGCATCCCGCAGGGCGAGCTGGGTGGCGGTGTCCAGATCGAGCACGAGGCAAGGCTCGTCCATCTGCACCCAGTCCGCGCCATTGGCGGACAGGCGCCGCAGGATGTCGATATAGACCGGCATCAGGCGGTGAAGCAGGGAGAGGGGATCGAGGCTCGGATCCTTGCTCTTGCCGAGCTTGAGGAAGGTGACCGGGCCGAGCAGCACGGGACGGGTGTGATGGCCCAGCGCCTTCGCCTCAAGGAACTCGTCCACGGCCTTGAGCGAGGCCAGGGTGAAGGCTTGGTCCGCCGTGAATTCCGGCACCATGTAGTGGTAGTTCGTATCGAACCACTTCGTCATTTCCTGCGCGGGAACACCATGACCGTGGCCGGCATGGCCATGGGCGCAGGCATGGTCCGGGTCGGCGCCCTGCGCGCCGCGAGCCATGGCGAAATAGGTGGCGAGCGGCACTTTTCCGCCCCGCCAGCCATAGGCCGCCGGGATGGCGCCGACCATCACGCTGGTGTCCAGAACCTGATCGTAAAGCGAGAAGTCGTTGGAGGGGATGACGCGGATGCCCAGCGCCTTCTGCCGCTCCCAGTTCGCGGCGCGCAGACCGGCGGCGGTCTTGAGCAGCGCGGCTTCGTCGGATTGGCCCGACCAGAAGCTTTCGAGGGCGGTCTTGAGTTCGCGGCGCGGGCCGATGCGCGGCGTGCCGAGCGTTGCGATGGGGATGGAGGACCAGGTCACGGCAGAATTCCCTTCATGAGGGCAGGCCGTGACGGAAGGCGTTCGGGTCTTCGGACAGGCGTGCACGCGCGGAGGAGGACCTGGCGAAGCCAAAGCGCACCACCGGGACACCCCGCCCGAGGACGTTCATGGTGCCGGGGCAGGTCTCCTGGCTCGCGGGTCGTCGCCTCTTGTCCGGCCTTCCCGGGATCACTCCCAGTGACACTGATGGACGTGGGCTCGCCGCTTACAGTTGCGGGGGCAGCTCCGGCCTTGGCGCATTCCTCACGGAAATTGCCGCACCGGCTTCCCTCTTAGCCCTGGCGCCTGTGACGGCCCAGGGAACCTCGACGGCATCAATCTGACCGAGGATTGGTTTATCGTCAAGAGAATATAAGGACATCCTTATATCATCATGTGGTTTGATGGATTGCCTCGTCCCGTAGGGCCGAGCGGATGGCATCGAGCCCATCGGTGAGGGCCGCCGGGCCCGGCTGGAGGATGATGGGCGACTTGATCTCGACGATGCGGCCGGTGCGCACCGCCGGGATCGCATTCCAGCCCGGCCGTTGCCGGATGCGGTCCGGGACCACCTTCTTCCCGCACCAGGAGGCGAGGATGATGTCGGGCGCTGCCGCGATGACGGCTTCAGGAGGGACGATTCGATCCTTGGCTGCCTTGCAGGTTCGCAGGCCCGGGAAGACATCCTCGCCGCCGGCGATCTCGATCAACTCGGAGACCCAGCCGATCCCGGAGATGAGGGGCGCGTCCCATTCCTCGAAATAGACCTTCGGCCGTATCGGAGGACAGATGGCGGCGATCCCGGCGAGACGCGCCTCGTAGCCCGTAGCCAGGGCTTCGGCCTTCTCGGCAGCGCCCACCAGGGCGCCCAGCGTGCGGATCATGGCCAGGATGCCCGCAACGTCCCGCTGGTTGAAGGCGTGGACCGTGATGCCTTCGCGGATGAGCTGGGCGACGATGTCCGCCTGGAGGTCGGAGAAGGTGAGCACAAGGTCGGGGTCGAGGGCGAGGATCTTGGGGATGTCCGCCGAGGTGAACGCGGAGACGCGCGGCTTCTCCTTGCGGACGCGCGGCGGGCGCACCGCATAGCCGGAAACGCCCACGATGCGATGGTCCTCGCCCAGCAGATAGAGCGTTTCCACCGTCTCCTCTGTGAGACAGACGATCCGTGTGGGCGGGAATTGCCGCATCCTTCGCTCTCCTCGCCGGGCCGCACGTCCGAAGCGGCCGGTTGCCAACTCGGCGTTCGGACGTTAAATGATACATTATATCATTTATAACGATGCGCCCTGACGCATCGCTTCCATGGAGGCGCACCATGCGCGATGCCCGAC
Source organism: Aquabacter cavernae (assembly GCF_003993795.1). GTDB lineage: Bacteria > Pseudomonadota > Alphaproteobacteria > Rhizobiales > Xanthobacteraceae > Aquabacter > Aquabacter cavernae. The sequence continues at coordinate 37,959 of NZ_RWKV01000010.1, forward strand.
TTCCCGTCACCGTCCTGTCCGGCTTCCTCGGCGCGGGGAAGACGACGTTGCTCAACCATGTCCTCGCCAATCGCGAGGGCCTGCGGGTGGCGGTGATCGTCAACGACATGTCGGAGGTGAATATCGACGCGGAACTGGTCCGCGCGGGGGGCGCCAACCTCTCCCACACCGAGGAGAAGCTGGTGGAAATGACCAATGGCTGCATCTGCTGCACCCTGCGGGACGATCTCCTGTCCGAGGTGCGCCGGCTCGCGGGGGAGGGACGGTTCGATTATCTGCTCATCGAATCCACCGGCATCGCCGAGCCGCTGCCCGTGGCCGCCACGTTCGATTTCCGGGACGAGGAGGGCTTCTCCCTCTCCGACATCGCCCGGCTCGACACCATGGTGACGGTGGTGGATGCCGCGAGCCTGCTGAAGGATTTCGGCAGCCAGGATTTTCTGCGCGACCGGGGTGAGACCGCGGGGGAGGAGGATGCCCGCACGCTGGTGGACCTGCTCACCGACCAGATCGAGTTCGCCGACGTCATCGTGCTCAACAAGGTCTCCGAGCTCGCTCCGGAGCGCCTCAGGGAGGTGCGCGGCGTGGTGAAGGCCCTGAACCCCGATGCCCGCCTCATCGAGACCGACCGTGCCAAGGTGGCGCTCACGGAGGTGCTGGGCACCGGCCGTTTCGATTTCGAGACGGCGAGCCAGCATCCGATCTGGTTCAAGGAGCTGAACGGTTTCCGTGACCATGTGCCGGAGACCGAGGAATATGGCGTCGGCAGCTTCGTCTACCGCGCCCGGCGCCCCTTTCATCCCGAGAAGTTCAACGCCTTCCTCGCCCGCACCTGGCCCGGCCTCGTGCGGGCCAAGGGCTTGTTCTGGCTGGCCACGCGGCCGAACGGCGTCGGCGAGATGAGCCTCGCCGGCGCCATCTGCCAGACCGGTTCCATCGGCCGATGGTGGGCGAGCGTGCCGCCCGAGCATTGGCCGACGCAGCCGGACTGGCGGTCCTGGCTGCGCTCGCACTGGATGCCGGGCTATGGGGACCGGCGCCAGGAACTGGTCTTCATCGGCATGGGCCTGGACGAAGCCGCAATGCGCGCGGAACTGGACGCCTGCCTTGTGGGCCCCACCGATCCGAAGCGGTTCGACGCATCCGCGCTGAAGCATCTGCCGGACCCGTTCCCGGTCTGGGAAGCCGCCTGAGGGGGCTTGAGCGAAACCCAATCGGCTCCCGGTCCAGGACCGGGGCCGTTGGTCTCAGTCCCAGGCCAGCGCACCGCCATTCTGGTACTCGATGACGCGGGTCTCGAAGAAGTTCTTCTCCTTCTTCAGGTCCATGGCCTCGCTCATCCAGGGGAAGGGATTCTCGGCCTCGGCGAACACCGGGGCGAGGCCCAATTGCGCGCAGCGGCGGTTGGCGATGAAGTGCATGTATTGCTCGCACAGGGCCGCGTTCAGGCCCAGGAAGCCCCTGGGCATGGTGTCCCGGCCATAGGAGGCTTCCAATTCGGCCGCATCCTTCAGCATGCCGCGCACCTCGTCCTGGAGCGCTCTGGTCCAGAGGTGCGGGTTCTCGATCTTGATCTGGTTGATGACGTCGATGCCGAAGTTCAGGTGAATGCTCTCATCGCGCAGGATGTATTGGTACTGCTCGGCGATGCCGACCATCTTGTTGCGGCGGCCCAGCGACAGGATCTGCGCGAAGCCGGTATAGAACCACATGCCCTCGAAGATGACGTAGAAGGCCACGAGGTCGCGCAGGAAGGACTGGTCCGCCTCCAGCGTGCCGGTCCTGAACTCGGGGTCGTCGAGGCTCTGGGTGTGCTTCAGCGCCCAGGCCGCCTTGTCGGTGATAGCCGGCACTTCCCGATACATGTTGAACAGCTCGCCCTCGTCCAGGGCAAGGCTCTCCACGATGTATTGGAAGGTGTGGGTGTGCACCGCCTCCTCGAAGGCCTGCCGCAGCAGATACTGGCGGCATTCCGGGTTGGTGAGGTGGCGGTAGATGGCCAGCACGATGTTGTTGGCGACCAGGCTCTCGGAGGCGGCGAAGAAGCCGAGATTGCGCTTCACCATGCGCCGTTCATCCTCCGTGAGGCCGTCGCGTGACTTCCACAGCGCGATGTCCGCCTGCATGGAGACCTCGGTGGGCATCCAGTGATTGTTGCAGCCGGACAGATACTTCTCCCATGCCCATTTGTATTTGAGGGGCAGGAGCTGGTTCACGTCCGCGCGGCAATTGATCATCCGCTTCTCGTCCACCGAGACCCGGCCGCCCGCGCGGTCGATGGTGCCGAGGCCGGTGGCGTCTCCGGCGGCCCCGGCGCCCATGGCGCCGGGAATGAAGGTGGGCTGTGCCTTGGTTTCAGACCAGTCGAGCATGGTGGTGTGTCCTTGTCCTCTGCTCACTGGCAGGCTTCGCAGGTGGGATCGTTGATGGAGCAGGCATTGCCCCAGGCTTCGGCGGGCGCGACCGCGATGGGCGCGGCGGCGGACGGGACCGTGGCGGAGACGGCGTTGAGCTTGCCGTCCGTGCCCTTCAGGGTGGATTTCTCCACATGGGTGGCCGAGCGGGAGCGCAGGTAATAGGTGGTCTTCAGACCCCGCTTCCAGGCGAGCCGATAGAGCGCGTCCAGCGCCTTGCCCGAGGGATTGGCGATGTAGAGGTTCAGCGACTGGGCCTGGTCGATCCACTTCTGGCGCCGCGCCGCCGCCTCGATGAGCCAGGATGTGTCGATCTCGAAGGCGGTGGCATAAAGCGCCTTCAGGTCGTCCGGGATGCGGTCGATCTGCCCCAGGCTCCCGTCGAAATATTTGAGGTCCGACACCATCACCTCGTCCCACAGGCCGAGGGCTTTCAGGTCATGGACAAGGGCGGCGTTCACCACCGTGAAGTCGCCCGACATGTTCGATTTCACATAGAGGTTCTGGTAGCCGGGCTCGATGGACTGGCTGACCCCGCAGATGTTGGAGATGGTGGCGGTGGGGGCGATGGCCATGGTGTTGGAATTGCGCATGCCCGTGGTCTTCACCCGCGCGCGCAGGCCTTCCCAGTCCAGTGTCGTCGAGCGGTCGAGATCGAGCCCGCCGCGCGCCGCCGCCAGCAGGTCCACGCTGTCGATGGGGAGCACGCCCTTGGACCAGAGCGAGCCCTCGAAGCTGGGATAGCGGCCCCGCTCGGCGGCAAGGTCCACCGAGGCGGAGATGGCGTGGAAGGACAGCGCCTCCATGCTCTCGTCGGCGAAGCGCACGGCGGCCTGCGAGGCATAGGGCAGGCGCAGGGCCTGAAGCGCATCCTGGAAGCCCATGAGGCCGAGGCCCACGGGGCGGTGCCGCAGGTTGGAACGGCGCGCCTCCGGGATGGTGTAGAAATTGATGTCGATGACATTGTCCAGCATGCGCATGGCGGTCTTCACCGTCCGCGCCAGCCGCGCATGGTCGAGGCCATCCGCGTTCACATGGGCCAGCAGGTTCACGGAGCCCAGATTGCACACCGCCACCTCGTCGTCGGAGGTGTTGAGCGTGATCTCGGTGCACAGGTTCGAGGAATGCACCACGCCCGCATGCTGCTGGGGCGAGCGGATGTTGCAGGGATCCTTGAAGGTGATCCAGGGATGTCCGGTCTCGAACAGCATGGTGAGCATGCGCCGCCACAAATCCACGGCGCGCACCTGCTTGAACACCGTCATCTGGCCGCGTGCGGCCTTCGCCTCATAGCCCTCATAGGCGGCCTTGAAGGCGGGGCCGAAGAGGTCATGCAGGTCGCTCGCCTCGTCGGGTGAGAACAGCGTCCAGGGGCCGTCCGCCTCCACGCGCTCCATGAACAGGTCCGGCACCCAGTTGGCGGTGTTCATGTCGTGGGTGCGGCGGCGCTCGTCGCCGGTATTCTTCCGCAGATCGAGGAAGTCCTCGATGTCCACATGCCAGGTTTCCAGATACGCGCAGACCGCGCCCTTGCGCTTGCCGCCCTGGTTCACGGCGATGGCCGTGTCGTTCGCCACCTTCAGGAACGGGACCACGCCCTGGCTCTCGCCGTTGGTGCCCTTGATATGCGCGCCGAGCCCGCGCACCCGCGTCCAGTCATTGCCGAGGCCGCCGGAATATTTGGCGAGCAGGGCATTGTCCTTCACCGCCTTGAAGATGCCGTCGAGATCATCCGCCACCGTGGTGAGGAAGCAGGAGGAGAGTTGTGGGCGCAGGGTGCCGGAATTGAACAGAGTGGGCGTGGAGGCCATGAAATCGAAGGAGGAGAGCAGGCCGTAGAATTCGATGGCCTTCGCCTCCCGGTCGATTTCGCGCACCGCGAGCCCCATGGCGACGCGCATGAAGAAGGCCTGCGGCAGCTCGAACCGCGTGCCGCGCACATGCAGGAAGTAGCGGTCATAGAGGGTCTGGAGGCCGAGGAAGTCGAACTGCAGATCGCGCTCCGGCTTCAGGGCGGCGGCGAGGCGGGGCAGATCGAAGCGGGCGAGTTCGGGGTCGAGCAGTTCGGCGGCGATGCCGGTCTTCACGAATCCGAGGAAATAGTCGCCATAGCGCTCCGCCATTTCCCCCTGCGTCGCCTGCTCGGCACGGCCGGAGACAAAGGTGAGGGCTTCCCGGCGCAGCTTGTCCAGCAGCAGGCGGGCGCTGACCTTGGTGTAGTTGGGCTCGGTCTCGATGAGCGTGCGGGCGGCGAGGATGGGCGCGAGGCCAAGCTCGTCCGTGGAGATGCCGTCATAGAGATTGCGGCGGGTTTCGCCGAGGATGGCCGCCTGGGAGACCCCCTCCAGCCCCTCGCAGGCCTCCCGCACCACCGCGTCGAGGCGCGCCGTGTCCAGGGCAATGAGGCTGCCGTCTGCCGCCTTCATGCGCAGCGAAGGGGCGGCGGGAGCGGCCACGGCCTTCGCCCGCTCGCGGGTCCGCTCCTCGCGATACAGCACATAGGCGCGCCACCTTGTGGTGCTCGCTGCGCATCAGGGCCAGTTCCGCCTGGTCCTGGATATCCTCGATATGGAAGGTCCGTCCGCCCCGCCGCGTCAGGCCGGAGACGATCTGGGCGGTGAGTTCGGCCACCGCCTCATGAATGCGCCGCGAGGCGGCGGCGGTGCCGCCCTCCACCGCGAGGAAGGCCTTGGTGAGGGCGACGGAGATCTTGGAGGCATCGAAGGGGGAGACCGCGCCGTTGCGGCGGATCACCTGGAAGCCCGGCTCGGAGGCCGTCGCCGGTTCGGACAGGGACCGCTCCGGGATGATGGTCGGCGCGGGCTTGGTGGTTTCGATCTGGAGAGACATCGGCTTGGACCCCAAAATTTGGGGCAAAGGCCGAGCGGATGCGCGAGGAAGAATCACACACGGCATGGAGAGCCTGCGCGACCGCCAAGCGTTCCACCGGGACACCCCGCCCGAGGACGATTCTGCTGTCGCGGCAGGTCTCCTGGCTCGCGGGTCGTCGCCTGACATCCGGCCTTCCCGGGATCGCTCCCAGTGACACTGATGGATATTGGCTCGCCGCTTACAGTTGCGGGGGCAGCTCCGGCCTTGGCACTCCCTTTCAGGAGGCGCCGCACCGGCTTCCCTCTTAGCTCTCGCTCTTTCGAGTCGAGAGACCGTGACCACCATATTTGGGATCAGATGGCGGGTCGGTGTCAATATATGGTGTGATATAAGCTGTGGCCTGATGCTGGCTGAACGTCTCGCATCCGGCTCTCCTCTTCGCCACAAGCGTTGCCGCGCCTGGGTCGAGGCCCCCCGTGGACGCCGGCGCGTGCCGTGGGCGGAGGACGGACTTGTCCTCTCTGCGACGCAGTGGGCGAGAGCGGCATCCGCAGGCATGCGGGGCCGCGTCGAAGCGCGGCCCAAAAGACCGATGAACCCTAGCTGTGCTCCAGGCCCATCATGGCGGCGCGTAGGTCTTCGGGGTCGATCTGCTCCACCGCGCGGTCGATGGCGCGGATGATGTGGCCGTGCGAGAGCACGTAGGCGCGGGACGCAAGGTCCACGGCCTGGAAGAAGCTCTGCTCCGCCATGAGGATGGTCAGCTTCTGCGTGGTCTGAAGCTCGCGCACCGCCTCGAAGACCTGGCCCACCACGATGGGCGCGAGGCCCACGGACGGCTCGTCGATGAGCATGATGCGCGGCGAGGTCATGAGCGCCCGCGCGATGGCGAGAAGCTGCTGCTGCCCGCCGCTCATGGTGGACGCCTGCTGCGCGCGCCGCTCCTTCAGCAGGGGAAAGGTCGTGTAGCAGAAGTCGAGATTTCGCGAGATCTGGTCCTTCGCCCGCGGGCAGCTGCCCGCGAGGATGAGGTTTTCCTCGACCGTCAGGTTGGGCACCAGCCGGCGTCCCTCGGGCACCAGGGCGACGCCCGCATTGACGATCTCATGGGGCTGGAGGCGCGCAAGGTCGATGGTCTGCCCGTCCCAGTCCAGCAGGATGCGCCCGCCTTGAGGGCGCACGAAGCCGAGAATGGTGTTGAGGAGCGTGCTCTTGCCGTTGCCGTTGGTGCCCAGCAGGGCGACGAACTCGCTCTCGCGCACCTCCATGCAGACATCGTGCAGCACGGCCACGCTGCCGTACCCGGCATTGAGGTTTTCAATGACGAGTCTGTTCACCGAAATACACCTTCTGCACGATGGGGTCGTTGGCCACGGCATCGGGCGTGCCGTCGGCGATCAGCTTGCCCGTCTCCAGGCAGATGATGCGATGGGAGAAGCGCATCACCGCATGCATGATGTGCTCAATCATGATGACCGCGACGCCGCTCTCGTTGAGCCGCTCCAGGATCTCCAGGACATCGTCGATCTCGCGCTCGGAGAGGCCCGCCATGGCTTCGTCCGCGATGAGCACCTTCGGCCGCCCGGCCAAGGCACGCGCCAGTTCCAGCTTGCGCAGTTCGAGCTGGGTGAGCCCGCCCGCCTCATACGCCGCCCGGCTTGCGAGCCCCACGGAGGCGAGCACCTCCATGGCCCGCCCGTGGGGATCGGGCACGTCATGCAGGTGGTCCATGGGCACCAGCAGGTTTTCCAGCACGGTCATGCCTGTGAAGGGCTTGGGGATCTGGAAGCTGCGGGCAAGGCCCATGCGTGCGCGCCGGTGGGGCGCGAGCTTGGTCACCTTCTGGCCCATGAACCACACGTCTCCCGCGCTCGGGATGAGCGTGCCGGACAGGCAGTTGATGAGGGTGGTCTTGCCGGAGCCGTTGGGGCCGATCACCCCGAGCCGCTCCCCGGCCTTCAGGGACACGGTGACGGGCCCCAGCGCCCGCAGGGTGCCGAACGTCTTCTCGACGCCGGCCACATGGAGAATGGGGTCGCTCATGCGCGGTTTCCCTTCTTGAAGCGGTCCAGCAGGCCGAGGATGCCGTCCGGCGCCACGGCCACGACGGCGATCAGCACCACGCCCACGAGCAGGATGTTCAGTTCCGAGGAAATGGTGATGGTGGCGCCCTGCTGCACCGTTCCCAGCAGGATCGCGCCGATGACCGGGCCGGGCCAGGACTTCTTGCCGCCGATGAGCGGCATGGCGATGGCATTCAGCGCCAGGGCGAGGCCGAACACGGTCTCCGGCTCGATGAAGGAGGCGTAGAAGACCAGCGGCGCGCCGGTCATGGAGAGGATGGCGCCGCTGATGGCGCAGGCGGCGAGCTTCAGGCGGAAGGTGGGCACGCCCGCGCATTCGGCGGCCTCTTCCGAGGCCCGCAGGGCGCGGAAACCGCGGCCCACCCAGGACACCTCGATCCACCGCGCGACCGCCACGGCGAAGATGGCGGTTCCCAGCATGACCAGGAACAGGAACTGGACCTGGCCGCCGGCCCAGGCGGGAGCCTCGGGCGGCATCAAGGCGAGGCCGCTGGCGCCGCCCAGATAGTCGGTGTTCAGCACCAGCGTATGGGCCATCACCACCAGCGCAATGGTGGCGATGGCGAAATAGACGCCCTGCACCCGCAACGTCATATAGCCCATGAGCAGGCCAAGCACCCCGCCCACCGCCGCCGCCACAGGCAGGCAGAGCAGGACGGGGGCATCGAACGCCTTCAGCAGCAGCGCGCCCGTATAGGCGCCCACCCCATAGAAGGCGGCCGCGCCGAAATTGATGTAGCCCGCATAGCCGCCGAGCACGTTCCAGCCTGTCGCCAGCGCCACATATTGGATGATGATGTAGGAGGCGAAGAAGAAGAACGGGTTCTCCACCGCCCGGGTCAGAAACACCCCGACGGCGAAGATGGCCAGCGCGCCCAGGATGAAGGCGAGGCTGCGGACATTGGTGAGGCGGCTACCCGCGGGGCGCGCGGGCCGCACGGCCGGGAGGGTGGAGGTCTTCGAGGTCATCGACGGGCTCCGAACAGTCCCTGCGGCCGCAGCGCCAGCGTGGCGAGGAGGATGGAGAAGGCCACCGCCGGGGCCCAGGACGGGCTGGCGAAGGCGGAGACCAGCGCCTCGGACACGCCGATGAGGATGCCGGCGGCGATGGTGCCGGGAATGGAGCCCATGCCCGCCAGAACCACCACGGCGAAGGCCCGGCCGATCTGGAGGCGCCCGCCGAAGGGATCCACCGGGCCGATGATGATGAGTGCCGCGCCCGCCACCACCGCCGTGGCGGCGGCGATGCCGAAGGCGTGCCGCTTGATCCAGCGCGGATCAATGCCGCTCACGCTCAGCGCCCGTTCGTCATGAGCCACCGCGCGCACGGCGATGCCCGTGTGGGTGTGGCGCAGATAGAGCCAGAGCGCGGCCACCATGACGGGGGCGAGGAGCGCGGGAACCAGCAGGCGATAGGGCAGGGACAGGAGGCCGATGGTGAGGCTCTGGCCCACATAGCCCACGGAAACCGACTGCTGATTGGTGCCGAAGCGCATCAGCAGCAGGGTTTCCAGCACCAGCGAGACGCCGAAGAACAAGGTCAGCGCGTTCATGGTGTCGGCCGAGCCCCTGCGCTCGAAGACGCGCGCATAGAATTCGTAGAAGCCGAGGCCCGCCACGTAGAAGGGCGCGAGGGCGAGAAGCGCCACCAGCAGCGGGTCGAGGCCATAGGAATTGCCCATGGCCACCACATAGGCGCCCGCGATGACGAACGCCGGGTGGGCGATGTTCGGGATGTGGAGCAGCCCGAACGTCACGGCGAGGCCCAGCGCCAGCGCGGCATAGATGCTGCCGAGCATGACGCCGGTGCCGATGGCGTTGATGAACTGGTCAGCGAACATGGGCGGCGCCCCCCCGGTTCCCGAGAGCCTGCGGCCGCTGAGCGGACCTCTTGGATGTCTGGGTCAAGCCGCGCGCGCCTTCATGAAGGGTTGGATGAGATCCCCCGACTTCAGCGCGGAGGGATCGAGGATCACCTGGCGGCCGGGCTGGCGGAACTGTTCGATGTCGTTGCCCTTGATGCCCTGGAACTGGGTCATCAGCACCCGCCGCTCGGTCCAGTCGCCCATCTCGTTGAACTGGGCGTTGCCCACCAGGGTGGGCGTGGGATTGGCGTGCAGATAGGCGGCCATGGCGGCGCTGTCCGTGGAGCCCGCGCCCTTCACCGCCTGGGCGATGAGCTGGCCGGCCACGTAGTAGAAGGGCGGAATGTAGAAGCCCAGCGGGTCCAGCTTCTCCGGCACCGCGATGGCCGTGTACCGCTCCAGGAAGCTCGTGACCTGCGGCGTCACCATGGTGGGCTCAGGCACGAACAGGTTGAAGTTCACGATGCCGTTCAGCGCCGGGCCCAGCGCCTGGAGGTTGGCCGCATATTGCGGACCCACCATGCCGCCGCCGAACAGCTTCACGCTGTCGCCGACACCCACTTCCGACAGGCCGCGCACCAGCGCGCTGCTGTCCGGCGGATAGGAGCAGACGAACACCGCGTCGGGCGTCGCGGCGCGCAAATTGCGCAGGATGGCCGAGAAGTCGGACGTGTTCGGCGGATAGCTCTGCTCGAACACGACTTCCTGGCCCAGCTCCTTGGCGGCGGCCTTGCCGCCGGCGGCCGAGACCTTCGCGAACTCCACGTCCGCGTTCAGGATGGCGATGCGCTTGCAGCCATTGGCCTTGCCGATCTCGAAGAAGCCGCGCGCCCAGTTCACCTTGGCGTCCGGTCCCCAGGGGGCGCTATGGAAGTAGCGGTCGCTCTTCACGCCATCATTTCCCGCCAGCGCGAACATGCCCACCATGAAGCGGCCGCGCTGCTTGATGAAGGGCATGACCGGCGCGGAGAGCACGGCGCCGTAGGGGGAGATGAGGACATCCACTTTGTCGATGTCCACGAGCTTCGAATAGATGCTGGGAATCTGCGCGACGGTGCTCTGGTCGTCATAGGTGACCAGCTCGACCTGACGGCCCAGCAGGCCGCCTGCCGCATTCACGTCGTCGCGCCAGATTTGCAGGCCCACGAGGCCCGCTTTGGTGGCCGAGAGCGGCCCCGTGAGGGAGAAGCTGGCGCCGACGCGCAGCGGGCGGCTCTGAGCCTGCCCCTGCGTCCAGACGGCGGGCGCTGCCACGGCCAGACCGGCGGTGGAGGCCAGCTGGACGAATTTCCTGCGAGAAATGGTCATGGTTTCCTCCCGATCGAATGTTGTTTTTTGGCTTTGCGCGTGCCGACCGCCTCATGCCGCATGAAGACCGGCGCCGTGCGGCGCCGGCGCTTCAGAGCGCGATGGTCGGATACTCCCGCCCCCTCCAGTGCTGGAGCTTGGCGGCGAACTCCCGCTGGAACGACAGCGGGCCGTGCTTGTGCATGTAGTCTTCATCATAGATGGCGATGAAGATGGTCAGCGACAGGAAGAAATGGGCGCCCATCTCGAACAGCGCGACATAGTCGTGATTGATCAGTGCCTCGCGCTCGGCATCCGTGAAGCCGGTCACGGTGGTGACCTCGGACTCGTTCAGGCGCGGGCCGATGGACTGTTCCCATGTCGTGACGAAGGCGCGGGGCTCTTCCTTGTAGCGCCGCAGGAACTCGGGATCGCGATCCACGGTGTACAGGAATTTATTGACGTAATACTTGCTCATGGCGTTTCCTCTCCCGGATACCAGGTGAAATACGCTTCCATGGTGTGGTAGAGATCGAGGCAATCCACGTAGGCGGCCTTCTCCGGGCCGGCGATCCCCATCATCAGGATGAGATCCATGAAGCCATGGGTGGCGTTGCCGCTCTGGGTCATGCTCTCGTGGGTCACATTCTCCAGAATGGCTTCGATGTCGCCGTTGGAGAGCCACTCGATGGCCTTGCGGTCGAAGTCCGGATCGGGGCCGTGCTCGCCGAACTGGCGCGGGCCGCCCAGTTCGAGCGACAGGTGGCCCGATCCCACGGCGGCGATGCGCTTGTCCGAGGGATAGGCATCGATCACCTCGCGGATCGCCCGTCCCAGGTCCCAGAACCGCTTGGGCTTGGGCAGAGGCGGCGCGAAGATGTTCGTGTAGATGGGCACCACCGGCAGGTCGGCTTGCGGCCGCGTGGTGATGATGGGGCAGATGATGGAATGGTCGATCTTCAGCTCATGGCTGAAGGCGAAGTCGAAGCCGCGGTCCATCAGCCCTTCATGCATGAAGCGCGACAGGTCCTCGTGGCCTTCCAGCACATATTTGGGAATGCCGAATTCCCGCTCCTCATTGTAGAAGGTCGCGTCGTAACGCGGGGCCTTGCCGATGAGGAAGGTGGGGTAATTGTCCAGGAAGAATTGATGAAAATGATCCGCCCCCACCATCACGAGGATGTCGGGTTGCGCGCGGGTCAAGGTTGCGCGATAGGCCTCGACCTTTCGCTTCCACTCGGCCGCCTGGGGGATCTGCTCCTCCACGGGGGCCGTGGTGGCCTTGAGATAAAACGGATGATGTGTGGTGGCTAAAACCGCCGCCAAAGTCGCCATGATGTCCTCCCCAAAATGCCCGTGCCGCTCAGGCGGTCTTTTCGAGCGCGTCCTCTCTCGATGAATCAGAGGCTGATAGCCCGATCATGTTGCTTCTCCATGATCGGGTCAGCCTGACGGCGTTCCGGCCAGGCATCGCGATCGCGCACCAGCGCCTTCCGGATCGTGTCGCCGTCCTCATTGACGGTGGGCGCCGCCTTCACGGCGTCGGCCCGCTGCCGGTCGAAGCTGAAGGCCGGGCGCACGGAGAGGGACGCCCCTTCGGAGCGCTCCTTCACCGGCACGATCATGCCGAGATGGGAGACCTGCGGGTCATCGACCACTTCGGGGATGGAATTGATGGGCGCGAACGGCACGTCGAACTTGGAGAAGCGCTCCACCCAGTCCTTCCGGTCGCGGGTGCCGAACAGCTCGTTCAGCGCGTCCGACAGGTCCAGATAATTGTCGATGCGCTTCTGGCGGATCGCGAAGCGCGGGTCGGCGGCGAGATGGTGGGCGCCCGTGGCCTCCACCAGCGCGTCCCAGAACTTGTCCAGCGACGAGAGATGGAAGGCGAACAGCTTCCCATCCCGGCAGCGCACGATATAGGCCTGGGCGAGGCGCGGGCGATCGACGCCGGTGGGCAATTCGCCGAGGGCGAAATACCCCATGAAGGGCTCCACCGCGAAGTGCATCATGGCTTCCAACATGGAGATTTCCACGAGGCGGCCCTTGCCGGTCCGGCCCCGTTCCACCAGCGCCCCGGCAATGCCCAGGGAGGCATAGATGCCGGTGATGGCGTCGGCCAGCGCCGGGCCGATGAAGCGCGGCTGCTCGGGGTCGATGGCGACGCCGAGGAAGCCGCTCACCGCCTGCGCCACGGAATCATAGACCGGCCGCTTGGCATCGGGGCCATCGGGGCCGAAGCCGCTGATGGAGCAATAGATGAGGCGGGGATTGATCTTGTGCAGCGTCTCCACGTCCGCGCCGATGCGGGCCGCCGCGCCGGGCCGGAAGTTCTGGATATAGACATCCGCCTGACGGATCAGGTCATAGAACACCTCCTGGTCGTCGGAGGCTTTCATGTCCAGGCAGATGGAGCGCTTGTTGCGGTTATAGGCCTGGAAATGTGCGCTGTAGAAGCCGGTCTTGAAGCTGCGATAGGGATCGCCGTTGCCGGCGCTTTCCACCTTGATCACGTCCGCGCCGAGATCGGCCAGCATCATGCCCGCGCAGGGGCCCGTGATGAACGTGCCCTGTTCGACGATGCGCACGCCATTGAGAACGCCGTACATGCCTTGATCCTCAGTTCTCGTTGGCCACGAAGCCCTCGGGGGCGGGGCCGTCATAGGTGATGGCGGACGCGGCGGCGTGGGACATGAGGAAGCCGATGGGGTGCGTCTGCTCTTCCAGCAGATGGCCCACGAGGCCCGCCGTGCGCGCCAGGAGCGGCACGCCGCGCAGCGCGAGCAGGGGATAGCCGGCATCCAGCAGCACGCAGGGAATGGCGCTGGAGATGTTCATCACCAGTGACTTCCCGACGATGCCGGGAATGACCGTCTCCACCATGCGGGCCACTTCGCAATGCCGCCCGTAGAGACCGAGTTCGCGGGCGAGGTCCAGAAGCCGGAGCGCGCGGGGATCGGCGCCCTTGTGCAGCGGGTGGCCATAGCCCGGAATGGCGCGCTTGGCGGCGCGATAGCGGCCCACCACGTCGGCGGCGGCCTGTTCCATGGACAGTCCGGCCTTGTCCTGCTCCGCGATGATTTCCGCGAACAGCTGCCCCGCCGTGGCGGAGGCGCCCAGGATCACCGAGCCGCAGCCCAGCAGCCCCGCCGCCACGGCGCCCTGAAGCGCCTCGGGGGCCGAAGCGAGGGTCATGCGCGCCGTCTGCACGCTGGGCACGAGCCCATGCTCGGCGATGGCCACCAGCGTCGCATCCAGCATGCGGCGCTGGGCGTCGGAGGGCAGGGTGCCGGCGATCAGCAGCCAGATGTGGTCGGTGAAGGAGATGCGTCCGATCAGTTCGCCGACGAGGTCATGCCCGCGAACGATGATGGTGTCGGGATTGGACCCCGAAATGCGCGTGGTGGGGGACGTGTCGGCACCGATCTTCAAGGCTTCTCTCCCCGGCCGCCGCATGGCGCCGCATTCATTGTCCGGCTTCCGGGGCCCGTTTTTGGGGCGTTGGAAACACGAATATTTCGTCTAGCGAAATTTTGTTCGATTATGCTCGTCACTCGAGCGTCCGTTGTCAAGCGGGCTCGCATGCTGTCTTACGTTGCGGTGCAGCAATAGTGGGGCGGTCCGAAGCGGATTTCGAATGCGGCGTCATTGATTGCGCGCCTCCAGCATCATCTTGCCAGAATGCTATTTTCTGAAATAATTTTCGCTGTACGAATATTCGGGTGGTTCGAGGCCGTCAGGCCGCCGGGCGCGCGGACGGCGAGGCGCATGGACAGCGTGCCGCCATCGGATGCATTGAGGGGCTATGACACAAGAGACACCGGCCGACACGGACGAGCAGCCCGGCGCCGCGCAGGCGCCGCGTCAGGATGCACCGGCCGGCGAGCGGCCGCAGACCGAGTTCGTGGAGGCGCTTGCCCGTGGCCTCGCGGTGCTTCAGGCGTTCGACGAGACCCATCCGGAAATGGCCCTCACAGAGGTCGCGCGCCGCACCGGCTTGCGGCCCGCCACGGCCCGGCGCAGCCTCCATACGCTCGAAGCGCTCGGCTATGTCCGCCAGTACAACAAGCGCTATGTGCTGGCGGCGCGTGTGCTCACATTGGGCGCGGCCTATCTGCGCGCCGCCCATGTGGATGAAGCCCTGATGCCGGAACTGCGCCGCCTCGTGTCGCAGTTCGGAGACGCCTCCTCGGTCGCGGTGCTGGATGGGACCAACATCCTCTACGTGGCCCATTGCTCGGAACAGCGCGCCGCGCGGCCCACGGCTGCCATCGGGGCGACCTATCCCGGCTATGTCACCTCCATGGGGCGCGTGCTGCTGTCCCGCCTGCCGCCGGAAGCCATCGAGATCTATCTGGCCCAGCTGCGCCCGGTGAAGCTCACCGACCATACCGAGACCGATATCGGCAAGCTGCGGCAGATTCTCGCCGAGGTCCGCCAGCAGGGCTATGCGGTGGTGGTGGACCAGCTGGACTATGGGGTGACCTCCCTGGCGGTGCCCATCAAGGACCAGTCGGGGCGCGTGGTGGCGGCGGTCAACAGCTCCGGCTATTCCGGCAAGCTGAATGCTGAGCGCCTCGTCCAGGAACGGCTCGTCGAACTCCAGCGCACCGCCGGCCGCATCAGCCAGGTCTTCGCCCGCTATCCCGCGCTCCTGCACTCCATCCGCTGACGGGGGCGGGCGGCACGGGACGCCTGCACACCCGCGTCACGGTTTCGCAGCTTGAGGCTGTCGAGCGCCCTTCTTCCCGGCCCTCGTCGCAGGCCAAATCCGCGCACGTCCAAACCTGAACCTTGGCCGCTCCAGCGGGCCCCGGCCGCGACTGCGGATTGATAGCTATTGTGTATCGCTGCTGCTGCGAAAAATATTGGATGCGCCCTGGCTTTGCTGCCACCACGGATTGAGCGCGTCTGCGGGCACATCAAGATGCCGTCGCAAAATGCAGGTCGCGCTGGTGAAGGTGCACCCGGTCAACCGGGGCACAAAAAACCAAGACGAGGGAACGCCAAAATGAAGTTCAGGGCCTTAACGGTGGCCGGAGCCTTGCTCCTGGCCCAGCAATCACCTGTGCTCGCTGCAGATATCGACGTGAAGATCGGCGTTCTCGCCGACATGTCGGGTCTCTATTCCGACATTGGCGGCCAGGGCGCGCTCGTCGCTGCCCAGCTTGCCGTCGAGGAGTTCAACCCTGCCGCGAAGGGCATGAAGGTGGAGGTGCTCTCCGCCGACAGCCAGAACAAGCCCGACATCGCCGTCTCCATCGCCCGCAAATGGTTCGACACGGACGGCGTGGACATGGTGGTGGACCTGCCCACCAGCGCCATCTCGCTGGCCATGGCGCCGCTGGTGTCGGAGAAGAACAAGGTGGCGCTGTTCACCGCCTCCGGCAGCTCGGACCTCACCGGAAAGTCCTGCACCGCCAACGGTGTCCACTGGACCTACGATACCTGGGCGCTCTCCCACGGCACCGCCTCGGCGGTGACCAAGGCCGGCGGCAAGACCTGGTTCTTCATCACCGCCGATTATGCCTTCGGCCATGCCATGGAGCGCGATGCCAGTGCGGTCGTGGTGGAGAATGGCGGCAAGGTGCTGGGCGTCGTGCGCCATCCGCTGGACAGCAAGGACCTCTCCTCCTTCATCCTCCAGGCGCAGTCCTCCAAGGCGCAGGTGGTCGGCCTCGCCAATGCGGGCGGCGACCTCATCAATTCCATCAAGCAGGCGGCCGAGTTCGGCGTGGTGCAGGGCGGCCAGAAGCTCGCCGGCATGCTGCTCTTCATCTCCGACGTGCATTCGCTGGGCCTCAAGAACGCCCAGGGCCTGATGCTCACCACCGCCTTCTATTGGGACCTCAACGACAAGACGCGCGCCTTCGCCGAGAAGTTCGCCAAGCGCAATGGCGGGCGCTATCCCACCATGACCCAGGCGGGCACCTATTCCTCCACCATCGCCTATCTCGACGCGGTGAAGCGCGTGGGCAGCCCCGATGACGGGCGCGCCGTGGTGAAGGCCATGCGCGATATCGGCACCTTCGACGATCCGTTGTTCGGCAAGACCTTCGTGCGCGCCGACGGCCGCGCGGTGCATGACATGCTGCTGGTGGAAGTGAAGAAGCCCGAGGATTCCAAGAAGCCGTACGATTACTACAAGATCGTCTCGGTCATCCCCGCCGAGCAGGCATTCCGCCCCCTGGCGGACGGCAACTGCCCGCTGGTGAAGTGAGCATCGGCCGGGCAATGGCCCGGCCGTCATTCCCCACAGCACAGCCCGCCGACACGGCCGCGCCCCGCAAGCGGGGGCGGCGATGGGAGAGGCCAAGAATGACGATCATCTCCGAAGACATGATGGACGCGCGCATCGCCGCGGCCCCCGCCAATCTGCGGGACACCAAGCCGTTCGTGACGGCGGGCCTGCGCGCACCCAACTGCTTCCTCGTGGGCCTCGGCGCCAGCCGCCGGACCGGCGCGGTGGCGGGCGGGCTCACCAGCGGACGCCGGGCTCTCCTCATCAGCGATCATGTGATCGCCGGGACGGGCGCGGTGGGCCTGCTGGAGCGGTCGCTGTCGTCGGCGGGCTTTGCGGTTTCGATCTTCCTGGAGGTGGAGCCGGAGCCCCATCTGGCCACCATTGAGGCGGTGGAGGCCCTGGCGGCGGAGGCCGGTGCGGATGTCGTGGTGGGCATTGGCGGCGGCTCGGTGATGGACGTGGCGAAGCTCGCCGCCCTCGCCATCGGCTCCGGCGCGACGGCGGGCGACCATCTGCGCCGCCCCCAGGAGACGCCGCGCGCCGGCGCCCTGCCGCTCATCCTGCTGCCCACTACCTCCGGCACCGGCAGCGAAGTGAGCATGTATGTGGTGGCGACCGTGGACGGGCACAAGCGCTTCCTGATGGGCCAGGAGCTGATCCCGCACGCGGCCATTCTCGACCCGCTGCTCACGCTCTCCATGCCCCGCAGCGTCACAGCGGCCACCGGCCTCGACGCGCTGACCCACGCCACCGAGGCGCTCATGGGCCGGGCCTCCAACGCGCTGAACGAGACGGTGTCGCTGGGCGCCATCGCCACCATCCTGCGCGCGCTGCCCGCCGCCTGCGATGACGGGCAGGATCTGGAGGCGCGCTACGCCATGGCGGTGGCCTCAAGCCTTGCCATGATGAGCTTCAACCTCTCCGGCGGGTTGTGGGCGCACAGCGTGTCCTATGTGCTGACGGGTCATTTCAAGACACCCCACGGCATCGGCTGCGGCCTCGCCTTGCCCGGCCTCGTGGAGTTCAACGGCGCGGCGTCCGCATCCCTCATGGAGCGCCTCGTGCCGGTGCTCGGCGATGCGCCGGGCGAGCGGATCCGCGCCCTCATGGCGCGCGTCGGCGTCTCGCCGCGCCTTGCGGACCACGGCGTGCAGGAGGATCGCCTCGGCGCGCTGGCTCGCGAGATGGTGGAACAGTATCCGCGCCCGGGAAATCCCGTGCCCATGGGCCTGCCCGAGGCGGAGCGCTATTGGCTCGGCATGTATCGGGGCGAGGCGGCCTGAGGCCAAAAGCCCGCGCGGCGCTTGAGCGAGCCCGTTCGGAACCGGTCAAAGACCGGGGCCGATGGTATGAGCCGATGCCTTCAGTCCGCCGGGCTCGGCTCGGCGGGCGTGCCGGCGGCATTGGGGTCGCCGGGCTCGGTCTCCCAGGCGAGGCCCGGAATGGCCACGATGCGGCGGCCCCGCCCGTCCAGGCGGCACACGATCACCTGCCGCTCTTCCATGTAAGCCAGCAGCCGCCGCGCGCGGCCCGGCGAGCGGCTGCCATAGGCGCGCGCCACGTCCGCGTCGGACGGGCAGGGGCGGCGGTCGAAGGCGGCGCGGGCGAGAGACAGGAACACGCCCTGCATGTCCTCGGGCAGCGCCCCGGCCATGCCCAGCACCTCGTTCCAGGGCGAATCCTCGGCCTCCGCTTCCGCCAGGTCGATGCCCGCATGGGCCACCGCCAGGCGACGGCGGAAGGCGGAGAGGCTGAGCGGCTGGCCCCCGACGCGCCGGATGCGGCAGCGCACGAGAAAGTCCTGATAGAGCACCGAGATGGTGCGGAATCCCGCCTCGCTCTCCGCGAGAATGTCGCGGAGCGCCGCGTCGATGGCGGCCTGGCGCATTTCGGGCGAGAGGGTGGGGGCGGGCTCGGCGGCGGGGGGCGGCGCGGGCGGCGTGGAACGGGCGAGTTGCGCCATCACGTCTGACGTAGACGGCACGGCGGGCGCCACGGGGCGGCGCGGCACGAAGGGGCGGGCCTCTTCCGCGCCGGGCGTGAAAATGAGGTCGTGGGCGTCCTCGGCGGCGGCGGGCTCGGGCAGGGGCACGAGGCGCGGGCTGGTGGAGCGGGCGCCCGTTTCCACCGTGCCGATGCGCACGGGCAGGGGGCGGCGCGACAAAGCCGGGCCCAGCGCGATGAAATTGCCGCTCTGCAGGTCCCGGAACATCTCCGCCTGCCGCCGCTCCATGCCCAGGAGGTCGGCGGCGCGGGCCATGTCGATGTCGAGGAAGGTGCGGCCCATGAGGAAGTTGGAGGCTTCCGCCGCCACGTTCTTGGCGAGCTTGGCGAGGCGCTGCGTGGCGATGACGCCCGCAAGGCCACGCTTGCGCCCCCGGCACATGAGGTTGGTCATGGCGCCCAGCGACACGCGCCGGGCCTCGTCCGACACTTCGCCTGCGGCGGCGGGGGCGAAGAGCTGCGCCTCGTCCACCACCACCAGCATGGGGTACCAGAGGTCCCGCTCCGCATCGAACAGGCCGCCCAGGAAGGCGGCGGCGGCGCGCATCTGCTGCTCGCTGTCCAGGCCTTCCAGATTCAGGACCACCGAGACCCGGTGCTGGCGCACGCGGGCGGCGATGGATTGCAGGTCGTTTTCGCCCCGCTGCGCGTCCACCACCACATGGCCGTAGCGTTCCGCCAGGGAGACGAAGTCGCCTTCCGGGTCGATCACCGCCTGCTGCACCCATGGCGCGCTCTGTTCCAGCAGGCGGCGCAGCAGGTGCGACTTGCCGGAGCCGGAATTGCCCTGCACCAACAGGCGCGTCGCCAGCAATTCCTCAAGGTCGAGCGCGGCCATGTCCCCGCCGGTGCGGGTGCCGAGATCGATGGACACCTTGGCCTGCGCGCTCATCGGGGCGCGCGTCCAAAGGCAGGGAGCGAGGAGATCATGGGGCGACTCATATCGATTCGCGCGGGGGGTTCAACTACGCAAACCCGGCCCCTAAGGCACTGGGATACCAAAGGGCTTGAAGTGGCTCGCGTAAATTCTCCGGCCAGACCTGCGTCTTGTGCGCTTCCCCCCGCACCCGAAATGCCCTAATCGCGAGGCCGTCTTCGTCTCAGGGCTCCCCGCGCGCATGATCCGTCTCGATTCCATCGGCAAGCAGAACGGCAAGCAGATCGTCTTCATCGAGGCGTCCGCCACGCTCCTCAAGGGCGAAAAGATCGGCCTTGTCGGCCCCAACGGGGCGGGCAAGACCACGCTGTTCCGGCTCATCAACGGCCAGGAAGCGCCGGACGAGGGGCAGGTGAGCGTCGATCGCGGCACCTCCATCGGCTATTTCAGCCAGGATGTGGGCGAGATGGCGGGCCAGCCGGTTCTCAACGAGGTGATGGACGGCGCAGGTCCCGTCAGTTCCATCGCCAAGGAGATGCGGGAGCTTGAGGCGGCCATGGTCGATCCCGACCGCGCCGACGAGATGGATGCCGTCATCGAGCGCTATGGCGAGGTGCAGGCCCGCTTCGAGGAACTGGACGGCTATTCCCTGGAAGGCCGCGCCAGCGAGGTGCTGGCCGGCCTCGGCTTCAGCCAGGAGATGATCGACGGCGATGTGGGGCGCCTCTCCGGCGGCTGGAAGATGCGCGTGGCGCTGGCCCGCATCCTGCTCCAGCGCCCGGACGTGATGCTGCTGGACGAGCCGAGCAACCATCTCGACATCGAAAGCATCATCTGGTTGGAGGACTTCCTGAAGGGCTTCGACGGCGCCCTGATGATGACCTCCCATGACCGCGCTTTCATGAACCGCGTGGTGGGCAAGGTGGTGGAGATCGACGGCGGCACGCTCACCACCTATTCGGGCAATTACGAATTCTATGCCGAGCAGCGGGCGCTGGCGGAGAAGCAGCAGCAGGCGCAGTTCGAGCGCCAGCAGGCCATGCTGGCCAAGGAAGTGGCCTTCATCGAGCGCTTCAAGGCGCGCGCCTCCCATGCCGCCCAGGTGCAGAGCCGGGTGAAGAAGCTGGACAAGATCGACCGGGTGGAGCCGCCGCGCCGCCGCCAGAGTGTGGCGTTCGAGTTCCAGCCCGCGCCCCGCTCGGGCGAGGATGTGGCGAGCCTGAAGAACGTCTCCAAAAGCTATGGCGCGAAGACCGTCTATGACGGGCTGGACTTCCATGTGCGCCGCCGCGAGCGCTGGGCCATCATGGGCGTGAACGGGGCGGGCAAGTCCACGCTGCTGAAGCTGGTGACCGGCGCCACCACGCCGGATTCCGGCACGGTGACGGTCGGGGGCAGCGTGAAGATGGGCTATTTCGCCCAGCATGCCATGGACGTGCTGGAAGGCGAGCGCACCGTGTTCGAGACCCTGGAGGATGCCTTTCCCCAGGCGGGACAGGGTTCCCTGCGCTCGCTCGCGGGCTGCTTCGGCTTCTCCGGCGACGATGTGGAGAAGCGCTGCCGCGTGCTCTCCGGCGGCGAGAAGGCGCGCCTCGTCATGGCCAAGATGCTCTATGACCCGCCGAACTTCCTGGTGCTGGACGAGCCCACCAACCATCTGGACATCGCCACCAAGGAAATGCTCGTGGCCGCGCTGGAGAGCTATGAGGGCACCATGCTGTTCGTCTCGCATGACCGGCACTTCCTCGCCGCCCTCTCCAACCGCGTGCTGGAACTGACGCCCGAGGGCGTGCACCAATATGGCGGCGGCTATACGGAATATGTGGCCCGTACCGGCCAGGAAGCGCCGGGTCTGCGCCATTAGGCGGGGCCGTCCGCGGCGCACGGCGGCGCGCCTGGATCAAGCGTGAGACGGATCGATGGCAAGCGTTTCGTGATTCGCGCAGACGTATAGAGGCAGATCTTCGCTCGTCGATGCGGTCAGGGGCCTGATCCGTACAGGTTGAAATATGCCGAGCGATGAAACTTCCGCTCGGCTGTTCCTTGCGGGCGCCTCGTCATTTCAGCAGGAGGCCAGAAGGTCCTATCTCTTTGAACGGGCGGATATTCTGTCCGGCCCTTGTTCGTGCCTTGCGTGAAAATGCGCCGCAGGCAAAGTTCGCCATTCCCTTTCACAGAACTCTGATACCCATTGGGCAGGTCCAGCTTGCCTGCCCGAGGGGTCTTTCCGTGCGTTCTCCCTTTCCCGCCGCCGCTCGCCGCGCTCCCTGGATCCAGGAATTCCAGGTTAAGCATTCGGGTGGGCGGCGCCGGGCCCTGCTGGCCACGGTCGCGTCCGGCCTCATGCTCCTCTCCCTCGCCGGCGCCGCACGGGCGGATGGCGGCGCGGGGGGCAGCCCTGAGGGCGGCGCGGGCGGCATCGACAGGCTGACGGGCGCGGGCGGGGCGGGAGCGAACGGCACGTCCGGCCAGGGCGCGGGCGGTGGCGGCGGCGCCGGTGTCACGGGCGGTGCGGGCGGCGCGGGTGCGGGCGGCGGCAGTGCCATCGGCGGCACGGGCGGCGCGACCCCCGGCGCCACGGGCGGAAACGGCAGCTTCGGCACGGGCTATGGCGCGGGCGCGGGCGGCGGCGGCGCCCATGGTTATGTGGGCGCGGCGGCGCCTAGCGGGAATGTCCGGGGCGGCAATGGCGGCTATGGCGGCAGCGACGGCGGCAGCAATGGCGGCGGCGGCGGCGCGGGCGGCCACGGCGCCGTGCTCACGGGCAGTTCCTATACGCTGACCACCTCCTTCACCGGCGGCACGGGCGGAAACGGCGGCTACGGCAATTGGGGCAGCACCGGCTATGGCGGTGATGCGGGCAGCGCGGGCGCCGGCCTCGTTTTCTCGACCACCGATGGCGTCTCGGCCACGGTGAGCGGCACCATCACCGGCGGCACAGGCGGTGAGGCGGGCGCCGGTTCGGCCAGCGGCGAGGGCGGGACGCCCGGCACCGACAGCGTGGGCGGCGTCGGCGTGACCGGCCAGAACCTAACCCTGGTTCTCACCTCCACCGCGCGGGTCTCCGGCGGCCTCACTTGGAACGGCACGAGCCGCTCCGCCGCCATCGCCTTCACGGGCGGTTCCAACGTGCTGGACCTGCAGCCCGGCGCCACCATCACCGGCTTGGTCACCGGGGCGGATGCGGACGATACGCTGCGCTTCAGCGGCCCTTCGGGCATCGGCCAGAGCTTCGACCTTTCTCAGCTTGATGCGGGCGGTCAGTTCGCCGGGTTCGGCACGCTGGAGCAAGGGGGAGATGCGGGCCTCGTCATCACGGGCTCGACCTCCTCGGCCTTCACCCTGATGGTTGCGCAGGGACAGGCGGAACTGTCCTACGGGGTCTCCCTGTCCGGTCCCGTCATTATCGCGAGCGGCGGCTTCCTGGTGCTTGAGGGCAATGAACTGACGGGGCAGGTGCGGCTCAGCGGCACCTTGAGTTCCGCGATGAGCACCAGCCAGATCGGCAGCCTGCTGCTGACCGACGCGGGCACCATCGATACGCAGTTGAACACGGCGATTGTGGTGTCCAGCCCCGTGACGGGCTCGGGCTCGCTCACCAAGACCGGCACGGGCACCCTCACCTTGTCTGAAGGCAGCACCGCCACCGGCCTCATTACGGTGGCGAGCGGCACCTTGGCCCTGGGCGCCGACACCACGGTGTCCGGCCCCCTCCAGGTGAATGGCGGCGGCATCCTCTCTTTGGCGGGCGGGAACACGCTGTCCGGATCCCTGGCGCTGGCGGGCATGGTGAGCGTCAACGGAACGGCGCCGAGCACCCTGTCCGGGGGCCTCGCGCTCACGGGCGCAGGCACTGTCCTGGCGGCCGAGGGCACCGCGTTGAACGTGACGGGTGTCGTGTCGGGCTCCGGCTCGCTCATCAAGGAAGGGCTCGGCACCCTGACCTTGTCAGGCGGCAGCACCGCGTCGGGTCTTATCGAGGTGGCCTACGGCACCCTCGCCCTGGGGACGGGCGCAAGCGTTGCCGGACCCATGCAGGTGGATGCCGGCGGCACGCTCGTCCTTGCGGGCGGCAATGCCGTTGCAGGCGGGCTGACCCTTGCCGGAACCGTCACGGCGAACGGCGCGAACACGTTGGGTGGGCTGGCCCTCTCAGGCGCGGGCAGCGTGACCGCGCAGCCGGGCGCTGTGGTGGACGTGACGGGCGCCGTGTCCGGCTCCGGCTCGCTCACCTTGGCGGGCGGGGGCACGCTGGCGCTCACGGGCGGCAGCACCGCCTCCGGCCTCATTTCTGTGACCGCGGGCACCCTCGCGGTCGGCTCCGGCGCGAGCGTGTCGGGGCCGGTCCAGGTGGATGCGGGTGCCGTGCTGGCGCTCGCCACGGGCAGCACGCTCGGCGGCGCGCTTGGCTTGTCGGGCACCCTGGCGGCGCTGGGCGATGCCTCGGTGACCGGGACCGTGTCGGTGAGCGGCACCGGCGTGATCGACACGGTGCCGGGCGCGACCCTCACCGTCATCGGGCCGGTCTCCGGCCCCGGCGAATTGGAGAAGGCGGGCGAAGGGACGCTGCTGCTCGCCAACGGCGCGTCGGGCTTGAGCGCGGTGACGATTTCGGGCGGTGTGCTGGGGCTCGGCGCGGGCGCCGTGCTGGACGCGCCGGTCTCGGTTGCTCCGGGCACGGTGCTGGGCCTGTCGGGCGGCAGCACCGTTACGGGTCCGGTGACGCTGGGCGGCACCATCCTGTCCGAGCAGATCGGGCCGGGCGCCAACACGCTGGCCGGGGGCCTCATCCTCGCGGGGACCGGCATCATCGATACGCGCGGCGTCTCTGAACTCATCATCGAGAACGGGATTTCCGGCACGGGCGGGATCGTGAAGGTGGGGCAGGGCACGCTGACGCTTACCGACCCCTCCACCTATCAGGGCGCCACCGACATCCTGGCGGGCACGCTGGCTTTGGTGGGCGCGGGCAGCGTCGCTTCGTCCAGCGGCGTGAATTTGGTCGGCCCCACGTCCGTGCTCGATATTTCCGGCACCACCAGCGGCACCTCCGTCACGGCCCTCCAGGGGATGGGCACAGTGGCGCTGGGCGGGCAAACGCTGACCATCACCGATGCCTCGGGCCTCTTCTCCGGCGCCATCACGGGCACGGGCGGCCTGACGCTGGCGGGGGGCACCCAGGTGCTCGGCGGCACCATGACCTATTCCGGCCCCACCACGGTGGCGGGCGGCACGCTGGTGCTCGACGGCACGCTCACCACCTCGACGGTGCAGGTCCAGGCGGGCGGTACGCTCACCGGCAGCGGCACCATGGCCGGACTGGACGTGGGCGCGGGCGGCACGGTGTCGCCCGGCCCCGGCACGGCCACCCTGGTGGTGACCGGGAATGCCACGCTCAATCCCGGCTCCACCTATGTGGCTGATATCACGCCCGGCGGAGCGCAGGACCTCATCGTCGTGGGCGGGGCCGCCGACATTTCGGGCGCCCAACTCCAGATCGTGGCGGCGCCGGGCATCTATCTGCCGGGCGGGGCCTATCCGTTGCTGGTGGCGGCTGGAGGCGTTACGGGCCAGTTCGGCACCGTCACCACCAATCTCACCTCCGCCTTCCTCGACACCACCGTGGCATACGGCCCGGACGGCCTCGCGCTGGACATCTCGCGCAACACCCGCGCCTTTGTGGAGGTGGCGGTGACGCGGAACCAGCAGGAGGTGGCCGCCGCCGTGGAGGCGCTGGGCCTCAGCAACGCGATCCACGACGCCGTGCTTCAGCTGGCCGCCGCGCGCGCCCAGGCGGCGTTCAACCTGCTCTCGGGCGAGATTTACGGCTCCGCCGCCACGGTGATGCAGCAGCAGTCGGTCTATGTGCGCAACGCGGTCTCCGCGCGCCTGCGCCAGGCGGATCCCGGCCCGGCGAGCCAGCCGCTGGCCTATGCCGCCGGTGCGCCCGCCACCGCCACGTTTGGCGGCGGGCTCACGCCGGTGCTCTGGATGCAGGGCTATGGCGGCTGGGGCGACAGCTTCGGCAATGGCAATGCGGCCACCATCTCCAACAGCCTGGGCGGCTTCCTCGTGGGTGCGGATGTGGGGCTGGGCGGAGAGACGCGGGCGGGCCTGTTCGCGGGCTTCAGCCAGTCTCAGTTCGATGTGGCGGCCCGTTCCTCCTCAGGCTCCATGGATAATTACGATATCGGCGCCTATGCGGGCACGCGGCTCGGCGCCTTCGCGCTGCGGGGCGGCGCGTCCTATTCCTGGCACGACGTCTCCACCGTGCGCAGCATCTCGTTCGACTATTTCGGCGGCACCGCCAGCGCCGATTATACGGCTGGGACCGCGCAGGTGTTCGGCGAGGTGGCCATGGATCTGGCGGCGGGCGCCGTCGCCTTCTCGCCGTTCGCGGGGCTTGCCTATGTGAATGTGGGCGCGGCCAGCTTCCTGGAGAGCGGCGGCGCGGCGGCGCTGGCGGCGCACACCAACGCGGTGGGCACCGCCTATTCCACGCTGGGCCTGCGCGCCGCCACCTCGTTCCAGCTCATGGGGCGCGCGCTCACGCCGAGCCTGATGGTGGGCTGGCAGCATGCCTTCGGCGACACCACGCCCACGGCCACCCTGCGCTTCGCGGACGGGGCGCTGCCCTTCTCCATCTCCGGTGTGCCCATCGCGGAAGATGCGCTGCTGCTGGAGGCGGGCCTGTCCTATGGCCTGTCGGACGTGGCGGCCCTGTCGGTGGCCTATAGCGGCCAGCTCGCCTCAGAGGCCAGCCAGAATGCGTTTACGGCCCAATTCTCGCTGAAGTTCTAAGGATATGCGCGCGGCTGTCGTGTTTGCTCGGAAACGCTCTAAGGAGGCGAAAGGCAGCCACGCGCAGGTTCCCCGTGCCACGATCGCGCTCTAAAGTGTGCCCTGCGGCGTCAGCCGCGGTGCCGGATGGAGCGTGCGCGTGAAACTCAAAGCCATTGCCGTTGTGGGGCTCCTCGGCCTCAGCCTTGCCGGTTGCGTCACCGCGACGAAGGAAAAGGAAAACATGCTCGCCGCAGCGGGTTTCCAGATGCGCTTCGCGGACACGCCCGAGCGGGTCGCCTCGCTGAAGACCCTGCCGTCCCACAAGTTCACCGTGCAGAACCAGGGCGGCGCGCCGGTCTATCTGTATGCCGACCCCACGGTGTGCGGCTGCATCTATTACGGCACTGAGGAAAACTACCAGAATTACCGGCAGATGGTGTTCCAGCAGCAACTCGCCAACCAGCAGCAGATGACGGCCATGATGGCCCAGCAGGCCGCCTTCGATTACGGCCCCTGGGGCGGCCCCTTCGGCCCCGGCCCTTACGGTCCCGGCCCGTATATGGGCGTCATGATGGGCCCGCCCATGATGGGGTACTGAGCGCGGGCAGGGTGATGCCGCCCCCCGCGGATAGCCGGGGGCGGGGTGCCTTCAGCGTGGGTCGGCGTCGTCCACATAGTCCTTGACGCTCATCTTGATCATGTAGTGGTCGGACAGGAACTTGTCGTGCGCCGTCAGATCCGATGAGCGCAGCACATATTGCCGCGAATATTTGAACTCTTCCCGCCCCTTGGCGATGAAGGCGCGATCAAAGGGAGCCTCCTTGTATTCGAGGCTCCAATAGGTGGCGCTGTCATTGTTGTTGAGGTCGATGAAGCCGTTATCGATGAAGGTCTCGATCGCCGGTTCGGTGTTGGACAGGATGTTGGTGTCACCGATCAGGATCAGGGACGGGTCGTATTGCCCCTCCAGGGCCTTGAGCGCCGCACAAAGGGTCGCGGCCTCTTTGCCGCGCACGCGGCGGTTCTTGGTCACGCCGCCATAGTTGGACTTCATATGGAGTGGCACGAGGCTGAGGCGCCGCTGCTCCTCCACCTGGGTCCATGCGCCTTGGTCATCGCGCCGCCAGACCTTGTGGAGCGAGACGAAGCTCAGCAGGTGGGGCTTGCGGTCCCAGAGGCTGTCTTCGCCGTCGCTGTGGGGCACGGGCAGAGGGGTCACGCTGTCGAGCGTCACGCGCCTCTCGTTCCACATGACGGCGCAGAGCTGGGCCTTGTCGCCGGCTGAGCGGTTCTCAAGAATCTCGTAGGCCCAGGTCTCGTCGTCGCCGTGCTCCTCCAACAGGTAGCAGACGATATCGAGGTCCGAATTGCGGCGCGTACCGCGTGCATGGCTCGGGATCACAGGCTGGTTGTCCGCCAGTCGGACCTCCTCGTCGCTGGGCGTCACATAGATTTCCTGCAGCGCCATCAGATGGATGCCGGACATTTCAATGTGGTCCGCCAGCGCATAGGCACTCTGGCGTCGCTTGGCGCGCGGCTGCCCGCTCAGATGCTCGATATTCCAGCTCGCGATCTGCAGAAAGCCCATGGTCTCCTCCCCCATGTTCCAATGCGTCGATCCGGGTCGCGGGATGCGCAGAGAGATGCGGTATTCCCGCATAGATTGCATATCTCTGCGTCGCCCTCATGACATCTCGCCTCGGGGGAGGGTCCGTTTCTCACTCCGGCAGGGGGATGAACTCCTCCTCGCCGGGCACCTTGGGGAAGCGGCCCGCTTTCCAGGCTTCCTTCGCCTCCTCGATGCGCTCGCGGCGCGAGGAGACGAAGTTCCACCACACATAGCGCGGCCCTTCCAGCGCCGAGCCGCCCAGGAACATCATGCGGCTCGCCGTGCGGGCGCGCACCGTGATGGCGTCGCCTGGCCGGAAGATGAGCAGGCGGGGACCGGCGAACACGTCGCCCGCAATCTCCACCTCGCCCTCCACCACATAGATGGCGCGCTCCTCGGTGTCGGCATCCAGCGGTGCCGCCGCGCCCGGCGCGAGGATCACCTCCGCATAGAGCCAGTCGGACAGCATGCCCACGGGCGAGCGCGCGCCGAAGGCCGAGCCGGCGATGATCCGCGCGGTGATGCCCTTGTCCTCGATGGTGGGCAGGTCCACGGCGGAGAAGTGCTGGAAACCCGGATCGGTCTCCTCATGGGCGGCGGGCAAGGCGATCCAGCTCTGGAGGCCGTACATGCGCCCCTTGGCGTCGCCGAGCCGCGCATCGGCCGGGGAGCGTTCGGAATGGGCGATGCCGCGCCCGGCGGTCATGAGGTTCATGGCGCCGGGGGTGATTTCCAGCGCATTGCCCTCGCTGTCGCGATGCATGATGCGCCCGTCAAACAGATAGGTGACGGTGGCGAGCCCGATATGGGGATGGGGCCGCACGTCCAGTCCCTGGCCCGCGACGAATTGCACGGGGCCGAACTGGTCGAAGAAGATGAAGGGGCCCACCATCTGCCGCTTGCCGTGGGGCAAAGCGCGGCGGACGGAGAAGCCGTCCCCGAGATCGCGGACGCGCGGCACGATGACAAGGTCGAGCGCATCGCAGGACGGGCCGTCACCGGACGCGGGATCGGCGGAGGGCATCCAGCTCATGGGACAGGGCTCCTTCTGGCGTGTCCTGGAGGGTGATCTTCGGGCCGGGTGATGAGCCCGGCCGGGCCAGCCTCCAACGGTTCCAGACTGCCACGACTTGCGCGTTCCGTCCCGTGCATCGGTGCAAGGCGACATTGCCGATCGGCAGCCGGAGTTGCGGCCTTGCCGCATCGCTCGACGCAACGGCGATGCTGCCGCCACCGGAACAAGTCTCGGGCGCGGCCGTTCACCAAGGCCGTTCCTCTGAAGGCTCAGTTTCCATGCCCGGTGTCCGATCCCTGCTGTGGTCCCTCGCCTTGCTCCCGCTCCTCGCGGGGGCGTCTCTGGGCGCCCCGGCGCGGCCGCTGACGGCGGAGGCGGTGAACGCCGCCACCTTCCAGGGCGAGCCGCGCAAGGCCGCGAAGGCGCCGGACCCCTTCATCGTGAAGGCCCAGGTGCTGCTCGCCCGGCGCAGCATCTCGCCGGGCGAGATCGACGGCATGGACGGCGAGAATTACCGCAAGGCCATCGCCCAGTTCCGGCGCCAGAATAATCTCGGCCCTGGAGACCGCATGGACGAGCAGGCCTGGGCGGCGCTGGGCGGGCCGCAGGCGGGCGCGGTGCTGACAGAATATGTGTTCACCAAGGCGGATGCGAAGGCGGACCATCCGCGCCGCATCCCACGTGACTTCGCCCGGCAGGCGAAGATGAAGCGGCTTGATTACACCAGCGGCAGGGAGATGCTGGCGGAGCGCTTCCATATGAGCGAGCGGCTTCTCGCGGCGCTCAACCCGAAGGCCCGTTACCGCACGGTGGACGAGAAGATCATGGTGGTGGCGCTCGACCGCCAGCCGCCGGAAGGGCCGGTGGAGCGCATCGAGGCGGTGAAGGCCACGGGCATGCTGGTGGTCTATGGCAAGGGCGACGCCATCCTCGCCAGCTATCCCGCCACCATCGGAAGCGAGGACACGCCCTCGCCCGAGGGTGAGTACAAGGTGAAGCGCATCGCCCGCGATCCGCCCTACAATTACGACCCCGAGAAGAATTTCCAGCAGGGGCAGAACCGCAAGAAGCTGGTTCTGCCGCCCGGCCCCAACAATCCGGCGGGCAGCGTCTGGATCGCCCTGTCGAAGCCGACCTTCGGCATTCACGGCACGCCGGAGCCCTCCAAGGTCAGCAAGACCTCCTCCCATGGCTGCGTGCGGCTGACCAATTGGGATGTGGAGGAACTGGCGGGGCTGGTGAAGCCGGGCGTGGCCATGCGGTTCGTGGACTAGCCCCGCATGGCGTGGAACGGTGGACGATCCGGCCAGCGGGCAAGGTATCTGGCGGTGTCTCTGGTGGCGCTGCTGATCGCCGCCCCTGCGGTCGCGCAGCCGCGCCCGCCAGCGCCAGTTCCCGGAAAGCCGGCACAGGCGAAATCGTCCAGCACCAAACCCTCTGCCACCAAGCCCGCCATTCCTCCCCGTACGGCACCGCTGCCGGTTCCGGCGCCGAACCGTCCGGACCGGAGCGTCGCCGGAATGACGGCCAACGTGCCGCTCCCCGTGCCCCGGCCGCCGACTGCGGACGGACAGTCCGCGCCCAAGCCGGCGGACAGCGAGGGGGCATCATCCCCCACGTCCCCGCCCTTCGCGGAGGAGAGCCCGCCCCCCGCCATGGACCCGGCCGCGCTCGCCGCCTGCCTGTCGGACTTCGCCGCGCGCGGGGGCGAGGTGATCGCGCCGCCCGCCGGAGACACGCCCGCCCAGCCCGGCGGCGCCTGTTCCATTCCCGGCCCGGTCACCTTCACCCAGGTGCGCCTCTCGGAAGAAGCGTCGGTGCGCCTGGAGAGCCCGGTAACCGTGCGCTGCACGCTGGCTCGGGAACTGGCCGCCTGGATCCGCGACGATCTCGCCCCCATCGCCAAGCGCCATGGCGGGGAACTGGCGCAGCTCACGGGCGTGGGCGGCCATGCCTGCCGCACGCGCAACGGCCAGCCGGGGGCGCGCATCAGCGAGCATGCCAGCGGCAATGCCTTCGACCTGCTGGCGCTGCGTTTCAAGGACGGGCGGCTGGTGGAGCTGTGGCGCGCGGACGAGGCGACGCGCGAAATCCGCGAGGAGGTGAAGGCGAGCGCCTGCGCGCGTTTTCGCACCGTGCTCGGCCCCGGCGCGGACAGCGCCCATGCGGACCATGTGCATCTCGACCTGCGCGAGCGCCGCAATGACTGGCGCATGTGCCAGTGGGACGTGAAATAGCCAATAGCAAAGGGGATCGCCCTCGGCGGTGCCGCGGCGAACCGCCACCTGGGCGTCGGTCGTCTCCAGCGCACAACCCGTCTTCCTTTTGTCGAAGCTCCTGGCATAGGATCATCCCCGGCGCTGGCCCTGCCGGAGAGCGATCCGATGGCTTCGTTCCGATCATTGCTTCTGTTCCTGGCCCTGGCGCTGCCCGCCGCCCTCGTGGCGGGGCCTGCAGCCGCGCAATATGACCCGTTCCTCCAGAAGGATGTGACTGGGGGCGCCGACAATCCGCTCACCGGCCGCTACAAGGACTCCGTCCTCTTGGCCCAGACGGTGAAGGCGTTCGATGAGCTGACGCTGCCCAGCGGTCCGGCGGAAGGCTCCGTCTATTCGGACGGATAGTTTCCAGTTGACCTTAGGTGAGGCTGGCTTGCGTGCGAAATTATCGCGCATTCCGATGTCTTGCGGCGAAGACAACTTGAAATAAGTGCGTAAGATGCCGCTCCTGGAGTGTCCTGTTGGCCGGATACTCGCGCAGCTTCGCTGGGGGCGGCGAACGTGGCATCGGGCAAGCAGAGCGTCATCAGGCGTATGGTGCTGCGTGTCGCATGTGCGATCACGCTTGCCGCCGTTTCCGTTCCGGCGCTGGCAAAGCCCAGTTGCAGCCTCGCGGATATCGCCCAGGCCGCCAAGGAAACCTACAACACCGCTCCCGCATCTTGCGCCGCACAGTCGGCGAACCCGTATTTCTATGCGCTGACCGCCTTCCTCATCGGCTTCACGCAGACCCCGCAGGGCAAGAGCTTCTGTAGCGGCGTGGAGGACATCAAGGATACGGCCAGCGATGTGCAGAAGCAGGCGGCGAGCTATTGGGACAAGGTGCCGGCGGCGCAGCAGGAGACGCTGCAATCCTATGTTCCTGCCCTCGCAGATGCCTCCTCCTCGGCCGCCGATGTGAGCGGCGCCTTGGATACGGTTTCCTGCGCCTGCCAGGTGGCGCAATGGGAAGGGCCGGGCGCGCTATATGGCGAGATCGGCAGCTGCGTTGCCTCCGCCCTTTGCGATGCGCAGGACTGGCTGCACGACAATCTCTCCAGCACCTTCGCGCCCTGCGAGGAAGCCAAGCCCCCGCCGCCGCCGCAACTCATCGATTGTCGTCCCGATCCCCGGACGAAGGATGCATCCGGGCCGTTCTATTATTTGAACCAGAATGTCCAGAGCGTCGGTGAATATGACCAGTGTTTCAGCCGCTATCTCGATGGGTCCTATGTGACGGGATATCGCTGCGAGGGGAGCTTTTGCTTCTCGAACATCATCGCGAAACATAATACGGGAAATTATTGCTATTGCCCGCCGGCCATGCAGCATGCTGAATATTTCATGGATAGCCCGCCGGGCAATTGCTACAATTATCTCAATTGCCGCTGCCCGGAAGGTTCGCAGCCGCTGAGCGAGAGCGGGGCAGGGGCCTATATCTGCATGTGCCCCAACGGGATGCCCGTGGGCGATGACGGTGTCTGCCAGAAGCCGCCGCCCAAATGCGACTTCACCTGCCCGGCCACGCAGGTGGTGCTCTCCAAGGATACCCAAGCCTGCACATTCAGCTGCGGCTGCCCGGACGGTGACCTGCTGATCGACGGCAAATGCACGCCGCCCTGTGCGGACCCGACCCAGGTGATGCTGGCGAGCGGAACCTGCTGCAAGCCCTCCCAGGCGGCGGCCTGCGGCGAATGCTGTCCCATCGGCATGCAGCCGGATCCGGTGAGCGGCAATTGCGTGCCGCTCTCCCTCCAGCCCACCGCGCCGAAGGGGCCCATCAAGCTCCAGAACATCAACACCAAGCTCAAGCCCGCGCCATGAACCAGCGTGTCATGACAAGCCGCGCCAAGAGCCTTCCGCGCCTCCTCGCCACCGCGCTCTGTGTGGGTCTGTTCGCCCTGGCGTTGGCGCAGTCGGCCGCGGCCCAGAGCGGAGCGCAAAGCCCGCCGCGTGGCCTGCTGGCGCCGGGCGACGGCGCGCTCACGGGCTTTTCCGGCGTGTTCCCGCCGGTGCAGATACCGCCGGGCATCGACCCGAACCTCTACACCTTCATCGACGGGAACGGCGCCTCCCTCAAGGTCTTCGACCTGCAGGATATGGGCGGGGCGCCCCACGCCCAATTGGTGCCCGCCCGCACGCCCTTCACCTTCCCCGCCGCCCAGATCGGGCAGGTGTTCGGCGTCGCGCTGGACAATCAGGTGCCGCCCAACATCTATGTGTCCGCCACCTCCGCCTATGGCCTGCCCATCGTCGCGCAGGGTCCGGACGGGGTGTGGATGCACGCGCCCGCCGCCACGCCCGGCGCCTATTTCATGCCGGGCCTGTGGGGCGCGGCGGACCCGCGCGGCGGGCCGGGCTCCATCTGGAAGGTGAACGGCGTCACCGGCGCCGTCACGCTGTTCGCGACCCTTTCCACGGACGGGCGGCCGAATTCCGGCGCCGCGCTGGGCAATCTCGCCTTCGATGCGGAAAGCAACAGCCTGTTCGTGTCGGACCGGGAGAGCGGTCTCATCCACCGCCTCGACATGGACGGCCGGGAGCTGGCGCGCTTTGACCATGGCGTCATGGGTCGCCGCGCCGCCGGCCTGCCGGAGGTGGCGTTCGATCCTGCGCGGCGTCTCGACATCGCCGACCCGGCCTTCCGCCCCGACGATCCCGCCACCTGGAACTATGCCGCGCCCGAGCGGCGTGTCTTCGGCCTCGCGGTGCGCGACGGGCGGCTGTTCTATGCCGTGGCGGAGGGGCTGCAGGTCTGGTCCGTGGCGTTCACGCCGCCCAATGTCCCCCCGGCCTTTTCCGATCCCGCCTGGGAACTCTCCGCGCCGCCCACCGGAGAGACGGAGATCTCCAAGATCGCCTTCGAAGATGAAGGCCGCATGCTGCTGGCCGAGCGCGCCGCGCCCAGCGGCGCCTTCGATTTCCAGGCGCTGGCCCAGCCGGGCATCGGGCGGGTGCTGCGCTATCAATTGGTGACGCCTTTCCCCGGTTCGCCGCGCACCTGGCAACCGGAGCCCGACGAGTATGCCCTCGGCTTTCCCGACGAGATGCGCAACGGCACGGGCGGCCTTGCGCTGGGCTACAGCTATGACCGCACGGGCCGCATCGACCGGTCCACCTGCGGCGGCTTCCTCTGGATGACCGGGGACGATCTGCGCCGCACCGCCGACAAGGCGCTGGCGGAGCGGCTGGCGCCGCTGGGGCCGGCGGATGTGGACGGCGTCCAGGGCAATCCGCTCTGGACCGTGCGCCCCATGAACACGCCGCCGCTCGGCTCCTATTTCCTTGATTATGACGGCCGGTTCGACGGCCTTCCCGCTTTCGGGCAGGCGGGCGACATGGCCGTCTGGCGCCCCTGCGGCCCCGTGCTGCGCGGCGGCTGGATGCTGCCGAGCTGGTTCGGCTGGTGGTGGGCCGGTGGCGGCTGGAACCTGCCCTTACCGCCCCCACCGCCGCCCCTGTCCTGCCCGGTGGACCAGCAGAAGCCGGGCTTCCGCTGCTGCCCAGCGGGCACCGCACCGGGGCCGGGCGGGCAGTGCAGCCCGCTCTGTCCTAACGGCGCGGCCGATCCGTTCAGCCGGAAACTGTGCGGGCTCGGCTTCGATGCGGCCAGCTATGATCCCCTGAAGCCGGAGGCCGTCACCTGCATCGGCGGGGCAAAGCCCGTGGCGGGCAAGGGCGTCCTCTCCTGCGCCGGGGCTTCGCCCCTTCTGGCGGCGGGCATCTGCCCGGCGGGCTGGTCCAAGCAGGCCATTGCGGGCATCGGCACGGTCTGCGCCCCCAGTCCGGCGCAGCTTCACTGCCCGCCCGGCCAGCAGGTGGGCTTGAACGGCCAGTGCGCGCCCGTGTGCCTGGGCGGCACCGCATGGCCCGCCGCCCAATGCTGCGCGCCAGGTTCCGCCGTGACCGCCACCGGCCAATGCTGCCCGGCGGGGGCGAGCGTGGACCCGAAGACCGGGGCCTGCGGGCAGGTGGTTATCGGGTGCCCGCCGGGCTCGCTCTATGCGCCGGGCAAGGGCTGCCAGCCGCCGGTGAGCGAATGCCCGCCCGGCTTCGATGCGGACCCGGCCTCCGGCCAATGCCGCAAGATCAGCTTCTCCTGCCTGCCCGGCCTCTATCCCATCGGCCCCGCCGGCGCCTGCGCACCCCCGCCGCCGCAAGGCTGCGTGAAAGGCATGCCCGGCTGCGAAAACCTGGAGACGGCCTGTTCCGGCGATGGCTGCGCGCCGCCGCCGCCCGCCTGCCCGGCGGGATGGAGCGCCAACATGGTGGCGGGCGGCTGCTGCCCGCCGGGGCAATCGGCGGCGGCGGGCGGGAAATGCGCCTTCATCGCCTGCCCCGCGCCGGGCAAGCTGGTGGGGGGCACCTGCTGCGCGCCGGGAGATCTGGCGCCGGGCGGCAAATGCGCCGCCAATCTCTGCGGCGCCGGGGCGCCTGCGGGCGCGGCCGGGGCGTGCTGCCCCTCCGATCGTGTCTATCGCGATGCGGGCGGCCAGTCGGCCTGCTGCACCAAGCCGCTCGAAAACGGCAAATGCGGCGGCGGCCCTCTGACCGGCGACAGCCTCACGCCCCAGTGCGGGCCCAATTCCACCGATCCCAAATGCTGCCCGCCCGGCTATGGGGCGAGCAACGGAAGTTGCTGCCTCCAGAGCCAGCTTACCAGCGGTGGCCAATGCTGCCCGCCCGGTCAGGCGCCCGGCGGCCCGAACAAGGCCCAGTGCACTCCCACCGTCATCGGCGGCGGGCCGCCGAAGGAAGAGGGCGGAACGCCCTCCGGCGGCGCCTGCTGCATGCCGGGCTCCACCCAGGCCGTGGGCGGCGCCTGCTGCCCGGTGAACCAGCTCACCTCTTCCGGAACGTGCTGCCCGGCCGGGCAGGTGCCGGACCCGAAGAATCGCCGCGCCTGTGTCGCCGTCCCCGCCTGCGACCCGCGCGAGACGCGGGTGAACGGGGCCTGCTGCCGGAAGGACCGCATCTACACCAATGCGGCGGGCGTCCCCCAATGCTGCGCCACTGGCCTGTCGGCGGGCGGAAGCTGTGGCCCGCTCACGGGCACGCCCGCTCTGCCGGAAGGTTGCGCGGCGGGCTATACTCGCACGGCGGACGGCGCCTGCTGCGCCAATGCGTTCGTGAAGGACGGGCGGTGCCTCGCCCAAGGCGGGCCTGGGCCGGGGCCGATCCTGGTGCCGGGCATGCCCCTTCCCGGTCTCGTGCCTCCGCCGCTGCGCGTTCCCCCGCCGCCGCCTCCGGTGCAAGGCCAGCCCGCGCAGCCCTTGCCGAACCGCCCGGTGACGCAGCCGCCGTCCCGCACGCCACCTGTGCAGGCCCTGCCGCCGCGCCCCTTGCCGAACCGTCCTGCGGAGCGGCCGCCTCAGCCCACGCGGCCACAGCCCACGCGCCCGGCACCGGAGCAGGCCCCGCCGCCCCAGACCATCCGGCCGATTCTTCCCAACGGCCCGCTCCAGGGGATCATCCGCGCCCTTCCGCCGGGCAATGCCCCGGCGGCGGCCCCGCCGCGCACGGCGCCCCAGACCCCGCCTCCGCGTACCCAGGGGCCTAAACCGCAAACGCCGCAGGCCCAGCCGCCCCGTACCCAGGCGGTGCCCGCCCAGACGCCGGCGCGCCGTCCGCCACCCCAGCAACAGGATCCCAATGCCCCTGCGATCCGCTAAGTCCGCTGTCACCCGGCTCGTCCCTCGGCGCGCGCGGCGGGGCCTTGCCGCCCTCCTGTCGCTGGGCATGGGCAGCTTCGCGCTCCTTTCGCCTGCCGCGGCGCAGGTGCCGCGTGGCGAGATCGAGCAGGTGGTGCGGGCCTATCTGGAGGCCAATCCGGATGTCGTCGGCGAGATCGTGCGCCGCTATCTGGCTGAGCATCCCGAGATGCTCCAGCAGGCCATCATCGACATGATGGCCAAGCGCGGCGGGCCGTCCGTGCCTGCGCCTTCCGCTCCTGCTGCTGCGGCGGCGCCCGACCGCAGCGCGGCACTGAAGCAGAATGCGGCGCTGCTGTTCAATTCCCCGCGCCAGGTGACGCTGGGCAATCCGGCGGGTGACGTCACCCTGGTGGAGTTCTTCGATTACAATTGCGGCTATTGCAAACGGGCGCTTGGCGACACGCAGAGCCTGTTGAAGGAGGATCCCAAGCTGCGGATCGTCCTCAAGGAATTGCCCATTCTAGGGCCGGGCTCGGCGGAGGCCGCGCGGATCGGCGTCGCGCTCGCCATGCAGGATCCCTCGGGCGAGAAATCCCGCGCCTATCACGAGGCGCTGCTGGGCGCGCGGGGGCAGGCGAATCGCGCAGCGGCCCTCAAGGCCGCAGCGGCGACGGGCGCCGACATGGCGCGGCTGGAGCAGGATGTCTCAAGCCCGGAGATCGACAAGACGCTCGCGGAAAGCCGCGACCTCGCCCGGGCGTTGGGCATCAACGGGACCCCGGCCTATGTGCTGGCGAATACCGTCATTCCGGGTGCGGTAGGGCTGGCGGGCCTGAAAGAGGCCATCGCCGCCGCCCGCCGTCCGTGAGGCGGGAACCCGTTTGTCAGCGGGTTCCGATCCGGTCGAGCGTTTCAGCTTTTCACGGAAACGCTGAAACGCTCACTCTCTTTGTTTTTCCGCGTTTCCTTCACGCGAACCGCTTCACGCTTCGCTCGGAAACGCTCTCTGTGAAAGGCGGCCATGGCCGCCCTTTTGGTGGGGCTCGGTTCGATCGGGGGGTATCGAACCAAGCCCCACCGCGCATGGGTCGAACGGTTTCGTTCAAGCGCCATGCGGGCGTCACCAAAGGCCCGAGGAGTCAGGGCAAGGGCCTCGGTGTCACGCGCGGTTGTTGGCCACCGCGCTGCGCACCTCATGCTCGATGAGATGCCAGATGCGATCCACCAGAGCGCCGAACGCCTCGTGGCGCTTCAGCTCCAGGTCGCGCGGGCGGGGCAGGGGGATGGGGATCTCCTCCCGCACCGAGCCCGGACGGGCCGAGAACACGATCACGCGGTCGGAGAGGAACACCGCCTCGTCGATCTGGTGGGTGATGAGCAGCACGGTGGTGCCGCTCTTCTGCCAGATGTTGAGCAGTTCCGTCTGCATGATCTCCCGCGTCTGGGCATCGAGCGCCGCGAAGGGCTCGTCCAGCAGCAGGATTTTCGGGTTCACCGCCAATGCCCGGGCGACGTTCACGCGCTGGCGCATGCCGCCGGACAATTGGTGGGGATAGTGCTGCTCGAAGCCCTTCAGCCCCGCCATGTCGATGAAGCGCTGGGCGGTGGCATGGGCATCGCGCCGCGGGGTGCCCGCGATGAGAAGCCCATAGGCCACGTTGTCGATCACGGTCTTCCAGGGCAGGAGCGCATCCTGCTGGAACACCATGGCCCGGTCGGCGCCTGGCTGCGTCACCGCATGTCCACTCACCCGCACCACGCCCGAGGAGGCCGGAAGCAGCCCGTCGATGATGCGCAGCAGGGTGGACTTGCCCGAGCCGCTCGCCCCCACGATGGAGACGAACTCGCCCTCGCGGATGGAGAGGTTGATGTCGCGCAGCGCTTCCACGGACGGCTTGCCCGTGCGCTCGAACACCTTGTTGATGCCCTCGATGGTCAGGGCGTCGGCCATTTTCGCATCTCCCGCCATCACTCTTGCCTCCAGGGCGCAAGGCGGCGTTCCAGCCACTCGAAGAAGACGCTGCCCATGAGGCCCAGCATGCCGAGCATGATCACATAGGCGAGCAGCGTTGCCGTGTCGAAGCTCTGCCCCGCCGCGAGGATGGCGTAGCCGAAACCGGCGAAGGAGCCGAAGAATTCGGCGATGATGATGGCCACCAGCGCCCGCGCCCAGGCGACGCGGATGCCCGACACGATGAACGGCACCGCGAAGGGCAGCGTCACCGTGGTGAAGATCTGCCAGCGCGAGGCGTTGAAGGACCGCGCCGCCTCGATGAGGATCTTGTCGGTGGCCTTCAGGCCGGTCTCGGTGGTCACCAGCACCGGGAAGATGGTGAAGATGGTGACCAGCACGAACTTGGAGGCGAAGCCGAGGCCGAGCCAGGCGATGAACAGCGGCGCCAGCGCCACCAGCGGCACAGAGTTCAGTGCCGTGAGCATGGGCCCGGCGGTGAGCGCCAGGAGGCGGCTCGACGCCAGGGCAAGGCCGATGCCCACGCCCAGCAGCACCGCCACCGGAAAGGCCGCGCCCACCGCGCTCACCGTGGCGAGCGCGTTGGTCCACAAGGCTCCGCTCGCCCCTTCCTTGCCGAGCGCCTCGAAGACGTCGGCCGGGGGAACCAGCAGGAGCTTGTTGGTGACCAGATAGGTGGCAATGAGCTGCCACACGGCCAGCACGAAGGCCACCGAGATGAGCATGCGCAGCAGCGCCGCCGCACGCGAGCGTCCCTCCAGGAAGTCGTAGACGCCGCGCCAGGTGAGGGAGCCGGCGGTGCTCATTCGGCCGCTGCCCGGTGGGCGTGGCGGGCGGTGGAGACGGCCTGCTTGCCGTAGCCCTTCTCACCCACCACCTTGCCGTCCACATAGATGGTGCGGCCGCGCAGGATGGTGCGCACCGGCTTGCCCTTGAAGCGGCGGCCCGCATAGGGGCTCCAGCCCACCAGCGAGAGCACGTCCTCGTCGCGCACCTCATATTCGGTGTCGAGGTCCACCAGCACCAGGTCGGCGTCATAGCCGGGCTTGATCTCGCCCTTGCGGTCCAGGCGGAACAGGCGCGCCGGGCTGGTGGAGGTGGCTTCCACCACGCGCTCCAGCGACAGCTTGCCCTCGGTGGCGGCGGTCAGGAACATGGAGAGATAGAACTGGGTGGACGGCGTGCCGGTATGGGCCTTCCAGCCGTCCGTCCAGCCGATCTCCTTTTCCTCGCGGGTGTGCGGGGCATGGTCGGTGGCGATGATGTCGATGGTGCCGTCGCGCACGCCTTCCCACAGGCCGGGCACGTTCTTCTCCGGCACCCAATAGGAGAGGGCATAGGAGCCGAGGCGCTGGATGGCGGCCCACTCGCAGCCCAGGAACAGCGCCCAGGGGTTCAGCTCGCACGTCACCTTCTGCCCGCGCGCCTTGGCCTCGCGGATGAGCTGCACGGAGCCCGCCGTCTGGGTGTGCAGGATATGCAGGTGGCAGCCCGCCGCCTTCTGGAGGCGCAGCAGGGTGGCGATGGCGGTTTCCCAGATGACGCCGTCATGGGCCGCATAGGCCTTGGCATAAGCGAGCGCGTCACGCTCGCCGCGCGCCCAGAATTCATGCTCGATCACGTCCATGAGCGCCTGGTCATGGGGGTGGACCATGAGCGGCACGTCATGGGCGGCGCAGGTCTTCATGATCTCCAGGATCTTGCCGTGATCATGCACGCCGATGCCCGGCATGTGCGGATAGTTGCGGCCGGTATCCACCACCATGAAGAACTTGAAGGCGGCGATGCCGGTGCCCGCCATGGCGGGGACTTCTTCGAGGATGGTGGGGGCGGGGTTGAAGTTCCAGTCCACCACCGCGTCGCGCTCATAGATGGCGAACTGCTTTTCCAGCA
Source organism: Aquabacter cavernae (assembly GCF_003993795.1). Classification (GTDB taxonomy): domain Bacteria; phylum Pseudomonadota; class Alphaproteobacteria; order Rhizobiales; family Xanthobacteraceae; genus Aquabacter; species Aquabacter cavernae. The sequence continues at coordinate 78,750 of NZ_RWKV01000010.1, forward strand.
GGTCCATGGAATTGGGCGGCGGGGTCACGTTGGGCATGGCGACCGAGGTGGTCACGCCGCCCGCCGCGCACTGCATGGTGGAGGTGTGGATGGTGTCCTTATACTCGAAGCCGGGGAGGGAGCCCTCGCGGTGGTGCGAGTGCATGTCGATGACACCCGGCAGCACGGCCAGCCCCTTGGCGTCGATGACCTCAGCGGCCTGCGGCTCCGCGCCGGGCTCGAAGATGGCGGCGATGGCCCCGTCCTTGATGCCGATGGAGCCCTCGAAGCGGCCATCGGCCGTGACGATCAGGCCGTTCTTGATGATTGTATCCACGTTGAACTCCTACGGAGTGGCCCTCAGCAGGCCAGATCGAGCGGGACCGGGCGTGAGCGGATCACGTCCAGGACTTGCGTGACATAGTCCCGCGAGAGGCCGCGGGTGATGAAGACGATCTGCGAGCCGGCGAAGCCCTCGGGCCATGCCGACAATTCCACGGGCGGCGAGAACAGGCGCTGCACGGCCTGCACCACCACGGGCTTCGGACGCCCGGCGATGGAGAGGATGCCCTTCACCCGCAGCAGGTCCTCGCCATGGGCGATGACCAGCGCGTCGAGCCACGCCGAGACATGCTCCCAATGGAGCGGCTCGTCGAAGGCGAGGCGGAAGGAGCCGATATCCTCCCGGTGCGGCATGGGGTCGGCCGCCTCGAACGCCTCGGCGCGCAGCCAGGAGCGCACTTCGCTGGGGCGGGTCTTCGGGTCGGCGGGGTCGATGCCGTCCAGAAGGTCGGGCTGGGCGGGGGCAGTGAGGGACGACAGATGCAGCCGCGCGCCGGGGGCAAGGGCGGCGATGCGGGCTTCCAGCGGTGCCCGGTCGGGCCCCGCCAGATCCGCCTTGGTGAGCACCACCTCGTCGGCGACGCCCACCTGCTTGCGGGCCTCGGCGTGGCGATCAAGCGTGCCCATGCCCTGCACGCTGTCCACCGCCGTCACCACGCGCCCGAGCCGGTAGGTGCGGGCGACCGGGAAGGTGATGAGCGACTGGACTACGGGGCCGGGGTCGGCGAGGCCCGTGGTCTCGATGATCACGCGGGCGAAGGGGGGCACCTCGCCGCGCGCGCGCTTCTCGGTGAGATCGCGCAAGGTCTCCACCAGATCGCCCTTCACCGTGCAGCACAGACAGCCGGTGGACAGCTCGATGGTGTTGTCCGAGCTGGAGGCGATCAAGGCGTGGTCGATGCCGATCTCGCCGAACTCATTGACGATGACGGCGGCGTCCGAAAGCGCAGGGTCCTTCAGCCAGCCGTTGAGCAAGGTGGTCTTGCCCGAGCCGAGGAAGCCGGTGAGCAACGTCACCGGGGTCCTCATGTCGCGGAAATGGGCCATGGCTTTGCTCCCGCCGCACGCTCACTTTCCGGCGATGAAGCTCGGATCGTAATAGCGCTTCAGGTCGAAGGCCTGGGTCTGCGGCTCGCCGCCCACTTCGGCATCGATCTTGAAAAGGTTCTCAAGGCCCGCCGCAGGCACGGAGAGGTCGGCCGGGATCGCCTTCTGGTCCTTCACGATGAACTCGTAGGAATCCTCCACCACGTCGCGGGGCGTCTTGGTGTAGGCGGCGAGCACGTCGATGGCGGCGTCCTTGTTGGCCGGATCGGTGATGAAGGCGGAGGCCTGCTTCAGCGCCTGGGTCAGGGCGATGGCGGTGGGCCGGGTGGCCGGGGCGTTGGCCCAGGTCTTGTTCAGCACCAGGGGGGTCTGCACATAGGGCTCGCGATAGACGCCCAGATAGACCGCGCCTTCGCGGGCGGCCAGGGTGTCGAAGGGGGCGATCAGAAGCGCGCCGGCCACCTGGCCGTTGCCCATGGCGATGATGCGGTCGCGGGAATTGGCGATGGAGACCATCTGCACGCCGGCCGGGTCCACGCCACCGAGCTTCAGCTGATACTTCAGCAGGTTGGCCGTGCCGCCCTTCACCGCACCGGCGGTGAGCGGCTTGCCCGCGAGATCCTTGATGGTGCCGGTGCCCTTGGCGCCGTAGAGGCGCAGGATGGTCTTTTCGAGGATCGCGCCCGCGATCACCACCGGCGCGCCCTTGTCGATGGCGCGCACCGCGAGGTCACCGAGCGCAATGCCCGCATCCGCGCTGCCGGAGGCGACCGCCTGGAGCAGCGCCGGGCTGTCCGAGGCGCGCAGCTCGCGCACGTTCAGATTCTGCTTGTCGTAGAAGCCCTTCTCCTGGGCGATGGCGTGCGTCCACAGCAGGGCGCTCGGGGCGAGGACCGCCAGCTTCACTTCGGTCTTGGGCGCCTGGGCGAACGCGCCGGACAGCGGCACGCTGAGCGAGACGACCGCCGCACAAAGGTGTGTCAGTACGCGCTTCATGTGGGTTCTCCGGAAAGGGGGGCGCATCTTTTCGCGCGCCATGACTGAAAGCGTGGTCGATTTTCCAACAAGGTTCAAGCATAATTCCCAAAATGTGCGAATTTTGAAAAATTCCCATAATTTGATACAAAGTATCGCCGATTCCGGGGGGCGAGCGTGTCGAACAGGATTCTTCAAGTTTTGGGATTGTTCCGTAGCAGGCCTTGGCCGCTGACGGTGGAAGAGATCGCGCAGGAGACGGGCGTGTCCCAAAGCTCGGCCTATCGCGATGTGCAGGAGCTGTGCCGCGCGGGCTTTCTCGATCCGGTGCTGGGGGCGGGCTATGTGCTCGGCCCCGCCTTCATCGAGTATGACCGGCTGCTGCGGCAGGGCGATACGCTCATCCCCATCGCCTCGCGGGTGATGCGGGGGCTGTTGGACGGCACCACCCAGCGTGCCACGGCCATTTTGTGCCGGCGCTATCGCGACACGGTGATGTGCGTGCACCAGGAGCACGGCACGGGTCCCCATCCCATCACCACCTATGAGCGTGGCGTCGCCATGCCCTTGTTCGCGGGTGCCTCGTCCAAGGTGGTGCTGGCCCATCTGGAGGACCGGGCGCTGAAGCGCATCTATCTGGACAGTGAGGACACCATCCGCGCGCGCCTCGGCCATGGCGACTGGAAGGCGTTCAAGGCGGAGGTGCGCGCCATCCGCAAGGCGGGCGTGGTGGAAACCGCCTCGGAAGTGGCCGCCGGGCGCGTGGGCATCGCGGCGCCGGTGGTGGTGAACAAGCAGGTGATCGCGGGGATCAGTCTGGTTCTCGGCGAGGATGCGCTGGGAAGCGCCTCCACGGCCTTTCAGCAGGCCGTCATCGCCGCCGCCCGCACCATTTCCGACGAGATCGCCCAAGGCGACACCTGGGTGGCGCGATAGGGCCCGGGTGGCGCGATAGGGCGATCTGTCATTCGCGAAGCCTGCTCAGCGCGTTGCCGCGCCTGAGGTGGGCGGACCGGCCCGGTAGGTGGCATCGCTCACCTGCTCCATCCAGGTCACCGAGCTGCCGTTCAGCGCCTCGGCCACGGCGAAATGGACCATGGGGGCCGTGGCGGCGGCGCCGTGCCAGTGGCGCACATGAGGCGGGATCCACACCACATCGCCCGGCCGCATCTCCTCGATGGGGCCGCCTTCCTTCTGCACCCAGCCCGTGCCGGAGACAACGAAAAGGGTCTGCCCCAGCGGATGGGTGTGCCACGCGGTGCGCGCGCCCGGCGCGAAGGCGACCGTGGCACCCGCGACGCGGGCCGGGGCATCGCCCTGGTAGCGGCTGGAGACGGTGACCTTGCCCGTGAAATTCTCCGCCGGCCCCGGAGCAGAGGCGGCGCCCGCCGCGCGCAGGATGCGGATCTGGGCCGATGTGGGAGCCGGGGCGGCGGGAGCGGCTTTGGCCTCGCGGTCCGCCAGCACCTTCTGGAGCACCGGCACGGCCGACATGGCGCGCGGCCATCCCGCATAGAAGCCCACCTGCGCGAGCACTTCGGAGGCTTCCTCTCGGGTGAGCCCGTTATCCATGGCGCGGTTGGCGTGGAAGGGAAGCTGCTCGGGCTGGCCGATGGCCACCAGGGCGGCCATGGTCACGAGGCTGCGGTCGCGCGGCGCGAGGTCCGGCCGCTGCCAGAGGTCGCCGAACAGGATGCGGTTGGTCAGCTCCGCCAGAGCGGGCGCGGTAGGCGCCACGGTGCTGTCCACGCGCGCCTTGCGATCCGCCTCGGCGGCGGCCTCCAGGGCGATGCGGGCGGCGGTGCTGGAGGCGAGCGGGCCGATGCCGCGCTCGCCGAACACGCTCTTCACCTCGTTGACGGCCGAGATGGCATTGGGCCAGCCGGAATAGAAGGCCAGCTGCGTGATCATCTCGCCCAGCTCGGCGGGCGTCACGCCATTATCGAGGGCGCGGCGCACATGGCTCCCGATCTGCGCCGTCTTGCCGGTGGAAATGAGGACCGAGACTGTGACGATGCTGCGGTCGCGCGGGGCCAGGGCCTTGCTTTCCCACACCTCTCCGAACAGCACGGAATCGGTGAAGGTCCCGAGCCCGGGCGCCACCTCATAGACGGCGGGCGGCGCGACGCGGGGGCGGCGGTTTTCCTGGGCCTCCACGGCGGTGGCGGCCAAAGCGGACATGGCGAGGCCCGCGGCGATGGTCTTCATGATCATCTCTCCGAAAAATATCTGGCGTGTGGATGGGGCGGCCTCAGCTCACATTGAGGTCCACATTCTTCAGCGGCAGTTGGCGCACCCGTTTGCCCGTGGCGGCGAAGACGGCGTTCAGCACGGCCGGTGCCGCCACCGCGATGGTGGGCTCTCCCACCCCGCCCCAGAAGCCGCCGGAGGGCAGGGTGATGACCTCCACCGCCGGCATCTCGTCCAGGCGCATCACGTTGTAGGTGTCGAAATTCTCCTGCTCAATGCGCCCGTCCTTCACCGTGCATTCGCCGTAGAGCATGGCGGAGAGGCCGTAGACGAAGGAGCCCGACACCTGGGCGTCCACCTGCTGCGGGTTCACCACATGGCCGGGATCGGTGGCGGCGACGATGCGGTGGATCTTCAACTGCCCGTCCGCCACGGACACTTCGGCGGCGGCGGCCACATAGCTGCCGAAGCCCATCACCTGGGCGATGCCCCGCGCCCGGCCTTTCGCGGGCGGGGTCTCCCAGCCGATGCCCTTGGCCGCAGCCTCCAGCACCGCCAGATGCTTGGGATGATTGCGCATGAGCGTGCGGCGGAAGGCGAGGGGATCCTGGCCCGCCGTTTCAGCCAGCTCGTCGATGAAGCATTCCAGATAGATGGCGTTCTGGTTGAGGTTCACCCCTCGCCAGGCGCCGGGCCGGATATGCGGGTTGCGCATCGCATGGTCGATGAGCAGGTTGGGAATGGTATATCCCAACGCCATCTCCCCGCCGGGGGTGAGGCCCTGGAACACGAGCGGGTCGCCCTTCGCCGTCATGAGGCCGGGAATTGCATAGATGGCGATGGACTGGCCGGAGATGCGCATATGGAGCGCCTCCACCTCGCCCTTGGCGTCCAGCGATGCGCGCAGGCGGCATTGGGTGATGGGGTGGAAGCGGCCCTGGAGCATGTCCTCCTCGCGCGTCCACATCATCTTCACGGGCGTGCCCGGCACCTGCCTGGCGATCCGCGTCGCCATGGTGAGATAGTCGGTCTGCAGGCGCCTCCCGAAGCTGCCGCCGATGCGCATCACCTGGATATCGCAGGCGCTCGCGGGCAGCCCGGCGGCGGCGGAAACGGCGGCAAGCGCCGCCTCGGGCACCTGCGTCGGTCCCCACACCTCGCAGCGCTCCGGGGTCCAGCGCACGGTGGCGGCCAGCACCTCCATGGGGGCATGGTTCTGGTAGGGAAAGCCGTAATCCGCCTCGATCACGCGCCGGGCACCGGCCAACGTGCCCTTCGCATCACCAATCGCATTGCCCACGAAGGGCGTCTCGGCTGTGAGGCCCTCGCGCACCATGGCGGCGATGGTCTCGCTGGAGACCTTGGCGTTGGGGCCTTCGTCCCAGGTGATGGGCAGGGCGTCGAGGGCGGTCTTGGCGCGCCAGAAGGTGTCGGCCACCACGGCCACCGTCTCGTCATCCACCTTCAGCACATGCTTCACGCCCGGCATGCCCGCCACGGCCGCCGCGTCGAAGCTCTTGAGGGTGCCGCCATGCACGGGGCAGGCTTTGGGCACGGCAACGAGCATGCCGGGCATGCGATAGTCGATGCCGTAGACCAGCGAGCCGTCCAGCTTGTCCTTCGTGTCGAGCCGCTTCACCGGCTGGCCGGCGATGGTCCAGGCGGCGGGGTCCTTCAGCCGCACGTCGGCAGGCGGCGTGATGGCGCCTGCCGTTCCGGCGACGGCCCCATAGGTGGTGGTGCGTTTTGTGGGCGTGTGGGTGATGACGCCCTTCGCGACGGTGCATTCACCAGTTGGAACGCCCCAGCCTTTCGCCGCCGCTTCCAGCAGGACCGCGCGCGCAGCGGCACCGCCCCGGCGCACATAATCCTGCGAGCCGCGAATGGCGCGGGAGCCGCCGGTGGACTGGGTGTTCCACACATTGCCCCGGCGCGCATTCTCGGCGGGGTTCACCAGCTCGAAGCGCACCTTGTCCCAGTCACAGTCCAGTTCCTCGGCCACCAATTGGGCAAGGCCCGTGAGCGAACCCTGGCCCATCTCGATGCGGGCGATGCGGATGATGACCGTCTCGTCGGGCTGGATCACCACCCAGGCATTCACTTCCGGAGCCGCGCCTTGCGCAGCGACGGGTGTGGCGAGCGGGAAGGAGAAGCCGAAGGTGAAGAGACCGGCGGCGGCGCCGGTTCCGGCCAGGAAGCCGCGACGGGAGAGGCGCGGGCCGGAAGGGGTGGCTTTGGATGCGGGATGTGCGGTCATGTATGCCTCCCTCAGCCGCGCATGCGTTCGGCGGCGTGCTTCACGCCCGCCAGAACGCGCCCATAGGTGCCGCAGCGACAGATATTGGTGATCTCAGCGCGGATATCGTCGTCGCTGGGATTGGGATTCTGGGCCAGCAAGGCCGAGGCGGCCATGATCATGCCCACCTGACAGAAGCCGCATTGGGCGACATCCAGCTCGGCCCAAGCCTCCTGCACCGGATGGGGTTTGGGAACCCCCAGCCCCTCGATGGTGACGATGGCCTGGTCCGGCCCCACTGCGCTCACCGGCAGCGCGCAGGAGCGGGTGGCCACCCCGTCGAGATGGATCGTGCAGGCGCCGCATTGGGCGATGCCGCATCCATATTTCGTGCCGGTCAGCCCCACATGCTCCCGGATGACCCAGAGGAGCGGGGTGTCGTCTTCCACCTGCACCTCAACCGAGGCGCCGTTGATGGTCAGCTTTGTCATGGCTTGCTCCCGGTTTCGAGATAGGCGGCGAGGGCGGCCCGGTCCGCTTCGGCGGGCACGGCGATGGCCATGGTGGTGCCCTTCACCATGGCGCGGGGATTGGCGAGATAGGTCTGGAGCTGCGCTGCGTCCCAGGTGATGCCGCTGTCCCGCATGCCCTGCGAATAACGGGCGCCCTCCACGCTGCCCGCCTTGCGGCCGAGCAGGCCGTTCAGGGTGGGGCCGATCCGGTTCTGCCCGGCGTCCAGCGAATGGCAGGAGGCGCAGCGGGCGCGGAACAGCCGCTCGCCCGCGGCGGCCTCAGGCCCCGGAGCGGTCTGGGCGAAGGCGGGCGCAGCCAGGAGGGCGGGGCTGAGGAGAAGGCTTGTGATCACCGCGGCGTGGCGTGCATTCATTCCGTTGTCCGTCATGGCTGCGGGCGCCGAGGGGCCGGCACCTCATCCGCAACTTGACTGAAGGTAATCCGCCATCCGCCGCGCGATTAGGGCGGCCAATCCGCATGAGGCTATGCGGATGATTCATGAGTTCGCCGTGTGCAATCCCTGAATTCATGAATGAGGCGCATGACTTCATGCGCTTTGTTGCGGCTAATGGCGCGTCCACGACCGGCCTATTGTCCCGCCCGGAAATTGAAGCCCGGAGGGCGAACAATGCAGAAGCGTATTCTCGGCACGGACGGCCTGGAGGTCTCGGCTCTCGGCTTCGGCTGCATGGGCCTGGATTTCGGCTATGCCACCAAGGTCACGCGGCCGGAGGGCGTCGCGCTGATCCGCGCGGCGGTGGAGCGGGGCGTGACCTTCTTCGACACGGCGGAAGTCTATGGCCCCTTCACCAATGAGGAGATGGTGGGCGAGGCGCTGCGCCCCGTCCGCGACCAGGTGGTGATCGCCACCAAGTTCGGCTTCAAGATCGTGGACGGGAAGCAGGCGGGCCTCGACAGCCGCCCCGACCATATCAAGGCGGTGGCGGACGCCTCCCTGAAGCGCCTCGGCATCGAGGTGATCGACCTGTTCTACCAGCACCGCGTGGACCCCAACGTGCCCATCGAGGATGTGGCGGGCGCCGTGAAGGACCTGATCGCCGCCGGAAAGGTGCGCCATTTCGGCCTGTCCGAACCCGGCGCGCAGACGGTGCGGCGGGCCCATGCGGTGCAGAAGGTGACCACGCTCCAGAACGAATATTCGCTCTGGACGCGCGGCCCGGAGACCAACGGCATCCTTGAGGCCTGCGAGGAGCTGGGCATCGGCCTCGTGCCCTACAGCCCGTTGGGCAAGGGCTTCCTGACCGGCGCCATGGCCAGCGGGACCAAGCTGGGCGAGGGCGACTTCCGCAACATCCTGCCCCGCTTCACGCCCGAGGCCATGGAGAAGAACCAGGCGTTGGTGGACCTGCTGAAGTCCATCGGAGCCGCCAAGGGCGCCACGCCAGCCCAGGTCGCGCTCGCGTGGCTGCTGGCGCAGAAGCCTTGGATCGTGCCCATTCCGGGCACCACCAAGCTGCATCGGCTGGAGGAAAATCTCGGCGCGGCGGACGTGGTTCTCGATGCCGGCGACCTCGCGCAGATCCGGCAGGCACTGGCGGGGATCGATGTGGAGGGCGAGCGCTATCCCGCGCACCTGCTGGCCATTACCGGGCTCTGAGCCTCATGTGGGGCGCTAGAGCCTGATCCGATCAGGTTGAATCAACCTGATCGGTGAATCAGCCTCTGATCTCTTGATAGAGAACGTTTTACCCATCGGATTGCATCGCAATCCGATGGGTACGTGCTCTAGCCGCGCCCCACCGCATAACGCAAATGGAAGCAGCCATTCCCCGCGTTCTCGCAGGAGATGAGCGACAATTCCACCTTGCCCGCGAGCCCCTCCGGCCCCGCATCGACGATGGCGGCGATGGCCGGCCGCCCGTCGAGGGTCGGGGTCAGGACGAGGCTGAACTCGTCCACGAGGCCGGCGGCCAAAAGGGCGCCGTTGGTCTTGGCGCCGCCTTCCAGCAGCAGGCGGCGGATGCCCAGCTCCCGGCCCAGCGTCTCCAGCATGGCGGCAAGGTCCATCTCCGGCCCGTCCGCCACGAGATAGGAGATCCCGTCGGCGGCAAGCTCCGCCAGGTGGCTGTCCGCGATCCCGTTGCCCAGCAGCACCACGACGGCATCGCCGCCCAGCGTCGGGCCGCTGAAATGCAGCTTGCCGGACGGGTCGATGGCGATGGCATAGCCCTGCGCGCCGCGCACCGGCAAATGCTGCGAACGCGCGACCGCGCCGAAATCGGCGGGCGGATGGGGCTCGGCCCGCGCCATCTCCGCCAGCGTGGTGCGCCCCACCATCCAGGCGTCGGGCTCCAGCGCCGCATGGATGCGCTCATAGACCTCGCTCCAGGTGGCCCGGTCACCGTCGGGGCTGCGGGTCCAGCCGCTGGGATGCAGGCGACCGTCCAGGGAGGTGACCATGTGGCAGATGATGTGGGGCTTCATGAAGCGGCTCCTGCGGGCGATGCCGCGCGGGTGAAAGGGTCACATCCTGTTTATCAGCCCGGCTCAGGTGAAGATGTGCGTTGAAAACGGCATGAAGCTATGTCCTGCATTCATGAATGCAGCGCGATGACCTTGTGGACCTCAATGCCTTCCTCATTGTCTCGGAGGAGCGCAGCTTCACCCGTGCCGCCGCCCGGCTCGGCACCTCGCAATCGGCGCTGAGTCATACCGTCCGGCGCCTGGAAACCCGGCTCGGCGTGCGGCTCCTGACCCGCACCACGCGCAGCGTCGCGCCCACGGAAGCCGGCGAGCGGCTGCTGGGCACCTTGCGGCCCGCCTTCGAGCATATCGGCGCGCAGCTTCTCTCCCTGGGCGAGCTACGGGAGAAGCCGGCGGGCACGATCCGCATCACCGCCGCCGAGCATGCGGCGACCACCCTTCTGTGGCCCGCCTTGAAGCGGCTGCTGCCGGACTATCCCGACATTCATGTGGAACTGAGCGTCGATTCCAGCCTCACCGATATCGTCGCCGCGCGCTTCGATGCGGGAGTGCGGCTGGGCGAGGCCATCGCCAAGGACATGATCGCGGTGCCCATCGGCCCCGAGCTGCGGCTTGTGGTGGTGGGGGCGCCCGCTTATTTCGCGGATCATCCCATTCCCAACACCCCGCAGGATCTGGCGGACCATTCCTGCATCAATCTGCGGATGCTGACGTCGGGCGGCCTTTATGCCTGGGAGCTGAGCAAGGACGGGCGCGATGTGCGCGTCCGCGTGGAAGGGCAATTCGCCTGCAACAACATGCCCATGATCGTGCAGGCGGCCCTGGACGGGTTCGGGCTCGCCTTCGTCATGGAGGACCGGGCGCAGGAGCATATCGAGGCGGGGCGCCTGATCCCGGTTCTGGAGGATTGGTGCCCCAGCTTTCCGGGCTACCATCTCTATTATCCCAGCCGCCGCCAGCCCTCGGCCGCCTTCTCGCTGCTGGTGGACGCGCTGCGCTATCGCGGCTGAAGCCTACCCACCTTAAGGCCGGCGGCGCATCTCCTTAGGGGAGACGCCGAAGGCGCGCCGGAAGGCGGTGGCGAAATTGGCGGAGGAATTGTACCCGGCCCGATAGGCCGCCTCGGACACCGAAAGCCCTTCCTCCTGAAGCGCCTGCCGGGCGCGCTCCAGCTTGCGGCGGCGGACATATTCAAACACCGTCATGCCGAAGGCGGTGCGGAACAGGCGTTGCAGCCGGTTGGCGCTCATGCCCGCCTCCCGGGCCACGTCCTCCAGCGTGAACTCGCCGTCCAGCCGGGCTTCCAGGAAGTCGTGCACCTCCCACATGCGCCGCTGCTCGCGCGGCAGCAGGCCGGTGGGTGCGCCCTGGGGCGGATCCTGGCCCAGCAGGCCCAGCGCTTCCGCGGCGATCTCCAGCACCCGGCTTTCCAAATGAAGGGCATTCAGCAGCGCGCCATGAGAGGGCGGGCGCAGCACCTGCTCGGCCAGCGCCAGCAGCCGCGCGGAGGGCCGGAAGCGGGCGCTGGAGAGGTGATCGCTGAACAGCGCGCGGACCGCGCCATGGCCGGCAATATCCTCCAGCCCCTCGCCGTCGAGCCAGTCGAAGGGGAGGGAGACATTGACCTTGCGCACATGCATGCCCTGCCGTCCGCGACGGCGGAACAGGTCCGGCTCGCCGCGGGCGATCATCACCCCCTCGATCTCGCCGGTGGCGGCGGGGCCGAGCAGGAAGCGACGGTCGCCCAGCGTCACGTCCGCCATGCCGTCGAGGAACAGGCTGATGGTGACGCCCTCGGCATGGACGAGCTGGGTGGTCAGGTCATGCATGTCGCTGGCATCGGTGGCGTGGAGCGTCAGCCCCGAGCGCAGCCGCACCATCTGGTACCGGCCGCGCAACACCGCGCCTTCCACGGGCAGGTCCGGGGTCAGAACGGCGAAATTCGAGCCGCACATCCGCGACGCCCGCGCAATGTCCGCCGGGCTGACGGTATGCGCGATGTCGGCTCCCCCGCTTTGGCCCGCCCGGGGCAGGCCGGGAGCATTCTGCCGAAAGACCGTGTCCATGGCGCATGGGAGCGTCATCGGTCGTTGATTGTCAATATTCATCCGGATACTTCAATTTAGTATCGTTCTAATATGTGGCATCCGCCCTTCATGTCGTACATTGGTCGGGTTGCCGTGTGGACAGTTCTGGCGCTTTTCTAGAGAGGCGGCGATCGCGCAAACATATTATACGCTGGTGCAAACGGATTCATTCTGGAGGTGCGGGGCGGGGCTGCTTAAAAACCGTGTTCAATCGCCCGATTCAGATTTCGGAAAGTTGAAATGGCACGCACATCCTTCCTCCGCTCCTCGGCAGCAATGTCGGTTTCCAGCGTCGCGCTCCTCGCCGGGCTCTCGGTCATCGGTCCGGTGCGGGAGGCTTCCGCCCAGCAGGCGGCCGGCGGCGGCGACATCTCGCTGGAGGCGGTGAATGTGCAGGCGCCCGACTGGCAGGTTCTGACCGAGGGCAAGGACACCTATACCAGCGCCATCACCAGCACTGGCGTGGGCAGCCCCACGTCCTGGAAGCAGATTCCCCAGTCCATCAGCACGGTCACCAGCCAGCGCATCCAGGACCAGGGCTTCACCCAGCTGGAAGAGGCCATGTCGCGCACCACGGGCATGGTCATCCTGCAGAACGACCTCGGCCGCTCCTCCATCTTCTCGCGCGGCTATGAAGTGGACCAGATGCTGGTGAACGGCCTCCCGGCTCCGCTTTCCAGCATTTACGGCACCCAGCCCGACCTTGCCATCTTCGACCGGCTGGACGTGCTGAAGGGTCCGGCGGGCCTCTATTATGGCGGCACGGGCGCGGGCGGAAATTCCGGCCCGAGCGGCGTGGTCAACGGCATCCTGAAGCCTGCGGTCGCGGACTATTTCCTCAATGCCGAACTCACCGGCGGCTCCTGGGACTATGGCCGGGCGCAGCTGGACGCGGGCGGCAAGCTGAATGCGGCGGGCACCGTGCGCGGCCGCATCGTGGCCGCCTATCAGGACGCGGACAGCTTCGTCGATTACAACGAGAACAAGGTCTGGCTCGGCTACGGCACGCTCGCCTTCGACATCACCGAGAACACCACCCTGTCGCTCTATGCCTGGCACCAGGAGCGCGACATGCTGCCGTTCAACGGCCTGCCGGCGGTCAATCTCGGCGGCGGGGTTGGGCAATTGCTCAACGTGCCGCGCAACACCTTCATCGGCGCCACCTGGAACACCTTCAACAACGCCACCACGGACTATGTGGCCGAGCTGGAGCACAAGTTCGACAATGGCGGCGAGGCGAAGGCGTCGGTGCGCTATTCCGACCGCTCGGTGAATTATCGCTACGCCTATGGCGGCAGCGCGGTCTCCATGGCCCCCGCCACCCTCGGCAATCTCTCCATGCAGTACACGGCGGCGCAATATACCGAGACGTCCCTGTCCGGCGATGCGCATGTGACGACGCCGTTCGAGGCGTTCGGACAGACCCATGAAGTGACGGGCGGCTTCGCCTTCTCCACCGTGGACACGAACCTGCTGGCGCCCACCTCCACCACGCTGCCGGGCACCTACAACATCTTCGCCTTCAACCCGGCGAGCGTGCCCGTGCCCACCACCATCTATAACCGCCAGAGCCTGACCGACCCCACCCAGTGGGGCGCCTATGGGCAGGCGAAGATCAAGCCGCTTCAGCCCCTCACTTTGCTGCTGGGCGGCCGCTTCGCCTGGTATGACAACACGTCCAACGTCACCACGGTGAACACCGCCAACGGCGCCGTGACCACCACCAGCGCGCCGGTGAATTATGATGGCGAGTTCGTGCCTTATGCGGGCCTTGTCCTCGACCTCACCAAGGAAGTATCGGCCTATATCAGCTACACCGACACCTTCACGCCCCAGACCGAGCTGGACGCCAATGGCGACGCGCTCCAGCCGCGCCAGGGCTACCAGTATGAAGGCGGCCTGAAGGGCAGCTTCTTCGACGGCGCGCTCAACGCCTCCGCCGCCATGTTCCTGATCCGCGACACCAACCGCGCGCTGGCGACGGCCAATCCCAACGTCTATGTGGCGGCGGGCGAGACCCAGGTCTCCGGCTATGAGCTGGAAATCAGCGGAAAGCTGGCGCCGGGCTGGGAGGTCTATGCGGGCTATACCTACACCGAGACCGAATATCTCACCGCCACCGCCGCCCAGATCACCACGGGCTTCAGCACCTTCACGCCCCGCAACAATTTCAATCTCTGGACCAAGTATGAGTTCCAGGATCCCCGGCTGCAGGGCCTGCACATCGCCGGCGGCGTCAAGCACCTGTCCAGCTTCTACACCAAGTCCGGCGGCGTGACGCTGACGGCCCCCGAATACACCACCGTGGACGCGCAGGTCGGCTACAAGTTCAACAAGCACCTGCAGGCCACGTTCACGGCCACCAACATTTTCGACGAAGACTACTATACCCGCGTCGGCTCCACCGCCTTGTTCAACTTCTACGGCGAGCCGCGCGCCTACTGGCTGAAGGTGAGCGCGACCTATTGATGCCCCGACCCGAGGCCCGCGTGGCTGAACGGACCCTGCTGCCCGCCCTGCGCACTTTCGCGCGCGGGGGGGCGGTGGATGCGAGCGTGCTCGCCCGGAGCGCCCGCTTCGTGGCGGATGACGGACTGCGCCTGGACCTTGCCTGGCCGGAAGGCCCGGCGCCGGAGGGGGGCTTTCCCCTGCTGGTGGTGACGGACGCCAATGCCATGTTCGCCACCCTGGTGGAGACGGCGCGCCTCCAGGCGCTCCGTCCGGATGTGACGGGCCTCGGCGAGCCGGTGGTGCTCGGCATCGGCCACGACATTCCTGGCCTGTTCGATATGGCCCTGCGGGAGCGGGACTACACGCCCCCCGGCGCGGATCGCCTGCTGGGGCGGCTGGACGGGCTGATGGGCGATCTCGGCGCGCATCTGCCTTTGTCGCGGGAGCGCCGCGTGCTCATCGGCCATTCGCTGGGCGGCCTGTTCGCGCTCCTGGCTTTGTTCCGGCGGCCGGACCTCTTCACCGCCTATGTGGCCGCCTCGCCCTCCATCTGGTGGGACCGGGAGGCGGTGCGCGCGGGCGCGGAGGCGCTTCCCGCGCGCCTGACACGGCCGGTGCGGCTGCTTCTGACGGCGGGCGGCGGCGAGCGCGGTTCCCCGCCCGACGCGACCGTCGAGCCCGCCCAGGCGCGGCGGCTTGCGGAGCGGCGCGTGGTGGAGGAGGCGCAGGCGCTCGCCGCGCGCCTCGCCGAGGCCGCGCCCGCCCGCCTCAAAGTGACGACCCATATTTTCGAGGGCGAGAGCCATGGCAGCGTCATTCCTGGCGCCCTTGGCCGTGCCGCCCGCTTCGCATTCGAGGACTGACCATGACATCTCGCGCCGCGCGCCTGCTCTCTCGTCTCCTGGCGGCGCTCGTGCTCCTGCCGGTGCTGGCCGGTCTGGCCTGCGCCGCGCCCATCACGCTCACCGACATTGCCGGGCGCACCGTGACCCTGCCGGGGCCTGCCAAGCGCATCGTGCTGGCGGAAGGGCGCCAGCTCATCGCCCTCGCTCTGCTGGATCGTGACCCCGTGGCGCTGCTGGCGGGCTGGTCGGCGGATTTGCGGCGGCGCGACACGGCAACCTACGGGCTGGTGCGCGCGGTGTTTCCGAAGGTGGATGATGTTCCCATCGTGGGCGAGGGTTCGGAGGAGAGCTTCTCCGTGGAGAAGGCGTTGAGCGTCTCTCCCGACCTCGTGGTGCTGAGCGGACGGCTTGGCAGCTCTCGCCCGCAGCAGATGATGGACCAGTTCGCGGCGGCGGGCGTTCCGGTGGTCTTCGTCGATTTCTTCGCGCACCCTTTCAAGAACACCGTGCCGAGCCTGCGCATCCTCGGTGCTGCCATCGGCCGCGATGCCCAGGCTGCCGCCTATGTGGATTTCTACGAGGCGCGCATGGCGCGCATCGCCGCGCGTCTGGAAGGGCCGGGCGTCACTCGTCCGAAAGTCTTGCTGGAGGCCCATGCGGGCGGCTCCGGCCCGTGCTGCAACGTGCCCGCGCGCGGCAGCATCGGCGATTTCATCGCCTTTGCGGGCGGCCACAATATCGCGGCGGACGTCATTCCCGGCACCCACGGCCATCTGAGCCTCGAATATGTGCTCCGAGAGGATCCGTCCGTCTATATCGCCACCGGCGGCCCGCACATGAAGGGCACCGGCGGGCTGGTGCTCGGGCCGGGCTTCACCCCGGAAGAGGCGCGCGCCAGCCTGAAGGAGGTGGTGAGCCGTCCCGGCGTCGCGGAACTCACCGCCGTGCGCGACGGCAATGTCCACGGCCTGTTCCACAATCTCGTCAACCTGCCGCTCAACGTGCTGGTGGCCGAGGCGCTGGCGAAGTGGATCCATCCCGACCGGTTCCCGGATGTCGATCCCAACGCCACCCTGGCCGAGATCAATGCCCGCTTCCTGGCGGTGCCCTTCACCGGCACCTATTGGATCAATTTGAAGCCATGACCACCGCGTCTCCTCCCCTGACGGCGAGCGCGGCGGCGGCGGTGGCCGGGTATCGGCGGCTCCTCAGGCGCCGCCTGCTGCTGCTGGCCCTGCTGGTGGCGGCGGCCATCGGCGCCTTCCTGCTGGACCTTGCCAGCGGCGCCTCGGGCCTCTCCTTGCGCGAGGCGGTGATGACGCTGGTGGCGCCGGATGCCGCCTCGCGCACCAGCCTCGTCATCATCCGCGACATCCGCCTGCCCCAGGCGGTGATGGCGGTCATGGTGGGCATGGCCCTGGCCCTTGCGGGGGCCGAGATGCAGACCGTGCTCAACAATCCGCTGGCGAGCCCGCTTACGCTCGGCACCTCCTCGGCGGCGGTGTTCGGCGCGGCGCTCGCCATCGTGCTGGGCGTGGGCGTGCCCTTCATTCCGTTGAGCTGGATCATCTCCGCCAACGCCTTCGTCTTCGCCTTCGGCTCCATGCTGCTGATCCAGGCGCTGTCGCGGGCGCGGGGGGCGGGCAGCGAGACGGTGGTGCTGTTCGGCATCGCCCTGTTCTTCAGCTTCAACGCGCTGGTGGGCCTGCTGCAATATGTGGCCAGCGAGCAGGCGCTCCAGCAACTGGTCTTCTGGACCCTGGGCAGCCTCGGGCGGGCAAGCTGGGACAAAGCGGTCCTGCTCGCCTTGGTGCTTGCCTTCACCATTCCCTTCTCGCTGGCCGCCGCCTGGCGCCTCACCGCGCTCCGGCTCGGGGCCGAGCGGGCAGAGAGCTTCGGGGTGAACGTGGCGCGGGTGCGGCTCTGGTCGCTGGTGCGGGTCAGCGTGCTCACCGGCGCGGCAGTGTCCTTCGTGGGCATCATCGGCTTCATCGGCCTCGTGGCGCCCCACATGGCGCGGCTGCTGGTGGGCGAGGATCATCGCCTGTTCCTGCCAGCGAGCGCGCTCACGGGGGCGCTGGTGCTGTCGCTCGCGGCCACCGCCAGCAAGCTCATCGTGCCCGGCGCGGTTCTGCCC
Organism: Aquabacter cavernae; assembly: GCF_003993795.1. GTDB lineage: Bacteria > Pseudomonadota > Alphaproteobacteria > Rhizobiales > Xanthobacteraceae > Aquabacter > Aquabacter cavernae. The sequence continues at coordinate 95,997 of NZ_RWKV01000010.1, forward strand.
GTGGGCATCGTGACGGCGCTGGTGGGCGTGCCGGTCTTCATGCTCCTCATGTTCGGGCGGCGCACATGAGCGATGCGCTTTCCCTTCATGTGCACGAGGTCAGCGTCGGCTACGGGCGACGTGAAGTGGTGCGCGGCCTCTCCCTCGCGCCGCTGCGCGGGGGCTGCGTCACGGCGCTGGTGGGCCCCAATGCGGCGGGCAAGTCCACCTTGCTGCGCACCATTGCCGGGCTGCTGCCCATGCGCGGGCGGGTGAGCCTCGGCGCGGTCGATCTCGCCGGCCTGTCGCGGGCGGAACGTGCGGCGCGCATCGGCTTCATGCCCCAGTCGCTGCCGGGCGGCGTTGCGCTCACCGTCATGGAAACGGTGATGGGCGCGCTGCGGGCGGGCGGGGACGCGGCGCCCATATCCGGGAGCGAGATGCAGACGCGGGCCGCCCTCGCTCTGGATGATCTCGGCATCGGCGCCCTGGCGCTGGAGACGCTGGACAAGCTCTCGGGCGGGCAGCGCCAACTGGCAAGCCTCGCCCAGGCGCTCGTGCGGCGGCCGGACGTGCTGCTGCTGGACGAGCCCACCAGCGCGCTGGACCTGCGCCATCAGGTGGTCGTCATGTCCATTCTCCGGCGTCTCGCGGGGGAGGGGCGGCTGGTGGTGGCGGTGCTGCACGACCTCGCCCTCGCCGCGCGCTGGGCCGACCATGTGGTGGTCCTGTCCGAGGGCCGCTGCGCCGCCGAGGGCGCTCCGTCTCAGACCATCAGTTCCGCCGTGCTGGCAAGCGTCTACGGGGTCGAGGGCCGCGTGGAGACCTGCTCGCGCGGCATGCTTCAGATCATGGTGGACGGCCCGCTGCCGCCGTCCGCCCAAAAAACAGGGGAGACGTGACCATGGATGGCCAATTGCCGCGCTATCACGGCCTGCGGGTGCTGCAGGTTCTGCGCACGCATGCGCTCACCCCGCGCATGCGCCGCCTGGTGCTGGGCGGGCCGGAGATCGAGGGCATCAAGGACGGGCCAAATCTCAAGCTGCTGATCCCGCCGGAGGGCCTTCCCGCGCCCAAATGGCCGCTCCAGGGGGCCGATGGCCGCCCGCTCTGGCCGGAGGCGCCGGAGCGCCCCATCGTGCGCACCTACAGTGTGCGGCGCCTGGACCGGGCGAAGGGCGAGCTGTTCGTGGACTTCGTGCTGCACGGGGCCGGAGGCGTGGCCGCAGGCTTTGCCGCCCGCGCGGTGCCGGGCGACATGGTGGGCATTGGCGGGCCGGGCGGTCGGGACCTGCCGCTCGGCGATTTCCACCTGCTGGCGGGCGACCAGAGTGGCCTGCCGTCCATCGCCGCCATCCTGGAGCGCCTGCCGGCGAATGCGGTGGGCGCGGCCTTCATCGAGGTACCGGACGCCGCCGAGGAACTGGACCTCGTGCGCCCTGCGGGCGTGCGCCTCGTCTATCTCCATCGCGCCGGCGCGGCGGCGGGAACCACGACGCTTCTGCAGGATGCGGTCACCTCCATGCCCTGGCCCATCACAGGCCGGGTCTGCGCCTGGGTGGCGGCCGAATCCGCCTCCGCCCGCCTGCTGCGCACCTATCTGCGGGACACGCGCCACCTGCCGCCGCGCGACCTTGTGGTGGTGGGCTATTGGAAGCGCGGCATGAGCGAGAATGCCTATCAGCAGGCCCACGACCATGACCGCGACGCGGACTATCACCGCGCCGCCGCCGAGGAGCATGCGGCATAGAGCGTTTCCGAGCGAAGTGTGAAGCGGTTCGCGTGAAGGAAACGCGGAAAAACAAAGAGCTAGAGTGTTTCAGCGTTTCCGTGAAAAAGCTGAAACACTCTAGGTGACCGACTCATAACTTCGCAGCCAGATGCGGATTGATGCGAGTTGGATCGAAGCGAGGAAATTGTCGTCTCGCTTGTCGTAGCGGGTGGCGACGGCTCTGAAGTGTTTGAGCTTGTTGAA
>NZ_RWKV01000011.1 GCF_003993795.1 Aquabacter cavernae
AAGCGGTGCGATCACCGACCACTCGAAATCCGTCAGGTCAAAGCGCGCCATCTCAACCTCCAGGGTTGAGATCAGTGAATCAAAACAACGCTCCGCTGGGAATCCCGTTTATGGGTATGTCACCTAGAGTGCGATCGCCCATCTCGGCGCACGGAGGTGCGTCCGGGGGGCGTGAATCGCACTCTATGAATGATTTGGAGGCTGATTCACCAAACAGGTTGATTCCATCCGTCTGGTGAATCAGCCTCCAAGGATAAGGTGCGCCCGTTTCAGAGGCGCCAGGGAGGTGCGACGCCAGTGGCTGAATCGTTGAGGGAAGTCCGCCTGTTCGTGGCGGCCTATGAAGAGCGCTCTTTCACCGCCGCCGCCCAGCGCGAGCACGGGACCCAGTCGGGCGTCTCCCAGCATATCCGCAAGCTGGAGGAGCGCTTCGGCGTGCGCCTCTTCTCCCGCGAGAAGGGGCGCGTCACCCCCACGCCGGCGGGCGATGCCTATTACAGCCGCTGCGTGGAGATGCTGCGCCTCAACGAAGCCACCAACCAGTCCATGATGATGTTCGGCCACGGCGTGTCCGGCGAGATCGCGGTGGGCCTCATGCCCACCATGACCCGCGTGACCATGGCGCCCGCCATGCGCCGCTTCATCGCCACCTATCCCAATGTCTCCATCCGCGTGGTGGAAGCCTTCAGCCCCATCCTCACCAACAGCGTGCTGATGGGCGAGCTGGACTTCGCCATCGTGCCGGCCATTCCCGGCCGCCCGGGGCTGAAGATCCAGCACTTCCTCACCACCCATGAGACGCTGGTGAGCCGGGCGGACCCCACCACCCATCTGAAGCCCGTGCGCATGGCGCAGCTCGGCCCCATCAAGCTGGTCCTGCCTTCTGTGGCCAATACGCGGCGGACCTGGATCGAGGCCTATATCGCCTCCAACGGGGTGCAGATCGAGCGCGTGCTGGAGATGGATTCCATGATGGGCACGCTGGACTTCGTCGCCAGCTCAGATTGGCGTACCGTGGTGCCGGCCATCATGCTGGCGGCGGACATGGACCTGCTGCCGCTTTCGGTCCAGCCCATGGTGGACCCGGTGGCGCCGGTCCATCTGGTGCTCATCGAGCCGTCCCGCCATGTGATCTCGCCGCCCGCGGCGGCCTTCCTCGCGCTGCTGCGGGAAGAGGCGGAGCGCCTGAACATGTTCTGGGAAGGCTATTTCTGATCCGGACAGCCCGCGCTGATCGTGCGTCGAGGCATAAAAAAACCCCGCCCATAAAAAAGCCCCGCCGAAGCGGGGCTTTCCGAAATGCGTGTGAAAGGCCGATCACTCGACGGGGCTGGACTGCGCCTCGCCGGCGGCCTCGCCCTCGCCGCCTTCTGCGCGATCCGCGCGGGTGCGGTAGCGGCTGCGGCGGCGCCGGGTGGGGCTGGCATCCTCGGCCTCGGGGGCCGGGGCATCGGCGCTCACAGCCTCCACCACCGCCACGACGACGGGCGCGGGTGCAGGCACGGGCGCCTCGGCCACCGTCTCGCGGGGCTCGGGGCGCGGTGCCCCGCCGGTGATGAAGGAGGGCAGGCCGATGGACTGCTCGTCCGCCACCACCGCTTCGCGCGGCGCCCGCTCCTCGCGGGGCTGGCGCGCGGGACGCGGGGCATAGCCGCCCTGGTCGTCATCGCGCCGGTTGTTGCGGAACTCCCGGGGCTGCTCGCGGGGCTGGAAGCCTTCGCCGCTCTCATCCTCGCGGTTGCGGCGCTGGAAGCCGGTCTGCCGGTTCTCCCGCGGTGCACGATCGTCGCGCTGTCCGCGATCCTCGCGCGGTCCCCGATCTTCGCGGGGGGCACGGTCTTCGCGCGGAGCCCGGTCGTCGCGGGCGGCACGCTCGTCGCGATTGCCCCGGTCGTCGCGGTTGCCGCGATCCTCGCGCGGTCCCCGATCTTCACGGGGGCCACGGTCCTCGCGCGGCTGGCGCTGCTCGCGGGGCTGGAAATTCTCGCGCATATAGGGCTGGGGGGCGTCCAGGGCGGACACGTCGTCGTCCTCGCCGTCCTCCATGTCGTCGCCGTCGCGGTTGAAGCCAACCTGCGGCGCGAACTGGGGCTGGAGCGAAGCAATGAGGCGCAGATAGTGCTCGGCGTGCTGGTAATAGTTCTCGGCGGCCACATGATCGCCGGAGGACTGCGCATCCCGCGCCAGCTGCTGGTACTTCTCCGCGATATGATGGGCGGTTCCGCGCACCTTCACGTCCGGGCCGTTGGATTCATAGACCCGCGTCAGGGGATTCGAGCCGCGTCGGTTATTATTGTTGTTATTGTTATTATTGTTGTTGTTCCGACGCATGCGCTTCTGCTGACCATTTCTCATCTGCATCGATCTCTACTCGCTCGGCGCAACTCGCCGTTTCGTCATCGCCTATGCCGTCGAAAAACGGTCCATGCGACAGCGACAGGATGACCATCATCGCGACCGAAAGCTGGGCTCCCGGCGCATCGCTGAAAACAACTGAAGACAAAGGATCCGTTCGACCATGAGCCCCGCTCCGCGCATCGCGCGGTCAGCCAACCCGTCTTTGCGCCGTCCCGCAGGATCCGCGCCGAAAGACCGGACATTTAAGACCGGACTTTCATGAAGACCGGACTTGCGATCGCACCGTGACGGAGAGCGCAGCACGAACCCAGCGCGCCGCCGCCTCACCCTGTCTCACACCCGAAACATCCGATTTCAGATTTCGGGAGTGCGCTTCAGCCTCCTGGGCCTCGCCTCTCGGGCGTGTCCCTGCGGGCCGACGCATCGGTTCGACTCCTAGATCAGGACACTAGCCAGTTCGCCCGGTCCTTCCAAGCGGTTTTTTCGTGGCGGCGTGGCCCGTAAGCGGTCACGGGCGGCGCGCGGACAAGGCGCGGGCGATGCCGCCGAGGTCACGCCGGGCCGGGCCGGGGAGCTGGAGCCCGGCCATGCGCAGCAGGTCCGCCACGGCCGCCTCCTGGCCGATGCCCAGCTCCAGCACCGCCACGGCACCGGGCGCCAGGAGGCTTGGGAGGGCGCGGGCGATGGCCGCATAGGCGTCGAGCCCGTCCGCGCCGCCATCCAGCGCGGCGAGCGGGTCATGGGCGCGCACGTCCACGTCGAGGGCGGCGATGTGGGAACTGGGAATGTAAGGCGGGTTGGAAACCACAAGGTCGAACGGCCCGCTGAGCGCGCTGCCCCAGTCTCCCGTGGCCACCAGGCTTCGTGTGCCCAGCCCCAGGCGCGCGAGATTGTCGCGGGCGGCGCGGGCGGCGCCTTCCGAGCGGTCCACGCCCACGCCGAAGGCATGGGGATATTCCACCAGCAGCGCCGCCAGGATCGCCCCGCTGCCGGTGCCGAGGTCCAGGATGCGCAACGGGGCCGCGCGGTCGGGCAGCAGGTGCAGCGCTTCTTCCACCACGGTTTCCGTGTCCGGTCGCGGCACCAGGGTCTCGGGCGCGAGAGAGAAGGGCAGGCTCCAGAATTCCTTCTCGCCCAGAATGCGGGCCACCGGCTCTCCGGCCATGCGGCGCGCCAGCAGGGCTTCGGCCGAAGCGGCTTCGGATTCGGCAACGATCGCGTCGCCAGGCAGGCCGTTGGCGGGCAGGCCGAGGGCGAAGGCGAAGAGAAGGCGCGCATCCAGATCCGCGCCGGGCACGCCCGCCGCGCGCAGCCGGTCCGCCATGGCCCGCCGCAGGGCCGCGCGGGTCAGGGGCCCGGCCACGGGCTCAGCCCTCGGCGGAGGCCATCAGCTCCGCCTGGTGCTCGGTGATGAGCGCGTCGAGGATTTCGTCCAGCGCGGTACCCGCGATCACTTCCTCCAGCTTGTAGAGGGTGAGGTTGATGCGGTGATCGGTAACGCGCCCCTGCGGGAAATTATAGGTGCGGATGCGCTCGGAACGATCGCCCGAGCCCACCTGCCCGCGCCGGTCGGCGGCGCGGCTCTGCTCGGCGCGCTGGCGCTCCTCGTCCAGCATGCGCGAGCGCAGCAGGGCCATGGCGCGGGCCTTGTTGCGGTGCTGGGAGCGCTCGTCCTGCACGGCCACCACGATGCCGGTGGGCAGATGGGTGATGCGCACCGCGCTCTCGGTCTTGTTCACATGCTGCCCGCCCGCGCCCTGGGCGCGATACACGTCGATGCGCAGGTCGCTCTCATTGATGGCGACGTCCACCTCTTCCGCTTCCGGCAGCACGGCCACGGTGGCGGCGGAGGTGTGGATGCGGCCCGAGCCCTCGGTCTCCGGCACGCGCTGGACCCGGTGAACGCCGGATTCGAACTTCAGCCGCGCAAAGGCTCCGGCGCCGTGCAGGGCGGCGACCACTTCCTTGTAGCCGCCCATGGTGCCCTCGCTCTCGGAGAGCAGTTCCACGGACCAGCCGCGCTCGGCGGCATAGCGCGAATACATGCGGAACAGGTCGCCCGCGAACAGGGCCGCCTCGTCGCCGCCCGTGCCGGCGCGCACTTCCAGGATCACGCCGCGCGAATCCATGGCGTCCTTGGGCAGCAGGGCGATGCGCACGGCGGTGATAAGCCGCTCCAGCTCGGCGAGCAGGCGCTCCTCCTCGCTCTCCGCCAGCGCCCGCATGTCCGCGTCGGTGGAGGCATCCTCCAGCATCTCGCGGGTGTCCTTCAGGTCGCGGGCGGTGGCGCGCAGGGCGCGCACCTCGTCAACCACGGGGGACAGTTCCGCGAATTCGCGGCCGAGGCGCACATATTCCTCGCCTTCCGCACCGGCGGAGAGCAGCGCCTCCACTTCCGCGTGGCGGGCCACCAGGGTGTCGAGCTTGGCGATGGGCAGGCGGGACTGGAGAAGGTCGTCGCTCAAAGGGGCAGTCCGCTCAGGTCCGCGAAGGCGCGCAGCGTGTTGCGCACGTCGCTGACGCCGGATGTGTCCTCCAGCAGCGGCAGGAGGACGGAACGGGCGGCGCCCACATCAAGCTGGAGCAGGGTCGCCTTCACCGGGCCGATGGCCGCCGGGGAGAGGGAGAGCGAGCGATAGCCGAGCGCCGCGAGCGCCACCGCCTCCAGCGGGCGGGAGGCCAGCTCGCCGCACAATGTGACCGGCTTGCCATGGCGCTCGCCCGCCTCCGCCACGGCGCGGAAGGCGCGCAAGGCGGGCGGGCAGAGCGGGTCGAAGCGATCGGCCACGCGCACATTGCCCCGGTCCGCCGCGAACAGGAACTGCACGAGGTCGTTGGAGCCCACGGAGAGGAAGTCCACCCGCGAGAGGATTTCGTCCAGCTGGAACAGCAGCGAGGGCACTTCCACCATGGCGCCCACGAACACCCGGTCCGGCAGGCCGTGGCCGTGCTTGCGCAGATGGGTCAGTTCCCGCTCCAGGATGGCCTTGGCCTGATCGAACTCGGCCGCATCCGCCACCATAGGGAACATGATGCGCACCTCGCGCCCCGCTCCTGCGCGCAGCAAGGCGCGCAGCTGGCTGCGCAGCAAACCGGGCCGGTCCAGGCCGAGGCGGATGGCCCGCCAGCCGAGCGCCGGATTCTCCTCCTCCACGGTGCGCATGTAGGGCAGCACCTTGTCGCCGCCGATATCCAGCGTGCGGAAGGTGACCGGGCGGCTGCCCGCCGCATCCAGCACCGCGCGATAGAGCTTCAGCTGCTCCGAAATGCGCGGGAAGGCGGAGGCCACCATGAATTGCAGTTCGGTGCGGAACAGGCCGATGCCCGCCGCGCCCGTCTCCACAATGTGGGGCAAATCCACCAGGAGGCCGGCATTGAGGTTCAGGTCGATGGCGATGCCGTCCTTGGTGACGGACCGCTGGTCGCGCAGCGCCGCATACTGGGCCTGGCGCCGGGCGCGGAAGCGCGCCTTCTCCGCATAGGCCGCCTCCACATCGCCGGGCGGGCGCAGATGCACTTCGCCCGCCTGCCCGTCCACGATCACCGGGTCGCCCGGCTCCACGAGGCCGGTGGCATTCTCCACCTGGCCGATGGCGGCAAGGCCCAGCGCCCGCGCCACGATGGTGACATGGCTGGTGGTGCCGCCCTCTTCCAGAACGAGGCCCCGCACGCGGCTGCGGTCATAGTCCAGCAGCGCGGCCGGGCTCATGTTGCGGGCGAAGATGATGGCGTTCTCGGGCAGGTCTTCCCGGTCCGACGCGCGGGAGCGTCCGGTCAGCTCGCGCAGCAGCCGGTTGGCGAGGTCGTCCAGATCGTGCAGGCGCTCGCGCAGATAGGGGTCCGAGGCGCGCATGATGCGGGCGCGGGTGTCCGACTGCACGCGCTCCACGGCCGCCTCGGCGGTGAGGCCGGTGAGCACCGCCTCGCGCATCTTGTGCATCCAGCCCCGGTCGTGGGCGAACATGCGATAGGCTTCGAGGATCTCGCGATGCTCGCCCGCCTTGGAGAGGCCGTCCTCCTCCAGCAGCATGTCGATGGCGGCGCGCAGCTTGCCGATGGCCCCGTCCAGCCGCTCGCCCTCGCGCGTCACATCGTCGGCGATGACGTTGGTGACGACGATGCGCGGCTCGTGCAGCACCGCATGGCCGAGCCCGAGCCCGTCCGCCAGCGCCACGCCGGAGAGATGGACCGGGCGGCGCCCCGCCGGTTCCGCGCCGGGCTTGGCGAGGGCGGTCAGCTCGCCAGAGGCGATCATTTCCGCCAGCACCATGGCGGTGGTCTGGAGCGCCTCGATCTCCTCTTCCGCATAGGTGCGGTGGGCGCGGTTCTGCACCACGAGCACGCCGAGCGTGTTGCCGCCCCGCAGGATCGGCACGCCGAGGAACGAATTGTAGATTTCCTCGCCCGTTTCCGGACGATAGGAGAATTCGGGATGGTTCTGGGCGTCGGAGATGGCCACCGGCTCGGCTTCGCGGGCCACATGGCCGACAAGGCCCTCGCTGACGCGCATGACGGTCTGGTGGACCGCGTCGCGGTTCAGGCCCTCGGTGGCATAGAGTTCCAGCGTCTGATCGACGCGCAGCACATAGACCGAGCAGACTTCCGCCACCATGTTGGCAGCGATCATCACCACGATCTTGTCCAGGCGGTCCTGCGCGCTGACCGGCTCCGCCATCACTTCGCGAAGGCGTCTCAGGAGAACGCGGGGGCCGCCGAGCGCGCCACGCATCGGCCGGTTCCTTAACACTGTCACCCGGGGACCGCTGGCCTGGACGGCCGACGGATGGCGCCCCCCGCGCCAGAAATCTAGAGCGCGATCCCGCCGGATGGAAGCGCCTGCGCGCTGTCATCCGAAGGACGAATCGCTCCCTATCAAGAGCTTAGAGGCTGATGGGCCGGTCAGGCTGAAAAAACCTGACCGGATCAGGCTCAACTGTCGAGACCGTATAGCGAATGGAGAGTCCGAACCGCAAGCTCGGTATAGGCGGCATCGATCAGGATCGAAATCTTGATCTCGGATGTGGTTATAGCGCGAATGTTGATGCCCTTGGCGGCAAGCGCCTGGAAGGCCTTGGCGGCGACGCCCGCATGGGAGCGCATGCCGATGCCGATCACCGACACCTTCACCACGTCGCCCTCGCCTTCCAGCGTCTCGTAGCCGATGGCGTCGCGCGCCTCGCCGAGGGCGGCCTTGGCGCGCTCGAAATCGGCGCTGGGCACGGTGAAGGTGATGTCGGTGAAGCCGTCCGCCGACACGTTCTGGACGATCATGTCCACATTGATGTGGGCGTCCGACAGCGGGCCGAACACGGCGGCGGCGATGCCGGGCTTGTCCGCCACGCGCCGGATGGAGACCTGGGCCTCGTCGCGGGCGAAGGCGATCCCGGTGACCACCTGGGATTCCATCTGGTTGGCCATGATCTCCTCCTCGTCGCAAATCAGGGTGCCCGCCGCCTCGGCCGTGCCCATGTGGGGCGCGTCGGGATCGTCGAAGCTGGAGCGCACGAAGGTGCGCACCTTGTGCACCATGGCGAGTTCCACCGAGCGCACCTGAAGCACCTTGGCGCCCAGCGACGCCATTTCAAGCATTTCCTCGAACGCCACCTGCTTCAGGCGCCGCGCCTTGGGCACCATGCGCGGATCGGTGGTGTAGACGCCGTCCACGTCCGTATAGATGTCGCAGCGCTCGGCATCGATGGCGGCGGCGATGGCCACCGCGCTCGTGTCCGAGCCGCCGCGCCCCAGCGTGGTGATGCGCCCGGACGGCAGATGGATGCCCTGGAAGCCGGCGATCACCGCCACCTCGCCCGCGTCCATGCGGCCGGTGAGGGCGGTGCCGTCAATCTCCATGATGCGGGCCGAGCCGTGGGCCTCGTCGGTGGAGATGGGGATCTGCCAGCCCTGCCAGGAGCGGGCGGGCAGGCCCATATTCTGGAGCGCGATGGCCAGGAGGCCGGACGTCACCTGCTCGCCCGAGGCGACCACGGCATCATATTCGCGGGGGTCGTACAGCTTGGAGGCTTCGTTGACCCAGCCCACCAGTTCGTTGGTCTTGCCGGACATGGCGGACACGACCACGGCCACCTGGTAGCCGGCTTCCACCTCGCGCTTCACATGGCGCGCAACGTTGCGGATACGCTCGATTGTGGCGACCGACGTGCCGCCGAACTTCATGACCAGCCGAGCCATGGCCCGTTTCTTTCTTCAAAAGGGGAAAATCAGGAGTGCGCGCAAGCGGCCCGGACTGCCGGGCCCGCCGTCATTTTCGCGCGCGTTTGAGCCCCCGGCGCCCGATGGCGCGGAACCACATCCTGCTGTCGATGGCCGTCTGGCACATGTCCTCAACCCTCCCCGCGCGCACGCCGCGCGGGCTCCTCAAAGCGTGGCCTGAAAGGCGACGGCCTAAATAGCGAAGACGCCGGGCGGCGGCAACTGCGGGTGCGCCCGCGCCTCACAGCATGGAGGGCAGGACGCGGTCCGGCGGACGGTGACCGTCCATGAAGGTCTTGATGTTGACGATGACCTTCTCGCCCATGTCGATGCGCCCTTCGAGGGTCGCGGAGCCAAGATGGGGCAGCAGCACCACCTTGCCCTGCTTGGCGAGGCGCACCAGCTTGGGGTTCACGGCCGGCTCGTGCTCGAACACGTCGAGACCGGCGCCCGCCAGTTCCCCGGCTTCCAGCATGCGGGTCAGCGCGTTCTCGTCGATCACCTCGCCGCGCGCGGTGTTCACCACATAGGCGTCCGGCTTCAGCAGCTTCAGGCGCCGGGCCGAGAGCAGGTGATAGGTGGCGGGCGTGTGGGGGCAGTTGACCGAGACGATGTCCATGCGGGCCAGCATCTGGTCGAGGCTCTCCCAATAGGTCGCCTCCAGGGATTCCTCGATGGCGTGGGGCAGGGGACGGCGGTTGTGATAGTGGATCTGCAGGCCGAACGCCTTGGCGCGCCGCGCCACCGCCTGGCCGATGCGGCCCATGCCGATAATGCCCAGGCGCTTGCCCCAGATGCGCCGGCCGAGCATCCATGTGGGCGACCAGCCCTGCCATTCCTCCTGGTCGTTCTGGAGGATCTGCGCGCCTTCGGTGAGGCGGCGCGGCACGGCCAGGATGAGGGCCGTGGTCAGGTCGGCCGTATCCTCGGTGAGCACAGCCGGGGTATTGGTGACGGTGATGCCGCGGTTCAGCGCGCTCGCCACGTCGATATGGTCGATGCCGTTGGAGAAGGAGGCGATGAGCCGCAGATTCTCGCCCGCCTGGGAGAGGATGCCGTTGTCGATGCGGTCGGTCACCGTGGGCACCAGGACGTCGGCGGTCTTCACCGCCTCCACCAGAGCGGCGGAGTCCATGGGCACGTCGTCCACATTCAGACGCGTGTCGAACAATTCGCGCATCCGCGTTTCCACCGTGTCCGGCAGCTTCCGCGTGACGACGACGAGCGGCTTCCGACGCGCCATGGCTTCCCGTTCCCCGATTTTTAACCCTTATCGTTCCGTCTATCAGACAGCCGGGGAAACACAAAGGGGAGCGTTGCCTCTCCCTTGACGCCGCCCGGCGCGGGGCGCAGACGGTGAACGGTGCACGGACGGAAGGATGACGGGACCCATGCGGAAGACGGGACTTCGCGAAGCCCTTTTTGCCTCAGCCCTGGCTCTCCTTGCGGTGCCCGCACATGGCGCGCCCGATGAGACGGGGAGCGGCCTGCCCGTGCCCCGCTTCGTCTCCCTGAAGGCGGACAAGGTGAATGTCCGCAACGGTCCCAACAGGGACCAGGATGTGGCGTGGATCTTCTCCCGTGCCGGGCTGCCCGTGGAAATCACGGCGGAATTCGAGACATGGCGGCGCATCCGCGATTCCGAGGGCACGGAGGGATGGGTCTATCATTCCCTGCTGTCCGGCCGCCGCACGGCCCTGGTGGCGCCCTGGATGAAGACCGGCACGGTCTCGCTGCGGGACAAGCCCAGCACCGATGCCGACGTGGTGGCGCGGCTGGAGCATGGCGTGCTCGGCAGCCTGAAGAATTGCGACGGCCAATGGTGCCGCTTCACCGGGCCGGGCTTCGACGGCTTCATCGAGCAGAATCAGCTCTGGGGCGCCTATCCCAACGAGAAGCTGGACTGAGCCCGGCGGCCCGTGCGCCCCTTGAACGGGTGGTGGGTTTGGCTTAAATCTTCCCCATTGCTGCGGTGCACCCGTGGCACGTAGGCGTTAACGTGAGACAACGCGCGAACGATCCCGTCGGGGCTCGTGCGCGTTGCCATGACTGCAAGCCACGGCGCGGCGCGGGCCTCTCGGAGAGAGGACATGACATCGTGACCGACCTTTCCTCCCCCTCAGTCGTCCCCCCGTCCGGCCCGCGCCGCGAGATCGTGCGCGTGCGCCATGAGCTGAAGCGGCGCACGCTGCGCGTGGTGCGCACGCACTCCCTGTCGCCCCGCATGCTGCGGGTGACGCTCGCCGGCCCGGATCTGGCCGGCTTCACCAGCCTGGGCTTCGACGACCATGTGAAGCTGTTCTTTCCCGCCACGGACGGAAACGAGGTGGCGCGGGACTACACGCCGCGCCGGTTCGATCCGCAGGCCCTGGAACTGGACATCGACTTCGCGCTGCACCAGGCGGGCCCCGCCACGGCCTGGGCCCTGCAGGCGCAGGCGGGGCAGGAGATCGTGGTGGGCGGCCCCAGGGGCTCCTTCGTGGTGCCGCCGGATTTCGACTGGCACCTTCTGGCGGGCGACGAAACCGCTTTGCCGGCCATGGGCCGTCGCCTCTCCGAGCTTCCCGAGGGTGCGCGGGCCTTCGTGTTCGCGGAAGTGGACGGCCCGCAGGACCGGATCACCCTGGAGAGCCGTGCCGCCGTGGAGGTGCGCTGGCTGTATCGCGGGGAGACGGGGCCGGACGGGCTCGCCGACGCCGTGCGCGGCTTCACGCCCCCGCCCGGTGACGGCCATGGCTGGGGCGCGTGCGAGGCGGCTGCGGCGCGGGGCCTGCGGGAGGCCGTGGCGGCTCTGGGCCTGCCGAAGGCGCAGATGCGGGTCTCGGCCTATTGGAAGCGGGGCGCGGTGGCCTTCCACGAGGAGCAGGCCGGCTGAGGCCGACGCCTGAAAGCAAAACGGCGCCCAAGGGCGCCGTTTTCATTGGAAATCCGTGAGGGTAGAAACTCAAGCCTTGCCGGTCTTGCGACGCAGGCGGACGACCACGTCCACGCGGGCGACCTCATAGCCTTCCGGCGGCTCGGGCAGGCGATCGACCATCACGTCCTGCTCGGGAATATCAACCAGCTCGTTATGGCCTTCCACGTAGAAGTGGTAGTGATCCGACGAGTTGGTGTCGAAATAGGTCTTGGAGCCGTCCACGGCCACTTCGCGCAGAAGGCTCACTTCGGTGAACTGGTGCAGCGTGTTGTAGACGGTGGCGAGGGAAACCGGGAAGCGAGCGCGGATGGCTTCCTCGTGAAGCATTTCCGCGGTCACATGACGGTCGCCCTTGGCGAACAGCAACCAGCCCAGCGCGAGGCGCTGGCGGGTGGGACGCAGACCGACTTCGCGGAGCATCTCGCGCACGTCGTGGAACGGACAGCCAGTCCGCCGCGAGGTGGAAACGTCACGAAGCTGAGCGACGGGTAGCACCGCGTCAGGCTCGGACTGGATGCTGCGAATCGAAAATCCGTCTCCAAATCCAGTCCGGCTGCGAAGGGTATCTGTCATGGTCAGGTCTGCAATCTTGAGGTCGTCGGCGTCGGCGCGCCGCCCATAGCTGGCACAATGTATAGCGCGACAAGCATCACATTGCCACCGTTATAGATTGTAGTTAGGCCAATGTAATCCAGCAGCGCCAATGCCTTGAATGTGAGAGGACGGGTCCGTACGAACCCGGTATCGCGTGCCCCATCTGTCCTATGATATTGAGACGCCGATGCAACTCCGCTCCCCGACGGTCGTCTGCGCGCTCCTGGCGCTCGGTTCCGCCGCGACGCTCGCGGCCGCCTGGTACTTTCAGCTTGTCATCGGCCTGACACCCTGCCCGCTGTGTCTCGACCAGCGGATTCCCTATTATGTGGCAGTTCCGCTGACCTTGATTCTCGCCGTTCTCTCGGCGCGGGGCCGGCCGGGGCTGGCCCGGGCGGGTCTTTGGGTGATCGCGCTCCTGATGGCGGGCAATGCCCTGCTGGGCGTGTATCACGCGGGCATCGAGTGGCATTTCTGGCAGGGGCCGACCACCTGCAGCGGCAGCGCCCCCGCTGCGATCAGCGACATTATGTCCGCCCTGAAAACCGCCCATGTGCCGCGCTGCGACGAGGCGGCGTGGCGGCTGTTCGGAATTTCCATGGCCGGCTGGAACGTGCTGGTCGCGGCCGCGCTCTCCGCGCTGGCGGTGTTCGGCGCCCGTTCGGGCGGCCGTCCGGCGGTCTGAGCGGCCTCCAGAGCCTGTTGTCTACGGATCCAGTTCGGTGTCCCAGTAGAGATAGTCGAGCCAGCTCTGGTGCAGGTAATTGGGGGGGAATTGGCGCCCGTTCTGGTGCAGATCGTGCACGGTGGGGGCGTAGGGCATCTGGGCGGGCCACATGCCCAGGTCGCCCGGCATGGCGCTGCCCTTGCGCAGATTGCAGGGCGAGCAGGCCGCCACCACGTTTTCCCAGGTGGTCTGGCCGCCCCGGGCGCGGGGAATGAGATGATCGAAGGTCAGATCCTCGCGCGAGCCGCAATATTGGCAGGTGAAGCGGTCGCGCAGGAAGACGTTGAAGCGGGTGAAGGCGGGGTGGCGCGCGGGTTTGACGAAGGTGCGCAGCGACACCACGCTGGGAAGCCGGATCTCGAACCCGGGACTTCGTACCGCCTTGTCGTAATATTCGACGATATTCACGCGGTCGAGGAAGACCGCCTTGATGGCATCCTGCCAGGACCAGACAGACAGAGGATAGTAGCTCAACGGGCGGTAATCCGCATTGAGCACGAGAGCCGGCCAAGCACCTGGAGATACGGCTGCCGTCAAGGGTCGGAACTCCTCACCCTTCCGCGCCGAATCGACCAGCAGCCCACCCGGCGCGCGCCGATACTCTATATGGACCGTGTCAGTCTTGTGAAGCGTTCTGCGTGATTCGACTGAGCCGGCTCAAGGGTTCCCGGCCAGAGTGCGGGCCAGAAAGTCCCCGGTAATGGCGAGGCCGCGCCCGTCTATTCCGTGCCCGAGGCCGGGGCACAGGTGCCATTCCGCCGGAAAGCCCGCTCCCATGAGGCCCATGGCGGAGGAGAACAGGGCTTCCACCGGAACCACCTCGTCCTGCGTCCCGTGGATCAGGCAGATGGGAGGCGGGGCGGCGGGCGGCGTTTCCGGGCGGGGGCCCGCCCACAGGCCGGACAGCCCGATGACCGCCGCCGGGGGCACGGCGAGGCGCCCCATCACGCCCAGCGCCATCATGGCGCCCTGGCTGAAGCCCAGCAGGGCCACGCGATGCGGCGGCACGCCCCAGCGGGCGCCTTCCGCCGCGAGGAACCGCTCCAAGGCGGGCGCGGCGGCGGTGACGCCGAGGGCGAGGCTGCGCAGGTCGAGATCATCCAGCGCGAACCATTGCCGCCCCACGGGGGCCTGGGCACAGGGCTCGGGCGCATGGGGCGCGACGAAGGCCGCGTGGGGAAGCCGACCCCCGAACTCCTCGGCCAGGTCGATGAGGTCCCGCCCGTCGGCGCCATAGCCGTGCAGCAGAACCACCAGCGCGTTGGCCTCGCCGGATCGGGGCGCAAGCCGGGGTCCGTCCAGATCGTGCATGCTCATGTCAGCCCGGTGCTCCCTCGCGGCGGCGGCGTGCGCCGTAATAGGCCCAGAGCAGATGGGCCGCCACGCCCCTGAGCGGGCGCCAGTCCTCGGCGATGGCGGCAAGGCCCAAGGGGCTCGCCCGTCCCGGCAGGCCGAACGCCTCCCCCGCCGCCACCTGCAAGGCGAGGTCACCCGGCGCGAAGGCGTCGCCCCGGCCCAGGCAGAACAGCAGATAGATGTCCGCGCTCCAGGTGCCGATGCCCGGCAGGCGGGTGAGATAGGCGGCGGCCGCGTCCGCCTCCATGGCCTCCAGCGCGTCGAGATCCACAATGCCGTCGCGCAATGCCTGGGCGATGCCCGTGAGGGTGCGCACCTTGGGCGCCGAGAGGCCCGCCACCCTGAGGGCGCCGGGCTCCGCCGCCAGAATGGCATGCGCGGTGAGAGTGCCGCCCAAGCCGACGGTGACCCGGCCCTCGATGGCGCGCGCGGCGGCCACCGACACCTGCTGGGCGATGACGATGGCGGCGAGGCCGGCAAAGCCGGGCGCCCGACGCCGCAAGGTGAGGTGTCCCGCCTCCGCGAGCAGGGGGACGAGGCGCTCGTCCTGCGCCACCAGACGGTCGAGGGCGTCGTCGAAGACGGCCTGATCGGTCAGGCGCGGTTCGGATAGGTCCAGAATGGCAGCATCTCCTGCCGATCGGGCCGCCTTTGCGGGGTCGCCCGTGATGGAATCGCAGTCCATCCTGGGCCATCCTTGCGCCCGCGTCATCGCTTCGAGGAAAGCGCCACACCCATGTCTTTCGTCTGCCGGTTTGCCCCGAGCCCGAACGGGCCGCTCCATCTCGGCCACGCCTATTCGGCGCTCCTGAATCATCGTGCCGCCGAAAAGGCGGGCGGGCGCTTCCTGGTGCGGATTGAGGACATCGACACGGAACGCGCGCGCTCGGAATTCGAGGCGGGCATCCTGGACGACCTGGACTGGCTCGGCTGCCCGCCCAGCGAGCCGCCCACCCGCCAGTCGGACAATTTTTCCTTTTATGCCGCCGCCCTCGCCAAGCTGGAGGCGGAGGGGCTGATCTATCCGGCCTTCGAGAGCCGGGCCGAGATTTCCCGCGCGGTGATTTCCCGCGAACTGGCGGGCCCCTGGCCGCGCGATCCGGACGGGACGCCCATCTATCCCTTCCGCCGCCAGGAGATCCCCGACGAGGAGCGCGCCCGCCGCCGGGAGGCGGGGGAGCCCCATGTGCTGCGCCTCGACATGGCCCGCGCCGTGGGGCTGGTGGGGTCGCTCCAGTGGGAGGAGGCGCAGGGCAACCCGCTGGGGCGCCCCGCCGCCGTCACCGCCGATCCGCTGGCCTGGGGCGACGTGGTTCTGGCGCGCAAGGATACGCCCGCCAGCTACCACCTCGCCGTGGTGCTGGACGATGCCGCCCAGAAGATCAGCCATGTGGTGCGCGGGCGCGACCTGTTCCACGCCACGTCCATCCACCGCCTGCTGCAGGTGCTGCTGGGGCTTCCGGCGCCGGTCTATCACCACCACCGGCTGATCCTGGACATTGACGGGCGCAAGCTCTCCAAGAGCAGCGGCGCGCGCAGCCTCGCCACGTTCCGCACCACGGGCGCGCTGCCGGACGACATCCGCCGCCTGATCAACCTGCCGCCGAAAAACGCGCGCAGCGCGCGCCAGGTGGAGACGCCGGCCTCCTGAGCGGGCGGTTCAGCCCGCGTCCAGCAGGAACAGCCAGAAGGCGATGGTCACGAAACCGACCGCGGTGGAGAGCGACACCGCGCTCGACGAGGTCTTCACCCCGATCCCGTAGCGCTGGGCCAGCAGATAGGCGTTGATGCCGCACGGCATGGCGGCGAACAGCACCGCCACGCCCGCCCACACCGGCGGCATGGGCAGCAGCAGTGCCAGGACGAACACCAGAGCGGGATGGA
This sequence comes from Aquabacter cavernae, assembly GCF_003993795.1. Lineage (GTDB taxonomy): Bacteria > Pseudomonadota > Alphaproteobacteria > Rhizobiales > Xanthobacteraceae > Aquabacter > Aquabacter cavernae. The sequence continues at coordinate 16,047 of NZ_RWKV01000011.1, forward strand.
CCACCAGCTTGAGGAAGGCGATGGAGGCGCTCGCCTTGAAGTCGCCGGAGATACCGTAGCGGTTCAGCGCCAGCCCCAGCGAGATGAGCGCGCAGGGTGAGGCGGAGGCGGCCACGAGGTCGAGGATCTGCTTCACCACACCCCCGGCCTGGATATCCAGCACCTTGCCGATGGCGCCCGCATAGATGCCCAGCAGGATGGGGTTCAGCGCCAGCGCCTTGCCGAGCCGCTTCAGGGTGTTGAGCGAAAGGCCCGCATTGCCCTCCACCAGCAGCGTGGCGGCCACCAGCATCACCGGCAGATGGATGGCGATGAGCAGGAACAGCGGCACCGCGCCTTCCTCGCCATAGGCATTGAGGATGAGCGGCACGCCCATGAAGACGGTGTTGGACTGGCCCGCCGAGAAGCCGTGGATCACCGCTTCCGTATGGCCGCGCTTGAAGGCGGTTCGGGCCAGCACCATGGAGATGCCGAACACCGCGAAGGCGCCCGCGAAATAGGCGATCCAATAGCCCCAGGGCTGGGCGTCCGGCAGGCGGGATTCGCTCAGCGTCTTGAAGATGAGGATCGGGACGGCGAGGCTGAACACATATTCGGCCAGCCCGTCCGACGCCTTGTCGGAGATGAGGCGCACCTTCGCCGAGAGGAAGCCGATGCTCACCAGGCCGAAGACCGGCAGGATGATGATGGCGATATTGGCGAAGATGGCGACCATAGGCGGTTCAGGCGGCTTCCGTGGCGGTGCGGTCCGCCAGCGCGATGCTCAGCAGGTGCGCGGCGCGGACCGTCACCATGGTGGCGAGGCGGGCCTCCAGCCGGGCGGCCAGATCGTCCGGCGCCGCGAAATGGATGGCGACGCGCAGGCACTCCGCCCCGTCCGGACATTCTGTATCCATGCGGACGGGAAGGACGTTATGGATCACGAACGGCTCCAGCACGCGCAGAAGGGCATTGGTGTCGGGCTCGGCCTCGACGATGAGGCAGCGCAGGGCCGCGCCGGGGGGCGCGTGGAAGGGGGCGGACATAAGCGTGTTCCAGTGGGAAGGGCAGGCGTGCGTCAGCGGTCCCGGCCGAGAAGCTCGACCGGGCGGCGAATTCGCAGCGCATGCCCCGAGCGGGGACGCCTTTTGCCCATGGAACACATCATTTTTTCACGTTAGGCGCGACGAATTGGCCCGTCAACGCCGCGCACGGCATGGCTCGCGGGTGAGCCGTGCAGCACGGGTCCGTCCGCCCGCTTTCCCGCGGAGGGATACCGCTCTAGACTAGGCGGGTCTTCAAGACTGGCGGTTCGGTGATCCTTCCCATGGGCAGCCCAGGTTCCGGTCCCGCATCCGCTCTGCCCCCTGCCTCCGCGCCGGGGCAGGGGCGCCTGCTGCGCGCCCTCGCGGTGGGCGGCGCGGGGTTCGTCGTCTTGCTGTTGCTCGCAGGCGCGGGGCTGCTGTGGGTGCGCAACGGCACGACGGTCTTCTTCGAGACCCTGTCGGCGGGCCTTGCCGCCTGCTTCTGACAGGCGGGTTCGGGCGCCGCCGCCCCGTGGGCATTTGGTCCTGCCCCATGGCGTCGATCATCGGCCCGGGCCGATGATATAAAGCGCGGGCTTGCGGACACGCTTCCGCCATCGGCCTGAGCTTTCAATCGCCCTCCGCCCGGACGGCGCAGAGGAATTCGGAATGTCCCCCCGGACCAAGATCATCGCCTTGTTTTCGGCCTTCGCCTCCGGCGCGCTCATCCTGCTGGTGGCGGCCACCGCGCTGCTGCCGTCCGCCAAGGCGCCCACGACCACGGTCACGGGCACGGCGGGCGTGGGCGGGCCGTTCCAACTGGTGAACCAGAACGGCGCGCCGGTGACCGAGGCGGCGCTGAAGGGCAAGCCGAGCCTGATCTTCTTCGGCTTCACCCATTGTCCGGACGTGTGCCCCACGGCGCTGTTCGAGATGTCCGAGATCTTCAACGCCCTGGGGCCGGATGCGTCCAAGGTCCAGGCCTTCTTCGTCACCGTGGATCCCGAGCGCGACACGCCCGACGCGCTCAAGGCCTATCTCTCCTCCTTCAGCCCGCAGCTCACGGGCCTGACGGGCACGCCGGAGCAGGTAGAGGCGGCCAAGACGGCGTATCGCGTCTATTCCCGCAAGGTGCCGCTCAATGGCGGGGACTACACCATGGACCACACGGCCCTGGTCTATCTCATGGACAAGAACGGCGACTTCCTGGCGCCGTTCAACGCCAAGCGCCCGCCGGCCGAGGCGGCGGCGGATCTGAAGAAGCAGCTCTGACGGGAGCGGGGGACAGCGTGCGCGCCACGCCGTGCTCGGTTTTGTCCCAGCGGTGCGGGTCGCGCACGAGGTCCACCAGCGCGCACCACACCGCAAGGCTCTGGAGCAGCCAGTAAGCGGGCAGGGTGGCCAGGATCCACCCGTCCGCCAGCCGCCCGCGCCGCTTGAGGCCCACGAGGCTCACGATGATGGCGGCGGCATAGCCGATCAGGAGATTGGCATAGGACAAGGCGAGCGCCACCGTCTCGGCGATGGAGCCGATCTCCCGCCCGCCATCCGCGAAATGATGGATCACGGCCGCGAGGCTGATGGGATGCAGGGTCATGGCCACGAAGGGCCCGGCGGTGAGCAGGGCCGCCGTGAAGGCGCGCGCCGGTCCCATTTCGCGCAAGAGGGTGGCCGGGTCGCGGGCGTGAACCAGAACGGTCTGCGCCCAGCCCTTCATCCAGCGCGTGCGCTGGCGCAGCCACGCCCCCATCCGCACCGGGGCCTCTTCGAGCGTGTCGGCGGCGATGACGTCGATCTCCCACCCGGCGCGTGCGAGCCGCAGGCCGAGATCGGCGTCCTCGGTCACGTTGAAGGCATCCCACGCGCCCGCCGCCTCCAGGGCGCCGCGGCGGAAATGGTTGGAGGTGCCGCCCAGCAGGATGGGCAGGCGCATGGCCGCGAGGGCGGGCAGCAGCACGTCGAACTGCGCTGAATATTCGATGGCGAAATGACGCGCGATCCAGCTGTCGCGGGCATTTTCCACCACGAGGCGCGCCTGGACGCAGGCGAGGTTCGGGCCTCCGCGCCCGAACGCCTCCAATGCGGCGCGCAACTGGCCGGGGGCGGGGATGTCCTCCGCATCGAATACCGCCACGAAGCTGCCCCGCGCGAAGGGGAGGGCCGCGTTCAGCGCCTTGGGCTTGGTGCGCGGCCCCACCATGGGCGCCACGAGGATCTCGAAGCAGGCGGGAAGCGCCTCGGCCCTCAGGGCGCGCCGGGTCTCCACATCGTCCGGCTCCACCACCAGCTTGATGTCCAGCTTCTCCGGCGGATAGTCCAGCGCCCGCAGCGCCGCCACAAGGCGCGGGACGATGGTCGCCTCCCGGTAGAGCGGCACCAGCAGGCTGTAGACCGGCAGATCGCGGTCCTCCAGCCGAGCGGGGGCCGCCATGGCCTCCGGCACAAGGCATCCCGCGAGCCGCAGGCCCATGGCGCAGAGGAACACCACGGAGAGGGCCGTGAGCACGCACAGGCTGAGGCCCTCCGGCGCCAGCCAGCCCAAAGCCGCGAGGCTCACCGCCGCGAAGGCCAGCACGGCGCCGAGCGTGACGCCGCGCGGCAGGCTCGTGGCGCTGAACCGGGGTGACCGGGCGCCGAGGCCGAAGGCTGCCTCCCGTGCCAAAGCGGCGCGGCCGAGGGCCGCGATGCGCCCGCGCAGCCGCTCGGGGGCCGTGAGGGACAGATCGGGGCGGGGCGCCTCTTTCAGGGCATCCGCAAGTTTGCGAACCGCCTTGCCACGCGGCGCCATGACGAAGCCGAGCCCGCTTTCGCCCCGCACGGCGACCACGCCGGTGCGCAGCGCGTCGCGGGCCTGCTCCGGGGCAAGCAGAAGGGGCGGGGCGTCCCGCCTGCCAGTCGGGGCAAGCGGGAGGCCGAGATGGCGGGCATGGGCCTGCGCAAGCTGGTCGGCATCCACGATCCCGGCCTGGAGCAGCACCTCGTCTCCGCCGACCCCCGCGTGCCGCGCGCGGCGCCGCGCCCAGCGCAGGGTCGCCTCCGGAACCAGCCCCCGCAAAGCGGCCAGTTCGTCGGGAAGGCTCGGGTCGGATGGAAGCTCTGGATCAGGCAGGTTCGGGCGCGTATGGAAGGGGAGCGCCTTGCGACGGGGTTCGGCCTCGCCCAACATGCACCCTGAACCCTCGGTTCTGCACGGAGAGGTTGAACCCTACGATGGAACCTCTGAGGCGGCTACGCGCGACCTGGTGGTGTGGTGCGTTTTATCTGCTACTTTCGGTCGCGGGCGCGCATGCCCAGACCAGCCCGGCCCCGGCCGTGCCGGTGAATGTGCCGAATTTCTGGAACGTGGAGCGGCGCCTGGAGCGGCCGGACGCGGCCCAGCTGCCCACCACCATCCGCTTCCTGACCACCGACGATTTCCCGCCCTTCAATTTCCTGGCGGCGGACGGCGCCCTCATGGGCTTCAACCTGGACCTGGCCCGCGCCATCTGCGCCGAGCTGTCGGCCACCTGCTCCATCCAGGCGGTGCCGTTCGCCGCGCTTCTGCCCGACATCGAGGAGAATAAGGGCGACGCGGCCATTGCCGGCCTCGCGGCCACGCCCGCCGCGCGGCAGAGGGCGGATTTCACCGAGCGCTATCTGGGCACGCCCGCCCGGTTCGTGGCCCGCCGGGGCAGCGTGCCGGCCGAGGTGACGCCGGGCAAGGTGGCGGACCGCACCGTGGCCGTGGTGGGGGGCACGTCCCACGAGGCCTATCTGCGGGACTTCTTCAAGGAAGCGGGCATCCGGCCCTATCCCGACGCGGCCGCCGCCCGCGAGGCGCTGCGCAAGGGCGAGGTGGACCTGCTGTTCGGCGACGGGATCAGCCTGTCGCTCTGGCTCAACGGCACCGGCTCGGAGGGCTGCTGCGTGTTCGCGGGCGGCCCCTTCACAGAGAGCCGCTATTTCGGCGACGGGCTCGCCGTGGCGGTGAAGCCGGGCAATGCCGCGCTGCGCCGGGCCATCGACTATGCCCTCCAGAGGGTGTGGGAGAAGGGCGTCTATGCCGACCTTTACCTGCGCTGGTTCCCCATCGGCTTCTATTGAGGCCCCCCCGCCGTCGCCAGCAGGCGGGCGGTGCGGGAAATGGCGGCCGGGTCGTCCTCGATGCGCCCGGTGAGGAGGCGGAACCAGTTGAAGCCGATATAGAGGGCGATCAGGTCCTCGATAGCGGCCGGATCGATCTCGCCGCGCGCCGCCGCCTGCTCGAACACGGCGCGCACATCCTTCAGGCGCTCGGGCAGGAACTTGTCCCGCAACGTGACCTGGGCGGTGGGGCTGGACTGGGCTTCCGCGATCAGGCCCCGGAAGGCGCGCCCCGTGGGCGTGTCCCGCCAGAAGGACCAGAGTGCGCGCGTATAGGAGACGAGATCCTCGATCAGGTGCCCGTTGTCGGGCGGGCGCATGACGGCGGCCTTCTCGCCCGCATAGACCTCCACCAGCAGGTCCGCCTTGGTGGGCCACCAGCGATACAGGGTGGGCTTGCCCGCCCCCGCGCGGCGCGCCACTTCCTCGAAGGAAAACCCCGCATAGCCGCGCTCGGCCAGCAGGTCGCGGGCGGCGGCGACGATGGCCGCCTCCGCCGCCGGATTGCGCCGCGCGCCGATGGAGGCCCGGCGCCCGGCCTTCGGCTGCTCGTCCGACATGGTGCTCTCGTTCTCCCTCTCCCTCTTGCTTATCGAAACGGATCGTATATATCAAATCTCAATCGAAACGATCCGTTCCGTTCAGGGGAGGTTCACGGCCATGTTTCCGCTCGCCTTGCTCACCCATCTGCGCTTCCTCGGCATCCTCATGGCCGGGGCCTACGGGCTCATCAATGTGCTCCTCGAAGCGCTGGCCCTCGTGACCGACGGCTGGACCCATTGGGGCACGACCTTGCTGGCGGTGCCCGTCATGGTGCTGGCCATGGTGCATCTGGTGATTCCGTTCGCCCGCCGTGGGGGCAAGTGAGGCCCGGGCGGCGGGCTGCGCGGCGGGCGCCTGATTCCGTGTTGAGATGGAAGCCGTCTGCTTCCATCTCAACGGATCGCGCTCTAAGGTCGCCGCCCATTCCCGGAGCTTCGAACCCATGACCGCCGTCCCGTCCGCCGATCCTGCTCTCACCCCCGAACTGCGTGCGCTCGCCGAGACCGCGACCGCCTGGCCGTTCGAGGAAGCGCGCAAGATCGTGGAGCGGTTGAAGCGGCGGCCAAAGGACGAGGTTCTGTTCGAGACCGGTTACGGCCCCTCGGGCCTGCCCCATATCGGCACGTTCGGCGAGGTGGCGCGCACCACCATGGTGCGCCACGCCTTCCACATCCTCACCGAAGGCAAGGTGAAGACGCGCCTCCTGTGCTTCTCCGACGACATGGACGGCATGCGCAAGATTCCGGAGAACGTGCCGGACCGCGCCGCGCTCGAACCCTATCTGCAGATGCCGCTGACCGTGGTGCCCAACCCGTTCGGCGGCGGCTATGCCAGCTTCGGCGACCACAACAACGCCATGCTGCGGCGCTTCCTCGACACGTTCGGCTTCGACTACGAATTCGCCAGCGCCACCGACTATTACAAGTCCGGCAAGCTGGACGCCGTGCTGCGTCAGGCGGCCGTGAAGTACGACGCCATCATGGAGGTCATGCTGCCCACTCTGGGTGAGGAGCGGCAGGCCACCTACAGCCCCTTCCTGCCCATCTCGCCGGTGAGCGGCCGGGTGCTCTATGTGCCGCTGAAGGCGGTGGATGCCGATGCGGGCACCATCACCTTCACCGACGAGGACGGCGTGGACAAGACGCTGCCCGTCACCGGCGGGGCCGTGAAGCTGCAGTGGAAGCCGGACTTCGGCGCGCGCTGGGCCGCGCTCGGGGTGGATTTCGAGATGTTCGGCAAGGACCACCAGACCAATGCGCCGGTCTATGACAAGATCTGCGAAGTGCTGGGTGTCGAGCCGCCGGAGCATTATGTCTACGAGCTGTTCCTGGATGTGAACGGCCAGAAGATCTCCAAGTCCAAGGGCAACGGCCTCACCATCGACGAATGGCTGACCTATGCGAGCACGGAGAGCCTCGCGCTCTACATGTTCCAGTCGCCGCGCTCCGCCAAGAAGCTGCATTTCGACGTGATCCCGAAGGCGGTGGACGAGTATTTCCACTTCCTCGCCCGCTACGAGACCCAGGACTGGAAGAGCCGCCTCGGCAATCCCGTGTGGCACATCCATTCGGGCAATCCGCCCAAGGTGGACATGCCGGTGTCCTTCACCATGCTGCTCAACCTCGCCTCCGCCTCCAACACGGTGGAGGAGGACGTGCTGTGGGGCTTCCTGCGGCGCCATGTGCCGGGCGTGTCGGCGCAGACCCATCCCAAGCTCGCCGAGCTGGTGGTCTATGCGGTGCGCTACTTCAAGGCGTTCGTGGAGCCCAACAAGCGCTTCCGCGCGCCCGACGATGTGGAGCGCGGCGCCCTGGAGGCGCTGTACGCCGCGCTCGGCACCCTGCCGGAGGATGCCGGCGCGGACGAGATCCAGAACGCGCTCTATGACGTGGCGCGCCCCATTCCGCGCTATCAGGACCTGAAGGCCAAGGGCGCCACGCCCGAGCGTCCGGGCATCTCGGTGGAATGGTTCAACACCATCTATCAGGTGCTGCTGGGCGAGCAGCGGGGGCCGCGCTTCGGCTCCTTCGTGCAGATCTACGGCATTCCCGAGACCCGCGCTTTGATCCGCGAAAAGCTGGACTGAGTCCGGCCGGCATGCGTGCCGGAAGGGGCTTTGGAGGCACATGGTGGCCGGTCGTGTTTCGTCCGGCCACGACGCTGCGTCGCGCGGCCGGACAGAAGTTCGACTTGTTTTATAGAATGTGTCTGTTTAATATCCTAAATACCATTCTTGTTACGTAATATGGAGCGCGAGATGACCCTGCGCCTTGGAGATACGGTTCCCGATTTCATCGCCGAGACCACCGAAGGCCCGGTGAGCTTTCATTCCTGGCTCGGTGACAGCTGGGGCATCCTGTTCTCGCATCCCAAGAACTTCACGCCGGTCTGCACGACGGAACTCGGCCAGGTGGCGCACCTGAAGGGCGAGTTCGACGCGCGCAACGTGAAGGTGATCGGCCTGTCGGTGGACACCCTGTCCAACCACCCGGCCTGGGTGGATGACATCAAGCTCGCCACCGGCGCGCAGCTCAATTTCCCGCTCATCGCCGACAGCGATCGCAAGGTCTCCGACCTCTACGACCTGATCCATCCCAATGCGAGCGACACCACCACCGTGCGCTCGGTCTTCGTCATCGGGCCGGACAAGAAGCTGAAGCTCACCCTCACCTATCCGGCGAGCACGGGCCGCAACTTCCAGGAAATCCTGCGCGTGGTGGATTCGCTCCAGCTCACCGCCCGCCATGCGGTGGCCACCCCGGCCGACTGGAAGCAGGGCGAGGACGTGATCATCGTCCCGTCCGTTTCCGACGCGGCGGCGAAGGAGAAGTTCCCCGAGGGCTGGAAGACGGTGAAGCCCTATCTGCGCGTCGTCGCGCAGCCGCGCGGCTGAGGCGCCATTCCGCCGCCTTCTCCTGCGTGCTAATCACGTCCCGACCCGGGCGGCACATGCTGCCCGGCTGGACGGAGTGGACCGGTGGCGAACGACCAGCTTTCGCGATTCCTGGGCGGCTCGCCCGCCATGGTGCTGGTGCGCCTCGTGGTGCTCTCGGTCATCGTCGGCGTCATCATGGCGGCGCTGGGCATCGACCCGCGCAACATCTTCGAGAGCCTGAAGGGCCTCGTCCTCGGCCTCTACCAGCTCGGCTTCGGCGCCATTGAGAGCGTCTGGGGCTATTTCCTGCTGGGGGCGGTCATCGTCATTCCCCTCTGGCTCATCCTGCGACTGTCCAGCGGCCTGCGCCGCTGATGCGCGACATGCCCGTTCGCCCCGATGTGGTGACGCACCGCCGGGTGCTCGCCATCGCGCTGCCCATGACGGTGGCGCATCTCACAACGCCTCTCCTGGGCATCGTGGATACGGCAGTGGTGGGCCGCCTCGGCTCGGCCGCGCTCATCGGCGGCGTGGCTTTGGGCGCGGTGGCCTTCGATTTCCTGTTCTGGGGCTTCGGCTTCCTGCGCATGGGCACGGTGGGCCTCGCCGCCCAGGCGCTCGGGCGCGGAGACCGCCTGTCGGAGCGGGCCGTGCTCATGCGCGCCTTGCTCATCGGCCTCGTCTGCGGGCTCGGCCTGATCCTGCTTCAGGTGCCCATCAAGCTGGCGGTTCTCAGGCTGGCGGGCGCGAGCCCGGAGGTGGATGCCGCGCTCGCGGCCTATTTCGACGTGCGCATCTGGGCGGCGCCCTTCTCCTTCATCAATTATGTGGTGGCCGGCTGGCTCACGGGCATCGCCCGCACCGGCCATGCCCTGGTGCTGCAGGTGGTCATCGGCCTCCTCAACATGGCGCTCACCATCTTCCTCGTGCTCGGCCTCGGCTGGGGCGTGGCGGGCTCGGCGGCGGGAACCCTCATGGCGGAAGCGGTGGGCGCCGCGGCGGGGCTTTTCGCCTGCGCGCGCCTTCTGGGCTATCGCCTCGCCGTGCCGCGCGTCGTGCTGCTGGACAAGGCGGCGCTGAAGGAATGCCTGGTTCTGAACCGGGACATCATGATCCGCACCGCCGCCCTCATGCTGGCCTTCTCCTTCTTCGCCGCCCAGGGCGCGCGGGCCGGCGACGTGACGCTGGCGGCCAATGCGCTGCTCAACAACATGGTGCTGCTGGCGGCCTATTTCCTCGACGGCTTCGCCACCGCCGCCGAGCAGGTCTGCGGGCAGGCGGTGGGCGCGCGCAACCGCGCCGCCTTCGCGCGGGGACTGCGCCTCGTCCTGCTGTGGGGCTTCGGCTGCGCGCTGGTGGCGAGCCTGATCTATCTCGCCTTCGGCCCCATGCTCATCGACCTCATGACCACCAGCCCGGAGGTGCGGCAGGCGGCGCGGGGCTTCCTCATCTTCGCCGTCCTGCTGCCGCTGGTGGGCATCTTCGCCTATGTGTTCGACGGCATCTATATCGGCGCCCTCTGGTCGCGGGACATGCGCAACCTCATGTTGGCGTCGCTGGTGATCTATTTCGCCGCCTGGGCGCTGCTGCGCCCGCTGGGCAATGAGGGACTGTGGCTCGCCTTCCTGGCCTTCCTGGCGGCGCGCGGCGCGCTCCAGGGGGCGCGGCTGCCGGGCCTCATGAGGCGCGCTTTCCCCGACGCTTGACCGGCCTGCCCGCCGCCGCTCTACTGGCGCGCCCATGCCCCAGGGGGAAAAGATGCCGCAGACGACGCCTCCGGTGCTCATTGCGGGAGCCGGTCCCACCGGCCTCACGCTGGCCACGTCCCTCCATCTCCAGGGCATTCCCGTCCGCATCATCGACAAGCTTCCCGCACCGGCCGCGGTCTCCAAGGCCTTGGCGGTGTGGAGCGGCAGCCTGGAGGGCTTCGCGGGGCTGGGCCTCGTGGACGACTTCCTCTCGGCGGGCATCCGCCTCACGCGGCTGCATATGGGCGACAGCGCCCATGAGCTTGCGGACATGGAGATTGCCGAGGGCGTGGACAGCGCCTTCCCCTTCACGCTCATCCTGCCCCAGTCCCACACCGAGGAGATCCTCGCCGGGCGGCTCGCCCGCGCGGGCGTCGTGGTGGAGCGCGGCGTGGAGCTGGTGGATTTCCACCAGATCGACGACATCGTGCGCGCCACCCTGCGCCATCCCGACGGACGGGACGAAACCCTGGACGTGCCCTTCCTCGCCGGCTGCGACGGCGCCCGCAGCACGGTGCGCCACAAGCTGGACATCCCGTTCGAGGGCTATACGGAGCCGGAGACCTTCATCCTCTCCGACACCCGCATGGACGGCCCGCTGGATCCCACCTGCATCTATATCTGGTGGAGCGCCAAGGGCTCGGTGGCCCTGTTCCCCGTGGTGGACGGGGTGTGGCGCACCTTCGCCATCCGGGACGAGGCGTCCGGCGAGGAACCCCCGACCCTGGCGGAGATCCAGGCCCATCTCGATGCCTGCGGCCCGCGCGGCGTGGTGGCGAAGGATCCCACCTGGCTGTCCGCCTTCCGGGTGAACGAGCGCCTCGCCGCCGCCTATCGGCGCGGCCGGGTCTTCCTGGCGGGCGATGCGGCGCATATCCACAGCCCCGCCGGCGGCCAGGGCATGAATACCGGCATCCAGGACGCGCTCAATCTCGGCTGGAAGATCGGCGCCATCCTGTCCGGGCGCGGCGACAGCGAGGCGCTGCTGGAAAGCTATGAGGCGGAACGCCGCCCGGTGGCGCGGGAAGTGGTGGCCAATGCGGCGCGCACCATGCACCTGGGCATGACCAGCCACGGGCAGGCGACGCGCGTGGTGCGCGATGCGCTGCTCTCCATCGCCTCGCGCATTCCCGCCGTGCGGCGCAAGATCCAGGTGGCCATGTCCGAGACCGCCATCGCCTATGAGGCGGGGCCGCTCTATGCCGCCGTCCACCGCATCAGCGGCGGGACCGGCCCTGCGGCAGGCGGCCGGGCGAAGGAGGTGAGCCGGGAGGGCTGGTCGCTCTGGTCCTTCCTGTCGGCCACCCAGCATTCGCTGCTCCTGTTCGGGCCGCCTTGCGCCCATGCAGACCTGCGCGCCGCCGCGCGCCGCTACGGCCCCGCTCTGGACGTGATCGACATGGGCACCGAGCCGGAGGTGCTGGAGCGCTACGGCTTCACCGCGCCCGGCTGGGTGCTGGTGCGCCCCGACCAGTTCGTGGCCGCGCGGGGCGGGGAAGGGGAGATGGGCGTGTTCGACGTCTATGCGCGCCTCGCCCTGGACCCGGCGGCGGTGGGCTGACAGAGCGCTTTATCCCGCCACGCAGACGAGACCCGGCACCGGCACGCCCTTTTCCGTGCGGGTGGCGGCGGGCTGGAGCAGGCGCACCACGAAGCCCGCATCGGCCAGGGCCTGCCGCACCAGCGGCGCCCCATGGGCATAGCGCAGCGTGTCGCGCAGGATCATGCCGTCCCCGTCATGGGTCTCCACCGTGAAGGCGAGGCACCCATCCTGCCGCAGCACGCGGCGGGCGGCGGAGAAGACCGGGGCGAGGTCGTCGAGATAGCAGAGCGCGTCCGCCGCCAGGATGAGATCGGCGCTTGCCGTCGCCTCGCCCGCGAGAAACGCCGCCATGTCAGCCACATGCAGGCCGTCATAGAGGCCCAGCGCCTCCGCCTGCCGCACCATTCCCGGGGAGAGGTCCACGCCGATGAGCGGACTGCCCAGAGGTGCCAGCAGCGGGGCCGCGAGCCCGGTTCCGCAGCCGAGGTCCAGGATGCGGTCATAGGCCGGGCGCGCAACGGTGGCGCGCAGCGCCTCCACCAGCAGTTCCGGGCCGCGATAGGCAAGGCCCTCCCGCAAGGCGGTGTCGAAGCGGGGGGCATATTGGTCGAACAGGCTCTGCACGAAGGCCGGGGAGAGGGCACCCTTCGCCTCGCCGCGTCCCAGCCGTGCAAGGCGGGCCCGCGCGCCCAGCGCATCTTGCCGGTCCTGGTCGAGCACCGCCTGATAGGCGGTTGCAGCGCCGTCCGTATCGCCCTTCGCCTCCCGCGCCTCGGCCAGCAGGAACCAGGCCGCGCGGAACCGGGGCGCCTCGGCGACGAGGTCCGCCAGCATGCCTTCGGCCGCCTCGGCCTCGCCGTCCGACAGATAGGCACGCGCCCATTCCAGGCGGCGGTCGAGCGCCGGGTCGCCGGATGACTGGGTGAGGATGCTGGACATGACCTCTCGCGAAACGAAGCCCATCCCCCATATAGGTCGGGACATGCGCCCGGAAGACCTGCTGCGCCCCACGCCCCGGGGTCTCCACTGCCCGGTGGGGGATTTTTATATCGATCCGGTCCGCGCGGTGCCCCGCGCGGTGATCACGCACGGCCATTCCGACCATGCCCGCGCCGGCCACGGCCATGTGCTCGCCACCCGCGAGACCCTGGACCTCATGGCCATTCGCTACGGCGAGAATTTTGCCGGCTCGACACAGGCCATCGCCTATGGGGAGAGCGTGGAGGTGGGCCGGGTGCGCATCACCGCGCATCCGGCGGGCCATGTGCTGGGCTCGGCCCAGATGGCGCTGTCCTGGCGCGGCCTCACCATCGTCGCCTCGGGAGACTACAAGGACGCGGCCGACCCCACCTGCGCGCGGTTCGAGCCGGTGCCCTGCGATGTCTTCATTTCGGAGGCGACGTTCGGCCTGCCGGTCTTCCGCCATCCCCCGGCCGCCACTGAAACGGCCAAGCTGTTGAACTCGCTCGCGGTCTTTCCCGAGCGCGCGCATATTGTCGGGGCCTATTCGCTGGGCAAGGCGCAGCGCGTCATGGCGCTGCTCAGGGAGGCGGGCCATGAGGCGCCCATCTTCATCCATGGCGCGCTCACCGCCATCACCGCCTATTACGAGACGCAAGGCATCCCCTTGGGCGACGTGCGCCCCGCCACCGGCGCCTCGAAGGCGGAGCTTGCGGGCGCGGTGGTGGTGGCCCCGCCCTCCGCCATCACCGATCTGTGGTCGCGCCGTTTCCCTGAGCCGGTCACGGCTTTTGCGTCCGGCTGGATGCGCGTGCGGGCGCGGGCCCGCCAGCGGGGCATCGAGCTGCCGCTGGTGATCTCGGACCATGCGGACTGGGACGGCCTCATCGCCTCCATCGCCGCCACCGGCTGCTCGGAACTGTGGGTGACCCATGGGGCGGAGGAGGCTTTGGTGCATTGGGCCGGGACGCACGGCCTGAAAGCCCGTCCGCTCCATATGGTGGGCTATGGCGAGGAGGAGGGCGAGGACACGCCGCCCGCGCCGGAAAGCGAGGCCTCATGAACCGCTTCGCCGCGTTTCTCGACCGCCTCGCCTATGAGCCCGGCCGCAATGCCAAGGTGCGGCTCATGGCGGACTATTTCCGCGCGACGCCGGACCCGGAGCGCGGCTACGCCCTGGCGGCGCTCACCGGCGCGCTGTCCTTCGCCAATGCCAAGCCCGGCCTCGTGCGCACCCTCATCATGGAGCGGGCCGACCCGGTCCTGTTCGCGCTGTCCTATGATTATGTGGGCGATCTGTCCGAGACGGTGGCCCTCATGTGGCCCGCCCCGCCCGCCCATATGCGGCCCAACCATGCGCCGCTTCTCTCCGAGATCGTGGAAGGGCTCGCGGAAACGCCCAAGCGCGATTTGCCTGCCCGCCTCGCCGCCTGGCTGGATGGGCTCGACGATACCGGGCGGTGGGCGCTGCTGAAGCTGATCACCGGTTCCATGCGGGTGGGCGCCTCCGCCCGCCTCGCCAAGACGGCGGTGGCGCGCCTCGGCGATCTGCCGCCGGACGAGGTGGAGCTGGTCTGGCCCGGCCTCACGCCGCCCTATGCGGACCTGTTCGCCTGGGTGGAGGGGCGGGCGGAGCGGCCTGAGACCAACGATCCCGTGCCGTTCCGACCGGTCATGCTGGCCCACGCCTTGGAGCCGGAGGATTTCGCCGGGCTCGACCCCGCCGATTTCTCGGCGGAATGGAAATGGGACGGCATAAGGGTGCAGGTGGTGGCCGGGCGCGGGGAGGATGGCGTGCACCATGTGCGCCTCTACAGCCGCACGGGCGAGGACATTTCCGCCACCTTCCCGGACCTTGCGGAGGCGCTGGACTTTTCCGGCGCCCTGGACGGCGAATTGCTGGTGCGCAAGGACGGGCGCGTCCAGTCCTTCAACGTGCTCCAGCAGCGGCTGAACCGCAAAAGCGTGACCCCGCGCATGCTGAAGGACTTTCCCGCCCATGTGCGGGCCTATGATCTGCTGGTGGAGGATGGCGAGGATTTGCGCGAGCGGCCCTTCGCTGAGCGCCGGGTGCGGCTCGAAGCCCTGGTGGCGCGCCTCGGCGGCGTGGACCCTGCCGCTGCGCGGCTCGACCTCTCGCCCGTCATTCCCTTTGCCGATTGGGAGGAACTGGCCGCCGCCCGCGCGGACCCGGCCTCGGCCGGGGCGGGGCCGGATGCGGATGCCGTTGAAGGCGTCATGCTGAAGCGCGTGGACAGCCTTTATGTGCCCGGTCGCCCCAAGGGGCCCTGGTGGAAATGGAAGCGCGATCCCCACACGGTGGATGCGGTGCTCATGTATGCCCAGCGCGGGCACGGCAAGCGCTCTTCCTATTATTCCGACTATACGTTCGGGGTCTGGAGCGCGGGGCCGGAGGGGGATGTGCTGGTGCCCGTGGGCAAGGCCTATTTCGGCTTCACGGACGCTGAATTGAAGGAGATCGACCGTTTCGTGCGCAACCACACGGTCAATCGCTTCGGCCCGGTGCGGGAAGTGACCCATGGGCCGGACGAGGGGCTGGTGCTGGAGGTGGCGTTCGAGGGGCTCGCTCGCTCCACGCGGCACCGTTCGGGGGTGGCCATGCGCTTCCCCCGCATCGCCCGCCTGCGCTGGGACAAGCCGCCCCGCGAGGCGGACCGGCTGGAGGCGCTGGAAGCGCTGATCCGGGAGGGGTAGGGCGGCTCGACACTGGTCGAGGACCGGGGCCGACAGCCCGCGCGGCGCTTGAGCGAAGCCCGCTCGGCGCCGGTCGAAGACCGGGGCCGACGGCCCTACTGCGTCGCCCAGACGATGCGGGCGATCCAGGCGACGTCGGTCAGCGGAAGCTGGATGTCCTCATAGGCGGCGTTGAGGGAGCGCAAATCCAGGGTCTTGGCGGTCTTGCGCACCAGTTCCTTGGCCAGCACCTCGCCCTCGCGGGTCTTCACCACCACCCGGTCGCCGCGCCGCACCGAGGCGCCCGGCGAGACGATGACGATGTCTCCCTCCCGGTAGAGCGGCTGCATGCTGTCGCCGGAAATCTCCAGCGCATAGGCATGTTCGTCCTCCACGGCGGGAAACAGGATTTCGTCCCAGCCGCCGCCCACGGGAAAGCCGGCATCGTCGAAATAGCCGCCCTTGCCCGCCTGGGCGAGGCCGATATGGGGAATGGCGCGCACCGTGGGGCGCGGCTCCTCCGCGAAGCCCGCGGGCAGGCCGTCCATGCCCCCGCCGCGCGGCACGGCGCCGGGCGGGGCGAGCCCGTCCAGCAGCTGGGTGAAGTCCTCGATGCGCGCGCCGGTGGCCGCCAGCACCTTGGCGATGCTCTCGGTGGACGGCCAGCGCGGCCGCCCGTCCGCGGTGATGCGCTTGGACTTGTTGAAGGCCGTGGGATCGAGCCCCGCGCGCTTGGCGAGGCCCGAGGCCGAAAGGCCATACTGCGTGGCGAGGCGGTCAAGTGCGCCCCAGACCTGACCGTGGGTGAGCATGCGGGTCCTGCCAGCTAGGGCACGCCCGGGTCCGATGGCATGGCCATCAGGCCGTCCGAACGTGCTCTGTCTTGTGTTCAGAGGGCGATTCACCCATCGGATCGATGCAATCCGATCGGATCGCGCTCCAACGCGAAGCGACGAGAGGGGCGGCCGAATGGCGGCCGCGAACCGGTCCACATCCGCTTGCTTTGCGACTCGAAGCGGAAGACGAAGGTACATCTAGGAAAATAAACATTCAATCCGACAGAATGCGGACAGAATTCCCTTCGACACGCACCTTATATGCGCGTCGCCCCCCGCATTGGCGGGCCCTCTCTATGAACCCGTAACCGGCTGGTCTACCAAGGCGTCGTGCCGGACGGGCCTGCGCCCGTCACGAAGACCGCCCGCCACGGGAAACCAAGGATGACACTGCCCGCTTACATCTTCAAGATTGTGCCGGCCGCTCTCTGGTCGCAGGCCGTGCAGGCGGGCCGCTTCACCGGCGCGCCCGTGGATGTGGCCGATGGCTACATCCATTTCTCCACCGTGACCCAAGCCCGCGAGACCGCGCGCCGCCACTTCGCCGGGCAGGCGGACCTGCTCCTTGTGGCCGTGGATCCGGCCACGCTCGGCGATGCCCTGCGCTGGGAGCCTTCGCGGGGCGGCGACCTGTTCCCGCATCTTTATGCCGACCTGCCCGTGACGCGCGCGGCCAGCGCGGTGCCCCTGCCGCTCGGACCGGACGGCGCCCATGTCTTCCCGGACGGCTTCGAGGCGACCTGACCGCCTCAGTCCAGCGACAAGGCGAAGGGATCGCCCTCGAAGGCGTCCCCGCCCCGGCCGATGGCGGCGATGGCGCTCACCATGCGGCCCTCGCGCCGCAAGGCGGCATCCGCCAAGGCGATGATGCGCACATTGGGCGTGGCGGTGGGCGAGGCGCGCCGCAATTCCCAGGCGAGTTCCGCCTCGTCGCGCCCCGGCAGCAGGGCGCACAAGGTGGCGTAGGCGGCGGCGGTGGAGCGGGAGATGCCCGCGAAGCAATGGATCACCAGCGGTGTCTCGCGCGGCCAGCTCTGCACGAAATCCAGCAATTCGTGCATGTGGTGCTCGGCGGGGGCCACCAGTCCTTCCATCTCGTCCACGATGTCGTTGAGGCCGAGGAAGAGGTGGTTGGTGGGGTCCACATTGCTCGGCCGGGTGAGCACCGTGCCGCCATTGATCAGCGTGATCACATGGCGCGCGCCGGTGCGCTCCACGGTCTCGTGCAGGCGGGCGAGGGAGCAGACATGGATCATGACGAAAGCTCCTCGAAGCGGGCCAGGAAGCGGCCCTTGGCCGCCGCGGCGGTCCAGGGAGAGAGATAATCCGCCTCGATGGCGGGGTCGAGGCGGGTGGGCTGGCCGAACAGCCGCCGCGCCTCGTGCGAGGCGAAGCCGGCGAGACGGGTGGCCTCCAGATAGGCGGCGGAGCGGTCGGCGGCCTTCACGATCTTCACCAGCGGCTCCGGCCATGCGGCGGGCAGGCCGAAGCGCAGGCTGATGGCGGTCAGAAGCCGCGCCTCCACCGCCTTGTAGTCGCCCCCGATCACCGCCTTGAAGGGCGAGATCATGTCGCCGATCACATATTCCGGGGCATCGTGCAGCAGCACGGCCATGCGCCAGCGCGCGTCGATATCGGGGAAGGCCCGGCGCGCCAGCCGCTCCACCAGCAAGGCGTGCTGGGCCACGGAAAAGATGTTGTCGCCTTCCGTCTGGCCGTTCCAGCGCGCCATGCGCGACAGGCCATGGGCGATGTCCTCGATCTCCACGTCCAGCGGGGAGGGGTCGAGCAGGTTCAGGCGGCGGCCGGAGAGCATGCGCTGCCACGCGCGGGGCGCGACTTGTGCCGGTGCTGCGGAGCGGGTCTTCTGCGTCACGATTCGCGTGCCCCTTTCGATCCGCGAAGGTAATAGCAAAGGCCCGGCGGGCGCATCCAGGGGCTGGATATGCGGCGCAGGGCACCAGGAGCGCAGATGAGCCTTCCCACCCCTGCCGCCGTGCGCCCGACGCTCGCCGCCAGCGCGGCGGTGTTCCGTGACGGGCGTGTGCTGCTGGCGCGGCGCGGCTTCGCGCCGGGCCTCGGCCTGTGGAGCCTGCCCGGCGGGCGGGTGGAGCCGGGCGAGACCCTGGCGGAGGCCGCCGAACGCGAGGTGATGGAAGAGGTGAGCGTGCGCGCGCAGGTGCTGGGCGTCGCGGCGGCGCTGGACTTCATCGGCCATGACGAGGCGGGCGTCCTCACCTCCCATTTCGTGGTAGTGGCCCATGCCGCCCTCTGGCAGGCGGGGGAGCCCCAGCCCGGCCCCGAGGCCACGGAAGTGGGCTGGTTCCGGCCCGACGAGGTGGCGGGGCTTGCCTCCACGCGCGGACTGGCCGATGTGGTGGTGCGGGCGGCCCGCCTCCTGGCGGCGACCGCCTGAGGAGCGTGCCGCCATGGCCTTTTCGCCCGAGGAGATCGAACGCTATGCCCGCCACATCGTGCTGCGCGATGTGGGCGGCCCCGGCCAGCAGAAGCTGAAGGCCGCAAGCGTGCTGGTGGTGGGGGCGGGCGGCCTGGGCGCGCCTGTCCTGCTTTATCTCGCCGCCGCCGGCGTCGGGCGCATCGTGCTGGTGGATGATGACGAGGTGTCCCTCTCCAATCTCCAGCGGCAGGTGATCCACCGCACCGACGATATCGGCCGCCCCAAGGTGGAGAGCGCCCGCGCCATGGTGGCGGCGCTGAACCCCCATGTGGCCATGGAACTGCACCGCACCCGGCTGACGGCGGAGAATGCGCTGGCGTTGATCTCCGGCGTGGACGTGGTGGTGGACGGCTCGGACAATTTCGCCACCCGCTATCTGGTCTCCGACGCCTGCGCCCTGGCGCGTCGGCCGCTGGTGACGGCGGCGCTCGGCACGTTCGACGCCACCCTCACCACGCTGCGCCCCCATGAGAGCGGGCCGGACGGCCTGCCCAACCCCACCTATCGCTGCCTGTTCCCCGAGCCGCCCCCGCCCGGCACCGTGGCGCCCTGCGCGGAGGCGGGCGTGCTGGGCGCGCTGGCGGGCATTGCGGGGTCTCTGGCAGCGCTGGAGGTGATCCGCGCCATCGTCGGCTTCGGCGAGGGGCTGGTGGGGCGCCTTTTGATGATCGACGCGCTCTCCATGCGCTTCGAGACGCTGACCTATGCCTATGACCCGGACAATCCGCTGACCGGAGAGAACCCGCGCATCACGAACCTGTCCGAGCACGCCTGAGGGCGGCGGGGCTGGGATCACCCCCGCCCAAGCCCGCGCGGCGTCAGATGGCCGAGCCCGCCTCAGGCGGTGCGCATGTCCTGGAGGAAGGCGCGCACCTGCGCCCCGTCCACGTCCTTGGCGATGAAGGCTTCGCCGATGCCGCGCGTCAGGATGAAGGTCAGCGCGCCCCGGCTCACCTTCTTGTCCTGGGCGATGAGCGTCATGAGCCCGTCCGTGTCGGGCAGATCGCCCGGCACATCGGCGATACGGGTGGGCAGGCCGACGCTCTCCAAATGCCGCTGCGCGCGCACCGCGTCCTGGCCGGTGCACAGGCCGAGGCGGGCGGAGAAGGCGAAGGCGAGGCACATGCCGATGCTCACCGCCTCCCCATGGAGCAGGCGATGGGAGAAGCCCGCGCCCGCTTCCAGGGCATGGCCGAAGGTGTGGCCGAGATTGAGCAAAGCGCGGTCGCCCGTCTCCTTCTCGTCGCGGGCGACGATGGCGGCCTTGGCGGCGCAGCTGGCCGCCACCGCCTCGCCGCGCGCCTCGCCCCCGGCGATCACCTCGCGGCCCTTGGATTCCAGCCAGGAGAACAAGGCGGCGTCGCCCAGAAGGCCGTATTTGGCCACTTCCGCATAGCCCGCGCGCAGTTCGCGTGCCGGCAACGTATCCAGAGCGGCGGTGTCCGCCACCACCAGGACCGGCTGGTGGAACGCGCCCACCAGATTCTTGCCCTGGGGCGAATTGATGCCGGTCTTGCCACCCACGGAGGAATCCACCTGGGCCAGCAGGGTGGTGGGGGCCTGGACGAAATCCACGCCCCGGCGCAGCACGGCGGCGGCAAAGCCGGTGAGGTCGCCCACCACGCCACCGCCCAGCGCGAGGACGAGGTCGCGCCGCTCCACGCGGGCGGCGATCAGCCCCTCGGTCACCTGTTCCAGGCCCGCATAGGATTTGGTCTTCTCGCCCGGCGCCACCACGATGGCGGAATGGGCGATGCCCGCGCCATCGAGCGCCTGTTCCACGGTGGCGAGATGCGTGTCCGCCACGTTCCGGTCGGTGACGATGGCCACCCGCGCGCCGGGGCGCAAAGCGGCGATGCGGGTGCCGAGGCTCGCGAGCAGGCCGGGGCCGATGGCGATGTCATAGGCCCGGCCGGACAGGTCCACGCGCACGGTGCGCAGGCCGGACGTGTCGGCGGGACTGGCGGGGGCGGCCGTCATGGAAAGGTCCTCAGGAAGGGTCGGAAGGGGGCGCGTCCGTCCCCCCGTCCAAATGGCGGGTGGCGGCGGTGATCACCTCCGCCACCACGGATTCGTGCGCCACCTCGCGGGATTCCACGGTCACATCCGCCAGGGCATAGACATGCTCGCGCGCCTCCAGCAGGGCGGCGAGGCGTTCGGCGGCATCCCCGCCGGTCAGGAGCGGGCGGTCATTGCGCTTCTTCACGCGCCGCAGCAGGGTGGGCAGGTCGGCGCGCAGCCAGACGGACAGGCCATTGTCCTTCACCCCGGCGCGCGTCTCCTCATTCATGAAGGCGCCGCCGCCCGTGGCGACCACCGCCGGGCCGTTCTGCAGCAGCCGCGCCACGACCCGGCGCTCGCCCATGCGGAACTCGGCCTCGCCGCGGCTCGCGAAGATTTCGGGAATGCTCATGCCCGCCGCCTTCTCGATCTCGTCGTCGGCATCGAAGAAGGGCAGGCCGAGGCGCTTGGCGAGGCGGCGGCCCACGGACGACTTGCCGGCACCGGGCATGCCAACCAGGACCAGCGTCCGGCGGCCGAGACGCGCCCGCAGCACTTCGGCGGCGGCGTCATGTCCCTCTCCCACTGCCTCGCTGGTCACGTCCGCGACCCCTTTCCCGCTTGATCCCGCATGATCTCGGCCCCGCCAGTAGCACCGCCTCCCCGGTGCGGCAATGCGGTTGAAAGCACGGCGCGGCCATGCGACGAGAAGCTGTCCTCCCACTGAAGCTGATTCGGGCACGACATTTGGCAAGCCTCGTCCGAGTTCTCGTGGTCATCGCCATCCTCGCCGGCTGTGCCTATGGCGGGGCGTGGTGGCTCGCCAACAGGGTCGAGCCGGTGGTGCGCGACGTCACCTTCACCGTTCCGGCGGACAAGTTCTCCAAATGACCGGCGCGGGGCCCCTCGCCCTGTTCCTTGACATGCAGGCGGTGGAGCGCGGGGCGAGCGCCAACACGCTGGACGCCTATCGCCGCGACCTGTCGGACCTGTCGGAATTCCTGAGCGGGCAGGGCACCAGCCTCGCCGCCGCCGAGACCGGGGCGCTGCGCGCCTATCTGGCCGATCTCGACGGGCGGGGCCTGAAATCCACCACCATCGCCCGCCGCCTCTCGGCCCTGCGCCAGCTTTACCGCTTCCTCTATGCGGAAGGGCACCGGGGAGAGGATCCCGCCGCCATCCTGGAGGGGCCGAAGCGCGGGCGGCCCTTGCCCAAGGTGCTTACGGTGGAGGATGTCAGCCGCCTCATCGAGACCGCCCATGCGCGGGCGGGCGCGGCGGCGCGGCCCACCGAGCGGCTGCGGCGCCTGCGCACCGTCTGCCTCGTGGAGATGCTCTACGCCACCGGCCTGCGCATTTCCGAGCTGGCCGCTCTGCCCGCCAGCGCCGCCCGCACGCGGGCCGATGCCATCATCGTCACGGGCAAGGGCGGCAAGGAGCGGCTGGTGCCCTTGGGCGCCGCCGCCAAGGCGGCCATGGCGGCCTATCTGGACGCGCGGCGGGAGGCGGGGCTGGATGCCTCCAAATGGCTGTTCCCCTCCTCCGGCGCCACCGGCCACCTGACGCGCCAGCATGCCGCGCTCGACCTGAAGGACCTGGCCCTGGCCACGGGCATCGACCCCGCCTGCCTCTCCCCCCACGTTCTGCGCCATGCCTTCGCGAGCCATCTGCTGGCCCATGGGGCGGACCTGCGCATCGTGCAGACCCTGCTGGGCCATGCCGATATTTCCACCACCCAGATCTACACCCATGTGCTGGACGAGCGCCTCGCGGGCCTCGTGCGGGACCTGCATCCGCTCTCGGACGGATAGGCCGGGAAACGCCGCGCGGGCGCGAACCGTGCACAGGCGCGGGCGAATTCCCGCGTCGCCTCTTTCATCATGACGCGCCCGCCCTTATATTCATGGGGCCGGCGCAAGCCGGCTATGGCGATAAACGGTTGTCGGAATAAGCCTTTCGGACCCGGGGGCAGTACCCGGCGCCTCCACCCCAGCCCATCGGCACCGCCGTTGGGCTGCGGCGGGGGCGAAACAGGATCGACGAGGGTGTAAAGGGCTTTCTTTCGCTCGGCATGGTTCCGCCGATATCGGGCCGACCTATAGTTGCGAATGACAACTATGCTCCGGTTGCTCAGGCCGCGTGAGCGGTTTGACGATCGAAATCAAAGTCCTACCGGGTAGCACTGGATAGGCGGGGTTCGGAGGCACCTGGCAACAGAAGCCTCCACTTCCTTTTGGCCGCGGGACCTGAAGGGAAGGCGTCCTTCTTGTGTTTGGTCGGCGGGCGGGGTTCATCTTCCGCCGCGGAGCAGGCGTTCCCGGCTCGGTTGCGCGCGATGGCTTCGACGGATCACATCAGGTACGACCTTCTGGCTCAGGACGCCCTGCGCGGCGTGGTGCGCCGGGTTATTCAGGATGTGGCACGGGACGGACTGCCCGGCGACCATCATTTCTTCATCGCCTTCGACACCCGCGCCCCCGGCGTGCGGCTCTCCCAGCGCATGCGGGAGAAGTATCCCGAAGAGATGACCGTGGTGCTCCAGCACCAGTTCTGGGATCTGGTCGTGAGCGATGTCGCCTTCGAGGTCGGCCTCTCCTTCGGCGGCGTCCCCGAAAAGCTGGTGGTGCCTTTCTCCGCCCTCAAGGGCTTCTTCGACCCCTCCGTGAAGTTCGGCCTGCAGTTCGAGCTGGCGGAAGAGGCGACCGCCGGCGAGGCGGATGCGGAGAGCCCGGACACGTCGGCGACGCCGTCCATCGGCACCATTTCTTCCGTGCGGTCCACCGTTCGCGGTGCGGCGTCCGAGCCCGTGGTGGCGAGCGGCACGCCCGTAACCCCCGCGGCGGCCTCCAACACGCAGGACGGCGATACGCCCGAGGACGAGCGGCCCAGCGGCGGCGCGGAAGTGGTGCGCCTCGACGTGTTCCGCAAGAAATAACGCCTCCACATAATCCTGCCGGGACACCGGCCGCGCGGCTGTCCCGCATCTCCTTCGCTACCGGATAAGGTCATGCCTGCCGAATTCGACGTTGCCGTCATCGGAGCCGGTGCGGCCGGGCTTGCGGCGGGCCGCACGCTCCAGGCGGCGGGGGCGCGGTTCGTGGTTCTGGAGGCGGCCTCCCGCACCGGCGGGCGCGCTTATACCGACATCGAGACGTTCGGCCGCCCCTGGGACATGGGCTGCCACTGGCTGCATGCCGCGCGCACCAATCCCTTCGTGCCCATCGCCGATGCCCTCGGCTTCACCTATCGCGCCACCTCCACGCCTTTGGTGCGCCATCTCTGGCAGGCGGGCAGCTGGGTGGACGCGGACCAGATCGCGGCGGCGCAGGAGGCGGTGGACGACGCCTTCGAGGGCGTTCGCGCGGCCGGCGCGGCGGGACAGGACATCGCCGCGAGCGCGGCCGTGCCCCTGGACGGCCCGTGGGGGCGCCTCGCGCGCCATTGGCTGTCCCTCATGACGGCGAGCCCGCCCGAGCGCATCTCCGCCCGCGATTTCGCGGCTTATGTGGACACGGACGCCAATTGGCCGGTGCTGGAAGGCTATGGCGCGCTGGTGCGGGCCCATGGCGCGAACGTGCCGGTGACGCTGGACTGCCCGGTCTCGCGCATCGACTGGTCGGGCGCGGGCGTGCGGCTGGAGACCCCGCGCGGGGATGTGCGTGCCCGCGCCGTCATCGTCACCGTGCCCGTGGCTGTTATCGCGGAGGGGCGGCTCGCCTTCACGCCGGACCTGCCGCCGCCTATGGCGGAGAGCTTTGCGGGCCTGACCCAGGGCATCGCGGAGAAGGTGGCCATCGCCTTCGACCGGGACGTGTTCGGCTTCACCGAGCGCACGGGCGTGACCGTGCTGGGCGAAGACCCGGTGAGCTTCCAGATCCTGCCCGGCCATCCGCCTTTGGCGGTGGGGCATATGGGGGGCGATTTCGCCGCCGCGCGCCTCGCGGACGGGCCGGGCGCCCTGGAGGATGCCATGCTCGATGCCCTGAAATCCGCCTTCGGCACCTCCATCGCCGCCCATGTCACCACGCGGCAGGCCACCGGCTGGGCGGCCGATCCCTTCATTGGCGGCGCCTATTCCAGCGCGCTGCCCGGGCGCGCCCATCTGCGGGCGAACCTGCTCCAAATGGTGGGCGAGCGCATCCATTTCGCGGGCGAAGCCGCGCGGGTCGATGATTTCTCCACCTGCCACGGCGCGCACCTCTCTGGAGTCGCGGCGGCCCGGCGGGCGCTGGACCTGCGGGTGGCGGCATGAGCGCGCCGCTGGCCCATATCGTCGCCATGGGCGAGAACGGCGTCATCGGGCGCGGACAGGCGCTGCCGTTCCGCCTGCCGTCCGATCTCAAGCGCTTCAAGGCCCTCACCTGGGGCAAGCCGCTGCTCATGGGGCGGCAGACCTTCCTGTCCATCGGCCGCCCGCTGCCGGGGCGCATCTCCGTGGTGGTGAGCGGCGATCCCGCCTTCACCGTGCCGGAGGGCGTGCGCCTCGCCCGCAGCCTGCCGGAGGCCCTCGCCCTTGCCGCGCAGGCCATGGGCGAGATGGGCGCGGACGAGGTGATGGTGATCGGCGGGCGCCGGGTGTTCGCCGATACGCTGCCGCTGACCGCGCGGGTGCATCTCACCAAGGTGCATCTGTCGCCCGAGGGCGACGTGATCCTGCCGCCCTACGACCCCGCACTCTGGCGCGAAGTGGCCCATGAAGGCCCGCTCCAGGGGCCGGGCGACGAGGCGCCCTTCACCTATGTGACGCTGGAGCGCCGCGCGGACGCCTGATCCGCCGGTGACCAGTCCTCAGCCGTTTCGTCCCGCCTTAGCGGCCCGGTCCTGTGGTGGATCGCGCCGGGGAGGCCGACGCTGCGCGGGCCCGCTCAGGCGCAGCGCGGCTCTCGGATTGGTGGGCATGTCATTGGCCGGGGAGGCCGACGGGCGGGCGCGGTATGGTGCCGAAGCCGCTCACCGCAGGCGCGCGATAGGGCAGGTCGTCCAGTTCCGGCCGCACGGCTTGGGGCTGGGCGAGCGGCTTGATGTCCTGGGGCGGTGCGAGCGGCGGGGCGGACCCGCCGGACGGCGCCGCGGCCGCTTGTCCCTGGCGCGGTTCCGCCGGGCGCGGTGTGATCGGCCGTGTCTCCACAGGGCGTGTCTCCACGGGCCGTGTTTCCGAGGGGCGTACCTCTGGGGCGCGTGGCGTCGTCGCGGCCCGTGCGGGCGGCGTCTGGGCGGGTACCGCCGGGTTGGGCGCGACCTGGACCGGGGCGGCCAGCGGCGGGGCCGATGGCGTCGGCGCGGCCTGGGACGGGGCGCTCGGAGCAGGCGCGGCCGGGGCGGGAGCCGCCTGGATTGGAGCCGCCTGGACCGGGGCACTTTGGGCCGGAGACGCCTGGTTGGGGGCGGCCGGGGCCGCCGCAGGCGGCGCGGCCGGGCTTGCTTGGGCCGGTGCAGTCGGGGCCACAGCCGGGGCCGCTGTTGCTGGGGCAGCGGGGGCCGGGGCAGGCGGCGTGGGCGCAGCCGGGACCGGAACCGCCGGGGTTTGGCCCGGAGCCGGCGCGGGCGGGTTTCCGGCGGGGGCGAAGCCCTGCCGTTCCTCCAGCCGCCGCGTCTCGCGCTCGATGGCCCGCATGGCGATGGCATTGGCGAGGGCGACGGCGGTGATGCGCCGCTCCGGGGCGGAGGCGGACCCGCGCCACTGGATCACCCCGCCCGCATCGGCGCCGCCCGGCTCGCTGGCATCCAGGGTGAGGCCGATATCCATGAGCAGCCGCGCGGGATCGAAGGTGCCGCTGAAGGTGGTGCGCACGGGCGTGTCGGAGACGCTGCCCGGCGGCAGTACGCTGGCCCGCGCGGGCGACAGGCGCATCGTGCCGTTCACCACGCTCAGGGCGCCTTCCACCTCTTCCAGCTTCAGGGGCCCGCGCTGCAGGGCGCGGTCGAGCATCTGGGCGGTGCGCCGTTCGTCCGGGGGCGCGCCGGCCGCGGTGTCGGCCAGCACGGCGGCGAGGGCGCGGGGGTCCACGCCGGGAATGGACAGGCCGGAAATGCCCAGCGTGCCCTGCCCGGACAGGCTCTGGACGAACAGGAGCGGGCTGCGGCCCGCGCCCACAAGGTCGAGCGCCAGATTGACCCGCCCCGAGGGCGGGGCGGCGGGCGACAGCGGCGCCAGGAGGGCTGATGACGCGACCCCCTCCAGAACCAGCCGCCCGTCTCCGGCCAACGAATCGGGACGGCGGCGCAAGGTGAGCGCGCCGGAGACGGTGCCCCCGCCCAGCGTGCCGGTGAGGTCCCGCACCTCCAGCACCTGCGGTTCGCTCACCAGCCCCACGCGCCCCTCGGACAGCACATAGGCATCGGACAAAGCCAGCCGCCGGGCGGCGAGGGTGAGCGACAGGCTGGCCTGAAGCGGGTTTGCAAGGTCGAACCGGGCGGCGGACCAGATGGCATTGCCCGCCTCCTGGCCCGAGGGCCGCGCGCCCCACAGGCCGATGATGCGGGCCAGGGACAGGGTTTCGGTGGTGAGGGTGCCGGTGATGCGCGGCACGGTCCCGCCGCCTTCCAGCGCGATGGCGCCGGAGATCGGAGCCCCCGCGACCGCGCCGTCAATGGCGTCGAACCGCCAGGCGCCGGAATCCCGCGCGAGATCGAAGCCGAGGCGAGCGGGAACCGGACCCATATTCAGGCCCGCCAGCAGGGTGAACACCCCGGCAAGGTCGGGGCTTTCGAGGCGCGCCCGCACGCGCGGCTCCAGCGTGCCGTCCGGCGCGAAGCGCACGGTGCCGCTGCCGGTGGCGAGGGTCTGCCCCAGCGCGAGGCGCCCCTCGAACCGGGCGCCCGTGGGGGCGGGGGTGAGGGTGAGGTCGAGCCGCCCGGCGCCCTGGCCCGGTTTCAGGTCCGCGATGCCCGCGACGCCAAGGGCGCGGGCGGCGTCGGTGGCGGAAATGGCCACGTCCGCCTTCTCCGGCGCGCCGCTCCGCCCCCGGGCGATCACCGCCCGGCCGGACAGGATGCCCAGCGTGCCTTCCGCCGAAATCTCGCTGCCGTCCGGCAGCCATCGGGCGCGGCTCGACAGCGCCACGGGGGCCGCGACGGGGGCGAGGCGCGCCAGCACATCGCCGGCCTCGGAGCCCGCCACGAGGCGGGCGAGAGGCACCATGCCGTCCGCCGCGCTCCCTGAGAGGGTGAGCGCGATCTCCCCTTCGACAGGGGCGGTGAGGCGCGCGAAGCGGCCGCTGCCGTCGATCTTCAGGCCCGCCAGATCCTCCACGCTGAACTGGCGCAGCGCCCAGCCGCCATCCACCGCGTCCGCCTTCAAGGCGAGGCGGCCGAGCGGCAGGCCGGAGAGGCGCAGGCTCTTGCCCTGGAGCGCCACCGTGCCCTCCAGCGTGCCGCCCATGGCGGACAGGCCACCGCGCGCGGCGGCGATCACCGGGTCGAGGTCCAGCCCCTCCAAGGCGAGGTCGAGGTCGAGGCGGGGCGTGGATGCGAGCGCCAGCACGGCCGAGCCGCTGGCCTTGGCCTCGCCCACGCTGAGCTGCACGCCTTCCGCCGCCAGCCGCTCCGGCCGGGCGGAGAGACGCGCGGACAGGCGGACGGGGGCCGTGAGCGCCGCCGCATAGGGGTCCGCGCCCTGGGGCGCCGCCCAGCGCAGGAAGGCGGACGGTTCCTGGGAGGTGACGGACAGTTCGCCGGCAAAGGTGGTGCCCGCGCCCGGCGCGGGCGTGCCCGACAGGCGCAGGGCAGTCTGGCCCGGCAGCTTGGCCTCGGCGGTGTCGATGCGCCAGCCGGAGGGCTGGCCGGTGAGGTCGAGCCGGGCGTCGCGCACCACCGTGCCGCCCAGCGTGAGCTGGTCCACGGCGGCGCCGATGCGGACGGGGAGGCCGGGCGCGGGAAGGTCCGCGAACACATGGCCGAGGGCGGCCAGCGCTTCGCCCGGCGTGCGCGGGGCGGTGCCCTGGGCCAGCAGCGGGTCGGCGTCCACCGCCCGCGCGTTCAGCACCATGTCGAGCCCCAAGGCGCGGCCGAAGGAGAGGCGCGCGGAACCCGCCAGTTGCACCGGGCGGGCCTCGTCGCCGAGCGACAGGTCGAGGCCCTCGGCCACCAGGGCCTCGGGGCTGAGCTTTGCGGTGGCGCTGATCCGCCACGGCAAAGCGGGCGGCGGGCCGCCGCGTGCCAGCGTGGCGCGGCCCTCGAAGCGGGGCGTGCCGCGATCGAGGCGCAGCAGGCCATCGAGGTCGGTGGTGAGCGCCTTCGCCTTGGCCTCCGTGATGAGCCGCAGGCGGGCGCCCTCGTCGGCAGGCTTGCCCACGGAGAGGCGCACCCCGTGGCGCTGCCCGAAGGCGGTGGCCTCGCCCTCCAGCCGCATGGGGCCGGACACGGCGCGCATCTCGCCGCGCAGGGTGACGTCGGACACGTCCACGGTCCGGTCGGCGGACCGGTCGATGAAGGTGAGCGTGCCGTTCTCCAGCGCCACCCGCTCCATGGTGAGGTTCGCGGGGGCGCCGGCACCCGTTGGGGCGACGAGGCGGCCCGCCGTGTCCAGCACGATGCGGATCTTGGGCTGGACCAGCACCACGCCGCGCGCCTCCCACTGCCCGCGCATGAGCGCGCCCAGGGAGAATTCCGCCCTCAGCTCGTCCACGGTGCCGCCGCTGGACACGCTGTCGGCGCCGAGGCTGACCGTGCGCAGCGTGAGGCGCGGGGAGGGGAGCAATTCCGCCTCGATGGGCCCCCGGATGAGCACCGGCACGCCCAGGACGCGGCTCGCCTCGCTCTCGAAGCTTGAGCGCCACGCGGTCCAGTCCACGACGAAGGGCGCCGCAAATGCGGCGCCGACCGCCAGCATGATCGCGGTGGCGATGGTGATGAGCAGACCCTGCACCGATGGCCCTCGCTTGGGTTTCCGCGCCGCCCCTTGGCCCGGTGCCTCAGATGGTGACGATCTTTCCCGGATTCATGATGTCCAACGGGTCGAATGCCCGTTTCAATGCGCGCATGGCATCGAGGGTTTCCGCGCCGTGCTCGGCGGAGAGATATTTCATCTTGCCCTGGCCGACGCCATGCTCGCCCGTGCAGGTGCCGTCCATGGCCAGCGCCCGCTCCACCATGCGGGACATGAAGGCCTTGGCCTTGGCCATGTCAGCCGGGTCGTCCACATCCACCATGAGCGTGGTGTGGAAGTTGCCGTCGCCCACATGGCCGACAATGGGCGCAATGAGGCCGCTGGCCTCGATGTCCCGCTTGGTCTCCATGACGCAGTCGGCGAGCCGCGAGAGCGGCACGCACACGTCGGTCGCCACCGCCTTGGCGCCGGGGCGCAGCGGCAGCACGGACCAATAGGCGTCATGCCGGGCCTGCCACAGGCGGGTGCGGTCTTCCGGCTTGTCGGCCCAGGCGAAGGCGCCGCCGGAATGGGCGGCGGCGATCTCCGCGAAGCGCTCCGCCTGCTCGCGCGCACCGGCATGGGTGCCGTGGAATTCCAGGAACAGATGGGGCGTCTCGGCAAGGCTCAGCTTGGCATAGGCGTTGGAGGCGCGGACCTGGACCTCGTCCAGAAGCTCGATGCGCGCCACCGGTATGCCCGACTGGATGGTCTCGATCACCGCATTGCAGGCATCGCCGATGGTGGGGAAGGGGCAGACCCCGGCGGTGATGGCCTCGGGAATGCCGTAGAGGCGCAAGGTAAGTTCGGTGATGACGCCGAGCGTGCCCTCCGCGCCGATGAACAGGCGGGTGAGATCGTAGCCGGCGGAGGTTTTCTTGGCCCGGCGGGAGGTGGTGATGAGGTCGCCATTGGGCAGCACCACCTTCAGCGCGAGCACATTGTCCTTCATGGTGCCATAGCGCACCGCATTGGTGCCGGACGCGCGGGTGGAAGCCATGCCGCCGATGGAGGCGTCGGCGCCGGGATCGATGGGGAAGAACAGGCCCTGGTCGCGCAGGTCCTCATTGAGGCGCTTGCGGGTGACGCCCGGCTCGATGACGCAGTCCAGATCCTCCCCATGGATGGCGAGGATGCGGTTCATGCGCGACAGATCGAGGCTGATGCCGCCGCGCGGCGCGTTCACATGGCCTTCCAGGGAGGTGCCCGTGCCGAAGGGAATGACCGGCAGGCGGTGGTCCCGGCACACGGCGAGGGTCGCCTGCACATCCGCCACGCTTTCCGCGAAAACCACGCCGTCCGGGGCTTCGTTGGGCAGATAGGTGGTGATGTTGGCGTGTTGCTCCCGCACGGCCTGCGAAGTCACGAGTTTGTGACCGAGCGCCTCGCCCAGCGCCGCGAGTGCCGATTCGACGGCGCGCCCGTGCGCCGGATCCACCTTGGCCTCCGCAGAAAACATTTAAAATTCCTTTAATTCGTGGGCCTACCGTCGGCTGCCGGCGCCAGACTAATCGTCATGGCGCAGGGCGCAAAGCGTTTCAGGGTCGCGCCACCACCGCGAAATCTGCGCGAACTTTCCGCAGCTTCGACATTTTTGCGCCAGATCAGGCCGTGACGATTGAGGCTCTACAGGGCACACTGCCTTAACGTCATGCAATGAAGCAACGGAGAGGTGCCATGGGCTTCCGAACCGACTTCGAGCCTGTCTTCTTCGCTCCCTTCGTCTCCTCGCCCATGGCGATCGAGCCGGAATGGGTCGAGACCACTGGCCATCTGGATATGGCTTACTCGTATCTGCTCTTCGAGCGCGCTCGAACCGAGGCGCTCGCCTTGTTGGGACTTGGCCTGCACTATGAGCGGGCGCGACGCTCGTCCTTCGCCACCACCGAGATCCAGGTGCGCCACCTGCGCGGCCCAGGCTCGGGCGGCCCGGTGCGGGCCACCGTTCGGCTGGTGGATTATGACGAGCGCCGCCTTCACGTCTTCCTCCAGCTTCACCGGGCCGACGAAGGCTGGGTGTTCGCGGTGAGCGAGCAGATGGTGGAGCATGTGGACATGGCCAGCGGCCGTTCCATTCCCTTTCCCGACGATGTGCTGGAGCGGATTTCCGGAATGAAGGCGGTGCATGCCAGCCTTCCCCTTCCGGATGCGTTCGGCCAGCGGGCGGGTATGCCGCTGCGCAGCTGAGTTCTAAGGGCGTTTGCCGGGCGGGTCGTGATGCGGCCCGGCCGAGGCGCGCCCGCGAGAGCGTCGCTTAAAAAACGACCACGCCCGCGTTTCATGCAGGTCAGCCATGCTGACCTATTTCTTCCGCTGCGATGCAGCATGGCCTATCATGCATCGCATCATGGCCATGGATGGCCATATCCAGCGGAGGTTCCTCATGAGCACGGTTACGCTGTCGTCCCGCAAGGGTTATGCCGCCCCGTCCGCGACGGCCCCCAAGGCGGGCTTCTTCGCGCGCCTGTTTGACGCCATCGTCGCTGCCCAGACCATCAAGGCTGAGCGTGAACTGGCCCATTACCTGCAGCGCACCGGCAAGAACCCGCTCAAGTGAGCGTGGCGTTCCCGGTGGCGTGACGGCGTCTCTTCGCGCCGTCACGAAACGTCCCTCATGCCCGGGCTGGCGCGTGTCGCGCCGCCCTGAGGGCCTGCGGTGAAGGTCATGCCCGTCCCGACAGTCCGGGGCGGTGCGTCTGTGTCACCTATCCCCTTCCCGCCGCCTGACGGCGGTCCCCGGCTCTCGCCGGAAGGGTCGATTCGGTTCGATCGACAGGGCCGCGACGCGCTCCGCGTGTCCCGCAGGCCGGGCCTCATCGTGCGGCTGTAGATCGAGCCGCCTCCCGTCTCGCCCGCTTTTGCAATCCGGCAACGTCCCGCCGAAATGTGGACGGCATAGCTCCCCGGCCTTGACGGATCGCTTCCGCTCCGCACCCTTGGCCCGTCATCCGGAGCTTTAATGACCGCCGCCGCCACAGACGCTCGCGCCGCCACAGACGCTTGGAGCCTGCAGCGGCTCCCGCCGGGCTGGGCGGCCCTCGTCTTCTCCGCGCGCACTTTCTTCGCGGCCATGCTGGCGCTCTATATCGCCTTCCTGGTCGGGCTGGAGCGGCCCGCCTGGGCCATGGCGACGGTCTATATCGTCTCCCAGCCCATTTCCGGCGCGGCTTTGGCCAAGGGCTTCTATCGCATCATCGGCACGCTGGTGGGTGGCCTGTTCACCCTCATGACCCTTCCGCTCCTGGTGGATGCGCCGGTTCTTTTGACCCTCGCGCTCTCCCTCTGGATCGGGGGCTGCCTCTATCTCTCCCTGCGCGACCGCACGCCCCGCTCCTATGTGTTCATGCTCGCGGGCTATTCGGCGGCCATCATGGGCTTTCCCAACGTGGATGCCCCGGTGGGCCTGTTCAACGTGGTGGTGACGCGGGTGCAGGAGATCGGCCTCGGCATCCTCTGCGCCACGGTGTTTTCGGCGCTGGTGCTGCCCCAGACCTCCCACGCCGCCGGGCTCGCCCGCATGCGCCAATGGCTGCGGAGCGCCGATGCGCAGGCCGCCGGGCTGCTGCGCGGCACCCTCACCCGCCAGGAAATGGCGTCGGGCGAGCGGGGCCTCGCGCGGGAGATCACCGCGCTCCAGGCGCTGATGATCTATCTTTCCTACGAGCCCGCCGTGTCGCGGGCCATGCGCGTCGTCATCCGCTCCATTCACGGCCATGCGGTGCTCATGCTGCGCCTGCTGGCCGAGATCCGCGACCGGCTGGTGGAATTGCGCCTGGACGGGCCCCTTGATCCCGCCCTCGCCGCGAGCCTGGAGCGGCTGGCCCTCTGGGCGGAGCGGGGCATCGATTCGGACCCGCAGGAGGGCGCGGCCTGCGCCCGCGCGCTCTCGGATGCGGCGCGGCGCGTGCCGGAGGGGGGCGAGGGATGGCGCGCCGCCACGCTGCTCAACCTTGCCGAACGGGTGAACGCCTATGTGGATGTGCGCGAGGATTGCCGCACCCTCTGGCAGGCGCTGAAGACGGAGCGGGCGCCCGATTCCTCGGCGCTGCGCGTGCCCGGCGCCGGGCCCATGTCCGCTCTGGCGCCCATCGATGCGGGCAATGCCCGGCGCGCGGCCCTGGCGCTCATCCTGGCGCTCTGGGTCAATGCCGCCTTCTGGATCCTCACCGCCTGGCCCGACGGCGCCACGGCCATGATGATGATCGCCATCGCCGCCAGCGTCACGGCCTCCCAGAGCCGGCCGGTGCCCGCTTTGTACGAGTTCATCTATGCCGCGCTCATCGCGCTGGTGCTGGTCTTCGTCTACCAGTTCGCCATCCTGCCCTTCGTGACGGACTTCGCGCAGATGTGCCTTGTCCTGTTCCCCGCCTTGCTGGTGTGCGGCGTGTTGATGGCGATGCCGCGCACGGCGGGTGTGGGCTTCGGCATCACCATCACCTTCACCACCCTGCTGGGCCTGCAGAACATGTTTTCCGGCGACCTTGCCGCCTTCGCCAACGGCAACAGCGCGGCGGTGGTGGGCATGTGCGTGGCGCTGGCGGCGGTCAGCCTGCTGCGGCCGCGCTCGGCCGAGCAGGCCGCCATCCGCCTGCTGCGCCACGGCTGGGAAGATGTGGCGGCCCTCGCCCGCCTGCCCGATGCCGCCGGACGCCAGGGCATCACCCGGCGGCTGGTGGACCGGCTCGGCCTGCTGGCGCCGACCCTGACGCCGCGCCGGGGCGATGACGGGGAAGTGGCCTTCGCCACCCTGTTCGCCGCCGAGGGCGTGCTGGCCCTCGCGCAATTGTCCCCCCATGTGACGGCGGCCGCGCGGGGGACGTTCGAGCGCCTGCTGGCGGACGTGGAGGCGCATTTCCGCCTGCTGGTCCGAGGCGGGCATCCCGACCCCTCCGGCCTGCTGGCCACGCTGGATTCCATGCGCGCGGAAATGGCGGGCGCGCCGGGTCCCCGGGCGGAGGCGGGCCTGTCCGCGCTGGTCTCCCTGCGGCGCGGGCTGATGCTGGGACAGGGGCGGGCGGCATGAGGGGAGGGGCGCGTGGCCACGTATGATTTTCTCGGCATCTATGTGCCGCAATTGCTGGTGGCCGCGCTCATCGCCGCCATCCTGTGCCTCCTGCTGGCCCGGCTCCTGGCATGGCTCGGCGTCTACCGGCACATCTGGCACCCGGCTCTGTTCAATGTGTGCCTGTTCATCATCCTGACGGCGCTTCTCGCGCTTCCCGCCAACATGTGGTGGTCCTGACATGAAGACTGTGATGCGTACCGCCGGCGGCGTGGCCGCGACCCTGGTCCTGCTGGTGGTGGCGGGGGGGCTGGGGCTGGCCCTGTGGCGCTATTACATGGAGGCGCCCTGGACCCGCGACGGCCTCGTCCATGCGGACGTGGTGGTGATCGCGCCGGACGTGTCGGGTCTGGTGAGCGAGGTGCCGGTGCGGGAAAACCAGGCGGTGAAGCGCGGCGACGTGCTGATCCGCATCGATCCCAGCCGCTTCACCCTCGCTCTGCGACAGGCCGAGGCGGATCTGGCGAGCAAGAAGGCGGCGAGCGACGAGGCCGCCTCCATCCTCACCCGCTACGAGAATGCCGGGGATCTCGCCGAGACCCAGGAGGCCGTGACCAACCAGCGCTATGCCGCCGCCATGGCCAAGGCCGCCTATGATCAGGCACTGGCCAGCCGCGACGTGGCCCAGCTCAATCTGGAGCGCGCCGTGGTGCGCGCACCGGTGAACGGGGTGGTGACCAATTTCGACGTGCGGCCGGGCGACTATGTGAGCACGGGCAAGGGCGTCTTCGCCCTGGTGGACACGGACAGCTTCGCGGTGGACGGCTTCTTCGAGGAAACCAAGCTGCCCGGCATCAAGGTGGGCGATCCCGCGCGGGTGACGCTCATGGGCGGGGCGACGCTCTACGGCAAGGTGCAGGGCATCGCGGCCGCCATTTCGGGCAACATCCCCTCCGACGGACGGCTCCTGTCCAACGTCAACCCGGTCTTCAACTGGGTGCGGCTGGCGCGGCGCATCCCGGTGCGCATCACGCTGGACGCAATCCCGCCCGACGCGGGCCTCGTGGCAGGCCGCACCGCCACCGTGGAAATCCTCGCCCGGCCCTGAGGAGGGGGCGGTTCGTCATCCCGCGGCAGTGCGTTCCCGCAGCAGTTCGGCGGAGGTGCGGACGGCTTCGGAGATCTGCACCAACTGCTTGGTGAGCGGGCTCGTCTTGCGCCAGACCATGCCGATGGTCCGCGAGGGCTGGGGATTGCCGAAGCGCGCCACGCAGACCGAGGCCGAGCGAGTCTCCACCCCCACGGCCATTTCCGGGAGCAGCGTGATACCGATGCCCGCATCCACCATCTGCACCAGAGTGGACAGGGAGCTGGCCTCCAGGAAGTCGCGCGGGGTCGCGCGGACGTCCACATGGCAGAAGGACAAGGCCTGATCCCGAAAGCAGTGCCCCTCTTCCAGCAGGAGGAGCCGCATCTCGCGCAGCGCATCGGGGGCGGGCACCGGCTTTCCCGCGTCCGTCCCGGGCCGCACCAGGACGAAGCTCTCGGTGAACAGGGGAATCTCGATCAGCGAGGGTTCCGAGGTGGGCAGGGCGACGATGGCGGTATCCAGCCGTCCGTCTTCCAGCTCCTGCAGGAGGCGCGGCGTCTGGGTTTCCCGCACATGGATGTCGAGGCCGGCATGCCGGCTGCCCAGGCTGCCCAGCAAGGTGGGCAGCAGATAGGGCGCGACGGTGGGGATGACGCCGATGCGCAGCCGCCCCATGAGCCGCTCCCCCGAGGCCCGCGCCAGATCTCCCAGTTCGTCGATGGAGCGCAAGATGTCGCGGATGCGGGGCGCGAACTCCTCCCCGAAGCTGGTGAGGCGCACCTGCCGGGCGTTGCGCTCGAACAGCTCGGTGCCCACCTCCTGCTCCAGTTCCTTGATCTGCATGGACAGGGCGGGCTGGGAGATGCCGCACGCCTCCGCCGCGCGCCGGAAATGGCCGTGACGCGCCAGCGCCTCGAAATAGCGGAACTGCCTCAATGTGACGTTTTTCATCAGATAATCTTATCACGGCAATCAGTAAATCGGAATTAATCTAATGAAGGAGATTTGCTAAGAGCCCTGCTGGGGGAGCACGGGACCGATCGACGGTCACGATTGCCTCGCAGCTTGGATCGGAGGGAAGCATGAACGCGACGACTGAGGACAGCACGGGCAAATGCCCGGTCGCCCACGGTAGCGCCGGTACCCAGAACCGCGACTGGTGGCCCAACCAGCTTCGTGTGGACCTGCTGAACCAGCATTCCTCCAAGTCCGACCCGCTGGGCGGGACGTTCAATTATCGCGACGAGTTCAAGAAGCTCGACTATGAGGCGCTGAAGAACGACCTGCGCCAGCTGATGACCGACTCGCAGGACTGGTGGCCGGCCGATTTCGGCAATTACGGCCCGCAATTCGTCCGCATGTCCTGGCACAGCGCGGGTACCTATCGCCTCGCGGACGGCCGCGGCGGCGGCGGCCGGGGCCAGCAGCGCTTCGCCCCGCTCAATTCCTGGCCGGACAACGTCAATATCGACAAGTCGCGCCGCCTGCTGTGGCCCATCAAGCAGAAATACGGCCAGAAGATCTCCTGGGCGGACCTGCTGATCCTCACCGGCAACGTGGCGCTGGAGACCATGGGCTTCCGCACCTTCGGCTTCGCCGGCGGCCGCGAGGACACCTGGGAGCCCGACCTGGACGTGTTCTGGGGCACCGAGACCGCCTGGCTGACCCATCGCGCCCTCGACAAGTTCGCCGAGCCGCTGAGCGCCACCGAGATGGGCCTCATCTACGTCAATCCGGAAGGCCCGGACCGGGACGGCGATCCGCTCTCCGCCGCCGCCTTCATCCGCGAGACCTTCGGCCGCATGGCCATGGATGACGAAGAGACCGTCGCGCTCATCGGCGGCGGCCACACCTTCGGCAAGACCCATGGCGCCGCTCCGGAATCCCACAAGGGGCCGGATCCGGAAGCCGCCCAGCTGGAGGCCCAGGGCCTCGGATGGGCCAGCAATTACGGCAGCGGTTACGGCGGCGATGCCATCGGCAGCGGCCTGGAAGTGACCTGGACGCAGACCCCCGCCCAGTGGAGCAACTTCTTCTTCGAGAACCTGTTCAAGTTCGAATGGGTGCAGACCCGCAGCCCGGCCGGCGCCATCCAGTGGGAAGCCAAGGACGCGGACGCCATCATCCCGGATGCGCACGACCCGTCCAAGAAGCATAAGCCCACCATGCTCACCACGGACCTGTCGCTGCGGTTCGATCCCATCTACGAGAAGATCTCCCGCCGCTTCCTGCAGAACCCGCAGGCCTTCGCCGAGGCGTTCGCCCGGGCGTGGTTCAAGCTGACCCACCGCGATGTGGGCCCGCGTTCGCGCTATCTCGGCCCGGAAGTGCCGCGTGAAGTGCTGATCTGGCAGGATCCCGTCCCCGCCGTGGATCATCCCCTGATCGACGCCGCCGATACGGCGGAACTGAAGGCGAAGATCCTGGCCACCGGCCTCACCGTCTCCGAGCTGGTGGGCACCGCCTGGGCCTCCGCCTCCACCTTCCGTGGCGGCGACAAGCGCGGCGGCGCCAATGGCGCGCGCATCCGCCTCGCCCCGCAGAAGGACTGGCAGGTCAACCAGCCCGAGCAACTGGAAAAGGTGCTCAAGGCGCTGCATCGCGTTCAGGGCGAGTTCAACCTGAACGCCACCGGCGGCAAGAAGGTGTCGCTGGCGGACGTGATCGTGCTGGCCGGCAATGTGGGCGTCGAGGAAGCCGCGAAGGCGGCGGGCCATGACGTGGCCATTCCCTTCTCGCCGGGCCGCACCGACGCCTCGCAGGCGGAGACGGACGTGGAGTCCTTCCAGTGGCTGGAGCCGAAGGCGGATGGCTTCCGCAACTTCCACAAGACCGGCTATGCGGTGCCCGGCGAAGTGGCGCTCATCGACAAGGCCCAGCTCCTGACGCTGACCGCGCCGGAGATGACGGTTCTGGTGGGCGGCCTGCGCGCCATCAACATCAATGTGGGCGGCGACGCCGTCCTCACCGAAAAGCCCGGCGCGCTGACGAATGATTTCTTCGTCAACCTGCTGAGCATGAGCACGAAGTGGACCGCGGCTCCCGACACCACCGATGTGTATGAGGGCCGGGACCGCAAGACCGGCGAACTGAAGTGGACCGGCAGCCGCGCCGACCTCGTGTTCGGCTCGAACTCCATCCTGCGCGCTTTGGCCGAGGTCTATGCCTCGTCCGACGCCAAGGACAAGTTCGTGACGGACTTCGTGGCGGCCTGGACCAAGGTGATGAACCTCGACCGCTTCGATCTCGCCTGATCGCAGACACGAATCCCGGCCGCCGATCTTCGGCGGCCGGTCTTCATCCCTGTTTCATACCGCCCCTGCCGCCATAGGCCGTGCCGCCCGGCCGCCGGGCCGTTTCAGGACTGCGCGGCGGTCGTCAGGGAGGCGGTCAGGTCGACGATATCGTTGCTCCGGTGCAGCGGGATCACCTTGGGCTCCCCCTGGTCGGCCAAGGCGCGGACATCATACTGGGCGAAGTTCAGGCCCGCATAATCGCGCACGAAGAGCAGCCCGCGATCGAGATCCGACAGGCTCGTCCAGGTGGTGAATTCGGTGGCATAGGCGGTGGTGCCGTCCGCATCGAGGCCGGCCACCTCCATATGGGCGCCGCCCGCCTCCGGATAGTCGATGGAGACGCCGCGCGGACGGTCGAAAGTGTTCATCACATGGGCCAGCGTGCGCACCGCCAGATCCGGCGTCGCCGCCTTCTCGGTGAACTCGGCATAATAGACCGCGCGCACGAACCGGCCGACCGAGGTGCTGGACGAGGGCAGGCCGGCGGTGGCGATGCCCGAATCCGGCTGCTGCGCCTTGTAGCCGCCGAAGCTGGCCGTGGAGCGGTCCACATTGGTGAGGAACGTGTAGTTGTCGAGGTTGGTCAGGTGCCAGTCGAAGCGCGGCCCGTTGGTCATCACCCGTACGGGGTTGTCGTAGAGCTGCATCTCGCCCTTGTGGAACTCGATCACCAGCGAGGCGCCGGTGGCGTCGTTGACCACATAATGGAAGGGCGAGACGGCCCCGCGCAGGATTTCCAGGGCTTCGAGCACCACGGGCTGCGTGGCGAGGGCATCCTTCACCTGCGCCACCGTGGCATAGCCGCCCAGAACCCAACTGCCGAGATCGGACGCCGCGAGCACGGCGCGGGTGGTCTCCACCCCCTGCTGCTGGCCGGCGGCGGCGGGATAGGAGAGCACGCTGAAGGTGAGGCCCTGCTCGTTCAGGCCCTCCACCACCTTCAGGTCGGCGATGCCCAGCGGCGTCTGCGCCGTGGGGATGCGGGCGGGCATGGTGATGGCGAGGAAGGCGTGGGCCACGTCATAGGCCAGCGCCGGATGTCCCGGCACGGCCGAGGCCACCTTGAAGCCCTTGGGGAAGAAAGCGAGCTGGTAGGGCAGATCGACGGTCAGCTCCAGCGTGCGCCCGAGATAGTGCTTGCCGGTCGCGTCACTGTAGACGAGCGCTGTGCACATGCTTGCATCCCCAATTGCCGAGGCCCCAGGAAGCGCGAGGCTCGGTCGTTTCTTGGCACACTTCCGGCCATGCGGAAAGATGGCGCCAGCCGCTGGCGCGGCCATAGGCCGGCGCGGTGCGCCTTCCCATAACCGTTTGACTTGGATCAAACTTTTCCGACCCATCGCCGCCGCTCCCGCCTCCGGGCCGGCGTCAGCTCGCGCGTGGGGGCGATGTGCTCGGCCCGGCAGGGGGCGGTCGGAAGCGGCGACCCCATGGGCCCGGATGCGCGTGACGCACGCCGTCAGGTGCGGCCTTTTTGCGTGACGGGGATCCGGCATGGCGGCAGCGGGCACGGGCTGCAGATGCGGCGCGTGGTGCTCCCAAGGGGAATCGAACCCCTGTTTTCGCCGTGAGAGGGCGACGTCCTAGACCGCTAGACGATGGGAGCTATCCGCGGAAGGCGCTCCGTATATCCGCGAACCGGGGCGGCATCAAGCGGGATTTTGCGCCGGCTGTGCCGCCGCAGGGCGGGTGCCGAAGATGGCGCTGCCCACGCGCACATGGGTGGCGCCCTGGCTGATGGCGGTGGGGAAGTCGCCGCTCATGCCCATGGAGAGGCCGGAAACCCCGTTGCGGGCCGCGATCTTCGCCAGCAGTGCGAAATGCGGCGCGGCGACCTCGTCCGCCGGCGGAATGCACATGAGGCCCTGAAGATCGAGCCCGTATTGCGCCCGGCAGGCAGCGATGAAGGCGTCCGCCTCCGGCGGGAGGATGCCGGCCTTCTGTGGCTCGGCGCCGGTATTCACCTGGATGAAGACCGGCAGGCGACGCCCCTGGCGCGCCATCTCGTCGGCCAGCGCCGCGGCGATCTTGGGGCGGTCCACCGTGTGGATCACGTCGAACGTCTCCACCGCCTCGCGGGCCTTGTTGGATTGCAGCGGGCCGATGAGGTGCAGGACCACATCCGGCGCCTCGGCGCGCAAAACGGGCCATTTGCGCTGCGCCTCCTGCACCCGGTTCTCGCCGAACGCCCGCTGGCCGGCGGCCAGAACGGGGCGGATCTCGGGGATGTCGAAGGTCTTGGAGACGCAGATCAGGGTCACGTCCTGGGGCGCGCGGCCCGCATCGCGGCAGGCTTGCGCGATCTCGGCGCGCACTGCAACCAGGCGGTTCGCCGCTGCCTCTGCGCCATTCGCGCCGTCCATGCCCCGATCCTTTCCGCCAGATGCCCGACGGGTGCCGGGGGGACTCACTTTTGCCCCGCGATAGCGTAAGAAGGAAGAGCTGACGTGAGCGGGCCTTCAGGATGCCTCCGACGGACATGATGCCAGATCGGCCCGCTGCCGATGAGATCCGCAAGCGGATCCACATCCGGCATCGCGTGATCTGGCTCATCCTGATCATGGCCGTGCTCATCGTCGCCGAACGGGCTCACTCGCTGTTCTCCGAGCGTCAGGCCGAGATCGACCGGGCGACCAGCCAGCTCAAGGCCATCGCGCAGATCGTGGCGTTGACGGAGAAGGAGGCCATTTCCAGCGCCACCGCCGTCACCCAGGCGCTTTCCATGCAGGCCCAGTCCCTCCTGTCCGACCCGGAGAGCTGCGGCGACCTGCTCAAGCGCATCGCCAGCGAGATGATCGGCGTGCAGGGCGGGATGATCACCGATGCCGCGGGCGTCGTGCGGTGCGCCAGCGTGCGTGCGCTTCTGGGGATCGATCTCTCCGACCGCCCCTATATGCGCGAGGCGCGCACCGCCCAGCGCGCGGTGCTGTCCGACTTCCTGGTCGCCCGCAGCACCGGGCGCCCCACCTTCGCGGTGACGGAGGCGCAGCGCGACGCGAGCGGCGAGCCCATCGCCTTCGCCGGCATCGCGCTCGACCTGCAATGGATCTCGCGCCTTGCGGCCCAGGTTGGGGCCCAGGCTGGCGCGGTGGTGACGGTGCTGGATTCCACGGGCATCGTGCTGGCCCGCCATCCCGCCACGTCCGGCACCGTCGGCGCCCCCTACCGCAATCCGGAGACGCTGGCCCACCTCCAGTCCCAGGACGAGGGGACGCTCGAGGGGCGCGGGCTGGACGGGTCGATGCGCATGTTCGCCTTCCTGCGCATTCCCGGCACCGGGCTGCGGGTGCTGGTGAGCCGCGACAAGGATGCGGTCGTGGGCGCCATCGACCGGCGGATCCTGGCCACCATGGCCTCGCTGCTGGTGGCCATCGCGCTGTTCATGGCCCTCGCGCTCGCGGCCGCGCACCGCCTCATCGTGGCCCCGCTCAACCGGCTGGCCGCGGACG
This sequence comes from Aquabacter cavernae, assembly GCF_003993795.1. Lineage (GTDB taxonomy): Bacteria > Pseudomonadota > Alphaproteobacteria > Rhizobiales > Xanthobacteraceae > Aquabacter > Aquabacter cavernae. The sequence goes on from NZ_RWKV01000011.1 coordinate 58,534, forward strand.
TTCTGTCCGTGGGCCGGGGCGAGGCCACCGCCATCGGCGAGGTGGGGGTGGAGGAAATCCACCCCGTCCTCGAAGCCTATACGGAGATGAGCGCGCGCCTCCAGGAGCGGGCGGCGGAACTGCGCAACATCAACGGCCGCCTCGCCGCCATCGCCAGCACGGACGGGCTCACCGGGCTCGCCAACCGGCGCACCTTCGATGTGCAATTCTCCGAGGATTGGGTGCGCTGCGCCGATACCGGCCGGCCGCTCGCCCTCATCATGGCGGACGTGGACAATTTCAAGCTGTTCAACGACAGCATGGGCCACCCGGCGGGCGACGAGGTGCTGCGGGAGGTGGCCCGCATGGTTGCGGCGGCGGTGGCCGGGCCGGGCCGCCTGGTGGCGCGCTACGGGGGCGAGGAATTCATCGTCCTCCTGCCCGATACCGATGCGGCCTCCGCCATCGAATATGCCGAGACCGCCCGGCGGCTCGTGGTGGCGCTCGACATCCCCCATCCCAAGGTGCCCATGGGGCGGCTCACCGCCAGCTTCGGCGTGGCCGCCACGCTGCCGCGCTCCGGCGAGCCGCCGGATTCCGTGCTCGCGGCGGCCGATGCCGCCCTCTATGAGGCCAAGCGCCTCGGCCGCAACCGGGTGGTGGGCGGGCGCGTGGCCCAGCCGGTGGACGGGATCGCGTGACCGGCATGGCCCGCCCCGGCTGCGCCGCGCTGGCGGTGGTGGCGCGCGCGGCCCGCGTGCTGCTGGTGCGGCGGGCCAATCCGCCCGATGCGGGCCTCTGGGGCTTTCCCGGCGGGCGCATCGAATGGGGCGAGCCGGTGGCGGCGGCGGCGGTGCGGGAATTGCGCGAGGAGACCGGCATCGAGGCGCTGGCGGGGGAGCCGCTGCGGGTTATCGATGCCTTCGACCATGGGCCGGACGGCGGGCTGCGGCACCATTATGTGATGGTGGCGGTGCTCTGTGCCTGGGTGTCCGGCGAGGGGGAGGCGGGCGACGACGCGCTGGAGACCGGCTGGTTCAGCCTGCCCCAGATCGCGGCCCGGTCTCATCTCATGAGCGCATGCGTGGAGGAGGTGGCCCGCGCGGCGCTGGAGTTTCCCATGGCCGGCCGCCTCGCGTCGGGTGGGGCCGGGTGAAAAAAGGATCATTCAGGCAGGGACATGCCGTCGCAGGGCTGTCACCGCCAAAAGCTATGGGCTAACCTCGATCCATCTCGCAACCGCGAGATGACCTGCCGCCGGATCGAGGGGAGTTCCCATGAAGATCGAAGACGTGCGCCGCACGGCCTATTCCATGCCGCTGACCAACCCCGCCTATCCGCGCGGGCCGTACCGCTTCTTCGATCGTGAATTCCTCATCATCACCTACCGCACCGACATCGAGGCCCTGCGGGCCGTGGTGCCCGAGCCGCTGGAGGTGTTCGAGCCGCTGGTGAAGTACGAATTCATCCGCATGCCCGATTCCACCGGCTTCGGTGATTATACCGAGACCGGACAGGTCATCCCCGTGAAATATAACGGCGTGGAAGGCGGCTACGTCCATTCCATGTATCTGGACGACGAGGCGCCCATCGCCGGCGGCCGCGAACTCTGGGGCTTCCCGAAGAAGTACGCCCACCCCAAGATGGAGGTGGAGAAAGACGTGCTGGTGGGTCGCCTGCACTATGGCAAGACGCTCTGCGCCGAAGCCACCATGGGCTACAAGCATGTGGCGGCCGACCCCGCGGCGGTCATGAAGTCGCTGCTGGCGCCCAATTTCATGATCAAGATCATCCCCCATGTGGATGCCACGCCGCGCATCTGCGAGCTGGTGCGCTATTATCTGGAGGACGTGACGCTGAAGGAGGCCTGGGTGGGCCCCGGCGCGCTCGGCCTCTATCCCCACGTCATCTGCGACGTGGCTCGCCTGCCGGTCCTGGAGGTGGTCTCCGCGGTGCATATCCGCGCCGATCTCACGCTGGGCATGGGCGAGGTGATGTTCGATTATCTCACCGAGCAGAAGTGAGTGACGGCCGGGCCTTCCGGTCCGGCCCTGCGCAATCGCACGGCGCCCCGCGCGGCGCCGTGCCCCGCACAGATGGAATGGGGTGAGCGACCATGAGCACGCTTCTCAGCGAGGTTCCCAACGATATCCGCGACGTGGTCGCCGACTATGACCGCGTGGCCTTGGTATTCCAGGGCGGCGGGGCGCTCGGCGCCTATCAGGCGGGGGTCTACGAGGCCCTGTCGCTGGCCGGTGCGGAGCCCAACTGGGTGTCGGGCGTGTCCATCGGCGCCATCAACTCGGCCATCATCGCGGGCAACACCCCGGAGAACCGGGTGCCGCGCCTGCGCGAGTTCTGGAACACCATTTCCGGCCGCAAGATCTGGGCCTACACGCCGGAGGGCGACGCCTTCCGCAGCATGCGCAACCAGCTGTCGGCCCTCGCCACCATCAATCTGGGCCAGCCCGGCTTCTTCAAGCCGCGCTTCCCCAATCCCTGGCTGGTGCCGCGCGGCGCCGACGGGGCCACCAGCTTCTACGACACGGAGCCGCTGCGCGACACGCTGCTCCAACTGGTGGATTTCGACCTGATCAATAGCGGGCAGAAGCGCTTCTCGGTGGGCGCGGTGAACGTGCGGACGGGCAATTTCGTCTATTTCGACAACACCACCCACCGCATCGGCCCCGAGCACATCATGGCCAGCGGCGCGCTGCCCCCGGCCTTCCCGCCGGTGCGCATCGACGGCGAATATTATTGGGACGGCGGCGTCGTCTCCAACACGCCGCTGCAATGGCTGCTGGACCAGCCGGACCATCCGAGCGCGCTGGTGTTCCAGGTGGACCTGTTCTCCGCGCGCGGCGACCTGCCCCGGGACATGCTGGACGTGATCGAGCGCCAGAAGGATATCGGCTATTCCAGCCGTACCCGGTCCATCACCGACTTCTTCCGCCGCGTGCAGGAACTGCGCTCGCTCTATGCCGATGCGCTCCAGCGCATTCCCGAGCAGCTGCGCACGGAGGAGGACAAGACGCTCCTCGCCGCCTATGAGCGCTCCGGCCCGGTGAATATCTGCCACCTGATCTATCAGGAAAAGAGCTACGAGCGGGACTTCAAGGACTACGAATTCTCCGGCACCTCCATGCGCGACCATTGGCAGTCGGGCTATGAGGACACGCTGAAGACCTTGCGGCGCCGCGAATTCCTGAACAAGCCCGCGAAGAACACCGCCATCGTGGTGCACGACATCCACCGCGTGGAGGACTGACGCCGAGGGCCCGTGGCTTCGGTCACGGGCCCTTTGTGGCTTCTCCCGAGGGGAGGGGTCAAAGCGGCAGGGCGCGCACCAGCGTGTTGGCGCCCAGCAGCGCGAGCGCCGCGAAGAATCCGGCGCGGAAGGTGGCCTGCGACACCGCCAGCCGCAGCCGCTTGCCCAGCTCCATGCCGATGAAGGCCGGAACCAGCGCGCCCGCCGAGGCCAGCGCCACGCGCGCATCGCTCAGCGCCGTGAAGTCCATGGACAGGGTCACGGCGAGGGCGAAGGTGGAGAGCGTGAAGTCGAGGCCCAGCGCCTGCACCAGGTCTTCCCGGTCCAGATCCAACGACTGGAGATAAGGCGCCACGGGCATCACCGTCACGCCCGTCGTGCCCGTGAGGATGCCGGACGCCAGGCCCATGACCGGCGACAGCCACCGCTCCAGGCGCGCGGGGGTGTGGAATTGCAGCTTGGCGAGGCCGAACAGGCCATAGACCAGCAGCGTCGCGCCCAGCAGAGCGGGAGCGAAATGGGAGTCCAGCCCGCCCAAGGTCCACGCGCCAGCCAAAGTGCCCAGGATGGTGAACACGCCCAGCAGCCAGAAGCGGCGCAGCACGGCGCCGCGCCGGGGGCCGGTGGCGAACTGGATCACATTGGTGAGGATGGCCGGCACGATGAGCAGCGCCGCCGCATCCGCCGGGGCCATGAGCAGGCTCAGAAGGCCCATGCCGAGCGTGGGCAGGCCCATGCCGGTGGCGCCTTTCACGGCGCCCGCCAGCACGAAGATCACGATGATGGCGAGGATGAAGGTGAGTGTCATGGCCCGACACTGTCCTTCGTCCCTGCCTACTGCAATGCGGAAGTTCCGGGGTTATCCTTCGTCGCAGACGAAGGATGAAGATGATGCGGTTCGATCTGGTGGATCTGCGCCTGTTCCTCGCCATCCTTGAGGCGGGCAGCATCACGGCGGGGGCGGCGCGCGCCCATCTGGCGCTGGCTTCCGCCAGCGCGCGGGTGCAGGCGCTGGAGGCGCAGGTGGGCGTGCCGCTGCTGGTGCGCGCCCGCTCCGGCGCCCGGCCGACGCCGGCGGGGGAGGCGCTGGGCCATCATGCCCGGCTCCTGCTCCAGCAGGCCGAGCGCATGCAGGGGGAGCTGGCCCGCTTCGGCAAGGGGCTGAAGGGGCATTTGCGGCTGTGGAGCAATACGGCGGCGCTCAGCGCCCATCTGCCGGCGGACCTCGCCGCCTTCCTCGCGCGCCATCCCGATATCGACGCGGACCTTGAGGAGCGGCCGAGCGCGGCCATCGCCCGTGCCTTGCGCGAAGGGCTGATTCATATGGGCGTCCTCTCCCATGCGGCGGGGCTCGCCGGGCTGGACTGGCGCCCCTATGGGGAGGACCGTCTCGTGGCGCTGCTGCCCGCCGGGCATGGGCTTGCGGCGCGCGGGGCGCTCAGCTTCGCGGATCTGGCGGGGGAGCCGTTCGTCGGGCTCGCGCCGGGCATCGCGCTTCAGGAGATGGTGAGCGGGGAGGCGGCGCGCATGGGGCTGACGCTGAAGATGCGGGTGCGCGTCACCAGTTTTCCCGCGCTCGCCGAGATAGTGGCGGCCGGCGTGGGCGTGGCGGTGCTGCCCCACACCGAGCATCTGCGCCTGCCGCCGAGCCTCGCGCTGGAGGCGCGGCCGCTGGAGGATGGCTGGGCGCGGCGGCGTCTGGTGATCGCCACGCGGGAGGCGGCGGCCTTGCCGCCCTTCGCCCGCGCGGCGCTGGATGCCCTGTCGGACGCGGCCCGCTGAAGGCGCGCGGGATAAAGCCCGCGCGGCGCTTGAGCGAAGGGGCCCGGCTCCGGTCGAAGACCTGGGCCCATGGCCCCAAAGCCCGCGCGGCGCTTGAGCGAAGGGGCCCGGCTCCGGTCGAAGACCGGGGCCGTCCTGCTCAGTCGGCAAGGCCGAGGGTCGGGGCCGCGCGCCGCTCCAGGATCTCCCGGATCGTGTCCACCAGATCTTCTTCCTTCACGGCCAGCTGGGCGGGGCGGGCGGCGCGGTATTCCGCATTGTCGGCGATCCCCGCCGCGATGCGCGCGCCTTCCACCAGGTCCTTCACCTGGACCATGCCCTCGGCCTTTTCATTGGAGCCCTGGATCACCACGGCGGGGGCATTGCGCTTGTCGGCATATTTCATCTGGGCCTTCATGCCCGAGCCGCCCAGATACATCTCCGCGCGGATGCCGTTGGCGCGCAGCGCCGACACCATCTTCATATAGTCGGCGATGCGCGCGGGCTCCTTGTCCATGACCAGCACCACGACGGGGCCGATCTCCGCGTCCGCATCCAGCTTGCCGAGATGCGCGAGGGCGTGGAGCAGGCGCGACACGCCGATGGAGAAGCCCGTGGCCGGCACCGGCTCGCCCCGGAAGCGCGCCACGAGGCCGTCATAGCGCCCGCCGCCCGCCACCGAGCCGAAGCGCACGGGACGGCCCTTCTCGTCCTTCACCTGGAAGGTCAATTCGGCCTCATAGACGGGGCCGGTATAATATTCGAGGCCGCGCACCACGGAGGGGTCGATGACGATGCGCCCGTCCTCATAGCCGGCGGCGGCAACGAGCAGCGCGATCTCGCGCAGCTCGGCGATGCCGGCAAGGCCGGTCTCGCTCGATCCCACCACGTCCACCAGCTTGGCGAGCCCCTGCGTGCCGGTGCCGGCATTGACGAAGGCCAGCACCCGGTCGATGGCGGCCTCGTCCAGCCCCGCACCCTTGGTGAAGTCGCCGCTCTTGGCTTCCGGATTCTCCCAGCGACCGGGGCCGAGCAGGTCGCGCACGCCGGCGGCGCCGATCTTGTCCAGCTTGTCGATGGCGCGCAGCACGGTGAGGCGGCGCCCGGCATTGTCGGCGCCGCCCAGGCCGATGGCCTCCAGAACGCCGTCGAGCACCTTGCGGTTGTTCACCTTGATCACATAATCGCCGCGCGCGATGCCCACCGCCTCCAGCGTGTCGGCGGCCATCATGCAGATCTCCGCATCGGCCGAGACCGAGGGCGCGCCCACCGTGTCGGCGTCGAACTGCATGAACTGGCGGAAGCGGCCGGGGCCGGGCTTCTCGTTGCGGAACACATAGCCCGAGCGATAGGAGCGGTAGGGCTTGGGCAGAGCGTCGAAATGCTCCGCCACATAGCGGGCCAGCGGCGCGGTCAGGTCATAGCGCAGCGAGAGCCACTGCTCGTCATCGTCCTGGAAGGAGAAGACGCCCTCGTTCGGCCGGTCCTGGTCGGGCAGGAACTTGCCCAGCGCGTCGGTATATTCGAAGGCCGGGGTCTCCAGCGCCTCGAAGCCGTACAATTCATAGACGCCGCGGATCTTCTCCAGCATGGCGCGGGTGGCCGAAAGCTCGCCGCCGTGCCGGTCCGCGAGACCGCGCGGGAGACGTGCCTTGGGTTTCATATCGCTGGCCATGGGGAAAACCTGTTGTCGTGCCGGGTTCGGCGCCTCTTAGAGGAGGCGGGACCGGGCGGCAAGTTTCGCGGCCCCGCCTGGGCTCAGGCGGCGAGCCGCACCGTGTCGCCCGGCGCGATGCGCCCGCTCTGGATCACCTTGGCATAGACGCCGCAATCGGTGTGGCCATAGGCCTTGTGCAGGCCCTTCACCACATTGAGGTCGCGCGCGGCGGTGTCGGGGTTCACGCTGGTGGCGGCGCAGCGCTCGGTGCGCTTGAGCACCTTCAGCCGCACCGGGCCGATCTCCAGCTCCCGGCCCGCCAGCTCCAGTTCCGCGCCCGCGTCGAGCCCGTCCAGATGCAGGTTCATGCGGAAACGCAGCGGGTCCACCGCCGCGCCCATGCGCGCCTCCAGGTCCCGCACGCTGGCGAGGTTGAGCAGCGACACGAAGCCGGAGCGCAGGCTGTCGGTGAAGCGGTGGCCCTCGGGGGCCTCCAGCACCTTCAGCGGCCCGCGCAATTCCTTGTCCATGTAAGAGGTGAGATAGGCCTCGATGGCCGCGCGCCCCTCCGGCGTGGCGAGGGCGCCCTGCGCCACCTGCGCGCCATCGCGCACGAGGGTGAAGAGGGTGGTCTGCGGATCGAAGTTGGTCTTCAGCGCGGCGATGCGGGCATTGCGCATGAGGACCAGGAACTCGGTCTTCTCGATATAAGCGGGCGCCGCCGGATCGAAGCCGCTCGGCCCGTTCTCCACCGCATAGAGCCGGTCGCCGGGAAAGAAGCGGCCCGCTTCCAGCTCCACGGTGTCCATGGGCTCGGGGGAGAAGCCCTTCACCGGATAGCGATGGATGGCGACGAGATGGGCGGACATGGGCGGATCCTCAGGTTCCGTCGAGACCCTCGTGTTAGCGGGGCGCGGGACAGGGAGCAATCGCGCCGGTTGCGGGGCAGGTATGTGGGGCGGTGGTGGTTGGGTTTCGCGTGCGGTTTCCTCGTCCCGGTTGCCCTCTCCCCCTCCCAACCCTCCCCCGCAAGCGGGAGAGGGCTTTCCCTCCCGCGCAACGCAAAGCTCCCTCTCCCGCTTGCGGGGGAGGGGTGGGGAGGGGGAAAGCGAGCGTTGAGCAAGTGATCACCGCTTCCGGCAAGCCCAGCCATGACCGCCGCAAAACCGATAATAGGAAAAAAGACACAAGGACTATTGTCCTACGCACCCATCTCCCCTATCATCACCCCACCTTGCACCAAGGAGGGGCGCGTCCGGAGCGGCCTGACGGGTGGTGCGGGGCGCGGGTGTCCGACGCGGTGGGGATTAACGCCCCCCGCCGCGCGAGAAAGGAGGCCGAAGGGGTTGCGCACCGATCCGGGGCTGGTTCGCCCGGACGTGATGGGAGATCCACAAAAGCCCACGCGGCGCGGCCGACACGCCATAAATCCCCGCGCGGGAGCGGACGGAACGGCGGTTCCGACGTCACCCATCTTCCCAAAGGCATGCCTTGCCGGCGTGCCGACCGCTCCCGCATCCCTCCACCCCCGCCCACACGGCGGGGATGAAGGCGCTGGAAGGACCGCAGGCAGGCTCGCGCAATGGGGCGAGCGCGCGCGATCTGGCGCCGATCAGGGCGCCCGCCGCCCGTGCCGCAAAAATCGCCATGCTCCCCTCATTCCCCCCTTCCGCTTGTGCTTGGGGCTACCCACATCAGCCCCAGCGGTCGGGCCAGTTGCCTGGCCGTGGCGGCGGCCGGGATATCGGCGCCGCATCCGACAGCTCTCCGCGTGCTCGATCGAGGCGTGGGAGCGCCGAGGAGGAGAGACAATGAATTTCGAGATCTATACCGAACGCGCCCGCGGCTTCGTCCAGTCCGCCCAGTCCCTTGCCGTGCGCGAGGGCAACCAGCAATTCGTGCCCGAGCACCTGCTGAAGGTGCTGATGGACGACCCCGAGGGCCTGTGCTCGGGCCTGATCCAGCGCGCCGGCGGCAATCCCGTCCAGGTCCGCGCGGATGTGGAGGCGGCGCTCGCCAAGCTTCCCAAGGTCCAGGGCGGTTCCGGACAGGTGTATCTGAGCCAGCCCCTGGCGCGGGTGTTCGACGCGGCCGAGCAGGCCGCCAAGAAGGCCGGTGACGGCTATGTCACCGTCGAGCGCATGCTGCTGGCCCTCACCATCGAGAAGGACAATGAGGCGGGCAAGATTCTGGCGCGCGCGGGCCTGACCCCGCAGGGCCTGAACACCGCCATCGAGGCGCTTCGCAAGGGCCGCACCGCCGACACGGCGACGGCCGAGAACGCCTATGACGCGCTCAAGAAATATGCCCGCGACCTGACCCAGGCGGCGCGGGACGGCAAGCTCGACCCGGTCATCGGCCGCGACGAGGAGATCCGCCGCACCATCCAGGTGCTGGCGCGCCGCACCAAGAACAATCCCGTGCTCATCGGCGAGCCCGGCGTCGGCAAGACCGCCATCGTGGAGGGCCTCGCCCGCCGCATCGTGGACGGCGACGTGCCGGAGAGCCTGAAGGGCAAGAGCCTGCTGGCGCTCGACATGGGCTCGCTCATCGCCGGCGCGAAATATCGCGGCGAGTTCGAGGAGCGGCTGAAGTCCATCCTGTCGGAGGTCGAGGCGGCCGAGGGCGGCATCATCCTGTTCATCGACGAGATGCACACGCTCGTCGGCGCGGGCAAGACCGACGGCGCCATGGACGCCTCCAACCTGCTGAAGCCCGCGCTGGCGCGCGGCGAGCTGCACTGCGTCGGCGCCACCACGCTGGACGAGTATCGCAAGCATGTGGAGAAGGACGCGGCGCTGGCCCGGCGTTTCCAGCCGGTCTTCGTCTCCGAGCCCACGGTGGAGGATACCATCTCCATCCTGCGCGGCCTGAAGGAGAAGTATGAGCTGCATCACGGCGTGCGCATCACCGATAGCGCGCTGGTGTCCGCGGCCACCCTCTCCAACCGCTACATCACCGACCGCTTCCTGCCGGACAAGGCCATCGACCTCATGGACGAGGCCGCCTCGCGGCTGCGCATGCAGGTGGACAGCAAGCCCGAGGAGCTGGACGGGCTCGATCGCGACATCATGCGTCGCAAGATCGAGCAGGAGGCCCTGAAGAAGGAGACCGATGTCGCCTCCAAGGACCGGCTCGCCCGCCTCGACAAGGAGCTGGCGGAGCTGGAGGAGCGCGCCGCCGTGCTCACCACCAAGTGGAAGGCGGAGAAGGAGAAGCTCGGCGAGGCGACCACGCTGAAGGCCAAGCTCGACCAGGCGCGGGCCGATCTCGCGAGTGCCCAGCGGCAGGGCGAATACCAGAAGGCGGGCGAGCTGACCTATTCGGTCATCCCCGATCTGGAGAAGCGCCTGGCTGACGTGGAGGCCACAGGGGCCAAGTCCGGCATGGTGGAGGAGGCGGTAACGCCCGACCATATTGCCGGCGTGGTTTCCCGCTGGACCGGCGTGCCCGTGGACAAGATGCTGGAAGGCGAGCGCGAGAAGCTGCTCAAGATGGAGCTGGAACTGGCCAAGCGCGTGGTGGGCCAGAGCGAGGCGGTCGCGGCCGTCTCCACCGCCGTGCGCCGGGCCCGGGCGGGCCTGCAGGATCCGAACCGGCCCATCGGCTCGTTCCTGTTCCTCGGTCCCACGGGCGTGGGCAAGACCGAGCTGACCAAGGCGCTGGCGAGCTTCCTGTTCGACGACGACACGGCGCTGGTGCGCATCGACATGTCGGAATTCATGGAGAAGCACTCCGTGAGCCGCCTGATCGGCGCGCCTCCCGGCTATGTGGGCTATGACGAGGGCGGCGCGCTCACCGAGGCCGTGCGGCGCCGGCCGTATCAGGTGGTGCTGTTCGACGAGGTGGAGAAGGCCCATCCGGACGTGTTCAACGTGCTGCTCCAGGTGCTCGATGACGGGCGCCTGACGGACGGCCAGGGACGCACGGTGGACTTCCGCAACACCCTCATCGTCATGACCTCCAATCTCGGCGCGGAATATCTCGCGGACCCCCGCCAGCCGGTGGGCTTCGGCATTCCCGGCCATGAGGGCGAGCATGTGGTCTCCGACGAGGAGGCGTATGATCTGGTGATGGGGGCGGTGCGGCGTCACTTCCGGCCCGAATTCGTCAACCGGATCGACGAGATCGTCATGTTCCACCGGCTGAAGCGCGACCAGATGGGGTCCATCGTGGACATCCAGATGGGCCGCCTCGCCAAGCTCCTGGAGGATCGCAAGATCGTTCTGGACCTTGCCCCCGAGGCGCGCGAGTTCATCGCCGACAAGGGCTATGACCCGGCCTATGGCGCGCGTCCGCTGAAGCGCACCATCCAGAAGCTGCTGCAGGATCCTCTGGCGGAGAAGATCCTCGGCGGCGAGATCCTGGACGGCTCGCTGGTGCATGTGTGCCTGGAGAACGGGCGCCTCGTCTTCTCCTCCGGCGCGGCGCCGGTGGAAGAGGCCGCCTGATCGGCTCGTCCGGTCGCTGAAACAAGAAGGGGCTCCCCGCGCGGGGAGCCCCTTTTCTTATGGCTGGGGGAGAAGGGTCAGTTGCCGCGCATCTTCGCGGCCAGCGCCTGGGCCCGCGCCGTGAGGGGGGCATAGAAAGGCTGCTTGGCGGCCTCCGTCGCATAGCAGTCGCGGAACGCCTTGGTCCCGTCCGCGCTCACCTGCATGGCCTCCTCGAAGCGCGGATCGTCGACGCCCTTGCCCTTGCGAGCGGCCGCCTGGAGCTGATTGGCCTTGGCGGCGAACCGCTTCCAGACCTGGGTGCAGGCGGCGATGGCCTTTTTCGCCTCCGGCGCCGCCTCCGCGCCAATGGTCAGCCGCCCACCCGCGAGCCGGGCCACCACCAGGTCGGCGGGCGGGGCGTCGGTGCCGTCATCCTGGCTGAACAGGCCGACGGCGGCATAGGTCGTCTCGCCCGCGGGGGCGGGAAGGGGAAGGGTGAAATAGGCGCGGAAGGCCGCGTCCTGGCCCACCGTGAAGGTATAGAGATCGTCGCTGGACAAGGCCGCGGGCAGGCCCTTGTCGAAGCCCGGCACGCCCAGCTTCGCCTCCCGCGCCAGCCAGTCCGCGAAGACCGGCTGGGTGGACACGAAGATGCGGGCATCGCCCTTGGCATCGCTGAAGAGGAGCCCGTCCGGGTTGCCGGACCCGAGATCCCCCTGGAACAGCGCGCCGGGCGAGAAGGTGGGTGTCTGCTCCAGGCCCTTGAAAGAGAGGGGCCCCAGCAGGGCGGACATCTTCCGCAGCAGGTCCGCGCGGGCCGCCTCGTCCGCCGCGAACAGCGCATCCTGCTTGGCCGGATCGCCGTCCAGCTTGGCGATCTCAGCCACATGGCGGTCGCGGGCGGCGATGTAGGCATCGTCCCCCGGACCGGCGGCGGCGGGCACGGCCAGCAGCGGCACCAACAGGAGCGCCCCGGCGCATTGCTGGAAGATGGAGCGGGCGGGCAGGGGCATGAAGCGCATCCTCGTGAGGGGCCGGGCGCGGGGACCCTATCCCCGGTCGCACGGCCCCGCCAGCCGGATCACTTCTGCCGGGTATTGCCCGTATTGCCGCTGGGGGCGGCGGTGGCCACCTTGGGCGCGACGGCGCCGTGGTTCAGCAGGCCCTCGATGCGCTCGCGCTCCTTGCGGAACTCCGCCAGGAACTTGCCGTCCAGTGCACGGCCGCGCGGCAGCTTGATGCGCATGGGGTCCACGAACGAGCCGTTGATCTTCACCTCGTAATGGAGATGCGGGCCGGTGGAGAGGCCGGACGAGCCGAGATAGCCGATCACCTGCCCCTGGCGCACCTGCTGGCCCACCCGCATGCCCTTGGCGAAGCCGGACTGGTGGGAATAGGTGGTCACATAGCCGTTGGCGTGCTGGATCTCGGTGTGGCGGCCATAGCCGGACTTCCAGTCCGCATAGATCACCGTGCCGTTGCCGGCGGCGAAGATGGGCGTGCCCACCGAATCCGACCAGTCCACGCCGGTATGCAGCTTGGAATAGCCGAGGATGGGATGGCGCCGGTAGCCGAAGGGCGAGCGCATGATGCCGCCCGCCATGGGCTTGCGGACCAGGAACTTCTTCGCGCTCTTCCCGTCCTCGTCATAATAATCGATGAGGCTGTCGTCGTTGGTCTGGAAGCGGAAATAGCGGCGGTTCTCGCCATTCACCGAAAGGGCGGCATAGAGGACTTCGGGGTCGCCGTTATCCTCGGTGTAGAGCACCTCAAAATTGTCGCCCGCCCGCACCCGGCGCTGGAAGTCCACGTCGAAGGAATAGATGCGCACGAGGTCGGCGATGACGCTGCGCGGGATTTCGTTGCGCAGCGCCGTCTCATAGATGCTCTCATAGAGCCGGATGCCGGGGCCGTCCTCGTCGTCATTGTCCTCCGAGACGCCGGCCACCTCGGTCTCGTTGGGCTCGGCCACCGACACGAAGCGATTGGTGGAATCCGACATGGCGATGGTGCCTTCATGGCCGGCATCGCTGAACAGCGACACGCGCAGCACATGGGAGACATCGCCCGTGGGCTGGAGCAGGAAGCGCAGGCGCCACCCATCCTTCACCGCGCCGTCGCGGAACCGGCCGAACGCCGCCGCCGCGGCCTTGGCCTCGGCCTCGGGCACGCCATTGTCCTTGAGGATGGAGACGATGGTGTCGCCCTTTTTCACCACCACCGTCTGGTCGGTGAAGTCGTTGCCCCCGGAGGTGGCGGGCGAGGTCTTGCTGAGGAAAGAGAGATTGTCCGGCAGTTCCGGCGCCTTGGGCGCCTGGAGCGCGGCGGCGCCGGGGGGCGCATAGGGCGCGCCTTCGGCGGCATAAGCGAGATAGGGCGAGGGTGCGCCCTTCAAACCAACGCCGGTGGTGATGGCGGAGGGCAGCGGCACGGGCGCGGGCTGGGTGCGCGCCAGCTCCGCCACTTCGCGCACCTTCACCAGCACGCTCTCCATGGGAACGGGCGCGCCGAACTTGGTGGCGGGGGGCAGGGCCGCGAGATCGCGCGTCACCACCGTCACCTCGCCGGTGGGCTCGGCCTGCGGGGAGGCCTCCTCCTTGTCCATGGACTGGGCGACGATCTGGGCGGGGTTGAAGCGCGGGACATTGGTGGAGACGGACGTCGTCGACATGGCGAGGTTCGCCCCGACGCGCGTATAGGGCCGCACCTTGATGATCTCGCGGTCTCCCACCTTGGTGGTGGTGGAGATGCGGAAGGTCTGGCGGGCGGTGGATGTCTCCGAGAGAAGGGACATGCGGTCGCCCTTGCGGGCGGTGTTGGCGGCGCGCTCACCCTGGGCCAGGGCACCGCGCAGCGCGTTGCGCACGGTCTCGGGCATGGAGGCGAAGCGATGGTCGCCGTCGAGCGCGGCATAGACCGCCCCGCCCATGAGGAAGGATCCCCACAGGCCGGTCAGGAGCGTAGCCGCGAGCCAGCGCACGGAGATCCGTCGCCGGTCAATCTTCTCCTCGCCGCCGCCGACGCCAAGCGGCGGCTCCTCGCCGAGGCCGGCCGCGCTCGTCGCGTCACGCCAGGCCCCCGCCGATCGTCTGTGCTGCAAAACGCCCGATCCTCTCACCCGCGTCCGGAGACGGCCCAAAGGACCGCACCGGGCCGTGCCCCGAACCTTCCGCGGTGATTGGCTCCGCGGACGCACCCGCCTCCCGACGCAAAGCGTCAGGATCCGGCGGCCGGATGTGAAGGTGCGGACAAGGCGAAAGGATGGCAAGCGCAACAGAACGCAGAGGAAAGGGCGAAAGCCGCGCGGCCTGCCCGGGAGGGGGCGTGGACCGGAGCCGTTCGACGCCGTGGGGCCGGACGGGATGGAAGATGGAGAAATCGCGCGCGCATACATACGCGAGAGGCGGGCCGGGGATGCAGGGGTTGGATCCCGGTTCCCGGCCGCCCGCTGATTTCAGAGCCTTAGACGAGGGAGGGGCAGGGCTGGATCCACCCTGATTCAGGCCCGACTCCCCCTGTTCGGGGCATTCGGCGAAAAAATGCGGGGCCTCTCCGGGGCTCAACGGGGTGATTTGCGCGCCGGGGCTCCTCGGCGATGCGGAAAGGGCGAAAAAAGCGGATCGGCGGGAAAGCTTGGTACCAAAGGATTTGGAGAAATTTCGCCGGCCACTTATCCACAGATTGCAGATCCGGCTCACTTTTCTGGCCGCAAGGGTGTTGACGCCTGCGCCGGCTGCCCCCTATAAAGCGCCCATCAACGACGCGCTGACGCCGCCGACGAAACGGCCGGCGGAAAGCGCGTCTCCGACGCTCCTCACGACTTTGCTGTTGTGAATTCGCCGGCTTAGGCGCCGGATGA
>NZ_RWKV01000012.1 GCF_003993795.1 Aquabacter cavernae
TCGCCAAACTCAAGGACTGGCGCCGCATCGCCACACGCTACGACCGATGCGCCCACACCTTCTTCTCCGCCATCTGCATCGCAGCAACCGTCATCTTCTGGCTCTGATCAATGAGTCCTGAACCTAGAGCGCGATCCGTTTAGATGGAAGCAGACTGCTTCCATCTAAACGGTGAATCGCACTCTACCTTATTGAAAAGAGACGGATTCAGTGTTGAGACGGGATCGCAGAGCGATCCCGTCTCAACACATCCGGCTCTGGTGTCTCAATTCAACGTGTTGAGCATCCAACCGATCCAGAAGAACTGGTCGATCATGGTCAGAAGCAGAAAGGCGCCGTGGAAGCGCCGGTTCCGAACCCGCATGGCGATGAGGCAGCCCACCACGAGGACGATCGATTCCATGGCCTGGAACGCGCCCACGAGGCGCAGATAGTCGCCCCCCTTCAGCAGCGTGTCGCCCACATCCATCACATGGGACAAAGCCTGGAGGCCGAAGAACCAGCGGCGCTTCGCGAAGAAATAGGCGTCGTAGCTGGGATATTCGCCAAGGTCGTCCGGGAAGAGCAGGACGCACATGAAATAGAACAGGCTCGTATAAGCGAGCAGGAAGAAATAAACGAAGAAAGTCCAATTGGTGATGGTGGCGAGGCGATACTCCCACCACCAGAAAAGGATGGCGGATATCAGCAGGTTTCCGGCCCATCCCAAATGGAGGATGCTGACCTTGTGCGCCTTGGGGTGCTGGATGAACTTGGCGAAGCCGGACAGAAGGCGCGTGATGCACAGGCCGAGGATCATCCCCATCACGACCCGGACATGGAAATAAAGCTGCGGGTCCGTTCCGGCTGCCATCTTCCCTCCGCCCGCTGACGGTCCTGTTTAGGGGAAGCTTGGCCGGGCGCGCAAGATCGTCGCGGCGCAGCATGGCGACGCGCGCTCCCTGCAGGGGATGCGAAGGCGTCATGCAATCGCCATATGGCATTGCGGTACGCGACCTGCTAGAAGGCGCCGCCTCGACATGCACACTCCGTTCCGGCCCTCGGGCCGCGCGGAGCGGCGCAGGGTCAGGGATTTTCATCGGTGTCAGGGCCGCGAGCGCGGCCTTGGAGGACTGCCATGCGTCGGGCCGAGATCGTCCGCGAGACCAAAGAGACGAAGGTGCGCCTGTCCGTCGATCTGGACGGAACGGGTGTGTGCGCCCTCTCCACGGGCATCGGTTTCCTCGATCATATGCTGGACCTCCTGGCCCGCCACGCGCGCTTCGACATTTCCGGCGCGGTGGAGGGGGACCTGCATGTGGACTTCCACCACACCACCGAGGATGTGGGCATCGTGCTCGGCCAGGCGGTGCGGCGTGCGCTCGGCGACATGGCCGGAATCACGCGCTATGCCGACGTGCACCTGCCCATGGACGAGACGCTGACCCGTGTCGCGCTGGACATTTCGGGCCGTCCCTTCCTGGTGTTCCGCACCAGCTTCCCCACCCAGAAGATCGGCGCCTTCGACACCGAGCTGGTGCGCGAATTCTTCCAGGCGTTCGCCTCCAGCGCGGCGGTGACGCTGCATGTGGAGACGCTGTACGGGGACAACAGCCACCATATCGCGGAAAGCTGCTTCAAGGGCCTCGCCCGGGTGCTGCGCGCGGCGGTGGCCATCGATCCCGCGGCGGCCGGGCAGATCCCGTCCACCAAGGGCGCCCTCGGGGTGTGACGTGGTGGTTTCGACCCAAGCGCGCATGGCGATGAGCCTGCGACGCGCATCCTGGTCTTAGGAGGCCGGCATGGCCATCTGGAACGTTCTGATCAAGGACCGCGCCGGCGAGACCGAGATGGGCCGCGCCGAGGGAGTGGCGTTCGTGCGCGAGCAGCCCTTCCTGCTGGTCTTCCTGTTTCCGCTCATCGCTCTGCTGCGGTTCCGCCTGTGGCTGGCGCTCGGGCTCTATCTGGCGCTGTCGCTGGCCCTGGGGCTGGCGGGCGAATGGCTGCGCGTGCCCGCTCTGGCCCAGGGCGTGGCGCAGATCGGCATGCATCTGCTGCTGGCGCTGGAACTCTCCAGCCTGCGCGTCTGGAAGCTGCGCCGCATCGGCTATCTGGAGGCGGGTCTCGTGGCCGCGCCCAATCGCGAGGAGGCGGAGCGCCGCTTCTTCGCCCATTACGTTCCCCCGGCGCGGCGCGACCTGCCGCCCCCGCGCCCCCTTCCGTCCCGTCCGGTGGGCGCGGCGGGCGTGATCGGCTCGTTCCCGGAGCCGCGCGCGTCATGACCGTCGCCATCGTCGATTACGGATCCGGCAACCTGCACTCCGCCGCCAAGGCCATGGAGCGGGCGGCGGCCGATGCGGGGACTACCGCGCGCGTGGTGGTGACCAGCGACCCGGACGTGGTGCGCGCCGCCGATCGCGTGCTGCTGCCGGGCGTCGGCGCCTTCGCCGATTGCCGCCGGGGCCTCGACGCCGTGCCCGGCATGGTGGCGGCGCTGGAGGAGGTGGTGCACGGCAAGGGCCGTCCCTTCCTCGGCATCTGCGTGGGCCTTCAGCTTCTCGCCGAGACCGGCCTTGAGCATGGCGAGACCGCCGGGCTCGGCTGGATCAAGGGCGTGGTGGACCGCATCGAGCCGTCCGACCCCACCCTCAAGATCCCCCATATGGGCTGGAACACCCTGTCGCTCGACCGGCCGCACGCGCTGCTGGAGGGCATCCCCACGGGGGACCAGGGCCTCAACGCCTATTTCGTGCATTCCTATCACATGCAGCTCGCCGATCCGGCCGACCGCGTGGCCACCACCGATTACGGCGGCACCGTCACCGCCGTGGTGGCGCGCGGCAATGTGGCCGGCACCCAGTTCCATCCCGAGAAGAGCCAAAAGCTCGGCCTTGCCCTTCTCGCCAACTTCCTGAAGTGGCGCCCGTGATCCTGTTTCCCGCCATCGATCTCAAGGACGGCCTCGCCGTGCGCCTGGAACAGGGCGACATGGCGCGGGCCACCGTGTTCAACCGCGACCCCGCCAGCCAGGCCGGCGAGTTCGAGGCCCTGGGCTTCCGCTACCTGCATCTGGTGGACCTGGACGGCGCCTTCGCCGGACGCCCGGTGAACGCGGCGGCGGTGGACCGCATCCTGGAGACGGTGTCCATCCCCGTTCAGCTGGGCGGCGGCATCCGCGACATGGCCACCATCGCGGCGTGGCTGGAGAAGGGCGTGACCCGCGTCATTCTCGGCACGGCGGCGGTGCGCGACCCTGAGCTGGTGAAGGACGCCGCGCGCGCCTATCCCGGCCGCGTGGCCGTGGGGCTCGACGCCCGCGACGGCCGCGTGGCGGTGGAAGGCTGGGCCGAGACCTCGGACCTGCCCGCCGAGGACATCGCCCGCCGCTTCGAGGATGCCGGCGTCGCCGCCCTCATCTATACGGACATCGCCCGCGACGGCCTGCTGAAGGGCCTCAATATGGACGCCACCATCGCGCTGGCGGACGTGGTCTCCATCCCGGTCATCGCCTCGGGCGGTCTCGCCTCGCTGGCGGACGTGGAGGGGCTGCTGGAGCCGCGCGCGGCCAAGCTCGCGGGCGCCATCACCGGCCGCGCCCTCTATGACGGGCGGCTCGACCCGCGCGAGGCGCTGGCGCTCGTGGCGGGGCGTCGCTGAGCCATGCTGAAAGTCCGCGTCATCCCCTGCCTGGACGTGAAGGACGGGCGCGTCGTGAAGGGCGTGAAGTTCGTCGATCTGCGTGATGCCGGCGACCCGGTGGAAGCGGCGCGCGCCTATGACGCCGCGGGCGCGGACGAGCTGACCTTCCTCGACATCACCGCCAGCCACGAGGACCGGGGCACCATCCTCGACGTGGTCCGGCGCACCGCCGAGCAGTGCTTCATGCCGCTCACCGTGGGCGGGGGCGTGCGCACCGTGGACGATGTGCGCACCCTGCTGCATGCGGGCGCCGACAAGGTCTCCATCAACACCGCCGCCGTGAACCGCCGCGCCTTCGTGGGCGAGGCGGCCGAGAAGTTCGGCGAGCAGTGCATCGTGGTGGCCATCGACGCCAAGAAGGTGAGCGCGCCGGGCGAGAGCGACCGCTGGGAGATCTTCACCCATGGCGGGCGCAAGCCCACCGGCATCGACGCGATCCAATATGCCCGCGAAGTGGTGGACCTGGGCGCGGGCGAGATCCTGCTGACCTCCATGGACCGGGACGGCACCGGCATCGGCTTCGACACGGCGCTCACCCGCGCGGTGTCGGACGCTGTGCATGTGCCGGTCATCGCCTCCGGCGGCGTGGGCACGCTGGACCACCTTGTGGACGGCATCCGGGAGGGCGGCGCCTCGGCGGTGCTGGCCGCCTCCATCTTCCATTTCGGCACCTTCACCATCGGCGAGGCCAAGGCGTGCCTCGCGGCGGCGGGGCTGCCGGTGCGTCTCGACTGAGGGCTCCATCATGAGCGAAGCGCGCGTCACCCTGGGCGATCTCGAACGCATCGTGGCGCAGCGCGCCGAGGCCGATGCGGGCGCCTCCTATACCCGCTCCCTGCTGGACAAGGGCCTTGCCAAATGCGCCCAGAAGTTCGGTGAGGAGAGCGTGGAGACGGTGATCGCGGCGGTGTCGGGGGACCATGCCGCCTTGGTCGCGGAGACCTCCGATCTGCTGTACCATCTTGCCGTTCTCCTGCATGCCCGCGGTGTCTCGCTGGACGAGGTGCATGCGGAGCTGGCGCGCCGGACCCAACAGTCCGGCCTGGCGGAAAAAGCGTCGCGGGGCTGATCGAGGATGCCGGGCACGAAGAGCATGGACATCGCGCCGGACCACGGCCTTTCGCCCTACCGCACCTTCACCCGTGACGAATGGGCGGAGCTGCGCAGGGACACGCCCATGCCCTTGCGGCCGGACGAGATCCTGCGCCTGCAGGGCCTCAATGACCGCCTGTCGCTGCGGGAAGTGGAGGAGATCTATCTCCCGCTCTCGCGCCTGCTCTCGCTCTATGTGGCGGCGACGCAGAAGCTGTTCCGGGCCATGAGCCACTTCCTGCATCACGACTCGTCCAATGGCGAGGGCAAGATGCCCTACATCATCGGCGTCGCCGGCTCCGTGGCGGTGGGCAAGTCCACCACCGCCCGCGTGCTCCAGGCGCTGCTCGCCCGCTGGCCCAACACCCCCAAGGTGGACCTCGTGACCACCGACGGCTTCCTCCTGCCCAATGCCGTGCTGGCGCGTGAGGGGCTCATGGAGAAGAAGGGCTTTCCCGAGAGCTACGACCTGCCGCTGCTGCTGCGCTTCCTCACCGACATCAAGGCCGGGCGCCGCCCGGTGCGCGCGCCGCTCTACAGCCATTTCTTCTATGACGTGATGCCCGACCAGAGCGTCGAGGTGGACCGGCCCGACATTCTCATCGTCGAGGGGCTGAACGTGCTCCAGACCGGCCGCCCGCCGCGCGACGGCACGGGAATCCCCTTCGTCTCCGACTTCTTCGACTTCTCGGTCTATATCGATGCCGGGGATCAGGTTCTGGAAGACTGGTATGTGGAGCGCTTCATGCGGCTGCGCGAGACCGCGTTCCGCGATCCGCTCTCCTACTTCCATCGCTATTCGCAGCTGACCGAGGCGGAGGCGCGGGCCACCGCGCTCTCCATCTGGCACCGCATCAACCTGCCGAACCTGCAGGAAAACGTGCTGCCCACCCGCCAGCGGGCGGACCTCATCCTGCGCAAGGCGGGCGACCACGAGATCGCCGAGGTCAGCCTGCGCAAGCTGTGAGGGGCCACAGGCCGTCACCGCGATGAAGGCGTTCTTTCCCTCTCCCCCTTGCGGGAGAGGGTGCCGAGCGGTAGCGAGGCGGGTGAGGGGTTGGGCACCGCCTGGCTCAAGCATTCCGAAGCGCGCGCAAACGGACACCCCCCTCACCCCAGCCCTCTCCCGCGAGGGGAGAGGGAGTTCTGGCGCGCGGATGGTGTCAGCGCTTGCGCACGAATTCCGTGCGCAGGACCAGGCCCTTGATGCCCTCGTAGCGGCAGTCGATCTCTTCAGGGTTGTCGGTCAAGCGGATCGACTTGATGACCGTGCCCTGCTTGAGGGTCTGGTTCGCGCCCTTCACCTTCAGATCCTTGACGAGGCTGACGGAATCGCCGTCCGCAAGGACGTTTCCGGCGGCATCGCGCACCTCGCTCGCCGCCTGCGCGGCCGCCTTCATCTCGGAGGCGGGCCGCCATTCGCCGGTGGCCTCGTCATAGACATACTCATCATCCGCGTCGGCCATGGATGCCTGCGCTCCCTTTTCAGCCAAGTCCGGCGACCATGCACTGCGCTGTCGCGTCCGGACTTGCGATGTCTCAATGGCCCGCAGCATTTCCGGGGACGCCATGGGCGGCGGAAAGGCTCCGGATACGTCCGGTCCGTGCCGGCGCCCGGCCGGAGATAGCTCCAAACCGTGCCGCCGGAAAGCACGTCATGTGCCGGGGACGAAGGCGATGCGCAGCATGTTGGTGGCGCCCGGCGTGCCGAAGGGGACGCCCGCCACCACGATGATGCGCTGGCCCACCTTGGCGAAGCCGTCGCGCACCGCGTTGCGGCTCGCCCGCTCCACCATGTCGTCCACGTCATGGGCATCCTCGGTGACGATGCAGTGGACGCCCCAGACGAGGCACAGGCGGCGCGCGGTGGCGGCATTGGGGGTGAGCGCGATGGTGAGCGGGCGCGGGCGCTCGCGCGCCACCCGCAAGGCCGTCGCGCCGGAGGCGGTCCAGCAGACGATGGCGCCGAGGTCCAGGGTCTCGGCGATCTGGCGCGCGGCGGCGGCGATGGCGTCGGCGCTGGTGGGCTCGGGCTCGGCGCGCTGGGCGTTGAGCACCTGCCGGTAGGTGGGATCCTTCTCCACCTCCTCGGCGATGCGGTTCATGGTGGCGACTGCCTCCACGGGATATTGCCCCGCCGCGCTTTCCGCCGACAGCATGATGGCGTCCGCGCCCTCGAACACGGCGGTGGCGACGTCCGACACCTCCGCGCGGGTGGGCACGGGCGCGGTGATCATGCTCTCCAGCATCTGCGTGGCCACCACCACGGGCGTGCCGGAGCGGCGGGCGGCGCGGGTCATCTGCTTCTGCACGCCGGGCACGCGCTCCAGCGGCATCTCCACGCCGAGATCGCCGCGCGCCACCATGAGCGAATCCGTCAGCTCCATGATCTCGGCGAGGCGCGCCACCGCCTGGGGCTTCTCCACCTTCACCATGATGCCCGCCCGCCCGCGCGCGATCTTGCGGGCCTCGGCCACGTCTTCCGGCCGCTGGACGAAGGAGAGGGCGATCCAGTCCGCGCCCACTTCCAGCGCCGCGTCGAGGTCGGCCCGGTCCTTGGGCGTCAAGGCGGAGGAGGGGAGGGTCGTGTCGGGCAGGCTCACGCCCTTGCGGTCGGAGATGCGCCCGCCCACTTCCACGCGCGTGACGGCGCGGGTGGGGGTCGCTTCCTCCACCGTGAGGCGCACCTTGCCGTCGTCCAGCAGCAAAGTGTGGCCCGCTTCCAGGGCGGCGAGGATTTCGGGATGGGGCAGGTGGACGCGCGCGGCGGTGCCGGGGGTCGGGTCGGCATCGAGCACGAAGCGGGCGCCGCGCTCCAACTGGGCGCTGCCGCCCTCGAAGGTGGCGAGTCGCAGCTTGGGGCCCTGAAGGTCCACCAGGATGCCGATGGGACGGTCATGGGTCTTCTCGATGGCCCGGATGGCCGCCACGAAGGCCTTGAGCTTGTCGTGAGGGGTGTGGCTCATATTGATGCGGAACACGTCCGCCCCGGCCATGAACAGGCGCTCGATCACCTGCGGGTCGGAGGATGCCGGACCGAGGGTCGCGACGATCTTGGTGCGGCGCTGGCGTCTCATAATGCCTCCCTTTGCAGCCCCTTAGAGTGTCTTTCCGCGTTTCCTTCACGCGAACCGCTTCACACTTCGCTCGGAAACGCTCTGGGCAAGCCACCCGCCTGAGGACGGCGCGGCCGCGCGCAGGCTGACCGCTCCGGGCGGGCGGATCAAGTCGGGCGGCGGGATTTTCCCGATACCGCCGGGGACCGGGGATCAGGGGCGGCGCGGCGCGGGCGGCGGCGGGGGCGGCAGGGGAACCGGGCCGGGCAGCGGCGCGATGCCGGGCGGGGCGGTGCCGGTCTGGCTGCCTTCGGTGAGCTGCACGGTCCAGCCGCGCTGCTCCTTGGTGTCCACTTCCAGGAAACCCGTGCGGTCGAAGCCGCGGGCGAGGCAATCGTCGGTGCTGCGGATGGTGAATTCCTTGTCGCGGGTGCACATGAAGGCCCGGCCGGACCATTCCCCGCCCTGGTCGTAATCCACCGCGTAGAGGTAATAGAAACGCGCCACCAGATCGCCGCGCAGCAGGGTCTCGCAGGTGTTGGCGGCGATGTTCCACCAGCCTTCGCTGGTCCAGACGTCGTTTTCCTTATAGCCCACCGCCACGCCCACCCGGCTCTGGGTGCGGTTGCACAGCCGGAAATCCGCATGGGCCAAGGCGGGCAGGAGGGGCACGAAGCCCGCCGCGAGCGCCAGGGCGCACAGGGCCGCGCGCACGCGGCTCGTGGCGGCGCGCCGGACGGAACCCTGAGCCGTCATGGGATGGTCGGGGAGCGGGCGTCGGCGAAACATCGGATGCGTGTGTGCCCTTGGTGGGGGGAGGCGTCAATGGCCGAGCTGGGGTCGGCGGGGCGGAAGGCGTTTTCGGCAGGGAACAGGGCGAGAAGGTGGCAGCCCTCCTCGGGCGCGCATGCGCACCGCCTTG
Source organism: Aquabacter cavernae (assembly GCF_003993795.1). Lineage (GTDB taxonomy): Bacteria > Pseudomonadota > Alphaproteobacteria > Rhizobiales > Xanthobacteraceae > Aquabacter > Aquabacter cavernae. The sequence goes on from NZ_RWKV01000012.1 coordinate 8,749, forward strand.
CTCCCGCCCGGTGGAGCGCCCATCCTGGCACCAAATCAAGCGCGATAGGAACGCCCCGTGACCGACGATCCCCGCACCTCCGACAGCCTCGGCCTGACGCCGGAAGCCCGCGAGCGCCTGGAGGCGGCCGCCTTCCGGCGGCTGGTGGCGCATCTGCGCGAGCGGACCGACGTGCAGAATATCGACCTGATGAATCTGGCGGGCTTCTGCCGCAACTGCCTGTCCAACTGGATTCTGGACGCGGCGCAGGACCAAGGCGTGCCGCTCACCAAGGACCAGAGCCGCGAAGCGGTCTATGGCATGAGCTATGATGCGTGGAAGGCGCTGCACCAGCGCGAGGCGAGCCCCGCGCAGCAGGCCGCCTTCGAGAAGGTGAAGCCGGCCCATTGATGCTGTAGGCGGGTCTCAGCCTATTCGGCCGGGTCGGGCACGGCCGGGGTGGCGAGGGCGGCGGGGATGTCCTGCGCCCAGACGGGGCGGCCGAACAGGAAGCCCTGCACCTCGTCGCAGGAGAGGGCGCGCAGCACGGCCGCCTGCTCCTGTGTCTCGACGCCTTCCGCCACCACTTTCAGGTCCAGCGCATGGGCCAGCGAGATGATGGCCTCGACGATGGACCGGCTGTCGCGCCGCTCCAGCATGGTGGCGATGAAAGAGATGTCGATCTTCAGGGCGCTGACCGGCAATTGCGCGAGATAGCTGAGCGACGAATAGCCGGTGCCGAAATCGTCCACGGAGATGGTGAGGCCCCGGTCCCGCAGGATGGTGAGGCTCTTGGCGGTGCCCGCCATGTCGCGCATGGCGGTGGTCTCCGTCACCTCCAGCTCCAGGCGCGGGCGCTGGCCGCCCGGCAAGGGCGGGGCGGCGGCCATGAGGTCCAGCAGATGGGGGACGAAGTCGGCTTCGGCGAGCTGCACCGCCGACACGTTCACCGCCACCGGCACCACGCCGTGGCCCAGATGGGCCCAGCGCGCCTGATCGGCCAAAGCGGTGCGCACCACGAAATTCCCTACCTCGACGATCTGCCCGCTTTCCTCCAGCAAGGGGATGAAGCGCGAGGGCGGCATGACGATGCCGTCCGCGCCGCGCCAGGTGAGCAGGGCTTCGACGCCCGTGATGCGGCCGGTGCGCAGGCTGGTCTTCACCTGGTAGCGGAGCCGGAACTCGTTCGCCTCCAGCGCATTGGAGAGGCGCACCAGAAGGTCGAGCCGCTCCGCCGCCTGCCGGTGCATGCCGGGCTCGAAGAAGGCGATGCGCGCGCCGGTGTCCCGCGCCCGGCGCACGGCGGCCTCGGCGCGGGCCAGCAGGGTTTCGGGGTCCGTGCCGTCCTCGGGCGCGACGCTCACCCCCACCTGGACCGCCAGGAGGACCTTGGCGGCATCGATGCGCAGCGGCGCCGCCAACCCGGTTTCCAGCGCCTCATGGATGCGCTGGGCGGCCTCGGAGGGCGTCCCCACATCGGTGAGGAAGGTGGCGAACTCGTCGCCGGACACGCGCGCGAGGCGGTCCGGCGTGCGGGAGCGGTCGGTGAGGATGCGCGCCACCTCGCGCAGCACCTGATCCCCCGAATGACGCCCGAAACTGGTGTTGATGGAGCTGAAATTGCGGATATTGCCCACTGCCACATAGACCCGCCGCCCCTCCTTCTGCGCCGCATGGAGCGACTGGCGCAGGCGCGTGAGGAACAGGGCCCGGCGCGGCAGGCCGGTGAGGCCGTCATGGGAGCCCTGCTGCATGACGCGCAGATGGTTCTCCATGCGGTGAAGCTCTTCGGTGGTCTGTGCGAGCTTCTGGGACAGCAAATGCTGGTAGGCGTTGTCCGCATCCTCCTTGTCGGGCATGGGCGCGGACGGGCGCGTGATGGGCGGTGCCGCGCCGGGTTGAAACGGATGGTGCGGCGGCGCCTCGCCCAGCATCCCGCGCACCGTGTCGAGGATGATGTCCGGGTCGGTGGGCTTGGTGATGATGTGCCGCACGCCGCAGGCGCTCGCCAGCGCCGCCGCCTCCCTTGTGTTGTAGGTGGCCGTGTAGACGATGATGGGGAGGCCGGCGAGATCAGGCTGGCGGCGCAGGGCCCAGATCAGCTCATATCCGTCGCCCGACGGCATGACGATGTCGGTGATGATGAGGTCCGGCCGCTGGCGAAGGGCCATCTGCAGCGCCGCGCGGCCGTCCCCCGCCTCGCGGATTTCGTGTCCGTCATGGCGCAGCATCGCCACCAGGAGCTGGCGGTTCACGGGATGGTCGTCCACCACGAGGATCGTTGCCATGCCGTCACGCCCCATCCCGGCGGGGCAGATACTGGGCGATCTGCACGACGAAGGTTTCCGGCTCAATGGGCTTGGAGACGTAGTCGGTGAAGCCCGAGCGGATGATGTTCTCCCGGTCCCCGGCCATGGCGGAGGCGGTGACCGCGATCAGCGGGATGTGGCGCAGGCTCGGGTCCGCGGCGATGCTGGCGGCCACCTCGAACCCGTTCAGTTCGGGAAGCTGGATATCCGAGATGATCAGGTCCGGTTGATCGCGGCGGGCGGCGGCGAGCCCGGCGGCGCCGTCCTCGGCCAACGTCACCCCATAGCCGGACCGGCCGAGCAGGAAGCGCATCAATTCACGGCTGTTGGGGTCGTCCTCGATCACCAGGATGCGCGCCGCCATGCTCAGTCTCCCGGAAGGCTGAGGGTGAAGACGGAGCCCTTGCCCAGGGCGCTCTCCACTTCGATGCGCCCGCCGAGACGATCGGCGAGGCGCTTGCTGATATGCAGGCCGAGCCCGGTGCCCTCGCGCGCGGCGCGGCCCGCCTCCAGCCGCGAAAAGGCGTCGAAGACGGTGGAGACATCATCCTCCTTCATGCCGATGCCGGTGTCCGTCACCCCCATCTGGACCCAGCGCGTGTCCGTCTCGCGGGTTTCCCGCAGCGACAGGCGGATGCTGCCGCGGTCGCAGAATTTCACCGCATTGGCCGCCAGATTGGTGAGGATCTGGGTGAGGGCGCGCCGGTCGGTGGTGACGATGCACCTGGCGGGGGGCAGCTCCAGGATCATGGAGAGGTTCTTCGCGTCGCTCTGCGGGCGCAGGGCGGCGTGGATTTCCTCCAGCACCTCGCGGCAATCCACCCGCTCCGGGGCAAGATCCAGCTTGTCCGCGTCCATCCGCGCGAGGTCGAGGAGGTCGTTGATGAGCGAGAGTAGGTGGCGCCCCGAGCCGCGAATGGTCTTGAGCTGCTTCTCCTGTTCCTCGGTGAGCGGCCCGGCGAGGCCCATGAGCAAGGTGCCGGTGAAGCCGATCACGGCATTGAGCGGCGTGCGCAGCTCGTGGCTCATGGTGGCGAGGAAGCGGTCCTTGGCCTGCATGGCGCCGGCGAGCTGGGTGTTCCTGTCGCGCAGCATGGTTTCGAGCCGGCGCCGCTCGGTGGCGTCGCGGATGGCGCTCAGCACCAGGGAGCCCTCGGTGGTCTCCAGCGGGCTCAGGGACACGTCCACGGGGATTTCCACCCCGTCGGCCCGCAGCCCGTGCAGGTCGAGGCCGATGCCCATGGCGCGCACGCGCGGATGGCGCGAAAAGTCGGAGCGATGGGCGAAATGGGCGGTGCGCAGGCGTTCGGGCAGCAGGCGCTCCACCGGCTCGCCCAGCAGCGCGCCACGGGGATAGCCGAACAATTCCTCCGCCTGGGTGTTCACCAGCACGATCCGGCCGGTGGCGTTCAGCACCACGATGGCGTCGGGCATCAGCTCGAACAGGTCGCGGAACCGGCTCTCCAGCATCTTGGAATCCCGCTGGAGCCGGAAGCGGGTGATGTCCTTGTCGGAGACAATCGCGGCCATGCCGCCCGCATCGGTTCCGGGGGGGATGCGCCGCACCGTGGTGCTGACGAAGATCAGCAGGCCATCCCTGCGGCGGCGCAGGCCCTCGAAGGAGCAACTGGCGCGGTCGGTGCCGGAGAAGAGCGCGTCGAAATCCGCCCGTGCTTCGCCGCGCCGGTTTTCGGGAACCGTCAGTTCGAGGAGATTGCGGCCGACCGCCTGCGCTGCGGAAAAGCCGTAGATATCCTCGGCTCCGCGGTTCCACGAGAGAATGCGCCGCTCCGCATCGATGGCGATGACGGCATCGGGTGCATGCTCAAGAATGACGGCCTCTGCTTTTGCTTGCCCGTCCATCGCTATCCCAAGCGCTCTCCGCCCCTCCCTGACGGCCGCTAATAATGTCGTATTCCCCCGCTCCTCCCTTGCCGAGCCATAACGGCGCCCGGCACATGATGTTCCGAACATGAACGATTGATCAAAATCCAGGTTCTGGCAAGCATTGGGTGCGACATTGCGATGCACGCACCTTTGGTTGTGCGCCGCACGCAAAAACGCCGCCCCGGCGGGAGCCGGAGCGGCGGTGCAGTTGGCGGCCCGGGAGGGGGTCGCGATAAGGACGTGGCGCGGGGCGTCAGTCCTCGACCACCGCGCTCATGCGCTTGCGGTCCAGGGTCACCTTGCGGGCACCGTCGAGGCGCAGGGCGCCCTCGCTCTGGAGCTGGGACAGGGCGCGGGAGACCGTCTCCAGCGTCAGGCCGAGATAATCGGCGATGTCGCGGCGGGGCATGGCGAGGTCCACATGGCCGGTGGCGCCGAGGCGCTGGTCCATATGGATGAGGAAGGCGGCGACCCGCTCCAAAGCGGTGCGGCGGCCCAGCAGGATCATGTGCTCCTGGGCGTGGCCGAGGCTGCGCAGGGTGAGGTCCCACAGACGGCAGGCGGCGTCCACGTTGCGGCTGGCCGTATCCTCAATCTGGCGGCGGCGGAACAGCAGCACGGTGGTGTCGGCAACGGCCTCGGCGGTCATGCGGTGGCGCGCGCCCATCTCGAAGCCGAACAGGTCGCCGGGAAGGTGGAAGGCGTCGATCTGGCGGCGGCCGTCGCTCAGCATCTTGCAGGTGCGCACCGCGCCCTTCACGACGCGGTAGACGAAGTCCGCCTCCTCGCCCTCGCCGAAGATTTCTTCCTCGCGGCCATAGGAGAAGGAGGTGCCCACGAGTTCCGGGCATCCGCACAGCATAAGCTCAGGCGCCACCGGAATCAGGCCCGCGGGCTGGAGGTGCCGCGCATTCGGCAGGGTCTCATGTCTCATGGCCGGCTCCTCGCGTTTCGATGGAGGGACGCTAGCAGTAAGCCGGGGATGAGGAATTTCGTGCCGACCCCCTAGGCCGGAGCCCTTAGGGAAGATGACTTAAGGGGAAATACCGATATGGCGGGCCCGCGCTGCATGCACCGCGCTCAGCAGCATGTCCTGGGAGAGCGGCTTCTCAATCAAGGCGAGGCCGGCGGCTTCGGCGCGGGTGGCGATCTTGGGGTCGGGATGGCCGGTCATGAGGATGACGGGGGCGCCCACATTCAGTTCCCGCAGGCGGCGGAACACGTCGATGCCGTCCATGACCGGCATCTTGAAGTCGATGATGAGGCAGACGGGATCGTTGAAGGGCAGGTCCGCCAAAAGCTCCGGGCCGCCGAGAAACGCCTTCACGCTATAGCCCTCGCTCTCCAGCAGGAAGCGGAGCGAATTCAGGGCACCGGGATCGTCGTCCACGATGATGATGATCGGTTGCGGCTCGGCGCCGGGCGCGGCTTGCAATGGCAATCTCCAGCGGACCACTCGGCCGGTCCACACGCCATCCCACCACGTCCGCCGCCCCGCGCACTTGAGGCGGATCAATTCGGCCGGGGCCGCGCGGGCAAAAAAACGCTCCTGTGGGGCCGGAGGGCGTGGATAGCGGGGACATTTCCTTGACGGCGGGCCGATCCTGCGCCCCTATCCGCCGCTCGACAGTCCAGGAGTAGCCGCTCGTGTCGGAAGACGTGTCTGATGCCCCCGCGGGCTTCGCCAAGGAACAGCTCAAGTCCTTCATCGAGCGCATCGAGCGCCTGGAGGAGGAGAAGAAGGCCATTTCGGACGACATCAAGGATGTGTTCGCCGAGGCGAAGGCCAATGGTTTCGACGTGAAGGCCCTGCGTACCATCCTCAAGATCCGCAAGGAGGATGCCGACGATCGCAAGGAGCACGAGGCGATCGTGGAGCTTTACCTCCAGGCCCTCGGCATCTTCGTGTGATCAACCGGGCCGGCTGGACCGGCCCGGCGGGATCGCGTGTGCGGTGCCTCACCCTCCCGGCTTTGCCGGGGCGGGGCTGGCCGGAGCGGAGTCGGCGGGTGCGCTGATGGGAGCGGGCGAGCGGGTGTGCAGCGTCTCCGGACGCCGCTTGCCCACCGATTCCCAGAACATGAGCACCAGCGCCGCGATGGTGATGCCCAGCGTGGCATAGCGGATCCAGCGCGGCGCCGGCCCGCCGGTATGCACCGTGCCGTCCTCCACGTCGCGCTTGTGGTTGAGGGCGAGCGCGTAGAACACGATGGTGGCGATGACGAAGATCAGCGACCAGCGGGTCTGGTTGCCGTCCGAGCCCACCAGGGCCCACAGCGAATACACCGCCGCCACCAGCGCGACGAGGGTGTAGAGGCTGTAGTCGCGGGTGGACATCTGCTTGTAGCCCAGCACCTTCAGCGCCACCGCCGAATAGATGTAGGGCAGCAGCGTCATGATCACCGCGATGGACGCGATCTTGCCGAACTGCTCGCTGGCGGTGGGCGACATGGTGGCGATGATCTGAACCGTCATGATCACCGCGACGATGGCGAGGCCGATGGACGGCACGCCCTTGCGGTTCACCTTCGAGAAGACGGTGGGGAACAGCCCGTCATCGGCCGCCGCTTTGGCGGTCTGGCCCACCAGCAGCGTCCAGCCCGCCAGGGAGCCGAGGCAGCCGATGGCGGCGCAGGCCGCCACGATATTGGCGGCGGTGTCGCCCAGAGCGAGCCGGGCGGCGTCCGCGAACGGGGCGGAGGAGGCCACCAGCTCCTTGTTGGGGATCATGCCCATGATGGCGGTGGAGGAGAGCACGTAGCACACCGCCGCGATGACCACGCCGCACACGGTGGCGATGGGCACGTTGCGGCGCGGATTCTCCACCACGCCCGCCGAGACCGAGGCGGTCTCCACGCCGATGAAGGCCCACAAGGTGAAATTGAGCGTGGCGCCGATGGCGGTGAGCGGGGCTTCGCCCGACACGTTCCAACCGTCCGAATAGGTGGTGCCGGAGAACCAGAACCAGCCCAGAAGCGCCATGCCCACGATGGGCACCAGGGCGAAGGAGGTGGTGAAGGATTGGAGGCGCCCCACCACGTTCGGCCCGAGGATGTTGGCATAGGTGAAGAACCAGACCAAGGCGATCTGCGCCAGGGCGGAGACCAGCGGGTCCCTCAGGGCCGGGAAGAAGGCGGAGAGATAGCCGAGCCCGGCCACCGCCAGCCCTACGTTGCCCACCACATTGGCGAGCCAGTAGATGAGGTTGGTCTGGTAGCCCATATAGTCGCCGAACGACTTGCGGGCATAGGCATAGGGCCCGCCGGCGATGGGGTCGATGGCGGCGAGCTTGGCGAACACCAGCGCCAGCGCCACCGCGCCCACCACCGTGATGAGCCATCCGAAGATGGCGATGCCGCCGGTGGCGGCGAGATTCGCGGGCAGCATGAAGACGCCCGAGCCCATCATGTTGCCGGCCACCATGAGGGTGGCGGCTATGAGGCCGATCTTCTTGGGCTGCACGCCCCCCGTGGCAGGGGCTGAGGCTGCGTCAGGCATGGGTCATCCCTCCCTGTCTTTTCAGCTCTTGATGCACAGAACGCGGTAGGTTCCCTCGTCCACTTCGACACCGTGGGTGTCGTGGCCGAAGCCTGGAAACTGGCGGTCGAAGGCTTCCAGCGCCTTGAGATAGCCGAGCACCGGCCCGTCCGCGGGGCCGGCATTCTCGCCGGGCATCAGAAGCGGGATGCCGGGCGGATAGGGGACGACGCCGGTGGCGACCGTGCGCCCGGCGAGGTCGTGGAGGGTCACGCTCTCCACATTGCCCTTCACCAATTGCTCATAGGCCTGGACCGGGGAGCGGTCCGGGCGGGGCAATTGGGAGAAGGCGGCGGCCATGGCGGCGGTGGTCTTCAGCGCCTTCATGGCGGCGAACATGGTGTCCGCCAGATCCTTCAGCCCCATGGCGCCGTAGCGCGCGGGGGCGAGCGCCACGAGGTCGGGCAGGACCTCTTCCAGCGGGGCGTTGGCGTCGTAGTCCCGCTTGAAGTCCGCCAGCTCGCTCACCAGCGTGCCCCACTTGCCCTTGGTGATGCCGAGCGAGAACAGGAACAGGATGGTGAAGTCCGTGGTCTTCTCCACCACGATGCCCTGGCGATCCAGATACAGGGTGACGATGGCGGCGGGGATGCCGGTCTCGGCCAGGACGCCGGAGGGCGACATGCCCGGCGTCACCACCGACACCTTGATGGGGTCGAGCATGCACCAGTCGCCCTCCAGCCCCTCGAAGCCGTGCCAGGCCGCCCCCGGCTCCAGCACCCAGCAGGACGGGTCGGTGACGAGTTGCTCCTCGTCGGCGAGGTGGAAGGCGACTGTGTCGCCGGTGGCGGCGTCGCGGACATGGTCCGCCTGCCAGGTGTTGAAGAACCAGGTGCCGCGCTCCGCATAGGCGGCGTTCATGCGCGCCATGAGCTGGCGGAAGGCCACCGCCTCGCGGATGGATTCGGTGGTCAGCGCCTGCCCGGACGGCCCGTCCATCATGGCCGCGCTCACGTCGTTGGAGGCGATGATGGCGTAATTGGGCGAGGTGGAGGCGTGCATCATGAACGCCTCGTTGAAGCGCACATGCTCGATGGGCCGCCGCCCGTCCCGCACATGGATGAAGGACGCCTGGGAGAGGGCCGCCAGCAGCTTGTGGGTGGACTGGGTGGCGAACACGGTGGGCTTGTCGGCGCCGTGGTCCGCCGGGTCGCCATGCATGGCGAAGCGGTCGCGGTAGAGCGGGTTGAACCGCGCATAGCCGTACCACGCCTCGTCGAAATGCAGGCGGTCCACGCTCTGGCCCAGCAGCGCTTCCACCCCGGCCACGTTGTAGCAGAGGCCGTCATAGGTGGAATTGGTGATGATGGCGTGCACCGGGGTCGGGTCCACATCCGCCCGCACCAGGGCGTTGGAGGCGATGGAGGACGCGATGGCGGCCTTGGTGAGGTGCGCGGGGGGAATGGGGCCGATGATGCCCAGCCCGTTGCGGGACGGCATCATGTAGGTGGGAATGGCGCCCGAGAGCGTCATGGCATGCTCGGCGCTCTTATGGCAGTTGCGGTCGCACAGGCACACCTGATCGCGCGTCACGCTCGCCATGAGGATGACGCGGTTGGAGGTGGAGGAGCCGTTGGTCACCGTGTAGCTGCGGTGGGCGCCGAACACCCGGGCGGCATATTTCTCGCCCTGGCCGATGGGGCCGGAATGGTCCAGCAGCGAGCCCAGCTCGCCCACCGAGATGGACAGGTCCGCCCGGAACAGGTTCTCGCCGAAGAATTCGAAGAAGGCGCGGCCCGCCCCGGTCTTCAGGAAGGCGGTGCCGCCGGTATGGCCCGGCGTGTGCCAGGAATATTCGTGGAGCTGCGCGAACCGGGCCAGCGCGCCGAACATGGGCGGCAGCACCTGCTGGCGATAGCGCCGGATGGACGCCACCACGCGGCCCGCGATGAAGCGCGGCGTGTCCTCCAGAAGCCAGATGAAGTCGTCCACATGGCCCATGGCCTCCAGCGGGATGCTGGAGGCGAGAGAGCGGTCGGCGCACAGGAAGATGGGCACATGGGTGTTGCGCGCGCGGATGGCCTGGATGACGCCGAGGGCGGCATGGTGGCCCTCGTCATTCTCCGCGTCCCAGTCCAGCAGCACGGCCTGGAGCGCGGCATCGCTGGCGAACAGCAGGGAGGCGTCCTCGCAGGTGGAGGCCGCCACGACGCGCACGCCCTGGGTTTCCAGCTCGTCCGCCAGCGCCCGCGCCGCCCGTCCGCCTGCGGTGCCGGACTGGTCCAGCGAATGGACCATCAGGGCCCGCATGCCGAGGTCTTCCTCCCGAGATTGCGCCATTTCCGGTCTCCTTAACGTTGGCCGAGGCGCGGGAAACGGTCAGGGGTCGATGGTCCCCGCACCTTGGGCTGCTGCCAGTTTCACACGTCGGCTATGCAGAATTACGTAGATGGGCAGTCCCGACAAGAGCAGCAGAAGCCCCCACATGCCCGCCGTCGGCCCGGACCCATAGATGGTCCACATGGCGAACAGGAATGCGACAAAGGCGATGGGGATGTAGGTACGCGGCGAGAAATAGCCGAGGCTGCGGCCGAGGGTCAGATAGAGGGTGCCCTCCACCAGGCAGCAGAAGACATAGGGCACCATCTCGGCCACCGTGGAGAGTTCCACCACGAAGTCATAGACCGCGATGAGGGCCGAGGTGCCGCTGGATTGCAGGGTGAGCAGCAGCGAGGACAGGCCCACCGAGATGACGATGCCCTTGGCCGGCGCACCGCCCTTGTTCAGGTCCGCGAACACCTGGGGCAGCACGCCGTTGCGCGCCGCCGCCATGGGCACTTGCGACATGAGCAGCGTCCAGCCGTTGAGCGCGCCCAGCGAGGAGAGCATGGCCGCCGCGGCGATGACATAGCCCGCCCACGGCCCCCACATGATGGCTGCGGCGTCCGAGAAGGGGGCGGAGGACTGGGCGAGCGCCCCCCGGCCCATGACGCCCATGACCACCAGCGTGCCCAGCGTGAAGATGAGCGCGGCGGTGGCCGTGCCCACGATGGTGGAGATGAAGATGGTGCGCTGGGGGTTCTTCACGTCGCCCGCCGGAACGGTGGCGGATTCGATGCCCAGGAACGCGAACATGGTGAGCGGCGCGGTGGCCGACAAAGCGGTGAAGAACGGGTCCGGCGTGGGATTGATGGGGGTGAAGGTGCCCCAGTCCACCCAGAACAGGCCGACGAAGGCGATGCCCAGGAACGGCACCAGCTTCACGGTCACCATGAGCATCTGGAACTGGCCCGCTTCCTTCACGCCCCGGATATTGATGAGGGCCACCGCCCACATGCAGCCGAGCGCGATGGCGAGATTGGTGAGCGGCATGTCCGCCAGAGCGGGGAAGAACACCCGCAGATAGCCCACGAAGGCCAGCGCCATGGCGGGCTGGGAGGCCCACATGGAAATCCAGTAGCCCCAGGCGATGAGGAAGCCGGCGAAGTCGCCGAAGCCCATGCGGGTATAGGCATAGGGCCCGCCCGCCGCCGGGGCGAGCCGCCCGAGCCGGGCGAACACTAGGCCGAGGCACATGGCCCCCACCGACATCACCACCCAGCCGATGAGCGCCACCGTGCCGTAGGGCGCCAGCGCCGCCGGGGCCAGGAAGAACCCGGAACCCACCACGTTACCTATCACAAGACAGGTACAGGCCCATACGCCGAGCGTTCGCGGCGCCGCATTTTCCCCCGACACGGCCAACCCCATTTTTCCCCGCCAGCGGGCAGCTTCACATTGCTCTGGTGAAGCGTCAACCAATGGCGGCGGCTGAATTCAGGGCGTCTGCCCGGCTTTTGGCCGGTGGTGAAGGGGTACGCCAGGGCGACGCGCGGGCTTTGGCGCTGCGCGGGCTTCGGTGTCAGGGGCGGTTCTGCATGTGCATGGCGAGCGCCTCCACCTGGGGCAGGATGAGGCCGGTCAATTCCGGGTCGGTGACGGTCTCCGCGAAGGCCTGCCGGAAGCAGATCAGCCATCCGTCGCGCTCGGCCGGGCCGATGGCGGCGGGGAAGTGGCGGCGGCGCAGCATGGGCGCGCCGTGCTTCTGCACGAACAGAGGCGGGCCGCCCAGCCAGAAGGAGAGATAGTCGAACAGCTTCTCCTCGCTGCCCGCGAGGCTTTCCGGATGGATGGCCCGGCAGGCGGCGGCTTCGGGCAGCGTGTCCATCAGGTCGTAGAAGCGCCGGGTCAGGCGCTTGATGGTCCGCTCCCCGCCGATGCGGTCATAGAGGGAGGCGGCGCTGGTTTCGGTCTCGGGAGAGGTCATGGGCGTCTCGGGCAGGATCGTCTCGTCGGGTCGGGCGCCTTATAGCGGGCGCGCCTTCTCGCGGGCTTGTTCCAGATCATCCGGCGTATTCACATTGAAGAAGATTTCCGCCTCCGCCGCATAGGTGGCGGTCTCCTGGGGCGGCAGGATCGCGGCGTCGAGCCCGGTGATGAAGCGCTCCAGCCGCAACTCGCCGCGCACCAGGAAAGGCGGCACCAGGGGCGCGATGCGCCGGGCATAGACCGCGTGCAGCGGCTGGAGGCCGTAGCCGTCGCGCGGCACCGCCGCGTCCTGCGTGCCGATGCGTGCCGCCAGCGCCCGGATGAGCGGCGGGGAGATGAAGGGCATGTCGCAGCCGCACACGAACACGTTTGGCGTCGGCGCATTGAGGAGCGCGCTATGCAGCCCGCCCAGCGCCCCGTGGCCGGGCATGGCGTCCGGGAAGATGGGCACGCCGCGCTCCGTATAGGGCGCGGGGTCGTTTGCGATCACCATCACATGGGCGCAGGTCTCGGAGAGACGGTCGAGGATGCGATCGATCACCGCCGCGCCGCCCACGGTCATGAGGGCCTTGTTCACATGGCCCATCCGCCGCGCCTGCCCGCCCGCCAGCACCACGCCCGTGAGTTCCTCCAGCCGGTGTCCGCCCATGTGTCCGTCTTTCTTTTGTGTCGCCCTGTCTCTTTAGCACTGAAGCGCGGGTGGTTCCCTGTTTGCGCCCGGTCTGCCCCCTCCCACCCCTCCCCCGCAAGCGGGAGAGGGCTTCACCGTCCGCTTGCGGCAAGGGCCCACGTGATCCCGAGCGCAACAAAAGCCCCCTCTCCCGCTTGCGGGGGAGGGGTGGGGAGGGGGAAGATGGTGCAACTTTTTCGAGTATCGGACATCGTGTGGCCGACGATCCGCCCCTCACCTCCTGGCGCGTGCAGACCGGGCAGCGCAAGCACGCGCGGCGCCTCCGTGCGGGCCAGACCGATGCCGAGCAATCGCTCTGGTCCGCTTTGCGTGCTCATCGCCTTGAGGGCCTAAGCTTTCGCCGCCAGCACCCCATCGGCCCCTTCATCGCCGATTTCGCCTGCCTGCCGTGCCGTCTGGTGGTCGAGCTGGATGGCGGCCAGCACTACATGATCAGTGGGCGGGCCAGGGACAGCCGTCGCGAGGCGATGCTGAACGAGCTTGGTTTTCTCGTTCTGCGTTTCAGCAATCTGGATGTGCTTGAGAACCGGGACGGCGTGTTGGAGGTGATCGCGGCTGTGGCGAAGGAGCGGAGCGGGAGATAGGCGGCGGCGCCTTTTACCTGCGCCCCCTTTCCCCCTCCCCACCCCTCCCCCGCAAGCGGGAGAGGGAGCTTTTGTTGCGCCAGGAAATGAAGTGGGCCCTTGCCGCAAGTGGACGGTGAAGCCCTCTCCCGCTTGCGGGGGAGGGTTGGGAGGGGGCAGGCCGGGCGCGCCACCAGCCGCGCCAAGCCTCACGTCCCGCGCGGCTTGGCGCGGCTGGTGGCGGGGGCGCTGGCGGGGTCTTCGGGCCAGGGATGCTTGGGATAGCGCCCGCGCAAATCGGCCCGCACGTCCCGCCAGGAGCCGCGCCAGAATTGCGGGAGGTCGCGCGTGACCTGGATGGGCCGGTGGGCGGGGGAGAGCAGGGACAAGGTGAGCGGCACCTTTCCCCCGGCGATGGCAGGATGGGCGGTGAGGCCGAACATCTCCTGCACCCGCACGGCGAGGACCGGCCCCTCCTCCTCATAGAGAATGGGCAGGCGCGAGCCCGCGGGGGTGTCGAAATGGGTGGGGGCCTCCGCTTCCAGGCGCGCGCCCAGCTGGTAGGGCAGCAGCGCCCGCAGCGCGTTGGAGACCGCGTCGGCGCCGATGTCGGACAGCGCGGTCTTTCCGTCGAGAAAAGGGACGAGCCAGTCCTCGATGGTCGCTTCCAGGGCGCTATCGGACATATCGGGCCAGGGCTCGCCCTCGGCGCGGCGCAGGAAGGCCACCCGGTCGCGCCATTGGGAGAGGGCGGCGGTCCAGGGCAGGCGGGACAGGCCGAGGCCCGCAATGCCGCGTGCGAGAGCTTGGGCCGTCGCCTCGCCGGGCGGCACCGCGCGCGGGCGGTCCGCCAGGACCAGGGCGCCGAGGCGACGGGTTTCGCGGGCGCGCACCGCCGCCGCCTGCGGATCGAAGGCGATCTCCAGGCCGGACGTGATGTCGGCGGCGAACAGGCGCTCCAGCTCCGCCTCGGGCAAGGCGGCGGCGAGCGTGATGCGCGCGCCTTCGGCCCGCCCCGCCACTTCGGCCACGGCCAGATAGGGCGCGCGGGCAAGGGCGGCGGCGGGGTCCATGACGGCGCCGCGCCCGTTGGCCAAAAGGAAGCGCGTGCCGTCGCCCCGGCTTTTCGCCACCCGGTCGGGATAGGCGGTGGCGAGCAGCGCGGCGGGGGAGGGGGGCGGTCCCGACGCCGCGCCGGAACCGGCGAGGTCCGTCCAGCGGGCGGCGAGCCGCCGGGCATCGTCGGCGCGGCGGGAGCGGTCGGTGCGGAAACCGTCGAGCCGCTGGAGAAGGTCCGCGCCTTCCCCGCCCAGGCCCCGTTCCACGAGCACCGCCGCGATCTCGGCGGCCTTGGCCCCAACCCCGGCCTCCCCGCCCGTCACCACCATATGGGCGAGGCGCGGGGGCAAGGGCAGGCGCTCCATGCGCCGCCCCATGGGCGTGACGGCGCCGTCGTCATCCAGCGCGCCCAAGAGGCGCAGAAGCACTTTCGCCTCGGAGACGGCGGGCACGGGCGGGGGATCCAGGAAGGGCAGGCTGCGCGGGTCGCGCACGCCCCAGGCGGCGAGGTCCAGCACCAGGCCGGACAGGTCGGCGGCGAGGATTTCCGGCGTGGCGAACGGCTGGAGGCTCGCGGTCTCGCCCTCGCCCCAGAGCCGGTAGCAGACGCCCGGCTCGGTACGCCCCGCGCGCCCGCGCCTCTGGTCGGCGGCGGCGCGGGAGACGCGCACCGTCTCAAGGCGCGTGAGGCCCACGTCCGGCTCGAAGCGCGGCACGCGGGCAAGGCCGCCATCCACCACCACGCGCACCCCCTCGATGGTGAGGCTGGTCTCGGCGATGGAGGTGGCGAGCACCACCTTGCGCCGTCCCGGCGGGGCGGGCGACACCGCCCGGTCCTGCTCCGCCGCATCCAGCGCGCCGAACAAAGGCACGATGTCCACGTCCCGGTCGGTGACGCGGGTGCGCAGCGTCGTCTCGGTGCGGCGGATCTCGGCGGCGCCGGGCAGGAAAGCGAGGATGGAGCCGCGCTCAGTGGAGAGCGCGCGCAGCACCGCGTCCGCCACCTGCCGGTCGATGGGCGCGCGCGGGTCGCGGCCGAGATAGCGCGTCTCCACGGGGAAGGCGCGGCCCTCGCTCTCCACCACCGGGGCGGGCGCGCCCTCCGGCCCCAGAAGCGCGGCCACGCGCGCGCCGTCCAGGGTGGCGGACATGGGCAGGATGCGCAGGTCGTCCCGCAGCCCGGCCTGGGCGTCCAGCGCCAAGGCGAGGCCGAGATCGGCATCCAGCGAGCGCTCGTGGAACTCGTCGAACAGAACGGCGGCGATGCCGGGCAGATCGGGATTATCGAGGATCATGCGCGTGAACACGCCTTCGGTGATCACCTCGATGCGGGTGCGGCGGGAGACCTCCGCCTTCAGGCGCACCCGGTAGCCCACCCGCTCGCCCACCGCCTCGCCGAGGGTGCGGGCCATGCGCGCGGCGGCGGCGCGGGCCGCGAGGCGGCGGGGCTCCAGAACGAGGATCTTGCCGCCCTTCACCCAGGGCTCGTCCATGAGGGCGAGGGGCACGCGCGTGGTCTTGCCCGCGCCCGGCGGCGCCACCAGAACCGCGGCGCTGTGCGCGGCCAGCGTCTCGCACAGCGCGGGGAGCACGGCGTCGATGGGCAAGGGGGTGTCGAACGCGGGCGTTTTGGCCATGTGCCCGCGTTACCACAGACCCGGGACCGCCCGGAAGCGAGGCGCGGGCGCGGGAGGGCGACAAATGCGCGGCCATCCCCTATCTAGACCACACGACCCGCACCTACGGAAACCGCCGCCTCCCATGTCGTCCGCTCCCGCTTCCCTCACCGACAAGGTCCGCCCCTTCACCTTCGACAGCGCGATCGCCGCCACAGCCTTTCTGGGGCCCCGAGCGGTGTTCGTGGAGGACCAGGGCACGGCCTTGCTCACCGGAGGCGAGGAGACGCGGGTCAAGCTGCATGACGGCGTGGTGCTGGAAACCGTGGGCGACGGGCGGCGTCTGCTCACGGCGGGCGACGACGGCACGGTGCGCGCGCTCGGCGCGGACGGCACGGTGAGCACCCTTGCCGAGCACAAGAACCGCTGGATCGACCATGTGGCCCTGGGGGCGGACGGCAGCTTCGCCTATTCGGTGGGGAAGACCGCCTATTTCGTGCCCGCCAAGGGCGAGGAGCGGCGCGCGCTGGACGTGGCCTCCACGGTGGGCGGGCTCGCCTTCGCGCCCAAGGGCACCCGGCTCGGCATCGCCCATTATGGCGGGGTGACGCTCTGGTTCCCCAATGCGGCCGGGGTGAAGCCGGAAGGGCTCGGCTGGAAGGGCTCGCATCTCGGCGTCGCGTTCAGCCCCGACGGACGCTTCCTCGTGACCACCATGCAGGAGCCCGCCTTGCACGGCTGGCGCCTGTCGGACGGCGGCCATATGCGCATGAGCGGCTATCCCGCGCGGGTGAAATCCTACGCCTTCACGGCGGACGGAAAATGGCTCGCCTCCTCCGGCTCGGGCGAGGCGATCCTGTGGCCGTTCCAGAGCAAGGAAGGCCCCATGGGCAAGCAGCCCGCCATGCTGGCGCCCGCGCCCGACACGCGGGTCGCCCAGGTGGCGTGCCATCCGAAAGACCCGGTGGTGGCCGTGGGCTATGAGAACGGCATGGTGCTGATGGCCCGTATCACCGACGGGGCGGAAATCCTGCTGCGCGCGCCCGACGCCTCCCGCATCACCGGCTTGGCCTGGCGTGCGGACGGCGGGGCGGTGGCCTTCGGCACCGAGGGCGGCGCGGGCGGGCTGCTGGAATTCTGAACGGCTATTCGGGGGGCTGCGGCGTCAGGCGACGCCGGAGCGCACCGCGCAGCGCACCAGTTCGGAGACGCTGGTGGCCTGGAGCTTGCTCATCACATTGGCCCGGTAGACTTCCACCGTGCGCGGGCTGATGTCGAGGATGCGCGCGATGACCTTGTTGGCGTCGCCCGCCACCAGACGGTCGAACACCTGCCGCTCGCGATGGCTGAGGGTGGCGAGCCGGCTCATGAACAGCTTCAGCGTGGCATCGAGTTCCTCGTCGCCGCAGCGTTCCATGGCGGACTTGAGGGCCGAGAGCAGCACCTCGTCGTCGAACGGCTTCTCGATGAAGTCGGCGGCGCCCAGCTTCATGGCCTCCACCGCCAGCGGCACGTCGCCATGGCCGGTCATGAGCACCACCGGCAGCCCGCGCCCGCTGGAGCGCACCCGGCGCAGCAGCTCGATGCCGTCGATCTCGGGCATGCGGATGTCCGACAGGATGCAGCCCACCGGCAGTTCGGCCAGATGGTTCAGAAAGGCCGGGGCCCCGTCATAGAGGCGCACGGAGAAACCGGAGGAGCCGAGCAGGAAGGCCAGCGATTCCCGCATGGCCTCGTCGTCATCCACCACATGGATCAGATTATTTTCCATCGTCACGGGGCTCTTCGTTGTCACCGGCGGGAAGCGTCAGGTGGAAGAAAGCCCCGCCGTCCTGGTTCTGCTCGACCCACAGCTTGCCGCCATGGGCCTCGATGATGGTTCTGCTGATGGACAGGCCGACGCCCATGCCATGCTCCTTCGTGGTCACGAAGGGCTGGAACAGGCGATCCACCACCTCGGGCGCGAGGCCCGGTCCGGTATCTGAAACACCGATCTCCACCATATTATCCTCACTCGGCCGGGCGGAGAGGGTGATCTGGCGTCGCGGGCACGCATGCATGGCGTCCACCGCGTTGCGGATGAGGTTCACCAGCACCTGCTGGATCTGGACCCGGTCGGCAATCACCGTGGACACGTCCGGATGCAGGTCGAGGCGCGAGACGATGCCCGCCTCGCGCCCGCCCACCAAGGCGAGCGCCGCGGCCTCGTCGATGAGCTGGGACACCTTTTCCAGGCGCCGGTCGGTCTCGCCGCGCGAGACAAAATTGCGCAGCCGCCGGATGATCTGGCCCGCCCGCACCGCCTGCTCGGACGCCTTGTCCAGGGCCGCCGTCACCTTGGGCAGCGCTTCCAGGTCTTCCTGGTCCAGAAGGCGGCGGCACCCTTTCAGGTAATTGCTCACCGCCGCCAGCGGCTGGTTCAACTCGTGCGCCAAAGTGGAGGCCATCTCGCCCATGGCGGTGAGGCGCGAGACATGGACCAACTCCGACTGCAGCACCTGGAGCCGGGCCTGGGTCTGCTGGCGCTCGGTGAGGTCGGTGATGAAGCCGGTGAAATGCACTTCGTCGCCGGAGCGCATCTCGCCCACCGCCAGCTCCATGGGGAAGATGGAGCCGTCGCGGCGCTGGCCGTTGACGATGCGTCCCCGGCCGATGATGCGCTTCTGTCCGGTGCGCCGGTAATGGCCGAGATAGCCGTCATGGCGGCTGCGGTCGGGCTCGGACATGAGCATGGACACGTTCCGGCCCACCGCCTCTTCCGCCGACCAGCCGAACAGATGCTCCGCCGTGGCGCTGAAGGAGCGCATGATGCCGTCCTCGTCGATGACGATCATGGCCTCCGGCACGGTGTCGAGGATGGAGCGCAGATGCGCCTCGCGTGCCCGCAATTCGGCTTCCGCGCCCTTCTGGGCGTCGATGGCGAACACGACGCCGCGCATCCAGGCGGGGCGGCCCGCGTCATTCTTGCGGACCTGTCCCTGGGAGCGCACCCAGCCCACCTGCCCATTGGGGCGCAGCACGCGGAAATCGATGGCATGGCGCGTGCCGCCCGCCAGCGCGCGCGCAATGGCCTCGTCGCGGGCCTCGCGGTCGTCGGGATGCACCACCTCGCGCAAGGCGGCGAGGTCCGCCGCCAGAACCTCGCCCATGCCCAGCAGGCGCGCGCAGGTGGCGGACATGAGGAGGCGGTTGTGTTCGAGGTCGAGGGACCAGGTGCCGATCCCCGAATCATCCAGCGTCGCGCGCAGATCCTCCGCCGCAAGCAGCGGGTCGGCGATGCCGGTATCTTGAAGAGGAGGCGTCATGCGCAAGAGGTTGTTTCTGGCCCTGAGGCAATGGCGGCCGATGAGTATGAGAAACGGAAACGCATCTGGTTCGGAAATGGACAATTTCGCAAGTGGACAATCTGCCTGGGTTGTACTCCGCGGCGGATTTCACGAAGGGCCGCCCCGGAGGAACGGCCCTTCGCGAGAGAAGGTCAGTGGGACAGGAAGAGCGGCACGGGATTGGCCTTGAGCAAGGACTGCGTCACCCCGCCGGCCAGCCACTCCCAGAACATGGAGTGCTTGTAGGCACCCATTACAACCAGATCCGTGGGGTTGCGCTCCAGATAGCGCAACAGGGTCTGGGCGATGCCGTCCGGGCCCACAGGCAGGTCGGTCTCGGTCACCTTGACCCCGTGCCGGGCCAGCCACAAGGCGGCGTCGGCACCGGGAACCTTGCTGGACAGGGACTTCTCGTCCACCACGCTGATCAGGTCCACGGCGTCCGCCGTCTTCAGCAGCGCCATGGCGCCGGTGACGGCTCGGGCCGCCTGGAGGCTGCCGTCCCACGCCACGGTGATCCGCCTGGCGCTGAACGTCTCGGTGTTCGGCGGCACGAGGATGACCGGATGGCCGCCCTCGAACAGGGTGCTCTCGATCAGGCCGCGATCCACATCGATGGTGGCGGTCTCCGAATCGAGCACCACCACATCATGGACGCGGGCCAAGGCGACGAAGCTCTTCAGCAACTCGGGATAGGCGAGCTGGTGGCTTTCCACTGTGCAATTGACACCGGCGGCGGCGGCTTCGTCGCGGCTGTGTTCCGCCACCTTCTCCGCCAGCGCCTTGAGGCGCCGGTTCTCGGCGGCGACGAGATTGTTCGCGAAATCGCTTATCACGGCGTGGTGCAGGCTGATGCGCACCGAGGTGGCCTGGACCGTCAGATGGGCCTGGCACTGGCGCGCCATGGTGAGCGCGTAGCCGAGAGCCGATGCGGGCTCGCTCACGCCTTCTTCCGTGGTGCCGACGAGGATGCTTTTGATGCCCTGAGCCATTGGTTTCTCCCTTGGTTGCCACTCACGATCTGAGCAAGGGGGCCCCCCTGCGTTGAGCCAGATCAAGGGCGGGTTCCCTATGGGAATATACGTAGGTCGTCCGTCGGGCGTTCGCCACATGCGCAGCGGCTTCCGGCTGGCCCCAAACTCGCTTATGAACGCTGTGGAAAGGGCTTCGGCGGGGTGGGGCCGGAGCGGGACGAACGGATGCGGGCGCTCATCGGCCATAGTGGCTTTGTCGGGACGAATCTGAAGGCGTCGGCGGCGTTCGATGGCGTGTTCAATTCGCGCAACATCGCGGACCTTGCCGGCCGCTCCTATGACCTTGCGGTCTGCGCGGCGGCTCCGGCCACCATGTGGGCGGCCAATAACGACCCGGCGGGCGACCTTGCGGGCATCGACGCGCTGATCGCCGCCATCTGCGGCGCGCGCATCGGGCGCCTCGTCCTCATCTCCACCATCGCGGTGCTGGACGACGCGGCGGCGGGCTATGACGAGACGAACGCGCGGTTCGAGACCGCCAAGGCCTATGGCCGCAACCGGCGGCACCTGGAGGTGCGGCTGGCGGCGCGGTTTCCCGACATCCACATCCTGCGCCTGCCGGCCCTGTTCGGTGAGGGCCTCAAGAAGAATTTCCTGTTCGACCTCATCAATCCCGTGCCCTCCTTCCTGAAGCCGGAGAAGCTCGCGGAACTGTCGCGCACCATGACGCCAGAGGCGGCGACTTTAGTGGAGCGGCTGTTCACGGCGGATCCGGCGCTGGGCATGATGCGGTTCGAGCGCGAGGAGGCACGCCGCAGCGGGGCGCTGCCGGTGCTGGAAGCCGCGTTCGCCGCGGCGGGCTTCACGGCGCCGCGCTTCACCAATAGCGAGAGCCGCTTCCAATATTACGGCCTGCATCATTTGTGGGACGATATCGAGCAGGCCGTGTCGCAGGGCCTCCCGGTGCTGCATACGGCGAGCGCGCCCCTGCGGGCGGGCGACATTCACGCCGCGCTCACGGGCCAGCCCTTCGCCAATGACGGGCCGCCGCTCTATGCGGAAGACATGCACAGCCGCCATGCCGCCGCCTGGGGCGGGACCGGGCCCTATCTGCGTTCCGCCGAGGCGACCCTGGCGGAGCTGAAAACCTTCTTCGACACGGCGCGCGCATGATGCGCCTTGCCGTCTCCAACATCGCCTGGCCCGCCGCCCAGGCCGACGCGGTCTATGACGTGCTGGCGGAACTCAGCGTGCCGGGGCTGGAGATCGCGCCGGGCATCCTGTTCGCGGGCGAGCCGGACCCCTTCGTGCCGTCCGAGGCCGCGCTGCGCACCGTGACGGCACGGCTCGACAAAGCGGGGCTCACGCTCTGTTCCATGCAGTCCCTTTTGTTCGGCGTGGCGGGCGCGGAGCTGTTCGGCGCCCCCGAGGCGCGTGGCGCGTTCGAGGGCGGGCTGCTGCGGGCCATCGCGTTGGCGGGGCGGCTCGGCATTCCCAATCTGGTGGTGGGCTCGCCGCGCAACCGGGTGATCCCGGACCTGTTCTCGCCGGAGCAGGTGCGCGAGATCAGCCTGAAGCTTTTCCGCCGGTTGGGGGACCGGGCCGCGCAGGCGGGCTGCGTGCTCGCCATGGAGCCGAACCCCGCCGTCTACGGCACCAATTTCCTCACCACCCTGGAAGAGACCGACGCCTTCGTGCGGGCGGTGGACCATCCGGCGGTGCGGGTGAATTTCGACGTGGGGGCGATGCATGTGAACGGCGCCTTCGCGCATCTCGAGGCGGCGCTGGCCGTGTCCCGGCCTCGCATCTCCCATGTGCATCTGAGCGAGCCCCAGCTCGGTCCCGTCCCCGGCTCGGTGGACGAGGCCCGCATTGTGTTCGCCGCCCTCACGGCGGCGGGCTGGGAGGGCTGGGTCTCCATCGAGATGCGGGCCGACCCCGACGACCCGGTGGGCGCCGTGCGCCGCGCCGTCCGCGCCACCCTTTCAGCCATGGGAGCGGCCTGATGGAGCCTGCCTTGCCGGTGCCGGAGCGTACGCCGAGAGGGGATTTCCTGCTCTCTTTGGCCGTGGTGGGCCTGACCTGGACGCCCGACCAGGTGGCCGCCCTCGCCCGCATCGCCACCCGCCTCGCCCGGCGCTACCAGTTCTGGGAAATCGTGGTGGTGGCCTCCATCGAGGAGGAGGTGTCCTCCGCGCTGGCGGCGCAGCTGGGCGCGATCCCCAACATGCGGCTGCTGCGGGTGGACGAGGTGGATAATTTCTACCGCCTGCGCCTGGCCGCCGCCTCCGAGGCCATCGGCGACGTGGTGGTGATCACCACCGGCTCGGAGATGGAGCTGATGGACCTCCCGGCGCTGGCCGACAAGGTGTGGGGAGGGGACGAGGCCATCGTGATGATCCGCGAGCGCCAGGGCATCCTCGTCTCGGTGTTCTTCGGCATCCTCGGCTCGCTCATCAACTACCGGATCGATCCGCGCGACACGCTCACCGCCGGTTTCCCGCGCACCTGGCTGAGCCGCGTGCTCGCCCGGCCGGACGCGGACCTGCTGCTGCGCTTCGAGCGGCGCACGGGCGGCGGGCATTTCCGCCGCGAGACGGTGCCCGGCGGAGTGCAGGTGCCGCGCGCGCTGCGCTCCGTGGGGCGGCGCTTCCGCCTGCTGGCAGACCTTCTGGCCAGCGCCGCGCCGCGCGTGCTGCGCACCGTGTCCGCCTTCTCCTTCGCGGTGGCGCTGTTCGCGGTGGTCTATGGCGTCTATGCGGTGCTGATCTGGCTGCTGAAGGACAATGTGCAGCCCGGCTGGCTCACCACCTCGCTGGTGCAGGTGGTGATCGTGGGCTTCCTCGGCGTCACGGTGGCGGGCATTTCCATCGGCATCGTCAAGCTGCTGGACCGCATCGAGGGCATGCTGCGCTATACGATCGTGGACGAGCTGAACACCGTGGACTTCTTCAGCAAGGTCACGGACCTGAATGTCGAGCGGCGGCATCGCGAGCCGGAAGAGGAGGCATCATGACGGCCCAAACCGCGGTTGAGGCGGAGATCGCCCGGCGCGGCTGGCAGGTGCCGGCCTTCACCGTCCAGGCGCTGCGCGAGAAGCGCGCCCGCTATTGCCTGATCGTTCCGGTCATCAACGAGGGCGAGCGCATCCGCCGGCAGATGGCCGAGACGGCTGCCCTCGGCTTTTGCGACCTCATGGACGTGATCATCGTGGACGGCGGCTCCACGGACGGCTCGCTGGCGGAGGATTTCCTGCGCGAGACGGGGGTGCGCACGCTGCTCACCAAGACCGGGCCCGGCAAGCTCTCCGCGCAGCTGCGATGCGCCTATGCCTATGCGCTCATCGAGGGCTATGACGGCATCATCACCATCGACGGCAACGGCAAGGACAGTGTGGAAAGCCTGCCTTTGTTCGTGAAGGCGCTGGATGCGGGCATCGACTATGCGCAGGCCTCCCGCTTCATCACGGGCGGGGAGGGGATCAACACCCCGCTCTCGCGGCTCATAGCCATCCGCCTGCTGCACGCCCCGGCTTTGAGCCTTGCCGGGCGGCGCTGGTTCACCGACACCACGCAGGGCTATCGCGCCTATTCCGCCCGCTACCTGCTGGACCCGCGCGTGCAGCCGTTCCGCGACGTGTTCGTGCGCTATGAATTGCTCGCCTATCTCACCGCGCGGGCGGGGCAGCTCGGCTATCGCACCTCCGAAGTGCCGACCCGCCGCGCCTATCCGGCCAACGAGGCCATCCCCACCAAGATCGGCGGCGCCCACGCCCATCTCGATTTGATCAACGTGCTCTGGAAGACGCTGCGGGGCGACTACAACCCGCCGCGCGCCTGAGGCGGACATGGCGCGTCCGGATTATGATTTCGCGGTGATCGGGGGCGGCTTCTACGGCTGCTGCCTCGCGCTGCTGCTGCGCTCCATCAGCGACCGCGTGGTGGTGGTGGAGGCGGGGGAGGGGCTGCTGGAGCGCGCCTCGCGGGTGAACCAGGCGCGCATCCATACCGGCTTCCATTATCCGCGCTCCTTCCTCACCGCTTTGCGCTCCATGGTGCTGCACCGCCGCTTCGCCCTCGATTTCCCCGAGGCGGTGGTGGACGACTTCACCATGCTCTACGCCATCGCCCGGCGGCGCTCGAAAGTGTCGGCGGCGCGCTTCCTGCGCATGTTCGAGGATCTCGGCGCCCCCATCGTCCCGGCCGGGCGCCAGGAGAGCGCGCTGTTCTCCCCCGAACTGGTGGAAGCCGTGTTCAATGCGCGCGAATGGGCGTTCGACTATCGCGCCCTGCGCGAACGCCTCACGGAGCAACTGGACCGGAACAAGGTGGAGATCCGCTATGGCGCCATGGTGGACAGGCTGGAGCCGGGACCGGAGGCGGTGGGCGTCAGCCTGTCCAACGGGACCAACTTCACCGCCGGCACGGTCTTCAACGTCACCTATGCCATGCTCAACGCGGTGCTGCGGGAGAGCGGCATCTCCACCCTCGCCCTCAAGCACGAATTCGTGGAGATCGCCCTCGCCCTCCCGCCGGAGGAATTGAAGGGCCGGGCCGTGACCGTCATGGACGGCCCCTTCTTCTCCATGATGCCCTATCCTTCAGTGAACCTCTATTCGCTGACCCATGTGCGCTACACGCCCCATTATTCCTGGCTGGACGGGAATGTGACGGCGACCCCCTACGAACTGGCGGAGCGCCTGCCCCGCGCCTCGCGCTGGCGGCACATGATGATGGACGCCCGGCGCTACATGCCGTGCCTGGGGGGGCTGGAATGGCAGTCCTCCCTGTTCGACGTGAAGACGCTGCTGCTGAAGAACGAGCGCAATGACGGGCGGCCCATCCTGTTCCACCGCCATCCCGACGCGCCCAACGTCATCTCCGTGCTGGGCGGGAAGATCGACAATGTCTACGACCTGTTCGAGGCGCTGCCCTTGGAGGATGCCCGCTGGCGGCGGGTGGACCTGTCCTGCCTGCTGCCCGGCGCGGCCGCGGCGCGCATCGCGTGAGGGGAGGGACCATGCTCGGCTCGCGTGAACTGCGCTATCTCGCCGTGGTGGTGGCGGGATATGGCGTCGATTTCGGCGTTTCCTTCTCGGCCTTCAAGCTGCTGGGCCTGCCCTTGCCCGCCGCCGCCTGCGTGGGCTTCGCCCTGGCGGTGGCGTTCAACTATCTCGCCCACGAATTCTGGACCTTCGCCGGGACCCGGCGCACCGGCTATGGCGCGCGCTTCGGCAAGTTCATCGGCGTCGCCCTGTTCACACTGCTGGTGCGCGTGGGCGTGATCTTCGCGCTCGACCCTTTCGCCTCTTCGGACATGGCCCATGCGGCGCTGCTGGTTGGGGCGGCGGGCGTGTCGCTGGGGGTGAACTACGTGCTCACCCGCTTCGCGGTGTTCGGCGGCCGGGACATGGAGCCGATGGCATAAGACATCCGCCGCTACCCACGACCCGCACCGAAGCGGACGGATGTGATGTCGGCGATGCGCTAGAAGCGGAAGTTTGCTCTGGCTATCTCGAATGGCCGATTTGGGGCCGACTGCCGACAGTCCACTATCGGAGTAAGCTCAGCGAATAGCTGCCGTTTGGCCCCGCCTAAGCGCATCGTCCGCGACGGCGAACTGACCTATTGGGTGGCCGAAAATTTCTTACCCATTGGGCGGCAAGCCTGAACGCAACAGCCTCTTGGAATAGAACCCTTGCAGTCAGAATCTGTGCCTGAGGGCTAGCCATTACGATTCCAGAATGAGGCTGAACTGAGTAGTAGCCTGTCATCGCCGAGGCGCCGGCAAATCTGGTCCTGCGCGCGATGGCATTTAGCGTCCCACGGTTTTCAAGCCGATAAGTGGTCACCGATATATGTTCGCTGCCGGGCGGAGCGCCCGGATGAATGGCCGGCCTGAACTGCTGTAATCCTAAGCGGGCG
Source organism: Aquabacter cavernae (assembly GCF_003993795.1). Classification (GTDB taxonomy): domain Bacteria; phylum Pseudomonadota; class Alphaproteobacteria; order Rhizobiales; family Xanthobacteraceae; genus Aquabacter; species Aquabacter cavernae. Next base: position 34,862 of record NZ_RWKV01000012.1, read on the forward strand.
ATCTCGATCGATTGTCGGTCGATCGCCTGGTTTTCTTAATCGACAAAAGCGATCTTAATCGACTGGTCGGGGACTGCCTCAGCGTCCATCGCATGAGCGCAAAACTACTGGGGTGGTGGCACGTCGGTGATAGCCGACCCGAGCCCGTCACTAGATAGGCCAGCGCGCCGTCGGTGCGTTGGAGGGGGTTGATGCTGGTCCCCGCCATCCGGATATCTCCGCTGGTCGACCGTGGCCGGTCGTGAATGAGGTGCGCAAGACAGGGGTGCCAGATGCATCTCTTACTTCCCCTAGGTGACATACCCATAAACGGGATTCCCAGCGGAGCGTTGTTTTGATTCACTGATCTCAACCCTGGAGGTTGAGATGGCGCGCTTTGACCTGACGGATTTCGAGTGGTCGGTGATCGCACCGCT
>NZ_RWKV01000013.1:2500-4296 GCF_003993795.1 Aquabacter cavernae
ATGCGAAGCTGGTCTTTAAAAGATCCGTCGATCCCGTTCCGGTTTGTCCATCTGCATGTCCTTAAGCATGCGGTTGCGGCATCCGGTTAGCTCTGCCGAGTGGTGGGCATCGACGATGAGAACGATCAAGTGTCTTAAGGGCATTCGGTGGATGCCTTGGCGCTAAGAGGCGAAGAAGGACGTGGTACGCTGCGATAAGCTTTGGGGAGCCGCGAACAGGCTTTGATCCAGAGATTTCCGAATGGGGAAACCCACCTTCGAAAACTAGAACTCCGAGGTTTTACCTCGGAACGATTTCGGTCGAGCCGAGGCGAAAGCTTCGGATTTCTAGTTTTCATATGAAGGTATCTAATCCTGAATACATAGGGGTTAGAGGCGAACCCGGGGAACTGAAACATCTAAGTACCCGGAGGAAAGGACATCAACAGAGACTCCGCTAGTAGTGGCGAGCGAACGCGGACTAGGCCAGTGGCAAAGGTAAGACAATCAGAAGCCGTCAGGACTGCGGCGCCTTAGAGGGTGATAGCCCCGTATGAGTAATGCGAACCTTTGTCCTTGAGTAAGGCGGGACACGTGAAATCCTGTCTGAACATGGGGGGACCACCCTCCAAGCCTAAGTACTCCTTAGCGACCGATAGTGAACCAGTACCGTGAGGGAAAGGTGAAAAGCACCCCGACGAGGGGAGTGAAACAGTTCCTGAAACCGGATGCCTACAAACAGTGGGAGCCCGAAAGGGTGACCGCGTACCTTTTGTATAATGGGTCAGCGACTTAGTCTGGCGAGCGAGCTTAAGCCGATAGGTGTAGGCGCAGCGAAAGCGAGTCTGAACAGGGCGTTCAGTTCGTCGGATTAGACCCGAAGCCGGGTGATCTAGCCATGAGCAGGTTGAAGGTGCGGTAACACGCACTGGAGGACCGAACCGGTGCCTGTTGAAAAAGTCTCGGATGACTTGTGGCTAGGGGTGAAAGGCCAACCAAACCCGGAAATAGCTGGTTCTCCGCGAAAGCTATTTAGGTAGCGCCTCGTGCGAATACTCCTGGGGGTAGAGCACTGGATGGGCTAGGGGGTCTTACCGATCTACCAAACCTAACCAAACTCCGAATACCAGGAAGTACTACACGGGAGACACACGGCGGGTGCTAACGTCCGTCGTGGAGAGGGAAACAACCCTGACTAACAGCTAAGGCCCCCAAGTCGTGGCTAAGTGGGAAAGGATGTAAGAGTCCGAAAACAACCAGGAGGTTGGCTTAGAAGCAGCCATCCTTTAAAGAAAGCGTAACAGCTCACTGGTCTAGGATTCTCGCGCCGAAAATGTAACGGGGCTCAAGCCACGCGCCGAAGCTTTAGGTTTGCCTTCGGGCAAGCGGTAGCGGAGCGTTCCGTAAGCCTGCGAAGGAGGACCCGTGAGGGCCTCTGGAGGTATCGGAAGTGCGAATGCTGACATGAGTAACGACAAACAGTGTGAAAGACACTGTCGCCGAAAGTCCAAGGGTTCCTGCGTAAAGCTAATCTGCGCAGGGTTAGCCGGCCCCTAAGGCGAGGCCGAAAGGCGTAGTCGATGGGAACCACGTTAATAATCGTGGGCCAGTGGGTGTGTGACGTATCCGGCAGCTTGTCTGGTCTTATTGGATTGACCGGGCCTGTGAAGGGTACCAGGAAATAGCCCCCACATAGACCGTACCCGAAACCGACACAGGTGGACTGGTAGAGTATACCAAGGCGCTTGAGAGAACTATGCTGAAGGAACTCGGCAATTTACCTCCGTAACTTCGGGATAAGGAGGCCTCTGNCTTGG
>NZ_RWKV01000014.1 GCF_003993795.1 Aquabacter cavernae
CCTTCTGGTCGATCACGCTGGGCGGGGCCGAGGGGCTCTATATCGACGACGTGCTGGGCAATTTCGAGCCGGGCAAGGAAGCCGACTTCGTGGCGCTGGACTGGAATGCCGGCCCCGCGGCAACCGAATGGCACCAGTCCCTCGCCTATTCCGGCGACGGCCCCGAAACCATGGAGGAGGCCGCCAACCTCCTGTTCGGCATCATGATGGTCAGCGACGAGCGCGCCGTCGATGAAACATGGGTCATGGGCAAGCGCCTCTACAAGAAGGCCTGAGCCGCCATGCCCAGCAATGCGGATCCCGCAGCGGCGACCGACCAGCCGGTCGCCCTCGTCATCCAGGCCCGCATCTCGGAGGAAGGCTTCGCGGCCTTCACCCGCTGGAGCGGAAAGGTGGGCGACGCCCTGAAGACGTGGCCCGGCTTCCTCGGCCTGGAAGTGGTGGCGCCCCGTCCGCCCACGCAGGTGGACTGGGTGCAGGTCCTGCGCTTCTCCACCCCGGCGGCGGCACGCGCCTGGCTTCAAAGCGACGTGCGCGCGGGACTGGTGGAGGAAATCCGCCCCTATTGCATCGGGCAGGAAGACATCCACATCTTGCCCGAAGCGGGAGGCCATCGCGCGGACGCGGTGTCCGCCATCATCTCGTTCCAGGTGCCGCCGGACCAGGAGACGGAATTCCTGGCCTGGCAGGCCCGGGTGCAGGCGGCGGAAGCGGGTTTCAAGGGCTTCCTGCGCCACAAGATCGAGCGGCCGATCCCCGGCCTGCACGACGACTGGATCATCATCCTGTCGTTCGACACCGACGCCAATCTGAACACCTGGATCGACTCGCCCGAGCGCGAAGCCCTCCTCAAGGAAGGCACGCAGTTCAACACCAGCCTCACCGTGAAGCGGGCGAGCTACGGCTTCAATTTCTGGTTCCCCACCGGCCAGCCCGCCGACCAGAGCCCGAGCTTCATCTTCAAGAGCAACCTGATCGTCCTGCTGGTTCTCTACCCCGTGGTGTTCCTGTGGGGGATCTTCATCAGCGCGCCCTTCATCGATTCCCGCGGCGTGCCCTTCTGGCTGTCACTGTTCATCGGCAACCTGGCGAGCACCCAGCTTCTGGGCTGGTGGATCGCTCCGGCCGCCTTCAAGGCACTGGGCTGGTGGATCAAGCCGGATGCGGGGCTGCGGAACAACCTTCTGGGCTACGGCCTGCTGGCGGTGCTCTACGCTGTGTCCATGGCCGTCTACGCCACGCTGCTCGCCTGGAAGTGAGGCCGTTGCTCTAGGTGACATACCCATAAACGGGATTCCCAGCGGAGCGTTGTTTTGATTCACTGATCTCAACCCTGGAGGTTGAGATGGCGCGCTTTGACCTGACGGATTTCGAGTGGTCGGTGATCGCACCGC
>NZ_RWKV01000015.1 GCF_003993795.1 Aquabacter cavernae
CCTTCTGGTCGATCACGCTGGGCGGGGCCGAGGGGCTCTATATCGACGACGTGCTGGGCAATTTCGAGCCGGGCAAGGAAGCCGACTTCGTGGCGCTGGACTGGAATGCCGGCCCCGCGGCAACCGAGTGGCACCAGTCCCTCGCCTATTCCGGCGACGGCCCCGAAACCATGGAGGAAGCCGCCAACCTCCTGTTCGGCATCATGATGGTCAGCGACGAGCGCGCCGTCGATGAAACATGGGTCATGGGCAAGCGACTGTACAAGAAGGCCTGAACGGACGTGGCGAACAAGCCCGAGCCGGGCGGACCCGTTGCGCTGGTGGTCCAGCGTCGGGTCGCCGATGAGAGCTATGCCGCCTATGCCCGCTGGCAGGCGCGCACGGTGGAACGCCTGCGCGCCTGGCCGGGCTTCGTCGCCCACGAGCTCATCCCCCCGTCTCCGCCCGAGAATATGGACTGGACCATCATCCAGCGTTTCTCGGATGGCGACGCGGCGCGGGCGTGGCTCAACTCCCCCGAACGGGCGCAGATGGTGGGGGAGATCCAGCCCCATCTGCTCGCGACGGAGGAAGTACACCTGCTGGCCGATAGCGGCCCCCGCCCCCAGAACGGCGCAACCGCCTTCATCTCCTATACGGTGGGACCCGACGCGGAGGCGGACTTCCTCGCCTGGCAACGCACCATCTATGAGGCGGAGGCCCGCGCGCCGGGCTTCCTGCGGCACAAGCTGGAGCGTCCCGTCGCCGGGGTGCGCGAGGATTGGATCATCATCCTCACCTTCGATACGGCCGCCAATCTCTCCCGCTGGCTGGAGTCGCCGGAGCGCGCGGCCTTCTTGAAGGAAGGCGCCAAGGTCAAGGCCGACTTCAACCTCAGCCGCACCTCCTACGGCTTCGACTTCTGGTTTCGCGGGACGGACGAAGCGAAGCCCTCGGGCTGGGCGATCCTCAAGAATAACCTGCTGGTCTTGCTGGTCCTCTATCCCATCGTGTTCCTGTGGGGCCATTTCCTCGGCGCCCCGCTGCTGGGACGAGAATGGAGCGTGCCCTTCTGGGCGGCGCTGTTCATCGGCAACCTGGTCAGCACCCAAATTCTCGGCTGGTGGGCCGTGCCCGCCATCTTCAAGACCTTCTCCTGGTGGCTCGCCCCCAATCCGGGCGTGCGCCGGGACATTCTCGGCTATGGATCGCTCATAGTGCTCTATGGGCTATCCATGGCAGTCTATGCACTCCTGTTGGCAAAGGTGCCCGTTTGACCAGCCATGACTGCTCCGGCACCCCATTGCCGGCCACCCGCACAGTTCGCGCACCGGCAAGCGGCGCACGCCTCTTCAGGGCCGCCGCCCTTCTGCTCGGCCTCGGCCTTGCGGCTGCGGGTCCCGCGCACGCGCAGACCGCCATCTCCTGCCCGGAGCGCGCGAAGACCACCACGGTCGCCCTCGCCGATCCCGCCCAGGCCAAGGATTTCAAGATCGTGGTCGGCGGCGACACCTCGTCCCAGACCTGGCTTCAGGATGTGGCGGTGCTCACGGCGAGCGGCACCCGCATCGCCGGCGTCGCCAACGGCAAGAAGCAGATCACCTGGGCCTTTGACGGCCAGTCGCCGGTGACCATCGCCTGCATCTATGAAGGCGGCGTCTCTCTGGTGCGCACCATCGAGCGGCCCAAGGGCTGCAGCGCCGCCATCCAGCGCAGCAAGGATCCCGGTGGCGGAAGCTGGGGCATGGACAAGGCCACGTTCACATGCCGCTGAAGGAGCTTTGCCGGATGAAACGCAGCGCAGCCGTCGCGCTCCTCCTGTCCGCGCTTCCCGCCGCCGCCCACGCGCAGGGCACGGGACCGGACCTCGCCATTTCCTGCCCGCCCACCTTGGCCCTCACCTATGGGGCCATTGCGCAGCTTCCGTTCGAGGGACGCGAATACAATCTGGCCGGCTTCAAGCCCGCCTTCGCCGCCGCTACCGTCCGCCTGATCGAGGCGGAAGTGACCCAGCCCGCCGACGAGCAGAACGAGCGGCTGAGCGGAATGGCCGAGAATGAGATGACGGCAAAGCCGGGCCAGCCGCTGAATTATGTGATCTGGTCGAAAGGAGCAAAGGCACCGGATTTTCCGGCCGTGGTCTCCTGCGGCTATGAGGGCGGCATCGCGCTCCAGCGCCCCCTGCCCGCCACGGTACGCGGCTGCATCCTCACCTATGCGGTGCGCAAGACCGACGCCGGCGATCCCAGCACGCGCCGCATCTATACGAAGGCCGACTTCGCCTGCCGCTGATCCCCCGCCGGAAATGAAAAAGCCGGGCCGCGTGGGCGGCCCGGCTTTCTGTGTCTCAGTCCGGAACGAGGACGGCTCAGGCCGCCACCTTCTTCGGCTGCACTTCCTGGCTATAGGCGTCCATCAGCTGATGGGTGATGCCCGTGGGCTTGAAGCGCCAGTCGGCGATCTCGCCCACCGGGGTCACCTCGGCCGCCGTGCCGGTGATGAAGCATTCGGTGAAGCTCGACAGCTCCTCCGGCAGGATATGACGCTCCACCACGTCCAGGCCGTGCCGGCGGGCCAGCTCGATGACCGTGCGGCGCGTGATGCCGTCCAGGAAGCAGTCCGGGGTGGGGGTGTGGATGACGCCGTCCTTCACGAAGAAGATGTTGGCGCCCGTGCACTCCGCCACGTAGCCGCGATAGTCCAGCATCAGGGCATCGGCGAACCCGCGCCGCTCCGCCTTATGCTTGGAGATGGTGCAGATCATGTAGAGACCCGCCGCCTTGGCCTTGCAGGGAATGGTGGCCGGGTCGGGCCGCCGGAACTCCGCCATGTCCAGGCGCAGGCCCTTCTGGCGCTGCTCGGGATCGAAATAGCTCGGCCATTCCCACACGCCGATGGCGAGGTGGATCTTGTTCTGCTGCGCCGAGACACCCATCATCTCGCTGCCGCGCCAGGCGACCGGACGGATATAGGCGTTGACGAGCCCGTTCTTCTCCAGGGTCAGGCGCTTGGCCGCGTCGATCTCCTGGATGGAATAGGGAATCGTGAAGTCCAGCTGCTCGGCGGAGAAGCGCAGGCGCTCGGAATGGGCGCTGGACTTGAAGATCTCGCCGCCATAGGCCCGCTCGCCCTCGAAGACGCAGCTGCCATAATGGAGGCCATGGGAGAGTACGTGCAGCTTCGCGTCCTGCCACGGCACCAGGGCGCCGTCATACCAGATCCAGCCGTCACGTTTGTCGAAGGGCTCTCCACTCATGATCTTCACTCCATTAGGCCGTCTTCAAGGCGGCCTTTAACCCCCAGACGACCACACCTTTGCAGTCGTGCCCACATCGGAATATTTTGCGGCCGAGATATGACGCTCGACCCACGAGAGCGCAACGATCGAACTCCAAAAGCCTAACCGGAGACCGATCATTTCGCGAGCGCGGCACTGTGAGTAACGATCGGATCGAAAAAAGTCAACATGACTGACATAAATCCTCCCCTCATCCAGACGGCCGCTGCTGCCGATCCGGGATCGACGGCCCCGTCTCCCGCCCAGGGCGGCGACGGCCTCGTCGATCTGATCGAGCTTTTCTTCTTCGCCTATCGCGATTTCGTGGGCGACCCCGACCAGATCCTGGCGCCCATCGGCTTCGGGCGCGCCCATCACCGGGTGCTGCATTTCGTCAATCGCAATCCCGGCATGCGTGTCACCGACCTCCTGGACATCCTGCGCATCACCAAGCAGAGCCTGGGGCGCGTGCTGCGCGAACTGGTGGACGAGGGCTTCGTGGACAGCCGGGCGGGCGCCTCGGACCGGCGCCAGCGGCTGCTCTACCCCACCCAGAAAGGCGAGGCGCTGGCCCACGAATTCATCGCCATCCAGAGCCGACGCATCGCCGGCGCTCTTGAAGCCTGCGGGCCGGGCGCGCGCGCGGATGCGCGTCGCTTTCTTATGGCCATGATCGATCCCGAGGATCGCGCGAGCGTCGAGCGCCTGATACAGCGTGCCGAACGCAACCGGCGGACCTGACGACCATGCCCGAGACCCAGCCGCGCCCCGCCCCGCCGCCCCCGGCGGACGATGCTCCCCACCTGCTGGTGGTGGACGACGACAGCCGCATCCGCAGCCTCCTGTCCCGCTTCCTGTCCGAGCACGGCTACCGGGTGACCACCGCCGCCTCAGCGGCAGAGGCGCGCGGGCGGCTGGAAGGGCTGACCTTCGACCTGCTGGTGCTGGACGTGATGATGCCGGGGGAAAGCGGCCTCGACCTCGCCCGGTCGCTGCGCACCCAGTCCGCCGTCCCCATTCTCATGCTCACCGCCCGCTCCGAGCCGCAGGACCGCATTGCGGGCCTGGAAGTGGGCGCGGACGATTATCTGGGCAAGCCCTTCGAGCCCCGCGAGCTGCTGCTGCGCGTCGGCTCCATCCTCAAGCGCGCCTTGCCCGCGCCGCAGAAGGCCATCGAGGAAGTGCGGTTCGGTGATTTCCTCTTCCATCTCGGCCGTGGCGAGTTGAGCCGCGCGGGCGAGACGGTGCGCATCACCGAGCGCGAGCGCGACATGCTGCGCGTGCTGGCCGAGGAGCCCGGCGAGACCGTGCCGCGCCTCGCACTTGCCGGAAACGGCACGGCCAGCGAACGCGCGGTGGATGTTCAGGTGAACCGCCTGCGCCGCAAGATCGAGCGGGACCCCACCAATCCCATCCATGTGCAGACCGTGCGGGGCATCGGCTACCGGCTCGTGGTGACGCCGTGAGCCTCACGAGCGGGGAGAAGGCGGGAGACCCCCGCGCGCCTTCCCTGTGGCGGCGCTTCAAGGTGCTGACCGGAGGAATCGGCGCGTGGTTCAACCGCGTCACGCCCAAGGGCCTCTATCCCCGCTCGCTGCTCATCATCGTCGTGCCCATGGTGCTGCTCCAGTCGGTGGTGGCCTTCGTGTTCATGGAGCGCCACTACAACATGGTGACGCGCCGCCTCTCGGCGGCCGTCAGCCGCGATATCGCGGCGGTGGTCTCGCTCTATGCCTCCCTGCCCCAGGACCGCGACGGGGCCGTGGTCCGGCGCATCGCCTGGACCGATCTTCAGCTGGCGGTGGACGTGCTGCCCGCCGGCCCCCTGCCCGCCTCCGGCACCCGGCCCTTCTTCTCGGTGCTGGACAGCTTCCTGTCCTCCGAGATCGGCGAGCGCATCTCGCGTCCCTATTGGGTGGATACGGTCGGCCGCTCCGACCTTATCGAGGTGCGCGTGCAGATGCCCGATTCGGTGCTGCGCATCTTCGCGCCCCGCAGTTCGGCCTATGCCTCCAACACCCACATCTTCCTGCTCTGGATGGTGGGCACATCCCTGGTGCTGCTCACCGTCGCCATCCTGTTCCTGCGCAATCAGATCCGTCCCATCGAGAATCTGGCGGACGCGGCGGAAGCCTTCGGCAAAGGGCGCGATGTGGAGAATTTCCGCCCGCGTGGCGCGCGCGAAGTGCGCCGCGCGGCTGTGGCCTTCCTGGAGATGAAGCGGCGCATCGAGCGGCAGATCGAACAGCGCACCACCATGCTGGCGGGCGTCTCCCACGACATGCGCACCATCCTCACCCGCTTCCGCCTGGAGCTGGCCTTCCTGCCCGAGGGGCCGGAAGTGGAGGCGCTGCGCAAGGACGTGGACGAGCTGCAGGGCATGCTGGAAGCCTATCTCGCCTTCGCGCGCGGCGATCCCGGCGAACAAACGGCCCTCACCGACATGGCGCAGGTGATCGAGGATCTGCGGGCCAATGCGGAACGCTCCGGCGCCAAGGCGCGGGCGAGCTTCATGGGCCCGCCGCTGGTACATGTGAAGGCGGATTCCCTGCGCCGCTGCCTGGGCAACCTCGTGAGCAATTCCGTGCGCTATGCCCGCACGCTGGAAATCACCGGCACGCGGGATGCGCGCTGGCTGCTGGTGTCCGTGGACGATGACGGCCCGGGCATACCCGCCGCCATGCGCGAAGAGGTGTTCCGCCCCTTCCTGCGCCTCGACGCCGCGCGCAACCAGGATGCGGGGGGCACAGGGCTCGGCCTCTCCATCGCCCGCGACATCGCCCGCGCCCATGGCGGCGACATCATCCTCGCCGACAGCCCCATGGGTGGCCTGCGCGCGACGCTGCGCCTGCCCGTATAGCGCGCCAGCCGCTATGCCCTTTCCCGGCTACGAATCGCAATAACGGCTCGCTAAGGCCAAGCTATTGGGTACCTCCGCACCCCTTCTTCGTACTTTCCCCCGCTCTGCCCACGGTTAAGTTTCTACTCTGCTTCTTGACTGCACAGCCAAGCTGAATAGGATCCGCCGACCTAAGGTAACAGCTTTACGCAATTCTTACATTTTCTTTCTTCTTAGCGGGGATACCATGAGCACTGTGGCTTCCGATAACGACGACACCGACGCCGACGGCTGGATCCCGGCTATCTTTTCGCTGCCCAAGGGCGGCCTCTATAGCGGCTCCATCGATACGTCCACGCTGGATCCCAACACCCGCGCGGTGATGATGGATTACCGCTGGACCACGTCCTATGGCGGTGACGAGGCTGCGACGGTCGCAACCTATGCCTTCCCCACCAGCACCACCGACTATACGAATGTGGCGGGCGGATATCCCGCGCCCAACCTGCTGACCGGCTTCCAGGAAGTCACGGATGCCCAGAAGGCTGCGGTGAAGACCGCCTTCGACCTGGTCTCGTCCTACACCAACCTGACCTTCGTCGAGGCCACTTCCGCTTCCGCGCAGGACGCCACGTTCCGCTTCGCGCAATATAGCCAGGGCGGTTCGGAATCGAACTTCCCGGCCAATAGCGGCCCCTATTCTCCCAGCGACAGCCGGGCTGCGGGCGACACCTATCTGGGCGGCAACGGCAATCCGCCGACCGACTATTTCGGCACCGACCATTTCAACACCATCATGCATGAGATGGGTCATGCGTTCGGTCTGAAGCACGGACACGATGCGAGCTTCAACGGTGCCCTGGCGCCGGACAAGAACGACAACGAATTCTCGGTCATGACCTATGCCAGCTACTTCGGGGCCGATACCAACGGCGCCACGGAAGCCTGGGTGGGCTCTGCGCCGCAGAGCTACATGATGTACGACATCGCGGCTCTGCAGGCTTATTACGGCGCCAATTTCAGCAAGGTCGGCACCGAGGCCGTCTATACCTGGGACAACGTCACCGGCGAGCAGTTCATCAACGGCGTGCGGGCGGCCAATACCGGCGTGTCCTCCACCGGCAAGATCTTCTCCACCGTGTGGACCGAAGGTGCCCTCACCACCTACGACCTGAGCAACTTCAACGAAGACCAGTATGCCGACCTGCGCGCCGGCCACTGGTTCACCTTCTCGAAGGCCCAGCTCGCGGACCTGAACAACATGGCGCCGCAGGGCACCGAGGAATATCAGGCCCAGGGCAATATCTACAACTCCCTGGTGTATCAGGGCGATACCCGCTCGCTGATCAGCAACGTCATCACCGGCGACGGCAACGACACCATCACCGGCAACGAGCTGGACAACACCCTCACTGCCGGTGGCGGCAACGACACCATCTTCGGTGGTGCCGGCAACGACACCATCAGCGGCGGCGCGGGTGCGGATATCGTCACCTTCGGCACCGGCATCAACGTGCTGCGCGATCAGGTCGCCGACCTGAACGGCGACATCGTCATGGACCTGAACGCCAACAACTCGGTGGACCTGCTGGGTGTGCTGGCCGGGCGTACGGACTTCGACTTCGTGGTGACCACGGACGCCACCACGGTCAGCATCGATGGCGCGTCCTTCGAACTGCGCGGCGGCTTCTCGGGCGGGGCCTTCATGGCCACGGCCCGTGGCGGCGATGTGGACCCGTCCACCAGCCTCACCTTCGTGGACTACCTGCCGACCCTGCAGGAAGGCGTCGCCGTCGATGTGGATCTCATCAACGGCATCGTCAACACGCCCTTCCTCACCGGCGACGGCACGGTCACCTACAGCGTGACCATGGAAAGCGCGATCTCTGCCTATAGCAACATGATCGGCGCCTATTCCATCTCCGTGGATGGCACCATCTCCGACGTCCACGTGCTGTTCGCCGACAGCCTGGCGAGCATCGGCCAGACGCTGGACATCGGCGCGCTCGACGCCGGCGCGCAGCTCGGCTTCTTCCTGGTTCAGGACGGCTTCGACCTGTTTGGCGCGCTGCCGGACGACCTGTCCTTCGTCACCTCCGGCGGCGGGAGCGCCGATGTAGACGACGGAACGCTGCTCCTCTATAGCGCCAGCCGCGGCTACCTGTCGGGTGCGGAGATCTTCCACAGCACCGCCGGCCTCAATGCGGGTGGCTACGCTCAGGTGCTGTCCGGCACCACGGCGGACGGCTACGGCATGCGTTACGGCTTCGAGGACATCAGCCAGGATCTCGGCGACAACGACTTCCAGGACGTTGTCCTCACCGTGCGCGACAGCTCGGCTTTCTACATCATCTGACCGACGCCGGGTTCGCCCGGAGCATCCCTCAAACGCGAACGGCCGGCGGCGCATCATGCACCGCCGGCCGTTTTCGTTTCTGGGTCCCGGGCCAAGCCCTCACGGGCCTGGGCGAAGCCGGCAGGTCCCCGGCCGATGGCCGGGGACAGCCCGTGTCAGCTCTTCTTCACCAGCGGGCAGTCGCCTTCATTGAGCGGGCGGAAGGCCTCGTCGCCGGGAATGACGCGGATCAGCTTCAGATAGTCCCAGGGATACTTCTGCTCTTCAGGGCTCTTCACCTGCAGCAGATAGAGGTCGTGCACCATGCGCCCGTCCTCGCGGATCTTGCCGCCATGGGAGAAGAAGTCGTCCACGGGCGTCGCCTTCATCTGCGCCACCACCTTTTCGGTGTCCGTGGTGCCCGCGGCCTTCACCGCCTTCAGATAGTGCAGGATGGCCGAATAGGTGCCCGCTTGGCCCATGGTGGGCATGGCCTTGTGGCGCTCGTAGAAGCGCTTGGACCAGGCGCGGGTCTCGTCATTCAGGTCCCAGTAGAAGCCCTGGGTGAGGATGAGCCCCTGCGCCGTCTTCAAGCCGATGGCGTGGATGTCGGTGATGTGGAGATAGAGGCCCGCCAGCTTGATGCCGGACTGGGGGATGCCGAACTCGTTGGCCTGCTTGATGGCATTCACCTGATCGGCGCCGGAATTGGCGAAGGCGATCAGCTTGGCGCCCTTGGCCTGCGCCTGGAGCAGGTAGGAGGAGAAGTCCGACGTGCCCTGGGGATGGCGCACGCCGCCGACGATCTTGCCCCCATTCTTCTCCACGGCTGCCGCCGTGTCGCGCTCCAGGGCGGTGCCGAAGGCATAGTCGGCCGTGATGAAGAACCAGGGACCGTCCTTCGCCAGCGAGGCGCCGGTGCCGGAGGCGAGCGCATAGGTGTCATAGGTCCAGTGGATGCCGGTGGGCGCGCAGGCCTTGCCGGTGAAGTCGGACGACCCGCCCGTGGAGGCGAGCACCAGCTTGTTCTTCTTGCGGCCGATCTCCTGCACCGCCAGCAGCACCGAAGAGGTGGGGATGTCGGCGATGACATCCACATTGTCTTCGTCGATCCAGCGGGACACGATGGCCGAGCCCACGTCCGGCTTGTTCTGGTGGTCGCCTGCCACGATCTCGATGGGCCGACCCAGCACGGTGCCGCCGAAATCCTCCACCGCCATCTGCGCCGCGATCACCGAACCCGGCCCGGCCATGTCCGCATAGATGCCGGACTGGTCATTGAGGACGCCGATCTTGAGGGGCTTCTGGTCGGCGGCGGACGCGGCCGTGGCGCCCAGGATCAGGGCGGACAGCCAAAGGGGGGCAAGGCGCATAATGCTCTCTACCAATGCTTGGGAGGCCATCTCGCCAATCGGGGACTTTCGCCCGTTGGGATCCGGCGGAGTGAACGGACCCGGCATTTAGCGGAGATGAAGCGCCCTTTCAAATATTTTCACTTGAATTAGTGGTTTTTTATTTTTCCACATCAAATATCCGTTGAATGATGGGTTGGCATCACCCGCCCAAAACAAAAGAGCCGCCCCGAGGGGCGGCTCTTTCAGTTCAGCGTCAGCGCCTTGAAGGATCACTCGGCCGCGTCGGCCGAGCCCTCCACCAGCGACTGGCTGTCGCCGTCGCGGGTCGCGATGATGAGATCATCGCGGGAGTTCGCCACAGCGCGCAGCTTGCTCATCTGCGCACCCGTCCCAGCCGGGATGAGGCGGCCGACGATGACGTTCTCCTTCAGGCCGTCCAGCGGATCGACCTTGCCGTTAACCGCCGCCTCGGTGAGGACGCGGGTGGTCTCCTGGAACGAGGCCGCCGAGAAGAAGGAGCGGGTCTGGAGGCTCGCCTTCGTGATGCCGAGGAGCACGGGATGGCCGGTGGCGGGCTTCCTGCCCTCTTCCACAGCCTTTTCGTTAGCCTCGACGAACTCGATGCGATCCACCTGCTCGTTGTCCAGGAACTCGGTCTCGCCAGCGTCGTCGATCTCCACCTTCTGGAGCATGTTCCGGACGATGACTTCGATGTGCTTGTCGTTGATGTTCACGCCCTGGAGCCGGTAGACCTCCTGGATCTCGTTCACGAGGAAGGCCGCAAGCTCTTCCACGCCCTTGATCGCCAGGATGTCGTGCGGCGCCGGGTTGCCGTCCACCAGGAAGTCGCCCTTCTCCACCACGTCGCCGTCCTGGAGATGGATGTGCTTGCCCTTCGGGATCAGATACTCGACGGGATCGCCGCCGTCCGTCGGCTCGATGGTGAGCCGGCGCTTGTTCTTGTAGTCGCGGCCAAAACGCACCGTGCCGGAGATTTCCGCGATGATGGCGGCATCCTTCGGACGACGGGCCTCGAACAGCTCCGCCACGCGCGGCAGGCCGCCCGTGATGTCGCGGGTCTTGGCGCTCTCCATGGGCACGCGGGCAACCGCGTCACCGGCCTTGATGGAGGAGCCGGGATCCACCGAGATGATGGCTTCCACGGGCAGCGAGTAGCGCGCGTCACCGCCGCGGGCCAGCTTCAGCACCTTGCCGTCCGCTCCCCGGATGAGGATGGCCGGGCGCAGGTCCGCGCCGCGCACCGCGCGGGTGTCGGTGACCACGCGCTTGGCGATGCCGGTCGCCTCGTCGATGGCTTCGTTCATGGACTGGCCTTCGACCAGGTCCTCGAAGCCCACGACACCGTCCACTTCGGTCAGGATCGGGCGGGTGTAGGGGTCCCACTCGGCGATGCGCTGGCCGCGCTTCACCGTATCGCCCTCGTCCACCTTCAGGCGCGAGCCGTACTGCACGCGGTGCACGGCGCGCTCGGTGCCGTCCACATCCACCACCACGACCGCAAGGTTGCGGGCCATGACGATCAGATCGCCTTCCGAGTTGCGCGCCACATTCCGGTTCCGGATGCGGACGATGCCCTCGAAATTGGTTTCCACGAAGGACGAATCCGCGAGCTGCGCGGCGCCGCCGATGTGGAAGGTGCGCATGGTGAGCTGGGTGCCCGGCTCACCGATGGACTGCGCCGCGATGACGCCGACCGCCTCGCCCATATTGACGGGCGTGCCGCGGGCGAGATCGCGCCCGTAGCAGGTGCCGCACACGCCGTTACGGGTCTCGCAGGTCAGCACCGACCGGATCTTGATCTCCTGGATGCCGGACTTGTTGATCCGCTCAGCATGCGGCTCCTCAATCATCATGCCCTTGGGGACGATGACGGTGCCGGTCGCCGGCTCCACCACGTCTTCCACGGCCGTGCGGCCCAGAACACGCGAGGACAGCGAAGCGACGATCTGGCCGCTGTCGATGATGGCGCGCATGTGGATGCCATTCTGCGAGCCGCAATCGCGCTCGGTGATGATGGAATCCTGCGCCACGTCCACGAGACGGCGGGTGAGGTAACCCGAGTTCGCGGTCTTCAAGGCGGTGTCGGCCAGCCCCTTACGGGCGCCGTGGGTGGAGTTGAAGTACTCCATCACGGTCAGGCCTTCCTTGAAGTTCGAGATGATCGGGCTCTCGATGATCTCGCCCGACGGCTTGGCCATGAGGCCACGCATGCCGGCAAGCTGCTTCATCTGAGCGGGCGACCCACGCGCTCCGGAGTGGGACATCATGTAGATCGAGTTGATCTGCCTGTCCCGGCCGGTCTCGGGATCCTTACGGACCGCCGAGATTTCCTTCATCATCTCGTCCGCGATGCGGTCGGTGCACTTGCCCCACGCATCCACGACCTTGTTGTACTTCTCGCCCTGCGTGATCAGGCCGTCATTATACTGCTGCTCGTATTCCTTCGTGAGGGCCCGGGTCTCCTCCACGAGGTCCCACTTCTTCTTCGGCACGACCATGTCGTCCTTGCCGAAGGAGATGCCCGCCTTGAAGGCGTTGTGGAAGCCGAGCGCCATGATGCGATCGCAGAAAATCACGCTCTCCTTCTGCCCGCAGTGACGGTACACCGCGTCGATCATGTTGGAGATTTCCTTCTTCGTCATCAGCTTGTTGACGACGTCGTAGGGAACCTTCGGGTGCTTCGGCAGCAGTTCGCCGATCTTCATGCGACCGGGCGTGGTCTCATAGATCTTGGACATGCGCTTGCCGTCGGCGTCCACGCCGATGTAGCGGCCCCTGACCTTGGTGTGCAGGGTGATGGACTTGGCCGCCAGCGCGTGATCGATCTCGCCCATATCCGCGAACATCATGCCCTCGCCGGGCTCTTTCTCGCGCATGATGGAGAGATAATAGAGACCCAGCACGATGTCCTGCGAGGGCACGATGATGGGCGCGCCGTTCGCCGGGTGCAGGATGTTGTTGGTGGACATCATGAGCACGCGCGCCTCGAGCTGGGCTTCCAGCGAGAGGGGAACGTGCACGGCCATCTGGTCGCCGTCGAAGTCCGCGTTGAAGGCCGAGCAGACCAGCGGGTGAAGCTGGATCGCCTTGCCTTCGATGAGCACCGGCTCGAACGCCTGGATGCCCAGGCGGTGGAGCGTCGGTGCGCGGTTCAGCATCACGGGATGCTCGCGGATGACTTCGTCGAGGATATCCCAAACCTCGGGACGCTCCTTCTCCACCAGCTTCTTCGCCTGCTTCACCGTGGCCGAATGGCCCTTGGCGTCGAGGCGCGCATAGATGAAGGGCTTGAACAGCTCCAGCGCCATCTTCTTGGGAAGGCCGCACTGGTGGAGCTTCATCTCCGGGCCCACCACGATCACCGAGCGGCCGGAATAGTCCACGCGCTTGCCGAGCAGGTTCTGACGGAACCGGCCCTGCTTGCCCTTCAGCATGTCGGCGAGCGACTTCAGCGGACGCTTGTTGGCGCCCGTGATGACGCGGCCGCGGCGCCCGTTGTCGAACAGCGCATCAACCGCTTCCTGAAGCATGCGCTTCTCGTTGCGGATGATGATGTCCGGCGCGCGCAGCTCGATGAGGCGCTTCAGGCGGTTGTTGCGGTTGATGACGCGACGATAGAGATCGTTTAGGTCGGAGGTCGCGAAGCGGCCGCCGTCCAGCGGGACCAGCGGGCGCAGGTCCGGCGGGATGACCGGGACATGGGTCAGGATCATCCATTCCGGCTTGTTGCCGGAGAGCTGGAAGGCCTCGACGATCTTCAGGCGCTTGGCGAGCTTCTTGGGCTTCAGCTCGGTGGTCGCCTCCGAAATCTCCACGCGCAGGTCGGCCGCGATCTTGTCCAGATCCATGGCGCGCAGCAGCTCGCGGATCGCCTCGGCGCCGATCATGGCGGTGAAGCTATCATCGCCGAACTCTTCCTGGGCGCGCAGATAGTCGTCCTCGGAGAGCAGCTGGCGGTACTTGAGCGGGGTCAGGCCCGGCTCGATCACCACGAAATACTCGAAGTACAGGATGCGCTCGAGGTCCTTGAGCGTCATGTCGAGCAGCAGGCCGATGCGGCTCGGGAGCGACTTCAGGAACCAGATATGGGCGACGGGCGCGGCCAGTTCGATATGGCCCATGCGCTCGCGGCGCACCCGCGACAGCGTGACTTCGACGCCGCACTTCTCGCAGATGATGCCCTTGTACTTCATGCGCTTGTACTTGCCGCACAAGCACTCGTAATCCTTGATGGGCCCGAAGATACGGGCGCAGAACAGCCCGTCCCGCTCCGGCTTGAAGGTGCGGTAGTTGATGGTCTCAGGCTTCTTGATCTCGCCATAGGACCAGGAGGCGATCTTATCGGGGCTCGCGATCGAGATCTTGATCTGATCAAAGGTCGGAGCCGGGGTCGCCGGATTAAAGAGATTCATCACCTCTTGATTCATCGCCGTCTCCTTCGGCTCGGCGCCTCGCCCTCATGCCGTCCTTGAGGGGTCGCGCCGGGAAATTCGCTATTCGGCACCAAGGCGGAGGCGCGTCGCCTCCGCCCGTATGGGGGCAGCCTCACTCGGCTGCCGGCAGGTTCTCTCGGGTGCCGGAATTCACGCTGCGCCCGGTCTTGGAGTTGAGCAGCTCAACATTGAGGCCGAGCGAGCGCATTTCCTTCACGAGCACGTTGAAGCTCTCGGGAATGCCGCTCTCGAACGTATCTTCGCCGCGCACGATGGCCTCGTAGACCTTGGTGCGGCCGGCCACGTCGTCCGACTTCACGGTGAGCATCTCCTGGAGCGTGTAGGCCGCGCCATAGGCTTCCAGCGCCCACACTTCCATTTCGCCGAAGCGCTGACCGCCGAACTGCGCCTTTCCGCCCAGCGGCTGCTGGGTGACGAGCGAGTAGGGGCCGATGGAGCGCGCGTGGATCTTGTCGTCCACGAGATGGTGGAGCTTCAGCATGTAGATGTAGCCCACCGTGACCTTACGGTCGAAGGGCTCACCCGTGCGGCCGTCGAACAGCGTGGACTGGCCGGACTGGTCGAGGCCCGCCTTCTCCAGCTGGGTCTCGATATCCGCCTCATGGGCGCCGTCGAACACCGGGGTTGCCATGGGCACGCCCTTGCGGAGATTTTCCGACAGCTCGACCAACTCGCCCGACTTCAGCGGGGCGATGTCGTCCTTGCCGTAGATGCTCTCCAGCGTCCCGCGCAGGCCGCTCTCGTCCTGCTTGGCATAATAGGCGTCCACCGCGGCGGCCACCTGCCGGCCGAGGCCCGCGCAGGCCCAGCCCAGATGGGTCTCCAGGATCTGGCCCACATTCATGCGGCTCGGCACGCCCAGCGGGTTCAGCACGATGTCCACATTGGTGCCGTCCTCGAGGAACGGCATGTCCTCCACGGGAACGATGCGCGAGACCACGCCCTTGTTGCCGTGGCGGCCCGCCATCTTGTCGCCGGGCTGGATCTTGCGCTTCACCGCGACGAAGACCTTGACCATCTTCATCACGCCGGGGGGCAGCTCGTCGCCCCGCTGCAGCTTCTCGACCTTGTCCAGGAAGCGCTGCTCAAGGCGCTTCTTGGACTCGTCATACTGCGCGCGGATCGCCTCGATCTCGGACATGAGGGCGTCGTCGGCCACGGCGAACAGCCACCACTGCGAGCGCGGGAAGTCGCCCAGCGCGGCCCTGGTGATCTCCGTGTCCTTCTTGAAGCCCTTGGGACCGGCGATGCCCACCTTGCCGTCCAGCAGCTCGGTGAGACGGCCATAGACGTTGCGGTCCAGGATCGCCTGCTCGTCGTCACGGTCCTTGGCGAGACGCTCGATCTCCTCGCGCTCGATGGCCAGGGCACGCTCGTCCTTGTCCACGCCGTGGCGGTTGAACACGCGCACTTCAACGATGGTGCCCGTGGTGCCCGGGGGCAGGCGGAGCGAGGTGTCGCGCACGTCCGCCGCCTTCTCGCCGAAGATGGCGCGCAGCAGCTTCTCTTCCGGCGTCATCGGGCTCTCGCCCTTGGGGGTGATCTTGCCCACCAGGATGTCGCCGGCGCGCACTTCCGCGCCGATATAGACGATGCCGGCCTCGTCGAGATTCTTCAGCGCCTCTTCCGAGACGTTGGGAATGTCGCGGGTGATTTCCTCCGGGCCCAGCTTCGTGTCGCGGGCCATGGCCTCGAATTCCTCGATATGGATCGAGGTGAACACGTCTTCCTTGACGATGTTCTCCGAGAGCAGGATCGAATCTTCGAAGTTGTAGCCGTTCCACGGCATGAACGCGACGAGCACGTTCCGGCCGAGCGCCAGCTCGCCGAGTTCGGTCGAGGGACCGTCGGCGATGATGTCGCCCTTGCGCACCACGTCACCCACGCGCACCAGCGGACGCTGGTTGATGCAGGTGGACTGGTTGGAGCGCTGGAACTTCATCAGGCGGTAGATATCCACGCCCGACTTGGACGGATCCGCCTCCTCGGTGGCGCGGATAACGATACGGGTCGCATCCACCTGGTCGATGATGCCGGTGCGGCGGGCGGCGATGGCGGCGCCGGAATCGCGGGCCACAACGGCCTCCATTCCAGTGCCCACCAGCGGGGCCTGCGAGCGCACGAGCGGCACGGCCTGGCGCTGCATGTTCGAGCCCATGAGCGCGCGGTTCGCGTCGTCGTTCTCAAGGAACGGGATGAGCGCGGCCGCCACCGACACGAGTTGCTTGGGCGACACGTCCATGAAGTCGACGCGGTCGGGGGTGACGAGAAGAACGTCGCCCGCATGGCGGCAGACGATCAAGTCTTCCTCGAACCGGCCGTTCGCATCAAGGGGAATGTTGGCCTGCGCGACGTAGTATTTCCCCTCCTCCATGGCGGAGAGGTAGACCACCTCGTCGGTCACATGCCCGTCCACCACCTTGCGGTAGGGGGTCTCGATGAAGCCGTACTTGTTCACGCGGGCGAAGGTGGCCAGCGAGTTGATCAGGCCGATATTCGGCCCTTCCGGCGTCTCGATGGGGCAGATGCGGCCATAGTGGGTCGGGTGCACGTCGCGCACCTCGAAGCCCGCCCGCTCGCGGGTGAGGCCGCCCGGGCCAAGCGCCGAGAGGCGGCGCTTATGGGTGATCTCGGAGAGCGGGTTGGTTTGGTCCATGAACTGCGAGAGCTGGGACGAGCCGAAGAACTCGCGCACCGCCGCCGCAACCGGCTTCGCATTGATCAGGTCCTGCGGCATCACGGTGTCGATGTCCACGGAGGACATGCGTTCCTTGATGGCGCGCTCCATACGCAGCAGGCCGATGCGGTACTGGTTCTCCATGAGCTCGCCGACCGAGCGCACGCGGCGATTGCCGAGATGGTCGATGTCGTCGATCTCGCCCTTGCCGTCGCGCAGCTCAACGAGCGTCTTGATGACGGCCAGGATGTCCTCGCGGCGCAGGGTGCGCACCGTGTCGGGGCAGTCCAGGTCGAGGCGCATGTTCATCTTCACGCGGCCGACCGCGGACAGGTCATAGCGCTCGCTGTCGAAGAACAGCGAGTGGAACATGGCCTGGGCGCTGTCGATCGTCGGCGGCTCGCCCGGACGCATCACGCGGTAGATGTCGAACAGCGCATCCTCGCGCGTCACGTTCTTGTCGGCCGAGAGCGTGTTGCGGATGTAGGCGCCGGTATTGACGTGGTCGATGTCGAGGATCGGAATCTCGTTGTAACCCGCCTCCTCAAGCACCTTCAGCAGCTTCTCGGTCACCTCGTCGCCGGCTTCCGCGTTGATCTCGCCGGTGGCGCCATCAACCAGATCCTCGGCGATATACTGGCCGACCATCTCCTCGTCGGAGATCTTGAGGGCCTTCAGGCCCTTCTCGGCAAGCTGGCGGGCGGCGCGCACGGTCAGCTTCTTGCCGGCCTCGACCACCACTTCGCCGGTGTCCGCGTCCACCATGTCGGAGACGGCCTTGTAGCCCTTCATCCGCTTGGGATCGAACGGCATCCGCCAGCCATCCTTGGCGCGCGAATAGAGGATCTTCTCGTAGAAGGTGTCGAGGATCTCTTCGGAATCGAGGCCCAGCGCATAGAGCAGGCTCGTCACCGGAATCTTGCGGCGACGGTCGATGCGCGCGAACACGATGTCCTTGGCGTCGAACTCGATGTCGAGCCAGGATCCGCGATAGGGGATGATGCGCGCCGCGAAGAGCAGCTTGCCCGAAGAATGGGTCTTGCCCTTGTCGTGGTCGAAGAACACGCCCGGCGAACGGTGCATCTGGGAGACGATGACGCGCTCCGTGCCGTTGACGATGAACGTGCCGTTCATGGTCATCAGCGGGATGTCGCCCGTATAGACGTCCTGCTCCTTGATGTCCTTCACGGACTTGGCGCCGGTGTCCGGGTCCACATCGAACACGATGAGGCGGAGCGTGACCTTCAGCGGAGCCGCGAAGGTGATGCCGCGCTGGCGGCATTCGTCCACGTCATACTTGGGAGCTTCGAACTCATAGCGCACGAACTCCAGCATGGCGGCGCCGGAGAAGTCGGAGATGGGGAATACCGACTTGAACACCGCCTGGAGACCGTCGTCCGCGCGTCCGCCCTTCGGCTCTTCGACCTGCAGGAACTGGTCATAGGATGCCTTCTGAACCTCAATGAGGTTCGGCATCTCAGCCACTTCTTTGATCTTGCCGAAGAATTTGCGGATTCGCTTGCGACCGGTGAACGTTTGCGCCATCTCGATCCTCGTCCGTCCTGGTCCTCAGGGCCCGGCCTTTCCGGAGAAAGGCTTCCGCGGCGGCCCACCGACCCACCACCATTCCGGCGGAAACGCGGGGTGGTGAAACACCATCCCATTCCGCGCCGAAACGGCTCACCGTGCAGTCGCAAGCGGCTGCCCGGAGAACCGTCCATCCCCCAGCGGGGCAAACGGCCCCGGGATTGCTCCCGGGGCCGCGAATGTCACAAGCTCACTTGAGCTCGACCTTGGCGCCAGCCTTCTCGAGCTGAGCCTTGAGCTTCTCGGCCTCGTCCTTGGAAACGCTTTCCTTGACGGGCTTGGGAGCGCCTTCCACCAGATCCTTGGCCTCTTTCAGGCCCAGGCCGGTGATGGCGCGCACTTCCTTGATGACCTCGATCTTCTTGTCGCCGGCGGCAGCCAGGACAACGGTGAACTCGGTCTGCTCCTCAACGGCCGCAGCGGCAGCGCCGCCGGCCGGGGCAGCCGCAACCGCAACGGCGGCAGCGGCGGAAACGCCCCACTTCTCTTCGAGGAGCTTCGCCAGCTCGGCGGCCTCGAGAACGGTGAGGGAGGACAGCTCGTCAACGAGCTTGGTCAGATCAGCCATGGTATGTTCCTAAGATAGGTTCGAATGTCAGGTTTGCGAGATCCAACCGCCTCACGCGGCTTCGTCCTGTTTGGCATAGGCCCCGAACACGCGGGCAAGCTTGGCCGCCGGCGCAGTCGTGAGCTGGGCGATCTTCGTGGCCGGGGCCTGGATGAGGCCGACCAACTTCGCACGCAGTTCGTCCAGCGACGGCAGTGTGGCAAGCGCCTTCACACCGTCGGGATTCAGGGCCGTCGTGCCCATCGCTCCGCCAAGAATGACGAACTTGTCGTTCGTCTTGGCAAACTCGACAGCCACCTTCGGCGCCGCCACCGGATCGCTCGAATAAGCGATGATGGTGGGCCCCTTCAGCAGGGGCGCCACATGGGCGACATCGGAGCCTTCCAGAGCGATTTTGGCGAGGCGGTTTTTAGCCACCTTCACGGTCGCACCATTGGCCTTCATCTGCCGACGCAGTTTCGACATCTGGGCCACGGTGAGGCCGGAATAGTGGGCCACCACGACGACCGAAGTGCTCTTGAACACCTCGGAAAGCGTCGTGACGAGCTGTTGTTTTTCCGCTCGATCCACGTCTGGCTCTCTTTAAGCCTGTGGCGGAACCAGAAAACTGGCGCCGCCGGTTGCACCTTGTCGCCCGTCCGGGGCGGACCGTCCTGATGGACATGCCCGCCGCGCTTCGCGCGACGCTCACATGCCCTGTCCCCTCGGGATCCGGGTCACCGGCCACAAGGTGCTGGTTCGAACCGACCTTCACCGGCAGCGCGGGAGCGCCACCTGAAAAAATTCCGGTCTTCACCCGTCTATGCTGGCCCTCACATATGCCGCCCTCAGGCGGCTTCGAGGATTAAGCCACGCACGAAGCGCGGCGCCTGCAGTCTCGGACAGGACTTGCCCATCCCGGCACCGGCATGCCGATATCAGGATGAACATAAAGGCCGGGCGGGCGAACCCTCCCAGCCCCTCCGACGCCGTTTCCGACGTGGAAGCCTTAACGTCCCTCGTCAATGTATCCATCGCCGGGGAACGGATTCTATAAAGGGTAAAGGACGCGTTGTCACGCCCTTTCCACATATCCCATCATGACGCCCAAGCCTCTCCT
Organism: Aquabacter cavernae; assembly: GCF_003993795.1. Taxonomy (GTDB): domain Bacteria; phylum Pseudomonadota; class Alphaproteobacteria; order Rhizobiales; family Xanthobacteraceae; genus Aquabacter; species Aquabacter cavernae. Next base: position 20,192 of record NZ_RWKV01000015.1, read on the forward strand.
TTCACGGAGAGAAGGGCGCATGTGCCAAGATGCGGGCGCCCGAGGCACCCGCATCCTGGAAGCGATCACGCGCCGGAGGCGACGACCGTCGCGGGCTCGACCTTGATGCCGGGGCCCATGGTGGAGCTGACGGCGACGCGCTGCAGATAGGTGCCCTTGGCGCCCGTCGGCTTCGCCTTCACCACCGCGTCAGCGAAGGCGCGGATGTTCTCGGCGAGCTTGTCGGCCGGGAACGAGGCCTTGCCGATACCGGCATGGATGATACCCGCCTTCTCGACGCGGAACTCCACCGCGCCGCCCTTGGCGGCGGCGACGGCGCCCTTCACGTCCATGGTGACGGTGCCGACCTTCGGGTTCGGCATCAGGCCGCGCGGGCCGAGCACCTTGCCGAGACGGCCGACCAGCGGCATCAGGTCCGGGGTGGCGATGCAGCGATCGAAATCGATGGTGCCGCCCTGGATGCTCTCCAGCAGGTCTTCGGCGCCGACGATGTCCGCGCCCGCGGCCTTCGCCTCATCCGCCTTGGCGCCACGGGCGAACACCGCCACGCGCACCGTGCGGCCGGAGCCGTTGGGCAGGTTGCACACGCCGCGCACCATCTGGTCCGCATGGCGGGGATCGACGCCCAGATTGAGCGCCACTTCGATGGTCTCATCGAACTTGGCGGTGGTCCGCTCCTTCAGGAGCGCCAGCGCCTCGTCGAGGCCATACAGCTTCAGGCGGTCGATGCCGTCGCGAGTCGCGCTAATGCGCTTGCCGAGCTTTGCCATCGTCGTCACCCCTGAACCTGGAGGCCCATGGACCGGGCCGAGCCTTCGAGCATGCGCACAGCGGATTCAACCGTGTCGCAGTTCAGATCCTTCATCTTCGTCGCCGCGATCTCATTGAGCTGCGCACGAGAGACCTTGCCGACGGTCGTGCCCTTGCCGGGGGTCTTGGAACCGGAGCCGGGCTTCTTCTTCGTCTCGAGGCCGGCGGCCTTCTTGAGGAAGTAGGAAACCGGGGGGCTCTTCATCTCGAAGGTGAAGGAGCGGTCCTGGTAGACCGTGATGACGACGGGGATGGGCATCCCCTTCTCTTCCTTCTGCGTGGCGGCATTGAACGCCTTGCAGAACTCCATGATGTTCAGGCCGCGCTGGCCGAGCGCCGGGCCGATGGGCGGCGCCGGGTTGGCGCTGCCGGCGGCGACCTGCAGCTTGATGTAGCCGGTAATTTTCTTCGCCATGTCAAACTCCCGAATAAACGCCGACACCCCCGCCTCGAATGGCAGGGTGGGATCGGCCAGGGTCCGTGGTGCGGATCATCGGGGCATTGGCGAGACGCCCCGTCACCTCCCACGTCTTGCGAACCGGGATCACCCGGCTCCGCCTTCCCACCGACGCCAAGCGCCGCCGGGAAGGGCGTTCACATAATCGATGCCGGACAGGCTGACAAGGGGCGCCCCTTCCCACAGGAGAGGCGCCCTGCCTCAGACCTTCTCGACCTGCCCGAATTCCAGCTCCACCGGGGTGGCGCGGCCGAAGATGGAGACCGCCACCTTGAGGCGGGAGCGGGCCTCGTCCACTTCTTCCACGATGCCGTTGAAGGACGCGAAGGGGCCGTCGGAGACCTTCACGGTCTCGCCGACCTCGTAGCTGATGGAGGGCTTCGGCCGCTCGATGCCTTCCTGCACCTGCTGCAGGATGCGCATGGCCTCATTCTCGGAGATGGGCATGGGCTTGTTGTCGGCGCCCAGGAAGCCCGTCACCTTCGGCGTGTTCTTGATGAGATGGAATGCCTCGTCGGTGAGGTCCATCTTCACGAGCACGTAGCCCGGAAAGAACTTGCGCTCGGTGTCCACCTTCCGGCCGCGGCGCACCTCAACCACCTTCTCGGTGGGCACGAGGATGTGCTCGAACAGATCGGCAAGGCCGCGCTGGTCGGCCTGCTCGCGAATGGAGTCCGCCACCTTCTTCTCGAAGTTGGAATAGGCGTGGACGATGTACCAGCGCTTCGCCATGGCGTGTCTCAATGCCCGAGGGAGAGAATCTGACGGATGGCGAACTGCATCACCTGATCGGCCGCCAGGAAAAACAGGGAGGCGACCAGCACCATCACGAACACCATGGCGGTGGTGATGAGGGTCTCGCGCCGGGTCGGCCACGTAACCTTGTTGGTCTCCGTGCGCACCTGCCGGAAGAATTCGACGGGACTGATCTTCGCCATATCGTCTCGGCACGGCCAGCTTTCGCCCGCCTGCGCCTTCTCCTCAGGTTCCGGCGACCTCGAAGCCGTGCTGCGTGGTCGCCGCCGTGAAATCCGGGCCGTATGCCTGCGGCCTTCGACAGTTCCGGACGAACGCTTGCGCGCCCGTGCCGATCCCTCGGCGCGCCTGTGACGCGCCCGGTGCGCCTATTCCCTTGGTGCGTGGCAGGAGTGGAGGGACTCGAACCCCCAACCCCCGGTTTTGGAGACCGGTGCTCTAACCAGTTGAGCTACACTCCTACTGCCCTGAGCACTCAAGGGTATGCGCCCTCGCGCCGGAAATTCGATCCAGCGCATCGGGGTGTGTGTGTCTAGTCAGCGAATGAAGCGCTGTAAAGGGGGCGTGCGCGCTTTCCCTTTGGATTGCCCCCTGCCCCGTGCGGTGCGCCCCAAAAAGAAACGGGCCGGCGCAAGGCCGGCCCGTCCGTCAACCCGTTAAGGGGCGATCACTCGATGATCGCCGCGACCACACCTGCTCCAACCGTACGACCACCTTCACGGATGGCGAAGCGCAGCTTCTCCTCCATGGCGATCGGGACGATCAGCGTCACGTCCATGGACACGTTGTCGCCGGGCATCACCATTTCGGTGCCTTCCGGCAGCGTGCACACGCCCGTCACGTCCGTCGTGCGGAAGTAGAACTGCGGGCGGTAGTTCGTGAAGAACGGCGTATGACGGCCGCCTTCTTCCTTCGTCAGGATGTAGGCTTCGGCCTTGAACTTCGTGTGCGGCTTCACCGTACCCGGCTTGCACACCACCTGGCCGCGCTCCACGTCCTCGCGCTTCGTGCCGCGAACCAGGATGCCGACGTTATCGCCGGCCTGGCCCTGGTCGAGCAGCTTGCGGAACATCTCGACGCCGGTGACCGTGGTCTTCTGCGTCGGACGGATGCCGACGATCTCGACTTCCTCGCCCACCTTCACGATGCCGCGCTCAACGCGACCGGTCACCACCGTGCCGCGGCCCGAGATCGAGAACACGTCTTCGATGGGCATCAGGAACGGCAGGTCAACGGGACGCTCGGGCTGCGGGATGTACTTGTCCACCTGCGCCATCAGCTCGAGGATCGCCTCGGTGCCCAGCTCAGGGGACTTGTTCTCCAGCGCCATCAGCGCAGAGCCCTTCACGATCGGGATGTCGTCGCCCGGGAAATCGTAGGACGAAAGCAGCTCGCGCACTTCCATCTCCACGAGCTCCAGCAGCTCCGGATCATCGACCATGTCGCACTTGTTCAGGAACACCACCAGCGCGGGCACGCCCACCTGGCGGGCCAGCAGGATGTGCTCGCGGGTCTGCGGCATCGGGCCGTCGGCGGCCGACACAACCAGGATCGCGCCGTCCATCTGCGCCGCGCCGGTGATCATGTTCTTCACATAGTCGGCGTGGCCAGGGCAGTCCACGTGCGCATAGTGGCGGTTCGCGGTCTCGTATTCCACGTGCGCCGTGGAAATCGTGATGCCGCGCGCCTTCTCTTCAGGCGCCTTGTCGATCTGGTCATACGCCGTGAACGTCGCGCCGCCCGAGGTCTCGGCAAGAACCTTCGTGATCGCCGCCGTCAGCGACGTCTTGCCATGGTCAACGTGACCAATCGTGCCGATGTTGCAGTGCGGCTTGTTGCGCTCAAATTTTGCTTTGGCCATCGTTCTCTCTCGGTGTGCTCTGATCAGTCCATGGCGCGCCCGAGCGGGCGAAAAGACGCCGTGGGATAGGGGGTTTCCGTGCCGTCCGCAAGGGGCGGCGGGGCGTGGCGCGCAACAGCGCTTCGATTCGGGCCGAATCACGGCACCCCGGCGCCCTGTCATGAATGGTTACGCTTTGGCCAAACTCAGCCATGCCCCGGCCGAAATTCCGCCGTGCTCGCACGGGCAAACTCCGCCTGCTCGCAACAGCCCGAATTGCCGCGGCAGGCGGAACCCGACGAGGCAGCCGATGTACGCCGACAGAGTGACGCCGTTCCAAACCGCACGCCGACCGGAAGGATCCCTTCGCTTCATCCGCTCGTCGCACGTTGCGCGCCCGACGCGATCCCGCCTCCTCGCCTTCGTGCTTGCCGCGACGGCGGTCGCGTCTATCGGCGCCGCGCTTCTCGGGCGGCTCGAAACGGATGCCGTGCACCTCCCCTCCCGCCCTGCGGCGCCCGCGGAACCCGGCCTGTTCGACTTCCAGCAGGTGCGCCAGCAGGTCCCGCCGTCGGTCGATACGGCGCCGGTGGAGAAGATTGTTTCGGTCCCTCCTGCCGCAATCCCCCTCCCCAGGGCGCCGGCACCCGCCAGCGCCCCCGCCCTTCCCGCGGGAGTCGAGCGGTTCGATGCGTGCATGCCGGCATGCGACAGCCGAGACCCCGCGCGCGCCGGCACCCGGAGCATGACGGTGGCCCCCGCCCGGCCCGGCGTCCCCCTGCCGCCCCTCGGCGTGGGGGAAGGCGTCCCGGCCAAGTCCGAGCCCGGCTTCATGGAACGCACGTTCACCGCAACCCGCGATGCCGTCACCGGCGCGACGAACCATGTGGCGGATCAGATGAAGAGCCTGATGGGAGCGAATTGAGGCGCGGGCTTCAGCCCGGAAAGGACGGGGGCGCCCATGCGGCAGGCGCCCTCAGTCGTCCAACGACGAACCCGTGAAACGGAAGGGGCCGGCTGGAGCGGGTGAAGGGAATCGAACCCTCGTATTCAGCTTGGAAGGCTGCTGCTCTACCATTGAGCTACACCCGCATGCCGAAGCGGCACTGCATTCCCTTAGCATGGGGACTGCCGATGGTGGAGGGGGTTGGATTTGAACCAACGTAGGCAGAGCCAACGGATTTACAGTCCGTCCCCTTTAACCACTCGGGCACCCCTCCACAGCCTATCCGCCTGCGACGCAGGCTCACACGGAGCCGCGTCTCTGCCGGAAAGGCGGGCGACGTTATGCGCACCCGCCATGCCCCTGTCAACGTCCCCGCGCCGGAATGCCCGCGCCCGTTGACGAGGATCCGAACTTCCCGGGGCTTTTGATCTGGATCAACGGAGCCCGCGCGCAACTGCATACCAACTCCCTGGATTTTTTCGCTGTTTGAACTTCGCGAACGGGGGGACGGAGTGTGAGCGCGGACGGCTATCTGGAACAGAGGATCCAGTTTCTCGGCATAGACCAGGCGACCAGGGACAATCTGGTATCCGTCAGGGGATTTCTCGCCGAAAACCTCGACACAATCCTGGACGCCTTCTACGGCCATGTCCTGAACTATCCGGATCTCGTGCGCCTCTTCGGCGAGACCAGGCAGCAGCAGGAAGCGGGCATCCGCCGGGCCAAGGCGGGGCAGGTGCGCCACTGGCAGCAGCTCTTCTCCGGCACGTTCGACGAGGCCTATGTGACCTCCGCCCGCGCCATCGGGCAGGTGCACAGCCGGGTCGGCCTGGAGCCGTCCTGGTATATCGGCGGCTACCTGATCCTCCTCAATTACCTCAATGCCTCCGTGAGCCGGAAGGTGGGACGCCTGCGCCGCCCCGTGGTGCCGCCCGATCAGGCGCCGCTTGTGATGGAGGCCATCAGCAAGGTGGTCATGTTGGACATGGACATCGCCATCTCCACCTATCTGGCGGAGATCCGGCGCGCCCATGACGGACGGCTGGCCCAGTCCTTCGAGACCTCCGTTTCCAGCCTGGTGGGCGCTATCCTCGCCTCCGCCGTCACGCTCGGCGACGGCGCCGGGGCGGTGACCGGCGCCGTGGACCGCACCCGGAGCCTTGCCACCGAATCGGCCCAGGCCGCCGAGCAGGCATCGCTGAACACCCAGTCGGTGGCCGCCGCCACGGAGGAACTGGCCTCATCCAGCGGCGAAATCTCCCGGCAGGTGCAGCACGCCAATGCCATCGCCACGGGCGCCGCCGACGAGGCGGGCCGGGCGCAGACGGTGGTGGAGGGCCTCGCGGAGGCCGCGCGCGGCATCGGCAAGATCGTGGAGTTGATCCAGTCGGTGGCCGCGCAGACCCGCCTTCTCGCCCTCAATGCCACCATCGAGGCCGCGCGGGCGGGGGAATCGGGCAGAGGCTTCGCCGTGGTCGCCAGCGAGGTGAAGGCCCTCGCCACCCAGACCGAGCAGGCCACCAACGAGATCGCCTCCCAGATCGCCCGCATCCAGGCCGCCTCCGCCCAGACCACGCAGGTGATCACCGGCATCGGCGGCACGATCCGGGAGATCGAGACCATCTTCGGCTCCATCGCCACCGCCATCGAGGAGCAGCTTGCCACGGCGGGCGAGATCAGCGGATCGGTTCAGCGCGCGGCGGCGGAGACGGCCAGCATCGCCGGCAACATGACCGCCGTCATTCTGGCCGCCGAGGGGGCGGCGGAGAGCGGCGAGAATGTACGCTCCATCTCCCGCCAGATCGTCACCGAGGCGCAGAGCCTCGACGGGCACGCCCACGCCTTCCTCGCCTCCATCGAGACGCAGAAGGTCGCGAAGGCGCACTGATGCGGGTTCTTCTGGGATGAGCGGCCGGTCACGGCGGACCGGCTGCGCGGCGGGATGGTGGAGGGGGTTGGATTTGAACCAACGTAGGCAGAGCCAACGGATTTACAGTCCGTCCCCTTTAACCACTCGGGCACCCCTCCAGGTTCCCGCCCCTCGGGACGCATCGCGCACGCACCCGTCAACGGGGTGCCCCAAGGAGGCGCCGTTATGTAAAAGCGCCCCCGCGAAGTCAACCGCAAATATGCGGCGCACGAAATATGCGGCGCACGGGCGCGAAATCATGCAGAGGCCGGGGGTCCTGCCCGAAGGGGCCCCCTGCGACTGCCCCGAAACAACGCCGGCATGTAACCACCCTACCGGCCGGATCGCGAACCCACCCGGCCATGAGGGACTGTTGCAAGGCGGGCTTTTGACGGGCAGCCTCTTGCACGCAACCGCACCGTCTGACAAAGCCATGGCATGTCCGAACCTCCGCACCGCCCCGCCCGCTCCGGCCCGCATCGCCCCTTCAAGGCGGGTGGCCGCCCGTTTGCCGGCGGCGGACGGCCGCAGCCCCGCAAAAGCGGGCGCCCCCCGGCCTGGGAAGGCGAAAACGATATCGCGCTTCTCTATGGCTGGCACACGGTGGGAGAGGCGCTGAAGAACCCTAAGCGGAAGTTCCGTCGCATCCTCGCCACCGAGAATGCGGTGAAGCGGCTCGCCGACGAGGGCATCACGCTGCCCCGCGACCCCGAAGTGGTTCGCCCTTCCGAGATCGACAAGCTGCTGGGGGCGGACGCGGTCCACCAGGGCCTGCTGGCGGAATGCGACCACCTGCCCTCCCCGCCTCTGTCCAAGGTGGCGCGCCACGACCTCGTCCTGGTGCTGGACCAGATCACCGACCCGCACAATGTGGGCGCCATCGTGCGTTCGGCGGCCGCCTTCGGTGTGGGCGCCATCATCACCACCTCCCGCCACAGCCCCGTCGCCACCGGCGTTCTCGCCAAGAGCGCCTCGGGCGGCCTGGAGCATGTGCCGTTCTGCCTCGTCCAGAATCTCTCCCGCGCGCTCACGGAACTGAAGTCCGAGGGCATGCTGGTGGTGGGCCTCGACAGCGAGGGGCCGGCCGACATTGAGGACACCGCGCTGCGCGCCCCGCTCGCTCTGGTGCTGGGGGCCGAGGGCAAGGGCCTGCGCCAGCTCACCCGCGAGACCTGCGACGTGCTCGCCCGCATCGACCTGCCGGGCGTCATCAAGAGCCTCAATGTCTCCAACGCCGCCGCTTTGTCGCTGGGCATCGCCCGGCGGGCGCTCAAGCGCACGGCCTGAGCCCCCGGCCGGAGCCCGCTCCGGTTGTGCGTTATTAGACCATTGACCAATCGTGCATCCGCCGCAGTTCGGTCATCTTCTTGTCGTGGCGCGATGCGCCCGACTCGGACAGTTCGCGCGAATAACGACGCGGATAGACGAATCGCCGGAGGAAACGCCAATCCCCAACCCGCCTGAGCGCGGGATGGGTACGCCAATTTTTCTCCTGCCATCGTTCCGGGCCTGGGTCAGCGCCTGCCGTTTCCCGCGAAGGGAGCCGGCAATCGATCTGGGAGGAGAAACCTATGGCTGTAACGACCGCACCGGCCGCCAAGTCGGCGCCGATGACGAAGGAGGAGCGGAAGGTCATCGTTGCCTCCTCCGCCGGTACCGTCTTCGAGTGGTATGACTTCTATCTGGCCGGCTCGCTCGCCGCGAACATCGCGGCCACCTTCGTGCCCGGCACCAACGACACCGCGAAGTTCATCTTCGTGCTGTTCGGCTTCGCCGCGGGCTTCGCGGTGCGCCCCTTCGGCGCCATCTTCTTCGGCCGCCTCGGCGACCTCATCGGCCGCAAATACACCTTCCTCATCACCATGGTGATCATGGGCATCGCGACCTTCGTGGTCGGCGTCCTGCCCGGATACGACACGATCGGCTATCTCGCCCCCGTCGCCTTCATCATCTGCCGCCTGCTCCAGGGCCTCGCGCTCGGTGGCGAATATGGCGGCGCGGCGACCTATGTGGCCGAGCACGCCCCCCATGGCCGGCGCGGCTTCTACACCTCGTGGATCCAGACCACCGCCACGGTGGGCCTGTTCCTCTCGCTGCTGGTCATCCTGACGCTGCGCCTCAGCATGTCGCCCGAAGCCTTCGCGGCGTGGGGCTGGCGCGTGCCGTTCCTGCTCTCCATCATCCTGCTGGGCTTCTCCATCTGGATCCGCCTGCAGCTGCAGGAATCCCCGGCCTTCCAGAAGATGAAGGCGGAAGGCACCCGCTCCAAGGCCCCCCTGAAGGAAGCCTTCGGCCGCTGGGACAATGCCAAGATCGCGCTTATCGCGCTGTTCGGCGGCACCGCCGGCCAGGCCGTGGTCTGGTATACTGGCCAGTTCTACGCGCTGTTCTTCTTGACACAGACAATGAAGGTGGACGGAACAACAGCGAACCTCGTGATCGCCTTCTCGCTGCTCATCGGCACGCCCTTCTTCATCTTCTTCGGCTGGCTCTCGGACAAGGTCGGCCGCAAGCCCATCCTGCTGCTGGGCTGCCTCATCGCGGCGGCGACCTACTTCCCGCTGTTCCATATGATCGCCCAGACGGCCAACCCCAAGCTGGTGGCAGCGACCGAGAACGTGAAGATCGTTCTCACCGCCGACCCGGCCCAGTGCGGCACGCTGTTCGATCCCGTCGGCGTGCGCGTGTTCACCCGCCCCTGCGACGTGTTCCGCCGGACGCTGGCTACCAACTCCATGCACTATAGCCTGGTGCCCGGTCCCGCCGGCTCCCCGCTGGCCGCCACGGTCAACGGCACCCCGGTGGCCATTCCGGACACCGACAAGACGGGCGCGATCCTCGTGGCGGCCGCCCAGGGCGCCGGCTATCCCAAGGCGGGTGATGCCAGCATCCTGAAGCAGCCCTCGGTCGGCGGCGTGCTCACGGACAGCCGCTCGCTCACCCTGATCGGCCTCCTGTTCATCCTGGTCCTCTACGTGACCATGGTGTACGGCCCGATCGCCGCACTGCTGGTGGAACTCTTCCCCACCCGCATCCGCTACACCGGCATGTCGCTGCCCTACCACATCGGCAACGGCTGGTTCGGTGGCTTCCTGCCGCCCACCGCCTTCGCCATCGTGGCGGCCTCCGGCAACATCTTCGCCGGCCTCTGGTATCCGGTCGTGGTCGCGGTCATGACCCTGATCATCGGCTTCTTCCTGCTGCCGGAGACCAAGGACCGCAACCTGGAAGACTGGCACTGAGCCATCCCCGGCCGGGCCCGCCCCGGCCGGACGGCCCGCCGCAATACCGGACGGCCCCGCCTTGGCGGGGCCGTCTGCGTTTCGGGCTCGCCCCTTTCCGCGACCAGCGGAGCCGATCGCGCTCCATCCCCTTTGTGTCAGCACGCCTCCTTCATGCGCCTCGCTTCACACGCCGCCTGGAAAGGCTCTAAGACTTTCCGTGACGCCATGCCCTGGGGAGAGGACCGATGTCGGTGACGAGCCGCATTTACGCATCGCTGAAGGCATCCGTCGGCGACATCGTTTTCGGAATGGAAGATGGCACCGTCTCCATTTTCGGCCTCGTCTTCGGCGTGGCCATGAGCACCAATAATCCCCAGACCGTGCTGATCGCGGGCGCCACGGGCGCGGCGGCCGCCGCTGTCTCCATGATGGCGGGAAGCTATCTGGACGCGGAATCGGTGCGCGATGCGCGCCGCGCCCGGCGCAGCGGCACCGTGGACCCGGCGCTCGCCAAGGCCGACGCCGCCGCCGTCACCGCCGCCCTCACGCGCGGCGGCATGGCGCCCGCGGACGTGGCCACCGTCTCCGCCGCCCTGGAGCGCGCGCCGCGCGCCGCCATGGGCCTGCGCTCCGAACTGGCCGATGCCGATGACGGCGCGACGCCGTCGTCCCATGCCTTCTGGATGTTCGTCTCGGACCTGTTCGCGGGCTTCACGCCGGTCCTCCCCTTCGCCTTCCTGCCCATGGAAAGCGCGCGCATCGTATGCGTGGCGCTCACCGCCGTGCTCCTGCTCGCGCTGGGCGTGGGGCGCGGCCTGGTGGCGAAACGCTCCATCGTGCGCGCCACGCTGGAGACCTTCGTGATCGCGGTCTCCGCCGCGCTGGCCGGCATCGCCATGGGCCACCTGCTCTCCTGAGCCGGCACGATCTTCCCGCCTTCAACGCCGCGAGGTTGACGCTGCGCGGCGGGCGGGAGATAGAGGCGGAACGCTCCCGCACAAAACGCGGCACACGACAATCGGTTACGTTGTGTCGCCATGCGGTAAGCTATTGGAATTAAGACCCGTTTCCTGGTGATGCCGGCTTAGCACAGCGGTAGTGCAGCGGTTTTGTAAACCGAAGGTCGGGGGTTCGATCCCCTCAGCCGGCACCATTTTCCCTTCCGGCATCGAAGATCGCCTCCCTTCCGGGATCCCCATCCGCCTGCCGTCGGCCTTGACACGATTCATTCGTACAGAAACAATCTTGGAACTGTTGCAAAATCAGACCGCGACATAAATCGCGCCGCCAGAACAACCAGAGGGGCGGACATGAGCGTTGGCAGGACCTGCCCGCATGCCTGTGCGTGCGGCGCCGGAGGCGTGCATCCGTGACCGGGACGGCTCCCAGCGCCCCGACGGTGATGCTGACTGTCAACGGCACGGCGCACAGCCTCGCGCTGCCGGGCGACACGCCCCTTCTTTATGTGCTGCGCAACGATCTCGGCCTCAACGGTCCCAAATTCGGCTGCGGGCTCGGCGAGTGCGGCGCCTGCACCGTGCTCATGGATGGCATGGCCACCCGCGCCTGCGTCACCCGGCTCGCCACCGCCGCGGGCCGCGATATCGTCACCCTGGAAGGGCTGGGCACGCTGGATGCGCCCCATCCGGTGCAGGCCGCCTTCATCGCCGAGCAGGCGGCCCAGTGCGGCTATTGCCTGAACGGCATGATCATGGGCACCGCCGCCTTCCTCGCCCGCAACCCTACCCCTACGGAGGCGGAGGCCCGCGCTGCGCTGCGCCACCATCTGTGCCGGTGCGGCACACATCTGGAGATCCTGCGGGCCGTGATGCGCGCAGCCGATCTCCTCAAAGCCGCCGAAGGCCCGTCCGCATGAGCGCGCCGCACGTCAGCGAGCCAAAGCCGGACCGCGACGCCCTCCTCACGCGCACAGGCACGCTGGCAGTGCTGCGCCCGTCCCAGCATGTGCGCGGACTGGTGCCCACCCCGCCCCCGCGCGAGGGCGCGCTGGACCTGTTCCTGTTTCTCGATGACGAAGGCGCGGTCCTCGCCTTCAACGGCCATGTGGACCTGGGAACCGGCATCCGCACCGCCCTTGCCCAGATCGTGGCCGAGGAACTGGACGTGCCCTTCGCAGCCGTCACCATGGTGCTGGGCCATACGCAGGCGACGCCCAACCAGGGCGCCACCATCGCCAGCGACAGCATCCAGGTGTCGGCGACGCCGCTGCGGCGGGCTGCGGCGCAGGCGCGGCGCCATCTGGTGGGGCTCGCCGCCGAAGCGCTCGGCCTGCCCGCCGAAGACCTCACCGTCACCGAGGGCGTGGTCCATCCCCGCGCGGGCGGCAATGCGGGCATCACCTATGGCGCGCTGCTGGCGGGACGGCGGGAACGGCTGCTGCTGGCGGACGAGGTAGCGCTGAAGCCCGTTGCCGAGCACCGGGTCATCGGCCGCCGCATGCCGCGCGTGGACATTCCGGCCAAGGCCACCGGCAGCTTCGTCTATGTGCATGACGTGCGGGTGCCGGGCATGCTGCACGGGCGCGTGGTGCGGCCCCCTTATGCGGGGGTGGATGCGGGCGACTTCATCGGCAAGAGCCTGATCCGGGTGGAGGAAGCTTCCATCGCCCATATTCCGGGCGTGGTGGCAGTGGTCACGCACGGGGATTTCATCGGCATCGTCGCCGAGCGGGAGGAGCAGGCGGCGGAGGCGGCACGGCGCCTCGTGGTCCATTGGAAGCCCACCCCGCCCTTGCCGGACCTCACCGACGTGGCGGGCGCGCTGCGCGCCAATCCCAGCGACGCCCGCACCCTCTTGGACAAAGGCGACGTGGAGGCGGCGCGGGCGGGCGCGGCGGTGAAGATGGACCGCGTTTATGTGTGGCCCTACCAGATGCACGCCTCCATCGGCCCCTCCTGCGCGGTGGCGGATGTGGGACCGGACGGCGCGGTCATCTGGTCGGGCACACAGAACCCCTATCCGCTGCGGGCGGACATCGCGCTGCTGCTGGGCCTGCGGGAAGAGACCATCGAGATCATCCGCCACGAGGCGGCGGGCTGCTACGGGCGCAATTGCGCGGATGACGTGGCGGCGGACGCTGCGCTCCTGTCCCGCGCCGTGGGGCGCCCGGTGCGGGTGCAGCTCACCCGCGAGCAGGAACATGCCTGGGAGCCGAAGGGCGCTGCCCAGCTCATGGAGATCAAGGGCGGGATCAACGCGGACGGCACCCCGGCCGCCTATGACTTCTCCACCCGCTATCCCTCCAACGCCGCAACCACCCTCGCCTTGCTGCTGACGGGCCGGGTTCCGGCGGTCAATCCCGTGTTCGAGATGGGCGACCGCACGGCCATCCCGCCCTATGCCTACGACCATATGCGCGTGGTGGCCCACGACATGGCGCCCATCGTGCGGGCAGCATGGCTGCGGGGCGTCTCGGCGCTGCCCAATTCCTTCGCCCATGAGAGCTATGTGGACGAACTGGCGGCGGAGGCGGGCGTCGACCCCGTGGACTATCGCCTGCGCCATCTGCACGACCCGCGCGCCGTGGACCTCGTGAAGGAAGTGGCGGCGCGCGCGGGATGGGCGCACCGCACGGAGCCGCGCCGCGAAGTGGTGGATGGCGACGTGGTGCGCGGCCAGGGCTTCGCCTACGCGCTCTATGTGCACTCCAAATTCCCCGGCTACGGCGCGGCCTGGTCCGCCTGGGTGGCCGAGGTGGAAGTGAACACGACCACCGGCGACGTGGCGGTGAAGCGCGTGGTGGTGGGGCAGGATTCCGGGCTCATGATCAACCCGGCCGGGATCGAGCACCAGATCCACGGCAATGTCATCCAGTCCACCAGCCGGGCGCTGAAGGAAGAGGTGAGCTTCACCGACACCGCCGTGGCGAGCCGGGAATGGGGTGCCTATCCCATCCTCACCTTCCCGGAAGTGCCGGTCATCAATGTGGTGCTGATGCCGCGCCCGGACGATCCGCCGCTGGGCAGCGGGGAATCCGCCTCGGTGCCCAGCGCGGCGGCCATCGCCAACGCCATTTTCGACGCCACGGGCGTACGCATGCGCGAGCCGCCCTTCACGCCGGACAAGGTGCGCGCGGCGCTGGCGGGCGAGGCCCCGCCCCGCCCGCCCAAGCCGGAGAAGGCGAAGCGCAACTGGTTCACTCTCGCGGGCGCGGCGCTGGCGGGGGCGCTGGGCATGGCGGCGGTGGCCTTGCCGATGCGCGGCACCATCGCCCCCATCACCCCGCCCGACCCCACAAGCTTCTCGGCGGACATGATCGCGCGCGGGCGCCAATTGGCAGCGCTGGGCGACTGCGCGGTCTGCCACACCGTGCCGGGCGGCGCGGAGAATGCCGGCGGGCGGGCCATGGAGACCCCGTTCGGCACAGTCTATTCCACCAATCTCACGCCGGACCCGGAGACGGGCATCGGCCGCTGGTCCTATGCCGCCTTCGAGCGGGCCATGCGGGAAGGCATCTCGCGGGACGGGCGCCACCTCTATCCCGCCTTCCCCTACACCGCCTTCACCAAGGCCACCGACACGGACCTCCAGGCGCTCTACGCCTATCTCATGTCGCAGCCCCCGGTCTCCGCGCCGACGCCGGACGCCCACATGGCCTTTCCCTTCAACATCCGTCCGCTCATGGCGGGCTGGAACGCGCTGTTCCTGAAGCCCGGCCAGATGGAGGCGGACCCCGCCCGCTCACCCCAATGGAATCGCGGGCAATATCTGGTGGAAGGGCTCGGCCATTGCGGCGCCTGCCACACGCCGCGCAATGCGCTGGGCGCCGAGAAGGCCGGGGCGGCGCATCTGGCGGGCGGGTGGGTGGACGGGTGGGAGGCGCCCGCCCTCACGAGCCTGTCCTCCGCCCCCATCCCCTGGAGCGAGGCGGAGCTTTATTCCTACCTGCGCACTGGCTTCTCGCGCTTCCACGGCACCGCCGCCGGTCCCATGGCGCCGGTGGTGCAGGAACTGGCTCATCTGCCCGACGCCGACATCCGCGCCATGGCCACCTATCTCGCCTCTTTCTCCGGCCCGGCCATGGCGGATCCGGCCATCAAGGCGGCGGAGCTGAATGCGCGAGCGGAGAGCACGCTGCGCCCGCTCGATACGCTGGGCGGCAAGCTCTATGAGGGCGCCTGCGCGGCCTGCCATTCGCAGAACGGCCCCACCTTGTTCGGCGTGCGCCCCTCCCTCGCCCTCAACACCAATGTGCATGCGGCGCGGTCGGACAATCTCATCCGGGTGATCCTGGACGGCATCCCCTCCCCCGCCGCCCGCGACCTCGGCGACATGCCCGCCTTCCGCGACAGCCTGGATGACGGGCAGGTGGCGGCTCTGGCGCGCTATATCCGCTCCACCTTCGCGCCCGACGCCCCCGCCTGGGAGGGGCTGGACGGAACCGTGGCGCGGCTGCGGGGGATGAAGGGCACGCACTGAGGGGTATCGGGAGGGCGCGCACATTTCCCCCTCCCAACCTCTCCCCGGCACATTTCCCCCTCCCAACCCTCCCCCGCAAGCGGGAGAGGGCTTTCCCTCCCGCACAACGCAAAGCCCCCTCTCCCGCTTGCGGGGGAGGGCTGGGGAGGGGGAAGCCTGCAGCCCAGCCACGTCACCATTCAGCCCATATGGCGGGCACGCCTAAAAACTCCTCAGCCAGATCCCCGCATGACCGTTGACAGCCACCCCGCGCACTCGTAATTTTCATTTGTACACAAACAAACTGCGATGCGCCCGCCACGTCCAGGAGCAGTGCCCCAATGGCCTATGTCGTCACCGATGGCTGCATCCGCTGCAAATATATGGACTGCGTCTCCGTCTGCCCCGTGGACTGCTTCTATGCGGGGGAGAACATGCTGGTGATCCACCCGGACGAGTGCATCGATTGCGGCGTCTGCGAGCCCGAATGCCCCGCCGAGGCCATCCTGCCCGACACGGACCCGCGCGCGGCCCAATGGATGGCGCTGAACGCCGACTATGCCGCCCAATGGCCCAACATCACCGAGAAGGGCGAGCCGCCGGAGGATGCGGATGCCTGGCGCGGCAAGCCCGACAAGCTCTCCCTCCTCTCCCCCGTTCCCGCCAATTGATCCCTCCCCCGCATTGCGAGCCGACCCATGAGCAAGATGATGGAAGAGCGCGTGCTGAGCGTGCACCACTGGACCGACCGGCTGTTCAGCTTCACCACCACGCGCGACCCCACCTTCCGCTTCCGCAATGGCGAATTCACCATGATTGGCCTGCAGGTGGACGGGCGCCCGCTGCTGCGCGCCTATTCCGTCGCCAGCCCGAACTATGACGAGACGCTGGAATTCTTCTCCATCAAGGTGCCGGACGGCCCGCTCACCTCCCGCCTCCAGAACATCCAGGTGGGCGACCCCATCATCATCGGCCGCAAGTCCACCGGCACGCTGGTGATCGACAATCTGAAGCCCGGCAAGAACCTCTATCTGCTGGGCACCGGCACGGGCCTCGCGCCCTTCCTGTCCATCATCCGCGATCCGGAAACCTATGAGCGGTTCGAGAAGGTGGTGCTGGTCCATGGCTGCCGCGAGGTGGCGGAGCTGGCCTATGGGGAGATGATCAGCCAGGACCTGCCGGTGCATGAATTCCTGGGCGACGAGATCTCCTCCAAGCTCGTCTATTACCCCACCGTCACCCGCGAGCCGTTCCGCAACCGGGGTCGCATCACGGGCCTGATCGAGAGCGGCAAGCTGTTCGAGGATATCGGCCTGCCGCCATTGGACGTCGTCCACGACCGGGTGATGCTGTGCGGCTCGCCCGAGATGATGGTGCAGCTACGCGCCATGCTGGAAGCGCGCGGCTTCGAGGAAGGCAATCACGGCGAGGCGGGCGACTTCGTGCTGGAAAAGGCGTTCGCCGAGCGCTGAGGAATTTTTCGCGCCGCCGGTTCTCAAGCCCGACGGGCGAGCCTAACCTTCATATGCTTACAAATAAAAGATCGGCACTCGCAGGGTGCCGACAGGTGCTTCCGGAGAACAGACCATGGCCCATGACGCCCCGAGCGGACCTTCCGGCCCCACCAAGCTCGTCATCCTCAATATCGGCCTCATCCTGAGCGGCGACCTGGAGAAGCCCATCCTCGACGGCGACGCCATCGTCGCGGAGAACGGGCGCATCACCGCCATCGGCCGCCTGAAGGACCTGGACACGGAGGGGGCAACCACCACGGTGGACGCCAATGGCGCGGCCGTGACCCCCGGCCTCATCGACAGCCATGTGCATCCCGTGGCCGGAGACTGGACGCCGCGCCAGAGCCAGCTCAACTGGATCGACAGCTTCCTCCATGGCGGCGTCACCACCATGATCTCGGCGGGCGAGGTGCATTATCCCGGCCGCCCGCGCGATGTGGTGGGCGTGAAGGCCCTGGCCATCACCGCCCAGCGCACCTTCTCCGCCTTCCGTCCCGGCGGGGTGAAGATCCATGCGGGCGCCCCCGTCATCGAGCACGAGATGGTGGAGGAAGACTTCAAGGAACTGGCCGCTGCCGGCGTGAAGCTGCTGGGCGAAGTGGGCCTGGGCGGCGTGAAGGACGGCCCCACCGCGCGCAAGATGGTGGGCTGGGCGCGCAAATACGGCATCCAATCCACGATCCATACGGGCGGCCCCTCCATTCCCGGTTCCGGCCTCATCGACAAGGACGTGGTGCTGGAGGCGGACACGGACGTGGTGGGCCATATCAATGGCGGCCACACGGCCCTTCCCGACAGCCAGATCCGCTGCATCTGCGAGGGCTGCAAGCGCGGCCTGGAGCTGGTGCATAACGGCAATGAGCGCTCCGCCCTCTATACCCTGCGCATCGCCCGCGAGATGGGAGACCTGCATCGCGTGATCCTGGGCACCGACGCGCCCGCCGGGTCCGGCGTTCAGCCGCTGGGCATCCTGCGCATGGTGTCGCTGCTCTCCTCCCTGGGCGACCTGCCCGCCGAGCAGGCATTCTGCCTCGCTACCGGCAATACGGCGCGCATGCGGGCGCTGGATTGCGGGATCATCGAGGTGGGCCGCTCTGCGGATTTCGTCATCATGGACACCGCCCAGCACTCGGCGGGCAAGAACCTGCTGGAGAGCATCCAGCTGGGTGACCTGCCCGGCATCGGCATGACCATCATCGACGGGATCGTGCGCACCGAGCGCTCGCGCAACACGCCGCCTGCGACGCGCGTTCCCGTCCTCGTGAAGAGTTGACGAGAAGAAGCCTCTCCCTCTCTCGCCCCCTCCCCACCCCTCCCCCGCAAGCGGGAGAGGGAGCTTGCGGGCGGCGCAACGGAAAAGCCCTCTCCCGCTTGCGGGGGAGGGTTGGGAGGGGGCAGGCCGGCAAAGGGAGAAGAGCGTCCCGAACGACCCACGCGACGTCCGGTCCCCCACGACGCTGGCGGAGCCGGCCGCAAGGCCCGTCAGCATTGCTGCCCTTTAAATCAGCATGCCGCTTCCTTGTGCTTGACACGATGGGCTGCATTCATTTTCATTAGTACACATATGAACTGACGTGCAGGCCCACCCGCCCCGCCGGTTCATTCCAGGAGCCCTGCTCATGCTTGACGACACTGCCCCAGCGCCCAAGGCAGCGGATCAGAAGATCCGGTGCGATGCGTGTCCGGTCATGTGCTACATCAAGCCCGGCATGACCGGCGCCTGCGACCGCTACGCGAATGATGACGGCGAGCTTGTGCGGGTGGACCCCCATGTGGTGCTGGACCGCACCCTCGCCCAGGGCGGCAATGTGGTCCCCTTCAGCCGGGGCAGCGACTGGGACGGCAAGATCCTGAGCGCGCCCGAGACCTTCGTGACCGCCATCGGCGCGGGCACCACCTATCCCGACTACAAGCCCGCCCCCTTCATCGTCTCGTCCCAGGTGGACGGGGTGGACATGGTCACGGTCGTGACCGAGGGCATCTTCAGCTATTGCGGCGTGAAGGTGAAAATCGACACCGACCGCTATCTCGGCCCCGAGCAGGCCACCGTGCGCGCCCAGGGCGAGGCGGTGGGCCATGTGACCACCAGCGAATACGGCTCCCAGATGCTTTCGCTGGGCGGCGTGCACCACCTGACCGGCGGCGGCAAGAAGGAAGGCCGCGTCACCTGCGACGCGCTTCTGGACCTGTGCAACGGGAAGGCGGTGGAACTCACCATCGACGGCGGCGCCACCGTTCTGGTGCAGGCGGGCAAGGCGCCGGTGGTCAACGGCGTCACCGAGGAGCGCATGCGGGTGGGCTGCGGCTCGGCCACCATCGGCATGTTCGCCAAGCAGTGGCTCGGCAAGGCCGACGAAGTGGTGGTGGTGGACGACCACATTACCGGGGTCCTCTCCGAGCACCAGGCGGGCAAGCTGCTGGATATCCCCGACAGCGGCATCAAGATGAAGGGCCGCCGCTCCACGCCCGGCCGCTATTTCCAGGTGGCGGCCCCCGGCACCGGCTGGGGCGGCACCAATATCACCGATCCGCTGGCCATTATCGGCCCGTTCGACCCGAAGGTGGCGAAGCCCGGCCTGCGCCTGTTCTTCATCTCCACCACCGGCGAGCACAGCGCCTATTACGAGCTGGACGAGACCCTGGCGCCGGTGGAGAAGCCACTTCCGGCCGACCTTCAGGCGTCCGCCGAGCGCGTCATGGAGAATTGCGAGCCCGCGCTCTGCACGGTCCTGTTCGTGGCCGGTGCCGGCGGCTCGCTGCGGGCGGGCGTCACCGAGAACCCCGTGCGCCTTACCAAGTCCGTGAAGGACGCGCTCACCTATGTCACCAGCGGCGGCGCGCCGGTCTATGTCTATCCGGGCGGCGGCATCACCTTCATGGTGGATGTGACGCGCCTGCCGGAAAACGCCTTCGGCTATGTGCCGACCCCGGCTTTGGTGGCGCCCATCGAATTCACCCTCCGCCTCTCCGACTATGAGGCGCTGGGCGGTCACATGGCGGAAGTGCGCACCCTCGACACCATCGGTCGGGACGACAGCGTGCGTCCCGTGGCGCCGCACCAGGAAAATCCCTGGCCGCTGACGCCCGAGACCGCCAAGCGCTCCCACGGCTGAGCCCATGCCCGGCGCCCTCCCGACCTCCCCCCTCCCCCGCCACGCGCCGCAGGCCGCGCTGCTGGCGGACGGGCGCCTGCATCTGCAGGACGGTCCCATCGACCTCATCATCGAGGCGAACGGGACGGCGGAGGCGGTGCACGCGGCCTATGCGGCGGCCGCAGAGCGCTTCGCCGGTCTCTTGGACGAATTGTGCGACGAGCTTCCCGCTTTACGCGCACCCGCCGCGCCCGATGCCTCCCCGCTTCGCGGCCCGGTGGCCCGGCGCATGTGGGCGGCGGTGCGGCCCTTCGCGGCGGAGCATTTCATCACGCCCATGGCGGCGGTGGCGGGCGCGGTGGCGCAGGAGATCCTCGCCGCCATGGTGCGTCCCGGCCTTGCCCGCGCCTATGTGAACAATGGCGGCGATATCGCGCTCCATCTGTCGCAGGGCGAAAGCTTCCGCATCGGCCTCGTGGACCGTCCGGACCAGCCGAGCCTGACCGGCACAGCCGTGGTGGACCATGACAGCCCCGCGCGGGGCATCGCCACCAGCGGCTGGCGCGGGCGCAGCTTCTCGCTGGGCATCGCGGACGCGGTCACCATCCTCGCGCCCGACGCCGCCATGGCGGATGCGGCGGCGACCATCGTCGCCAATGCCGTGGATCTGCCCGGCCGCCGCGACATCGTCCGCGTTCCCGCCGAAAGCCTTCAGCCGGACAATGATCTCGGAGCCCGGCGCGTCACCCGCGCCGTGCCGCTTCTGGCGCCGGAAGAGCGGGCGCAGGCCCTCGACACGGGGCTCGCCTGCGCCCACCATCTGGTGCGCCGGGGGCTCATTTGCGCGGCGGCGCTCCATCTCCAGGGAGAAACCGTGGCCATCGGCCCCGGTCTCCTCCAGTCCTTCCCGGCGACCCGGCGCGCCGCCAGTCCCGAAGCGCCGCAACATCGACTGCCGCAACATCAGCAAGGGCGGACCCATGCCTGAGGTCAAGATCAGAAAGCGCGTCATCATCCTGGAGGAGATCCTCCACGAAGGCGGTCCGGTGGCCGCTGTTCCGCGCAAGCGGGGCGCCATCCTCACCGTCATCGAGAACCCCTTTGCCGGGCGCTATGTGGAAGACATTGCCGGCTTCATGGATGACCTGACCCCGCTGGGCGTCGCCATGGCGGGCGACCTGCTCAAGGCGCTGGGCGGCGATGCCGCCGCCATTGACGGCTACGGCAAGGGCGCCATCGTGGGCGCGGCGGGCGAGCAGGAGCATGGTGCGCTCTGGCATGTGCCCGGCGGCTACGCCATGCGCGAGATCCTGGGAGATGCGAAGGCCATCGTACCCTCCACCAAGAAGGTGGGCGGCCCAGGCACCAAGCTGGACGTGCCCATCACCCATGTGAACGCCTCCTATGTGCGCAGTCATTTCGACGCCATGGAAGTGGGCGTACCCGATGGTCCCAAGGCGGACGAGATCGTGCTCGTGCTGGCCATGACGTGCGGCGCGCGCGTCCATGCCCGCGTGGGCGGTCTGGCGGCCGACAAGATCAAGGGTGAGGACGGCCTGCGATGAGCGCGAAGATCCGCAAGATCGTCACGGTCCTCGAAGAGACCTTCACGGAGATGGGGCGCCCCGTCTCCCCGCCCGCCCGCCGTGCGGCGGCGGTGGCGGTCATCGAGAACCCCTTCGCCGGGCGTTATGAGGAGGACCTGTCCGTCCTCATCGCCATGGGCGAGGAACTGGGCGGGCTTCTGGCCGCGCGTGCGGTGGCCGCGCTCGGCATCGAGGGCCCCGCCGCGCAGTCCTACGGGAAGGCGGCGCTGGTGGGCGAGAATGGCGAGCTGGAGCACGCCGCCGCCCTCCTCCACCCCAAGATGGGCACGCCGGTGCGCAAGGTGCTGGGCAAGGGCGCGGCCCTCATCCCCTCCTCCAAGCGGCGGGGCGGGCTCGGAGCCGAGCTGGACATTCCGCTGGGCCACAAGGATGCGGCCTATGTGCGCAGTCATTTCGACGGCATGCAGGTGAGCATTTCTGATGCTCCCCGCGCCAACGAGATCGTGGTCGCCGTGGCGGTCACGGATTCCGGCCGCCCCCTGCCGCGCATCGGCGGGCTGAAGGTGGACGAGATCAAGGGAGAAGACGGTTTGCGTTGAGGCTGCCATTCCGGCAGGTGATTTTGCGGTACGTCGATAACAGAGGGGATGACCGTATGAAAAAGATCATTGGGTCCGCGCTGGCCGCACTGGTGCTGGCCACCGGCGCCGCCAGCGCCCAGCAGGGCGAGATCAAGGTCGGCGAGATCAACAGCTATTCCGCCCTGCCCGCCTTCACCGAGCCCTATCGCAAGGGCATGGAGCTGGCGCTGAAGGAAATCAACGATGCCGGCGGCATCAAGGGCAAGAAGCTCGTCATCATCTCCAAGGATGACGGCGGCAAGCCCGGCGATGCGCTGACCGCCGCCAACGAGCTGGTCTCGCGCGATGGCGTGGTTCTGCTGGCGGGCGGCTTCCTGTCGAATGTGGGCCTCGCGCTGGCCGACTTCGCCAAGCAGAAGAAGGTGCTCTACATCGCCGCCGAGCCGCTGACCGACGCCATCGTCTGGTCGAAGGGCAACGACTACACCTTCCGCCTGCGCACCTCGAACTACATGCAGGCCGCCATGCTGGCCGAGGAGGCCGCGAAGCTTCCCGCCAAGCGCTGGGCCACCATCGCCCCCAATTACGAGTTCGGCCAGTCCTTCGTGGCCGCGTTCAAGGAACTGCTCACCAAGCGCCGTCCCGACGTGGAGTTCGTCGCCGAGCAGTGGCCCCCGCTGGGCAAGATCGACGCCGGCCCGGTGCTCCAGGCCATCGACGCTGCCAAGCCGGACGCCATCCTCAACGCCACCTTCGCGGGCGACCTCGTGAAGCTGGTGCGCGAGGGCAATACGCGCGGCGTGTTCAAGGACCGCGCCGTGGTGAGCTACCTCACCGGCGAGCCTGAATATCTCGACCCGCTGAAGGAAGAGACCCCCGCCGGCTGGATCGTCACGGGCTATCCCTGGTACTCCATCAAGACCGCTGCCCATCAGGCGTTCCTTGATGCCTACCAGCAGCTCCACAAGGACTATCCGCGCCTCGGCTCCATCGTCGGCTATTCCACGGTGAAGAGCATCGCGGCGGTGCTGACCGCCACCGACGACCACAGCACGGACGGTCTCGCCAAGGCCATGAAGGGCCTGAAGGTGGATACCCCCTTCGGCTCCATCGTCTATCGCGCGGCCGACCACCAGAGCACGCTCGGCGCCTATATCGGCACCACGGGCATCCGCGACGGCAAGGGCATCATGGTGGACCCGGTGTTCCGCGAAGGCGCCGCCTACCTGCCCTCCGAGGCGGACGCCGCGAAGCTGCGCCCCGCCAACTGACGCTTCCCGTCTCCGGCGCGGCCCGACCGCGCCGGAGACACCTAAGACCCAAAAAAATCCTTCCAGAAAAAATCTTCCCGGACCATCCAACGAGAGGTCGAGCTGTGGAATTCATCCTGGTCCAGACCCTGAGCGGACTTGCCAGCGCCGCGTCGTTGTTCCTGGTCGCGTCGGGTCTCTCCATCATTTTCGGCGTGACGCGGATCGTGAATTTCGCGCACGGCGCCTTCTACATGCTGGGGGCCTATATGGCCTTCACGCTCACCGACCGCTGGACCGGCGCCTTCGGCTTCTGGGGCGCGATTATCGCCGCCTCCCTCGTTGTGGCGGTGCTGGGTGCGCTGATGGAAATGGTGCTGCTGCGGCGCATCTATCAGGCCCCTGAACTCTTCCAGCTGCTCGCCACCTTCGGCGTGACGCTCATGGTGCAGGACATCGTGGTGCTGATCTGGGGGCCGGAAGACCTCATGGGTCCGCGCGCGCCCGGCTTCACCGGCGCCGTCACCGTGTTCGGGCGCATGGTGCCCTCCTACGACTTCCTGCTCATCGCCCTCGGCCCCGTGGTGCTGGGCCTCCTGTGGCTGCTGTTCCACTACACGCGCTGGGGCGTGCTGGTGCGGGCGGCGACGCAGGACCGCGACATGGTGGCGGCGCTGGGCGTGAACCAGAAATGGCTGTTCACCAGCGTCTTCGCGCTCGGCGTGTTCCTCGCGGCACTGGGCGGTGCACTGCAGATCCCGCGCACCACGGTGAGCCATTCCATGGACCTCGCCATCATCGTCGAGGTGTTCGTGGTGGTGGTGATCGGGGGCCTCGGCAGCGTGCTCGGGGCATTCGTGGCGGCCATCATCGTGTCGGAGCTGAACGCCTTCGGCATCCTCATCTTCCCCAAGATCTCGCTGATCCTCGTCTTCCTCGTCATGGCGGTGGTTCTGGTGATCCGGCCCTGGGGCCTGTTCGGCAAGCCGGAAAGCGCACCGCGCCCGGCGGCGGGCCTCTCCATCCGGCCCTGGCGCCCCTTCACCCCGGCGGAGCGCATCGCGGTGGCGGTGGGCGTGTTCGGGGCCGCGGTGCTGCCCTTCTTCCTGGGCAATTACGCCCTCACCGTGGGCGCGGAAATCCTGGTCTTCGTGCTGTTCGCCGCGAGCCTGCATTTCCTCATGACCGTGGGCGGGCTCGCCTCCTTCGGCCATGCCGCCTATTTCGGCCTCGGCGCCTATGGCGCGGCCTTCCTGGTGAAGTTCACCGGGGCGCCCATGGAGGCCGCCCTGCTGGTGGGGCCGCTCATGGGGCTCGCAGGCGCCGTGGTGTTCGGCTGGTTCTGCGTGCGGCTCTCGGGCGTCTATTTCGCCATGCTGACGCTCGCCTTCGCGCAGATCGCCTGGTCCATCGCCTTCCAATGGGTGGATGTGACCGGCGGCGACAACGGCATGCTGGGCATCTGGCCCTCCACCTGGGCCTCCTCGCCGCGCGGCTTCTTCTGGCTGGCGCTGGGCATCGCGGTGGTGGGCGTGGGCATCCTGCGCGTGCTGGTCTTCTCGCCCTTCGGCTACGGCCTGCGGGCATCGCGGGACAGCGCGCTGCGCTCGGAGGCCATCGGCATCGACCGACGCTCCATGCAATGGGTGGCCTTCATCGTGGCCGGCACTTTCGCCGGCATTTCCGGCGCCACCTTCGCCTTCCTGAAAGGCTCGGTCTTCCCCGATTTCCTTGGCATTCCCACCTCGGTGGACGGCCTCGTCATGGTGCTGCTGGGCGGCATCGAGACGGTGTCCGGCGCGGTGGTGGGCGCGGTGGTCTACAAGGCGCTCGCCATCTGGCTCATGAGCCAGACGGACCTTTCCAAACTGGTGCTGGGCGCCATCATCGTGCTGCTGGTGGTCGCCTTCCCGAAGGGCATTGTCGGCTTCCTCGAAGACCTGCGCTACCGCCTGCGCCCGCCACGCGCCAATGGCGCCGGGCCGAAAACTGCCGGATACGGCATCGCCAAGGTGGAGGCCGCGGAATGACTGCCCTGCTCGACGTCCGGAACCTCGCCAAGTCCTATGGCGGCGTGCATGCGGTGCGCGGCGTGTCCTTCTCCCTGGAGGCCGGGCAGATCCTCGCGCTGATCGGCCCCAACGGCGCCGGCAAGAGCACCTGCTTCAACATGCTGAACGGGCAGATCCGGCCCAATGCCGGCTCCATCACGCTCGCCGGGCAGGACATTACCGGCCTGGCCCCGCGCGTCGTCTGGCGCAAGGGCGTGGGCCGCACCTTCCAGATCACCGCCACCTTCGCCTCCATGACGGTGCGCGAGAATGTGCAGGTGGCGCTGCTCTCCCATCACGGCAAGCTCTGGGCGGCCTTCCGCTATGCGGGCGCGGCCTATCTGAAGGAGGCGGAGGCCCTGCTCGCTCTGGTGGGCATGGAGGCCCAGGCGGCGCGGCCCTGCGGGGAACTGGCCTATGGCGACCTGAAGCGCCTGGAACTCGCCATCGCGCTCGCCAACGACCCCAAGCTGCTGCTCATGGACGAGCCCACGGCGGGCATGGCGCCCAAGGAGCGCGTGGACCTCATGCGCCTCACTGCCGGTATCGCGCGGGAGAAGGGCATCGGCGTGCTCTTCACCGAGCACGACATGGACGTGGTGTTCGAGCATGCGGACAGCGTGATGGTGCTGAACCGGGGCGAGCTGATCGCCACCGGCAGCCCCGAGGCGGTGCGCCGCGACCCGCAGGTGCGCGCCATCTATCTGGGCGACGGCCTGCTCTATGACGCCAAGCACCGCGAAGGGGATGCGGCATGAAGCTCGAAGTCAGCAGCCTCAACAGCCATTACGGGCCGGCCCATATCCTGTTCGACGTGGGCTTCGAGATCGGCGCGGGCGAAGTGGTCGCCCTGCTTGGGCGCAACGGCGCGGGCAAGAGCACCACGTTCCGCTCGGTGGTGGGCCTCGTCTCCCAGCGCAGCGGCCAGATCCGCTTCGACGGCACCGACATCTCCCGCCTGCCCACCTATGACATCGTGCGCCGGGGCCTGGGCTATGTGCCCGAGGACCGGCGCATCTTCACCGAGCTGACGGTGGAGGAGAATTTCACCGTGGGCCGCCAGCCCCCCCGCGAGGGCGTCGCCACCTGGACGCCGGAGCGCATCTACGACCTGTTCCCCAATCTGGGCGAGATGCGCCGCCGGCCCGGCGGGCAGATGAGCGGCGGCGAGCAGCAGATGCTCACCATCGGCCGCACCCTCATGGGCAACCCGTCTTTGGTCCTGCTGGACGAGCCCTCCGAGGGCCTCGCCCCCAAGATCGTGGAGCAGATGGCCGACGCCATCCTCACCATGAAGCGGGAAGGTCTCAGCGTGGTGATCTCCGAGCAGAACCTGCATTTTGCCAAGCTGATTTCCGACCGCGCCTATATTATCGAAAAGGGACGCATGCGGTTTTCCGGTACCATGGCCGAGCTTGAGGCCAATCCGGAGGTGCGCGACGCCTATCTGGCGGTGTAAGGCGGACGGCAGGCCATGGCAGGGGGAGAAGACCGGGTGAGCACGAAGCCGAAGACCGCCGCGAAGCGCCCGCGCAAGACCGGCCCGGGCTATGTCCTCGACACCCAGGTGGGCTTCCTGCTGCGCCAGGTGAACCAGCGGCACACCGCATTGTTCAGCGCCGGCATCGGCGAGGAACTGACCCCCACCCAATGGGCGGCCCTGGCGAAGCTCCATGAGAAAGGCCCCTGCTCGCAGAACCTGCTGGGACGGCACACCGCCATGGATGCCGCCACCATCAAGGGCGTGGTGGACCGCATGGTGAAGCGCGGGCTCGTGGAGACGCGCCCCGACCCCGAGGACGGGCGGCGCCTCGTGGCGGCCCTGACGGCGCAGGGCAGCGCCCTTGCCGAGCGGCTCGGCCCCGCCGCGCTCGCCATTTCCCAGGAGACGCTCGCCCCCCTGGATGCGGACGAACAGGCGCTGTTCGTCTCCCTGCTGGAGCGCCTCCGGTAGGACCGGCGGCGCGGGCGCCTCGTCCAAATCATCTCGACATCGGGACCGCGCGCGGTCAAATGGCGGCTCGAAACGGAGGTCCGCCATGTCCGAGATTCTCGCTTCCATCCTCACCGGCCTGCGCATCAATTTCGTGCATCCCGAGGGCCTGCCCAGCGCCCTGATCATCGACCTCTCCACGGATGAGGGCGAACAGCGCTTCGTCCTGCCCTGCGATCCCACCCTGTCCAGCACGGATGTGGAGAGCATCGGCGACGAACTGATGGCCGCTATCGACAAACTCATCGCCCCCTCCGACGCCTCCGAAGCGAGCGACTGAGGGGCAAGGGCGCAGGGCGCATCGGTCCTCTCCGGCTCAGCAACGCGCAAGGCGGCACAAAAGCCGCGCTCGCGCGTTCCTGACGTGACCACAGCCGTGAGAGGACCATGACCTACCGCGCCATGCCCGACACCCGTCCCCCGCACGCCCACGCCGCGCGGTTCGCGCGCCCGTCCGGTAAGGGGATCGGCCTCAGTCTCCTCGCCGCCGGGCTCGCCCTGTCGTTCGCAGCGCCCGGCCTTGCCGCCGTTCCTGGCGCTGCCGCAGACCCGGGCATCACCGCACGGCCAAGCCTGGCCCAGGCGACGCCAGCCCCCCAGACCGCCCCCGCGCCTCAAACCGCCCCGGCTCCCAAGGCCCCACCGGCACCTCAAGGCGTGCCCGTTCCCCCCGCCGCGGCGCCGCCCGAGCGCGCGAAGGCGGAGCCTCAGGCCAAGGCGTCGCAGCAGGCCGAAGCGGACGGCGAGGAGGAGATGAAGCTGGTGAAGGCCTGCAAGGCGCGCGCGCTCACCCTCCTGAAGGAGCGCTCGCCCTCGGTGGAGGACATCTTCATCGACATGGACGGGCTGACGGTGGCCAAGGCCAATCTGGCCGTGGAGGACACCAAGGTGGAAGCCGTGATCATGGGCGAGGCCTATATCCAGCGCGACCGCTCGGACAAGGTGCACCGCTTCCTGTGCCTCGCCGGTGAGGACGGCAAGGTGCTCATGACCTTCTTCACGGAGCGCTAAAGCGTTCCGGGTGAAAGGCGGGCGCGGGCAGAGGGCCCGCGCCGGTCATGCGGTCCGTCCTCACTGGCGAGCGATGCAGCCCACCTTGCCGGACAGGGTCATCTTCCCGGCCGGAAGCGCCACCTCGGCCGCCTGGGTCAAAGACGGCTCCAGCCCGTTTTCCTTCATGGACTTGAAGTCCGGGCAATTGGCGGCGGTGGCGGGGCCGGTCACCGCCTGGAAGCGCACCAGGGTGGGCTTAACATCCACCGGCTGGCCATCGTCATAGTCCTGCGTCAGCAGGAATTTCTTCGCCTGCACGTCATAGAGGCCGAGGGTGCGGTCCGGCCCCGTGCCCTGGTCCAGGACCAGCACGTTGCCGCCGAGGCTCAGCACGTAATTGGGATCGTCGGGATCGCCGATGCGATAATCGCCGGTCTTGCGGTCGAACGCGCATTTGCGCGGCTTGCCGTCGAGCTTCTGCACCAGGATGTCCATGCCAACGGCGTCGGCGCGATCGCGATAGACCACCTGATATTGCGCGCTCGCCACGCATTTGGGCGGCGGAGGTGCCGCCAGGGCCGCCTGGGCGCCCAGGCTCATCACTCCCCCGAGGATCGCCACTCCCACCCGCCATTCCACACCGCCGCGCATCCGCATTCCGCCGTCTCTTTTCAAAAAGTGAGAGTGCGGGCGGATCATGCCCTGCCGGGATCGCTTTTGGCCAGAGCGGCGGGCAGCCAAAGCGTGGCTCCCGCAGAACCGTCCTCATGGGCCTCCAGCACCAGCACGCCGTTGCTGGCGGCGGCGAACCGCTCCACGCGGCGCAGGCAGGCTTCCGCCCCCCGGCGCGGTAGGTCCTCGGCGGCGCTGAGCACGCGGAAAACCAGCACCACATAGTCGCCCGGCTCCACAAGGCCTGGGCCGGGCGGTTGAACCGACCGTTGCTCCCCGCGCACCGCGAGGCGCGCGCCTTCCGGCGCCTGCTCCAGCAGACCCATGGCAAGATCGAACAGCGCCAGATCGAACGGCGCCGGATCCGCGAATGCCTCCAGCGCTTCCAGCGGCCGGTCAACGTCCAGCTCCATGGGCGGCCAGGACGATCCCATCAGGAGCTGGCGCAGCGCGCGCAACGAGGCGGCGGCATTCACGATGCGCCCGTCCGGCCGCTCGCCCCACCCCCCCGCCAGAAGGCGCTGGGCGGCGGAGACACCGAATGCCGCCCCCTCGATGACCTCCCGTGCATCCACCCCGGCCGGCGGCGGCTCGGCCAGGGTGCGGCGGGCAAGGCCGAGGCTGGACCGCACGGCATCCAGCAGCGCATTCATGCCATGCGACAGCCCGGAGCCGGCCTCCTCGCCCGCCCCCGGCGCACGCTCGCCGGCCGCCTGCGGCAGGAGCGGCGCGGCGGGCCCGAACAGGACCAAGGCCCCCCCGCCCGCCAGAAGGCCGCTCATGCAGGCCATGACGAAGCCGTAGCCGGCCAGGCGCCGATACCAGTCGGCGGTCATGTCCGATTCGCGCACCGCATAGACGAAGGTCAGCGGCACCTGGGGCAAGGTGCGGAAGGCGGTGATGTCGGAGCGGGCATCGATGACGCCGCGCCCCACCAGCAGGCCGGTATTCTGGCTGCCGGTCTGGCTGAGCAGGTCCGGGGACGCGGAGATGGGCTCGGCCCCGCGCGTGTCGGGCGAGCGGAAGATCACCGTTCCGTCCCGGCGCAGCAGCACGGCGGTTGAGCCGCCCTCCTCCGCCAGGAAGGTGCTGCGATAAAGGGAGTGGAAATATTCCGGGAAGACCGTGACGGCCACCAGCCCCCGGAACACCCCGTCGCGCACCACAGGGCGGCTCGCCGTGAAGGCGACGGAGCGCGCGAACTCGCCCCGAAACGGCACCGAGAGGAACAAGCCCTCATGCCCGGCCTTGGCGGCCTGGAAATATTCGCGGTGCTGCACGTCATAGGGCGGCATGGGGAAGGCGCGGCTGGAGGCCGCGATGGTGCCGACCTCATCCACCAGGAACACCGATTCCACCGGCGGCAGGCGGCGCAGGGTGTTCTGGAGCAATTGGTGGAAATTCCCGTCGCCCCGCGCCTCGCCCACGGCGCGCGCGTCCAGCGCCTGGTCCACCTGGAG
This sequence comes from Aquabacter cavernae, assembly GCF_003993795.1. Lineage (GTDB taxonomy): Bacteria > Pseudomonadota > Alphaproteobacteria > Rhizobiales > Xanthobacteraceae > Aquabacter > Aquabacter cavernae. The sequence goes on from NZ_RWKV01000015.1 coordinate 50,705, forward strand.
CAGGGCCACCTCGATGGCGCTGAACACCGCGTCCGCGTGTTCCGCCAGCGAATAGGCGGAGCGGAGCGCGGTCTGGCGGGCGTCGTGCACCTCGTCCAGATAGTCCAGATAGGCGACGACGCCGAAGACGAGCAGGGGAAGGGCCGCGAGACAGCCGACCACCGCGGCGCGGGACCGCAGCCCCCACGCCCGGAACGCATTCCGCCATCGGCTGGCGACGACGCTCATACCGCTTCCACCCCCACGAGGGCTTGACGATAAGCCACTCCCGGCGTCGCGGCCAGATGTGTCCCACCGGATGGCGGCGAACAGTTTTCGCGACCCCATCGGAACCGGCGGCCGATGGGTGCGTTGCCCCGGTTTGAACCGAACGAGGCAAAGGCTGACGACATGACGCAGCACAAGACGGCGCCGCGCGGCTTCGCCGCCATGTCCCCGGAAAAGCGCAAGGCCATCGCGCGATTGGGAGGCCAGAGCATTCCCCCGGAGAAACGCAGTTTCTCGCAGAGCCGGGAACTGGCCGCCGAAGCAGGCGCACGCGGGGGCAAGAGCGTCGCCGATGAGAAGCGCAGCTTCTCGGTGGACCGCACCCTCGCCTCCCGGGCCGGACGCAAGGGCGGACGCAAACGGATGACCGAAGCGGCGGAATAAGCCCCGAATACCCCCAAGGACAGTGCGGCGCCGGTCACGGACCGGCGCCGATGCCCGTGGCCGCCCGCCTCCCACCGGAGACGGGCGGCCTTTTCGTCAGAACTTGTAGTTGATGCCCAGCTTCACCACGGAGAGCTGGGTATCGGCGCTGATGGACCCGAGCGTCGGCGCAATGGTGTAGCTGCTGCCTTCCAGATCGATGTACTGGTACTCGATCTTGGCGGTCCAATTGTTGGTGATGGCGTATTCGACGCCCGCGCCGATGGTCCAGCCCCAATTGGTGGACGAGGTGTCCACGCCATAGATGTTGCCGTAATCCGTGGTGCCCCAGGCCACACCGCCCGTAATGTAGGGCAGGAAGCGGTCCATGGCGTAGCCGAGGCGGGCACGGATGGTGCCGAAGGCGTTCAGGCTACCGTCGGTGAGGCCGGCGGCGAACGGTCCATAGGGCACGACGGAGACGCTGGACGTGCCGAGATCGGCCCATTGCACATCCGCCTCGATGCCCAGCACCACATTGTTCACGAACTGCCAGTTGTAGCCCACCTGCAGACCGCCGGCGAAGCCGTTGGCATCGCCCACGCTGAGGCTGGTGGCCGGAATGCCGAAGGCGGGCGAGACGTTGAGGTCATTATTGAGCCAGGCCCAGCCGACGTTGCCGCCGATATAGAAGCCGGTCCAGGAAAACACGGGAACGGCCACCACGAGGGGCGCCTTGGTGGGATAGGTCCGCGCGAGGTCGGCGGCAGAGGCGGGAAGGATCGCGGCGGGCAGGACGACCGCGCACAGCGCGGCGCCGGACAGAAGGACTCTCTTCGTGGAGCGGTTCATGGGGGCGTCTCCTTTATGCACCATCGGCTCCACAACTGCGGACCGCAGAAAATCGCCTCAGCCCTCAGGGGTGATTCGCGCGATATCTCGCAGGATCGACAAAAATGTCACAAATACGCAGTCCCCGGCCGCCACCGCCCCTCCCGGCAAGCCAGGATGATTCGCCCGGGCGCGCGATGGAGCCGTCGTCGCTTCCCCATACGCGGCACGAATCGTACCCGCGGGTTCGCGGACCACGGCGTATCGGCTGAAAAGAATCAGGAGGGCGCATCGGAGCGCTATGCCGGATGCGAATCGTTCCCTGACGTGGCGGCACTGGTGCCGGCAGATGCAGGGAAAGGTTTGCCCGGGCTATTTCCGGGGCGGGAGCCCGGAGGGCTCTGTCCGCATCAGTATCGGACGAGATTGGGAATTAGAAATTTGGTGGAGCCAGGCGGAATCGAACCGCCGACCTCTTGAATGCCATTCAAGCGCTCTCCCAACTGAGCTATGGCCCCACCGGGCCGCGGGTGGGAACTTCTTGCGAAGCTCCTCGGGAAGTGTCCCGCGGCGGGTTGCCCGAAGGAAGTTCCTTCAGGCGAGGGCGGCCTTAAAGCACAGGCCGCGGAGATGATCAAGCCTCTTCGTCGTCCTCGAGGCCCTCTCCGATCAAATCGGAGACGTCATCCCCATCGTCTTCGTCTTCTTCGAGGAACGTATCGTCGTCGGCGGTGTCGCCGAGATCCTCGTCCACATCGATATCCTCGTCGCCGGCCGCCGGCTTGGTGCCAGCGGCTTCCTCGTCGGCCTCCTCCAGGGAGATGACCTCGACGTCGGCAACCTCCTCCTCCGCCTCTTCGGCGACGGGGGCAGCCCGGGTCTCCGCCCTGCCGCCACGGACGGCCGGTTCGAAGAAGGACCGGGGATACGATTCGCCCGTATAGGGCGACACGACCGGATCCTTGTTCAGGTCGTAGAATTTGCGGCCCGTCACCGGACAGACCCGCTTGGTGCCGAGTTCAGGCTTCGCCACTGCAAGACCCTTCGGTGGGTTCAAAGAGGGGTGCTCATTGACGAATGCCCATGGCGCTGTCAAGGCAGAATCAGCGGTTGAGCCTTGGTGAGCCCCTTGCCGGCATGGTAGAGGCACCGCCAACCACGAACGATCGCCCAATAAAGGCCGCTCATGTCCAGCCCCTCCCTTCCCGGCGCCCACGGCACCGGCACGCCTCACCCTGCCAAGGCCCTGCCCTCCTCCGGCCTCTCCGGACGGGTCCGCGTGCCCGGCGACAAGTCGGTGTCCCACCGGGCGCTGATCCTGGGGGCGCTGTCCCACGGGGAAACCCGCATCAGCGGCCTGCTGGAAGGCGAGGATGTCCTGAACACCGCCAAGGCCTGCGCGGCGCTCGGCGCCACCGTGGAGCGGCTGGGTGAGGGCGAATGGCGCGTGGAAGGGGTCGGCGTCGGCGGCTTCCGCGAGCCGGAAGCGGCGCTGGATTTTGGCAATTCCGGCACCGGCGTGCGCCTCATGATGGGCGCGGTGGCGGGCAATCCCATCGCCGCCACGTTCGACGGCGATGCCAGCCTGCGCAAGCGCCCCATGCGCCGGGTGCTGGACCCGCTGGCCGCCATGGGCGTCGCGCAGTTGTCCTCGGCCGAGGGCGGGCGCCTGCCGCTGCGCCTCCAGGGCCTCGCGGACCTCTCGGCCTTCACCTATGAGACGCCGGTTCCCTCCGCCCAGGTGAAATCCGCCGTGCTGCTGGCGGGCCTTGCCGCGGCGGGCGAGACCGTGGTGCGCGAGCGCGAGGCGACCCGCGACCATACCGAGCGCATGCTCACCCATTTCGGCGCCGATGTGCGCGTGGAGCCGTTCGGCCCCCATGGCCGGACCATCACGCTGAAGGGGCGCCCCAACCTCACCGGCGCGCCCGTGGTGGTGCCGTCCGATCCCTCCTCGGCGGCCTTCCCCCTGGTGGCGGCCATCCTGGTGCCGGGCTCCGACATCGTCATCACCGACATGATGATGAACCCGCTGCGCATCGGCCTCGTGACCACTCTGCGGGAGATGGGCGCCGACATCGCGATTCTCGCCGAGCGCACCGAGGGTGGCGAGGCGGTGGCCGACATCCGCGTGCGCCATTCCGCGCTCAAGGGCGTGGAGGTTCCCGCCGAGCGGGCCCCGGCCATGATCGATGAATATCCCATCCTCGCCGTCGCGGCCGCGTTCGCCGAAGGGCCTACCGTCATGCGCGGGCTGGCCGAGCTGCGCGTGAAGGAGAGCGACCGCCTCACGGCGGTGGCGGACGGGCTTGCCGCCTGCGGCATCGCCCACACCGTGGAGGGCGACGACCTGATCGTGGCCGGCGGCGGCGTGGTGCAGGGCGGCGGCCCCGTGGCCACCCATATGGACCACCGCATCGCCATGGCCTTCCTGATCCTGGGGCTGGCCTCGCGGGAGGGCGTGTCCATCGATGACACCACCTTCATCGCCACCTCCTTCCCCACCTTCATGCCCATGATGCGCGGCCTCGGCGCGCGGATCGACTGAGGACGGCCATGCCTCTCGTGATCGCCATCGACGGCCCCGCCGCCTCGGGTAAGGGCACGCTCGCGCGGCGCATCGCGCAGACGCTGGCCCTACCCCATCTGGACACCGGCCTGCTCTATCGCGCCGTCGGGGTCCGCTGCCTTGAGGACGGCCTGCTGGACGACGAGGCGGCGAGCATCGCCGCCGCCCGCATGCTGGACCTCGCCACCCTCGACCCGGAGGCCCTGCGCGGCGCCGAAGCGGGCGCTGCCGCCTCCGTGGTGGCGGCGCGGCCCGGGGTGCGCGCGGCCCTGTTCGATCTCCAGCGCGCCTTCGCGGCGCGCGATGGCGGCGCCGTGCTGGACGGGCGGGACATCGGCACGGTCATCTGCCCGGACGCACCGGTGAAGCTGTTCGTGACGGCGGCCCCCGAAGTGCGCGCGCAGCGCCGGTTCAAGGAATTGGCCGCTCGTGGCTCCGACCAGACGCTCGAAACCGTGCTCGCGGATATCCGCGAGCGGGATGCCCGCGATTCCGGCCGCGCCTCCGCGCCGCTGGTGAAGGCGGAGGACGCCGTGCTGCTGGACACCTCCAAGCTCGACATCGAGGAGGCGTTCGCGGCGGCCATGTGGGTTGTCCGTGTCAAAACCGGTGGAGGCTGACCTACCCCGCCACGGATATGTGGACACGCCCCACCGGGTCTGGTAAGAGGGCGCTCCTTTCACGGAAGGTGGCTTATGGTGCGTATGCACACCGCCTGATCGTGAGCGTTTCTATTCAAGTGCGAAGTGCGATCGGCGCAACAGCTCGAAGAGGCAACACGTGCAAGTTCTCGTCCGCGACAACAATGTTGATCAGGCTCTCAAGGCGCTCAAGAAGAAGATGCAGCGTGAGGGGATCTTCCGCGAGATGAAGCTGCGTGGCCACTACGAGAAGCCGTCCGAGAAGCGCGCACGCGAGGAGGCCGAGGCCGTCCGTCGCGCGCGCAAGCTTGCTCGCAAGCGCGCCCAGCGCGAGGGTCTGCTGCCCTCCAAGCCGCGCAGCCGCTGAGCCTCCATTTTCGTCGAATACTTCGCTTGAGTGATCAGCCCGCGTGACCTCGGTCGCGCGGGTTTCGACGTATGGGCGCATGCGTGCGCCGCGAGTCGCGCCTGCCAGTGCCGGGCCCGGAATCGCCCTTCCGCCATGGCTGTGCCACGCCCCTGCCTTCAACCGATTACATGAAATCGTAAGCGGTTTCCTGTAGACGGATCTCTCGCACCGCGCCGCGCCCCGTGTGAGACTCGCAGCCGGAAATCGGCTTGCAGGTTCGCCTTGCAGGTGGCGCCCGGTTCGCAACGGAGGCAAGGCATGGTCGCACGGGTCATTTCGGTCGAGCCCTTCGATATCGTCGTGTTCGGGGCCACCGGCGACCTCGCCAAGCGCAAGCTCATTCCCGCTTTGTATGAGCGCGCCCTGGCCGGGCAGATGCCCGCCGAGTCCCGCGTCATCGGCGCCTCGCGTCGCGCCATGACCCTGGAGGAGTTCCGCGCCTTCGCCCGCGAGGCGGTGATGGAAAGCACCAGCCATCCGGACCCGGACGTGCTCGCCCGTTTCCTCTCCCAGATCTCCTACGTGATGGTGGACGCCGCCTCCGACGAGGGCTGGGACGATCTGTGCCAGCGCCTCGCCCAGGCGCCCGAGCGCGTGCGGGTCTTCTATCTGGCGGTGGGGCCGGACCTGTTCGACGACATCTGCGCCCGCATCGGCGCCCACGGTCTCGTCACGGGCAAGACCCGCGTGGTGGTGGAAAAGCCGGTGGGCAAGAATCTCGCCTCCGCCCGCGCGGTGAATGCGGCGGTGGGCAAGGTCTTCCCCGAGGAATCGGTGTTCCGCATCGATCATTATCTCGGCAAGGAGACCGTGCAGAACCTCATGGCGCTGCGCTTCGCCAACGCTTTGCTGGAGCCGGTGTGGAACCAGGCCCATGTGGACCATGTGCAGATCACGGTCGCCGAGAGCCTCGGCGTCGCCGGCCGCGCGGGCTATTATGACACGGCCGGTGCGCTGCGCGACATGGTGCAGAATCACATGCTCCAGCTCCTGTGCCTCGTCGCCATGGAGCCGCCCGTCACCATGGACGCGGACGCGGTGCGCGACGAGAAACTGAAGGTGCTCAAAGCCCTGGAGCCCATCAACGAGGCCAATGCCGAGTATCTCACCGTGCGCGGCCAGTATCGCGCGGGCGCCTCCGCCGGCGGCGCGGTGCCGGGTTATCAGGAAGAATTGGGCGCGGCGGACCCCAGCGAGACCGAGACCTTCGTCGCCATCAAGGCGGAGATCGGCAATTGGCGCTGGGCGGGCGTGCCCTTCTATCTGCGCACCGGCAAGCGCCTCGCCAGCCGCGTGTCGGAAATCGTGGTGGCGTTCAAGCCCATCCCCCATTCCGTGTTCGACGACAGCGCCGGGCAGATCCGCGCCAACCGCCTCGTCATCCGCCTGCAGCCGGACGAGGGCGTGAAGCTCTGGCTCATGATCAAGGATCCCGGCCCCGGCGGCATGCGCCTCCAGCATGTGCCCCTGGACATGAGCTTCGCGGAGGCGTTCGGGGTGCGCAATGTGGACGCCTATGAGCGGCTGATCATGGATGTGGTGCGCGGCAACCAGACCCTGTTCATGCGCCGCGACGAGGTGGAAGCCGCCTGGCGCTGGGTCGATCCGATCCTGGACGCATGGCGCAATTCGCGCGAGGCGCCCAAGCCCTATACGGCGGGCACCTGGGGCCCCTCCGCCTCCATCGCCCTCATCGAGCGGGACGGGCGCACCTGGATGGATGACGCATGAGCGCCGCTATCGCCCTCACCGCCTTCCCCGACCGCGAGGCGCTGGCCCGTTCGCTGGCCGCCCATGTGGGCGAGGCGCTGCGCGCGCGCTATGCGTGGGACGGGGCGGCAAGCCTTGCCGTGTCCGGCGGGCGCACCCCGGCCCGATTCTTCGAGCTGCTCTCCGGCGCGCCCTTGGACTGGCCACGCATCAGCGTGACCCTGGTGGACGAGCGCTGGGTGCCGGAAACCTCCGAGCGCTCCAATGCCGCCTTGGTGCGGCGCCATCTCCTCACCGGCCCGGCGGCGAGCGCCGCCTTCGTGCCGCTCTATACCGGCACCGAGACGCCGGAGGCGGGACTGGCGGCGGTCGAGGCGGCGGCGGCCCGCCTGCCCTTGCCCTTCGCCGCACTGGTGCTGGGCATGGGCGATGACGGCCATACGGCCTCCTTCTTTCCCCATGGCGAGGGCCTGTCCGGCGCTGTGGACCCCGCCACCCTTGCCCGCCTTGCCGTGGTGCGGGCGGAAGCGGCGGGCGAACCGCGCATCACCTTCACCCTCCCTCCGCTTCTGGCGGCGGACCGCCTGTTCCTGCACATCGAAGGCGAGGGCAAGCGGCGCGTGCTGGAGGCTGCCCTGGAAGACGGCCCCCTCGCGGACATGCCCATTCGCGCGGTGCTGCGGAACCTCGACCGGCCCCTGGACGTCTTCTGGTGTCCTTAGTTTCGATCCGACCCGATTGATTCACCCCCGCCGATAACAGAGTCTTGCAACCCGTGATGGAGCCAGCGCCGCCCGGCGCGTGCCTCCCGGACTGACCGCGCTCTCAAGGAGACGCACGCCATGACCGACCGCTCCCGCCTGCCCGACCTCTGGCGCGCTCTGTCCACCGCCCGCGCCGCGCAGGCGGACACGCGCATCGCGGCGCTGTTCGCTGAAGATGGCCGGTTCACCCGCTTCTCGGCCGCCTGTGGCGACCTGCTCATGGATTTCTCCAAGACCGCCCTCACGCAGGAGACGCTGGCGCTGCTGCTGGATCTTGCGCGCGCGGCGGGCGTGGACGCGCGCCGCGATGCCATGTTCACGGGTGAGCGCATCAACGGCACGGAGAACCGGGCCGTGCTCCATGTGGCACTGCGCGACGGCGCCGAAACCCCGCTCGTCGTGGACGGCGCGGATGTGAAGGGCGGCGTGCGCGAGACGCTGGAACGGCTCGCCGCCTTCGCGGAAGGCGTGCGCTCGGGCGCCATTGCCGGCCAGGACGGCGCCCGCTTCACGGACGTGGTGAATATCGGCATCGGCGGCTCGGACCTCGGCCCGGTCATGGCGACGCTGGCGCTCGCGCCCTATCATGACGGGCCGCGCTGCCATTTCGTCTCCAACGTGGACGGCGCCCATATCGCCGACACGCTGAAGAGCCTCGATCCCGCCGCCACCCTCTTCATCGTGGCCTCCAAGACCTTCACCACCGTGGAGACCATGACCAATGCCCGCACTGCCCGCGCCTGGATCGCGCAGGCGCTGGGGGAGGAGGCGGTTGGCGCGCATTTCTGTGCCGTCTCCACTGCGCTGGACCATGTGCGCGCCTTCGGCATCGCCGCCGCGCGCACTTTCGGCTTCTGGGATTGGGTGGGCGGGCGCTATTCGCTCTGGTCCGCCATCGGCCTTCCCATCCAGATCGCGGTGGGGCCGGAGCGGTTCGGCGAGATGCTGGCGGGCGCCGCCGCCATGGACGCCCATTTTCGCGTGGCTCCGCTGGACGGAAACCTGCCGGTTCTGCTGGCGCTGGTGGGGGTGTGGCACCGCAATGTGTGCGACTATCCGAGCCGCGCGGTCATTCCCTATGACCAGCGCCTCGCGCGCCTGCCCGCCTATCTCCAGCAGTTGGACATGGAGAGCAACGGCAAGAGCGTGACCCTGGAGGGCACGCCGCCCCTGACCGCCACCGGCCCGCTGGTGTGGGGCGAGCCCGGCACCAATGCCCAGCACGCCTTCTTCCAACTCCTCCACCAGGGCACGGACATCATCCCGGTGGAATTCCTCATCGCGGCGGAAGGCCATGAGCCGGAGCTTGCCCACCACCATGCCCTGCTGAAGGCCAATTGCCTGGCCCAGTCGGAAGCGCTCATGCGCGGGCGCTCGCTGGCGCAGGCGAGCGCCCAGCTCGCCGCCAAGGGCCTGCCGCCGGACCAGGTGGCGACGCTCGCGCCCCACAAGGTGTTTCCCGGCAACCGCCCGTCCGTCACCCTCGCCTATCCCCGGCTCACCCCCTTCATGCTGGGGCAGGTCATCGCCCTTTATGAGCATCGCGTGTTCGTGGAGGCGGCCATCTGGGGCATCAATGCCTTCGACCAATGGGGCGTGGAGCTGGGCAAGGAAATGGCCACGGACCTGCTTCCCGCGGTCCAGGGCGGCCCCGCGCCGGAGGGCACGTCCGGCTCCACTTTGGGACTTATCTCGCACCTGCGAAGCTGAAAACCACGCTCGACCTCAGCGGTTGCAAGAGAACGATCTTGCGATTTCAAGGCGTTATGTCTGAGCGCCCGGAGCGGGCCGGCAGCATTGCTGCTATGCAGCAATGCATGGGGCGGTTGATTATTATGTATACCACACACCGAATGAATTAGGTCAGTATGCGTTCCGAAGTTGGACGCGGGTGCCCCCGCCCGCCACGGAGCCCATCATGACCTCTCCCCTTCTCGACCTGTCCGCCCTCGCTGTCGCCGGCATCGCGCTCACCGGCGCCATCCTGAGCTTCTCCCTTCCGCGCGCCCATATGGCGCCCGCCGGCGAGCCCGGCATGGGCATCGCCATGGCGCTGGAAGCCGAGGCGGCCATGCGCACCGCCTCCACCCGATTCGGCAGCGAGAAGGGCAAGGAAAAGGCCGACCCGGCCTGGGCCTCCTTCCCCCGCGCCTTCTGAGCGGCGCCATCCAGTTCCCGGAACGCATCGAGCCCTCCCGGTCACCCGGGAGGGCTCGCGCGTTTCAAGACTGCGGAAAGTGCTCGCTCAGCGGGCGACCTGCGCGGCGGTGGACGCGGCCTCCTCCTCCACCCGCGCTTCCGCGACGAAGCGGGCGCGCATGGGCTTCAGGACGAACAGCGCCATGAGCGCCGCGATGGCGTTGACGGCGGCGGTCACCAGGAAGACCAGATCCCAGTTTCCGTATTGCGCCACGACGATGCTCGCCACCGGCACAACCAGGGAGGCGGTGCCCTTCGCCGTATAGAGAAGGCCCGCATTGGTGGTGGCGTAGGTGGAGCCGAACGTGTCGCCGCACGTCGCCGGGAACAGCGAGTAGATCTCGCCCCAGGCGAAGAAGACGAGACCCGTCAGCATCACGAACAGGACCGGGTTGGTGCCGAAATGACTGAGCGCCAGCACGCCCACCGCCTCCAGGGCGAAGGCGATGAACATGGTGTTCTCGCGGCCGATATTGTCCGAGACCCAGCCGAAGAAGGGCCGGCACACGCCGTTCAGCACCCGATCGATGGAGAGCGCGAAGGTGAGGGCCGGCATGGTGAGGCCCAGCATGGAGACCGGCACGCCCGCGATCTTGAAATCCTTGGCGATGGAGCCGAGCTGGGCGGTGGCCATGAGCCCGCCGCCGGCCACCAGCACGAACATCACATACATGACCCAGAAGACCGGGGACTTCAGCATGGCCATGGGCGCGTAGTCGCGGCGCGACTGCTTCACCGCCCGGCTGGCGGAACCGGGCAGTTGGCCGGGCTTCGGCGCCTGGAGGAAGAAGGCCAGCAGCAGCACCACGCCGCCCTGGAGCAGGCCGAAGAACAGGAAGGTGGCCTGATAGCCCGACCGCTCGATCATGGCCGCCACGGGCACGATGGTGAAGGCCGATCCCGCGCCGAAGCCGGCGGCGGTGAGCCCGGCGGCAAGGCCGCGCCGGTCCGGGAACCATTTCAGCGCCGCGCCCACGCAGGTGCCGTAGACCGCGCCCGCGCCGGTGCCGCCGATGGCGGCGGCCACATAGAGCATGGCCAGCGAGTCGGCGACGGAATTCAGCGCCCATGACGCCGCGCACAGCAGGCCGCCGATGAAGACCACGATCCGCGGACCGAACTTGTCCACGAACCAGCCCTCGATGGGCACCAGCCAGGTTTCCGTGAGCACGAAGATGGTGAAGGCCACCTGGATGGCGGCGCGGCCCCACTGGTGCTTCTCGTTCATGGGCTCCACGAACAGCGTCCAGCCATATTGCATGTTGGCGATCATCGACATGCACACGATGCCGATGACAAGCTGGAACCAGCGGCCGCCCATGGGTCCGGCCTTGGTCGATTGAAGCTGAGACATTTCCTACCCTTCCTCTGACGGGTCATCGTTTCTGCGACGATGAACGGCCCGTGACGGCGCCATTCCTTTTTGGTGGCGCGGGAGGGCACCGTTGCCTCACCGCGCTTCGAGGAGAGGAAAGTGAATGATGTATACGGTATTTTGAATGCGTGTTTCGGCTATGTAACCGTTAGATTTTTATGTATTCGTCAATAAAATTACGATTTAAGTCAGAAATAAAAATTAAATAATCAATACAATTATTGATTAATACATACAATTACGTGATTTATTCGATGAATTTTCTATCGAAACACACGAAATTCCAAACCATCATCGGAATGAATACATACTCCGGAAAACGCTCATCCAGGCCGATGGCGCGCCACTCCTGCTCCGGAAACAAAAAAAGCCCCGGCTTGCGCCGGGGCTCTAGGAGCCGCCCGGAGGCGGCTGGAGGGACTGGTGTCAGACGCCGGCGGGAACTTGGCCCGTCGTGCGCGCCGCCGCTTCCGCATTGAGCCGGTGATGCCGGGCGAGAAGTGGCTTGAGAATGAAGAGAGCCGAGAAGGCAGCCGTCAGGTCCATGGCGGCGACGATATAGAGCACCACAGCCCAGGAGCCGGTCGCCTCCATGATGAGGTTCGCCACCGGCACCAGCAGGGCCGCGAAACCCTTGGCCGTGTAGAGCACGCCGTAGATCTTGCCCACATGGGCGCTGCCGAACGTGTCCGCCGCCGTGGCCGAGAACAGCGAGTAGACCTCGCCCCAGGCCAGGAAGACGATGCCCGACAGGATGATGAACGCCCACGGATTGTGACCGAACGTGCCGAGGGCGACGATGCCGATGCCTTCCATGGCGAAGGCGAAGAACATGGTCTTCTCACGGCCGATATGGTCGGAGATCCAGCCGAACAGCGGACGGGAGATGCCGTTCAGGATGCGGTCCAGCATCAGCGCGAAGGGCAGCGCGGCCATGGCGAAGAAGTAGAGGTTCACCTGAACATGCTTCACACCGAGATCTTCCGCGATGACGCCCAGCTGGGCCACCGCCATGAGGCCGCCTGTCACCGTGCAGATGAACATGAACAGCATGACCCAGAAGACCGGAGTCTTGAGCGCCTCGGTGAGCGTGTAGTCGCGGCGGCTCTGGGCCACCGTGCTGGAGAACACCACCTCGCCCTTCTGCGGCGCGCGCAGGAAGCCGGCGGCGAGCAGAATGACCAGGCCCTGGATGCAGCCGAACAGGAAGAACACGTCACTATACGAGGTCGTCTTCAGCATGTTGGCGATGGGCATGATGGTGAGCACGGTGCCCGAGCCGTAGCCGGCGGCAGTGAGGCCCACCGCGAGGCCGCGCTTGTCCGGGAACCACCGCAGCGCGCTGTTGACGCAGGTGGAATACACGCAGCCGACGCCGATGCCGCCGATCGCCGCGCCCACATAGAAGCCGGTGAGCGAGGTGGCATAGGAGTTCACGATCCACGACAGGCCGGTGAAGAGACCGCCCACCAGAACCACGGCGCGCGGGCCGTACTTGTCGATGAAATAGCCCTGGACCGGCGAGAGCCAGGTCTGCACCACCACGAAGACGGTGAAGGCCACCTGGATGGAGGCGCGGCTCCAGCCATTGGCGTTCTGAATCTCCGGGACGAACAGCGTCCAGGAATATTGGATGTTCGCTGCCGCAACCATACAGACAACGCCGGCGATCAATTGAAGCCAGCGATTGGCGGACACCTGCGCCACGCCACCACTTTGAGATGAAGCCATGTTTCCTACCCTTTGAGCACTTTTATTTTTTTGAAGCGTGAAGCCGGCGCGCCCGTTTGTTGTTTTCCCTCCGAGCGCCGGCCGATTGGAACTCAAACCGCGCCGTTGGCGCGCATGCTCGCAATATCCTCCACGCCATAACCAAGGCGGGCGAGGACATCCTCCGTGTGCTCGCCCAGCAGCGGCGCCCGTTCCACGGGAACATCGCTGTCGGAGAGGCGGATGGGAGAGGCGACGGTCACATAGGTGCCGCGCTCGGGATGGGGGATCTCCACCAGGAAGCCGCGCTCATAGAGAGAGCGGTCCTCGATGATGTCCTTGGTGGAGAGGATGGGGCCGCAGGGAACGTCGATGGCGTTCAGCGCCTTCATAACTTCAAACTTGGTGCGGTTGCGCGTCCAGCCTTCGATGAGGCCGAAGCAGGTCTCCAGCCGCTGGGCGCGGGCTTCATGGGTGGAGAAGCGCTGGTCCTCGATGAGGTCGCGCCGCCCGATGAGCCGCATGAGCGGGGCCCAGCCCTGGGGCTGGATGATCACGTAGCAGTAATCATTCTCCCCGCCGGGCGCGCAGCGCAGGGCCGCGCCCGGCTGGCCGCCGCCGGAGGCATTGCCGGTCCGCGGCACGCAATCCCCCGCCACGGTGCTGGGATATTCCGGCAGGGTGCCGGCGCCGAGCCGCTGCTGGTCGCGCAGCTTCACGCGCAGCAGGTTCATCACGCAATCCTGCATGGCCACTTCCACCCGCTGGCCACGCCCCGTGACCGTGCGCTGGTAGAGCGCCGCCAGGATGCCCGCCACGCAATGGATGCCCGTGCCGGTATCGCCGATCTGGGCGCTGGTGGCGGTGGGCGGGCCGGAGCGCCAGCCGGTGGTGCTCATGGCCCCGCCCATGGCCTGGGCGATGGTCTCATAGGCCTTCGCCTCCACCCCGCTCTCGTCGGCGAAGCCCTTGATGGACGCATAGATAAGGCGGGGATTGAGCGCGGACATGCGCTCCCAGGTGAGGCCCTGGCGGTCCAGCACCCCGGCGCCGAAATTCTCCACCATCACGTCGCTCTGTTCCACGAGGCGCAGCAGCGCTTCCTGGCCCTGGGTCGACTTGATGTTGAGCGTGACGCTCCGCTTGTTGGCGTTGAGCATCGTGAAATAGAGACTGTCCACATTGGACTTGTCGCGCAGTTGGGAGCGCGTGATATCGCCCCGGCGCGGCATCTCCACCTTGATCACGTCCGCCCCCATCCAGGCGAGCAATTGCGTCGCGGATGGTCCGGACTGCACGTGCGTCATGTCGAGCACGCGGACACCGTCAAGTGCCTTGCCCATGCCTCTACCCCTGGAACCTGCCCTGTAGCGCCAGTCTGTGCCGGCTTTTTCAAGGTGCGCACCGCCGAAGCGGCCCTGGACCCAGAGGGTTTCCCCTCTGGAATTACGTCTATTGGATTACGTATACCAGACGAAAAGAGATAACACGGCCCTCTCCCTCCGGCAAACGGATTTACGCCGAAAGTCGAAGATCAGCGCAGCGCGGACAAAGCAGCGCCCATGGTGCTGACGCCCGGCTGCACGTCCGCCTCTTCCTCATGCAGGTAGTGGCGGATCAGGTCGGTGGCGCTGATCACGCCCACCAGGCCGTGCTCCTCGATCACCGGCAGGTGGCGCACTTCATGCTCGTTCATGAGGCGGAGCACCGTGCCGATGCTGTCCGACAGGCGGCAGGAAATGACGGCGCGCTTGATGAAGCTGGCCACCGACAGGCTCGCTGTGGTGGAGCCGTTGTCCACCAGAGCGCGGGTCACGTCGCGCTCGGAGAACACGCCCACCACCGTATTACCCTCGGTGCGGCACACGTCCTTCACCACCACGGAGGAGATGTTCTCGCGCTTCATGATGAGCGCGGCGGTTCCCACCGTTTCGTTCATCCGCACCGTGATGATGCGGGCATGGCGCTTCTCGCGCAGGATGTCATCGACCGTGATCATGTGGCGTTCCCTCTCGTTTAACGCCCGCGGTTGAACCCGGGTCGGCTTACATTCCAACCATGCTGGTATACGTAATACGCCGTGTCAAGGGATGGAATTGCTCCAGGCCCAATGTTGCATTGCGGAATAAGTGCCGAAGCGCTTCTCTCAACATGGGGTTACTTGCCGAACCCTGGAGAAGATGCGATCTACGTATGATGTATTTCGCTTCTTCAGGAAGCGGACGGTAGGATGGCGCTGAGCGGCATCGGGCAAGGGTTCAGATGACGTACCAAGATATCAACGTGAAGCCGATCGAGACGGAATCGAGCTTCCGGATGAAGGCGTACAAGGCCCTGAAGGCGGCCATCATGGAGATGGACATCTACAGCCACTCCGAAGAAATCCGTCTGGAAGAGCGTCAGCTCTCCGAGAAGCTGGGCGTCTCCCGCACCCCCATCCGCGAGGCCATGACGCTGCTGGAGCAGGAAGGCTTCGTGCGCTCCGTGCCGCGGCGCGGCATCTTCGTGGTGCGCAAGACCAGGCAGGAAATCCTCGAAATGATCACCGTGTGGGCGGCGCTGGAGGCCATGGCGGCCCGCCTCGCCTGCGAGGTGGCGAGCGAAGGCGACATCCGCAAGCTGCGTGAGAATGTCCAGGCCTTCGCCAATCGTGACCCCGAAGAGTTCGTCTCCGAATATTCCGAAGCCAACCTCGCCTTCCACAAGCAGATCATCCGCATGTCCGGCTGCAGCCTCATCGCCGAGACCACGGAGAGCCTGTTCCCGCACATGCGCGGCGTGCGCAAGCTGACCATCGGCCAGGATCACCGCGCCCAGCGCTCCATCCTCGACCATACCCGCATCGTGGAAGCCATCGAGAAGCGGGACGCGGACCTTGCCGAGCGCCTGGTGCGCGAACACACGCTGGGCCTCGCCCGGCATGTGGAGGAGCATGGCGAGTTCCTGAACTGAGCCCTGCGCACTTTGATCCCAAATGAAAAAGGCCGCGCCCGAAGGCGCGGCCTTTTTCATTTTCGACAAATGGGATGCCGGCGCCTCAGGCGTTGGGGTTCTTGAACACCCATTTCCAGGGCAGAACCTCGACGCTCTCGAACAGGCCGGCCTTGGCGAACGGATCGTTCTCCAGCAGCGCCTTCGCTTCCGCGGCGCTCTGCGCCTCCACCACGAGCATGGAGCCGATCATGCGCGACCCATCCTCGGTCACGAGCGGGCCGCCGATCGCCACCTTGTCCGCATTGGCGTTCAGGAATTCCAGATGCGCCGGACGCGCCTCGGCGCGCACATGCTCGTGATTCGGCTTGTCCTTCTTAAGAACGACGAACAGCATGAATGACCCTCCCTTGATATATGGCCGCTGGTCCGGGAGGCGCCGGAGGGCGCCTCAGGCCGCGGCCTTCTTCTTCGCCATCAGGTCCACGAAGCGGTCGAACAGATAGTGGCTGTCCTGCGGGCCGGGCGAGGCTTCCGGGTGGTACTGCACCGAGAAGACCGGCCGGTCGGCCAGCGCGATGCCCGCGTTCGAGCCGTCGAACAGGGACACATGGGTCTCGCGCGCATTGGCCGGCAGGCTCTCGCGATCCACGGCGAAGCCGTGATTCATGGAGGTGATCTCCACCTTGCCGGTGGTCAGGTCCTTCACGGGATGGTTCGCGCCGTGATGGCCCTGGTGCATCTTCACCGTACGACCGCCCACCGCGAGGCCGATCATCTGATGGCCGAGGCAGATGCCGAAGGTGGGAATATCGCTGGCGATCAGCTCGCGGATCACCGGAACCGCATATTCACCCGTGGCCGCCGGATCGCCGGGACCGTTGGACAGGAACACGCCGTCCGGCTGGAGAGCGAGGATGTCGGCGGCAGCGGTGGTGGCGGGCACCACGGTCACCTTGCAGCCCGCGCGGGCCAGCAGGCGCAGGATGTTGCGCTTCACGCCATAGTCGATGGCCACCACATGGAGCTTGCCGCTGCCCTCCTGGCCATAGCCCTCGGGCCACTGCCAGGGGGTCTCGTCCCAGTTGAACCGCTGGGCGGAGGTGACGCCGGGAACGAGGTCCATGCCCTCCAGGCCCGGCCACTCGCGGGCTTTGGCCTTCAGCGCCTCCACGTCGAACACGCCGTCCGGATGGTGGGCGATCACCGCATTGGGCATGCCGGTTTCGCGGATCAGGGCGGTGAGGGCGCGGGTGTCGAGGCCGGAGATGCCGGCAATGCCGCGCGCCTTGAGCCACTGGTCCAGATGGCGGGTGGCGCGATAATTGGACGGCTCGGTCACCGCGGTGCGCAGCACCACGCCGCGCACGCCGGACGCCCCGGCCATGGACACCGTCTCGATGTCCTCTTCATTCGTTCCCACATTGCCGATATGCGGGAAAGTGAAGGTGATGATCTGGCCGCTATAGGAGGGATCGGTGAGAATCTCCTCATAGCCGGTGATGGCGGTGTTGAAGCAGACCTCTCCCACACCCTCGCCCACGGCGCCGAGGCCCACGCCCTCAAGGACGGTTCCATCGGCCAGCACGAGCAGCGCGGTCGGTTTGGGTTCGGTCCAGCCTTCGGCCGGGATCGGGGCGTGATCTTGTTCCTGGGTCATGGATCGCCTAGATAAGGCGTCACGCGCCGCGACGCCAGAGGGCCGGTGGCTGTGCCACCGAATTCCTCGCGGGTGAGGCTGCGGTCCGCACGCCGGAGTGCGGTTTGCACCGGATCGGCCTTCCGCCGACACCTCCCCTCACGCGACGCTTTCGACACCCAAGAGGACACCGTGCTCCGCGACGATATCAATACTGCGCTCAAGGATTCCATGAAGGCCGGCGACAAGCTTCGCCTGTCCACGCTGCGCCTCGTTAATGCGGCCATCAAGGACCGCGACATCGAAGCCAGAGGCCTGGGCAAGGACCCGCTCGGCGATGACGAGGTGCGCTCGCTTCTGGCCAAGATGGTGAAGCAGCGCGAGGACAGCGCCCGCATTTATCTGGAAGGCGGCCGCCCCGAGCTGGCCGAGCAGGAAAAGGCCGAGATCCTCGTGATCCAGCATTTCCTGCCCAAGCAGCTCACCGAAGAGGAGACCCGCGCCATCATCGCCAATGTGGTGGCGGAGATCGAGGCGAAGGGCATCAAGGACATGGGCCGCACCATGGCCGTGCTGAAGGAGCGCCATGCGGGCGCCATCGACTTCGGCAAGGCCTCCGCCTGGGTGAAGGACGCGCTCACCGCCGCCTGATCCGCTGCGCCTGACCCTGTGGACAGCGGGAAGAACGGGGACACCTCGTCTTCCCGTTGGCCTTGCCGCTGGACGGTCGCTCATATGGGCGGCTGGTGGTAAAGTTTATGCCTGAGGCTCGCGAGTCCGCCCTGAATGCGCTTTCCGCCCTCCTTCCTCGATGAGATCCGCACGCGCCTGCCGGTGTCGGATGTGGTGGGACGGCGGGTGAAGCTGAAAAAGCAGGGCCGCGAGTTCGCCGGGCTCTCGCCGTTCAATCCCGAAAAGACACCGTCCTTCTTCGTCAACGACCAGAAGGGCTTCTATCACTGCTTCTCCTCGGGCAAGCACGGCGACGTGTTCGACTTCCTGATGGAGACCGAAGGCCTGCCCTTCGGCGAGGCGGTGGAGCGCCTTGCCTCCATGGCGGGCCTGTCCCTGCCCGAAGTGACGCCGGAGGCGAGCGCCCGCGAGGAGCGGCGGCGCACCCTGCATGAGGTGCTGGCGCTCGCCGCAACCCATTTCGCCGAGACCCTCCAGGGCCGCTCCGGCGCCAAGGCGCGCGGCTATCTCTCCGACCGCGGCCTCGGCCCCGCCACCCAGAAGCGCTTCCGCCTCGGCTATGGCGCGGGCGAGCGGTTCCACCTGAAGGAAGCCCTGGGCAAGGCCGGGGTCGGCGTTCCCGACATGGTGGAAACGGGCCTGCTGGTCTCGGGCGAAGGCATCGCCGTTCCCTATGACCGGTTCCGCGACCGGGTGATGTTTCCCATCACGGACCTGAAGGGCCGGGTAGTGGGCTTCGGCGGGCGGGCGCTGGAGAAGGATGTCCAGGCGAAGTATCTCAACTCGCCGGAGACCCCCCTCTTCCACAAAGGCTCCCTGCTTTATAACGGCTTCGAGGCGCGCGCCGCCGTGCACAAGGGTGCGCGGCTCATCACCGTCGAAGGCTATGTGGACGTGATCGCCATGGTTGAGGCGGGCTTCGAGGGCGCGGTGGCGCCGCTCGGCACCGCCCTCACCGAGGACCAGCTCCAATTGCTCTGGCGCATGGCGGACGAGCCGACCCTGCTGTTCGACGGCGACAAGGCGGGGCGCCGCGCCGCCTTCCGCGCCATCGACATCGCCTTGCCGCACCTCAAGCCCGGCAAGAGCCTGGTCTTCGGCGCCCTGCCCGAGGGGCAGGATCCCGATGATTTGATCCGCCGCTCCGGCCGGGACGCCATGGAGGATGTGCTGGGGCGCTCCGAGCCGCTGGCCGCCATGCTCTGGGCGCGGGAGACGGAAAGCATCAACCTGGATACGCCCGAGCGGCGCGCGGCCCTGGAGGCGCGCCTTGCCGAGCTGGTGTCCGCCATCGCCGACGAAAGCGTGCGCCGTCATTACCGGCAGGATCTCAACGAGCGCATGCGCCGCCTGCTCTCCCCCGCCCCGGCGGCGGGCGTGTGGTCCGGCGGGCGGCCGCGCCAGGGCCAGGGCCAGGGCCGCGGCAAGCCTTTCGCGGCACCGCCCCTCGCCCCCAAGGGCGGCGATCTTGCCCGCACCTCCGCCATTGCGGGCGGTGCTTCCGTGATGCCGCGCAATGAGGCGTTGCTGCTGTTCTGCCTGCTCAACCACCCCTGGCTGATGGATGAGACCGGCGAGGAGATCGCCGCTTTGCCCTTCGCCAATGCGGATGCGGGGCGCCTGTGCCAGGCCACGCTGGAAGCCCATATGCTGGCCGACGGCGAAGTGGATCTGCCCCCGCTCCCGGCGGATGTGGAGGGCGTCGCGACCCGCGTGCGGGCGCTCGCCAACCCCCGTATGGACTGGCCAGCATATCCAGATACCGGCAGAGAGGATGTTCGCCTCTGGTGGCGCCAGCGCACGGCCTTGCATCTGAAGGCTTACGCGCTATCTAGAGAGCTGAGGGATGCCGAGCAGCAATTGGGTGACGACCCGAGCGAGGCAAATTTCGCGTGGTTGCGGGATGTGCGCGAGCGCTTGTCCGCTGCTGAAGGAACGGAGGCCCTGGTCGAGGGGTTCGGAGCGGCATCGGGTCGCTCATCTGCGCGCTCCATATGAGCGCACTCCTTAACGCGGATCGAAATACACGGGCTGCCACGCCTTAAAGTGCGGGGCGGTTCAGGCTGATTTAACGGGATCGCCTTAAAAGACGATCCTAGCAGGATGTACAGGGCGGCGGACCTTAGCGGTCACGCCGCCATTTGGCCGTCGGCACGCGGCTCAGGTTCAGGAGAAGTCCATGGCGAAGCAGGCCACCGAGACGAGCGAGGCGCCGGAGAAGGAGAATGAGGCCCCTGACGGGCCGCTTCTCGATCTCTCGGACGCTGCCGTCCGGAAGATGATCAAGAATGCCAAGCGCCGCGGCTACGTGACCTATGAGCAGTTGAACGAGGTGATGCCCTCAGAGGAGGTCACCTCCGAGCAGATCGAGGACACCCTCGCCATGCTCAACGACATGGGTATCAACGTGATCGAGGCGGAAGAAGCCGCCGAGGAAGAAGCCAGCGAGGAAGGCGAAACTCCCGACGAGCCGGAAGAGGCGGAAGGCGGCGAGATCGCCGAGGCCGCCCCGCGCGCCGTCGCGCGCTCGGAGACCAAGTCCGAGCCCGCCGAGCGCACCGATGATCCCGTGCGCATGTATCTGCGCGAGATGGGCAGCGTGGAACTGCTCTCCCGCGAGGGCGAAATCGCCATCGCCAAGCGCATCGAGGCGGGCCGCGAGGCCATGATCGCGGGCCTGTGCGAGAGCCCCCTCACCTTCCAGGCCATCATCATCTGGCGCGACGAGCTGGTGGAGGGCAAGGTCCTCCTGCGCGACATCATCGACCTCGAAGCCACCTATGCGGGCCCCGAGGGCAAGAACCCGCCGCCCGCCCCGGGCGAGGAAGAAACCGCGCTCGCCCCCGAGGCGGGTGAGGACGGCCTTCTGGGCGACGGCGCCTCGCCGGACGGCGACGAAGACGACATGGAGAATTCCCTGTCGCTCGCCGCCATGGAGACCGAGATCAAGCCGAAGGTTCTGGAGACCTTCGACCGGGTGGCCGACAGCTACAAGAAGCTGCGCCGCCTGCAGGACCAGAATGTCGAATCCAAGCTGAAGAACGAGACGCTGTCGCCCGCGCAGGAGCGCAAGGCGAAGAAGCTCAAGGAAGATCTCGTTCTCGACATGAAGTCGCTCTCGCTCAATCAGGCGCGCATCGACGCCCTGGTGGAGCAGCTCTACGAGATCAACAAGCGTCTCGTGGGCCTGGAAGGCCGCCTGCTGCGCCTCGCGGAGAGCTATGGCGTCGCCCGCGACGACTTCCTCAAGCAGTATCAGGGCTACGAGTTGGACCCGAAATGGGTCCTGCGCGTCTCCAAGCTCGGCTCCAAGGGCTGGAAGGGCTTTGTCGCCTCCGAGAAGGACGGCATCAAGGACCTGCGCGGCGACATCCATAATCTCGCGACCGAGACCGGCCTCGAGATCCTGGAATTCCGCAAGATCGTCCAGATGGTGCAGAAGGGCGAGAAGGAAGCCCGGCAGGCGAAGAAGGAAATGGTGGAGGCCAACCTGCGCCTCGTCATCTCCATCGCCAAGAAATACACGAACCGCGGCCTTCAGTTCCTGGACCTGATCCAGGAGGGCAATATCGGCCTCATGAAGGCGGTCGATAAGTTCGAGTACCGGCGCGGCTACAAGTTCTCCACCTATGCCACCTGGTGGATCCGGCAGGCCATCACCCGGTCCATCGCGGATCAGGCCCGCACCATCCGCATCCCCGTGCACATGATCGAGACCATCAACAAGATCGTGCGCACCTCCCGCCAGATGCTCCACGAGATCGGCCGCGAGCCGACCCCGGAAGAGCTGGCCGAGAAGCTGGGCATGCCGCTGGAGAAGGTCCGCAAGGTTCTGAAGATCGCCAAGGAGCCCATCTCCCTCGAAACGCCCATCGGCGACGAGGAGGATTCGCACCTGGGTGACTTCATCGAGGACAAGAACGCGATCCTGCCCATCGACGCGGCGATCCAGAGCAATCTGCGCGAGACCACGACCCGCGTGCTCGCCTCCCTCACCCCCCGCGAGGAGCGCGTGCTGCGCATGCGCTTCGGCATCGGCATGAACACCGATCACACGCTGGAGGAAGTGGGCCAGCAATTCTCGGTGACCCGCGAGCGTATCCGCCAGATCGAAGCGAAGGCGCTCCGCAAGCTCAAGCACCCCTCCCGGAGCCGCAAGCTGCGCAGCTTCCTGGATAATTGAAGCCACGCTTCTCCCGCAGGCAGCCGGAAACCCCTCGCCTGAATAGGCGAGGGGTTTTTTGTTGGTCTCATTAAATATTTCTTAATTATCCCTTAACACCGAATATTATCCACAATGACGACAACAACTTTCAGACAATCTCGAATACTATTCTATATCGTATCATTATATTTCGCATATATATCGGCACATACATTTCAATACTGAAATATAAAGCGAAATCGCGTCGTCATTAAACTGATACCCCAAATCAGTAATTGTTGCATCGACGCAACACGCGCTTCAAATGCGATCCTTTCAACACTCCACCCTCGATTGCGCCCGTGAATACCTCCCCTTTCAGAAGGTAGAATGGTAGAGTCATTCGGACTTTTCCGATCGATCGCTTTTCCGTGCCCCACATAGGGCCCTTGCGAGGATTTTTATGCCAAATCGTACGGCTTCAGCGACCGCGCTCTTCGCTCGCCCCCTCAATCGGACCAATGGCCTCGACGCTGCGGGCCAAAAGAGGGCAGGCTTTTCGATCGGAAGCAAAATCCTTCAGTCGCTTAGGAGTTCGAAAAACAAGTCTTCGCTGGCGAAAATTATAACGCGCCCCCAAATGTCCCTTGCCGCATTATTGCTTGCGTCCACGTCGAGCATAGCGTGGTCGCAATCGGTTCTGGTGCTTGGCCAATCCAATAGCGACGGCCAGGCGGCTGCGACGGGGTTGGCGGCCCTGCTGACCGCATCGGGATATACACCTACTGTAACGTATAATCCCACAGATGTGACTGGAAATTTAAACTCATTCTCACAAGTATGGGATGTTCGCCATTTGACTGCGATTGGTGCAGCCGAAAGCCAGAGCTATATGAATTACCTGAACTCTGCTGGCGGCTTATTTCTTTTGGGCGAAAATTCTGGTTTTGTAACACGAAATACATCAGTCGTTGATTTCATCGTGAATGCGGGTGGAGGCACCATCGCTTACGGCGGCACTACAGTTTTTACGCAGTATGTGACTGACGTCTTCAATGGTAACGGCACTGTTGTGGCAAATTCGGCGACCCCGATCGCGGTCCCCGCAGCCGGCACATTCTCCGACCCAGGCAATGGCGTTTACATCACCACGTCCCAACCTGACGGTGCGGGCAGCGGCACCGGCATTGCCTTCGGTACGGGCGCACTCACCAATGCCCAGACCGGCCGCCTCATGACCTATCTTGATATCAATACATTTCAGGCATCCTTCTATAGTAGCAACCTCGCATTGCGCGCACTGGTCATGCGGATGATTGGCTTCGTCCAGGGCGATGTCATAATTCCCATCGGCGGCGATCAGATCATCGACACCAGCAAGCCGAGCTTCAACCTCAGCGATCCTGCCGCGGTGGCCGCAAACATTACCTTCGCAGGCGGCACACTCGACCTGACCAATGCTGTTGACCCCAACAATATTGTCGTCACCCAGCCGGTGATGATCGAGGAAACCGGCGCCTTCATCAATACGGTCGGCACCACGGGGACTTTCACGGGTGTCATCAGCGGCGACGGCGGTCTCGTCGTCCTCGGACAGGGCACGCTCGTGCTGACCGGCGCCAACACCTATCAAGGCGGCACGCTGGTAACCGATTCCTCGACGCTCCAGATTGCACGCAGCGATTCCTTGGGCACCGGTAGCCTGGCTCTCAGCGGGGGGCGCCTGCTGGCTGGGGCCGCGATGGATATCGGAACGCAGGTCACCCTGATGAGCGGCCTGAATTCCATCGATACCGGCGGCTACGCGGTCACGCTGAACGGCATCGTCAGCGGTAGCGGGAGCTTCGTTAAGTCCGGTGACGGCACGCTGACGCTGACCGGCGCCAACTCATATCTGGGCGGCACGATCATCGCGCGCGGCGCTCTCCGGGTGTCTTCGGACGAGAATCTGGGCGACAGCTCCGGTGCCCTCGGGCTCATGGGTGCTGCCACACTCGTCACCACCGCGAACATCACCTCGGCGCGGGCCGTGACGCTCGGCACCGGCGGCGGGACATTCGCGCCGGACACCGGCACGACGCTCACACTGTCCGGCACCATCACCGGCGCGGGCGACCTCGTGAAGGACGGGCTCGGAACGCTGATCCTCCTCGGCGCCAACGATTTCGGCGGCGGCACCACCATTAATGCCGGCATCCTCCAGATCGGCAATGGCGGCACCTCGGGCTCCATCATTGGTGACATCGCCGTCAATCAGACCGGCACGCTCATCTTCAATGCGTCCGGCAACGGCGTCTTGTCTGGAAATATCACCGGCGCGGGCGGCCTCGTGAAGGACGGTGACGGCACGCTGACGCTGACCGGGACCAACAATTTTGGCGGCGGCACCACCATTAATGACGGCGCCCTCCAGATCGGCAATGGCGGCACCTCGGGCACCATCACCGGCGACATCGCCGTCAACCAGAACGCCGCGCTCATCTTCAACTCCTCCAGCGCCGGCACCTTCGCAGGCACCATTTCCGGTGCCGGCGGCCTCTTGAAGGATGGTGACGGCACGCTGGCGCTCACAGGAGCCAACGAGTATTTGGGCGGGACGGTCATCGCGCGCGGTGCTCTCCGGGTGTCTTCGGACGAGAATCTGGGCGACAGCTCCGGTGCCCTCGGGCTCATGGGCGCCGCCACCCTCGCCACCACCGCGAACATCACCTCGGCGCGCGCCATTACGCTCGGCACCGGCGGCGGGACGTTCGCGCCGGACACCGGCACGACGCTCACACTGTCCGGCACCATCACCGGCGCGGGCGGCCTCGTGAAGGACGGGCTCGGAACGCTGATCCTCCTCGGCGCCAATGATTATGGCGGCGGCACCACCATTAATGCCGGCACCCTCCAGCTCGGCAATGGCGGCACCTCGGGCACCATCACCGGCGACGTCGCCGTCAACCAGAACGGCACGCTCGCCTTCAACTATTCCGGCAGCTACATCTTCGCAGGCGACATCACCGGCACGGGAACGGTGAGCTTCATCGGCGGCACGGTGCAGTTCTCCAACCCCAATGCCTATGGCGGCACCATTGTCGTGGATGGCAGCACCCTGACCCTCCAGAATGGCTCCTCCAGCGGCGCCAGCTACGCCATCAATGACGGCGGCGTCATCGGGGGCAACGCCACCATCGGCGGCCTGGAGGTGAATAGCGGCGGCACGGCGGCGCCGGGCAACTCTCCCGGCACCATCACGGTGAACGGCACCGTCGCCTTCAACGCCGGCAGCCTCTATCGGGTGGATGTGACCCCCACGGGCCAGCACGACCTGATCACCGCCACGGGTGCGGTCACCATCGATCCGGGTGCCAGCGTCCAGGTGGCGGCGGTGCCGGGCGTATACGTTCCGAACAGCACTTACACCATCCTGAGCGGTGCCTCAGTCACGGGGACTTTCGGCTCGGTCACGTCCGACTATGCCTTCCTCACGCCGACGCTCAGCTATGACAGCAATGAGGTCTTCCTCGTTCTGGCCTATAAGGGCGTGGGCTTCGCCCCCTTCGCGACGACGTCCAACCAGATCGCGGTGGCCAATGCCGCCGAAGCGCTCGGCTTGGGCAACCCGGTGTTTGACGCCATCATCCAGTTGCCGGTCTCGGACGTGTCTCCGGCGCTCAATGCCCTCTCCGGCGAGGTCTATGCCTCCACGTCGAGCGTGATCCAGCAGCAGTCCATCTATGTGCGTGATGCGGTCACCGCCCGCCTGCGTCAGTCCGTGACCACGACCGGCGCCGCACCGCTCTCCTCCGCAACCAATGCCGCGGCCCCCGCCACCGCACAGCTCGGCCCCGGCCTGACCCCCACCCTATGGGCCCAGGGCTATGGCGGATGGGGCGATACGTTCAGCAACGGCAATGCCGCCTCCATCTCCAACTCCATCGGCGGCTTCCTCATGGGTGCCGACGTGGCGGTGCTGCCCAATGCGCGCGTGGGCATCTTCGGCGGGTTCAGCCAGTCGCAGTTCGACATGGATGCCCGATCTTCCTCCGGCTCCATGGACAATTACGACCTCGGCCTTTACGGCGCCGTCCAGTTCGGCGCCTGGGGCCTCAGGGGCGGGCTTTCCTATGCGTGGCACGATGTCTCGGTCGGCCGAACGGTGGCCTTCCCGGGCGTCTCCCAGACGCTGGATGCGGGCTATACCCTGGGCACCACCCAGTTGTTCGGGGAGGTGAGCTATGCGTCCGTCCTGGGCCAGTACGCCTTTGAACCCTTTGTCGGCCTTGCCTACGTGGCAACCAATGGGGCCTCCGCCACCGAGACCGGCGGCTATGCGAGCCTCGGAGTGGAGATCGGGGGTTTCGAGACCCTCTACACGACCCTGGGCCTGCGGATGGCCACATCGCTTCGTGTGATGGAGCACACGCTGACACCGAGCCTGTCATTGGGCTGGCAGCACGCCTTCGGCGACACCACGCCAAGCGCCGCCCTGCTGTTCCAGGGCGGCACGACACCCTTCCAGTTGACCGGCACACCCATCGCGCAGGATGCGGTGCTGCTGGGAGCAGGGCTGTCCTATGCCCTGTCGGACGTTTCCGCCCTGTCGGTGAACTATAATGGGCAATTGGCGTCCGCCGCCTCGCAGAACGCCTTCACCGCGCAATTCTCGCTGAAGTTCTAAGACCATCGGCCCCGGCCTTCGACCGGGGCCGCATGGCTTTCGCTCACGCGCAACTCGGCTGTTGCCGAGTTGCGCCGCGTACCGGCGCCCCTCAGGGCATCGCCACCATGTGATAGCCCGCCCCTTCCCGCTCGATAATGCCGCGGTCCGCGAGATGCGAGCCCATGACCGGAATGCGCTCCACGGCCATGCGGTCCAGCATGCGGGCGCGGGTTTCGGCGGCCTGGGTGCGGTTCACGTCGAACAGGACCGACCAGGCCGGATGCGGGAATTGCAGCGGGCCCACATGCATGATGTCCGCCCACATGAGCAGGGAATTGTGCCCGTCCTCGATCATCACGCCCATATGGCCCGGCGTGTGGCCGGGCTCGGGGATCGCCTTGAGGCCGGAAAACAGCTCCACCTCCCCGTTCACCGCCCGCACTTTCTTCGGATAGGCCGAGAGCACAGCCCGCGCTGCGCCGAAATAGCCGTCCATGCCCTGGGGCGCGCGGGAGCGGATGCCGTCATCCATCCAGAACTCGATTTCGCTGTGCTGGACCACGAGTTCCGCATTGGGGAAGACCGGCTTGCCCGCCGCGTCGATGGTGCCGCCCGCATGGTCCACATGCAGGTGGGTGAGGATGACAGCCTCCACCTTGGTCCGGTCCAGCCCGGCGGCCGCGAGCGCCCGCGCCACCTTGCCCAGATCCGCGCCGCCCGCAGCGCCGGTGCCCGCATCGATGAGGATCAGCCGCCCGTTGCGCTCCACCGCGAAGGCATTGACCGGAATGGGCAGCGGCCCCGCCGCCGGCGCGCCCATGGCGCGGATCAGCTTCGCCCCGTCGGGCGAGGCGGCGTCGGGCACCATGGCGAGGGGCAAGGGAAACAGGCCATCCAGCAGCGGCGTCACCTTGAACGCCCCCACCTGGACCGGCCCCGCCGAGAGCGGCTGGGCGAAGGCGGGGTCGAGCCGCAGCCAGGGCGCCGCCGCACAAGCGGCGGCCCCGGCCAGGAAATGGCGGCGCGAGGGACGGGACAGCGACGTTCCAGCAGGCATGGCCCTTGCTCCTTCCACAGGTCTCGCCGGCCGCGCCCACCCGGGAGGGAGCGGCGATCAGGCGGTCCCGATCACGTTCTCCCGGCCGATCAGGCGCGCCAATTGGCGCACCCGGCCCTGGACCCGTTCATTCACGAGGTCCGACAGGCGCTCCGGCACCGTCAGCACCAGGGTCTCGCCCTTCACTTCAAGCGTGATGGACGGAAGGATGCCGGTCATGGCGGCGGACAGCGAATAAGCCACCCGCATGGCGGCACCCAGGATGCGCGCGCGGTCCATCATGCCCGGCGTCACCAGAGCGAGGATGGACGGCACCGGCTCCTCGGGGGTGAGGCCCACATGGCGGAAATAAACCGGCAGAGCCACGGAGATGCGGCTCGCATGGTCCACGCCCGCGAAGGCGGCATGGGCGATCATGTTGATGCTCTGCTCGGCCCGGTAGTCGGGATGGGCGCGCCAGCTCACATCGGCCAGCAGGCAGGCCGCGTGGCGGATGCGCCGCTCGTCCGCGCTCTCCTCAAGGGTGGGAGAGGAGGCGAACAGGCGGTCGGTCCAGGCCACCAATTCTTCCTGGTGCAGCGGCGAGCGCGAGCGCAGCAGGTTGAATTCCTGGGCGGAGAGAAGGAGGGGGTCCTCCTTGCGCTGCGTCTCGTCCAGCAGCGAATAGAGCAGCCCCTCGCGCACGCCGAGGGCCGAGATCACCACCTGGGCCGGGCGCCCGTGGCGCACCAGATTCTCCAGCACCAGCGCGCCGTAGGACAAAAGCGGACGCCGGGCGACCGAAACCGCCTCGATGCTGCCGAGTTGCTCCACATCGCCCCGGTGCACCATGCGCGCGAAGGCCAGCGCCTCCTTGGCGGGAAGGGTGTAGCCGTGCATCACATGCAGCGGATAGCCCTGCTGGAACATGTGCAGGCGGGCCAGCGCGCGCCAGTTTCCGCCCACGGCGAAGAAGGTGCGTCCGGCCATCTTCTTGAGGACCGGCGTGCCCTCCATGGCGTCCCGGACGATCTTCTCGGCCTTGCGCATGGAGCGGGCCGAGCGGTCCTGGAGCGCGAGGCTGCCGAGCGGCAAGGTGATTCCCTCGTCCGCGATGCGCTCGGAGCGCACATCCACCAGTTCCAGCGAGCCGCCGCCCAGGTCCCCGGCGATGCCGTCGGGCTCATGGATGCCGGAAATGACGCCCAGCGCCGCCAGCTCCGCCTCGCGGCGGCCGGTCAGGATCTCGATCTGGGTGCGGCAGATGGCTTCGCATTCGGCGATGAAGGCGGGGCCGTTGGCCGCATCGCGCGAGGCTGCGGTGGCGAGCGCATAGAGCGTCTCGACCTTCATGGCATCGCACAAGGCACGGAATCGCCGCAGCGCCGACAGCGCTTTATCGATCGCGTCCTGCGCGAGCCGGCCCGTGGAGAGAACCTCCCGGCCGAGCCCGCACAGGGCCTTCTCGTTGAAGATGGGGGTCGGCGCGCGCGAGAGCGCCTCGTACACCACGAGACGCACTGAGTTCGACCCGATGTCGATCACCGCGATAGGCGCGGTGACCGTCATTGGATCGGTCAGATGCGGCTCCCGGCTGCGCCCCTCATTTACGGAGGAGGAGGCTGCGCGGCGAAGAATCTTTGAGAGACTTTCCACGTCCCGACAAGCTCGGATTGGTCATGAAATAGCGGTGAGCGTTGAACGGCTCCTCGCCTGGGGCCGGGAATATGCGTTGGGAGGAGCCATCGGGCAACACCTCCCAGCTCTGTTCGTTGTCGATAATGTTCGCCACCATGATCTGATCCAGCACCTGCTCATGCACGGTGGGGGTCGTGATGGGGCAAAGTGTCTCGACGCGGCGGTCCAGATTGCGGGTCATCAGGTCGGCGGACGAGATGTAGACGATGGCCTTGGGGTGCGGCAGGCCGTAGCCGTTGCCGAAGCAGTAGATTCGGCTGTGCTCCAGGAAGCGGCCGACGATGGACTTCACCCGGATGTTCTCGGACAGGCCGGGAATGCCGGGCCGCAGGCAGCAGATGCCGCGCACGACGCATTCCACCGCCACACCCGCATTGCTCGCCTTGTAGAGCGCGTCGATGATGACGGGATCCACCAGAGAGTTGCACTTCAGCCAGATGGCCGCCGGCCGCCCGGCGCGGGCGTGGGCGATCTCCTCGTCGATATTTTCGAGGATGCGGGGCTTGAGCGTGGTGGGGGAGACCGCCATCACGTCCAGCTCGCCGGGTGTCGCGTAGCCGGTGATGAAGTTGAAGATCCGCGCCACGTCCTGCGCGATCACCGGGTCGGCGGTGAAGAAGGACAGGTCGGTATAGATGCGCGCCGTGATGGGGTGATAATTGCCCGTGCCCACATGGCAGTAGGTGGCGAGAGAGCCGCCCTCGCGGCGCACCACCATGCTGAGCTTGCCGTGGGTCTTCAGGTCGATGAAGCCGAACACCACCTGCACGCCGGCCCGTTCCAGGTCGCGCGCCCAGCGGATGTTGGCCTCTTCGTCGAAGCGGGCCTTCAGTTCCACCAGGGCGGTGACCGACTTGCCCGCCTCGGCCGCCTCGGCCAGGGCCTTCACGATGGGGCTGTCGGAGGAGGTTCGGTAGAGGGTCTGCTTGATGGCCACCACATTGGGGTCGCGAGCAGCCTGACGGAGAAACTGAACCACCACATCAAAGGATTCATAAGGATGATGGACGAGGATGTCCTTCTCGCGGATGGCGAGAAAGCAGTCTCCGCCATGGTCCCGGATGCGCTCGGGAAATCGGGCGTTGTAGGCGGGAAACTTCAGGTCCGGCCGGTCCACCGACACGAGCTGCGAAAACTCGTTCAGCGCCAGGACGCCGTCCACGACGAAGATTTCCTCGTCCTTCATGCTGAGTTCGCGCGCCACGAAGTTGCGCAGTTCGTCCGGCATGGCGGCGTCCGCTTCCATGCGGATCACCGAGCCGTAGCGGCGCTGCTTCAGCGCGGTCTCGAACAGGCGGACGAGATCCTCGGCCTCCTCCTCGATTTCCAGGTCGCTGTCGCGGATCACCCGGAACACGCCCTGCCCCTTCACGGCATAGCCGGGGAACAGGCGCGAGATGAACAGGCCGATCATCTGCTCCAGCGTGATGAAGCGCGTGCCGTCCGCGTCGGGCAGGCGGATGAAGCGATCCACCTTGGCCGGAATGCGGATGAGCGCGTTCATGCCCCGGCCGTCGCTCTGGCGCACCAGCTGCAGCGCCAGGGAGAAGCCGAGATTGGGGATGAAGGGGAAGGGATGGGCCGGGTCGATGGCGAGCGGGGTCAGCACCGGGAAGACATGGTGCAGGAAGTGCCGCTCCAGCACCTTCAGGTCCTCGGACGAGGTGTCCTGCCCGTCTACCAGGGTGATGCCGACGCGAGCCAGTTCACCGCGCAGCTCCAGCCAGCGGGCCTGCTGGTCGAAGATGAGCGTGGAGGCTTCCGCCATGATGGAGTTGAGCTGCTCGGTGGGGGTGAGACCCTCCGGGCTCAAGGCGGTGACGCCCTCGCGAATCTGCTCCTTCAGGCCGGCGACGCGCACCATGAAGAATTCGTCGAGATTGTTCGCGGAGATGGAAAGGAAGC
Organism: Aquabacter cavernae; assembly: GCF_003993795.1. Lineage (GTDB taxonomy): Bacteria > Pseudomonadota > Alphaproteobacteria > Rhizobiales > Xanthobacteraceae > Aquabacter > Aquabacter cavernae. The sequence continues at coordinate 82,237 of NZ_RWKV01000015.1, forward strand.
GCAGCTGCTCCAGCAGCGGGTGGTTGGCGTTGGACGCCTCTTCCAGCACCCGGCGGTTGAAATGCAGCCAGGAGATTTCACGGTTGATGAAGCGGTTCGGAGAGGTGGCGAGAATCTCCTCGGCCCCGAGATTTTCCGCCACGTCTTCCATGGCCACGGCTGCGCTCTCATTCGCATTCATCGCATAAACCCCCGATTTTCCGCCGGACCATGGCCGCCTTGCATGACCACTCTATGACGATCCCTCCCCACACGCACGGTGCAGGGCCGATGGGAAAAACAGTTCCGGCGCGGAACCTTAAAGCACACCGCATCACTCCTCGTCCGCCGCCTCGCTGGTGGCGCGCAGCACGTCGGCGGCGAAGGCGCGCGTCACGGGGCGCCGGGCGGCCAGCGCGGCGCGGTCGATGGCGCCCACCAGCGCCTCCGCCCCGCTCACGGACCGCTCCATGCGGGCGAGCAGATAGTGGACGGTGGGCTCGTCCACCGGGATCTGGCGGTCCGCGAACAGCTTCACCAGGACCGCGGCCAGCAGCGCATCGTCGGCGGGGGCGATCTCCACCGTCGGCATGGCGCGCAGGCGCGAGGCGAGGTCGGCCGTGGCGAGGGCAAAGCCGGAGGGCGCCTGCCGGGCCGTGAACAGCACATGGGCGCCGGTCTCCTTGGCGAGGTTCAGGAGATGGAACAGGGCCGCCTCGTCGAACGCACCGGCCGCCAGATCCTCCACAACGAGCGCGCCCGCCACCAGCGCCTCGGGCACGCCGGCCCGCGTCAGGTCGCCCGCGCGCACCTGCAGGGCGCCCGCCGTCTCGGCGAACATGGCGGCGAGATGCGACTTGCCCGCCCCCGCCGGCCCCACGAGGCACACCATCGGCGCGGGCCAATCGGGATAGGCATCCAGCAAGGCAAGCGCCGCCGCATTGCCCGGCGCCTCCAGGAAATCCTCCCGCTTGAAACCCGGCGCCGACGGCAGCTCCAGGGGAAGCTGGGAGGGCGCGCGATCACGGCTCGCCATGGCTCAGCGTCGCTCCGCCGCGCTGCCGGGGCCCTCGTCCGGCTGCTCGTCGCCCGTATAGAGGGGGCTGTGGAAGTAGCGATGGAAGCCGAAGCGCACGAGAACCCCCGCTGCCGCCGTGAGCGGCACCGCCAGCAGCAGGCCCACGAAGCCGAACAGGTAGCCAAAGGCGAACAAGGCGAACATGAGCCAGACCGGATGCACGCCGATGCTGTCGCCCACCAGCTTGGGCGAGAGGATATAGCCCTCCACCGTCTGGCCGGTGATGAAGATGCCGAGCACGATGCCGATCATGGTCCAGTCCGGGAAGAACTGGACGATGGCCACGCCCATGGCGAGCACGAGGCCGGTCAGCGAGCCCACATAGGGAATGAAGGTGATGAGGCCGGAGACGATGCCGATGAGCAGGCCGAAATTCAGCCCCGCCATGGAGAGGGCAATGGCGTAGAAACTGCCGAGGATGAGGCAGACCAGGGCCTGGCCTCGGATGAAGCCGGCCACGGCGAGATCCATCTCGCGGCCGAGCTTGCGCACCACGGGGCGCTGGTGGAGCGGGATCCAGCTGTCCACCGCCCGCACCATGTCCGGCCAGTCGCACAGCACGTAGAACACCACCACCGGCGTCACCACCACCAGCGAGAAGACCGAGAGCAGCGCCTGCCCGCCGGACCAGATGGAGGAGATGAGGCCCAGCAGATAGGTCACGCCCTGGGACATCAGCTCGGCCAGGGAGCGCTGGATGTCCGGCAGGCGATCGCCGAGGAAATGGCCGAGCCATTCCCGGTTCTCCTCCGTCACCAGCCCCTGGAGGCGGGTGACGTAGCTCGGCATGTTCCGGATGAAGTCCGCGAGCTGGCTGCCCAGAAGCGGCAGCACCACCAGCAGGAACATCATGATGGCCAGCAGGAACAGGCCGACGATGAGCAGGGAGGACGGCGTGCGGGCGATGCCGATGCGCGCGAGGCGCTCCACCACCGGGTTCAGGAAATAGGCGAGCGCAAGTCCGGCGACGAACGGCAGGAGAATGCCGCTCAGCAGCCACAGCACCAGGACGGTGACGCCCAGGGCCCCGATCCAGAACCGCACCTGAAGGTGAAGTGGCATCCCGCCTTCCCCGATGGGCCGCCTGCGGCGTCCCGCCGGCCGGCATGCGCTCAACTGGCCATGTGACGCATCCAAGAGGCGAGATAGGCCGCTGCGGAAAGAGCCGTCAAGAGGCCCACCGCCAGGAGCCCGACCTGCATCAGCGGGCCGAGGGAGAAGGCGAAACCGTTGGAGGCCAGAACCAGGGCCGCGAAGGCGATCTGGGCGAGCGTGTTCACCTTGGAAATCGCCAGCGGGCTGATATGGACCGGGCGCCCCATGATCACCGAGAGCATGACCGCGCCGATGATCATCACGTCGCGCGCCACCACCGCGATGGCGACCCAGCGCGGGATCAGCCCCTCCACCGAGAGCGCCACATAGATGGAGATGAGCAGCGCCTTGTCCGCCAGGGGATCGAGATAGGCGCCAAGCTCGGTCTGCATGCCGAAATGCCGGGCGAGGAAGCCGTCAACGGCATCCGAGACCCCGGCCAGCACGAACAGGAAGAAGGCGATCTGCGGCTCGCCTGAGGCAATGGCCCACACCACCACCGGCACCAGCAGGAACCGGCCGAGGGTGATGATGTTGGGCAGGCTCACCGCGCGCGCCTCATCCGCGCTTGATGGTGAGCGGGGAGAAGCCCTGCACGCTCGCCATGGCCTGGATGCGGTTGATGTTCACATGGCGCGGCACGGAGCAGGCGAAGAACACCTGCTCGGCAATGTCCTCGCCGGTCATGGGGGCGGTGCCATTATAGATCTTCTCGGCCCGCGTCTCGTCGCCCTTGAAGCGGACGAGGGAGAATTCGGTCTCCGTCAGGCCCGGCTCGATATTGGTGACGCGCACCCCGGTGCCCGACACATCCGCCCACAAGCCGAGGGAGAACTGCTTCACGAACGCCTTGGTGGCGCCATAGGTGTTGCCGCCCGGATAGGGATAGTCGCCGGCCACCGAGCCGGTGAAGACCACATGCCCCTCCTTGCGCTCCACCATGCCCGGAAGCGCGGCGCGCACGGTGTTGAGCAGGCCGGTGATGTTGGTGTCCACCATGTCCCGCCAGTCATCCATGGCCACCTGGTGGGCCGGCTCCAGGCCGAGGGCGAGGCCCGCATTGGCGAACACCACATTATAGGCGGCGAAAGGCTCCGGCAGCGCGGCGATGGCGGCCTGGGTCGCGGCCCAGTCGCGCACGTCCAGCACCACGGGATGGATGAGGCCCGGAAATTCCGCCGCAAGCGCCTCCAGGCGCTCGACGCGGCGGCCGACCGCGACGATGCGGGCACCTGCCCCGGCAAAACGGCGAACCGTCGCGGCCCCGATGCCCGACGTGGCTCCGGTGATGAGCACGGTCAAGGTCTTGGGGTCCAGCATCTGATACATCGCGACGGTCTCCGAATAGGCCCGCAAAGGCATAAAGCATGAAGCCGCTCAAGGGGAAGCCCACCGGCCGGCCAGAGAAGACGGCGATGGTGACGCCCTGCCCGCTGAATGGCGGGACGACACGAGGTTGACGCCGCCGCGGGAGCGAGGGATCGTCCGTACCCTGTTAACGTTACCTCCCCCGGGGAGGGTCGGGGCCATCCTCCTGCCATCTTCTGGCGGAAGTTAATCCGGCTCAGTGTTGTCCGCGGGGGCGGATCTTGAAGCGTTCGTTAAGGCCTGGGGGGTGAGTCTCGCGCGATTCGATTCGCGTGGGGCGCAGACAGGCAGGCGCAGCGGCGTCAGGAGAGGTTGCGGATGAAGGTCCATGTCGTTCCGGCTGTCGTATGTGTCGGCCTCCTGCTGTGCGGATGCAGCACCGACCTCGACGGTTTCGGGACCAAGACCAGTGCCGTGGATCAGGCACGCATCCTGAACGCGCCGACGGGAGCCGTTGAGAGCGCGCCCATTGCCGCGCCCGGCGCAACGGGCTCCATCCCGGCACCGTCCATCACCGGCGCCAACGCCGCGTCCGCGAGCGCCGCCGTCACGCCGTCCACCACCGCCTCGGCCGCCAGCGTTCCGCTGGCTCCGCCGCCGGTCAATCCCGGCGCCGTCGCCTACGCCACCACCGGCACCCAGGAACAATTGTCCGGCGCCTGGACCTTCAGCTGGGACGATGGCAGCCGGACCTGCCCGCTCACGCTTTCCACCGCGCGCGGCGTCAGCGGCCTTTCCGCCCAGGCGGACATTTCCTGCCCCAGCGAGATCTTCATGACCAAGGGCTGGGACATGCTGGGGCCGGATCTGGTGCTCCAGAACCATGTGGGCAAGGTCACCGCCCGCCTCTCCCCGTCGGGCCCCAACCGCTATGTGGGCGTGATCGCCGACAACAATCAGTCGGTGGTCCTCACCCGCTAGAGCCTGATCCACTCAGGTTGAATCAACCGGAGTGGTGAATCAGCCTCTCACTCATTGATAGAGCCTGATTCAGCCCCGTCTAAGGAAATGGCCGGCCCTGAACGGACCGGCCATGCGCCTCACTGGGCCGACTTGAGCCGCGCCACCGCCGGAGCACCGTGGGTGAAGGCCTGGGAGTAGGGGCAGATGCCGTGTGCTTCCGCAACGAGGGTCTGCGCCAGTTCGGGCGCGACGCCCGGCAGCTCCACTTCAATCTCGAAGCTCAGGCCGAAACCAACCTCCTTGCGCACCAGCGAGGCGCGACAGGTGATGAGCGCGTTGGACGTGTCCACCTTGTGGGATTTGCCGGCCAGCGCCAGCGCGCCGCCGAAGCAGGCGGAATAGCCGAGCGCCACCAATTGCTCGGGATTGGTGCCCACGCCGGAGCCGCCCATTTCCTTAGGATAGGACAGGTCGAGCGTGACCTTGCCGTCCGAGGTCTCGGCGTGGCCCTGGCGGCCGCCGCCCGTGGTGGTCGCTTCAGCGGTATAAACGACAGTCATGGGAATCTCCTGTTGGGAAAGCCGGTGGCGGATCACCCGCGCACCCATCAACTAACGAACGATCGTTAGCCTAAACTTGCGATCCCTGTCAACAGATGCTAACGATCGATCGTTCGCGATTATTGGAACTGGAGCCGAGCCCGTGTCCGCGCAGACGTCGTCCCGCAGGGAGACCCTGACCAGCCTCGCCATCGAGATGATGCAAGAGAGAGGGTTCTCGGCCCTGGGGCTGCGCGATCTGGCGGAGGCCGCGCAGATGCGCCCGCCGAGCCTGTACAATTATTTCGCCTCGAAGGACGACATGGGCCGCGCGGCCCTGGCGCTGTATGCGGAGCGCCACCGGGCCGGGCTGGAGGCGCTGGACGCCCTGCCCTCCGGCGCCGCGCGCATCCGGACCTATAGCGACAAATGCGGGGAATGCCTGCGCGTGGAAGGGCGCTTCTGCCTGTTCCTCATGCTCACCACCTGCAATCACGAGCTATCGGACGCGGCCGTGCGGGAGATTGCGGGCTTCGTGACGGAGCAGACCGATTGGCTGGCGCGAGCCTGGGATGCGGGCCGGGCGGACGGCTCCATCCGTTCCGATCAGGCGGGGATGGTCATGGGGCCGATCCTGTTCGGCGCCCTGCGCGGCATGATGGCGTTCAGCGTGCTGCAGACGGACCCCGGCGGGGCCTATGACGGCCAGGAGCAGGCGCTGCTGGCGGCACTGGGCGTCGGCTGAAGCGTTTCCAGCGACGTGTCAGGCTGAAAAGCGCGAAGGCTCAGCGCGCCTCGATGGCGACCGGAGCGGGCTGGTCCGGAGCCGGGCGGCTCTGCGGCCCTGCGAACAGGACCGCGCCAATGATGATGCCGTAGGCCGCGAGAAACATCCCCCAATCCGACAGGGACCAGCCCAGCAGAAGCCGACGGCCGCTGCGGGCGGACCGGGATCGGGAGGCGGAGATCGGCAGCGACGTGGGCATTTCCACATTTCCTACTGGATTTGTGGATTTAAATTACTCACGTCGTGTGAATTGTCAATATCACGTAAAAATTATGTATTAACTACCCTGGAAGTGCGCCGGACGCTTCTCCACGAAGGCCGCGACGCCTTCCTTGAAGTCCCGCGTGCCCACCGAGGCGAGGAAGGAGGCCTGCTCCGCCGCGAACTGGTCCGGCAGGCTGCGTTCGAACGAGCCGCGCAGCAGGGCCTTCACCCGGCCGAACGCCAGGGTCGGCCCATCCGCCAGCCGCCGGGCCAGACCATCCACCTTGGCGGCCAGATCCTGGGGCGGCACCACCGCATTCACGAGGCCGAGCCGCAGCGCTTCCTCCGCGCCGATGACATCGCTCAGCAGCGCCAGCTCCATGGCCTTGCGCAGGCCCACCACGCGGGGCAGAGACCAGGAGGCGCCGCCATCGGGCGAGGTGCCGATCTTGGTATAGGCCAGGGTGAATTTGGCATCTTCCGAGGCGATGGCGAGGTCCGCCGCCAGGGCGACGCTCAGTCCCGCGCCCGCCACGGCGCCATGCAGCGCCGCGATCACCGGCTGGTTCAGCCGCGTGAGGGTGGTAAGCGCGGCGTGGAACGGCCCGATGATGGAGGACACCACCGCCTCCGCCTCGTCGCCCGCCGAATGGAAGCGCGCCACGTCGCCGCCGGCCAGGAAGCCCTTGCCCTCGCCCGAGAGCACCACGACCCGCACCGCCCCATCGGCGGCCACCTGATCCACCGCCCGCTTGAAGGCGAGGATCGCAGCCTCGTTGATGGCGTTCAGCACCTGGGGACGGTTGAAACGGATGCGGGCGATGCCGCCTTCGATGTCGAGAAGAACGGGATCGGCTTCGGCAGTCATGAGTCCTCCAGCTTGTTCTTTTCAGGCGCGACCTGCGCCGCGGTGATCCTAGACACAGGGGTGCGGGCGATCCAGCCAACGCATTTACCGATTCATGAATGTGAAAAACACATTTGCACAATTTGTGAAATTATTTTACGCTTAGAGACTTTCCTAAAAGCGGATTGCACATCCGCTGAACGTATTTTGTGGATCGGGACCCGACATGACGTCTCCGCTTCAGCAGAAGCTGAAAATCACCGGCCCCACGGCCGTCACCGCCAACCGTCTGGCAGATGGCGTGGTGGTGTGGCTGACGGCGGCGCATGGCTGGTCCACCCATATCGGCGAGGCGGCGGTCGCCACCACGTCTGAAGCGGCGCTGGCCCTTCTCAATGCCGCGCACGCCGACGAGAACCATGCCGTGGGCGCCTATGCGGCGCGCGTGGCGGTGGAGGACGGCCGGGCGAGCCCGGCGAACCTGCGCGAGCGGATCCGCGTCGATGGCCCGACCATCGCGTTCGACGCGGCGGCCTGAGCCCGGAGGCTGACGGCATCATGTATGTCTATGACGAATTCGATCGCGCCTTCCTTGGCGAGCGCGTGGATGATTTCCGCGATCAGGTGACCCGGCGTCTGTCGGGCGAGCTGAACGAGGAAGAGTTCAAGCCGCTGCGCCTCATGAACGGCGTCTATCTCCAGCTTCACGCTTATATGCTGCGGGTGTGCATTCCCTACGGCACGCTGGCGTCCAACCAGCTGCGCGCGCTCGCCTCCGTGGCGCGGCGCTATGACAAGGGCTACGGCCACTTCACCACCCGCCAGAACATCCAGTTCAACTGGATCAAGCTGTCCGAGTTGCCGGACGCCATGGCGGAACTGGCGGCGGTGGGCATTCACGGCATCCAGACCTCCGGCAACTGCATCCGCAACACCACCACGGACCCGTGGGCGGGCGCGACGCCGGAAGAGATCGAGGACCCGCGCCTCTATGCGGAGGTGATCCGCCAGTGGTCCACGAACCATCCGGAATTCACCTTCCTGCCCCGCAAGTTCAAGATCGCCATCACGGCGGCCAAGCACGACCGGGCCGCAATCCGCGTCCATGACATCGGCCTGCGCCTGCACCGGCGCGGCGATGAGACCGGATTCGAGGTGATCGTGGGCGGCGGGCTCGGCCGCACGCCGTTCGTGGGCAAGACCATCCGCGACTTCCTGCCCAAGGAAGACCTGCTCTCCTATCTGGAGGCGATCCTGCGGGTCTATAATTCCGGCGGCCGGCGCGACAACATCTACAAGGCGCGCATCAAGATCCAGGTCCACGAAGTGGGCACGGAGGAATTCTCCCGTCGCGTGGACGAGGAATGGGCGCAAATCCGCGAAGGCGCCCTGCGCCTGGACGAGGCCGCCTTCGACGCCATCCGCGACCGCTTCGTGAACCCCGCCTTCGAGGCGCTGGACGACGCGCCTGCCGCACTCGCCGAGGCGCTGAAGAACCCGGACTTCGCCCGCTGGCACGCCAATTCCGTCGGCCCCCACAAGGTGCCGGGCCACGCCATCGTCACCATCTCGCTGAAGCCCGTGGGCAAGCCGCCGGGAGACGCCACCGCCGACCAGATGGACGGCGTCGCGGACCTTGCGGACACCTTCGCCTATGGCGAGATCCGGGTCGCCCACGAGCAGAACCTCACTTTGCCGCATGTACGCCAGAAGGATCTGCCCGAGCTGTGGCGGCGCCTGGACGCGCTCGGCCTCGCCACCCCCAATGTGGGGCTCATCTCCGACATCATCGCCTGCCCGGGCCTTGATTATTGCTCCCTGGCCAATACCCGCTCCATCCCCCTCGCCCAGCGCCTCACCGAGCGTTTCGCGGACCCGGAGCGGATCGCGGATATCGGCCGGATGCACATCAACATCTCCGGCTGCATCAATGCCTGCGGCCACCACCATGTGGGCCATATCGGCATTCTGGGGGTGGAGAAGAAGGAGCAGGAATTCTACCAGGTGACCCTGGGCGGAAAGGGCAACCTCAAGACCCGCCTTGGCGAATTGATCGGCCCTGCCGTTTCCGAAGAGGAAGTGGTGGATGTGATCGAGCGCATCGTGGACACCTATCTGGACCTGCGCGAGAGCCCGAAGGAAACCTTCATCGCCGCCGTCCAGCGGCTCGGCCTCGACCCCTTCAAGGAACGCGCCTATGCCGCTCGTTAAGAACGGGGCCGTGGTGCCCGATCCCTTCACCGTGGTGGAGGCCGAAGGGCCGCTGCCCGAAGGCGCCGTGACCGTTCCCCTCGCCCGCCTTCTGGCTGAGGGCGCGGACCTTGCCGGGCGCAACAGCCCGCTGGGCGTCGCCGTGCCCAACACCGCCGACGTGCGCGAACTGGCGCCGCATCTGCCCCATCTCTCTTTGGTGGTGCTGGACTTCCCGAAGTTCCGCGACGGGCGCGCCTATAGCCAGGCGCGGCTGCTGCGGGAACGCCTCGGCTTCACCGGCGAGTTGCGCGCGCGGGGCAATGTGCTGCGCGACCAGGTGCTGTTCATGGTCCGCTGCGGCTTCGATGCCTTCGAGATCGAGAAGGCGGACGACATCCCGGCCTTCGCCAAGGCGCTCGCCACCTATTCCATCTTCTACCAGCCCACCGGCGACGGACGCCCCACGGTCGCGAGCCTGCGGGCGGGCCACGCCTGAGGAGGCCGGCCATGCGCACCATACCCGCCGCCATGCCCGAAGTACCCGCCACGGCGGACACCGCACCACCGGAAGCCGCCTTGCAGGCGGCCCGGCTCGCCGCCCGGTTGCGCGATGCCTCGCCCCTGGAAATCCTCTCCACCGCACGCGAGGCCTATGGCGCGCGCATCGCGGCGGTCTCGTCCTTCGGGACGGAATCGGCGGTGCTGCTGCACATGATCGCGCAGGTGGACCGGTCCCTGCCCGTCCTGTTCCTCGACACCGGCCATATGTTCGCGGAGACCCTGGCCTATCGCGACACGCTGGTGGAACGCCTCGGCCTCACCGATGTGCGCACCCTCTCTCCCGACCCGCAGGCGCGGGCAGCGCGCGACCCGGACGATGCCCTCTGGTCGGAGGATCCCGACGCCTGCTGCGCCCTGCGCAAGGTGGAGCCGCTGGCCCGCGCCATCGCGCCCTTCTCCGCCTGGATCAACGGACGCAAGCGCTATCAGGCGGAGACCCGTGCCCATATCCCGGCCGTGGAATTCGAGGACGGGCGCGTGAAGTTCAATCCGCTCGCCGCCCTCGGTCCCGCCGAGATCGCGGGCTGGATGCGCGCCCATGATCTGCCCGAGCACCCCTTGAAGGCGTTCGGCTTCGCCTCCATCGGCTGCATGCCCTGCACCAGCCGGGTGCGGCCGGGAGAGGATCCGCGCGCGGGTCGCTGGCGTGGACGCGCCAAGACGGAATGCGGCATCCACGTCCACAAACCGGGCAGTTGAACAGCTGAATTCTGTAAGTTAATATTTTCCACTAATTTTATAGATTAAATTATTGACGGTCCCCCGAGGCGGTGCCATCGTGATTTTCACGACAAGCTGAAGCCCTGCCATCGGAGGCACCCCATGTCCGCTCCCTTTTCCCTGAAGCGCTTCGCCGGCGCCGTTGCGGTCTCGCTGTCCGCCGCGCTCGCGCTGCCGGCGGTCGCCGCCGACGTCACGCTGCTCAACGTGTCCTATGACCCGACCCGCGAGCTTTATACGGATTTCAACAAGGCGTTCTCGGCCGAGTGGGCGAAGACCCATCCCGGCGACACGCTCACCATCCGCCAGTCCCATGGTGGCTCGGGCAAGCAGGCCCGCTCGGTGATCGACGGTCTGGAAGCGGACGTGGTCACCCTCGCCCTCGCCTATGACATCGACGAAATCGCGGACCGGGGCTTCATCGCCCAGGACTGGCAGAAGCGCCTGCCGGACAATGCCGCGCCCTACACCTCGACCATCGTGTTCCTGGTGCGCAAGGGCAACCCGAAGGGCATCAAGGACTGGGACGACCTCGCCAAGGCCGGCACCAAGGTGGTGACCCCGAACCCGAAGACCTCGGGCGGCGCCCGCTGGAACTTCCTCGCCGCCTGGGGCTATGCCCTCAAGAAGAATGGCGGGGACGAGGCCAAGGCGAAGGAGTTCGTGAAGGCCATCTACAAGAACGCCCCCGTGCTGGACACCGGCGCGCGCGGCTCCACCGTCACCTTCGTGGAGCGCGGCATCGGCGACGTGCTGATCGCCTGGGAGAATGAGGCCTATCTGGCGGTGAACGAGCTGGGGCCGGACAAGTTCGACATCGTCACCCCCTCCATCTCCATCCTCGCCGAGCCGCCCGTGGCCGTGGTGGACAAGGTGGTGGACAAGCGCGGCACCCGCGCCCTCGCCGAAGCCTATCTGAAGTATCTCTACACGCCCGCCGGGCAGGAGCTTTCGGCCAAGCACTATTACCGTCCGCGCAACGAGGCCATCGCGGCCAAGTACAAGGACAAGTTCGCCGACGTGCAGCTCTTCACCATCGACCAGGTGTTCGGCGGCTGGCGCAAGGCGCAGAAGACCTTCTTCTCCGACGGCGGCGTGTTCGACCAGATCTACGCCAACTGATCCAGCCTTGACCGGCGGGGCACCTTCCTCCCGTCCCGCCAACTACCGCCGCGTCCGCCTCGGGGGGTGCAAATCCCGAGGCGGGGGCGGCGGTCCCGTTCCACGACACCGGAGCCGCAGCGCCCTTATGGTCACCGCCGCCATCCCCCGCCCCCTGCGGCGGCCGCGCAGCGTCATTCCCGGCTTCGGGATCACGCTCGGCCTCACCCTCACCTGGCTCTCCGTGATCGTCCTGTTGCCGCTCTCGGCTCTGTTCATCAAGACCAGCGAGATCACCCTGGAGCGGTTCATCGCCATCGTCACCAGCACGCGCACGCTGCATGCGCTACAGGTCTCGTTCGGCCTCTCGCTGGCCGCCGCGTGCGTGAACCTCGTGTTCGGCGTCATCGTGGTCTGGGCGCTGGTGCGCTACGACTTCCCGTTCCGCCGGGTGGTGGACGCCATCATCGACATTCCCTTCGCCCTGCCCACCGCCGTGGCGGGCATCGCGCTCACCTCGCTTTATGCGGAAAACGGCTGGGTGGGCTCGCTCCTGGCACCGCTCGGCATCAAGGTGGCCTTCACGGAACTGGGCATCCTGGTGGCGCTCATCTTCATCGGCCTGCCCTTCGTGGTGCGTACGGTCCAGCCGGTGCTGGCGGACCTGGACGCGGAGCTGGAGGAGGCGTCCGCCAGCCTGGGCGCCTCGCGCGGCCAGACCGTGTGGCGCGTGGTGCTGCCCTCCGTCATCCCCGCTTTGCTCACGGGCTTCGCCCTCGCCTTCGCCCGCGCCGTGGGCGAATACGGCTCGGTCATCTTCATCGCCGGCAACCTGCCGGGCCAGACCGAGATCGCGCCGCTGCTCATCGTCATCCGGCTGGAGGAGTTCCGCTATGCGGACGCCACCGCCATCGCCACCGTGATGCTGCTGGCGTCCTTCGTGCTGCTTCTGGTCATCAACCGCCTCCAGCGCTGGAGCGAAACGCGGAGCGCGCGCACATGACCCTCGCCGCAGACGCCCTTCGCACCACGACCCATCCCGCCGCCCACGCCCTCGCCTCGGAGGGCCTGAACACCCATGCCGGGGCCCTGCCCGCGCGCCGGCCCGGCCCGACCAACAGCGAGCCGAAGGCGGTACGCATCGCCATCATCACGGTGGCGCTGCTGTTCCTCGGCCTGTTCATCGCGCTGCCCTTGATCTCGGTCTTCTACGAGGCGTTCAAGCGCGGCTGGCTGGCCTATGTCGCCGCTTTGGTGGAGCCGGACGCGCTCGCCGCCATCCGCCTCACCTTGCTGGTGGCGGGCATCTCGGTGGTGGCCAATGTCACGTTCGGCCTCGTGGCCGCCTGGGCCATCGCCAAGTTCGAATTTCCAGGCAAGAGCCTGCTCATCACGCTCATCGACCTGCCCTTCTCCGTCTCCCCGGTGGTGGCGGGCCTCGTCTATGTGCTGCTGTTCGGCTCGCAGGGCCTGTTCGCCGCCTATCTCCAGGCGTGGGACATCAAGATCATCTTCGCCTTGCCCGGCATCGTGCTCGCCACCTTGTTCGTCACCTTCCCCTTCGTGGCGCGCGAGCTGATCCCGCTCATGCAGGAACAGGGCACGGCGGAGGAAGAGGCGGCCGCCTCGCTCGGCGCCTCCGGTCTCTCCATCTTCTTCCGGGTGACGCTGCCCAATGTGAAATGGGCGCTGCTCTATGGCGTGCTGCTCTGCAACGCCCGCGCCATGGGCGAGTTCGGCGCGGTGTCGGTGGTGTCGGGCCACATTCGCGGGCTCACCAACACCATGCCGCTGCATATCGAGATTCTCTATAACGAGTATCAGTTCGTCGCGTCCTTCGCCGTGGCCTCCCTGCTGGCCTTGCTGGCCCTGGTCACGCTCATCGCGAAGACGCTTCTTGAGGCCCGCCTCGTGGAGGACGCGCAATGAGCATCGATATCGTCAACGTCACCAAGCGCTTCAAGACCTTCACCGCGCTGGACAATGTCAGCCTCCGCATTCCCGGCGGCCAGTTGGTGGCGCTGCTGGGCCCGTCGGGCTCGGGCAAGACCACGCTGCTGCGCATCATTGCCGGCCTCGACTGGCCGGACGGGGGCGAAGTGCGCTTCGACGGGCAGGACGCGCTCGCCCGCTCCGTGCGCGAGCGCAATGTGGGCTTCGTCTTCCAGCATTACGCCCTGTTCCGGCACATGAGCGTGTTCGAGAACGTCGCCTTCGGCCTCCGGGTGCGCAAGGGCGCGGACAAGCTGCCGGACGCCGCCATCCGCGAGAAGGTGAACCAGCTTCTCTCTCTCGTGCAGATCGACTGGCTGGCGGACCGCTATCCCGCCCAATTGTCCGGCGGCCAGCGCCAGCGCGTGGCGCTCGCCCGCGCGCTCGCCATCTCGCCGCGCATCCTGCTGCTGGACGAGCCGTTCGGCGCGCTGGACGCCAAGGTGCGCAAGGAATTGCGCCGCTGGCTGCGCAACCTGCATGAGGAACTGCCCGTCACCTCCGTGCTCGTCACCCACGACCAGGAAGAGGCGCTGGAACTGGCGGACACGGTGGTGGTGATGGGCAAGGGGCGCATCGAGCAGGTGGGCTCCCCGCAGGAGGTCTACGACACCCCCGCCACCGCCTTCGTGCACGATTTCATCGGTGAGAGCCTGTCGCTGCCCGCGCGCGTCGCGGACGGGGCGCTCTATGTGGGCGCGCGCCGCACCGCGCTCGACACACAGGGCCTCGGCGAAGGCCCGGCCCGCCTCCTCGCCCGCCCCCATGACGTGGACTTCGCCGAGCCCGGCACGGCGCCGGTGGCCGGGCGCGTGCTGGCGGTGCGCACCTTCGGCCCCACGACGCGGGCGGACATCGTGCTGCCCGGCACCAATGGCGATGTGGTGGTAGAAGCCGCCGTGCCCGTGGGCGCACGCCTTGCGGTGGGCAGCGAGGTGGGCCTCGTGCCGCGCCGCTACCGGGTGTTTCCGGCCGCCTGAACGGTGCCATCCGCAGCGAGGTTCAGTTCCTCCATACGGCGCTTGAGATCGGCGGGAAGGCGCCGCGCCTCCTCCGGCGGCACAAAGGCCGATTCGGGATGGGGGCCGGCGCCGGATTTCTTCTGGAACACCCGCGCGCCGTCCGTGGTCATCACCACATCGCCGGGCCGCAGCGTCTCGTCTGACGTGACGGGGACGGAGGCGAGCCCCAGCGGCCCGTTGCCGGTGCAGGTGCAGGCATCGTCCAGGCGCGCGCGGTAGAGGAAGGCATTGGGCAGTGCGGTATAAGGCCGCCCGTCATGTTCGGCCGCGTCAATGGCGCCGGCGCCGCGATAGACCCGCGTTTCCGCCTTCGGGCAGAAGGACCGGCAGGTCTGTTCCGCATCCTCCATGCGGGTGAGCGGGAAATAGCGGCCGTCGCACAGCCGCACGCAATAGGCGACGCGCGGCGCGGCCCGCTCCACCTCCGGCGCGGGCATGCCGAACAATTGCGGCAGCGGGCGCGGCCGCACGAGGCCGCCGAACAGCGCCGCGAAGAAATCGCCCGGCCCCTGCGCGGCGGCCGGCGGAGCGGCGAGAAGCAGGCCCGCCAGCATCGCCAGGGCGAAGGCTGCGGGGTGCGTTCCGGGCCGCACGGCGCCCATCAGGCGAACTGGCTCGGGCCGAAATAGCGCTCGGGCGCCAAAGGCTGTCCCTGCTCCTGCCCATGCTCCTGCTGAGGCGCATATCCCGGCGCGCTATGAGGCGGCGGCGAGATGAAACCGGCGGATGCCGACGAGAGCACCGCCAGGATAGAGATGACGAAGAATCCGCGCGCGAGCACCATGGATCCCTCCCTCGATGCGGCGCCGTGCGCCGTTGGTTCGAATTGGTGACACTTTGCTAACTCTGCCGTGGGCCATCGGTTCCCACGGCGTTCACCACACACGAAACCGTGTCTGCGCCTTGCAGTGCAGCGAAGCCGTCGCTTGAAACAGGCTGCGAATTGGGCAAGGTGGTTGCCGCCGTTACGGCACTGACGCGCCTCATGCCGGACCTCCATCGCGCGAGGCCCAACGGGACCCGGGTCAAACCCGTGCGGCGATCGAGCGTTTCAAGAGGCGGCGAAAGCCGGCAAGCCTCTTCGTATCAGGCAAAGTGACCGCCCCGGATGATCGAAAAGCTGGACTATCTCATCGCCCTCGCCCGCGAGCGTCATTTCGGCCGGGCGGCGGAAGCCTGCGGCGTCACCCAGCCCACCTTGTCGGCCGGCGTCAAACAATTGGAAGAGACGCTCGGCGTGCTCCTGGTGCAGCGCGGTTCCCGCTTCATGGGCTTCACGCCCGAGGGCGAGCGCACCCTGGAATGGGCGCGGCGGATCGTGGCTGATTCGCGCGCCATGCGGCAGGACATCGACGCGCTGAAGCGCGGCCTCTC
This sequence comes from Aquabacter cavernae, assembly GCF_003993795.1. Classification (GTDB taxonomy): domain Bacteria; phylum Pseudomonadota; class Alphaproteobacteria; order Rhizobiales; family Xanthobacteraceae; genus Aquabacter; species Aquabacter cavernae. The sequence continues at coordinate 98,000 of NZ_RWKV01000015.1, forward strand.
CGGCCCCCTGCGCATCGCCGCCATTCCCACCGCCTTGCCCATGGTGGCCGCGCTCACCACGCCATTCCGCGCGCGCCATCCCGACGTGCGCTTCACCGTCATCTCCCGGACCTCCATCGAGATCCTCAACCATCTGGAAAACCTGGAGATCGACGCGGGCCTGACCTATCTGGACAACGAGCCGCTGGGCCGGGTGAACACCGTGCCGCTCTATCGCGAGCAATATCGCCTCGTAACCTCCCCCACCGCCAAATATGGCGACCGGGACACCGTCACCTGGGCGGAGATCGCCCAGCTTCCCTTGTGTCTCCTCACGCCCGACATGCAGAACCGGCGCATCGTGGACGGCCTGCTCTCGGCGGCGGGCGGCCCGCCCAAGCCCACGCTCGAATCCAATTCCATGATCGTGCTGTTCACCCATGTGCGCACGGGCCTGTGGGCGAGCGTGATGCCGGCCATGCTGGCGGATTCGCTGGGGCTTACCTCCAATGTGCGCTCCATCCCCATCGTGGAGCCGGAGATCACCCATCTCATCGGCCTCGTGGTGCCCCACCGCGAGCCCACGACCCCCATCACCGCCGCTCTGGTGTCCGAGGCCCGCCGTATCGCGCCGCGCCTGGAGAGCCTGGCGGTGAAGGATCCGGCGCTCGCCGTCCTCTGATCCCGCCTTCGCCCCGGGCATAGACATTCCCAATCACGCCACCGTGTAAGCGGCGCCTTTTCTCCAAGGCGACCGCAACGGAGCACCATGTCGCGCGCCGAAAGGAGGTTTCTGGACACCTCTACGATAGAAATGTTCTATTGCAGCATCCGACAGCTGGCTTGATCCGTGCACTTGGTATGCCACACTCCTTGTAACGATCTCAAAGAAGCGGGCCTGAGGCTCGCCAGACGGGAAACAAGGATGCATCAGGCAGGCTACGAACCCTGGAGCGCGGAACGCGCGTCCCAGATCATTGAGACGCACCGGGACATGGCCGGCGCGGCCATGCCGATCCTGCACGCGATCCAGGAGGCTTTCGGCTTCGTGCCCGAGCCCGTGGTTCCCATGATCGCCGAGAGCCTGAACCTCTCCCGCGCCGAAGTGCACGGCGTGGTCACCTTCTACCACGACTTCCGCCGCGAGCCCCCGGGCCGCCACGTCATCAAGCTGTGCGCCGCCGAAGCGTGCCAGTCCATGGGCTCGGACGCGCTGTCCGACTATGCCCAGGAGCGCCTCGGCCTGGAGATGGGCGAGACCTCCGCAGACGGCCGGGTGACGCTGGAGCCCATCTTCTGCCTCGGCCTGTGCGCCTGCGCGCCCGCGGCCATGATCGACGGGCGCCTTGTGGGCCGCCTCGATCGCGAAACCATTGACGAACTGGTGGCGGAGGCCAACCGATGAGCACCGCCCGTATCTTCGTTCCCAACGACGCCACCGCGCTGGCCTGCGGCGCGGACCGCGTCGCCCGGACCCTCGCCGAGGCGCTCGCCGCGCGCGGCACCGAGGCGCGCATCGTGCGCAACGGCTCGCGCGGTCTGTTCTGGCTGGAGCCCCTGGTGGAGGTGGAGACCCCCGCCGGGCGCGTGAGCTACGGCCCCGTGAAGCCGTCCGACATTCCCGCGCTGCTGGACGCCGGGATGCTGGAGGGCAAGGACCATCCGCTGTGCCTCGGCCTCGTGGAAGAGATCCCCTATCTCAAGAAGCAGACCCGCCTGACCTTCGCCCGCTGCGGCATCATCGATCCGCTGTCGCTGGACGATTACAAGGCCCATGGCGGCTATAAGGGCCTCGCCAAGGCCGTGGAGATCGGCCCGTCCGCCACCGTGGAAGAGGTGTTCCAGAGCGGGCTGCGCGGGCGCGGCGGCGCGGGCTTTCCCACCGGCATCAAGTGGCGCACCGTGGCGGCCACGTCGGCGGACCAGAAATACATCGTCTGCAACGCGGACGAGGGCGACAGCGGCACCTTCGCCGACCGCCTCATCATGGAGGCGGACCCCTTCTGCCTCATCGAGGGCATGACCATTGCCGGCCTCGCGGTGGGAGCCACCAAGGGCTATGTCTATTGCCGCTCGGAATATCCCCTCTCCCTCGCCGTGATGGACAAGGCCATCGCCATCGCCCGCAAGGCGGGACTGCTGGGCGACAATGTGCTGGGCTCCGGGCTCTCCTTCGACATGGAAATGCGCATGGGCGCGGGCGCCTATGTGTGCGGCGAGGAAACCGCGCTGCTGGAAAGCCTGGAAGGCAAGCGCGGCGTGGTGCGCGCCAAGCCCCCGCTGCCCGCCATCAAGGGCCTGTTCCAGAAGCCCACCGTCATCAACAACCTGATCTCGCTGGCCACCGTCCCGGTGATCCTGGAAAAGGGCGGCGCCTTCTATCGCGACTTCGGCATGGGCCGCTCGCGGGGCACCATGCCCATCCAGCTGGCCGGCAACATCAAGCATGGCGGCCTGTTCGAGACCGCGTTCGGCATCTCGCTGGGCGAATTGGTGAACGACATCGGCGGGGGCACCGCCTCCGGCCGCCCGGTGAAGGCGGTGCAGGCGGGCGGGCCGCTCGGCGCCTATCTGCCGGTGCACCAGTTCGACACGCCCTTCGACTATGAGGCGTTCGCGGCCAAGGATGCGCTCATCGGCCATGGCGGCATCGTGGTGTTCGACGACACGGTGGACATGGCCCACATGGCGCGCTTCGCCATGGAATTCTGCGCGCACGAGAGCTGCGGCAAGTGCACCCCCTGCCGCATCGGCTCCACGCGCGGCAAGGAAACCCTCGACAAGATCATGGCGGGCGAGCGGCGGGAGGCGAACCTCGCCATCCTCACCGACCTTTGCCACACCATGAAGCTCGGCTCGCTGTGCGCACTCGGCGGCTTCACGCCCTACCCGGTCATGAGCGCCCTCACCCATTTCCCGGAAGACTTCGGCGCCAGCCCGAAGCTGCCGATGGCCGCGGAGTAAGCATGATGGAAGCCATCGGCATCACCGGCCATTTCCCCCTCCCAACCCTCCCCCGCAAGCGGGAGAGGGCTTTGATTTCCGGCGCACCCCAAACTCCCTCTCCCGCTTGCGGGGGAGGGAGTTTGGGGAGGGGGCTCTCGCCCCACGCCCGCGCGAACACAACCGAATTCTGAGGACCGCCGCCATGTCCCTCGTCCATGAAATTGACTACGGCACCCCGGCCTCCAAGTCGGAGAAGGTCATCACCCTCGTCATCGACGGCATGAAGGTGGAGGTGCCGGAAGGCACGTCCATCATGCGCGCCGCCATGGAGGTGGGGAACCAGATCCCCAAGCTGTGCGCCACCGACATGCTGGACGCATTCGGCTCCTGCCGCCTGTGCCTCGTGGAGATCGAGGGCCGGGCCGGAACGCCCGCCTCCTGCACCACGCCCGTCATGGACGGCATGGTGGTGAAGACGCAGACCGAGCGGCTGAAGCAGATCCGCAAGGGCGTCATGGAGCTGTACATCTCCGACCACCCGCTCGACTGCCTGACCTGCTCCGCCAACGGCGATTGCGAGCTTCAGGACATGGCCGGCGTCGTCGGCCTGCGCGAAGTGCGCTACGGCTATGAGGGCGAGAACCACATCAAGATGGGGAAGGACGAGTCCAACCCCTATTTCACCTATGAAAAGTCCAAGTGCATCGTCTGCAATCGCTGCGTGCGCGCCTGCGAGGAAGTGCAGGGCACGTTCGCGCTGACCATTTCCGGCCGCGGCTTCGGCTCCCGCGTGTCGCCGGGCATGGACGAGGAGTTCCTCTCTTCCGAGTGCGTCTCCTGCGGCGCCTGCGTGCAGGCATGCCCCACGGCGACGCTCAACGAAAAGGCCATGTTCGACATCGGCACGCCCGAGCATTCGCTGGTGACCACCTGCGCCTATTGCGGCGTGGGCTGCACCTTCAAGGCGGAGATGCGCGGCGACGAGCTGGTGCGCATGGTGCCCTACAAGGACGGCAAGGCGAACCGCGGCCATAGCTGCGTGAAGGGCCGCTTCGCCTATGGCTATGCGACCCACAAGGACCGCATCCTGAAGCCCATGATCCGCGCCTCCATCCACGAGCCGTGGCAGGAAGTGAGCTATGAGGAGGCGATCAACTACGCCGCCTCCGAGTTCAAGCGCATCCAGGCCAAGTATGGCCGCCGCTCGGTGGGCGGCATCACCTCCTCGCGTTGCACCAACGAGGAGACCTATCTGGTCCAGAAGCTGATCCGCGGCGCGTTCGGCAACAACAACGTGGACACCTGTGCCCGCGTCTGCCACTCGCCCACCGGCTACGGCCTGTCCCAGACCTACGGCACCTCGGCGGGCACGCAGGACTTCGACTCGGTCGAGGACAGCGACGTCATCCTGGTCATCGGCGCCAATCCCACGGACGGCCACCCGGTGTTCGGCTCGCGCATGAAGAAGCGCCTGCGCCAGGGCGCCAAGCTGATCGTGGTGGATCCGCGCCAGATCGACATCGTGCGCACGCCCCATGTGCAGGCGGACTATCACCTGCCGCTGCGCCCGGGCACGAACGTGGCCATCGTCACGGCGCTCGCCCATGTGATCGTCACCGAGGGCCTCGTGAACGAGAGCTTCGTGCGCGAGCGCTGCGACTGGGACGAGTTCCAGGACTGGGCCGCCTTCGTCGCCGACGAGCGCCACAGCCCCGAGACCATCCAGAAGTTCACCGGCGTCGATCCCAAGCTGGTGCGCGGCGCGGCCCGCCTCTATGCCAAGGGCGGCAACGGGGCCATCTATTACGGCCTGGGCGTCACCGAGCATTCCCAGGGCTCCACCACGGTGATGGCCATCGCCAACCTCGCCATGGCCACCGGCAATATCGGCCGCAAGGGCGTGGGCGTGAACCCGCTGCGCGGCCAGAACAACGTCCAGGGCTCGTGCGACATGGGCTCCTTCCCGCACGAGCTGCCGGGCTACCGCCACATCTCGGACGACGCCACCCGCGCCTCGTTCGAGGCCCTGTGGGGCGTGAAGCTGGACGACGAGCCGGGCCTGCGCATCCCCAACATGTTCGATGCCGCCGTGGATGGCACCTTCAAGGGCATGTATGTGCAGGGCGAGGACATCCTCCAGTCCGACCCCGACACCCGCCATGTCTCGGCCGGCCTCGGCGCGCTGGAATGCCTGGTGGTGCAGGACCTGTTCCTGAACGAGACCGCCAACTACGCCCACGTCTTCCTGCCCGGCTGCTCCTTCCTGGAGAAGGACGGCACCTTCACCAATGCCGAGCGCCGCATCCAGCGCGTGCGCAAGGTGATGGCACCCAAGAACGGCTATGCGGACTGGGAAGTCACCCTCATGCTCGCCAAGGCGCTGGGCTATGAGATGGACTATGCCCATCCCGGCGAGATCATGGACGAGATCGCCCGCCTCACCCCCTCCTTCACGGGCGTGTCCTACAAGAAGCTGGACGAGATGGGGTCGGTGCAGTGGCCCTGCAACGACAAGGCGCCGGAAGGCACCCCCATCATGCATATCGGCGGCTTCGTGCGCGGCAAGGGCAAGTTCGTCCTCACCGAATACGTGCCCACCGACGAGCGCACCGGCCCGCGCTTCCCGCTGCTGCTCACCACCGGGCGCATCCTGTCCCAGTACAATGTGGGCGCCCAGACCCGGCGCACCGACAATGTGGCCTGGCATCCGGAGGACGTGCTGGAGATCCACCCCCACGACGCGGAGAACCGGGGCATTCGCGACGGCGACTTCGTGCGCCTCGACAGCCGCGCCGGCTCCACCTCGCTGCGCGCGGTCATCAGCGAGCGCATGCAGCCGGGCGTGGTCTACACCACCTTCCACCATCCGGTGACCCAGGCGAACGTGGTGACCACCGACTTCTCGGACTGGGCCACCAATTGCCCGGAATACAAGGTCACCGCCGTGCAGGTGGCGCCCTCCAACGGGCCCACGGGCTGGCAGGAAGAGTATGAAAAGCTCTCCCGCGAGAGCCGCCGCATCGCCGAAGCGGCGGAGTGAGCGGGGGACCCGCTTCCATGACGCCCCTCTCCCACCCGCGCGCCGCACTCCCTCTCCCGCTTGCGGGGGAGGGCTGGGGAGGGGGAAAGCACGCTTCTCCGCCAACAACGGCCGACGGCCTGCTCCCGGCCCTTGCCCCCTCCCTAACCCTCCCCCGCAAGCGGGAGAGGGAATGGGACGGCGCATCCCTCACGCGGACCCGCTTGAACTCCGCCCTCGCCCGCACGACCTTGAAGGGATCATCCCTCACCGGTACGCGCCATGACTGACGACCCCGCCATGCCGGACTTTCCCCAGCCCGTCCGCCGCATCGCCCGCGATGCGTGGAAGGACGGCGCGACCACGCGCGGGGAGCGGGCGGTGCCCGAAGAGACCCCCGTCGCCCTCACCTATAACGGCACCACCCATGCGGTGATGATGGCGAGCCCCCTGGACATCGCCGACTTCGCCCTGGGCTTCTCCCTCACCGAAGGCATCATCGCGGATGCCGCCGACATCCTCTCCTTGGACGTGATCGCGGTGGAAGAGGGCATCGAGGCCCGCATGTGGATCGCGGAGGAAAAGATGGGCCATCTCTCCGCCCGCCGCCGCCATCTGGCGGGGCCCACGGGCTGCGGCCTGTGCGGGGTGGAGAGCCTGTCCGAGGCGGTGAAGCCCGCCGCCCTGGTGGCCTCGCACGCGCATTTCACCCCCGATGCGCTGCTCGCCGCCATGGCCCTGCTCGGCCCCGCCCAGGCGCTGAACCACGAGACGCGGGCGGTGCACGCCGCCGGTTATTTCGAGCCGGGGCGCGGGCTTCTCGCCGTGTGCGAGGATGTGGGCCGCCACAACGCCCTGGACAAACTGGTGGGCAAGGTGACGCGGCTTGAGGCCGAGCCCGCGCGCGGCCTGCTGCTGCTCACCAGCCGGGTCTCCATCGAGATGGTGCAGAAGGCGGCGGTGCTGGGGGTCGGCGTCATCGCCGCCGTTTCCGCCCCCACCTCGCTCGCCATCCGCACGGCGGACGCCGCCGGTATCACCCTGGCCGCCATCGTGCGGCCGGACGGCTTTGAACTCTTCACCCATCCCGCCCGCATCGGGCCGGACGAACCCTCACGGCAGAGCCATGTCGCATAAGACCACCACCGACCGCCTCGTCTATATGGCGAACCAGATCGCCACCTTCTTCGCGAGCCAGCCCCCGTCCACCGCCGTGGCGGGCACGCGGGATCACATCCAGAAATTCTGGGACCCGCGCATGCGCGCCGGCATCGCCGAGCACATCGCCCATGGCGGCGAGGGCCTCTCCCCCATCGCCCTGGAAGCGCTGAAGGGACTGACGCCGGTCAAGGCGGCCTGACATCGGCTGAGGTGATCGACCTTCGGGCGGATGGATTCGAGCCTTAAGGCCGTCATGCCCGGGCTTGTCCCGGGTATCCACGCCTCTGCGTCGAGCGCGCACCCAGCGGGTCCGCGTGGATGGCCGGGACAAGCCCGGCCATGACGCTGTTTTCCTAAAGACGCCGTCCAGGCCGTTTCAACTCTCGGACGGCGCGCCGCCCGCCTCACACAACGTGGGCAGCGGCCAGCCGGCAGGGCATGTCGCCCGCCTCCACCTGGATGGCGGCGTGGCCGATGCGGAACTTCTCCTTCAGCTCGTCCGCCGTCTGCATGAGGAAGGCGTCGTCCAGCGCCGCGCCGGGGCGCACCAGATGGACGGTCATGGCGTTCTGCGTGGTGGAGAGTGCCCAGATGTGCAGGTCATGCACCTCGGACACGCCGGGGCGCGCGGCGAGATAGGCCTTCACCGCCGCCACGTCGATGCCGGCGGGCACCGCGTCCATGGCCATGTCCACGCTGTCGCGCAACAGGCCCCAGGTGCCCAGGACGATGGCCACGGCGATGGCAAGGCTCACCACCGGATCGAGCCAGAGCCAGCCGGTGAACGCGATGACGCCCGCCGCAATGACCACGCCCAGGGAGATGGCGGCGTCCGCCACCAAGTGGATGAAGGCGCCGCGCACGTTCAGGTCTTCCTTCCGGTCCGCCATGAACAGCATGGCCGTGCCGAAATTCACCCCGATGCCGATGAGCGCGACGATCATCACGATGCCGGTCTGGATGGGCTCGGGATCGTCGAAGCGCGAAATGGCTTCCACGATGATGCCGCCGGTTCCCACCAGCAGAATGATGGCATTGGCCAGCGCCGCCAGGATGGAGGAGCGGCCGAGACCGAAGGTGCGCTTTTCCGTGGGCGGGCGCTGGGCGAGCCATGCGGCGGCCCAGGCCAGGAGAAGGCCCAGAACGTCAGACAGGTTATGGCCCGCATCGGCCATCAGGGCCAGCGAACCGGAGAAGAAGCCGAACCCGGCCTCGATGATCACGAAGGCGAAATTGACCGAAGCACCGATGGCGAAGGCGCGCAGCGACTTGGGCATGGCATGGGCATGGTCATGCCCGCCATGGCCGTGGGAATGGCCGTGACCGTGGCCGTGGCCGTGATGGTCGTGCCCGGCATGATCGTGATCGTCATGCCCGTGCGCCTCATGAGCATGTTTTCCATGATCATGACCTGCGTGGTCGTGCTCTTCATGCTCGTGTTCTTCGTGGGCATGTGCCGCAGCGGCCTTGGGAGCCTTGGGGGCCGCATGATCGTGCCCCGAATGGTCATGGCCTGCGTGATCATGGCCCGCATGATCGCCAGAGCCGTGATCGTGCCCCGCATGATCGTGCGCCCCGGTGTTCTTCGCCGGGTCTCCGGCCGTGTCCCGCCCCGCCATGTCCCGCCCCGCCTGTCTCGCCGCCTGCGCCGCTGCAGCGCAATACATCGCATTCAGCGTCAATCGCGTGTCGGTTTCAATGCGTCCGCTTCACTTCAGAAAGTCTTCAACGAGACCGGCGAACGCATCGGGCATTTCCACCACCGACATATGGGCGCAATCCAGCTCCTCGCGCCGGGCGCCGGGCAGGTGCGCGGCGACGAGGTCGCCCCAGGCGGGCGGGGTTGAGCGGTCGCGCGCGCCGATGATCACCATGGCCGGCACCTTCACGCGCTTCAGATCCTCGCGGAAATCCATGTCGCGCATGGCGCAGCTCGTGCCCATATAGCCGCTCGCCGGGGTGTCCGTGATCATGCCGCGCACCCTGGCGACGGCGGCCGGGTCGGCCGCGCGGAATTCCGGCGTGAACCAGCTCTCGATCACCGCATCCGCCACGGCGTCGAGGCCCACCTTGCGGATATGGCGGATGCGCCCTTCCCACAGGCGCGGCGGGCCCGCATGGGCGGTGGAATTGGCGATCACCACCCGTTTCAGGCGGTGGGGCGCGTTCAGCGCCATCCATTGCCCCACCATGCCACCCAGAGACAGGCCGCACAGATGGGCGGACGGCAGGTTCAGCGCATCCAGGATGTTCAGGAGATCGCGGCCGAGATCGCCCATGGAATAGACCGCGTCCGGCGCCGTGCTCTGCCCATGGCCGCGCGCATCATAGCGGATGACGCGGAAGCGGCGCGCGAGGCGCGGGACGATGGGATCCCACAGTTCCAGCCGCGTGCCGAGCGAATGGGCGAGAACCAGGGGCGGGGCCGCCTCCGGTCCCTCAATGGCGACGCGGAAACGCTCTCCGGAAAAGGTGAGGACGGACACGGGAAACCCTCAGGTATTCGGTATACCCGATCTAGCGCCTCGCGGTTCCCGAGGAAAGAGGCAGGGTCTTCGCCGGCCTCTGCCGCTTGAGGCCGTCGCGCGCCGAAAGAAAAAACCCTCCCGCCAGGGGCGGGAGGGTCGAAACCATCGGATCCTCCCCGTCATCCGGGGAAGAAAGAAGCGGCGGACGGGCCGCCGCTTCCCCGCGCCTCAGTCGAGGTCGGTGTCCAGAATGGCCATCTGGAAATTGTAGGAGAGGTCGCCGTCCTCGTCGTCCTTGAACAGGACGCCGATGAACTCGTCCCCGAGATAGACCTCGGCGGAATCCTTCTTCTTCGGCCGCGCCGTCACCTTGATCTGGGGGTTCCCGAACAAGGTGCGAAGATAGCGCTGCACGCGCTCCAGCTCGGTCTTATCCAAACGTCAGTCCTCCAAGGGGGTCGAAAAAAGTCTCAGATGTCCGCGCCGGCGAAGATGTTGTCGTCGAACATCTGGTCCATGGCGCGGGCAGGCTCGGCGCAGCCGGCCTCGCCCACCACCTTGGCGGGCACGCCCGCCACGGTCGTGTTGTTGGGCACGGGCTTCAGAACCACGGAGCCCGCGGCGATGCGGGCGCAGCGGCCCACCTCGATATTGCCCAGAACGCTCGCGCCCGCGCCGATGAGCACGCCGCGCCGGATCTTGGGATGGCGGTCGCCCGTCTCCTTGCCGGTGCCGCCGAGCGTCACGCCCTGGAGAATGGACACGTCATCCTCGATGACGGCGGTGGCGCCCACCACGATGCCCGTCGCATGGTCGAGGAAGATGCCCCGGCCCACCGGAACGCCGGGATGGATGTCCACGCCGAGCACGGCGGACACGCGGCTCTGGAGATAGAGCGCGAAGTCCTTCTGCCCCTGCAGCCACAGCCAGTGGGCGAGGCGATGGGTCTGGAGCGCGTGGAAGCCCTTGAAATAGAGCACCGGCTCCAGCGTGCGCGTGGTGGCCGGGTCGCGGTCCACCACCGCCATGATGTCGGCGCGCAGCGCCTGGGGAATGGAGCGGTCTCCCGCCACCGCCTCGCGATAGGCGGCGCGAATGAGCGAAGCCGGCAGTTCCGTATGGTCGAGGCGGGCGGCGAGGCGCGCGCCCACCACCGCTTCCAGGCTGTCATGGCCGAGCACGCTCGCCACCATGAAGCCGGCCAGCAGCGGCTCGCGCTCGGCGGCCTCGTCAGCCTCGTTGCGCAGGCGTGCCCACACCGGGTCCACCACGTCTTGCCAGCGTTCCCCCGCGGATTTCGATGCCGCGGGGACCTGCGTCTGGAACAGGGACTGTGCCATCGCAGCCTCCCGATTGATCAATTCGCTTAACTTCTAGCACAGCTCCCGGCATGGGCGCATCCCGCCCCCGATCACGGTCGCCGGGCGAGGAATTCCAAGGCCGCCTGCTTGAACACCTTGTCGCCCACGGCAGGATTGTGGTCGCGGTTGGGAATGTCCAGCGCCTCGCCGTTGGGCAGAAGTTCGGCCAACTTGCGCGCGTCGCCCGCAATGGCGTCCCGCGTGCCCACCGCCACCAGAACCGGCTGGCGGATGCTCGCCACCTCGTCCCGCTCCAGCGTCTGGCGCGAGCCGCGGATGCAGGCGGCCAGCGCCCTCAGGTCCGCCTTGTTGGCGTCGCCGAAGGCGCGGAACATGCGGCCCATGGGGTCGGTCACGTCGTCCAGGCTGGGCGCTTCCAGCGCGTCCGCGATGGATTGGGGCAGGCCCACGCCGTCGATGAGGTGGTAGCCGAGCCCACCCATGATGAGCGAGCGCACATGCTCAGGGTAAAGCATGGTCATGGTGGCGCCCACCCGCGCGCCCATGGAATAGCCGATGACGTCCGCGCGCGGGATGCCGAGATGCTCCAGCAGGCGCAGCGCGTCCTTGGCCATGAGGCGGGTGTGGTAGTCCTGCGGCGCATAGAGCTTGGCCGAGGCGCCGTGGCCGCGATGGTCGAAGGCGATGGCCCGGTAGCCCGCCCCGGTGAGCGTCTTGAACCAGGACGTGTTGACCCAGTTCACCTCCTTGGTGGAGCCGAAGCCATGGATGAGCAGGACCGGATCGCCCGTGCCCTCCTCCACATAGGAAAGGTCCAGTCCGTCGGAGGAGAAAGTGGGCATGGGAACCTCGAAGGAGCGGCGCGCAAGGGTGCGCGCGGCCGAAACCTGACGGTCCTGTCTCTACTGCCGCTGGGCGCGGGAGGGAAGGCGCCGCCAGCATAGCCGGGCTGCGCTGACGCATAGGCCGTTGAGGCCCGACACCAGCATGACCAGCCAGACCAGCGCCCCGACGGCCCACCAGAGGAACGACAGCAGCGCCCCGGTGATCACCAGCGCGCCGCGCCCCACGCTCTTCAGGATGAACAGCGTCTGCCCGCCGCTTTTCTCCGCGAGGCGCGCGAGGCGCGTCACATCGCCGGTGGTCTCCGCCACGGCGAGGCCGTCCAGCGCCGCGCGGGTTCCTGCCTTCGCCTGTACCGTGCCCAGATCGTCCAGCACGCGGGTCAGCTTCGCGGCGCCCGCCGGCCGGATGGCCGCCTTCAGCGCGCCCGCATCCAGCGCGCCCGCGCCCTTGCGCAAGGCGGCGAAATCCACGCTCTCGCGGGCAAGGCGGGTGAGGTCCGTGCCCAGCGACGCCGTGAGCCGCCCCGTGCGACGCGCCACTTTCACGAGCGTGAGGCCCGCACGGGCGGGGGCGCTGGCCCCCAAAGTCGCATAGGTGCCGGCGGTGAGCGCGAGGCCCGCCGCCGACAGGCCGAGAATCAGCGTGTCCGTGGGCTCGCCTCGGGCATAGTTCCAGCCCTCCCGCGTCGCGTCGCGAAGATCGCCCCACACCGTGAGGTCACCCGCCGCCGCGCCCGCAAGGCCCGCCAGATCGTCCGGCGTGCCGGTGAGGAAGCCCGCGCCGAACTTGCGCGCGGCGCGCAGGGCCTGCGCGGTGTCGGTGTTGGCTTGCGCCACCCGCGCCCGCAGGTCCGGGGCGACGGGAATGGCATGGGCATCCGCCCATTGGAGGGCCGATGCGGCCAGTTCCGGATCATCGGCGGCAAGAGCCGCATCGATCCGCCCGGCCATGGCCTGCGGCGTGAGGCCCGACAAGGCCAGTTCCGCGAGCAGGGACGGATCCTCCCGCCCGCGCACCAGGGTCATACCCTCCCGCGCGGCCGGAAGCGCCCAGGGCGCGAGCGCGCCGAGGGCCGAACAGAGAAAGAGAAAGGCAAGGATCCGTCTCATGGATCCCATGCATATGGGAAATGCCGCCCGGCCCCGCCACCCCGCGCCCTGCCCTTCGGGCCGGCGCGGGAGCGGGAGAGGACGGCGGGATCCACTCAGGTCGGATCGACCTGAGTGGATCAGGCTTTAGTGGCGGCCGCCGGAGCTGGGGCGGCGGCGCCGCGACAGCATGTTGAGAGCCTCCACCCCGGCGGAGAAGGCCATGGCGGCGTAGATGTAGCCCTTCGGGACGTGGGCGCCGAAGCCTTCCGCGATCAGCGTCATGCCGATCATGATGAGGAAGCCCAGGGCCAGCATGACCACGGTGGGATTCGCCTCGATGAACTTGGCGAGCGGGTCCGCCGCCAGCAGCATCACGGTGACCGCGGCGAGCACGGCGATGACCATGATCGGGATGTGCTCGGTCATGCCCACGGCGGTGATGATGCTGTCGATGGAGAAGACCAGGTCCAGCATGATGATCTGCGCGATGGCCGAGGCGAAGCCGATGCCCACCTTCGACGCGCCGGCCTCGAACAGGTCTCCCTCGGCCGGATGCTCCACATTGTGGTGGATCTCCTTGGTGGCCTTCCACACCAGGAACAAGCCGCCCGCGATCAGGATCATGTCGCGCCAGGAGAAGGGATGGCCGAACACCGAGAAGACCGGCGTGGTCAGCGTGACGATGATGGCGACGGTGCCCAGCAGCACGAGGCGCATGATGAGCGCGAGGCCGATGCCGATGCGCCGTGCCTTGGAGCGGAACTGCTCCGGCAGCTTGTTGGTGAGGATGGAGATGAAGATCAGGTTGTCGATGCCGAGCACCACTTCCATGGCGACCAGCGTGACGAGGGCGACCCAGGCGGCGGGGTCGGCGGCGAGTTGAAGCAGATAGTCCATCTTTCGCTCTTTAGCTCACGGATGAAAGGGAGCGACGCGGGAGAAGCGGCGCGAGGATTGGATGCGAACCGGCGCGGATGCGGGCGCGTAGACCCGCAGGGCGGCCGGGTGAATGGTGAAATGGGCGGGGGTCCAGGTGGTCAGTTCGCCATCCGTGTTCACCGCGCGCGGCTTGCGGGTGCGGATGATCACGTCGGTGGTGCGGAAGGCGCGCACATCGTCCCATTGGCCGTGGGTTCCTTCGCGCAGGCTCGGCAGCAGCACGAGCAGCTTCCACCAATGGTCCACCTCCAGGCTGTAGAAATCGAGGGTGCCGTCATCGGCCGTGGCGTCCTGCGCCACCGTCATGCCGCCCCCGTAATGGCGGCCATTGCCCACGGAGGCCTGGAGGGTGCGCACGGTCTCGATGGTGCCGTCATGCTCGATATAGGCCGTGAAGAGCCGCGACTGGGCGAGCAGCCGCGCGGCCGTGATGGCATAGCCCAGCTTGCCCCATTTCTTCTTGGCCGCGCCCGTCAGTTCGCGGGCGAGATCGGCGGAGAAGCCGATGGAGGCGACGTTGAGAAAGAGATGGCCGTTCACCATGCCCAGATCCACCGGGCGCGGCTCGCCCTCCACGATCAGGCGGGCAGCGGCCAAGGGATCGGCGGGGATGCCCAGGGTCCGGGCGAAATCATTGGCGGTGCCCAGCGGGATGACGCCCAGCGGCAGGCCGGTGTCGAACAGGCCCTGGGCGGCGCCGTTCAGCGTGCCGTCGCCGCCGCCGATCACCGCGAGGTCGCAATTGCCCGCATGGCGGCGGATCAGGTCCGACAGGCTCTCGCCGTCCTGCAGGGACGCAGCGGTGAGCTGAAGCCCGCCCTCCTCCAGCGTGCGGCGCACGTCGGCGACGCAGGCATCGCCCTGGCGCGCCTTGCCGTTCACGACGAACAGCGCACGTCGCGGACGAACGACATCGGAATAGGACTCGACGGACGAAATGCTCACGGAACCCCTCACCGGCAAAATTGTCGGAGCTTCACGACATCACGCGCCAATAGAATGGACGCGCCAGAGGGGCCCGGAAAGCTGACGCTTAGGTAGGCTGAGCAAGGCGCCGCGCCCACTCCCCAAGCATGAGGCAGATTGACGCACCCATGTTTCGGGTGCCGGAAATGAAAAAGCCCGGCGCTCGCGCGCCGGGCCCAGTATGCCGGTCGGAAGGTCGTTCGCCCGGCCTCGTGCAGGCCGGGAGGGGTAGGGACCACCCCGGCCTGATCAAGCGCGTGCGGCGGTGGCCGCGTCAGCCCTTGCGGTCTCAGGTGTCCTGGATGGCGGAGAGCACCCACTCGCCGCCGCGCGGACGGGTGAACGTCCACACCTCGGTGACCGTCTCCGGCGCCTCGGAGCTGCCCGCCGCCAGCGCGCCGGTGGTCCGGTCACGCATCACGTCGCGCATCTCGTAGCGCATGGCGACCGTGGCATACTCCACGCCGCCCTCGCGCCAGGCTTCCGCGAGGTCGCCCTGAACGAGCTTCACGTCGCTCACTTCGTTCCGCACGCCCTTCTGGGCGTTTTCCGCCAGTTCCTCGGAGAAGAAGTTGAACACTTCCACCGTGGTGAGGCGGGCGAGTTCCCCATGGTCCTCGCGGGAGAAGGCATCCTGCACGCCGACGAGGCACTTCTCGAAGGCGTCGAAATCCTCGCCCTTCACGCCGATCTCGTCGCGCACCTTGCGGTTGGGGGCGGGCTGGTAGACCGGCTGCTGCGGGGGCACGGCGGAGCCGGGGGTCATGCCGCCCATCCCGTTATTCGTGCCACCCATGTTCGAGGCGCCCATGCCGGTGCCCATGCCGCCGAAGCCGCCGAGAGCCGAGCGGTTGGCCGTCTGGGGGCCGTTCTGGGGGCCGTTCTGGGGCGCGGAGCCGCCGAACATGCCGCCATTGGCGTTGAAGGGCGCGCCCGCGCCGGCCGCGGCCGGACCCTGCTGGCGACGGCCCGCGAAGAAGCGCATCGCCAGGAAGATGACGCCGCCGATCAGGGCGACCTGGAGAATCAGGCCGAGGAACCCGGCCATGCCGCCGAGGCCGCCGCCCATGAGCATGCCCACGAGGCCGCCGAGGGCGAGACCGCCCAGGAGGCCGCCGGCCATGCCGCCGAACATGCCACCGCGTGCGGGAGCCGCTGCCGCGGCCGCGCTCTGCGGGCCGGGCGCCGGGGTCGCCGAACGCTGGATGGGTTGCGCCGCGCTGGGCGCGGTGTTGGTTGTGGGGGGCGCCGTATAGGTGCGCGAACCGCGGCTACCCACGCTGCCGCCCTTGCGGGCGTCCGCGGTATCCACTGCTGCGATCGTCATGGCGGCGCCCAGCAGGAAGACGCCCAAGATGGCTGGTAAACGCTTGAAAATGTTCATATCCCCTCGACGAAGCGAAGCGCTTTCTCCCAAGTTGCCCTAACGGCAACCATCCACATATAGGATGCGCCCGCAGCCAATGTAAGGGGCCGAAACGACGTCGCGCGCACATTCCCGTGGAGTGGCGTGGGCGACCTCGGGGGTCGATGCCACAGCGTTTCGCAGCTGCGAAGGCTGCCTTTGCGGCACACATTTCCAGTGCGGGGCGGCTGTTCGGATACTTTCCCGGCTCATGTCAGGACCCGCGCGACATGCCTTCCGCCGCGCCGCGGGAGAGAGTAAAGTCCGCGCGATTTTCAGCCGTCAACGCGCGACGAGGCAGACATGGCAGCCACCGGTATCCCGCACTTCTGCAACGATCTGGGTGTTCCGGTGGTCGAAGTGGGCGCGCATGAATTCATGTGCATCGGCGCCACTCCGCCCTTCGACCATCCCCATATTTTCCTCGACATGGGCGACGACCACGAGATCGTCTGCTCCTATTGCTCCACCCTCTACCGCCTCAATCCGGCCCTGAAATCCTCCGAGGCGAAGCCCGAGGGATGCGTGTGGCAGGAGCGGCCGGTCGCGGCCTGAGCCGTGGCCCGGCCCGATCATCGCCCGGTCTCGCGCGCCCTCATCGTGGGCGGCGGCATCGGCGGGCTGGCCTGCGCCATCGCGCTGCGCCGTGCCGGTCTGGGGGTCAGCCTGCTGGAGCAGGCCCCGGCCTTCGAGGAAGTGGGCGCCGGGCTCCAATTGAGCCCCAACGCCACGCGCGTGCTGCGGGACCTCGGCGTGCTTCCGGCCCTGGAAGCGGTCGCCGTGGCGCCCGAGGCGCTTGAGATTCGCGACGGGCAGAGCGGGCGCATGATCGCCACCTGCCCCTATGCGCCCGCCACCCAGCGCTATGGCGCCCCCTTCCTGGTGGCCCATCGGGCGGACCTGCTGCGCGTGCTCGCCGATGCGGCGGGGGCGCTCGGCTGCGCGTTCGAGATGGGCGCGAAGCTCGAAGGGGTCGAGGTGTCCGACGACGCGGCCGTGGCGGTGGCGAATCGCGACGGGCAGGCGGTGGTGCTGGAGGGCGACATCCTGGTGGGCGCCGATGGCGTGCGCTCCGTGGTGCGCGCGCAGCTCGGCGGCTCGGCGGCCCCGGTCTTCGCGGGCCGCATCGCCTATCGCGCCACCGTGCCCGCCCGGCCCGGCCCGCGCCCCGCCGTGAAGCTCCATCTCGGGCCGGACGCCCATCTCGTCACCTATCCGGTGCGGGGCGGCGAGGCGGTGAACATCGTGGCCGTTGTGAAGACCGACCAGCCGGTGGCCCGCTGGAGCGAACCGGGCGACGCCTCCACCGTCCATGCCGCCTTCGCGGGCTGGGCGGACGAGGTGCGCGCGCTGCTCGCGGCGGTGCGCGAATTCCGCTGCTGGGGCCTGTACGATCTCGATCCCCTGCCCCGCTGGGGCGCCGGGCGCGGCACGCTGCTGGGCGATGCCGCCCATGCCATGCTGCCCTTCCTCGCCCAGGGCGCGGCCCAGGCCATCGAGGATGCGGCGGAGCTTGCGGGCGCCGTCACCCGCGAGGCGGGCGCCGAAGCGGCGCTCCGGGCCTACGAGACCACCCGCCGCCCGCGCACCGCCCGCATCCAGCGTGAGGCGCGCACATCGGGCGCCATCTATCACCTCTCCGGCCCGCCGCGCCTTGCCCGCGACGCCTTCATCGGCCTCACGGGAAACCGGCTGCTGGAGCGCTATGACTGGCTCTACGGGGTCTGAGGTCCGGACCCCGCCGTGCCAAAGCGCTCCCTCCCTCTTCCCTTGCGAGAGGGTGCTGAGCGAGAGCGAAGCGGGTGAGGGGTACGGCCGGGCGTGGTGGCATCCTGAAAGGTTATTCCAGGCGGTGAGGCCCCCCTCACCCCAGCCCTCTCCCGCGAGGGGAGAGGGGGCACGGGCGCGCCAGCGACAGCTTCTTCCGCATCTTCAGGCCACGCTAAAGCGCCGGGCCGCGGGTCCAGCGCACGCTCCAGGGATCGGCGCGGGTGCCCGTGAAGCGCCCCTCGGTCCAGATGACCTCGCCCGTACGATCCGCAAAACCGTCCAGAGGATCAGGGCCGAGATTGGCCTGGACCGCCAGCGCTTCGCCCGCCGGTCCCGGCCACACCACCACGAACCCGGTGTCCCCCACGCGCCGCCAGGTGCCGCCCTGCGCGAGCCGCGCGGCCAATGGCCAGATGTGGCGGCGGCGGGCCTGGAGGATGCGGCGGGTCCAATCCAGCCAACGGGCGGGCTCCGGCGTCTCGCGCGCCGCCCAGTCCAATTTGGCGGAGAGGAAGGTGGCGGGCGCGCACGGGTCCGGGATGCGCTCCCGCCGGGCGGGATCGGCGAAGGCCGGAAAGCGCGCGAATTCCGCCCGGCGCCCCTCGCGCACCGCATCGCCCAGGTCGCCGGAGAAATCGCAGAAGAAGGGGAAGGGCTGCGCGCAGCCCCATTCCTCGCCCATGAACAGCATGGGGATCTGCGGCGCCAGCAGATAGAGCGCCGCCGCCGCCCGCACCGCCTCCGGCGCGGCCAAAGCCGTGATGCGCTCGCCGAACGCCCGGTTGCCCACCTGATCGTGATTCTGGAGGAAGCCGATGAAAGCCTGCGGCGGCAGGTGGCCGCTGGGCTCCCCCCGCGGTTCCTCCCGTCCGGTCATCACCTCCCCCTGGAAGGCGAAGCCCTCCGCCAGCGCGCGCGGCAGGAGCGCGGGGTTGGCGCGATAGTCGGCATAATAGCCGTCCCCCTCCCCGGTCAGCGCCACATGCAGGCCGTGATGGACATCGTCATTCCACTGGGCGGTGAAGGCGCCGGCATCGCCGCGCACAAGCCGGGCGGCGGCGTTGTCCTCATTCTCCAGGATCAGATGGACGTGCCGGTCGCCCGCCGCCGCCCGCACGCGCCGCGCCAGCTCGCGCAGCAGATGGTCCGGGCCGGAATCGCGGATGGCATGGACGGCATCGAGCCGCAGCCCGTCCATGTGGAATTCCTCGATCCAATACAGAGCGTTATGGATGAAGAAGTCGCGCACCGGGCCGCTGTCCGGCCCGTCGAAATTCAGCGCCGCGCCCCAGGGCGTGCGGTGGCGGTCGGTGAAGAAGGAGGGGGCATAGGCGCCGAGATAATTCCCGTCCGGCCCGAAATGATTATAGACCGCGTCGAGGATCACCATAAGCCCGCGCCGGTGCGCCGCGTCCACCAGCGCTTTCAGGTCTTCCGGCCGCCCATAGGTGGAATCGGGCGCGAACGGCAGGACGCCGTCATAGCCCCAGTTCCGGGCGCCGGGAAAATCCGCCAGCGGCATGAGGGAGAGGCCGGTCACACCCAGCGCCACCAGATCGTCCAGCCGGTCCATGGCGGAGCGGAACGTGCCCTCCGGCGTGAAGGCGCCCACATGCAGCTCATAGAGCACCGCCTCGTGCCAGGGCCGGCCGCGCCAGTCGCCGTCGCGCCACCGGAAGCGGGCGGGGTCCACCACTTCCGAAGGACCGTGGCAATCCTCCGGCTGGTAGCGCGAGGCGGGATCGGGCACCCGCAAGCCGTCCTCCAGCTCGAAGCCGTAGCGCACGCCCGCGGACACGGGCGCGAGGCACTGATGCCAGCCACCCGGCCGGGCCTCCATGTCCAGGCTCAGCCCGTCCACATGCAGGCGCACCCGGCGCTGGGCGGGCGCATAAAGGGTGAAGCGCACGCCCTCGGGGGTGATTTCAGCCCCATAGGGCATCACATGGCGGCGCGCTGCTCCGGCGTCTGGGCCGGTGGCGGGGCGGTTGGGATGGGAGCGGGTCACGGGCAGGCAATCCCCGGCGGGGTTTCAGCTTGAACCCGCCGGACGGCGGAGCGGTTCCCGCCGCTGTTGCACCGCACCCCTTGCCCTGCGCCGCCGCGCCTGCCAGAAGGCCCCATCATGATCGTTCTCGATGACATCTCCCTGCGCATCGCGGGCCGCCTCCTCTTGGACCACGCCTCGGTCTCCATCCCGGATGGGGCGCATGTGGGCGTTGTGGGGCGCAACGGCGCGGGCAAGACCACGCTGTTCAAGGCCGTCATGGGCGAGCTGGAGCTGGAAAGCGGCAGCGTGCGCCTGCCCAACCGCGCCCGCATCGGCCGCGTGGCGCAGGAAGCCCCCGCCGGTCCCGACAGCCTGATCGAGCGCGTGCTGGCCGCCGATGTGGAGCGCGCCGCGCTGCTGAAGGAGCGCGAGGCGGGGCCGGACCCCATGCGCATCGGCGAGATCGAGATGCGTCTCGTGGACATCGACGCCCATTCCGCCCCCGCGCGGGCCGCGCGCATCCTGGCGGGCCTCGGCTTCGACGAGGCGGCGCAGGCCCGCGCCTGCTCGGAATTCTCCGGCGGCTGGCGCATGCGCGTGGCGCTGGCGGCCCTGCTCTTCACCGGGCCGGACCTCCTGATGCTGGACGAGCCCACCAACTATCTCGACCTCGAAGGCACGCTCTGGCTCCAGGACTATCTGTCCACCTATCCCGGCACGGTCATCCTCATCAGCCATGACCGCGACCTGCTGGACGAGTCCGTCGATCACATCCTGCATTTCTTCAACGGCAAGCTGACCCTCTATCGCGGCACCTTCACCTCCTTCGATCGGCAGCGCCGCGAGAAGCTGATGCTGGACCAGAAGCACCGCAAGAAGCAGGAAACCCAGCGCGCCCACATGGAGGCCTTCATCGCCCGCTTCCGGGCCAAGGCCACCAAGGCGAAGCAGGCCCAGTCGCGCATGAAGGCGCTGGCGCGCATGGAGCCCATCGCCCCGGAAGTGGGCGAGCAGGAAGCCTCCATCTCCATCCGCCATCCCGAGAAGCTGCTCTCGCCGCCCATCGTGGTGCTGGACGGGGTGGATGTGGGCTATACCGAGGGCCAGCCCATCCTGCGCAATCTCAACCTGCGCATCGACGAGGACGACCGCATCGCCCTTCTGGGGCCGAACGGCAACGGCAAGTCCACCTTCGCCAAGCTCATCGCCGAGCGTCTTGCCCCCCAGCGGGGCAGCATGGTGCGGGCCGACAAGCTGGAAGTGGCCTATCTCGCCCAGCACCAATTGGACGAACTGCGCCCCGGCGAGAGCCCGGTGGAGCATGTGCGCCGCCTGATGGTGGACGCGCCGGAGGCACGGGTGCGCGCGCGGGCGGCCGAGATGGGCTTTTCCGGCGGTTCGGGCGATACCAAGGTCTCGTCCCTCTCGGGCGGCGAGAAGGCGCGCCTGCTGCTGGGCCTCGCCGCCTTCCATGGGCCGCACTTGCTGATCCTGGACGAGCCCACCAACCATCTGGACATCCAGTCCCGCGAAGCGCTCATCGCCGCCATCAACGACTTCCCCGGCGCCGTCATCCTGGTTTCCCATGACCGGCACTTGCTGGAAGCCACCGTGGACCGGCTGTGGCTGGTGGGGAACGGCACGGTGAAGTCCTATGAGGGCGACCTCGACCAGTATCGCAAGGACGTGCTGAGCCGCACCGGCCGCATGACCGGCGATGGCCGCAAGGACAAGGAGGCGCCGGAGGCGACCTCCGAAGACGCTGCCGGCATCGCCCTGCGCAAGCGGGTGAAGGACGCCGAGGCGGTGATGGCCAAGCTGGAGAAGGACATCGCGGCCATCGACAAGCGCCTCGCCGACCCCAAGCTCGCCAAGTTCCCCGCCGACAAGGCCCGCCTCACCCGCCAGCGCGCGGAAGCGGTGGACGCCCAGGCGGGCGCGGAAGAGGAATGGCTGGAGGCCAGCAGCGCAGCGGAAGCCGCGCAATAGCCGGACGATAAGGGCGGCCCCTCAGTCCAGGCGCACCACCAGCCCTTCATGGGCGCGCAGGCCCACGTCGCCCGTCACCGTCTCACCCTCCCGGTCGCAGAAGGTGGAGAGCAGCACGCGGCCCCGCGCGCCCGGCATGGCCGCCAGCAGCGGGTCGCCGCCCAGATTGAGCGCCACCAGGATGCGCTCACCCGCCCCGTCCCGCCGGAACATCAACAGGTCGCCGTCCGCCGCCACCGGCGCATAGTCACCCTCGGACAAGGCCGGATGGTGCCGCCGCAGGGAAATGAGGCGGCGGTGCAAAGTGAGCATGGAATCCGGGTCGCCCATCTCGGCGGCCACATTCACCTCGGTGAAATCGGGCGCGAGCGGCAGCCAGGGTTCCGCATCGGAGAAGCCCGCGAAGCGGCTGCCGTCCCATTGCATGGGCGTGCGCACCCCGTCCCGGCCCATGCCGATGCCCGGCACATTCTTCTCATAGGGGTCCTGCACGCGCTCGGGCGGGATCTCCACCTGCGCCATGCCGATCTCGTCGCCGTAATAGAGGGTGGGCGTGCCGCGCAAAGTCAGCAGCAACATGGCCGCCACCCGCGCCTGATCGCCGCCCACGCGCTTGTGGATGCGCGGCCGGTCGTGATTGCCCAGCACCCAATTGGGCCATCCGCCCTTGGGCAGGGCCGCCTCGTAGCGGGTGATCAGATGTTCGATGGCCCGCGCCTGCCAGGGGGTCTCCAGCAGCGCGAAATTGAACGGCAAGTGCGCGCCGTCCAGCGCGCCGCCGTAATAGGCCACCAGCCGCTCGATGGGCAGGTAGATCTCCCCGATCAGCAGCCGGTCCGGGAATTCGTCCACCACGCGCCGGAGCCCCGCCACCACGTCCTGCACCTCGTCGAGATCCGTGGTGTGAAGCGGCAGGAGCCGGAAATAGGGATTGGTGCCCGCCCGATAGTCGGGATTGGGCGGGTTATCGCGGAAGTGCGGGTCCTTCATGAGGTGCCAGATCACGTCCACGCGGAAGCCGTCCACCCCGCGCGCCAGCCAGAAGCGCATCACGTCATGGATGGCCGCGGCCACCTCGGGATTGCGCCAGTTGAGGTCCGGCTGCCGGTCGAGGAAAGCGTGGTAGTAATATTGGCCGGTCGCCTCATCCAGCGCCCAGGCGCTGCCGCCGAATTCGGACAGCCAATTGTTGGGCGGCCCACCGTCGGGGCCGGGATCGCGCCAGATGTACCAGTCTCGCTTGGGATTATGGCGCGAGGCGCGGGCCTCCGCGAACCAGGGATGAACGTCCGACGTGTGGTTCGGCACGAGGTCGATGATCACGCGCATGTCGCGCTCATGGGCCGCCGCCACCAGCGCGTCGAAATCCGCCAGCGTGCCGAACAGCGGGTCCACATCCACATAATCGGCCACGTCATAGCCGAAGTCCGCCATGGGCGAGGGATAGAAGGGCGACAGCCAGACGGCATCGACGCCCAGCCCCTGGAGATAATCGAGCCGCCGCGTGACGCCCTTGAGGTCGCCCACCCCATCGCCGTCCGTATCCTGGAACGAGCGCGGATAGACCTGATAGATCACGCCGCTCTTCCACCAGGACGCGCCCTCCCGGCGCGGATCGCGAGCCTGTTCCACGTCACCTCTCCGCCTTGCTGAACCACGGCTTCAACCGGCCGTGAGCCTCCCTGTTCCGCGCGACGGCGGTGCGACAAGAAAAGCCGCCCGCCGGGGAACCGGAAGCTCGACCGCGCGTTGGCCAGGGGAGGAGGGGACGACCCGGCGACCGGCCGGGTTGCCGTCCGCCGCTCCGCCAGTCCGACCGGCGAGGACGATGCCGACACTTCCACGACCGCACCTTTCCCCTTCCGCCGCCCCTTTTTGCGCCTGCTTGCCCGGAGCCCTGTCATGACCGATCCCGTGACCGCGGGCGACGATCCGCTCTGGTACAAGGACGCCATCATCTACCAGCTCCATGTGAAGTCCTTCTTCGATTCCAACAATGACGGGATCGGCGACTTCGCGGGGCTCATCTCCAAGCTGGACTATATCGCCGACCTCGGCGCCACCGCCGTGTGGCTGCTGCCCTTCTATCCCTCTCCCCGCCGGGACGACGGCTACGACATCGCGCTCTATGAAGGCGTGTCGCCGGACTACGGCACCATGGAGGATGCGCGACGCTTCATCGAGGCCGCCCATGCGCGCGGGCTTCGCGTCATCACCGAACTGGTGGTGAACCACACCTCGGACCAGCATCCCTGGTTCCAGGCCGCCCGCAACGCGCCCAGGGGCTCGCCGGAGCGCGACTTTTATGTCTGGGCGGACGACGACCAGGGATACCAGGGCACGCGCATCATCTTCCTGGACACCGAGAAGTCCAACTGGACCTTCGACCCGGTGGCCGGGCAATATTTCTGGCACCGCTTCTATTCCCACCAGCCGGACCTGAACTTCGACAATCCGGTGGTGCTGGAGCGGATTTTGTCCGTGATGCGCTTCTGGCTGGATATCGGCGTGGACGGCCTGCGGCTTGACGCGGTGCCCTATCTCATCGAGCGCGAGGGCACCTCCAACGAGAACCTCGCCGAGACCCACACCATCCTGAAGCAGGTCCGCGCCCATCTGGAGGAGCGCTATACCGGCCGCATGCTGCTGGCCGAGGCCAATATGTGGCCCGAGGACACCCAGCAATATTTCGGCGAGGCGGGCGACGAATGCCACATGGCGTTCCACTTCCCCCTCATGCCGCGCATGTACATGGCCATCGCCAAGGAAGACCGCTTCCCCATCACCGACATCCTGCGCCAGACGCCCGCCATACCGGACGCCTGCCAATGGGCCATCTTCCTGCGCAACCATGACGAGCTGACGCTGGAAATGGTGACCGACAGCGAGCGGGACTATCTGTGGAGCGTCTATGCCTCGGACCGGCGCGCCCGCATCAATCTGGGCATCCGCCGCCGCCTCGCGCCCCTGCTGGAGCGGGACCGGCGCCGGGTGGAATTGATGAACGCGCTGCTGCTCACCATGCCAGGCACGCCGGTCATCTATTATGGCGACGAGATCGGTATGGGCGACAACATCCACCTGGGCGACCGGGACGGGGTGCGCACGCCCATGCAATGGTCGCCGGACCGAAACGGCGGCTTCTCCAAGGCCGATCCCGAGCAACTGGTGCTGCCGCCCATCCAGGATCCGCTCTACGGCTATTTCGCCCTGAATGTGGAAGCCCAGCAGCGCGACCCGCACTCCCTGCTCAACTGGATGCGGCGCTCGCTCGCCACGCGCAAGCGCCACATGGCCTTCGGCCGGGGCGCCTTCCGCCTGCTCTATCCCGGAAACCGGAAGATCCTCGCCTATCTGCGCACCCATGGGGAGGAGACGATCCTGTGCATCGCCAACCTGTCCCAGACGCTGCAGGCGGTGGAACTGGACCTCTCGGAGTTCGAGGCGCGCGTGCCGGTGGAGATGGGCGGCTCGACACCCTTCCCGCCGGTGGGCCGCCTGCCCTATCTGCTCACCATCCCGCCCTACGGCTTCTATGCCTTCAACCTCTCGCTCGGCAGCGCGGAGCCCTCCTGGCACGCGCCCGCGCCGGAGCAATTGCCGGAATTCCTGACCCTGGTGCTGCGCGGCGGGCTTTCGGACCTTCTGTCGGCGCGCCACCGGCCGAGCCTCGAAGGCGAGGCGCTGCCCGCTTATGTGGGCCGCCGCCGCTGGCTGTCGGCACGCCATGAGGCGGTCCAAAGCGTGAAGCTCGCCTGGGCCATGCCGCTACCCAAGGCGGGCGAGGACGTGTTCCTCGCCGAGATCGCCGTGGAGCGGGCCTCGGGCACCGAGCATTACGCCATGCCGCTCGCCATCGCCTGGGAGGACCAGAACCCCTCGAACCTCGCGGTGCAGCTCGCTCTGTCGCGGGTGCGGCAGGGGCGGCGCGTGGGCTATCTCACCGATGCGCTGGCGCTCGACCTGTTGCCCCATGCGGTGATCCGCGGGCTGCGCCGCGCGGTGACGCTGGACCTGCCGGACGGCGGCGCGCTGCGCTTCATCTCCTCCGAAGCGCTCGACGCATTGGACATCCCGCCCGACGCGCCCGTCCAGCGCAGCGGCGTGGACGAGGCGGTGTCGGTGCTCGATATCGAGGACTATGCCAGCTTCAAGGTGATCCGCCGCGCCCGCGCGGGTGCCCATCCGGTCTCGGAAATGGCGCGCCACGTCACAGCGCAGGGCTATGCCCGCACCGCGCCCTTGCTGGGCGAGGTGCAGCGCATGGACCCGCAGGGCAACACGGCGGTGCTCGCGGTCCTGCTGGGCTATGTGCGCAGCCAGGGCGATGCCTGGAACTGGATCATCGACCAGTTGCGGCGCGCCCTCACCGCCGCCTCCCAGGGCGGTGGCGACATCGAGCAGGTGTTCGAGGAACAGTCGTCCGGCCTGATCCCGTTCGCGCGGGCGGCGGGCCGCAGCCTCGGGGAATTGCACGCCATCCTCGCCCGGCCCTCGCAGGATCCCGCCTTCCGTCCCCAGATGGCAGGGCCGGAGGCGGTGGAACGCTGGGCCGAGGACGCGCGCACGGCCCTGGACGGCGCGTTTGCCGCCCTGGAGACACTCCCCCCCGATGCGCCGGAACGGCCGACAGCCGACGCCATCCTGGCCGTCCGCGATCGGCTCAT
The DNA here is from genome assembly GCF_003993795.1 of Aquabacter cavernae. GTDB lineage: Bacteria > Pseudomonadota > Alphaproteobacteria > Rhizobiales > Xanthobacteraceae > Aquabacter > Aquabacter cavernae. The sequence goes on from NZ_RWKV01000015.1 coordinate 124,558, forward strand.
GAACGCCTGCGCCACGCTGGCGGGGTCCGGCGCGGGCGCGCCGCTCACCCGCGTGCATGGCGACTTCCGGCTGGAACGCCTGCTGGTGGCGGGCGGGGATGCCTTCGTGGCCGATTTCGACGGCCCCGCCGACCTTCCCCTGGAGGCGCGGCGCCGCAAGGACAGTCCCTGGACGGACACAGCGACGCTCATCGCCAGCCTGTTCCGAGCGGCCGCCCATGTGGATGCCTCCGGCATCGAACTGCACGGCTTGACCGGCCCCGACCGGCGCCGCGCGCTCATGGGCGCCTTCACCGCCCGCGCCCAGCGGGCCGTTCTTGGCGGCTATGGCGAGGCGAGCCAGTCTCCGTCCGGCGCCGACCGCGCCTTGCTGGACCTCTTCCTCATGCGGGCGGTGGCGCAGCAGATCGCCGCCGAAGGGGGCATCCCCGCGCGCTATGCGGTGCATCACCTCCACGCCCTCGCGATGCGCCATGCGGGCGCCGCCGAATCCGAACCGGAGGAGACCCGCGACGAGGTCACCGCATGACACCCGCCCCTCACCCGACCCGGGACCATCGCCATCTTCGGCTGGTCATGCCGCCGCCGTTCGCGCCCCTCTCCCCTCGCGGGAGAGGGTGCCGAGCGACAGCGAGGCGGGTGAGGGGGCTGGCGCCGCCTGGCGCAAGCAGTCTGAAGCGCGCGCAACCGGACGCGCCCCGTCACCCCAGCCCTCTCCCGCACCGAAGTCGGATGTTTCCGACTTCGGCACGTGAGCCATCCGAACGCGGCAACAGCCGCGTTCGGCGGGAGAGGGAGCGGGTCGCGCCCCGGACCATGCAATGTCCGACTATCGCGACGCTCCCGCACCACCACACACAAGGGAGGCTGTCATGAGCCGCCAGGACAGCAGCGTCGCCGATGCCGGCCTTCGGGACGCGGACATGGCCCAGATCGTGGAGGGCCGCCACGGCGACCCCTTCGCGGTGCTGGGTCCCCATGCGGTGCCCGGCGGCGTGGAGGTGCGCACCTTCCAGCCGGGCGCGGAAAGCGTCGCGGCCATAGACAAGACGGGCGCGGTCATCGCCCCCCTGGCGCGCATTCATCCGGGGGGCCTGTTCGCCGCCCGCCTGAAGGGCAAGGCCATGCCGCCCTACCGGCTGCGCATCGTCTGGCCCGGCGGGGCGGTGCAGGAGACCATGGACCCCTATGCCTGCCCCTCTTTGCTCGGCCCGCTGGACCTCCATCTTCTGGGGGAAGGCACCCATCTCGGCTTCTCCGACGTGCTGGGCGCCCATGTGATGGACTGCGGCGGCACACAGGGCGTGCGCTTCACGGTGTGGGCGCCCAATGCCGCGCGGGTCAGCGTTGTCGGCGATTTCAATGGCTGGGACGGTCGGCGCCATCCCATGCGGTGCCATGCGGGCATCGGCGTGTGGGAGCTGTTCATTCCCGGCCTGGCAGTGGGGGCGCGCTACAAATACGAGATCCGCGCCGCCGACGGGCGCCTGCTTCCCCAAAAGGCGGACCCGGTGGCCCGCGCCACGGAGATGCCGCCCGCCACCGCCTCCCGCGTGCCCGATCCCGCCCCCTTCGCCTGGACCGACGACGCCTGGATGGCCGAGCGCGCCGACCGGCAGTCAGCGGACGCGCCGCTCTCCATCTATGAGGTCCATGCCCCCTCCTGGCGGCGCATGGCGGACGGGCGAGCGCCCAATTGGGACGAACTGGCCGACCGGCTCATTCCCTATGCCACCGACATGGGCTTCACCCATGTGGAATTGCTGCCCATCACCGAGCATCCGTTCGGCGGCTCCTGGGGCTACCAGCCGCTGGGCCTGTTCGCCCCCACCGCCCGCCACGGCGCGCCCGCCGATTTCGCCCGCTTCGTGGACCGCTGCCACGCCGCCGGACTGGGGGTAATCCTCGACTGGGTGCCCGCCCATTTCCCCGGCGACGCCCACGGCCTCGCCCAGTTCGACGGCACCGCGCTCTATGAGCATGCGGACCCGCGCGAGGGCTTTCACCAGGACTGGAACACGCTCATCTACAATCTCGGACGCACCGAGGTATCCGCCTTCCTCATCGCCAGCGCCCTGGACTGGGTCCGGCGCTTCCATGTGGACGGGCTGCGGGTGGATGCGGTCGCCTCCATGCTCTATCGCGACTATTCCCGCAAATCCGGCGAATGGGTGCCCAACGTCCATGGCGGGCGGGAAAACCTGGAGGCGGTGGCCTTCCTCAAGCGCCTCAACGAGACGCTGGCCCGCGAGGCGCCCGGCGCCGTCACCATCGCCGAGGAATCCACCGCCTGGCCGGGCGTGACCGCGCCCGTTTCCGAGGGCGGGCTCGGCTTTTCCTACAAATGGAACATGGGCTGGATGCACGACACCTTGCGCTATATCGGCAAGGATCCGGTGCATCGCCGCCACCATCATGACGACCTGACCTTCGGGCTCGTCTATGCCTTCTCCGAGCATTATGTGCTGCCCCTCTCCCATGACGAGGTGGTGCACGGAAAGGGCTCGCTGCTCGCCCGCATGCCGGGGGACCGATGGCAGGCTCTGGCCAACCTGCGCGCCTATCTCGGCTTCATGTACGGCCATCCCGGCAAGAAGCTGCTCTTCATGGGCGCGGAGCTGGCCCAGCCCGGCGAGTGGAACCACGATTCCGAACTGCCCTGGGGCCTCCTCGATGACCCCGCCCATGCCGGGGTCCGGGCGCTGGTGCGCGACCTCAACACGCTCTACCGCGCCACCCCCGCTTTGCATGCCCTGGACAGCGCGCCGGAGGGCTTCCGCTGGATCATCGGCGACGATGCGGGCAATTCGGTCTTCGCCTTCCTGCGGCTCGGGGCGGGCCCGCCGGTGCTGGCGGTGTGCAACATGACGCCCGTGCCCCGGCACGATTACCGCATCGGCCTGCCCCAGGGCGGCCTCTGGGAGGAGGCGCTGAACACGGATGCCCACACCTATGGCGGCTCCGGCATGGGCAATGGCGGACAGGTGCGCGCGCAGGCGGAGCCGAGCCACGGCATGGAACATTCCGCCCGGCTCACGCTTCCCCCTCTCTCCACCCTCTTCCTGCGCCCGGGGGCCGCCTCATGACCTTGCCGCCGCTCCCCGAGCGCCTGGAAGCCGGGCATCCCCACCCGCTCGGCGCCACGCCGGACGGCCTCGGCACCAATTTCGCGGTCTTCTCGGCCAATGCGGAGAAGGTGGAGCTGTGCCTGTTCGACCCGCGCGGGCGGCGCGAGGTGGCGCGCCTCGCCTTGCCCGAATGCACCGACGAGGTCTGGCACGGCTACCTGCCCGGCGCCTTCGAGGGCCTCATTTACGGCTATCGCGCCCACGGCCCCTACGATCCCGCGCGCGGCCACCGCTTCAACCCCAACAAGCTGCTGCTGGACCCCTATGCCCGCCAGATCACCGGGCCGCCGCGCTGGTCGGACGTGCTGTTCGGCTATCGCATGGGCGCGGGGCGCGGCGACCTCGCCATGGACCGGCGCGACAGCGCCCCGGCCATGCCCAAATGCGTGGTGGTGGCCAATGCCGCCGAATGGGGCGAGGACCGCCCCCCGCTCACCCCCTGGGCGGACAGCGTCGTCTATGAAACCCATCTGCGCGGCATCTCCATGCGCCGCGAGGATGTGCGCCCCCACGAGCGCGGCACCTTCGCGGCCCTCGCCCATCCCCGCTTCATCGACCATCTCCAGCGCATCGGCGTAACGGCGGTGGAGCTGATGCCGGTGCATGCCTTCCTCCAGGATCATTTCCTGGTGGAGAAGGGGCTGCGCAATTACTGGGGCTATTCCACCCTCGCCTTCTTCGCGCCCGAGCCCGCCTATCTCTCCACCGGCTCGCTCCAGGAGATGCGCGCCGCCATCCGCCGCCTGCATGCGGCGGGCATCGAGGTGATCCTCGACGTGGTCTACAACCACACCTGCGAGGGCAATGAGCTGGGGCCGACCTTCTCCTTCAAGGGCCTCGACAATGCCAGCTACTACCGGCTCATGCCGGGAGACGAGCGCTACTACATCAACGACACCGGCTGCGGGAACACGGTGAACCTGTCCCATCCCCGCGTACTGCAGATGGTGATGGATTCCCTGCGCTATTGGGTGGAAGCCTTCCATGTGGACGGCTTCCGCTTCGATCTCGGCGTGACGCTGGGGCGCGAGGGGACCGGCTTCGATCCCGGCTCCGGCTTCTTCGACGCCATCCGCCAGGACCCGGTGCTCGCCCGCTGCAAGCTCATGGCCGAGCCGTGGGACATCGGCCCGGACGGCTACCAACTCGGCCGCCTGCCGCCGGGATTTGCCGAATGGAACGACCGGTTCCGCGACGGCGTGCGGCGCTTCTGGAAGCGCGATCCCGGCCTGCGGGGCGAGATGGCGGGGCGGCTCGCCGGGTCGGCCGACCTGTTCGACCGGCGCTGGCGCAAGCCGTGGGCTTCGGTGAACTATGTAGCCTCCCATGACGGCTTCACCCTCGCCGACCTCGTCTCCTTCAACGAGAAGCACAACGAGGCCAATGGCGAGGACGGCCGCGACGGCCATGACGGAAACCATTCCTTCAACTGGGGCGCGGAAGGGCCGACCGAGGACGAGGGCATCAACGCCCAACGCGCCCGCGTCACCCGCGCCATGCTGGCCACCGTCATGTTCGCCCAGGGCACGCCCATGGTGCTGGCGGGCGACGAATTCGGCCGCACCCAGCACGGCAACAACAATGCCTATTGCCAGGACAACGACATTTCCTGGGTGGACTGGGAGCAGGCCCGCTCCCCCGAGGGCCGCGCGCTCACCGCCTTCGTGGCGCGCCTCGCCGAGCTTCGCCGCCGCTATCCCATCCTGCGCGCGCCCCGCTTCCTCCATGCGCTGGAGGAACTGGCGCCGGGCCTGAAGGATATCGGCTGGTTCGACGAGCATGGCGTGGAGATCCCGCCCGAGGGCTGGCATCTGGACGGCGCACTCACTCTGGGCCTGCGCCGCGCGGGTCCCACCCCCCAGGGCGGCATCGAGGTTCTGCTCCTGCTGCTCAACGCCTCCGACGGAGCGGTGACGTTCCGCCTGCCGGAACCCGCGCTCACATGGCGCCTGCTGGTGGACAGTGCCGCCGGCCTCGTCTCCGAGGAGCGCGCCATTCAGGGCGAGACCCATCTGGGAGCCTCCAGCGTGCGCCTGCTGGCCGCGCACCTGGACGCGCCGCCCCTCTGAGACCGAAGGGCCCGATCATGGACGAACAGCTCATTCACCTCGCCCGCCGCGCGGGCCTCTCGCCGGACTGGCACGACGCCTTCGGGAAGCCGCGCACCGTGCCGCCCGACAGCCTGCGCGCCATCCTCGCGGCCCTGGACCTGCCCGCCGGCACCCCGGCCCAGATGGACGAAAGCCTCGCGCGCCTCGCCTTGGAGGCCCGCGCGGAGACCCCGCCGCTGGTGACCGCCGACGCGGGCACGCCCGTGTCAGTCCCCCTCGCGGGGCCGGACGGGCCGGTGCGCTACCGCCTGACCCTGGAGGACGGCGGCGTGGTGGAGGGCGAGGCGTCCCGTGACGCGGGCGTGCTCACCGTGCCCGGCCTGGAGCCGCCCGGTTATCACCGTCTGGAAGCGGACGGGGTGGAAACGGTTCTCGCCGTCGCACCGGCCCGCTGCTTCAGCGTGGGGGATGCCGCCGGGCGGGAACAGGCCCGGCTCTGGGGCCTCGCCGTGCAGCTCTATGGCCTGCGCCGTGACGGGGATGGCGGCATCGGCGATTTCACTGCCCTGTCCCAATTGGCGGGCAAGGCCGCTGCGGCGGGGGCGGACGCGCTGGTGCTGAGCCCCATCCATGCGGGCTTTGCCGCCGACCCGCATCATTTCAGCCCCTATGCGCCCTCCAGCCGGCAATTCCTGAACCCGCTTTATGCCGATCCCGGCATGGTGTTCGGCGACGCCGCGCTGGATGCCGCCCGCATGGCAGTGGGCGAGGCCCCGCGCCCGCCGGAGAACGGCTTCGTGGACTGGCCTTCGGCAGGCCCCGCCAAGCTCGCCTTGCTGCGCTACCTGTTCGAGGAAGCCCTTCCCCGATCGGAGGCGCTGAAGGCGGACTTCCGGGCGTTCCGTGACGCGGGCGGGGCGGGCCTGGAAGGCCATGCGCGCTTCGAGGCCATCCATGACAGCCAGTTCCGCGCCGATCCCACCCGCTGGAACTGGCGCAGCTGGGGCGCGGGCCTCACCGACCCGGCGAGCGCGGCGGTGGACGCCTTCGCCCGCCAGAATGCCCCCGAAGTGGCGTTCCACGCCTTCCTGCAATGGGTGGCGGACCGGAGCCTCGCACAGGCCCAGGCGGATGCGCGGGCGGCCGGAATGGCCATCGGCCTCGTGAGCGATCTGGCCGTCGGCACCGATGGCGGCGGCAGCCAGGCCTGGAGCCGTCAGGCGGACATGCTCATCGGCCTCGGCGTCGGCGCGCCGCCGGACCTGCTCAACGGCCTCGGCCAGAATTGGGGCCTCTCGGCCTTCTCCCCCCGCGCTTTGGCGCGCAGCGGCTTTTCCGCCTTCCGCGACATGCTGGGCGCGGTCATGGCCCATGCGGGCGGGGTGCGCATCGACCACATCATGGGCCTGAGGCGCCTCTGGCTGGTGCCGGAGGGCTTCCCGGCCACGGCGGGCGCCTATCTCGCCTATCCGTTCGAGGATCTGGTGCGCCTCGTGGCGCTGGAATCCCACCGCCGCCGCGCCATCGTCATCGGCGAAGATCTCGGCACCGTGCCGGAAGGGTTCCGCGAGGTGCTGGCGGCGCGCGGCATATCGGGCATGAAGGTGCTCTGGTTCGAACGCCACGCCGACGGCGGCTATACCGGCGCGCAGCATTATTCGGCGGAGGCCATCGCCGTCACCGGCACCCATGACCTGCCCACCGTGACGGGCTGGTGGAAGGGCCGGGACATCGACTGGCGGGTGCCGCTGGGTATCGTGGGCGAAGGCCAGGACGAGGCCAGCGAGCGCGCCGCCCGCGCCGAAGACCGGCAAGCCCTGTGGCGCACCATCGCCCCCGAGGGCACAGACCGCCATGCCCCTCCGGAGGCGGGCGAAACGGTGGTGGAAGCGGCTTTGAGCTTCATCGGCCGCACCCCCGCGCCGCTCGCGGTCATCCCGCTCGAGGATGCGCTGGCGCTGGACGAGCAGCCCAACCTGCCGGGCACCGTGGACGAGCATCCCAACTGGCGCCGCCGCCTCGCGCCGGACGCCGACCGCCTGCTGGACGACCCGGCGGTGCGCCATCGCCTGAAGCTGCTGGACGATGCGCGGAGAGGCGCGTGAGCGCGCCCCGCGCCACCGCGCGCCTCCAGTTCCATGCGGGCTTCACCCTGGACGACGCCGTTCCCCTGCTGGACTATCTGTCGGCGCTGGGCATCAGCCATCTCTATGCCTCCCCGCTCCTCACCTCGCGGGCGGGCTCGCACCATGGCTATGACACGGTGGACCACGGCACGCTGGACCCGGACGTGGGCGGGGAAGCCGCCCTCCGCCGCCTCGTGGCCGCGCTGCGGGCCAAGGGCATGGGCCTCGTCCTGGATATCGTGCCCAACCATATGGGGGTCGGCGGCGCCGACAACCGGGTGTGGCTGAACGTGCTGGAATGGGGGCGGGAGAGCGCCCAGGCCGACATGTTCGACATCAACTGGACCCCGGACGATCCTGCCCTCGCAGGCAAGGTGCTCGCGCCCTTCCTGGGCGCGCCCTATGGGGAGGCGCTGCGCACGGGCACGCTGACGCTGGCCTATGACGGCGCGCGCGGCGCCTTCGAGGCGCGCCATTACGAACACGCCTTCCCCATCTGCCCCCGCCAGTATGGGGACATCCTCGCGGGCGCCGCCGATCCCGCCCTCGCCGCGTTCGCGGACGCCTTCGCCGCCGTCCCGCCGGGCCCGGAGGGCAAGGCGCAGGCGGAGGCCCTGAAGGAGCGCCTCGCCCTCGCGGTGGAGGCGGCGGGGCCGGACCTTCTCGCCGCCCCCCTCGCCGCCTTCGACGCAACCCGTCCGGACGGCTGCCGCAGGCTGCATGCTTTGCTGGAGCGGCAGAATTTCCGCCTCGCCTGGTGGCGCACCGCCAATGACGATCTCAACTGGCGCCGCTTCTTCGACATTACCGGCCTCGCGGGTCTCCAGGCGGAACGCCAGGACGTGTTCGAGCAGTCCCACGCCTTGCTGTTCCGCCTCTATGGGGAAGGGCTCGCGGACGGCTTCCGGGTGGACCATGTGGACGGGCTCGCGGACCCCGCCGGCTATTGCCGGCGCATGCGCCGCCGCATGGAGCAGTTGGAGCCCAACCGCCCCGCCGAGGCGCCGCCGGGGGGCTATCTGGTGGTGGAGAAGATCCTCCATCCCGGCGAGCGCCTGCCGGAGGCGTGGCCGGTGGACGGCACCACCGGCTACGACTTCATGGACGAGGTGGCCGCTGTGCTCCATGACGGCGGCGCGGCGGATGCGCTGGAGCATGTGTGGAGCCGCGCGGCGGGCGACGGGACAGCCTATGCCGCCCATCGCGAGGCCGCCCGCCGGCAGGTGCTGCGGGACGGGTTCGGCGCCGAGATGCAGGCCGCCACCCGCGCCCTCCACAAGGTGGCGCAGGCCGATCTCGACACCCGCGACATCACCCGCGCCGCCATCCGGCGCGCCCTCAACGAACTGCTGGTGGCCTTCCCGGTCTATCGCACCTATGCGGACGCCGCCGGGCGCAGCGCGCAGGACTGGGCCTTCATGTCCGAGGCGCTCAGCAAGGCGCGCACGCGGCTCGCGCCCATGGACCATCCGGTGCTGGACCTCCTCGACGGCTGGCTGGGCGGGGAGGCATCGGCCGGGCTTGGAGACATGATGGAGGCGGGGACCCGCGCCTATGCCGTCGCCCGCTTCCAGCAGCTCACCTCGCCCATCGCCGCCAAGTCCATGGAGGATACGCTCTTCTACCGCCATGGCCGGCTGCTCTCGCGCAACGAGGTGGGCTCGGACCCCGGCCATCTCGCCATGTCGCCCGCCGCCTTCCATGCGGCCGCCGCCGCCCGCCGCGCGCGTCTGCCGGGCGCCATGCTGGCCACCGCCACCCATGACCACAAGCGCGGCGAGGATGCCCGCATGCGGCTCGCGGTGCTGAGCGAGATCCCCCGCGAATGGTCGCTGGAGCTGGACGCCCTCATGGCCCTCGCCGCGCCGCTACGGGTGGAACTGCCCGAAGGCCCAGCGCCGGAGCCGCCCGACGAGGTGATGCTCTACCAGACCCTGATCGGCCACTGGCCGCACGCTCTGGAGGCGGAGGACGAAGCGGGGATCGCGGATTATTTCGGCCGTGTGGCCGGCTGGCAAGAAAAGGCGCTGCGGGAGGCCAAGAGGCGCACCAATTGGGTGTTTCCCGACGCGACCTACGAAGACGCCTGTCGCGCCTTCCTTGACGCCGTCGGCGGCCCGCAAGGCGCCGCGCTGCGGGCGCGGCTGTGCGCCTTCGCCCGGCGGCTCGCCCCGGCGGGGGCCGTGAACAGCCTTGCCCAGACCGTGCTCAAGCTCACCGTGCCGGGCGTGCCGGACCTCTATCAGGGCACGGAATTCTGGGACCTCTCTTTGGTGGACCCGGACAATCGCCGCCCGGTGGATTTCGCCGCCCGCGCCCATGCCCTCGGCGAAGGCGCGGACCCCGTGTCGCTCCTGCCCCACTGGCGGGACGGACGGGTGAAGCAGGCCATCCTGGCGCGCCTGCTGGCCGCGCGCGCCGCCGAACCGGCCCTGTTCGCGCAGGGAAGCTACGAGCCCCTGGAGGTGGAGGGACCTGCCGCCGAACGGGTCGTCGCCTTCCTGCGGCGGCATGGTGGGACGACGCTCCTCGTGGTAGCCGCGCGCCTCTCGGCCGCTGCGCTCGGGCCGGATGCCGGACTGCCGCTGGCGCCGCCCGCCGCCTTTGCCGGGACCACGCTGCGCCTGCCGGAAAACCTCCCGCCTTTCACGGACCTGTTGACCGGCGCCCCCCTGCCGGGCGAGGCTTCGTCCGGCGATGTGCCGACGCTCCTGCGCGCCCTTCCCGTGGCGGTTCTCGCCGGGCGGGACGCAGAACAGGAACCCGGCGTTGCCGCGTTCTCGGCACGGACGGAAGCGAGGACAGGATGAGCGCAGGAACCGGCGGGAACACGCCCACCAAGGACCAGCAGGATCGTGAGCTGGACGAAGCGCTGGAAGAGAGCTTTCCGGCGAGCGACCCGCCCGCCTTGACCAATCCCAGCAGCTTCACCGGCGGTGAACCCTCGCCCGAGACGCTGGCGGAACGGGAAAAGGCCGCGCAGGATCGGAAGTTGGACGAGGAACTGGAAGAGAGCTTCCCCGCCAGCGACCCGCCTGCTCTGACCAATCCCTCCAGCTTCACCGGCGCCGAAACGCCGTCCGACAAGGCGGCGGCGGAGAAGGCTGCGCAGGACCGGGAGCTGGATGCGGAACTGGACGACAGCTTTCCGGCCAGCGACCCGCCCAGCCTGCTGCGCAAGCACCATTCGGACGATGCCTGAGGGGCTTTAGAGCCTTTGCGTGTTTGCTGGAAACGTGTGGGCCTGTCGTTACGGGCGCAACGTTCCTCCCTCTCCCCGTGCGGGAGAGGGTTGGGGTGAGGGGGCCACCGTCACGACCGTGGCCGGAAGGGTGCGCCAAGCGGTGCCCACCCCCTGACGCTTCAATCAAATCGCGAAGGGCTCCAGCAGCGGCAGCGCCACGGGCTTCGCCCGCCCCCTCCCCATCCCTCCCCCGCAAGCGGGAGAGGGGGTGGTGTCGTGTGGGAAGACGAGCGGCCCCCCAAAAACCTCACGCAGCCACGGGCCGCGCGCTCATGGTGAGCAGGTCGTAGCGGGCCACCGTCTCGCCATCCTGGTTGAACACTTCCGCGTCCCAGCGCACCTCGCCATATTCCGGCTTGCGGGCGGCCTGCTTCTGCTTGACCGTGAGGCGCACGCGGATGGCGTCGCCCGGCGAGACGGGCTTGAGGAAGCGCAGGGTGTCCAGGCCGTAATTGGCCAGAAGCGGGCCCGGCGCCGGGTCCACGAACAGGCCCGCCGCAAAGGACAGGATCAGGTAGCCGTGCGCCACCCGGCCCGGGAAGAAGGGGTTCGCCTTGGCGGCCTCCTCGTCCATGTGGGCATAGAAGGTGTCGCCGGTGAACTCTGCGAAATGCTCGATATCCTTCAGCGAGATGACGCGCGAGGGCGTCTCCACCGTGTCGCCCACCTTGATGGTGTCGTAGTCGAGCTTGAAGGGGTGGCTCTGCGGCGCGGGAGCCGGAGCGCCCTTGATCCAGCTCTTGGTGAGCGCGGCGAGGCGGCCGGGCGAGCCCTGGAGGGCGGTGCGCTGCATGTAGTGGCTCACGCCGCGCAGGCCGCCCATCTCCTCGCCGCCGCCCGCGCGGCCGGGGCCGCCATGGACGAGGCCGGGGAGCGGCGAGCCGTGGCCGGTGGATTCCTTCGCGCAATCGCGGTCGAGCACCAGCACGCGCCCATTATAGGCGGCGATGCCAAACACCAGCGCCTCGGCCACCGCTTCGTCATAGGTATAGACGGAGGCGACGAGGCTGCCCTCGCCCTTGGCCACCAGCGCCACCGCATCCTCCAGCCCGTCATAGGGCATGAGGGTGGCGACGGGACCGAAAGCCTCGGTCTGGTGGGGCGCGCGGGCGGTGCGCGGGGTCAGGCAGGCCAGCAGGATGGGAGCCATGAAGGCGCCCGCCTCCGCATCCCCGCCCACGGGCGCGACGCTCGCCGGATCACCGAACACGATCTCAGCCTCGGCGGCGATCTCCTCCACCGCCTCGCGCACGCTGGCGCGCTGCGACTGGCTGGCGAGCGGGCCCATGCGCACGTCGTCGCGGCGCGGATCGCCCACCGACACGGCGGCGAGCTGGGTCGAGAGCGCGGCGGCCACCGCGTCCTTCAGGTCGCGCGGCACGAAGATGCGGCGGATGGCGGTGCACTTCTGGCCCGCCTTCACGGTCATCTCGCGCACCACTTCCTTCACGAAGAGGTCGAATTCCGGCGTGCCCTCCACCGCGTCCGTGCCCAGCACCGCGGCGTTCAGGCTGTCGCGCTCGGCGATGAAGCGCACCGCATTCACCGAGACCGCCGGATGGTTGCGCAGCGCCTCCGAGGTGGCGGCCGAACCCGTGAAGGAGAGCACGTCCTGCCCCGTGAGGTGGTCCAGCAGGTCGCCCGTGGAGCCGCAGACGAATTGCAGCGATCCCGCCGGCAGCAGGCCGGAGCCGATCATCAGCTTCACCACGGCCTCGGCCACATAGGAGGTGGCGGTGGCGGGCTTGGTGATGACGGGGACGCCCGCGAGGAAGGCCGGGGCGAACTTCTCCAGCATGCCCCAGCAGGGGAAATTGAAGGCGTTGATATGCACCGCCACGCCGTTCAGCGGGGTGAGGATGTGGGTGCCGACGAAGGTGCCGTTCTTGGACAGGCCCTCGGTGGGCCCTTCCACCACGAAGCGCTCGCTGGGCAGTTCCTTCCGCCCGCGCGAGGCGAAGGCGTAGAGCGTGCCGAAGCCGCCGTCGATGTCGAAGAAATTGTCCCGCTTGGTGGAGCCGGTATCCGCCGAGAGCGCATAGAGCGCCTCCCGATGCTCGCCCAGATATTTGGCGAGCGCCCGCAGGATATCGGCGCGCTGGTGGAAGGTGAGCGCGCGCAGGGTCGGGCCGCCCACAGTGCGGGCATGGTGGACCATGGCGGCGAAGTCGAGCCCCTTGGTGGAGGTGCGCGCCGCCAGTTGCCCGTCAATGGCGCTGGGAATATCCACGAGCCCCTCGGTGGGCGTGAACCAGCGGTCGAGGGCGTAGCTTTCGAGGATCTTGGTCATCACGTATCTCTTCGCGGGTTCCTTGGGCGTCCTTGGGGGGCGTTGCCTCAGGCGTTGGTCTTGCGCCAGGCGGCAAAGCTGCCGCCCGAGCGGGCGAGGTCGATGAGAAGCTGGGAGGGGGCCGAGCCGGCGCCACCGGCGGCATGAGCGGCTTCCACTTCCGCGAGCACGGCGGGAAGGCCCATCTGGTCGGCGGCGAACATGGGGCCGCCCTTCAGGCGCGGGAAGCCGTAGCCGTTGACGAAGGCGAGATCGATGTCGGAGGCCCGCAGCGCGATGCCTTCCTCCAGCTCCTTCGCACCCTCGTTCGCCATCACGCAGACGAGGCGGCGCTGGATCTCCCCGGGCGTGAAGGCGCGCGGCGCGATGCCCCGCTCCGTCCGCACGGCGGCGATGAGGTCGGCGGTGCGGGGATCGAGGCTCTTCTTGCCCGCCGTGTCATAGGCATACCAGCCCGAACCGGTCTTGCGCCCGAGCCGCCCCGCCTCGCACAGCAGATCGGGGATCGTCACATAGCGCTCGTTGGGATCGCGCGTGGCCGCCCGGCGCTTGCGCATGGCGAAGGCGATGTCGAGGCCGGACATGTCGGACACCGCGAAGATGCCCATGGCGAAGCCGTAAGACTCCAGCGCCGCGTCCACCTCTTCCGGGGCGGCGCCGTCTTCCACCAGATATTCCGCGTGGCGGCGATAGACGGCATAGATGCGATTGCCGATGAAGCCGTCGCAATTGCCCGCCACCACCGGCTGCTTGCCGATCTTCTTGGCAAGGCCCAGCGCGGTCGCCAGCACGTCCGGCGCCGTCTTGGCGCCGCGCACCACTTCCAGCAGCTTCATGAGATTGGCGGGCGCGAAGAAGTGCAGCCCCACCACGTCTTCGGGACGCGACGTGAGGTCCGCGATGGCGTCGAGGTCGAGATAGGAGGTGTTGGAGGCCAGCACCGCGCCGGGGCGGACGACCGTGTCCAGGCGGCGGAAGATGTCCGCCTTCACGTCCATGTCCTCGAACGCCGCCTCGATGACGAGATCGACGGCCGACAGGCTGTCCCAGTCGGCGGTGGGGACGAGGCGCGCGAGGCGCTCGTCCACCTGCGCCGCGCTGACCCGTCCGCTCTTCAGCGGCCGGTCATACAGGCCGCGCACGCGGGTCGCGCCCGCCTGGGCGGCGTCTTCGTCGCGCTCCACCAAGGTCACGTTGAGGCCCGCATCCAGCAGGGCCGAGGCGATGCCCGCGCCCATGGTGCCCGCGCCGATGACCGCCACAGAAGCGAAGGGCCGCGCCGCCGCGCCCTCGATGCCGGGCACCTTGCCCGCCTCGCGCTCGGCGAAGAAGAGATGGCGCAGGGCCTTGGCCTCAGAGCTTTCGCGCAAAGCGAGGAAAGCGGCACGCTCGCGGGCGAGCCCGTCGGCGAAGGTGCCTTCGCGGGCCGCGCGGATGACCCGCACCGCCTCGCCGATGGCGGGCTGGCCCTTGGCGCCCTTCAGCGCCGCATCCGCCGCCGCCTGCTCGGCCGCCGCATCGCCCTCAGGCACGGGCAGCGCCGAGAGCGGGCGCTTTTGCGCGGTCGCGGCAAAATCGAGCGCCGCCGCCAGGGGATCGTCGGCCACGGCATCCAGAAGACCGAGGGCATGTGCCTCCTTCGCCTTCAGGATGCGCGCCTCGCAGACGAGCGGAATGGCCGCCGCGATGCCCACGATGCGCGGCAGGCGCTGGGTGCCGCCCGCGCCGGGAATGATGCCGAGCCGCGTCTCGGTGAGGCCCAGCAGCGCCTTGGGGGAGCCGATGCGCGCATCGCAGCCCAGCGCCACTTCCAGGCCCCCGCCCAGGGTCGCGCCGTCAATGGCGGCGATCACCGGCTTGTCCAGGCCCTCGATGGCGGCCACCACGTCCGGCAGGAAGGGTTCGTCCGGCGGCGCGTTCATCTCGCGGATGTCCGCCCCGGCGATGAAGCGCCCCGGCCCGCCGCTGAGCACCACAGCCGTAACGGTGGGGTCGGCCTTGAGGGTCGCCATCGCCTCCACGAGGCCCGTGCGCACGCCCTTGGAGAGGGGGTTCACGGGGGCATAGGCGATCTCCACCACCGCCACGGAGCCGTGGCGGCGCAGGGTGACGGGCGCGGGCGCGGCGTTCATCTCACACCCGCTCGATGAGGGCGGCGATGCCCTGGCCGACGCCGATGCACATGGTGGCCACCGCGCGCTTGCCGCCGCGGGCCTCCAGGGCGCTCACCGCCGTCATGGCGAGGCGCGCGCCGGACATGCCCAGCGGATGGCCGAGCGCGATGGCCCCGCCATGGGGGTTCACATGATCCGCATCGTCCGGCAGGCCCAGCTGGCGCAGCACGGCCAGCGCCTGGGAGGCGAACGCCTCGTTCAGCTCGATGAGGTCGATATCGTCCAGCGCCAGCTTGTTCTTCTCCAGCAGCTTCAGCGTCGCCGGGGCCGGGCCGATGCCCATGATGCGCGGCGGCACGCCCGCCTGCACCACGGAGATGACGCGGGCGCGGGGCGTGAGGCCATAGCGCTTCACCGCCTCTTCCGAAGCGATGATGAGCGCGCCCGCCCCGTCATTGACGCCCGAGGCATTGCCCGCCGTCACCGAGCCACCCTCCTTGCGGAAGGGGGTCTTCAGCGCCGCCAGCTGCTCCAGCGTGGTGTCGCCGCGCGGATGCTCGTCCTTATCCACGACGGTGACCGCGCCCTTCTTGCCCTTGATCTCGATGGGCGCGATCTCGCGGGCGAAGAAGCCCGCCTCCTGCGCCGCCTTGGCGCGCTGCTGGGAGCGGTAGGCGAACAGGTCCTGGTCGGCGCGCGAGATCTGGAAATCGGCGGCCACGTTCTCGCCGGTCTCCGGCATGGAATCCACGCCGTACTGGGCCTTCATCAGCGGGTTCACGAAGCGCCAGCCGATGGTGGTGTCATAGATCTCCGCCTGGCGGGAGAAGGCTTCGGTGGCCTTGCCTTGGACGAAGGGCGCGCGGGTCATGCTCTCCACGCCGCCCGCGATGATGAGGTCGGCATCCCCCGTCATGATGGCGCGCGCGCCGATGCCCACGGCGTCGAGGCCCGAGCCGCACAGGCGGTTCACGGTGGTGCCGGGCGCGCTCACCGGCAGGCCGGCCAGCAGCGCCGCCATGCGGGCCACGTCGCGATTGTCCTCGCCCGCCTGGTTGGCGCAGCCCAGGATCACGTCGTCCACCGCCTCCCAGTCGATGCCGGGATTGCGCGCCTTCAGCACGCGGATGGGATGGGCGGCCAGATCGTCGGCGCGCACATCCTTGAGCGCGCCGGCATAGCGGCCGATGGGCGTGCGCGCGAAATCGCAGATATAAGCGTGCGTCATGACGATCTCCGGGAAGAGGGATGAAGGCGGGGAAGCGCCGGGGAGGCGGATGTACAGCCGGAGCCTGCGCGCGCGCCAGTCCGGCACCCCTCGCGCATCGACGCGGCTCGCCGAGCCTGCCGTGCCTTGCCCATGCCATCCTCCCTGCGGCGAAGCATTCTCGCTCGTGTTGACAAGCGTGCCCCTTGAGCTAAAGATTAACCGATCGATCGGTTAATTCAAGAGCCCATACCACGGGCCATATGGGAGGAAAGAGTGGATAGCGTCCTATTGGTGGACCGCCGCGACGGCTGGACCGTGCTGACCCTGAACCGGCCGGATCGCCTCAATTCCTTCAATGAAGAGCTGCACCTCGCGCTGCGCGCCGCCCTCGACGAGGCCGCCGCTGACGAGAGCTGCCGGGCCGTGCTGCTGACCGGCGCCGGGCGCGGTTTCTGCGCGGGCCAGGATCTCTCCGCCCGCGCCGGCCTCACCGAGGCGCCGGACCTCGGCGCCACCATCGAGACCTTCTACAATCCGCTCGTGCGCCGCATCCGCGCGCTGAAGAAGCCCGTCATCTGCGCCGTCAACGGCGTGGCGGCGGGCGCGGGCGCGAACCTCGCCTTCGCCTGCGACATCGTGCTGGCGGCGAAATCCGCCAAGTTCATCCAGGCCTTCTCCAAGATCGGCCTCGTGCCCGATTCGGGCGGCACCTTCTTCCTACCGCGCCTCGTGGGCGATGCCCGCGCCCGCGCGCTCATGCTGCTGGCCGAGCCGGTCTCCGCCACCCAGGCCGCCGAATGGGGCATGGTGTGGAAGGCGATCGAGGATGCCGACCTCATGGCGGAAGCGGAAAAGCTCGCCGCCCATCTCGCCACCCAGCCCACCTATGGCCTCGCCCTCACCAAGCAGGCGCTGAACGAGAGCGCGGGCAACACGCTGGACACCCAGCTGGACCTGGAGCGCGACCTGCAGCGTCAGGCCGGCCGCTCGCCCGATTATGCCGAGGGCACCAAGGCCTTCATGGAGAAGCGCACCCCCAATTTCACGGGCCGCGCGACATGAGCGACGCCGAAACCCTCCGCACAGAGACCCTGCGCTCGCCCGACGAGATCGCGCGCCTGTGCGCGGAAACCATGTGGAAGACCGACGGCGCCAGCCAGGGCCTCGGCGTCGAGATCCGCGAGATCGCGGCGGGCCGCGCCGTGCTCGCCATGCGCCTCGCCGACCACATGGTGAACGGCCACGGCTCCGCCCATGGCGGCTACATCTTCGCGCTGGCGGACAGTGCTTTCGCCTTCGCCTGCAATACCTATGACGAGCGCACCGTGGCGGCGCACTGCTCCATCAGCTTCCTGCGGCCCGGCAAGCGCGGCCACGAACTGGTGGCCACGGCCCGCGAAGTGACCCGCGCCGGGCGCTCGGGCATCTACGACATCAGCGTGACCCAGGACGGGGTGCTGATCGCCGAATTCCGCGGACATTCGCGGTCCATCGGCGGCGCGATCATCCCGCAGGACGAGAAAATCAGGGATTAAGCGGAGGAGACGATGAACATGGTGCCCGCAGCCAAAAGCTTTGAAGGCGATGTGCGCGGTGGCCTCGACGCCGCCGAGCGCGCCTCCCGCGACGAGATCATGGCGCTCCAGCGCCAGCGCCTCGCCTGGTCGCTCAAGCACGCCTACGAGAACGTGCCGCACTACCGCCAGCAGTTCGACGCGGCGGGCGTGCACCCGGACGATTTCAAGGATCTGTCCGACCTCGCCAAGTTCCCCTTCACCGTGAAGAAGGACCTGCGCGACAATTATCCCTTCGGCCTGTTCGCCGTGCCGCGCGAGAAGCTGGCGCGCATCCATGGCTCGTCGGGCACCACGGGCAAGCCCATCGTGGTGGGCTATACCGCCGGCGACATCGACATGTGGGCCAATGTGATGGCCCGCTCCATCCGCGCGGCGGGCGCGCGCCCCGGCATGATGGTGCATGTGGCCTATGGCTACGGCCTGTTCACCGGGGGCCTGGGCGCCCATTACGGCGTGGAGCGGCTGGGCTGCACGGTCATCCCCATGTCGGGCGGCATGACCGAGCGGCAGGTGCAGCTCATCCATGACTTCAAGCCCGAAGTCATCATGGTGACGCCGAGCTACATGCTGGCCATCCAGGACGGCTTCGCCAAGGCCGGCCTCGACCCGCGCGAAAGCTCGCTGAAATACGGCATCTTCGGCGCCGAGCCCTGGACCAACTCCATGCGGGTTGAGATCGAGAAGGCGTTCGCCATGGACGCCACCGACATTTACGGCCTCTCCGAGGTGATCGGCCCCGGCGTCGCGCAGGAATGCGTGGAGACCAAGGACGGCCTGCATATCTGGGAAGACCACTTCTACCCGGAGATCATCGACCCGGTGACCGGCGAAGTGCTGCCGGAAGGCTCCAAGGGCGAGTTGGTCTTCACCTCCCTCACCAAGGAGGCGTTCCCGGTCATCCGCTATCGCACCCGCGACCTCACCCGCCTGATGCCCGGCACGGCGCGGCCCGGCATGCGGCGCATGGAGAAGGTCACCGGCCGCTCGGACGACATGATGATCCTGCGCGGGGTGAACGTGTTCCCCACCCAGATCGAGGAAGCCCTGCTCGCCACCGAATGGTGCGCCGGCCACTTCCAGATCGAGCTGACCCGCCGCGGCCGCATGGACGAGATGACCATCCATGCGGAGGCCCGCGAGGAGCATTGGGACGGCGAGGGCCTCACCGCCCATGCCGAACGGCTCATCCACCGCATCAAGGCTACCGTGGGCATCAGCACCCGCGTGAACATCCAGGCTCCCGGCTCCATCGAGCGCTCCGCCGGCAAGGCCAAGCGCGTGGTGGACAACCGCCCGAAGGAGTGAGGGCGTCCCGTCTTCAAGGCGGCAGGCCCCATTTCCCCTCCCAACCCTCCCCCGCACGCGGGAGAGGGCGGGACAGGCCGGGCGATCCGGCAGCGCCCGGCGGCCTCAGCCCGTGACGAATTCCTGGCGCATGGGCGTGAACACGTCGATCAGCACCCCCGGCTCGATGCAGATGGAGCCGTGCCAGAGGCCGGAGGGCACGTAGAAGCTGTCGCCCGCCTTCAGCCGCGCGGTCTTGCCGTCCACGGTGATGTCGAACACCCCGCTCTCCACGGACGTGATCTGCACATGGGGATGGTCGTGGAACACGCCGCACGGCCCCGCCTCGGTGCACACCACGCGCACCAGCATGATCTCGTCATTATAGGTGAGGATCTGCCGCTCCACATTGTCCGTGATGGTTTCCACGGGTGTGGTATCGGCGAAGCCGAAATACTGGCCCTTCTGGGACATGATCTTCTCCTTCAGCGGGCAAGCCAGCCGCCATCCACCGGCAGCACCACGCCATGCACATAGCTGGCGGCGGACGAGGCCAGGAACACCGCCGCCCCGCCCAGTTCCGAGGGCTGGCCCCAATGGCCCGCCGGGATGCGGGCGAGGATGTCGGCATTGCGCTTGGGGTCTTCGCGCAGGGCCTGCGTATTGTTGGTGACGAAATAGCCGGGCGCGATGGCGTTCACATTGATGCCCCGGCCCGCCCACTCGCAGGCGAGCAGGCGCGTCAGCCCCGCAAGGCCGCTCTTGCTGGCCGTGTAGGAGGGGATGCGGATGCCGCCCTGGAAGGAGAGCAGCGAGGCGATGTTGATGACCTTGCCGCCCTGCCCGTCCGCGATCCAGCCGCGCGCGAAAGCCTGGGTGAGGAAGAAGGCGGACTTCAAGTTCACGTCCATCACCGCATCCCAGTCGGCTTCCGTGAAGTCGATGGCGTCGGCGCGGCGGATGATGCCCGCATTGTTCACGAGGATGTCCACCCGCCCCCCGGCGGTGGCTTCCGCCACGATGCGCTCAACGGGTTCCAGGGAGCCGAGGTCCGCCTGAACCTCCACGAAGCTGCTGCCCACATCCGTGACGCCCCGCCGCGTCTCCTCCATGGAGGAACGGCCCACCGCGACGATGTCCGCCCCCGCTCCCGCCAGAGCGAACGCGATGGCCTGGCCGAGGCCGGTATTGGCCCCGGTGACCAGCGCCCGCTTCCCCGAAAGGTCGAAGGGGCTCATCGCAGCGTGTCCATGGCCACCATGTCCATGTCCGTATAGTCGATATTGTCGCCGCCCATGCCCCAGATGAAGGTGTAGGCGCGGGTGCCGACGCCGGAATGGATGGACCAGGGCGGGGAGAGCACCGCCTGCCCGTCCGCCACCACCAGATGGCGCGTCTCGGTGGGCTCGCCCATGAGGTGGATGACGCGGGCGTCGGCGGCCACGTCGAAATAGAGATAGACCTCCGAGCGCCGGTCATGGACGTGGCACGGCATGGTGTTCCAGGTATTGCCCTCGGCGAGCTGGGTCATGCCCATGACCAGCTGGCAGGACTTCACCACGTCCGGGTGGATCATCTGGTAGATGGTGCGCTTGTTGCAGGTGGCCTGGTCGCCCAGCTCCATGCTCTTGGCCTCACCGATCTTCACCACCTTGGTCTCGTAGCGGGCGTGGGCGGGCGTGGAGAGCAGGTAGAAGCGCGCCGGATGGTCCGGATCGTCGGAGAGGAAGGACACGTCCTTCGTGCCCATGGCCACATAGAGCGCGTCGCGATGGCCGAGCGCATAGGTCTCGCCGTCCGCCTCCACCTTGCCGGGCCCGCCGATATTGAACACGCCCAGTTCCCGCCGATCGAGGAAGTTGGGCGAGCCGATGGTGGCCTTGTCGCTCTCCAGCTTCAGCGGCGAGGCCACGGGCATCGCGCCGCCCACCACGAAGCGCTCGATATGGGAATAAGCGAGCTGCACGGTGGCGGGCTGGAACAGGCCCTCGATGAGGAAATTGGCGCGCAAATCGTCCGTGTCGAAGAAGCGCACGGCTTCCGGGTGATGCACATGGCGCACGTCGGTGATCATGGGAAATCCTCGCGGATGATGGCCGCCGCTCAGCGGAACAAGGAGGGCAGCCAGAGGGAAACGGCGGGCACGTAGGTGACGACCATGAGCACCGCGACGGAGGCGCCGAAGAAGGGCCAGATGGTCTTCATGGCCTCGCCTATGGAGATCTTGCCCACCGCGCAGCCCACGAACAGCACCGAGCCCACGGGCGGCGTGTTGAGGCCGATGCCGGCATTCAGGATCAGGATGATGCCGAACTGCACCGGATCGATCCCGAACGCCTTGATGAGCGGCAGGAAGATGGGGGTGCAGATGATGATCATCGGCGCCATGTCCATGAAGGTGCCGAGCACCAGCAGGATGATGTTGATGAGCAGCAGGATGACGTACTTGTTGTCCGACACCGACTGCATCAGCTCGATGGTGGCCTTGGGCACCTGCAGGAAGGCCATGAGCCAGCCGAACGCCCCGGCGGTGCCGATGACGAGGAGCACCATGGCGGTGGTGCGCACCGCGCCCAGCGTCGCATGGACGAAGGACGACCAGTCGAGCCCGCGATACACCAGGAGCGTCACCAGCAGCGCGTAGATGACCGCGATGCAGGAGCTTTCCGTGGCCGTGAACACGCCCGAGCGCACGCCGCCGAAGATGATGGCGATGAGCACGATGCCCGGCAGCGCGCCGATGACCGCCCGCAGCACGCCGTACCAGCCGGGGAAGACGCCAGCGGGATAGCCGCGATTGCGCGCCACCACATAGGCCGTGATCATCAGCGCCGCCGCCAGCAGCATGCCGGGGATGATGCCCGCCGTGAACAGGTCGGCGATGGAGATCGTCCCGCCCGCCGACAGCGAGTAGATGATCATGTTGTGGGAGGGGGGCACCAGCAGCGCGATGATGGCGGCATTCACCGTCACGTTCACCGCGAAGTCCTTGGCATAGCCGTGCTTGGCCATCTGCGGGATCATGATGCCGCCGATGGCGGAGGCATCCGCCACCGCCGAGCCGGACACGCCGCCGAACAGGAAGGACGCCACCACGTTCACCTGGCCGAGGCCGCCGCGCAGATGGCCGACCAAGGCGGCCGCCATGCCGATGAGCCGGTCGGCGATGCCGCCGCGCATCATCAGGTCGCCGGCGAAGATGAAGAACGGAATCGCCAGCATGGAGAAGGCGTTCATGTTCGAATTGATCTGCTGGAACACCACCACGGGCGGCAGGCCCATATAGAGGACGGTGGCCAGCGAGGCGATGCCGAGGCAGAAGGCGACGGGCGTGCCGATGAGGAGCAGCGTCGTGAAGACGCCGAAGAGGACGGTCATGGCCATGGGAGGGCTCCGGGCCTTCAGTCGATGGGGTGCTCGGTGCCGAGCGGAACCTCGGCCACCTTCGGGGTCGTGAGATCGGTGACGAGCCGCTCCAGCGAGAACAGCGCCATCAGCGCGCCGCCGCCCACGAGCGGCAGGTAGTCCATGCCCTGGGGCACATCGATGCCCGCCATCTTGGCGCTCCATGTGCCCATGGCGAGCAGCCAGCCGTACCAGGCCATGGCGATGCCGAAGCCGATGATCAGCAGGTGCGTGGTGATCTCCATGGCGCGCCGCAGCGGCGGGGTGGCGAAGTGCAGGCCGATCTCGAAGCCGAGATGGTCGCCTTCCTTCACGCCCACCGCCGCGCCGAGCAGGATGAACCAGCTCATGAGCAGCAGGGAGAAGGGCTCCGTCCAGCTGGGGGAGTCGTTCAGGAGATAGCGGCCCGTCACCTGCCATGCGACGGCAACGGTCATAACCAGGAGGCCGATGCCGGAGATCCACAAAGCGGCGCGGCTGAGCCAGCGCACCACGAAGCGGAGGGTGAGCAAGGCGGGATGAGGAGCGGTATGGGACGCCATGGCGCTCTGCCTTTGGAGGGTCGTCAGTGTCAGGGGATGAGGTGTGCCGGCGTTCGCGGCCCGGCGCAGGGCGCCGGGCCGGCGCGCTGGATCACTGCACGGCGCGGATGCGCTCCACGAGGCTCTTCATCTCGGGGGTGGTGACGAACTTGTCGTAGACCGGCTTCATCGCGTCGATGAAGGGCTGCTTGTCCACCTCGTTGATCTGCGCGCCGCCCTTGATCACGATCGCCTTGGCGTCCGCGTCGCGCTTGGCCCACAGCTCGCGCATCTTGAGGGTGGCCGCCTTGCCCGCTTCCTTGAACAGCGCCTTGTCGGCAGCGGAGAGCTTGTCCCAGCTCATCTTCGACATGACGAACACTTCCGGCGCCATGGAATGCTCGGTGAGCGAGAAATACTTCGCCACCTCGTAATGCTTCACGGACTCATAGGAGGGGAAGTTGTTCTCCGCCCCGTCCACGAGGCCGGTCTGCAGCGCGGAATACAGCTCGCCGAACGGCATGGGCGTCGCATTGGCGCCGAGCGCGTTGATCATGGCGATGAAGAGGTCCGACTGCTGGACGCGGATCTTCATGCCCTTCATGTCGGCCAGCGTCTTGATGGGGCGCTTGGAATTGTACATGGAGCGCGCGCCGGAATCGAAGAAGCCCAGCACCACGAGGCCGTGCGGCTCGAACGCCTTGGCGATCTCCTCGCCCAGCGGCCCGTCCACCACCTTGTACATGTGCTGCACGTCGCGGAACAGGAAGGGCAGGCCCAGCACGGCGGTCTGGGGAATGAGATTGTTGAAGGGCGCGGTGTTCACGCGGTTCAGGTCGATGACCCCGAAGCGGGTCTGCTCGATGGTCTCCTTCTCGCCGCCCAGCTGGCCGGCGAAGAACACCTGAACCTTGAACTTGCCGTTGGTCTTCTTTTCGAGTTCCTGCCCGAAATACTTCACCGCCTCGACGGTGGGATATCCATCGGGATGGATGTCGGCGGAGCGCAGCGTCACGCTTTGGGCCTGAGCCGAGGCGAGCGGCGCGATGGAAAGGGCAGCAGCCAGCGCGAGCGCGCGGCGACGGGTCAGCATGAGCGTTCTCCCTAGATGAACTTCTATGTCTTTTTCCCAGCCGGCCTTGGGGCCATGTTCTTGTTGGGATCGCTTCCGCGATCCAGAATGCCGGGTTAGCCCCGTCGTTTGCGCGGGACAGGCGCCTTTGTATGGTAGTATATAATCACGCGCAATGGGGAGGATTCCTTTGGACGCCATCCGGGTTCCGACGAGCGGGTCGGCCGCGCAGAAGGTTGAAGCGGAGCTGCGCCGCGCCATCGTGACCCTGGCCCTGCCGCCGGGGACGCGCCTGTCGGAGGCCGAGATCGCGGAGCGTCACGGCGTGTCGCGCCAGCCGGTGCGCGAGGCGCTGATCGGCCTTGCCCGCACCCGCCTCGTGGAGATCCTGCCCCAGCGCGGCACCGTGGTGGTGCGCATTTCGGTGAAGAAGATGATGGAGGCCCGCTTCGTGCGCGAGGCCATCGAGACCGCCGTGGCGCGCCGCGCCGCCGGGGGCTTCGACGCCAATGCCCGCACGCGCATCGACGATCTGCTGGACCTCCAGGCCAAGGCGGCCGCGCGCGGCGCCCACGAGACCTTCCAGCACTATGACGAGATGTTCCACATGGCCCTCGCCGAGGGGGCGGGCTGCGCGCTTGCCTGGGAGGCCATCGCCGACATCAAGGCCCATATGGACCGCGCCTGCCACCTCACCCTGAAGGGCTCCATGGCCCCGCTGGTGGACCAGCACCGCGCCATTATCGCCGCCGTGGATGCGGGCGACGGGGACGCCGCCGCCGAGGCCATGCGGCAGCACCTCTCGGAAATCCTGCGCGCTTTGCCCAAGGTGGAGACCGAGCACCCGGACCTGTTCGAGTAGGCGGGGCAGGCACGTGGAAGATTTAGGCTGATGCGCGGCCCAAAGCCCTCTCCCGCTTGCGGGGGAGGGTTGGGAGGGGGCTGCGCCAGGTAGAGGCCCGCGGCGCAGCTGCCCCCCGAAACCTTCCCCCTCCCCAGCCCTCCCCCGCAAGCGGGAGAGGGAGTTGCCGGGGGCGCCTGCGCGCTCTGTGCGACCCGAAAAGCTGATGTGACGGAGCACCCCCATCACATCACCGCGCCGATCTGCCAGGGCACGAACTCCGCGTCCCCGTAGCCCAGTTCCTCGGACTTGGTGTGCGCGCCGGAGGCCACCGCCACCACGCGCTCGAAAATCTCCCGCCCCTTCGCCTCCAGCGACACGCCCTCCAGCACGTCGCCGCAATCGATGTCCATGTCCTCGGACATGCGGGCGGCGATGTCGGAATTGGTGGCGAGCTTGAGGGACGGCGTGGGCTTGCAGCCGAAGGCGGAGCCGCGCCCGGTGGTGAAGCAGATGACGTTCGCCCCGCCCGCCACCTGCCCGGTGGCGGCCACCGGGTCGTAGCCGGGCGTGTCCATGAAGACGAAGCCGGGCGTCGTCACCGGCTCGGCATATTCATAGACGGCGGCGAGGTTCGCGCTGCCGCCCTTGGCCGCCGCGCCCAGGGACTTCTCCAGAATGGTGGTGAGCCCGCCCGCCTTGTTGCCCGGCGAGGGATTGTTGTTCATCTCCCCGCCATTGCGCTCCGTATAGTCCTCCCACCACTTGATGCGGGCCACCAGCTTCTCGCCCACCTCCCGGCTGGCGGCGCGGCGGGTGAGCAGATGCTCGGCGCCGTAGATTTCCGGCGTCTCGGAAAGGATGGACGTGCCCCCGTGGCGCACCAGAAGGTCGGAGGCGACCCCCAAGGCGGGATTGGCGGTGAGCGCGGAATAGCCGTCCGATCCGCCGCACTGGAGCGCCAGCACCAGTTCCGACAAAGGCCGCGCCTGCCGCTTCCAGGCCGCGGCGGCGGGCAGCATCTCGGTGAGCGCGCCCACCACATGCTCCACGGTGCGGCGCGTGCCGCCCTCTTCCTGGATGGTGAGGGTGCGGAAAGCGTCGGTCTCGTCCACGCCGTATTCGGACTTGAAGCGGGCGATCTGGAACATCTCGCAGCCGAGGCCCACCATCACCACCGCCGCGAAATTGGGGTGGGTGGCATAGCCCCAGAGCGTGCGGGAGAGGACGTCGAACCCCTCCCCCTTGGAGGCCATGCCGCAGCCCGTGCCGTGCACGATGGGCACCACCCCGTCCACGCCGGGAAAGGCGTCGAGCACGCCGGACCGCTCCAGCTCCCGCGCGGCGAAGCGCGCCACCGAGGCCGAGCAGTTCACCGAGGTGAGGATGCCCAGATAATTGCGCGTACCGGTGCGTCCGTTGGAGCGGCGGAAGCCCATGAAATGCCCGCGCTCCGCTTCCGGCAGCAGGACCTCGTCCCGCGCATCGGCGCAGAAGGCATAGTCGCGGGCGAAATCGTGCAGCACCACGTTGTGCACATGCACATGGGCGCCGGGCGCGATATCGCCCGCCGCGAAGCCGATCACCTGGCCGAATTTCAGGATGGCGGCGCCGTCAGCCACGGGGGCGAGCGCGAATTTGTGGCCGCGCGGAATGCGGGCGGACAGGGTCACGCCGCCGGCGCGCGTGCCCTCGGGCAGCGTCTCCAGCGCAACGGCCACATTGTCCTGCGGCGACAGCCGCAGGATGCGCGGCGCATCCGTTTCCAGCTCCGACATTCCCACCCTCCCGCGCCCTGGTTGGCCCAAGGCTGCGTTCCGTCGCGGACACCCTCAGGGGACATGACCCAAGAGGAGGCCGCATTGACGCTTCTGATATGCTAATATATCAGTGCTGAAAGCAAAACAAGAATGGTTCGGAGGAAAGCGTGGCGCGCGGCGCAAAGGGAGCGGCAGCTCCGGCCGGAGGGACAGGCGTGCCGCGCATCGAGAAAGTGCGCGGCGTCACGGCGTCCCAGCGCATCTATGAGGCGCTGCGCGGCCAGATCATCGGCATGGAGATCGCCCCCGGCACGGCGCTGCAGGAAAAGCAGATCGCGCTGGTCTGCGGGGTCAGCCGCACCCCGGTGCGCGAGGCCATCCTGAAGCTGGCGGACGAGCGCCTCGTGGACATCTTCCCCCAATACGGCACCTTCGTCTCGCGCATCTCCCGCCCCGCCGTGCGCGACGCCATGGTGATCCGACAGGCGCTGGAGCGCACCGCCGTGCGCGAGGCCGCGCGCCATGCGGGCAAGGCCGACATCGCCCGGCTCAAAGCGGGCCTCACCTTGCAGCAGGCGGCCCATGAGAGCGGGCGCCTCGCCGACTTCCACAAGGCGGACGAGGATTTCCACCAGATGGTGGCCGAGATTGCGGGCCATCCCAATCTCTGGCGGGTGGTGCGCGCGGAGAAGGCGCAGGTGGACCGCTGCCGCATCCTCACCTTGCCCGCCGCCGACCGGCGCGCCTCGGTCATGGCCGAGCATGCGGGCATCGTGAAGGCCATTGCCGGCCATGATCCCGCCGCCGCCGAGACCGCCATGGCCCGGCATCTGGACCGCGTCCTGCCCAGCGTGGACGCGCTGGCCGACGCCCATCCCGACTTCTTCGACGTGCCGGAAACGGAGGGGCCTGCACCGCTCCTCGCCGCAGCCATCCCGAGGTGACGTCCATGACGCTGAACGCCATGCCCCTGTCCGCCACTGCGCTCCTCCATCCCGACCGGCTGTTCCCCGCCGAGCCCGGCGTGCGTGCCATTGCCCGGCGGCTCTATGAGCGCATCGCCCACCTGCCCATCGTCTCGCCCCACGGCCACACGGACCCGCGCTGGTACGCGCAGAACCAGCCCTTCCCCGACCCCGCCAGCCTGTTCGTGGTTCCCGACCATTATGTGTTCCGCATGCTCTACAGCCAGGGCATCCCGCTGGAAGCATTGGGCGTGCCGCGCCGCGACGGCGGGCCGGTGGAGCGCGATCCGCGCGCCATCTGGCGGCTGTTCGCGGCCAATTACCACCTGTTCCGGGGCACCCCGACCCGGCTGTGGCTGGACCATGCCTTCTCCACCTTGTTCGGCCTGGAGGAGCGGCTGTGCGCGGAGACAGCGGACTTCACCTATGACGTGATCGCGCAGGCCCTCCACACTGACGCCTTCCGCCCGCGCGCTCTGTTCGAGCGCTTCAATATCGAGGTGATCGCCACCACCGAGAGCCCGCTGGACGACCTGAAATGGCACCGCATGATCCGCGACAGCGGATGGACCGGGCGCGTGGTCACCGCCTATCGCCCCGACCCGGTGGTGGACCCGGACTTCGAGGGCTTCCGCGCCAATCTGGTGAAGCTGGGCGAGATCACCGGGGAGGACACGCTCTCCTGGACCGGCTATCTCGCCGCCCACCGCACGCGGCGCGCCTATTTCCGCAGCTTCGGCGCCACCTCCACCGACCACGGCCACCCCTCCGCCGCCACCGCCGACCTCTCCCCGTCGGAAGCGGAAGATCTGTTCGACCGGGTGAAGGCCAGCAGCGCCTCGCCCGAGGATGCCGAGCTGTTCCGCGCCCAGATGCTCACCGAGATGGCCCGCATGTCGCTGGAGGACGGCATGGTCATGCAGATCCATCCCGGCGCGGTGCGCAACCACAATGACGGCCTGTTCGCCCGCCACGGCCGCGACATGGGCGCCGACATTCCCGCCCGCACCGATTATGTGCGCGCGCTGAAGCCCCTGCTGGACCGGTTCGGCAATGAGAGGGATCTGACCATCATCCTCTTCACCCTGGACGAGACCAGCTATTCCCGCGAGCTGGCGCCGCTGGCGGGCCATTATCCCGCGCTGCGGCTGGGCCCCGCCTGGTGGTTCTTCGACAGCCCGGAAGGCATGCGCCGGTTCCGCGAGCAGACCACGGAGACCGCCGGTTTCTACAACACGGTGGGCTTCAACGACGACACCCGCGCCTTCCCCTCCATTCCCGCCCGCCACGACGTGTCCAGGCGCGTGGACTGCGCCTTCCTCGCCACCCTCGTCGCCCAGCACCGGCTGGACGAGGACGAGGCCCATCAGGTGGCGCACGACCTCGCCTACCGTCTCGCCAAATCCGCCTACAAGCTGTGAGGGAGCGCGCCGTGCGCCTGTCCGACGCCACCCTTCCCCGCCTGCCCGCCGCCATCGCCCGTCCGCGCTATGACCGGAGCGCGGCGAAGGTGGGCATGGTGCATCTGGGCGTCGGCGCCTTCCACCGGGTGCATCAGGCGGTCTATGCGGACGACCTTCTCGCCGCCGGGCACATGGACTGGGCCATTTGCGGGGCCAGCCTGCGCTCGCCCGACACCTCGGAGGCCCTCGACCCGCAGGACGGGCTCTATACGCTGTGCGTGCGCTCCGGCGCGGGGGATGATCTGCGGGTCATCGGTTCCCTCAAGCGCACCCTCGTGGCCCCGCGCGACCCCGCCGCTCTGCTGGCCGCCATGGCGGACCCGGCGGTGCGCATCGTCTCCCTCACCGTCACCGAGAAGGGCTATTGCCACGACCCCGCCTCCGGCGAGCTGGACGAGGCGAACAGTGACATCCTCGCGGACCTCGCGACCCCGCAGCGCCCGCGCAGCGCGCCGGGCCTGTTGGTGGAGGCACTCCGGCTGCGCCGGGCGGCGGGCCTCGCGCCTTTCACCGTGTTGTGCTGCGACAATCTCCCCGCCAATGGGGAGACGGTGGCGCGCGTCACCCGCCGCTTGGCGGCCCTGCGGGATGCGGATCTCGGCGCCTATGTGGCGGGCGAGGTGGCCTTCCCCTCCACCATGGTGGACCGCATCGCCCCCGCCACCACGGACGCCGACCGCGCCTTCGTGGCCGAGCGCCTGGGGGTGAGCGACGCCTGGCCGGTCATGGCCGAGCCGTTCAGCCAATGGGTCATCGAGGACCATTTCCCCAATGGCCGCCCGCCCTTCGAGGATGTGGGCGTCGAGATGGTGGCGGACGTGGCCCCGTTCGAGCACATGAAGCTGCGCCTGCTCAACGGCGCCCATTCCAGCCTTGCGTATCTCGGCTATCTGGCGGGCTGCGAGACCATCGCCGACACCATGGCGCTGCCCGCTTTCGCCCGCCTCGTGGAGCGCCTGCAGGACGAGGAGATGACGCCCACGCTCCATGTGCCGGGGGGGACCGACATCGCCGCCTATAAGCGCGCTTTGCGGGCGCGTTTCCGCAATCCGGCGCTCCGCCACCGCACCTGGCAGATCGCCATGGACGGCTCCCAGAAGCTGCCCCAGCGCCTGCTGGCCGCCGCGCGCGAACGCCTCGCCGCAGGGGCCGACATCCGCTTCATCGCGCTCGGCGTCGCGGGCTGGATGCGCTACGTGACCGGCCGGGACGAGCAGGGTTCGCCCATTGATGTGCGCGACCCCCTCGCCGCCCGCCTGCGCGCGGCAGCGGAGGGCGCGGGCGACGATGCCGCGCGGCGCGCGACAGCCCTGCTGGAGGTGCGCGAGGTGTTCGGCGCCGACCTGCCGGGCGACCCGCGCTTCGTCGCTGCGGTCACCGGCCATCTCACCGCCCTCCAGTCGCGCGGAGCGGCGGCAACCGTTGCGGCGGCGGTAGCATAAAGACCTATTTCAACCCCGCCGGGCGAATGGCACTCTCGACATAAGGTCGGTGATCCCAGGCAATTGGGGCAGATAACGCCGACCATAAAAATCCGGGGAGAAACACGCCATGTGGGGACGCACCCGACAGAGCAGCACACCCGCGTTCGCGCCCGTGCCGACACCGGCATCGCCGCCCGCCCCAGTGCCCGCCGACACCAAGCCCGCCGACGCGCCCCCCACCGAGGGCGCCGCGAACCAGGACCACATCATGGACCTGATCGAGGCGGACATCCGGCGCGCCCGCGTGCGGCTCGGGGACACCGCCGCCTCCATGCGGGCCGCCGCCGCGGCGGGCGTCCGGGACATTTCCGCCATCCGCCGCGACTGCGACAATCTCGCCGACCAGACCGAGCAGGCCCGCACCAGCACGCAGACGCTGGCCGACACGCTCCATGCCTTCGCCGACAGCAATGAGGAGATCGACCAGCAGGCCCGCACCTCGGACCGGCTCGCCGCCTCCGCCGGGGACGCCGCCGCCGAGGCGAGCGCGGCCATCGTGGAGCTGCGCGGCGCCATCACCGAAATCCGCGCCGTGGTCTCGCTCATCTCCGACATTGCCGGCCAGACCAATCTGCTGGCGCTGAACGCCACCATCGAGGCGGCGCGCGCCGGCGAGGCGGGCAAGGGCTTCGCGGTGGTGGCGAGCGAGGTGAAGACCCTCGCCACCCAGACCCGCGCGGCCACGGGCGAGATTTCCGGCAAGATCGAGCGCCTCATGCGCGCGGCCGACACCAGCACAGGCGCCCTCAACCGCATCATCGGCACCATCGGCGAGATCCGCCCCGTGGCCGAGGCGGTGGCCGCTGCCGTGGCGGGCCAGACCCGCTCCATCTCCGAGATCGGCCTTGCCGCGGGCGAAGTGATGACCTTCGCCCAGACCGTGGACCAGGGCGCCCGCACCATGCGCGAGGCCACCGTGACGGCCGAGGCCACACAGGCCGCCATCGAGGCCAGCGCGGGCGAGATGGGTGCGGGCACGGACGAGATGTCCCGCCATCTGCTGACCGTTCTGCGCCAGACCCCCATGGGCAACCGCCGCCGTCATCCCCGCTGGCCGGTGGAGATTGCCGGGCGCGTGCGCAAAAGCGGGCAGAGCTTCGAGGTGCTCACCTCGGACCTGTCCTTGGGCGGCGCATTGGTGAAGCTGAAGGACGGCGCGCTGGTGCCGGGCGATCGCTGCACATTGGAGCTTTCGGGCCTCGACCCGCAGGAGGCGCGGGTAGCGGGCATCAGCCCGCTCGGCTGCCACCTCGCCTTCCACACGCCGGGCGCGCCCAGCGTGCGCACGCGCCTCGCGGAGGTGGCGCGCGGCTATGAGGCCATTACCGGCCGTGCCACCAAGGGTGCGACCACCATCGGCCAATTGTTCGAGGCCGCGCTCGCCAGCGGCGAGATCACCGAGGCCGCGTTGTTCGATACCGATTATCGCCTCGTGCCCGGCTCCGATCCCCAGCAATACGAGACCCGCGCCCTCGCCTTCCTGGAACGGCGCCTGCCGACCATCCAGGAGGCCATCGCCGGCGAGGACCGCCAGTTGGCCTTCGCGGCGGCGGTGGACGTGAACGGCTATCTGCCGGTGCACAACGCCGCCTATTCCAAGCCCCAGCGGCCGGGCGAGCGCACCTGGAACCTCGCCCATTGCCGCAACAAGCGCATCTTCGACGACCGCGCCGGGCTGCTGGCCGCGCGCAACCTCGATCCGCATTTGATCCAGGTCTATGCGCGGGATCTGGGCGACAGGGTGATCTTCATGCGCGAGGTGGACGCGCCCATCTTCGTGAACGGCCGCCACTGGGGCGGTTTTCGGTCGGCTTATACGCTTTAGGTTCGGGGGACCTTCACGCTTTCCGGGCGGGTTTTCCAAGAATGCGGCGTCATGGCCGGGCTTGTCCCGGCCATCCACGCGGTTCCGCTGGGTGCGCGCTCAGCCCAGAGGCGTGGATGCCCGGGACAAGCCCGGGCATGACGAGCCTGAAGGGCTGGAAGCCTTCCATCGCTTGAATGCATCGGTCGCGGAGCTTGTCCCGGTATAGGCGCCGGGCTGTTCTCTGCCCGGGCGGCCCCCTCCCCAGCCCTCCCCCGCAAGCGGGAGAGGGGGCTTTGCGTTGCACGGATGGAAAAGCGCCCTCCCACCGAAATGGAGCCCACCATTGCGCGGGCCATAAAAGCCCTCTCCCGCTTGCGGGGGAGGGTTGGGAGGGGGAATTGTCTGGGAGCAGAGTTAGGACACTCCTGCCACGGCCCCCAAGGAAGCTCCGTCCCGCACCACCTCAAGACGCAACCGCTTCCCGCCCCCTCACGCGCTCCTTGCCGCCTCCGCATAGGGAGCCAGCAGGTCGCGGATGCCGCGGTCCTTGTCGTGGGCGGCGGTGTCGATGGCGCGGGAGAGCACCGCCTCCAGATGGTCGTGCATGAGCGGCTCCAGCCGCGCCCAGTCGCCGGTCACCAGGCACGCCACAAGGTCGCGATGCTCCTGCACGGAACAGTCGGTCCAGCGCGGGCGGCCATAGAGGCCGAGGATCAGCGCGCTGCGCCCCACCAACTGGCGCATATAGCGGGCGAGGAGCGGCGAGCCGGTCATCTCCGCCAGCACCAGATGGAACTCGGCCGCGTGGCGGATATATTCCGGGCGCCCCTCGCGGTGGGCGCGCTCCTCCGCCTCGATCTGCGCTTCCAGCCGCTTCACCTGGGCCGGGGTGAGGCGCCCGCACAGGCGGCGGATCACCAGATGCTCCACGTCCTGGCGCACGCTGAACAGGTCGCGCGCCTCTTCCAGCGAAGGCTTGGCGACGGTGGCGCCGCGATTGGGACGGATGTCCACCAGCTCTTCGCTGGCCAGAAGTTCCAGCGCGCGGCGCACCACCGTGCGGCTCGCGCCGAACTGCTCGCCGATCGTGTCTTCCGGAAGCTTCGTGCCGGGCTGGAGCACCTGCTCCAGGATCGCGAGGCGCAGGCCCGCATAGATTGCGTCGACTCGTTCGCCCCGCTGCTTCATGCCCGGCTCCATTCTCGCCTTCCATGGCACGAGACCGGGCGCCACTCAAGATGCGGCAAAAATCGTATACAATTTCAGAGACCCGTTACGAGCAATCCCGTCTGCCGCAAAGCGCCCTGCCTCGGCCAGATCCTGGGAAATGCAAGTGACTTGATCCTATTCCACGGGAGCGGTGGGCGGTGCGGGTCCGCAGATTGGTAATATGAGACTACCAACGCCCCGATCTCGGAAGCCGTCGCCCAGATAATTGTATACGATTATGATTTGAAAATGCGCACAAACTGCCTAAGCTTTGTGCGCCAACCAGACTCCATCCTGTCACGACCGGCGCCGGCGGGCGCATCGCAATGCCGTGATTCTATGGGCCTGGGCCGCCTCAAGCCATCCGCGCACTGTCCCCAAGGCCTTTGGCACAGGGCTTGCGAAGATGGGGTCCCGCCTTCCCGGATGAGGAATGAAGCACATGGTCCGGTCCCTCCTGAAACCCCGTTTCGCCCTGTCGCGCCGCGCCGCCGTGCTCGGGCTCGGCGCGGCCGTCCTTCTGGGCGGCGCTCCGGCTTTCGCGCAGGAGACCATCAAGGTCGGCCTCGTGGCGGCCCTGTCGGGCCAGTCCGCCAAATCCGGCGAAGCCATCACGCGCGGCCTGGAAGTGGCCATCGACGAGATCAACGCCGCCGGCGGCGTGCTCGGCAAGAAGGTGGAGCTGATCCGCCGCGACGACGAGAGCAACCCCGCCAAGGGCGTGGTCGCCGCCCGCGAGCTGGTTCAGAAGGAGAAGGTGGCGGCCTTCTTCGGCGGCATCGACACCCCCGTCTCCCTGGCCATCGTGCCCTTCGCCAACCAGGCCAAGGTGCCCTTCATCAGCGTGTGGGCGGCCGGCACCGGCATCACCCGCAACGGCGCGGCGGAGAACTATGTGTTCCGCGTCTCCGCCGTGGACGAGCTGGTGGACGAGGCCATGATCGATTACGCGGTCAAGACCTACAAGACCGCCAAGCCCGGCCTCATGCTCATCAACAATCCCTGGGGCGAGAGCAATGAGAAGGGCCTCAAAGCCGCTTCCGCCGCCAAGGGCCTGACGCTCGCGGGCGCCGAGAAGTTCGACAATGCCGACGTGGACATGGTGCCCCAGCTCACCCGCCTGAAGGAGGCGGGCGCCGACACCCTCTTCCTCATCGCCAATGTGCAACCCGCCGCCCAGGTGGTGAAGTCGCTGGACCGCATGGGCTGGAACGTGCCGGTGGTGTCCCATTGGGGCCCGGCGGGCGGCCGCTTCACCGAGCTGGGCGGACCCAGCGCGGAGAAGGTCCACATGGTCCAGACCTATACCTTCTCGGGCAACCTCTCCAAGAAGGGCCAGACGGTTCTGGCGGCGCTGAAGACCAAGTATCCGCAGGTGACGACGCTGGCCGACGTGACCCCGGCCGTGGGCATCGCCAACGCCTATGACGCCATGCACCTGCTGGCCCTGGCCATCGCCAAGGCCGGCACCACGGAAGGCCCCGCGCTGCGCCAGGCCTTCTACGAGATCGGCAGCTATGAGGGGCTGATCAAGTCCTACGCCAAGCCCTTCTCCCCCACCAACCAGGACGCCCTCTCCAAGGACGACTACATCTTCACCCACTTCAAGGGCGCCGAAATCGTGCCCGTGAACTGAGGGGTCGGCTCTCGGCAAAGCCCTCTCCCGCTTGCGGGGGAGGGTTGGGAGGGGGAAGCCCCAGGCGGGACCAGCGCACTTTCGCACCCGTCTCCCGCTCCCGGCGGAAACGCCCCCTCCCCAGCCCTCCCCCGCAAGCGGGAGAGGGAGCGCGGCGCGCAAAGATGCGCATGCACGCGCACTCACCCCACAACAACAAGAGCCGAGGAGGCCCCATGCTGATCGTTTCCGCCATCGTCTCGGGCCTGTCGCTGGGGGCCATGTATGGCCTCATCGCGCTCGGCTACCACGTCACCTACGCGGTCTCGAACACGGTGAACTTCTCCCAGGGCTCCTCCGTGATGCTGGGCGCCGTGCTCTGCTACACGCTCTGGATCACCTTCGGCTGGCCGGTCACCCTCGCCGTGGTGGTCGCCCTGTTTCTATGCGCGCTGTTCGGCCTCGTGGTGGAGCGCTTCCTGGTGCGCCCGTTCGCGGCGCGCGGCTCCAATGCGTGGCTCATGGCCACCGTCGCGGGCGGCATCATCCTCGACAATGCGGTCATGTTCTCCTTCGGCAAGGAGCCGCGCTCCCTGCCCTCCGTGCTCGCCCAGAAGCCGGTGAGCCTGTTCGGCGCGGGCGTCTATCCGCTGCAGCTCGCCATTCCCGTGGTGGGCATCGCGGTGGCGCTGGGGCTGCATGTGCTGCTCAACCGCACACGGGCCGGCAAGCGCCTGCTGGCCGTGGTGCAGAACCCCTCCGCCGCCCGCCTCATGGGCATCGACGTGAAGCGCGCCATCGCCCTCTCCTTCGCCGCCTCCGCCGTGCTGGCGGGGCTCGCCGGCATGCTCATCGCGCCCCTCCTCTCCGTCTCGTCCGACATGGGGCTGATGTTCGGCATCAAGGCGTTTGCGGTGGCGATCCTGGGGGGCATCGGCTCGGCCTCCGGCATCATGCTGGCGGGCTTCCTCTATGGCCTCGCGGAAGCGCTCATCACCGCGCTGCTGGGCTCCTCCTACACCCAGATCCTGGTGTTCTCCGCCGTCATCGCGGCCCTCGCCTTGATGCCCAACGGCCTGTTCGGCCGCGCCGCCGTGAAGAAGGTGTGAGATGGCCCGCTTCGTTCTGCCCCTCTCCATCCTCCTCGGTGCCGCCGCGCTCTGCGCCTTCTGCCTGTCGGCGGAAAGCTACACCCTGTTCGTCATCGCCCTCGTCGCGCTCACGGTCATCGTCGGGGTGGGCCTCAACATCCTGCTGGGCCTCGCGGGCCAGGTGTCGCTGGGCCATGTGGGCTTCTATGCCATCGGCGCCTATGTGTCGGGCATCCTGATCCTCCAGGGCTGGAACTTCTTCGCCGCCTTGCCCGTGGCCATGCTGGTGGCGGGGCTCGTGGGCGCGCTCCTCGCGCTGCCGGCGCTGCGGGTCTCCGGCCCCTATCTCGCCATGGTCACCATCGCCTTCGCCTTCATCGTCGAGCACGGCCTCATCGAATGGAAAGCGGTGACCGGCGGGGCCAACGGGCTCATGGGCATCATGCCGCCCTCCATCGGCGGCCATGCCTTCGCGGAGCGGGAGATGGCCCTGCTCTCCGTGGTATTGGCGGCACTGAGCCTCTTGGGCTTCTGGATGCTGTCCGGCGCGCGCCTCGGGCGGGCCATGCGGGCGGTGCGCGACAGCGAGGTGGCGGCCCAGTCCGTGGGGCTCAATCCCGTGGGCCTGAAGACGCTGGCCTTCGCCCTCTCGGCGGCGCTGGCGGGGCTGGCGGGCGCGGTGTTCGCCCCGCTCCTCATGTTCATCAGCCCCGGCTCCTTCCCCTTCTCCCAGTCCATCCTGTTCCTGTTCGCCGTGGTGCTGGGCGGGGCGGGCACGGTGCTGGGGCCGGTGATCGGCGCGCTGGTGGTGGCGGGCCTGCCCGAACTGCTCTCGGATCTCGCCGAATATCGCCTGCTCATCTTCGGCGCCCTGCTGCTCGCCGTGCTCTGGATCGCGCCGGAAGGCATTGTGGGCCTTCTCGCGCGGCTGAAGCGCACGGACCCGCGCCCCGCCCGCAACCGCGCCACCGACCTTGCCGCCTTCCTGCGCCCCGCAGCCGCCCCGCCGCTGACGGTGGACGGCATCGGCATCTCGTTCGGCGGGGTGAAGGCGGCCTCCGGCGTCAGCTTCACGGCGTCCCCCGGCGCCATCACGGCGGTGATCGGCCCCAACGGCGCGGGCAAGACCACCGTGCTCAACATGATCGGCGGCTTCTACCGGCCCGATTCCGGCACCATCCGCCTGGGCGCGGGGGCGAACCTTGCGGGCGCGCCCGCCTACAAGGTGGCCCGCGCGGGCATCGCGCGCACCTACCAGACCACCCAGCTCTTCGGCACGCTCTCGGTGCTGGAGAATATCCGCATCGCCGGCGCGGACGCCGCCACCGCCGAGGCGCTGCTCGCCTTCGTGGGTTATGGCGGCCCCGTCGCCGCCCGCGCCGACGATTTGCCCCATGTGGACCGGCGCCTCGTGGAGATCGCCCGCGCGCTCGCCACCCGCCCGCGCGTGCTGCTGCTGGACGAGCCCGCCGCCGGGCTCATGCGGGCGGACAAGGATGCGCTCGGCATCCTGCTGCGCCGCATCGCCGAAATGGGCATCGCCGTGATCCTGGTGGAGCACGACATGACCATGGTCATGGGCATTTCCGACCATGTGGTGGTGCTGGATGCCGGGCGGCCCATCGCCTCCGGCACGCCCGCCGCCATCCGCGAGAACCCGCTTGTGATCGCCGCCTATCTGGGCGGCACGCAGACCCGCGCCCGCGGCCGCACCACCCCGTGGGACGGGTCGCGCGACGCCGTGCTCTCTGCCTTGCGCCTCACCGCCGGCTATGGCGCCGCGCCGGTTCTGGAGGATGTGGCGCTGGAAGTGCGCCCCGGCGAGCTGGTCGCGCTTCTGGGCGCCAATGGCGCGGGCAAGTCCACGGCCATGAAGGCGGTGTCCGGCCTGCTGCGGCCGGTCTCCGGCGACATCGTGCTGAAGGATGCCCGCATCTCCGCCTTGCCCGCCCACCGCATCGCCCGCATGGGCCTTGCCCTGGTGCCGGAGGGGCGGCAGGTCTTCCCCGAACTGTCGGTGCGCGACAACATCCTCCTGGGCTCCTCCGCCCGCTCCGACACGCCGGACACCGCGACGCTGGAACGGGAATTGGCCGCCCAGTTCGCCCGCTTCCCGCGCCTGAAGGAGCGGGCCGCGAGCCGCGCGGGCCTGCTGTCCGGTGGCGAGCAGCAGATGCTGGCCTTGGCACGCGGCCTCATGGCCAAGCCCGACATCCTGCTGCTGGACGAGCCGTCTCTGGGCCTCGCCCCCGCCATCATCAACGAGGTGTTCGACGTGCTGGCCGAGCTGCGCGAGGAGGGCGTCACCATCCTCCTCGTGGACCAGATGGCGGCCCTCGCCCTCACGGTGGCGGACCGCGCCTATGTGCTGGAAAGCGGCCGGGTGGTGAAGGCGGGCACGGCCCGCGACCTTTCCGGCGATGCAGCGCTGGAGGCCGCCTATCTCGGCGCCCGCCCCGCCGCCCAATAGCCCTTCTCTCTTGCAGCCGCACCGGCAAAGGCCGGGCCGCCGGTTCCCTGTTCACGGAGTATCCCCATGAGCCTCGACCACATCTTCCGCAATGCCCGGATCGCCGGGCGCGAGGGCAGCCTTGTCGATATCGGCATCAAGGACGGCCGCTTCGCCGCCATCGAGGTGGGGCTCGCGGCGGACGGCCCCTCCGAGGATCTCGGGGGCAAGCTGGTGGTGCCCGGCTTCTGCGAAACCCACATCCACCTGGACAAGTCCTGCCTGCTGGGCCGCTGCCAGTGCGAGAAGGGCACGCTGGAGGAGGCCATCGCTGCGGTGGCCGCCGCCAAGAAGGGCTTCACCGAGGAAGACGTGACGGAGCGGGCCACCCGCACCCTGGAAAAGGCCATTCTCCAGGGCACCCAGCGCATGCGCACCCATGTGGAGGTGGACCCGCGCATCGGCCTCACCTCCGTGAACGCGCTCTTGAAGCTCAGGCAGGCCTATGCCTGGGCCATCGACCTGAAGCTCTGCGTCTTCCCCCAGGAAGGGCTGCTGGACGATCCCGGCTGCGAGGACGTGATGGTGGCCGCCCTGGAGCTGGGCGCCGACGTGGTGGGCGGCGCGCCCTATATGGACAAGGACAGCCACGGCCAGATCGCCCGCATCTTCGCGCTGGCCAAGCGCTTCAATGTGGACATCGACTTCCACCTGGATTTCGGCCTCGACCCCTCCCATCTCGACCTGCTGGAAGTGTGCCGCCTCGCGGAGGAGACAGGCTGGAGCGGACGGGTCGCCATCGGCCATGTGACCAAGCTCTCCGCCGTGCCCGAGGCGCGCCTCGCGGAGCTGGGCAAGCGCATGGCGCAGGCGGGCGTCGCGGTCACGGCCCTGCCCTCCACGGACCTGTTCCTCATCGGCCGGGAGTTCGACCACAATGTGCCGCGCGGTGTGGCGCTGGCGCACAAGCTGAAGGAGATGGGCGTCACCTGCTCGCTCTCCACCAACAATGTGCTGAACCCCTTCACCCCGTTCGGCGACTGCTCCACGGTTCGGATCGCCAATCTCTATGCGAACGTGGCCCAGGTGGGCACGCCCGCGGGCATGGCGGACTGCCTGGACATGGTGAGCGCCTCGTCCGCCAAGCTCATGAACATCGCCGATTACGGGATCGCGGTCGGCAACGGCGCGAACATGGTGGTGCTGGATTGCGAGAGCCGCGCGGCGGCGGTGGCGGAACTCGCCCCCGTGCGCCTCGCCATGAAGGGCGGCAAGCGCACCGTGACCCGCCCGGCGCCGACGCTGCATGTGCCGGGCTGATGATCGCGGGCCAAGCAGGGGCGCCGGTTTCGGCGCCCCGTTCGCTGGATATCTACGAGGTTTTCCACTCGGGCAGCGGAAAGATGCGGTCGTAGGCCCAGTTAAACGCGAATGCGAACAGCATGTAGAACAGGGCGAACGACAGATCCATCACGAAGGCCTGCCACAGCGATACGCTGAGATACCAGGCGATGAACGGCATCAGGACGATCAAAAGGCCGACCTCGAAGACGATGGCATGGAGCACCCGCACCGGGCCGCTCTTCAGCGTGGTGCCGATGATGCGATCGAGGGCGATGTCGAAGCCCCAATTATAGATGTAGTTCCAAAGGGTTGCGAGCGTCGCGCTGACCAGGGTCACGACGCCCATCTCGTGGAGCGGCATCTGGAAGGCCAAGGCCCCGAGCGGCGTGACGAGCAGAAGTCCGATGATTTCAAAGCTGACGGCGTGGCGGATGCGATCTCCGGGGGAGCGCATTGTGACCTCCTCACAGCCGGGCCGTCCCGTGCATTCCAGGCCCCTTCGGGCGGAGGTCGTCCTCTCCAGGGGGCATATAGGACACGTTCGCGACGGGTCAATGGAGCGTCAGGTGAAACACGGAGGGGTGCTTTCGCCGGCCGCCTCTTCCCGGTTGCCCCCTCCCCACCCCTCCCCCGCAAGCGGGAGAGGGAGCTTTGCGTTGCGCGGGACGGAAGCCCTCTCCCGCTTGCGGGGGAGGGTTGGGAGGGGGAATGCGAGGCCGGGGCCAATCATCGCGGCCTCCTGCACGCGCACCGTCATGGCCGGGCTTGTCCCGGGTATCCACGCCTCCCCATGCACGCACCCGACGGCACCGCGTGGATGGCCGGGACAACCCCGGCCATGACGGTGGTGAAATGGTGATAGGAAAAAAGACACAAGGACTATTGTCCTACATCCCGATCTCCCCTATCATCACCCCACCTTGCACCAAGGAGGGGCGCGTCCGGAGCGGCCTGACGGGTGGTGCGGGGCGCGGGTGTCCGACGCGGCGGGGAATAACGCCCCCCGCCGCGCGAGAAAGGAGGCCGAAGGGGTTGCGCACCGATCCGGGGCTGGTTCGCCCGGACGTGATGGGAGATCCACAAAAGCCCACGCGGCGCGGCCGACACGCCATAAATCCCCGCGCGGGAGCGGACGGAATGCTGGTTCCGACGTCACCCACCTTTCCCAAGGCATGCCTGCCGGCGTGCCGACCGCTCCCGCATCCCTCCCCCCCGCCCACACGGCGGGGATGAAGGCGCTGGAGCGTTCGCGAGACGGAAACGCGGAAAAACAGAGCGAGGGAGCGCAGCCGACAGCCGGGCCGCATCTTTTGTTCGACCGATCAACAGGATGGGCTAGGAGAGATGCTCCCCTGCCCCCGCCACCCGAAGGGCCCGCCATGCCGATCACCGACACTCTCGACGCCTTCGTCCCCCACGGCCTCATCGAGCGCACGCCCACCGGCGAGGGCCCCCTCTCGGGCCGCACCTTCGCGCTGAAGGATTTCTTCGACGTGGCGGGCGTGCCCACCGCCGCCGGAAGCCCGGACTGGCTGGCGAGCCACCCGGTGCCGCAAAAGAGTGCGTCCGTGCTCGACACGCTGCTGGCGGCGGGCGCCCGCCTCGTGGGCAAGACCCATACGGACGAAATCGCCTGGAGCCTCAACGGCGAGAACCACCATTACGGCACGCCCATCAACCCTGCCGCCCCCGGCCGCATTCCCGGCGGCTCCTCCTCCGGTTCGGCGGCGGCCACGGCGGGCGGGCTGGTGGATTTCGCCATCGGCTCGGATACGGGCGGCTCGGTGCGCCTGCCCGCCAGCTATTGCGGCATTATCGGCCTGCGCCCCACCCATGATCGCATCGCCATCGACGGCGCCGTGCCGCTGGCGCCCTCCTATGACAGCGTGGGCTGGTTCGCCCGTGATCCCGTCCTGTTCGAGCAAGTGGGCGCCGTGCTGTTCGGCGGGCTGAAGCGCGTGCCCGCGCCGGGCAAGCTGCTTCTCGCCACGGACCTGTTCGCGGCCGCCGGCCCCGCCGTGGGGCAGGCGCTGGCCGATGGGGTGGCGCGCATCGTCGCGCTCTATGGCACGCCCGAAGAGGTGGATGTGGGCCAGGGGGCGCTTGGCGCATGGCGCAACGCCTTCCGCCTCATCCAGTCGGACGAGGCCTGGACCGCCCATGCGGACTGGGTGAAGGCCGTGAAGCCCAATTTCGGCCCCGGCGTGCGCGAGCGCTTCGCCGCCGCCGCGACCCTGGACCCGGCGGAGGTGGCGGACGCCCGCGTGCTGCGCGCCGACATCCGCGCCCGCATGGACGCGCTCCTGGGCGAGGACCGGCTGATCCTGCTGCCCACGGCCGCCGGCATCGCGCCCCTGCGCAACTCGTCCGGCGAGGCGCTGGAAGCCTTCCGTGCCCGCTCGCTGGAAATGCTCTGCCCCGCCGGCCATGCAGGCGTGCCGCAGATCTCCCTGCCGCTCGGCACGCTGGACGGCTGCCCCGTGGGCCTCTCCATCATCGCCCCGCGCGGCAAGGACGAGATGCTCCTGTCGCTTGCCCGCGCCGTGCTGGCGCCCGCGTCCTGAACGGGAGGCCCGCATGTCGCAGAGCGCATCCCCAATCCCTCGGGACCCGGAGCTGATGGCCAAGATCGAGGCCATCCTCACCCGCCTGCTGGACGCCACCGGCGCCAGCCGCGGCACGCTGCGCGCGGACGATCCCGCGCGCGGCTGGCAGGCGGACACGCCCGCCATGGAGGTGCTGCGCCACGGCGCGCCCACCATGATGAACGACGCCTCGGTGAATCACCGCGCGGCGGGCTCCATCCAGTGGATCATCAAGACCGGCGCGATCCTCAAGCAGGAGGATCTCACCAAGGTGGAGGCCAACCCGCCCTGGCAGCTCATGCAGGTGTTCAAGGCGAGATCCCAGATGGTGGGGCCGGTCTTCAAGGGTGATTGGGTCTATGGCTGGGTCTCCGCCCATGACGTGACCGGCCCGCGCCCCTGGACCGAAACGGACGAGGCGGCCATGAGGACGGCCATCGCCGACATCGGCGCCCTGGTCCTGTGAGGCGGGAATGCCCATGCGCTGGAAAAGGGACGTGCCGCCTGGAAAGTCCCGTTTTCACATTGGCATTATGCAATATTCATATTGACCCCATGAACGACACCCCGCATAAGCCGCCGCGAGGTGCGCGATGCTGACGAAGAAGGGAAAATACGGGTTGAAGGCCGCCGTCTTTCTGGCGCGCCTGCCGCCGGGAGGCTCCGTCCAGGTGGCGGAGATCGCCGAGACGAACAACATCCCGAAGAAATTCCTCGATGTCATTCTCAACGAATTGCGCAATGCCGGCTTCCTCGCCTCCAAGAAGGGGAAGCTGGGCGGCTATCGCCTCGCCAAGTCGCCGGACGAGATCATCGTCGGCGAGATGATCCGCACGCTGGACGGCCCGCTCGCGCCGCTGCCTTGCGCCAGCCGCAACGCCTATGTGCCCTGCGATGATTGCGATGTGGCCACCTGCGAGGTGCGCCGTCTCATGGTGCGCGTGCGCGACGCCATCGGCACCGTGCTGGACACCTACACGCTCGCCCAGATGCGCGACCTCTCCGAAGACCAGATGAAGGCCTTCGTGGACTATATCTGAGGCTGTCTCAGCATCGCTCGGGACGAAGCCGGGGACGCATCCCCGGCTGCAAGATCACAGAAAATCCGGACCGTGGACGCCCTGCCAGCCCGCGCCGTGGCCCATGCCCAGCAGCGTGGAGCGCTGCATCACCGTCGCGGGGGACGCCGTGCGCTCCGGCGGCACCAGGGCCTCCAGGAAGGTCTCGGCCCACTGGTCGATATCGTTGCGGCGGAGCACCGCCATCATGCGCTCATGGCGCTCGCGCCGCTCGTCCAGCGGCATGTCCAGGGCGCGCTTGAGCGCCGCCGCCATGCCCTCGGTCTCATGGGGATTGACCATGAGCGCCCCGCCCGACAATTCCGCCGCCGCCCCCGCGAATTGCGAGAGGAGCAACACGCCGGGATCGGCCGGATCCTGGGCCGCGACGAATTCCTTGGCCACGAGATTCATCCCGTCCCGCAGCGGCGTGACCATGGCCACATTCGCCGCGCGATAGAAGCCGCCCAGCGCCGAGCGCGAATAGGTGCGGTTCACATAGCGCAGCGGCGTCCAGGCCACGTCCCCGAAGGCGCCATTGATCTGCCCGGCCTTGTGGGAGAGGAACCGGTCCATCTCGATATATTCAGGCACCTCGGTGCGGCTCTTGGGGGTGATCTGGGCGAAGGTCACCTTGTCATGCCATTCGGGCGAGGTCCGCAGCAGCGTCTCATACGCCTCCAGCCTGTGGGGAATGCCCTTGGAATAGTCCAGCCGGTCCACGCCGATGATGAGCTTGCGCCCGCCCAGGCTGTTGCGGAAGCTCTTCACATAATCGGTGCGCCCGGCATGGCGGGCGCGGCGGGCGAAGGCCTCGGTCTCGATGCCCACGGGGAAGACCGCGATCCTCACGCGGCGCCCGGCAATCTCATAGACCGACGGATCGGACGTCACCTGTCCGCCCCGGGTGATGAGATAGCGGCCGAAATTGTCCCGGTCATTCTCGGTCTGGAAGCCCACCAGATCGAAATGGG
The DNA here is from genome assembly GCF_003993795.1 of Aquabacter cavernae. Classification (GTDB taxonomy): domain Bacteria; phylum Pseudomonadota; class Alphaproteobacteria; order Rhizobiales; family Xanthobacteraceae; genus Aquabacter; species Aquabacter cavernae. The sequence continues at coordinate 169,225 of NZ_RWKV01000015.1, forward strand.
CGAGCGAGCCCAGGATCTCCCCGTGGCGCGGCAGGGTCTGGATCAGCTCCGGCGGCGGCATGGGAATGTGCAGGAAGAAGCCGATGCGGTTGGCATGGCCGCGCTCGCGCAGATATTTGGCGAGCGGCATCATGTGATAGTCGTGCACCCAGATCACGTCGTCCGGCTGGATGAAGCGCGAGGCATGGTCCGCGAACAGCCGGTTGACCCGGATATAGCCGGAGAGGTCGGCCCGCTGGAACTCGGCGAGGTCCACGCGGTAATGCAGGATCGGCCAGAGCACGCGATTGGCGAAGCCGTTGTAATATTCCTGGTAGTCGCTGTCCTTCAGGTCGATGACCGCATATTTGATGCGGTTGCGCGTGGTCACGGCCGGACGGTCGGACGGCACGTCGGTGATGCGCCCGCTCCAGCCGAACCAGACGCCGGAGCGCTCCTTCAGCGCCGCATTGACCGCGACGGCCAAGCCCCCGGCGGTCACCTTGCCATTGGCCTCGGGAACGGCGACCCGGTTCGACACGACGATAAGGCGCGACATGTCAGGACCTCCCTTCGGCAGCGGCGGCGAGGCGCCGGATGAGCATGCGCACGGCCTGCGCCGTCTCGATGGTAAGGTCCGCTCCGGCAAGGCGCCGCCCGACGCTCACCGCGAGGCCGCCATGCTCGCGCACGGCCGCAAAGCCGGCCTCGTCGGTGACGTCGTCGCCGAAGAAGACCGGCACGCGACCGGCGAACGGCGGCTCGGCCAGGAAGGCGCGGACCGCCGCGCCCTTGTCCTGGCCGCGCGTCTTCACTTCAAACACCATGCGCCCGGGCAGCACTGCGAGGGTGCGCGCACGGGGCGCCACGATGCGCGCCACGGCCTCTTCCAACTCGGGCGCCACGGCGGGGGCCGCGCGATAATGCAGCGCCACGCTGGCGCCCTTGTCCTCCACGAGCACACCCTCGAACCGCACGGAGAGATCACGCAGCGCGGTGCGCACGTCATCCGGCAGGAGGGCGGCCACGAGGCGCGACTCGCCCTCGCCGGTGGGCCGGAACTGCGCGCCATGGATGCCGGACAGCGGGAGCTTCAGGGGCGCGAACAGGCGGTCCAGCACCGAGGCCTCGCGTCCGCTCACCAAGGCGAGGGCGCCGCCGGTGGCCTGCATCAGGACGGACAGGTGATCGATAAGGGTGGGGGGCACTTCGACCGCGTCGGGATGAGGCGCGATGTCGATGAGGGTGCCGTCCACGTCGAAGAAGAATGCATTCTGATCGACCGAAAGAAGGTCCCGCAGATCCACACTCCGCACCTCCGCTCCGATGGGGGGCGCCGGATCGCGCCGCGGGGAAATGGGCTGTGCCGAAGGGACCATGCCGATTCGTTCTCCACTAAAAAATGCGAAAATATGGAATGACTTGCCATTGAAACGCCGCGAGTGGGGCAAGGGTTCCGAAACAGATCAAAAAACCGCCATGCTCATTTCAAAGGCGCTGGCGGGATTTACCGGAAAGCGTTGGCGTTCTTCGGCTTGGCTGGAACCGGCATGGCCCCCATGCGTTTCCAGGGGCACACCGGAGATCACGCCGCATGAACTGGGTTCCCTGGCAACCGCCCGCCTCCCCGCTCGAGCAGAGACTGGATTCGCTCCGCAACGAGATGGTGCGCCTCGCGCGGGCCGTGGGAGAGCTTCCTTCCGGCCGCGCGCAGGCCTCCGCCGTGGCGGCGCGGCGTTTTGCCCATGACGTGTCGCACAAGGTGTCCGATGGTGGCCGCGCGGCCGGCACGGCCCTGACGGACGGCGCCGCGGCAGCCTGGAGCGGCGGGCGCACGGCCGCCGGCCGGCTTGACGCCGCCGCGCGCCACACACAGGAACAGATCGCACGCTACCCTGCCGCCACGGCAATCGCCGTGGTGGGGGTAGGCTTGACCCTGGCTTTTGTGCTTAGCTTGGCGGTGCGAAAACCCCGCCAGCGAACGTTTGCTTCGCCTGGTGGAAATGTCCGCCGACCGCCGGCGAAAGCGTCACGCGCGTTCGGACGGACGGCCCGGCCTAGCCGGCAAGATGTATGATGGAGAGCAAAATGAGGGCGGCAATCATCGTTGTGGCAGCGGCGCTGGCTCTGGGCGGGTGCAGCCAGTATTCCGAATCTGACCGTGCGGTCGGCGGCGGCCTGATGGGTGCCGGTGCCGGCGCCCTGGTCGGCGGCCTGGCCACCGGCACGGCGGGCGGCGCCGTGGTTGGCGGCGTGCTCGGCGGCGCCACCGGCGCCATCGTCGGCGCGGCCACCACCCCGAAGAATTGCTGGGCGCGCGACGCCTACGGCAATTCCTTCCGCGTGGCCTGTCCCTGAGCAGTTACCCCGACCGGATCGATCGCGGGGCGCCTTCGGGCGCCCCGTTTTCGTTTCGGGCGCCGCACGGAACCAGTGCTGTCCTGGGGCGTTGATACGGCGTCGCTTATCATCGACACCTCCAAAACTGAAACGGGCGGGCGCCTCTCGGCAGCCCGCCCAATTTTTATGGCGCCGTCCGCCACCCCTCAGGCGCTGAGCGCGGCCTGCTGCTGGACCTGCTCGGATTCGATCCGCACGGCTTCGAGCTGACCGGATTCGACCTCAGCCGCCGGAGCCTCCTCGAAGGACAAGATGTCGGCGGGGGTGCAATCGGCGAACGAGCCGCGCAGGCTGGATACCACGGCCGGGGATAGCTGGACCGCCTCTCCCTCCACGCCGGAGAGCCGGGTGGAGACGAACACTTCCACATCCATCCCCAGGAACGCCTGCGGCGTGTCGGAGATGAAGCTGCCGACGATGGGGGATGCCTGGCGCGGATCACGCACCACCGCCACCCGCACCAGATGGTCCGTGCCGATGAGCGCGTTGGTGGGATCGAAATCCACCCAGCCCGCGCCCGGCAGATAGACTTCCGCCCAGGCATGGGTGGCGCCGGCGCCCCGGATCTCTTCCGAATGGTCGATATTGAGATCGAGATGGGGGGTGTAGAGATAGCCCGTCACGAAGCGCGCGGCGAAGCCCAGCTCGCGCACGGTCTCGATGAACAGGAGCGCGAAGTCGCGGCAGGTGCCGGAGCGATGCGCCAGCGTCTGCGCGGGGGTCTGGGTGCCCTCCTCGATGCGCGCCTGATAGACGAAGTCGGATTTGACGGCGGCATTGATGGCGTGGAGCAGGTCCAGCGTGCCGATGGTCTCGCCGGGCTTCACGAAGGTGGCAAGCCACTCCTTCACCTCGCCCGAATCCTCGTACTGCGTGGTCAGCATCTGCGAGGCGTCGAACCGGTCGTCGCTGGAATAGACGAAGGGATAATTGGAGGCGACGGGATCGAGCAGGCCCTGGAGATCGGGCGTGGCATAGCTGTCCAATTCCAGCACGCTCTCGATCACCAATTCGCTCGCCGGGCCGTGGAAATCCACCAGCGCGATGGAATTGCCGAACACGTCGTAGATATATTTCACATCCCCGGTGGGCGAGAGCGTGAGGCGCGCCTCATGCAGCCGCAGGCCGTGGCTGTCCCGCGGGCGGAGCATCAGGCGATGCTGGCCGAACTGGACCGGCTCGGAATAGCGGTAGCGCGTCTTATGCTCGACGATAAGCCGGCGCATGGCGACCCTCCTGAGGGAAATGGCGTTCACGCAGGGGCGCGAGCGGAAGGTCCACATTAGCATGCGGCGCACGCCCCCGGTGAAGGCATGCGCCGCGAAAGTCCTTTTCCTGTGGGCGGACCTCGCGGCCCGCCCGAAACCTGCGTGCGAACCGCAGGCCCTAGCCCATCCGACGGCCCCTCATCAGGCCCACAACGGCCGAGATGAGGAACAGGACGATGGCGACAAAGAAGATGATCTTCGCGATCTCGATGGCCGTGCCGGCGATGCCGCCGAAGCCGAGAACAGCCGCGACCAGCGCGACGATGAGGAAAGTAACCGCCCAACCCAGCATGGTGATCTCCTGTGTCAGTGACGGCGCGCGATGCGCGCCCGGATCGGTGATTTCTCCGCGCCTGTCGCCCGTAGCGCCCGTCGGGGGAGGAATGAGCCTGGAACTTGGCGGACGGGGCTCCGGTTCCACGCTGCGGCTCCGTTTTCGCCGCCCGTTAAAAAAAGTCATCGCCGCCCGCCCGGAGACGGAACCAAACCGGCGGGCCGGAGGTTGTTTGCGAATTCAACGAGGCAGGGAGATCAACATGCCCGCGCCCACCAATGCCCGCGGCGGCACCCAGGACTGGAAGACTCCGTCCTCGCCCCACGGCTATGATCTGTGCGAATTCGACCCGCGCCAGAGCGCGCGTGACGAGCGCAGGATGCGCACTCACGAACCGGACGAGGAGCGGCTGCGCCTCCGGCGCGCCCAGGCGGCGCTGGATACCAAGCTCCCCGGCCCCGCGCAGGATGTCCCGCCCGGGGCGGACGACGAGGAGAACGACGAGGTTTCCGGCACGTCGCGACTTTATCGCGACTGATGCCGGGTCTTGTTGGAACTTCTTTGCACCTGTACCGTTTCACCACGGAACCGGGGTCGTGAGAGGCTAGCCTCCTGCGGCGCTCTTCATCCGGCCCCATCCGACAGACGACGATGCTCCATGCGACAGACGCGCCCCGATAGCTCCGAGACGCAAGTGCAGAAAGAGAGAGGCGCAATGCGGGCCCCTCATCGGCGCGATATTTCGGCGCGCCAGGATCTCCTCGGCAAGGAACTCCGCCAACTCTTCGATGGCTATACCAGCGAAGAGATGCCGGACGAATTGCTGAAGCTCGCCGAACAGCTGCAAGGGGCGTTCGAAAGCGGGAAGATCGCGAAGCCCGCCGCCGCCACGTCGGAGGATCCACCTCCGGCAGCGCCCCTGGATTCCAAATAGAAGCTGCGCCATCCGCGCAGCCCTGCATGCCCGTTCGGGCTCGTCTCTGTGGAGGCGGGCCCGAACGGCGTTTGGGCGGAAGACCGAGCGGGTCTCCTGAGAAGAAGCTCTCGCGGATGAGGCGCAGGCGCCGAACACCGGCCTCAAAGGCCCGTGGATCCATGCGATAGGGAGGCGACCTTGCAAGGCGCCTCCTGCTATGGCAGGTTGCCCCTAGGACATTCAACTTACGTGAAAGCTAAAGCGCCCTAATGCCGGACGAAGGCGACAGTACAGGCGATAGTCGACACCGAATGAGGCTGATCTCCCGAAGTGGATGTCAGCCTCACATGTCCGAATTATCACATATGACGAACGACCGCCTCGGATGTTTCATCCGGGGCTTTTTGCGTTCGCACCACACCGCTCATAAGGTCTAGTCATGGAGCTTCTTGCAGATCCGAACATCTGGATCGGCCTCGTTACCCTCATCGTTCTCGAAGTCGTTCTCGGCATCGATAACCTGGTCTTCATTGCCATCCTGGCGGACAAGCTCCCTCCACATCAGCGCAACAAGGCGCGCCTGATCGGCCTCTCCCTCGCGCTTGGCATGCGCGTGGTTCTGCTCTTCTCCATCTCCTGGATCGTGCGGCTGACGCAGCCGCTCTTCTCCGTGGCCGAGTTCGACTTCTCGGGACGGGATATCATCCTGATCCTGGGCGGCGTTTTCCTCCTGGCCAAGGGCACGATGGAATTGCACGAGCGGCTGGAAGGCGCCCACAAGCCCAAGGAAGGCAAGGTGGTTCACGCCGTCTTCTGGCAGGTGATCGTCCAGATCGTGGTTCTCGATGCGGTCTTCTCGCTCGACAGCGTGATCACCGCCATCGGCATGGTGAACAACCTCTGGGTGATGATCACCGCCGTCTGCGTGGCCATGGCCGTCATGATGGCCGCCTCGAAGCCGCTCATGGCCTTCGTCTCCAAGCATCCGACCGTGGTGATCCTCTGCCTCGGCTTCCTGCTGATGATCGGCTTCAGCCTGGTGGTGGAAGGCTTCGGCTTCCACATTCCCAAGGGCTACCTCTATGCCGCCATCGGCTTCTCGGTGCTGATCGAGGCCGCCAACCAACTCGGCCGGCACAATCGCGAGAAGCGCATCACCACGGGCGACCTCAGGGAGCGCACCTCGGAAGCGGTCCTGCGGCTGCTGGGTGGGCGCGTGGGCGAACAGCCGCTCGGTGAAACAGTGGATGCGATAGCCGAGCAAGCCTCCCAGGGCGATCTCTTCAAGCCTCAGGAAAAGGAGATGATCCGCGGCGTGCTCGATCTCGGCGAGCGCCCGGTCAGTTCCATCATGACTCCGGGCAACGAACTGGAATGGCTCGACCTCGACGAAAGCCCCGAGGAGCTGCGCGAGGCGATCCGCACGCTCACCCATAGCCGGGTCATTCTGGCCCGCGACAGCGTGGATGATTTCGTAGGCGTCGCCTTAACCAAGGAATTGCTGAACGCGGTCATCGACGGCAAGGCGATCGACTGGACACGCATGACGCGGCAGCCGGCCATCGTCCATGAAACCACCGACGTTCTGAAAGTGATGGAGCAGTTGCGCCGCTCGCCCGTGCAGATGGCCATGGTCGTGGATGAGCATGGCGCGCTCGAAGGCATCGCAACCCCCACCGACATCCTGGAGGCCATTGCCGGCGAATTCCCGGACATCGGCGAGGAGGCGGCGGCGCTGGAGCCCCAGGGCGAGGGCAGTTGGATCGCAGACGGCTTCATCGACATCCGCCAGCTCAGCAGCACGATCCAACACGATCTGGTTGATGATGCGAACCGATACGCGACGCTCGCCGGCTATATCCTGACGCAGATCGGGCATCTGCCGCGGGAAGGGGAGAGCGTGGACGCCGACGGCCTGCGGTTCGAGGTGCTGTCCCTCGACAAGCGGAGCATCGGAAAGGTGCGGATCTCCGAAGCCGTGAGCGTGCCGTAGCGGCCCTCACGCTGCCGGCCCTCACCCCGGTGTGAGGGAACGCGCGGCCGTCAGGTTGGAAAGGGTACGGCGCGCCTTCACGCGCGCCGTGCAGTCCGTTTGGAAGAGCCTAGCTGCGGGCGGCCGAAAGGGCGACGGAATCGCCCTCCACCACATCGGCGGTGTCTTCCGCGCCCATGAGCGTCAACAGCTTGGCGCGGGCGCGGTTTACGCGGCTCTTGATGGTGCCCAGCGCACAGCCGCACACATCCGCCGCCTCCTCATAGGAGAGGCCGGCCGCGCCCACCAGAACCAGCGCCTCGCGCTGGTCGGAGGGAAGCAATTCCAGCGCCTCCTTCAGGGAGCGCAACGTCATGGACCATTCCTGGCCGGGTCCCATATTGGAATCCTGCTGGGCCAGCGTGGCCATGCCGTCATTCTCGCGGCGGCGCTTGCGGATCTCGGTGTAGTAGGTATTGCGCAGGATGGTGAACATCCAGGCCCGCAGATTGGTGCCCGGATCGAACTTATCGATGTTCGACAGCGCCTTGAGCAAGGTCTCCTGCACCAGGTCGTCCGCCTGGGTGCGGTTGCGCGTCAGCGAGCGCGCAAAGGCGCGCAACGCCGGAAGCAATTCGAGCACCTGGTCGCGCAGCGCTTTCATCTCAGAGGAGGCCGCAGCCGCAGAGGTCACCGCCGTCGAGGTCTCGGCCGTCGAGGTCTTGTTGGCAACTTCCATAGGACGTCTGCTATCCGTTTCGTGAGATTGAAACACGCCAGCCACCCCTCACAAAATCTCCTGCCGCGTGCGTTCCGGCCCCTCTCTGGGCTGCTGCGACGGCGTAGGCCGCACGGGACGCACCGGCTGTGTTACGGAAGAAACGTAGGGCCGGACCACAGGTTCCCTCCGCACACGAAAAAATCACCCCCCGCCCTCTTCATGACCGTGGGCTATGGGACGCCTGACCGCCTTTCTGGCCGGCGCGGGAGGCCAGCCCCCGATTGCGCGAGAAGCTGCGATCCTCGTCCGCGACGCTGCGACCGCCCTTTCGGCCGGCGGCGGAGGCCAGCGCACGGTCCTGGGAGAAGCTGCGCTTTTCGGCCGGGACGCTCTCCCCGCCCTTGCGCGCAATGGCCCGCTGCTTCTCCGCATCCATGGCGGCGAAACCGCGATTGGACGTTCCTTTGGTCTTCGAGGCCATGGGACACTCCCTGTCTGGCCCAGGGCTTGGGTGGCCCGTGGGCGTCGCGGACCTTGTCCGGTGGACGTTCTCCAAGACCAACGGCGTCGGGGGCCCGCCGGTTCCACCACGGACGGCCCGGAGTGATCCGCGCGGGGTCAGCGGGTCTTGAAGCGGGGGGAGAAGCGCACCTGCGCGCGGCAGCCGGTGCCGGCGGGGACGACCTCAAGGGAACCGCCGATCTGGCGGGTGAAGCCGTAGGCGAGCGGGATCTTGGCCTCACTGAGACTGTCCCGCAGATCCTCGGAGGCGATCAGGCTGAGGACCACGAGCCCGCCCTCCTCCACGCCCTTGAGCGCCAGCCGCAAGGGCGGGCGGGCGCTGGCCCGGCCCATGGCCATGATGATCTCGGTGAGCAGCAAGGCGAGCGGGCCCGCAAGGTCGGTGGGCAGCACCACCTCGTCCGCCTCCACGGTGACCAGCACCGTGCGGTCGAGGGAGGCTTCCAGCAGGGCGCTCAATTCGCGCAGCAGTTCCAAAATCTGCACCTGCGACCCCTCGCTCGCCTCGAAAAGAATGCGATGGACCACGGCGAGGGTATTGATGCGGATGCGCAACTGGTCGAACCGGGAGCGGTCCGCCTCGTCGCGCACGCCGGAGCCGTAGAGGCTGAGCAGGCTCACCACCACCTGGAGGCTGTTCTTCACCCGGTGGTGGATCTCGCGCACCAGCGCGGTCTTCTCCGCCAGCCCCTCGCGCAGCTTCGCGTCCCGCTCGCGGATCGCCAGCGCCATGTCCTCGATGGCATGGCCGAGCACGCGGAACTCGCTCGGCGCCTGGTCCATGCGCGACGGGCGGAAGCCGTAATGGCCCTGCCCGTAGACCGCCGTCACGCGCCGCAGATAGAGCAGCCATTGCAGGACCATGCGGTCCGTGGCGAGCCAGATGGCGACGATGGTGAAGATCACCATGAAGATGGGCAGGATGAAGCTGACCGCCACATGAAAGGTGGTCCACTGGAACAGTTCGTCGGAGGGCTGGGCGTAGGCGAGCAGCAGGTTGTGCCGCTCCAGCGTGGCCACCGCGAAGCTCCAGGAGCGACCGGAAATGTCCCGCGTCTCGCCCAGCTTGCCCACATAATCCGACAGGTCCTTGCCGTCGAACAGGCGGCGGCTGATGGCCGGCGCGTTGGAGACCAGTTGCTGCCCCTCGGCGTCGAACAAGGCCGCGACCCCCTCGCTGGACGGGGTCTCGCGCTTCAGCAGATTGTCCAGCCAGCCCGCATCGATGGCCACGGAGAGTGCACCGACGAAGTCCGACTGGGCATTATAGAGCGGCAGCGTGCCGATCATGATTTCCGAGCGCGTGACCGGGCTGATCTGGCGCTCGCCCAGGGTGAAGGCCTTGGACGCCTTCGCCCTCTGCCACCAGCCGCGCTGCGACATGTCGGTGCCGGCCTGGGTGAGGGCGGAACAGGTCACACGCCCCTCCGCATCGATGAAGGCGATGTTGGAGGCGAATGGCAGGCTGAGGGTGGCGCCATAGAGTGTCGCCGCGCAATCCTGGCCGTCGCTGTGCACGCCCGGCACGTTCTTCAGCGCCTGGAGCACGTTTTCGGCGGAGGCGAAGACGTTCTGCTGGCTGCCGGCGCCGGTGATGGCGCCCTGGAGCAGGCGATGCTGGGCCTCTTCGGTGGCGCGCCGCAATTGCAGCACGCCCTGCACCATGCTGGCAGAGGCAATGGGGGTGATGGCGATGAGGATCACCAGGATCAGACCCCGGCGGACACTGTCCAGCAGATGGCGCGGATGGCCGGCGGCCGAGGCGAAGATCGCAGCCCGTTCACGATCGCGAAGACGGGTCGCCGCGCCTTTCACCCACCGCATGAAAAAATCCACCTGTCCACGCGCACGCCCCTCACAGGTGTCCGAAAGCCCGGCAACCGGAAGCGTGACCGCTTCCCTCCATTAGATCCCCATTCCAGAACAGGCGATAAGGAAATCCTGAATGTCCGCACACGCAGCCGGGTTTCTCGCACCCGGCCTGCAATCCCCGGCATGCGAGGCTATAATGCGAAATTCGCGCTCGGGTTCCTGCCACAGGGAACTTTTCGCGCGCGGCTGAGTTGAAGCCGACTTTCTGAGAGGCGAGAGGCGCATGCCACACCAACAGCTCATCAAGCAGCTTCCCCTTTTGCGGCGCTTCGCGCGCGCCCTGCTCGGCAGCCAAAAGGCCGGTGATGGGCTGGTCCAGGACACGCTGAAGGCCATCCTGGACGGAACCGCCGCGATTCGCCCGGAGCTGTCGCCGCGCGTCGCGCTCTACCGGGCCTTCTACGAGGTCTGGTCCCGCAGGCCCGCATCCGCCGGGGGCGCGGCGATCCGCGCCGACCTGCGCCTCCAGCAGCTCGGCTCCACCTCCCGCGTGGCCCTCCTGCTCACCGCCATGGAAGGCTTCTCCTTCGCGGAGGCCGCCTCCATCCTCTCCACCACCCTCGACCAGGTGGAGGCCATGGTGGTGGCCGCCCAGGCGGAGATCGATGCGCAGCTCGCCACCCGCGTCCTCATCATCGAGGATGAATGGGTGATCGCACTCGACCTGAAGACCCTGGTGACCGAGCTGGGGCACGAGGTGGTGGGCGTCGCCCCCACCCATACAGCCGCGCTGGAGCTGGCCAGGAGCGGCGATTTCGGGCTGGTGCTGGCGGACATCCAGCTGGCGGACGGCTCCTCTGGAATCGATGCGGTGAGCGACATCCTGGAGAGCTTCAACGTGCCGGTGATCTTCATCACCGCCTTCCCGGATCGCCTGCTGACCGGCGAGCGGCCGGAGCCGACCTATCTCATCACCAAGCCGTTCCTCAGCGAAAACGTAAAGGCCACCATCGCCCAGGCGCTGTTCTTCCACGAGGCCCGCACGGGCGCCGAGCCCACCGCCCGCATCGCCTGATGCATGCCGGCGGCGCGGCCGGAACCCGGCCCGCCGCTTGGCGTTTTCGCACTTGCGTGACCTTTGCGTTCACGCGATTGTGCCCTCAATCGGAGACTTGACCATGGCGGACATGCCGAAGACCGGACCCGCGGCGGCCGATGCCCATCTCGACGAGCTCAAGGCCGACCTCGCCGCCGTGAAGGCGGACCTCGCGCAACTCATGCAGACGCTGAGCCGCACCGCGCGCCACGGCGTGGACGGCGCGGGCGAGGAAGCCGAGGCGGCCATGGGCGAAGTGTCGGAATGGGCCGAAGGGCAATATGCGACGCTGCGGGATTATATCCAGGAGAAGCCGATCACGGCCTGCGCCATCTCGGCCGGCGTCGGGGCAGTTCTCGGCCTGATCCTGCTGCGCCGATAGGAGGGTTAGGCCGTGGTGGCTCGCGTCGCTCTGTTTTCCGTCGCCGGCATCTTTTTCTGCCTCGGAACGGCGTTTCTGGGCGTGGGCCTCTACTCCGCGCTGCTCCTTGCCATGGCGCCCTGGGCGGCGGGCCTGCTGACGGGGTTCATCGCCCTGGTCATTTCGGGCCTGTTCGCCATCGTCGGCGCGCATTGGAAAAGCAGCTCCAACTCGGCGCTGGGCAGCGCCGGCCTGGGGGCGGCGGCGGCCTCCCTCTCCCGCGTGGTGGAGACCAATCCCATGGTGGCCATCGGCGCCGCGGCGCTGGTCGGCATCGTCCAGGCCGTAATGTTCGGAAAACGCCGCTAAAAGTTTTCCGGCCGCGGAACTGCGCCTCGGGGAAGGCGTTTCATCAGGGAGCGGCGGGCGCGGCGGGAGTGCCCACCCCCCTTCCCCCTCCCCGGCTTTCGACGCGACCGCCGCTCACATCTCCCAAACGGTCACTTTTCCGGACGCGCACGCGCACCGCGTGGCATCTCAGTCCTGAACGGCCATGATCCCGAGATCCGCGAGGCCATCCTTCAGGCAAGCGCCGTCATAGGGCTTGCTGACGAAGCAGATGGATCGCCCCTCCCCGAACACCGATTGAAGCTCCGTGAGGCCGTAGCCCGACGCCACCAGCACGGGCAGCGCCGGATGCAGGTGCCGCAGGGCCCGCACCACTTCGTCTCCGTTCATGTCGGGCAGTCCGAAATCCACGATGGCGGCACGGATGGTCACGCCGGGGTCGCGCGCAACGGAAATCGCGTCGGCACCATTGGCGGCGTGCCGAACCCGGAAGCCGTCCTCCTCCAGGATCTGCTGCGCCATGATGGCGACGAACGGCTCATCCTCCACAAGGAGGATGGCCCCGCAGGCTTGCGGCCTATCGCTCACGTCCTCCGCCCCTTCCCGCTTCCGCCCGCTCCTTCGCGCCGCCACCAGAAGGCGGCGTGCCACTCCCGGGCGCGAACGCCCCGCCGCGCAACACGCCGGAGCTTCAGCCTGGATCTTTCACCGCCCTCTCATACCCCGGAGAGGGGGGTCAGATCACGTCGCGTCGATCTCATCGGAACAGGTTCCGGTCCGGCGCATGGCGCCACCGGCAGGGCACCCCCTAAATGCGTCACGAGCGTGACCGCCCAAAAGGAAAGGGCGGCGGTCCCGGAGGACCACCGCCCGATCATCAGCTCCCGGTCAGGCCGGGAGACGGTCAGCGCGCCGTGGCGGGGGGCGTCATGGGCGCGCTGGTGGAGCCGGGGGCCGCGGTGCCAGAGGCGGCGGGCGGGTTCGGGGTGAATTCCTTGAACTCGGGCGCCGCCTTCAGCTCATCCTTGCTCTTGCGCAGGACCAGCTTGTCGCCGTCCGAATTGCGCACCAGTTCCAGCGAGTTGAAGGGCACGGCGACATCCTTCTCGCCCACGCCCAGGAAGCCGCCGACACCGATCACGGCGCCGACCACGTTGCCGTTGCGATCCATCAGCACGTCGTTCACCTCGCCGAGATTCTCGTCGGAGGAGCCGCGCACGGCGGTGCCGATCAGGTTGGTGGCGAGCCACTGCTCGCGATCCTGGGCATCGATGAAGGTGCCCGTGGCAGCCGCACTGGTATTGTGCGGCATCTTGATGGCACCGTCAGCGGCACCGGCGGCAGGCGCGGTGGTGGCACCGCTGGAGGGGGTGGGCGCGGTGGACTGGGCCAGAGCCGGCCCGGCGATCAGCGCGGAAAGAGCGACAGCGGTCAGCAGGTGCGTGCGCATAGGGATCTCCCTGTTCTTCCGGCACACCCTCGCGGCGCGCCAGTTGCATTGGATTACGTTGAGGAAAACGCTCAATGCTCAGGTTCGTTCCGAGAAACTATGAATAACAACGAAAACAGAACCTTGGCCTTAAGGGAAAAACGCTCTTTTTACATGGAACAACCGTCTTTTATCGCCCACACTGCCCAACACCCCCTGGCGAGGGACGGCAGCGCGCCTATGTGATAGGGGCAGGCACGGGCCTGCGACGCCATTGAAGGACCCTCGGAGGACGCACATGACGCCCCTGTTCAAGATCGCCGCGCTGAGCGTGGTTCTGGCCGTTTCGGGTGTCGGCGTCGCCGCGGCGCAGACCCGCCCCATTGTCGTGCCCCAGATGGGGCCTTCCCCCGGCGTCCCCGGCCAGAACATGGCCCCCCCGGCGCCGCGCCAGAATCTCGCCCCCCCGCCCATGCGCACGCCCCGGCCGGGCGAAGGGGATTCCACCGGCCGGATCCAGAACGACTACCGCTCGCGCATGCCCGCGCCCCAGGCGCCCCAGTAACACGGGCACGCCACGGCCTTCCCCCAGCCGGGGCCACAAGCGCGGCGCAGCATGAAAGTCACACTTCGCCAAGAAGTGCCTGACGCAGCGGAGACGGCCCATGCGCATGCTTGGAGGGCGGGGCCTGTTATGGCACCGTCCCTTAAGGGATCGCCCTGGGGGTTGAATGTTCCGCGTCCTCTCCGATTTCATCGCCGACATCACGGGTGGAAGCCGCGACACGCAGGCGTTCGAGGAGAACGACTATCGCCTCGCCGCCGCCGCGCTCCTCGTCCATGTCATGTCCATCGACGGGTCCGTGACCCAGGTGGAGCGTGAAATCGTCCAGCGCATCTTGTCCGAGCGCTTCCAACTGAGCGCCGCCGACACCGAAAAGCTCGTGGAACTGGCCATCGCCAAGGATGCGGAGGCGGTGGACCTTTATGCCTTCACCAGCGTGTTGAACCGCGCGCTCGACGACGAGGGCCGCAGGCGCGTGGTCGAGATGATGTTCGAGGTGGCCTATGCCGATGGCGGGCTCACCGAATTCGAGGACAATCTGGTTTGGCGCGCGGCGGAGCTTTTGAACGTGGGCTCCCGCGACCGCGTGCGGATCCGTCGGGAAGTGCGAGAGGAGGCAGAAGGGGACATTGGACCGCGAAGCGACTGACGATCTCCCATCGGAACTGGAGCCGTCCTGGGAGGCGGGCGCGCAGCGCCGCATCCTCGTCATTCTTCACCAGGCCCATTCCGTGCCCGGACGCCTGGGCGAGCGTCTCGAACGCCGCGGCTTCACGCTGGAGCCCCGCCGCCCCGCCGTGGGCGATCCGCTTCCCCAGGACCTGTCCGACTACGCTGCCGTAGTTGTGTTCGGCGGCCCGCAGAGCGCCAACGACACGCACGATTATATCCGCGCCGAAATCGACCTTGTGGGCCGCGCCATGGCGCGCGAAGTCCCGCTGCTGGGCATCTGCCTCGGAGCGCAGCTCATGGCGGTGCAATTGGGGGCGCGTGTGGGCCAGCATCGGGAAGGGCTGTGCGAGCGCGGCTATTATCCGCTTCGACCCACGCGGCTCGGCGAGCGTCTCCTGCCCTGGCCGACCCATGTCTATCACTGGCATGCGGAGGGTTTCGACCTGCCCAAGGGCGCGGAGCTGCTGGCGGAAGGGGATGTCTTCCCCAATCAGGCGTTCCGCTATGGCCGCTCAGCCTATGCGCTGCAATTCCACCCGGAAGTGACGCAGGCCATGATGTGCCGCTGGACCACGGTGGGCGCCGCGCGCCTCACCCATCCCGGCGCGCAGCCGGCCGAGGCGCATCATGAAGGATGGTCGCGATATGACCCGGCGGTGTGCCGGTGGCTCGACGGCTTCCTGGACGGATGGATCGGCCTGACGGTGGCGAAGGCTGTCCCCTAGAGCACGTTCCGATCGGATTGCATCGCAATCCGATCGGTAAAACGTTCTCTATCAAGAGAGTAGAGGCTGATTCACCGATCAGGTTGTTTCAACCTGATCGGATCAGGCTCTAGAGTGTTTCCGAGCCAAGCGTGAAGCGGTTCGCGTAAAGGAAACACGTAAAAACAAAAAGAGAGAGCGGAAGCGGGATCAGCGGGACAGCGAGCCGCGCCCGCGGGAAGCGGCATTGGCGGACGACTGCGGCGTCATCGCGGAAATCACCTTGCGCACGGCGATGGCGATCCACGGCTCCGCCTCTTCACCCAGCACGGCGTGCGCAGCGGCGCGGGCATTGAGGCGAGCCGCCTGGGCCTGGGCCTCCCGCATGTCGGCGCACGACCACGCCTCATCGACGAAGAAGGCAACGCCGGGAAGCGGCTCGGCAGCCTTGCCGCGCCCATGGCCGACGGCCTCGGTTCCGTCGAAGAAGACGAAGGCCGACGGCGCCGCGCTTACGGCGCGCGCCACCACGAAGTCGGAGCTGTGGACGCTTGTGCCCCGCATGCGGCCAGCGCGGGTAAACAAAGGCAATTTCAGCATCATTACGCTCACCTGACGCTATCACCCCAGCGTATCGCGACCATAATGATGCAGCGCGAAATTTGTTCCGGATCCAAAGTGTCACAAATTGACCGGATTGATTTCAGTCTCCGCACCGGCCGCATCCTCATAATCCACGTGGGCCAGATAGAGCCCGCAGGCCGGGGCCATGGGGCCGCAGCGGGTGCGATCGGCGGACTTCAGGACCGCGAACAGGTCATCCCCGCTCCAGCGCCCCTCCCCCACCCGCAGAAGGGAACCCACCATGGACCGCACCTGATGGTGCAGGAAGGACCGCGCGCTGGTGACGATGCGGATTTCCGTGCCGTGCCGGGCCACGTCCAGCTGATCCAGCGTCTTCACCGGAGAGGCCGCCTGGCACTCGGCCGCGCGGAAGGCGGAGAAATCGTGCTGGCCCAGGAGACGCTGGGCGGCCGCGTGCATGGCCTGCGCATCCAGCGGCTGGGGCACACGCCACGCCCGGTCCCGCTCCAGTGACAGGTCCGGGCGGCGGTTCACCATGCGATAGAGATAGTGCCGCCGCCGCGCGGAGAAGCGCGCGTCGAAATCATCCGCCACCTTCTCGGCCGCCAGCACTGCCACGGGATGGGGCCGCAAATGGGCTGTCATGGCGTCGCGGACCGTGTCGGGCCGGAAATCGCGTTCGAGGTCGATATGCGCCACTTGGCCCGTGGCATGGACGCCCGCATCGGTGCGCCCGGCACCGGCCACATGCACCCGCGTGCCGCACAGCCGCTCCAGTGCGTCCATCAGCACGCCCTGCACCGTGGGCAGACCCGCCTGGACCTGCCAGCCCGCGAACGGGGTGCCGTCATATTCGATGGTGAGCTTGTAGCGGGGCATGCTCGCCCCTCAGCCCAGGCGACTTCCCGCGGGCAGCGGATTGCCACGCAGGAACATCTCCGCGCCCATGGGCTGCTTGCCCGCCTTCTGCAGGTCAGCCAGCCGTATCGCGCCCTCGCCGCAGGCGATCACGAGGCCATCCCCCACCACCGTGCCCGGCGCACCCGCGCCGTCCGCCAGGGCCGCGCGCAGCACCTTCACCCGCGTGCCGTCCTCCAGGGGGAACCAGGCGCCGGGAAAGGGCGAGAGGCCCCGGATGCGGTTGTGCACCTCGGCGGCGGGAAGCGACCAGTCGATCTTGGCCTCCGCCTTCTCGATCTTGCGGGCGTAGAGGACGCCCTCCTCCGGCTGGGGGGTGAAGTGCAGTCCACCCCGCTCCAGGGCCGCCAGCGCCCGGCCGATAAGGTCCGCGCCCAGCACCATCAGCCGGTCGTGCAGTTCGCCCGATGTCATGTCCGGGCTGATGGAGACCCGCTCCAGAAGGCCCACGGGGCCGGTATCGAGGCCCGCCTCCATGCGCATGACGGCGATGCCGGTCTCCCGGTCGCCCGCCATGACGGCGCGCTGGATGGGCGCCGCCCCGCGCCAGCGCGGCAGCAGGGAGGCGTGCAGGTTCAGGCAGCCCAGCGTCGGGATATCCAGGATGGCCTGGGGCAGGATCATCCCGTAGGCGACCACCACCGCCACCTCCGCCTCCAGGTCGCGCACCTGCCGGGCGGCGTCCTCGGTGCGCAGCGTCGTGGGGGTGAAGACCGGAATGGCGAATTTTTCCGCCACCGCATGGACGGGGGACGGCACCAGTTCCAGCCCGCGCCGCCCGGCGGGCGCGGGCACGCGGGTATAGACCGCCGCGACATCGTGGCCGCGGGCCACCAGCTCGGTGAGGGTCGGCACGGCGAAATCGGGCGTGCCCATGAAGACGATGCGCATGTCGTTTTCCCGGCGGGCTCAGCCCGCCACCTCGCGCCGGGCCGCCTTCGCGAATTTCTTCGTCACGCGGTCGCGCTTCAGCTTCGAGATATGGTCGATGAAGAGCACGCCATTCAGATGGTCGATCTCGTGCTGCACGCAGGTGGCGAGAAGCCCGCTCACGCGCTGCTCCTCCACGCCCCCCTTCAGGGTGCGGTAGCGCACCGTCACCTCGGCCGGGCGCTCCACCTCCTCGTAATATTCGGGAATGGAGAGGCAGCCCTCGCTATAGACCGACATCTCCTCGGAGGCCGCGACGATCTCGGGATTGATGAGGGTCAGCGGCTGGCGGGCATCCTCTTCCCGCGACACGTCGATGGTGACCACGCGGCGCAGCACGCCCACCTGCGGCGCGGCAAGGCCGATGCCCGGCGCGTCGTACATGGTCTCGAACATATCCGCCACGAGCGCCTCGATCTCGCGGTCGATGGTCTCCACCGGCGCGCACATCTGGCGCAGCCTGGGCTCGGGGATGATGAGAATGGGACGTATGGCCATGCTTGGCAGATAGGCGATCCGCCGTGCAGGGTCAACATGTTCGCCCTTTGTTCGAGCGGGGGAATCGTCTAAGGAAAAGGCATGAGCGATATCGTCTTTCATCTGGGTGCGTATCCCGTCCCGCTGGGCCTGTTTCTCGGTGCCATCGGCGTGATGGCGCTGGTGCTGCTCGCCGCCCTTACCCTCTCCGCCCGCCGCGCCGCGCAGGCCCGCGCCCTGGAGGCGGAGGAACTGGCGGCTCATGCGCGCGAGATGGAGGCCCGGCTGCGGGATCTCGCCCGGAGCCAGGCGGAGACCACGGGCCGGGTCCAGAATATGGGCGAGGTGCTGGCGCAACGTCAGAGCGAGTTGGCCCGCGCGGTATCCGAGCGTCTCGATTCCACCTCGCACCGCCTGGGCGAGAGCTTTTCCACGGCCGCCCGCGCCACCCATGAAAGCCTCACCAAGCTGGCCGAGCGGCTGGTGATGGTGGAGAAGGCGGAAAAGAGCCTCGCGGACCTCTCCACCCAGGTGGTGTCCCTGCGCGAAACCCTCTCCAACAAGCAGGCGCGCGGGGCCTTCGGGCAGGCCCGCATGGAGGCCATCGTCACGGACGGCCTGCCCAAGGACAGCTTCGCCTTCCAGTACACCCTCTCCAACGGCCGGCGGCCGGACTGCGCCGTCTTCCTGCCGGGCGATCATCGTCCCCTGCTGGTGGACGCCAAGTTCCCCCTGGAGGCAGTCACCGCCTTCCGCGAGGCCCAGACGCCCGAGGCGCGCAAGAGCGCAAGCACGCGCCTCTCCGCCGACATGCACAAGCATGTGGGCGATGTGGCCGAGCGCTACCTGCTGCCCGGCGAGACCCAGGACATCGCGCTCATCTTCATCCCTTCCGAATCCGTCTATGCCGAATTGCACGAGAATTTCGACGACGTGATCCAGAAGGCGTTCCGCGCCCGCGTGGTCATCGTCTCCCCCTCGCTGCTCATGCTGGCGATCCAGGTGGTGCAGGCCATCTCCAAGGATGCCCGCATGCGCGAGCAGGCGGACCGGATCCGGGCCGAGGTGGGGGAGTTGGTGAAGGATGTGACCCGGCTCAGGGATCGCGTGGGCGATCTCTCCAAGCATTTCGGGCAGGTAGGCGACGATGTTTCCAAGGTGCTCATCTCTGCGGACAAGATCGCCAAGAGGGGCATGCGGCTGGAGCAACTGGAATTCGAGGTGCCCCCGGCCTCAGCCGAACCTTTAAATGCCCCCGAGCGGATTGGACAGCTCGGCCTCACCCTTCCCGGGGCTGCCGAGTAGCACCCTCGTTTGCCGACTATGCAACGGTAGCGGGTGCAGGGTCGCCCCCAGGGTTATCCACGGCCCGTTTTGCTCGCTGCATTATGTCTTGCGCCCAGGCGCCGCACCGCTAGCTTCATAAGTCTGTCATGAATCATGCGCTCGCGCTTCGGTTGCGCGCGGCGAAGCGTTGAAGGATGAAATGCCCGAGTTGCCCGAGGTGGAAACCGTCCGCCGCGGTCTGATGCCCGTTCTCCAGGGTGCCGTGATCGAGAGTGCCGAGGCGCGCCGGCCCGATTTGCGCTGGCCCTTGCCCACCGACTTCGCCGATCGGCTCGCCGGACGTCGCATCGAGGCGGTAGGACGACGCGCGAAATACCTGCTGGCCGACCTGGATGGGGGCGAGGTGCTCATCCTGCATCTGGGCATGTCCGGCTCCATCCGCATCGAGGGCGCCGCCACCGCCGGCCGCCCCGGCGCGTTCCACCATCCGCGCGGCGCGCCCGGTCCGCACGACCATGTGGTGCTCAATCTCGCGGGCGGCGCCAGCGTCACTTTCAACGATCCGCGCCGCTTCGGCGCCATCCTGCTGGTGCCCTATGACCGGCTGGACAGCCACCCGCTGCTGCGCGACCTCGGTCCCGAACCCCTGGGCAACCATTTCAACGCCACCTATCTGGCGGGCGCCTGCGCGGGCCGGCGTATCAGCCTGAAAAGCGCGCTGCTGGACCAGAAGATCGTCGCCGGCCTCGGCAACATCTATGTCTGCGAGGCACTCAACCGCGCCCGTCTCTCGCCCCGGCGCCTCGCCACCACGCTCGCCACCAAAGCGGGCGGCCCCACGGACCGGGCGGAGCGCCTGGTGGGGGCCATCCGCGACGTGCTGCGCGACGCCATCCTGGCGGGCGGCTCCAGCCTGCGCGATCATCGGCGGGTGAATGGCGAGCTGGGCTATTTTCAGCACGCCTTCCGCGTCTATGACCGGGAAGGCAAACGGTGCCCCACCTACCGCTGCAAGGGCACGGTCCAGCGCATCGTCCAGGGCGCCCGCTCCACCTTCTTCTGCTCCACCTGCCAGCGCTGACCCGCGCCTGCGCGGGAAGCTGCGCGCCTGCCGGTCGCAGGAGGTGAATCCGTGCACAGCCTCCGGGCGCGCAGCGGGGCTTGGGCGTGCCCCGCCCCCAATGCTACAGACGGATCGGCGGGAGCGCGGCAGGGCCGCGCATCCCCTGTTGAGCCGGTCACCGGCTCGCACATGGCGCAAAGCCGACGGGAGGCAAACGATGGAATTTGAGACAGTTCAGGTGGAAACGCACGGTCGGGTCGGGCTTATCCGGCTCCATCGCCCGCAGGCCCTGAACGCGATCAGCGTGCAGCTGATCAAGGATCTGTCTGCCGCCCTCGACGCCCTGGAAGCGGACCGCACTATCGGCTGCCTCATCCTGACCGGTTCCGAGCGCGCCTTCGCCGCTGGCGCCGACATCAAGGAGATGCAGAACTTTACCTATCCCGACACCTATCTCGACGATTTCATCACCTCCTGGGAGCGCCTGTCGCGCACCCGCAAGCCCATCATCGCGGCGGTGTCGGGCGTGGCCCTGGGCGGCGGCTGCGAACTCGCCATGATGTGCGACTTCATCCTGGCAGCGGACACGGCCCGCTTCGGCCAGCCGGAGATCCGCCTGGGCGTGATGCCCGGTTCCGGCGGTACCCAGCGCCTCACGCGCTTCGTGGGCAAGTCCAAGGCCATGGAAATGTGCCTGACCGGCCGCATGATGGACGCGGTGGAAGCCGAGCGCTGCGGCCTCGTCTCGCGCATCATCCCCGCCGCCGATCTGGTGGAGGAGGCGCTGAAGGTGGCCGCGAACATCGCCGCCATGTCCCTTCCGGTGGCCATGATGACCAAGGAGAGCGTGAACCGCGCCTACGAGACCAGCCTCGCCGAGGGCATCCGCTTCGAGCGTCGCGTGTTCCAGTCGCAATTCGCGCTGGCCGACCAGAAGGAAGGCATGGCCGCCTTCATCGCCAAGCGCCCGGCCGAGTTCAACAAGGAGTGATCCCGTGCCGGAGCGCTCCGCCTGTGGAGAGCTCCGGCCCAAGCGGGATTTTTCGCGAAACGGCGGCGAGGGGGCGTTGACAAGGGGGAACCCTCTCCCTTATGTCACGCCTCTCTTCGCTTCCCGAAGCGACGAGGCCCAGGTGGCGGAATTGGTAGACGCGCTGGCTTCAGGTGCCAGTGGCTTAACGGCCGTGGAGGTTCGAGTCCTCTCCTGGGCACCACTTATTTTCTAATCTCTTGAAACATCAGAGATCACAGGTCGCCCGCCCCTTGCACGGTGCGGGCTTTTTCATGTCTGCCGGGCGCCTGCTTTGCGCAGCCCATCACGGGCTTCCCGGAAGCTCCTTGCGCTCCCGGTGCCGCAGCCCTTCCGTACACAACGATCCTCGAAACGCGCCGGGCGATCCCGCTCGGAACGAGCACGCGCGCCCGCCTGGAGGTGGCACGCGCTCGCACACCCACGCACCACTGTGAAAGCCGGTTGACAAAGCTCCGGGCGTGGCGTTCCCTTCTCTCATAAAATAAAAACGATCGTATTGTAATTCAATACGAACCTATCAGAGGGGTGTTCATCATGAACGCTTTCCGTGGCTACAGGGTGCCTTGGCGCCCGTTCGCCCGCGGGCCGGCCCCGTCTGTCTCTTGTGCCGTCCGGAGCGCGCTGCCGCTGCGCGTCTCCCCATGTCGCGAATTCCGGAGGAGCTATCCATGAAAGCGTTGCCGAAACTGGTCGCGGGTCTTGCCGCCCTCACTTGCGCGTCGCTGCTGAGCGCCGCGCCCGCGAGCGCCCTCGACAAGGTGGTCCTGCGCATCAATTTCTCGCCCTGGGCCATGCACGCCCAGTATTTCGCCGCCATCGCCCAGGGCTTCTATGCCAAGGAAGGCATCGAGCTGGAAATCCGCCCGCCGTCCGCCGGGCAGAGCGGCGAGGCCCTGGTGGCCAGCGGCCGTGAGCAGTTCGGCGTCGCCAATGCGGACGGCTTCGTGAAGGCCAAGGCGAGCGGCATGCCCATCGTCGCCATCATGGCCGACCAGCCCGACACGCCCATCGCCGTGATCACCCTGAAAAGCTCGAACATCGCCGAGCCGAAGGACATGAAGGGCAAGAAGATCACCTGGTTCCAGGCCAACGTGAAGGGCCAGATCGACCCGCTGCTGAAGAAGGGCGGCATCACCCGCGACGATATCGAGTTCGTCCTCGTCTCGCGCGGCGCCGAAGTGCAGATGCTGGCCGCCGGCAAGGTGGATGCGCTGTGGGGCTATTCCTTCGGCCAGGCGCTGACCCTGGAAGACCGTGGCTTCCCGGTGAACATCATGTCCCTGAAGGACAATGGCCTCGTGAATTACGGCACGGTCATCTACACCAGCGAGGCGCTGGTGAAGAGCGATCCTGGCCTCGTCCAGCGCTTCGTGAACGCCACGCTCCAGGGCTATATCTGGACCCAGAAGAACATGGAGCCGGCGGTGGCCGAGGTCATCAAGGTCGCCCCCGACCGCGACCTCAAGCTTGAGACCCGCAAGCTCGCCATCATCTATGACCTCTACAATTCGCCGGACTATGCCGAGCGCTTCGGCAAGATGAACGACGCCAAGTGGACGGCGACCATCGACTCGCTCTCCGACGATCTGCCCACCAAGCCCGCGCCTTCGAGCCTCTACACGAACCAGTTCGTGGATGCCGCCGAAGCCGCCAAGACGCTCGCGGCAGCGGTCCGCAAGCCCACCAACTGAGCCTTCCGCGCGGTGCCGAGAGGCACCGCGCGCCTCTCCCTGAACCAACCCGCCGTCACGCGCGGGATTGCGGGCGCATGCCCGCCACACGCCCCGGAGCCCTCCCATGAGTGACGACCAGCACAAAAGCGAAGTGCGCGACGGCATGCGCGTGGAATGGGACGCGCCCATCCAGATGCCGGACGGCATCGTGCTGCGCGCCGACATCTTCCGCCCGCTCGACGACGGCCAGTATCCGGTCATCCTCCATTACGGCCCCTATGCGAAGGGCCTGCATTTCGAGGACGGCTACAAGAGCGCCTGGACGCGCATGATCGCCTCCTTCCCGGAAGTGCTGGAAGGCACGTCCAGCACCTATCAGAGCTGGGAATTGTGCGACCCCGAGAAATGGGTGCCGGACGGCTATGTGTGCCTGCGCATCGATTCCCGTGGCGCGGGCCGCTCGCCGGGCTTCCTGGACCCCTGGGGGCCGCAGGAAACGCAGGACATCCACGACTGCATCGAATGGGCGGGCGTGCAGCCCTGGTCCAACGGCAAGGTGGGCGTGTCCGGCATCTCCTATTATGCCGTGAACCAATGGCAGGTCGGCCCGCTCCAGCCGCCGCATCTGGCGGCCCTGTGCATCTGGGAAGGCTATTCGGACTTCTACCGCGAGCAGCTCCGCTCGGGCGGAATCCTCAATGAATTCATGGGCAACTGGTACACCCGCCAGGTGGTCTCCATGCAGAACGGCGTCGGCGAGCGCGGCAAGCGCTCGCGCGTCACCGGCGAGCCGGTGGGCGGTCCGCTGACCCTTTCGGAAGAAGAGCTCGCGCAGAACCGCATCGACCTGATGCCCATCATTCGCGAGAAGAAGCTGGTGGACCAGTTCCACAAGGACCGCTCGCCGTCGGACTTCGCGAAGATCGAGGTGCCGCTGCTCTCCTCCGCCAATTGGGGCGGCGTGGGCCTGCACACGCGCGGCAATTTCGAGGGCTATCTTCAGGCCGGCAGCAAGCAGAAATGGCTGGAAGTGCATGGCGACACGCACTTCTCGCACTTCTATTCCAATTACGGCCTCGCGCTGCAGAAGAAGTTCTTCGGCCACTTCCTGAAGGGCGAGGACACGGGCTGGGACAAGCAGCCGCCGGTGCAATTGAACATCCGCCATCCCGGCGAGAAGTTCGTGCTGCGCGACGAGCAGGAATGGCCCCTCGCCCGCACCCAATGGACCAAGTTCTATCTCGACCCCGCGACCCTGGCCCTCACAACCACGAAGCCCGAGGCCGGCGCCACCACGCTGACCTATGAGGCCCTGGGCGACGGGCTGTTCTTCACCACCCCTCCCCTCACGGAGCCCCTGGAAATCACCGGCCCCATCGCGGCGAAGCTGTTCCTGTCCTCCCAGACACAGGACGCCGACGTGTTCCTCGCCATCCGCGTCTATGACCCGGAGGGCAAGGAGGTGGTGTTCATCGGCTCCAACGATCCGCGCACACCCATCGGCCTCGGCTGGCTGCGCGCCTCCCAGCGCAAGCTGGACCCGGCCAAGACCCTGCCCTATCGCCCCTATCACACCCATGACGAGAGCCAGCCCCTGGAGCCGGGCACGCCCGTGGAACTGGATGTGGAAGTGTGGCCCACCTGCATCGTGGTGCCGGCCGACTATCGCCTCGCCCTCAACATCCGGGGCAAGGATTATGAGTATGACGGCACCCCGGCCGACATGCCGTACAATTCCTACAAGATGTACGGCGTCGGCCCCTTCACCCACAACGACCCGGTGGACCGCCCGAAGGAGATCTTCGGCGGCCAGAACACCCTCCATTTCGGGCCGGACGGTGAGACCTATCTGATGCTGCCGGTCATCCCCGGCGCCTGAAGCTGAAAGGCGGGGCGTCCCCCCGTCTTGTCCGCGCATACGAAAAGGGCCCCGCCGCAAACAGCGGCGGGGCCCTTTCTGTTGAAGGACGGGACCCGGCGCGCCGGGCCGGCGTCACGCCGCGGCGGCGGGGGCCAGGGAAACGGCCGCCTCGATGGACTGCTCCAGAATGGAGAGCCCCTCGGACAAGGTCTCGTCGGAGATGGTGAGCGGCGTGAGGATGCGGATCACGTTGGCCCGCGTCCCGCAGGTCAGCAGGATCAGGCCGCGCTTCTCCGCCTCTTCCACGATCTTGTTGGTGAGCGCCGGGGCGGCCGTGTTGCGCGCCCGGTCCTCCAGCAGCTCGAACGCCACCATGGCGCCGAGCCCGCGCACGTCGCCGATGCATTCCATGCCCTGGCGGTTCGCCAAGCCGTTGAGCAGGTCCGTGATGCGCGAACCGATGGCGAGGGCGCGTTCGCACAGGCCCTCCTCGGCGATCACATCCAGCACCGCATGGGCGGCGGCCACCGCGATGGGGTTGCCCGCATAGGTGCCGCCGAGGCCGCCCGGATGGGCCGCCGACATGATCTCCTTGCGCCCCACCACCGCGGAGAGCGGGAAGCCGCCCGCAAGCCCCTTGGCCAGCGTGATGATGTCCGCCTGGATGCCCGCATGCTCGATGCAGAACATCTTGCCGGTGCGGCCCATGCCGGCCTGGATCTCGTCGGCGATGAAGAGGATGCCGTGCCGGGTGGCAAGCTCGCGCAGGCGCACCAGGAAGTCCACGGGCGCCACATTGAAGCCTCCCTCGCCCTGGATGGGCTCGACGATGAAGGCGGCGATGCGCTCGGGCTCAACATCCGAGGCGAACAGGCGCTCGATGGCCGCGATGGCGTCGTCCGTGGAGACGCCCATGAGCGCGCTCGGGAAGGGCACATGATAGATCTCGGCCGGGAACGGGCCGAAATTGCGCTTGTAGGGCGCCACCTTGCCGGTGAGCGACATGCCCAGCAGGGTGCGGCCGTGGAACGCGCCGGAGAAGGCCACCACGCCCGCCCGCTTGGTATAGGCGCGCGCGATCTTCACCGCATTCTCCACCGCCTCGGCGCCGGTGGTGACGAGGATGGACTGGTTCTCCCCGCCCGTGGGCGCCATGGCGTTCAGCCGCTCGGCGAGCGCGATATAGCCCTCGAAGGGCGACACGTTGAAACAGGTGTGGGTGAAGGCGTCGGCCTGCGCGCGCACGGCCTCCATCACCTTGGGATGGCGATGGCCGGTATTCAGCACGGCGATGCCGGCGGCGAAATCGATGTAGCGCTTGCCGTCCACGTCCCACAGCTCGGAATTTTCCGCGCGCGCCGCATAGATGCCCTTGGTGGCGACGCCATGGGCCACCGCCGTGGCCTGGCGGGTCTTGAGTTCGGACGTGGTCGTCATTGGGAAACACCCTTTTCGAGAAGGTCGGCGGGATGATCTGCCGCCAATCTGGCGGTTTCAAGCGTCATGAGCCGGTTATGGTCAGCCCCGCACAAGCGGCGCGGTTAACCCTGGGACATTGCATCCGGACGGTGAGGATTGCCCATGGTCGTCGTTGCGGACAAGATTCTCAGGATCGTCGGCCCCACGGGGAAGCCCGCGACCACCGCCGCGCTCAACAAGCTGGTCCTTCGGGAGAACCAGTTGGAGGCGCAGCTTGCGGAGGTGAAGAGCGCGCGGGGAACCGACGAGGCGGCGCAGCAGCAGGAAATCCGCAAGCTGGAAGAGGCGCTGAAAGAGGTCCGCAAGACCATGGAGTCCCTGAAGGCCCAGCTTGAGGAATTGAGGGCCCAGGAGGAGAAGGAGGGCAATGTCCGCTCCGCCGCGCGCGAGGCCCTGAGCAAGGCGGGCAATCCCTATGCTCCGCTCTTCAAGGCAGACCTGACCTCGCTCAGCAAGGATTAGCCCCCCACGCCCAAACCGGGCAGCGCCCCAAGGGCCTGCCCGGACGGGAATGGGGGCCGCGCCCACCGGCTCAGAGCGCGAGCCGGGGCAGGTCCACCCAGCTTCGCTCCCGGTTGCTGCGGTAGCAGGCATCCACCAGTTGGAGCCCCTTGGCGCCCTCGATGAGGGGCGAGGGAAAGGGCGTGCCCTCCGCCACATGGCGCAGGAACAGTTCCCAGCCGCAGCGATAGCTGTTCTTGAAGGGATCCACGTCCGGCACTTCCTGCCAGTCGGCGGCGAAATCCCGGTCGATGCGCTGCTGGACGTTCCAGAGCGGCTTGGGCGTCGCCACGTCCGGCTGGATGAAGCAGCGGTGCAGGGTCGCCACCGCCGAGCCCTTGGTGCCGTCCACCTTCAGTGTCAGCATGTCGTCCGCCCGCACCCGCGTCGCCCAGGAGGAGGTGACCTGCGCCAGCGCGCCGCCTTCCAGCTCGAAGGTGGCGGCCACCTCGTCCTCCACATCCACCTCATAAGGCCGCCCGGCCTCGTCACGGCGGTGCGGGGTGACGGTGGAATGGCGGCAGGTGACGGCGGTGATGGGGGCCACGAGGCCGTCGATCATGTAGCGCCAGTGGGGAAACATATCGAGGATCAGGCCGCCGCCCTCGGCCTTCCTGTAGTTCCAGGACGAGCGCTGTGCGGGATGCATCTCGCCGTCGAAGATCCACCAGCCGAAATCCAGCTTCACCGACAGGACCCGGCCGAAATAGCCCGCCTGCTTCAGCTTCTTCAGCTTGGCGAAACCCGGCAGGAACACCTTGTCCTGCACCACGCCGTTCTTCACCCCGGCCGCCTCAGCTGCCCGTGCCAGCGCCAGGGCGTCCTCCAGCGTGTCGGCGACGGGCTTCTCCAGATAGACATGCTTGCCCGCCGCGATCGCTTCCAAAGCGCGCGGCACGCGCCCGGCGGTGGCCGCGACGTCGAAATAGATGGCGACCGTCGGATCGGCCAGCATCGCCGCCGTGTCGGTGGACCAGTCGGCGACGCCGTGCGCCTTCGCCAGCGCCTCCACCTTCTCGGCATTGCGGCCGAGCAGGATGGGCTCCGGCATCAGCCGGTCGCCGGTCGCCAGCGCAACCCCGCCTTCCCTGCGGATGGCGAGGATGGAATTGATGAGATGCTGGTTCTGCCCGAGGCGTCCGGTGACGCCGTTCATGGCGATGCGGATGGGATGTACGGCCATGTCCGTCAGCCCTTCGCGCCGAGGGTGGCTTCGGCCGCCACATAAGCCTCAGCCACCTCCGCGCCGGTGGCGAACCACACGCCGGGGAAGCGCCGGACTTCCTGGATGAACTTGCGCAGCAACGCGATGCGCGAGGGGCGCCCGGTAATCTGCGGATGCATCACCACATCCACGAGGCCGCCCCAGCGATAGATTTCGTGGAACTCCTCAAGCCAGACTTCGAGGATATGGCTGTTGGTCATGATGGGGCGCGGGCTGCGCACGGAGAACAGGGCCTGGGGCGCATCGTCCAGCGACCAGTGCCAGGGAATTTCCACCACGCCGGGCCGCCCGTCCGCCAGTTCGTGACGATAGGGCACGATGCCGTCCATGAGGGTGGAATCGTAGAGGAAGCCCTTTTCCGTCAGCAGGCGGATCATGTTGGGGCTGGATTCCCCTGCAGGCGAGCGGAAGCCCTTCGGCTTCACCCCGACGATGCGCTTCATGGCGTCGAGGCCCTTGTCCATGGCCTCTTCTTCCAGGTCCGGGAATTCGGGGTCGATCCATTCGTGCAGATAGCCGTGATGGCCCAGCTCATGGCCATCAGCCAGGATGCGCTCCACCGCCTGCGGATAGCGCTCGATGGTCCAGCCGGGCGTGAAGAAGGTGGCGGGCGTGCCTTCCTCCTTCATGAGGTCCAGCACCTTGTGGACGCCCACCCGGCCCCCATAGACACCCTGGCTCAGCACGCCGGGGCGGCGGGCATTGTCGGGGTCACGGGAGAACCACAGGGTCTCCGCATCGAAGTCGAAGGTGAGCATCACCGCGCAGCGCGCGCCGTTCGGCCAGGGGAACGGCTCGTCCATGCGGGAGAAGGGCCGCTCCGTGATGGGAGACGGGGGCACAGGGATCGCCGGATGCATGGTCATTCCTCCCCATCGATGGTGAACGGCACATAGGGGTAGGTGCAGGGCGGACCGTTCGCCACATGCATCACCCGGGCATTGAGGTCGATGAGCACCGCGCCCGTGGTCATGGTGCGCTTGGCTTCCGGCTGGGTTTCGTCGGCGTGGCGGCAGATGGCGTTGGGATGGCCGAAATGATCCTGCGTGACCCGCCGCAT
Source organism: Aquabacter cavernae (assembly GCF_003993795.1). Taxonomy (GTDB): domain Bacteria; phylum Pseudomonadota; class Alphaproteobacteria; order Rhizobiales; family Xanthobacteraceae; genus Aquabacter; species Aquabacter cavernae. The sequence goes on from NZ_RWKV01000015.1 coordinate 198,356, forward strand.
GTCGTCGAACGTGATCCCGCCCTTCGTCCCCCGAAGCAGGCGGCGGATGCGCGACGCCCGGTAAAGCGTGTTGGGCGCGATCTTCTCCATCTGGGATTCGCCATGGCCCGTTCCCGCGAAATGGTTGGAATGGGTGACGATGCCGTCCTCCGGATGGAGATAGGTGAGGTGGTTCGGCGAGGTCTCGATATCGATGATCTCGCCGTCCGCATGGCCGATGACGAAATTGGCCGAACAGGTGCGGCGGGTGTCCACCACGGGGCGCAAGGCATTGTCGAACCGCCCGGCATCCAGCACCTCGCGGCAGCGGACATGGAACGGCTTCTCGTAGGGGTTCACGCCGTCATTGGAGGAGGCGAGGCCGTTCTCCACGAGGCCGATGCCCTCCTCGTTCACACCCATCTTGCCACCCACGATGCCGGCTTCCGTGAAGCACACGAAGCTCGGCCCGTTGCGGCGGCGCACCCGCAGCACGAGGTTGCGGTCATGCACCCCCGCCAGCCAGTCCCAGTTCTGGCCGAGCCAAGTGTGGCCGTCGGCGGTTGCTTCCGGCAGCAGGCCGAACGTGGTGCAGCCGTCCGGCCCCACGGTCAGCAATTCCTTGCGCAGCGCCTCGTTGCGCGCCGCATCCTGGCCGAACAGGGTGAAAGCCAGTTCGTAGCGGGCATTGAGCACGGCAATGGCCGGTTCGCCGTGGCGCGAGCCTTCGGCGATGCCGCGCATCTCCTCGGCATAGTCCTCGTTCTGCCGCCGGATGGAGGCATACCAGCGATTGCCCTCCAGGAAGGCGGTGTCGCGGTCGAGGCCCGACGCCTCGAAGCGCCTCAGATAGGTTTCCAGATTGGAAGCGATGTCGTCGGCGAAGCGCGCGCCATGCAGGCGCCCGCGCTCGCGCGGATCATCGCCGACCGTCAAAGAAGGTACGGCGCGCATCACGTCTATGCCTTTCCCAGTTCGCGGGATGCCAGAGCGCGATCCGATCAGGTTGAACCAACCCGGTCGGTGGATCGCCCTCTGAACGGTCTAAAGGTTTGTTTTTACGCATTTTCTTCACGCGAACCGGACTCCACTTCGCTTGAAAATGCTCTAATGCATGACTTCGTAGAGCTCACGATTGAGCTCCAGCACCAGCTTGGAGAAGCCCTCGGTCAGCCGCGTCTCCGGGGTGCGGGGGCGCGGCAGGTCGATGTCGATCACCCGGTGGATGCGGCCCGGCCGCGGGCTCATGAGCACCACGCGGTCGGAGAGCAGCACCGCCTCGCTGAGGCTGTGGGTCACGAACAGCACGGTCTTCCGGTATTGCTGCCACACCCGCATCAGCTCGAAGGCCATGCGGTCGCGGGTGATCTCGTCCAGAGCCGCGAACGGCTCGTCCATGAGCAGCACGGCCGGGTCCAGCGCCAGGGCGCGGGCGAGCGCGGCGCGCTGCTGCATGCCGCCGGAGAGCTGGTGGGGGAACTTCTCCCCGAAGCCGGTGAGGCCCACCACATCCAGCAGGGCATCCACGGACGGCGCCGCGGCGGAAACCGTGCCGCCATGCCCCGCCACCAGCGACTTCAGCAGGCCGATGTTCCGGCGGATATTCAGCCAGGGCATCAGGTTGGCCTGCTGGAAGACGAGGCCGAGACGGCCCGCCTTGCGCAATTGCGCGGGCGACGCGCCGCCGATGGCCACCTGCCCGGCCGTGGGCCGCATCAGGTCGGAGACCACCTTCAGAAGCGTGCTCTTGCCGCAGCCGGACGGCCCGATGAGCGAGACGAACGCGCCGTCCTGGATGTCCAGATTGATGGATTTCAGCGCGGTGACCGGCTCCGCGCCCCCGGCGCCGTACACCACGGATACGTTGGAGATGGAGATGCCCGCACCGGCCTTCGCCTGCAGCGCGCCCTTGTCCTCGATGACGGCCATGGGTTCGCTCCCTAATCGTGGGTGGTCTGGTCGCCCATGGCGTGCCGCTTCCAGGAGAGGCGGCGCTCGATGAGCGACATGAGGCCGAAGAAGGTGGTGCCGATGACCGCGAGCGCGATGATCGCGGCGAACGAGCGGGCCGTGTTGAAGTTGAAGCTGCCGGACAGGACGAGGTAGCCGAGGCCGTTGGAGGCCGCGAGATACTCGGCCACGATGGCCCCCAGAACCGCGAGGGTGGTGGCGATGCGCAGCCCCGCGAAGATGTAGGGCATGGCATAGGGCAGACGCAGTTGGAAGAAGATCTGCCGCTCGCTGGCCGCCACCGAGGTGAACACGTCGCGCAGCCCCCGGTCCACCTCCTTGAACCCGGTCATCGTATTGATGACGATGGGGAAGAAGGCGATGGCCGTGACCACCAGCAGCTTGGAATGGAAGCCCGCACCGACCCACACCAGGATGAGGGGAGCGATGGCGATCTTCGGCACGCTCTGGAGCGCCACGAAGATGGGCATGACGCACCGCTCCATGAGCGGGAAGCGGATCATGAGCGCGGAAACCGTCAGGGCGAAGATGACGGCGCAGACATAGCCGGACACCATGCTGGAGATGGTGGCCGCCGCATGCATCCGGATCAGCGACCACTCATTGTACATGAGCACGGCGATCTGGGACGGCGCGGGCAGCAGGAAGGGCGGGATCTTGAAGAAGCGGACCGCGAATTCCCAGAGGCCGATGAGGAAAGCGGTCAGCAGCCACGGGCCGAACCGCTCCACCAGCCCGCGCACGCGCCCGGCGCGGGAGGGGGCGGGAAGCGCGAGGGGGGCGGCCTCCGTACCCTGGATATCCGTCATGCGCGCGCCCTCGCCCGGCCAACCGCCGGCCCGGCGGAACCGGGCACGGAACGGGTCATGCGGGAGGCATGCGGGGAGAGAAAGGGAGGGGCGGGACGCCCGGTTGCAAGGTCGCTTGCCATGGTAATCCCCGTCTGATATTTTCGTATTGAAACACAATACGATCGTTTTTATTTTCTATTGAAAGGAACCTCCCTTGAGCGGGTTTGTCAACACCTTGCGCGCGGAAGGGCGGGACGAAACGTCGACCGTCGATCCGCGCCAGTTCGTCAACTCGCTGGGCAAGGGTATCGCGGTGCTGGAGGCGTTCGCCGCCCATCCCGGCCCCATGAGCCTCCAGGAGATCGGCGACCTCGCGCGGCTGGACAAAAGCACGGTCCAGCGCATGGCCTACACGCTCCTGCACCTGGGCTATCTGCGCAAGGGGCTGGACGGGCGCGGCTTCTGCCTGGGGCCGAAGGTGCTGGACCGCTCCTTCGATTTCCTGCGGAGCTGGCCGCTCATCGAGCGGGCGGTGCCGGTGCTGAACGAGCTTCAACAAACCGCGCACGAGCGGGTTGATCTGTCTATTTTCGACGATCTGACCATTTGTTACGCCATTCGCCGCCAGAGCAAGCGGCAGACCTTCTTCGCCACCCTGATCGGCCGGCGGATTCCCACCTTCTGCTCCTCCGGCGGGCGGGCCATCATGGCGAAGCTGTCGGACGGCGAGGTGGACAGCATCATCGCCCGCTCCGAGCTGGTGCCCCTGACCCCCAAGACTCTCACGGCGCCGGACGACATCCGCGCCCAGGTGCAGCGGGCGCGCACGGAGGGCTATTCGCTGGTGCAGGACGAGAGCCTGATCGGCGAGGTGGCCGTAGCCTGCGCCGTGCTCGACCACCGGGCGCGGCCGGTGGCGGCGGTGCATATTGCCGGGTCGCTCTCGGAATGGAGCCCGGAAAGCTTCGCCAAGCGGTTCGCGCCGCTGGCGGTGGAGGCGGCGAGCGCCCTCAGCGGGGCCATCGCCCCCTTCTGATCAGGAGGTCCGGTGCTTCCGTGGAAGCACCGGAACACACAGGTTTCAGAGCGGCGGCTTGAGGGCCGCCAGCCACTTGGCGATCTCGGCATCGCCCTCGGGCACCTTGAGGTCGCGCGCCCATTTGCGCAGGCCCGCCTCGTCGATGGTGTTCACGCCCGCGATCAGCTCGTCGGTATAGAAGTCCATCGGGTTGACCTTGCCTTCAAGGCCGAGGATTTCCACGAAGTCGCTCCAGTTCTCCTTGGAGAAGGAGCACCATTTGTCGTTGTTGGCGGCATCGCGGGAGATCAGCGGGGCGCGGGTGTTGATGATGGTCACCGCGTCCTTGATGGCCTGCTCGCGGGAGATGCCGGTGGGGACCGAGGCCGGGTACATGTAATAGCTCACCCGCACGGCCGCCTCGGGATTCTCCGTCATCACGATGATGGAGCGGATCATGCCCTTGAGCATCTCCAGCGCCTCGGTCTTGTGGCCGTCGAACCAGGGACGCTGGAAGGCGAAGACATAGGCGGTGGCGGCATTCTTCATGTCGCCCGGCGGTTCGAGGACGCGCACGTCGATGCCCAGCGTCTTCAGCCGCACCACGTCCACATCGGCATTCAGCAGCGCATCCACGCGGCCCGAGGTGAGGGCGGCCGCGGCCTGCTGGCCGTCGCCCACGGGCAGCATGGTGACATCGGCCGCGCTGATGCCCGCATGGCGCAGCGCGAACTTCAGATAGCCCACGCCGCCATAGGCCAAGGTCGGCACGCCGATCTTCTTGCCCTTGAGGGCGGCATAGGAGGTGATGGCGCTGTCCGGCATGACCGAGATGCGGTGCAGGACGCCGCGCAGATAGACGCAGGGGATGACCGCCGGCAGCTTACGCCCCTCGGCGGCGGAATTCAGGATGATGTCCTGGGTCCCCGTGCTCATGGTGAGCTGGCCGGAGAGCATGAGCTGGAGGTTCTCCGCCGCGCCCTGCGTGCCCACCGACTTCGGCGCGATGGCGCTGCCGAACAGCCCCATCGTGGTGCCGATCCACATGTTGGAGAAGCCGGGATTGAAGCTGCGCGAGGAGACGCCGATCACCGGCTCCGGCACCTGGGCGAAGGCGGGAACGGCCGTACAGAGGGCCAGGGGAAACGACAGGGCACCCGCGAGGCGTGCCAGGGATTGTCCAATCAGCGGCATACGTATCTTGCTCCCAGCTCCGGTTATCAGCCTTATTGCGATCCTCCTGGGGAGCCGGTTCCGTTCAAAACGCCTGCTGACCGGTCCGGCACCGGCGGTTTCGAGACCGTGACGAGAAGGCTGAGGCAGGCCCCACGGAATGTCAAACGTCCGTTTGAGATTCCGCGGAGAAACCTCCGCCCGCCCTCAAAATCCCAGCGCGCACCCGTCCTTGCGAGGGTCGGAGCAGCCGGACAGGACGCCCGACTGCGGATCGATGCGAATGGCCTGCGCCCCGCCGATGGGATCGGCCCGCAATTCCACGGTATGGCCGATGGCGGCAAGGCGCGCGCGGGTGGCTTCCGGCAAGGTGTGCTCCACCATCACCTTCCCGTCCTGCGGGAAGGCGCGCGGCGCGTCCGCCGCCTGCTGCATGTCCATGCCGTAATCGATGAGGTTCGAGAGCAAAGTGGCATGGCCCACGGGCTGGAAATGCCCGCCCATGACGCCATAGGAATAGAGCACCCGCCCCTCCTTCATCACCATGCCGGGAATGATGGTGTGCATGGGCCGCTTGCCCGGCGCGATGGCGTTGGGGTGCCCCTCCTTCAGGGAGAAGGAGCGTCCGCGATTGTGCAGCAGGATGCCGGTCTGCGGCTCGTAGAGCGCGCTGCCGAACGGCTCGAAGATGGAATTGATGAGCGAGAAGGCGGTGCGGTCGCGGTCCACCACCGTGAGATAGACCGTGTCCTTGTGCTCGGGCAGGTCGTCGGGCGTGCTCACGTCCAGCACCGCGTCGGGCCGGATGCGCGCCGCAGCCGCCTTGGTGAAGGCGTCCGACAGGAAGCGCTCCCAGGGCACGGGATAATGCTCGGGGTCGGCCAGCCAGGCGTCGCGGATGGAGAAGGCGATGCGCGCCGCCTCCATGAGCTTATGGAAGCGCTCGGGGCTCTGCGGCCCGTCCGCCGCCACGTCCAGATGGGAGAGGATGCGCAGCAGCAGCAGGGTGATGATGCCCTGCCCGTTGGGCGGGCATTGATAGACCGTGTGGCCCCGATAGTCGGCGCTCACCGGCTCCACATAATTGCCGGCAGTGGCGGCGAAATCGGCGCGGGTCTGGAAGCCGCCCCGCTCCGTGAGGAAGTCTGCCAGATGGGCGGCGATGGGGCCGCGATAAAAGGCGTCGGGCCCGCCCTTGGCGATGTCCCGCAGGCTCTGGCCGAGAGCGCGATTGGTGTAGAGGCGACCGGGGCGCGGCAGGTCGCCGTCATCCAGGATGAGCGCGGCGAACCCTTCCGCCCGGCGCACCTTGGCCAGGAAGGACCGCAGGTCGAACACGATCCGCTCATGGATCGGATGCCCCTCCTCCGCATAGCGCGCGGCGGGTTCCAGGAGGGTTGAGAGCGGGATGGTGCCGTGGTCGGCGGCGAGGCGGTGCCACGCCTCGATGGCACCGGGAATGGTGACCGCGTGCGGCCCCAGGGGATCGATGGCGGTGATGCCTTCCGCCTGATAGCGCGCGAGGCTCGCCCCGGCGGGCGCCCGGCCGGAGCCGTTATAGGCGATCACCGGCCCCTGGCCGTTCTTGGCCAGCAGGCAGAAGCAGTCGCCGCCAATGCCGGTCATCTGCGGCTCCACCACCGCCAGCACGGCGCAGGCGGCAAGTCCCGCATCCACGGCATTGCCGCCGTCGCGCAGCACGTCCAAAGCGGTGGCGGTGGCCAGCGGATGGGAGGTCGCCGCCATGGCGCCCGTGGCGTGGACGGTGGAGCGGCCGGGGCCGAACAGATCGCGGAAGGTCATGTGGTGCTCGTCTTCTTGCGGGCTGCGGGCTTCGGAGATGTGGGAGACGCCTTGGCCGGGGCGCGGCGCGGGGCCTTGGCGGGCACCGCCAGGGACGGGAGCGTGAAGCCCGCCGTCAGAACCGGAATGAGGTGGCGCATGGCGGCGGCGCTGTCGGACATGGTGAATTCGTCGCCCAGCAGGCGCTGGAGGCGCCCGCTATCGGCGCGCACATACATCATGGCGCCATAGGCGCAGGCCAGCCGCCAGAACAGGTCTTCACGGGTGAGGTGCGGGCAGGCCCTGGCCAGCAGATCCACGAAGCGCACGGCCACCTGATCGTAAAGCTCATAGACCACCCGCCGCACCTCCGGCGAGGGATCGGCGGCCGAGCGGCCGGAGAGGCGGCGGAAATTGTCGGCGCCGGGCTCGTTGCTCACCCGGATGGCGGGGCCGATGAAGGCGTCGAGCACCGCCGCCGGATCCATGCGGCCGGTGCGCTCCTCCTCCGCGAGGCAGGCCCGGAGCAACTCCTCCCGCTCCATATTCATGGGCCCCACCCGGCGCGCGAACACAGCCCGGTAGAGACCTTCCTTGCTCTGGAAATGATAATGGGCGGCCGCGAGATTGACCCCGGCAGCGCCGGTGATGGTGCGCATGGAGACGCCGTTGAAGCCGTGCTCCGCGAACAAGGCCTCGGCCTTATCCAGCAGGCGGTTGCGCGTCTCGGCGGGGTCATAGGCGCCTGTGGGGGCCGCGTCCGCCCCCGGTGCCGCCGCCTTAGAGCCGCGCTTGGAGGCGCTCCGTCCCTTGGCTCCGCCTCCGGTTTCGGAGACATCCGCCGGCAGTGCCGCGACGGTCGGGTCCGGCGCGTCATGCGGCGCGCCCTCCCCCGCCTTGGACGCGGCTTTGGCGGAAGCCCGGGGTGTTCGCTTGGCTGAGGAATCTGAGTTCATATGCGCAACTATTTCAAACGTCCGTTTTGACATCTACCGCAAGGCATGCACAATTTGAAGGCCAGCCTTCGATAAAGGCACGGCTCGGGCTGGCGAGGGAGATTAGGCATGGCACGAGTGGTGACGCTGACCGAATTGCCGGGTGAAAGCGTGGGTCCTGGTGTGGTTCGCGCCTCGGTAACCGGGGGGCAGACCCAGTTGATGGACGCGGAACTCCTCACTCTAGCCGCCGGGGCGGTGTTTGAGGAGACGGCGCCGGAAGGGTCCGACTGCTATCTGTTCATCGTCGGCGGCGCGACCCGCCTGACCGTGGACGACACCTCCAGCGACCTGCCGTTCCAGGCCGCCGCCGTGATCGAGGAAAACACGGCCTACTCCGTCGCCAACGTCTTCGACGGCGAGACCCAGATGCTGCGCGTGCTGGCCCCGCCGAAGGGTGCCACCTCGGGCCTCGCCGGCTTCACCGGCGGCGTCGCCATCCGCCCGCGCGGCGAACTGCCCTTGGTGGTGGTGCCGGAGCAGAAGAAGAAGCGCTATTACATCGTCAGCAAGGAAGCCTCGAAGTCGCAGCGCGGCCACGCCATGATCGTGGAATATGAGCGCGACACCGTCACGCCCCTGCACCATCATCCCGATGCCGAAAGCATGTTCGTGCTGCTGGAAGGCGCCATCACCTTCGTGGTGGACGGCAAGGAAGTGGTGGTGAAGCCGGGCGACGCCACCGTGTTCCGGGCCGGCGACATCCATGCCCTGCGCTGCGCGGAGGGCATCACCTCCGCCGGCTTCCTGGAATTCCACATCCCGGCCGCCTTCACGACGGTGAAGGAATAAGCCATGCGCCTCGCAACCTTCTCCAGATCGGGTGTTCCGGCCCTCGGCATCGTGAAGGGCGAGCGACTGCTCGACCTGGCCGCCGCCGCACCTGCCGGAACCGTGCCCGAGAGCATGCAGGCGACAATCGAGGGCGGCGCGGCCGCACTCGACGCGCTGCGCCGCCTCTCCGCGGGCGCGCCGGACACCGCCTGGCTTCCCCTCGCAGAGGTGACGCTGCTGGCGCCCATTCCCCGGCCGTCCAAGAACGTCTTCTGCGTGGGCCGCAACTACAAGGCCCATATCGAGGAAGGCGCACGGGCGCGGGGCGTGCCGCTGGTCTTCCCCACCGTGCCGGAATTCTTCTCCAAGCCGCCCACCTCCGTGACCGGCCATGAGAGCCCCATCCGCCTCGACACCAACCTTACCGCGCAGCTCGACTATGAGGTGGAGTTGGCCCTGGTGATCGGGAAGACGTGCCGGGACATTTCCGTGGACGAGGCCATGTCCGCCGTCTTCGGCTACACGGTGCTCAACGACGTGACGGCGCGCGACCTCCAGAAGCGCCATCACCAGTGGTTCAAGGGCAAGGGCCTCGACACCTTCTGCCCCATCGGCCCCTGGATCGTCACCGCCGACACGTTCGGCGACCCCTCCGGCCGGCGGGTCACGCTGCGGGTGAACGGCGAGACCCGCCAGGATTCCAGCACCGCCGACCTCCTGTTCAATGTGGCCACCATCGTCTCGGTGCTCTCCGAGGGCCTGACCCTGGAGCCGGGCGACATCGTCGCCACCGGCACCCCGGCGGGCGTGGCGCTCGGCATGACCCCACAGCGCTGGCTGAATGACGGCGACGTGGTGGAGGCCGAGGTGGAAGGCATCGGCATCCTGCGCAACACGGTGCGCGCCCTGGCCTGAACGGATCGCGGGCACATGTCTTCCGTGGCGCCGCCAAACGCGGTGCCACGGCACCAAAAGAAAAAGGGGAACTCGGAACCATGCATGCGCGAGAGGCCGCAGCACGCCTCCCCGACGGGCCCGAGAGCGGTTCCACCGCACCGGCCGCGACATCCCCGGCTGTCCCCACCATCGCGGTGAAGGGGCTGACCAAGACCTATCGCTCGAAGCGCGAGGGCCATGTGCTCGCGCTCGACGACATCGATTTCACCGTTCAGGAGGGCGAGTTCGTCTGCATCGTGGGTCCGTCCGGATGCGGCAAGTCCACCCTCCTCAAGATCCTTGCCGGCATCGTCCCACACTCCGTGGGCACGGTGACGGTCAGGGGGCGGCCGCCCAGTGATGCGGCCAACCGGCTCGGTCTCGTCTTCCAGGCCCCCGTGCTTCTGCCCTGGCGCACGGTCCTTCAGAATACGATGCTGCCGGCGCAGGTTCTGGGCCTCGACGCGAAAGCGGCCGAGGCCCGGGCCCGCGACCTCCTGAAAATGGTCGGGCTGGAGCAATTCGCGGGCTCCTATCCCGGCGAATTGTCCGGCGGCATGCAGCAGCGCTGCTCCATCACGCGCGCGCTGCTGCACGACCCCTCCATCCTGCTCATGGACGAGCCGTTCGGCGCCCTCGACGCCATGACGCGCGACACCATGAACCTGGAACTCCAGCGCATCTGGCGGGAAAGCGGGAAGACCATCTTCCTCATCACCCATTCCATCCCGGAAGCCGTCTTCCTGGCCGACCGCGTGCTGGTGATGAGCCCGCGCCCGGGGCGCATCGTGGAGGAGATCAAGGTGGACCTGCCCCGCCCGCGCGACCTCGACACCATGTCCGAGCCCGCCTTCGCGGAGCTGGTGCGGCACATTCGCGGCCTGTTCGGCATCGGCGCAAAGGACCGTCCCCATGTCGATTGACGCCCCTTCCCGGACAGAGGTGGACACGGAGCGCCCGCGCTTCTCCCTCGCCCGCCTGGTCAACCGGCATCTGGGCCTGATCACCTTCGCCATCCTGATGGTGGCGCTGGAATATGGGCTGCGCTGGTTCCAGGTGCCGGACTATGTGTTTCCCCAGCCCTCGCAGATCTTCATGGCGCTGGTGCGCGGCTTCGCGCCGCCCTTCCTGTCGCCGTCCCAGTATTACGTGAACATCTTCACCACGCTGGTGGAAGCGCTCTCCTCCTTCGTGCTCGGCAGTCTGCTGGGCATCTTGGCGGGGGCGCTGGTGGTGGAGTTCAAGGGCGTGCGGCGGCTGATCCTGCCTTATGTCATCGGCCTGCAGAGCGTGCCCAAGGTGGCGCTGGCGCCGCTGTTCGTGGTCTGGTTCGGCTTCGGCATCGAATCCAAGATCCTGCTGGGCGTGCTGCTCACCTTCTTCCCTCTCCTCATCAACACGGCGGCGGGCTTCGCCAGCGTGGAAAAGGACCGGGTGGAATTGATGGCGAGCCTGAAGGCGAGCCGCTGGACCACGTTCCGCCTCGTGAAATTCCCCGGCGCCCTGCCTTACGTGTTCGCGGGGCTGGAAATGGCGGCGGTCTATTCCATCCTGGGCGCGGTGGTGGGCGAGTTCGTGGGCGGCAATTCGGGACTGGGCGTGCTGATCCTCAGCCGCAACGCCTCGCTGGACATTGCCGGCTCGCTCGCTGCCCTGGTGCTCCTCGCCTTTATGGGCATCGCGCTTCAGCGCACCGTCGCCTTCGCCCGTGCCCGCATCCTGTTCTGGGCCCCGGTCCACGAGACACTGGACGGCGACTGACAGCAGGCTCCCCGCCACAGGGCGGAGACGGTCGCCTCAGGCGGCGGACGGGCTCTGGGTGGAAACCGCAGGCGGGCTCAGCGGCAGGACCGTGCGGTCGGCGGGCGTCGCGGCGGCGGCGGGAATTTCGTGCCACACCACCGTGTTGCGGCCCTGGGCCTTGGCCTCGTAGAGAGCCTCGTCCGCCTGCCTCACCAGGATATGCGGGTTCTCCCCGCCCGACGGCTCGGCGCTCACGAGGCCGACGCTCACCGTCGCGGAGAGGCGCTGGCCGCTGTCCAGGGTCATGAAACAGCGCTCCACGTCGGAGCGGATGCGCTCGGCGATGTAGCGCGCGCCCTTCAGGTCCGTGTCCGGCAGCAGCACGGCGAACTCCTCGCCGCCGAACCGGGCCGCCACGTCGCCGGGACGGCCGACGGACCGCTGGATCTGGCGGCCCAGCGTGCGCAGCAGCCGGTCGCCGTTCAGATGGCCATAGGTGTCGTTGACCGCCTTGAAGTGGTCCACGTCCACCAGGAGCAGCGCGATGGGCCGCCCTTCGCGCGCCATGCGGCGCACTTCCGAGTCCAGGCGATCATCAAAGGCGCGGCGATTGGGCAGGCCGGTCAGCACGTCCGTGAGGGACATCTTCTTGAGAAGCTCTTCCATCTCCGTGCTGCGCACGAGGCCGCGCTGGAGCCCGCGCACCAGGAAGGCGAGCGCCACGCAGAAGGCGAGGGTGAGCGCGCCGAAGGTCAGCGCCTGACGGTTCCACTCGGCATAGATGTCGGACGTGGCGAGGCCCACGGCCAGGATCAGCGGGAAATCCGCCACGCGCTGATAGACATAGAGGCGCTGGGACCCGTCCAGCAGGCCCTCGTCCACGAACGGATCGGAATAAGCGAGCATGCGGTCGAGAACGCCGCCATGCTGCACCTCCGCGCCCACATTGCCCGCGCCATCCGAGGAGGGTGAGCGCATCAGCACGGTGCCGGTGGTGCTGAGAAGGGTGACGGCGCTGTCCGGGCCGAGACGCACATTGTCCAGCAGCGAGCGGAAATAAGCGAGGCGGACGCCCGCCATGACCATGCCGTTGAAGGAGCCGTCCGCACCGTTCACCCGCCGGCTCATGGCCAGGGTGGGATCGCCGCTGCGATACCGGCTGCGGAAGGGCTGGCTGAGATAGGTGCCCACATCGCGGCGCATGTGGACGAGGAAATAATCCCGGTCGGCCAGGCTGACCGGCGACGGCGCGAGACCGCCCACCTCCAGCACCACCTCGCCCTTGCGCGAGACCACCAGCATGACGTTGAGCAGGTCGGCCGGCACCGAGCGGTCGAACAGGAGCAGGTCGCGCTGGCGCTGGGGCAGGGAATCGAAGTCGCTGCTTTCCAGCACGCTCTGGGCGCCGGCGACGTTCACCTCCACCACTTCCAGGTTCTTGGCGATGGAATCGGAGAGGGTGCGGGCGACGTTCTCGCCGGTATGCAGGGCCCGGCTCCACGCCTCCTGGCGCGCCTGCCACAGCATGAAACCCTGGATGCACAGCACCGCGGCGATGATCAGGCCGGTGAAGACCGGGACATAGGCCCCCTTGACCAGACGCCGGGACACCGCGCTCTGCCCGCTGAGCATGCGCATGGTGGGCACCGAAAGGTCCCCCCAGGCGTCCCGCACGTCGTCATTCGCCGCCGACATATTCCCGGCCCCTCGCCCCCGAGCGCAGATGCTTAGAATACGAGACAGCAAAGGCTTGCGCCGGGCTGGTGCCGACGTTGAAACGAGCGGCGGCGCCCCTGCGGGCGCCGTTTCGCCAGGATCGATCATCGCGGCGCGGCCCCTCGGCACGCTTGGCGGAAACGGTTCACACTTGCCCCCCGGCAATGAAAAGAGGCGGGCCCCTGCCCGCCTCCGTCAGATCGGCTTATCGCCTCAGATCGACCCGTTGATCCATTGGACGAGCTTCGCCTTGGGTGCCGCGCCGACCTGGCGCGAGGCGATCTTTCCGTCCTTGAACAGGAGCAGCGTGGGAATGGACATGATGCCGTACTTGGACGCCGTCTCCGGATTCTCGTCCACGTTCAGCTTCACGATCTTGATCTTGTCGCCCAGCTCGCCCGAAACCTCGTCGAGGATGGGCGCCACCATGCGGCACGGGCCGCACCATTCGGCCCAGAAATCGACCACAACCGGAGCGCCCGACTTCAGGACATCCTGGTCGAAGGACTGATCGGACACTTTTTCAACAGACATGGGACACCTCTTGGGCGAACGCAAAAAACGCTCCCCACAAATTAGGAACCCCCTCCCCTATGCGTCAAGGCGCAGTCGCGACCTCGTGACCCGCATCAAGGCAGTGGGCCGACTTCGCTCCACCCGAGCCCGCCACCGCTCCCTTGCATCGCAAGAAAACAGGCCGCGGCTTCGCCCGATCCCCTGAACCTGGGATTACCGATCACAGGGACCCGCCCCGATCGGCAGCCTCAGCCTCGCGCGACGCAGCCGCAAGGCGCGACGCCGGGATCTCATGAATTGCCGGGCCCCTCGTATATACCAAAATCGCCTCGATGCTGAGTCCTGAAAACGCGCGACGCAGCGCCGCCGCGTAAAGGCCGAGCTGGAGTTCGTAGACCCGCGACACGGCATCGCCGGACGCCGAGGGCACGCGGTCGGTCTTGAAATCCGCGATCACGAGGCGGTCCGGCAGGCGGACGATGCGGTCCATGCGCCCGGCAACTTCCACCGCGCGCCCGTCCTCCGTCCGCCAGGCACCCGTCACGGGCACTTCCGCGCGGCTCCCGGCGCCGAACAGATGGGCCAGCGCCCTATGGCCGATCACGCCCATCGCCTCTCCGAGAAGGGCCTGCTCCAGATCACCCGGCAAGCCGGGCGCCGCCTGGCGCAGAAGGCGAAGGCCCGCCGCCTCCCGCTCGGCCACGGGGAGGTCCGGCAAGCCGGCAAGGAGCCGGTGAATCAGATCGCCCCGGACAGAGGGAGGCAGATCGGCAGCCGGAAGGCTGGTGCGCGCCCCGGCCCCGGCCGTCCCACCCGCATGGGAGGCGCGCGAGGGACGAAGGCGCAGCCGGGGAGCGGGCACGTCCAGCGCGCCCAGCGGCAAAGCCTGCGGCGGCGCGACCGTGAGGGCCGCAAGCCGGGTGGAGCTGGGAGCGAACGCCTCCGCCCGGCGCCAGCGCAGCACCGGCCCCTCCGCATAGCCCGCCTGCACCTCCACGGCCTCGCGGGCCAAGGCGTCGCGCACCAGATCGTACCAGCAGCCCTCGGCCCGGGCATGGGGCTTGTCCGCGCCCGGCAGGCGCGTCTCGGCGCCGCACACCAGGATGGCGTCTTCCGCGCGGGTGAGGGCCACATAGAGCAGGCGCCGATATTCCTCCGCCTCGCGGGCGGCCGAGACCGCGCGCGCCTCCGCCATGGCGGGGGGATCCTCTTCCTTGCGGCTTGCCAGCACCGGCACCAGCGTCCCGTCCGCATCGGCCACGCCCATGAGGCCGCCGGGCAAACGCGGGCGCGGCGCGTCCACAGTGTCCGCCAGGATCACGATGGGCGCCTCCAGCCCCTTGGCGCCGTGCACCGTCATGACGCGCACCTCGTCGCGGCCGCTTTCCATGTCGCGCTTGGTCTCAGCGCCGCCCCGGCGCAGGAAGGCGAGAAAGCCCGGCAGGCTCGCCGGCTCGCTGCTCTCATAGGCACGGGCGAGCGCCATGAACTCGTCCAGCACGTCGCCCGCCTCCGGGCCGAGCCGCGCCAGCATGGCCCGCCGCCCGCCATCGCGGCCGAGCACGCGGGCGTAGAAGTCGAACGGGCGCAACGCGCGCGCCTCCGCCTCCCAACGCTCCAGCCTGTCCGCCATCTCACTGAACCTGGGTTCGCCACGCAGCACGGCGCGCAGCCGCCTGTCCCGATTGGGGCAGAGGTCCAGGAGATCGTCGTCCGTCAGCCCGAACAGGGGGCTCTTGAGCACGGCGGCGAGGGCGAGGTCGTCGTCGGGCGAGAGCAGCGCGTCGCCCAAGGCCATGAGGTCGAGGGCGGCGATATGATCCGCCACCACCAGCCGATCGGCGCCCGCCACTTCCACACCGCTCGCCCCCTTCAGCGCGCGGATGACCGCCTCGAACAGCTTGCCGCGACGGCGCACCAGCACCATCACGTCCCGCGCCTGCATGGGCCGCCCGCCGCGCGAGGGAATGGCGAGGCGCTCGCGGATGCCCCATTGCACGAAGGCGGCGATGCGCCGGGCGAGGATGTTCACCGGGTCATCCACCGGCACCTCGTCCAGCGGACGGCGCCAGTCATCCGTCTTGGGCCGGGGCGCGGGCGTGACGGTGGGCCAGATCTCGATGAGGGCGGGCGCATCCGCCCGGATGGCCGCATGGGGCGGCGGCGCACCTTCGGCAACGAGCCCCGCATGGGCCTCGGCGCTGGCGAACACCTTGTCCACCGCCTCCAGCACGCCGGGGGCGGAGCGGAAGGAATGGGGCAGGCTCACATCGCGGAACGCCTCGCGCCCCGCCGCGCGGGCGACCTTGCCGTGCATGGCGCCGAAGGCGCGCGGGTCCGCCCCCTGGAAGGAGAAGATGGACTGCTTCTCATCGCCCACCACGAACAGGGTGCGCGAGAGCGTGCCGCGCGCGCCCTCCCCGGCGAAGAAATCGGAGATCAGGCCCTGGACCACCTCCCACTGGGCGGGGCTGGTGTCCTGCGCCTCGTCCACCAGCACATGGTCGATGCCCCGGTCGAGCTTGAGATGCACGAAGGAGGCGGGCACCCGGTCCAGCAGCCCGGCGGTGCGGGCGATGAGGTCGTCAAAATCCAGCAGGCCGCGTTCCGCCTTGGCCGCCTCGTAGCGGGCGGCGCACAAGCCCGCGAGGGTCAATGCCGCCTCGCTCCGCTCCAGGATCACGCAGGCCCGCAGCCGCTCCACGAGATCAGCCACATGGGCCTTCTCGTCATCGAGCCGTTCGGCCATGTCCGGCGCGCGGGCCCGCACCGGCTTGGTCACGAAGCGCGCGGCGCTGCGCGGCTGGCCCTTGTCCGTGAGGAAGACGGAGAGATAGGCGGCGAGGGCCGCGCGCGGATCATCAACCGTGTTCGCCTCGGCCAAGGCAGTGCCGAGATCCTGATCGCTTTGCGAACCGGAAAGCAGAAGTGTCGCCGCCTGCCCCCAGAGGGCGCGCGGCAGGGGGCCGCCCGCCAGGATACGCGCCTCGACGGACGCGCGGTCCTCCCCGGCGTCCAGCCCCAGCACCCGCGCGAGACGGGCGCGCATTCCCGCCGCGTCATCCGCCAAGGGCAGGATGTCCGCGCGCATGGCCACCGCCGCCTCCAGCAAGGCGTCGAGCCCCGCATCGCTGCGCTCCTCCATGAGGCGGGACAAAGCGCGGCCGAGCGGGCTGCGGGGCGCCTGCGCCGCCTCCACCACGAGATCGGCGCGGATCCGGGCCATGAGGTCGAGACGCCCGGCCTCGTCCAGTTCCCGGAAGCCCGCCGCCACGCCCGCCTCGAAGGGGAAACGGTGCAGCAGCCCGCCGCAGAAGGCGTGGATGGTCTGGATTTTCAGGCCGCCCGGCGTTTCCAGGGCGGCGGCGAACAGGCGGCGCGCCCGTTCCCGCGCCGTGCGGTCCGGTGGATTGCCCTCCATGCGCGCCAGCTCGGCATCGAGCGCGGCATCGTCCAGCGCCACCCAGCGGCCGAGGATGGAGAGCACGCGGTTGGCCATGTTGGCCGCCGCCGCCTTGGTATAGGTCAGGCACAGGATGCGCCCCGGCGGCGTGCCCGCCAGCATGAGGCGGATGACACGCTGCGCCAGGACATGGGTCTTGCCCGAGCCCGCATTGGCGGACACCCAGGCCGAGCTGCCCGGCGCGGACGCCTCGCCCTGCCGACGGGACGCCTCGGCGAGCGGCCCCGTGGGCAGGCCGCCGCTTGTTACGGCCCCGCTCATGCGCCCTCCTCCCCGTCCGCCCCGAGGCTCCATTCCTTCACGCGGGCGAGATGGTCATAGGGACCGAAGCGGCCGCGCCATTGGGGGGCGGCGAGCGCACGATAGCCCTGCGCGGGATCATCGAAGGCGGCGAGAAGCTCCACCAGCTTGCCCAGCACCTCATCGGAAACGGCGGCGGCGGTCATGCCCCGGCCGATGGCGGGTTTCTCGCGCCCCGGCTCCGCGCCGCCGCGCAGTTCCACATGGAAGAAGTCGGCCACCTCGGCGGCGGGAACATCCTTGAACGCGCCGCGCGCCGCCATGGCCGCCTCCAGCGGCAATTGGGGCGACAGCGCCCGCACCTGCGCGGCCGAAGGCGCAGTGCCGGTCTTGTAGTCGAGGACGGCGAGGCGTCCGTCGCGCTGGAGGTCGATGCGATCCGCCTTGCCGGTGAGGCGGAACGGGCCTCCGGGCAAGGGGAGTTCCAGCGACCCGCCCACTTCCGCCGCGATGCGCCGCAGGCTGGGGCGGCGGCGGCGCTCAAATTCGATGAACCAGCCCGCCACCCGCTCGAACCGGGCCCACCACAAGGCATGCTCGGCGGGAAAAACCGCGAGGCGCGCGAAGGATTCGCGCCCGAGCGCCAACAGCTTCTCCAGAGGCTCGGCGGGCAGCGCCTCGGGATATTGGGCGGCGAACCGGCCCAGCGCGTCGTGCAGCGCCGTCCCGCGCTCCGCGCCGCCGGGCAGCGCGTCCAGCGGGTCGAGCGGCTGCAGGCCCAGCACATGGCGCGCGAAGATGGAATAGGGATCGCGCAACAGGGTCTCGATCTCGGTGACTGAGAGCCGGCGCGGGCGCAGCGCGAGGGGCGGCGCGGGCGCGGGCTGCACCACGCGCGGCACCGGCTCCGCACGGTCGAGCGCCGCAGCGGCGGCACGCCATGTCTCGCCCCGTGCGCGCGCCGCCTCCCAGCGCGCGGCTCCGGCCACGGTCTTGAAGCGCTGGAGGAAGCGGGAAGGCACGCTCTGCGCCCCCTCGGTCTTGCCCGCATAGGTCAGGAACAGGTCCGGCACGCCCGCCGCCTGGGCGAAGTCGTGGGCGGACAGGCCCACCCGGCGCTCCGGCAGATCGAGCCCGAGCGCCGCGCGCATGGGGCGCGACAGCCAGGGGTCGGAGCGCGTCTGCGGCGGCCAGCTCCCCTCCACGAGGCCCCCCAGCACCACCCGGTCCAGCGCCACGAGGCGCGCCTCCAGGGGGCCGAGGATGCGGATGGGCAGCGCATCCGCCGTCGCCGGGCGCACCATCTCGCCGGAGAGGAGCGGCGCCGCCATGTCGGCATAATCCTTCAGGTCCAAAGCCGGGCCGTGCTCGGCGCCTCCGGCGATGTCGTCCAGCACAAGCGAGAGGGCTGCCCAGGCCGGATCGTCATCCTCGCCGTCCAGGGGCCGCGCCACCGCCTCCATGGCGGCCCGATGGCCCGCGACGCGCGCGGTGAGGGGCACCGTCCCGCTCTCCAGGGGTGCCAGCGCCGCCTCCAGACGGTCCACCAGATCCCGCGCCTGGCCGATGGCGTCCGCATCCAGCACCCGGCGCGGATCGAGGCGGTGCAGGGCGTCGGGATCGAAGGCGGCAATGGCCTCCTTAAGCCCGGCAATGCCGCGCCGGGGGCGCGGGCCGCGCAGGGCAATCAATTCCAGCGCCGCCACCGCCGCGCGCTTGTCCGCCGCCTCCAGGCCGAACGCGGCGAGCGGGTGGCTCAGCAGAGCGAACAGCGGCACGGGCGCGAACCCGTCCGCCGCCGCATGCACCACCAGCCGCGCGAGCCGCCCCGCCCCGGTCTCGGACAAGGGCTCGCCGGCGGAATCGTCGATAGAGACGCCGAACCGCGCCAGTTCGGCGGTGACGCGGCGCGCCAGATCCCGGTCCGGCGTGATGAGCGCGGCGCGCATCCCGGCATGGTCCAGGCTCTCACGTAGCACCAGCGCGATGCACAAGGCTTCGTCGCGGGCGTCCGCCGCCTCGATCAGCGTGACGCCTGCAAGTGCCGCGTCCTGCGCGGCAGGGGGCAGGCGCTCGGAGAGGTTCGCCCAGAGATGGCTCGTGCGGGCCTGCCGCATGGCTTCGCCGAGGAGCCGGACACGGGGCGAGGCGGGCGCACCGAGGCTCACCACATCGCGTCGCTCCGCGCCCATGGTGCCGAGCAGATGGGCGAGATTGTACTGGGGATGGTCGGGTGCCCCATCCTCCGCATCCGTGAGGGCAGCGAAGGCCGCATCCTCCATGGAGAGGTCCAGCCCCGGCAGCACCACCGCCCCCAAAGGCAACCGCGCCACCGCGCCGAGCAGGCGCGCGGTCGCCGGGAGCGAGCCGGTGGAGCCCGCCGCGATCACCGGCCCCGCGCGCGGGCCGAGCGCGGCAAGGCGCGCTGCCTCCGCCGCCACAAGGGCGTCGCGCCGCATCGCCGCCTCCACGAGGCCGTGCGCCTCCAGATGGTCGCTCCAGGCGGCGCGGGCGATGCGCACGAAGGCCAAGCTCCGGTCGAAATAGGCGTCGTGCTCTTCGAGATCGAGCGTATCGAGGCGATCCCACGGGATGCCGCCCATGGCCATCTGGTCGAACAAGGCGGCCAGTTCGTCCGCCAGCGCCACGATGGAGGCAGGCCCCGCCGCAACGGCCTCCTGACCCTCCACCCGCGCCATGGTCTCGCGCCAGTGGGCCACGAGGGCGGTGAGCGCGATGCGCCGGTGCACGGGCGACACCGCCACGGGCGCGGACAAGGGCGCGGCGAGGTCGGAGAAGGCCAGGGCGTCCTCGTCCACATCGCCCAGCGGGATGATGCGCGGCAGCAGCACGGCGCTTTCCCCGGTGGCCGCCAGCAGCGTTTCGGCGAACAGGCGGCCCGCGCGGCGGGTGGGCAGATAGAGGGTGGCGGAGGCGAGCGCGAAGGGATCGCCGCGCGGCGCGAAGCCGGGCACCAGCGTGCCGTCCAGCAGCGCCTGCGCCAATGCCGGAAGGAAGGGCGTGGAGGGGGCGATGGTGAACAGGTGCATCACGGCCTCCTCCGGCACGGAGCGCAGGCTCCGAATGCATCATAAGGGAGGATGGCCTGGCTCATGCGTCCACCCTCCCGGCCGGACCGTCAGTCGCTGGACTGGCGGATGGCCGTCTCCGCGTCATGGATCGCGTCCGGCGTGCCCACGTGCATCCACACGCCTTCGAGGCGCAGGCCATAGAGCCGCCCCGCCTCGGCGGCGCGGTCGAAGATGAGATTGAGGGAGAAGGGTCCCTCCGGCGTGTCGTTGAACAGTTCGGGCGAGAAGATGCCCGCGCCCGCATAGACGAAGGGCGAGACCAGCCGCTCCGGGCGCCGCGAGAGGCGCCCGTCGCCGTCCATGAGGAAATCCCCGGTGCCGTCATAGCCCACCGACAAGGCGGTGGCGGCCACCAGCAGCAGGCAATCCATGGTGGCGGGGTCGAAACGCTCCATCAGCCGCGTGAGATTGTGCCGGTAGCCCTCGATCCAGATGGTGTCCGAATTGATGGCGACAAACGGCCCATCGCCCAGCAGCGGCAGCGCCTTGCGGGTGCCCCCGCCGGTCTCCAGCAGGCGGGCGCGCTCGTCGGAGAGATGGATGCGCGGCGCTCCCGTGCGGGCGCGCGCATGCCCCTCCAGCAGGTCGGCATGGTGATGGACATTGACCACCGCGTCCGTGACGCCGGCCTCGCCGAGGCGGTCCAGCACATGGTCGATGAGCGCGCGGCCCTCCACCTCCACCAGGGGCTTGGGCCGTGTGTCGGTCAGGGGGCGCATGCGGGTTCCGAGGCCCGCGGACAGCACCATGGCCTTCTGGATGCTCACGACTGGAAGTCCTTCGCTGGCAGGACCGCCTCATACCACATGCGCAGCGATCCCAGCTCCGGATGCCCGAGGCAGCGGGTGAGGTAGCGGCGGATGCGCGGGAGGTGGCGCAGATAATGGGGCTTTCCGTCCCGCTGGTTCAGGCGGGCGAAGATGCCGAGGATCTTGGTGGCGCGCTGGGCGCCCATGAGCGCGTAGAGATGGGCGAAGCCGCGCGCATCGAAGGTGGGGTCCGCGCCGCGCCGGTGGCGCACATACTGGCCCACCAGATGCAGTTCGAGGCTCTCGGGGATGTCGAGCCGGGCATCCTGCGCCAGCGAGGCGACGTCATAGGCCGCCGGGCCCATGACCGCGTCCTGATAATCGATGAGCCCCACCCGCGAGAGGCCCTCGCGCCCCTCCAGCCAGATGAGGTTGGGGGAGTGATAGTCGCGCAGCACCCAGGTCTGCGGCTCGCCCTGGAGCGGACCCAGCGCGTTGCGCCACAAAAGCAGGAACTCTTCCCGCACCACCTGGTCGATGGCGACCTGGCGGAACGGCAGGTACCAGTCGAGCATCAGCTCCACCTCGATGAGGAGAGCGTCCATGTCATAGGCGGGCAGTTCATGGTCGATGCCGGGGGCGACGGGAAGGAGGCTTGGCAGGCGGCGGGCATGAAGCGCCGCAAGCACCTCGACCGACGCCTCGTAGCGCGCCCTGATAGGCTCGGGTGGTGACCCTTCGATGACGCCCTCCCCGCCGAAATCCTCCAGGATCAGGAGACCCCGGTCGAGATCGGAGGCATAGATGTCCGGCGCGGAGAAGCCCTGGGCGCGCAGCCCCTCCCCCACCGCCACGAAGGCGCGCACATCCTCGGCCAGATGGGCGAGGCGGCTATAGGGCAGGCCGCGCTTCACGGGCGGGCCGTCCGGGCGGCGCGGCGCGTTCATGAGCACCGCCGAACGCTCCGGCAGGACAAGGCGGGCATAGGAGCGGCTGGAGGCATCCCCCTGCATGTACAGCCGCTCGGCGGCGCCGAAGCCGCTGGCCACGATCAGTTGCTCGGCCGCGTAAAACCGCTCCAGGCGCTCGGTGAAGCCGCCGCGCCCCACCAGATAGGCCCGGCGCGCGCCGGGGCCGATCTCGGGCGCCAGTTCCAGGATGATGTCGAGCCGCGTCTCGGGAAGCTGCTCGGGCGCCCGCTCGGGCCATTCCACCACAAGAATGGCGTCCTCGATGGCCTCGTCCCAGCCGATCTCCTCCAGCTCCTCCGGGTCTTCCACCCGGTAGAGGTCCGCATGCACCACCCGCCCGCGCGGCAGGTCATAGGGCAGGAGAAGCGAAAAGGTGGGGCTCGGCACCTCGGCCGCCTCGTCGCAGGCCAAGGCGCGGATGAGGGCGCGGGCGAACTCCGTCTTCCCCGCGCCGAGGTCACCGGAGAGCGCGATCACGTCGCCCGATGCCAGCCAGGGCGTCAGCGCGCCGGCCAGAAGACGGGTTGCGGCAAGGTCCGTCAGCGCCAGCTCGTACACGCCGGGATGATCGGGATGGGGGGAAAGGCCGAGACTCATTCCGCCGCCTCCCGGCGCAAGGGCGCCTCAGGGGGAAAGATGCACACCGCGATGGCGCCGCCGCCCGGCGTGGAGGCCAGGGTCACCGAGCCGCCGTGAAGTTCCATGAAGGAGCGCACGATGGACAGGCCGAGCCCGACCCCGGGGCGCGCCCGGCCGGCGGGGCGCGCCTCGAAGCGCTGGAACAGCGTCTCGGCGATCTCCGGGGCGACGCCCGGCCCCTGGTCGCGCACCGTGAGGACCACGATCTCCGCGCGCCGCTCGGCGCCGATGGTGACCGTGCTGCCCTTGGGCGAAACCGCCACGGCGTTGGAGATGAGGTTGAACAGGATCTGGCGCACCCGCCTGGCATCGGCGACGAAGCGGCCCATGTCGGGGGGCGAGGCGATCACCAGGGCGACGCCCGCTTCCTGAAGCAGGTCGCGCACCGCGTCCGCCACGCCCTCCAGCGTCTCGCGCACGTCCAGTTCGCCCAGGTCCAGCCCCATGGCGCCCGCATCGATGGTGGCGAGGTCCAGAATGTCGTCGATGAGCGCGCGCAGCGTGTCGGAGGACTGGCGCACATGGGAGAGGAACTCGTCCTGCTTCTGCGTGAGGACGCCGAAGGCCGGTTCTCCCAGCATGTGGGCATAGCCGATGAGCGAGTTGAGCGGCGTGCGCAGGTGATAGGAGACATGGCCGACAAAGGCGTTCTTCAGCGCGTCCGCCGCCTCCAGCGCCTCGTTGCGCTCGATGAGGGCGCGCTCCACCTTCACGCTGTCGGTCACGTCGCGGAAGGTCACCATGGTGCCCCCGTCGGGCAAGGGCTGGGCGGCCCCGTCCAGAACGCGCCCGTCCGCCCGCTCCAGCCGCAGCGTCTCGCCGCGCCGGTGCTCGATGGCGGTGACAACGGCGCGGATGCGGGCCCAGGCGCGGGTCTCCCCATGCAGGGGGCGGCACATGGCGGCAACCGCGTCGATATGCGGCTTGTCGCCCAGCGCCTGCGCGGTCAGCGACCACAAGGCGAGGAAGGCCTGGTTATAGAGGCGCAGGCGCCCGTCCGAGCCGAACACCGCCACCGCTTCCGCCAGCCCGTCCAGGGTCTCGCCCTGGATGCGGATGAGGCTGTTATAGCGGCTCTCCAGCGCCACATGCTCGGACACATCCTCGAACAGATAGGTGACGCCGCCCTCGGCATTGGGGGTCGCCACCGTGCGCAGCATCTGCCCGCCGGGCAGGTGCCACCAGTCATGCACCGGCTCCACCGCCCGGTAGGCCTCGCGCAGATGCTCGCGCCAGGCCCGGAAATCCGCCTGCTCGGGCACCCGGCGCTGGGTGCGCAGCCATTCCAGGATCTCGCTTTCGGTGGGCCGGGCGTCCAGGAAGGCCACGTCGAGGCCGAACAGGGTCTCATAGGCGGCATTGTGGAACATGAGGCGCTCGTCGGCGCCGAACATCACCACCGCCGTCGCCAACTGGTCCAGCGTGCGCCGGTGGGCGGAGACGGTGCGCTCGATCTCCCGGCGCAGCGCCTCTTCCTCGGTCACGTCCAGGGCAAGGCCCGCCCCGCCGGCCTCGAACACGTCCAGCACCCGGCGCTGACCGCCCGCCACCACGCGGGCCCGGGCGCGGAAGACGCCCCCTTCCCCGCGCGCACGGGCGGCGGCCTCGCGGGTCGCCTCGTCCAGAAGCTCGATGCGCCGCTCCACTACCTCGGCGGGAGAGGTCGCGCCCACCGCCGCCGCGAAGGCGGGATTGGCGCCCGTCAGCATGCCGGCATCGTCGCGCGCCCAGGCGGCCTGGGGCAGCGCCGCCAGGAGCCCCACCGCCGCCGGGGCGGCAAGGGCGCCATCGCCCGCGGCGGAGCGGACGCGCCGCACGCTCAGGAGGCGACAGTCTCCCGCCGCACGCCCGTCCAGCGTCAGCCGGTCGCCGCCGGAGGCGGACAAATCCATATGAAAGCCCTCGCCCGTCTCCTTCAGGCGCGCCAACGGCGCTGCGAGGGCGGCGGTCGCGTCCGGGCCGAGCCATGTGGACAGATCGGGCACGCCGTCCTCACCCAGCGGAGCGGCAAGGGCCGAGCCGAACGGATGGGGCGCGTCCGTCGATGTCCAGAGAATGCCGCCCTCGGCCTCGCCCGCGGCGAGGGTGCGCAAGCCGTAAAGCTCGGCGCGGGCACCGGCCAGGGCACGCAGTGTCTCCGCTTCCGTCTTGCGGGCGGCGCGGCCCTTGACCGAATACAGACCCACGAGGGTGAGGGCGGCGGCGCAGGCGCCGAGCGCGAGCGCGCCCAGAAGGCCCTCTTCCACGCGGAGATTGCCGAACGGAAAGGCTTCGGCGGCCGAGCTGCCGGCCAGCAGGGCCACGGCGGCACCGGCGGTGCGAAGCCGGGCGGTGCTCCGG
The DNA here is from genome assembly GCF_003993795.1 of Aquabacter cavernae. GTDB lineage: Bacteria > Pseudomonadota > Alphaproteobacteria > Rhizobiales > Xanthobacteraceae > Aquabacter > Aquabacter cavernae. The sequence continues at coordinate 223,244 of NZ_RWKV01000015.1, forward strand.
TTCCGGTCCGCCTTGCGCGCGCCCATATGGTCGAATCCCTGCCCCATGAAGCGCCGCCCGCCGCGATTGCCCGGACGCCGCCCGAATCATTGTGACTTTAGTGCCTCAATATGCCGGATTGAATCAAATCCGACGCGCGTGCCGGGCGAACCCGGCACGCCAGCGGGAAGCGACCGCTCAGAGCCCCTCGAACAGGGCCGTGGAGAGATAGCGCTCGGCGAAGGAGGGCACGATGACCACGATGGTCTTGCCCGCCATCTCGCTGCGCGCGCCGATCTCCAGCGCCGCAGCCACCGCCGCGCCCGAGGAGATGCCGCCGGGAATGCCCTCATAGCGCGCCATGGCGCGGGCGGTGTCGAAGGCGGTCTGGTTGCCCACCTGCATCACCTCGTCGAGGATCGAGCGGTCGAGCACCTCCGGCACGAAGCCGGCGCCGATGCCCTGGATCTTGTGCGGGCCGGGCGCGCCGCCGGACAGGACCGAGCTGTCCTCCGGCTCCACCGCCACCATCCACAGGCCGGGCTTGCGCGGCTTCAGCACCTGGCCGATGCCGGTGATGGTGCCGCCCGTGCCGACGCCGGCGACCACCACGTCCACCGCGCCCTTCGTGTCGTTCCAGATCTCCTCCGCCGTGGTGCGGCGGTGAATTGCGGGGTTCGCCTTGTTCTTGAACTGCTGCGGCATGACCGCCCGGGGCAGCTCACGCAGCAATTCCTCGGCGCGGGCGACGGCGCCCTTCATGCCGAGGGCGGCGGGGGTGAGCATCAGCTCCGCGCCCAGCAGCGCCAGCATCTTGCGGCGCTCCACCGACATGGATTCCGGCATGACGAGGATGAGGCGCAGGCCGCGCGCCGCCGCCACGAAAGCCAGCGCGATGCCGGTATTGCCGGAGGTGGGCTCCACCAGAACCGTGTCCGGGTGCAGCACGCCCGCCTCTTCCATGGCTTCCACCATGGCGACGCCGATGCGGTCCTTCACGCTGGCGATGGGATTGAAGAATTCGAGCTTGGCCAGGATGGTGGCCTTGGAATCGCGCAACTGCGGCAGGCGCTGAAGGCGCACCAGGGGGGTATCGCCGATGGTTTCGGTGATGGACTCATAGATCCGGCCCCGGCCGGGCTTGTTCTCGGTGTCCGCCATGGTGGGCGCTCCCTTATGGTTCTGGGGATCGGGCGTCGTCGCGCCCGTCAGATGGTGAAGTCGATCCGGTCGTGTTCCAGACCGTGCCCCCTTGTGTCCGCCGCGCGGCACAGGTCTTCCAGGGTCACGGTGTCGAGAGCGCGGTCGAAAGTCTCCTCGGCGGCGGCCACGGCCGGGCGGACCACTTCCGCCACCAGCGGCGGCAGGATGATGTCCGCTTCCTCGTCGGCGCCTTCCACCACGCGGACGATCTCCGCCACCGTCACACGGCGGCGCTCGCGCGCAAGCTCATAGCCGCCGCGCGGTCCCCGCACCCCCTTCAGCACGCCCGCATGCACCAGGGCCTGGAGCACCGGCTCCAGCCGGCGGGGCGGAAGATTGTGGCGGGCCGCCAGCGCCTTGGCCGCCACCGGTGTACCCCGGGCATGGACGGCCACATCGACGACGGCGGCAATGGCGAGAAGGCTTTTGTCCGATAAACGCGGCATATGTCTGTGACTATTCTGGATTGGCCGCGCCGTGCAGACCCGTGGAACCAAATCCACCGACGCCGCGTGCAGTTTCTCCCAATTTTCCGTTTTCCACCAGCTTTATTCGCGTGACGGGGGCCACCACCAATTGGGCCACGCGCATGCCCCGGCTGATCTCGAAGGGGGCCGCGCCATGGTTGACGAGGATCACCTTCACCTCGCCGCGATAGTCCGCATCCACCGTTCCCGGCGCATTCAGAACCGTGACGCCGGACTTCAACGCCAATCCCGAGCGAGGCCGCACCTGGCCCTCATAGCCCTCGGGCAATGCCAGAGCGAGGCCGGTGGGCACCGCCGCCCACGCGCCCGGCGCCAGCACCAGCGGCGCATCGGCGGGCACGGCGGCCATCAGGTCCAGCCCCGCCGCCGCCGCGGTGGCATAAGCGGGCAAGGGCAAATCGGCGCCGTGGGGCAAACGCTCCACGGCCACGGGCAGATCACTCGCCATCGTCACGCTCCTCCACCCTTGCCCGCCAGATCCCCGGCGATGCGCGCCACGAGGCGACGCGCCACCTCGGTCTTGGTGGCGGAGGGCCAATCCTCCACCCCGTCCTCGCTCACGAGATGCACGGTGTTCACATCGCCCCCCATCACGCCCGTGGCGGGGGAGACATCGTTGGCGACGATCCAGTCGCAGCCCTTGCGCGCGCGCTTGGCGCGGGCATTGGGCACCACATTCTGCGTTTCCGCCGCGAACCCCACCACGAGGCGCGGGCGCAAGGTGGAATGGCGCGAGACCAGGGCGAGGATGTCCGGATTTTCCACCAAGGCGAGTGCCGGCACGCTTTGCCCGGCCTGTTTCTTGATTTTCTGGTCCGCCTCGCTCGCCACCCGCCAGTCGGCCACGGCGGCGGCGAACACGGCCGCGTCCACCGGAAGGTTCTCCTCCACGGCCGCCAGCATCTCGCGGGCGCTTTCCACATGCAGGACCTTCACGCCGCGCGGGTCGGGCAGGTCCACGGGGCCCGCCACCAGCACAACTTCAGCTCCCGCAGCCGCTGCTGCGGCGGCGATGGCGTGGCCCTGCTTGCCGGACGAGCGGTTGGCGATATAGCGGACGGGATCGATGGGCTCATGGGTCGGCCCGGACGTGATGAGGATGCGGCGCCCCTTCAGAAGCGCGATGTCCTCGCCGAAGCGGGCCTCGATGGCGGCGAGGATCTCCATGGGCTCGGCCATACGGCCTTCGCCAAACTCGCCCCGCTCGGCCATGGCGCCGGAATTGGGACCGACGAACCCGACCCCATCCTCCTTGAGCCGCGCGGCATTGCGACGGGTGGCGGGGTGGGACCACATGCGCGGGTTCATGGCGGGCGCCATCAGCACCGGCTTGTCGGTGGCCAGCAGCGCGGTGGAGGCCAGATCGTCTGCGAAGCCATTGGCGGCCTTGGCCATGAGATCGGCAGTGGCGGGCGCCACCACGATGAGATCCGCTTCCCGCGAGAGTTGGATATGGCCGATATCGTGCTCGGCGGTGAGGTCGAACAGGTCGCCGAACACCCGCTCGCCGGAGAGCGCGCCCACCGAGAGGGGCGTCACGAACTGCTTGGCCGCCTCGGTGAGGATGACCCGCACCGTGGCGCCGCGCTCCTTGAGGCGACGGATGAGGTCCAGGCACTTATAGGCGGCGATGCCACCGCCGATGACGAGCAGAATGCGCCTCTCGTGAAGCATGGACCTTCTCTCCCAGCGGGTCGCCGGTTGGATAGCAGGATTTCACGGGGAAGGCATGGGGGGTCCGGTTCCTGGGAAGACCCTTCCTCCTCCCCACCCCTCCCCCGCAAGCGGGAGAGGGAGCGAGGAACCCTCGCAACGGATAAAGCCCTCTCCCGCTTGCGGGGGAGGGTTGGGAGGGGGAAACGGACAGCGGCCAAGCGCGCGCCGTTTTCCCTACAACCGAATGAGATACCGCACGAAATCGTCCGCGGGAGTGAACAGGTCATAGAGCACGCGCGCCGGATTGTCGGTCCGCGTGTGCCAGTAGAGACGCGACCAGCCCGCCGCGCGGCCGAGCGCGAGAAGATCCTCGACCAGAGCCCGCCCGATGCCGAGCCCCCGGCAGTCCGGGGCCACGAACAGGTCTTCCAGATAGCAGATGGGCGCTTCCACCCAGGTGCCATCATGAAGGATGGAGATGGAGAAGCCGACCGCCCGCCCGCCCCGTTCCGCCACCCGGCCGATCATGGGCGCGGCCGGGTCCAGCATCCGCGCGAAGGTGCGCGCGGTGACAGTGGGAGACACCTGCGTCTCATAGAAGGCGCAATAGCCCGCCCAGAGATCGCGCCACGCCGCCTCGTCCTCCGGGACGACACCGCGCACCTGAACGCCCATCCCCGCCTCCGATCCCGGATGCCGCTACTTCAAGGCCAGCAGCAGCAGGGCCACGGCGATCACCCAGAGCGCCGCATTGCCCCAGAAGGCGCGCCGCGCCTCGGCCTGGCCGATTCCCTCCAAGGTGGAGGGCGAGAGCTTGAGCCCGTCGCGGGTCGCCTCGTCCAGTTGCGTCACCACCCGGCCCGCGCGCGTCAGCAGGCCCGGCACGTCGGACACGAAATGCCCGACTTCGCCCAGGCCCGCCCCCGCCTCCTGCAGGCGGCCCACCGGGCCGAGATTGCGGGCGATCCAGTCCTCCACCACGGGCGCCGCCGTGGTCCACATATTGAGCTGCGGGTCCAGCGAGCGGGCGACGCCCTCCACCACCACCATGGTTTTCTGGAGCAGCAGCAGTTCGGGCCGCGTCTTCATGTCGAACAGGGCGGTCACCTCCAGCAGAAGCGAGAGGAGCTTGGCCATGGAGATCTGCTCGGCGCTGCGCGAATGGATCGGCTCGCCGATGGCGCGGATGGCGAGGGAGAAGTCCTCCACCGAATGATGCATGGGCACGTAGCCCGCATCGAAATGCACCTGCGCGGTGCGCCGCCAGTTGCGGGTGATGAAGCCGTAGAGGATTTCCGCCAGGAAGCGCCGCTCCGCCAAGCCGAGCCGACCCATGATGCCGCAATCCACCACGACGAGGCGGCCCTGGGCGTCCACGAACAGATTGCCCGGGTGCATGTCCGCGTGGAAGAAGCCGTCGCGCATGGCTTGGCGCAGGAAGGACTGCATGACGATGCGCGCCAGCGCCTTCGTGTCATGGCCCGCCGCCTCCAGCGCCGCCCGGTCAGACAGCTTGATGCCGTCGATCCATTCGGTGGTCAGCACTTCGCGGCCGGAACGGTCCCAGTCCACGCTCGGGACGTAAGTCTCCACGTCCGCCTGCGTGTTCTCCTTCAGCTCCGCATAGGCGGCGGCCTCCAGGCGCAGGTCCATTTCCATGGTGACGGAGCGCGCCAGCGTATCCACCACCGCCTCCAGGCGCAGGCGGCGCGCCTCGGGGAACATCTTCTCGGCAAAGGCGGCGACGCGGCGGAAGCTCGCCATGTCGGAGGTGAAACGCTGGGTGATATCGGGCCGCAGCACCTTCACGGCGACGAGCCGCGTGCCCTCGGGATCGCGCACATGGGCCTGATGGACCTCCGCGATGGAGGCGGCGGCAACCGCCGGGCCGAAATAGGAGAAGGCCTCGGAGAGCGGCCGGTCGAGCGTGTCCGCCACGGTCTTTTCCGCCACCTCCTGCCCGAAGGGGGGCATGCGGTCCTGCAACACCTCCAGGTCACGGGCGACGGAAGCGCCCACCACGTCCGGCCGGGTGGCGAGGAACTGGCCGAGCTTGATGTAGGAGGGGCCGAGCCGCCCCAGCGCCGCAGACAGGCGGGCGGCCCGTGTGCCGGCATCCGGCCGGGCAATCAGCCGGGCGATGCGCAGCAAAGGGCGCGCCGGTGGCGGGGCGGCGGTGGGAGACACGAGGCTGAGCACCCCCTCGCGGGCCAGCACATAGCCGGCGCGGACAAGGCGGGCGAAGTCGGCAACAAGCAGGATCACGCGAAACGTCCGTAAAACGCGCCCAAGGCGCCGTCAGATGCGATAGCCGGAATGCAGCGCCACCACGTTCCCGGTCATGGACGTGAAGGACACGCGGCCGAACCCGGCCTCGCGCATCAGGCGCGCGAACGCCTCCGGGGCGGGAAAGCGGCGGATGGATTCCACCAGATACTGATAGGGCTCCCCATCCCCCGCCACGCGGCGGCCCAGCTCCGGAATGACCTTGAAGGAATAGGCCTCGTAGAGCTTGTCGAGGAAGGGCAGGTCAACCTGGGAGAATTCCAGCACCAGCACCCGGCCGCCGGGCTTCAGCACCCGGCGCATCTCCTTGAGCGCGAGGGGGATGCGCGGCACGTTGCGGATGCCGAAGGCGATTGTGGCCACGTCGAAGCTGCAATCGGCGAAGGGCAGGTCCTCGGCATTGGCCTCGGCAAACTCCACGCGCTCGTCCAGGCCCGCCTTGCGCGCCCGCTCGCGCCCCACCGCCAGCATCTCCAAATTGATGTCCGCCACCACGGAGCGGGTTCCAGGCCCGCCGGCGCGCACCACGCGGAACGCCACGTCGCCGGTGCCGCCGGCCAGATCCAGGTGCCGGAAGGCGCGATCGGTCTGGGGCGGGCGAACCTTGGAAACCAGCGCGTCCTTCCACACCCGGTGCATGCCGGCCGACATGAGGTCGTTCATGATGTCGTAGCGACGGGCCACCTTGTGGAACACGTCGTCCACCAACCCCTGCTTCTCGGTGAGGGGAACGGTGCGATAGCCGAAATGGGTGTCCGGCGTATCGTTGAGATCCTGAGGCATCGCGGCTCCGTTCGGCAATCCGGCGGGACCTTACCGGATCGCGCGGGGCCGCGCCATGCGGCCTGTCCCCAGGCCCCTCCCCCTCTGACTTGGCCTTGGCCTCTGACTTGGCCTCGCCCTCAGCCGTTGCGGCTGCGGGCGCGGGTGCTCTTCACCCGGTCCAACTGCTCCAGGGGCAGAAGCTCCAGTTCCACATAGCCCTGCGCATCGCGGGACCGGCGACGCGGCGGAAGGCTACCGCCCGCAGACCCCAAGGTCTTGTCGCGGCGCGCTTGGATTTCCTTCCGCATCGGAAACACCGGAACATTGATCGTGAATGTCATGTCGGTCTCCGATATGGTTAATGAAGTGTTTACGTAACTCAGACGCCTCACCCGGAGCGATTTACTTCTCAATCACAGAAGAAAGCGCAAACGCTCCGAAATCGGACACGCGGAGGCTCGCGGCAGATCGGGGCGATTATTTGGCGCGTATGGGGACGAACCGGGATTATCCCGCGACTCAAGCGGGGCCGGACACATTCGGCCTCACCAGATCGTCACATTCTATCGCAAGACACTGATAAAAAACGATATTCTGAAAATTACAAAGCGTTGCGGACACGCTTCTCCCGCGCCTGCGCCTGTGGATTTTTATTCGGCAGCGGGGCGGGACAGCCGCCGCTGGGCAAGCAGGGCCCGCAGCGCGGCGGGCTTCAGCGGCTTGTGGAGAATTTCCATGTCCGCGGCACGGGCGGCATCGCGCACCTTTCGCGTGCGATCCGCCGTGATGAGCACCGCAGGCAGCGCGCCCAGTTTCCAGCGCAGGCCCGCCACCGCCTCGATGCCGTGGCCCGCATCCAGGTGATAATCGGCGAGGATCACGTCCGGCTTGAGCTTGGAGGCCCGCACCTCCCGCATGGCGCTGACCGGATCCTGGGCCTTGATGACCCGGCAGCCCCAGCCGGTGAGCAGCATTTCCATGCCGTCGAGGATCGCCGCCTCATTGTCGATGGCGAGGATGACAAGCCCCTCCAGCGGCGCCGAGGGAATGCCCCCGCCCGCCGGCAGGGCGGCGGCCTCGGGCAGGGCCACGGCGACGGGAAGCTCCACGGTGAAGCTCGACCCCTTGCCCAGCGCGGAGCGGATGGTGACGGGGTGCTCCAGCACGCGCGCGATGCGCTCCACGATGGACAGGCCGAGGCCGAGCCCCCGCGCCTCCCGGGCGCCCTGGTCCAGGCGCTGGAACTCCTGGAACACCAGCTTGTGCTTGGAGCGGGGAATGCCCATGCCGGTGTCCAGAACCTCCACCCGCAGCTTGCCCCGCCGCCGCCGGCAACCCACCAGGACCCGGCCGGACGGGGTGTATTTGATGGCGTTGGAGATGAGGTTCTGCAGCAGGCGGCGCAGCAGGCGGCGGTCGGACCGCACCGCCAGCGCGCACGGAACGAAGGTCAGCTCCAGCTTCTTTTCCGCCGCCAGGGGGGAAAACTCCATTTCGAGCTGCTTGAGGACATCATTGATGCGGAACGGCGCGAACTCGGGGCGCAACACCCCGCCGTCCAGCCGGGAAATGTCCAGCAGCGCGGACAGGATTTCCTCCACCGCCTCAAGGGAGGAATCGATGTTGGTGGCGAGCCGCGCCTGCTCGGAGGCCTGGGACCGCTCCACGAGGCTCGTCACATAGAGCCGGGCGGCGTTGAGCGGCTGGAGAATGTCGTGGCTCGCCGCCGCCAGGAAGCGCGTCTTGGAGATGTTGGCCTCATCCGCCGCCGAGCGGGCGCGCTCCAGGGCCTGGTTGAGCCGCTCCAGTTCGTCGGTGCGCTCGCGCACGCGGCGCTCCAGGGTCTCGTTGGCCCGCTCCAGCGCCATTTCGGCATCCACAGAGGCCGAAATGTCCGTGAAGGTCACGACGATGCCGCCATCCGGCAGGGGATCGGAGCGGGCCTCGATGGTGGAGGCCTCGTGGCGCAGCCGCTCCTGGCAGCCGGGATCGCCGCTGGCATAGCGGGCGAGGCGGGCGTTGAAGTCGGCGGGGCCGTCCTCCGGCTCGGCCTGGGCTCCGCGCAGGATCTCCTCCAGCGGCACGCCCACCGCATAGCATTCCGGCGGCAGGTCCAGCATCTCGCCGAACCGGCGGTTCCAGCACACGAGGTGAAGCTCGCGGTCGAACACCGCGATGCCCTGCCCCACATGGTCGATGGCGGTCTGGAGCAGTTCGCGATTGTACAGGATGGCGGCGGAGGCATCGTCCAGCAGGCGCAGCGCCGCCTTGGTGGACACCGTGCGCTTGCGCAGCAGCAGGGACAGGACGAGGCGCGAGGAGGCTGCCCCGATGGCCGAGGCCAGCAGATGCTCCGCATAGCGCACAAGCTGCGCATCCGCCTCGTGGCGCGGGTCCGGCCGCAGGCCCCGGTCGGCGGCGAAGGCGGCGAAGGCGGAACGGGCGCGCTGGTCGCCCAGATAGCGGGCGACGGTGGTGATCAGCTCCTCCACCGTCACCGCCGAACGCCAGCGGCCGAACGGCGGACGGGGCGCCACCGCCGTGGCGGGAATGAACAGCCCCGCCTGCACCTGCTCGATGGATGAGGGACGGGTCAGCAGCGACACCACCACCAGCAGAATCGTGTTGAGCCCCAGGCTCCAGGCGACGCCATGGGCAAGCTGCCCGGCGGCGAGGCCGAACAGATGGCCCGGCCGCAGCAGCGCGATGCCGAACGGCCCCTGCTCCACGATATGGACGGGCACCAGCCCGGCATCGGCCAAAGTGGGCAGAAGCAGCGTGTAGGCCCACACCAATATGCCCACCAATATGCCCGTGATGGCGCCCCGCGCCGTCGCACGCCGCCACATGAGGCCAGCGGCGAAGGCCGGGCCCACCTGGGCGATGGCGGCGAAGGAGAGCAGGCCGATCTGGGCAAGCTGCACGTCGCCCGTGGTGCGGTAATAGAGATAGGTGAGGAACAGGATGAAGAAGATGGCCGCGCGCCGCACGAACAGCAGCACGCCCGCCATGTCGTGCGGGCGCTGGTAATTCTCGCCCCGCGCCGCCCGTCGCCGCAGGATGATGGGCATGACCAGATCGTTGGAGATCATGATGGCGAGCGCCACCGTTTCCACGATCACCATGGCGGTGGCGGCGGAGAGGCCGCCCACAAAGGCCAGCAACGCCAGGTGCTCCGCGCCCGCCACCAGCGGCACCGCCAGCACGAACACGTCGCGGTCCACGGTCTGGAGCGGGAACATCACCATGCCCGCCAGCGCCACCGGCACCACGAACAGGTTGATGAGCACCAGATAGAGCGGGAACAGCCAGCGGGCCCGGCGGATCTCCGCCTCGCCCCGGTTCTCCACGACCGCCACATGGAACTGGCGCGGCAGCAGCAGGAAGGCGCCCGCCGAGAGCACCGTCATGGTCACCCAGTTTTCCAACGACACGCCGCGCTCGAACGGGGCGATGACGCCGGTCTGCTGCGCCGCCTCCAGCAGCGGGCCGAAGCCGTCGAACAGCAGGAAGGTGACGAAGAAGCCCACCGCCAGGAAGGTGACGAGCTTGACGATGGATTCGGTGGCCACCGCCAGCATCAGCCCTTCCTGGTGCTCGGTGGCGTCCGTGTGGCGGGTGCCGAACAGCACCGCGAAGGCGGCCATGGCGAAGGCCACGAACAAGGCGAGGTCCGCGCCGATGGAGCCGGGCAGCGGGTCCGAGCCCAGATGCCCCATCACAGCCAGCAGCGAGGAGGAGACGGCTTTGAGCTGGAGCGAGATGTAGGGAATGGAGCCGACGATGGCGACCACCGTCACCAGCGCCGCGATGCCCTGGTGCTTGCCGTAGCGGGAGGCGAGGAAGTCGGCGATGGAGGTGATGTTGTGCGCCTTGGCGAGCTGCACGATGCGCATGAGCAGCGGCGTCGCCGCGCCGATCACCAGGATCGGGCCGAGATAGATGGTGAGGAAGTCGAAGCCCTGGGTGGTGGCAAGGCCCACCGAGCCGAAGAAGGTCCAGGAGGTGCAGTAGACGGCCAGCGACAGGGAATAGATGAGCGGGCGCGGCGCGCCTGCGCGCGCGCTCTTGCGCGCCCGCCCTCCGAAGCTCGCCACCGCGAACAGGAAGCCGATATAGGCAAGCGCGACGGAGATGACGAACCCGGCTTGCAGCATGTCCCTTCACGCCCCGCGCCGGGAGGGTCGGCGCGCTTTCCGGCAAAGTGACACAACCGGGAGCGGAGTCCAGCGAGGCGGATACGGCGTCCCCGGTTCCGGCCCCATGCCGAGCGGGCCGGACCCATAACCCGTAGAACCCGCACCGAAGGCTACAGCTTCACGCCCCGAGCCCCAGCAGGAAGGCATGAAGCGTGCGCGCGGCGAGCCCGATATCGGCCGCCTCCGCCGCCTCGCGGGGATTGTGGCTGCCGTTGCGCGAGCGCACGAACAGCATGGCCATGGGCATGATGCCCCGGAACACCATGGCATCATGCCCCGCCCCCGAAGCCAGGGACGGCGCGTCCAGGCCGAGCGTCGCCGCCGCCGCTTCCAGGCGCGCGCGCAAGTCGGGATCACAGGGCGTCGCCGGGGCGTCATGCCCCCAGACGATCTCGGCCGCGACGCCCCGGCGCGCGGCGATGGCGGTGATGGCGTCGGAGATATCCGTCACCGCCGCCTTGCGCACGCCGTCATCGGAGGCCCGGACATCCAGCGAAAAGCGCACCTCACCGGGCACCACATTCACCGCCGACCCCGGTACTTCCAGCAGGCCCACCGTCGCCACGAGGCTTTCCGGCGCCACGTCGCGCCCGCCCCGCGCCTCCACGGCCAGCACCATCTCGGCCGCCGCCGTCAGCGCGTCCTGCCGCAGGACCATGGGCAGCGTGCCCGAATGGCCCGCCTGCCCCCGCACCACCACACGGGCGCGGGAGGCCCCGGCAATGCCGGTGACGATACCCAGCGGCGCGCCGCATTCCTCCAGGACCGGCCCCTGCTCGATATGCACTTCCACATAGCCGAGCGTGCGCGCCGGATCGCGGGCGAGGCCGGAAATGGCCTCCACCGGCGCGCCGAACGCCTCCAGCGCCGCGCGCCGCGTGATGCCCGATGCGTCCGGCTCGTCGAGGCACGCCGGATCGAACGTGCCGGCCAGCGCGCGGGACGAACTGAGCGTGGAGAGAAAGCGCACGCCCTCCTCGTCGGCGAAGGCGACCACCTCCACCGCGACGGGCAGGCGGCGACCCGAGCGGTTCAGCGCCTCCACGGCGGCAAGCGCGACGAGCACGCCCAGATTGCCGTCATAGATGCCGGCATTGCGGACCGTGTCGATGTGCGAGCCGAGGATCAACGTGGGCGCATCCGCCCGATCGGCCGCGTAGCGGCCCACCACGGAGCCGGTCCCGTCCAGATGGACGCCCTCCAGGCCCGCCGCGCGGAACCAGTCCGCCACCTGCCCCGCCGCCGCCTTGTGGGACGGGGACAAAGAAAGCCGCGTCATCTGGCCGGGCACGTCCGTGAAGGCGGCAAGGGCGTGCAGGCGCGCGTCGATGACGGCGCCGTCCAGCGGGTCGGCCGCAGCGTCCGGTTGGCTCATGGGGCGACCTGCCTTTCTTGCGACAACCCGTGCATCAGGCGGCGAGGATCTGCGCGATCCGGAGCGCCGCGATGCGCTCCACCTGCGCCAGCGCCTCGGCGCGCTCGGCCTGCGGACTGTTGGCGAGGCGCCGCTCGAAGGCGGCGAGGATGTCCGCCTTGCTGCTTCCGCGAATGGCCATGATGAAGACGAAGCCGAAGCGCGCCACATAGGCGGCATTCAGTTCCGAGAAGCGCGCGCGCTCGGCGTCGGTGAGGGCATCGAGCCCGGCGGATGCCTGCTCCTCGGCGCTCTCCTGGGTGAGCTGGCGCGCCTGGGCAAGCTTTCCGGCAAGGTCGGGATGGGCGTGGATCACCGCCATCTGCCGCGCCTCGGGGGCCGCGCGCAGCACGGCTGCCATGGCGGCGGCCAGCCCGTCCGGGCTGTCCTGCGCGGAGGTCAGGCCCGCATCATGGGCGCCTTCCGCGATCCAGGGCGAATGCTCGAACACGCCGCCGAACCGCTCCACGAACAGGGGCCGCGACAGCCGGCTCGGCACATAGCCCCCGCGCGGGGGATGCGTGGCGATCCAGTGGCGGGCAATGTCCACGCGCCGCGCCACCCATACCTTCTCGTGGGACTGCACGTAATCGAGGAAACGCGCCAGCGCCGCCGCGCGCCCCGGCCGGCCCACGATGCGATTGTGCAGGCCGATGGACAGCATGCGGGGCGCGGTGGCGCCCTCGGCATAGAGCAGGTCGAAGCTGTCCTTCAGATAGGTGAAGAACTCGTCCCCCCCGCCAAAGCCCGCCGCCACGGAGAACCGCATGTCGTTGGCGTCCAGCGTGTAGGGCATCATGAGGAACGGGCCCTGCGCCCCCTGGATCCAATAGGGCAGCTCATCCGCATAGGTGTCGGCGGAATAGAGGAAGCCGCCCTCCTCCATCACCAGCGGGGTCGTGTTCTCCGCCGAGCGCCCCTGGTAGAAGCCGAGCGGACGTTCGCCCGCCACCTCGGCATGAAGACGCACCGCCTCGCGGATGTGCTCGCGCTCGTCTTCCTTCGAGAAATCCTTGTACTCGATCCATTTCAGGCCGTGGCTGGCAATCTCCCAGCCCGCCTCGGTCATGGCGGCCACGGCGTCCGGATTGCGCGCCATGGCGGTGGCGACGGCGAACACCGTCACCGGCATGCCGCGCTCCGTGAACATGCGGTGCAGCCGCCAGAATCCGACCCGCGAGCCGTATTCGTAGATGCTCTCCATGTTCATATGGCGCTGGCGCGGCCAGGGCACCGCGCCGATGATCTCGGACAGGAACGCCTCCGAGGCATTGTCCCCGTGCAGGACCGAGTTCTCGCCCCCCTCCTCGTAATTGATGACGAACTGCACGGCGATGCGCGCATCCCCCGGCCAGCGGGGATGGGGCGGCGTGCGGCCATAGCCGATAAGGTCGCGCGGATAGGGGGTCTTCGTCATGGATTCAGGAGCCGCGATAGGTGGAATAGGACCAGGGGGAGCACAGGAGCGGCACATGATAATGCCCCTCCCCGGCCATGGAGAAGCGCAGCGGCACCGCGTCAAGGAAAGGCGGGTCGGGCAGGTCCGCACCCTGGATCAGGAAATAGGGGCCGATATGGAAGACCAGTTCATAGGTGCCGGACACATAGCTCTCGCCTGACAGAAGCGGTGCGTCCGTGCGCCCGTCCGCATTGGTCACATGGCGCGAGAGCAGCAGGCGCGTTCCGTCCGCCTCCAGGCGGTACAGCTCGATCTCGACGCCCAGGGCCGGCCCGCCCGTCACAACGTCCAGAACATGCGTCGAAAGCCGCCCCATCGAAATCTCCCCGCTGCATGCGAACGTCCCGTGCGGAGCATAGCCTGAACCGGCTCTTTTCATTTTCCGATTAAATCGGAAGATCCTTCGATCTTCCGACATATTTCAAGATCGGTAAAAATACCGTCATATGGCGGGAGCAGCGGCGCCAGACCGCGCATCCTCACAAAAATCATCCTTCGACACAGACCTTTTTCCAGGGGGTCCCCATGTCTATTCCCACGGCTCAGGCCGTTCATCCGGTTGACGAAATGTTGCCGGCGCCGAAGCTGTTCGTCCTCGGACTTCAGCATGTTCTTGTCATGTATGCGGGCGCGGTTGCCGTGCCTCTCATCATCGGGCGGGCCTTGAAGCTCCCGCCCGAGGATATCGCCTTCCTCATCAGCGCGGACCTGTTCGCCTGCGGGATCGCGACCCTCGTCCAATGCCTGGGCTTTCCGGGCGTGGGCATCCGCCTGCCGGTGATGATGGGCGTCACCTTCGCCTCGGTCGGCCCCATGCTGTCCATGGCGGCGAGCCCGGAAATCGGGCTGCTCGGCATCTATGGAGCAGTCATCGCGGCGGGCATCTTCGGCATCGTCGTGGCGCCCTTCATCAGCCGCCTCCTGCCGCTGTTCCCGCCGGTGGTGACGGGAACCATCATCCTCGTCATCGGCATCTCGCTGATGCGGGTCGGGATCAACTGGGCCGGGGGCGGATTGCCCATGCTCACCAAGACCGTGAACGGCGAACTGGTGCAGGTGGCCAATCCCAATTACGGCCAGCTCCAGGGCTTGGGCATCTCGGCCTTCGTGCTGCTGGTCATCCTCGCCCTTCTCAAATGGGGTTCGGGCTTCGTCGCCAACGTGGCGGTGCTGCTCGGCATCATCGCCGGCGGCGCGCTGGCGGCGGTGCTCGGCCTCATGCACTTCGAGAAGGTGGCGGCGGCGTCCTGGTTCGACGTGATCATGCCGTTCCATTTCGGCATGCCGCAATTCCATCTCATCCCCATCCTGACCATGTGCATCGTCATGGTGGTGGTGATGATCGAGAGCCTGGGCATGTTCCTGGCGCTCTCCGACATCACCGGCAAGCCGGTGGACAAGGCCGCGCTCGGCCGGGGCCTGCGGGCAGACGGCGTGGGCACGCTGGTGGGAGGCATCTTCAACACCTTCCCCTACACCTCCTTCTCCCAGAATGTGGGCCTCGTGGGCGTCACCGGCGTGCGCTCGCGCTGGGTGACGGTCGCGGGCGGCGCCATCATGCTGGTGCTGGGCCTGCTGCCCAAGATGGCCGCCTTGGTGGAGGCGGTGCCGCTGGTGGTGCTGGGAGGGGCGGGCCTCGTCATGTTCGGCATGGTGGCCGCCACCGGTGCGCGCATCCTCACCAGCGTGGACTTCAAGACCAACCGCCACAATCTGTTCGTGGTGGCCGTCTCCGTGGGCTTCGGCATGATCCCGCTGGTGGCGCCCAACTTCTTCCGGCAGCTGCCCCATGAGCTTCACCCGCTCCTGGAATCCGGCATCCTGCTCTCGGCCATCGTGGCGGTGGTGCTGAACGTGTTCTTCAACGGCATGAAGGCCGAATCCATGGAGGACATCGTGGCCGCCGCCAAGCAGGCGGACGCCCATTGACCCCGGGAGGGACGCCGCATCCTGTCGTGCCGTCAGGCACGCAGCGTCTCACCGAGCCGTGCAAGCTCGGCGGCCAGGAAGCGGCGCCCCTCCTCCAGCAGCATGTCGGCGAAATCCTTCACCTTCAGCGGCACCAGCTGGCGGGCGGGATAGAGCACGCCGAGGGTCAAGGGCGTCGGCGCATGGTTCTCCATCACGGGCACCAGATGTCCCTGCGCCAGCGCGTCGGCCACCTCGAAGCGGGGCTTCACCACGAGGCCCCGCCCCTCCATGGCCCAGACGGTGAGCACGTCGCCATCGTCGGCCTCCAGATGCCCCGTCACCGGCACGGCCACCTCGCGGCCCGCATCGGTGAGGGACCAGCGGAATTCCCGCGCCCCCGCGAACCTGAGGAGCAGGCATTGATGACGCGAGAGGTCGGACGGCTTCCTCGGCACCCCCGCCCGCTCCAGATAGGCGGGCGATGCACAGGTGACGCGCTCCACGCGCGCCACCTTGCGCATGATCATGGAGGAATCCTCGAACGCGCCCATGCGCAAAGCGAGGTCCACGGATTCCGAGATCAGGTCGATGGTGTGCTCGGAGAGGCGCAGGCGCACGTCGATCTGCGGATGCACCTCCTGGTAGCGCGCCGCGACCGGCGCCACGAGGCGTCGGCCGAGATGCAGCGACGCCGTGACCCGCAGCGCCCCGCGCGGCATGGCGCCCAGCTCGCTCACATTGGATTCGGCCGCCTCGATGAGCCGCAGCGCCTCCGTGACGTTCTCATAGAAGACGCGCCCCTGCTCGGTCAGGCTCATGCGCCGCGTGGTGCGGTTGAACAGGCGGCAGCCCAGGTGCTTTTCCAGCATCTGGATGCGGTGGCTGACCACATTGGCGGACAGGCGCAGCCGTCGCCCCGCCTCGGAAAAGCTCTCGCTCTCCACCGCGCTCACGAAGGCCCGCATATTCTCAAGCACGGCGCACGCTCTCCCGCTTCCCGCGCAAGGGTAGCGCGCCACGCCCCCGCGTCCATATGCGCGGCGCCGCTTGCGGCGTCACATCCGCATCGCCCGTGGGGTGCGATATCCTCCCCTGTCTGCCGTCACGTCGAAGGAACCCGTTCATGACCCCCACCGAGGCCAGCCATCTCGACACCCTCATCGCCGCGCGCGAAGCCGAGCAGGTCGCCTTCCTCGCGGAACTGGTGAAGGTGCCCTCCGACAATCCCCCCGGCGACTGCGCCCCCGCTGCCGCACGGGCCGCGGACCTGCTGGAGGGCCTCGGCTTCACGGTGGAGCGCCACATTGTGCCGCAGGACCGCGTGAAGGCGGCGGGCATGGTGAGCGCAACCAACCTCGTCGTGCGCCACAGCTTCGGCGAGGGCCCCACCGTGGCGCTCAACGCCCATGGCGACGTGGTGCCCCCCGGGGAGGGCTGGACGCAGGATCCCTATGGCGCGGCCATCGTGAACGGGGAGATGTATGGCCGGGGTGCCGCCGTCTCCAAGTCCGACTTCGCCACCTATGCCTTCGCTTTGGATGCGCTGAAGCGATCGGGCCTGCCGCTGAAGGGCACGGTGGAACTGCACTTCACCTATGACGAGGAGATCGGCGGCGAGATCGGGCCGGGCTTCCTCATTTCCGAGGCGCTGACCAAGCCGGACTACGTGATCTCGGCGGGCTTCTCCTATGCGGTGGTGGTGGCCCACAATGGCTGCCTGCATCTGGAAGTGGAGGTGGCGGGCCGCTCCGCCCATGCCGCCCTGCCCTTCACCGGCATCGACGCCCTGGAAGCCACCACCAGCATTCTCTCCGCGCTCTATGAATATCGCGACGGCCTCGCCGCCACGGTGTCGAAGACGACGGGCATCGGCTCGCCGCAGCTCACCGTCGGGCTCATCTCCGGCGGCATCAACACCAATGTGGTGCCCGACCGCGTCACCTTCCGCCTCGACCGCCGCATCGTGCCCGAGGAAATGCCGGAACAGGTGGAGGAAGAGGTGCGCGATGCCATCCTGCTCGCCGCCTCCGCCTATCCGCAGGCGCGCATTTCCATCCGCCGCCTGCTCCTCGCCCGTCCGCTGGTGGCCGATCCCGCGGCCCTGCGCATGGCCGACATCCTGCGCGCCAATGCCCGCGAGGTGATCGGCGAGGACATCCCGGCCCGGGGCGTGCCGCTCTACACGGACGCCCGCCTCTATGCGGAAGGCGGTTTCCCCGTGGTGCTCTACGGGGCCGGCCCGCGCTCCATCGAGGAGGCGAACGGCCACCGCGCCGACGAGAAGATCCGCCTGTCGGACCTCTCCCTCGCCACCCGCGTGATCGCCCGTTCGGTGGCCGACCTGTTGACCTGAGGCCGAAGCCCGCGCGGCGCCTGAGCGAACCCACCCGGCGCAGCCGAAGACCGGGGTCGCAGCATGATCAAGATCAGCGCGGGGAGGCCTGACATCGCTTAACGACACACAAAACCAGCAGAGGGTTCCAGCATGACTTTGGTGAGCAATACCTACGGAAAGGCGCGTGTGCGCGTTCTGCGCGTGAAGAAGGACGGGCCACGTCACGACGTGCGCGAACTGAGCGTCCTCGCTTTGGTCACCGGGGATTTCGCCGCCTCCTATGTGGCGGCGGACAATTCCAAGATGATCTGCACGGACACCGTGAAGAACGTGGTCAACGTGGTGGCGCGCGAGCAGCTCGACCTCGACACGGAAGCCTTCTGCGCCGCCGTCGCCGACAAGCTGCTCACCTCCTATCCGCAGGTGGAGAGCGCCACCGTCACCGCCCACGAGACCAAGTGGGACCGCCTGTCCTTCCACGGCGCGCCCCACCCTCATTCCTTCACGCTGGATTCCAACGGCAAGCCCTTCGCCAAGGTGGTCGCCACCCGCGACAAGGTGGAGATCACATCGGGCATTTCCGGCTTCACCTTCATGAAGACCACGGGCTCGGCCTGGGACAATTTCCACACCGACCCCTACACCACCCTGAAGGAGACGCGGGACCGCATCTGCGCCACCGCCATGGAGGCGAGCTGGCGCTGGAGCGGCGCGCCGGAAGACTACAAGACGGCCAATGCGACCATCCTCTCCACGCTCATCGAGGTGTTCGCCACCACCTTCTCGGAAAGCGTGCAGGACAGCCTCTACCGCATGGGGTCTGCGGTGCTCGCCAAGGTGCCGGAAGTGATCGACATCTCGCTCGCCTGCCCGAACAAGCATTACCTGCTGATCAACCTGTCGGCCTTCGATCTCGACAATGACAATGTGGTCTTCGTGCCCACCGACGAGCCCCACGGCCAGATCGAGTGCACGGTCGGCCGCTGATCGGCCTGCCGGAAACACTCAAGGACAAGCCGCCCTGCCCGGATCCGCTCCGGGCGGGCCCTCCTTCAGATCCGCATGCGCAGCAGCACGGCGCCCATCTGGTTCAGGAAGCCGCTGGGGCTGGCGGCCAGATCGTATGTGACGCTCAGGTCCATCTGGCCTGTCCGCATGCCGGTAAGGCCGATCCCGGCGGTGTAGAGCCAGGGCGAGAGGTTCGCGCCCTCGGTGACGAAGACGCCCCCGCCGCCCGCATAGGCGGCGCTCACCTGCGATTGTTCGTCCAGCATGTTGTAGCCCACCCCGCCATTGGCGGTGAGGGCCAGATGGTCGGTGAGGCGATAGCTGGCCTTGAAACCGGCAGTGAGCAGCAATTCCCGATAGGTCTGTGAGGAAACGGTGAGGTCCAGCGCCCCGGCCCCACTTTCCGTGTAGCCGTCCGCCTGCACCTGGGCATAGTCGAGCCGCACCAGCGGGGAGACGGAAAGGTCCGGCGAGAGCAAGAACCGCTGGGAGAGACCGATGCCCCCATGGCCGGTCCAGCCGTCATAATCGGCGCCCGCCGCGCTGCCCATGAAGGCGATGGTGCGCTGGGCGCTGTTGCGATTGTAGCCACCGTCCAATTGGAAGGTGAGGTCGAGATCGGGCGCCAGCCCATAGGCGCCGTAGAGGCCGAACTGGTAGGTGCTCACATCCAATCCGTTGGGCACCAGATCGTTGCCCCCCGTGATGGACGTGGCGGAATAGGCCGCCACCATACCCAGCACGGCATCCGGCCCCACGGACGCATCCATGCCCGCCGCGAGGCCGCCGCCGGACGCGGAATAGCCCGCGACGCCACTTTGCGTGCCCTGGTCCGCGAAGTTGCCGAAGGGGCGCAGCCAGATGTTGCGTTCCGCTCCCGGCGCATCCGGCCCATGGACGGTGTCGAGGCGGCCCATGACCACCTGCTGGAAGGCGCGCTGCGTGGCATAGGTGGCCTGCGCCCCCGCGCCGTTGAGCACCGGCAGGGTCTGGCTGATGGCCGTGGACAGGGCCGCCCCCTCCAGGCCGTTCAGCGCGGCGATGGCGGGCGCCAGCGGGCCGAGAAGGCCCTGGACCGTGCCCGCGACGCCATAGAGCGTGGTGGCCGCGCCCAGCGCCGAAGGGTTTCCCGCCGCCGCCACCGCCTGGGCGTAAGGCTGCACCAGCGACAGGACGGTGATGTCGCCGGTGAAAAGCGCGTCGGCACTGTAGGTGCCCAGCAGCATGGCGGCCGCCGCCGGATCTCCCTCGGCGGCGCCATAGAGGCTGACAAGCTGGCCGTCGGCGATGGTGTTGAACAGCACCCGCCCTTCCGGCGTCACCGAGCCGAGCACCGTATAGGTGCCCGCGCCCGATCCGCCCGGCCCCACGGCGAGGCCCCAAAAATAGCCGCCCTGGAAATTGGTGATGACCAGATTGCCCGCGCCGGGCGCGCCGAACAGGCCGGGGCTGGTCATGCGCCAGGGCGTGCCCTGCATCCAGGCCCAATTGCTCGCGGCGGGGGACGGCACCACCTGCGCCTGGGGCGGCGTGAAGGTGGCGGGGTCATAGGGCACCATATAGGCCCAATGGGTCACCAGCAGCGCCGTGCCGGTGATCATCTGCATTTCCATCTGGGTGATCCCCCCGCGCTCGGTCATGCGGCCGAGCCCGATGGTGGCGGGGCCGCCATCGGTGGAGGTGAACACCATGGAGATCTCGCCCGAAGGCGTGACCGTGCCCTGGATGGACTGCGTTGACGTGGACAGGGTCGGCCCCATGGCGAGCTGGCCGTAGGAGATGCCGGTGAAGAGGCCGTTGGTGGAGGTGCCCAGCGCCCAGAGCGTCTGGTCGCCGATGGGAATGGGATTGGCGAAGGAGGTGCTGGGCGCCGCATAGGCCAGCATGTTGGGCACCGGCACATACCAATGGCTGTTGGAGATGATGGGGTCCCAGACCGACTGCGCGGCCACCGGCGAAGCAAGCCCCGCCAGCACCATGCCCCAATACAGCCCCGGCCCGCGTCCCATCCTCCGGCCCCCTTCCGTGGTTTATCCCGCCAGAGTGCTTCAGCCTTTCATGGAAACGCTGGAGCACTCTATCTCATTGTTTTTCGCGTTTCCTTCACGCGAACCGCTGCACACTTCGCTCGGAAACGCTTCAGTGAAAGCGGGGTGGCACTTTCGGCCAATGGCGAAATCTGTCGATTCGGACCTGTGCTCAGCCCCCGTCCGCCGGTTCCCCGGTCTGCGTGCCCACCCAGGCGGCGAAGGCCGTTCCGCTCGCCTCCACCGGCAGGAGGAGGATGGCGGGCACCTCATAGGGATGGGTTTCGGCCAAAGCGGCCATGAGGTCGGCCGCCCGCGCCTGCGTGGTCTTCAGGAGCAGCACCACCTCGTCCGCCCGCTCGACGGCGCCCTGCCACTCATAGATGGAGATCATGGCCGGCAGGATATTGGCGCAGGCGGCAAGCCGCGCGCTCACCAGCCGCCGCCCCGCCGCCTCGGCCGTCGCGACGGAGGGAAAGGTCGAATAAACGAGCCTCAGCGTCATGGATGCCCTCCCCGCTCGCGCTTTCGTGGCAGCATGGGCCGCGCCCGGCGCCTCGACAAGCCACGGACGGACCGATACTTAAACCCAGCGCCGCTTTCCGGCGCGCAGAGGGGAGCCGCCGTCGCGGCTGGCCGATGAGCGGAGCCGACACGTCTTTCGAGAAGATCGCCTTCACGGCCGCCGCCACGCCGGAAGCCGAGGCGGCCCGCATCCGCCTCGCGGACCTGTATGGCGAGACCACCCTGGAGGAGGCCGAGGTGATCGTCGCCCTGGGCGGCGACGGCATGATGCTCCAGACCCTCCATGCGGTGCGCGGGCGCGGCGTGCCCATTTACGGCATGCATCGCGGCTCGGTCGGTTTCCTCATGAACACCTATCGCGAGGATCTGCTGCGCGAGCGGCTGAACGCGGCGATCCAGGTGAAGATCCATCCCCTCGCCATGGAGGCCGTGGACCAGCAGGGCAACCGCCATCGCGCCCACGCCTTCAACGAGGTGGCCCTGTTCCGCCAGACCTATCAGGCCGGCAAGCTGAAGGTGCGCATCGACGGGCGCGAGCGCCTGGAGGAGCTGATCTGCGACGGCATCATCATCGCCACCCCGGCCGGCTCCACCGCCTATAACCTCTCCGCCCACGGCCCCATCCTGCCGCTCGGCACGCCGCTCCTGGCGCTCACCCCCATCTCGCCCTTCCGCCCGCGCCGCTGGCGCGGCGCGCTGGTGCCGGACAAGGCGTCCATCGAGATCGAGGTGCTGGAGCCCGCCAAGCGGCCCATGAGCGCGGTGGCCGACCATTCGGAGGTGCGCAACGTCATCTCCGTTTCCGCCGCGCTTGACGCCTCCAGCTCGTCCGCGATGCTGTTCGACCCGGATCACGGGCTCGAAGAACGCATCCTGCGCGAGCAATTCGTCTATTGAGGGCGGGCCGCACGGCCCCCGTACGAAACCCGGCTCATGGTCTTCTCCTCAGTCACCTTCCTCTATTATTTCCTGCCCTTGTTCCTGGTCGCTTATTTCGCGACGCCGGGCACGCGGGCGCGCAATCTGGTCCTGCTGGTCTTCTCGCTCGCCTTCTATGCCTGGGGCGGGCTGTGGAACCTCGCTCTGCTCTGCATTTCCATGGCGGGCAATTACGCCCTCGCTTTGCTCATCGGCTCGCGCCCGGAGGGACGGCGGCTCGGGGCGCTATGGCTGGCGGTGTGCCTGAACCTCGCGGGGCTGATCTTCTTCAAATATGCCGGCTTCCTGGCGGAGAATATCAACCTGATCCTGCCGGACGGCCTCGATATTCCCGTGGTCCATCCGGAATGGCCGCTGGGCATCTCCTTCTTCACCTTCCACGCCATCTCCTATCTGGTGGACGTGTATCGCGGACGGGCGAAGGCCAATGGGCGGCTGGAGGAGATCGCGGTCTACATCACCATGTTCCCGCAACTGGTGGCCGGCCCCATCGTGCGCTACTCCACCATCGCGAACCGCATCCGCGAGCGACGCACCACCCTGGGCCGGGCCTCGGCGGGGCTGCGCATCTTCGTCATCGGCCTGTCCTGGAAGGTGCTGATCGCCGACGAAGTGGCCCCCGTGGCGGCCATGGTGTTCGACCAGATCGACACGCCCAACTTCGCCACCGCCTGGCTCGGCCTGTCCGCCTACGCGCTGCAGATCTATTTCGACTTCGGCGGCTATTCCAACATGGCCATCGGCCTCGCCTTGGCCATGGGGCTGAAATTCCCCCGCAACTTCAACCTGCCCTATGGCGCCCTGTCGGTGACGGACTTCTGGCGGCGCTGGCACATGAGCCTGTCCAGCTGGTTCCGGGACTATGTCTATATTCCGCTGGGCGGCAACCGGAACGGGCACCTGCACACCGCCATCAATCTGTGGGCCGTCTTCCTGCTGTGCGGCCTCTGGCACGGCGCAGCCTGGACCTTCCTCATCTGGGGCGCCCATCACGGCCTGTTCCTGGTGCTGGAACGCACGCGGTTCGGGCGGATGATGGCCGCCGCGCCGCGCGTGCTGCGCCACGCTTATGTGTTCGCCGTGTTCCTCTCGGGCTGGGTCTGGTTCCGCGCTTTGACGCTGGATGACGCCTTCACCCTCTTCAAGGGCCTTGCGGGCCTCAACGGCTTCGGCCCCGTTGACGCCTCGCTGATGACGGCGCTCCAGCCCATCACCATCGCCGTCATGGTGCTGGGCTGGCCGCTGGCCATGTGGGGCCTGCCCGTTCTGAAGGCCGGCGGTGTCGCGCCCGCCGTGCGTCGCTTCCTGTATGGCAGCGTGGACAGCATCGTGATGCTGATCCTGTTCGCCTTGTGCATCATGACGGTGGGGGCTGCGAATTATAGTCCCTTCCTGTATTTCAGGTTTTAACCGCCATGCCGCTGCTGCTCGCCTATCGCCGCTGGTGGTGCCTGCTGTTCACCGCCATCCTGTTCCTGCCCTTCCTCGGCCATGTGCTGCCGGACCTGCCCGGCCCGGTGCGCCCGGCGGTGGCGCCGGCGGAGCGCTGGTGGGAGCGGGCGGGCGAGCGGCTCGATCCCTTCATCAACGCCCATTTCGGCTTCCGGGGCGCCATCATGGGCGCCAATGCCGCCTATGCCCGCGCCTTCCATTCCACCCGCGCGCGGCCGCTGGTGATCGGCGATGACGGCCAGCTCTTCTATACGGGCGACAAGGCGCTGGAGCAGTCGCTGGGCCTCGTGGTGCGCGAGAGCGGGCTCGAAACCTTCGGGGCCGTGCTCCAGTCGTTCGACGCGGCGCTGAAGGCGCGGGGCGCGAAGCTGGTGGTGACCTCGCCACCCAACAACGCCACCGCCCTTTCGGACAAGCTGCCGGACTGGGCCGAGGCGCAGATGCGCAAGCCCACCGAGCTGGACATGGTCGCCACCGACCTGACGCGCCGGGGCGTCACCTTCGTGGACCTGCGCCCGCTGCTGAAAGACGCGGGGGCGACCGGCCCCATCTATATGCGCACCGACAGCCACTGGAACCAGCGCGGTGCGCTCCTCGCCTTCAATGCCGCCATGGCGGCGGCGGGCCGCCCGGACCTCGCCATACCGGCGGATGCCGCGCTCGGGCCTCTCACCACCGCGCCCACGGGCGACCTCGCGCGCTATCTGGGCGAGGCGAGCCCCACGGGCGACCGGGACTATGAAATCCGCCGCCCCGAGCCCCACGCCAAGCTCACCCCGCTCAAGGGCGTGGTACCGGAGAAGCCGCCGAGCGACCCGTTCCAGCCCTATGCCTTCTCCACCGGCCATGACGGGCCGAGCATCCTGGTGATCGGGGATTCCTTCACCCAGCATTATTGGAAGCGCTTCCTGGAAGCGCGGGCGAGCCGCTTCGGCTGGATGCACAACAATTCGTGCAAGTTCGAATGGAACGTGATCGACACGTTCAAGCCGGACATCGTGCTCTACGCGCCCACCGAACGCTCCCTGCCCTGCAAGGGCCTGCCCATCGGCATGCCCTGAGGCCACTCGTATCAAGGCGCGAGAGCCTGATCCGGTCAGGCTCTCGTCAGCGCAGCTCCATGAGCGCGGCGGCGCCGCTCGGGCGAGTGCCGAGATGGAAGGCGATCTCGCTGACGTCGAACCCCTGCCCCTCCATGAGGGGGCGCCAACCGGCAAGGTCCACCCGGAAGGGATTGTCGCGCAGCAGCTCCACCTTCACGAAGGGAAAGCCCGCCGCCAACAGCCCCCGCCAGTCCTGCTGGAGATGGTTGCCCGGCCCCTGCGGCGCGGGATGGAGGATTTCCACGCTGAGCCCGCCCGCCTCCAGAACCGCCTTCTGGCGCACCTCATAGTCGCGGATCACCTGGAGCTTGTCCGCGAGCGGACGCACGCCGTCCCAGAAGCCCCGCGCGGGCGCGCGGCGGTCGGGCGCGGCCTTGAGGACGAAGAAATAGCTCTGGAAATGGGGCGCCACCTCCGCGCTCCCGGTGAGCGCCACCACATCCGCCCCGCTCGCCCGCACCCGCTCCAGCATGCCCGGCAGGAGGCTCGGGGAATGGTAGACGCTGTCATTGGCGAACCAGATCTCGGACGCCCCCCACAGGTCCGGCAGATGGCGCAGGGCATCGGCCCAGGCGGCGAAATCGTAGCCGCTATTCTCCCGCACCAGCACCGCGTCCGCCACGTCCGGCCCCGGATCGAGCCCGTCGCGGTCGGAGCGGTCGGTCACCAGGATCAGGACCAGCCGCGCGCCCGCGCGCCGCAGGCTGGCACAATAGCTGAGCGTGTGGCCGAACGGGCGCCCGTCCGGCGCATAGGCCACGAACAGGCAGACCGGCCCGGTCCCGCTTTCCAACCCGTCCCGCCGCACGATGCGAAGGCCCGGCTCGTTCGCCGGAACCGATGCGGCAGAACCGGACGGCCCGGCGAGGCGGCGCAAGGCGGACATGATCCGGCGGGCGGGATTGCGCCCCGCCAGCACGTTTCCCGCCGCCGCCAGCAATTGCTTGGCGATGGCGAGACGGGCCGGAAGCGAAGCGGGAACCGCCTTGCCCGCCGGGTCTGCTTGGGGATCTCCCGCCATGGGGTCCTCAGAAATAGGTGACGATCTCGTCCAGCGGCGGACGCGGGCGGTCTTCCAGCTTCTGGACCGCGGTGCCCACATAGACGAAGCCGACGATGCGCTCCGCCTCGGAGAGGCCCAAAGCCGCGCGGCCGTCCGCATCATAGGCCGGCCATTCGGTGAGCCAGGTGGCGCCGAAGCCGAGGGCGGCGGCCGCCACCAGCAAATTCTGCGCGCAGGCGGCCGCGGACAGCGTCTGCTCCCATTCCGGGATCTTCACATGGGGCGCCGCGCGCGAGACCACGGTGATCACCACCGGCGCCCGCGTGAAGCGCTCCAGCTCGAAGGCCATGCGCTTCTCGCCCGCATCCGGCTCCTTGCGGGCAACGATGTCGGCCAGCGCCGCCCCGGCGCGGGCACGCCCCTCGCCCTCAAGCACGATGAAGCGCCAGGGGGCGAGCTTGCCGTGGTCCGGCACGCGCGCGGCGATGGTGAGGAGGGTGTTCAACTGGTCCGCGCTCGGGCCCGGCTCCGCGAAGTCGAGGATTCGGGTGGAGCGGCGGGTCAGCAGCAGGTCGATGGCATCTGGCATGGGCAACCGGACTGTCAGGAAGGGGCCGTGGGAACCTCCCGCCCCCTTAGCACGCCAGGGGGATGGGGCCTAGAGAGGCCGCCCCATGCGCCGTCAAACCGAACGCCGCCAAGGACTTCGCCGGCCCACCGGCTCCCGGCCTCCTATGCCCGCTCCCTCACAAGGACTTGAATCTGCCTTGGTTTGAAGGCACGTCACGCGCATGTCTGCCCGCGCCGCGCTCACCGCCCTCTCCTGCCTCGGCCTCGCCCTTCTCGGCGCGGTGGCGCCTGCCGCTGCGCAGGGGACGCCCGCGTTCGGCACGCCCACCGTTCCCGCCGACAGTTTCGGCCCGCCGCCCGGCGGGCGCACCCCGCCCGGCACCGCGCGCGAGCCCCATGCCGTGCTGCCCCAGCCCCCGGCCGGAAAGGTGGTGCTCGGCGCCTATGCCCGGTTCGGCGCCGAGGGCGCGCCCATTCCGCGCGGCGTGTCCTGGCGGGTGTTCGCCGATACGCCGGAAGCCTCCGGCGCCTTCCCGCTGGTGGCGGAAAGCAGCGATCCCTTCCCGGTCTTCTTCCTCAATCCCGGCGGCTATGTGGTGCATGTGAGCTACGGCTTCGCCACGGCCGCGCAGCGGGTGCAGATGGGCGCCATCTCCAAGCGCGAAGCCTTCCTGCTTCCCGCTGGCGGCCTGCGGCTCGGGGCGGATGTGGAGAACAAGCCCATCGCCGCGCAGAGGGTCACCTTCGACATTTTCGAGGGCTCCTTCCTCCAGGGGCGCGCATCCAGCCAGCCTTATTATCGCGGCGCCAATGCAGGCGAGGTGGTGATCCTGCCGGAGGGCACCTATCATGTGGTCTCCTCCTATGGAGACGCCAATTCGGTGGTGCGCGCGGACGTGTCCGTCCAGCCGGGTAAGCTCACCGACGCCACGGTGCACCACCGCGCCGCGCAGGTGACGCTGAAGCTGGTGAAGATCACCGGCGGCGAGGCCCTGGCGGATACCCAATGGACGGTGACCACGCCGGGCGGCGACACCATCAAGGAATCCATCGGCGCCTTCCCGCAATTCGTCCTCACCGAGGGCGACTATGTGGCCTTCGCCCGCAATGACGGACGCACCTTCAGCCGCGAGTTCAAGGTGGAGGCCGGGCAGGACCAGGAAATCCAGGTCCTGCTGAAATAGCGCGCCGGGAGCCGCCCTTTCAGGTGCTCCCGCCGCAGGGTCGAAGGGCGTGAAGCGGCGCGGGCGCCGCTCAGAAGGTCCAGGACAGGTTGGCCGAGAAGGCATTCACCGTGACGCCGTCGCCGAACTGGCCCACATAGGAGGCGCCGACCCGCGCCTGGGGCGTGACGATGAGGTCGATGCCCGCCTCCATCAGCGCCGCATTCTGCGCCAGCGGCACACCGGACACCGAGAAGGCGGCACCGGGCACGGCCGAGATGGCCAGTTGCGCGCTCGGCGTCGTGTCGCCGAAGGCATATTGCCAGGCGGCGGACGCATGGGGCGCCAGCACCATTCCATTGGACAAAGCGAAGCTGGTGGCCGCGCGCAGGCCCAGCGTGCCGTAGCCGATATTGGACGTGGCCGACCCCGCCGTGAGACCGGCGGCGGGCGCCCCGTTCTCGGTGAAGCCATCGGTGTTCACATGCACCAAGGCAAGCCCCGCGAAGGGCTCCAGCGCGAGCCCCTGGACGGCGAAGCCGTAACCCAGCTCCGCGAAGATCTGCCCCGTGCCGCCGTCATATTGCGCGGTCGCCGTCTCCAGGAAGCCGGGGAAGGCGATGGCGCGGCTGGCATCCACCTGGTTGAAGGCATAGGTCGCCCCGAGCCGGACGTTCACCGGGCCCAGCATGGTGCCGCCATAGAGCGCCACCAGCATGGAATTCACGGTGCTGGAGGCATTGAGATCGGAAACGCTGGCGCCCGACTGGGAATAGCCCAGCGCCGCGCCGACGCGCCACGCGCCCGCCTGGATGTCCGCGCCGGCCATGAGGCCGCCCACGGTGGAATCCACGCCGGACGTGCCGTTCTTGCCGTCATAGCTGGTCCAGCCGCCGAAGCCCTGCACCCAGGCCGTGGTGCCCATGGGGATCGCGGACGGTGCCACGGGCGCCGGCGCGGCATAAGCAAGCGCCTGGGAAGCGGACGCGGCTGCGGTCATTTGCGGCCCGAGATTCGCCAAAGCCGGCCCGCCATAAGCGAGCGCGGCGAGCGGACCGGACGTGCCGCCATAGGCTCCTTGGCGCAGGCGGTCCAGCACGGCGCTGCGGCTATAGAGGCTGTCGCCCGCCAGAACCGTCTGCTGGCTGGCATAGGCCTCGCCCGACAGAGCGGAGAGAGCGAGGGGAAGCTGGGCGGCGCTTAGCCCATAGAGGGTGGTGAGCATGCTGTCCGCGGCGGCGCCCGCATTCGCCGACGCGCCGCTGTTGAACGCCCGGTCCAGTCCGGCGCCCACGGCGGACTGGTTGGCGGTGAGGCCCGCCTGCTGCCCCATCTGCGAGGTGAGGTTCACCATCACCTGCGTATCGGAATAGCCGATCTGCGCGCTCACGAAGGTGGGCAGGCCGGACGTGGCGAGGGTATCGAAGGTGCCCGTCATCCCGTCCGTCACAGCCATCAGGGTGTAGCTGTTGGACAGATCGGAGGTGAGGAAGGGTACCTGCAGCGTGCCCGCGAGCCGCGCGACGCCGGTGATGCCCAGGAAGTCGCTGCCCGTATCCCCCACGCGCAGGGAGAGGGTGCCGGCCTGCGTCTGCACATAGGTGCCGCTGAGCAGATGGGTGATGGACACGCCCGTGCCGCTCACGCCGATCCAGCCGCTATTCTCGAACCTTTTCTCCGGCCCGGCGGTGGCGGCGATCCGGCCGTCGATGATGCCGGTATTGACGATCACGGTCCCGAAGCTGTCGGGGCCGGTGCGCAGCACATCGGCGACGGGCTCCGCCTGGAGGGTGCCGGAATTCAGCAGCGTGCCGTAGACGCCGTGCAGTTCCACCGCCGCGCCCACGAGGCCCGTGGCCGTCACGGTGCCGCTATTGGTGAGCACGCCGTAGGTCTCGCCGCGCATGCCCACGCCCGCCACGCCGCTCACATGGACGGTGCCGCTATTGACGATGTCGTCGCTCTTGCGGCCGGACAAGGCGGCGGCATTGTCCGCGCTTGAGGTCAGCGTGCCGGTGTTGCGGATGGGATTGTAGAGGCCGGGAATGGTGGCGATATAGGCGGTGATGCTGCTGCCGTTCTGGACGATGCCCACCACCTTGTCGCCATAGGCCGAGTTGGACGAGACGGTGTCGCCGGGAATGTTGATCTCGTACCAGGTGACCGAGCCGTCCGCCGCCACATGCATGACCGCCGGATGGGTCTCGCCATCGGCCGTGATCCAGTTGGCGACCAGATTATATTCGTCCGTCCGGCCCGCGCCGACGATGCCCTCGAAATGGGTCGCGATGGCGCCGGGGTGGTTATACTCGGTGAAGGTGCCGGTCACCTTGTCGTAGATATAGCCCTTCTCGGGGCCGAGGCCGCCGCCGGGTGCCGCCTCGAAATAACCGCCCGCAATCTTGTCGCCCCAGATGCCATAAGCCGTGGTGCTGATGGCGCCCGGCTTGTTGTTGGTGGTGTAGGCGCCGGTGCGGATGTCGTAGATGAAGGCGTTTCCGGTATCGAGCTGGGTGTCGTAATTGCCCACCACCTGATTGCCGAACGTGCTGTGGGCGATGGTAAACAGCGTCGGCGACCCGCCCGAGCTGGGATATTGCAGGTTGGTGAGCTGCTGGCCGGGCGCGGCGGCGCCGTCATACAGATAGCCGATGTCATAGGGCGCCGACGCGGTGGTCTGGTAGCTGCCGACCGCGCGCAGGATGCCGGACTGGGAGCCGAAGCTCGGCCCATAGGGCGAGGAGATGATGGCGCCCGGATAGTTCGCGCCATTCGCGGTGGCCTGCGGAAAGGCCGACCATGTGCCGCTGCCCATGTCGTAGAGCAGCCCACCCGTATAGGTGGTGCCCGGAATGATGTAATTGCCGGTGATGATATTGGCGTGGATGCCGGTGAAGAAGGTGTCGAGGCCCTCGAAGCGAAGCGTTTCGTAGCTGAATGCGGGCTCCGGCTCCGCGAGCGCCGGCTGTGCGCAGACAATCAGACCCAGCCCTGCGGCGAGCGACCCTTTGAAATTCATGACCCAACCCCTCGGCCACGCCGAACGCGCGCGGCGGTCCACTGTATCCGAGGCGGGGCGAACGGGAACGGTCTGGCGGTACCGATCCAAAAATAGACACGCTGGAACCGGCCCAGCCGCCCCTCTCACCGGGATGCGGTCGCGCGCGATCCTGAGCGACCGCCGGGGCGGCCACGCCGCGCGCGGCGCTTGATCCACCAGATGGCGACGCCGGTCACCGACAGGCCGGCCACCACCAGCCCCGCAAGAGCGATGAGGATGCGCCCCGGCAGGCCCGCGATCCGGCCGCTATGGATGGGAAACTGAAGCTGGAGGAAGGTATCGCCCGCCGTGCCGGCGCCCGGGACCACCTCTCCCACAGGCGCGGCGGTGCGGCCGTCGAAATAGAGCCAGGGGCTCGTCATCATGTTCTCGCCGCTGCCGAAGCGGACGCCGAACAGGCCGAAGGCCGGGGCGTAGAAGATATAGGTGGGCGCCAGGGTCCAGCCCCGTGCGCGGGCCTCCGCCTTCGCCCGTTCCAGCACCAGATCATAGGAGAGGCTTCGCGCCAGCGGCTCCGCAGGCAACGGCCCCCCGAGGGGATGCGGCGTGAGGGGTGAGAAGAGCCGCACCACGGGCTCGAACACCTGCGTGCGCAAATTCATGGCGACGGATGACACCGCCAGGACGATCAGCAGCACGAAGAGCCACAGGCCGGTCGCCCGGTGCCAGTCCAGGTTCAGGCGGAACGTGCTGCCGCCCTTGATGGCGAAGGCGCTGCGCCACTTGCGGAAGAACGGCTTCCCCAGCGGGAATGTCAGCGCCACGCCGATGAAGCCATCCAGCAGCCAGAACAGGGCCACCCCGCCCATGACCAGGACACCGAGCGCCCCCGGCAAACTGAGGCTGTGATGGAAAGTGTAGAGAAACGGGATGAGATGTTCCCGCGAGACGCAGCAGGCGCCCCACACGCGGGAGCCGAGAATCGCGCCGCTCACCGGATCGAGGCTGAACCAGTCGGCCGGCGGATCCCCGGCCGCCATCTCCGCATCGCCGCGCGCCATGGCGCGCAGCTCCACCGGGCCGTCCCGGGTGCGCTCCAGGCTGACGGACCAGACCGACAGGCGGGGATCGTGCGCCTCGACCTTGGCGGCCAACGCCTCGGCGGAGAGAAACGGCCCCTCCCCTGTCGTCTCATAGAAGGCGGGATTGAGCAGCGCATCCAGTTCCCGGTTGAAGGCGATGATGCTGCCCGTGAGCCCGGCGAGGGTGAGGAAAAGCGCCGTGGTCAGCCCGATGCAGCGATGCATCAACACCAGGACCGGCCGGACCTTCCAGGTGCGGCCGGCCGGGCGTGGTCCGGTATTCGCCCTCGGCTGGACCGACGGCCGGCTCGCCTCGCTCACCAGCGATAGGCCAGCGTGCCGTAGACCGTGCGGCGCGTGCCGTAGATGACCGAGTTCCAGTAGAAGCCGGGCGTGTAATAGTCCGTGTCCAGCAGGTTGGTGCCGGAAATGGCGAGGGTGGCGCCCTTCAGCCGCCGGTCGAACGCACCGAGGTCGTACTTCAAGGCGGCATCCAGCAGCGTGTAGCCGGGCACGCTCACCTGCGCACCGGAGACAGTCTCCATCACCGCATCGGAACTGCCCACATAGCGCACGCCGCCGCCGAGGCCGAGGCCATTCAAGGCGCCGTCACGGAAGGTGTAATAGGCCCACAGCGCGGCCGCATTCTCCGGCACGCCCGAGGGCGCCGTGCCGGCCTTGCTGGTCCCGTATTCGTTGGGATTATCCTGCGTCACCTCGGCGTTGAGATAGGTATAGGACGCAATGACATCGAGGTTCGCCGTGAGGTTCGCCTTGGCCTCCAGTTCGAAGCCCCGCACGCGCACCGCCCCATCCTGCACCGAATAGCCGAAATTCACCGGGTCGTTGGTGAGGACATTCTGCTCGGTGATCTGGAAGACCGAGGCAGTGAACAGGCCGCGGAAGCTGGTGGGCTCATACTTGATGCCCGCCTCATATTGCTCGCCCGTGGTGGGCTTGAAGGCATTCCCCTCGAAGTCCGTGCCCGCAATGGGCAGGAACGAGGTGGAATAGCTCGCATAGGGCATGAGGCCGTTGTCGAACTTGTATCCGAGAGCCACGCGGCCCGTGAAGGCGGCATTGGTCGCCACGGCCTCCTCGTCGGTGAAGCCATAGTCCGCCAACAGGGTACGGGAGTTGTAATTATATTCCTCGTTGCGCACCCAGTCCTGCCGCCCGCTCACCGTGAGCAGCCAGTTTCCCAGGGTCATCTGGTCCTGCGCATAGACGCCCATCTGCAGCAGCTTGCTCTGCGTGTCGGACCAGGGGAGGCCGAACTGATAGCCGAAATCGTAGTTCGGATTGAAAATGCTGATGGCGTTGTAATTGGTGGAATTGGTGCGCGTCTCCGTGGCGTTGTAATAGCCGCCATCCAGGCCGAACAGCACCTCATGGCCGATGGGGCCGGTGTTGAACATGCCCGAGAGCCGGTTGTCCATGAGGAAACTGTCGGAGGTCTTCGGCCGGAGCTGCACGCCGATATTGATATATTGGCCGTCCACCACCGCCAGCGTCAGGTCCGAGCCCCAGGCGGAATTGAAGTCCACCTCCGAATGGACGTAGCGCGCGTTCTGCTGGAACCTCCAGCCGGTGTCGAACTCGTGCTTGAACTCATAGCCGATGGAGCTGTTCTCCACGTTCCAATTGGTGAGGCCCGGCGCACCGAGATAGAGGCTGGGAGAGATTTTCGGCCCCAGGTCGAAGACGGTATTGGCCATGGGCAAGCTCTGTTCCGAGCCGCCCTTCTCCGTTTTCTGGTAGGCGGCGAGAATGGTCAGGCTGGTCTGCCCATTGGGCTGGTAGGTCACGGCCGGGGCGAAATAGATGCGGTTGTCCGGCGAGAAGTTGATCTGGGTGTCGGCGTCGCGGAACAGGCCGGTCAGGCGATAGAGCCAGGTGCCGTCTGCGGTCGCCGGGCCGCTGATATCGAAGGCGCCCTGCAGCCGGTCGAAGCTGCCGGCCAGGATCTCGATCTCGCGCAGCGGAGTGGCGGTCGGGCGCTTGGTGATGGTGTCGATGATGCCGCCGGGCACGCCGGAGCCGTAAAGCGCGGAGGCAGGCCCCTTCACCACGTCGATGCGTTCGAGGCCATAGGTCTCGATGTCGGCATCATAGGCGTTGAAGCCGCCCCGCAGGCCGTCGCGATAGAAGGCGGCCTGGTCATTGGCGCGGAAGCCCCGCAGATAGATGTCCGGCATGCCCTGGCCGCCGGGATAGTCCACCACCCGGATGCCGGGCGTATAGGCCACCGCCGCATTGAAGTCCTGGACCCCGCGCTGGTCCATTTCCTGGCGCGTGATCACGCTGACGGACTGGGGAATGTCGATGATCGGCGTGTTGGTCTTGGTGCCGGCGCTGGTGGCCAGCGCCACGATCTGCTGGTCGTCGGCGATGCCTGTGACCTCGATGCCGCCGAGCGGGATGGCACCTCCGGCATCGCCGCCCGCCGCATTGGGCCCGCTGATGGTGACCGTGTCGCTGCGCGTGAAGCGGTAGACAAGGCCGGTTCCCTGGAGCAGGCGGGCGATCGCCGCATCGGGCGTATAGGCGCCGCTCAAGCCCGGCGTCCTGCGGCCGGCCACGAGGTCTGACGGAAACAGGAGACGCAGCCCGGCCCTGTCGGCGAACACGGTGAGCGCGCTGCCGAGATCCTGGGCCGGAATGTTGAACGCGATGGCGGCGGGCGGGGTGCCCTGGGCGCCTGCGGTTGTCGGCAGCGCGGCGCCGAGGACGAGGGCCATCGCCGCCGATCCCAGCCAGTTCACACGTCGTGCCGTCCGCTTCTGTCCCCCACCCATCGTCCCAGCTCCTGTCTGCAGCGCGCGGCAGCAGCCGTCACGTGTCCCTGAGACAAGGACGAAACCAGCGCGGAGAACTTGCAGCGCCGCGTGCGATTTTTTTGAAAGCCTCTCCCGTCAGAGGATGATGTTGAGCAGCGGCAGGCGCAGCACGCGCACCGGCAAGGTCTGCTCGATGGTCTCCAGGACCGATTGCGGGTCGTTGAGATCGAACACGCCGGTCACTTCCAGCGCCTTCAGGCTGCTCCCCGCGATGACGATCCCGGTATGCGTATGGCGCTGCAACTCGCTGACCACGTCTTCCAGGGGGCGCCGGTTGAAGATCAGTTTGCCGCGTCGCCAGGCCGTCGCCATGCCGGCATCCACGCTCTGGGGCGCGGCGACACCCCTGGCGCCGTAGCGCACCGCCTGGTCCGCCCGCACCGTCGTGCCCTCCGGGGGACCACCATCGATGCCCACCGCCACAATGCCTTCCACCACCGTGACGGCGACGCTTTCCGCGCGCATGTCCACATCGAAGGCGGTGCCCACGGCGCGCGTCCAGCCATTGGCGGCGGCAACCACGAAGGGGCGAGCCGGATCGGGCTGCACCGTGAACAGCGCCTGCCCCTCAATGAGCCGCACGCCCCGGCGGGCGCCGGAATAGTCCAATGCCAAAGCGGTGCTGGAATTCATCAGGGCCCGCGAGCCATCCGGCAGGACGGCTTCGCGCACCTCCCCCACGCCCGTGGAATGGTCGGCCAGCATGCGCCGACGCAGAGGGCTCGACACCGTGGCCGCGAGACCGAAGGTGGCGATCACCCCGCCGGCGATGAAGGCGCGGCGGGTCATGCGGCCACGCCCTGCCTTCCTCTCCGCCCGCACGCGCCCGCCGGCCGGGCCGAGACCATCCCACAGGGCCTCGGCCTCCTGCGCGGCCGTCTCGTGCGCGGGGCTCAGCGCGCGCCAGGCCTGGAAGCCGTCACGCTCGGCCTTGCCCGCGACGCCGGAATGCAGGCGGACCACCCAGTCGATGGCCTGATCGCTGAGGGCGACATCCGCGAAGGCTTGCTGCCGGGACACATTCATGGGTCGGTTTCTGAGCCGCTCAGAGCGCCCTCAGGCTGTCGCGACAATGGCGCAGCGCCTGGGCAAGATATTTCGCCACCATACTCTGGGACACGCGAAGGCACACGGCGATTTCCGCATGGGAGAGCCCGTCGCACCGGTTCAGCAGCAGCGCCGTGCGCGGCTTGGCGGGCAGGTCCATGAGCGCGCGCACCAGCGCACGCAGTTCGTCCCGGTGAAGAGCATAGGCTTCCGGGGACGGCGCCTGGTCGGCGATCTCGCGCAGGACGCAGTCATCACTCAGGCAGCGGGAGGTGTGGCGCTTTTCCCGCCGCAGCAGGTCGATGGCGATGTTGCCGGCGAGGCGCAGGAGAAAAGCATATTTGTCCTGCACGGCGGCCGGCTGCTCGGCCATGGCGGCGAGCCGCAGCCACGTCTCCTGCAACGCCTCTTCCGCCAGATCCCGCGACCCTGTGCGCCGGCTGAGATGCCCGCGCAGCGTTCCCAGCTGGTGCAGATAAACCAGCATCAGATCCGAGGGCGCATAAGGGACAAGAGCCATGAAAAATGCTCTCAGATATTCAATCTCTCCCGTGATTAGAGAATCGAACTCAATACCGCAATACTAATAAGACATATCTCGAATGAATAAATGATCAGTTTAGAGTTTTTCTATTTATCAAAATAAAGCAACATCATGATCTATGCGGATAGGCATTTGAAGGTGCGGGCATTTCGCAGAACACGAAGTAGGATCTGCGCGCCGGCTTCGCGGATGATGCTCCACCGCGACTGCGGAACCCCGTGAAGGAGACGGCATGGCCATGAGGCCAGGGTCATGCCGCCGGGCACGGCCAAGCGCGACGAACGGGCGGGAAAGACAATCCGCGCCCATCATCGGCCAGCGGAATCCCCGGCTCCTTAGCGCGACAACTTCCGCTGCCACGCCTTTCCTTATGCGAGCATGGGAGCGAGGCTTTTCCAGCCTATTAACCAATTCACAGATAACTCTCTACATTTATTCATATAAAATTCTTTGCCCTCAAAAACCACTGTCACCTATACCGCCTCGAAAAGTTCACTTTTGATTTCATTGGACATGTTCAGTGTTTCCAGAAAATATACGCTCGTTATCTATCGACAACAATGGACGCTTTGGTGCGCCATCGAGCTTGAGAAGGGCATTATCCCTACGCAGCTCAACGGCCAGGGCAAGGCAGGTTGGCAAATGCGGAGCGGCCGTTACGAGTTTGCCGAAGTCGGCCGGCGCGAACGAACGCTTCAAACCATCCGAGGCAACATCCGCGATCTCAGATCCTAGGTCTGATCGACATTTAGCGTAGCCAGATCATGGATGCGGCGAGGTGCACGAATCCGGTGAAGTGAATTGCCCGGCGGTCGTAGCGCATAGCGAAGCGGCGGACGTGCTTGAGCTTGTTGAAGCATCGCTCGATGCGGTTACGGTGCTTTTAGCTGGCGATGTCATGCGGGATGGCGATCTTGCGGCAGCGGTTCGACGGGATTACCGCCTCGGCGCCCATGCTGGCGATCAGCGCGCGCAAGGCATTGCTGCCATAGGCTTTATCGGCGTGCACGGCTTCGGCGGGCATCGCGTCGAGCAGGGCTGGCGCGGCGGTTATGTCACCCGCCTGGCCGGCGGTGATGATGAAGCGGAGCGGTCGGCCATCCCACGCTCCGCGCCAAAACACGGAACCTCATGAATCAGACCGCAACAACCTTGGGAATCACAAATGTCGACCAGACCTAATTGGCCTGCGCGTCCTCGGGCTCTTCCGCGTCATCCTTGCCGATCGCCACCGGGGCGATGAGCATGGGCATGGACAAGGCCCTGCCGGGGCCGCCGGGAGGCGGCAAGGCCGGGAGGACGGACGGCGACGGGCCATTGGGTGCTTGCGCCTGGGCCTGAGGTTGCACCTTGGGCGGCATGGGCGTGCCCACCGCTTCCGGCGGGGCATCGCAGAAGGCTTTGGCCTGGGGGGTCCAGGAGCCGAAGCCGGACCGCACGAGGTTGCGCATCACGTTGCACACATAACGCTGTTGGGCGGGGGTGTTCTTCGGCCCGGCATTATAGCGGGCGGCGGCCATCACCCAGCTTCCATGCCGCTTGTAGAGCACATTGAGGAAGCGCGCCGCCTGCTCCACATTGGCGCGCGGATCGAACATCTCCTCCAGCGAATTGAACTCGGCCTTGTGCCAGTAATAGTTCGCCTGGAGGCAGCCGAGGTCGATAAGCTCGGTGCCGGTGGCCCGGATCTCGTTGAACTTGCGGATGGCATCCGCCCGGGTCTTGCCCACATAGCTCACGGTCTTGGTGGCCACCAGGAGGGGCTGCAACGTGCCGTTGCCGCCGCTTTCGGTGAGCCCGACCGCATAGAGAATGGGAAGCGGCACGCCGAATTTGACGGACGCGCGGGCGATCTCCGCCTCGCAGATGCCCAGCTTCAGCTTCTCGGGGGCGGCGATGGCGCCGCTAGCGCTCGTCGCGAGCAGAACGATCGCCGCCAGAAGGCGTCTCGCGTTCATCATGCCCCTTCCTTTCGTTCTCGCCCTCCGCCTGCTCCTCAGACCCGCCACCCCCGTCGCCCTGCTCGTTGGCGAACGACAGGACGGTGCGCGGCAATGTCTCGAAGCGCGTCCAGGCACTCTGGTCGCCCGCATCCACCACCGACACGCGGGCCTCCTCCACACCTTCCGCCGCCAGCATCTCCGCCAGCTTGGCATGGTCGTTCCGGAGCATGCGGGCGGTGTCCGGATTCTCGGCGCTCAGCCGCACCTCCAGCCCGGAATCGCCCATGCGCATGCGCACCGTCACGGTGCCGAGGTCGGACGGATGAAGCTGGATGTCCAGCAGCCGGAGCGGCCCGCCCGCCGTGCGGGGCGCATCCTGGCCCGTGGTGGCGGGATTGGCCATGCGCGCCAGTTCCGCGCCGATGGCGCCGGACACCTGGCGCAGGTTGGACTGGGTCAGGCCCTGCTGGAACCCGCCGGTCCCGGTCAGGCTGCTCTCGCCCGCGGCATCGGCCTGAACGGGCTCCGCACCCGCCGGTTCCGTCTCGGCCACGCCGGCGGCCTGCTCCTGGCGGGCCGCAAGGCGCGCCTCGCTGCGCTCCTGCGCCATCCGGGCCGTGGCGCGATCGATGCTGGAGCCGCGCGGGCCGTCCTGCGCCTCCCGCTTCCGGGTCCCCTCCTCCGCATCGGTGCCGGCCGCCGAAGGGTCTTCGCCCGGCAGGGAGAAAGCGGGCGCCTGCGATCCGGCGGCCCCGCCCAACTTGGCGGGGGCGAAATGGGTTTCGCGGCTGAGGACCGTGATGCGGATGGCCGAGGCGGGATCCTCGCCCTCCACACCATCCCCCTGGAGCCCGGCGAGGGCATCCTCGGCTGCCGCCTGCTGGCCGCCGGGCGCCTCTTCCGCTGCCTCGCCCGCATCTTCGGCGGCGGGGGGCTGGATGAGAGCGGGCACGGCAAAGTCGGCCGCCATCCGCGCGGCATCGGCGCCGAGCGCCGCCCGGGCATCGGCCGCGTCCTCGCCGTCCACCTCGGCGGGATGATCCGCCGACACGGACGCATGGGTCCGTGTGGATGTTGTACCGTCGAGCACTGCCTGATGGGCACCGTGCGCACCCTTCGCGCCCGGCCGCTGCCGGGTGGAACGGGCATCGGCCGCCGCCTCGTCCTGCGTCAAAGCCGCAGTCTCGACCTGCGCCGCCTCGGCCGAAAGGCGCACCGTGTCGCCTTCGGCGGACGCCCCATCGCCCTTGAACAGCGTGGCCAGATATTCGCGCCGGAACAGGGAGCGTCCGCCATCGGCGGCGGCGCTCCCCTCCCCTTGCTCCTGGCCACCGCGCGAACCGAACAGGCCGGCGGTCTCAGAAGTCCCCCGGCCGCCCTCCCGCTGGACATCCCCGCCGCCGAGGCCGTCCATGAGGGCACCGAACAGGCCGTCATCCTTCTGCTCCTGGCCGCCCTGCCCACCGGAGTGGCCATTGACGCGACCCGGGCCTGACAAAGTCTGGCGAT
The DNA here is from genome assembly GCF_003993795.1 of Aquabacter cavernae. Taxonomy (GTDB): domain Bacteria; phylum Pseudomonadota; class Alphaproteobacteria; order Rhizobiales; family Xanthobacteraceae; genus Aquabacter; species Aquabacter cavernae. The sequence goes on from NZ_RWKV01000015.1 coordinate 262,695, forward strand.
CGACCTCAAACGTGCTCATCGCGGACTTCCCTTCAACGACGCATCCGCCTCGGCCAGGGCCGCGCGGGCCCGGTCCATGACGGGGAGCATCTCCTCCCTGGTGAGCGGTCCCGCGCTTTCCTGCGGGCGCTGCGGCAGCGCGGATGCGGGCTGGGGCGCAGCGCCCGCAGGCGCGGATGCAAGAATTGGCTGAGCGGCATTCTCGGTGGCGCGCTTCACATTCTCTGCGGTTGCGGACGCCGCATCCAGCAAGGCCGCGTCGGCGGGCGCCAGACGATCCCGGTCGATGGCCCGCAATTCCGTCAGCGCCTCGCCATAGGTTTGCGCGGAGGGCGCAAGCGAAGCACCGCGATAGAGCCGCGCGCGCTCCGCATCGACGCTGCCGTCGGGCATGGCGGACAAAGCGCGCTCCGCCGCGAAGTTGGCGGCGGTGGTGCGCCCCTGCACCACGGCGGTGCGCGCCAAGGTCAGCTCCATGTCCCGGCGCCTCTCGGGCTCCAGCATTTCCATCATCTGCTCCAAGCGCTGGAACTGCTCGGGCTGGTTGCCATAGCCCATGCGGTTCAAGGCGTTCGTGAAGCTCTGCCGGAAATTGCCGGCATAGACCGAGTTGCGGAAGCGGAAGAGATATTGGCGCGAGAGATATTCGAACTGCGCCGTATCGTTCATCTGGGCCGCCACCAGGATGGCGCGGCGCAGGGCCGCCTCCTCCACCAGCGTCCCCGGCGCGAGGACGCGGGCGACGCCCAGGAGATGGGCGGCCTTGGCGGGCTCCTTGCGCAGCACCAGCGCCGCCTGGGCCAGCGCCACCTGCCCGCCCAGGCTCGCGGGCAGGCTGCGGGCATCAATGTCCTTCAGTTGCCGCAGCGCCTCGTCCTCCCGTCCCTCCAGATAGGAGAGCGTGCCCCTCAGAAGGCGCTGATCGATGGCCGGGCCGGGCTGCTGGTCCATGATCCGCCGCAGCACGGCGGGATTGCCGCCGCTGAGGAAATATGTGACGATGGCGCGGGCATTGTGCGGGTCCTCCCACACCGAGGGCTCCGCCGCCGCGAACTCCCGCTCGATGCGCGCGATGAGATCGCGCTGCACATTCATCGCATCGGCCGAGCCCTGGGCCAGGCTGTCCTGGACGCGGCGCAGCGCACGCACGAGATCCTGCGGCCAGAGGGGCGCGCGCCGGCTGCCGGGGGATTGCTCGACCTGCCCTGCCGGTGCCTGGGCCTGGGTCGCGGGCGGTGGCGGCACGGCAACGACGGCGGGCACCGCTGCCGGCGCAGGCGGAACCTCAGCGACCGGCGCGGCGGGCGCGACCGAAGGCGGGGGCGCCGCCACCGGCACGGGCGCCGCCGGGCGCGGAGCCACGGGCGGGAGCACCGGAAGGTCCGGCGTGGCCACGACGGCCGGAGCAGGGCCGGGAGGGGGTGGCGCGGGCTGAGCCGCCACGGCGGGGGAAACGGGGATCGAGGACGGCGTCTGGGGCGCCACGGCAGGCGCCGGCGCCGCGACGGCAGGCGCCGGGGTGGGAGCCTGCGCGGGGGGCGGAGGCGCTGCCGGAGGCTCGGCCGGCTTTGCGGCCTCCTGCTTCAACGCATCCGGCTTGGGCGTGGGAAGCTTGGGCGTGGGAAGCCTGGGGGTCGCGGCCTGGGGAGCGGCAAGCGGGGCGCTCGCACCGGGGGCGGAGGCGGGCGGAAGCGACGCCGGCTGCGCGGCGGGCGGCGCGGGAAGCGGAATATTGACCGGCGCGGCCGAAGCCGGGCCGATGGGCGAGAAGGCCGCCAGGGCAGTGAGCGATGCGGGCGTGAGAACGCCATCCGTCAGCGACAGGAGCGAGAGGGCGGAGGGTGCTTCGGGAGCGGCCCCCACATTCGGCGGTACCACCGCTTCCGCCGCTGCCGTCACAGGGGCAGCCTCTGCGGCCGGAGCGGGATTGGCGGCCGGCGCCTCGGCAGCCTGAGGCGCGGGGCTCTGAGATGCGGGAGCCTGCTCCTGCGCGGCGGCGGCTTGTGTCGTCGGGGCCGAGGCTGCGGCGTCCGGAGGCACAGCCTCCTGCGTGCCCTCGGCCTGGACGGTCTCGGGCTCGGCGGCAGGCGCCATGCCGATGGCGGGCGCCTCCACGGGCACGTCCCCCGGAGCGGTCGCCAGATTGCTGGGCGGCGGGAGGGCGCCGGGACGGGCGATGGACGGAGCCTCCGGGGCGTCCGAAGGGCGAGGCTTGGGAACCGGAACGGCCGTCACCACCGGGCGCGCGGGAACCGGCGCGGTGGTTGCGGGGGCCGAAGCCGCTGCAGCGGGCGGCGCGGCGGAAGTGGCGGCGGGCGCCGGAGCGGGTGTCGGCGCAGCTGTCCTTGGCCGCGCGGGCGTGGCGGCCGGAGCGGGCGGCGGGCGCGTGGCGGGCGCTGCGCCGCCATCCTGCCGCAGGCCGCCCCACGGGTCTTCCGCCGCCGACTGGGCGAACGCCGGGGCCTGCGCCAGCAGCAGCGCCACCGAGGCCAGCAGACACCCGAGACGACGGCTCACTTAGACGGCTCCCTTAACAGGATCTCGATTCGCCGGTTCTCCGGCGCGTTGGGATCGGAGGTATTCTTCAGGCCGCGATCCGCGAAGCCCTCGATCTTGACGAAGCGCTTCTCATCCAGGCCGCCGCGCGCGAGCATGTAATAGGTGATGTGCGCCCGCGCCATGGAGAGGCGCCAATTGTCATAGGTGTCGGACCGGAACGGGCGCCCGTCGGTGAAGCCGCGCACCACCACCTCGCCCGGCCGGCCGGCGAGGATCTGGCCGACCCGCTCCATGACCCGCACGAGGCGGCCATCCGGCACCGCCGAGCCCACGGCGAACATGCTGAAATTGGTGTCGTCCGTCAGGTTGACGACGAGCCCTTCCTTGGTGGCGCGCACTTCCACATTGGGAGCGCCCAGCGTGCCCATATTGGCGCGCACCGCCTCGTTGATCTGCGCTTCGACCGATTGCGCCTGAGCAGCCTGGGCCTGGGCTTGCGCCTGGGTCGCCTGCGCCTGGACCTGGGCCGCCTGCATCTGCGCGGACTGGCCGGGCTTGGCCTGGGCTGCCGCTCCGGCCGTGGCGCCGGAATTGGCGTCCGCCGGCTTGTCGGCCTTTCCGCCCTTCCCCGGCTGGCCCGCGGGAAGCACGCCCGCCTGGTCCTTGCCGGGAAGATCGGTGCGCACGTTGGACACGTCGGGCAGGTTGCCGCTCGCCGGGTAGAGCGCGTTCTGGCGGGTGCCGTGCTGCTCGCTCACCGGCTTGGTGGCCACCGCCGTCTGCCAGTAAGCGGGGTCGAAGGGATCGCGGTTCACCTCGCCCTTGCCGCTGCCATCCACCATGGCTTCGCCCGCATTCACGCCGGTGGCGGTGGCGGCCCGTGCCTCGCTGGTCGCCCCGGACTTCGGATCCGCCGCCGCGGCGATCACGGCAAGCGTCGCATAGGGGTCCTGGAACAGCGCGCGCTCGCGCGCGCCCTGCTGGATGTCCTCGCCCTGGCCGTAGCGGGGGCCGACCGTATTCTTCAGCGCCGACTGCTGCTCGCCGATGTCGGAGGTGCCCTCGTCTTTCAGTTCGTCCGGCTCCCCCAGGCCCCGCCGGGGCGAGAGGTTGTCCGCCAGATTGACCGGGTTGAAATAGTGGGCGATCGCCTTGCGCACATCCTGATCGGTGACGTTGATCAGCCACATGATGAGGAAGAAGGCCATCATGGCGGTCATGAAGTCCGCATGCGCCACCTTCCAGGCGCTGGAATGGGCCTCGTGCTCCTCTTCCTCCACGCGCTTGATGATGATCAGTTCTTGGCCGGCGCGATCGGACATGGGGGCCTCACGCCTCGTTCTGGCCGAGCCGTTCGGCCCAGGCGCGGATTTGGGTTTCCAGCACGGTTTCCCCCGCCACCACCCGCACGTCCATGCCGCCTGTGGCCTCGAACACGCAGGCCGCGGGATCGCCGAGGCGCGCCTTCAGGCGCTCCAGCAGGTCGGCGGGTCCGGAAATCTTCAGCACGGGCCGGTCTTCCCGCGCCAGGATCGGCCCCATCAGGCCCTCCAGCTCCTCAAGGGCCCGGCGGCCGACTTCGCCGCGCAGGAAAGGCAGGAGAATGGGGACGATGGCGGCCGAAAGCCGCTCTTCCATCTGTGTGAGGGCGCCCGAAAGGGTCGCGGCAAGCTGCTCGGCTTCCTGCTCGGCCCACTGGGCGCGCGCCGCAACGAGACGCTCCTCGAAGCCGCGCTCCGCCTCGGCCATCTCGCGGGCCGCCACGTCGCGCGCGGCGGCCAGTCCCGCCTCGCGTCCGCGTGCCTCGGCGTCCCGGGTGATCGCCTCCACGTCCACCTTCGGCGGCTCGGGCGCGGCGGGCTTGCCGATGGGCGCAGGCATCTCGGCCTGAACCGCCCGGAACATGGTGTCGGTGACCTTCTTGGCCTTGACGGAAAAGTCGGGCAGGTGGCGGACGACGGCGTGCATGGATCAGGCCCTCGCTTCCTGGCGCAGCCACTGGCGCAGGATCGCCGCCGCCTGCTCTTCGTCATATTCCACGATCTGCTCCAGCTTCTTCTGGGGCGAGCGGTTGAGGCGGCTGGTGAGGTCCTCGATGAGGTTGACCACCGGCTGGTTGGCGGCGGTGAACGACATGCCGCCGGCCAGCGCGGCGGCCTCCGCCAGTTCGGCCTCGCCCTGCGGAGAGGCCAGCATGGCGGCCTCGATGGCTTCCACATCCGTCTCGGGCCGGGCCAGGATGGCGCGCACCGCGGGCCGCAGGCCGAACCAGATGAGGAGCGCGGCCACCACCAGGATGGTGAGCGCGTTCACCAGCGTGCCGGCCTGGCGCAGCAGCAGCTCGCTCCAGCTCAGCGGCGGGATCGGCTCCATGGAATGGCCGCCGTCCGCGAACATGGTGGCCACCACCTTCATCTTGTCGCCGCGCTCCTTGTCATAGCCGGCGGCGGAAGCGGCGAGCTGCTCGATCTCGTAGATCTGCGTCTCGATGGGCACCACGTCCGAGCCCTTGCCCGCATTGGCGGCGAGGCGGTCGCGGTTCACCAGGATGGCGATGGAGAGATTCTTCAGCCGGAAGGCGTCGCTCACCGTCTGGGTGGTGCGGCTGGAAATCTCGAAATTGGTCAGCTCCTCGCGCCGCTCGTTCTGCTCGTTGGAATCGGTGCCCTGGGCATTGGCGTTGGGCTGCTGCTGGGGAATGTTCTGCTGCACCGTGGTGGGCGGCTGCTGCGACTTGTTCTGCGACAGCTCCTTCTCGCGCACCACGCGCACCGAGCGCTCGGTCTTGGACGCCGGATCGAACACCACCTCGCTGGAGGTGGTCTTGTCGGTGTCCAGGAGCGCGGTGACGCTGATCTCGAAATTGCCGATGCCGAGATAGGGCGTCAGCGTGCGGCGGATCTTCTCCTCCGTCTCGCGCGCCGCCTGCTGCTGGAGCAGGGACTTCTTGCCGGCGGGGGCATTCTCGGAATCCTCACCCGAGGTGAGCACCGCGCCCTCGGTGTTGAGCACCGTGACGGCATCGAGCTTCATGCCCGGAATGGCGGCGGCCACAAGGTGGCGGATGGCCTGGGCGGTGGAAGCATCCTCCGCATTCTCCGTGCGCACCACCACCGAGGCGGTGGCCTGCTGGGCGTCGCGGCGGAAGGAGGAGCGGTCCGGCAGCACGATGTGCACGCGCGCGGCCTTGATGCCCTTCATGGTCTGGATGGTGCGGGCCAGCTCGCCTTCGAGGGCGCGCACCCGCGTCACTTCCTGCATGAAGGAGGTGAGGCCGAAGGAGCGCACGTCGTTGAACAGCTCGTAGCCGGAACTGTTGCTCTGGGGCAGGCCCTTCACCGCCAGCAGCATGCGCGCCTTGGCGGTGTCGGAATGGGCGGTGAGCACCGTGGTGCCGTCCGAGGACACGTCGAAGGGAATGCTGGCATCCTTCAGGGCGCTGCCGATACGCCCTACGTCCTCGCGGGTCAGGTTGGCATAGAGGGTCTCGCGCTCGGGCTGGCTGAGATAATAGGCGCCGAGCCCGATCATGGAGAGGACCACGACCCCGATGACACCGAGCGCCAGGAGGCGCCGGGCCCCGAGAGCCTGAAGGTTGGCGAGGAGGAGGCTGAGTTGCTCGCGCCCGATCATGTCCGCCCGTCACGCTGTACGCGCCGCCGCTAAGCGGCGCTGACGCGGGCGCTGTCATGGCGCCCGGCGGGGTATCCGGTTGTCCGGGGAACCCCACGGGAGGCAATCTGGGGGAGGAACCTTGCATGGGCATTGCAAACGAAAAAGGCCGCGCTCCCGAGGGAGCGCGGCCCGGATTGAGACCCCATGCGCCGGGGGAACCCGGCGCCGGGGCGTTCCGCGATCAGCGGAAGAGGCTGAGGACGTTCTGCGAAGAAGAGTTCGCGATGGAGAGCGCCTGCACACCGAGCTGCTGCTGGGTCTGGAGGGCCTTCAGGCGGGTGGACTCTTCTTCCATGTCGGCGTCGATCAGCGAGGACACGCCGGCGTCGATGGTGTCGACCAGCGAGGACACCAGGGTCTTCTGGGTATCGATGCGGGTCTGCTGCGCGCCGAGGTACGACGCAGCGGTCGTCACCTGGGACAGAGCCTCATCCACAACCTTCAGGAAGTTGGTGACCTCGGAGCTGGTGGCACCGTCGACATCGATGTTCGCCACAGAGGTCGCGTCCGCAGCCGCAGCGCTGGTGGTCAGCGCCGGGGCATCAAGGCCGAGATTTGCGACGATCGTAGCATTGTTCGTGCCGGTAGCGGTCGTGGCGCCGATATCGAAGTCTTCCGTGGACGCGAAGGACAGCGTGCCGGTCGCGCTCACCGTGGCTTCGATCCCTTCAATGCCGGCGTCGGACAGGGCCTGATTGACCACCGACGCAAAGTCAGCCGTGCTCTGGATGATGTTGCCGGTGATGCCGGCGGCGGCCAACGTATCCTGATTGATTTCGACCGTCTTGGCGGGCGCACCATTCTGGGACACGGAGAACGAGACGAGATCGTCGGCGGCAAACGTCACCGGGGTCGTGGTGAAGTTGGAAGTGGCAGCGGTGGAGGCCGTGAACGTGCTCAGCTGGATCTGCTTGTCCAGGATGCCCGACGCCGTACCGCCATCGGCGATGTCGCCATAGAGACGCATGTCCTCGATGTCCACGTCGATGGTGCTGACGTCCAGCTTATTGCTCGAGTCGCGGGAGATGGACGACACGATGGACTTGGTGAAGTCCGTGGACGCGCCAGTGGACAGCCAGTTCTGGCCCGAGAAGGACGAGGTGGAGGCCACCGTCTTGAGCTGCTCCTGGAGGGCCGAAATTTCCTCCTGGATGGCGGTGCGGTCAACGCCTTCACCGGCGGCGGTGGTCAGCTTGTCCTTGATCTTGCCGAGCAGGTCCTTGGTCTGGTCGAGGCCGTTATAGGCCGCGTCGGCGATGGAGGCACCGAGGCTCAGGGAGTCCGTCACCGCGCCGAGCGAGGAGGAGTCGGACTTCATGGTGGCGGAGATGGACCAGTAAGCGGCGTTGTCGCTCGCCTGGCCGACCTTGAGGCCCGAAGAGATACGGCCCTGGGTGGTCTCCAGCGCCTTGTTGGTGGCCTGCAGGGTGCTCAGGGCGTTCTGAGCCGACATGTTGTACAGGATGCTAGACATGATGATGTCCCTCAGTCTTGAGAAAAGATGAGTTGGGACATGCCGGATTTGCACCGGAATGGCAGGGCGGCATCATGCCTTTGATGGGATTTGCCACTCGGGCGATCATCCCGTCTGCTCTCAGAAGCGAGCAGTTCAACCTGCCATGAAAGTCAGCCTGGACGACCAAGCTTGCGTGAAGCTTGCATCTGCATTTCGCGGCCGTCAACCCGTTTCTTTTTTTGCCGGCGCGGAAATGCGTCGGCGACCGCCACTGTGGCGATGCGATAAAATATGTTTATTCGTCAATGTCTTACGGCGCGACACCGCCAGAGAACCGCGCTCGTCACACGCTGGAGAAAGCGCCGCGGCCTGTCACGGCCGGGGCTTGTCCGGGCTGGCACTTAAGGGCCAATCGCGGATGCCGGAGCAAGCCCGGGCATGACGGCCGGCAAGGGTGGAATTCACGCACAAGACGACCGCCGCCCCTCTCGCAGATAGCTCAGCGCCAACGGCGCCGAACACGGGGGCGGGTGATGAAAAGCTCGGGTTTCGGACGATGAGGCGCCCGCTCAGAAATAGGAGCGCACGAGGCTGCCCACCAAGAGGTTCCAGCCGTCGATCAGCACGAAGAACAGGATCTTGAAGGGCAGCGAGATGATGGCCGGCGACATCATCATCATGCCCATGGACATGACCAGCGTCGCCACCACCATGTCGATGATGAGGAACGGCAGGACGATCAGGAATCCGATCTCGAAGCCGCGCCGCAATTCCGAGATCATGAAGGCGGGGATGAGGATGCGCATCTCCACCTTCTCCACGCCGTTTTGGGTGGACGGCGGCGTCCGCCCGTTGGCGGCGGCGAGGTCGGCGAAGAGCTGGAGATCCTTGGGCCGCACATGGGTGACCATGAATTCGCGGAACGGCGTGATGATGCGCTCCAGCGCCTCTTCCTCGGAGATGGTCCGCTCGGTAAGCGGCTTGACGCCCTCCTCCCAGGCCCGGTCGAAGGTGGGCCCCATGACGTAGAAGGTCATGAAGAGAGAGAGCGACAGGAGGATGAGGTTGGCGGGCGTGGACGGCAGGCCGAGGCCGGAGCGCAGGAACGAGAAGGCCACGATGAAGCGCGTGAAGCTCGTCATCATGATGAGCAGGCCCGGCGCCACCGACAGCACGGTGATGAGGGCCACCATCTGGATGATGCGCCCGCTGGCCGCCCCGCCGCCGGTATCCTGAAGGATGGCATCGAGCGGCGGCACCTGCGCCAGCGCCGGCCCCGCCAGCAGCAGCCCTGCCCCACCGCCGAGCACCACAAGGGACAGGCAGACCAGAAGCTTTCGGGAAAGAGACCACCAGGCGACAGTCCGCGCCTGCGGGGTCGCCTCACGCACGCGCCCCATCCGCCTCATTGAACGACCATCTGCTCGATCACGAGTTCAGCCAGCCTGCCTTCCACCCGCAATTTGGCCCGCTCGTTGAGATCCTCACGCAGATTCTGCATGGCGCTCGGCCCGCCGAGCTGGCTCAGGGTGAGGGTCCGGAAATAGGTGGAGATGTCTTCGCGGATCTGCGCGGCGGCCACCTGCGGATTGGGCAGGTCGCCATTCTTGAAGATGATGGCACCCTCGATGCGCACCCAGGCATTGGTGGGCGCGGCGAGATTGGCGATGATGGGCTTCAGGGGCTCGATGACCATGTCGCCGTTATAGCGCAACACGGTCGTCTGCCCAGTGCGATCGTCGCCCTGCTGAAGAACCACCTGCCGCAACGTGGAGGCCAGCTGGAAGCCGAGCCCCACGCCGGTGACGATGGCCACCAGCGTGAGCAGGCCGAAGGCGAGCAGCAGGCCGCCCTTCTTCTTTTCCTCGCCAGTGCCGGTGACCTTGATGGTCACCTTCTTGAGTGGTTGTTGCGCGGCCTTCAGCATCCCCTTGCCTCACCCCTTTTCGTCACCAGGGCGCGGCGGCGTCGAACAGGCGCTGCCCCCAGGCCGGCTGCTGCACATCCGTGAGGCGCCCGCGCCCGCCATAGGTCACGCGGGCCTCGGCGATGCGGTCATACGGGATGATGTTGTTGCTGGAAATGTCGAGCGGATTGACGATGCCCTGGATGTTGAGGACGCGCAGCTCGAAATTGACCTGCGTTTCCTGGGAGCCGCTGATGAGCAGGTTCCCGTTGGGCAGCACCTCGGTGACCACCGCCGCCACGTTGATGCGCAGCTTCTCGGAGCGGTCGATGGTGCCCTTGCCCTTGGTGGACGTGTCGTTGGAGACGCCGAAATTGCCGGAGGCGGCGCCCGCATTCACGCCCCGGCCGAAGCCGGCGAGGTTGAGGCCGGTGTCGAACCCGAAGTCGGACGAGCCGTTGCGCGAGCGGTCGGTCTGGTTGTCGAACTCCGCCTTGTCGTCGATGGCGATGGCCACGGTGAGCGTGTCGCCCACCTTCGTGGCGCGGATGTCGCCATACATGCTCTGGCTGTTCTGGTTCCAGGTGGAGCGGAAGGTGCGCTGGACCGGCGGCGTGAAGGTGACGGGCAGAGCCTCGCGCTGGGGCTGGAGGCCGTGTCCCACAGGGGTCAGGCTCGGGCCGTAGGCCAGGCTGTCATAGCCGGTCTGGCAACCGGCGACGGCGAACGCCGCCATGAGAATGAAGAGGTGTTTCATCCGGGCTTGCCTTCGCTGGGATTGCGGCGGGACATGCCGGCGATGGTGGTCGCCAGGAGCGCCGCGCGGCTCGGGTCCATTTCGTTCAGGATCGCGCTCGCCGTGCGCGGCGAGAGGCGGGTGAGGATGGCGGCGGCCGCATCCTCGCTCATGGCGGTGAGCTGGGCGGCGGCGGCGTCGGGGCGCATCTGGGAGACCATGGCCACCAGCGCCTCGTCGGCCTTCTTCAGGAAGTTCTCGCGGCGCTGCAGCCACGTCTGGTACTCGGCGCGCTTGGCCTCCAGCTTGGCGATACGATCGTCGATCTCTTTCTCCATGGCCACGAGGGCGGCCATCTGGCGGGTATAGCGCGCGTCATTGGCCGCATTGGCGATGCCGGCGCAATATTGCGCGGCATTGGCATCCACGCCTTCCGGAAGGCGCTGGGACACCGCGACCGGCGCCGTCTGCGCGAGGCCGGCCGCGCCCGAGGCGGCGAGGAGGAGAAGGCCGAGGGCCGAAGATGTGGCAAGCCGGATCATTGGACGACGAGCTCCGCCTGGAGGGCGCCGGCGGACTTGATCGCCTGAAGCACCGAGATGATGTCGGAGGGACGCATGCCCATGCGGTTGAGACCGCGCACAAGGGTCTGCAGGTCCGATCCGCGGACGATGGAGAGATATCCGCCGGTCTCCTGGGCCGTGACCTCGGTGCGGGGCACCACCACGGTCTCGCCATCCGAGAAGGGCGCGGGCTGGGAGACGACGGGGGTCTCGGTGACGCTCACCGTCAGATTGCCCTGGGTGACCGCGACCGTGGAAATCTGCACGTTGGACCCGATGACCACGGTGCCCGTGCGCTGGTCCACCACCACCTTGGCGGCGGTGTCCGGCTCCACCCGCAGGTCGCCGATATCGGCGAGGAAGCGGGCGACCGAAACCTGCTGCGGGCGCTGCACCACCACGGTGCGCAGGTCCCGCTCGCGGGCCAGCGGCCGGCCGAAGCGGGCGCGGGTATAGGCATTGACCGCATCCACGATGCGCAGGGCGGTCTTGAAGTCGGGATTGTCCAGCTCGACCACCAGTTCCGGCAGGTCGCGCAGCTGGCCGGGGATCTGGCGCTCCACGAGCGCGCCATTGGGGATGCGCCCCGAGGTGGGCACGCCCTGGGTGAGCCGCTCCGCCTGCCCCTGCACGGTAAAGCCGGACACGGCGAGCTGGCCCTGGGCCACCGCATAGACCTGTCCGTCGCTGCCGGAAAGCGGGGTCATGAGCAGCGTGCCGCCCATGAGGGAGGAAGCGTCGCCCACCGAGGAGACCGTCACGTCGATGCGCGAGCCGGTGCCCGCGAAGGCGGGCAGGTTGGCGGTGACGATCACCGCCGCGATATTGCGGGCGCGCAGCGGCAGGCCCTTGATGTTGATGCCCATGCGGTCGAGCATGGATTGCAGGGCCTGCTCGGTGAACGGCGAGTTGCGCAGCGTGTCACCCGTGCCCTGAAGACCCATCACAAGGCCATAGCCGATGAGCTGGTTGTCGCGCACGCCCTGGATGGAGGAAATATCCTTGATGCGCGTCATGGCGCCCGCGGGCACCGCCGCGAGGGGCAGGAGCGCGAGGACGAAGCAGAGGGCGCGGACGAGGCGGCGCATCATCCCCCCACCCTCACAGTGCCGTCCGCCTGCACGATACCCGTGATGACATGACCGGAATCGATGTTCTTGAGCCGGACGGAGGCGCCAACCGTGCCGGATTCCAGCGGCATGGCGACCGCGCGAATGGCCAGTCCGCCTTCCACGAAGACGATGGTGGCGGCGACGCCGCGGGTGATGAGCCTGGGCTCGGCGACCGCGAAGGCGGGAATGGGGTTTCCGGCCACCAGCATGCGCTTCGCCACCTTGCCCACCAGCGAGGAACGGCTGGCCGCCAGCGGGTAGCGCTGGGCATTGGCCACGGAGAACACGCGGTCCTCCAGCATGTCGTCGGTGATCACGTCGCCGGCGCTGATGGTGTTGCTGGGCACGGTCAGGATGGCTTCGGGCGCGGCGAGGGCCTGCTGGCTCCGCGCCGGGGCGAGTGTCCCGGTGTCCGGGGTCTTGGCCTGCTCGCGCACGGTGCGCGCCTCGTCCGCCAGGGCAGAGAGGCTCTGGGCACCGGCGACGCCGACCGTCCCGAACGCGGCGGCCAGCACCAGCATGAGGGTGGCGGCGATGCGGGTCATCAGCGGATTCCCTTCGAGACCACGCCGGCCATGTCGTCCGCCGCCTGGATGACCTTGGAGTTCATCTCATAGGCGCGCTGGGCCGATATCAGCTCGGTGATTTCCTTCACCGGATCGACGTTGGAACCTTCCAGATAGTTCTGGTGGATCTTGCCGAGGCCGTTCTCACCGGGATTGTTCACGAACGGCTGCCCGGAGGCGGCGGTCTCGCGATAAAGGTTGTTGCCGAGCGGCTCCAGGCCCGCGTCATTGGCGAAGCTCGCCATCGTGAGTTGGCCGAGGAGCTGGGGAAGCTGCTGGCTGGCGCGGTTCACATAGACCTGGCCGGCCTCGTTGATGACGATCTGGGTGGTGTCCGCCGGGAAGGTGATGGCCGGCTCCACCAGATAGCCGTCGGCGGTCACCAGCTCGCCGTTGGGGCCCTTATTGAAGGAGCCCGCGCGGGTATAAACCGTGTCGCCATTGGGATTGGTCACCTGGAACCAGCCGCGCCCGTTGATGGCGAGGTCGAGGCTGTTGCCGGTCTGGGTCAGCGGCCCCTGGATATGCAGGTTGCGCACGCCCACCGTGTGGACGCCGAGGCCCACCCGGGCGCCTTCCGGCACGGGCAGCGCGCCGTCCACGTTCGGCACGCCATGGGCGCGCTCCGCCTGATAGAGCAGGTCCGTGAACTCAGCGCGGGCACGCTTGAAGCCGGTGGTGTTGATGTTCGCGATGTTGTTCGCGATCACTTCCACATTGGTCTGCTGGGCGGTCATGCCCGTGGCGGCAATGGACAGGGCTCTCATGATGCGTCCTCAGATCGCCATACGGGAAATTTCTTGGTAGGCCGCGACCACCTTGTCGCGAACCGCGACCGCGGTCTGGAGCGACTGCTCGGCCGACATGATGGCTTCCACCACGTTCTGGACCGATGTCTTGCCCTGGACCCCGGAGATGGCCGCCGCCTCGCCGGCCTTCAGGTTGCCGACGGCGCCCTGGGCCACTTCGGCCAGGATGTCGCTGAAGCTCGCGGCGCCGGTCGGCTGGGTCGCGCCGAGCGCGGACGTGGCCGACGACGACGAGACCTGGGAGGTTCCGCCGATGCCGCGGAACTGGCTCGTCAGAGAGGAAATCGCGTCGATCATCAGCTGCTCCTCAGCAGATCGATGGTCATGGCCACCATCGAGCGGGCCTGCTTGATCATCTGGAGATTGGCGGAATAGGACCGGCCGGCTTCGCGCATGTCGGCCATCTCGACCGCCATGTTCACATTCGGGTACTTCACCTTGCCGTCGGTGTCGGCGGCGGGGTTTCCGGGATCATGCTCGACGGTGAAGGGCGCGCTGTCCACGCCCGTGGACTTCACCTTGACCTTGTTGGATCCCATCACGCGGTCGAATTCCTGCGCGAAATGGATGGTCTTGCGGGAATAGGGATCCGACCCGGCGGTCGCGCCGGTGGAGCGCGCATTGGCGAGATTCTCCGCCACGATCCGCATGCGCGTGCCCTGGGCCTCCAGCCCGGAACTGGCGATGGCGGTGGCGGTCTTCAGTGGATCAATCATCCCTGAGACCTCACGCTGGTCATCATCAGGCGGTGGAAGGACCGCATGACGTTCATGTCGAGGGTGTAGGCGCGATTGACCTCGTCGGCCTTCAGCATCTCCTGGTCCAGGCTGACGCTGTTGCCGGAATAGGTGACGCCCCACGTCTCCTTGCCGTCGAGACGGGATTCGCGGGTGCCTGCCCCGCGGATGTCCAAATGGGAGTCAGAGGTCTTGGCGAGTTCCAGGTGGGTCTTATCCAGCACCGAAGTGAAGGATTCCACATCCATTGCCTTGAAGCCGGGCGTGTTGGCGTTGGCAATGTTCCCGGTGATCGTCGCCTGACGGAAGGTCGCCCAGTTGGCGTGCCTTGAAACGAGATCCATGAGGAAGATGGGCTGCAATGGAGTGATCTCCGCACCGTTCACGGAGACCCTAGAACCGCAACCTTGCACGAGGCTGGCAGCCTCGTGCGTCGTCCCGGCTTATTGCCGGCTCAGCCGCGCCTCGGACAAAGCGTGGGCGAAGCGCTGAAAATTCTCCTCCGGATCCCCCAGGGCCTCGCGGAACAGGATGCCGTCGAGATGGACGCCCACGGACTGGGCCTCGAACACCACCCGGAAAAAGGCGGCAAGGCTCGCATGGTGGAGTTCGAGGTCGATGGAGACTTCCGGGGGAAAGCCCCAGTTGCTGTCGATGGTGGCGTGGTGGCCATAGCGCAGCAGTCCGGGCTTCAGCGACAGCTCCGCGGAGGACGCGACGATGTCGTTGATGTTCTCTCCCTGGTCGGCCTCGATATAGGACATGAAGATGCCCGCATTGATCAGGCAGAGTTCCGAAAGGAACCCCCTCAAGCTGTCGGCGAGCAACTTCTCATAGGGAAAAACCGCCCGCCCGCTCAATGCACGGGGATCGAGGAAGCGGTTATTGCTGGCTGTTTCCATTTTTTCCCCTCGAATATATATAATACAAAATATTAGCTACGGGGCGATAGAAGTCGGGCGGGATCCAGCGATCCACTTCCACTGCGTTGTACAGGGCACGCGCCAGTTGCTTGTCCTCGACCACCGGAACGCCGTGCCCTTCGGCGATCTCGCGGATCTTCAGGGCGATGAGATCGAGTCCCTTCGCCACCACCAGCGGCGCGCCCCCTTTGGCGCGGTCGTAACGCAGGGCCACCGCATAGTGCGTGGGGTTGGCGATGACGAGGGACGCCTGGGGCACCGCACTCATCATGCGCCGTCGCGACCGCTCCTGGGCCAGGGCCCGCAAGCGCGCCTTCACCATGGGATCGCCTTCGGCCTGCTTGAACTCGTCCTTCACCTCCTGCTTCGACATGCGCAGCTCGCTGCGCCAATGGAATCGCGACCAGACCAGATCGGCGGCCACCAGCACGATGGTGGCCACGCACACCGCCGAGATGAGCCGCGTGGCCAGCGACAGCATGACCGACGGCAGCGACAGCGGGTCGGTGAAGATGGCGTTCACCACGCTCGACTGCTCCGACATGAGCAGCGCGACCACCACAGCGCCGATCACCGCGAACTTGAACAAGGACTTGCCGAATTCCACGTGGCCCTGCGTTCCGAAGATGCGCGTCCAGCCCTTGCGGATGGACAGGCGCGACCATTGCGGCTGGATGCGGTCCAGGACCAGCCGCGGCGTATTCTGAAACAACGAGGCCACCAGGCCCGTAAGGCTGAGGATCGCCACGATGGGAAGCAGGAACTCCCACGCGAACACCAAGGCGGTCCACATCACAGATGTCGCGTCCTCCCCGTTGGAAATCGAATAACCACCGGGATCATCGATGAAACGGGCCAGCCCCTCCGTGAGCGCGCTCGTCTGGGGGCCGGCATAGAAAGAGAGGCAGGCGAGAATCCCGAGCAGCGAGGCGAACAGCGTCGCCTCCCGTGAGAACGGCACATTGCCTTTCTCGACCGCGTCCGAGATTTTCTTCTCGCTGGCGTCTTCTGTTTTGCTCTCCTTGTCCTCATCGTCCGACATCGGCGCTACCGCAGATAGGCGTCTTCTTCGTCGCCCGAATTCAGCTCGATCTCACCCTTGCCTGCGAGGTCGAGGGCGAGATCGGTGATGAGGCGGCGGGCTTCCTGGACATCACGCTGCGAGGACGGCTCGCCGGCGGTGAGTTCCTGCTCGATCATGCGGCGCACGCGCGTGCCGAGCGACGACAGGATCACGTCGCGGAAATCCGGATCCGTCCCCTTGAGGGCGAGGACCACCTTGTCCGGCGGCACCTTGTCGAACAGCGTGGTGCGCGAACGGGGCGGCAGGCCGATGAGGTCGTCGAAGGTGAACAGCAGGCTCTTGAGGATCTCCGCGGACTTGGGACGGGTGAGGGTGAGGTTCTGGAGCACGTTGTCCATGTCGTTGCGCTCCATCTTGTTGATGATGTCGGCGATACGGGCATGGGTATCGGCGGCCGCGTTGCGCGCCAGGTTCATCATGAAGTCGTCGTGGACGGTGTGCTCGATGATGTACATCGTCTCGTCCACGATGGGCTTCACGGTCAGCATGCGGCGCATGACGCCGTTGCGGACGTGATCGGGCAGATGCGCCATCACCTTCGCGGCGCAGGCCGGCTTCACCTTCGTGAGCACCAGCGCCGCCACCTGGGGATGCTCCTTCAGGATATAGGAGGCGATGACGTTCTCCGACACGCCGGAGATGCGGTCCCAGATGGAATGGTTGGCCGCGCCGAGAACGTCGTTCATCACTTCCGCGACCCGGTCGGCGGACATGAATTCGCTGAGCAGGCCATGCACGTCGCTGGGGGTCCCCGACAGGTTGGCACCTGTCGCGAACTGGGCCGCGAACTCCTCAACCGCCACCTCGATCTGCGAGCTGGTCACAGAACGCATGTCGGCGATCGCCCGGGTGACGATCTTGAGTTCGTCGGGGTTGAAATACTTCATGAGGCGACCGGCCATCGGCTTGCCCATGGTCATGAGCAAGGCGGCGACACGGTCCACGCCCTGGAGCGGGCGACTGGAGGGGCGGATGGCTGCGGCGGCCATGGCCTAGGCTCAGCCGAGGTCGCCGCCGGCGGGGCCGACGATCTCGGTCAGCGACACGCCGAACCTTGAGCTGTCATCCTCCACCACCACCACTTCCCCGCGGGCGATGATGCGCCCGTTCACCACGATGTCCACGGGTTCGCCGACCCGATGGTCGAGCGGCACAACGGCGCCGCGGCCGAGCTTCATGAGCTGCGCCACCGGCATGGAGGCGGAGCCGAGAACCACCTGGAGCTGCACGGGCACGCGCATGAGGGCTTCAAGCCCCTTGCCGGTGCCGAACACCTCGCCGCCCCCGGCGGGGGTGTCGGCGGCGGCCGCAGCGGCGTTGCCCTCATGCTCGTCCAGACCTTCGGCGAGGAAAGAAGCCATGGTGTCCCTCGAATTGGTCATAACGGGTGAACCTTCAGTGGCCGACGGGGTCAGCTGCGGCGTTCATAGGAAATGGGGCGGGCCGGTCCACGACCGGGCTGCGCCTGATGCTGGCGGCGGTCCAGCTCGACGATGACGGACTGGGCCTCGTCGATCTTCTTGCCCAAGGAGAGGATGAGGTTGCGCCCGTCCTTGTTGAGCAGGGCCACCGCCTCGCGGGCGGTATCGAGCGCGGCGACGGTCTCCCCGAGCGCGTGCTCATATTCGGCCTGGCTGACCCGCAGGGAGCGCAGCTTCAGATAGAGCATCACCACCACGGTGCTCGTGATGACGAGGGCGACGAGGAGCACGAGATCAACGGGGAAGGATGTCATCGAGGAACTCCTGCTCAAGGTCCACCGGGTCTTCGATCCGCACCACATAGGAGCCCTCGGCCTGGCCGAGATGGCACCAGAACAGCGGCTGCTTGCTGCTCTCCAGCTTCATTTTAGTCCTGGGCGTTGCCTGAAGCTTGAGAACCTGCCCGACCTTCAGATCCGCCGCTTCGCCCAGCGTGATCTGCCGCTCCTCCATGACGAGGCGCAACTGCACCTCGGCGCGGTTGACCTCGCTGCGGATATGCCGGGTCCAGATGGGATCGCGCACCGTGGTCTCGCCGGCGGAGATGCGCGACAGCTGCTGGCGCATGGGCGAGAGGGCGGTCTGCGGGATGATGACGAACATCTCGCCGCCGCGATTGATGGCCTGGAGCAGGAACTTCGCGCACACCGCGAGGTTGGCGCGGCGGCCGATCACCGCGAAGTCCATGCGGGTCTCGGTGCGCTGGAAGGTGATGTTGGTCTTCTTCACCAGCGCGAAGGAGGCGGAGAGCGCCTTGCCCATCTGCTCGAACAGCGCCTGGGCGATGCGCATCTCGATATTGGAGAAGGAGCGCTCGTCCTCGATGGGCGGCTCGGAGCCATCACCGCCGAACAGCACCTCCACCATGGTGAAGACCACGTCCCGGTCGAAGCCGATGATGACCTGGCTGTCCCACTCGGCCACATGGAAGACGCCGACGACGGCATTGCCCTCGTACATGTCCAGCATGTCGCCGATGCGCCCGCTTTCCAGCTCGCTCAGCGAGAAATAAGCCTGGGAGGCCGCATACTGGCGCAGCGCGTCCGCGCAGAATGTGGACATGCGATCGAAGATGATGTTGAGCAGCGGCAGCTTGTCGAGGGACAGGCCGGCAGCGTCCAGCAACATGTCTCGGATGTCGTGGTGGGAAACCGCCGCGTTCATGGATTATGCCGCCTGCTGCATGGCGCCGCCGACCGGGGCGCTGGAGATGGCCTCGCTCTCCACCTCGTCGATGGTCGGGCGCTCGGAGGATGCGATGGTCTTGCGCCCGTGCTCCAGGGCGATCTGCGGCAGGGCGCCGTTCATGAAGGCGATCATGGACTGCTTCACGATGATGTAGGGCTGGCACTGCTTCTCGCGGGTCAGCTTGATCTTGGCGGCAAGCGGCGAGAGCACCGCATAGGACAGGAAGATGCCGATGAAGGTGCCGATCAGCGCCGCGCCGATATAGTGGCCGAGGATTTCCGGCGACTGGTCGATGGCGCCCATGGCCTTCACGATGCCGAGCACGGCCGCGCAGATGCCGAGCGCCGGCAGCGCTTCCGCCACCGTGGAGACCGCGCTGGCCGGCTTGGTCTTGTGCTTCTTCACCGTTGCGATCTCCTGCTCCATCAGGGCCTCGATCTCGTGGGAGCGGGCATTGCCGATCACGATGAGGCGCGCATAGTCGCAGATATATTGCGTGAGGTCCTTGTCCTTCAGGATGCTCGGAAAATTCTGAAAGATCGCTGAATCATACGGGGTGTCGATGTGCTGCTCCACCTCGTTGCGCGGCTTGGAGCGCAATTCGCGCATGAGCGCATAGAGCAGGCCGAGGAGCGCCAGGAAATCCTTGCGCTTGGGGGACCGCCCGGTCACCGCCTCCACGATGCTCACCCCGGTGTCCTTGATGGTGGACATGGGGTTGGCGATGATGAAGGTGCCGAGCGCAATGCCGCCGATGATGAGGAATTCAAACGGCTGCCAGATCACCTCGACATTGCCGCCCATGGCCACGAAGCCGCCCAGAAGGGACGCAACACCTATCACGAGTCCGATCAAGACGCCCAAAGCCAGGCCCTCCAGTCTGTTCTGGACTTCTAGACCGCAAGGATTGCGCGAGGCTGGCGTCGCGAGCGGGGCCGGAACGCCGGTCGGGCCAGTCGATCGCCTTCGGGGAGTCTGCCTGGCGCAAGCTTGCTTCGGCAGGCTGCGAGCGGGCGCCTTCTGGCGACCGAGCGGCCCTGGCACTGATCGAGCGACCTGAGATGGATTCCACCTTTTCCACCTACACGCTGATCTCCAAGAACCTCACCCGCACCCTGGAAATGACCCAGAAGGAGCCGGTGGTTGCGCGCGAAACGAAATATTACGAAGAGAATATCGGCAACATTAAAAGCATCGACGATTTCGTCGGTGATACGCGCATCTTCAATTATGCCATGAAGGCCTTCGGGCTTGAGGATATGGCCTACGCCAAGGCCTTCATGCGCAAGGCCCTGGAAGGCGGCGTCGAAGACAAGAAGTCGTTCGCCAACCGCCTGAACGACGACCGCTTCGTCCAGTTCGTCACCACCTTCAACTTCGCCGCCAAGGGCGAGGCGGTCACCGCCTCCAGCGACGTGAAGAAGCCGGTGGTCGATAAATATGTGCGCCAGACCCTGGAAGTGACGGAGGGCGCGGACAATGAAGCCGTCCGGCTGGCGCTCTATTTCCAGCGCGCCGCGCCCGACGTGAAGTCGGTCTACGGCCTTCTGGCGGATGCCGCTTTGACCGAGGTGGTCAAGACCGTCTTCAACCTGCCCACCGAGATGTCCAGTGCCGACATCGACCGCCAGGCGAAGACCATCGAGAAGCTCCTGGACGTGGCGGACCTCCAGGACCCGGCCAAGCTGGACAAGCTCATCAAGCGGTTCGCCGTCATGTATGACGCCCAGAATTTCGTGGCGACATCCCCGATCCTGCAGCTCTTCGCGGACAACGGCTACGCCACGAGCCTCGATCTCTCCATGACCATCATGAACCTGAAGCACGGGGGCTGAGATGTCGGCTCCGGTCTATTTGGCCCTGTCCGCGCAGATGACGATGGAGCGGCGCCTCGCCACCATCGCCACCAACCTGTCCAACATGAGCACGCCCGGCTACCGCGCCGAGGAGGTGAAGTTCGAGTCCATGGTCGAGCGCCTCGGCAAGGACGGCGTCGCCTTCCCTCAGGAAGGCGAGGTATTCACCTCCCTGAAGGCCGGCCCCCTCACCTATACCGGCAATCCGCTGGACGTGGCGGTGCGCGGCGATGTGTGGCTCGGCATCGCCACTCCCGAAGGCCGCGTCCTCACCCGTGACGGCCGCCTCCAGATCACCGCCAATGGCGATCTTCAGTCCATCGACGGCTTCCCCGTGCTGGATCCCGGCGGCACGCCCATCATGCTCGATCCCGAAGCCGGCCAGGTCCATATCGGCGCCGACGGCTCCCTGACGCAGAACGGCGCCATCGTCGGCACGATCGGCCTGTTCGAGATGGCGCCGGGCCCCTCCCCGCTGCGCTATTCCAATTCCGGCATCATTCCCATGGCGCCGGTGAACACGGTCGTGGACTTCACCCATCGCGGCGTGCGCCAGGGCTATGTGGAAGGGGCGAACGTCAACCCCATCCTTGAAATGACCAAGCTCATCATGGTCCAGCGCGCCTTCGAGAGCGCGGCCATGGCGGTGAACCAGGGTGAGGATCTGATTCAGGAGGCCATCACCTCCCTCGGACCCTCCTCATGATGACCACATCGGATCCCCTCTCCCGGCTGCGCCTGACCGTCAGCTCGGGCCTTGAGGAGATCCCCATGGTGCGCGTCTGCGGGCGCGTGGCGGAGGTGTCGCCCACCCATATCCGGGTGGCGGGCCTGTCGTCCCATATCCGGCTGGGGGATCGCGTCGGCATTCACGAGGATGCGCGCACCACCATCGGCGAAGTGGTGCGCATCGACGCCTCCGGCGCCACCATCAAGCCCTTCGACGAGCGCGTGCCCGTGGGCATCGGGGCGCAGGCGAGCCGGCTCGGCGCGCTTTCCGTCAGCCCGGACCCGGCCTGGAAGGGCCGCGTCATCAATGCGATGGCCGCTCCCCTGGACGATCTCGGGCCGTTGCCGCGCGGCAGCGCCCGCATGCCGCTGGACGTGGAGCCCCCGCCCGCCATGCGGCGCGGGCGCGTGGAAAAGCCGCTCAAGACCGGCGTGCGCGTCATCGACCTGTTCACGCCCATCTGCCAGGGCCAGCGCGTGGGCATCTTCGCCGGCTCGGGCGTGGGCAAGTCCACCACGCTCGCCATGCTGGCGCGGTGCGAGGGTTTCGACACGGTGGTGGTGAGCCTTGTGGGCGAGCGCGGCCGCGAGGTGCGCGAATTCCTGGAAGGCCCCCTCGCTTCGAATCGGCATCGCTCCGTGGTGGTGGTGGCCACCAGCGACGAAAGCCCCATGATGCGCCGCCTGGCCCCGCAGACGGCGCTGTCGGTGGCGGAATATTTCCGCGACCGGGGGGAAAGTGTCCTGCTGATCGTGGACAGCGTCACCCGCTACGCCCATGCGGCGCGCGACGTGGCGCTGGCCGCGGGCGAGCCGGCGGTGGCGCGCGGCTATGCGCCCAGCGTCTTCAGCACCCTGCCCAAGCTCCTGGAGCGCGCGGGCCCCGGCATCGAGGGGACCGGCGACATCACCGCCGTCTTCTCTGTGCTGGTGGATGGCGACGACCATAACGACCCGGTCGCCGACGCCATCCGCGGCACGCTGGACGGGCACATCGTGCTCGACCGTTCCATCGCCAATGAGGGGCGGTTCCCGGCGGTGAACGTGCTGGGCTCCATCTCTCGCCTCGCGGAACTGGCCTGGACCCCGGAGCAGCGCGAGCTGGTGCGGCGGCTGAAGGCCATGATCGCCCGGTTCGAGGACACGCGGGACCTGCGCCTCATGGGCGGATACCACCCGGGCGCGGACCCGGAGCTGGACCGCGCCGTGGCCATGACGCCCCGCATCTACGACGCCCTTCGCCAATCCACGGACGCCCCGGCCAGCCGGGACGCCTTCGCCGAACTCGCCCAGACCTTGCAATCCTGAGAACAAGTTTCGCGCAAGCTAATTGGTATTTTCTTCCATCGCGCTCCCCCTGGGGGACGCCGAGTTTCAGGAGCATTTCCATGAGTCTTTACGGTATGCTGCGCACCGGCGTCTCCGGCATGAACGCGCAGTCCAACAAGCTCGCCACCATTTCCGACAACATCGCCAATTCGGGCACCACCGGCTACAAGCGCGCCTCCACGGAGTTTTCCTCCCTGCTGCTGCAAAGCAATGGCGGCCAGTACAATTCCGGCGCGGTCAATACGGATGTGCGCTACGCCGTCTCTGCGCAGGGCGCCTCGAACTACACCACCTCCGGCACCGACCTGATGATCCAGGGCAGCGGTTTCTTCGTGGTGCAGGACAGCTCGAACCAGACCTACCTGACCCGCGCCGGTTCCTTCCAGGTGGATGCCTCCACGGGCAACCTGGTGAACACCGCCGGCTTCACCCTCATGGGCTACGACATTTCCGGCGGCACGGCGAACGTGATCCTGAACAGCACGGAAGGGATGGTGCCGGTGAACCTCGCCGCCGCGAAGTTCTCCGCCAACCCCACCACCGAAGGCGTGTTCGGCGCCAACCTGCCCCTGGGCGCGACCCCCTCCGTCGCCATCAACAATCAAAGCTCGTCGCTCACCACCTACGACAATCTCGGCAATGCGGTGACGCTGGACATCACCTTCAGCTACGCGCCCGGCACCGACGCCGTGGTGGACGATCCGGCGACAGGCCCGGATGAGACCGCCGCCGCCGTGCCCGGCACCTGGACCATGAGCATCACCAACCGCGCCACGGGCGAGGAATTGTCGAACCAGGCCCTGTCCTTCGACGGAACCGGCAACCTGGACATCGCCGACCCCACGCTCGACATCGCCATTCCCGGCGGCTCGACCATGGTGCTCGACATCTCCAACATGACCAACCTGAACGGCAGCTACACCCCCACCGTGGCCGAAGTGAACGGCAATGCGGCGAGCCTGGTGAAGAACGTCTCCATCGGCGACGACGGCATCGTCTCGGCCCTGGATTCGAAGGGCAACAAGATCCCGCTCTACCAGATCCCCCTCGCCCTCGTGGCGAGCCCCGACAATCTGCAGCCGCGCGCGGGCAACGTGTTCCTGCCCACGACGGAATCCGGCAACATCCAGATGGCCACGGCCAACGAGGGCGGCGCCGGATATGTCCAGGCGGGCGCGCTGGAAAACTCCACCGTGGACATGGCGACCGAGCTCACCGAGATGATCGTCGCCCAGCGCGACTACACGGCGAACTCCAAGGTGGTCCAGACCGGCTCCGAGCTGCTGGACGTTCTCATGAACCTCAAGCGCTGACGGCGGTCCCCCGCCGTCCCGCGTCTCAGACTGAGGGATCCTCATGAGCCTATCACTTGCGTTCAGCACCGCGCGCTCGTCCCTGATGGCCACGGCCACCCAGATCGAGGCTTCCACGCGCAATGTGGGCAATGCCGGCGATCCGAACTCCTCGCGCAAGATCGCCGTCACCACCACCATGGGCAGTGGCGGGGCCTATGTGGTCCAGATCTCGCGGGCGAGCGACACCGCGCTCTACACCCGCATGGTCAGCGCCACCTCGGACACGGCCCGCGCACAAGCCATGCAAGGCGGGCTCGACCAGTTGCAGAGCCTGGTGGGCGACCCCACCAGCGCGCAGAGCGCCGCAGCCCTGCTGGGCACCTTCACCAGTTCCCTCTCCAACTATCGCAACAGCCCCGAGGAAGGCTCGGTCGGCACCGCTCTCGTGGTGGCCGCCAAGAACCTCACCTCCGCGCTGAACTCCGCCGCCGCCGGCGTCAATACGGTGCGCCAGGATGCCGACGAGGCCATGGCGGAATCGGTGACGCGGGTGAACGATCTGCTCCGGCAGTTCGGGGAGCAGAACGAGGCGGTGGTGCGCGGCACCAATAGCGGGGCCGACGTTACCGACGCCCTCGACAAGCGCGACGCCATCCTCTCCCAGCTGTCCGAGGAGATGGGCATCTCCACGGTGACGCGGCCGGGCAACGACATGGTGATCTACACGGACAGCGGCGCGACCCTGTTCGAGACCACCGCGCGCACCGTCACCTTCCAGCCCACCTCCAACTATTCGGCGGGCGTGACGGGCAAGTCGGTCTATGTGGACGGCGTGGCCGTGGCCGGCCCCGACGCCACCATGACCTTGAAGTCGGGCAATCTGGCGGGCCTTGCGGAGTTGCGTGACCAGACCTCCCTCACCTACCAGAACCAGATCGACGAGATCGCCCGGGCCCTTGTGGGCAGCTTCATGGAAAGCGATCCCACCGGGACGCTGCCGGACGCCCAGGGCCTGTTCACCGCCACCAACCTCTCGGACCCCGGCGCCGCCGCGCGCCTCACGGTGAATGCCGCCGTGGATCCCTCCCAGGGGGGCTCCGCCACGCTGATCCGCGATGGCGGCATCAACGGCACCGCCTATGTCCAGAATGCGGAAGGCGGCGAGAGCTATTCGGGCTGGCTGGCCTCCCTCTCCACCAACCTGTCCGCCGGCCGTACCTTCTCCACGGCGGGCGGCATCCCCACGTCGGCGACGCTGGCGGACTATTCCACCAGTTCGGTGGGCTGGCTTTCCGGCCAGCGCCAGAGCTGGACCACCGAGGCCACGTCACAGTCCTCGCTGCTGGCCCACGCCTCCACCGCCCTCTCGAACGCCACGGGCATCAACCTCGACGACGAGTATGTCTACCAACTGGAGCTGGAGAAGACCTATCAGGCTTCATCGAAGCTGCTGAGCATCGTCAACCAGCTCTACGACACCTTGCTCGAGATCACCAGGTGACGTCATGCGTACGACCTTCATCTCCACGCAGACCATTCAGAATTCCCCCCGCACGTCGATCATTCGACTGCAGCAGGAACTGACCAAGACCAACACCGAACTGGTGACGGGTTCGCGCGCGGATATCGGCCTGGATTACGGCGTGCGCTCGGACGCCAGCGTCGAGCTGCGCAACCAGAAGGCCCGCTACGAGGCCATGATCCAGAACAACACCGCCGTCTCGATCCAGCTCAAGACGACGGAAAACGGGCTGACGGACCTGCGCGACAACGCCCAGGAATTCCTCGATTCCCTCATCGCCCTGAACGATGCCAGCGCGTCTCCGGGCACGCTCGCCTCCGATGCGCGCTCGAAGTTGGACAGCCTCATCTCCACGCTGAACGTCTCCGACGGGCGGCGTTACCTGTTCGGCGGCGTCCAGAGCGGCAGCGCGCCCATGAGCAATTATGCGGACGGCGCGCAGGCGTCGGTCATCACCGCTTTCCAGACCGCGTTCGGCGGCCGCACGCCTGACGACACCACCATCAGCGACATCACTCCGGCCGACATGGAAACCTTCCTCAACGGGGCCTTCGCGGCGGAGTTCGAGGAGCCGGCCTGGGGCACCAACTGGTCGTCCGCCTCGGATGAGGCGCGCAGCAGCGCCATCTCTCCGTCCGAGACCATGACCACCTCGGTCAGCGCCAATGAGACAGCCATGCGCAAGCTCGCCATGGCATACACGATGGTAGCGGAGTTTTCGACCAGCAATCTGGACCCGAAGACCCTCGAAGTGGTGGCGACCAAGGCGCGTGAAATTCTCGGCGTGGCCGTCAACGGCCTCATCGATGCCAGCACGCAAATGGGGTCCGTACAGGCCCGGATCACCACGGTGAACGACCAGATGACCAAGTCCACCGAAAACCTGAAAAGCCAGATCAGCTCGTTCGAGTCGGTGGATCCTTCGGAGGCGAAGACGAAAGTAGACCTTCTGACGACGCAGATCGAGATGTCCTACTCGCTGACCTCGCAGATCATGAAGCTTTCGATCCTCAATTACGTTTAATCGGCGAGGTACATGACGATGTACAGGATTTCTTACGCAGAGATCGTCAACGACTCCAGCGCCGAGCGCCGCGCGCAGGAGCGCCTCGCACTCGATCACGCCATCGACCTGCTCACCGCGGCCGAGGACAAGGGCCCCAATTCCCCCGAGGCCATGCAGGCCGTGCTCTACCTCCAGAAGCTCTGGGGCTTCCTCATCAAGGATCTGGCCGACCCGGGCAACGAGCTGGGCGAGGCGCTGCGCGCCAACCTCATCTCCATCGGCCTCTGGATCATCAAGGAAGCCGACCAGATCATGCAGGTGAAGGGCAAGAGCTTCACGGGCATCATCGACGTGACCCGCACCATCCGGGATGGCCTGAAATGACGAAGCCCATGCGGATCAACCTCAAGCCCGGCGAGCGCATCTTCATCAACGGAGCCGTGGTCCGGGTGGACCGCAAGGTGACGCTGGAACTGATGAACGACGTGTGCTTCCTCCTGGAAAGCCACGTCCTGCAGGTGGAGGACACCACCACCCCCCTGCGCCAGCTCTATTTCACCGTGCAGGCCATGCTCATCGATCCGCGCAACGCGCACAGCGCGCTGGGCCTGTTCCAGCAGCAGATCGAGGCCCTGCACCAGGCCGTCGAGACCCTCACCCTCCTGGAGGCGCTGGCCCAGGTGGAGATGCTGGTGACCCGCGACCGCCTCTATGAGGCGCTGCGCCAGATCCGTTGCCTTTTCGCGATGGAGGATGCCATCCTCGCCAAGCCGTCTACCGCGAGCACCGTGCCCGCCGCCCCCCGCGCGGCGCGCGTCCCTGTCCTGGAGAGCACGCTATGACTACGGTCTCCTCCCTGAACAGCAATGCCGCCAGCAACTCGTCCGCCGGCAGCGCCACCAGCAAAACCGTGGACTATGATGCGTTCCTGCAGCTCCTCATCGCCCAGATGAAGAACCAGGATCCCACCTCGCCCATGGACAGCTCGGAATACATGTCCCAGCTCGCCTCCTTCTCCCAGGTGGAGCAGGGCGTGGCCACCAACAAGAAGCTGGACACCCTGCTCGCGTCCAACGCGGTGGAGAATGCCGCCAGCTTCATCGGCAAGACCCTCACCAGCGCCGATGGCACCGTGACCGGCGAAGTCGCCTCGGTGAAGACCTATAGTGACGCCACGGTGGCGACCCTTACCAGCGGCAAGGAAGTGGTTCTCGAGACCGGCATCTCCGTCGCATGACCGAGGCGGATGCCCTCGATCTCGTCCAGTCCGCCATCTGGACCATCCTGGTGGCAGCCGGCCCCGCGGTCGCGGTCGCCATGCTCGTGGGCATTCTCATCGCCCTGCTCCAGGCCCTGACCCAGGTGCAGGAAATGACGCTGACATTCATTCCCAAGATCATCGCCGTGCTGGCGGTCGCCGCGTTAACCGGACCTTTCATGGGCGGTCAGATCATGGCCTTCACAGAATTGGTGTATGGCCGCATTACAACGGGCTTCTGAAGCTCCCGGAAGGGCGGCTGAGCAATGAGCGACATGTCCATCACGGGTCCGACATCCGGCGCAAAGCCCGCCCCCGCTGAACGGGCCTCCCGCAGGGATATCGGCTTCGCCATGGGCGTGGTCGCCATCCTGGCCATCCTGTTCCTGCCCATTCCGCCGGTCCTCATCGATCTCGGCCTCGCTCTGTCCATCGCGCTGTCGGTCCTGATCCTGATGGTGGCGCTGTGGATCAACAAGCCGCTGGAATTCTCCGCCTTCCCCACCGTGCTGCTGATCGCCACCCTGCTGCGCCTCGCGCTGGGCATCGGCACCACGCGCCTCATCCTCTCCCACGGCTCGGACGGCGTGACCGCCGCCGGCCACATCATTCACGGCTTCTCCCAGCTCGTCATGAGCGGCGACTTCGTGATCGGCATCGTGGTGTTCCTGATCCTGGTGACGGTGAACTTCCTCGTCATCACCAAGGGCGCCACCCGTATCGCGGAAGTGGGCGCCCGCTTCACCCTCGACGCCATCCCCGGCAAGCAGATGGCCATCGACGCGGACCTGAATGCCGGGCTCATCAACGACAAGGAAGCGCAGAAGCGCCGTTCCGAGCTGGAGGAGGAAAGCGCCTTCTTCGGCTCCATGGACGGCGCCTCCAAGTTCGTGCGCGGCGAGGCCATCGCATCGCTCATCATCATCGCGGTCAACATTTTCGGCGGCATCATCATCGGGGTGACGCGCCACGGCATGCCGCTGGCGGACGCCGCCGACATCTTCACCCGCCTCTCCGTGGGCGACGGCCTGGTCTCCCAGATCCCCGCCCTCATCGTGTCGCTGGCGGCCGGCCTGCTGGTCTCCAAGGGCGGCACGCGCGGCTCTGCGGAAAAGGCGGTGCTGAGCCAGCTCGGCGCCTATCCGCGTGCCCTGTTCGTGGCCGCCGGCCTCATGATGGCGCTCGCGGTGGTACCAGGCTTGCCCTTCCTGCCCTTCGCGGTGCTGGGCGGCATCATGGCGTTCATTGGCTACACCATCCCGAGGCAACTGGCGAAGAAGAAGGCCGCCGAGGATGCGGTCGAGACCGCCAAGCAGGAGCAGGCCGCCAAGGAAGCGCGGGAATCGGTCAAGGAATCGCTGCGCACCTACGAGGTGGAACTGGCCGTGGGCAAGCAGCTCGCCACCAGCGTGCTGCGCAATCCGCAGGACTTCCAGCTCCGCATCTCCAAGATCCGGCGCAAATTCGCCCAGCGCTACGGCTTCGTGGTGCCCGAGATCAAGTTCGGCGAAGACCTCTCCGTCCCCGGCAAGAGCTACCAGATCAAGATCCACGGCACCGCCGTCGCCACGCAGGAAATGCGGGTGGGCGAATTGCTGGTGGTCACGTCCGACGGCCCCAAGCCCGACGTGCCCTGCGACGAGGTGCGCGAGCCCGCTTTCGGCCTCAAGGCCGTGTGGGTCTCCGAAGCCTATGCCACCGAAGTGCGCCGCGAGGGCTTCCACCCCGTGGACACGCTGTCGGTGATGCTCACCCATCTCAGCGAGGTCATCAGCAACAATCTGGCGCAGCTCCTTTCCTACAAGGACATGCGCACGCTGCTGGACCGGCTGGACCCCGAATATAAGCGCCTCATCGACGACATCTGCCCGTCCCAGATCTCCTTCTCCGGCCTCCAGGCTGTGCTGAAGCTGCTGCTGGCGGAGCGCGTCTCCATCCGCAACCTCCACCTCATCCTCGAAGCCATCGCCGAGATCGTGCCCCATGCCCGCCGGTCCGAGCAGGTGGTGGAGCATGTGCGCATGCGCATGGCGCAGCAGATCTGCGGCGACCTGTCCGAGGGCGGAACGCTCAACGTGCTGCGCCTCGGCTCCAAGTGGGACCTGACCTTCCACGAAAGCCTCAAGCGCGACGCCAAGGGCGAAGTGGTGGAATTCGACATCGATCCGCGCCTTGTGGAGCAGTTCGGCACCGAGGCCTCCACCGCCGTGCGCGACCGCATGAAGCTGGGCGGCAGCTTCGTGCTGGTCACCGCGCCGGATTCTCGCCCCTATGTGCGCATGATCATCGAGCGCATGTTCCCCTCCTTGCCCGTGCTCTCCCATGTGGAGATCGCGCGCGGCGCGCAGATCAAGTCCCTGGGCACCATTTCGTGAATGCGGAACTCCAGGTCTGGATCATCAATGCGATCCTGGTCTTCTCCCGCATCGGTGCCTGCCTGATGCTGCTGCCGGGCATTTCGGGAAACCGGCTGCCCATGCAGGTGCGCCTGTTTCTCGGGGTCAGCCTGTCCCTCGCCTTGCTGCCCGTCGTGGAACCCGCGCTCGCCCGCCAGGGGCCGCCCTCCACGCTGGCGGACCTGTTCCTGGCCATCTCTTCCGAACTGGCGGCGGGCGCCTTCATCGGCCTGCTGGCGCGGATCTTCTTCATCGCCTTCCAGACCCTTCTGTCGGCGGCCGCGCAGCTCATCGGCTTCTCCTCCATGGTGGGGAGCGTGGTGGATGACGGGCAGCAATTGCCGGAAATCGCCACCCTTCTCTCGCTGGTGGGCGTGATCCTGATCTTCGTCAGCGGCCTGCACTGGCAATTGCTGCGCGGCCTCGTGGAATCCTACAGCCAGGTTCCACCGGGCCTGTGGCTCGGCTCGGGACGGATGCTCACCTCCCTCACCGACCAGATGAGCGCCACCTTCATCCTGGCGCTGCGCATCACCAGCCCGTTTTTCATCTATGGCGTGATCGTCAACTTCGCCATCGGCCTCACCAACAAGCTGGTGCCGCAGATTCCGGTCTATTTCATCTCCACCCCGTTCGTCCTGGCGGGGGGACTCATCTTGCTCTACGCGATGGTTACGGAGATGCTGGAAGCATTCCTCGACGCCTTCGCCCTCTGGGCCAGGAATATGTGAACAGGAATATGTGAAGCGGCCATGAGCAACCGCACACGCAAGGCCCGGCGCCTCGTCGCCCTCCAGGACCAGCTCCATCGCTCCAGCGAATGGAAGCTCGCCGGAATCCGCACGGACATCGTCCAGAACGAGCATACCCGCACCGCTCTGCTGGACACCCTCACCGACGAATTGCTCGGCCCGGTGCTGGTGGACGTGGCGGCCCGGCGCCTCAAGACGGTCGCCCGGGAACGGGCCGTGCTCTCCAGCGCCGAGACCACCCAGGCCGCCAAGGTCCTTGAGGAAGCCCAGCGCCTGAAGCGGGCGGAGCGCATGCTGGAGAAGGTGCGCACCGCCGAAGCCCATGCCCGCGAGAAGGCGGATTTCGACACGCTTCTCGATCAGGTGGCCGCCCGGAGCGCGAAGTCCGACGCCGACGGCGCCTGACGCTCCCGGTCAGGTTCCGCGCGGGGCCTCCATTCCGGGACGGGCCCGCGCAGATGATGCGGCGGCGTATTTGACCTCATTCGAGATCGCATCCGCCATATTCGCCCTGTGGCTGCTCGACGCTGAGCCGGAGAAGGCCGCCGGCTCAACGTCGCGCCTGAACCGCACCGGATCACCACGAGACCCTGCAACTTTGCCTGCCAAAGCGGATCGTTTTGCCACAACCGGCTCCAGCGGCCTCTTCCCCATGCAAGCCTGCCGACAGCTTGAAGAGGCAAGAATAGTTGCTGAACCTGGACGAAGAGCAGCAGGACAATGGGTATCCAACCTCCTTCAGACCTGATCCTCGACGTGATCAATGCCGCCGATCCCACCAAGGCCCAGGCCATGGCGACGCGACTCCGGCAGGCTTCCAGCACCTCCTCCGCCACGGCTTTCTCCGGCCAGTTCGATACCGAGATGCGCCAAATGGGGCTGCCGGTGGACCAGTTGTCGGTCCTCAGCCCGGCCTCGTCCATGAACCTGCGCAACGCGACCGCCCTCGCCCAGAAGGGCGCGGTCCAGGGCAATTCGGAAACCTACCGCCAGTTCGAGGCCATGATCCTCTCCAGCTTCGTGCAGAACATGATGCCCGCCAAGGCGTCCAGCGTGTTCGGCTCGGGCACTGCGGGCGAGGTCTGGCGCTCCATGCTGTCGGAGAAGATCGCCAACGAAGCCTCCAAGGCCGGCGGCATCGGCATCGCCCAGCGCGTCTCCGCCAGCGTCGCACGCAGCGCCGCCGCCGCGGACAACCTGCCGCCGCCGGTCCAGCCCAGCGAGCCGAAGGCATGAGCACCTTCAACAGCGCGTCCCCCTACCCGCAGATGACGGAAGAAGAACGCCCGCGGCGGTCGCCCGCATCGTCTTCGCCCGCACTGGAGCCCTCCATGGATGATCGCGCCCTCGACGCCGCCTCGCCGTCCACCCTGGTCAGCGCGCTGGACCGGCTGGAGGAACTGGTTCGCGAGGAGACCCAGGCGCTGCGGGCCCATGCCGACATCGACTTCGCCGAGATCAGCCGCCGCAAGAGCCGCAGCCTGCTGGAACTGACCCGCATCGCCCGCGCGGTGCCCCCGCGCCTCGATAACGGCACGCTCAACCGGGTGCGCGCCCTGCGCGAGGCGCTGCAGCAGAATTTCGAGCTGCTCGGCCTGCATCTGTCGGCCGCGCAGGAAGTGGGCTCCATCCTCCACTCGGCCATCCGTGAAGCCGAATCCGACGGCACCTATTCCACCTCCGGGACCTATGGGCGGGGGATGACGTGATCCGCTTCCTCTTCATCGGCTTGTGGGTCTGCGTGGTCACCCTTCTGTCCATCTACGGCACCGCCTATTGGGCCGCCGGCGCCTCGGACATGAAGGCGGAGATGCCGTTCAGCGGCGGTCCCGAATATGTGCGCCTTCCCACCATCAACGTGCCGATGATCATCGACGGAAGCGTGCGCGGCTATGTGATCGCCAAGCTGGTGATCACCACCGATTCCTCCCAGCTCCGGCGCCTGGGCGTGGATCCCCAGGTCTTCGCCACCAGCGCGGCCTTCACCGAGATTTACAATAACGGCCGGGTCGATACCGGGAAGCTGTCAAAGTACAACTTCAAAGACATGCTGGACAAGATCAAGAAGGACGCGAACGCCAAGATGAACGGCGAGGTCATCCATGATGTCCTGATCGACAGCATCAACTACATCGACAAGAACGACATGCGGAAGATGGCGGAATCGCCGACTGCCCAGCCCCCATCGAAAGCCGACAACACAGATAAATCGGCAAAGGCCACGCACTGATCCCGAGGAGCGGAACATGAAGATAATCAACAAGATCTACGGGATTGTCGGAGTTCTCGGGGTGTCCACCCTCACGCTGGCCGGCGTGTCCCTGTACGCGCTGAAGGAGCAAGCCTCCTTTATCCAGGAGCTGGACCAGGTCTCGCGCCGCCTGTTCCTGTCCGAGCATATGAACGGCCTCATCACCACCGTGGTGATGGAAGCGCGCGGCACCTACATGGCTGAGACCAAGGAAGAGGCCAAGCCCTTCGCCGCCGGCATCCTGCGCACGCTCGACAAGCTGGACAAGGCAGCCGCCCAGGCCAAGGACGCCGCCCCGCCCGATGAGGCCGTGGTGGTCGCCCAATTGTCCGACGACCTCGCGAAATTCCGCCAGTTCCGCACCGAGACCGCCCGCCTCGCCGTCGAGGACGGCCCCGCGGCCGCGAGCCGCCAGGGCAATAACGACGCCAACCGCGCCAACCGCAAGGCGCTGCAGGACTCGCTGGGCAAGTACACCGCCATCCAGGAAGCCTCCATGGCGCCGCTGGCCCATCGCTCCGAGGAATTGCGGGCGAGCACGCAGACCGTCATCATCGCCACCACCCTCGTCGGGCTGCTGGTGGGCATCGGCATCGCGCTCTATGTGGGCATCATCACGCTGAGCCGGCCCATCGCCCGCATCGCCGACGCGCTGAAGAAGGTGGCCGCCGGCAATCTCGACATCGCGGTGGAGACGAAGCTCGGCAATGACGAGGTGGGCGACCTCTGGCGCAGCACCGACCGCCTGCTGGTGGAACTGCGCGAGGCCGAGCAGATGCGCGAGGCGCAGGCCGCCACCGCCGTGCGCATGGAAGCCGAGAAGCGCCAGGCCATGCGTGAACTGGCCGATCGCTTCGACCAGGAAGTCTCGGGCGTGGTGCGCACCGTGGCCGCCGCCGTGACGCAGCTGGAAAGCAGCGCCTCCACCATGAACTTCTCGGCGGACGAAACCTCCCGCCAGTCCACCATCGTCGCCGCCGCCGCCGAGCAGGCCACCAGCAACGTCCAGGTGGCCGCCTCCGCCGCCGAGGAACTGGCCGCCTCGGTGCGCGAGATCGGCGCCCAGGTGTCCACCGCCGCCCGGATCGCGGGCGAGGCCACCGACCAGGCATCCGGCACCGTGGATGTGGTGCGGGGCCTTGCCGCCAGCGCCGAGCGCATCGGCAAGGTGGTGAACCTCATCACCGACATCGCCGCGCAGACCAATCTGCTGGCGCTCAACGCCACCATCGAGGCGGCGCGGGCGGGCGAGGCGGGACGCGGCTTCGCCGTGGTGGCCATGGAGGTGAAGACCCTCGCGGAGCAGACCTCCAAGGCCACCGACGAGATTTCCTCCCAGATCTCCGCCGTGCAGGGCGCCACCCATGAGGTGGTGCGGGCCATCGAGGGGATTTCCGGCACCATCCGCCGCATCGACGAGGTGTCCGCCGCCATCGCCGCCGCCATCGAGCAGCAGGGCGCGGCCACCGGCGAGATCGCCCAGAACGTGCATCAGGCCGCGCAGGGGACGCTGGAAGTGTCCTCCAGCATCACCACCGTCAGCAGCGCCGCCGCCGATACCGGCCGCGCGTCCGGCGAGATCGTGCGGTCCGCATCCGACCTTGCCTCGCAGGCCGGAAACCTGCGCTCGCAGGTGGACAATTTCATCGAGCGCGTTCGCGCCGCGTGACGAGACGGGCCCGCCGCATCGGCGGCGGGCATCAGGGGGTTGAGCCCTTCCGGCCGCGGACCCGCGCCAGCGGTATCGCCCGGAGGGGATCGTGGTGGTTCCTGCGCCACCGGCAACGGCCTGCGTACGCCCCTGTTCGGGGCGATGGCCTGCCGGGGGCGCGGGGCTCCATCACGGGGAACATGGACGCTGGGACCACACCGTCCGGGGACGGGACCGTTGGAGAAAAACAATGGATGAGTTGCTGCGGGAATTTCTGACGGAGACCAGCGAAAGCCTCGACGTGGCCGACGCGGAGCTTGTGAAATTCGAGCGGGATCCGAACAATCGCGAGATCCTGAACAACATCTTCCGCCTCGTTCACACCATCAAGGGAACCTGCGGCTTCATCGGGCTGACGCGCCTCGCGGCGCTCGCCCACGCGGCCGAGACCCTCATGGACAAGTTTCGCGAGGGCATGCCCGTCACCCCGGACGCGGTGAGCCTGGTCCTCGTCTCCATCGACCGCATCAAGCTCCTGCTCGCCGAACTGGAGATCAATGAGGGCGTGGAGCCGGAAGGCTCCGACAGCGACCTCATCGAGCAATTGCTGGCCATGGCGGCGCTGGAGATCGTCGCGCCCCCGCCGCCGGTTCCCGCCACGGTTCCGGTCCCGGCCAAGCCCGTGGGCATGGGCGCGCTGGTGACCCAGAGCCTGGAGCGGGAACTGCTGCCCGGCGAAGTGCCGCTGGACGAACTGGAGCGCCTGTTCCGCCAGACCGAGGTGGAAGTGCCCATGAAGGGCGCCTCCAAGCAGAAGCTGCCCGCCGCTCCCAAGCCCGCGGCCCTGCCCGCGCCCGTCGAAGAGGCCGCGAAGACCGTTCCGGCCAAGTCCTCCGGCAAGCCGATCCTGGTGAAGGACGACGAGCACCCGTCGAAGAAGGACGAAGACGGCGCCCACGGCACCCCGGTGGCCGCCCAGTCCATCCGCGTCAGCGTGGGCATGCTCGAACACCTCATGACCATGGTTTCCGAGCTGGTGCTGACCCGCAACCAGCTGCTGGAAATCGCCCGGCGCAACGAGGATCACGATTACAAGGTCTCCCTGCAGCGCCTGTCCAACGTGACCGGCGAGTTGCAGGACGCCATCATGCGCACCCGCATGCAGCCCATCGGCAATGCCTGGCAGAAGCTGCCGCGCATCGTGCGCGACCTGGCGCAGGAGCTGGGCAAGCATGTCGAGCTGGAAATGCACGGCAGCGAGACCGAGCTGGACCGGCAGGTGCTCGACCAGATCAAGGACCCGCTTACCCACATGGTGCGCAACTCGGCGGACCATGGGCTGGAAATGCCCGAGGAGCGCCGCCGCCTCGGCAAGTCCGAGAAGGGGCTGATCCGCCTCTCCGCCTATCACGAGGGCGGGTTCGTGATCGTGAAGATCTCCGATGACGGCAAGGGCCTGGACCTCGCGCGCATCAAGGCGAAGGCGCTGGAGAACGGCCTCGCCGACGAGGCCGAGCTGGCCAAGATGTCGGACGGCCAGATCTTCCGCTTCATCTTCGCTGCCGGCTTCTCCACCGCCGCGAAGGTGACCAGCGTGTCCGGCCGCGGCGTCGGCATGGACGTGGTGCGCTCCAATATCGAGTCCATCGGCGGCACGGTGGACGTGCAGTCCAAGGCGGGCTCCGGCTCCACCTTCATCATCAAGATCCCGCTGACGCTGGCCATCATGCCGGCGCTCATCGTGGAAGTGTCCGGCGACCGCTTCGCCATCCCGCAGAATGCGGTGCTGGAACTGGTGCGGGTGAAGGCGGATTCCGAGCATGCGGTGCGCCGCCTGAACGACTCGCCCGTCCTGTGCCTGCGCAACCAGTTGCTCCCCATCCTGCATCTCGGCCGCCTGCTGGGCCTCGTGGATTCCTCGGTGGAGACCACCGAGGCGGAGTTCGAGAACCGCCTGATCGCGGTCATGCATGTGGGCAATGAGAGCTTCGGCGTGGTGGTGGACAGCGTCTCCCACACCGAGGAGATCGTGGTGAAGCCCATGTCGTCGGTGCTGCGCCAGGTGTCCCTGGTGTCCGGCAGCACCATCCTGGGCGACGGCCATGTGATCATGATCATCGACCCGAACGGCCTCGCGCAGTCGGTGGCGACCACGTCCGAGGCCACGGCGGCCAACGTGCTGGCCAGCTCCGTGCATGCCGATGCGGACGCCGATCAGGTCATGTCCCTGCTGCTGTTCCGCGCCGGGTCCGAGGATGTGCGCGCCGTGCCGCTCTCCCTGGTCACGCGCCTGGAAGAGCTGTCCCAGGAGACCATCGAGAAGGTGGACGGCCGCTCGGTCATCCAGTATCGCGGCAAGCTCATCCCCATTCTGGTGGCCAATGGCGCCCCCGCCGAAAAGGGCGTGGGCACGCGGCCCATGCTCATCTTCTCCCACGATGCCCAGGTCATGGGTCTCGCGGTGGACGAGATCGTGGACATCGTGGAGAGCCAGCTCGACCTGGAGATCGCCTCCACCTCGCCCCAGACAGTGGGTGGCGCCATCATCAATGGCCGCGCCACCGAAGTGCTGGATGTGGGCTACTTCCTCTCCCAGGCCTTCTCGGACGACGCCAACCATCTCTCCTCGAAGGCCGAGCAGCCGCGCCTGCTCCTGGTGGACGACAGCCCGTTCTTCCGCAACCTCCTGCAGCCGGTCCTGAAGGGCAAGGGCTACGCGGTCATCGCCTGCGCCTCCGCCCATGAGGCCCTGGAGCGGCTCGCCGCCGACAACCGCTTCGCCGCCATCGTCAGCGACGTGGAAATGCCGGAGATGGACGGCTTCAGCTTCGCGGAAGCGGTGCGCGGCAAGCTGGGCATGACCGACGTGCCGATCATCGCCATGGCGGGCTCCAACCCCTCCCTGGCGATCCAGCGCGGCCGGGCCGCCGGCTTCACCGACTGCGTCGCCAAGTTCGACCGTCCGGGCCTGATCTCGGCCCTTCAGGAATTCACCGGCTCCGCCCAGGGAGAAGCGGCATGAGCAAGACCCATTCCGACGCCGAAAAGGCCGCGGGTGTCATCCAGTATGTGACGGTGCGCATCGCGGGCCAGCTGTTCGGCGTGCCCATCGAGATCGTCCATGAAGTGTTCACGCCCGACCGGGTGACCCGGGTGCCGCTGGCGCCCGCCGAGATCCAGGGCGTGCTGAACCTGCGCGGCCGGATCGTCACCATGGTGAACATGCGCCGCCTGCTGGGCCTCACCTCCACCGGCGAGACCAAGACCGCCGTGGGCATCGAGCGGCATGGCGAAGCCTTCGGCCTCGTTATCGACGAGGTGGGCGAGGTGCTGGTGCTGGAGAGCGCGAAGCGGGAGGCGAACCCCGCCAATCTCGACCCGCGCTGGGCCGAACTGGTCATCGGCGTTCACCGCCTGTCCAACGAACTGATGCTGGTGCTGGATGTCGAACGGGCCTTGTCCCGCCTCGGCGCCCGCCGCACCGCCGCGTAAGCCTGAGCCAGGTGTGAGGAGGAGAACATGAAGACAGCCCTGGTGGTGGATGATTCCCGCGTCGTGCGGATGGTTGCGCGGCGCCTGCTGGAGCGGCAGTCGTTCGTCGTTTCGGAGGCGCAGAACGGCCAGGAGGCCCTCACGGCCTGCTACGACGCCATGCCCGACATGATCCTTCTGGACTGGAACATGCCGGTCATGAACGGCCTGGAATTCCTGAAGAGCCTGCGCGCGAGCCCGGGCGGGACCACGCCGAAAGTGATCTTCTGCACCACCATGAACGACATCGACCACATCACGCAGGCGCTGTCGCTCGGGGCTGACGAATACATCATGAAGCCCTTCGATGCGGACATCCTGAACGAGAAGCTCGAAGTCGTCGGCCTCATCCAAGAGCTTTCCGAATGACCGCTCCGGCGCCCCAACCCCTCGAAGCCGCAGATGCTCCCCGTCCTATCCGGGTCATGGTGGTGGACGATTCCGTGATGGTTCGCGGCATCGTCTCGCGCTGGCTCTCGGAGGAAAAGGGCGTCGAAATCGTCGCGACCCACCCCAATGGACAATTGGCGGCGAACGACGTGCAGAAGACCCAGCCCGACGTGGTGGTGCTGGATCTGGAAATGCCCGGCATGGACGGCCTCACCGCCCTGCCGCTGATCCTGGAGCGCCGGCCGGGCGTCGCCGTCCTGGTGGCGTCGGCCCTCACCCGGCGGGGCGCGGAAGTCAGCCTGAAGGCGCTGACGCTCGGCGCCGCCGACTACCTGCCCAAGCCCGACGCCTCCCGTGGCATGGCGGCGGCGGACGATTTCCGCCGCGAACTGACCACCAAGGTGCGCAGCCTGGGCCTGCGCATCCTGAAGCGCTCCTTGCCGCGCCCGCCCGTTGGCCCGCCCGTGCCCGCTCCGGTGGCGCCGGTCGCCGCGCCTGTGGTGGAGCGGGAGAAGGCGCCGCCGCCCGCCCCGTTCCCCGCCCGTCCCCGGCTGACGGAAGCCCGGGCTCCGGGGAAGCTGAAATCCTATTCCATGTCCCCGCCGGCCATCCTCGCCATCGGCAGCTCCACGGGCGGCCCCCAGGCGCTCACGCGCCTGTTCGGTGATATCGGCCCGGCGCTCGGCCATGTGCCCACCGTGGTGGTCCAGCACATGCCGGCCACCTTCACCTCCATCCTGGCCGAGCACATCTCCCGCGCCGCCGGACGGCCCGCCCGCGAGGGCGTGGACGGGCAGCCGCTGGAAGCGGGGCATATCTATGTGGCGCCGGGGGGCTTCCACATGGTGCTGGAGAAGCAGGGCAAGGACACGGTGATCCGCATCCAGGACACCGAGCCGGTCAATTTCTGCAAGCCGGCGGTGGATCCCATGTTCCGCGCCGTCGCCGAGATCTACGGCCGCACGACCCTCGCCATGGTGCTCACGGGCATGGGCTCTGACGGGGCGAACGGGGCGCGCCTGATCACGGCCGCCGGGGGCAGCGTGATCGCGCAGGACGAAGAATCGAGCGTGGTGTGGGGCATGCCGGGCGCCGTGGTCGCCGCGGGTGCCTGCGCCGACATCCTTCCCATCGGCGAGATCGGCAAGAAGGTGACACGGATACTGACGGGAGGGCGCGCATGATCTCGGCCGGCGATTACGAATTCCTGCGCTCCTACCTGAAGGCGAAGTCCGGTCTCGTCCTGACCGACGACAAGC
Organism: Aquabacter cavernae; assembly: GCF_003993795.1. Taxonomy (GTDB): domain Bacteria; phylum Pseudomonadota; class Alphaproteobacteria; order Rhizobiales; family Xanthobacteraceae; genus Aquabacter; species Aquabacter cavernae. The sequence goes on from NZ_RWKV01000015.1 coordinate 302,655, forward strand.
ATTATCTGCTGGAGAGCCGCCTCGATCCCGTCATCCGCCGCTTCGCGCTCCAGGACATGGCGCGCCTCGCCCGGGGCCTGCGGGAGAACCAGCCGCTCGGCCTCGCCGAGGCGGTGATCGAGGCCATGACCACCAACGAGTCGCTGTTCTTCCGCGACAAGCGCCCGTTCGACCTGTTCACCACCGAGATGCTGCCCGCCCTCGCCAAGGCGCGCCGCAGCCACCAGACCATCCGCATCTGGTGCGCCGCCGCCTCCACCGGCCAGGAGCCCTATTCCATCGCCATGGCGCTGAAGGAGAACGCCCACCTGCTTGGCGGGCGGAAGGTGGAGATCCTCGGCACCGACCTGTCCACCGAAGTGCTGGCCCGGGCCGAAGCCGGCATCTACAACCAGTTCGAGGTCCAGCGTGGCCTGCCGATCCAGCTCCTGCTGAAATATTTCACGAAGGTCGGCGAGCAATGGCAGATTTCGGCGGATCTGCGTGGAATGGTGAAGTACAGGAAGCTGAATCTGCTTGATTCTTTCGCCATGCTCGGCGTGTTCGACATCGTCTTCTGCCGCAACGTGCTCATCTATTTCGACGTGCCCACCAAGGAGAACATCCTGGGCCGCGTCGCCAAATGCATGGCCCCCGACGGCTATCTGCTGCTGGGCGGCGCCGAGACGGTGATGGGCATTTCCAATGCCTTCGTGCCGGGCACCAAGCCGGGCTACTATGTGCCCCGGGCCCGCGCCATGGAAGCGCTGGCCTGACAGGTCAGCCGGCGCGCCGCCTCGCAGGGCGTGCGCCGGCTTTCCTTTTCAGACGTGGGCGGCGCTGCCCCGCCCCTCAAGAGCGTCCAGCGCGAGGGCAAGGCTGCCTGCCATCTGCTTCGCCGTTTCCAGGGCCGGGGGAGAGAAGAAGCCGCTCGCGTCGGCATGCAGCACCAGCACCGCGCGCACCCGCCCCTTCAGCATCACCGGCAATGCCGCGCAGGCGCCATCGCCGGGCCGCGTGAAGCCGCAGCTATTGTCCACTGCAGGCGCACCTGTGGCGAACACGCCGGGGACCAGTCCGCCGCCATCCGCGAGCGTCGGCTCCCTCGTCTCGAAGCCTGCGATGGCAAGGGTTTTGATCCGCCCCTGCTCATCCATGCCACGGACCTGGGCAAGGGCGAAGCCGCCGGTCTCCACCGCGATCCAGCAGGCGCGCTCGAACAGATCGGCCAAGGTTTCCTCCCTGCCGGTCAAGGCGGCCACCTGGGCGAGCAGGGCGCGCTCGCGAATCAGCGCCTCGACCTGCACCTCCAGCCGGTAGCGCTCCAGCAATTGCCCGGCCTGCCCGCCAATGGCATCGAACAGGCCGATCAGGTCCGTGTCCGGCGGCCGCACGAAATTCCCGAACAGGCAGATGACCCCCCTCACCCGGCCCCGCGCGGTCACGGGAAAGGCCACGGCGGACCTGAGGCCCGCGGCCACCGCCGCAGCCGTCCGCAGATAGCTCGGCTCCGTCTCCACATCGGGCACCCAGACCGGAATTCCCGCCCGCCACACCCGGCCGGGAAGCCCATGGCCGGGCTCGAACATCATGGCCTTGGTCTGGGCGAGGAAATCCTCCACCGGCCCCGGCGCCGCGTGCCAGGTCGCCACATGGGCGAGGCGATCCTCGCCGGGCGGCACCTCCCACAATTCGCCCAGGGCGAAGCCGCCCTTGGTGCAGATGGCTTCCAGCATGCGGCCGGCACCGTCCTGCGGGGATGCGGCCTGCGCGAGGGCGGATGTCACGGCCCGCTGCATCTCCGCGCTCCACTGGCTCGCGGAGCGGCGCGTCACTTCCGTCTCCAATTGCCGGGCGTGATCGGACAGTTCGCTGAGCAGGCAGTGATTTTCAAAGATCCGCCCGAGATAGGAGGCGAAGATGGTGAGCAGCCGCTCATCGTCCGACGTGAAGGCATCGCCGCTGATGCGGCTGGTGGCGCACACCCAGCCATACTGGCGCGTGGGGGAGCGCACCGGGATGACCAGCATGGCCCCCACGGGCGGATAGGCCCAGGGCAGGCCGAGATCATCCGCATCGCTCACCGGCCCCGAGCGCCGCAGGGGGCCGGTGGCGGACAGGGGAACGGGATGCGGCATGGCATTGGTCAGGCCCGCCTCCACCGCCGCGGCGGCTTCGTCCGACAGGCCGCTCACGGCCACATGCCCGGCGGCGGGCGCGCCCGGCTCCCACAGGCCCACCACCGCATGGCGGGCCGCCACCAGATCGCGCGTCCAGCGGCAGAAGGTCTTCACCAACTGGCCGGGCTCGCGCTCCGAGGTGATCTGGAGGCACATCTCGATGAGCGCCATGAGGCGGCTGGTGGTCCATTCCAGCTCGTCGGCGGTCTGCACCAGCTTGTCCGCCACGAGGCGCATATATTGCCGCTCGGCGGTCTGTTCCGCCTCCTCGCCAGCGGTGCCCGCACCGGCCGCGCCAGCCAGCAGCATGCGCACCACCCGCAGCACCTCTTCCGGCTCGGCAGGCTTGGTCAGCACATATTTGACGCCGCAGGCGCGGGCGAGGCTCAGGGCCTCACGCTCGTTGAAATGGGCGGTGTAGAACACCACCGGCACCTCTGCGAGCGCGGGGTCGCGCCGCAGCGCCTGGACGAGTTCATAGCCGTCGCCGGACGGCATCAGGATATCGGAGATGATCAGATCGGGGCGATCCGCACGGGCCGCCTCCAGCGCGGACCAGCCGTCGAGCGCCTCGGCGATGGTGAAGCCGCCATGCTTCAGCACCGTCGAGAGGAACTCGCGGTTCACCGCGTGATCATCCACGATCAGGATCTTTTCCACTTGGCGTTCCCCCGCCCGGCCTTCGGCCAGACTCCCCTCGCCAGATTCGGCGAGAAGGAAAATGTGCTTTTGGAATGAGATGTTTTTTGTGGCCGTTCCAATCTCCAAAGGGGTAGCGAACGGCGCGCCGGATCGTATCCAACTTTGCTCTTACCGCAAGGGGAAAGCGGAAAGGACCTAGGATCTTGAAGGGTTTCCCGGAGCGTCGGAGATCCGCGTGAGGAATTTGCGACCATCTTCCCCAGGTCACGATCAGGTCGGAGTATCGTCCAGGACCATCCGCGCGGCCTTCTCGCCGACCATGATGGCGGAGAATTGGTGTTGCCGGACGTGCCGGCGGGCATCACCGATGCGTCCGCCACCCGCAAGCGCGAATCCACCACCGCCAGCGGGTCGGAGGGCAGGCCCCTCTTCGGCCTGCCCACGGGATGGAAGGTGGTGGTGCCCACCTGGCCGGCGGCATGGGGCGGGCACTAGGGCCGATCGACATTCAAGCGGTCGGGACAGGTTTTCTAAGAGTGCGGCGTCATGGCCGGGCAGCATCTCCCTGGGGCGGTAGACACCGAGCGCCGGGCCGGAAACTGGTTGAATCTGGAATGTTTCAGCTTTGCATGGAAACGCTGAAACACTCACTCTCCTTGTTTTTACGCATTTCCTTCACGTGAACCGCTTCGCACTTCGCCCGGAAATGCTCTCATCCCCGCCCACCAGCGGGGCGTCCGCTTCCTCCTGGAGCGCGCGCAACAGCGACATGAAGCGCTCCCCCTGCACCAGCACATGGTTCCGCAGCAGGTCGGCCGCCGCATCCCCGTCTCCCGCCAGCAGAGCGGACAGGATGGCCTCATGCTCAGCGAAGGACGTCTCCATGCGCCGGGGCACGCGCAGCTGAAGGCGGCGATAGGGCTGGAGGCGGAGCTGGTGGCGGCGCGCCTCCCCGGCCATCACGCGATTGGCGGCGGCGGCATAGATGGCCTGATGAAACGCGGCGTTCGCGGGGTAATAGGCCTCGTCGTCCCCCGCCTGCATGGCCGCTTCGCAGGCGGCATGGACGGCCAGGAGGGTGGCGCGGTCGTCCGGCGTCATGCGCCGCGCGGCGAGGCGCGCGCAGGCCGCTTCCAGCTCGGCCATGAACTCGAAGGATTCGATGAGCGCGCGCGGCCCCAGCAGCGCCACGAACGCCCCCCGGCGGGGGCGGATCTCCACGAGGCCGGACGCCGCGAGCAGGATCAGCGCCTCGCGGATGGGGGTGCGCGACACGCCAAAGCGCTCCGCAAGGCTCGCCTCGTCCAGCCGCTGGCCGGGACGCAGGCGCCCCGCCACGATCTCCTCCTCCAGCGCCTCGCGCAGGCGCGGCGTCGCCTCACCCCGCATGACCTCATCCCTCCCGGCTCCACCAACATAATGCAACTCAGGCTATCTTGCATACTTGATTATTGACTTTCCATACTTCATCGCTTTTCATGCGCCTCGTCCTCGGGAGTTTACGCCCATGCCCCTGCGTTTTCACAGGCCGTGCGCCCCCTGCGAAGGACGGCTTGCCAAGGGGGCCGGCGCCCTGTCCCATGGGGGACGCGCGAACGTCACGGAGCGGAGGCCATGAGCAGCAATACGAGCTTCTTCGGCGACCTTCTCACCACCATTGCCGAGCGCGGTCGCGCTCTGCTGGACCGCAATGCCCGGACCAGCGGCGCGACCCGCGCGGCCACCCTGGTGGAGCGCTGCGAGCACCTGCTGTCGGGCCGGGGCGAAGCCTCCGGCGTCGCCATGGCCACCGACATCCTCTCCCGCTACGAGCGCATGAAGAGCGGCGAGCGGATCGCCTTCTTCGAGCAATTGCTGGAGACCTTCGGCCCCGACCTTCCCCGGCTGGAGAAGGCCATCGCCGCCCATGCCGCCAAGCCGTCGGACGCCACCGTCACCGAGCTTCACGCCGCCAGCGAGCCGCGCCGCCAGGAACTGTTCCGCCGCCTCAATCTCGCGCCCAGCGCCACCCTGAAGCTGGTGCGCATGCGCGAGGACCTGATGGACGCCATGGTGCGCCGCCGCGACCTCGCGCCGGTGGACCGCGATTTCGGCCACCTCTTCTCATCCTGGTTCAATCGCGGCTTCCTGGTCCTGCGCAGCATTGACTGGTCCACGCCCGCCAACGTGCTGGAGAAGGTCATCCGCTACGAGGCGGTCCACGCCATCAGCGGCTGGAACGACCTGCGCGCCCGCGTGGATTCGCCCGATCGCCGCTGCTACGCCTTCTTCCATCCCGCCCTGGTGGACGAGCCGCTCATCTTCGTGGAAGTGGCTCTTATGAAGGAGGTGCCGGGCGCCATCCGGCCGATCCTGGAGCAGGAGCGCGACGTGATCGACCCGGCCGCGGCCACCACCGCGGTCTTCTATTCCATCTCCAACTGCCAGCGGGGGCTGGCCGGCGTGTCGTTCGGCCATTTCCTTATCAAGCAGGTGGTGGAGGAAATCTCCCGCGAGATCCCCGCCCTCTCCACTTATGTGACCCTCTCCCCGGTCCCCGCCTTCCGCGCCTTCCTGGATGCGCAGCGCAAAGCGGAGCCCAACGCCCTCCTCACGCCCGCCGACCGCAAGGCCCTGGACCTGCTGGACGAGGCCGGCTGGGAAGAGCGCCCGGAGGCGATCGCGGAACTGACCCCCGTCATCAACGCCCTGGCGGGCCATTATTTCCTTGTGGCGAAGTCGTCCAAGGGCCGCCCGCTCGATCCCGTGGCCCGTTTCCATCTCGGCAACGGCGCGCGGCTGGAGCGGGTGAATGCCATGGGCGACCTCTCCAAGAAGGGCATCGACCAGGCCGCCGGCCTGATGGTCAATTACCGCTATGTGCTGGCCGACATCGAGAAGAACCACGAAGCCTTCGCGGGCAAGGGGGAGATCGTGGCGAGCGCGGCGGTGAAGAAACTCCTGCGCGGGGATGCCTCGCGCGCACTGGTACCGACGAAATGAGCAGCAATCATCTCTTCGCCGCCATCCGCGCGGCCATTCCCGCCCTCGACGCGCCGCTGGTGACCCATCCGGACGGCGGCATGGAGACCTATGCCGACGCGCTGGCCGCTTCCGGGCGCCTCGCCAACCTTCTGGTGGCGCGCGGCGTGAAGCCCGGCGACCGGGTGGCCGTGCAGGTGGACAAGTCCTGGACGGCGCTGGTGGTCTATCTGGCGGCGGTGCGGGCGGGCGCGGTCTACCTGCCGCTCAACACCGCCTATACGCTGGCGGAGGTGGAATATTTCCTCTCCGACGCCGAGCCCACTTTGTTCCTGTGCCGGCCCGAGATCGAGCCGGAGGCCCGCGCCCTTGCCACGCGCCTCGGCGTTCCCTGCGTGGAGACGCTGGGCGCGGACGGGACGGGGTCGCTGACGCGGGCCGCCGCCGACCTGCCGGAGGCGTTCGAGGACGTGCCGCGCGGCGCGGACGATCTGGCCGGGATCCTCTACACGTCGGGCACCACCGGGCGCGCCAAGGGCGCCATGCTGAGCCACGACAATCTTCTCTCCAATGCCCTCACTTTGCGGGACTATTGGCGCTTCACGCGGGACGACGTGCTGATCCACGCGCTGCCCATCTTCCATACGCACGGCCTGTTCGTGGCCACCAATGTCATCCTGCTGGCCGGCGCGCGGATGATCTTCTGCCCGAAGTTCGACGCGCGGGAATGCCTGTCCCTGATGCCCCAGGCCAGCAGCCTCATGGGCGTGCCCACCTTCTACACGCGCCTCCTGGACCAGCCGGGACTCACGCGGGAGGCCACCGCCCATGTGCGCCTGTTCGTCTCCGGCTCCGCCCCGCTCCTCGCCGAGACCCACCGCGCCTTCCGCGAGCGCACGGGCCAGGCGATCCTGGAGCGTTACGGCATGACCGAGACCGGCATGAACACCTCCAACCCCTATGACGGCGACCGCCGCGCGGGCACGGTGGGCTTCCCCCTGCCCGGCATCGACCTGCGCATCACCCATGCGGAGACCGGCGCCGTGCTCGGCACCGACGAGATCGGCATGATCGAGGTGAAGGGGCCGAACGTGTTCAAGGGCTATTGGCGCATGCCCGAGAAGACCGCCTCCGAATTCCATGACGGCTTCTTCATCACCGGCGACCTCGGCAAGGTGGACGGCACGGGCTATGTCCAGATCGTCGGGCGCGGCAAGGACCTCGTCATCACCGGCGGGTTCAACGTCTATCCGAAGGAAGTGGAAACCGAGATCGACGCCTTGCCCGGCGTGGTGGAGAGCGCGGTGATCGGCCTGCCCCACAAGGATTTCGGCGAGGGCGTCACCGCCGTGGTGGTGATGGCGAAGGGCGCCACGCTCACGGAAGCCGACATCCACGCCAGGCTTGAGGAGCGCCTCGCCAAGTTCAAGCTGCCCAAGCATGTGATCTTCGTGGACGAACTGCCGCGCAACACCATGGGCAAGGTGCAGAAGAACGTGCTGCGCGACACCTATAAGGATCTCTACGCGGGATAGCGCGCGTCAGGAGGCCGGGGCTTCCGCCTGCGGGCGCTCCACGGGGATCACGTCCACGCCCACGGCGAGCATGTGGTCGCCCGAGGCGACGATGACGCCGTCCACCGGCGATACGTCCGCATAATCGCGGCCCACGGCGAGGATGATGTGGTCCTCGCCCACCGGAATGGCATTGGTGGGGTCGAGGCCGATCCAGCCCGCCTGCGCCCCGCACCACACATCCACCCAGGCATGGGTCGCATCCGCACCCGCCAGCCGCTGCTGGCCGGGCGGGGGCACGGTGCGCAGATAGCCCGACACATAGCGGGCGGGGATGCCGATGCCCCGCAGTCCGGCGATCATCACATGGGCGAAGTCCTGGCACACGCCGCGCTTCGCCGCGAAGGCCTCGGAGGGCAAAGTCGTCACGTCGGTGGCGCCCGGCTGGTAGACGAAGCCGTCCTTGATGCGCTGCATCACCTCCAGCGCGGCGACCAGCACCGGGCGATCCGGCGGGCAGCTTTCCGCCACCCAGTCCGTGATGACCGGATCGAAGGGAACGGAGCGCGTCGGGAACAGGCCATGCACCGGGGACGCGGGCGACAGGTCGAAGGAGCCCAGGGCCTCTTCGCGCACGGCATCCACGATGGGGGTGGTTTCGGGGTCCGGCAGCGGCAGCGGGTGCACGTCGATGCGCGCCCGCATGGAGATTTCCAGCCGCTCATGGGGCGTGTCGAACGTCACGTAGCAGATGGCGTTGCCGAAGAAGTCCTCGGCATGCTCGATCTCGCTGGGTGGCGGCTTGGTGTCGAGCATGTGGGCGATCACATGCTGGTGCACCCCCTGGTCCACCGGCGTCATGCGCAGCACCTGGCGCGCGGCGCGCACCGGGGCGCCATAGGTGTAGGTGGTGGTCTGGCGGATGTCGTAGAGCATGCCCTAGAGCGTTTCCGAGAGAAGTGGGAAGCGGTTCGCGTGACGGAAACGCGATAAATAAAGAGATAGAGCGTTTCAGCGTTTCCGTGAAACACTGAAACGCCCTAGCCCTGCCCGGGCCAGAAATCGGACGCCGATTCCTGGATGAAATAATGGGCGGAGACCTCGTCCGACAGCAGCATCAGGTCGTTCTCCAGCGCGTCGAAATCCGCGAGGTCGAAGCTGTCCGCATTGGAGGCGGTGAGGTCCGCCTGCATGCGCGCGACGATCCGCTCGGAGAAAGGCGGCGGCTCGTCCGGGTCGCGGCCGGGCAGCACCTTCAGGTGCGCCGCCATGCGCGCCACCTGGAAGGCGAAGGAGCGGGGATTGTCCGGGTCCAGCAGGACGAGGTCCAGCACCGGCCCGCGCGCCTCCATCATCACATAGCGGCTGCGATAGGTGATCTGGCTGTCCGACAATTGCAGCAGCGCGTTCAGCGCGCCCTGGGGGGCGCCCGGCTCGCCGAAGGTGCGCACGAAGCGCATGAGGGCGATGGAGCGCTCGATGCGCCGCCCCATCTCCAGGAAGCGCCAGCCGGTCAGCCGGTTCATGTTCTCGCTGGCGAGGCCCGAAAAGGCCGCGACGATGCGCAGCGCCGAATCCGCCCGCTCATGGGCATCCGCCTCCGTGGGCGAGGCGGGCACGGGCGCATCCACGCAGGCTTCAAGGTCCACCAGCGCGCGCCAGGCATCGGGCGAGAAACGGTCGCGGATCACCGAGGCGGCGGCGCGCGCATTCTTCACCAGTTGCGGCAGCGCGCCGGGCAGGTCATGGCGGGTGAGCGCGGCCACCGCATAGCGCCCGGGCGTCGCGCGGGCGAGGTCGCGGGGCATGGCGCCCCAGGAGGACAGGAGGGTGAGAAGCCGCGTCACCAGCGGACTGGACGCGGGCTCGGTCTCCGAGAGGCGCCCCACCAGCACGCGCACGAGCCGCAAGGTCGCCTCGGCCCGCTCCAGATAGCGGCCGAGCCAGAAGAGATTGTCCGCCGCGCGGCTCGGCAGGGTGCCGGAGGAGCGGCGCACCCGCACATTCTCCGCGGTGGGCAGCAAGGTGGTGCCCGCCACGTCGCCGTCCGCCAGCACCCAGACATCCGCCGAGCGGTCGCCGCGCTGGATGGAGAAGGCCCGGGCGTCCACATTCTCGGAAATGCGGCAGAAGCCGCCGGGCATCACGCTCCAGCCATCCTCGGTGGCGGCCAGGAACACGCGCAGCACGAAGGGGCGCGGCTCCAGGCGGCTGCCGGTCCAGACCGGCATGGTGGAGAGGCGCGCCACATCCTGGCCCACAAGGTCCGCCCCGCGCCGGGCCAGAAGGCCGTAGAGCTTGCGCCGGTCCGCCGCCCCGAGGTCCGCGCCCAGCGCCGAAGACTGGAACGGCAGGCCGGAGACCGAGGTGCCGAAGGCGGGCGCGATGACAAGGCTGTCCAGATGGTCGGTCACCTGGGTGCGCTCGGCCTCCTGGCCGCACCACCAGGTGCCCACATGGGGCAAGGAGAGGCCATGCCCCAGGACCTGCATGGCGAGACGCGGCAGGAAGGCCATCAAGGCGGGCGTCTCCACAAGGCCCGAGCCCAGCGCATTGGCGAGCACCGCGCGCCCCGAGCGCACCGCATGGACAAGACCGGGCACGCCGAGCCGCGAGCGGGCATTCAGCTCCAGCGGGTCGGTGAAGTCGGAATCCAGGCGGCGCACCACCACGTCCAGGCGGCGCAAGCCCGCCACCGTGCGCACGAACAGGGAATCCCCGCGCACGGTCAGGTCCTCGCCCTCCACCAGGAGGAAGCCCAGATAGCGCGCCAGGAGCGCATGCTCGAAATAGGTCTCGTTGAGCGGCCCCGGCGTGAGCAGCCCGATACGCCCCTCGCCCGTGCGATCGAGCTTGAGCAGCGAGGTGCGGAAGGACTGGAAGAAGCCCGCGAGGCGCTCCATGCGCATGGTGCGCGAGACATCCGGCAGGGCACGGCTGAGGGCAAGGCGGTTCTCCAGCGCATAGCCCGCGCCCGAGGGCGCCTGGGTCCGGTCGGAGAGCACCCACCAGCGCCCGTCGGGGCCACGCCCCACATCGGCCGCGTAGAAGCGCAGGAAACGGCCACCGCGCGGCTTCACATGCACCAGGGGCCGCAGGAATTCGGGGCTGCCCGCCACGGCCGCCGCCGGCAGCGCGCCATCGCGCACCAGATCGGCGGGGCCGTACAGGTCGGCCAGCAGGCGGTCCAGCAATTCCGCCCGCTCGGCGAGCCCGCTGGCGAGATTTTCCCAGTCGGCCTTGGCGATGAGCAGGGGCACATGGCTGAGGGCCCAGGGCCGCTCGCGCCCGCCGCCATCGTCATAGACGCGATAGAAGACGCCGGAATCCTTCAGGTAGCGATCGGCCGCATCGAACCGGCGGCGGACCTCTTCGGGGCCAAGCTCACCCAGTGCCGCAAGGAACGGCACCCAATGGGCGCGCGGGCGCCCCTCGGCGTCCATCATCTCGTCGCGGATGCCCGGCAACGTGGCATAACCGCTGACGAAGCTCGCCACGGCGGTCTCCTGGAAGGCGTCGCTGCGTTGTTCAACCCCCGACACGCCGGCGCCTCCCTGATGACGTTGCTCCCTTGGTCGCGGCGGTCAGGATTCCCGCGGCCGACCCCGAGGAGCCGAGCCCGGACAGCGCCCTTGGCGTGCGATCCTGCCAGATTGGGTCAATCTGGCGGGTGAATCGCCCTCCAAGCCAGTCCCGGAACAGACATGACCCGATCAGCTTGCTGCACAAGCTGATCGGCGCACGTTCCAGCGGCGCTCCCTCGAAAGAACCCGGACAGCGACCCTGCGTCTTCGACGCAAGGGGGCATCACCGGGCGCGGAACCGTCCCGCCCGATACGACCCCAGCCGCAACGGACCACGGGTCATTAGACCCGTGATCCTGCGACAGGAAAAGCAACTTTTTCCAAACTGGACGCGCGATCTCAGATTCCCACGGGACGACGCAGGTCGAGCGTGGTGGGGAACTCGTCCGGCGCGCGCTCGTCCGGCACATGGGGCACGCCCGGCGTGTGGCCGTGCGCCTGGAAGCGCGCAAGCCGGCGCGCCTCCGCCTCGTAGGAATTGACCGGATAGGTGTCGTAGTTGCGTCCACCGGGATGCGCCACATGATAGACGCAGCCGCCGCGCGAGCGCCCGCTCCACGTATCGATCAGATCGAAGGTGAGCGGCGTGTGCACGGGAATGGTGGGGTGGAGGCCGTTCGGCGGCTGCCAGGCCTTATAGCGCACGCCACCGACGAAGGTGCCGTTGCGCCCGGTTGGCGCCATGGGGATGCGACGACCATTGCAGGTCATCACATAACGGGTCGGGTTGAACCCTTCCACCTTCACCTGGACGCGCTCGACGGACGAATCCACGTAGCGCACCGTGCCCCCGACGGCCCCCTCTTCGCCCAGCACATGCCAGGGCTCCAGGGCGCCGCGCAACTCGATATCCACGCCCGCGCGCTGGATCTTGCCATAGGCCGGGAAGCGGAACTCGAACTGCGCCTTGAACCACAGCGGATCGAATTCGTAGCCGGCCTCCGCGAGGTCGGCGAGCACATCCTCGAAGTCCGCCCACGCATAATGCGGCAGCATGAAGCGGTCGTTGAGGGTGGTGCCCCAGCGCACGCAATTGCCCTGCAAAGGCTTGCGCCACAGCATGGCGATGAGCGCCCGCAGCAGCAATTGCTGGGCAAGGCTCATGCGCCAATCCGGCGGCATCTCGAAGCAGCGGAACTCCACCAGCCCAAGCCGGCCCGTGGGCCCGTCCGGCGAATAGAACTTGTCGATGGAGATTTCGGTGCGGTGGGTCGAGCCGGTAACGTCGATGAGGATGTTGCGCAGCAGACGGTCCACCAGCCACGGCTGCGGCGGCAGATCCGTTCCCGGCTGCGGGATCTTGGAAAGCGCGATCTCCAGCTCATACAGGCTGTCGTGGCGCGCCTCGTCGATGCGGGGGTGCTGGGAGGTCGGGCCGATGAACAGGCCCGAGAACAGGTAGGACAGCGAGGGATGGCGCTGCCAGAACAGGATCAGGCTCTTGAGCAGGTCCGGGCGGCGGATGAAGGGGCTGTCGGCAGGGGTCGCCCCGCCCACCACCACGTGGTTGCCGCCGCCGGTGCCGGTGTGGCGCCCGTCCGTCATGAACTTTTCAGTGCCGAGGCGCGACTGCCGCGCTTCCTCATAGAGGATGCGTGTGGTCTCCACGCAATCCCTCCAGGTGGCGGCAGGATGCACGTTCACTTCCAGCACGCCGGGGTCGGCGGCGACGCCGATCACCCGCATGCGCGGATCGAACGGCGGCGGATAGCCTTCCAGGTGCACCGGCATCTTCAGCTCGGCGGCCACCGCTTCGACGGCCGCGAGGAAGTCGAGATAGTCTTCCAGCACCTCGCACGGCGGCATGAACACGCAGATGCGTCCATCCCGCGCCTCGATGGAAACGGCGGTGCGCACCGCGCGCGCGATCGGGTCCGGCACGCGGGCCATATAGTCGGCCAGGATCTCGCGGGCCCGCTGGGCGGCCGGCACATGGCCGGTTTCGGGATTGCGCTCATAGCCCTGCGCCGTCGCGTCCGGATCCGGGAGCGGGCCGCGCTCCTCCATCGGGTCCGCCGGGATGGAGTGGGGATAGAGGATGGGGGGCAGGTAGGGCAGCGAATCCAGCGGCAGGCGGAAGCCGATGGGGCTGTCGCCGGGCACCAGGAACAGGTGGTCGCGGCGGAAGCTCCACACTTCGCTCAGCCAGCCGCTGCCGGCATTGGCGTTCAGCCGCTGCACGGGAATGACAAAGCCGCGCGGCGCCAACATGCCGGAGGTGATGGCCTTGGCCAGGGTGAGGCGCGCCTCGGGGTCTTCCAGCCTCTTGTCCCCAGGCTGCAGGTTTTCCGGCAGCTTGGCTTCCTTCAGCAGGAAGTGGGCAATGTCCTCATAGGCCGGGTGCACATATTGCGGGCCGAGGCCCAGGCGCTCGGCCAGCGCAGTGGCGAAGCGCTTCGCATCGTCAGGGCCGACGCCGTAGTCGCGCGTTTCGTCCGCGATCAGCGCCTCGTCCGACCAGATGGTCTTTCCGTCCTTGCGCCAGAACAGGCCGAAGCTCCAGCGCGGCAGGGGTTCGCCGGGATACCACTTGCCCTGGCCGAAATGCAGCACGCCGCCCGGCGCGAAGTGGCGGCGCAGGCGGCGGATCAGTTCGTCCGCGCGGCCACGCTTGGTGGGGCCGAGCGCGGCGGTGTTCCACTCCGCGCCCTCGTAATCGTCGATGGAGACGAAGGTCGGCTCGCCGCCCATGGTGAGGCGCACGTCATTGGCGCTGAGATCCCGGTCCACCTTCTCGCCCAGCGCATCAAGCGAGGCCCAGCTCTCATCGGAGAAGGGCAGCGTCACGCGGGGCGCCTCGGCGACGCGGGTCACCGTCATTTCAAAGTCGAACTCGACCTCGGCGGGCTCGACCAGCCCGGTGATGGGGGCCGCGGAGCTGTAGTGCGGGGTTGCCGCCAGAGGAATGTGTCCCTCGCCGCACAGCAGGCCGGACGTGGCGTCGAGGCCGATCCAGCCCGCGCCGGGCAGATAGACTTCGGCCCAGGCGTGCAGGTCGGTGAAGTCCACGTCGGTGCCGGACGGGCCGTCCAGGGACTTCACGTCGGGCTTCAGCTGGATGAGGTAGCCGGAGACGAAGCGGGCGGCGAGGCCGAGGCGGCGCAGCACCTGCACCAGCAGCCAGCCGGAATCGCGGCACGAGCCCAGCGCCGAGCCCAGCGTCTTGTCCGGGGTCTGAACGCCCGGCTCCATGCGGATGACATAGCCGACCTTGCTCTGGATGGCGAGGTTCAGCTCCACCAGGAAGTCCACGGTGCGGCGCTTCTCGCGGGAGACGCCCGCCACGAACGCATCCAGCAGCGGCCCGCTGTCGTCCAGCTCCAGATAGGGCGCCAGCTCGCTCTTCACCTCGGCCGAATAGGCGAAGGGGAAATGCTCGGCGGCGTCCTCGATGAAGAAGTCGAAGGGGTTGGTGACGGCGAGGCTCGCCAGCAGGTCCACTTCCACCTTGAACGCGGTGGTGCGCTCCGGGAAGACGACGCGCGCCTGCCAGTTGCCGAACGGGTCCTGCTGCCAGTTGATGAAATGCTCGGACGGCGAGATCCGCAGCGAATAGGCGGGAATCTCGGTGCGGCTGTGCGGCGCCGGGCGCAGGCGGATGATCTGCGGGCCGAGGGCGATCGGCCGATCATACGTGTAGCTGGTAACGTGGTGTAGGCTGGCAAGAATGGGCATTGGCAGGCACCGGTGCGGGTGGGCAGGCTTCGCCCAAGGTTAGACAAGGGGTTGCGGCCACGGAAGCATCAGTTTGCGGCTCAGTGCCATAATTGGAGGCACGGTAACACCGCCGGAGACGCGACGGCCCGCCCCGGAGGGCGGGCCGCGGAACATCAGACGGACGCCGGCTCCGCCGGGCCCGAGGGCGCATGTCCGCCGGGCGCGGAGCCGGCGGGACCGTGCGTTTTCGGCTTGCGACCCAGCACCTTCTCCTCGAAGCGCTGGAGCACCGCATAGAAGGACGGCACGAACAGGACCGCCAGACAGGTGGACGCGAGCATGCCCGAGACCACGGCGATGCCGATGGACTTGCGGGAGTTGGCGCCGGCGCCCGTAGCGAACACCAGCGGCAGCACGCCGAGGATGAAGGCGAAGGAGGTCATGAGAATGGGGCGGAACCGAAGGCGTGCCGCCTCCACCGCCGCATCCGTGATCTCCATGCCCTCCGCCCGTTTCTCGCGGGCATATTCCACGATGAGGATGGCGTTCTTCGAGGCGAGCGCGATCAGCAGGACGAGGCCGATCTGGGTGTAGAGGTTGTTCGCCGCCCCCACCGCCATGAGCGCAGCCACCGTGCCCAGCAGCGCCAGCGGCACCGCCAGGATCACCGCCAGCGGCTGGATCCAGCTCTCATACTGTCCGGCCAGAACCATGTAGACCAGCAGGATGGCGAGGCCGAAGACGTAGTACATCTGCGAGCCCACCTGGTTCTCCTGGTAGGACATGGCCGTCCACTCGAAGCCCATGCCCGGCGGCAGCGTGGCCTCCGCGATCTGTGCCATGAGGTCCAGCGCCTGGCCGGAGGAGAAGCCCGGGGAGTTCACGCCCACGATGGTGGCCGAGGGGTAGAGATTGTAGAGCGAGATGAGCGGGGCGCCTGGCACGATCCGCACGTCGATGAGCGTGCCGAGGGGCACCATGGTGCCCTGGGCGCTCTTCACCTTCAGGTTCTGCAGGTCCGTGGGCAGCAGGCGCGACTTGGCCTCGGCCTGGACATAGACCTGGAAGACGTTGCCGAACTTGTTGATCTGCGTGACGTAGCTCGATCCCACATAGCTGGAAATGGTGGTGAAGACCTGATTGACGCTGATGCCCAGCGTCTCGGCCTTCACGCGGTTCACGTCCACCTGGAGCTGGGGCGCCGAGGCGCGGAACGAAGTGGACAGGTGCGAGAGCGCCTTCTGCTCGTTGCCCTTGCGGATGATCTCGTCCGTGACGTTCTGCAGCAGGCTGTAGTCGAAATTGCCGTCGCGGATCTGCGGCTGCATGGTGAAGCCGGAGGCGTTGCCGATGCCCTGGATCGCCGGCGGCACCAGCACCGCGACCTGCGCTTCCTGGATCTTGGCGAACTCGCGGTTCATGGTCATGTAGATGGACAGCAGGTCCTGTCCCTTGTGCTGGCCGCGCTCGTCCCAGCTCTTGAAGGGCACGTAGATCACGCCGGCATTGGCAAGCGTGGCATTGTTGTCCAGCACGGAGATGCCGGTGATGCCGAGCGTCGTGGCGACGCCGGGAACCTTCAGGGCGATATCCGCCACCTGCGCCACCACCTTGGAGGTGCGCTCGGCGGAGGCGGCATCGGGAAGCTGGACCGCCAGCACCACATATCCCTGGTCCTCGATGGGCAGGAACGAGGTGGGCAGGCGCGCGAGACCCCAGCCGGCGAGCGTCATGAGGCCGATGGCCACCAGAACCATGAGCTTGGAATGGTGCACCATGCGGCTGATGAGGCCCGCATACCAGTGCTCGCACTTGTCATAGACGGCGTTGAAGCCGCGATAGAAGGCGTTCTTCTTGTCGTTGGGCACCGGCTTGCGCAGCCACAGGGCGCACTGGGTCGGCTTCAGGGTCGCCGCATTGATGGCCGAGATGAAGGCCGTCGCCGCGATGACCAGCGCGAACTGCTTGAACATCTCCCCGGTTAGCCCGGGTATGAAGGAGGCCGGCAGGAAGACCGACATCAGCACCAGCGTGATGCCGATGACCGGGCCGAACAGTTCGTCCATGGCCTTCTCGGCCGCGGACTGGCCGTCCATCCCCTCCTCGATATGCCGCGCCACGCCTTCCACGATCACGATGGCGTCGTCCACCACGATGCCGATGGCGAGGATGAGGGCGAACAGCGTGGACAGGTTCACCGTGAAGCCCATGGCCGCCATGGCGGCGAAGGCGCCGATAATGGTCACCGGCACCGTGGTCGCGGGAACCAGCGTGGCGCGCCAGTCCTGCAGGAACAGCATGATGACCACGAGCACCAGGATGCCCGCCTCGAACAGGGTCTTGTAGACCTCGTCGATGGAGGCGGTGACGAACAAGGTGGTGTTGAAGGGGATCTGGTACTTCACGCCCTCCGGGAACGACTTGGAGAGCTGCTCCATCTTCTTCTCGACCGCATCCGCCACGTCGAGGGCGTTGGCCTCGGGAAGCTGGAAGATGCCGATGCCGGTGGCGGCCTTGTTGTCCTGGGTGAAGATCTTGGAATAGCTCTGGGCGCCCAGTTCCACGCGGCCG
This sequence comes from Aquabacter cavernae, assembly GCF_003993795.1. Lineage (GTDB taxonomy): Bacteria > Pseudomonadota > Alphaproteobacteria > Rhizobiales > Xanthobacteraceae > Aquabacter > Aquabacter cavernae. The sequence continues at coordinate 319,743 of NZ_RWKV01000015.1, forward strand.
ATGTCGCGGATCCGCACGATCCGGCCGCCATTCTGGTTGTCCACCTTGACGATGATGTTCTCATAGTCGGGCGCGTCGTTGAGGCGGCCCTGGATGTTGACGGTGTATTGGAAGCCCGTGCCGCTGGGCGCGGGCGGCGCGCCCACCTGTCCCGCCGTCACTTCCTGGCTCTGGCCCTGGATGGCGTTGATGACCTCGGACGGCGTCAGGCCGAAAGCCTGCATCTTGTCCGCATCCATCCAGATGCGCATGGCATAGCTGCCCGCGCCGAACACCACCACGTTGCCGACGCCCGGCAGGCGCGCCAGCTCGTTCTGGACATAGATGCCCGCATAGTTGGACAGGAACAGGCCGTCATAGCGCCCGTCCGGCGAGGTGAGGGTCACGAATTCCAGGATGGACGTGCCCTTCTGGAACACCGACACGCCCTGCACCTGCACCGCCTGGGGCAGCGAGGCCATGGCGATGGAGACGCGGTTCTGCACCAGAACCTGCGCCATGTTCGGATCGGTGCCGATGTCGAAGGTGACGACCAGCGTATAGGTGCCGTCCGCCGCGCTCCACGACTGCATGTAGAGCATGCCCTGGACGCCGTTGACCTGCTCCTCGATGGGCAGCGCCACGGTATCCACCATGGTCTTTGCGCTGGCGCCCGGATAGGAGGTGGTCACCGTCACCGTGGGCGGCACGATATTGGGATACTGCGCCACCGGAAGGCGGATCAGGCAGACCGCGCCGATGAGAACGAACAGCAGGGCGAGCACATTCGCCAGTACCGGCCGCTCGATGAAAAAGCGCGAGATCATGGTCGTCGCCTAACGTTTCGAGGGACCGATAATTAGTTCTTCGCGCCCGAAGCAGCGGGCGTTCCGGACTTCTGCTCGGGCGGCGGCGAACCGATGGGCGCCTTGGGGGCCTCGGTGCCGGTCATGGTGGTGGTCTCCACCGTGACCTTCGAGCCCGGAATGGCGCGCTGCAGGCCGTTCACCACCACGTTCTGGCCGGCGGTGAGGCCGCTATTGAGGGCCCGCAGCCCCTTGTCCTGGAGCTGGCCCATCTTCACCTGGACCTGCTTGACCGAATTGTCGGTATCCACAACCAGCACATAGGAGCCGGTCTGGTTGGTGCCGATCGCGGTGTCGTTCACCACCACGGTGGGCTGGGCCGGGCCGAGCGGCAGGCGGATGCGGACGAACAGGCCCGGCAGAAGCGCGAGGTCCTTGTTCTCGAAGATGGCCCGCACCGTGAGGGTGCCGAGATTGGGGTCCACCTGGGGAGAGATGTAGTCGAGCTTGCCTACGTGGGGATAGCCGGTCTCGGTCTGGAGGCCGATCTCCACCGGGATGTCGCCGACATTCTCAGACACCGCCTGGAGGCTGCGCCCCCGCTGGGCCAGCGCCTGCTTGATGTTCAGGACCTGGGTCTCGGAGAGGGAGAACCACACATAGATGGGGCTCACCTCCACGATGGTGGCAAGCTTGGTGGGGCTGCCATAGCCCACCAGCGCGCCCACATCCTGAAGATGGGCGGTCACGACGCCGTCGAAGGGCGCGGTGACCTCGGTGTAGCCGAGATTGATCTTGGCGAGGTCCAGGCTCGCCTGTGCGTTCTGCACATTGGCCACCGCCTGGTCGCGCTTGGCGCGGGCCTGGTCGAGGGTCGCCTGGGAGGCGAAGTCCTGCTTGGCGAGCTGATTCTGCCGGTTGTACTCGGCCTCGGCCTGGACCTGCAGCGCCTGGTTGGCCGCGAGCACGGCCTGGGCCTGGGCCACGTCCGCCTTGTACTGGTCCTGCTCGATGACGAAGAGCACCGTGCCCTTCTTCACCAGCGCGCCGTCCTTATATTTAATGTCGGTCAGGAAGCCCTGCACGCGGGCATTCAGGTCCACCGTATTGATGGAGGCCGTGTTGCCGGTCAGTTCCAGGAAGCGCGTCACCGGCTGCTCGGGCGCCGGGGCGACGGTCACCGTGGGCGGTGGCGGCGCGACATAGGTGTTCTTTTCCTCGCATCCCGCCAGCGCAAGCGCAGCTGTGGCGCACGCGGCAACGGCTCCGCGCCGTCCCCAGGATGCGAAACCGGCAACGCCACGAACACTAATCACCCCGGTCATGCCCATCCCCCGACCGTCGAAGTCGGGCGGATACTACGCAGCGCACAACGGGCTGTCCATGACACAGACCGACCCTTTCCCGCCTTTGCGGCCCGCCTCCCCTTGCGAGAGGACGGGCGCGATCATTGACAAGGCCGGGTACCGTTCATAAGTCTCCCTCCGGCAGAGCGGTGTCTCCCCACCAAGCCGCCCGCGGGCCCAGGCCGGCAGAAGCCCCTTGGTGCTGGTGCCGACCCCGCGCATTCGCTCGTTTGAAACGCCTGCGGAATGCGTCCGGAACCCGGTTCGGACTTGGTAGCGCCGCATTGAAGGCGTCGTTGGGGGGGGCGTCCTCGGCCCGGAAGCGCGGTGGCCGTCCACGCGCATCCCGATATGGCGACGGAACGGATAGAGACATTAAACCATGCTTGGCGGACTTGCTCGGAAGCTGTTCGGTTCGGCCAATGACCGCAGGGTCAAAGGCTACCGCCCCACGGTCCAGGCCATCAATGCCCTGGAGCCGGAGCTTTCGGCCCTGAGCGACGACGCGCTGCGCGCGCGCACCGAACAATTCCGGGCCGAGTTCGCCGCGGGCAAGAGCCTGGACGACCTGCTCGTCCCCGCCTTCGCCACGGTGCGCGAGGCCTCCAAGCGCGTGCTCGGCCTGCGCCATTTCGATGTGCAGCTCATCGGCGGCATGGTGCTGCATGACGGCGGCATCGCCGAAATGCGCACCGGCGAGGGCAAGACCCTGGTGGCCACCGCCCCGGTCTATCTCAACGCGCTCGCCGGCAAGGGCGTGCATGTGGTGACGGTGAACGACTACCTCGCCAAGCGCGACGCGGAATGGATGGCCCGCATCTACCGCTTCCTCGGCCTGTCCACCGGCATCATCGTGCATGGCCTGGACGACGAGCAGCGCCGCATGGCCTACGAATGCGATGTCACCTACGCCACCAATAACGAGCTGGGCTTCGACTATCTGCGCGACAACATGAAGTATGACCGCGCCCACATGGTGCAGCGGCCGCACTTCTTCGCCATCGTGGACGAGGTGGACTCCATCCTGGTGGACGAGGCGCGCACGCCCCTCATCATTTCCGGCCCGCTGGAAGACCGTTCCGAATTCTACAACACCATCGACACCTACATTCCCGGCCTCGCCAAGAGCGACTACGAGGTGGACGAGAAGCAGCGCTCCGTGGCCCTCACCGAAGAGGGCATGGAGAAGATGGAGCAGACGCTCAGCGCGGCGGGCCTGCTGAAGTCCGACTCGCTCTACGACATCGAGAACGTCTCGGTGGTTCACCATGTGAACCAGGCGCTGCGGGCCCACACCCTGTTCCAGCGCGACAAGGACTATATCGTCCGCAACAACGAAGTGGTGATCATCGACGAGTTCACCGGCCGCATGATGCCCGGCCGGCGGTATTCGGAAGGCCTTCACCAGGCCCTGGAGGCGAAGGAGCACGTCGCCGTCCAGCCGGAGAACCAGACGCTCGCCTCCATCACCTTCCAGAATTATTTCCGCCTCTACCAGAAGCTCGCCGGCATGACCGGCACCGCTTCCACCGAGGCGGCGGAATTCTCCGACATCTACAAGCTCGAAGTGGTGGAGATCCCCACCAACCTGTCCGTGTCCCGCATCGACGACGATGACGAGGTCTATCGCACGACGCAGGAGAAGTTCGACGCCATCATCAAGCTCATCGACGAGGCGCACGCGCGCGCGCAGCCCGTCCTGGTGGGCACCACCTCCATCGAGAAGTCGGAGATGCTGGCGGAGCGCCTGCGCGTCGCGGGCTTCAAGCAGAAGGACTTCTCGGACCCCGAGGCCTTCACCGGCCATATGGCGGGCAAGAATTTCGCGGTGCTGAACGCCCGCTACCACGAGCAGGAAGCCTATATCGTCGCCCAGGCCGGCGTGCCCGGCGCGGTCACCATCGCCACCAACATGGCGGGCCGCGGCACCGACATCCAGCTCGGCGGCAATGCCGACATGCGCATTTCCCAGGAATTGCCCGACCTGGCCGAGGACGCCCCCGAGCGTCCTGCGAGGGAGGCCGCGATCCGTGAGGATATCGGCGCGCTGAAGAAGAAGGCGCTGGAAGCCGGCGGCCTCATGGTCATCGGCACCGAGCGCCACGAAAGCCGGCGCATCGACAACCAGCTCCGCGGCCGCTCCGGCCGCCAGGGCGACCCCGGCCATTCCAAGTTCTTCCTCTCCCTCGACGACGACTTGATGCGCATCTTCGGGTCGGACCGGCTCGACGGCATGCTGCAGCGCCTCGGCCTGAAGGACGGCGAGGCCATCATCCATCCCTGGATCAACAAGGCGCTGGAAAAGGCGCAGCAGAAGGTCGAGGCGCGCAACTACGACATCCGCAAGAACCTGCTGAAATATGACGACGTGCTGAATGACCAGCGCAAGGTCGTGTTCGAGCAGCGCCTTGAGCTGATGAATGACGAGGATGTCGCGGAGACCGTGGAGGACATGCGCCACTCGGTCATCACCGACCTCGTGGCCAAATACATCCCGGTCAATTCCTATCCCGAACAGTGGGACCTGCCGGGCCTCGACTTCGCGGTGCGCGACGTGCTCACCCTTGCCCTTCCCGTGGAGGAGTGGGCGAAGGAAGAGGGCATCGGCTCCGAGGAAGTCACCCAGCGCATCATCCAGCGCGCCGACGAGTGGATGGCCTCCAAGAGCGCCCGGTACGGCCCGGAACTGATGCGCTATGTGGAGAAGTCCGTCCTGCTCCAGACGCTGGATCATCTCTGGCGCGAGCACATCGCCATGCTGGACCATCTGCGTCAGGTGGTGGGCCTGCGCGGCTATGCCCAGCGCGACCCGCTGAACGAGTACAAGTCCGAGGCCTTCCAGCTCTTCGCCGCCCTGCTGGGGCGTCTGCGGGAGATCGTCACCTCGCAGCTCATGCGGGTTGAGATCGTCACCTCCCCGCCGCCCATGGAAGAGCTTCCGCCCATGGAAGCGCACCATATCAACGCCACCACGGGCGAGGACGAGATGGCCTCCGCAGGCGCCGCCATCGGCTCGCGCCCGGTGCCGGCCATTGCCGGCGACGTGGCGGTCGCGGAGCGCGACCCCAACGATGCCTCCACCTGGGGCAAGGTGGGCCGCAACGAGAATTGCCCGTGCGGCTCCGGCAAGAAGTTCAAGCACTGCCACGGCCGCTTCGCCTGAGGCTTCCGACCGGCACGTCCTCCGACCGAAGAAACCGCATCCGGATGTCCGCCGGATGCGGTTTTTTGTTGCGCGGAGACGGCGTCAAACGCGCGGCCCGGCCGGTCCCCGTTTTTCCTGCACAGGGGGCGCGATGGGGATAGACGGCGCGCGAAGACACCCCCTCCCGTGGAGATGCCTCACGGTCATGAGCCCGAGAGCACGACCGTAGAACGCTTGAGAGCATCTCACGGTTTTAGGGTAACACCGCGGAATTCGGGCCCGCACTCAGGCCTGTTCGCCCTTCCGCGAGGGGAAGGGGACCCATCGATCACAGGCTGAAACGACTTAGCGCGTCGCCCCGAAACCGGCGGAGGGCAGGATGCCATTGGCGCCGGAGAGGGTCGAAGCCGCAGCAGCCGCCGAGGCCGACAGGCTGGCCGTCTGCTGCCCCAGGGGAGCGGCAGGCGCGGCCGCCTGGGGCGCAGCGGGGTTGGTCTGCGCCACCGACAGCAGCGTCGCGGTGCCCGAGGACGCCAGCGTGCCAGAGGAGGCCACGGCGCCGATAGGCGTGAAGCCGTCATCCTGGACCCGCGGGGGCCGGGTGGTCTTGGGAATCGTGCCCGGCGCAGGCGCCGCGGCGACGATGGGGCCGTCCTGGTAGGCCGGGTTCTGTTCCTTGAAATTCGCCAGGAAAATGGGGTGCATGCCACCATCTATGCCCGCCCGGCTGGGCGCCATGGGGGTCGAGCCGATGATCTCGGCGACCCTGGCATCGTCCCCGTGCTGCTTGTTGAACACCGCCTGCGCCACGTCGGGCGCCACCGTATAAGAAGGGCACGGCAGGTTGGCGTCGAAGCCGCGGCCGCCGTCCGGCGTGGCGTTGAACACGTAGCGCCGATTGCAGACATTCACCTTCGGCTCGCGATGCGACACGTCGAAGGCGTCCGTCCCTTCCTTCAGGTTCTTCCAGAAGGGCATGGCGGGATTGTTGCGGTGCTTGGCGAGGTTGGTGGCCGTCATGCGGAACGGCAGGGCCTGCACCTGGAATGCCTTCTGCCCCCCCTCGAACGCCTCGCGTCCCAGGGCGTACAGCTCGGCCACCTGCTCGTCCGTCATGGCGTAGCAGCCGGCGGACGAACAGTCGCCGTGCACCATGAGGAATTCGCCGGTGCGCCCATAGGAGCGGTCATAGGCGTTGGGGAAGCCGAGATTGAAGGAGAGATAATAGCTCGAGTTCGGGTTCATCTGGCCCGGCGTGATCGTATAGAAGCCCTCGGGCGCCTGGCGGTCGCCGATCTTCACCTTGGGGCCGAGATCACCGGACCAGCGGCAGATGGGATAGGTCTTGAGCAGCGCATACTCGCCGTTGCGCTTTTCCTTCCAGACCTCCAGCTCCGCTTCCTGCTTGTAGATGCGCACCAGGATCGGGCTCTGGGTCGACATGCCCTTTTCCTCGATCAGCGCCACGGTCTTGGAGGACAGAGGCTGCCGGGCGCGGGCGGAAATGTCGTTGGATCCGGCATTGCACCCAGCCAGCGCCAAGGCGGCGACAGTGGCCAGAGCGGCGATCCGAAGGCGGGCGAAGCGAGGCAGCGGACGGCTCAACGCAGAACTCCAAGGTCCGTTCCGGGCGCGGTGAGCGACATGATTAGACCCTCTACCCTTGCTGGCCGGTTACCGCAAGACGGCGGAAAAGAGAACAGGATCCGTCGCTTCATGGCACAGAAGCGAGCAATTGAGGCCAAGTTGAGATGGTTCCCGCACATGCGACCGCGTTTGCCGCATCGCGAAAGCTCCGCGCAAGCCCATGGTTAACAAAGGTTTAAAATGGGTGCGGCGCAGCGCTCAGAGCGTACGGCCGATGGCGAGGAACTTCTCCCGCCGCGCCTTGCGCACCGTGATCCCGTCCATGCCCGCAAGGCTCGCCATCGCGTCGGCAATGGCATCGCCGGCAGCGGCGATGGCCGCCTTCGCGTCGCGATGCGCGCCGCCCGTGGGCTCCTTGATGATGGTGTCCACGATCCCGAAGCGCAGCAGGTCCTGCGCCGTGATCTTCATGTTGGTGGCGGCTTCCTGCGCCTTGGCGGTGTCGCGCCACAGGATGGAGGCAGCCCCTTCCGGCGAGATCACGCTATAGACCGCGTGCTCCAGCATCAGCACCTTGTTGGCGGTGGCGGTGGCGATGGCGCCGCCCGACCCGCCCTCGCCAATGATCATCGCCACATTGGGAACGGTGAGCGCGAGGCAGGCATCGATGGAGCGGGCGATGGCTTCCGCCTGCCCGCGCTCTTCGGCGCCGATGCCGGGATAGGCACCGGCCGTGTCCACCAGGGCCACCACGGGAAGCTGGAACCGGTCGGCCAGCTCCATGATCCGGACCGCCTTGCGATAGCCCTCGGGACGCGCCATGCCGAAATTGTGCCGGATGCGGGACTCGGTGTTGGAGCCCTTCTCATGGCCAATCACGCACACCGCCTCGCCCCGGAAACGCGCGAAGCCGCCGATGATGGCCTCGTCCTCGCCGAACTTGCGGTCGCCCGCGAGCGGCGTGAAGTCGGTGAATAGCGACTTGGCGTAGTCGGAGAAGTGCGGGCGCAGGGGATGGCGCGCCACCAGCGTCTTCTGCCAAGGGGTCAGGTTCGAATAGAGCTGCACCAGGGCCTCGCGGGCCTTGGTCTCCAGGCGCTGGACATCCTCGGCGATGGCCACGCCGTCTCCGGTGGAGAGCGCGCGCAGTTCCTCGACCTTTGCCTCCAGCTCGGCCACCGGCTTCTCGAAGTCCAAATAGCTGCGCATGGATGCCCGCGGGGTTGAAGGTGAACGACGCCTGGCCGCGCCTGAAAGCGGGCGGAAGCTGCCTGCCGCAGGCGGGGGAGTCAAGCACCGCAGGCGTCCGGGCTCTGCGGCAGGCGCAACGCAACCTTGCACCCACCATCGGCGTTAAAGCTCGAAAGTGGTGAATGTGAGAACCCAAATGACGTCCAAGTCCCATGCACACCCGGCGCCGTCCACCGCCCCCAAGCCGCCGCACAAGGGGCGGCGGGCGGATCGAAGCACCGATACCGGCCCCGCGCTTCCCGCCGCCGGGCCCCACGCGGCGCCGCACCTCACGGACCCCGAAAAGACTCCGGGCACCGGCAGCCTGCCCGATCCCCACCGGCCGAATGCGGGCGATTCCACCACCGGGTGAGACGGTCAGGCAGCCACGCAGGACGCCTTGGCTCTGTTCAAGTGATGCCGCCTTGGCTATTGGTGCGCACATGAGCGGCTCGTTGCGAGACCGTCTCCGTCCTGCCGAGGAATTCTTCGCTGATGCGCGCCATTCTCGACGTGATCCTGATCATCCTGCAGCTCTATGTGTGGGTGCTCATCGCCTCCGCCATCCTGTCCTGGCTGGTGGCGTTCAATGTCGTGAACATGCACAACCAGTTTGTGCGCTCGGTGGGCGAGTTCCTCTACCGCATCACGGAGCCGGTGCTGGCGCCGCTGCGCTCGATCCTGCCCAGCCTCGGCGGCCTCGATCTGTCGCCCATGGTGCTGATCCTGATCATCTTCTTCATCGAGCGCGTGATCGGCCTCTACATCTACCCCTACGTGTTTTGAGCCTTGCCCTTCTGGAGCGAGAGCGCGGACGGGCTGGAGATTCGCGTCCGCGTGACGCCGAAGGGCGGGCGGGACGCCATTGACGGCACCGCCGCCCTTTCGGACGGACGCGAGGTGCTGAAGGTGCGGGTGCGGGTCGCGCCGGAGGACGGGGCGGCCAATGCCGCCGTGACGAAGCTGCTGGCCGCCGCCGCCGGTATCGCCGCCTCCCAGGTGACTTTGGCCGCCGGGGCGACCGCGCGGGTCAAGACCTTCCGGCTGAAGGGCGACATGGCCGCCCTGCGCAAGGCGCTGGAAGACGCCGCCTCCTGAGCGGCAGCCTCAGATCTTCAGATTCATCAGCCGCACGGCATTGAGCCGCGCCACCTTTTCCCGCGTGGCGTCATCGATGGCGGCCGTGTCCAGGAAGCGCCCGCCGGTGAGGGAATCCTCATAGGGATAATCCACCGAGAACAGCACATTGTCGGTGCCGAGTGCCGAGAGGGCCGCGATGAGCGGCACGTCGTCGAACTGGCCCGAGGTGGTCACGAACAGATTGCGCTTGAGATAGTCCGAGGGCTTGAGCGCCAAGGGCCGCTTGCCCGTGATCAACTCGGCCCGACTGTCCAGGCGCCAGAGCACGTAAGGCAGCGTTTCGCCCATGTGGCCCAGCACGATCTTCAGGCGCGGGAAGCGGTCGAACAGGCCGGAGAAAACCATGCGCAGGAAATGGGCGGACATCTCCATGTTCCATTCCCAGGTGGCCTTGCGCAGTTCCGGCGCGCCCGTGAGCACATGGGGCAGGACGTAGCAATCCTCCGGGTGCATGTAGAAGGGCACATCCAGGTCCTGCACCACCTCCCAGAACGGGTCGTAGCAGGGATTGTCCAGATAGATGCCGTGGGTGTGGCCGTTCACCATGGCCCCCACGAAGCCGAGATCGCGAACACAGCGCTCAAGCTCGCGGGTGGCGGCGCGCACATCCTGCATGGCGAGATGGGCAAAGCCCCGGTAGCGATCGGGATGGCGCGCCACGCCTGCGGCGAGAAGGTCATTGGCCTCGCGCGCCAGATCCACGGCGCGGGACGCATCCGGCTCCAGTTGCACGCCGGGACCGGAGATGGAGAGCACGGACACCTCGATGCCCGCTGCATCCATGGCCGCAAGGCGCCGCTCGCCCAGATCCGACAGGAGGTCCACGAGCGTCTTCTGCGCTTCGGGCGTCACCGCCGGCATGCCTTCGATCAGCCGATCCTCCAGGCACGGGACGATGAAATGCTCTTCCAGGGCGATCTTCTTCATGGGGCGGGATCCCTCCGAACGGCAGGCTTTGGGAGAGGAGCCCGCGCGAACATGCCCAGCAAGCCACACCTCCATGAAGACAGCACCACAAGCCCGGCCATAAGTCACCCAGTCCCGTGCGCATGTCCCACTCACCTGGGTAAAGCCGCGCCCGGCGACCCGGCGCCCCCTTGATCGGGCGCGATGCGTCCGCCAGTCTCCCGGCCATGTCCAGCATCGCCCCCTCTCCGCTGAGCCTGCCGCCCGACCAGGTCGCCGCCATCATCGCCCATCTCTCCAGCGTGCTGGGCCCGCACGGTGTGCTCACCGCCGCGACGGATAAGGCCGGCTACCTCACCGAACCGCGCGGCCTGTTTCCCGGGACCGCTCCGGCCGTGCTGCGCCCGGCGAGCACCGCCGAGGTGGCACTCTGCCTGTCGGCCTGCGCAAACGCCGGACTGCCGGTTGTGCCGCAGGGCGGCAATACCGGCCTCGTGGGCGGGCAGGTGCCGTTCGGCGCCTTCCTCCTGTCGCTGGAGCGCATGGACAAGGTCCGCGCCATCGACGCCACGGACCTCACCCTGACCATCGAGGCGGGCGTGACGCTCCATGGCGCGCGGGCGGCGGCGGAAGAGGCCGGCTGTCTGTTTCCGCTCTCCATCGCCTCGGAAGGCAGTTGCCGCATCGGCGGGAACCTCGCCACCAATGCGGGCGGCACGGCCGTGCTGCGCTACGGCAACATGCGCGAACTGACGCTGGGCCTCGAAGTGGTGCTGGCGGACGGGCGCGTCTGGAACGGCCTGTCCCGCCTGCGCAAGGACAATACCGGCTACGACCTGAAGGACCTGTTCATCGGGTCCGAAGGCACGCTGGGCGTCATCACGGCGGCGGTGCTGCGCCTGTTTCCCCGGCCGCGCCATCGCACCACGGTGCTGGCGGGCGTTCGCGATCCCCACACCGTCCTCGCGCTCATGCGCCGCCTGCGTGCGGTCGCGGGAGACGCTTTGACCGGCTTCGAGATGATGCCTGCCTTCGGCATGGAGCTGGTGCTGCGGCACATGCCCGGCCATCGCCGCCCGCTGGCGGGAAACCACCCCTTCTATGCACTCGCCGAACTCACCTCCACCCGCGCGGTGGAGGACCTGCCGGGCCTTGCGGAAGGCGTGCTGGCCGAAGCCTTCGAGGCGGGCGAAGTGGAGGATGCGGTGATCGCCGCGAGCGAAGCCCAGGCCGATGCGCTCTGGCGGCTGCGCGAGGACCTGTCCGACGCGCAGAAATGCGAAGGCGGCTCCATCAAGCATGACGTCTCCGTCCCGGTCTCGCGGGTGGCGGACTTCATGGTGGAGGCGGCGCGCCTGTGCGAGGCGCAGATGCCGGGCGTGCGGGTCTGCGCCTTCGGCCATGTGGGCGACGGCAACATCCACTTCAATCTCAGCCAGCCCGTGGACATGACCAAGGCCGCCTTCCTGGAGAGCTGGGAGCCCTTCAACCGGCTGGTGCACGATTATGTGGCGTCGCTCGGCGGCTCCATTTCCGCCGAGCACGGCATCGGTGTCCTCAAGCGCGAGGAGCTGGGCCTCTACAAGGACAAGGTGGCGCTGGACCTCATGGCCCGCCTGAAAAGCGCGCTCGACCCTGCCGGCCTGCTCAACCCCGGGAAGGTGCTTCCCCCCGCGCCTTGACCCCGGTTACCGTCACCATGGCCAGAAGCAGCGGCAGGGCCGCGACCACGAACACCGCATGGGTCAGGTGGTCGTCCAGCAGGGCGCCATAGAGCACCGGCCCGGCCAGCGCGCCCACGTCGAAGCCCGAATAGACGAGGCCGAACACCTTGCCCCGGGCGGTCTGGGGGGTCGCATGCCGCACCAGCACGTCACGAGCGGGCGTGGTGATGCCCAGGGCGCAGCCCGCCACCAGCATGAGGGCGAAGGTTCCCGCCGGCGGCAGGCTGGCGAGGCCGATGGTGAGCAGCGCGAGGCAGGCGACGGCGAGGCCGCCGATGGCGATGCGGTGATGGTGGGTGGCGCGATCCGCCACATGCCCCCCCGCCAGCACGCCCAGGATATTGGCGGCGAGATAGCAGGTGAGCGTGAGCCCCGCGAAAGCGGCGCTCATGCCGAACCCTTCCTGCAGCGCCGTGATGCCGAAGCTCTGCAGGCCGACAAGACAGGTCGCCGTGAGGAAGAAATAGGCGAAGGCCAGCACCACCACGCGCAAGCGCAGAATGTCGCCGAAGCTCAGCTGCGCCTCGCCCGCCGCCGTGCCGTGCGCCACCCGCTCCAGGCGCAGCAGCGGCCGGGCCAGCAGGAAGCACAGGGCCACGACGAGGCACGCAAGGCCCGTGGCCGTCAGCGCCACGCGCCAGCCAAAACCGAGACCCAGCGAGCCTACCACCAGCGGGGATGCGGCATAGCCCAGGCTTCCCGCCGCCACATGCATGGCGAAGGCCCGGCCCAGGCGCGGCGGGCTCACCTTGTGGCTCAGGATGGAAAGGTCGGCCGGGTGGTAGACGCTGTTGCCGAAGCCCGCCAGCGCGGCGAGCGGCAACAGGGCGAAATAGGACGGCGCAAAGCCCATGGCGGCGATGGAGCCGGATTGCAGCATCATGCCGCCGATGAGGAGACGATCCGCGCCGAAGCGGTCCACCAGCACGCCCGCCACCACCTGCCCGCCGCCCGAGCACAGGTAGAAGACCGACAGCACCACGCCCAGCTCCGTGAAGGAGACGCCGAGGTCCGCCCGCATGGCGATGAACAGCGGGGCCAGCGACAATTGCAGGAGATGGCTGATGAAATGGCCGGAACTGACGATGGAGATCGTGGCGATCTCGCGCCGCATCGCCCCGTGAGGCGGGTTCAGGACGGACACGCTGTTTCCTCCTCGCCCGGACAAGTGCCGGGCCTGAGACCCGCGCGATCCGGCGGCCTCTTTGCCAAAGGGCCGGGGCCGATCATTTGTGGGCCAACACCGTTTCACCCTCCGACCCGGGAGGCAAGGGCAAGTTGGCACCCCTTGCCCAGGGCGGGGACGGTCAGAAATGCGGCTGGTGGCTGCCGAAGAAGCGCAGGTTCAGGCAGGTGATGTCGTCGGCCTGGGGCGCACCGCGCTCGAATTCACGGATGGAGCCGAGAATGTGCTGGGACACTTCCTGCACGCTCCAGTCCTGCGCGCCTTCCGCCAGCAGGGCCTCCAGGCGGCGTTCGCCATACAGCACCCCGTCCACGTCGATGGCCTCGGTCACGCCGTCCGTGAAGAGAACCAGCGTGTCGCCGGGATCGAGGTCGAAGGACCCCTCCCGGTAGACGAAGCCCTCCATGACGGCCACGGCCATGCCTGCCGTACTGGCAATGGTGCGGATCTCACCGGCGGGGGAGATGCGGTAGGGTAGGTTGTGGCCGGCATTCACATAGCTCACGCGCCCGGTGTCCAGGTCGAGCACGCCGTAGAACAGGGTCACGAACAGCATCTGTTCGTTTTCCATGGCGAGCAGGTCGTTCAATCGCCGCACGCAGCCGGCGGGCGAGCGCTCGAACAAGGCGGTGGAGCGCAGCAGCGTGCGCGAGATGGCCATGAACAGCGCGGCGGGCACACCCTTGCCCGACACATCGGCCACGACGAAGCCGAGGGTGGACTTGTCGATGAGGAAGTAGTCGTAGAAATCGCCGCCCACCTCGCGCGCAGGCGTCATGTGCGCATCCAGCACGAGGCGCGGGTCGTCCGGAAAAGCTTTCGGCAGGATGGCGAGCTGGACCTGACGGGCAATCTCCAGCTCCTGCTGGAGGCCCGCCAGCTTGGTCTTCGTCACCAGGGCCTCGCGCAGTTCCACCACCATGGAGGACAGGCGGGTATGCTGCTCGACGATGCGCCGCGACAAATCGTGCATCACCCGGGCGAGGCGCCGCAATTCGTCCTCGGCCTCCCCACCGGAAGACCGGGCCAGCAAAGCGAGCAGTTCCTCGCGGTCCGTGGCGTCGATGGAATCGGCCAGCAACTTCAGCTCGGTAGAGATCACGGTCTCCTGCCGGCGGCGCACCCGATCCCGATGGCGGCGCGATTCCGCGAGCGCCTGGGCGTTGCGGCGCAGGCCCGCAATGGCCTGCCCGATACGGCCGATCTCATCGTCCCCGGTATGGTCGAGTACCACAGACGTGTCGCCGCGCGAGAGCGCCTGGAGCACGCCGATGGCATTCTCCAGGGGACGGAAGCTGAACCACAGGAAGACGTTGAGGCCGATGACCACGAACACGGTGAGCCCGACGCCCACCGCGATGGCCACCCATCGCAGGGTGCTCTGCGCCGTCCAGGCGGTGGTGTTGTCCTTCAGGCTCACAAGTGCGCCCAGGGTCCCGCCATTGATGCCGTCCACAGGCACGCTGGTGACGGAGAAGATCCGATCCGCAACGGTGACGCGGGTATAGAGCGGCTGGCGCGGCGTGATGGCGAGATGGGCGGACTGCCAGAGGTCCGCATCGGTGCTGGACAGGACACGGTCGCGCAGCGAGATGAGGGTCGCTTCCGAACCGACGCTGGCCGCGAGCCGCGCCACGGCCACCTTCACGTCGCGCCCGAGAACCAGAACCAGCGTGCCCCGGCTCGGCAAGGTGATGGTGCGGGTGGCGACGATCAGCATGCGCTGCGCCGAGATGAGGCGCGGCCCGACCGTCCGGTTGCCGGCGAACGCGCGGTCCAGGGTTCCGGCGTCCAGGATGCCGCGCGCGGACTGCTCTCCGAAGAAGGACGTGACGTCCCGGTCCGGCCCCACCACCTCGAAGGCGAGCGTCTCGTCCTCCTCGATGCCGAGGTCGCTCAACCCCGCGACCACGCCCTGGCGATTGGCGAAGGTGAGGGCGATACGCACATTGGTGTCGTCCTCAATGGCGTCGAGCTGCTTCTCCAGGTCCGAGACCTGGACGGCGACGATCTCGCGCCACAGGGCGGCCTGGCCGGAAATGGCCACCTCCGCGGTCCGGTCCGCCTCAAGGCGGTCGCGCACGAGGCTGGCGGCCCAGAAGGTCGCCATCAGCATCAGGAAGCCCAAGGCCACCATGAGGGTGATGCGGGTGCGAAGCAGCATCACGGTTCTCGCTGGGAAGGCGGACGCGACTGCGCATCGCGCCGGATTTGCTCGATCTCCGCCCGCAGGCGGCCATCGAAATCGACAGCGAGCAATTCTTCCGAATAGCCCTCGAACGCCGTGCGGCGCTCGGCCATGCGGCGCTCTCCGCTGTTGAGCGCCCGGAAGGCCGTGGCCAGCGGGCCGCGGCCACCGCCGGGCGGGGCATCGCGCAGCTTGCCGGCGGCGCTCTCCAGCAAAGCGGTCGCGAGGCGGCGGCGCCCCCGGACAAGGCTCCCACCCGCATAGAAGGCCGCGATCACCGCGCCGAGGCTGGCGCAGGTGAGCACCACCACGCCCGCCCGCCAGGACAGCTTGCCCAGCACGGAGCTGAGGGTGGCCGGCGTGGTGGAGACGGCCACCTGCCCGAACACGACGCCATCGATGGTGATGGGCAAGGTCACGGTGTCGAGGCCCGTCAGGGGGCCGATGGCGCTGCGCACCTCGCGCCCATCCGGCCCCTGCAGCACGATCCGGGTGAGGCCGGGCGTGCGGTGCAGCGTCTCGGTGAGATAGGGCTCGACGCCCGGCAGCATCTTCAGGGGAATGCCGAAGCGAGCCGCCTTCTCGAACTGGGCCGCCAGGGACCGTGCGACGGTCTCGCCGATCAGCCGGGCATCGCGGCGGGCCGTGTCCTCCACCCGCGTCTTGAAGCCCTGCATCATGATGAAGCCGGCGCCCGAGCCCACCAGGCTGACGATCAGGAAGGTGATGAGCGCGCAGACCAGGCGGTCGCGGGAGCGGATGGCGGGATGCGCGTCAGTCTGCATCGTCAAGCGCCTCCAGCCGCGTCATGCCGCGGGCGAGCCGCGCCTCCTCCCGGCTCCATGTCTCGCGGACCTGGAAGGCGGCCCGCTCCAGCCCGTCGCGCGGCACCGGGAGCGATGCCCCCTCCCCCCCGCGCAGGATGGCGGCCACCCGCATGAAGGGGCGGCCGAGGCGCGAGGCGGCGATGAAGGCCAGCACGAGCCCGACACCGAGCGCGCAGAAGCCGATGGCCAGGGCCCGCAGGGACAGGTCGAAGGCCAAGCTTTCGGTCCTGGCGACCCGCGTGGCGCCCGACAGCGTCACGGCGATGCCGCCGGCGACGCCGAGGTCATTGTCGAACCGTGTCCCGAATATGGTTTCGCCCCGGAAGCTCGCGTGCCAGGTGCCGTCGCGGGTGATGAAGGTCAGCCAGCTGGGATCCACCGCCTCGCCCACCGAGCCGCGATCGGTGCTGTAGACCGACCGGCCGGCCGAATTGAAGATGTCGATCACGACGATGGACGGATCCTGCGCCTTTTCGCGCTCGATGGTGGATTGCAGCAGCGCGATTTCGTCCAGGGTCAGGCCGATGCCGAGATTCGCCTCGGTGGTCTGGCGCAGGGCACCCAGCAGATGGGAGACGCGCGCCTGCTCGATCTCCTCGCTCACCCGCTCACCGGCAAAATAAGCCGCGCCGGGCAGCACCACGAGGGTGACCGCCAGGGAAAGGCCGATAACGAAAATGAGCCGCCCGTAGAATGTCATGCCTGAGCTTGCAGCGCGAGAACGCGGCGGACGTTAACCGCATGGGCGGTTGCAAACCAGAGCAAACTGCGCAGACTTTCCCCATGCGCTCTTTTCGCCTAGCGCGGGTGCCGCCTACCCGTGCCGGAGAAAATTGGGGATTCGTCAAAATCTTGAATCCTGACACTCTTACTGTGCGCATCATTGGGGCCGGGTGGAGTGCGTCGGCTTGGGCCGACCTGTGGACCCAAGCCGCGTGAGGGGATTGAGCGGACGTGCGTCTTTTCAAGTTGCCAGCTTTCGAGCACAGGACATGATCCGCACGTCTCTCGGGCTGATCGCGCTCTTCGCCGTCATCGCCGCCGCGTGCGTGGCGTTCGGCGCCTATTTCTCCTACGTCACCCTCCAGAACGCGCACCGCAAGGCGGTGGAGACCCGATTCGGGGTCACGGCCGAGCGCATCGCAGGCAGCGCGCAGACCGCCGCCTCCCTGGGCATCGCCCTGCCAGCCCAGACCACGCTGGCAGACCTGACCCAGCGCGAGGCGCGGCTCGACCCGACGGTCCTGTCCATCGATGTCACCGATGCCCATGACCGGGTGCTGTTCTCCAGCGACCCCGCCCGCATCGACACGCGCGAGAGCGGGCGCACGGCCAATGCCGTCAGCCGCCGCGTGGAGAACGATCTCGCCTCCACCATCGGGCAGGTGGTGGTGCGCTACAATCCCCAGACCCTGGCGGCCGGGGAGCATGCGCTGTCGGGCGAATTGCAGACCATCGCCACCCCCACGCTGCTGGGCTCGGCGCTCGCGACCATCGTGATCGGCCTGCTGCTGGCGGCCGGGCTCGGCCGGGCCGCGCGCCGGGCGGCAGATCCGGCCCAGTGGCCGCGCGCCGCGCGCTCCGCCCTCGCCGAGGCGGAAGCCGCCCATGCGGCCCTCAAGACAGGTGAGCGGCCATGATCGGGCTGCGCGCGGGCATCTCGCTCGCCATCGCCCTCATCCTGTGCGCGGCGCTCGCCGCCATCGCCTTCGCGGCCCGCGCGGCGGTGGAGCGCACCATCGTCCCGGCCATCGCCGCCCAGGCGGAATCGGTGGGCCGCTCCGCCGCCGCCTTGGTGGAAAGCGCGGTCACGTCCGGAGTGCCCCTGGACAAGCTGGTGGGGGTGGACAGCTATCTGGAGGGCCTGCGCGCCGCCAATCTGGAACTGGCCGAGCTGAAGCTGGTGCGTCCGGACGGCAAGGTGCTGGGCCTCGCGGGCGCCCCGCCCGAGGACGACCACGCCCAGCAGGTGGTCACCGCCGTGACCGCCCGCACCGGCGCGCCGCTGGCGAGCCTCATCATCACCATCGATCCCGGCGTCGTCTCCGATCAGGTGAATGCCCTGCTGGTGGACGTGGCCTTCATCGGCATCGTCTCGCTGCTGGTGGCGCTGGAACTGGTGGCGCTGGTGGTGGGCGCGCGCGGCACGGAGGCACTGGCCGCCCTGGAAGCCCGGGTGCGCTCGCTGGCCCAGGGCCGTCTGTGGATGCATTCGGACGCAGCCGAGAAATCGCCCTTCGTCGCCCCCATCGACCAGCACATGGCGCTGCTGCATGAGCGCCATGCCAAGGCGCGCTCCGAGGCCACGCGACGCGGCGACGCCGACGCCATCGCGAACCTGGATTCCTTGAGCGCACGCACGGGCCTCGGCACGGTGCATGCGGGCGAAAATCACGCCGCCACCATCATCCGGCCCGCTCTGTTCCTGTTCATGATGGCCGAGGAACTGGCGCGCCCGTTCCTTCCGCGCCTCGCGGGCGCCATGGCACCGTCCGGGATGGAAATGGGACGCGACCTCGCCATGTCGCTGCCCATCGTGGTCTTCATGGCGTGCGTCGCGCTCAGCCAATTGCCGTTCGCCGTGCTCTCCGAGCGGCTCGGCCGCCGCCGCGGTTTCGTGATCGGCGCCGCCATCGCGGCGCTGAGCTATGTGGGGTCCGCCCTCGCCGCCGACTATTTCCTCTTCCTCGCCACCCGCGCTACCGCCGCCATCGGCTATGCGCTGGTGTTCGTCTCCGCCCAGGGGCATGTGATCGACCATTCGCGCCCCCATGAACGCACGGCGGCGCTCGCCGTATTCGTGCGGGCCATCATGGTGGCGGGTCTGTGCGGCCCGCCCATCGGCGGCGTGCTCGCCGACCGGCTGGGCGACCATACGGCCTTCTTCGGCTCAACGGCCCTTGCCGTGCTGGGCCTTCTGGTGGCCGCCCTCTCCATGCCGCGCTCCGAGCCGGTGAAGGGCGCCGCCGGGGTCTCGCTCTCCGAACTCGGCTCGGCCCTGAAGGCGCCGCGCTTTGCGGCCCTGCTGTTCGGCTGTGCCCTCCCGGCGAAGTTCCTGCTGGTGGCCATCTGCTTCTATCTGGTGCCGGTGGAACTGCAGAAGCAGGGCTACAGCGCGGCGGCCATCGGCCGGCTGCAGATGATCTATCCCATCCTCATGGTGGCCGCCGTGCCCATCTTCGCCCGGCTGGCCGAGCGCAGCGGCGCCCATGCGGGCTTCGTCACCATGGGCGCCCTCGTGGCCGGCGGCGGCGCGCTGCTTCTGCTCATCGGCACCTCGCCCTGGATCGTGGCGGGCGTGCTGGCGCTGCTCGGTCTCGGCCAGGCCATGTCCATCGCCCCGCAATCGGCGCTGGTGGCCGCCGCCGCGCGCCATGTGCCGGGCGGACGCTCGGCGGGCGTGCTCGGCCTGTTCCGGCTCATCGAACGGACCGGCAACGCCACCGGTCCGGCGGCGGCCGGTTTCCTGCTCGCCACCGCCGGATTTGCTTCCGCGAGCGCACTGATCGGTTTAATGGTGGTCCTTGGAGCTCTCGGATTTGCCCTGAGTGGCCGCACCCGCGCATCCGGCACGGACAGCGCCCCAGGCTCCGAGGCCGCATCGACGGAAGGCAGCAGGTTGTGATCGACCGGCGTTCACTTCTCTCCCTGGGACTTGGGGCCGGCGCCGCCGGCATGGTGGGCATCGATCCCTCCCAGGCCCAGCAAATGGCGCAGGAGCGACCCTACCGCATCCTCATGCTCACCTTCCGTGGCGAGACCGATGTCGAGCGGGGCTTCCGCTATTTCTTCGATGCATCCGGCGTGAAGGCCGAATTCATGACCCGCGACGTGGATCGCGACGCCTCGCGCGTGCGGCCGATCCTCGACGAGGTGCTGCCCACCTTCAAGCCGGACCTGATCTACACCTACGGCACGCCCAACACGCTGGCCGTGGTCGGCCCCTATGACGCGCCGCCCACCGCGCCTTTCGTGCGCGACATTCCGGTGGTGTTCGCGCTGGTGGCCGCGCCGGTGCGCAGCAAGATCGCCCCCTCCACCGAATCCTCCGGCCGCAACGTCACCGGCGCCGTCCATGTGGTGCCCACCGACGTGCAGATGCGCGCCATGCAGACCTACAAGCCCTTCTCGAAGGTGGGCGTCATCTATTCGCCCAACGAGACCAACTCCATCGTGGTCGTGAAGGAGATGCAGGCCTTCTGTGACTCCATCGGCGCCACGCTCATCACCCAGCCGCTGAACATGGCCGGCAACGTGCCCACGGGCGATGGCGTCGAGCAGTTCGTGCGCGACATCCGGGCCAAGGGCGCGGAATGGCTCTACCTGCCGCCCGACACGTTCCTGGCCACCATCTTCAACCGCATCTCGCCCGTGGCCATCGCGGTGGGCCTGCCCACGTTCGGCTCCACCGAATTCTTCCTGCGCGACGGGGACGGGCTCGTGGGACTGGTCTCGCGCTATTATTCCGTGGGCCAGCTCGCGGCGTCCAAGGCCATCGAGATCCTGGTGCAGCACCGCCCGCCCCAGGACATTCCCATCGAGACCCTCAAGCGCTTCGCCCTCATCATCAACATGAAGGTGGCCAAGGCGCTGGGCATCTATCCGCCCATCGTCATGCTGAATTATGCCGAGGTGATCGCGTGATGTCCGCTGCCGCGGCGGTGTCACTGGATCCTCCTCTTGCCTGGCGTGAACTCGGCCCCCAGGACCTGGAAGAGGTGGATGCGCTGCACCGGGTGGCCATGGGCCCCGTGGTGCGTCCGGAAATCGTCAAGCCCGAATCACGCGCCTATTTCCAGAGCATCCTGTCCGGGCGCGGCCGGGTGATCGGGGCCTTCGGGGCCAATCTGGTTGCTTATGGCATCCTCCAGCACGACCATGCCCCCAGCGATCGCTGGGAGGACGAACTAGGCGTGCGCGAAGGCACACCCGTGGGGCGCCTCGCGGGCGCCTCGGTCCACCCCGACCTGCGGGGCCGCCGCCTCCAGCGCGCCACCATCACGGCCCGCATTGCCATGGCGCCGCGCGGCATGCTGCTTTTTTCCACCGCCGCCCCGGCCAATACCGCGAGCTGGGCAAGCCTGCTGGCGGAGGGCTTCAACATCCACAATATCGTGCTGCGCTACGGCGGCTTCGCGCGCTACCTCATGGTGCGCGACAACGCGCTCTATGACAGGAACCGGGCGATCCTCGTGGACCCGCTGGACACCGAGCGACAGACGCCGCTGTTCGCGCAGGGCTGGCACGGCTTCGGCCAGGCCCGCCTGCCCACGGGGGCGCCGGGCCTGCTCTTCGCCCCGCCCCTGTCGCGCCCGTCCTGAGCCTCAGTGAAATTCCGGTGACGGGGTGCCGTCGGCATGGATTGCCGCCGTCGCCGGAGACGGCTAGCCTTGCCGCGGATCAGGTGATCCAGGAGCGTCACCGGCCCCGGACGCCGCTCAACGACAAAGCGCTCAAACGACGAAGAAGACGGGTCCTGCGTGTCCATGACCTCACCATCCGACGCCCCGATCCTGTCCTCCATCTCCATCGACGCCGTGGTGGACGAGATCGCCAAGGTGTCCATCTGGATGGCCGAGCTGGAAGAGCGTGACGACTGGCCGACGCCGTTGCGCTTCGGGCTGGAACTGTCCGTCGAAGAGGCGCTCGCCAACGTCATCACCCACGCCTTTGAGGACGTGGAGTCCGACCCTGTGATTCGCGTGGACTATTTCCGCCCCGCGCCGGACAGCGTCGGCATGCGCATCCTGGACAACGGCCCGCCCTTCGATCCCACGGCCGTGGAGAGCGCCTCTCTCGCGGAGAGTGTGGAAAGCGCGCATATCGGGGGGCATGGCGTGCGGTTGATGCGCCATTTCCTCAGCCATATCGGCTATGTCCGCCGCGACGGGATGAACGAGCTGACCCTGGTCGCCGGCCCGAAATCCGCGGACTGACACCGCCGCCCGCCCCATGAGGCTTTTCCGTGCTCGCGTCTGCTGAACTCCTCGCCGGGCTGGGACTGCTCTTCATCGGCCTCAAGCTCCTGAGCGGCCATCTCCAGCAGGCCATGGGGCGGCGGGTCCGCATCCTGCTGAAGGGCGCCACGCGCTCGCGCATCGTCGGCTTCGTCAGCGGCGCGATCACGGGCGCCGTGGTCCAGTCCAGCAATGCCGTGACGCTCATCAGCGCCAATCTCGTGCGCGGAGGCGCTCTCACCACGCGCGATGCCATTCCCGTGGTGGCGGGCGCCAATGTGGGCACCTCGGCCCTGGTCTTCGTCGCCTCCGTGGACCTGAAGGTGGCGGTCTTCTACCTGATCGCCCTGGTGGGCCTGTGCTACCAGTTCAAGCTGGACCGCACGCCCGCGCGCCGCGAATGGCTGGGCGTCCTTCTGGGCCTCGCCCTCCTGTTCCTCGGGCTCAGCCTCATCAAGCTCGCCCCACAGGACGTCTCGCCCCAGACCATCGCCGCCCTGCTCGGGGACATATCGCTGCCGGTCGGCTTCATGATCGGCCTCGCCGTAGCGGTGATCACGCAGTCGGCTTCCACCGCCACCATCCTGTGCCTCGCCTCCATCGGCACGGGCACCATCGACCTTATCGACAGCTTCTTCATCGTGCTCGGCGCCAATCTTGGATCCGGGATCGCCACGCTGGTGAGCGCCGGCGGCCTCAAGGGCACCGGACGGCAGCTCTGCTTCGTGCACATTTTCGTGAAGGTGACGGGCTGCCTCGCCGTCTATCTGGTCTGGCTGGCCCTGCCGCTCGCGGGGATCGACCCGGCGGCAGCCCTGTTGGACTTCGGCCAGGACCAGGCGCCTTTCGCCATCTCTCTCCTGTTCCTGGCGCTGCAACTGACCGGCGGCCTCGCCGTCACCCTCTTCTGCCGCGAGAGCGAGACCCTCGCCCGGCGCCTCAGCCCGCCGACGCGGGAGGACCATGTCTCCCAACCCCATTTCATCACCGACCAGGCCATGGAAGACCCCGCCTCCGCCCTGGAACTGGTGGCCCAGGAGACCAACCGGCTCGTCCGCCACCTGCCCGAACTCCTGCCGGACCTGGACCAGCGGGCGGGCGACGACGGCAAGGTCCGGGCCGTGCACTGGCGGGGCGCCCGGGCCATTTGCGAGGCCACGGGCCAGTTCCTGGTGGAACTGATCGACCGCCACCTGACACGCGCCGACCTCGACCTGGCCCTGCTGCTGCAGGAGGAACAACGGCTCCTGCATTCGCTCCAGGACACGCTGAAGGATTTCGGCGACCTGATCGACGGCTATGGGGAGCCGCCGGTCCTCGCCTTCAACCTGTGCGAATCCTTGCGGACCATGATGCTGGAGCTTGCCGAGGCGCAAACCGGGACCGAGGCGGACTTCGACCTCGTCATCGCGCTGACGGCGGACAAGAGCACCGCCCTGGACCGGATCCGCCGGACACTGGCCACCGGCGATCTGGGGAGCGGGGAGGAAGCGCGCAACCTGCTGACGGCCGTCAGCCTGTTCGAGCGCTCCATGTGGCTCGCCCATCGGCTCGCGATGACATTGCGCCTGCGGGCGAATGAGGCTAATCGGGAGGCTCCTCCCCATCATCTCAACCGGGACAAGGCTGATGCAGATCGATCGTGAACAGGCCGGATCGGATGTGGTGCTGAAGGTCACGGGACGGCTCGACACGCCCAATGCGAAGCCGTTCGAGACCAGCCTTCTCGACGCCGTCTCGGGGAGCGAGGGCGCCATCACGGTGGACCTTGCGGGCGTGGACTATGTGTCGTCCTCGGGCCTGCGCGCGCTGCTGGTGGCCGGAAAGGCCATGCGCACCGCCAAGCGCGACCTGACGCTGCGCTCGCTCCAGCCGCAGATCCGCGAAGTGTTCGACATTTCCGGCTTCTCGACCCTGTTCGAGATCAAGTGAGGCCGGGGGCGCACGACCGCCCCACCTCGCGAATCGGATCGGGCGTCCAGCGGCGAACCGTGTATCCATGACTTTTCGCGCGACACTCCTGACCCTGTATCCTGAAATGTTTCCGGGGCCCCTCGGCGCGGCCCTGGCCGGCAAGGCGCTGGCCTCCGGACTCTGGTCTCTGGACGCGCTGCAGATCCGGGACTTCGCCACGGACCGCCACCGCTCGGTGGACGACACGCCCGCGGGCGGCGGCCCCGGAATGGTGATGCGCGCGGACGTTCTGGCCCGCGCCATCGATGCCGCCTCCCCTCCCGACGATCCCCGCCCCCGCCTGCTCATGACGCCGCGCGGCCGCCCCTTGACCCAGCATCGCGTGAGGGAGCTGGCGCAAGGGCCCGGCGCGGTGATCCTGTGCGGCCGCTTCGAGGGCGTGGACGAGCGCATCGTCGCGGCCCGAGGCCTGGAAGAGGTGTGCGTGGGCGACGTGGTGCTGTCCGGCGGGGAGAGCGCGGCCCTGCTGCTGCTGGACGCCTGCGTGCGGCTCATTCCCGGCGTCATGGGCAAGACCGAGAGCGGCACCGAGGAGAGCTTCTCCGACGGCCTGCTGGAATATCCCCAATATACCCGCCCCCAAGTGTTCGAGGGCGCGGGCATTCCCGAGGTGCTGACCTCCGGCGACCATGCCCGTATCCGCGCCTGGCGCCGCACGCAGGCGGAAGCGGTGACGTGCGAGCGGCGGCCGGACCTGCTCGGCCCCGCAGATGACAGGCGCATGAACAAAAGCACATGACAGGGCAGGCTTTCTGGGCTATAGGCCCGACCGTCCCTTAACTTACAACGACACGATGTGGCGCTGGGGCAGCGTTCCGGCGACGGCGCGCGTTTTGGCGACCGCTAAGAGGTTGGCGACATGAACATCATCGAGACCCTTGAGGCCGAACAGGCCACCCGCCTTGCCGAGAAGCGCCCCGTTCCGGCGTTCCAGCCCGGCGACACCGTCATCGTGAACGTGAAGGTGGTCGAAGGCGAGCGTACCCGCGTGCAGGCCTATGAAGGCGTTGTGATCGCCCGCAATGGCGGCGGCCTCAACGAGAGCTTCACGGTGCGCAAGATTTCCTACGGCGAAGGCGTGGAGCGCGTGTTCCCCGTCCACTCGCCGCTCATCGATTCCATCAAGCTGGTGCGCCGGGGCAAGGTGCGTCGCGCCAAGCTCTATTACCTGCGCGACCGTCGCGGCAAGGCGGCTCGTATCGCCGAGCGCGTTGAGCACCGTCCGGGTGAAGGCAAGAAGGCCAAGGCCGCCGCGGCGCCCGCCACCAAGTGATGTGACGGTTCCGGCCACGGCCGGGCCCGTGCCCTTTCCTCACGCCGCCGGCTTGCCGGCGGCGTTTTTCTTTGCGCGAGCCCGAACGACCGCCGTCAGCAGCCTTCCTCCCAGCGCACGGGAATGGTGCCGCTTCCGGACGGGCCGGTCCATTCCACCCGCCCATCCCCGCCTTGCCCCCCGCCGTCATTCCTGAATTTAGGGTTGGCCTTGCCCTTGATCAGCTGCACCGCGCTTCCGGCGACCACCCCGTTCCAATAGGCCCCCTTCTGCATCGTCCCAGCCGGAACGAAGAGGAGCGTGCCGTCGATCTTGAAGAGTGCGGTCTTCTTCGGATCCTGGGTGTCGAACAGGCCAATCATGTCCTTGCCCCGGAACACCGCGAAGCTGCAGCCGGATGCGTCCCACTTCGCAAGGTCGGGATAGGCGACGGCCGAGAAGCGGGCCGCCGTCAGCGCGGCGGGCGATGTCCCTGCCCCGGCACGAACCGCGCCCGCATCCATCAGCGCCAGGCACGCCAGGGCCACCCCCGCTCGAAGCCACCCACCGTTCATCCGCTCATCCCCCCAAAACCGAGACTGCATCCACTGGATCCGTGCTCAGGCGGCACAGAAGCCGGTCCGGATCGGCATCATAGAGCCGCCGCACCCGCCGGAGCGCCGCCGCGCCGCCGCCGCGATGGCCCGCGCCGCCCACATGCAGCCATGTATCGGCCAATAGGAAGGGCTCCGGCCCCTCTCCTTCGGCCGCCAGCCAAACCTGACGGGTCCGGGCCTGGGCGAGATCGTCCAGGGACAGATGCCGGTAAAGCACCCGCCAGTTCTGGCCGCCGGTATCGAGCATGCGCGGTGTGTCGGTTCCGAAGTCCAGCGGCAGCGTCTCCACCGCCTTGAAATCGAACACGCTGTAGCCCGGCCAGAGATACCAGCCGCCGAAATCCTCGCCCGCGCGCACCATGCCGTAGACCGGCTGGCGGGCCACCCGCGCGGCCAGGTCGTCCGGAGCCAGGGGAATGAGATCGTGGTCCAGCAGCGCGAAGCCCGAGGGGCGCAGGGGCCGCAGGATATTGCGCCAGATCCAGTTCAGCGCCACTCCGTGGGAGCGCGAGCCATTGACGTTGGGCGAGATCCGCGGCACCGCCGGCAAGG
Organism: Aquabacter cavernae; assembly: GCF_003993795.1. Lineage (GTDB taxonomy): Bacteria > Pseudomonadota > Alphaproteobacteria > Rhizobiales > Xanthobacteraceae > Aquabacter > Aquabacter cavernae. The sequence continues at coordinate 346,159 of NZ_RWKV01000015.1, forward strand.
GGCAATAGGCCCGCCCACTGCGTGCACAAATGGCAGCGATGCGGACCCTCATGGCCGGATCGGAGGAATTGTCACAGACCAGCAGCGGCACGTCCGGCATGGTCCGCGCCATGGCATCGGACAGGAAGGCAACGGCCTCCGGCAGGTTGAACGCCACCGTCACCGCCAGGAAACGCCCCCGCAGCGGCGCGAGCGAGGAGAGGAGCGCGTCCTGTCCCTCGCAGCGACGTGTGGCATAGAGGCTGTCCAGAAGGACATTGCGCAGGCGCCGTGCGCCCTGCGTCAACGGCTGGGCGCCCGCCCAGTCGCGAAGCGTATAGTCCTTCAGGTCACGCATGCGCGCTTTTCGCGGCGCGCGCGATATCCGTCAAGCGGGACCGGAGCCGGAGGGACATGGATCCGGGATGCTCCCGGCGTCGAACCGCCGCGCCCCATGGCATATGGTGGTGACATTCCACGTCTAGAGAAGGCTGGCGCAGGCCGGGCAAAGCGCGCGGCGGACATTCAATCGGGGATCCAACGGCCAACCCGCGGGAAGGGTGAACCGCTCTCTCTCAAGGACTTAGGCACTGGTTTCGATGGTGAGTGAAACCAACTTACCGGGATCAGGCTCTAGCCGAGTACGTGTCTCCCGTGGCAACGTCCCCGGACACGCAACAGGTGCAGGAGGACCGTATGGGGAAATTGCGAACCTGGATCGGCGGATTTGCCTGGGGCCTGATCCTCGGCGTGATCTGCGCCGGAGCCGGCGCGATCATGTTCTTCAGGCCGGACTTCGTGGAGCGCTTGCGCGCCGAGCGGCCGTTCTCCGCGGTTTCCGCGCCCGCTCCGGCTGCCTCTGCCCCGGCGGCGGCGCCCGCGGCAGCGACGACGCCTGCCGCCGCCCCGGCGGCCCTGCCGCCCTTCTTCACGAACACCACCACCAAGACCGCGCTCGACAAGACCTTTCCCACCCCGCGTGCTTTCTCGCCCAATGACGACCTCGTCATCCGCGGCGTGAACACATCGCCCAATCCGTTCAATCTCGCGGTGCGGATCGATGATGCCTCGTCCAAGAACTGGATGAGCAACTTCAACACCAACCAGAACTTCCCGCCCGGCCCCTTCGTCATGCGGGTGCCGCTCAACAGCCTGCCCACGCCCAGCGGCACATCGCTCGACGTGAACGCGCTGACCCGCTTCATTGTCTTCACCGAGGAGGGGGCGCCGGTCGCGCAGATCGACAGCATCCAGATCGAGCCGCGCCAGAAGACCGGAGCGATCCCCTCGACCACCTCCACCGCCGCCGCCACAGTGAAGGACGGCCAGACCTGGCTTGCCGGGGCTCGGCTCACCGCGTCGCAGGATTTCAGCACGCCGGTGAGCTTCGATGCCAACCAGGATCTGGTGGTGACGGGGAACAACGATACCGGCAAGCCGGTCACCATCTATCTGCGGGTGGATGACGTGAACTCCGCCAACTGGTACTCGCGGGCCAATGCCTCGGCGGTGTTTCCGCCGGGGCCGTTCATCCTGCGCTCCCCGGTCTCGTCCTGGGTCACGCCGTCCAAGGCGCGGCTCGACCGGACCAAGGTGAAGCGCATCGTGGTTTCCAACGGCGACGGGGACGGCCCCATCCGCCTCACCGATATTCATGTGGAAGCGGGCTCGCCCGTGCCGCCGGATGCGCTCGCGCTGCGTTTCGCGCCGAACGCCGATATCCAGGTGCCGGGCTTTGAGTCCATCCTGCCCAACGATCCGCGCCTCTCCCGCCCGGCCGGAGTGCTGGTGCGCACCCAGAATGATCCGCTCCTGTCCAGCGGCCTCAACGGCATCGAGACGATCACCATCCCCTGGACCAAGAGCGCCACCGCCACCGTCTCGCTCTGGACCGAGGATCAGGGCGAATGGGAGTATTTCCCCCACTCCCTGAACAAGACCATCACCATCAACGGCCAGGTGGTGTACCAGCAGAGCCTCAGCCCCGACGAATGGGTGGAGCAGGTCTACAAGCGCAATCTCTGGAAGGAGGCCATGATCGACGGCGGCCCCTGGGAGGTGTTCGCGCGCGACCGCGCGGGCCTCATCACCGCCACCGTGCCGGTCATCGACAACAAGATCGTCGTGCAGCTTCAGTCCGACCAGCCACCCAATAACGGCTATCTCGCCGCCATGGTGATCGAACCCGGCAACAGCGACACGGCGGTGGATGCCGTGGAGGCTTGGCGGCGCAAGCGCTTCCTGGAACGCTGGCCGGTCCAGAACAAGCCTGTGGACCCCGCGCTCGCGAAGGACATCACCCTGCGCATCCTGCCGGCGAACACCCCGCGCAGCCAGCGTCCCTTCTGGGATCCCACCCTGCCTGTGCAGGCGAACTTCCGCGCGGCGCCCGGCGGCGTGGTGTCGGTGGATTTCCTCGCCTTTTCCAACCAGGACGACCTGATGCCGAACGTGTCCGCCTCGGCGCCGGACGGCATCTCCCCCCAGATACGGTGGGGCAAGTGGACCTTTATGCGCCGCGGCGTCATGGAGAACGGCCTCACCATCACCTCCGATGTGCTGGACGGCGACCTGTCGCACATGCGGATCGTGAGCGGCGTCCCCCGGCGGCTCAACGTGACCTTCACGGTACCGATGAACGCGAGCGGAACGCTGCCCGTCACCCTCTCGATGGACATTGCCGGCAGCCGCGTGGAAGCCACCGCGCTGGTGGAGGTGGTCCCCGTGTCCCGTCCGCCGGTGGACCGGCCCATCGGCTATTACATGGCCGCCCCCAACTGGGAGGTCTGGTTCCCGCCCACGCCCGACCAGGCGGACCGAGGCATGGCCTGCGACTATGCGGCTCTGCGCGCGTTCGGCATTACCGGCGTCGCTCCCGACACGGTGGCGCCGACCCCGGACAAGATCACCCGCTATGTGCAGCAGATGGCGCTCGCGAAGCAGGCGGGCTTCACCGCGCCCTTTTTCGACTATGCCTCCGTGAAGACCATGCAGCACACGGCGGGCTTCTCGAAGGTGGGGCCGAACATCGCCTCCACCTTGCGGGCGCTGGCGGCGGGCGGCGTTCCCGCTCCGCTCTGGTCCATCGCCGACGAGCCGCTGGAAGGCGATGCGGCCCTTGCCGACCTCAAGGGCGTGCGGGACGCCATCAAGGCATCGGCCCCCGACGCGCAGATTTCCGGCCAGCTCAACTCGCCCAAGCAGCGCACCCTCGTTCCCCTGTTCGACACGCTGCTGGTGAATGACGGGTTCGGCATCAGCGAGAGCGGCTTCCGCCAGATGCGCGCCCAGAAAGTGATGCCCTGGCTCTACAACATGCCTGATTTTCGCGCGGCGGCGGGTTTCCTGATGTGGCGCACAGGCGGCCGGGGCTACCTGCAATGGCACGGGCGGGCCTGGACGGGAGACCCGCGCGATCCCACGGACGGACGCGAGCCCGACTATGCCATGCTGCCGCTCAGCGGCGACCGCTGCAGTCCCGCGCCCACGATCGATGCCCTCGTCCTGACCACGGGCGAGGGGATCGAAGACCTGCGGTGGCTGCTCTGGCTTGACCAGAGGGCCGCGTCCGACACCAAGGCCCGCGCGCTGCGGGACACGCTGGTGGACGCCGTTCCGGCGGACTGGGAAGCCTTCAAGAAGGCGCCGCCGGATCTTCCGGCGCTGCGCAACAAGATCATCGACTTCGCACTCGCCCCCTCAGCGGGGTGACGGGACTTTCCTCCGACAGCGACAGGCACAAGGTGGTCCACTCCTTGCCTGTCGTTCGCGGACACATGATCCAAGGCCCATGGCGAACGACCTGTCCCTGCGCATCGTCATCGTTGATGACAGCCCTGTCCGTGCGGCCATCCTCTCGGAGGGGCTGCAGGAGGCGGGGTTTGTGAACGTCCTCCGGCTGGAGGGCGTCCATAATCTTTTGGAGCGCATCTATGCCATCGATCCGGACGTGATCCTGATCGACCTGGAGAATCCCAGCCGCGACACCATCGAGCAGATGTTCCAGGTGAGCCGGGAGGTGAAGCGGCCCGTGGCCATGTTCGTGGACCAATCGGACAGCCAGACCATCGCGGCCGCAATCGATGCCGGCGTCGCCTCCTATGTGGTGGACGGGCTGCGCAAGGACCGTGTCCGTCCCATTCTCGAAACCACCATGTCCCGCTACCGCGCCTTCGCCCGCCTGCGCGCGGAACTGGAGGAGGCGCGCAGCCAGTTGGAGGAGCGCAAGCTGCTGGACCGCGCCAAGCTCATTCTCATGAAGGCCAGGAATATCGACGAGCAGACCGCCTACGGCCTGATCCGCCGGACTGCCATGAACGAGAAGAAGCGGCTCGTGGACATCGCCCAATCCATCATCACCGCCGCGGAGTTGCTGCGATGAGACGCCTCGCCATGGGCTTCATCCCCCTCACGGATGCCGCCGTGCTGATCGCCTGCGCCGAGCGCGGCTTCGCCATGGCGGAGGGCATCGAGATCGAGCTGCACCGGGAGGTGTCCTGGGCCAATATCCGCGACAAGGTGAATGTGGGCCTGCTGGACGGGGCCCATATGCTCGGCCCGCTGGCCATCGCCTCCTCGCTCGGGCTCGGCCATGTGCGCGTGCCCCTGGTGGTGCCCTTCGCCCTGAACCTCAACGGCAGCGCCATCACCATCGCCAAGGACATCTACACGCAGATGGGCGAGACCGGGGAGGATCTCTCCCGTGCCCCGGATGCGGCCAAGGCGCTGGGGCGCGTGGTGGCGGCGCGGCGCGCGGCGGGGCTGGAGCCGCTGGTGTTCGCCTCGGTCTATGCCTTCTCGACCCACACCTATCTCATCCGCCATTTTCTCACGGCCGGCGGCATCGATCCCGACCGGGACGTGCGTCTCGTGGTCATTCCCCCGCCTTTCATGGCCGAGAGCCTGCGCAACGGGCTGATCCACGGCTTCTCGGTGGGCAGCCCCTGGAACAGCGTGGCGGTGGATGCGGATGTGGGCCGCATCGCGGTGCTGGGCGCGGAAATCTTCGGCTGGGTGCCCGAGAAGGTGCTGGGCGTGCATGCCCGCTTCGTCAATACCGAGCCGGACATCCTGCGCCGCCTGGTGCGGGCGCTGAACACGGCGGCGCGCTGGTGCGAGACACCGGACAATCACGAGGACCTGGCCCGCCTGCTGAGCGAGCCGCGCCACCTCAACCTGCCCGCCGACGTCCTGCGCCGGACCCTGGACGGGCGCCTGCACAGCGCGCCGGGCGGGGCGGCCCGCGCCCATCCCGACTATCTCGTTCTGAACCGCGACGGGGCGAGCCGCCCCAACCCCGACCATGCCTTGTGGATGTACGGGCAGATCGTGAAGGCGCGGCAGGGGGAATGGAGCCAGGACGCCGCTCGCGAAGCCATCAGCGTCTACCGGCCCGACCTGTTCGATCTGGCGGTGGGCGCGCCAAGCCCCCTCCCCGCGCCGGCGCCGGACTGCGTGGCCACGCAGTTCGGCGAGATTTTCGACGCGGAGCGCTTCTTCGCGACCGGAGAGTAGGGCTTACACCGTCCCGTGGGTCGGTTTGCCGTTCATCAGCGTCAGGTCGATGCGGGTGCTGGCGATATCGTGCACGGAGCCTTCGAAAATGTTGCGCTCCAGGACCACGAGGTCGGCCATCTTGCCCACCTCCAGCGAACCGATCTTGTCTTCCATGCGGATCTGGTGCGCAGCGCCCATGGTATTGGCGTGCACCGCCTGGGTCAGGGTCAGGCGCTCTTCCTCCGGGCCGAGAACCGGATTGGTCGCCTTGCCGATGAGCTGGCGGGTGACTGCGATCTGGATGGAATCCAGCGGCTTGTAGGTGGAGAAATAGCCGGCCGCCGGCCAGTCGGTGCCAAACGAAATGCGCCCGCCGCTCTTCAGGATGGACTGCGCGCGATAGAGCTTCTTCTGGCGCTCGCCGTAGCGGTCCTTCAGAATTTCGGTGGTGTCCGGATCGGCCGAGAACCAATTGGCGGAGAACTGGGAATTCACGCCCAGCTTGGCGAAACGCGGCAAGTCCTGATCGGTGACATAGACGAGATGCGCGATGGTATGCCGCCGATCGCGCGGCGGATTGGCGGCGATGGCCTTTTCAAGGGCGTCGAGGCCCGCGCGCGCCGTGCCGTCGCCGCAGGCATGGATGTGCAAATCGAAGCCGGCGGCGTCCGTCATGCCCACCAGCTTCGTCCATTGCTCCTCCGAGAAGGGGGAGGCGCCCGAGAAGTCCGGCTTGTCGGAATAGGGCTCCACCAGCCACGCGGTGTAGCCCTCCTGCGTGCCGTCGCCGATGATCTTCACCACCGCCACCTGCACCAGCTCCGAGGAGACGCGCTTGCGGATGTTCTGGAGCTGCTGGACCACATCATCGATGGGCGGCGACTTCACCAGATATGAGCCCACCACACGGAACGGCAGTTGGCCGCGCGTCTCCAGCTCCGTGTACAAAGAGAGGATGGCGCCCTGATCGTTACCGATAGGCGGCACGCCCGCATCGAAGATGGCGGTGATGCCGGCGGAGGATGCCTTGGGCAGCCATTCCTCCATCAGCTTGCCCATGGCGGCGGGGGAGATGGGCTCCACCTCGTTCACCAAGGAGAGCACCGCGTTCACTTCCAGCACATAGCCGGTGGGATAGCCCTTCTCGTCGCGCACATAGTAGCTGAAGCGCGGGATGGGGTCGGGCGTATCCTTGGTGACCTTCGCGACTTCCAGCGCCTTGGTATTCACCCATATGCTGTGGCCATCGATGGCGAAGAAGAAGGCCGGCCGGTCGGGAATGATCTTGTCGAGGTCGTGCCGGGAGGGGCCCTCGGGGGGAACATGTCCACGCGCCAGCCGAAGCCGCGGATGTTTCCGGTGGGATGCTCCTTGGCGTAGCGCTCGATCACGGCGAGCGCCTCCTCGCGGGTGGGCACCTGGAGATCGACGCCGGAGGTGAGGAAGGAGCCGAGGAAGGGGTGGATATGCCCTTCCACGAAGCCGGGCATGACGAGGCGGCCGTTCAGCTCCACCACCTTCGTGCCGGCACCCTTCAGCTTGTCGATGTCCGCATTCGTGCCCACCGCCGCGATGGTCTTGCCGCGCACGGCGACGGCCTCGGCCCAGGGCTGCGCGGAATTCTGCGTATAGACCTTGCCGCCTCGCAGGATGATGTCCGCCGCGCCGGTCTGGGCGAAGGCGGAGAACGGCGCGACGGTCGCGACGGCTGTGCAGGCGATGGTGCCGCCGATCAGGCCGCGCCGGCTCATTCTGAATGGAGTTGCGGAAACCGGGGGGGTGCCGGTTGCGAAACCGCCCAATGCTTCATTCAGACTGCAGTTGATGCACATGCCGACTTTCCTGCCCGCGACGCAATAACGGGCGGCATGGTGGACCGGGAGGCACACGGCAGCAACATCACATTCGCTCGCTTTCGCGGCACTGCATCATCGCAAATGATGAGATTTTGCGCATGCGAACGATTTAGCCTGCACCCTTGGACTCCTGAGCAGGCTCCAGATTTTCGTTGTTTTTCAATAAAATAGAGTTTTAGAGCGAGTTGGCACGAGATTTGAATAATTAAACCCTGAGCGCAGTCGACGAAGATCGCGCCGCCCAATTGTCCCAATGAAGGGACCCGCAGCAAAGCCGCTGACACCGATGGCCGGGAGGCCGTCGAGATGTCCGTGGCTTTTTTCGTTTTCGGGCCTGCCCAATCCGGCGACCACAGGGGAACAGAATGACCGATGCGCCTTCCAAGTCCGGTGCGACTTCGTCCGGTGAGACTGCCGATCCCACGTCCAAGGCGTCCCCCACCTCGGTGTCCCGCCGCTCGCTCCTGAAGGGCAGCGCCGCGGCGCTCGGTGCGGCGGCTCTGTTCGACGCCGCGCGGCTGATCTTCCCCGGCGGCGTTCCCATGGCCCATGCGGCGGCGCCCGAAACCACCAAGGCGATCCTTGGCTACATCGCGCTCATGGACGCCTCTCCCCTGGTGATCGCCAAGGAGAAGGGCCTGTTCGCCAAATACGGCGTGCCGGACGTGGAGGTGGTGAAGCAGGCCTCCTGGGGCGCGACGCGCGACAATCTGGTGCTCGGTGGCGCGGCCAACGGCATCGACGGCGCCCACATCCTCTCGCCCATGCCCTACCTCATCTCCACCGGCAAGGTGACGCAGAACAACACCCCGGTGCCCCTCTACATCCTGGCCCGCCTCAATCTCGACGCGCAGGCGGTGTCGGTTTCCAACGAGTACAAGGATCTCAACGCCACCACCGACGCCTCGGCCCTCAAGGCGGCCTTCGCGAAGAAGAAGGCGGAAGGCAAGGAAGTGAAGGTCGCCATGACCTTCCCGGGTGGCACCCACGATCTGTGGATCCGCTATTGGCTCGCCGCCGCCGGCATCGACCCGGACAAGGACGTGTCCACCATCGTCGTCCCGCCGCCCCAGATGGTGGCGAACATGAAGGTGGGCAACATGGACGCCTTCTGCGTGGGCGAGCCCTGGAACGAGCAACTCGTGAACCAGGGCATCGGCTACACCGCCTGCACCACCGGCGAGATCTGGAAGGAGCATCCCGAGAAGGCGCTCTCCATGCGCGCCGACTTCGTGGACAAGAACCCCAACACCACCAAGGCCATCCTCATGGCGGTGATGGAAGCCCAGCAATGGTGCGACAAGATGGAGAACAAGCAGGAGCTGGCCGAGATCGTCGGCAAGCGCCAGTGGTTCAACGTTCCCGTCTCCGACATCATCGGCCGCCTGAAGGGCGACATCAATTACGGCAACGGCCGGGTGGTGAAGAATTCCGACCAGTACATGAAGTTCTGGAAGGACCACGCCTCCTATCCTTTCCAGAGCCATGATACCTGGTTCCTCACCGAGGATATCCGCTGGGGCAAGTTCGAGCCCACGCTCGACATGAAGGCCCTGGTCTCCAAGGTGAACCGCGAGGACCTGTGGCGCGAGGCAGCCAAGACCATGTCGGTCTCCGCCGCCGACATCCCCGCCTCCACCTCCCGCGGGAAAGAGACCTTCTTCGACGGCAAGGTGTTCGATCCGGCGGATCCCCAGGCCTACCTGAAGACCCTCACCATCAAGCGCGTCGAAGTCTGACGTCCCATTTCCGGGGAGAGCCACGCATGTCCGTCACCGCCTTGAAGGAACCGCCGCAGACCGCCCGCCGCGCCAGCGCGCAGGTGGTTCGGCTCGCGCCCGCACGCTCATCGCTTTCCGCCCGCTTCCGGGCGGCGGGGCGCTGGGCCGCGGTGAACATCATTCCGCCCCTGGTGGTGACGGTCCTGCTGCTCGTGCTCTGGGAAATGCTCTGCGCCAGCCCCACGGCGACGCTACCCTCCCCGAGCCGCATCTGGGCTGAATCGAAGGACCTGATCGTTGATCCCTTCTTCGTGGCCGGCCCCCAGGATATCGGCCTCGGCCTCAGGGTGATGGTCTCGCTCCAGCGAGTGGCGGTGGGCTTCGGGCTCGCCGCCATCGTGGGGGTGCTGCTGGGCGCCGTCATCGGCCAGTCGGTCTGGGCCATGCGCGGCCTCGACCCCATCTTCCAGATGCTGCGCACGGTGCCCCCGCTCGCCTGGCTGCCGCTGGCGCTGGCCGCGTTCCGCGACAGTAATCCCTCCGCCATCTTCGTGATCTTCATCACCGCCATCTGGCCCGTCATCATCAACACGGCGGTGGGCATCCGGAACATCCCGCAGGACTACCGGAACGTGGCCCAGGTGCTGCGGCTGAACCCGCTGGAATTTTTCTGGAAGATCATGCTGCCCTCGGCGGCGCCCTACATCTTCACCGGCCTGCGCATCGGTGTCGGCCTGTCCTGGCTCGCCATCGTGGCGGCGGAGATGCTCACCGGCGGCGTCGGCATCGGCTTCTTCATCTGGGATGCGTGGAACTCCTCCCGCCTGCCCGACATCATCGTCGCCCTGGTCTATATCGGCGTCGTGGGCTTCGTCCTCGACCGCCTGGTGGCCGGCATCTCCGCAATCGTCACCCGCGGCACGGCTTCGGCTTGAGGAGGCTTCCATGTCCCACGCCCCGTATCTCCAGTTCAGCCAGATCGGCAAGACCTTCACCCGCGGCGCCGCCACCACGGAGGTGCTTAAGGAGGTCTCGCTCGACATCGCCAAGGGCGAATACATCTCGATCATCGGCCATTCCGGCTGCGGCAAGTCCACCTTGCTCAACATCGTGGCGGGCCTCACCGGGGCCACCACCGGCGGCGTCATCCTGGACGGGCGGGAAGTGAACGCGCCCGGCCCCGATCGGGCCGTGGTGTTCCAGAACCACTCCCTCCTGCCCTGGCTCACGGTCTACGACAATGTGCGGCTCGCCGTGGACAAGGTGTTCTCCGGCAAGCGCTCCCGCGCCGAACGGGACGCCTGGACGCTGCACAATCTCGAACTGGTGCAGATGACCCACGCCAAGGACAAGCGCCCGGCGGAAATCTCCGGCGGCATGAAGCAGCGCGTGGGCATCGCCCGGGCTCTGGCCATGGAGCCGAAGGTGCTGCTGCTGGACGAGCCGTTCGGGGCACTGGACGCGCTCACCCGCGCCCACCTGCAGGACAGCGTCATGCAGATCCATGCCACCCTCGGCAACACCATCCTCATGATCACCCACGACGTGGACGAGGCCGTGCTGCTCTCGGACCGCATCGTGATGATGACCAACGGCCCCTCCGCCCGTATCGGCGAAGTGCTGGACGTGAACCTGGTGCGCCCCCGCAAGCGGCTCGATCTGGTCTCCAACGCCACCTACCTCAAGGCCCGCGAAGCGGTGCTGAAATTCCTCCACGAGCGCCATCGCTTCGTGGAAGCCGCCTGACCCGCAACCCCATCCGCCCAGCCAAGGAGCCTTCCCATGCTTCCCAGCCAAGTGGAATTGATCCAGTCCTCCTTCGCGAAGGTCGCGCCCATCTCCGAGACGGCCGCCGGCCTGTTCTATGGCCGGCTGTTCGAGATCGCACCCGAAGTGAAGCCCATGTTCAAGGGCGACATGCGCGAGCAGGGCCGCAAGCTCATGGCGACCCTCGCCGTGGTGGTGAAGGGCCTTTCCAATCTCGAAGCCGTGGTGCCCGCCGCCCAGGTACTGGCGAAGCGCCATGTGGCCTATGGGGTGAAGGATGCGCACTACGCCCCCGTGGGCGCCGCCTTGCTCTGGACCCTGGAACAGGGCCTCGGGCCGGACTTCACCCCCGAAGTGAAGGCCGCCTGGGCAGAGGCCTACGGGATCCTCTCCTCCGTCATGATCGCCGCGGCCGCCGAGGCCGCGCCGACCACCGCAGCGGCGGAGTAGGCCCATGTCCGAGCCCCTCGTCATCGTCGGCAATGGCATGGCCGCGGCGAAGCTCTGCGAGGAACTATCGCGCCGGGCGCTGGGGCGCTATTCCGTCGCCGTCGTGGGGGCGGAGCCGCACCTGGCCTATAACCGCGTTCTCCTGTCGGACGTGCTGGCGGGCAAGGTGGACATGGCCGCCACCCGCTTGCGCCCGGCGGACTGGTGGCGGCAGACGGGCGTGACGCTCATCTATGGCACCCCCGCCGCCGCCATCGACCGGGAGGCCCGTGCGCTGGCGCTGGAGGACGGGCGCCGCCTGCCCTTCTCGCGCCTTGTCCTCGCCACCGGCTCCGAGCCCATCCGCCTGCCCATTCCCGGCGCCCATCTGCCGGGCGTCGTCACCTTCCGGGATCTGGCGGACGTGCAGGTCCTGATGGCGGCGGCGCGGCCGGGCCTGCGCGCCGTGGTGGTGGGCGGCGGGCTGCTGGGACTGGAAGCCGCCAGCGGGCTCGCCCGCGCGGGTGCGCAGACCACATTGGTCCATCTCATGGACCGCCTCATGGAGCGCCAGCTCGACACCCGCGCCGCAGCCCTGCTGCGCGGGGCGGTGGAGGCGCAGGGCATCCAGGTGGAACTGAATGCCCAGAGCGCCGCCGTGGACGGCACGGGGCGCGCCGAGGGCCTGCGCCTTGCCGACGGGCGCCTGCTGCCCGCCGACATCGTGGTGATGGCCTGCGGCGTGCGGCCCAACGCCCATTTGGCGCGGGCCGCGGGCCTTGCCAGCAATCGCGGGGTCCTGGTGGATGACGGCCTCGCCACCAGCGACCCGGACATCTTCGCCCTCGGCGAATGCGCCGAGCATCGCGGCAGTTGCTATGGCCTCGTGGCTCCGGCCTACGAGCAGGCGCAGGTGCTCGCGGAGCGCCTCGCCGGACGGCAGGCCGCCTATGAGGGCAGCACGGTCTCCACCAACCTGAAGGTCTCCGGCGTCTTCGTCTTCTCGGCCGGGGATATCGGCCCCGGAGGCGAGGAGATCGTGCTCGCCGACCGGGGCCTCGGCCTCTATCGCCGCCTCGTCATCAAGGACGGCTGCCTCTCAGGGGCGGTTCTGTTCGGGGATACGTCCGACGGCCCCTTCTATCTCGACCTCATCACGAACCGCACCCCCATCGCCGCCCTGCGCGCGGACCTGGCCTTCGGCCGGGCCGTGGCGCAGGCGGCCTGAGAGACAGACAATGAGCGGCGACTTCTCGGCGGAACAGAAACGCTATCTGGAAGGCTTCATTTCCGGGGCCCAAGCCATGCGCGGCCAAGGTCTCGCAGGGCATGGCCTCGCAGGGCATGGCCCCGCGCCCGCCGGGCAGCCCGCGCCCGAGCCCACCGGTCCCGAAGCCGCCAGCCACAAGGCCATGGCCCGCACCGAGGCGGAGGGCCGCAAGCTCACGCCCGAGGAGAAGGCGAAGCGCGAGGAGCTGGGCCTCGACAGCTATGACCGCATGAAGGCCCACGCGGCCGAAGGCACCTTTCCCAAGGGGCCGGACATGCTGCGCTGGAAGTATCACGGCCTGTTCTACGTCGCCCCCGCGCAGGACAGCTTCATGTGCCGCCTGCGCATGCCCAACGGCATCCTCACCCATTGGCAGGTGCGCGGCCTCGCCGACATCGCGCAGGACCATGGCGGCGGCTACAGCGACGTGACCACCCGCGCCAATCTCCAGATCCGCGATATCCCCGCCACGGACGGCGTGATCCTCCTGGAAAAGCTGGTGGATCTCGGCCTCACCGCGAAGGGCTCCGGCGCCGACAATATCCGCAACGTCACCGGCACGCCCACGGCGGGCATCGACCCGCAGGAACTGCTGGATACCCGGCCCTATGCCAAGGACTGGCACCATTACATCCTGAACAGCCGCGACATGTACGGCCTGCCGCGCAAGTTCAACGTGGCCTTCGACGGCGCGGGGCTGATCGGCGCGCTGGAGGACACCAACGATATCGGCTTCCAGGCCATCGAGGTGAAGGACGGGTTCGGCATCGCGCCGGGCGTCTGGTTCCGCCTCGCGCTGGGCGGCATCACCGGCCACAAGGACTTCGCCCGCGACACCGGCGTGATCCTCAAGCCCGAGGAGGCCACCAAGGTGGCCGCCGCCATCGTGCGGGTCTTCATCGACACCGGCGACCGCACGGACCGCAAGAAGGCCCGGCTGAAATATGTGCTCGATGCCTGGGGCTTCGAGAAATTCCTCGCCGCCGTGGAGCAGAAGCTGGGCGCCCCCCTGACGCGCTGCCCCGCCGAAGCCGTGGCGCCGCGCCCGGAGCAGGACCGCATGGCGCATCTGGGCGTCCACCCCCAGAAGCAGGCGGGCCTCAACTGGATCGGCGTCGGCCTTCCCGTGGGCCGCATGACGGCGGACCAGATGCGCGGCCTCGCCGACATCGCCGCCGGCATGGGCGACGGCCATCTGCGCCTCACCGTCTGGCAGAACCTTCTTCTCTCCGGCATTCCCGACGCCCATGTGGCGGCGGCGAAGGAAGTGGTTGCCGGCCTCGGCCTCACCGCCGAACCGAGCGTGCTCCAGGCGGGCCTCGTGGCCTGCACGGGCGCCGCCGGGTGCCGCTTCGGCAATGCGGACACCAAGGCCACCGCCCGCGCCATCGGCGCCCATTGCGGGCCGCGCGTGGCGCTGGATGGGCCGGTGAACATCCATGTCACCGGCTGCCACAATAGCTGCGCCCAGCATTATATCGGCGATATCGGCCTCGTCGGCGCCCGTGTGCCCCTCAATGACGAGGGCGACACCGTGGACGGCTATCACCTGCTGGTGGGCGGCGGCTTCGGCACCGATGCCGCCATCGCGCAGGAACTCTATCGCGACGTGACGGCGGAAGCCGCCCCCGTCCTGGTGGAAAAGCTGCTGAAAGTCTGGCTCGCCCACCGCGCCCCGCAGGAGCCGTTCGCCGCCTTCACCCGCCGTCTGCCGACGGACCAGCTCACATCCCTCATCGACACCCAGCCCGTGGAAGCGGAGGCCGGCGCATGACCCTCCAGAGCCCTCCCCCTCTCGTCCCCTATCTGCCGGAAAACGCGCCCTTCTCCCCCGAGCAGCGCGCGTGGCTCAACGGCTTCTTCGCGGGCATCTTCTCCGGCACGCCGGGCGCCACCGCCCTCTCCCCCGAAGCGTCCGCCGCCCTGATGCCGGGCGAGGCCATCGCGGAGGATGACGGCGCGCCCTGGCATGATGCCGCCATGCCCATCACTGAGCGCATGAAGCTGGCGGAAGGCCGCCCGCTCGCCCGGCGCATGATGGCGGCCATGGCCCAGCAGGATTGCGGCCAGTGCGGCTATGTCTGCGAGAGCTATTCCAAGGCCCTGGCGGATGGGACCGAAAAAGCCCTCAACCTCTGCGCACCCGGCGGCAAGGAGACGCTGCGCACGCTGAAGGCCCTGGCGGCGGAACAGGACAGCGCGCCTGCCGCTGCTCCGGCCGCCACGCCCGCACCCACAGTGGGCGCGCCGCGCGGCACCCGCGACAATCCGGGCGAGGTGACCTTCCTCGGCCGCGCGCGGCTCAACGGGCCGGGTTCGGAAAAGGAAACCTGGCATATCGACTTCGATCTGGAGGGCTCGGGGATCGACTACAAGGCGGGAGACAGTTTCGGCCTGTTCCCGCAGAACGATCCCGGCCTCGTGGAGGCGGTGCTGCGCGCGCTGGACGCGCCCGCCGATTATCCGGTGGGCGACACGGTGCTGGGCGAGATTCTGGCACGGGATGTCTGCCTGAAATCGGCGCCCGACAGCCTCTTCACCCTCTTCTCCTACCTCACGGGCGGCAGCCGCAAGGCGAAGGCCCGCGCGCTCTCGGCGGGCGAAGACCCGGACGGCGACGCCGCCACCCTGGACGTGCTCGCCGCCCTGGAGAAATTCGCGGGCACGCGGCCCGACCCGGAGGCGGTGGTGGAATGCCTGGAGCCGCTCCAGCCGCGCCTTTATTCCATCTCCTCCAGCCCGCTGGCGACGCCCGGCCGCCTCAGCCTCACGGTGGATGCGGTGCGCTATGAGATGGGCGCGCGCACCCGCCTCGGCGTGTGCTCCACCTTCCTCGGCGGCCGTGTGCCGGCCGGCACACGGCTCAAGGCCTATATCCAGAAGGCGCACGGCTTCGGCCTGCCGGAAAACCCGGCGACGCCGGTCATCATGGTGGGGCCGGGCACCGGCATCGCCCCGTTCCGCGCCTTCCTGCACGAGCGCATGGCCGCCAAGGCACCGGGGCGCAACTGGCTGTTCTTCGGCCACCAGCGCCGCGACACGGATTTTTTCTACGCGGACGAACTCTCCGGCATGCAAGCCGCCGGATGCCTGACGCGGCTCGACACCGCCTGGTCGCGGGACGGGGAGCGCAAGGTCTATGTGCAGGACCGTATCCGGGAAGCGGGCGCGGACCTCTGGGCGTGGCTTTCGGACGGCGCGCATTTCTACATTTGCGGCGATGCCAAGCGCATGGCGAAGGATGTGGAGGCAGCGGTGCTGGATGTCGCCGCCACCCATGGCGGCCTCAGCGCGGAGAAAGCCGCCGCCTTCCTGGCGGACCTGAAGACAGCCGGACGCTATCAGGCCGACGTATATTGAGGGATGTGATGCTTCAGGCGATCGCTTCCACCTTTCTCCATCCTTCCCCGCACGCGGGCGCGCAAGCCGGTCGCGGCGGGAGGGGCGCCCCATGAACGCCCCTCTCACCGCCACCCCTGCCGTGCGCACCACCTGCCCTTATTGCGGCGTCGGCTGCGGCGTGAAGGCGACGCCCGATGCCGCCGGAGGCGCGCGCATCGCCGGGGACGAGACCCATCCCGCCAATCTCGGACGGCTCTGCTCCAAGGGCACGGCGCTGGGCGACACGATCGGGCTCGAAACCCGGCTTTTGCACCCCATGACGCGCCGCGCCGACGGGCGGCTGGCGCGCACCGGCTGGGACGAGGCGCTGGACCATGTGGCGCAGGGCCTGCGCGAGACGCTGGAGCGGCACGGGCCGCAGGCCATCGCCTTCTATCTGTCGGGGCAATTACTCACCGAGGACTATTACGCCGCCAACAAGCTGGCGAAGGGCTTCCTCGGCACGTCCAACGTGGACACCAATTCGCGCCTCTGCATGGCCTCCTCGGTGGCAGGCCACAAGCGGGCCTTCGGCTCGGACACGGTGCCCGGCTGCTATGAGGACCTGGAGAGCGCCGACCTCATGGTGCTCGTGGGCTCCAACACCGCCTGGTGCCACCCGGTCCTGTACCGCCGCATGCTGGCGGCGCGCGCGGCGCGGGGCACGAAGATCGTTGTCATCGATCCCCGCCGCACCCAGACGGCGGAGGATGTGGACCTGTTCCTGCCTCTCGCCCATGGCAGCGACGCGGCCCTGTTCGGCGGCCTGCTGGTCCATCTCGCGGAGACCGGCGCCGTGGACGCGGCCTTTGTGCGCGATCACACCAGCGGCTTCGGCGAAGCCCTGGCCCGTGCCCGCGCGCTCACACCGGACGCTGCCGCCACCGCCCGCGCCACCGGCCTCGCGGAAGCCGATGTCGCCCGCTTCTTCGCCCTGTTCCGCGACACGCAACGCACCGTCACCTGCTATTCCCAAGGGGTGAACCAGTCGGCCCGCGGCACCGACAAGGTGAACGCCATCCTCAATTGCCACCTCGCCACGGGACGCATCGGGCGCGAAGGCATGGGGCCCTTCTCCCTCACCGGCCAGCCCAATGCCATGGGCGGGCGCGAGGTGGGCGGGCTCGCCAACCAGCTCGCGGCCCATATGGGTTTCACGCCGGCGGAGGTGGACCGGGTCCGCCGCTTCTGGGACGCGCCCCACATGGCAGAGCGCGAGGGGCTGAAGGCGGTGGACCTGTTCGACGCGGTCGAGCGGGGCGAGATCAAGGCGCTCTGGGTGATGGGCACCAATCCCGCCGTGAGCCTGCCGCGCGCGGATGCCGTGCGTGCGGCGCTGGGAAAGCTCGACCTGTTCGTGCTCTCCGAGAATGTGGTTGGTAACGACACGTTCGAAAGCGGCCCGCATGTGGTGCTGCCCGCCTCCGCCTGGGGCGAGAAGGACGGCACCGTCACCAATTCGGAACGGCGCATCTCCCGCCAGCGCCCCTTCCTCTCCTGCGCGGGGGAAGCGCGGCCCGACTGGTGGGCACTGGCGCAGGTGGCCCACCGCCTCGGCCACGGCCTGGCCTTCGCCTGGGCCTCGCCCGCCGACATCTTCCGCGAGCATGCGGCCCTGTCCGGTTTCGAGAATGGCGGCACGCGGGACTTCGACATGTCCGGCCTCGCGCATCTGAGTGACGGAGCCTACGAGGCTCTGGAGCCGGTGCAGTGGCCGGTGCCTGCCGGTGCGAAGACCGGCCCGGCTCGCCTGTTCGCGGAGGGCGGCTTCTTCACGCCCGACCGGCGCGCCCGCTTCGTGGTGCCCGAGGCCCTGGCCCGTCCCGAGACCACGGACGACCTACCCTTCATCCTCAATACCGGCCGCATCCGCGACCAGTGGCACACCATGACGCGCACGGGCCTCTCACCGCGCCTGTCCGCCCACTTGCCCGCACCTTTCGTGTCCGTTCATCCGGCCGATGCGGCGCGGCGCGGCCTGGCCGCCGGCGACCTCGCGCAGGTTCGCACGCAGCATGGGACGAGCCTGCTGGAAGTGCATCTCGACGAGGGGCTTTCCCCCGGGACTCTGTTCGCCCCGATCCATTGGAGCGACGCCAATTCCTCGTCCGGCCGGGTGGGTTCCCTGGTCCAGCCGCAGACCGACCCCATTTCGGGCCAGCCGGATTCCAAGGCGACACCCGCCGCCATTGCCCCCGTGGAAGCGCCCTATCACGGCTTCCTGCTGGCCCGTACGCCGCTGGAGCCGCCGCCCGGCGCCTGGTGGACGCGCCTGCCCGTGGAGGGCGGCTTCGCCTGGCGCCTCGCCAGTGCCGAGCCGCCGGAGCGCTGGCAGTCCTGGGCCATATCCCACATGGCCGAGAGCGATGTGGCTGATCTCGTGGACCATGCGCAGGGCCATTACCGGGCCGCCGCCTTCGATGCGGAGGGGCATCTGGGTTTCGCGCTCATTGTCGGTCCGCGCGGGGCGACGCCCGCCTGGGATGCGCTGAAAAGCCTGTTCGCTGCAGGCGCCGTTTCCGGAGCGGACCGGCGGCTGATCCTGTCCGGCCGCCGGGCCGGGCTCGATGCCGATCTAGGCCCGCTGGTCTGCGCCTGCCACGGCGTGCCGCGCGGCGCCATCGAGGCCGCCGTGCGCGGCGGCTGCGCCAGCGCGGAGGCGGTGGGCGGCAAATTGAAGGCAGGCACCAATTGCGGCTCCTGCCTTCCCGAGATCCGGGGGATCATCGCGGATATGCGTATTTCGGCGTGATGAGGCGCATTTGCGCAACCGGATGTGCGCAAACACAGGAGGACAAGGCCGCGAAGGCGGCCTAGCTTGTCGGCGAACCGGGCCGGGCACGGCGTATGGGTCAGGACTTGATCCAAGCGCCGCGCAAGACGGCCCGGACAGGCAAGGGAAACGCTTCGTCATGTGGCCGTCCACCCGCTTCACCGACCTCGTCGAAACCGACCTCCCCCTCATCCAGGCGCCCATGATCGGCCCGAAGCCCGAACTGGCCCGCGCCGCCAGCGCCAATGGCGCGCTCGGCTCGCTCGGCTGTGCCTCCATGACGCCCGACCAGGTGCGCGCCGAGGCCGCCGCGATCCGCGCGGTGACGGACAAGCCGTTCAACCTGAACTTCTTCGCCCACACCCCCGCGCCCGAGAATGCGGAAAAGGCGGCCGCCTGGAAGGCGCGCCTCGCCCCCTATTATGCGGAGCTGGGCCTCGACGCCGCCGCGCCCATCGCCGTCACCAATCGCGCGCCCTTCGACGCCACCATGTGCGCGGTGGTGGAGGAGGTACGCCCGCGCGTGGTGAGCTTCCATTTCGGCCTGCCGGATGCCGGGCTCCTGGCGCGAGTGAAGGCGGCAGGCGCGGTGGTCCTGTCCTCCGCCACCACGGCGGAAGAGGCCGCGTGGCTGGAGGCCCATGGCGCCGACGCCATCATCGCCCAGGGGGCGGAAGCGGGCGGGCACCGGGGCATGTTCCTCACCGACGATCCCGCCCGGCAGGTGGGCATCTTCGCCCTGGTGCCGCAGGTGGTGGATGCGGTGAAGGTGCCGGTGATCGCGGCCGGCGGCATCGCGGATGGGCGCGGCATCGCCGCCGCCTTCGCTTTGGGGGCGGACGCCGTGCAGATCGGCACCGCCTTCCTGCTCACGTCTGAAGCCGGGCTCTCGCCGATCTATCGCGCGGCGCTCAAGGGCGCGGCGAGCGATGCCACCGTCCTCACCAATGTATTCACGGGTCGTCCGGCACGCGGCATCGTCAACCGGATCATGCGCGAGGAAGGCCCGCTCTCGCCCCGCGCGCCTGCCTTCCCCACCGCCGCCCCGCCGCTTGGCCCGCTCAAGGCCGCCGCCGAAGCGAAGGGGCTCGGGGATTTCACGGCCCTCTGGTCCGGCCAGGCCGGGCGCCTCGCGCGGGAGGCGCGCGTGAGCGAGGTTCTGGAAACCTTCGTCACCGAGGCACAGGCGGTGATGGCGCGGTTCGGGCGCTGACAAACCGGGGCCTCAGCCGCGCGAGAGGCCCTGGGCCTTCAGGGCCTCCAGATAGGCGCCGAACCGTTCCTCCTGTTCGGCGCCCAGGGTCCACAGATAGGTCCAGCTATAGATGCCGGTCTGGTGGCCGTCGTCGAAGATGAGGCGCACGGCATAGGAGCCCACCGGCTCCACCTGCGCGATGCGCACCATCCGCTTGCCGGGCACGGTCTGCTTCTCGTGGGGGGCGTGGCCCTGGACCTCGGCGGATGGGCTCTCCACCCGCAGATATTCGGCCGGCAGCGTGTGGCTTGCCCCGTCCTCGAACGTGACCTTCAGCGCGTGACGCTCCTCGATGACCCGCAATTCGGTGGGCCAGGGATCGACGGCGGGAGGGATGGCGGAGGGTGGCGTGGCGGAGGGTGGCGTGGCGGAGGACATGGCTCGGCTCCGGCTTGGGCGCGGTCGGGCGCGATGCCGCGCCTTTGAGCGGGCGGCCCCTACCCATTCTTGCCCGGCATACGATATAATAGCTCCAGAATGAAGGGCGGCGTCAGACCGCCGCGAAGAGTCGGGAGCCTCAAGGTGCGTCCGTTTCCGCGTGATCTCAGCGATCGCAGCATGGTCGCCTCCGCTGTGCAGGGTCCGCTCGTGGACACGTTCGGCCGGGCCGTGACCTATCTGCGCGTGTCGGTGACGGACCGCTGCGACTTCCGCTGCGTCTATTGCATGTCCGAGCACATGACCTTCCTGCCCAAGCAGGACCTGCTGACGCTGGAGGAGCTGGACCGGCTGTGTTCCGCCTTCGTGGCACGGGGTGTGCGCAAGCTGCGCCTGACCGGCGGCGAGCCCCTGGTGCGGCGCGACGTGATGACCCTGTTCCGCGCCCTCTCCCGCCATCTGGAGACCGGGCGCCTGGAAGAGCTGACCGTCACCACCAACGGCTCCCAGCTCGCCCGCTACGCCGCTGACCTCGCCGCCTGCGGGGTGCGCCGCATCAACGTCTCCGTGGACACGCTGGACCCGGACAAGTTCCGCGCCGTGACGCGCTGGGGCGATCTCGGCAAGGTGATGGAAGGCATCGCGGCCGCCAAGGCGGCGGGCATCAAGGTGAAGCTCAACGCCGTGGCCCTGCGGGACGTGAACGAGCACGAGATCGCCGGCCTCATGGAATGGTGCCACGGGGAGGGACACGATCTGTCCCTCATCGAGGTGATGCCGCTGGGCGAAGTGGGCGCGGAGCGGGTGGACCAGTATCTGCCGCTCTCCGAAGTGCGCGCGAAGCTGGAGGAGCGCTATGCGCTCACCGACATCCCCTTCCGCACGGGCGGCCCCGCCCGCTACGTGGAAGTGAAGGAGACCGGCGGGCGGCTCGGCTTCATCACCCCCCTCACCCATAATTTCTGCGAGGGCTGCAACCGCGTGCGGGTGACCTGCACGGGCACGCTCTTCATGTGCCTCGGCCAGGAGGATGCGGCGGACCTGCGCGCGCCGCTGCGGGCCTCGGCGGACGACGCCCTGCTTCAGACGGCCATCGACGAGGCCATCTTCCGCAAGCCCAAGGGGCACGATTTCGTCATCGACCGCACCTCGCGCACCCCCGCCGTCTCCCGCCACATGAGCACCACGGGCGGCTGACCGGTACCGATGGGCGGAGGCATTGTTTCCGCCACCATCCCGAAGCAAAAGGGTCCGACACGATCGGAGCATGCTTCACCCATGGCAGACGGACAGACCATCAGCTTCGCGGACTTCGAGAACGTGGATATCCGCGTCGGCACCATCATCGCCGCCGAACCGTTTCCGGAGGCGCGCAAGCCCGCCTTCAAGCTGCGCATCGATTTCGGCCCCGAGATGGGCGTGAAGAAGTCGTCCGCGCAGATCACCGTCCATTACACAGCCGAGACGCTGGTGGGGCGGCAGGTGGCGGCGGTGGTGAACTTCCCGCCGCGCCAGATCGGCCTCTTCATGTCCGAAGTGCTGACCCTCGGCTTCCCCGACGAGAACGGCGCTGTGGTGCTCATCGGCCCCAGCCTCCCCGTGCCCAATGGGGGCAAGCTGTTCTGAGCGTGCGCACCTAAACAAAACGGCGCGGCCCGAAGGCCGCGCCGTTGTCATTCTGCCACCGGCCAGTTCGCCCCGGCAGAAGCCGGGGCCGGGCATCACATGTGGATGGCGCGCTTCTCCACGGCCATGGCCGCCTCCTTCACCGCCTCGGAGCGGGTGGGGTGGGCATGGCATGTGCGGGCGAGATCCTCGGACGAGCCGCCGAACTCCATCAGCACCGCGCATTCGTGGATCATCTCGCCGGCCTCGACGCCGATGATGTGGGCGCCCAGCACCTTGTCGGTGGCGGCGTCCGCGAGGATCTTCACGAAGCCGTCCGTCTGGTTGTTCGCCTTGGCGCGGCCATTGGCGAGGAAGGGGAACTTGCCGACCGTATAGGCAATGCCCTCGGCCTTCAGCTCTTCCTCGGTCTTGCCCACGGAGGCCACTTCCGGCGAGGTGTAGACCACGCCGGGGATGACGCCGTAATTCACATGACCCGCCTTGCCCGCCAGAAGCTCGGCGCAGGCGACGCCCTCGTCCTCGGCCTTATGGGCCAGCATGGGGCCGGCCACCACGTCGCCGATGGCGAAGATGCCGGGCACGTTGGTCTGGAAGTGGGGATCGATGACCACGCGGCCGCGCTTGTCGGTCTCGACGCCGATCTCCGCGAGGCCCAGGCCCTGCGTGTAGGCGACGCGGCCGATGGCCACCAGCACCACGTCCGCCTCGATCACCTCGGCCGCGCCGCCGGCGGCGGGTTCAACGGTCACCTTGGCACCCGTGCCGGACGTATCGACGCCCGTGACCTTGGTGCCGAGCTTGAAGGCCACGCCCTGCTTTTCCAGGATGCGCTGGAAGCTCTTGGCCACCTCGCCATCCATGCCGGGCAGGATGCGGTCGAGGAACTCCACCACCGTCACCTGCGCGCCCAGGCGGCGCCACACGGAGCCAAGCTCCAGGCCGATCACGCCCGCGCCCACAACCACGAGCTTGCCGGGCACCTTGGGGAGGACCAGCGCGCCAGTGGAGGAGACGACCTTCTGCTCGTCAATGGTGACGCCGGGAAGCTGCGCCACGTCGGAGCCGGTGGCGATGACGATATTCTTGGTCTCCAGCTCGCTCTTGGAACCGTCGGCGGCGGTCACTTCCACCTTGCCCGCGGCGAGGATGCGACCGGTGCCGAAATGCACGTCCACCTTGTTCTTCTTCAGCAGGAACTCGACACCCTTGGTGTTGCCGTCCACCGCCTTGTCCTTGAAGCCCAGCAGCGCCGCGTGGTCGAGCGTGGGGGCGGACACCTGGATGCCCATGGAGGCGAAGGAGTGGCCGGCCTCCTCGAACAGCTCGGAGGCGTGCAGCAGCGCCTTGGAGGGGATGCAGCCCACATTGAGGCAGGTGCCGCCGTGGGTGGCGCGCTTCTCCACCACGGCCACCTTCAGGCCGAGCTGGGAGGCGCGGATGGCGCAGACATAGCCGCCGGGGCCGGTACCGATGACGATGAGGTCGTAAGACATGGACGTGCGATCCTTGGAAAGTGGCACGGCGCGGGGCCGCGCGGCGGACGAATGAGATCAGGTGGCGGCCTGCCCCCGCTGGAAAGCGAGCCGCAGGCCCAGGAGGATGAGGGCACCGCCCGTGAGGCGATTGAAGGTTCGGCCAAGCCGCGCGAGCATGGCCCGCGCGGCGCCGCCGGTGAAGGCGAGCGCCACGAGGCTGAACCACAGCGCCAGCAGGCCGCCCATGGCCACGCCATAGCCCGCCTGCAGAGCGAGCGGCGTCGTAGGGCTGACCAGCGTGGTGAAGATGGAGAGGAAGAACAGCACCGCCTTGGGGTTCAGCACATTGGTGAGAAAGCCCAGGGTGAAGCTGCCGAAATCACCCGCGACACCCCGGCGCGGCCCGTCTGCGACCATGGCGTCCAGATCCGGCGGCGGGGCGCGCCAGGTGCGAACGCCCACATAGATGAGATAGGCCGCTCCGGCCCATTTCAGAATGTTGAAGGCGAGCAGGGAGTGGGCCACCACGAGGCCGAGGCCGGCGATGGTGTAGGCGGCGTGAAACAGGATGGCCGATCCGACGCCGAGACTGGTGAACAGGCCCGCCCGGCGGCCCTGCGCCACGCTCTGGCGCACCACCATGGCGAAGTCCGGACCCGGCGTGACGGCCGCGAGGCCGAACACCGCCATGAGGGTCAGGAATTCCGCGAGATGGCTCGACATGAAGCGTCCTCGGCGAGGGCGGACGGCGCGCGGCCGTCCGCTTCGGCGGAGACCGGCGGCACCCCGCCGGTCCTGGGCTCAGGCGCCCGTCAGAGGTCCAGCACGAGACGCGCGGGATCCTCAAGGGTCTCCTTCACGCGCACCAGGAAGGTCACGGCCTCGCGGCCGTCCACGATGCGGTGGTCATAGGAGAGGGCGAGATACATCATGGGACGGATCACCACCTGCCCCTTGATGGCCACCGGACGCTCCTCGATGCGATGCATGCCGAGGATGCCCGACTGCGGCGCATTGAGGATGGGGGTGGACATCAGCGAGCCGTAGATGCCGCCATTGGTGATGGTGAAGGTGCCGCCCTGCATGTCCTCGATGCCGAGCTTGCCGTCACGCGCCTTGCGGCCGTAGCCGGCAATGGCCTTCTCGATGCCGGCCACGGACAGTTCGTCCGCGTCGCGCACCACCGGGACCACGAGGCCCTTCTCGGTGCCCACCGCGATGCCGATATTGTAGTAGTTCTTGTAGACGAGATCGGCGCCGTCGATCTCGGCGTTCACCGCCGGGATGTCCTTCAGCGCGGCGATCACGGCCTTGGTGAAGAAGCCCATGAAGCCGAGCTTCGTGCCGTGCTTCTTCTCGAACGCATCCTTGAACTGCCCGCGCAGGCTCATGACAGCGGTCATGTCCACGTCGTTGAACGTGGTGAGCATGGCGGCAGTGTTCTGCGCGTCCTTCAGGCGGCGGGCAATGGTCTGCCGCAGCTTGGTCATCTTCACGCGCTCTTCGCGCACCGCGTCAACCGGAGCGGACGCGACGCGGGGCACGGAGACCGGCGCGGGCGCGGCGGCCGAGGCACCGGCGGAGATGGCGGCGAGCATGTCGCCCTTGGTCACGCGGCCGTCCTTGCCGCTGCCCGACACGGCGGCGGGGGACACGCCGCTCTCGGCGGCGAGGCGGGACACGGCCGGGCCGTTCGCGCCGGAGGCGGCGGCAGCCGGAGCAGCGGCAGCAGGCGCAGGGGCCGGAGCAGCAGCGGGCTTGGGGGCCGCGGCGGCCGGGGCAGCAGCAGCGCCGGAACCGGCACCGATGGAGCCCAGCAGCGCGCCGACGCCCACCGTTTCACCGTCCTTCGCCACGATCTCGGCCAGCACGCCGGAGGTCGGCGCGGGCACTTCAACCGTGACCTTGTCGGTCTCCAGTTCCACCAGCGGCTCGTCGGCCTTCACCGCATCGCCGGGCTTCTTGAACCACTTGCCGATGGTCGCCTCGGTAACGGATTCGCCCAGCGTGGGCACGCGGATTTCGGTCGCCATCACATTCGCCCCCGGCGGGGGCCTCCCTACGTCTTCGGACCCACCGGATCATCTCCGGCGCAAAAGAAGCGGCGGAAACGACCGTCCCTTGCAGGGAAAGCCGACATCCGCCTCGATCACAGAAGCCCTCGTGAAAAGGCCCCTTGCCTCGTCTTCATTCCCGACCCCGTCCACGCCACGCCCGAGGCGCCGGAAGGATCGGTCGCGGGGCCAGCCGTCCCGGCAGCCCCGCCATGATCTCATGTCCGGGCGACGGTGACGCCGCCCGAACGAATATCCGAGCCCTCAGCCCAGCGCTTCTTCGAGGAAGCCCTTCAGTTGCGCGAGGTGCTTCGACATGAGGCCGGTGGCGGTGGCCGCCGAGGCGGCACGGCCGGCATAGCGCGGACGCTTGGAGGCGGCCCCGATATTCTCCAGCACCCATTCCAGGTAAGGCTGCACGAAGGCCCAGGCGCCCTGGTTCTTCGGCTCTTCCTGGCACCAGACCACCTCGGCGCCCTTGAAGCGCGAGAGGAGCTGGATGAGGCTCTTGAGCGGGAACGGGAACAGCTGCTCCACGCGCAGCAGGTACACGTCCGACACGCCGCGCTTCTCGCGCTCCTCGTAGAGGTCGTAATAGACCTTGCCGGAGCACAGGACCACGCGGCGGATCTTCTCGTCCGGCACCAGCTTGACGCCGTCCGTCAGGGTCTCGGCGTCGTCCAGCAGCAGGCGGTGGAAGGACGTCCCCGCCGCCATCTCCTCCAGCTTCGACACCGCCCGCTTGTGGCGCAGCAGCGACTTCGGCGTCATGAGGATGAGCGGCTTGCGGAACTCGCGCTTCATCTGCCGGCGCAGGATGTGGAAGTAGTTGGCAGGCGTGGTGCAGTTCGCCACCTGCATGTTGTCCTCGGCGCAGAGCTGCAGGTAGCGCTCGAGGCGGGCGGAGGAGTGCTCCGGACCCTGGCCCTCATAGCCGTGCGGCAGCAGGCAGACGAGGCCGGACATGCGCAGCCACTTGCGCTCGCCCGAGGAGATGAACTGGTCGAACACCACCTGGGCGCCGTTGGCGAAGTCGCCGAACTGCGCCTCCCACAGAACCAGCGTGTTGGGCTCGGACAGCGTGTAGCCGTACTCGAAGCCCAGCACCGCCTCTTCCGAGAGCATCGAGTTGATGACCTCGTACTTGGCCTGGGAGTCGGAGAGGTGGTTGAAGGGCTTGTAGCGCGCCTCGGTTTCCTGGTCGGTCAGCACCGAATGGCGCTGCGAGAAGGTGCCGCGCTCGCAATCCTGGCCGGAGAGACGCACGGGGCGGCCCTCTTCCAGGAGCGAGCAGAAGGCCAGCGCCTCGCCGGTCGCCCAGTCGATGCCCGCGCCCTCCTCGATGGCCTTGCGGCGATTGTCGAGGAAACGCTGGATAGTGCGGTGCGGCTGGAAGCCCTCCGGCACGCGGGTGATCTTCTCGCCGATGGCCTTGAGCTGGTCGAGCGGCACACCGGTATCGCCACGGCGCGGATCGTCATCCTCGTGGATGGCGCGCATGCCGGCCCAGCGGCCGTCCAGCCAGTCCGCCTTGTTGGGCTTGTAGGCCTGGCCGGCCTCGTATTCGCCTTCCAGGCGGTCGCGCCAGGCGGCGCGCATCTGGTCGATCTCGCCGGGCGCGATGACGCCTTCCGCCTCAAGCTTCTTGGAGTAAAGCTCCAGGGTGCTCGGGTGGCTGCGGATCACCTTGTACATCTTCGGCTGGGTGAAGGCAGGCTCGTCGCCTTCATTGTGGCCGAAGCGGCGGTAGCAGAACATGTCGATGACGACCGGCTTGTGGAAGCGCTGCCGGAACTCGATGGCCACCTTCGCGCAGAAGGTCACGGCCTCCGGGTCGTCGCCATTCACATGGAAGATCGGCGCCTCGATCATCTTCGCCACATCGGAAGGATAGGGCGAGGAGCGCGAATAGCGCGGATTGGTGGTGAAGCCGATCTGGTTGTTGATGATGAAATGGAGGGAACCGCCGGTGCGGTGACCCTTCAGGCCCGACAGGCCGAGGCATTCCGCCACCACGCCCTGGCCGGCGAAGGCCGCGTCGCCATGGATGAGCAGCGGGAGCACCTTCACGCGCTCCTCGTCCTTCAGCTGGTCCTGCTTGGCGCGCGCCTTGCCGAGCACCACGGGATCCACGATCTCAAGGTGCGAGGGATTGGCGGTGAGCGAGATATGCACCTTGTTGCCGTCGAACTCGCGGTCCGAGGAGGCACCGAGGTGGTACTTCACGTCGCCCGAGCCTTCCACGTCGTCGGGGGCCCAGGAGCCGCCCTTGAACTCGTGGAACAGCGCGCGGTGGGGCTTGCCCATCACCTGGGTCAGCGCATTGAGGCGGCCACGGTGGGCCATGCCGAAGACGATGTCCTGGACGCCCAGATTGCCGCCGCGCTTGATGATCTGCTCAAGGGCCGGGATCAGCGATTCGCCGCCGTCGAGGCCGAAGCGCTTGGTGCCGGTATACTTGACGTCGAGGAACTTCTCGAAGCCCTCGGCCTCCACCAGCTTGTTCAGGATGGCGCGCTTGCCCTCCCGGGTGAAGGTGACTTCCTTGTCCGGCCCCTCGATGCGCTCCTGGATCCAGGCCTTCTCCTCGGGCGAGGAGATGTGCATGAACTCGACACCGATGGAGCGGCAATAGGTCCGGCGCAGGATGTCGATCATCTCGCGCACGGTGGCGAATTCCATGCCGAGCACATGATCGATGAAGATCTTGCGGTCGAGGTCCGCCTCGTAGAAGCCGTAGGACGCTGGCTCAAGCTCCGGCGCCTCGCGCGGCGGGGTCAGGTGCAGCGGGTCGAGGTCGGCATGCAGGTGGCCGCGCATGCGGTAGGCGCGGATCATCATCAGCGCCTTGACGGAATCGCGCGTGGCCTGCTGCACATCGGTGGCGGACAGCTCGATGCCCTTGGACTGGGCAGAGGCCTTCACCTTGTCGGCGACCTTCTTCTCGGCCTCGCCCCAATTGCCATCGAGGGCGGAGACCAGCTCGCCATTGGCGTGAATCGGCCAGTTGGGCTTCTTCCAGGAGGCGCCGCGGGCATTCTGCACCACCTGCGCCGGCTCTTCCTTCAGCGCCGCGAAGAAGCTCTGCCACTGGGGATCCACCGAGCCGGGATCGGCCTCATAGCGGGCATAGAGATCTTCAATCCACTGAGCGTTACCTCCGTAAAGGAAGGAGGTGGAGAGGAAGAGGTCGTTCTGTTCCGCGCGCGACATGGGTTCCATCCCAATGGCGTTCCGAGCCGAAGCCTTTCAAAGCGCAATCTGCGCCTAAAACCAAGCCCAAAAGCCAGCTTCATTCATGAATCTGGACCAAGGTCGCCCTCGGCCCGGGATCCTTCGCACCGACCGGAGGCCGCAGGCGAAGGACGTTACGATACATATCTCTCGTGACGTGCCTTTACGAACCCCTTGGACACGCCCTCCAAGCATGCCTGCCCTGCGGCATGCACGCCCCTCCTAGAGAGGGATTCACCCGCCAGGTCGATTCACCTTAGCGGCATCAGGCTCTAGTCAGGAATTTTGACCTGCGAGTGTCGCAGGAGGGGCGGGGTCAAAAAAACGGGCCGCTCTCGGGAGCGGCCCGCACTGTCGTTTCGTGGCTTGCGCCCGCCTCAGCCCTTCAGGACGTCAACGAGCGTCTTGCCGAGGCGCGCCGGAGAGGGGGAGACCCGGATGCCGGCCGCTTCCATGGCCGAGATCTTGTCTTCCGCGCCGCCCTTGCCGCCGGAGATGATGGCGCCCGCATGGCCCATGCGGCGACCGGGAGGAGCCGTGCGGCCAGCGATGAAGCCGACCATGGGCTTCTTGCGGCCGCGCTTCGCCTCGTCCTTGATGAACTGGGCGGCGTCCTCTTCGGCGGAGCCGCCGATTTCGCCGATCATGATGATGGACTGGGTCTTCTCGTCGGCCAGGAACATCTCCAGCACGTCGATGAACTCGGTCCCCTTCACCGGGTCGCCGCCGATGCCCACCGCCGAGGTCTGGCCGAGGCCTTCCTGGGTGGTCTGGAACACCGCCTCATAGGTGAGGGTGCCGGACCGGGAGACGACGCCCACCGAGCCCGCGCGGAAGATGTTGGCCGGCATGATGCCGATCTTGCTCTCGCCGGCGGTCACGACGCCCGGGCAGTTCGGGCCGATGAGGCGCGACTTGGAGCTGGTGAGGGCACGCTTCACGCGCACCATGTCGAGCACCGGGATGCCTTCCGTGATGCAGACGATCAGCGGGATTTCCGCGTCGATGGCTTCCAGGATGGCGTCCGCCGCGCCGGGCGGGGGCACGTAGATCACGCTCGCGTCCGCGCCGGTGGCCTCGCGGGCCTCGATCACGGTGTCGAACACGGGCAGGCCGAGATGGGTGGAGCCGCCCTTACCGGGCGAGGTGCCACCAACCATCTTGGTGCCATAGGCAATGGCCTGCTCGGCATGGAACGTGCCGTTCTTGCCGGTGAAGCCCTGGGTGATGACCTTGGTATTGCGATCAATAAGCACGGACATCGCTCAGGCTCCCTTCTTCACGGCCGCGACGATCTTCTGCGCCGCATCATCCAGATCGTCGGCAGGGATCACGTTCAGGCCGCTCTCGCGGATGATCTTCTTGCCTTCTTCCACATTGGTGCCTTCCAGGCGCACCACCAGCGGGACCTGCAGCCCCACCGCCTTCACCGCCGCCAGCACGCCGCGCGCGATCACGTCGCACTTCATGATGCCGCCGAAGATGTTGACCAGGATGCCCTTCACCTGGGGATCCGCGGTGATGATCTTGAACGCCGCCGTCACCTTCTCTTCGGTGGCGCCGCCGCCCACGTCCAGGAAGTTGGCGGGCTCTTCGCCATACAGCTTGATGATGTCCAGCGTCGCCATGGCGAGGCCGGCGCCGTTCACCATGCAGCCGATGGTGCCGTCGAGCGCGATATAAGCGAGGTCGTACTTGGACGCCTCGATCTCCTTGGCATCCTCCTCGGTCTCGTCACGCAGCTCGACGAGGTCGGGATGGCGGAAGAGCGAGTTGGAATCGAAGGAGACCTTCGCGTCGAGGACGCGCAGCTGATTATCCTTGGTGACGATCAGCGGGTTGATCTCCAGCATGGCCATGTCCGTGCCCGTGAAGGCCGAGAACAGCACTTCGGTGAGCTTGCCCGCCTGCTTGGCGAGGTCGCCCGACAGGCCGAGCGCCTTGGCCACCTTGCGACCATGGAAGCCCTGGATGCCGGAAGCCGGGTCCACGGAGAAGGTCACGATCTTCTCGGGCGTGGAATGGGCCACTTCCTCAATGTCCATGCCGCCTTCGGTGGACACGACGAAAGCGACGCGCGAGGTGTCACGATCCACCAGCAGCGAGAGGTAGAATTCCTTCTCGATGTCGGAGCCGTCCTCGATATAGAGGCGGTTCACCTGCTTGCCGGCGGGGCCGGTCTGGATGGTGACGAGGGTAGAGCCCAGCATCTGCCCGGCGAAGGTCTTCACCTCCTCCACGGACTTGGCAAGGCGCACGCCGCCCTTCTCGCCGGCGGCTTCTTCCTTGAACTTGCCCTTGCCGCGTCCGCCGGCATGGATCTGGGACTTCACGACCCAGAGCGGGCCGCCCAGCTCGTTGGCGGCCTTCTCGGCCTCCTCGGCCGAGAACACGGCGACGCCGCGCGAGACAGGCGCGCCGTACTTCTTCAGGAGCGCTTTCGCCTGGTATTCATGGATATTCATCGGGCTTGGTCCCCAAGGGTTGCGCACCCCCCGCCCCTCCCGAGGCGGGCATGCGGCTGGCCAAACCGGCGAAGCTTAACCCCGCCGACACGAAAGCGGCGGCCCGTAAGGCCGCCGCGCATTCATTTTGCGAGATCCGGAGCGAGCTTGACGCAGGCCTCCATGAGGTCCCGCACCGAGTTCACGGACTTCTCGAAGTTCGCCTTCTCCTCGCGGTCGAGATCGATCTCCACGACACGCTCGACGCCCTTGGCGCCGATCACGACGGGAACACCGACATAGATGTCCTTCAGGCCGTACTCGCCCGACAGATAGGCGGCGCACGGCAGAACGCGCTTTTTGTCCTTCAGATAGGCATCGGCCATGGCGATGGCGGACGCCGCCGGCGCGTAGAAGGCTGAGCCTGTCTTGAGCAGGTTCACGATTTCCGCGCCCCCGTCCCGCGTGCGCTGGACGATGGCTTCGATGCGGTCCTTCGTGGTCCAGCCCATCTTGATGAGATCGGGCACCGAGATGCCGGCCACCGCCGAATAGCGGATCAGCGGCACCATGGTGTCGCCGTGGCCACCCATGACGAAGGCGGTCACGTCCTCCACCGAGACGTTGAACTCGTCGGCGAGGAAATAGCGCAGCCGTGCCGAATCCAGCACGCCCGCCATGCCGACCACCTTCTCCTTGGGCAGGCCGCAGGACTTCTGCAGCGCCCAGACCATGGCGTCGAGCGGATTGGTGATGCAGATGACGAAGGCGTCAGGGGCATATTTGGCAATGCCCGCGCCCACCTGCTCCATCACCTTCAGATTGATGGCGAGAAGGTCGTCGCGGCTCATGCCGGGCTTACGCGGCACGCCTGCGGTGACGATCACCACATCGGCGCCCTCGATGGCCTCATAGGTATTGGTGCCAGACAGGCGCGCGTCGAAACCTTCCACCGGCGAAAGCTCGGCGAGGTCCAGCGCCTTGCCCTGGGGCGTGCCTTCCGCGACATCGAACAGGACGATGTCACCCAGTTCCTTCAGGCCGGCAAGAAGCGCGAGCGTGCCGCCGATCTGGCCGGCTCCGATCAGGGCTATCTTGTTGCGTGCCATCAGGCGGGACCCTCGAAAAGGCGGGCGGCCCGGCAAAGGCCGAGCGGCGCTTGACTACTCCCATCCGGGAAGGGGTTCAAGACGGGCCGGGCTCGCAAATGCACGGAATCGTGAGCAGTCGCACAATCAGGACGCTGGCATACGGAATATTGTTTGCCGCCACGTTGGAATAACGTCATTTTCCAACCGCAGCCCCAGGGCGGCTCGTGGGCCGGCTCATCCCAAAGTTCAATTCGGCCGCGCTCATTGGCACACGGCGGGGGTGCGGGTACTCCGCATCCTGAAATCCGTGCCTCAGGTCTCGGCGAGCCCTGTCGTCGCCCCGGAAGCGGTGGAGTCGGGGCGCCCGTGGGCACGCGCGAGATATTCTGAGGATCGCATCTCGTGGAGGCGGGAGACGGTGCGCGCCCACTCGAACGCTTCCGCCCCGCTGGTGCCGAGATAAAGCTGCTCCGGCTCGGCCGCTGCCGAAGCGATCAGCTTCACGCACCCGTCATAGAGCGTGTCGATGAGCGTGATGAAGCGCTTGGCCTCATTGCGCCGCTCGCCGCTCAGGATCGGAATGTCGTCCAGCAGCACCGAATGGAAGGTGCGGCCGATCTTCAGATAGTCCGACGCACCCAGCGGGCGCATGCACAGATCGTCGAAGGCGAAGCGGGCCGTACCGTTGCCCTGGGCGGGCACGGGAATGACGCGCCCCTTCATGGCGAGTTCGCCCGGCCGCGCCCCGGCCGGCCCCACCAGCGTCGCGAACGCCCGGTCGAGGGCCGCAGTCGCTTCCGGCCCCAGGGGCTCGTACCAGACGGGAATGCCGGACAGCTTCTCCATCCGATAGTCCGTGGGCGCGTCGAGGTTGATGACCTCCATGCGCGCCTCGATCATGTCGATGAAGGGCAGGAACAATGCGCGGTTGAGCCCCCCGGCATAGAGATCGCGCGGGGCAACGTTGGAGGTGGCCACCACCACCACGCCGTCGGCGAACAGCTTCTGGAAGAGGCGGCCCAGGATCATGGCATCGGCGATGTCGGTGACGTGGAACTCGTCGAAGCACAGCAGCTTGGCCTCGCGCGCCAGTTCGTCCGCCACCGGCTGGAGCGGATCCGCCTGCTTGCGCGTCCCGCGCTTCTGCCCCTCGCGCTCCTGGAAGATGCGCTCATGCACGTCGGCCATGAATTCATGGAAGTGCGCGCGGCGCTTGGCCTGGACCGGTGCCGTCTCGAAGAACAGGTCCATGAGCATGGTCTTGCCGCGCCCGACCTTGCCGTAAATATAGAGGCCGCGCGGGGCCTGCGGCGTGGCGCGGCGCTGGAACAGCCAGCCGAGGGCCGAGGACTTGGTGGCCAATGCCCTGTCGCGCAATTCGCCTTCGAGGCGGGCGAAGGCCTCCACGATCTGCGCCTGCGCGGAATCGCTCGAAATCTCACCGCCCGCGACCTTGGACAGATACCGGTCCCGGACCCGCGACGACTGTGCGCTCCCCATGCTGCCTCCAAAGGGCCTTCGATCGACCTTCGCACCTGCACTCGCCTTCCGGTCTAGAGCGCGAGAGGCCGGTTGGAAAGCGGATCCTTGCCGCCCTGGGGGGCCGGCCTCTTCCATGGAGTTGTCACAAGCGAGGAAACCAGAACCGCTTGCCGGCGTTCATTCCTCAGACACGCCGCGCCGCTCCCAGACAGCGCCGCGCGGCGAGGCGGGCATGCGATCCGCTCCCGTCGGCAGCAGGAATGGAGACTGACATGAAGACTCTCGTTGCGACCGGTTCCGGCCTTCTCGCCCTCGCCCTCGCCGCCAGCATCGGCGCCCCCACCGGCGCCATGGCGGACGATTCCGTGACCAAGGTGAATGACAGCGTGATCCAGACCCAGCAGATGGACTATCTGTCCCGCCACGGCGGCTATGTGATCCAGCAGGATCAGTATTCCGCGGGCGTGGGTGGGCGCAATTCCACCATCGTGAGCCCGGCGCCACGGGTCTATGTGCCGGTCATGCCGTCCGCCAGCTACGTGGTGGCACCGAGCGGCGCCTATATGGTGCGCTAAGGCGCCCGCGGGGCTGTCCGGCCTTTCCAGCCTCACCAATTTGAAAGACACTGCGGTTTAGATGCGGGCGGGCCTCCGGGCTCGCCCGCATGCGTGTGCGGGCGGGGAAGGCCCAAAAGCGAGGGGGACGGATTGGTGTCGGAACCCGAGGTCGAGCCGAGGGCGGCGCGACCGCTGCTGGAAACCATCGGGGCGTGGCTGGATCAGCACGACCCCGGCAGGATCGATACGACGCGCGCCCTTCACCTGGCGGTCTCCTACAGCCTCGTCATCGCCCTGGGCTACGCCACATCGCGCATTTTCGCGCTGGGCCTCGACGTGATCTTCCCCATGGCGGGCGCCATGACGGCGCTGGTTCTGGTGCTCTCCACCCCTGCCGCGAACCGGCGCGCCGAGGCGCGGGACTTTGCGCGCGCATTCGGCATCACCTTCAGCCTGCTCATCGTCGTCTTCATCATCGGCCCAGGAGAATCGCCCTCTAACGGCATGCTGCTGAAGCTCCTCCTGGTGCCCTTCACCGGCCTTGCTTTGTATGTGCGGCGGTTCGGCATGGCAGGCCAGCGGCTGGGCTTCACCATAGTGATCATTCTCACGGTCGCGGCGGTCCTGCATCCGACGCGGCTGGAAATGACCTATCTGCTGGCGGCAAGCCTCCAGGGCGCCGTGGTGACGGTGCTGGTGCGCCTGATCCTTCCCCGGCCGGACGCCATGAAGGTCTATCACGACACGGTGGAGGCGGCGGGCAACGCCATGGGCGCCTTTCTGGTGGACCTGGCCTATTGCGTGCGCGAGACGAAGCCGCTGCCCACCCCGTCCGAATATCTGCTCGACCTGACCCGCGTGCGCGTGCGCGCGGCACTGGTCAATGCCAGCGCCCAAGCCCCGTCCGCGCGGCCCTATATCGAGGCGGTCCGCGCCCGCGCCTATCGCCTGCGCATCGCCTCCCAGTTGCTGGGCGACAGCGTGCCCCGCACCGACGATGCGAAGGCGCCCTGGCGCCTGCCCTTCGCCACGGCGGCGGACTTCATCGCCCGCCACCTCCAGAACGGCCTGAGCGAGCCCTTCCCCGAAAAGGCGCGCATGGAAGAGGCCATCGCCCGCTTCCGCAAGGAAGCCATGTCGCCGGACATGGACCCGGCGCTCCAGCTTTCCCTGCTGCGTTCCGTCACCGCCATCGACCGGATCGCCCTGGTGGTGGGTGAATTGTCCAACCTACAGAGCGAGGGCCCCGAGGTGCTTCGGCAGAAGGACATGCCCGTACCGCCGAGCCCCAAGACGGCAGGCGGCCTTAGCCAGGCCGCGAAGGTCGCCATCCAGGGCATGGTGGCGACCACCATCACCACCACCCTCGACTTCGTGCTCGACCTGAACCACGCCTATTGGGCGACCATGACGGTCATGTTCGTGCTCGGGAACAGCCTGGGCGAGACCTATGTGCGGGCCCGCTACCGTAGCGTCGGGACGGTCATCGGCGTCATCGTCGGGTTCGGCCTCATCGCGGCGCTGGAAACCCACATCTGGCTGCTGGCGGGGATCTGCCTCGTCGGCCAGATGATCGGCCTCGTCACCAATCGCGACCGCTACGACGTGGCATCGGCGGCCACCGGCCTTTCCATCCTCATCGCGCTGCATCTGGTGACCGGGCTCGGCACGGACGGCATGGTGGCGCGCATCTATGAGACGGTGATCGGGGCGGCGGTCGCCCTCGCCGCCTCCTGGCTGATCCTGCCGGTCTTCGCCGCCGACCAGATCCGCGGCCAGGTCATCGACCTGGTGCGCCGGTCGCGCTCCGCTTTCGCGGAAGCCTGGCCGCGTGGCAATGCCACAACGTCACGCAACATCACGGTGGGCATGACGCTGGAATTGCGCGGGCTGGCCGACCGGCTGCCGCAGATCGGCGCGGAAACCGCACTCGGGCACAGGTCAGCGGGAGACGTGGTTTCCCTCGTCTCCACACTGGAAGTGCTCACAACCTATCTGGGCCTGCTGGAGGACGTGGCGCACCGCCTCGCCCGGTCGGCGCCCAAGGCCGAGATCGTCACGGCGCTGGAAGCTGCACGGGCGCGCACGTTGCGCGCCTTCGACGCGGCATTGGGCGATGCACCGCCCGCCTCGCGCACCACAGAGGCGTCGGAGCTCAACGCAGCCCTCTCCACGGCGCTCACCAACGCGCCAGATCCCGACACGCGCCGGATTTTGCCGCTGGTGGCGGATTATCTCAGCTTCTCGGACGCCGTGCTGCGGCCCCTGCACGACGTGGGAACCATACTGGTGCCGGACAAGCAGCCGCCGGCCCCGAAGAAAGGGCCGGCATCCGCCGTCGCGCAGCAGGGCTGAGGCCGGGCGGCCTCAGCATTCGCCCTTCTGGTGATCGCGCTGCTGCTGGTCGCGGCAGGGATCCACCCGCCGCACCTGATGCTGCTGGCGCAGGGCGGCCGATACCGCCGGCGTCATATCGGAATGGATCTGTCGCTTGTGATCCGGGGTCCGGGATGCGCCGGAAGACGGCGCGGATTGGGTGCGGACGTGACTCAGATGGTTCATGCCATCCTCCGTTCTTGCTTCTTATGCCCCCGCAGGTTTTCCCGCAGCCGAATGTAACACGCCCGGAGGTCATCCGGTTCCCGGTTTGCGAAGGGCAAAAGAAAAAGGCCCGGCAAATTTGCCGGGCCTTTTCAAAAGATGCTGACCTGACCTCGGCGGCCCTGGTCTCAGGCGGCTTCTTCCGCTTCCATCTCGCTGTCGGCCTCGGCCTCCACTTCCTCGGCCTTGGCGCCGGCGCGGCGCGGACCCTTCTGGAGATTGGACTCGATCAGCTTCACCGACTCGGTCTCGGTGATGTTCTGCACCGCCGAGAGTTCGCGGGCCATCCGGTCCAGGGCGGCTTCGTAAAGCTGCCGCTCGGAATAGGACTGCTCGGGCTGGGCGTCGGACCGGTAGAGGTCACGCACCACTTCGGAGATGGCGATCAGGTCGCCGGAATTGATCTTGGCTTCATATTCCTGCGCGCGGCGGCTCCACATGGTGCGCTTGACGCGGGCACGACCCTTGAGGGTCTCCAGGGATTTGGCGACAACAGGCGCCTCGGACAGCTTGCGCATGCCGACGGACGCAACCTTGGGAACGGGCACCCGCAGGGTCATCTTGTCCTTTTCAAACGAGATGACGAAGAGCTCAAGTTTAAAGCCAGCGACTTCTTGCTCCTCAATGGACACGATACGGCCGACACCATGCGAAGGGTACACGATGTGTTCACCCGTCTTGAAACCAAGGCGGGCTTGCGCGCTCTTCTTTGTCGACATGCTTTTGACCACTCCTGATCCGGCCCTGAGGCCGGACCGTTAGCGTTCGTCCGCTTCTTTCGGGCAAAGCCCGAGCGGCGACGCACTTGCGCTGGCGACTAGACCGTGGTGAATGAGACCGTCGGTCTGCTCATCAATCGAAGCCAAAACCCATTCCGCCGCGCCCACGCCGTCATATCGGCTGGATGCCTATGTCTCGCAGCAGGTTTGCCGAGAAAGCGCCACTGGTCAGGCACGTTGCGGAAGGTGCAGGAAGCAATCGACTGTAAAAGCTTGTATAACACAAAAACGGCCTGAATCAAAGCGCGTGCATCCAATCCTCGCCCGCCGGCGCGCAGGAGACGTATGCACCATACGCAGCACGCGCGATTCCCGACCTGAATCAAGGATATAAATATTTCCTTATATCCAATTTGCCGCCCCACACGCATCGTGCTACAGGCTGCCCGCGATGGACGGCCGCCGTGCGCGTCCAGGATGGACGGAGTGAACGCGCATGACCGACTATGTAGTCAAGGATATCAATCTCGCCGACTGGGGCCGCAAGGAACTGGACATCGCCGAGACCGAAATGCCCGGCCTCATGGCCACGCGCGCCGAATACGGCCCGTCGCAGCCGCTGAGGGGCGCCCGCATCGCCGGCTCCCTGCACATGACCATCCAGACCGGCGTGCTCATCGAGACGCTGAAGGCGCTGGGCGCCGACGTCCGCTGGGCCTCGTGCAACATCTACTCCACCCAGGACCATGCAGCCGCGGCCATCGCCGCCGCCGGCACCCCGGTCTTCGCCATCAAGGGCGAGACCCTGGAGGAATACTGGGACTACACCCACCGCATCTTCGAGTGGGCCGATGGCGGCGTGCCGAACATGATCCTGGATGACGGCGGCGACGCCACCCTGCTCATCCATCTCGGCCTGCGCGCGGAGAATGGCGACACCGCCTTCCTCGACGGCGCCACCAACGAGGAAGAGTCGGTCCTCTTCGCCGCCATCAAGCAGCGCCTCGCCACCAAGCCCGGCTGGTACACGCAGATCGCCAAGTCGGTGCGCGGCGTGACGGAAGAGACCACCACGGGCGTGCATCGTCTCTACGAAATGCAGAAGAAGGGCACGCTCCTGTGGCCCGCCATCAACGTCAATGACAGCGTCACCAAGTCGAAGTTCGACAATTTGTACGGCTGCCGCGAGAGCCTGGTGGACGGCATCCGCCGTGGCACCGACGTGATGATGGCCGGCAAGGTGGCCATGGTCGCGGGCTTCGGCGACGTGGGCAAGGGCTCGGCCGCTTCGCTCCGCAATGCCGGCTGCCGCGTGATGGTGTCCGAGATCGACCCCATCTGCGCCCTGCAGGCGGCCATGGAAGGCTATGAGGTCACCACCATGGAAGACGCCGCGCCGCGCGCGGACATCTTCGTGACCACCACCGGCAACGTGGACGTGATCACCGTCGATCACATGCGCGCCATGAAGGACCGCGCCATCGTCTGCAATATCGGCCACTTCGACAGCGAGATTCAGGTCGCCGGCCTGAAGAACTTCAAGTGGTCGAACGTGAAGCCGCAGGTGGACGAGATCGAGTTCCCGAGCGGAACCCGCATCATCCTGCTGTCCGAAGGCCGCCTCGTGAACCTGGGCAATGCCACCGGCCACCCGAGCTTCGTGATGTCCGCGTCCTTCACCAACCAGACGCTGGCCCAGATCGAGCTGTGGACCAAGCCGGGTGCGTATGAGAAGCAGGTCTACACCCTGCCCAAGACGCTGGACGAGAAGGTGGCGGCCCTCCACCTCGACAAGATCGGCGTGAAGCTCACCAAGCTGAACGACAAACAGTCGGCCTATATCGGCGTGTCGCAGGACGGCCCGTTCAAGCCCGAAGCCTACCGCTACTGAGACTTGCGGGTCGACCGGCGCGGCGGTCCGCCGCGCCGGTTCCCATGCCCGCGCATCTGGACCATTCCATAAGGTCAGCGCGCGCATTGTCATCAGCCGCGATCAGAGCTAGGTGTGTGGTCTCTACGCACGGCGGTGGCATGCCGGGGGGCTGACTTGGACGGTGTAGACACAGCGAAGGTCCGTTCCTTCGCCGGAAACCATCGGCGGACGGACATCACGCGGAAGCCGGGCACGGTCCCGCCTGTTCGGGACGCATCGGCTATCACCTGTTCGGGCATCGCCATCTCATGTCGCTGAGCCTCCTGCGTGGCCGGCAGTTCGCGCTGCCCTTCGCCGCCGAGATCGGCGCGCTCGGCGTCGTGTTCGGCGATATCGGCACTAGCCCCCTCTACGCCCTGAAGCAGGGCGTGCTTGCGGTGGGCGGCACCAATTTCCTTCCGGGCGACGTGCTCGGCCTGCTCTCGCTCATCACCTGGAGCATTATCCTCTCGGTGACCGTGAAATATGTCATGCTCGTCCTGCGGGCGGACAATGACGGGGAAGGCGGCATCCTCGCTTTGGTGACCCTGCTGGACCTGCACCGCAGCGCCATCGGGCTGCGCTGGTACCTGCTGGCTGCCGGTCTTCTGGGAGCCGCCATGCTCATCGGCGACGGCGTGCTGACGCCCGCCATGTCGGTTCTCTCCGCCATTGAGGGCCTGAAGGTGATGGCCGCGCCCCTGGACCATTGGGTGGTGCCCATCACGGTCGTCGTGCTGCTCGGCGTGTTCCTGTCCCAGCGCCTGGGCACCGAGCGGATCGCGAGCTTTTACGGCCCCATCATGCTGCTGTGGTTCGGCTCCCTCGCCATCCTCGGCATCTACGGCATCTCCCATGCGCCGGAAGTCCTGCAGGGCTTTGATCCCCGCCATGGCTTCCGGGTGCTCGTGGACCATCCGGGGCTGGCCGGCGTCATCATCGGCGCCTGCTTTCTCGCCATCACCGGCGGCGAGGCGCTTTATGCGGACCTCGGCCATTTCGGCCGCAAGGTCATCGCCCGCGCGTGGCTCTACGTGGCCATGCCGGCGCTGCTGCTGAACTATTACGGCCAGGGCGCCATCCTGCTGCGCGACCCCAATGCGGTGCGCAATCCCTTCTACGACCTGTGCCCCGACCTGCTGGACATTCCCCTGCTGCTGCTTGCCACGGCGGCCACGGTCATTGCTTCGCAATCCATCATCACCGGCGTATTCTCGCTGGCGAAGCAGGCCATCGAGCTTGGCTATCTGCCACCCATGCGCATCCGCTACACCAGCGAGCATAACGAGCAGCACATCTATGTGGGGCGCCTGAACTGGCTGCTCATGCTGGCCTGCATCGCCGTGGTGATCGGCTTCGAGGCCTCCGACGCGCTCGCCTCGGCCTACGGCATCGCGGTGGCTTTCGCCATGGTGACCACCTCCATCCTGTTCGTGGCGCAGGTGAACCGGGCCTGGAACTGGCCGAAGGCTGCGGTGATCCTGCTGGGGGTCTGCCTGTTCAGCCTCGACAGCGCCTTCGCCACCGCCAACCTCACGAAGATCCATGACGGCGGCTGGCTGCCGCTCAGCATCGCGGGCCTCGTGATCCTGGTCATGGTCTCCTGGCGGCGCGGGCTGGAAGGGGTGGTGGCGCAGCAGGTCCGCTTCACCGAGCCGCTGGACAGCTTCGTCGATCGCAAGGAACGGGCGGGGGATGGGGAAAGCCCCCGCACGGCCATCTTCCTGTCGCGCGCGGGCGCCATGACGCCGGTGGCGCTCTCGCGCATGGCGGATGTGATGAAGGTCCGCTTTCAAAAGTCCGTCATCGTCTCGGTCTGGATCGCATCGCGCCCCCGCGTCTCCGTGGACCAGCGGGTGCGCGTGACGGTGATGGATTCCAGCTTCGTGCGCGTGGACCTGCGCTTCGGCTACATGCAGCAGATCGACGTGCCGTCCGTCCTCGGCCCGGCGCTCAGCGCCCGCGGCATTGATCCGGATGAGGCCATCTATGTGATCGGGCACGAGCGCATCATCCCGCCGGACGAGATCCTGCGTCCGCGCGATCTTCTGGGCCATGTGTTCGCCTTCCTGGCGCGCAATGCCGAGCGCTCGGTGGACCGTTTCGGCCTGCCGCGCAACCGCACCATGGAGATCGGCTATCCGGTGAAGCTCTGAGGCGCCGTCGGGGACAGCGCCTTGGGATGGCCGCGAAGTGGAGCTAGGGCAGATGCGCGCACGGCGCGGCGCCCGGCCCCTCCCCGGTCGGGGCGCTCGCAAGGCGACGTTACGTAAAGGGGATACTCAGTCTCCCCCAAAAATGTTTGTCTAGAGGGCGATTCACCGTTCAGCCTGGGTCAAGCTGAACGGGTCAGGCTCCAAGGCGCCGATGCGTCAGGCCGGGGGGAATGGTGGTTCATGTCACGAGTGTGGATCTTCCTGCGCGACCGCGTCGGGCTTCATGGAATCGGATTGGTCCTCAGCCTGGCCATCATCGCATTCGCGGTGGTCGTGCTCTGGAACATGCTCCAGGGGCTTGAGTTTTCCGAGGTGGTGGACGCGCTGAAGGACAAATCGCCGGCCCATGTGCTGGCGGCCTTCCTCCTGGTGTGCTGCGCCTATCTCACACTGACCCTCTATGACTTCTTCGCGCTTCGGACCATCGGGCGGGATCATGTCCCCTACCGTGTCGCCGCCATGGCCGGCTTCTGCTCCTATTCGGTGGGGCACAATGTGGGCTTCACGGTCCTGACCGGCGGCTCGGTGCGCTACCGCATCTATTCGGCCTGGGGCCTGACGGCCATCGACGTGGCGAAGATCTGCTTCGTGGCGGGCCTCACCTTCTGGCTCGGCAACATCGCCGTGCTGGGGCTCGGCATCGCGATCCATCCCGAGGCGGCGACGGCGGTGGACCACCTGCCGCCCGTCATCAACCGCATTATCGGCATCGCCGCGCTGGCGGGCCTCGTGGGCTATATCGTCTGGGTCAGCATGGCCCCGCGGAAGATCGGGCGCTCCACCTGGTACGTGACGCTGCCTGCCGGCAAGCTGACCCTGGTCCAGGTGGGCATCGGCATCCTGGACCTCACGCTGTGCGCCGCCGCCATGTACATGCTCATGCCGGCCAGCCCCTATATCGATCCCATTTCGCTGGCGGTCATCTTCGTGACGGCCACGCTCCTGGGCTTCGCCAGCCATGCCCCCGGCGGCCTTGGCGTGTTCGATGCGGCTCTGCTCGTGGCGCTGCCGCAATTCGACAAGGAGGAGATGGTCGGCGCCCTCCTCCTGTTCCGGCTCTTCTATTACATCGTGCCCTTCGCCTTCGCCCTGTTGATCCTGGGCAGCCGCGAACTCATGCTCAGCATCCGCAAGCGCAGGGCACGTGCCGCCGAGGCCGCAGGCATCTCGGCCAGCGCACTCGCTCCGGGCAAGGAAGCCGCGTCAAAGCCCGCGGAGTGAGGCGCGGCGCGCGCCTCACCTCACATATTGGCCCCTGACCGGGGCCGCCCCGGCTTCGTATGGGGTCAGTTCTTTAGAAGCTTGCCGAGGCCGGGAAGCAGGTTCGCGGCA
The DNA here is from genome assembly GCF_003993795.1 of Aquabacter cavernae. Classification (GTDB taxonomy): domain Bacteria; phylum Pseudomonadota; class Alphaproteobacteria; order Rhizobiales; family Xanthobacteraceae; genus Aquabacter; species Aquabacter cavernae. Next base: position 389,210 of record NZ_RWKV01000015.1, read on the forward strand.
CCCGGCGGCACCTTCATGATCTGGGTGCCCGGCGGCGGTGCGAACAGATCGGCGCTCTGCGGCGCGCGGCTCACGAACGTCGCCTCGTAGACGAGTTGCTTCTTGCCTTTGCTCTCCACCTCGGTGCGCAGCGGAATGCCGTCGGCGGTAATGCAGACAAAGGCGGGCGTCTCCAGGTCCGCGCTCTTCTCCACGCGCCAGACATCGCAGGCCTCACCCGCCGCCTGACCGACACCGATCTTCTCCCCCTCCCCGCGGGGGAACGCGGTGCGGTAGGCCGGAGGCACCTCGGCCTCGACCGCAGCCTTGGGGATATCCGGCAGCATCATCAGCATCTTGTAGCGCTTGAGGTCGATGATGCCGAGAACGGGCGCGGGCATCTTGCCGCCCGACAGATGGATGCGCAGGCGACCACCGCTCTGCGCCAGCTCCATGGCGACGCCCTGCTGAACCTTGGCCTTCAAGGCGAAATCCGTCTGCGGAACAGGAAGCTGCTCGGCGAACGCTGCGGTGGCGGACAGGCAGAGGGCGGCAACGGAAGCAATGGAGCGAAGCATGGGCAAAACCTTCGGCGAGGCTGGTGCTCTCGAGTGTGATCGCACTCTTTCAATGAGTTAGAGACTGATTCACCCGCCAAGTTGAACCAACCGGGCGGGATCAGGCTCTAACGGGAAAGCGAGCCGGTTGGAAGCATGCGGGCGGGGGCCGGCCACGGCGCGGGCATCGGCGTTCCGGCGCAACCGCACGTCCAGGCTCACCGATGCCCACGGCTTTTCCGAGGCACGCGCGGCAGCGCGGCTGGGAGTTGTGTCGTATTGCGTTCGTGAAGCCGTTGCAGCATATGCCAAATCAGAGCGGAGCCGGAGATCGCCATGGTGGTCCGGCCATCCCTCAGAACCGCCGGTTCGGCGCGGGAGGATATCTTGCGGAGGAAGTGCAGCCGAACGCGCGCCACGCCTGTTCGTGACGCGGGCGGCCAGATCGGCGCGCACGCGGAGCGCGGATCATGACCCTGGCTCCGCACGGCGCCCCGCGGCTTCGCACGCGCCGCGGCCGTCTCCTGGTCCTGGCCGGGATCGTCGGCATCCTCGCCCTCGCCGGTTCCGTGCTGGACCTGGTCCATCCCGCCTATGTGCTGGTCCTCGTCGTCGCGGCGCTCGCGACCGCCCTCCTGCTGGGCAACGAACCCGCTGCCCCGGCCGAGATCATCCCCGCCGCCGCGCCCGTTCCGCCCCGCGCACGGGTTGAGACCGCAGTGGGTGCGCTGGTCGCCGCGTTGCCCGAACCCGCGCTGCTGCTGACGCCCGAGGGCGACATCCTGGTGGCCAATGCCCGCGTGGCGCTCTCCGTCGGCCCGGCCCGGGTAGGCGATCCCCTGTCCTACCTCGTGCGTGTGCCGGAAGTGTTGGAAGCGGTTCGCTCCAGCGCCAATGACGGCATTCCCCGCCGGGTGGAATTTGGCGAGCGAATCCCCCTCGACCGCTGGCTGGAGGCGCATATCGTGCCCCTGCGCCTGCTGGAGACGGCCGGAGGCGAAGCGCGTGGGCCGGACACCGTTCTGCTCACCTTCCGCGACCTCACCCAGCAGCGCCGGGTGGAGCAGATGCGCGCCGATTTCGTGGCCAATGCCAGCCATGAGCTGCGCACACCGCTCGCCTCGCTGTCCGGCTTCATCGAAACCCTCATGGGACCTGCGCGGAACGACGCGGCGGCGCGCGAGCGTTTCCTCGGCATCATGGGCGCCCAGGCCCGCCGCATGTCGCGGCTCATCGACGACCTGCTGTCGCTCTCCCGCATCGAGCTGAACGCCCATGTGCGCCCCGACACCCAGGTGGAACTGGGCATGATCGTCTCCCATGTCTGCGAGACCCTCTCCCCACTCGCCCGCGAGCGGGGCGTGGAGATCAACGTGACGCGGCCCGACGGGCCGGTGCCGGTGCTTGGTGACCGGGACGAGTTGATCCGCCTGTTCGAGAATCTGGTGGAGAACGCCCTGAAATATGGCGCGCCGGGCAAGCGCGTCGAGGTGACCATCGCCCTGGATGACGCCGTGTCCGGTGATGCGCTGGTAGCGGTGCGGGACTTCGGCCCCGGCATCTCGCCCGAGCACCTGCCGCGCCTGACGGAGCGCTTCTACCGGGTGGACGTTGTGGCGAGCCGCGACCAGGGCGGCACGGGCCTCGGCCTCGCAATTGTGAAGCACATCGTCGCCCGCCATCGGGGCAAACTCACGGTTGAAAGCCAGCCCGGACAAGGCGCCACGTTCACGGCGCGACTGGAGACCCTCGATAAATCAGAAAAGAACAAGCCTTTATAAAGGCTTAACACGTCATCCGACTGTCATCCAAGAGTCATAGAACGGTGGCGCCTGCCCGGTATTCATTCCGGGCCCTTGTTGCGTCTCGGCCCCGCAGGCCGACGGGCGACACCTGATTGGCTAGGAGACACCCCCGTGAAGCATTTCACCGTTCTTGGCGCAGCGATCGCGCTCGCCGGATCCTTGGTCGCTGGCAGCGCGTCCGCGGTTGACATCAACGGCGCCGGCGCATCCTTCCCCGCGCCTGTTTATCAGTCCTGGGGCGCGAAGTATAAGGAGAAGACCGGCAACGCCCTGAACTACCAGTCCATCGGCTCCGGCGGCGGTCAGAACCAGATCATCAACCGCACCGTGGACTTCGGCGCTTCCGACGCCCCCATGGCGGCCGACAAGCTCGCCTCCAACAACCTGCTCCAGTTCCCGACCGTGATCGGCTCGGTGGTCGCCACCGTCAACCTGGACGGGATCTCGACCAACCAGCTCAAGCTGACCGGCCCGGTGATCGCCGACATCTATCTCGGCAAGATCACCAAGTGGGACGACAAGGTCATCGCCGACCTGAACCCCGGCGTGAAGCTGCCCTCGCAGGCCATCGTGCCGGTCTACCGGTCGGATGCCTCCGGCACCACCTTCATCTTCACCACCTATCTCGCGGAAGTGAGCCCCGAGTGGAAGTCCAAGGTCGGCGCCGCCACCTCGGTCCAGTGGCCCACGGGCGCTGGCGCCAAGGGCAATGAGGGCGTCACCGGCAACGTGAAGAACACCAAGGGTGGCATCGGCTACGTGGAGTTCATCTACGCGGCCTCCAACAAGCTGGTCGTGACCCAGCTCCAGAACAAGGCCGGTAAGTTCGTCAACCCCGAAGTGAAGAACTTCGTGGAAGCCGCCGCTGCCGCCGACTGGGCCGGTTCCAAGGACTTCGCCGCCTCCATGATCAACACCGCCGGCGAAGGCGCGTGGCCGATCGTGAGCCCCACCTACATCCTGCTCCCGAAGAACCCCACCAATGTGGAGTCCTCTCGCGAGGTGATGAAGTTCTTCGACTGGGCCTACGGCAAGGAAGGCTCCGAGATGGCCGAGAAGCTGCACTACATCCCGCTTCCCGAGGCGGTTGTGGAGCGCATCAAGGCGGCCTGGAAGTCTGAAGTGAAGGCTCCGGACGGCAAGCCGGTGTTCTGATTGAAGCACCCGGCCCCCTTCTGCGGGGAACAGGAGGCTGGGTCGCCAAGCCCGGCGAGAGAGGATTTTCCTCCCTCGCCGGGTTCGGCCCCATGACGGACCGAAGTCCGAAAGACTGAAGACCAGCGGCCGGCGGCCGGAGCGTCCAGGGGGAGCGCTTCGGGATCGTGCGGCCGGCATATCAACCAAATGACGGGCCCTTGGCCCGGCCCTTCGTCGAATGCCCGGTAGGCCATCGCCTGCCCGCAGCGGACGAAGGCACACGGGCAAGGGCGAAACCGGCCACGGACGCGGTGCCGCGGGCCGAGGGTTGGGCAGTTCGGCTACGCGAAGGGCGTGGCGCGCGATTGGGGAAGAGCGGAACGATGGACGCGACGATCACAACCGCAAAGGCCGGGGCCCTGCCCCCCATCGACAAGGCGAAGCCCACCGGGGCTGTCTCCGATCCGATTTTCGTCGGTGCGCTCTGGGCGAGCGGCATCTTCGTATTGATTTTGCTGGGCCTGATCATCGCCCAGCTTTTCGAGGGCGGCCTTCCGGCGCTGCGCCATTTCGGCCTCGACTTTCTGTGGACCGCCACCTGGAATCCGGTGACCGAGAATTACGGCGCCCTGGTGATGATCTACGGCACGCTGTTCAGCGCGGTCATCGCGGTGATCTTCGCGCTGCCCCTGTCCTTCGGCATCGCCTTCTTCCTCACCGAGATCGCGCCCCAGGCGCTGCGCCGGCCCATCGGCGTCGCCGTGCAGCTTCTCGCCGCCGTGCCCTCCATCATCTACGGCATGTGGGGCTTCTTCGTCATCGTTCCGCTGATCGCGGCCTATGTGCAGCCCCCGCTGATCGACTGGCTGAGCCCGATCCCGGTCATCGGCGCGCTCTTCATGGGCCCGCCGCTCGGCTCCGGCATGCTCACCGCCGGCCTCATCCTGGCGGTCATGATCATCCCCTTCATCACGGCGATGTTCGTTGAGACCCTGGAATCGGTGCCCGCCATGCTCAAGGAGAGCGCGTACGGCGTCGGGGCCACCACATACGAGGTCTACAAGAACGTCTCCATCCCCTACGGCAAGACCGCCATGGTCGGCGCCATTATGCTCGGCCTCGGTCGCGCGCTGGGCGAGACCATGGCCGTCACCTTCGTGATCGGCAACGCGACCCGCCTCTCCGCCTCCCTGTTCGCGCCGGGCGCCACCATCGCGTCCACCATCGCGAACGAATTCCCCGAGGCGGCCCTGGGCTCGCTGAAGCTGACCTCGCTGCTGCAGCTCGGCTTCATCCTGTTCGTCATCTCCTTCATCGTCCTTGCACTCTCCCGCGCGCTCGTGCGCTCGCGCCTCGACTGACCGGGAAGGATAGAGAACCATGGCTTCCCTCGCCGCACGCCGCGCCAAGGACACCACCATCAAGGTGATCTCCACCGGCTTCGCCATCTTCGCCATCTTCCTCCTGGCGTGGATCCTCTGGACATTGGTTGCGCGCGGGGCTCCCGCGCTGAAGCTCACTGTCTTCACCAACGTCACCATGCCTCCAGGCCATAATGGCGGCCTGCTCAACGCCATTGTGGGCTCGCTCATCCAGATCGCCCTGGCGCTGGTGATCGGCGGCCCCATCGGGCTGCTCTGCGGCACCTTCCTCGCGGAGAACGGTAAGGGCACGAAGATCGGTTCCGCCGCCCGCTTCGTGAACGACATCCTGCTCTCGGCGCCCTCCATCCTGGTGGGCCTGTTCATCTACCAGTTCCTGGTGATCCCGTTCGGCGGCTTCTCGGGCTGGGCGGGCGGCATCGCCCTCGCCATCCTGGTGATCCCGGTGATCGTGCGCACCACCGAGGACATGCTGAACCTCGTGCCCGTGGGCCTTCGCGAAGCGGCTTTCGCGCTTGGCGCGCCGCAATGGAAGGTGGTGATGATGGTGACCTGGCGCGCGGCGCGCGCAGGCATCGTCACCGGCATCCTGCTTGCGGTGGCGCGTGCCGCCGGCGAGACCGCGCCCCTGCTGTTCACCTCGCTCGGCAACAACTCCTGGTCGGTGGACCTGTCCAAGCCCATGGCCAGCCTGCCCATCGCCATCTATCAGTATGCCGGTAGCCCGTTCGACGATTGGGTGGCCCTCGCCTGGGCGGGTGCGCTTCTGATCACCGTGGGCGTCCTGCTCCTCAACATCGCGTCCCGGCTGGTCCTGGCCCGGATGAAGTGACCCGGCGGCACCGCCGCCGAAACCGAAACGCCGAACCCTAGATCAAGCGCGGCCGCTCCAGGCGGCCCCAGACCCGAGATCGAAGAGGCAGACCATGACTTCCGCTGTGGACCCGACCTTCAACATCGCTTCGTCCGTGGCCGCCAAGCCCGACGCCCCGCCCGCCCCCACCAAGATCAAGGTTGAGGGCCTGAACTTCTATTACGGGCAGAACCATGCCCTGAAGAACATCAACTTCGATATCCCCGAGAAGCGCGTCACCGCGATGATCGGCCCGTCGGGCTGCGGCAAGTCCACGCTGCTGCGCGTGTTCAACCGCATGTACGACCTCTATCCCGGCCAGCGCGCCGAGGGGCAGGTGCTGTTCGACGGCGTGAACGTGGTGGGCAAGGAGTTGGATCCCACCATCGTGCGCACGCGCATCGGCATGGTGTTCCAGAAGCCGACCCCCTTCCCCATGTCCATCTATGACAACATCGCGTTCGGCGTGCGCCTGCACGAGAGCATCTCGAAGTCGAAGATGGACGAGCGCGTGGAAAGCTGCCTGCGCAAGGCCGCCATCTGGGAAGAGACCAAGGACCGCCTGCACACCTCCGCGCTCGGCATGTCCGGCGGCCAGCAGCAGCGCCTGTGCATCGCGCGCACCATCGCGGTGCAGCCCGAGGTGATCCTGCTGGACGAGCCCACCTCGGCGCTCGATCCCATCTCCACCTCGAAGATCGAGGACCTGATCGACGAACTGAAGCAGGACTTCACCATCGTCATCGTGACCCACAACATGCAGCAGGCGGCCCGCTGCGCGGACATCACCGCCTTCTTCTATCTCGGCGAACTGGTCGAGGTCGCGCCCTCCGACGTGATCTTCACCAATCCCAAGCAGATCAAGACCCGCGACTACATCACCGGCCGCTTCGGCTGACAGTCAAGGAAACGCGGACATGACCGAGCATACCGTCACGGCGTTCGACGCCGAGCTGAAGGAAATCGGCCGCAAGGTTGTGGAGATGGGCGGCCAGGCCGAGCGTCTCGTGATCGACGCGGTCAACGCCCTCATCCGTCGCGACACGGCCCTCGCCCATCGCGTCATCCTGCTGGATGCGAGCGTCGATGCCATCCAGCGCGAGATCGAGGAGAAGTCCATCCTCGTCATCGCCAAGCGCCAGCCCATGGCCGTGGACCTGCGCGAGCTGGTGGCAGCCATTCGCATCGCCAGCGACCTGGAGCGGATCGGCGACCTCGCCAAGAATGTGGGCAAGCGCGTTCTGGCCATCGAAGGCGAGTATCACCCGCAGAAGCTGGTGCGCGGCGTCGAGCACATGTCCGACCTGGTGCTGGAGCAGCTGAAGGAAGTCCTGGACGCCTATGCCGGCAAGGATCCGGCCAAGGCCCTCGCCGTGTGGCGCCGGGACAGCGGCATTGACACCATGTACACCTCGCTGTTCCGCGAACTTCTCACGTACATGATGGAAGATCCGCGGAATATCTCGGTCTGCACGCACCTGCTGTTCTGCGCGAAGAACATCGAGCGCATCGGCGACCACGCGACCAACATCGCCGAGACCGTCTACTACATGGTGTCCGGTGAGACGATCGCCGAGGAGCGGCCCAAGGCCGACATCTCCAGCGAGACCAACGTGGCCTTCCCCGGGCACGTGCAGGGGTAGTTTCCAGAGGTAAGCTCAAGTGCCCGCACGCATTCTCATCATCGAAGACGAGGAGGCCCTCAGCCTCCTCCTGCGGTACAATCTGGAATCGGAAGGCTACGCCGTCGATACGGTGATCCGGGGCGACGAAGCCGAGACCCGGCTGCGCGAAAGCGTGCCGGATCTCGTCATCCTGGACTGGATGCTGCCCGGCCTCTCCGGCATCGAGCTGTGCCGCAGGCTGCGGACCCGGCCCGAGACCGAGCGCCTGCCGGTCATCATGCTGACCGCCCGCGGGGACGAGACGGAGCGGGTGCGCGGGCTTGCCACCGGTGCCGACGATTATGTGGTGAAGCCCTTCTCCGTGCCCGAGCTTCTGGCGCGGGTGCGGGCGCTGCTGCGCCGGGCCAAGCCCGAGCATGTGGCGACCCTGCTGCGTGCCGGGGACATCGAGCTGGACCGGGAGACCCACCGGGTGCACCGGGGCGGGCGCGAGGTGCATCTCGGACCCACCGAGTTCCGGCTGCTGGAATTCCTCATGCAGAGCCCCGGCCGCGTCTTCTCCCGCGAGCAATTGCTGGACGGCGTGTGGGGACAGGACGTCTATATCGACGAGCGCACCGTGGACGTGCATGTGGGCCGCCTGCGCAAGGCCATCAATCGCGGCCGCCAGATGGACCCCATCCGCACCGTGCGCGGCGCGGGCTATTCCTTCAACGAGATGTTCGCCCGCGCCCATTGAGCGGCGCGGGTCGGGACGCTTCGCGCGCCCTGCGACCATCGGTACCGGCCTTTGACCTGTACCGGATGGGTTCGCTCAAGCGCTGCGCGGGCTCGAATGAAGGCCCGTGGCAAAACGCAGGTCCGCAAACGCACGCGCCCTCGGCCTCAGCCCACCGGGCGGAAGTGCTTGGACAGCTTCAGGCCCTGGCCCTGATAATTGGAGCCCAGTTCGCCATAGAGCACGTTGGGCCGCTGCTCCATGTGCTCATAGATCAGCCGGCCGACGATCTGCCCGTGCTCCAGGATGAAGGGCACCTCGCGCGAGCGCACCTCCAGCACCGCGCGGGCACCCGTTCCGCCAACCGCCGCATCGCCGAAGCCGGGATCGAAGAAGCCCGCATAATGCACGCGGAACTCGCCCACCAGCGGGTCGAACGGCACCATCTCCGCCGCATAGTCCGGCGGCACATGCACCGCCTCGCGGGAGGCGAGGATGTAGAAGGCGTCGGGCTCCAGGATCAGCCCCGAGCGGCCGCGCGCATGGATGGGCTCCCAGAAATCCTCCACGTCCAGCGCCGCGCGCTGGTCCACGTCGATGACCCCCGTATGCCGCTTGGCGCGGAAGCCCAGAAGGCCGTTCCAGGAGGCGGCGGACAGGTCCACGCCCACCGCGATGCCCCCGCCGGACACGTCCGGCGCGGCGCTATCCACAAGGCCCTGCGCAGCCTGGAGCGCGAGGAGGTCCGTGTCCGACAGGCGGCAGGCGCCGCGCCGGAAGCGGATCTGCGACAGCCGCGAGCCCGCCCGCACCAGGATGGGAAAGGTACGCGGGGAGATTTCCAGATACAGCGGCCCCTCATAGCCCGCCGGGATCACATCGAAGGCGCGGGCGCTGTCGGCGATGACGCGGGTGAACACGTCGAGGCGGCCGGTGGAGCTTTTGGGGTTGGTGGAGGCGGCAATATCGGCGGGTAGCTTCAGCCGCTCGGCCAGTTCCACCAGATAGACGCAGCCGGTTTCCAGAACCGCCCCATCCGCCAGATCCAGCTTATGCAGGCCAAGGTCCGAGCGACGTTCCGCCACGCTCTTGTCCGCCCCCGGCAGGAAGCTGGCGCGGATGCGCCATGCGGTGCGCCCAAGCCGCAGATCGAGGCTCGCGGGCTGGACCTGATCGGAATCGAAGGGATGCGCGCAGACGATGCCGCCCGCCGCATGCAGGGCCGAAATGGATTGGGCCGGCAGGATGCCCGCCTTGTGATGTTCCGCCACGCGCCACTGCTCCCCGCCGGACGTGGATCGGGGTCCGCACCCGTTCCGTTCGGTTTAACGGACGCATCCCTTGACGCCAAGGGCCAGGAGGGCTTTAAGCTTAAGTCCTTCGTGGTCATTTGAGCCGGCCGGCTTGCAGCCACGTTAAACAACTCGCTAAAAGGCCGGGGAACGAGAAGGGCGCGCTCGCGCGCAATCCGCGTATCCTCGGCCTCTGTTGGAGGCGCGAAGACCTTGGCCCACTCCTTCATTCCCGCCGATCCGGCCACGCTGCATCCCGATTCCCTGCTGGTTCACGGCGGTACCACCCGCTCGCCCTATGGCGAGACGGCGGAAGCGCTCTATCTCACGCAGGGCTTCGTCTATGACAGCGCGGAAGCCTGCGAGGCCCGCTTCAAGGGCGAGGATCCCGGCTTCGTCTATTCCCGCTACGGCAATCCCACCACCGCCATGTTCGAGACCCGCATGGCGCTTCTGGAAGGCGCCGAGGCGGCCCGCGCGACGGCCTCCGGCATGGCGGCAGTGCAATCGGCGCTGCTGTGCCAGTTGCGGGCGGGCGACCATATCGTCGCGGGCCGCGCGCTGTTCGGCTCGTGCCGCTGGATCCTCGAAGACTTCCTGCCCCGCTTCAACGTGACCACCACGCTGGTGGACGGCGCGGACCTGGATGCCTGGCGGGCGGCGGTGCAGCCCAACACCAAGCTCTTCTTCCTGGAAAGCCCCACCAATCCCACGTTGGATCTGGTGGACATCGCCGCCGTGGCCGAGATCGCCCATGCGGCGGGCGCGCGCCTCGTGGTGGACAATGTGTTCGCCACGCCCCTGCTGCAGAAGCCCATGCAGCTGGGCGCGGACATCGTGGTCTATTCCGCCACCAAGCATATTGACGGCCAGGGCCGGTGCCTGGGCGGCGTGGTGCTCGCCTCGGAGAAGTTCGTCACCGACCATCTCCAGACCTATCTGCGCCAGACCGGCCCCTCCATCTCCCCGTTCAACGCCTGGGTGATGCTGAAGGGCCTGGAGACGCTGTCGCTGCGGGTGGAGCGCCAGCAGCAGAGCGCCGCACGCCTCGCCGACACCCTGGCGGACTTCGCGAAGGTGGAGAAGGTGGTCTATCCGTTCCGGCCGGACCATCCCCAGGTGGAGCTGGCCCGCCGCCAGATGAAGGGCGGCGGAACGCTGGTCACCTTCGTGGTGGAAGGCGGCAAGGCGGGCGCGTTCCGCTTCGCCAATGCGCTGCGCCTCATCCGCATCTCCAACAATCTTGGGGATGCCAAGAGCCTGCTCACCCATCCCGCCACCACAACGCACCAGCGCTTCACCCCCGAGGCGCGGGCCGAAATGGGCATTTCGGATGGCCTCGTGCGGCTCTCGGTGGGGCTGGAGGATGCCGGCGACCTTCTCGCCGATATCGAACAGGCGCTGGCGAAAGTCTGACGGCAGGGAAAGGTCCCTGTTGCGCCCGGCCGCCTTCGCGGCTTCACTAGCCACGCGGCGGCGCCGGTTCGCTCCGGCCCCGCTTCAAGGGAGACGCGCGAGACACCGCGCTCCCGGCGCGGCGAGACGAGGAGCGGCGGCATGTACCGGGCGACCACCCGCCAGATCCAGGTGACCGCGACGCCGCGTTTCGTGGCTGAGCGTTCCGACCCCGAACAGAACCGCTTCTTCTGGGCCTATACGATCGAGGTGGTGAATCTCGGCCGCGGTACCGTGCAGCTCAAGCGGCGCCACTGGATCATCACCGATGCGCGCGGCCATGTGGAGGAAGTCCACGGGGCAGGCGTGGTGGGCGAGGAGCCGATCCTCCCCCCCGGCGGGCGGTTCGAGTATACGAGCGGAGTGCCTCTGGGGACGGCCACGGGAATCATGAGCGGAAGCTATGACATGGTGACCGACACCGGGGAGACGTTCCCGGTGGAGATTCCGGCCTTCTCGCTGGATTCCCCGCATCTGCGCCGCATCCTCAACTGAGGCTTCATGGACACCGCCAAAGCGCCCCGCCTTCCGGTGCAGTCCGGTATCGGCCTCGACCTGCGCCCCATCGCCGGCCCCCTCGGCCTGATCCTGGCCGGCCTCGGCGTCAGCATGCTCGTGCCCGCACTTGCCGATTTCTCCGTGAAGGCCAAGGGCGCGGACGTGTTCGTCGGCACGGCTGCGATCACCATATTCGTCGGCGTCCTCATGTGGCTGTCGGGCCGGTCCGCGGAACCGATCCGCAAGATCGACCTGCGGCAGGCGTTCCTGTTCACGGTCTCCATGTGGCTGCTGCTGTCGGTGTTCGCGGCCCTGCCTTTCATCTGGGGGCCCGCCAACCTCTCCCTCACCGACGCCATGTTCGAGAGCGTTTCGGGCCTCACCACCACGGGCGCGAGCACCATGTCGGGGCTCGATGCCATGTCCCCCGGCACGCTTTTGTGGCGGGCGCTGCTGCACTGGTTCGGCGGCATCGGCATCGTGGTGCTGGCCATTGCGGTTCTGCCGTTGCTCTCCATCGGCGGCATGCAGCTGTTCCGCACGGAATCCTCCGACAAGTCCGAGAAATTCCTGCCGCGGGTCGGCGCCATCGCGAAGGGCCTGCTCCTCGCTTATGTGGTGCTGACCGCCGCCTGCACCGCAGCCTATCTCCTGGCGGGCATGGAGGCTTTCGACGCGGTCACGCTGGCCATGTCCACGCTCTCCTCCGGCGGCTTCGCCAATTCGGACTCCTCCCTCGGCGTGTTCGCGAACCCGGCGGTGGATTATGTGGCCGTGTTCTTCATGCTGCTGGCCAGCCTGCCTTTCCCGCTCTATCTGCGCGCCTTGTCCGGAGACGTGACGCGGCTGTTCACCAATGCGGAGGTCCGGCTGTTCCTGTGCATCGTGGCGGCCTTCACCTTCGCTTTGTTCGCCCAGCAGGTGTTCCAGGGCATTGCGGAGGGCGAGACGGCGTTCCGCAACGCTTTGTTCACGGTCACCTCGCTCCTGTCCTCCACCGGCTTCATGTCGGTGGACTACACCCATTGGGGGCCGCTCTCGGACACGCTGATCTTCGTGCTGCTATTCCTGGGCGGGTGCACGGGCTCCACGGCGGGCGGGCTCAAGGCCATGCGCCTCTCCATTGCCGCCAAGGCAGTCCGCCAGCATCTCAAGCGCATCTTCTATCGCAACGGCGTGTTTCCCATCCGCTATGGCGGGGCGCCGGTGGCTGATGATGTGGTGGCCTCGGTGCTCGGCTACATCTTCTTGTACTTCGCCATCTTCCTGGTGGCGGGCGTGCTGTTGAACATGATGGGGCTGGACCTGCGCACGGCCTTCTCCGCCTCCATCTCCTGCCTGTCCAATTCCGGGCCGGGCCTCGGCCCCGTGGTGGGGCCGGCGAGCAATTACGGCTCCCTTCCCGACCCCGCCATCTGGGTGCTCACGCTGCTCATGCTGCTGGGGCGGCTGGAGATCCTGACGGTGTTCGTCCTGTTCCTGCCCAGCTTCTGGTCGCGCTGAGAAAGATCCGCCGCCCTGCCGGGCATAAAGCCCGGCAGGGCGGCTGGGGCCCCTCGCGCTCATGCGCTTTATGACTGTCGAACGCCTACCGCCTTCAGGCGTCGGAGTGGCCGAGCACTTCCTCCGCCGAGAAGCCATAGGTGCGCCCGCAGAATTCGCAGGTCACGCCCACCGTCCCGTCCTCCTGGAGCATCTCGCGCCGCTCGCTCTCCTCGAAGCTCGCGAGCACGCCCTTCACGCGGTCCCGGTTGCAGGTGCAATGGGCCGTCATGGCCACGGGCTCGAACACCCGCACGCCGCGCTCGTGGAAAAGCCGATAGAGCAGGCGCTCGCTGGGCAGATCGCGGTCGATGAGTTCCACGTCTTCCAGCGTGCCCACCAGCGACTGGGCCTCCGTCCAGGCATCGTCATCATCGGCCCCAGGGAGCGCCGCGCCTTCCGGGGCATCGCCGGGATGCAAGTCTGCCGGCGCCGCGCGACCGGATTCCTGGGGCAGGAATTGCGCCAGCAGCCCGCCCGCCCGCCAGGACGAGGCTTCCCCGCCCGCGCGCATCTCCTCGCCCACCGCGAGGCGCACCTGGGTGGGGATCTGCTCGGACTGCTGGAAATACTGGTGCGCGGCAGCTTCCAGCCCCTCCCCGTCCAGGGCCACGATGCCCTGGTAGCGATTGGCGGACAGGCCCTGGTCGATGGTCATGGCGAGGTGACCGCGCCCGAGCAGCGCGGCGGGGGTCGCCTGATTGGTCTCCTGGGCCTTGGCGAGCGCATCGACATCGAAGCGGGCATAGGCGCGGATCTTGTCCGGGCTCACGAAATCCACCACCACCATGCCCACCGGCCCATCGGTCTGGGTCTGGAGGATGAAACGGCCCTCGAATTTCAAGGAACTGCCCAGCAGCGCGGTCAGCGCCACCGCCTCGCCCAGCACGCGCTTCACGGGGGCGGGATAATTGTGGTGGGCCAGGACCGCGTCCAAAGCCGGGCCGAGCCGCACGGTACGGCCCCTGATGTCGAGCGCATCCACCTGGAAAGGCAGGATGGCATCATCGAGGCCCTCCAGCTTCGCGCTCCAAGACGTGTCCTTCGCCATGTCGAACCTCGAACACCCGGCCACGGACGCGCCGCCCGGGTGTTCCGGCCATTCGCGCGCACCGCCGGGACAAATGAATTACCAGACGTGAGGCGAATATAGGCACGGCCAAGCGCAAGCGGGAGGGGCACCCGCGCGCCGCAAACGGGCGCGCGGGGCCGAACATGTCAGGTGCCGGTGCCCTCGAAGCACCAGGCCAGGATGCCCTTCTGCGCATGCAGGCGGTTCTCGGCCTCGTCGAACACCACCGATTGCGGGCCGTCCATGACCTCGTCGGAGACCTCCTCGCCACGATGGGCGGGCAGGCAATGCATGAAGATGGCCTCGGGCGCGGCCCGGGACATGAGGTTGCGGTTGACCTGATAGGGCATGAGCATGTTGTGCCGCTTCTCGGTCTCCTTGTCGCCCATGGACACCCAGGTGTCGGTCACGACGCAGTCCGCGCCGTCCACGGCCTTTTCCGGGTCGCGCATGAAGCTGACATTGGCCTTGGTGCGCTTCACGAAGTCCTTGAGCGCCTGACGCGGCGACAATTCCTTCGGGGTGGCCACCTTCAGCGCGAAGTCGAAGCGCTCGGCCGCATGGACCCAGGAGGCCAGCACGTTGTTGGCGTCGCCCGTCCAGGCCACCGTGCGCCCGGTGATGGGGCCTTTGTGCTCCTCGAAGGTGAGCACGTCGGCCATCACCTGGCAGGGATGGGAGATGCGGGTGAGCCCGTTGATGACCGGAACCGTGGCGTTCTTGGCCAGCTCCATGAGCTGATCATGGTCCAGGATGCGGATCATGATGGCGTCCACGAACCGCGAGAGAACCCGCGCCGTGTCCGCGATGCTTTCGCCCCGGCCCAGTTGCATCTCCTGCCCGGTGAGCATGATGGTGTCGCCGCCGAGCTGGCGCATGGCCAGATCGAAGGAGACCCGCGTCCGGGTGGAGGGCTTATCGAACACCATGGCGAGCGACTTGCCCGCCAGGGGATGCGCATCGCTCCCCGCCTTGCGGCGGGCCTTCAGGTCCTTGGAGATGTCGATGACGCGCCGGAGTTCCTGCGCGGGAATGTCCGTCAGATCCAGAAAATGACGCACGCCGTTGTCCTTCATTCCGCAGCCCCCTTCACGGTGGGGAGCTGGAAGTCCTCTTCCAGGCGGCGACAGGCCGCATCGATCTTGTCGCAGGCGATGGCGATGTCCTCGTCGCTCACCGTCAGCGGAGGCAGGAGGCGCACCACATTGTCGCCCGCGCCCGGCACCAGCATGCCTTCCGCACGCAGCGCCACCACCAAATCGGCGGCCGGCACATGGGCCCGCAGGCCCAGCAGCAGGCCCTCGCCGCGCACGTCGGCGATCACCGCCGGGTGGCGATCCTTGAGCGCCGCGAGACGCTGCCGGAACAGCGTGCTGGCATAGCGGACGCGATCGAGGAAGCCCTCCTCCAGGACCTTGTCCAACACCGCATTGCCCACCGCCATGGCCAGCGGATTGCCGCCATAGGTGGAGCCGTGGGTGCCGAGCGTCATGCCCTTGGCCGCTTCCTCGGTGGCGAGGCACGCCCCCATGGGGAAGCCACCGCCAATGCCCTTGGCCACCGACATGATGTCCGGCCGGATGCCCGCCGCCTCATGGAAGAACAGGTGGCCGGTGCGCCCGACGCCGCTCTGTACCTCGTCCAGCACCAGCAGCATGCCCTTCGCGTCGCACAGCTCGCGCAGGCCGCGCAGGAAGTCGAGGGAGGGAACGCGCACGCCGCCTTCGCCCTGGATAGGCTCCACCAGAATGGCGCCGGTCTCCGGGGTCAGCGCCGCTTCCACGGCCGCGAGATCGCCGAACGGTACCTGATCGAAGCCGTCGAGCGCCGGCCCGAAGCCTTCCAGATACTTGGCGTTGCCGCCCGCGGCGATGGTGGCGATGGTGCGGCCGTGGAAGGCGCCCTCGAAGGTGATCATGCGCGGCCGCTCACGGCCGCAGGCATGGTGATAGCGCCGCGCGGTCTTGATGGCGCATTCCAGCGCCTCCGCGCCGGAATTGGTGAAGAACACCGTGTCCGCGAAGGTCGCCTCGGTGAGGCGCCGGGCGAGACGCTCGCCCTCGGGAATGCGGAACAGGTTGGAGATGTGCCACAGCTTCTGGGCCTGCGCGGTGAGCGCCTCCACCAGATAGGGATTGGCATGGCCGAGCACGTTCACCGCGATGCCGGCCGTGAAATCGAGAAAACGTCGCCCGTCCGTGGTGACGAGCCAGCAGCCCTCTCCCCGCTCGAATTCGAGATCGATGCGTGCATAAGTCGGCAGGACGGGGGTGATCACGGAACGAGCCCTCCCAAGGGCCTGACGGACGCGCCGGTTATTTTTGCCGGCTCGACATCCGCGTGGTTACAAAAACGCCAAAGGCCGCCCCATCTGCGGGGGCGGCCCGACGGGCGCGGATTCTAATGATCGCGCGCGCGCGGTCAATACGAAGCTCAGGGTTAAAAATTCCATAACGAACTGGGGAAAACGGCGCCCCGCGCCATTCTGACTCTGTGCGGGAGTCGGCGCATATTGTAGTTTCACCCTCGCCGACCACGATATGTCGTGCGGTGCGTTTCCTACAGGTGTCGGTCACCTTCCGTCCCGCGCGCGGTAAGCGCGTTCCGGGGAACGCGGAGGGAGTCCGGCAAGATGCGGCCAGGAGCGGATCGAAGGGGGCTGAGCCGGCCGCCTTCGGGAATCCGGCTTCTTATTGAATGACACGGCGTCTGACGCCCCGCTGGGCGAGGGACGCCCGTCAAGGAGGAGAACGATGAGCTGGAATGATGAGCGCGTCGAACTCTTGAAGCGGCTGTGGGGCGAAGGTCTCTCCGCCAGCCAGATCGCCGGCGAATTGGGTGGCATCACCCGAAATGCGGTGATCGGTAAAGTACATCGCCTCGGCCTGTCCGGTCGCGTGAAGAGCGCCACGCCGGCCCGCCCGCGCAAGACCCGGCCCGAGGCCTCCGCCCCGCGCCCCAATCCGCGCCCCGCCACCCTGGGCAACACCGCCCTGGCGCCCGCCTTCGAGGCGCTCGTGGAGGCCGCCCCGGCCCCCGCGCCAGCGCCCGCGACGGACAATGTGGTGCCGCTGGCCCAGCGCTGCACCATCATGAACCTGACCGAGAGCACCTGCCGCTGGCCGGTGGGCGAGCCCGGTACGGCCAGCTTCTATTTCTGCGGCTCGCGCAGCGTGACCGGGATGCCCTACTGCACCCAGCATGCGCGCATGGCCTACCAGCCGGTCCAGGACCGGCGGCGCGATCGGCGTCTCGCCAATCTGCGCTGACCGGCGCCGCCCCA
This sequence comes from Aquabacter cavernae, assembly GCF_003993795.1. Classification (GTDB taxonomy): domain Bacteria; phylum Pseudomonadota; class Alphaproteobacteria; order Rhizobiales; family Xanthobacteraceae; genus Aquabacter; species Aquabacter cavernae. The sequence continues at coordinate 406,408 of NZ_RWKV01000015.1, forward strand.
CGGGGCGGTTCCCATTCCGGAGAGACAAAGGCCGATCCGCCCGCGCGGATCGGCCTTTTTTCTTGTTGGCTGAGCGGATGGGGGGAGATGGCGTCACGGAAAACCGAAACGCCCCTTCCCCTGCCGCCCCAGCTTTCATGGCAAACGCTCCCCGGCCCGGCATGGAACTGCCGAGCCGGGAGCGCACCACGCTTACTCGTTGATGGACGCGCCGGAGGCCTTCACCACCGGGCCCCACTTGGCCAGTTCCGCCTTCACATGCTCGCTCAGCTGAGCCGGGGTGGAGCCGACGGCCACGGCGCTGAGGTCCGCCAGCTTGGCCTTCACCTCGGGATCGGCCATGGCCTCCATGCAGGCCTTGGCCAGCTTGTCCACGATGGCGGTGGGCGTTCCGGCCGGCGCGAAAATGGCGTTCCAGGAATAGGTCTCGTAGCCCGGCAGGCCGGATTCATTCACGGTGGGCATGTCCGGCGCGGCGGGCGAGCGGTCCTTGGTGGTCACGGCGAGGCCGATCACCGTGCCCTTGCGGATATGACCGATGGACGAGGGCAGGTTGTCGAACATGATCTTCACCTGGCCGGACATGACATCCACCAGGGCCGGGCCGGCGCCCTTATAGGGCACATGGACCATCTTCACGCCCGCCATGCTCTCGAACAGGGCGCCGGACAGATGCAGCGGCGTGCCGATGCCCGAGGACGCATATTCATACTTGTCCGGATTGGCCTTCAGCAGCGCGATGAGTTCGGCGGTGGTCTTCACGTTCAGCGAAGGGTGGACCACCACCACGTTGGGCACGTTCACCAGCAGCGAGACGGGGGCGAAATCCTTCACCGGGTCATAGGGCATCTTGGTGTAGAGCGCGGGGTTGATGGCATGGGTCGCGACCGTGCCCATGAGCACGGTGTAGCCATCCGGCGGCGACTTGGCGACGGTGGCGGCGCCGGTATTGCCGCCCGCGCCCCCACGGTTCTCCACAATAACGGGCTGCTTGAGGATGTCCGTCATCTTGGCAGCGATGATGCGCGCCACGATGTCGGTGGAGCCGCCCGCGGCGAACGGCACGACGAGACGAATGGCGCGGTTCGGAAAATCATCGGCGGACTGGGCGTGGGCGGCGCCCGTCATCATGGTCAACGCAATCGCGGCCGCTGAGAAAAAGCGTTTCATACTTGGCGTCCTCCCTTTTGTTATCGGTAGGGTACACGGCGACGATGAAGACGCCGAGCCCCACCCTCAGTCCATTAGACTTAGAGTGCGATCGACCCACCTTGAAGCACCCGTGTGCTTCAAGGTGGGTCGTGAATCGCTCTCTATCAATGACTTAGAGGCTGATTCACAAATCAGGCCGGTTCAACCTGATTGGATCAGGCTCCTGGAGGATACGACCTCCGCGTGCCCGGTCAAAAGATCATCTGACCGAAGGGAATGCGCGGATGGCCTGAAACGTATTGGTCCGGGTGGGCGGAACGCCGCCGTTTGGCTTGGGCCACAGGCCGGAGTCGGATCGACATTTCAGCGGTTTGAACGGCCCCTGTATGAAAACAGCGTCATGGCCGGGCTTGTCCCGGCCATCCACGATGGTTCCGCCAGGGGCTCGCTCGGCGTAGAGGCGTGGATGCCCAGGACAAGCCCGGGTATGACGGCCGGAAAACCGCTGATTTCGCTCACCTTCCGATTGCCAACCGCGCCTGACGCTTCCGTGTTTCATGGCCCCCCAGAACCGCCCGGGGCCTAAACGCCCGCCGCGCCGCCGTCCGCGCGCGGGTCGTGGGCGCCTTCCACGCCGCCCTTGGGGTGCAGAACCACCGCACCCGCATGGCCCATCGTGTCCGAATAGGCCTCGGGCAGCACTTCCACATCATGCCCGGCCTTCAGAAGCGCGGAGACGACGCTGTCGTCGAAGCGGTTCTCCAGGCGCAGATTGGTCTGCACCGATCCCCACGTGCGGCCCAGCAGCCAGCGGGGCGCGGCGATGGCGGCGCCCAGCGGCTCGCCGTAGAAGACATGGCGCGTGAACACCATGGCCTGGGTCTGGGGCTGCCCCTCCCCGCCCATGGTGCCATAGGCCATCACGCGCCCATCCTTCAGCTCGGCCAGCGCCGGATTGAGGGTGTGGAACGGGCGACGGCCGGGAACCAGCGGGTTCACGGACTTCGGGTCCAGCGAGAAGCTGGCGCCCCGGTTCTGCATCAGCACGCCGGTGGAGGGCAGCACGCAGCCGGAGCCGAACTCGAAGAAGATGGACTGGATATAAGAGACGGACAGGCCCGAGGCATCGGTGGCGCCGAGCCAGATGGTATCGCCGGGCGCCGCCGGCTGCGGCCAGGGTAGCGCCCGGCGCATGTCGATGCGCGCCGCATCCGCATCGAGCGCGGCGGGGCTCAGGATGGCCGCAAGATCGTGGCGCAGGTGCTCGAAATCGCAAACCACTTTGTCGCGCACCAGGAAGGCCCGCTTGGTGGCCTCCACGAGGCCGTGGACATAGGCGAAATCCTCCGCATGCGGCACCTTCAGGCGTTCGAACAGCGCCAGGATCAGCAGCGAGGCGAGCCCCTGCGTGGGCGGAGGCGCATTATAAAGCGTGCCGTGGGCGCTGCGCACCGAGAGGGGCGCGCGGGTAACGGCCCGGTAGCGCTGCAGATCGGCACGGGTGACCGGGCTGCCGATGGCCTCCAGGTCGCCCGCAATCTCGCGGCCCACATCGCCGCGATAGAAATCGTCGAGCCCGGCGCGGGCGAGATGCTCCAGCGTGTCGGCGAGCTTGGGATTGGCGATCACCTGCCCCACTTCCGGCACCTTGCCGCCGGGCATGAAGGTGGCCGCGAAGCCCGGCGCATCCTCCAGCTCCGCGCGCTTGGCGGCGGTCAGCTCCGCCTGGGAGCGGGAGACGGCGACACCGGCGCGCGCATGGGCAATGGCCGGGGCCAGCAGGTCCGCGAGAGGCAGGCGCCCGCCCACGGCAGCGCCGGCAGCGCGGGCCAGTTCCCATCCGCCGACCGCGCCGGGGACGGTGAGCGCCGCGAGCGGCCCCCGGAACGGGATCGTGTCATAGCCCTTGTCCCGGTAGAAGGCGGTGGTCGCATGGGCGCCGGCGAAGCCGCACGCCTCGATATAATGGACCCGGCCGGAGGGCTCGCGGATCAGCCAGAAGCCGTCGCCGCCCAGATGGTTCATGTGGGGATAGACCACCGCGATGGCCGCCGCCGCCGCAAGGGCGGCCTCCACCGCATTGCCGCCCTCGGCAAGAATCCGGCGCCCCGCTTCCACCGCGAGGCTATGGGGCGCGGCAACGACCGCGCGTGCGCACCTGACGCTCTCGTGCATGGGACCTCCTGAGAGGGCGACCCGCCGAGACGGAGACGCCATGGCCTTCCTCCGGACGGGGAAAGGCCCTCGACTTCAACGATGAGAGGCGGGTTCACCACCTCCACGGGATGGCTAGAGTGGTTCAGCCTTTCATGGAACCGCTGAAGCACTCTATCTCTTTGCTATTGCGCGTTTCCTTCCCGCGAACCGCTTCACACTTCGCGGGGAAACGCTCGAAGGCCATTGCGTGGAAGCGCAACCGTCTCCGGGGGACACTTGACCGAGACGCCGCCGCATCGCAGTGTCCCGGCGAATTCAACCGGCTTTCTTGATCGGTTTGTTCCCGATGGCGGGACAAAGTGCAAGCCGATCCGTGGCGCCGTCCATCGGCGCCGGACAGGAGATAAAGAATGGCAACGTCCAAGAAGGGCGGCACCCCCATGTTCACCGTGGTGAGCGCCACCGTTTTCGTGGGCATCCAGGCCATCGCCACCGGCATCGCGGCCGGCTGGGCGATCGCGGGCCTCTTCAATCTGGGGGATGCGGGCGAGTATGTGCTGATGGCCCTGTTCGCGGTGCCCGCCCTCTATGCCACCTACCGCTACGGCCGCTCCGCCGCCAAGACCGAAGCCGCCCTCGCCGCCTGAACGGCAGGGGCCGGGCAGGCCCCTTTTTGAGCGCGCTCCGGCCTCGCGTCACGCCGCGCCGGGCGCCCAGCGGGTGACGATGTCCGCAAGCTGCGGGCGCGGGCGGTCTGCCGGGATTTCGGCGGGGCTGCCCAGATGGATGAAGCCCGCCACCTGCTCGCCCGGCTTGACGCCCAGCAGCGCCGCCGCATCCGGATCGCGCCCCGGCCATTTCAGCAGCCATTGCGCCCCATAGCCCATTGCCGCCGCCGCCGACACCAGGGCCATGCCCGCCGCCCCAGCCGAGAGCACCTGGTTGAAGACCGGCACTTTGGCGGCCGGATCGGGCCGGCTCACCAGCACCACAGTCACCGGCGCGCGCATGAGATAGTCCCGCCACATGCTGGCCTTGGCGGGCGCCAGGTCCGGATTCTGGCGGGCATACAGCGCATCGAGCTGCGCGCCCGCTTCGCCGCGCGCCTCCCCCTCCAGCACGATGAAGCGCCAGGGAACGAGGCGGCCATGATCGGGCACGCGGGCCGCCAGTGTCAGCAGCAGGTCCAGTTCCTCGGCGCTGGGGCCGGGCGCCACCAGCGAGCGCAGCGGCAGGGAGCGCCGGTGCACGAGAAGGTCCAGGGCCTCCAAGCGGGCCTGCCGCTCCAGGGGCGTTCCGTCATGGACGGTGCCCGCGGCATGGGCATGAGACGGGCTGTGCGCCATCAGGCCGTTGCCACCCGGCGCGCGGCAAGGCTCAGGGCCGCGTCATAATCCGGCACCAAGGCAAGGTGCCCCGGCTCGGCCACAAGGCCCATGCGCCGCATGATCTCGGCGGCGGACGGCTTGAGGCCCGACAGGATGACCTTGGCTCCGGACCCCTGGCAGCGGCGCAGGAAATCCTTGAGGGCGGCGACGCCCGTGGCATCCACCAGCGGCACCTCCTCCATGCGCAGGATGAAGACGCGAGGTGGCTGGCCGATCTGGTCAAGCACCTCGGACAGGCGGGCAGCGGCACCGAAGAAGAGCGGCCCGCGCACCTCGAACACCTCCACACCGGCGGGCAGGTGCGCCCGCGCGTCCTCCTCCTCCGTGTCGGCGGGCGGGGCGACGCTGGCGCTCTCGGCCATGCGGTGCATGAACAGGACGGCGGCCAGCACCACGCCGGCGGCGATGGCGACGGTGAGGTCCACCGCCACGGTCAGCACGAAGGTGAGGAGCAGCAGCATCCGGTCGCCCAAGGGGGCGCTCATGAGGTGGCGCATCTTGTCCACCTCGCTCATGTTCCACGCCACCACCATGAGGATGGCAGCAAGGCTGGCGAGCGGGATGTAGACGGCGAGCGGCGCCAAAAGGAGCATCACCGCCAGCACGAACACCGCATGCAGCACCCCGGCCACGGGCGAGCGCGCGCCGGCCCGGATATTGGTGGCCGTGCGGGCAATGGCGCCGGTGGCCGGCAGGCCGCCCACCAGAGCGGAGGCCGCATTGGCCACGCCCTGGGCCAGAAGCTCCGCATTGGGCCGGTGCCGGCCACCGGTCATGCCATCGGCCACCACGGCGGAGAGCAGGCTCTCAATGCCCGCGAGGAAGGCGATGGTGAGGGCGCTGGGCAACAACTCGGCGAGGCGCGCCAGGGTGATGACCGGCAGATGCGGCATGGGCAGGCTCGCCTCCAGCGCACCGAAGCGCGAGCCGATGGTGGCGACGGGAAGCTGGAGCACCGACACCGCCACCGCGCCCAGCACCACCGCCAGCAGGAAGCCCGGCACCTTCGGCGCATAGCGTCGCAGGACCAGGATCAGCAGCAGGGCCGCAACCGACAGGAGCGTGGTGGGCCAGGAAAGGCCCGAGAGATGGGCGAGGAGGGATTGCCATTGCGGGACCACCGCAGCGGGCAGGTTCTCGATGGTGAGGCCGAGAAAATCCTTCACCTGGCTGGAAAAGATGATGACCGCGATGCCCGCCGTGAAGCCGGTCACCACCGGCTCGGGGATATAGCGCATGAAATTGCCGAGCCGGGTGACCGCCGCGACCGTCAGGATGACGCCCGCCATGAGGGTTGCCAGCACCAGCCCGTCGAAGCCGTGGACGTGGATCACATTGGCCACCACCACCACGAACGCGCCGGTGGGCCCGCCGATCTGGGTGCGGCTGCCGCCCAGCGCGGAAATGAGGAGCCCGGCCACCACCACCGTCACGAGCCCGGTCTCGGGCGCGGCCCCGGAGGCGATGGCCAGCGCCATGGCCAGCGGCAGGGCCACGATGGCGACGGTCAACCCCGCCACGGCGTCGCTGCGCAGGTCGGCGAGCCGGTAGCCTTGGCGCAATACGGTTACGAGTTTCGGCACCAGTCCGTCGCGGCGGGCGGAAACGTGCCGGCCCTGGGGGGAGCCAGCCATAGACGTCATGGACGATCCTAGAATAGGTCCAAGAAGCACGTCGCCCACCCGCGGAGTGGGGGAACGGCGCAGGCGAGCATCATACGCCCTCGATGCGCGCGAACGGCAGTAAACATTCATGTACCAAATCGTCACTGATGTGTGTTAGTCTCGAAAGTGCCGGCTTCCAGCGTATTTTGTTTTCGTAACGCGCGGATGCCGGGAGTGTCCATTAGGCTGCGAGGCGAGAAGCTGGTTGCTGATTTGAACGTGTCGTCAGGACTCCACTGGTTCGTCCGAAGACGTGAGCAATAAGCGCCGACAAGTTCAGCAATGGTGGATGGCCCTAGCCAGTATTGGCGACCTGACCTCAACGGAATTAGACATGAGCCGTAACCGAGACTTCCGAGAGCCGCGCCGTCGCGGATTTGATGACGACTTCACGCCGCCCCCCCGTGACCGTGGTTTTGGAGGAGAGCGCGCGTTCTCCTCGCCCAGCAGCTTCAGCGCTCCCGCTCCCTCGGGCCCGCCCATCGACGCGACGGTGAAGTGGTTCAATCCCGAGAAGGGTTTCGGCTTCGTCGAGCTCGCGGATGGCTCCGGCGACGTGTTCCTGCATGCCCGCGCCCTTGAGGCCGCCGGCCAGGAAAGCGTTCCTCCCGGCTCCAAGCTGTCCGTGCGCGTCGGCCAGGGCCAGAAGGGCCGTCAGGTCACCGAAGTGCTCGAAGTGGACACCTCTACCGCTGAAGCGGCTCCCCCGCGTCGTGAGCGCGCTCCGGGCGGCTTCGGCGCCGGCCCGCGTGCCGGCGGCCCTGGTGCTGGCGGCTTCGGCGGCGGCCCGCGTGCCCCGTCCGGCCCCACCGAAGAGCGTGTGGGCACCGTGAAGTGGTACAACCCCGAGAAGGGCTTCGGCTTCATCGCGGTGGAAGGCGGCGGCAAGGACGTGTTCGTGCACGTCACCGTCGTGTCCCGTTCGGGCCTCAACGATCTCGCTGAAGGCCAGCGCGTCGTGGTGCAGGTGGGTCAGGGCCCGAAGGGTCCGGAAGCTCGCGGCATCGAGGTCGCTGACTGATCCATCAGGTTGGCTTTCGTCAACCGGAACGGGCGCAGCATCGCTGCGCCCGTTTCCATTTCGGCGCCTCCACCGGGCGTCCAACCGCAGCCTCGTCAGATTTGCGCCGGGCGCAATTGCTGAATGGTTGATCGGCGCATCATGTCCGGCCATGGTGCAACCCGCCGAACGGGCCGAGCGGCAGGCGGCCCCTTGAGCGGCATCTCCCGACTTCTTCATGAGGACTTTTCAGGATGGCGCATAGCACCGAGGTCGAGCTTTCCGCTCTGCTCGCCCGTTTGAAGACCGCCCAGCGCGAGTTGCTCCTCACTGCCGCAGGCACGCAGACCCTTCCCTCCGACGGGACCATCCGCAAGATTTCCGAACTCGAAGGCGTCATCGCCGCCACAGAAGCCCTGCTGGAGGAAATCCACCACAAGCGCTGAGTGCAAGCACGCCTCCTCCGCTTGCCCCCAAGGCCTGGCAAACCAGCGGCCACCTGGCGACTTCCCTCCGCTCAAATATATCTCTGCCCCTTGGGGGCCGTCCGCGCTCCACACCGCGGCACAGCGCGCCACGGAAGGCGGGGCAACCAAGTGCTCCGCCCCATGGCGGAGAGTGGCGCGCCACTATCGCCGTCAAAGCGATAAATTGCGGGCTGGCCTTTTCAGGGGGCCCAAGAGCGCACCTTCCCGGAGAAACGACGGCGATACCAGCTGTCGCCAGAAACGCGCGCGGCGCTTCGGGATTAACGCAGAAGACGGCGAAGGTCGGATCGCCCTGTGACACGGCAATGCTACGTCGATGAGATCGCAGGCGTGACGGAACTCAACTCCCCTTAGCCATAACGATTGGCTGCGACTATCTCTCTTCGCGTACCGCAGCTTCTGGGTGACCTCTTTCTTGCATTAAGGAAGGCCGGCCATTTCTCGCGACACCGCGCACCGAATGACCCAGCCCATTGCCCATGACGTAACGGTCAGGTTGTTAGGCTGTTTGGCGCCCTCAAAGCAGCCGCAACCTGTCGATCGACGATGGCACCTGCCGCCTAGTTCCAGGGTCACGCGAATCGCTTCCCACTGAGCATTGGAAGCGCTCGTGGATGCCCCTTTCCGGGAGGAGCACCCCCATCACGTCCGTAACTGCACCTGTCGCCTCTTCCGCCAGTCCAAGCACCATTGCCGCAGCGTGGTCTGGCCGGGCTTTTCGATAAGCTGATAGCTGATCCAACTGAACAGGGCACAGAAGGCGGTGAAGAGAACCGCAGACAAGGCCGGGTTCCTTATGGACGCCTCGGAGGTGATCGGGCCCACCATCTCGATCAGCATGTAATGCCAGATATAGAGCGAATAGGAAATCAAGCCGAAGAACGCGAGAACACGCCAGAGCAGCGTCGTCTCATATCTCCGATAGGCAGCCACCCCGGAAAAAATAACGACGGACCACGCAATGGAGACGCTCATCGACGACCATCGGTCCATCGACATGATCACCGCCACCGCCACGGCGCTCCAGAAGAACAGCGGCTTCGGTATGAGCGTGAAATTGGCGAACGCCATGCCGATGACAAACAAGAAAAATAGCCGCAGGAACGGGGAGAACATTGCCCCAGGATATTGAGATGCATACCAGCTTGTAAAAATCGCTATTCCCACCACAACAAAAAAATACCCGCGCAACTTATGCAGGAATGGAACCAATATATAGAATAAAACTTCAAGCGTTATAGTCCAAAGAACTGGATTTATAGACCGCGCAGCACTCGGATTCAGCGTTTGGGTAAATGTAATATTTCTGAATATTGTATAAAAATTCAAATTTTGCTGAAAAGGACTCAGGAATGGGAACACCAAAATGCCAAAGGCAAGAGCGGCATAATAGAGCGGCATGATGCGCGTGGCACGATGTACTGCGTATTCGTACAGTCCGCCGGGTCGCTCCAACGTACGATTGGCAGATACCCAAATAAGGTATCCTGACATGATAAAGAACAGATAGACACCAATCTCTCCGGCATAGCCGCGATATGGCGACAAAATGCCAGGCTGAACGAGATTGTATGCATCCGCATGCGAAAAAAGCACAAGGAGTGCGGCGACACCGCGAAGAACATCAATCGCAATATGATTCTGATAAAATGGATGACGCTCGAACATTCAGTCCCCCTTCCACCCATCTCTGGAACAGCCCTCCCCCTGGAAGGCTGGCCATATCCGAAACGGCTTGCCTCTCAGGCCGGCTCTTCGTTTCCATATCGCTCCGCCAGCAGGCGAGCAACGGCGGCTCTCAGGTCCGGCAGGCCCTCTCCGGTCTCGCTGGAGGTGGGGAAGATCTCGGGATAGGCGGCCGGGCGCTTGCGGATGCGCTGCTGCGTCTCCGCGATCCGCTCCACCAATGCGGTGGGCTTGATCTGGTCCGCCTTGGTCAGGACGATGGCATAGGACACCGCAGCCTTGTCCAGCAGGTCCAGGATCTCCTCGTCCACCGGCTTGATGCCGTGCCGGCTGTCGATCAGCACAAACACCCGCGCCAGATTGACCCGCCCCCGCAGATAGCCGCGGATGGTCTGCGTCCAGGCATCCACCTTCTCCTTGGGCGCCTTGGCGAAGCCGTAGCCGGGCATGTCTACCAGGGTGAGCTGCGGGCCCATGCGGAAGAAGATGAGTTCCTGCGTGCGGCCCGGCGTCACCGAGGTGCGCGCCAGCGCCTTACGGCCGGTCAGCGCATTGACGAGGCTCGACTTGCCCACGTTGGACCGCCCCGCCAGGGCGATCTCCACGCCCGTCATGGGCGGCAGGGTCTCGATGGTGGGGGCCGCGGTGATGAAGTTCCATTCCGCCGCGAACAGGAGGCGCCCGGGTTCGCGGAAGGGATCTTCGGTAGGCCCGTCTGGGGGGAGTGCGTCAGTCATGGAGCGCTTATGGGTCGAGATGCGCTCCGCCGCAAGCGGGACGGATACGGCGGGGACGACGCCAGACCTTGTCCCCGCCGCGCTCCAGGGCGGAAGGCGGGTCTACCCGCCCTCCTCCGTGTGTCTTGGCATGCGCGCCGCTCCCCGGCGCGCACCCTCAGCTTTTGGTTGACGCCTTCTTCTTGAAGACGGACCGCATATTGTCCCACAGCTCGATCTTGACCCCGTGGCGGCGCATGATGACCGCCTGCTGGAGCACCGAGAGGGTGTTGTTCCAGGCCCAGTAGATCACCAGTCCGGCCGCGAAGTGCGCGAGCATGAAGGTGAAGATCACAGGCATCCAGTTGAAGATCATCTGCTGCGTCGGGTCCGGCGGAGCAGGGTTGAGCTTCATCTGCACCCACATGGTGACGCCCATGATGAGCGGCCAGGCGCCGAGCATCAGATAGGCCCCGATCACCGGCACGGAGCCGGGGTTCCACGGGATGAGGCCGAACAGGTTGAAGATGGTGGTCGGGTCCGGCGCGGAGAGGTCGTGAATCCAGCCGAAGAAGGGCGCATGCCGCATCTCGATGGTCACGAACAGCACCTTGTACAGCGCGAAGAAGACCGGGATCTGCACCAGGATGGGAAGGCAGCCCGCAACCGGGTTCACCTTCTCCTTCTTGTACAGTTCCATGGTGGCTTGCTGCTGCTTGGTCCGGTCATCCTTGTAGCGCTCGCGGATGGCCATCATTTCCGGCTGGAGCGCCTTCATCTTCGCCATGGAGGCGTAGGACTTGTTGGCCAGCGGGAAGAAGACCAGCTTGAGCAGCACGGTCACGATGAGGATGGCGACGCCGAAATTGCCGACGAGGTGATAGATCCAGTCGATGACCAGGAAGAGCGGCTTGGTGATGAAGTAGAACCAACCCCAGTCGATCAGCAGGTCGAACCGGTCGATATTGTACTGGCGCTGATAGCCGTCCACCACGGCCACCACCTTGGCGCCCGCGAACAGGCGGCCTTCCGAGGAGGCGCTGGCGCCCGGCTGCACGGTCTTGCCCGCGCCGAGGAAGTCCGCCTGGAAATTACGGACATTGTTGCTGGTGGTGGTGGAGGAGAAGCGGGCATCGATCTGGGAGGACTGGTCGGGAATGACCGTCGCCGCCCAATATTTGTCGGTGATGCCCAGCCAGCCGCCGGTCGCCTTGTAGAGGTGGGGCTGGCCGTCCTCGATCTTGGAATAGGTGATCTCCTGAAGGCCGGCATCGCCGAGCACGCCGATCATGCCTTCATGGAGAATGTAGAAGCCCTGCGTCTGCGGCAGGCCGTGGCGGGTCACGAGCGCGTAGGGATAGAGCGTGACGGGCGCGCCGCCGCGATTCTCCACGTCGTCCTTCACGGTGAACATGTACTGCTCGTCCACCGCGTAGGTCCGCTTGAACAGCAGGCCTTCGCCATTGTCATAGGTGAGGACAAGCGGGCTGGACGCGGTCAGGGGGCCGGAGGCCACGGTCCAGAGCGTATCGGGACCGGGCACCTTCACGGTGGCACCGGGCGCGATGGTCCAGCCGAATTCCGCATAGAAGGGATGGGGCGAACCGGCCGGCGCCAGGAGCACGATGTTCGGGCTCTTGGGATCGACGGTCTCGTGATAGTCCAGCAGGGACAGGTCATCGACCCGGCCGCCCTTGAGCGAGATGGAGCCCTTCAGGCGCGGCGTGTCGATGGCGACGCGCGGGGTGGCCGCGAGGGCCTGGTCGCGAGTGAGCGCCCGGCCCAGGGCCTGTGCCGCACCCGGCTGCGCGCCGCCGGGAACAGCCGCGCCGCCCGCCTGCGTTTCCGCGGCGCCCTGCTGCTGCTGGGCCTGCTCGGCCTGCTGCAGAACGCGCTGCTGCTCGGCTTGCTGGCGCTGCTTCTCGGCCAGCGGCATACCGTAGAAGTATTGCCAACCGATCATGATCGCCAGCGACAGGCCGATGGCGATGAACATATTCTTGTTTTGGGTCATTCCGAGCGGGCTCCGTCGGCGCGGGCGGATCTATCTGCGGATGTCTTGCCGGAGCTTCCATGCAGCCGGCTCACGGCGCGCTCAAGGTCGCGCACCAGATCTGAAAAGGGCGCGTGCAAGGCATGCAGCCGCGCCACCATCACGTAATCGTATCCGGGCCGGGACGCAGCGGGCATCACCGCCCGCGCCACTTCCCTGAGGCGCCGCCGGATCCTGTTGCGCACCACGGCATTCCCCACCTTCTTGGTGACGGTGAAGCCGATGCGCACGTCCGGCGTGTCGCGGCGATTGCGGCCCTGCAAGAGCAAAGAAGCGACCCCGGCCTTCTCAGCCCGGGCCGCCGCCAAAAAATCACGACGCTTGCGGAGGCGGTCCATGGCGCGCGGCTCCGCAGCCGTCATGCCTCACGCGGACAGGCGCTTACGGCCGTGGGAGCGGCGGGCTGCGATGATCTTGCGGCCGTTCATGGTCGCCATGCGCGCACGGAAGCCGTGCCGACGCTTGCGCACGAGCTTGCTCGGTTGATAGGTGCGCTTCACGGTGAATTCTCCGGATAGTTATGCGGCCGCGTCAGCATCCGTGAGACCGTTGCCCGCAGCCTTTGCCGCGAACAGGGCTCCCTTCGAGATCGCCTCGAAACGGGAGATCACCTCGAAAACGGAGCCAGCCTCAGGAGCCGGAGCCGCCCAAGTTCGGGACGGGCTTATAGGGGCGGATGGCCGCGCAGTCAATGTCAAACCACGCTGCCCGGCCCCCTGTGGAGGATGCGCCGCACCCAAAAAGGGGCGCCGCAACGGCAGGCTGCCTCCCGTCCACGGCCCCGACGTGGGGCCGATGCCGGGCGGACGGGGCGGTGGTCCGTGGGAACACCACGGACCCTCGCCTCAGTCCCGCGCGACCGTCTCCGGCGCGCGGGGGGGTGCAGGAGCCTCGGCGGCAGGCTCCGCATTGGCCTCGACGGCCGGCACAGGCTCCGGCGCCGCCTCGGTTTCGCCCGCAGCGGCCACCGTGGTCTCGATGGCGTCGGGGGTGGAATCGAACAGGCTGGAATCCATCCCTTCCGGCGTCGGATCGCTGGAGGGCTCCGGCGCGTCGGTGAGCACATGGGCCAACATGCCGCGCGCCACCTCCCGCTCGCCCATGATGATGAAACCCGCCCCGTTGCTGCGCAGGTGGTCCACCTCCGCCTCGGAATGGGCGCGGGCGATGATCTCCAGATCCGGATTGAGCGCACGCGCCTTCTTCAGCACGCTGCCCGCCTCGAAACCGTCGGGAATGGCCAGGATCAGGCGCCGCGCATACTGCACCTTGGCGGCGAGCAGAGCGTCCTGGGCGGCCGCATTGGCATCGATCACCTCGATTCCGGCCCCGCGCAGGGCCTCCACCGCGTCCTTGGCATCCTCGATCACCAGGATCGGCATGCCCGCGCTGTGCAGCCCCTCACAGACGAGGCGACCCACCCGGCCGTAGCCGACGATCACCGTATGGTCGCTCTTGTCGGTCACAGGAAGCAGGCGGACGGGCTTGGGCGGCTTCGCTGGCGCGTCCGGTGCATCCCCCGGCACGGGAGCCGGCTGCGCGGTGCGGGCCGTGAAGCGGTCCAGCAGGATGAAGCAGAAGGGGTTCACCAGGATGGAGACGATCGCGGCGGCGAGAATCAGGTCCCGCCCTTCCTTGGGCAGCAATCCCAAATCCATGCCGAGGGCGGCCAGGATGAAGGAGAATTCACCGATCTGGGCAAGGCTCGCCGAAATCGTGAGGCCGGTGGAGCGATCATAGCCGAACATGCGCACCAGGGCATAGGCCGCCACTGACTTGCCCACCAGCACCACCGCGACCGTGGCCAGCAGCGGGAGCGGATGCTCGATGACGATGCGCGGGTCCACGAGCATGCCCACGGATACGAAGAAGATCACCGCGAACGCATCGCGCAGCGGCAGCGTCTCCTCGGCGGCGCGGTGCGACAGCGGGCTCTCGCTCAGCACCATGCCGGCGAAGAAGGCGCCCAGCGCGAACGACACGCCGAACAGCACCGCCGACCCGTAGGCGACGCCCAGCGCGATGGCCAGCACGGCGAGGCGGAACAGTTCGCGCGAGCCGGTATGGGCCACCCAGTGCATGGCCCAGGGAATGACCTTGCGCCCCACCACCAGCATGAGCACCACGAAGGCCGCCACCTTGCCGAGCGTGATGGCGAGCGTCATCCAGATGCTCGCATCGCCGAAGAAATGATGCGCCGCGCCGCCGCCGGCCGCGTTTCCGCCCAGCGCTTCCGACACGGCCGGCAACAGCACCAGGGCGAGGACCATGGCCAGGTCCTCGACGATCAGCCAGCCCACCGCGATGCGCCCCTGCTCGCTCTCCACCAGCCGCCGTTCCTGCAGGGCGCGCAACAGCACCACCGTGGAAGCGACCGACAAGGCAAGGCCGAATACGATGCCCCCGCCGATGGGCCAGCCCATGCCCCAGGCCAGCCCCATGCCCATGAGGGTCGCGACGCCGATCTGCGCCACCGCGCCCGGAATGGCGATGGCGCGCACCGACAAGAGGTCCGAAAGGGAGAAATGAAGCCCCACGCCGAACATCAGCAGGATGACGCCAATCTCGGCGAGTTGGAGGGCGAGATGTTGATCGGCCACGAAGCCCGGGGTGAACGGCCCCACAAGGACACCCGCCAGCAGGTACCCCACAAGCGGCGAGATCCGCATGCGTTGCGCCAGCGCCCCAAGGATGAATGCGAGAACCAATGCCCCCACGATGGTTGAGATCAACGGCGTATCGTGGGGCACGAACAATCCTCCTGATTGAAATCCGGTCGGTTTTCTGGCGGGAACCTTCAGCGTAGCGGAAACGCGCGCAGCAGGAAGGGCCTCCAGGCATGCCCCCGGGGCACCCTGCCATGACCGAGCGTGAGCGGCACCATCTTCATATGGAGGGGAAATGGGACCAAGGAATGAAGGTTAAACAAAAAAGGCGCTGCCGAAGCAGCGCCTTGCCGTCGCACCCATGAAAAAACCGCCCTCAGAGCCAAGGCCGATCCGTCTTCATCCCCGCCTCGAAGCCGGTGATGCTCGTCTCCTTCTCCAGGGTCAGGCCGATATCGTCCAGGCCCTCCATGAGGCAGCGCTTGCGGAACGGGTCGATCTCGAAGGAGATGGCGCCGCCGTCCGGCCCGCGGATCTCCTGCGCGCCGAGATCCACGGTGAGCGTGGCATTGGCGCCGCGCTCGGCGTCCTCGAACAGCTTCTCCAGTTCCTCGGGGGAGACCACGATGGGCAGGATGCCGTTCTTGAAGCAGTTATTGTAGAAGATGTCGGCGAAGCCCGTGGAGATCACGCAGCGGATGCCGAAGTCCAGCAGCGCCCAGGGTGCGTGCTCGCGCGAGGAGCCGCAGCCGAAATTGTCGCCCGCCACCAGGACCTTGGCGTTGCGATAGGCCGGCTGGTTCAGGACGAAGTCCAGATTCTCAGACCCGTCCTCGTTGTAGCGCATCTCGGAGAACAGGCCCTTGCCGAGGCCGGTGCGCTGGATGGTCTTCAGATACTGCTTGGGGATGATCATGTCGGTATCGACATTGACCAGCTTCATGGGCGCCGCGACGCCCTCCAGAACCGTGAACTTTTCCATGATCGCCATCCTTCGGGCGGCCGTGCCGCCAGTCTCGTATTGATTTGAAATCAGATGTCGGCGGCGTCCTCGATCCGCTCCATGTCCTCGTCCGAGAGGCCGAAATGGTGGCCGATCTCGTGCACCAGCACATGGGTGACAACGCCGCCCAGGCTTTCCTCGTGTTCCGCCCAATAGTCGAGGATGGGGCGGCGATAGAGGAAGATCATGTTGGGCAGACGCCCGGTCTCCCCCACGGCCGCGTCCTGCGCCATGCCGATGCCGTGGAACAGGCCCAGCAGGTCGAAGGGCGTTTCCGCCTCCATCTCGTCCAGAACCTCGTCCGTGGGGAAATCCTCCACACGGATGACCACGCCCGCCACCAGGCGGCGGAAACTCTCCGGAAGCCCCGCGAACGCACGGTCCGCCAGCGCCTCCATGTCCTCCAGGGACGGCGCGACGCGCTCGCTCCAATCCTCGTGTGCGGGCATTCCTCGTGCCTCCCAAGGCGGGTAAGGAACCTTTAACCATGTGCCGCCGTTGAGAGCACAGACTGCACACGGAGGCTGACATGCTGCGCAAGCTGGCGGTCACGGCGAGTGTCGTGACCATTCTTGGCGTCGCCGCCTATTTCGCCCCTCAGGAAACCGGGCCTATCGCTCAGGCCGGAGCCCACGCGCCCATCGTGATTCTGGCGGCGTAATTCTGACGGCCTGACTGTTCGGGCGGCGGGTACACCGCCGCCCTCTTCCGCATCACGCGGCGTGGGGCCAGTTCCGCACGTCCACGAAACGGCCCGCAATCGCCGCCGCCGCCGCCATGGCGGGGGACACGAGATGCGTGCGGCCCTTGAAGCCCTGGCGTCCCTCGAAATTGCGGTTCGAGGTGGAGGCGCAGCGCTCTTCCGGCGAGAGCCGGTCGGGATTCATGGCAAGGCACATGGAGCAGCCCGGCTCTCGCCACTCGAACCCGGCTTCCTTGAAGATCAGGTCAAGGCCCTCGGCCTCGGCCTGCGCCTTCACGAGGCCGGAGCCGGGGACCACCATGGCGCTCACCCGCGCATTCACCTTCTGGCCGCCGATCATATGGGCCGCCTGCCGCAGATCCTCGATGCGTCCATTGGTGCAGGAGCCGATGAACACCCGGTCCAGCGCAATGTCGGTGATCTTGGTGCCGGCGGTGAGGCCCATATAGGCCAGGGCGCGCTTCTTCGCCCCGCGCTTCACCTCGTCCTCGATCAAATCGGGATCGGGCACCAGACCTTCCACGGAGATCACATCCTCCGGGCTCGTGCCCCAGGAGACGATGGGAGGCAGGCTCGCGCCGTCCAGGCGGATTTCGGTGTCGAAGAAGGCGCCGGGATCGGTGCGCAGCGTCTCCCAATAGCGGATGGCCGCATCCCAGTCCGCGCCACGGGGGCTCTTGGGACGATCCTTGAGATAGGCGAAAGCCTTCTCGTCGGGCGCCACGAGGCCCGCGCGCGCGCCGCCCTCGATGGACATGTTGCAGACCGTCATGCGGCCTTCCATGGAGAGGTCGCGGATGGTGTCGCCCGCATATTCGATCACATAGCCGGTGCCGCCGGCCGTGCCGATGGTGCCGATGATGGCGAGGACCACGTCCTTCGCGCCGACGCCTTCGGGCAATTGCCCGTCCACCGTCACGCGCATGTTCTTCGCCTTCTTCTGGATCAGCGTCTGGGTGGCGAGCACATGCTCCACCTCAGACGTGCCGATGCCGTGGGCGAGCGCGCCGAAGGCGCCATGGGTGGAGGTGTGGCTGTCGCCGCATACGATGGTGGTGCCGGGCAGCGTGAAGCCCTGCTCGGGGCCCACCACGTGCACGACGCCCTGGCGACGGTCGAAGCCGTCATAATATTCGATGCCGAACTCCTTCACATTCTCCGCCAAAGCGGCGATCTGCGCGGCGCTCTCGGGATCGGGGTTCGGCAGGGAGCGGTCGGTGGTGGGGACATTGTGGTCCACCACGGCCAGGGTCTTGTGCGGCGCGCGCACCTGGCGACCGGTCATGCGCAGCCCCTCGAAGGCCTGCGGGCTCGTCACTTCGTGGACGAGATGGCGGTCGATATAGAGGAGGCAGGTGCCGTCCTCCTGGCGCGAGACCACATGGTCGTCGAAGATCTTGTCGTACAGGGTGCGCGGGGCGCTCGCCGAGGTGCTCATGGGTGATATGTCCTAAGGATCGCCGACGCGCGAAGGCAGCGTCGGGCTGTGCCGGTGACTGACGGAGAAAGGTCGAGGGTCAGCGAAGCGCGGCGAGGGCCGCGGTCGTGAACCGGCCGAAGAAGCGCCCCGGCAGGCGCACATGATCCGGCACCGCGGCGAATTCCATGGTGGTGCGCGCATGGGTCCCGGCGGCGCAGAACGCGGCCAGAGACGGGCACGGACCATGGATGCGGCGAGGGCTCATGACATATTTTTAGCAGTTCCAGGCTCGCGCGACAATGGATTGCGCACCGCCATCGAACAAGGGCCGCCGCCGGTTACCGGGGGCGGCCCTCACAATGTCGTCAGGCCGCGGCCTGCCTCACTCGGCGGCGATGCGGACCTGAGGCTGGGCGTCCCGCACGGAGGCGTCCACATGCTTCTCGAAGCGCGCGAAATTCTCCTGGAACATGGACACGAGGCGGCGCGCCGTCACGTCGAAGTCCGCCTTGTCCGCCCAGGTCTTGGACGGATAGAGGATGTGCGGCTCGACGCCCGGCAGCGAGGTGGGCACCGCGAAACCGAAATAGGGGTCGGTGCGGAACGCCACGTCCTTCAGCGAGCCGTTGAGGGCCGCCGTGAGCAGGGTGCGCGTGACCTTGATGGGCATGCGTCGGCCGACGCCGAACTTGCCGCCGGTCCAGCCGGTATTCACCAGCCAGCAATCCACGCCATGCTCCGCGATGAGGCTGCGCAGCATGTTGCCGTAGACGCTGGGGTGGCGCGGCAGGAAGGGGGCGCCGAAGCAGGTGGAGAAGGTGGCCTCGGGATCCTTCACGCCCTTTTCCGTGCCGGCGACCTTGGCGGTGTAGCCGGACAGGAAGTGGTACATGGCCTGGTCGGGGGTCAGGCGCGCGATGGGCGGCATGACGCCGAACGCATCCGCCACCAGCATGATGATGTTCTTGGGCTGCCCCGCCTTGCCGCTGGGGCTGGCATTGGGGATGAAGTCCAGCGGATAGCAGGAGCGGGTATTCTGGGTCAGGCGGCCATCGTCGAAGTCCGGCACCTGGGTCACGGGATCGAGGATGACGTTCTCCAGGATGGTGCCGAAGCGGTTGGAGGCCGCGAAGATCTCGGGCTCCGCTTCCTTGGAGAGGTTGATGGTCTTGGCATAGCAGCCGCCTTCGAAATTGAAGACGCCGCCCTTGCCCCAGCCATGCTCGTCATCGCCCAGCAGGGTGCGGTTGGGATCGGCCGACAGGGTGGTCTTGCCGGTGCCCGACAGGCCGAAGAACACCGCCACGTCGCCGTCCTGGCCCACATTGGCCGAGCCGTGCATGGGCAGCACGCCCTTGGCGGGGAGCAGGTAGTTCAGGAAGGTGAAGACCGACTTCTTCATCTCGCCCGCATAGGACGAGGAGCCGATGAGCACGATGCCGCGCTTGAAGTTCACCGCGATGACGGTGTCCGAGCGCACGCCGTGGCGGGCAGGATCCGCCTTGAAGCTCGGCAGGTCGATGATGGTCATCTCGGGCACGAAGCCGTCAAGCTCGGACCGCTCGGGCCGGCGCAGCATGGTGCGGATGAACAGCGAGTGCCAAGCGTATTCGGTATAGACGCGCGCCTTGATCTGGTAGTCGCGGTCGGCGCCGCCATAGAGGTCCTGGGCGTAGAGCGTCTTGCCCTCGGCGGCCTTCAGGAAGTCTTCGTAGAGGACATCGAACTGCGCTTCAGTGATGGCGCCGTTATTGTCCCACCATACCTCACCCTCGGTGGCGGCATCCTTGACGACGAACTTGTCCTTGGGGCTGCGGCCGGTATGCACGCCGGTCTCGGCGGCGAGCGCGCCGCCACTGGTCAGGCGGGCCTCGCGATTGGCGAGCGCATGCTCATACAGCGCCGGCTCGGTCAGGTTCCAATGTACGCCCGCAAGCTGCCGCAGCCCGAAGCTGTCCGCGCCGCAGGCGCTGTTGCGTTGTCCGGTCTCGAGCACGGCTCGTCTCCTCTGGCCTTCAACATGACGTTGCACGCCTGCCCGCTTTCGCTGAGCTTTGGCGGAAGCGCGGAACTTAGAGGGCGGCACGGGTTCTGTGAACCACTTCGCCCCCATTTAAAAACGATTTAATCTCAGCTTTTCTTCAATTACGCGCTTCTTTCGCAAGTGCCACAAGAACTTCTCGCACCGCAGCAAGACTTGTTGCGCGACGCGGGAAAGGCAGGCGCCGCACCTGGGACTCCAGTTGCAGATCGCAGCCGGACGGGTCGATGGCGATCATGCGCCAGTCACCGGCCTGTGCGCCGAGGAGCGCCGTGGCATAGAGGCCGATGGCGTCCGCATGATCCGAATTCATATGGTCGAGGACCCCCTTCGCCCGTTCGCGCACCTCGTCCGCCTCCGACCAGTCGATGGTGATCGTGGCACCGGGCAAGGTGGAGATGCGGCCGAACCCTTCCACCAGATGAACCTCCTCACACGACACGCGATAGAAGGCGAAGTCGGCGAAGTCCACATAGGTTGCCGCGTCCGCATGCCATGTGAGGAACCGCCCCTTCACCGCGTCCGCCTCCACCCGCGCGATCCGGCCAATGAGGCTGGCGCGGGGCGCGTTCATAGGGTCCGCGGCCCGCACATCGGTCACGAGAAGCGAAACCTTGTCGTCCCGTTTCAGGTTCCCCGTATGGCGGGCGAGATCCGACAGGAGCAGCAGCGGCGCGCCGTCCGCGTCGGGCGCCACGGTCACCAGCGAAACATAAGGCGCGCCGCCCTCCTCCAGGGTGGCAAGGCTCGCATAGCGCGCCTCGCGCAGCAGGCGAACCACGGTGGCGGAGAGGTCGTTGGGCATGGCGGCAATCCGGAAAAGGCGGGAAATCTGGGGTGCAAGGCAGGCATGGCGCGCGCGCCTTGGCCACCTGTGGAAGCTCCCGCGTTGTTGATAAAGGGTTTTGGCGCTATTTTTAGGCGACGGACACGCGCAGTGTCACATTTCGGCCACGCGAACGGGGTTCACCCCTGTTAGATCAGCGTTGCCGCCCGACGCTTGAAAAGAGGTGTCATGCCCACGATCGCCCTCGTCGATGACGACCGTAACATCCTGACCTCCGTCTCCATCGCGCTGGAGGCCGAGGGCTACAGGATCGACACCTATACCGATGGCGCCTCCGCCCTCGACGGTTTCAAGTCCAATCCGCCCGACCTCGCCATCTTCGACATCAAGATGCCCCGCATGGACGGCATGGAGTTGCTGCGGCGCGTGCGGCAGAAGACCGACATGCCGGTGATCTTCCTCACCTCCAAGGACGAGGAGATCGACGAATTGTTCGGCCTCAAGATGGGCGCCGACGACTTCATCAAGAAGCCCTTCTCCCAGCGCCTGCTGGTGGAGCGGGTGAAGGCGGTGCTGCGCCGCTTCGCCGGCAAGGACGGCACCGCCCCGCGCGAGACGGACAGCGCCAAGGTGCTGGAGCGCGGCCTGCTGCGCATGGATCCCGAGCGCCACACCTGCACCTGGAAGGGCGAGCCCGTGACCCTCACGGTCACCGAGTTCCTGATCCTCCAGGCGCTCGCCCAGCGCCCGGGCGTGGTGAAGAGCCGCAACGCGCTGATGGATGCGGCCTATGACGATCAGGTCTATGTGGACGACCGCACCATCGACAGCCACATCAAGCGGCTGCGCAAGAAGTTCAAGTCCACGGACGACAATTTCGATATGATCGAGACCCTGTACGGGGTCGGCTACCGCTTCAAGGAAGCGTGAGAGCGGGCGCCCGAAGGAGCCCGCGCTCCGGGCGCCCATCCCCATGACGACCGACGCAGACCAGATCCCCGACCCACAGCGCAAGGCCCCCCTGGGCCTTTTCGCGGCCCTGCGCCGCGTGCCCCGCTTCGTGGCGTTCAAGGGCTTCTCCAGCCTCACCCGGCGCATCGTCCTGCTGAATCTGGCGGGCCTGTGCGCGCTGGTGTCGGGCATTCTCTATCTGTCGGAATTCCGCGCCGGCCTCATCGACGCGCGCGTCCAGAGCCTTTTGGTCCAGGGCGAGATCATCGCCGCCGCCATCGCCGCCTCGGCGCAGGTGGAGACCAATGCCATCACCATCGATCCCGAGCGGCTGCTGGAGCTGCAGGCGGGCGACAGCTACGGGCCGGACGAGGGCTTCTCGCCCCTGGAATTCCCCATCAATCCCGAGCGCGTCGCCCCGGTCCTGCGCCGCCTTGTGGGCCCCACCGGCACCCGCGCGCGCATCTATGACCGTGACGGGATGATGCTGCTGGATTCCCGCTCGCTCTATTCGCGCGGCGAGATCCTGCGCTTCGACCTGCCCTCGCCCACCGAGACCCCGCCCGGCCTGATGGAGCGCGCCTGGCGCGCGGCCCACAGCTGGATCGGCCGGGGCGAGCTGCCGCTCTACAAGGAGTTCGGCCCCCAGAGCGGCAAGGAATATCCCGAGGTGGCCTCAGCCGCGCTGGGCCAGAAGGCGAGCGCCGTGCGCGTGGACGAGCGCGGGCGCATCGTCGTCTCCGTGGCGGTTCCCATCCAGCGCTTCCGGGCCATCCTCGGCGTGCTGCTCCTCTCCACCCAGGGCGGGGAGATCGACCAGGCGGTGGAGGCGGAGCGCTTCGTCATCGTGCGCGTCTTCCTCGTGGCGGCGGCGGTGATGGTGCTGCTCTCCATCCTCCTGGCGGGCACCATCGCGGACCCCGTGCGCAAGCTGGCGGCGGCGGCGGAACGGGTGCGCCGGCGCACCAAGTCGCGCGTGGAGATCCCCGACTTCACCTCTCGCTCCGACGAGATCGGCCATCTCTCCGGCGCGCTGCGCGACATGACCAGCGCCCTCTATAACCGCATCGAGGCCATCGAGAGCTTCGCGGCGGACGTGGCGCACGAATTGAAGAACCCGCTCACCTCCCTGCGCTCGGCGGTGGAAACCCTGCCGCTCGCCAAGAGCGACACCTCCCGCGCGCGGCTGCTGGAAGTGATCCAGCACGACGTGAAGCGGCTCGACCGCCTCATCTCGGATATTTCCGATGCGAGCCGCCTCGATGCCGAGCTTCAGCGCCAGGAAGCGGACAGCGTGGACCTGAAGCAGTTGCTGGAGATGGTGGTGGGCATGGCGCAGGACGTGCGCCGTGACGACGGCGTCAGCGTCGCCCTGGACTTCGAGCGCGCGCCCGGCGCGCCGCAGGGCTTCACCATTCCTGGCCATGCCTCGCGCCTCGGCCAGGTGGTGGACAATCTCGTCTCCAACGCCCGCTCCTTCTCGCCGGAAGGCAGCACGGTGCGCGTCACTTGCCGCCGCCTCAAGACGGCCATCGAGATCCGGGTGGAGGACCAGGGTCCCGGCATCCGGCCCGACGCCATCGACCGCATCTTCGAGCGCTTCTACACGGACCGCCCCCACCAGGGCTTCGGGCAGAATTCCGGCCTCGGCCTCTCCATCTCCCGCCAGATCGTGGAAGCCCATGGCGGGCGGATCTGGGCCGAGAACCGCACGGAGCCGGACGGCGAAGGCGGCGAGAGGATTCTGGGGGCGCGCCTCACTGTGCGCCTGCCGAGCACATGAGCCCCGCCGGCCACGCCCCTTCAATCCACGCCTCCTGCGTGGCGCTGGACGGCGCAGGCGTTCTGATCCGCGGCCCCTCGGGCAGCGGCAAGTCCACCCTCGCCTTGCGGCTCATCCTCGATGCGCCCCGCAGCCTCCCCCCCGCCATGCTGGTGGCGGACGACCGGGTGCTGCTGGAAGCCCGCGACGGCCATCTTCACGCGAGCGCACCGGAGCCGCTCGCCGGCCTCATTGAGGCGCGCAATCTCGGCATCCGGCGGCTGTCCCCGGTTCAAAGCTGCCCGATCCGGCTTGTGATGGACCTTGCCGCCGCCGATGCCCAGCGCCTGCCGGAGCCGGTGCACGCACAGGTCATTCTTGAGGGAATTCCACTCTTTCGCATTGCGGTGCCACCCGGCGCGGATGGTGCGCTTCTGGTCGCGGCGTGGTTTGGAACTGAGATTTTTTAATCTCGCATGTGCTTTTGTGCGATGCACCCCTTGCGTAATTTTTGAGCCGCTCTGAATATGACGACCCCGCGACGGCGGATTGCCTCTGCACTCAACAGCGGAGGCGGAGGCAACATGATCGGTCTCGTACTTGTCACCCACGGCCGTCTGGCAACCGAGTTCTGCTCCGCTCTGGAGCATGTCATGGGACCGCAGGCGCAGGTCGCCGCAGTCACCATCGGTCCCGACGACGACATGGAACAGCGCCGCAACGACATCCTCGGCGCGGTGGCCCGGGTTCAGTCCGGACAGGGCGTGGTGATCCTCACCGACATGTTCGGCGGCACCCCCTCCAATCTCGCCATCTCCGTCATGAACGCGCCGGACGTGGAAGTGGTGGCGGGCATCAACCTGCCCATGCTGGTGAAGCTCGCCAAGGTGCGCAACGAACTGCCTCTCGCGGAGGCGGTGAACGTCGCCCAGGAAGCCGGGCGGAAATACATCAATGTCGCAAGCCGCGTACTCGCCGGAAAATGACGCGATCCTCGCCGCGTGCGGCGAGCCCGCCAAGGACGGCGCCCAGGTGCGCGTCCTGCCCATCATCAATAAGCGCGGCCTGCATGCCCGGGCCTCCGCGAAGTTCGTCCAGACCGTGGAGAGCTTCAACAGCGCGGTGAAAGTCTGCCGCAACGGCGAGGCCGTGGACGGCAATTCCATCATGGGCCTCATGATGCTGGCGGCGGCCCCCGGCACCACGGTGACCGTGAGCGCCACCGGCCCCGAGGCGGACGCGGTGCTCTCCGCCCTGGAAGCACTGGTGGCCAACCGCTTCGGCGAAGAAGAATAGCGCCCCAACCGCCACGCTTCGCCCATGTGCCCCCCGGAAGACACAATCCCGTGATCTTTTTCCGCTGAGACGTGACGATCCGTATCAAGGTCGAGACACACGCCATCGTGACGGGCATGCCGAGGCAGGATACTCCTTCTCTCCCTTTCCCGCCGGCTGCACCGCGCCGGAAGGTGCTGCTCGGCCTTTCGAGCAAGCTGCTGCTGCTCACCGTCCTGTTCGTGACCCTGGCCGAAGTGGCGATCTTCGTGCCCTCCCTCGCCAATTTCCGCCTGTCCTGGCTGTCCGACCGGGTGGCCGCCGCGCGCACCGCCGCCTTGGTGCTGGAAGCCGCGCCGGAAGACGCCGTGCCGCCGGAACTGGGCCGCCAGATCCTCGACAGCATCGGCGCCCAGGTGGTGGTCGTGAAGCGCGAGGATGCCCGCCGCCTCCTGGCCGTGTCGGACATGCCGCCCTCCATCGACCAGCATGTGGACATGCGCGACGTGCCCTTCTGGCGCGCCGTCATCGATGCGTTCGAGACCCTGTTCTCCCAGCACAACCGGGTGCTGCGCGTGGTGGCCGAGGCGCCGCGCGACGGCGACTTCCTGGAAATCGTCCTCGACGAGCGCCCCCTGAAGAAGGCCATGGTGAAGTTCGCGACCACCATCTTCGTGGTCTCGCTGGTGATCTCGGCGGGCGCGGGCCTGCTCATCTATGTGAGCCTCAACGCTTTGTTCGTGCGGCCCATGCGGCGGCTCACCGACTGGATGTCCGCCTTCCGGGAAGCGCCTGAGGATGCCTCCCGCATCATCGTGCCCTCGGGCCGCACCGACGAGGTGGGCACGGCGGAAGAGGCCCTGGCGGAGCTTCAGCGGGGCCTCTCCCAGACGCTGCTGCAGAAGACCCATCTGGCTGCGCTCGGGCTCGCCGTCTCCAAGATCAACCATGACCTGCGCAATCTGCTGGCCTCCGTGCAGCTCATCTCCGACCGCCTCATGGTGGTGGAGGATCCGACCGTCCAGCGCGTGGTGCCCAAGCTGATGGCGGCGCTGGACCGCGCCATCACCTATTGCGAACAGACGCTCTCCTACGGCCGCGCCCAGGAGCCCCTGCCGGAGCGGCGCGAAACGGACGTGGACGCCCTCATCGACGAGGTGCGCGACACGCTGGGCCTGACGGCGGACGGCCCGATCCGCTGGATCGCCTCCCTGGAACGTCCGCTGACCATGGATGCGGACCCCGACCAGATGTTCCGCGTGCTGCTGAACCTCACCCGCAACGCCAAGCAGGCTTTGGAGGCACGCGCGCCCAACAATCCCGACCGGGACCAGATCCGTGTCATCGCGCGCCGGCGCGGCACGGTGGTGGAGATCCAGGTGAGCGATACCGGGCCGGGCATCCCCGCCGGCCAGCGCGAGCAATTGTTCTCGGCCTTCCGCGGCTCCGCCCGGCGCGGCGGCACGGGCCTCGGCCTGCCCATCGCCGACGAACTGGTGCGGGCCCATGGCGGCGATATCCGCCTGGTGGAAGGCACCATCGGCGCCACCTTCCTCATGTCCATCCCCGATCGCCCCGCCGAGCTGCGCCAGGCGCGGGCCCTGCGCGCACGGGCCTGAAGGACGCTGAGAGCCTGATCCCGTCAGGTTGAATCAGCCTGACGGGTGAATCAGCCTCTGCCTCATTGATGGAGAGCGATTCACGCCCCATCTCGAAGCACCGGAGTGTTTCCAAATGGGGCGCTCGCACTCTGGCCCCTGTCCACAGCCATGCTGTTTTCTCTGCCGCGCGGGGTTGCCTTGGGCCGGAAGACAGGCTATCTCACGCGCCTCGCCGCCGCTTGGCAGGCGAGCCTTCTTCGATCCGGCTTCCCGGACGGAGACATCGGCGCCGGTAGCTCAGCTGGATAGAGCACCAGACTACGAATCTGGGGGTCGGGAGTTCGAATCTTCCCCGGCGCGCCATTCCCTTAAAAACCTTAGCGAGCTTCCGGCAACGATCCTCGGTTCGCTGAACCATCGGCGCGTCCCACGGTTTGCGCACGCAGGCGGCGTACCCCAGATTGGTCGCCCCCCTCTCGAGAGGGCGGACGACGCAATCAAGCGGGCCCCTTTGCCGGCGGCTTTCGCAGTGGAGCGCCAGATCAGACCGCTCGAGCCTGCTGTAGGCGACGTGCACTGCGAATCTATTCTCCGAAGAAGACGAATCGGCGGGAGAAGATGCAGCTTCCCATAGGGAAATACACTCTGATTTCCAGATGCATACAGAGCACAAATTGAAATGGCCGATTGACAGATACACAATGAGACCGGCATTATAATTTATTATATTTTATCAGATTATCGACTGGGCATTGCTTTCCTCGCGGTCGAAGACAATGATTCCGAGCAACGATCTGATGCTTCAAGTGTCGCAGGCATTCTTACGCCACGGCTACGGCAAGCTGACCATGGTCGAACTCGCCAAGGAGTGCGGCTTCACGCGGCGGGCCCTGTATTACTATTTCAACAGCAAAGAAGAAGCCTATCGGGCGACCGTCCGCCATGGCAATGCACAGGGCATTCAGCTGGGGTTCGAGGCCGGAGAAAGGATCCGGCGGGACGGCGGCAGTGCTGTTGAGATCATCAGCGAGATCATGAACATCCGATACGGCACCACCCGGCGGATCGTGCAGTCCTCACCCCATACGGTCGAGCTGAATGCCGTGGCCTTCATGACGTCCCGCGACATCATGATCGAATTCGCCATCTCGTTTCAGGACGACCTGGAGCGCCTCATCATATCGCTCGCTGAGGATGGCCTGCTGCGGCTGACCGGCGCCCTGTCGCCGAAACAGATCGCCCAGGCGCTTGCCGATGGTGCCCGAGGGGTCAATCAGGCCCTGCCGCCGCCGCCGCTCGCGGATCTCTCGGAGCGGTATCGCCTGATGTGCCAGACCATTCTTTTCGGCAGCGCAACGGCGCCCGGGCGCGATACCCGCTCGAAAGCATAACTTTCGTAACACCGGCGCGTGCTCTTCCTGCTCCCGCGCTGTTTCGGCCTATATCCCGAGACCATTCTTCAGCTACCTTCCCCATCGGCAAGGTTGATCGACGAAGGATGCCGGAGTCGTGGACGCCGTATCAGGACAACCGGCTGCTGCCGGCATTCCCTCCCTCGCGTCCGAGCCGGCAGCCCCGCAAGGGGCGGCTCTCATCGGCGCGCGCATGGATGCGCTGCCCGTCACGCCGCTGCACGGAGCCATCTTCGCGCTTTGCACCATCGGCCTTTCGGCGGATATCGCCGAAGTCGCCTTGAGCAATGTGCTGGTGGCGGTCTTCCTGGCCCCTCCTTACAATCTGGCCCGCTCCGATCTGTCCCTCCTCCTCGCCTCGGTCTTCGCGGGCGGCGCGCTGGGCGCGCCCCTGTTCGGGTGGCTGGCCGACCACCATGGCCGCCGGCTCGCGCTGCAGATCGCGCTGGTGATCATCGCCGTCAGCTCCATCGCCGCGGCGGCGAGCCAGGACGTCACCTCGATGACCATCGCGCGGTTCGTGTCGGGCCTTGCCATCGGGGGATATCCGCCCCTCACCGCCACCTACATGTCCGACATCCTCCCCCCGGCCCGGCGCGGCGCGCTCATGCTGGCGTGCGCCGGATTGGCCTTTCTTGGCGCACCGGCGGCGATCCTCGCCATGAAGGCGCTTTCGCCCATGACCTTCGGCCTGGAAGGATGGCGCTGGGTGCTGGCGGGCGGAGGCCTCGTCGCGACCATCCCGGCGGTGCTGCTGGGGCGCATGCCGGAATCGCCCCGCTGGCTGGCGGCGCGGGGGCGCGATGAAGAGGCCCTTCTGGCCCTGAAGCGCTTCGAGGCGGCGGCCTCAGGCCGCGCCAAGCCTTCAGCGCCCACCCTCGCCGCCTCGGAAGAGACGGGGGAGACGCACGCGCCCGAGCCGGGGCGCAACCGGCGCAGGTTCATGTTCCTCGCCTCGCTTTACGGATTGGGTCCCTGGGCGACGCTGGGCTTCCCGCTGCTGAGCGCCGCCGTGATGGTGCACAAGGGATTTTCCATCAGCGATTCCATCCTTTTCTCCGGCCTCTCCATGCTGGGGCCGGCTGTGGGCATCCTGGCCGCAGCCCCCGCCATCGACCTCCTGGACCGCCGCGCCGCGCTCGTGGTCACCGCCAGCGTGATGGTCTGCGCCGGCATCGCATTCGCGGCCACCACGGCCCTCATCCCGCTGGT
Source organism: Aquabacter cavernae (assembly GCF_003993795.1). GTDB lineage: Bacteria > Pseudomonadota > Alphaproteobacteria > Rhizobiales > Xanthobacteraceae > Aquabacter > Aquabacter cavernae. Next base: position 435,485 of record NZ_RWKV01000015.1, read on the forward strand.
TCTGCTGGGATTGATCTTCAATCTCGCAAGCGCGGTCTACAACGTAATCCTAGGCCTCTACGCAGCCGAGATGTTTCCCACCTCGCGACGGGCCTCCGCCACCGCGGGTGCCTGGGCCGTCGGCCGGCTCGTATCGATCTGCGTCCCCCTCGTGCTTCTGCCCCTGCTCACGGCCTCGGGACCGGCCGCCATGTTCGCCGTGATCACGGGCGCGCTGGTGCTCAGTCTCGGGCTCATCATCGTGCTCGGACCGACGGGCCGCGCCCGCCGCGCGCTCGCATGAGGGATCCCCCGAGACGCTGCGGCGCTGGCCGGGAAGCGCATTTCATATTGCACACATTCAGCAAATGTGAGAAACCTTGGCATTAGCTGCCCAGGTATTCCGTGGCGTTGATTGCTCAACCCTTGCGCGCAAGGGCATGCCGTTCGCCGTGCCGTTTCAGACAGTGTTGCGAACACTCAAAAGCCGATGATCCGCCGGGCCGCCCACGGGAGTAGACGATGCCCAGCGGCCCCTATGCGTCCATCGAAGCCGTCAAGCAGGCGTTCCTCGCGGAGCCCCTGACCTTTGCCGATGCGACCCACCAACTGCTGGCGCTGGCAGCTTCGGGCGATCTCGACTTTCAGGTCCAGGCCGCACTGGGGATCGCCTATCTCGTCGAGAATAATCCGCGTTCGCAGGGCGGGTCCTACGAGGCGGGCGTGACCCTGGTCGGGATCCTCAACGGCACATTTCCCGCCGGCGCCACGCCACCCGCCTATGCCTACGGAGTTCTGGCCGGCATTCTCGCGGCGCCCATCCCCAGCGTCTGGTGGGATGTCGAGACAAAGCTCGGGAACCTCGTCGGGCAGGATGCGGCCCAGGCCAATCTCGCCATCCAGGCACTCGCCGCCGCTTTCGACGCAGCCGATCGGGACTATCGAGAAGAACCCGCCCGCGAGATCGCCAACCTGATGAGTTCGGTGCCGCTCGGCATTGCCGATGTGGCCGCAGTGCTTGAAGGCCAGGTCCAGGGCGACAGCCTCTCGGCCGTGGACGCCATCGACATTCTCGGCCGTGTCGGAATTCTGTATGGCGGCCCGCTCGGCAATGCCGCTTTCGCTGCCGCTGCGGGCGCCGTCGCCGCCGAGGTGATCGACCTGGTCGCTGAGGATGAGATCGACGCCACCGCCGCCATCGCTGCGCTGGTGGCCTCGGCCCAGACCCTTGCGAGCCTCGCCTCCCAGGGCGGCGGGCCGGGCGCCCTGCAATATCTCATCGCCATCGCCGGCGCGGAGCCGGACCTGTTCGACGTCGCCGGGGCGCAACTGGCGCCTCTGGTCTCCCTCGACTCGTCCACCCCCGGCACGCAGGTTCGCGCGCAGGATGCCGTCACCGCGGTCAACGCGGCGCGGCTGGCCGGGCAGATCACGGCATCGGAGGCTGTCTCCCTGTTGGCCGGGATCGCGAGCGCGCCCGGCATACCCTGGCATTTCTCCACCGATCCGCTCCACATCGTCGGAAATAGCGTGCGCGGGTTCGTCGCGAACGGGACGCTGACGGCGGCGCATGCCGTCGCGGCCATCGAGGCCGCGATCACCGGCTTCGGGCTCACGCCCGATGCAGGCGTCACCGTGCTGCTCGGCATCGGGGCGAACGGCGAATACCTGCTCCGGAACAACATGTTCCAATATGTGGGCAACGACGCGCTGATGGCCGCCGCCGCCGGGGCGCTGACCACCCTGCTCGATGCGAGCCCGGGCCTGTCGGCCGCCAGCATTGCGGAGGATCTGGCGCGGGCCTTCCTGTCCGATTCCAGCGCCCTCGTGCTGAAGATTTTCGCCCAGGCCGCCCTCGCGGCGGGCGATGCGCCGGTTCATGCCACGCTCGGCGCGGCGCTGGGATTGGCGGCGGAAGCCGGCAGCCGTGACATCGAGAACATGCCCCTGACCGCCGCCACCGCGCTGGCGGCCATCGGCGACCGCGTGGTGGCGAATGCCAGCGGGGGAAGCGACGAGGCCGTCACGCTCCTGATCGGGTTCGCCGGCGCCACGACAGACGCGAAGAGCGAAATCCTGGCCGGGCGCGAGTTGGTGCGCGTCCTCGGGGTCAACACGCCCGCCGTGGACAGCGTGGCGGAGGTCCTGGCGGCCGTCGCCTCCCATGCCTTGAGCGGCGGGCAGGCGACCCTGCTGCTGGCGGGGCTGGCGACGGCCTCCAACACCACCGGACAGGTCGCCGCCTGGAACGGGCTCGCGTCCCTTCTCTCCGACGATCTGGCGGACCTCGCGGTGCTTGCCGCCGCGATCGGTGGGCCCGGCGCTCCGCTCGGATATGACGAGGCCTTCACGCTTCTGATCAACCTTCAGACAGTGGCGACCGCCGAGGTCGCCGCTGCGCTCGTGGACGAGATTTTCGCAATCGCGCTCCAGAGCCCGGCCCAGGTGGATCGTGCCGTCGCGATCATTCTCGCGGCGGTCGAGACGGCCGGCCAAAATCTCTCCGGCGCCGAGAAGGAAGCCGCTCAGGCCAGCGTCGCAGCGGTCGCTGCCGACCAGATCGCCGCCCTTGTCGCGCAGACCCCGCTCACGCCGGAAGGCGCCGTGGCGGCTGTGGCGAGCGCGATCGGGAACGGAACGCTCAGCCCCCTCCGGGCCGTCGCCGCGCTCGCCAATCTCCAGGCGGCCGGTCTCGACGGCGCCCTCATCGCAGATGCACTTCAAGCGCTGATCGATGACGCGGTCATTTCAGCCCGGCAGATGGTCCTGGGGCTGTTGGCCCTTCAGGTGCCCGGCGCCTCGGCGGCCCTTCTGGCCGCATTGGCGAGCGAGATCGAAACCCTCCTGACCACGCCGGCGAATTTCGCCGAGACGGCCGGGCTCGGCACCACCGCCCAGGTGCTCCAGGTCACCAGCCTTGTCGCGGCATTGTTCGACACGGACCCGACAGCCGCGCAGGCCGTGCTCGATGCGCTCCCGGACCAGTTCGCGGGGGGCAACGACATCCATGCCGAGCGCGCCTCGCAATTCCTGCTGTTTCTCTATGGCGAAGGTGGGAGCGCCGCGACCGGGACGCTCCCGTCCATGGTCGAACTGGCAAGCACCGCCCCGTTCTACCTCTCCATATTCACGCGCCAGCTGGGTGCGACCATCGATCTGGGAGAACTCTCGCCCGCCGCCGCCGTGACCCTGTTGGAAGCGCTTCTTCCCGTTCAGCCGGTGGTCATCCTCGGGCAGTTCGCGGACCTGATCGTCGATGGACGCCTGAGCGTGGCGCAGCTCCATGCCGAGATCGCGCAAGGCAGGATCACGGCCTCCGATGCGTTCGAGATCCTCAGCGACATCATTCCGCGCGCGAGCGAAGCGGTGCGGGCGGCGGCCATTGAGGAACTCACCGCGCTTATCGCCGATGATGCCGGGTTCAGCGAAGCCGGGCTGGCCATCTTCGTGACGCTCGCGGGCAGCGCCGATCCGGCGAGGCGCGAAGCGGGATATGCCGGCATCGACGCGCTCGCGCAGATGCCGGGCCTGGGCGCGGCGGCGTTCGAGGCGCTTCTGCCCCTCCTCAATGCCAGCAACACCCTTGTGGTTGCCGACGCGAAGGCGGGCCTTCTCTCGCTCTTCGCCGAGGGAAGGCTCACCGCCAGCGAGGCCACCGCCATCCTCGGCGCGCAGCTCATGGCCGGCAGCCCGGTCATCAGCCAGCAGCAGGCGCTGGACACGCTGGTGGCGCTCTCACATGTGGATGCCCCCTTCATCCATGCCTATCTGAAGAACATCGCCAATATCGGCCTGGGTGGCGTCACGGACACGGACGTCATCATCGCCCTGGCCGACGGCCTCAGCGGCCGTCTATCGGACAGCATCCCGGCCGCCGGCGCGATCATCGAGGTCGCCAGCCTGAACGCCCTCTCGCCGGCCGCCCTCGCCGACGCCGTCGCTCAAGCCCTTCTGCTGTCCGGGGCCGAGAAGGCCGCCCTCCTCGCGGAGATCGGCGGGCTTACGGGCATGACGCTGGCCTATGGCGACGAGATCGCGGCCCGCATGTATTCCCTGGCCGCGCTCGGCGATGTGATGGGCAACGGGCTCGGCCAGCTGAGCCGGCAGGGCGCCGTGGAAATCGTGCTCGGCACATATGCCGATGGGTCCCGATCATCCGCCATCGCCGCTCTCGACAGCCTGATCCAGGCCGGCAAGCTCAGCGCGGCGGATGTGGCTGACGCTCTCATCCATCTGGCCGTTTCCGCGCAATGGCCGGTGGAAGACGCCATCGAAACGCTGGTGGGCATCGCCCATGGCTCGGGATCCCCGGACATCCTCGCGGCAACGGCCCTGGGGATCGCGGATGCCATCACCGGTGGCACCATGTCGAGCGTCGGCACCCTGACTGCCGCCGATATCCTGGAGGGCCTGAACGCGGCTTTGGCCCAACAGGTGCTGACGCCCATGCAGGCGTTCGCGCTGGTGGAGAAGGCCCTGCTGCTACGCCTCGCGCAGGTGGAGGCTTTCGGTCTCACGGGTCCCGCCTTTGTCCAGGCGACGGAAACGCTGGCGACGGCCGTCAATGACGAACTCGCCTATCTGTCGTCCCACGGGCTTACCGTGGACGGCATCGTCACGGCCCTGGCCCTGGCCTCGGCGGGCGCCACGCAGCCGCAGCTCATCGCCATCGGCGCGCAGATCGTCGCGATCGCCTCGGCTACGCTGACGCCCGCCGCCATCGCGGCCGATATCGCGTCCGCCATGGACGGTTCGACCGGGATCACGGAGGTCCAGGCCGCCACCATCCTGGTGTTCACCGCCATCGCGGGCGGGGAAGCGCTGCAACTGGAAGCCGGCCGCGCCATTGGCGCGCTTTATATGGGCGGGTCCCTCTCGGCCGCTGAACTGGCCATGGCGATCGATCAGCCCGCTTATACCGGGATCGTGTCGCCCCAGCAGGATCTGGCCTTGACCCTGGGCGTGATCTCGGCCGGCGGCGCGGCGGCGGTGGGCGCCATCATCAGCCATCTGCGTGTCCTGCTGACGCTCCCTGTCCTGGCGAGCGAGATCGCCGACGCGGTCGCCGCCGACACAATCACCGCCGTCCAGGCCATGGACGCGGCCGCCGCCGTGGCGGTCTCCTCCGGCGAGGTCGCGACCACGGTCGCCATCGCGGAGGCTCTGTTCGCCAATGGCGAGATGACGCCGGCCGAAGCGGTCGCCGCTCTCGGGCCGTGGGTCGGCCCCGGTTTCTTTCCCGCCGACGTCGCCCTGCAAGTGGCCCTGGCGCTCTCGGCCGGGGAAACGCTCGCGAACATCACGGCCATAGGGCTTCAACTCGGCGAATGGCTGGCGGCGGGCACGCTGACGGAAAGCCAGCTCTCGGACGGGCTGTTGCGGGGCTTCATCGGGGATCCCCCCGGCACCGCCCCGGTCATCACCCTTGCCGAAGCACTCAACATCCTGCTGGGCGTTGCGTCCGACACGAGCCCGGCAGCCATCGCAGCCGGCGTGCCGGAGATCGGCAGCCGATTGTTCGCCGTGCTGAGCGAGACAGGCGACGTGATGCAGACGATCGCGTTGATCGACGCATCCCTCGCGGCCGGCACCCTCTCCGGCAGCGCGGCCGCCGAGCAATTGATTACCCTTGCGGACGGGCGCGGCGATCTCGCGAGCATCGCCATCGCCACCGCTTTGGTGTCTCTGGTGTCCGAGGGCCATCTGGGGAGCAATCCCGGGAACGGCTTCTTCCTGCTCCAATCGGCCCTTCTGACGGCGGTGGAGGCCGAAACCCTGGACAGCGCCCGTGCGGTGTTCCTCGGAGCACTGGCGCTGCAGGGGCCGCCGGAATCCGGCAGTCCGGGCTCCCTCGTCTTCCAACTGGTCAATGGCGGCGCGATTTCCGCAAGCGATGCAACCGCACAATTGGTGGCCGCCACGCTTGCGGCGCCCCAGACCCTTCCGGTCTCCACGGTCGCGACCTTGCTGGCTCAGTTCGCCAATACCCCGCCGGTCTCCGGGGAGCTGCCGCCCCTTGTCGCCGCCAGCGTGGCGAGCCTCGAAACCTTGATGGAGAGCGGAGCGCTCGCCCCAAGTTTCTTCGCCTCTCCTTCGGACGCGAAGCTGCTGGCCGAAATCCTTGATCTGGTCGATGCCCGGCTCGCATCGGCGCCGAGCGCGGGGCTGGAGGCCCTGCGGGACAGCCTCTACACCACGCTCCTTTCCTTGCCGGATGCCAGCATCGTGGCGGGCGTCGAGGCGGCCATGACCGGCGGCCTGATGACGCTCGCGCACGGCTTGAGCATGCTGATCGAACTCGTCGCGCGCGGGGACGCGAGCCTCGATGCGGCGATCATCGCGACGCTTGTCTCCCTGCTCGACCGCGAGATCGCGACGACCCTCCAGGTCGCCGACGCCTTTGCCTCCGCTGAGAATGGGATCGTCCGCCTGGCCGGAATGATCGATCCGGCGGCACCGGCAGCCGAACTGACTGCGGCGCTCGCACGCCTGCTGTCCGACACCTTGACCTCCGGCGCGACGGCAGCTGCCACCGCCGGCGATATCGCCGACGCGGTCGGCAATGGACCTGCCCTCACCGCCGCCCAGGCGGTGCTCGCTTTGGCGATGTTCGGGCAGGTCGGGTCGGCCGATGTCACCCATGCGGGCGCCGTCGCCATGGCCGGCCTCGTCTCCGCCAACGAGATCACGCAAAGCGATGCGCTGACAGGCGCCGCGCAGGTGCTCCTTGCGGCGGCGACCACTGAGGCACAACTGGGAGGCGGGGCGCTGATCGCCGCCTTTCTTGGCGCGCGCGGCCATGACGCGGACGGGATCGTCGCGGCCATGGTGGCGACGGCCGGAACCGGCGTTTCGCGGGAGGATGCGGTTCGCATTCTGGCCCTGCTGACGGCGACGCAGGACCCGGACCTGCGGGATCCCGCCGCCCCGGTGGTGTCCGACGCCGCCATCGCGCAGGGGCTGCTCGACCTTGCCCCCGGGTTGCCCTCCCTCACCCTCGCCCAGGCCCTGGCCGCGCTCACGGCGGTGCCGCTCGCCAGTGTCACCGATACCCTGGACATCCTGATCGCCGTGGCGGCTCTCGGGACCGTCGAGGCCCAGATTGCCGCCGGGCATGCGACGGCCACCGTCTCCGGCACGTTCCTCCCCCAGGCGCTGGGCGATGTCATCGACGACCTCGCAACCGCCCGGCAGATCCACTTTGTCCTCGGCCTCTCCTCCGGCGCGCCGGCGCTGGCCGCCGAAGTCGCGGTCCGGCTGGACTTCCAGGCACCGGCGCACGCGCTCGCGGCCACGCTCATCACCGCGCTCCAGCAGGGCGCGGTGACCCAATCGGCCGCGCTCGCTTTCCTGGTGGACTTCGCCAACGCCACGCTCCCGGGGTCCACCACGTCGCCCGCCGGCAGCGGGGATTATGCGGACCTCGCCTTCCTCATCGCCCGCGTCGCCGTCAATGAGAGCGGGCTGCAAGGGGCCGGAGTGGAGGCCATTGCCGGCATGGTCGCGCGCGGGCTGATCGCGCCCACCCAGATCTTCACCGGCATCGACGCCGGCATCGCGCAAGGCACCCTCTCCGTGCCTCAGGCAGCTATCCTGCTGCTGAACGCGCTGCCGGTCCTTCCCTCCACCGATATCGCCATCGCCACCAAGCTGTCCGCGCTCCTGGCCGGCGCGGACCTCTTCGCCGCCATCAACGACGCCGTAACAAGCGAGCATGTCGGCCCCGCCGAGGGCATGCGGCTCTACGCCATCGTCGCCGCGCTCAACGGCGCCACCACGGAGGACGCCGCCGCCGCCATGGTGGCGCTTCTCGCCCCGAGCGAACCGCCCGGCACGACGGTCATGCAGGCCATCGATGCCATCAAGGACCTCGGGGACGCGGCGGTCCCGGATGCGGCCACCGCCATTGCCGCGCTCGTCCGCGCCCTGGTCGCGACCGGCGAAGTGGATGCCGGGCAGGCCGTCGCGCAAGTCCTCGCTTCGGGGGCGTCCTTGCCGGAGGGCGAGACAACACAGATCCTGATCAAGCTGGGCGTCAGCGCGGACCCCTCCCTCTCGGCAGCGGCCGCAGCAGCCTATACAAATGACGGATCGGCGCTCGCGAATGCGGTGGCGGCCGGCGTCATCGATGGCGTGCAGGCCGCGCAATTCGCAGCCACCGTCCTCGTCAATCACGATCCCCAGCTTCCCGCGCTCTCGCTCACCCTCTCGCTCGGCGCGCAACTCGCCTCCCTCGTGGGACCCGGGCTCGCCATCGGGACCGCGCTCGCCGCCATCGCATCGGCGGGCACGCCCGATGTCGCCCTCCGGCTCTTCGCCGCCATCGTCATCGCGGACCCCGACCACGATGGCGCCGCGCTGGCGGCGGCCCGGAACCTCCTCTCGCCCGGAACCCTCACGCTCGATCAGGCCATCGCCACGCTGGGGCAATTCCTCATTGAGGCCAACGACCAGGCGGTCGGGCGGCTAATCTTCGAACTGGCCGCGGGCTCGGTGTCGGACGGCGCGGCCGGTCAGGTCATATCGCTCGTGGACCAGGGCCGGATCAGCCTCGATGCGATCCTGCCCGACCTGCAGGCGGCGCGCGAGGCGGGCGGGAACGCGGCGCAGATCGCAGCCATCATTCTCGGTATCGCCGGTGCGCCCAATCTGCCGACCCGCATGGCCTTCGAGCCGGACACGACATTCTCCTATCGCGACCTGGGGCGGTTCCTGGCGTCTCCCCTCGCGGCCCTCACCGACCCGGCGGCCGCGGCCGTGGCCATTGCCGAATTCGCCGCCGTCGCGGACGCGGCCCTGGCGGGCGGACAGATCGACGAGGCGCAGTTCGCATTCCTCCTGGCGAGTTTCGCCGCCCTGGACGGGGTGGGGCCCTATGCGGTGCTGGCGGCCGCCGACCAGCTGAGCGCGCTGCTGGGCAACGCAAGCCTGAGCACGACGGACTTCGTCTCCGCCATGACCCGCTTCGCCCATGAGACCGAGGATCCCATCGGAAAGCTCATCCACCTGCTCGTGAATATGTCCGAGCTGGGCCTGGGGAGCGCTGTTGCCGCCATATCGGCGCTCGTGAATGCCGAGCACATCACGGCTGCGGCTGCGGTGGGCGCCGTCCATGAAATGTCCGGCACGACCCCGTCAGGCATCGCTCCCGGCCTCGCTTTGGCACCGGAAGCTGCCGCGCAATTCCTGCTGCGCCTCACCCTCCAGGGCAGTGGTCCGGTCCAGGGCGCCGCTCTCGCCCAGCTGGTCGCCGATATGGCGGGCGGAGCGCCGGAGGTGGGTGACGGGATCACCGGCGCGATCCAGGCGGGGTGGCTGACATCGCTGGGCGCGCTGGAGGTCACGGCGCAATTGCTCGCGGCGGCGACCTCCGATCCGGCCGGCACCTTCGGCACATGGGCCATGTCCCATCTCGCCGCCTTCCACTCGGATGCGCATCTGACCGGACCTGAGGGCGCGGCGATCTTCCTGAGCGCGCTCGCGACGTCAGGACCGACCGGGCATGGGCAGATCCTGGACATCCTGCTCGCGCTGCCGGACGGCATCGACGCCATCCACCATGCGCTCATTGCCGACCCGGCCCTTGCCGCGCCCGCCATCGATGTGCTCCTCAGTATCGCCGGGGACCCCCGGTTCGGCGTGGCGACGAGCGCTGCGGCGCTCGCCGAAGCGCTGGAGATCCTTCACGACGGCGCCCTGACCCCGGCCGAGATGGCCGCGTTCGCTGCCGCCGGCGGCCATTACGAAACCCTTCGGGCCGCCATTCTCTCCGGCACGCCGGACGAGGCGACCAAGGCCATCTTCACGGCGGATTACGTGGCGCAGTTCCGGTTGCCGGGCGATCCCCTGCTGGCGGATACATGGCTGTCCGGATCCGACGCCCAGGTGGCCCTCGACTATTTCAAGGTCACGCATGGGCTGATGACCATCGCCGAAGCGGCAGAGGACCTGATCGCCTTTGCGACCGCGAGCGGCGTGTCCATCGACGAGGCGCTCCTCAATCTCAGCCGCATGTTCGGGCCGGGCGATACGGCATCCGCGGACGCGGTGCGGGGCTATCTGATCGACCGCATCGAAAGCGGCGATCTCGTGCACGACCTCGCGGCGCACATGCAGGCGGCCGGCAATGCGCTGTCCATGAGCGCGGCCCTCAGCCGGTTCTTCCCCTCCGCGCTTTCCGACTACGCCCATGACCGGGACACCTATACGGACCAGTTCGTGGCCGAGGCCTATCTGCTGGCCCAGATCAATGCCGGCCTGCCGTTGAACGTGTCGGCCTTCAAGCCTTTCGCCACCCTCACGGTCGCTCCGGGCGAGCAATATCAGGTGCCTGGCCCCCTCGACCGGGTCTCGCTCGGTCTCGAACGCGCGCTTGGCCATCTGATCGAGGCGCCGGACACCAGCGCCGCCGTCAAGGCGGAAGCCCAGGCGGCACTGGGCCAGCGCGTGTTCTACGGACAGACGGCGATCGGCGTGGTCGATTACCTGACCGATCGCTCCAATCCGAATTTCTGGACCGTTGATCTCCCGGCCGCGCTCGCCCTCCTGGAGGAGCAGGCCGATCTCGCACGGACGGCCAGCAGCGATTCAGACCCCGAGCTGGAACGCCAGATCACCCTCGCCCGGTTGTTCATCAGCGACAGTGCGGGCGTCGGACGGACGAACCCCGTCAACGGGGCCCTTGTGGCGTCCAACCTGCGGGCCCAATTGCTGTCGTCCACGTATGCGGACGACATGGTCGCCGGGTTCGGCGCACTGCTATCGCTTCCCAGCAGTTCCTTTGGCCGCCAGCAGCTTCTTGTATCCGTGCAGGACTACATCACACATGGATACTTGTCCGCCCATGCCAGCGACCTCCTGAGCGACATTGCCCATCTCTCCAACCCGCAGTCATCCGGGCATCAAACGACCCAGGACAAGCTCTATCAGCTGCTATCGACGGGCTATTCAAAGACGCAGGGGATGCAGAATGTCCTCGGCGTCATCCACGACGACATCGCCACTGATCCCCGGAGCGTCCAAGGCTATATCCGGCTGGCGGCAGCGCTGGATTCCGGCTCGGTGTCCGGCTCGCTCGCCGAGAATCTCCTGGGGATCAGCGGCCTGACGCTCACGGCCGCATCCATCGGCTCGAAACTCGCCCTCTGGGGCCTGTCCCAGAATGCCGTCTCCGGCGCCCTGGGCGAGGGCATGACCGATACATTGCGAGGCGCCTTCCAGATCGCCGGCGCGAGCGCGGGCCTCATCAGCGCGACCATGTTCGATAGCGGTCAGGCAGCGGTGGACAATGCCAGCGCGGCGCTGCCCAACCTGCTGGATTTCGGCAATGCGGTGAAAAACGGCGACATGGCGGGCATCCTGTCCGCCTCCGGCGAGCTGGTGCGCGACTATTACAAGATTACCACCGGTTTCGACCTCTATATCGCGGCGGATCTGGTGGAGAGCCTCGGATTCTTCCTCGGCGACCTCGCGACCGGGGACGTGGACGCCCTCCACTACGACATCACGCGACTGGGAAACCATTTCGTCGAATTGTTCCGATCAAACGTCTATGTGGGAATCATCGCGGAAAACCTGATCGAATACTCCGACACGATCAATTCCGCTCTACACCAGCTCGGATCCGGCCTGGAAATGGTGCTCGATGATGTCGTGTCCGGCGTCGCTTATCTCGCCGATACCGGCGATGACATCCTCGATTTCGTGCGCAACATCTTCGGCATCGACGGCTATATCCAAGGCGCGACAGTCTTCGCCGACAGGAACCTCAATGGCGTCCAGGATGCCGGAGAAGTCAGCGCCACAGCCAATGCGAGCGGAGGCTACACGCTCGTCAACCCGGTCGGCCGGATCACCCTGACGGGCGGCATCGACACGGCCACGGGCCTCGCCTTCACCGGCATCCTGACGGCGCCGGCGGGCTCCACGGTTCTCACCCCTCTCACCACGCTCATTTCCGAGATCGCGACGCCGGGAGATTCCAATCCCATCGCCGCCGAGACGACCCTCTCCACTGCGCTCGGCCTTGCCTCCGACATCGACCTGATGCGCTTCGATCCGGTCGCGGAAACGCTCGCGGGCGATGCCGACGCCAGGACGGTGCTGGCGGCCAATTCCATGGTCCTCAACACCATGACCCTGTTGCAGGCCGCCGGCGCCGCCGACCCGGCCGGCCTCATGGCGGGGCGGATCGCCGCCGGCGCCGGTCTCGATCTCACCAACGCCGATACGCTGCGCAACCTCGCCGCCGAAGCGGGCATCGGAGCCGCCGCAAGCGCCGCCGTGGTGGCCCTCGCCGCAGCGTCCAACGCGCTGGCGGCCCAGGCCGTGTCCGCCCAGATGGATGCGGCCACATTCCTCAGGACCGTGTTCGCCATCAACATCGACACCCAGGGCACAGCGGCGGCGGCGATCAGGGCGGCGGGAGAGGATGCGGGCGCACTCGATGCGGCCATGGCCGCCCATACCGGCGCAGCCCTGGACCAATTGGTCACCGACAATCTTTCCAGGGTCGGGTCGCTCTACCCCACGGGCCATGTGGACGCCGGCATCTCCTTGCAGGCGACCCTGGACGGGGATGGCATCGAACTCCTGTTCGATCCCTCTTACTCCGTCCCCGGCCACTGGGTGAGGTTCGAAGCCCTGGACTCGCTGCTTCCGGCGGGCGCGACCCTGCTGGTCTACGCCGTGGATGCGGCCGGCAACCTCGTGAACCGCGCCAGCCACGCCGCCGGCGCCGATGTCATCCTGGATATGGCCACCCTCGCCACGATCGGTGTCGTCTCGGACGATCACGGCAACCACATCCTCCTTGGCCGCCAGTCCGTCTACCTGAGCGCGGGCGAGCAACTGCGCTTCGCGGTTCTCAATGGCAGCGGCGTGGTGGATCGGTCGCCGGATGTGGAGATCCTTGCGCACACCGATGGCTCCTTGCAGCTGGATGTGGCGGGACTGCGCGTCCACGCGATCACCAACAACCTGCTGTCCGACAGCGCGGAACTCGCCGAATTCCAGCGGGATAGCGGCCAGCCGCTGCTGTTCCTGCAACAGGGCGATACCCTGAACGTGGAACTGGTAGGCAGTTCCGCCAACACCAACACACTGGGCTTCGTGCAGATCGATGTGGACGCGGCCACCGGAGCCTGGAGCGTGGGTGGGGAGGCTTATGCCGACACCGATGCCTTCCACCGCGCGGTCATCGCTGAGTTGGACGGCGGCTTCGCCGCGGCCCATGGCGGCTCCTTCAGCGACACCACCACATGGACCGTTTCCGGCACCACGGGCTATTACGCCCCGGTCCTGATGACCCCGTCCGGCCATACGTTCGTGGTCGGCACCGCGAATGCCGGGGGATTGGACTATATCCGGATGTTCGGCGAGAACACTTTCGGCTTCGAGGACCTCGCTTACGATCAGGGATCCGACTTCGACTATAACGACATGGTCATGCGGCTGACGCCCGTTTCCGGACAATTGACGGCGGTGTGAGGGAGGCGAGCTGGCCCCGCCGAGAAATCACACGGTTATTTCAATAAGATATGCGCTCCCCGTGTCGTCCTGAGCGGGGAGCCCTCGCATCGACATCGCCCATCAATTGGCTGAGCACTGTGACATGCAGCCTCTCCGCCGACACACGACGCTAGTCAGTCTCCATATCGAACACCACCACATCGTCTGTCCCGCGCTCCAGCGCGGCAACCAGTGGTGCGGCGACAGCCACATGCGCGGGATGGGTGAGGTAGACGTCCCGATCCGCGGCGGTGACGAAGCGCATGATCAGCCCGTGGCGATAGCCGGCGTCCAGTCCTTCGGGGCTGGTATTGGGTCCGACGCTCACGGCGACAAGACCGGGAATGCGTTCGGGGAGCCGGAGGAAGGGCTCCGTCAATTCACGGATGCGCGCCTGCGGGGTGATGGCAGGAAAGCGAAGCAGAACCACATGCGTGATCATCTTGGGGGCCATGGCTGAGAGGATCGGTCAGGCGTGCATCATGCGCGCTCCGTCACATGACCGACAGGGCTCGCGGAAGGACGGGCTCGCCGTGCCTATCATGGCCGCGTCATGGCCAGCGGTGGACCACGTCCGGAGCATCCTTCATGGGTACCCGGCCAAAGCCCTGCGTCTCTGCACGTCCAGGCCGGTGGCTGGCGGCGCACCGTGCCGGAGACGCTCCAGAACGACAAAGGCCGCCGGATGGATATCCGGCGGCCTTTCGGTTGCTGAGGGTCCCCCCTCAGAACTTGAGCGAGAACTGTGCTGTGAAGGCGTTCTGGCTGGCTTCGGAGGCGATCTGGCCGGTGTAGTTCACCTGCAGCGTCGCGAGGTCGGAGAGGGCGTAGGACAGCCCCGCGCCCACCACCGCCGTATCCTCCGCGATGGGAACACCCTGCACGTTGAACGGCGTGCTGCCGCCCAGGAACAGCATGGTCGCCGACGGCGTCGTGTCGCCGAAGGCATGCTGCCAGCCCAGCGTTACGCTGGGCGTCAGTGCGCGCCCGTTCACCGTGAAGGTGGTGGCCGCCCGGATGCCCAGCGTCGTGTAGACCGTGTTCTGCGCCTCCAGATTCACCGACAGCGCCGCACCATTGGCCGCGAAGCCCCCTTCCGACAGCGAGCCGCCGGACACGTTCAGATAGGCGAGGCCCAGGAACGGCTCGAAGGCGTAGGACCCGATGTTGAAGTCATAGGCCGCTTCGCCGAACACCTGCGTGGTGCCCACCGTGTAGCCGCCGTCCGTCGCTCCCGAGAAGCCGGGGAACAGGACCGAGCGGCCCACCGACACGTCGTGCCACGTATAGGAGACGCCGCCGCGCAGGGCGAAGGCCCCGAACTGGCCGCCCGCATAGAGGCCGATGTCGTAATTATCCATGGAGCCCGAGGAGTTGCGGGCATCCACGTCGAACTGGGTCTGGCTGAAGCCGGCGACGATACCGGCCCGCACATTCTCCGTGACGCCCACGTCGAGACCGGCGAAGAAGCCGCCCACGGAGCTGGAGATGGAGGCGGCGTTGCCGTTGCCGAAGGCATTGCCCCAGCCGCCATAGCCCTGCGCCCACAAGGTGGGCGTGAGGCCCTGGGCAAGGGCTGCCGTGGCCGGACCACCGGCCGCGCCCGGCGCGCCTTCGGACTGGCGCAGGCGACCCGTCACCGCTTCCCGCAGATACACCGCCTCCTGGAGGATCACCGTGTTCACGGACGGGTAGATCTCGCCGGAGAGCTGGTTCAGCGCCGTCGGCACCGCGCCCTGGGAGAGCTGCACCACAGCATCGAACACGGGGTTTCCGAAGCCGAGCGCCTGGGCGCCCACGGCGGTGTTCAGCTGGTTCACCGTCTGCGCGTAAGCCGTGAAGTCGGTGTTGGTGTAGACCAGCGTCAGATAGACGTTCTGCGCGTCATAGGTGAGGAAGGGATCGAGGAAGGCGTAATCCGAGGTCACGCCGCCGAAGGTCCCGGTCACCGTGTCCGTGGTGGTGATGATCGGAATGGTGGTCTGCACCGGATAACGTCCCGGCACCGCCGCCACCTGAACATTGGCGCCGGAGGAGAGCGTCACCGCCCCGCTCGCCAGGATCAGATCGTGCTGGAGGTCCGGCGTCACGTCCACCTGGTAGACCGCCCCGCTATTGAAGGTGACGGGTCCGGAGACCGTGAGCGTGCCCGGCGAATAGCCCGGCGCCACCATGCCCCCGGAATTGACGGTCAGCGCGCCGATGGTCGCCGTGCCGCCCAGGATGCCGTCCGCATAGACCGTGAAGGGCGAGGCCGTGGTGGAGCCCGCCTGGAGGCGCACCGTGGCATTGTCCACCGCAACCGGCCCCTGATAGGGCGAGGAGAAAAGCACCGTGCCGCCGCCGGTGAAGGTGACGAAGCCCGTGCCGGTGATGGCACCGGTGAAGGCGTAGGTGTCGGAGCGGTTGAAGATGAGGTTGGCGTTGTTCAGCACGTCGCCGGAAATGGAGCCCGTCGTGCCGCCGTCACCCAGCTGAAGCGTGCCGGCCGAGATCGTCGTCAGGCCGGTATAGGTGTTCGACCCTGTGAGGATCAGCGTACCCGTGCCGGTCTTGGAGAAGCCGTACGCGCCGGAGATGACGCCCGAGAGGGTGAGCACCTCCTGCGGGTCCACCTCAATGGCGGCGCTCGGCGCATCCCCGGTCCGCACCAGGGAGATCCCGCCGCCATAGGCGAAGGTGTCGCTCGCCCGCAGCGTGCCCGCCGTGTTGAGCGTGATCCCGCCCGTGCCCAGCGGCTGCACCCCGGTGAGGCGCAGGGTGCCGCGCGAGATGGTGGTGCCGCCGGAGAAGCTGTTGTTCCCCGTGAGGCTGAGCGTGCCGCTGCCGGCCTGCACGATGGAGCCGGAGCCGGAAACCGTCCCGCCGAAGCTGGTCTCGCCAAACAGGTTGAACGCCAGGACCCCGTTGTTCACCACATCGCCGAGGACGGTTCCCATCGTCCCGCCATCGCCCAGTTGGAGCGTGCCGCCGGAAATGGTTGTGCCGCCCGTATAGGTGTTCGCGCCGGTCAGAACGAGGGTACCCAAATCCGCCTTTTCCAGGCCGACGCTGCCGCCGAGGGAGGCCGCGATGGTGGCCGTGGTGGCCGCCCCCGCCGCCGTGCCGTCGCCAACGCGGATGATGGCCGGGCCGGAGCCGGACGAGGTGAGCAGAATGCTCGCGCCGGTCACCGTGTAGCCGGTTTCCACGAACTGCATGCCCATGGCCGAGACCTGGCCGTTGGCGCTGCTCACGGTGACCGTGCCCGCCTGCCCCTGGAAGATGGCGAACCCGCTGTTCCAGGGCCGGGAGACGAAGCCGTAGGCATTGGTCCAGTTGGTCTCGCTGGTCGCGAGCCAGGTGCCGGACCCGCCCTCTACCGTGAAGGTGGGGCTGGTGGTGGTGCCGTTCCAGAACGAGATGGGGGTGTTGGGGTCATCGACGAACAGGTTGACCTGGTTGGCGATGGAGGTCTGGATGCCGCCCTCATAACCCGTCGGAATGCTGCCCAAGGCGAAGCCGTTGTCCGTCAGGGTGCCGCTATAATTGGCGACGCGGTAGATGCCGATGCCGAAGCCCGCGGTGGCCGAGACGTTCAGGCTGCCCGCCAGGGTAAGGTCGCCATTGACGTTGAACACGCCGGAGCCGCCGGGCGCGCCGAGCGACACGTTCATGTTCGCCCCCTCGCCCATGGTGAGACTGCCCATGGTGAGCCCGCCGCTCTGGCCGCCCGAGAGCGTGCCGCCGCTGAGCACGCTCACCGCCTGGGAGATGCTGCCGGCGCCTGACAGGGTGGCGCCGTTCTGCACGGTGACCGCGCTGCCTGTGAGCGCGCCGTCCACCACCAGCGTTCCGGCCGCCACGGTGGTGAGGCCGGTATAATTGCTGGTGCCGGTCAGCGTCTGCGCGCCCGAGCCCGTCTTGGTCAGGCCACCCGCGCCCACGAGGCTTCCCGCGAACGTGGTGTTGGCGCCGTTGCCGCCGGTGGTGAGGGTTCCGCCGAGACTGACGGTGCCGCCGGCACCGGCGAGTGAGCCGATGGTCTCGGCGCTCATCAGTTCGAGGGCCGCGTTTGCGGACAGGGTCACGGCGCTGGCATCGGGAATGGACTGCCCGCCGACGAGGCGCAGCGTGCCGCCCTCAACATTGGTCGGGCCCGAATAGGTGTTGTTCCCGGACAGGATGAGGGTTCCCAGATCCGTCTTGGCGATCCCGCCCGCGCCTGCGAGCACCGAAGCGATGGTGGCGATATAGCTGGAGCCGGCATTGGTCCCGTCGCCAACGCGGATTGTCGCGGGGCCTGACGGGGGCGCGAGGGTGAGCGTGCCGCCGGTCACCACATAGCCGTTCACCGCGAACTGCATGCCGGCCGCCGTGACCGCACCGACTTCGGTATCCACGGTCACCGTGCCAGGCACGGCCTGGAAAATGGCGAAGGACGCAGCGCTCCAGGGGCCATTGATCTGGCCGTTGGCGGTGGTCCAATTGTCGAAATCCGGGCCGGTGATGGCCGCGATCCAGGTGCCGCTGCCGCCGTTCACCACGCCGTTATTCTTCGGGCCGTTGCCGTCCCAGTAGTTCACCGTGAGGCCGCCGGTATTGATCAGGTTCACCTGATTGGCCACCGCGGTCTGCACGATGTTGACCGAGCCGGCCGGCATGGAGCCGAGCGCCAGACCGTTATTGGTGAGATCCCCGGTGTAATCGATAAGGCGGTAGACGCCGACACCGTAGGTCCCCCCGGTGGACTGGGTGACATTCAACGTGCCGCCCAGAACCAGATCGCCGCCCACCACAAGAAGGTCGTTCAACGCACCTCCGGGCGTACCCGCCTGTCCCAGCTCGAAGCTCAGGACCGCGTTCGACTGCAGCGTCAGATCGCCCCGAATGGTCAGCATGCCCGGGCTGTTGCCCGGCGCGATGGTGCCGTCGCTGACGGTCACGCTGCCCCCGAAGGTTCCCGTTCCGGCAAGAGTGCCGCCGCCGCCGATGGCCAGCGAACTCCCGGACGCGCCGAAATGGCCATTCACCACCAGCGTCGCACCCGTCACGGAACCCGCCCCCGCAATCGGGGCAGCCGAGCTGCTGTCGTCGCCGGTCAGGATCAGCCGGCCGCTACCGACCAACTGAAGGTTGGAATAGGTTCCGGGGGCAGCCACAACCTGCTGAAGCAAATTCGAGAAGGTCAGGCTGCCGCCATTCACGGCGATCTTGGTGACACCGCCGCCGAAGATGACCGTGCCGGCCCAGCTATTGTCGCCGCCCGTGACAACGAGCGCACCGTCGCTGCCGGCGGCGCCTTGCGCGCCGATATTGAGCGTCTCCGCGCCCACCGCGATGCCGCCGCCGATCTGCAGCGTGGTCCCGGGATTCACATTGGTGTCGCCCGCCGTCGTGCCCAGCGCGGACGCATTGGTGATGGCGAGCACGCCGCCATTCAGGAAGGTTCGGCCGCTATAGGTATTGCTGCCGGCGAGGGTCAGCGTTGACGCGCCGCCCTTGCTCAGGTCACCCGTCCCGGCCAAGACAGCGCCGATGGTCCCGCCTGCGTTGAGAGTGAACGCGGTGGAGGTGATGGTGGTGCCGCTGCCGCCGATCGAGCCGCCGAACTGCGAAAACGCTCCAACACTCGCCGACGTGTTGAGGGCACCATCGATCTGAAGGAGGGAGCCGGTCAGCGAGAGCAGGCCGGCGGAGATCGTGCCGCCCGAGATCGTGCCGTTCCCGGTGCCCGTCAGCGTCTTTCCGTTGAGATCGAGGAGCCCCCCGGTCTGACTATAGGCGCCGGTCAGACCCACATTGTTGGCGAGGCGGACGGTGGCGCCGGAATTGGTGACGGTCTGTCCCGTGGCGTCGATATTGTCGTTCAGCAGGATGTTGCCCGCGGCGAACACAAGGCCGGACTGGGTGCTCTGGATGGAGCCCCTGTCGGCAACCCCGATGCCGCCGCTCACCCCGGTCAGGGTGCCGAACGTGCTGCCCGTTCCGCCGCTAATGGTGAGGGTATTTGCCGAGGCGTTGACGATGCTACCCGCGATCAGCCCGCTATTGGTGATCGGCCCGAACGAGCCGCTATTATTGATGGCGACGGCGCTCTGGATGGTCCCGCTATTGGTCAGGGCACTCAGAGTTCCGCTGTTTTGAATTCCGTAGTTGCCGCCTGTGATCAGCCCCTCATTGCTCAGCGAGCCGATTGTCCCTCGCTGATCGATGCCATCGGCATCACCGATGATCGTTCCCGTGTTGGACAGCTGGGTGATGACACCGCGCACGCCGATGCCGTCCCCATCCTCGCTCATGATCGTCCCGCTGTTCGTGAGCGTTCCGATGGAGCCCTGGACATATAAGCCGGAACTGCTGGCGCCATTGATGGTCCCGCTATTGGTCAACTGACCAATGCTGCCACCCGTCCTTACGCTAAGACCTGTCGAGGGGCCGTAAATCTGCCCGCTATTATTCAGGGTCCCGACAACGCCATAGATAAGAACGCCCACTTCTCCGGTGCTGTTTACGAGACCATTGTTCGTGAACAGACCGACTGTGGCGAGCGGTGTCGGATTGGGGACGATCGTGTTGAAACCAACCACCACGCCCGCGCCCTGGCCACCCGAGATCGTTCCGCCCGCAAGGTTGGTGAGCGTGCCGATAGTGCCTTGCGTGGCAATGCCATCATCCTGTTGGCCGATGATGTGGCCGCTATTGATCAGTTCCGTGATGGTGGATTGCGTGCCGAGATTGAACACGCCGCCATCGGTACCGAAGATGGTTCCGGAATTGTTCAGCGAGGTGATGGTACCGGCGTTCTGAATTCCGAGTGTATCGCCCTGGATGGTGCCGGAATTCGTCAGCGATCCGATGGTGCCTAACTCCGTGGCGGAGGTGTTCCGGGCAACGAGGATGCCGATCTTATCGCCTGTGATGGAGCCGTGATTGGTGAGCGTTCCGATGCTGGCCTCCGAAGAGACCTCCATCGCCGTGCCTTCACCGGAATAGATCCGGGCACCCGCAGCGTTCACCAGGGTGGTGATGCTGCCACCTATCGTCACGAGAATGGCGTTGGTCGTGTCGTCGGTGCGGATGGTCCCCTCATTGGTCAACGCGCCGATGAGGCCCGACGTGCGAATGCCGGTGTCGCCGAAAATCGTGCCGGCATTGTAGAGCGAGGTGATCGTGCCGGAATTGTCGATGCCGATATGAACGCCGTAGGAGGAGGTGCCGCCGATGGTACCGGTCGCCCCATTGGATATGGAACCGATGGACCCCGCATTCTGTACGGCCACTTCATAACCGAGCACTGCGCCATTGTTGGTCAGCGTGCCGATCGACCCACCCGAGGCCACGTTGATGGCCGTGCCTTCCGTGGAATTGATGGTCGCGTCCACGGCATTGAAAAAGCTGGTGATCACGCCGGTTCCGGCCACCACCACGCCGGCGGCATGGCTCTCCGCCAGTATGGTCCTGTTGTTGGTCAGAACACCGATGGAGCCTATGGCAGAGATCGCCATATACTCGTCGGTCTCGATCAGGCCGTCATTGGTCAATACGCTGATGGCGCCGGGGGTCAGGATACCGACATCACCGCGGATGGTGCCTTCGTTGGTGATCGTGCCGATGGCTGCATCAGCCCCAACGAGAATGCCGACATCAGACCCTTCGATGGTGCTGCTCGCCGCATTGGCCAGCGTAGCGATCCTGCCGCCGGTGCTCGGGGTCGCAGCGCCAAGGAAAATGCCGGCATAGCCGCCGGAGATCGTCCCCGAATTGGTCAGGCCGCCGATGGTGCCCCAGTTGCCGATGGCCGTCCGGCCCTGAATGGTAGCGCTGTTGTTCAGCGTCGTGATGGTGCCGCCGACGGCATTGAGAATGGCGGTATTGCTCGACCCCATCATGGTCGAGTTGGACAGGATCAATCCGCTCCCGGAATTTTCCAACGTCCCGATCACTCCGGCATTGTAGATGCCGTTTATCTGGGGGGTGACGTCGTCATTGATCTTGTCGCCGACCGCTTCGATGATGCCGGTATTGGTGAAGGTCGCGACCGAGCCTCCAAAATTCGCAAGGCCGGCGACAAGGTTGAACACGTCGCCCGCATCCAGCGTGCCGTTCACGGAAACCAAGCCGGTATTTTCGAACGTGATCGCACCGCTGGAAATCAGGACACCCGCGATGGCGGCGTTGGTACCGGACGTGATGGTTCCAGCCGCTTGGATGGTACCGGCATTGGTGAGCACGCCGGGATTGGCGCTGGACAGAACGCCCACCACATTTGCGCCCGTCACGCCGCCGGTGAGAGTGCCCGTGCTCTGGATGAGCAGGTTTGAATTGCCGATCCAGTTGAAGCAGGTGACGGCCGCGCTGATGGTCGCTCCGGTCGTATTGAGGCACGCGGCCTCGACCTTGGTCGGGCTGCTCAAGCTCGCAGCGGTCGCGATGAACGAAACCCCGGCCAGCAACTGCCAACGGCGAGCCCGACCCGCGCCGGAATTCTTCATCACACCCATTCCCCGCCCCTATCACTGATGTGGCGGGAGCCCCCTCCCTGCCACTAAATTCCGTTCAAAAACTCTCGAATCCAATCCGTCAGGATCGGACATTCGGCCGACCGGAACCGGCTGGCCCGGCACGGGACATGCGCGTCCGACGCCATGGTGGAAGACGGCCCGCGACTGCTGCGCGCCGAAGACGAAGCATTGATGGAAAAACGGACGCCGGAGCGCGCAGAAACGCCGGGAACAAGCCACCCAGCCGGCCACCATCGCCTAACCCGCTCCGCATCCTGCCCCGCTCAGTCAAAGCCCAGGATTCGTCGCCCGTGATCTGGGCGAACCGGCGGAGCGTGGGATGGGACCCCTGGAAGGTCTACCGTAATTGCGCAAAGGCTATCCGATTTACGAAACGCACCCGGATAATTTCCGCGCCGTTGCGCTTCTGCCACGCAGGCGTAAAGCCCGTATGATTGCTTACCCCTGCCGGGCGCGGGTGGCGGCCAAAGTCTCGGAAGGGTATTCGCCGAACTTCTCCCGGTAGAGCCTGGAAAAGTCACCGAGATTGGAGAAGCCGAACATCAAGGCGACAGCGGTCACGCTGCTCTCCGCCCCCCGCGTCATGAGCAGATCGCGCGCCGCGTTCAGCCGCTCATTGCGGATCCAGACCAGAGGCGGGCAGCCGAACTGCTTCTGAAAGCTGTATTGAAGGCTACGGGCCGACTGGCCACTGACGACTTCGAGATCCGTCAGGGTGATCCGCCGGCTCAGATTGGCCATGACATATTCGCAGGCGCGCTCCAGGCGCTTGTCGCCGATGACGGAAGAGCGCTTGCCCTCCTTCTCTCCGAATAGCTTTTCACCAAGCAGCATGCCGCAGATGGCGCGGTAGAAGACATCATCGATGGCCAGCTTTTCCGCCGCCTCGCCGGAAAGATTGCAGGCGTCCAAGGCCTTGCAGGCGCCTCGCAGGAGGAGGTCGAAATTCACGCCGCCCGCGACCAGTTGCAGGGAAACGGGACGATTGAAATCAAGCCTCGCCTCATCCTGCGCCAGCATGACCTTGGCCGTCTCCAGCAGGCGGCGCTTGTCGAGGCCGGCCACGAGGACGGAGCGGTGACCACCCGTGCCGATCCTCTCCCCTTCCGGAGCCAGGAGGGCCGTCTCCATGACATCGCATCGGACGGGCTCCGTATTCACGGTCGATTTGATGGGCGCCCCGTCAATGGGCATGAAAAAGGATAGCTCATTGGCATCCACCCGCGTGCGGATGGGCGTGTGGGCGATGCAGCCCAGGCGCAGCCCGTTGATGGTCGCGGCGGAGCGCTGGATGGCGAAAGCGGACGGATCCCCCAACGCATCATACTCGGCGCTCCAGCCGAGCATCTGCTGGACCTGCTCCTGCATGCGGACAAGGGATTTGGAATAGACCTTGCTCCGGTTGCCAAACGCCAGCGCGTGCAATGCCGGATCCCCTTTCCGCATGCTCAAAGCGCCCGCGCCGCTCTTACGCGGCTGCAATTCTCGGCCAACACTATCTCTGCTCCCCAATCAAAGAATTATTATCTTCAGCCGTGATGAAACCGCCTGCGAGGGATGGAAGTACAGTACCCACTGGGCGTGCAACGAAGCGCTGAGGGCGCTTTTCCGAAGGCCCGGATCACAAAAAACGTCTTGAACTATGCCTTACGGAAACATCGCCGCCTTTAACCTTGGCGGCACCATACGGCCCCTATGGATCATAGGCGACGAACAACCACCCGGTCTATCGGGAAAGACGTGTGGAAGACAAAATACACGCGGCACAGGCCTTTGAAATAAATCATATATTTCAAAGGCATGGGATGACTTCCCTCGTCCCTCTCACGGCAGTTCGGTCCGAAGCTCAGGACGGTTCGCGCGAACGGCCCTCAACCGTACACGCCGCGTGCACTATGGTGGGCGATGCCAGGCTCGCGACGGTTGCAATCAGGGACACTGCGGCCAGCCAAAGTGTTTCAGCTTTTCACGGAAACGCTGAAACAGTCTATCTCTTTGTTTTTGCGCATTTCCTTCACGCGAACCGCTTCACACTTCGCTCGGAAATGCTCAAGTGCACCCTGCCGGCACGGCCATTGCGCATGATGCTCATTCAATCCCCCCGCCCGCCGCCACAGCGGACAGCCCCCCAACTCAATCCTTAATTTTGCGCCCTTCCTGCGGAAATATATCAATGCGCATTCAACTATAAATCGATACTTGAAGACCATAACCCTGCCGATACAAGAGAAAATTATGTGTATAAAATAAATTCTAATCCCAGATAAACTATAGTGCACTCTATTATGACTAAAAAACGAATAAGTTTACGAGATTTCTACCAACATATAGTTTCAGATAGAATATTTTTGCGTGAAATCTCAAGCCTCAGACAACAAGAATGGAGCGACTTACCATACCCATAAGCGGATATTTCTCTAATAGCGGAGATTGTGAAGCTCGCGTGCCAGCGCGGCGAACACGCTCTCCCAGTCGCCGACTTTCGGCTGTCGAAACAGGCGCACGCTTGGATACCAAGGCGTGTCGTCACGCTCCAGCAGCCAGCGCCAGTCCGGCACGAAGGGCAGGAGCACCCAGCCGGGCCGCCCCAGCGCGCCCGCAAGATGGATGGGCGACGAATCGACCGAAATGAGCAGGTCCGCCACCTCGAGAATGGCGGCCGTGTCCTCGAAATCCGCGATCTCGCTGTCCAGGGCCTCCATGCGAAGCCCCGCGGGAGGTGTCAGCGCTTCGGCGGCGCGCGGCCCCTTCTGGACGGCGATGAAGCTCGCCCCGGCCGCGCCCAGGGGCACGAAACGCTCAAGTGGGATGGAGCGGTTGGCGTCGTTCGTGTGGGTGGGCGTTCCGGCCCAGACCAGCGCCACAATGGGGCGCGGCAGGTGCGCGAGGCGGGTGCGCCAGCGGGCGACGCGCGCCGGGTCGGCGCGCAGATACGGCACGGGGCCGGGCAGGTCCGTGAGCTTCAGCCCCAGCACCATGGGCAGGGACATCATCTCGCAATGCACGTCGAAGGCGGGCGGCAATTGCCCGCGCTCCACGATCTCGTCCGGCCCCTCCATGCGCCGCGCCAGCGGGAGCAAGGCGGAATGGATCTCCAGCACCACCCGCGCCCCGCTGCGCGCCTTCGCATCCCGCACCAGCCGCATGAATTGCAGGGTGTCGCCGAAGCCCTGCTCGTCATGGATGAGCAAGGTCTTGCCGGGAATGGGCGCGCCATCCCAGCGCGGGCGCTGCACCTTGCGGGCGATGCGGGCCGTGTGGGGCATGTCGTAGCGCCAGTGATATTCCCGCCAGCCCCGCTTGAACTCGCCCATGAGCAGCAGGCTCTCGGCCAAGTCGAAGCGCCCCGGCAGGTCTCCGGGCATGAGTTCCACCACCCGGCCCTGAAGCTCGGCGGCCTCCGCGATGCGGCCCTGGCCGCGCACCGCGCGGGCCAGCAGCTTGGCAAGGGGAATGGTCGCGCCATGGGCGGACATATGCGCCCGGATCATCTGCTCGGCCTGCGCGAAACTCCCTTGCCCCATGAGATCCACAACGGCCTGGTCCAGGCGGGCGGCGGGCATGGGCGCGTTCATGCGGCGGGCTCTTCGAGGGCCTTGAGCAGCGGGCCGAGATGCGCGGCATAGCGGGCTGCCCGTCCCGCCGAGGTCTTGTAGAGCGGCTGGCGCACCTGGAGGAGGCTCGCCGTGCGCACCGGCCGCTGGGTCTCATGGAAGGCCAGGCAGCGGTCGTCCCAGGGCAGGCCCAGCGCTTCGAGCAGGCGGCGGGTCTCGCCCTCCTGGTCCGCGATCACCGCCTCGTAATCCACCTCGATGAAGCGCTCCGGCGGCATCACCGCCCGCCAGTGCGCCATCAGCCGCTCATAGTGGCGGTGGAAGGCGCCCAGTTCCGCGAGGTCGTAGGTGAAGACCTGCTCGCCCTGGAACAGCTTCGTGTAGCAGGACAGGCAGGTATCCACGGCGTTGCGGCGGCTGTGGATGATCCGGGCACCGGGCAGGATCATGCCGATCAGGCCCACATGCAGGAAATTGGCGGGCATCTTGTCCACCACATGGGCGCGCCCGTTCGCTCGCTGCGCCACATGGGTGAGATAGGCTTGGCCAAGCGCCGCGATGTCCTGGGGCGAGAGCCCGCCCGCCGTGGCCGGATAGCCGGGAATACCGGACACCAGGCGCTCCAGGGTGGAAAGCTCGCCCGCCCCGTGCACCTGCGGGTGAGAGGCGAGGATCTGTTCCAGCAAGGTGGTGCCGGAGCGGGGCATGCCGACGATGAAGATGGGCATGGCGGAGGGATCGCCGCTTGCCGCCTGCCGCGCGATGACCTCGGCCGGCATGGCGGCGGCGATGTCGTCCATCCAGCGGCCGGAGGCAGCGACGTCGAAGGTCAGCGTGGAGCGCTTCAGGCGATTGCCCTCGCCGTAATGGGCGAAGGCGCGGGGCGCGTCGCCAGCATCCAGCAGCGCCTTGCCCAGCGCGAAGTGCAGGGCCATGCGGTCCTTGTAGGATATGGTCCGGCCCGGCGCGAGAAGCTGCTCCATCTGCGCGATCTCGGGATCGCCGGGCGTGAAGGTCTTCAGCTCCGTGCGGCTCGACCAGGCGGCAACGTTGCGCGGGCTTTCCGCCAGTAGGGCTTCATATCCCTCGATCGCTTCCTGCTTGCGGCCCAGTTCCATCAGCAGGGCCGCGCGGCTCGCGAGTGCATTGTCCCGCGAAATGCCCGGAAGCTCGGCGGCACGCACGAAGGCGGCGAGCGACTCGTCGTGACGCCCCATGGCCTGGAGCAGCTCGCCATGGGTGGCATGCGCCTCCGCGCTCTGCGGGGCGAGGGCAAGCGCGCGCTCCGCCGCCTCCAGCCCCGCTTCGGCCCGGTCGATCCGCATCAGGATCTTGGCCCGCGCCATATGCGCGCCGCCATGGTTGGGGGCGAAGGCCAGCAGCGAGTCCAGCCAGTGCAGCGCCTCGATCCGGCGATGGCGGCTGATCTCGGCGGCGGCAAGATTCACATAGGCATCGGAGAGCTTGGGATTGAGGTCGATGGCTTCCCGCGCGGATGCGCAAGCCTCTTCCGGCTCGCCCAGCTCGTTCAGCAGATAGGCCATATTGCTGAGCGCTTCCGCATAGGCCGGACGCAGCGCCAGCGCGCTGGTGAACTGGGCGCGCGCCTTCTCCAGCTCGCCCATGCGGATAAAGGTGTTGCCGAGATTGTTGTGCACTTCCGGGCTGGGCCGAACCGCAATCACGCGCTCCAGGCACGACACGCTTTCCGACAGCTTGCCTGCCTCCTGGAGGATGATGCCCAGATTGTTCCAGGCCGAGACCAGGGAGGGGTCGATGGCCACCGCCCGCCGCGCCATGTCCTCGGCTTCCGCCAGGATGCCCTTCTGGCGCAGCATTTCGGCAAGGTTGCTCAGATAGAGCGCCGGAACGCGGGGAGACAGAGCCGCCTGCCGCAGATGCTGAACGGCGAGGTCCAGGTTTCCATAGGCGTGGGCCATGAGCCCCAGAATGTGCAGCGCATCCGGCTGGCCGGGCCAGACCGCGAGCACGCGCTGGCAGAGCTGCTCCGCCGGTTCCGCTTGGCCCGCCTGCCAATGGGCGCTGGCCCGCTGCAACGCCTCCTGGATCGTCAACTGATTAGATTGCATGCCGCCTGCGGTTCCGACGAAGACGCCTCAACGCTCGGCGTCATGACTGGTTGTTCAGGCGGCACTCTATCGGCGTTTCGGTTGTGGGCCACCGATAAATGCGGTCCTTCCCCGAAAACGGAACCGCCGCGCAGGACCGATCCCCGGAACGGCCGCTCAGAACGTGGGCGGCGTGTTGATCCAGATGACCACGGCGTCGCTGGGGCCGGGATTGAGGAAGGAATGGGGGCTTTCGGAGCGGAAGCAGAAGGAATCGCCCTTGCCGAGCACATGGGTCTGATTGTTGATGGTCAGCTCGATGAAGCCCTCGATGATGAACCCGGCTTCCTCGCCCGCATGGGAATAATCGCCCGCCGAGCCGTGCCCGGCGGTGATGGTGAGCAGGCTGCCCTGCAGCATGCGCTCGCGCGTATAGGGAATGATCTGCTCGATCCGCACCCCTTGCTGGGGAAGCCCGAGATAATCGAGCGCCACCTCCCTGCGGTCACCCGCGCGCACCACCATGCAGCTCTCGGTTTCCGAGCCCGTCAGGAACGATGCCATGGAGGTGCCGAGGCCCGCCACCAGCTTGTGCAGCACGGACAGGGAGGGCAGGAGGCGCCCGTTCTCGATGCGGGAGACGAGGCTCGCCGAGCAATCGGCGCGGGCCGCCAGCTCGGTCAGCGTCAGGCCCTGGGCCCGCCGCATGGTCTGGAGCCGTCGCCCGATCCGCGCCGCTTCCAGGCCCGGCTCGACGACGGCAGACGGCGCGGGGGCGGCTACGCGCGGCTCGGCGGGCGCGGGGCGCTTGGCGGCCGGGCGACGCCCGGCGGCGCCCGTGGCCGCCGTCCGCTTTCCCTTCACCTTCGGTCCGCTCGTCGTACTCATCAAAGACCTCGGCAGCGTTCCCGGAATCACGCCGCTGGGAACACTGACCCTTTAACGGCTCTGCGCCACCTCTGGAAGTATTTGCGACGGGGCGGCGGCTTCCGCCCCGTCACGCGCGCCCTTTTACGGGCGCGGTCTTACCCTGCCCATCACGGACGCCAGCCCTTGGGCGGCTGGATCTTGCTCCTGTCCACGCCGTCCAGCGTCTGCGGGGTCACCCCGATCAGCGGAATATTGATGATCTTGGGATCCGGCTTCACGCCCTTCAACAGGCCGCTGACCACCTTGACCTCGGTGCGGCCGACGAGGACAGGCGACCAGTGAGGGTCCCGGCCCGCCGCCCCGCGATTGCTCAGGCGGCCTTTGCTCAGGCGGCTTTGCGGGCGGCGCGCCAGTTCACCTTCTCGGGACGCGGCGGCAGGATGCGGTTGCGCAGCACGCCAAGACCGGAGGCCTCCAGCTCCACCACGTCGCCCGCCTTGATCCACTTATCCAGCTCGAAGCCGCAGCCGTGATTGACCGTGCCGGAGCCCAGCACATCGCCCACGTTCAGCGTCTCGTCCTGCGAGGTGTAGGAGATCATCTCCTCGAAGCTCCACTGCATCTCGCCCGGCGTGGACTGGGCCCACACCTCGCCGTTCACCAGCACCCGCATGGGGGTGTTGAGCACGTCGGGAAGCTCGTCCGGCGTCACGATCCAGGGGCCGAGGCCCCAAGCGAAGTCCTTGCCCTTATAGGGCCCGGTATTGTTGGCCATCTCGCCGCGCTGGGTGTCGCGGGCGGAGAAGTCGTTCAGCAGGGTGAAGCCGAGAATGTGGGCGCCCGCCTCGTCAGCATCCACATTCCGGGCGGCGCGGCCCACCACCGCCGCGATCTCCAGCTCGAAGTCCAGCTTCTGGGTGTAGCTCGGCCACTGCACGTCCTCGTCATGCCCGACGAGAGAGGTGGAATTGCCCTTGAACGCGAACGGGCGCTCATACCATTCCGTGGGCAGCTTCAGGCCCATCTTGCCGAAGGTGGCGAGCAGATGATCCTCGAACGCCGCGAAGTCGCGCAGCACCGGCACCTTGATGGGCGGGCGCAGCTTCACGTCCGACAGGCGATGGGCCAGCCGCTCGCCGCGCGGCCCGCGCAGGTCACCGCCGATGATGGCGCCCCAATTGGCGGCGGCGAAGGCTTCCACCTCCACCACGGGGTCCAGGGACGGGCCATAGAGCTGGGCCAGGGCCTGGAGGTCGGACGGCAGGAAGGCATCCGCGCGCAGCGTCGGGCTGGGCTTCCCGGTGGCCGCCGAAAGGGCGGCGAAGGCGGCGTTGGCGTCCAGCACCCAGCCCTCGCCTGTGCGGGCGGCGCCGATGGCGGTGTCGGCGAACACAGTACCGAAGCGGTCGATGGGGCCGACAGGGGTGTCAATGCGGAAGGTGGCGAGTTTCATCGTGCAGTCCTCGGAAGATCGACCTTGTCGTCGGCGTCGGTGCCGGGGAACGGCCCCTGCTTGATCTCGATGAGCCGGGTGCGCGGCTCCAGGAATTCCACCTCGTGCCCCTCGGCCATGAGCACGAGATCGTTGGGCTCCAGATAGACGTCGCCCAGCGAGTCACCCGTGGTGGTGAAGATGCCCACGCGCGCCTTGCCGCTCTGGCAGATCAGCACCTGATGGCGTGTGGGCAGTGGGGCCAGGGGCTCGTTGGGCACATGGTAGTGGGCGAGCGTGGTCGCGCCCGGATGGCGCTCAAGCATGATGAGTTGGAGCGGCCAGCCATCCTCCGTCACATGCGCCTTGGTGGTGCGCTCCAGGGTGGGATCGGCCACTTTGTAGGCTTCCTGGACGTGGCGGATCTCCGCCTCGGTCTCCATGAAGGGCGGGAACTTGTCGAACGCATCGAACTTCCCGCCGATATAGATGGCGACCGTGCGGTGGTCGTCCGGTGCCCTGAAGAAGCGTACGTGCTCTATGGTCTGGTCGGGATGCGTGCTCGACATCTCTCGTTCCGTCTGGTTGCGGGACGGCTGGGGCCGCCCCTCGCCTGCGGCCCAGGGCTTTCGCCTCCCGGAACCGCTTCGGCCCAGTCAGGCTTGCACCGACCGGCACCTCGCAGAAGCCCGCAAAACTGGAACATATCGTTCCCAAAAAAGAAACATTCGTTTTTAAATTCTGATTTTGCAAAATTTCTAAAAAATTTGCAGATGAGAAATTCTCGTGCAAATCTTTGTCTGCGGCGGGCGATACCGTGCTTTGGCGCCCGAGGGGGCACCGATGGACGGGGCGGGTCTCGACCAGCCAACGACCAGACGGGACTGCGAATGATCAATCTCAACGATTACTATTATTTCGCCCATGTCGTTGACAGCAACGGGATCACGGCGGCAAGCAGAAGCCTCAACCTTCCCAAATCCACCTTGAGCCGCAGGATCACGGATCTTGAGACACGCCTGGGCGTCCGTCTCATTCATCGGTCGTCCCGCACCTTCCTGGTGACCGAGTTGGGAAGCGAATTCTATCGCCATGCCCGCAACATGCTGGAGGAGGCGCAGGCCGCCGAAAGCGCGGTGCGCAACCGGCTGGCGAAGCCCAGCGGCACCCTGAAAGTGGCCTGCTCGCCCCTGGCGGCCGCGCTCTGCCTCGGCCCTGCCCTCCCCGGCTTTCTCGCCGGCCATCCCGATGTGCGCATCGAGCAGCGCATGCTGGCGCGCCTGGACGAGACCGGCGCGCGCGCGGCGGATGTCTATGTGGTCGCCCATGACGGCCCGCTGGAGGATTCCAGCATGATCCGGCGCCGCCTCACGGTAGAACCGCGCCACCTGTTCGCCGCCCCGGAGCTTGCGGACGACCTGAAGAGCGCCGCACATCTCGCGCGCCACAACCTCTTCATCCTGGCCGAGACGCCCGCGCGGCCGGTGCTCGTGGATTCGACCGACAGGAGCGAACTGAAGCTGGATGCCGAGCCCCGGCTGGTGAGCAGCGACAGCGGCGCCATCCTCTCCGCGATCCGTGCGGGTGCCGGCATCGGCCTCCTGCCCGCGTCCTGCTGTGCCCGTGCGGTGACTGAGGGCGACATGGTGCGCGTTCTGCCACGCTGGAGCGGAACGCCCCTGGAGGTCAGCGCGCTCCTGCCCTCAAGTCGCGGCGTCCTGCCTTCGGTGCGTGCGCTGCTGGACCTCATGGGCGGGCGCCGGCCGGGTGCCGCGCAGGCGGGCCCGAGCACACCGAAGCCCGCGCTCCATATGGCCGTGGAGGGCTGCGCATGATCCACGAGCTGAGATGCTATGACTGCCTGCCGGGGCGCCTGCCCCAGGTGCTGCTGCGCTTCGAGCAGGACGCCCTGCCGCTCTGGCGGGAGATGGGCATCCGGCCCCTGGGCTTCTGGACCACACTCGTCGGCGAAAATGACCAGTCGCTCCACTACATGCTGGCCTGGGAGAGCCTTGCGGAGCGCGAGACCCTCTGGGCCAGATTCGCCACCGACCCACGCTGGCAGGAGGCGCGCCGACGCAGCGAGACCGATGGCCCCCTCGTGGCACGCATCCGCAATTCCATCCTCAAGCCCGCACTGGGCTTCGCTCCGCGCTGATCACGCCTTGCTCTTGCGCTTCGCAGCGGCGCGGGGGCGCGGCGAAATCCCCGTCTCCGCGTCCGCCGCCGGGCGTCCGGCCGCACGGGCCGGAAGAGGGGCGATGGCGGGCATGGAGATGGCCCACAGCGTCTCGAACAGGATGGACTGGAGGCGCGCGAAATCCTCGCTCTCGATGATGAGGCCGTAATTCTCGCGCTTGGACGACAGGATGGCCACCTTGTCGTCATAGACATATTGGGTGACGCCCAGCGAGATGCCCTCCGGCGCATAGCGCAGCTCGCGAAGCTGCTCGCGGCCGTCGGGCCAGATCTCCTCCACTTCCTTGTCGCGCGAGCGCAGCACCTTCAGCTTGATGTCGCGCTTCACCCGCTCGGCGATATAGGCGTCCATCTCGTCGAGGCCCGGCGTCTCCACCAGTTCGTTCATGGAGAGGATGCCCAACAGCGTGCCGCCCTGGCAGGTGAGCGTATCCCACAGCACCGTCTGGATGCCTTCCTCGCCCTCATAGAAGCGGATCTGCGGCTTGCCCTTGGCGCGGTTATAGAGGGAGCGGATCTGGGGCATCAGATCGCCGATCACCTGCTTCTTCAGCTCCAGGCGCTGGAGCATGCCCACCGGGTCCTCGGCCACCACGAAGCGGCGCCCGCCCCGCTCCTCGATGCGGATCAGCTCCTCCTGCTCCAGGCGCTCCAGCACGTCATAGGCCGTGGTGCGGGCGAGCCCCGCGCGGGCCGCCACTTCCTGGACCGGCGCTTCTCCCAGTTCCACCGCCGCGAGGTAGAGCTTGAAGAGCTTTCCGGTGATGCCGATCTTGGCGAGCTTGTCTTCCATGTCCATTGCACGCTCTCTCGCGAGCGGTGATCCGCGCCGCGAGAATGGAGGAAAACGCGGGACAATGCATGCCCCGCGCCGTACGCGCCTACAGCCACGCGCGGGGGATGACCAGCCCCGTTTCCGCGGCCCCGGCTTTCGGCCGGAACCGCGGCACCGCGGACATCAACCCTTCAGGTTCACCGCCTGCTGCGGCGCCTCGTTCACCGTGAGGGTGAAAACGTCCGGCCGGGCATAGTGTCCCGCCACGTCGAAATCGAACTTGGCGCGGGCGAGGTCGTCCGTGTCCAGCTCCGCCGTGAGCAAGGTTTCCTCGTCGAAGACGGGACCGGCCAGCACCTTGCCGAGCGGATCCAGGATCACCGCGCCGCCATGCATCACATAGGCGTCGGGATCATCCGGCAGGCTGCAGCGATAATCTTCCGGGAAGTCGCCGCGCTTGAGCACCTGGCAGGTGGAGAGGACGAAGCAGCGTCCTTCCAGCGCGATATGCCGCACGGTGGGAAGCCACGTCTCGCGGTCATCAGCCGTGGGCGCGCAATAGAGCGAGACGCCCTTGGCGTACATGGTCATGCGCAGCATGGGCATGTAGTTCTCCCAGCAGATGACCGCGCCGATCTTGCCGATGGGCGTGTCGAATACCGGTAGCGTGGACCCGTCGCCATAGCCCCAGGCGAGGCGCTCGCCCGCCGTGGGCATGAGCTTGCGGTGCTTGCCCAGCAGCGTGCCGTCCGGCCCGAAATAGAGGACGGTGCAATAGAGCGTGCCCAGCTCCCGCTCCATCACCCCGATCACCACATAGGTCTTCGCCTTGGCCGCCGCCTCGCCGATGCGCACGGTCTGCGGACCGGGAACGGGGATGGCGGCGTCGAAATAGCGGCGGAACTCGTCACGCCCGCGCGTGGTGCGCACGCCGATGGAAATGTCGAAGTCCGACCCCTTGGGATAGACCGAGAGGAAGGCTTCCGGGAACACGACGATCTGGCACCCTTGCTCCCCCGCCTTCTCGATCCAGGCTTCCGCCTTGGCGACGGAGGCCTCCACATCGAACGGAACCGCGCCCACCTGGGCGACGCCGGCTTTGATCTTCATTGCTGTCACTCCGTGGGAATTCACACGCCGAGATAGGCCCGGCGCACGCCCGGATCGGCCGAAAGGGATTGGGAACTGCCGGAAAGCACCACATGGCCCGCCTCCAGCACGTAGCCGCGATGGGCGACGGAAAGGGCCAGCATGGCGTTCTGTTCCACCAGCAGCACCGAGACGCCCTGCCGGTTGATGGCGCCGATGGCCCCGTGAAGCTCGTCCACCACGATGGGCGCGAGGCCGTGGCTCGGCTCGTCCAGCAGAAGCAGCTTGGGCTTGCCCATGAGCGCGCGGCCGATGGACACCATCTGCTGCTCGCCGCCCGACATGGAGCCCGCAAGCTGCGCCTGCCGCTCCTGCAGGCGCGGGAACAGGGTGAAGACCCGCTCCAGCCGCTCGGCGATGTCCTTGGCGCCGCGATGGAAGAAGGCGCCCATCATCAGGTTGTCCAGCGTGGTCATGCGCGGGAAGACGTGACGGCCCTCCGGCACATGGCCGATGCCGAGGCCGGGAATGGTGTGGGCGGGACGCCCGAGCAGCGCCAGCCCCTCGAAGGCGATGTGGCCGCGCGCCTTGGGGATGAGGCCCGATATGGCCCGCAGCAAGGTCGTCTTGCCCGCCGTATTGGCGCCGAGCACGGCAACCGTCTCACCCGTCCGCACCCCCAGGGTGACGGCGCTGAGCACGTCCGGCCCGCCATAGGCGGCGCTGAGGTCGCGGACCTCCAGGACCGCGCTCGCGGCGGCATCGGGGGTCGCGGAAGACAATGCGGTCTCAGGCATGGGCACCCTCCTGTCCGGCGGCGCCATGGCCGAGATAGGCTTCGATGACCTGCGGATCCGCGGCCACCTCGGACGGCCGGCCCTGCGCCAGCAGGCGACCGAAATTCACCGCCAGAAGCCGGTCGCACAGGGCCATGATGGCCCGCATGTGATGCTCCACCACCAGAAGCGCGAGCCCCTCGTCCCGCAGCGTGCGGATCACCTTCATCACCTCGTCCATCTCGCTGGGGGTGAGGGCCGCCATCACCTCGTCGAGCAGCAGCACGCGCGGCTCCGTGGCGAGCGCGCGCGCCATCTCCACCAGCGCCTTCTGGGGAAAGGTCAGGTCCTGCACGTCCGCATCTGCGATGGGGCCGAGGCCGAGCGTGTCCAGCACCCGCTCCGCCTTGATGCGCGCGCCCTTCAGATCGTGGCGCAACAGGGCGGCGGTGGTGACGTTCTCCAGCACGCTCATGTCGGGGAAGAGCGCGGCATTCTGGAAGGTCTTGGTCATGCCCTTGGCCGCCACCTTGTGGGGCTTGAGGCCGGAAATGGTCTCTCCGCCGAGGCGCACGGCGCCGGAGGTGAGAGGCTGGAGGCCCACGAGGGCATTGAACAAAGTCGTCTTGCCCGCCCCGTTGGGGCCGATGAGGCCGACGATCTCGCCGGCATTCAGGGTGAAGGACACCCCGTCCACCGCCTTGAGACCACCGAAGGTGACGCTGACGCCTTCGGCCTGAAGAACCGCCGTCATGGTCAGGCTCCCTTCGCGGCAGGGGCGGCAACGGCCGGGCGCGAGGCCTCGGCCCGCCGACGCCGGGGTTTCGGCCACCAGGCCATGAGGCCGCGCGGCTGGATGAGGATGGCGGCGATGAGGATGACGCCGAACACGAACTGGGAGAGGCCCGCCGCCTTGGAAGAGAGGAAGGCGTTGGCCGTCTCCTCAAGCGGGATCAGGAACAGCGCGCCCAGGATCGGCCCGCCCAGGGTGCCCAGGCCGCCGACAATGGCGATCATGGCCATGCGCACCGAGAGGCCCGCCAGGGAAAAGATGGAATCCGGGTCGAAGAAGAAGGTGAACTGGGCGAACACCGTGCCGCAGATGGCGGTGAGCGCCGCCGAGATGACGCTGGCGATGAGCTTTACGCGGAACGTATTGACCCCCGCCACCTCCGCCGCATTCTCGTTTTCCCGCACCGCCCGCAGCCGGTAGCCCAGGGCCCCGGAAGCCAGCAGGTGGAAGGCGAGACAGACCGCCGCCAGCAGGCCGAGGATGACCCAGTAATAGGAGGACACGGCCCGGAAGGCGAAATAGGCCGGCTGGCTGCCCATGAAGGGAATGGAGAGGCCCACCGGGCCGCCGGTGAAGTCCGCCCAGCTATTGGCGATCACCCGCAGCACCTCGGCGAAGGCAAGCGTGGCGAGGGCAAAATAGTGCCCTTTCAGCCGGAAGGTGGGGATGGACAGGAGCACCGCCGCCCCGCCCGCCACCACAGCGCCGGCGAACATGCCGATCCAGGGCGAGATGCCGAGCTTCAGGAACAACAGTGTGGAGGTATAGGCGCCCAGCCCGAAGAACCCCGCATGGCCGAGCGAGATCTGGTTCGCGAGGCCGCCGACGATGTTCCACGACTGCGCCATGGCGGCGAACAGGAGCACCATGGCGGCCACGCGCAGCAGGTGGCCGCGCGGGTCCACGAAGAAGGGCAGCAGGGCCGCCGCCACGAAGAAGATGAGGAGCGCCGCGCGGGACGGAGTGAAGAGGGTTCGCATGGCTCAGGCGCCCTTGATGAGGCCCTGCGGGCGCAGGGCGAGAACGGCGATGAAGATCACGAACAGGCAGAGATTCTGGAGCTGGATGGGGAAGATGAGCGTGGACATGGACTGCACCACCCCCACCATGATTCCGCCCGCCAGCGCCCCGGCCACCGAGCCGAGGCCGCCCAGCACCACCACCGTGAACATGAGCACGACGAACTGCCCGCCCACCGTGGGGCTCACCGTGATGTAGGGCAGGATGACCGCCCCGCCGAAGGCGGTGAGCGCGACGCCGAGGCCGAAGGCGAGGCCATAGGTGCGCTTGGTGTCCACGCCCACGAGGGTGGCGGCCATGGCATCCTGCGCCACCGCGCGGATGGCACGGCCGGTCCAGGAGCGCTCCAGGAACAGCCAGAGCGCGGCGGCCAGGATCACGGCGGCGGCGAAGGCGTAGAGATAGGGAGCGCCGATGAAGATGTCGCCGAGGCGATAGCCCTGCACCTGATAGGGCACGCTCACGGACCTGAACTCGGACCCGAACACCATGAGCGCCGCATTCTCGATGGCGATGAGCAGGCCCACGGTGAGGAAGACCTGGGCGGCGGGCGGCGCCTTCAGCACCCGTTCGATCAGCGTGCGCTGGACCACATAGCCCACCGCGAACACGATGACGAAGGACAGGACCGATCCCAGCAGCGGATCGAGCCCCAGCCAGCGCCAGGCGAACCAGGCCACATACATGCCCAGCATCAGGAACTCGGCATGGGCGAAATTGACGACGCCGAGGACGCCGAAGACGAGCGACAAGCCCGTGGCGATGACGCCATAGACGCCGCCAAGAAGTATTCCATCGATCAGGGCCTGGAGCATCGGTGTCCTGCACGGGTGGAGGGTGGAGGGATGTCCGCGGCCGGAGACCGGCCGCGGGCGGCGTTCCGTGGAGAGAGGGGGACCCGCGGAACGCCTGTGATCACGGGGCGTAGCCCGTCACTTCACCGTCTGGCCGCGCCAGATGGGATCGGCCTTGGCGGCCTGCGGGGGATAGACGGTGACGGGCTCCTCGCCGCGCCACTGCACGAAGACCGGGAAGGCGGAGGTGTTGAGGCCCGTCTTGTCGAACTTGATGCAGCCGCCGGGCACGCCCTTGGCAAGGCCCGTGCAGGTGTCGAGGGTCGCGAGGGCGTCGCGCACCTTCTGCGGGTCGGAGGACTTGGCCTTCTCCATGGCCTGGGCCACCGCATCCAGCGCCGCCGCATGGATGATGGCCTCATGGGTGATGAAGGAGCCGTATTTCTCCTTGTATTTGGCGGCCAGCTCCGGGATCAGGTCGCCGCTGGCCGCGGCCACCGAGAGCACGCCTTCGGCATAGTCGCCGAGGCCCTTCTTGAAGTCGGGAATGATGTAGCCCGCCGCGCCGCCGATCACCGGAATGTCGATCTGCTGCTGGCGCAGCGCCCGGATGATGAGCAGGCTGTCATTGAGATAGGAGACCGGGAAGGCGATCTGGGCGCCGGAGGCACGCAGCTTGTTCACCAGGGGCGACACGTCGGTGATGCCCAGCGGATAGGCCTCGTCCAGAACCACCTCGACACCGGCCTTCTTGGCCGCGTCCCGCAGGCCCTTGGCCTGGGCGGTGCCATAGGCGGTGTCCTCATAGAGGATGGCCACCTTGTCGATCTTCTCGCCCGCCTTCTTGGCGATGGCGGTGGCATAGTCGAACTGCGCCTCGCCGAACACGGTGCCCTTGGGCGAGACCTGGAAGATGTAGTCGTAGCCGCGCCCGGTGATCTGGTCGGCGAAGGCGAAGGTCACCAGCGGGATCTGCGCGCGCTCGGTCACTTCCGAGGCGGCCAGCGTGGTGGAGGAAACGAAGGCACCCACCACCGCGCTCACCCCGTTCTGGGAGATGAGGCGCTGGGTGGTGGAGGCGGCGGTGTTGGGCGTGGGCACGTCGGCCGCCACCAGCTTGATCTTGGCGCCGCCCAGCGACTTGATACCACCCGCCGCATTGATCATCTCAGCGGCCAGCTCCGTGCCGCGCTGCGCGCCGATGCCGAACTGCGCATTCGGGCCGGACAAAGGCTGGATGACGCCGACGACGACATCCTCGGCCGCCCGGACGGGCTCGGCGAAAAGCGAAAAGGCGACCGCGCCCGCCGCGAGCATAACGCCCGCGGCCCGGCGCCGGTCGAGAGGAGCTGACGTCATTGAGGTCACCTTCTGATCGGCTGGACTGGGGACACGCTAGGTCGTGTCGGATATTTTCGTCAATAAGCGCCGTATCCAAATTTTCATCTTAACGACCCATGCTCTGCATTAAAAACAACAAACTATTGATTTTTAATGATTTTTATCGCTCAAAATTTGCTCATATCGGATATTTTAATCCTCAACCAGCGGCCGATTTTCAGTGTCGAAAATATC
Source organism: Aquabacter cavernae (assembly GCF_003993795.1). Lineage (GTDB taxonomy): Bacteria > Pseudomonadota > Alphaproteobacteria > Rhizobiales > Xanthobacteraceae > Aquabacter > Aquabacter cavernae. Next base: position 474,423 of record NZ_RWKV01000015.1, read on the forward strand.
GACAAGCTTCACCCCTATGGCCTCGGGGACGCGGAGAAGGAATAGTTTCAGACGTTTCTAGTCGGTTTTTTCCGACATAAATCAGCGTCTTACCCCCGATTTCGCAGCAAGACTCAATCAGATGAATGGCTTTAATCTGAATTTCGCATGTCGAAGATGATTGACAAGAAACCATCCGCATTCCCATCCTTAAGCGCCTTCCAAAAAAATGACGGGAACTTGCGCATGACAAAAACCATGAAGCGGGCGGCCTTGAGGGGAACGGCCCTCGCCGCCCTCACCGCGTCCCTGCTGGGCTCCCTCACTGCCGCCCAGGCCCAGGCGCCGGTGAAGATCGGCGTCGTCCTTCCGCTCTCCGGCCCCAATGCCCAGTTCGGCATCGCCAGCCGCACCGGCATCGAGATGGCGGCCGACGCCATCAATGCGGCGGGCGGACTCAAGTCGCTGGGCGGAGCCAAGATCGAGCTGGTGGTGGCGGACGTACCGAGCCCCAACACCGCCGCCTCCACCACCCAGCGCCTCATCAGCCAGGATCAGGTGGTGGGCGTGGTCGGCGCCTTCGTCTCGTCCATCACGCTGGCCGCATCGGAAGTCACCGAGCGCGCCGGCGTGCCCATGATCACCCACTCCTTCGCGGACCAGATCACGTCGCGCGGCTACAAATACATCTTCCAGGTCTCGGCAAAGGCCACCACTTACGGCAAGGCGCAGTTCGACTACGCCATCGACCTCGCCAAGCAGGCGGGCGCGCCGTCCGAGACGGTGGCCATCTTCTACGAGGACACCGCCTATGGCACCGCCCAGGGCAAGGGCCTGCGCGAAGCGGCGAAGGCCAAGTCCATCACCCCGGCCATCGACGAGGCCTATCCGCTGGGCATCACCGACGTCGCCCCGCTCATCAACAAGCTGCGCGCCTCGAAGTCGGACATCGTCTTCCCGGTCTCCTACTTCAACGACGCCCTGCAGATCATCCGCGCCATGCGCCAGCAGCAGATCGACATCCCCACCGTCGGCGGGGCGGCGGGCTACATCATCCCCGACTTCAAGAAGGGCCTCGGCCCCTATGCCGAAGGGGTCTTCTCCATTGCTCCGGCCAATTACGATTTCATCCCGGAGATGGCGGCCCAGTACAAGGCCAAGTACGGAAGCTTCATGACCCACGAGGTCATCATGTACGGCGCCGCGCTTCACCATCTGGCCATGGCCATCGAAGAGGCCAAGTCACGCGATCCGGAGAAGATCCGCGATGCGGTGGCGGCGTTGAAGATCTGCGGAACCGGCTTTGCCGCCGGCATCCCGGGCGGCTGCACCGCCTTCGACGCCACCGGCCTCTCCTCCACCGCCTATCCCATCTTCGTCCAGTGGCGCGGCGACGACCTCGTCACCGTCTACCCGAAGAATGCGGCCAAGGGCCCGGCCATCTGGGCCGGCAAGACCCTGAACTGACCGCCCTGAACTGATAGCAACAATAAGCGGACCGGCGCCTCCCGAAGGGGTGCCGGTCCCGCTTCCGGGGAACGACCATGGTCTTTCACATCGAATATCCGCGCACCATTCCGGAACGGCGCCCACCCGGCCACCAGCCCGCCGCGCCGCGCTTCTCCCTGCGCTGGAAGCAGCCGGTGGGCCTCCTCATCAGCGACTATTTCGCCCTGCAGGGCCAGGACCTGACGTGGGACGAGCAGGCGGACTTCTTCGCGCGCCTGGAAAGCAGCTTCGGCACGGGCGGGCCCGACGCCTTCGAGCGCATGCGCTTCACGGACGAAGCCGGGGCGCAGAATGCGGTGCTTGTCGCCTATTGGCTGGACGGCACCCGCCACGGCCGCTGGGAGCGCACCTCACCCTTCATGGACTGGTTCCGGGACGATGCCCGGCTCTCCGGCGAGCGCGGCGTGTGGCGCGAGACGCTGCATGTGCCCTATGACCGGCACGAGACCATCTATTCGACGCCCAATTATCCCATCGGCCTCGCGCGCACGCCCGGCTCCGAGCGCGTCGCCATCACCATCAACGGCTATTTCGGCGCCATGCGCGACCGGATCCCGCTCTCGGCCATCGACAGCCTGGACAGCCCCTTCGCCGCCATGCCCGCGCGGGGCATCCCGGCGAGCCTCGGCCGCCGCGTGAAGGTGGCTTCCCCCCTCAACATGGTCTCCATCCGGTCCGGCCAGTATTGGGAAGGAGCGGGCAACGAGCAGACCGCCGACTATCTGGACAATCTCCAGCCCAAGCTCATGCGCGGCATGTCCCATCTCGCCACCCACCCGGACGAGACCGGCACGCTCACGCTCCGGGTCATGACCAACCTGAACCCGGACGGCAGCCCGCGATCCGAGACCTCGGTGCACGGCTATTTCCTCTCCATGACGCTGCTGGAGGAATGGTCCAAGCGCCACGAGACCCATCTGGACATCTACCGGCACGCCATCGCCATGAACCGGCTGCACAAGGAAAAGCGGGAAGTTTTCACCTGGCACGAGGTGTTCGCGCTCCTTCCGGGGACTTTCTCCGAATATGCCAATTGTCACCCGAGCACCGGCCTCCTGCCCTGGTTCGCGGCGGCGTGAGCGTCACCCCCGCCCCGACAGGGTGGTGCGGCGCTGGATCAGATCATGGGTGGCGAACAGGTCCGCCACCCAGTCCACGAACACGCGCAGCCGCGCGGAGAGATGACGGTTGGGCGGAAACACCACGAAGACCGGAAACGGGTCCGTGGTCCAGCGGGTGAGCACCGGCACCAATGCCCCCGTGCCCAGGTGCGCCTGCACCATGAAGCTGGGCGCCTGGAGGATGCCGAGCCCGGCAAGCCCCGCCGCCACATAGGAATTGCCCTCGTTCACCGCGATCAGATGGCGGGCGGCGGGCTCCAGGGTCTCGCCGTCGCGGATGAATTCCAGCGGCAGGAACCGCCCTGTGCCCGCGTTGAAATAGCGAACCGCCGGAAAATCCGTCTCAAGATCAAAGGGATGGGACGGCTCGCCGTAACGGGCGAGATAGGCGGGGGCGGCGCATGTGGTCATTTGGATCTCGCCGATGCGCCGCGCGATAAGCGAAGGGTCCATGAGGTCGCCGCCGCGCACCACGCAATCCACATTCTCTCCCACCAGATCCACCGAGCGATCGGTGACGCCCAGATCCACCTGGATGTCCGGATAGCGGGCGAAGAAATCCGGCAACGCGGGAATGAGCACCAGCAAGGCCAGGGAGGCGCTGATGTCCACCCGCAGGCGACCGCGCGGGGTGGCCTGGGAGAGGGTCATGGAGCCGTCCAGCTCCTCCAAATCGTTCAGCAGCGCCAGCGCCCGCTCATAATAGGCCGCGCCGTCCGGGGTTACGGTGACCCGGCGGGTGGTGCGGTTGAGGAGCTTGGTGCGCAGGTGGCCCTCAAGGGACTGAACCTGCTTGGTTAATGTCGGCTTGGGGATGCCCAGCAGGTCCGCCGCGCGGGTGAAGGTTCCGGCCTCCACCACCCGCACGAAAGCCCGCATTGCAGCAAGCTGGTCCATGTCCGGCCACCTCTCCACCCCATTTGATCGTCGATTATTTCCATATGTGAATAATGAAGTCACGTTTGGCGTCTTTTTGCGCCATCCCGACGAAGATAGGTTTCCCGCATCGCACAAGGCCCGATGGTCGGGCCGTTGCCGACAGGATGTCCGATGACCCCCGCCTGGACCGAGGAGAGAGTGGAGACCACAGTCGCCGGCGCGATGCCGGTGCGGGTCTATGGCGCGTCAAGCGCCGGCCGCTCGGCCCCGGTCGTGCTCCAGCTCCATGGCGGCGCCTTCACCGGCGGCTCGCTGGAGAGCGGCGCGGAAGTGGCGGAAATGCTTGCGGCGGCTGGCGCCGTGGTGGTGTCCGCCGATTATCCGGTCGGCTCCGACCATCCGTTTCCCGATCCGCTGAAGGCGGTCTACGAGGCCATGGTGTGGACCCACGAGGCCAGGGCACGGCTCTCGGGCAAGACCGCGAAGCTCTATGTGGCGGGCGCGGAAGCGGGGGGGAACTTGGCTGCTGCTCTCGCCATGATGGCCCGTGATCAGCAATTCCCCGCTTTGTTCGGCCAAATTCTCATCTCGCCAATGCTGGATGCCAATCTCGCCACCTGCTCCCTGCGCATGGCCGATGCCGGCCCCGTGGGCTGCAAATGGGCGGACGGCTGGCATGCCTATCTGGGCTCCGCCGACAAGGCGGGCCACCCCTATGCCGCCCCCCTCTCCGCGACCCGGCTCGCCGGCCTCGCCCCGGCCCTGATCATCACCGCGGACGACGACCCGCTGCGCGACGAGGCGCTCTCTTATGGCCGCCGCCTCGGCGAGGCGGGGGTGAGCGTGCGCACCCATGTGGTGCCCGCCCCCACCGGCTGGCCCTGCACCATCGACGGGGACAGCCAGTGTGACTGCGTCACCGCTCTGGTGCCGGTGATCCGCGCCTTTCTCGACGAAACACGAGCCGGGCCCGCCAAGCGCCCGGCCAGATCCCAGACAAGGCCCCAGGCCAAATCCCCCAATCCCTGATCCCAGGACCACCGCCATGTCCGACATCGGCTCCGACACCCCCACCTCCGCCGCCGCGACGCCCCGCAGGCACCGGCGTCTTCTCGTTCCGGCCCTCGCCGCCCTGGTTCTCGGGGCGGGGTTGGCCACCCCCTACGTGTTGCCGCTTGCCGGCGCACGTGCCGCCGACCCGGCCAGCGCCACCGCCCCCGGTGCTGTGCCGGTGTCGGTGGCGACCGTGGAAGCCCGCGAGGCGCCGGTCTTCGATGAATTCTCCGGCCGCCTGGAAGCGGTGGAGCGGGTCCAGGTGCGCTCCCGCGTCGCCGGGGCCATCCAGAAGGTCCATTTCCGCGAGGGTGACCTCGTCCAGGCGGGTGAACTGCTGATCACCGTGGACCCCGCGCCCTATCAGGCCGAGGTGGACCGAGCGCAGGCCCAGGTGGCCGCCGCCGAAGCCCGCGTCGCCCTTGCGAAGGCCGACCTCGAACGCGGCCAGCGCCTGTTCGACAGCCGCACCGTCTCCCAGCGGGATCTGGACGAGCGGGTGAACGGCTCCAAGGAGACGCTCGCCAACCTCAAGGCCGCCCAGGCGGCCCTACAGACCGCAGAGCTGAACCTGTCCTATACGCAGGTGCGCGCCCCGGTGGCGGGCCGGGTGGGCAAGCTGGAAATCACCACCGGCAACCTCATCCTGGCCGGTCCCGCCTCCCTGCCGCTCACCACGCTCGTGTCGGTGGATCCGGTCTATGCCGCCTTCAGTGCCGACGAGCAGGTGGTGACCCGTGCGCTGCGCAGCCTCGCCGCCCAGCCCGGCAAGACCCTTCCCGTGGAGCGCATCCCCGTGCAGATGACCACCGCCATCGACGAGGACCGCAGCGCAGGCAAGGCCTATCAGGGCCGCCTCCAGCTCATCGACAATCAGGTGGACCCGGCCACCGGCACGGTGCGGGTGCGCGCGGTGTTCGACAATGTGGACGGGCGCCTCATCCCCGGCCAGTTCGTGCGCCTGCGCATGGGCCGCCCGGACACCGGCACGGCCCTGCTCATCACCGAGCGGGCGGTGGGCACCGACCAGGACAAGAAGTTCGTGATGGTGGTGGGCGAAGACAACAAGGTCGCCTATCGCGAAGTGTCCCTGGGCGCGTCCGTGAACGGGCTGCGCATCGTCACGTCCGGCCTCACGGCGGGCGAGAAGATCGTGGTGAACGGCCTCCACCGCATCAAGCCCGGCGCCATCGTGGCCCCGCAGGCGGTCTCCATGGAGCCCACCCGCACGGCCGCCGGTTCCGGCGACCTCGCCCAGCGCTGAGGTCGGGAAGGACGCAGTCCCTCTCCCGCATGGGGCGAGGACCGGGACGCATCGGCCCCGGCTCCCTCCTGTGGCGTCACGGCCGGGCGTGTCCCGGTCATCGACAAAGCTTGGCCGGATGGATGGCACGTAAAGCCGCCATCCCCGAAACGGCTCGGAACGGAACGTGACGAGCCTGCGTAGAAGAGCCGCGTAAAAACAAAGAGATAGAGCACTTCACTGCGCATGAGGCAGTGAAGCGCTCTCGGGAGGGGGAAAGGTTCCGCGTCCCCCCTCCCGGCGTTCCCTGTTGTAGCTGCCCCCTCCCCGACCCTCTCCCGCACGCGGAAGAGGGAGCTTGGCGTTCGCGCGCCGGGCCGGGGGCGCTTTGTCCCTCATTGCCCGCAAGGGCACCGGAAACCGCCGACGCAACGCCCCCTCTGGGGAGGATGCCATGAACCTTTCGAAGTTCTTCATCGATCGCCCCATCTTCGCGGGCGTCCTGTCCACCCTCATCTTCCTCGCGGGGCTCATCGCCATGCGGGTCATGCCCATTTCGGAATATCCCGAAGTGGTGCCGCCCCAAGTGGTGGTGCGCGCCCAATATCCCGGCGCCAACCCCAAGGTGATCGCCGAGACCGTGGCGACGCCCATCGAGGAGCAGATCAACGGCGTCGAGGGCATGCTCTACATGTCCAGCCAGGCCACCACGGATGGTGTCATGACGCTGACCGTGACCTTCCGCTTGGGCACCGACCCGGACAAGGCCCAGCAACTGGTGCAGAACCGCGTCTCCCAGGCAGAACCCCGCCTGCCCGAGGCCACGCGCCAACTGGGCATCACCACGGTGAAGTCCTCCCCCGATCTGACGCTGGTGGTGCATCTGCTTTCGCCCAACGGGCGATACGACATGACCTATCTGCGCAATTACGCGGTGCTGAACGTGAAGGACCGCCTCGCGCGCATCGACGGCGTGGGGCAGGTGCAGCTGTTCGGCTCCGGCGACTACTCCATGCGCGTGTGGCTGGACCCGCAGAAGGTGGCCGAGCATGGCCTCTCCGCCGCCGACGTGGTGAGCGAGATCCGCGCCCAGAACGTGCAGGCGGCGGCGGGCGTGGTGGGCGCCTCCCCCGGTTTGCCGGGCGTGGACCTGCAATTGTCCGTCAACGCCCAGGGCCGCCTCCAGACCGAGGAGGAGTTCGGCGACATCGTCGTGAAGAGCGGCGCCAATGGCGAAGTGGTGCGGCTGAAGGATGTGGCGCGCATCGAACTGGGCGCGGCGGACTATGCCCTGCGTTCCCTGCTCAACAACAAGTCGGCGGTGGCGGTGCCCCTGTTCCAGGCACCCGGCTCCAACGCCATCCGCATCGCCGACGACGTGCGCACGGTGATGGAGGAGATCAAGCTGAACATGCCCGAGGGCGTGGACTACGAGATCGTCTACGACACCACCCAGTTCGTGCGCGCCTCCATTGACGCGGTGATCCACACCCTGCTGGAAGCCATCATCCTGGTGGTGCTGGTGGTCATCCTGTTCCTCCAGACCTGGCGCGCCTCCATCATCCCGCTTCTGGCGGTGCCGGTCTCCATCGTCGGCACCTTCGCCGTCATGTATGTGTTCGGCTTCTCCATCAACGCCCTGACCCTGTTCGGCCTGGTGCTCGCCATCGGCATCGTGGTGGATGACGCCATCGTGGTGGTGGAGAATGTGGAGCGCAATATCGAGGAGGGGCTGTCCGCCCGCGAGGCCACCTACAAGGCCATGCAGGAAGTGTCCGGCCCCATCATCGCCATCGCCCTCGTGCTGGTGGCGGTGTTCGTGCCGCTGGCCTTCATCACCGGCCTCACCGGCCAGTTCTACAAGCAGTTCGCGCTCACCATCGCCATCTCCACGGTGATCTCGGCGATCAACTCCCTCACCCTCTCCCCGGCCCTCGCGGCCCTTCTGCTGAAGGGCCATGACGCGCCCAAGGACCGGCTCACCCGCATCATGGATGCCGGGCTCGGCTGGCTGTTCCGTGGCTTCAACACCGCCTTCGGGCGGGGCTCGGCGGCCTATGGGGTGGGCGTAAAGGCGGTGATCAGCCGCAAGGCGCTCATGATGGGCGTCTATGTGGTCTTGCTGGGCCTCACCGCGCTCCTGTTCCGCACCGTGCCTCCGGGCTTCGTGCCCGCCCAGGACAAGCAATATCTGGTGGGCTTCGCCCAATTGCCGGATGGCGCCACCCTGGACCGCACGGAAGAGGTGATCCGCAAGATGAGCGACATCACCCTGAAGCAGGAGGGCGTGGCGAGCGCCATCGCCTTCCCGGGCCTGTCCATCAACGGCTTCACCAACTCCTCCAATGCGGGCATCGTTTTCGTCGGGCTGAAGCCGTTCGAGGAGCGCAAGTCCCCGGCCCTTTCGGGCGGCGCCATCGCCATGGCGCTGAACCAGAAATTCGCGGGGCTTGAGGATGCCATGGTGGCCATGTTCCCGCCGCCCCCGGTCCAGGGGCTGGGCACCATCGGCGGCTTCAAGATGCAGATCGAGGACCGCGCGGGCTTCGGCTACGAGGCGCTGAACGAGGCCACCCAGGCCTTCCTCGCCAAGGCGCGGCAGGCGCCGGAACTGGCGGGCCTGTTCTCCTCCTATCAGGTGAACGTGCCCCAGCTTTATGCAGACATCGACCGCACCAAGGCGCGCCAGCTGGGCGTGGCGGTGACCGACGTGTTCGACACCATGCAGATCTATCTGGGGTCGGTCTATGTGAACGACTTCAACAAGTTCGGCCGCACCTACACGGTGCGCGTCCAGGCCGACGCGCCCTATCGCGCCCGCGCCGAGGATGTGGGGCACCTGAAGGTGCGCGCGAAGAACGGCGAGATGGTGCCGCTCTCCGCGCTGCTGAAGGTGCAGTCCGTGGCGGGGCCGGAACGGGCCATGCGCTATAACGGCTTCCTCACCGCCGACGTGAATGGCGGGGCCGCGCCCGGCTTCTCCTCCGGCGAGGCACAGCAGGCGGTGGAGCGGGTGGCGGCGGAGACGCTGCCCAAGGGCATCGGCTTCGAATGGACCGAATTGACCTATCAGGACATCCTGGCGGGCAATTCGGCCATGTGGGTGTTCCCGCTCGCCATCTTCCTCGTCTTCCTGGTGCTGGCGGCCCAGTATGAGAGCCTCGTCCTGCCGCTCTCCATCATCATGATCGTGCCCATGGGCCTGCTGGCGGCCATGACCGGCGTGTGGCTCTCCAACGGGGACAACAACGTCTTCACCCAGATCGGCCTCGTGGTTCTGGTGGGCCTGTCGGCGAAGAACGCCATCCTCATCGTGGAGTTCGCCCGCGAGCTGGAATTCGCCGGGCGCACGCCCCGCGAGGCAGCGGTGGAGGCGAGCCGGCTGCGGCTGCGGCCCATCCTCATGACCTCGCTGGCCTTCATCATGGGCGTGGTGCCCCTGGTGACCTCGGCAGGCGCGGGCGCGGAGATGCGCCATGCCATGGGCGTGGCGGTGTTCGCGGGCATGATCGGCGTGACCGTGTTCGGCATCTTCCTGACGCCGGTCTTCTACGTGCTGCTGCGCCAGCTCTCCGGCAACCGGCCGCTGGTGCAGCACGGCACCCATGTGGCACCGGGCGTGCCCGCGGCGGCCCCGCACAAGGCGGCTGACGCTCACTGACGCCCACGAAAGAATAAGGCCCCGCTCCGGCGACGGAACGGGGCCTTTTTCATGTCTGGGGACCGGGTCGCTTAGGGGATCTCGGGCTCCACCAGCCGGGCGAGGCCGGCCAGGCTCTCCTGCCAGCCCAGATAGCAGGCTTCCGTCGGGATCATGTCCGGGATGCCGGACTGGACGATGGAGACGTCCGTGCCCACGGACACCGCCTTCAGCGTCACGCTCACCTGGATCTCGCCGGGCAGGTTCGGATCGTCGAAGCGATCCGTGTAGCGCAGGCGCTCGCCGGGAACGAGTTCCAGATATTCACCGCCGAAGGAGTGGCTGTCGCCCGTGGTGAAGTTGCGGAAGGACATGCGGAACGTGCCGCCCACCGTCGCCTCCAGATGGTGGACCGTGCAGGTGAAGCCGTTCGGCGGGATCCATTTGGCGAGGGCGTCCGCCTCGATGAAGGCGCGATAGACCTTGTCCGGCTTGGCGGCCAGGACGCGATGCAGCTGAACGGTACCGGGCATGGGCTTCCTCTTTGATCCGTTGGGAGGAGACGCTGCCGGGACGGCACCGCTCCATGCCTCAAGGACGTTCCCGCTCCCGGCATTCCGACAGGGCCTGGAGCAAAATCGGATCAGATTGGCCCATCCCCGCCGATAACGCACCCCTCGCCCCGCTTCAGAGCGTCACGGACAGCCAATAGGGACGCGGCCGCGAGGTAGGGCCGGCCTGCAGGTCGATGGACATGCCGCAGACGCCCGGCTCGGCGGCACAGTCGGAACGCTCCTTGGCGGGCGGGAGTTCGGGGCGGTCGTGAAGATAGAGTTCGCACCACGCCTTGCCGCCGATCTTGCGGATCATGGCGCGGACATTGCCCAGAGCGGTGAACACGGCCTTGGCATCGTCGGGATCACTGACCACGTCGAAGGCCGGCTGGATGCCGCGCATATAGGTGAAGGCGGCCTGCGCCTCGCCGGAGAGATTGCATCTCTCCTGGGCCTCCGAAGCAGAAGCCAGGACCCGCGCCAGCATCACTTGTTCCGCGAGAGACTCGTCGGAGATCTGAGCCAGGACAATTGCAAGAGGCACAATTGCAAGTTGAGAAACCAGCATTTGCACAATCCTTTATATGCAATACCCAGGACTAAACCGCCCGCAGGGCTCCTCCCTATCCGCACTTGGCGAAATATTTTTTACTTAATGAAACCAGTCATCACCCGAAAAAGGCGATCCAGATCAGACCAGAACAACATACTACCGCAACGCCCGCAACACTGATGTAGATCAGATTATCCATTCGTGCCTCCCGCTCACGAAATCAGGCCGGCGAGCGGCTTCGGCGCGGCGCGCGCGTCGAAGCCGCCAAGCGCTTACCCGCGCAGGGTCGCGCCCGTCTTCTTCGCCACATCCGCCACGATGCGCCCGGCGACCGCTTCGATCTCCGCATCTGTCAGCGTCCGCTCGCGCGGCTGGAGAACCACTTCCACCGCCACCGACTTCTTGTCGTCGGCGATGCCCGGCCCCTGATAGACGTCGAACACCGAGGCGCCCGTCACCAGCTTCTTGTCCACGCCCAAAGCGGTGCGCAGGATGTCGGCGGCGGGAACCGCGCGGTCCACCACGAAGGCGAAGTCGCGCTTCACCGGCTGGAACGGCGACAGGTCCAGAGGCGGCTTCACCTTGGTGGCCTTGGCCTTGGGCTCGGGCACCTTGTCGAGGATGATCTCGAACGCCGCCACCGGGCCGGACACGTCCAGCGCCTCCAGCACGGAGGGGTGCAGTTCGCCGAACACGCCGATCACATTGGGACCGAGGCGGAAGGAGCCGGACCGGCCGGGATGATACCAGCCGGGCGCATCCGCCGAGACCTGCAGGTTCGCCACAGGCGCACCCGCCGCCGCCAGCAGAGCCAGCGCGTCCGCCTTGGCGTCGAACGCATCCACCGCGCCCGCCGCGCCCTGCCAGAACCGGCCGGAACCGTTCGGCTTGGCGGTGCCGCGCCGCACGCCCGAGGCGGCCATGCGCTGGTCCTCCGGCTTGTCGCCGGCGAACACCTGGCCCACCTCGAACAGGGCCGCGTCCCCGTAGCCCCTGTCCGCATTGGCCTGCGCCGCGCGCAGCAGGCCCGGCAGCAGGCTCGGGCGCATGTCGGAGAGGTCAGCGGCGATGGGATTGGCCAGCGCCAGTTCCGGCGCGCCGCCGCCGAACAGCTTCGCCTCGTCGGACGGCACGAAGGACCAGGTGACCGCCTCCACGAGGCCGCGCGCGGCCAACGCCCGGCGCGCCTTGCGGGTGCGCAGTTGGAGCGCGGTCAGCACCGGCTTGCGGCCGCCGCCATCGCGGGGGAATTCGGTGAGCGGCACGCGGGCGAGGCCCAGGATGCGCACCACCTCTTCCACGAGGTCCGCCTTGCCGTCCACATCGCCACGCCAGGAGGGCGGCACCACCTGCACCACCGGCGCGGCTCCGCTCACCGCGAAGCCGAGGCGGGTGAGCACGCCGCGCATCTCCTCCTCGCTGGCCTCAAGGCCGGAGAGGCGCTTCACCTCCGCGAACGGGAAGTCGATGGTGCGGGTCGTGTCCGGCACGCTTCCCGCCACCACCAGTTCGGAGGGCTCGCCTCCGCACAGGTCCATGACCAGATGCGTGGCCAGCTCCAGGCCCGGCAGCATGAAGGCGGGGTCGATGCCGCGCTCGAAGCGGAAGCGGGCATCGGAATTGATGGAGAGCTTGCGGCCCGTCTGAGCGATGTTGATGGGCTCCCAGAGCGCGGATTCGATCACCACGTCGGTGGTGGCCTCGTCGCAGCCGGATTCCTCGCCGCCCATGATGCCCGCGAGGCTCTCGACGCCCTTGTCGTCGGCGATGACGCACATGGTCTCGTCGAGCGTGTAGGTGCGCCCGTCCAGCGCCAGCAGGCTCTCGCCCGCCTTGGCCCGCCGCACCACGAGGTCGCCCGACACCTTCTTCAGGTCGAAGACGTGCAGCGGGCGGTCCCGGTCGAGGGTCAGCAGATTGGTGATATCCACCAGGGCATTGATGGGCCGCAGGCCCACCGCCCGCAGCTTCGCCTGGAGCCAGTCCGGCGAGGGGCCGTTCTTCACGCCCCGCACCACCCGCAGCCCGAAGGCCGGGCACAGAGAGGGCGTGTCGCCGAAGTCGAGGCGCACGCCGAGGGGCGCGGGGAAGACCCCGGCGACGGGCGTCACATCCCGCGTCTTCAGCGTGCCGAGACCGGCGGCGGCGAGATCCCGCGCGATGCCGGAAATGCCCAGGCAATCGGCCCGGTTCGGCGTCACGGCGATCTCGATCACCGGATCGCCCAGGCCCAGCACGTCCGCGAAGGGCGCGCCCACCGGGGCATCGGCGGGCAGTTCCAGGATGCCGTCATGCTCCTCGGAAAGGCCCATCTCGCGGGCGGAGCACAGCATGCCCCGGCTTTCCACGTCGCGGATCTTGCCGATCTTCAGTTCCGTGCCGGTGGCGGGAATGACGGTGCCCGGCGCGGCGAACACGGTCTTCAGGCCCGCGCGCGCATTGGGGGCGCCGCACACCACCTGGATGGGATCGCCCGCGCCGATGGAGACGGTGCAGACCCGCAGCTTGTCCGCATTGGGATGCTTTTCGGCGGTCAGCACCTCGCCCACCACGAAGGGGGCGAGCGCCTTGCCCTTGTCCTCCACACCCTCGACCTCCAGGCCGACCAGGGTGAGACGCTCAAGGATCTCGTCGAGCGAGGCGGGGGTGTCGAGGTGCTCTTTCAGCCAGGAGAGGGTGAACTTCATGGGTCGCCGTCCGTGATCTTTGCTGCCGCGCCCGTGGCGCCGGCTTCCCCCTCCCCAACCCTCCCCCGCAAGCGGGAGAGGGAGCTTGCGGGCGGCGCAACGGAAAAGCCCTCTCCCGCTTGCGGGGGAGGGTTGGGAGGGGGCTCGGGCCGCGCCTTACGCGCTCAAGCCACCCGCCAGTGTCGGGAAGTCCAGCGGCCGGAAGCCGTAGTGCGAGAGCCAGCGCACATCCGCCTCGAAGAAGGCGCGCAGGTCGTTCATGCCGTATTTCAGCATGGCGATGCGGTCGATCCCCATGCCCCAGGCGAAGCCCTGATAGACGTCCGGGTCGATGCCGCAATTGCGCAGCACGTTGGGATGCACCATCCCACAGCCCAGGATCTCCAGCCAGTCATTGCCCTCGCCGAACCGGATCTCGCCGGGGCGCGAGCGGTCGCACTGGATGTCCACTTCCATGCTCGGCTCGGTGAAGGGGAAGAAGGACGGGCGGAAGCGCATGGTCACGCGCTCCACCTCGAAGAAGGCCTTGCAGAACTCCTCCAGGATCCATTTCAGGTGTCCCATATGGGAGCCCTTGTCGATGACGAGGCCTTCCACCTGATGGAACATGGGGGTGTGCGTCTGGTCGCTGTCGCAGCGATAGGTGCGGCCCGGGCAGATGACGCGGATGGGCGGCTTGTTAGCCAGCATGGTGCGCACCTGCACCGGCGAGGTGTGGGTGCGCAGCACCTTGCGCTGCCCGTCCGGACCCGGCGGCAGGAAGAAGGTGTCGTGCATCTCGCGGGCGGGATGGCCTTCCGGGAAATTCAGCGCGGTGAAATTGTGGAAGTCGGTCTCGATGTCCGGCCCTTCCGCCACCGAGAAGCCCATGTCCGCGAAGATGGCGGTCAGCTCTTCAGTCACCTGGGCGATGGGGTGGATGCGGCCGATCTCGGCGGGCGCCTCGCGCACCGGCAAGGTCACGTCCACGCGCTCGCTGGCGAGGCGCGCGGTGAGGGCGGCCGCCTTCAGCGTCTCCTTGCGGACGCCCAGCAGGCCCTGGACGCGGTCGCGCAGGCCGTTGATGGCGGGGCCGAGCGTCTTGCGCTCCTCCGGGCTCATGCCGCCCAGAGACTTCAGCAGTTCGGAGACGGACCCCTTCTTGCCCAGCGCGCCGATGCGCACCTGTTCGAGCGCGGCCTCGTCATCCGCCGCGAGGATGGCGGTGGCGATCTCGCGCTCCAGCGCGTCGAGGCCGGGATGGTCGGTCAGAACGAGTTCGGACATGAAATGGTCCCTTGGGTTCTAGCCGCGAGAGAAACCGTCATGCCCGGGCTTGTCCCGGGCATCCACGGCCGTCCCTTAAGCGCCCACCTGGCGGAGCCCCGTGGATGGCCGGGACAAGCCCGGCCATGACGGCTGCTTTAAGGGAAATTCGCGGCGCTTATAACCACCGCGCGGCCCGGTCGGAAAGCCCTTCCACACCGGACTGCACCAAGACGAAAAGCCCCGTGCGGGTCACCGCCGGGGCTCTTCAGGTCTCGGAAAGGCTAAGGACGCGGAAAGATCAGGCGGCGAGAGCCGCCTGCGCCTTCTCCACGAGGGCCTTGAACGCCGCGGGCTCATGGATGGCGATATCCGAGAGCACCTTGCGATCCACCTCAATCCCGGCCTTGCCGAGACCATCGATAAATCGCGAATAGGTCAGGCCGAGGTCCAGCTCGCGCACGCCCGCATTGATACGCTGGATCCAGAGAGCGCGGAAGTTGCGCTTCTTCACCTTGCGATCGCGGTACGCATACTGCATCGACCGCTCGACGGCGGACTTGGCAGCGCGGATGGTGTTCTTGCGACGGCCGTAAAAGCCCTTGGCGGCTTTGAAGACCTTCTTATGCTTGGCGTGCGAAGTGACGCCGCGTTTGACACGGGACATGGGAAATCTCCTTCGCTAGCCGTCAGCCGTTGGGCAGGAACGACTTGCGGATAATCCGCGCATCGCTCTCGCACAGGATGGTGGTGCCGCGCAGATTACGGATCTGGTTGTTGGTCCGCTTGATCATGCCGTGGCGCTTGCCGGCCTGGGCGGCGATGACTTTTCCCGTACCCGTCAGACGGAAGCGCTTTTTCGCTCCCGACTTCGTCTTCATCTTGGGCATTTTGGCTCTCCACGGCGGCAGGACATCCCGCGCGAAGCGCGGGCGACTTGCTCAGCCTTTGTTGCTGTGAGCGATATGAACCGGCGCGGCAGCCCTTATGAGCCGGCTGGTTCGGAGGCCGCACTCGTTACAGGAGGCGGGCGCGAAACGCAAGGGCGGGCGCGAAAACCCGCGCGGCCGGGATCATCCCGGCCGGGAAGAGCCCCGCGCGGCCCCTGCGCGAAGGGGGCGTGATGCGGCCACGCTGACGCCGCGTCAATGCCTTAACTCCGCCCCTTCAATCCCTTGTGATCAGGCTTCCTCAAAGGAACCCCAACGCCGGCCCAGAGTCGTATCAGGGGGCATCTCATTCGGGGACGGGAGCGGACCCATGGGTACAACATCGGGCAGAACATCGTCTTTCCTCGCGGCAGGGCTCCTTGGCGGCCTTTTGGCGGGTCTCGCCGCCGCCACGCCCGCCTCAGCCCTTCCCCTCGGCGCCATGGCCGACAGCGCCAAGGCCCTCCCCGGCCCTGTGGAACAGGTGCAGTGGCGTGGTGGCTGGGGCGGTGGTCCCGGCTGGGGCGGCGGCGGATGGCGCGGGCCCGGGTGGGGCGGCGGATGGCGGGGCGGATGGGGGCCAGGCCCGGGATGGGGTGGCCCCGGTTGGGGTGGTCCCGGCCCTGGTTGGGGCTGGCGCTCAGGATGGGGACCCGGTCCCGGATGGGGCGGTGGCTGGGGTGGTGGCCCGCGCTGGGGCTGGGGTGGCGGCGGATGCGCCTGGGGTGGCTGCGGATGGGGTCCGGGCGCGGGGTTCGCGACCGGCGTCATCGTGGGCTCGGCCATTGCCGCGCCGCCGCCCGTGATGATCTATGGCGGCCCGCCGGGCGGAAACGCGGTGGCCTACTGCATGCAGCGCTTCCGCTCGTACAACCCGGCCACCGGCACGTATCTCGGCTATGACGGTCGCCGTCATGCCTGCCCGTGACCCGGGCGGGTTTCCGGTCGGCATGTGAAGCGGTGCCCTCAAAGGCGCCGCCAGATAGCCGAACGTGATATCACCCCTGGGCGCGCAGGCCGGTACATCGCCCGACCGATTCGGGGCTTCGGAAGAGGCCCCGGCACCGGACGAAGGCAGAGCCACCGGGCGCCGCGCGCGGGGTTCAGATTTGCAGTCATGGCCCGCTTATGTTCCGACGCGGGCCGCGAAGACGGTTTTGGAAGATACTCGGTAGAAGGTTCTGGGAGAAGGTTGATGCGCAGAAGTCTGTCCTTGCTCACTGCCGCCGCGATGCTCGCGGGCGTCGCCGCTCCGGCGGCCCAGGCGCAGGCCCTGCGGCCCGCCATGCCCGCCCTCGACGGCGCCAGCTCCGTCACGCAGGTCCAGTGGGGCCCCGGCCCCGGCTGGGGACCCGGCC
Source organism: Aquabacter cavernae (assembly GCF_003993795.1). Taxonomy (GTDB): domain Bacteria; phylum Pseudomonadota; class Alphaproteobacteria; order Rhizobiales; family Xanthobacteraceae; genus Aquabacter; species Aquabacter cavernae. The sequence continues at coordinate 491,173 of NZ_RWKV01000015.1, forward strand.
GGCGACCCGGCTGGGGTCCGGGCCCGGGCTATGGCCCCGGCTACGGCCCCCCGCCCGGCTACTATCGCAACAATTGCGGCTGGGGCGGCTGCAACAACAACAACAATGCGGGCGCGGCTGCCGCCGCCGGCCTCGTGGGTGGCCTGATCCTCGGCGCCGCCGCCGCGAGCGCCGCCCAGCAGGCCCAGCAGCCCCCGGCGGTCTATTACGCGCCGGGCCCGGCGGCCGATCCCAATTGGATCGCCTATTGCTCGGCGAAGTATAGGAGCTTCGACCCGCGCACCGGCACGTATCTGGGCTATGACGGCCTGCGCCATCCCTGCCAGTGACAAACGCTGCGGGGCCGGAAGCCACGCGCTTCCGGCCCTCCTGGCTTACCCGCATTCATAAGCATTGCTTGGCGGGATCATCAGCACATTGAATTGCCCATCCGATCCGGCGCGCGCTAAGGTTTGCCCGACGCCGGATGCATGTCTCTGGCCATAAACAAGAAACGCCAAAGAGACGGGCATGCTCTCCCTTTACGTGGTGGTGGCCGCCGGAGCCATGGTGGCCGGGTTCGTCCAGGGCATGTCGGGCTTCGGCTTCGGCCTCGTGGCCATGTCGCTCTGGGCCTGGATGCTCGAACCGGAACTGGCCGCCGCACTCATCGTCTTCGCCTCCCTGATCGGCCAATGCCTCACCGCGCACACCCTGCGGCGCGGGTTCGACGCGCGGCTGCTGGCGCCCTATCTCCTGGGCGGACTGGCGGGCGTCCCGCTCGGCGTCATGGCCCTGCCGCATCTGGACATGGTCACGTTCCGCGCGCTCCTGGGGGGCCTTCTGGCGGTGTGGTGCCCCGCCATGCTGCTGGCGCGGCACATTCCGCGCATCACCGGGGGCGGGCGGATCGCCGACGGCCTCACGGGGCTGGCGGGCGGAGTGCTGGGCGGGCTCGGCGGGTTTACCGGCGTGGTCCCCGCCTTGTGGTGCACGCTGCGCGGCTATCCCAAGCACACCCAGCGCACGATCATCCAGAGCTTCAACCTGTCCATGCTGCTGGTGACCATGATCTCCTATCTCGTCGCGGGCATCGTGACGGCGGAGATGCTGCCCTTCTTCGCGGTGGTGGCCCCGGCGCTGCTGGTGCCGACGCTGGTGGGCGCGAAGGTCTATGCGGTCATGAGCGAGGCGCGGTTCCGCCAACTCATCCTCGGCCTGCTGGCCGCCTCGGGCATCGCGCTCCTGGGTTCGTCCGCCGTCACCCTGCTGATGCGCTGACCGCTTCAGCGAGGGCCATGGCGCCCGCGCCCTCCGACAAAGCATGGCCATAGAGCACGAGGCATGGCCCCTTGGCGCCCTCATCCACGGCCCGCGCCACCTCTTCCGCCAGCCGCCCCAGCGGGGCGGACACCACCACCTGATCGGGGCGCGTGGCGGAGAAGACCGCGAGCGCGGGCACGGACGGGTCGATGCCTGCCCCCGCCAGCCGCCCCACCAGTTCCCCCAGCGTGCGGCGGGGCATGTAGACCACGGTGGTGGCCGCCGGGTCCGCCAGCGCCTTGAAGTCCAGGTCCTTGGGCAGCTTGCCGTCGCGCGCATGGGCGGTGACGAATTGCAGCCGCCGCGCATGGTCGCGATGGGTGAGCGACGTGACGAGACCGGCGGCGACGCCCTGGGGCGAGGAGATGCCGGGCACCACCTCCACCGGAATGCCCGCCGCCCGGCAGGCGGTGATCTCTTCCCCCGCGCGGCCGAAGATCATGGGATCCCCGCCCTTCAGGCGCACCACGCGGCGGCCCTCCTTGGCGAAGCGGACCATTAGCGCGTTGATGTCGTCCTGCTTGCAGGAAGGGCCGTAGCCGGTCTTGCCCACCAGCATCTTGCGCGCCTCGCGCCGGGCGAAGTCCAGCACCTGCGGGGAGACGAGGTCGTCATAGAGCACCACTTCCGCCGATTGCAGCGCGCGCACCGCCTTCAGCGTCAGCAATTCGGGATCGCCCGGCCCGGCCCCCACCAGCACCACGGACCCCGTGGCGGGCGTGGCGCGGGCGGCCTCCATTGCATCGAACAGGGCCCGGCGGTCGCCTTCCCCCGGCTCCCGCTCCGGCTCGGCCATGGCGCGGACGGCGAACGCCTCCCAGAAGGCGCGCCGCGCCTGGAAGGACAGGCCGAGGGCGGTCACGGAGGCGCGCCAGTCCTGCGCCGCCTGCGCCCAGCGCCGGAAGCCCTTGGGCAGGATGGCCTCGATCTTGGCGCGGATGGCCTGCCCGAAGACCGGCGCCGCCCCGTCCGTGGAGATGCCCACCACGAGGGGCGAGCGGTTGACGATGGCGCCGAAGGCGAAGTCGCAGAAGGCGGGTCGGTCCACCACATTCACCGGCACGCCCGCCGCGCGGGCCGCCTCAGCAAAGCGCGCCGCCTCCGCGTCATCCTGCGCGTCGCAGATGGCGAGGGCTGCGCCCGCAAGGTCGCCCGCCTCCCAGCCGCGCCGCACCAGTGTCACCGGCCCGCCGGGCGCCTCGGCCGCAAGCTCCGTCATCTCGGCGCAGGGCGCGGCGGCGAGGACATCCACATGGGCGCCGGCGGCGGAAAGAAGCTCCGCCTTCCAGACCGCAGGCGCATCGCCGCCCGCCACCACCACCTTCTTGCCCGCGAGGGCGAAGAAGACCGGCAGGCGCGCCAGCGGCTCCATGCGCCCGCCATGCTTCTCACGCGGCGCGCGGGGGGTGTTCGGCTTGTCGGCCGGAGGGGCCATGGTCGGTTCCGTAAGTGTCAGTCCGTCATGCCCGGACGCGATCCGGGCATGACGGGTTGTTCAGCTTCACTGTGAGCGCACGCGCCCGCTTCGGCAAGACGGCCCCTCAGTGCGCCTCTTCCCAGTTGGCCGCCGCGCGCGCGTCCACCTTCAGCGGGACGGTGAGGGCGACGGCGGGCAGGCTCGCCTCCTCCATCACCGCGCGCACCACGGGCAATGTCGCCTCCGCCTCGCCCTCGGGCACCTCGAACACCAGTTCGTCATGCACCTGCAGCAGCATGCGGGCGGAGAGCTTGGCCTTCTCCAGCGCCGGCTCCATGCGGATCATGGCGCGGCGGATGATATCCGCCGCCGTGCCCTGCAGCCGGGCATTGATGGCCGCGCGCTCGTTGAAGGCCCGCACCGAGGGATTGGAGGCCGCGATGTCGGGATAATGGCAGCGCCGCCCGAACAGGGTGGTCACATAGCCATGCTCCCGGCAGAAGGCTTTCGTCTCGTCCATATAGGCCCGGATGCCGGGGAAGCGCTCGAAATAGCGGCGGATATAGAGCCCGGCCTCTTCGCGTGGAATGCCCAGCTGGTTGGCGAGGCCGAAGGCGGAGATGCCGTAGATGATGCCGAAATTGATAGCCTTGGCGCGCCGACGCACCTCGCTGGGCATGCCTTCCACCGGCACGCCGAACATTTCCGAGGCGGTCATGGCATGGATGTCCAGCCCGTCCTGGAAGGCCTGCTTGAGGCTCGGAATGTCCGCGATCTCCGCCAGCAGCCGCAGCTCTATCTGCGAATAGTCGGCGGACACCAGAAGATTGCCCGGCTCCGCCACGAAGGCGCGGCGGATGCGGCGGCCCTCCTCGGTGCGGATGGGGATGTTCTGCAAGTTCGGCTCGGAGGAGGAGAGCCGCCCCGTGGTGGTGGCGGCCAGTGCATAGGCCGTGTGCACCCTCTTGGTGCGCGGGTTCACGTAAGAGGGCAGCGCGTCCGTATAGGTGGAGCGCAGTTTGGAAAGCTGGCGCCAGTCCAGGATCTTGCGGGGCAGCTCATGGCCCGCCTCCGCCAGTTCCTCCAGCACGTTGGCCTTGGTGGACCAGGCGCCCGTGGGGGTCTTGGTGGCGCCGGGCAGGCCCATGCGGCCGAACAGGATGTCGCCGATCTGCTTGGGGCTACCCACATTGAGCCGCTCGCCCGCCAGTTCCGCGATCTCGTCCTCGATGCGGGCCGCCCCCTGCGCGAACTCCACCGAGAGGCGCGAGAGCATGGCGCGGTCGATGGAGACGCCCCGCGCCTCCATGCGGCCGAGCACCGGGATGAGCGGGCGCTCCAGGGTTTCATAGACCGTGGTCATGGCCTCCGCCGGAAGGCGGGGCTTGAGCACCTGCCACAGGCGCAGCGTCACGTCCGCATCCTCAGCCGCATAGGCGGTGGCGGGCTCCAGCGCCACCTTGTCGAAGGTGATCTGCGCCTTGCCCTTGCCCGCCACTTCCGTGAAGGCGATGGGCTGGTGGCCGAGATGGCGCACGCTGAGGTCGTCCATGCCGTGGTTCCCGCGCCCGGCATCGAGCGCATAGGACATGCACATGGTGCAGTCGAAGGGCGCGACCGTGATGCCGTAGCGGGCGAGGATCGCCGCGTCATACTTCACATTGTGGCCGATCTTCAGCGTGCCCTTGTCCTCCAGCATCGCCTTCAGGGCGGCCAGGGCCTCGGCAAACGGGATCTGGCCCTCGATCCGCCCCTCGCTGAACAGGCCGTCGCCCGCACCCACATGGGCGAGCGGGATGTAGCAGGCCTCGTTGGGCCCGAGCGCCAGGGAGACGCCCACCAGATCCGCCTGCTGGGCATCCACCCCGGTGGTCTCGGTGTCGAAGGCGACGACGCCCTGGTCCACGGCCTTGGCGCACCAGCGCTTCAGCTCGGCAAGGTCCATCACCGCGCGGTAGAGGCTGCGGTCCACCTTGGCGGCGCGCGCCGCCTCCTGGCGCTTGGCGGCAAGGTCCGCGGGCGCGGCCACGTCCGGGCGGCCGGGCACAGCGGCGGGCGCGGCAGGCGCGGGCGTGTCGCCGGGTTCCGCCAAAGCGGGCGCGAAGCCGGAGGGCGCCGAGTTGGACGGTGCTCCTGGGGCAAGCGCGGGGTCCGCCTCGATCTCGCCCGCCTCCACGCTGAACGCCTCGGCGGCGCGGCGGGTGATGGTGGTGAATTCCATGGCCTTGAGGAAGGCCACGAGGCGGCGCCCGTCCGGCGCCTCCAGCACGAGATCCTCCAGCGGCACTTCCACGGCGACATCATCAACCAGTGTCACCAGCGTCTTGGAGATGCGGGCCTTCTCCTGGTTCTCCGGATCGAGCAGCGACTCGCGGCGCTTGGGCTGCTTGATCTCGGACGCGCGGGCCAGCAGGCCCTCCAGCGAGCCGTATTCCTGGATGAGCGCGGAAGCGGTCTTGATGCCGATGCCGGGCACGCCGGGCACATTGTCGGTGGAATCGCCGGCCAGCGCCTGCACGTCCGTGACCTGCTCCGGCGGCACGCCGAAATAGTCCAGCACCTCGGGCAGGCCGATGCGCCGCTCCGGCCGCGCCCCGCGCCCGCCCGCCTCGCCGGAAGCCGGGTCATACATGCTCACCCGATCGCCGACGATCTGCATCAGATCCTTGTCGGCGGAGACCACCAGCACGTCGGCACCGGCGGCGGCGGCCTGGCGGGCATAGGTGGCGATGAGGTCGTCCGCCTCGTAGCGCGCCATCTCCACGGGGATGAGGCCGAACGCCTTCACCGCCTCCCGCATGAGGGGGAATTGCGGGATCAGCTCCTCGGGCGGCGCGGATCGGTTCGCCTTGTACTCGGGATAGAGTTCCTTGCGGAACGAATCCTCGGACTTGTCGAAGATGATGGCGAGATGGGTGGGGCGGATGCCCACGGCCCCGTCGCGGATGAACTGGAACAGCTTGGTGCAGAACAGGCGCACCGCCCCGGTCGGCAGCCGGTCCGAACGGAAATTGTATTTCCGGTCCTGATTGATGGACTGGAAATAGGCGCGGAAGACGAAGGAAGAGCCATCCACCAGGAAGACATGGTCTCCCTTCTGGATGGGGCGCGGGGCTGCGGACATCGGACGTTCCCGTTTTTCGGCGCGCACGATGCCCGAGCGGACCTTGCGGGACAACCCTCTCCCGGACGCCCTCCCCCGCCCATCCGCCACCGGAAGCGAGCGGACAACGCCAATGAGATCAAACCGTGCGCAGCGGCTTTTCCAGCACCGCCAGCACGCGGGGCAGTTCGTGGCCGCGCTTGAGGATGAGCCCGGTCTGGGACACCACGCAATAGGCGCCCTGCTTGCGGGCGAGGCGGGGATCCTTCTCGATCCGGTAGAGCGGCACATCCATGGCACGGCGGAAGATGGAGAAGACCGCCTTGTCCTTCAGGAAGTCGATGGCGTAGTCGCGCCATTCGCCTGCCGCGACCATGCGCCCGTACAGGTCGAGGATACGGTCCAATTCGCGCCGGTCGAACGTCACACGGGAGGGAGGTGAAGGAGTGCCGGAAGCCTGCGGGGCCGCGGGCGTCGCCCACGATCCGCCACGGCTTATGGGTTCGATATCTCCCATCGGGCCTCCCAGCGAAGCAATCACGAAGGCGATGATCCTCCCCCTGGATGCCTCTGGCAAGAGGAATGGAAAGCCGGCTTCGGGCGACTTCACGGGGTCGTCAACGGAAAACACAGAATGGTCGCTTTTCGGCCCAGTCCTCGCCCATGGGCGGCGGCATCTTCATATCCGTAGCAGGGCCGGTTCGCACTTGCTCCGGTCTATCCCAGCCCCCCAGCCCCCCGGGGTGATGAGCGAACCGGCCACTGCTACGCACCATCAGAAGACTTCCTCCAAGGCCGCTCCCCCAGCGGCCTTTTTTGTTGCGCGCGGGCGCCCGGCCGCGGCCCGGCACATTCAGCGCCGCCTCCTTACTCCCCGCACGCGGTCAGGCCCGGCCCAATCCACATTCCGCACAGGAGCAGGCAGAGCGTCCCGCCTGCCCCCGGCACGGGCAGGATATGTGTGGGTTTTGCTTGAGCGCCGACCGCCCCCCCGATCGCCGGTACCCCAGGCTTGCGGGCGCCGATCGAAGGACGGCCGTTATCAAGACACGTACGGCCATGGGCAGCCTCGCAGGCTGCCCATGGCCGTAACCGTCAATTTGGCCGAAGAACCGGGAAGAAAAGGGCGGGATGGCGCAAAAGCCGCGTGCGTCGGCCGCCTTTATCGCACCCGCTGGGTCACCCGCACATTGGACGGGGCGAACACATAGACCGGCACATTGGCCATGGCCTCGCCGGAAAAGCGCGTGGTGGAGAGCCCGGCGGTGGGATCCGCCGAGAAGCCGTTGGCCACCGCCACCTTGGGCGGCGCCATGAAGCTGGCGAAGGCCCGAAGCTCCGGCAGGCGCATGAAGGTCTCGCCCGCCAAAGCGGGACCGACGAACAGGCGGCCGAAGGGAATGTCCTTGCTCTTCTGGCGCTGGAGCGCGGGCGCGGCCACCATGGACTGGGTGAGCGGGCGGCCGGGATCGAGATCCGCCACCGCCGGAGCGTAGGAGAGCAGCGCCTCGGGCGACTGTTCCTGGGTGCCACGGGTGATGACGGCGGGCAGCGGCACGGGGCCGAGGCTGGCGGTGACCACCGGGTCCATCGGACGGCGCAGCGGGAGCGGAACGTTGGTGAGCGGCGCCACCACGGCCTGGGTGGCCACGATGGCCGCTGCGATCTCCGCCGGGCGGGCGGTGGGCAGCGGCGCGGCGGCAAGGCTCGTGACGGACGGCGCGAGGGATGCCTGACGGACGGAGGCGGACGACGGCATGTCTGCCGCCGCAACCTGGGTGGGCTTGGCCGTGGCAGGCTTGGAGCGGGACGCCACCTGGGGAGCGGCCTCCTCGTCCGGCGCGCCCTCTTCTTCCTCGTCCACCGACTTCTTGAAGCTGAACAGGCTGGCGAAGAACTTGCGTATGCCTTCACCCGCATCGTTGGACGCTACCTCCACGGTGCGGCGGCTGCCTTCCAGCTCCGCCAGCGCCTCCTCATAGCGCGCCAGCGGCTTGCCGTTGGAGGGAACGTGCACGGTCTTCTCGTCGGGGAAGACCCGGACCAATTGGTCGTGGGTCATGCGCGGCCAGTGGCGGATGGAGCCGGTGTCCAGATGGACGAAATTATTGCCCGGATAGAAACCCACGCCGCCGCGCTGCATCTGCAGGCCCGCCACGCGGACGGCGGAGAGGCTTACGCCCGGCATGTAGAAGTCCATGGCCCGGCCGCGCGTATGCTGGCTCTGCTCGGCCACAGCCTTGGACCGGGACCTCAGCATGGCGTTGGTGGAGGGCGAGCGGTAGCCGGACAGCGCCTTGATGCCGTCCTTCGCGTCCACGTCGCGATAGACCTCCCAAACCAGATCGAACAGTTCGGGGGCCATCTCGGTGGGCTCGGACTTGCGCCAGTCGCGCAGCAGCCAGCTCAGCTTCTTGATGACCTCCTGGTCGTAGCGGCCGTCACGCTTGAAGGTGAAGGAGCCGCTTTCGCCGGTATGGACGAATTCGATGGTGAGGGTGCGCGTGTCGCCGTTGGCCACCGCGTTCTGAAGCGAGGAGGTCCCGGTGAGGACCACGGCAAGGGCTGCGAAAACCGCCTGGCACCGCCGGCTTGCGGCCAGCGTGCGGAGGAAGGCGGGTACACGGGGAAGCTGGGGCAATGTCGCGAACCCGGGGCTCAGGTCTAATTCTGCCGCGCACTGATGACGGCGCGCGGCGTGAAGCTCAACAGAGTCTTGCCGGGTTCGGTTAAGGGCGTGTTGACGCCCTGCTTCCCCCTTCGCCAACGGGCGGGCCAAGAGGCCGTCCGTCGCTCACGCTTGTGTGACTAGAAACAGAGTATGGCGAAAACGTGCTGACCGACCGTGTCAAGAAAGCCACAGGCAAGCCTTAACAGAGCCTTAACCATGAACGCAACACAGCCTCTTGCCAACAGGCAGACGGGGTTTTGCCGCGTGCTGTCCACAATCACGGGCGGCAAAACCCGATAACAAGCGACGGGATGTCACAGAGACGACGCGGGGATGGGCCACCTACCGGACCCATGCCGTACCAAGGAGGCGAGGCGAAGATGACGGAACAGAGCGTCCTGAGGCTCTCAATCCTGGTGACGGTGGCCGTCGCGATGTTCGGCATCGGGTTCGGAATCCTGTCCTCCTCCTTCTCCATCACCTTCGACGGCGTCTATGCGCTGGCGGATGCCTCCATGAGCCTCCTGGCGCTCACCGTGGCGCGGCTCATCGATGGCTACGGCCATTCGCGGGAAGCTGGCGGGCGGCTGCGGGCGCGCTTCTCCACCGGCTTCTGGCATCTGGAGCCCATCGTGCTGGGGCTCAACGGCACGCTGCTGATGATGGTGTCCATCTACGGCCTCATCAATGCGGCGCTCTCCATCATGCATGGCGGGCACGAGCTGAAATTCGACTTCGCCATCATCTATGCGGTGGTGACGCTCTGCGCCTGCATCGCCATGGCCATCTACGCCACCCGTGCCAACCGCACGCTGCGCTCGGACTTCCTGGCGCTGGACGCCAAGGCCTGGATGATGTCGGGCGGCATCACGGCGGCGCTGCTCATCGCCTTCAGCCTGGGCGCGGCGGTGGACGGCACGCAGTTCGCCTGGATCCGGCCCTATCTGGACCCGGCGGTGCTGGGGCTGGTCTCGCTGGTCATCATCCCGCTGCCCATCCGCACGGTGCGCCAGGCGCTGGCGGATATCCTGCTCATCGCCCCGCGCGATCTCACCGACCATGTGCGGGCGGTGGCGGCGGAGGCGGTGAAGCGGCATGGCTTCCTCTCCTACCGCACCTATATCGCCAAGGTGGGCCGGGCGAAGCAGATCGAGATCTATTTCATCGTGCCGCCCGGTCTGCCCGCGCAGCCCGTGGAGTTCTGGGACCGCCTCCGGGACCAGATCGGCGACGAGATCGGCGATGAGGGGCCGGACCGCTGGCTCACCATCGCCTTCACCGCCGACCCGGAATGGGCGGAATAGGCGGCACGCGGCCGCCCCTCACCGGGCGCGGCCGCGCCAACCGCGATCAGCGCGTGGCGGTGCGCGGCTTGCTGGAGGCGACGTGCTGCGGGCCGTCGAGCCCCAGCAATTCCTCCACCTTGGCGTCGATGCCGTAGAGGTCCGGGCGGCTGACGAAGCGGCCGGTCGGGTCCGTGAAGGCGGTGAAATAGACCAGATGGACCGGGATGTGGCGCTTCAGGTTGATGTAGCGCTCCTTGCCGCCGAACATGGCGCCGATCTTCTGCTCGGTCCAACCGTCATTGGGCATGCCCAGGGAGAACACCACCTCCCCGAACGACAGCGGGTCCTGCACGCGCACGCAGCCATGGCTGTAGGCGCGGCGCTCATTGGCGAACAGGCTGCGCGAGGACGTGTCGTGCAGATAGACCGAGTGCTGGTTCGGGAACATGAACTTGATGCGCCCGAGCGCGTTGCGCTCGCCCGGCGGCTGGCGGAAGGAATAGCCGCCGAGCCCGGCCGCCCAGTTCACCGAGCCGGGATCCACCGCGCGCCCGCCGCGCTCGATGGTGATGCCCTGGCGGGCGAGATAATAGGGATCGCGCTGGAGGTTCGGCAGCATCTCCTTGCGGGCGATGCTGGGCGGCACGTTCCAGGAGGGGTTCACCACCACATATTCCATGTCGTGGGTGAGCAGCGGGGTGGGCGTCTCCGGCTTGCCCACCACCACGCGCGTGTCATGGATGACCCGGCCGTTATCGACGATGCGGACCATGTATTCGGGGATGTTCACCATCACATGGGCCTGGCCGAGATCCCGCGGCAGCCAGCGCCAGCGCTCCATATTGGCGATGATCTGGGACGTGCGGTCGCGCGGGGCGGCGATGGCGTTGAGGGCGGCCAGCGTGCCGGCGCCCACCACGCCGTCCGCCTCCAGGCCGCCGGTCATCTGGAAGAGGCGCACCGCCTCCACCACCGGGGCGTCATAGATGCGGTCATTCTCGGCCTGGCTCGGCGCAAGGCCCAGGCGCTCGCGCAGCAGCGGCACGCGCACGTCCACCTCGCCGGGGCGGATGCGCATGCCGTCGGGAATGAAGGGCAGGCGCTTGGTGCCGGCCTTCGCCGGGGTCTGCGCTTCCGCCAGCTTCGCCTTCAGCGCCGCATAGCCCGCATGGGGCGGATTGTAGGCGGCGAGCGCGGCGCTGGCGTCGGACGCGGTGGCCAGCGCGTTCAGCACGCTCAGCTGGTCGGGGAAGCTGCGGGTGGGCGTCACGCCGGACGAGACCCGCGAGGGATCGAACCGTCCCGCCTGGGCGTGGCGGGCATAGACCAGCGCGCTGGCGGCGAGCCGCAGCTCCGCCTGGGCGAGCTGGTCGGGATCGGTGCCGGTGATCTTGGGCAGCTTGTAGTCGGAGGGTTCGAGCCCGTCCTCCCCGGCGGCCGAGAAGCGCGCGATGATCGCCTTGCCGCGCGCAGTCAGGCCCTTCTGGTCCACGAAGACGGGCGCATCGGCACGGGCGCCGTAGAAGGCGGCGATGGCCTCCTGGTCCTTGCCGGTGGTGGGCACCGCCAGCTGGCGCGCCAGCGCCTGGGAGATGCCCGCCAGCGGATCGGCGGGCGCGACGGGAGCGGCCGGCTCCGCCGCGCGCACCGGCGCGGGGGCGGGAGAAACAGGAGCAGCCGCAGAGGACGGCTCGGCCTTGGGCTGCGCGGGTTCCGCGAGCTTGGGCTCGGCGACCTTGGGCGCGGCATCGAGGCCCGTGGGCGCAGCCGGAGCGGCCGGCAGTTCCACGGTGACGGCGACGGGCGCCGCGGGCGCGGCATCTAGCCCGGTGGGCGATGCGGGCTCGGGCGGAAGCTCGGCGGTGACCGGAGCGGCAGGGGCCGCCTCGGAAGCGGCGGCGGCAGCGGGGGCAGTAGCCGGAGCGGCGGCTTCGACAGGCGCGGCCTGGGACGTGGGGGCGGCAGGCTCCGCCGAGCTATTGGAGACCCGCTCGCCGGATGCGCCCGGCTGGCCCGCCGTGTCGCCGGGGTGCGGGGCTTCGCCGGTCAGGTGGCGCGGGGCACTGTCACCCGCACGGGGCTGAGCGGAATCGGCCGTGCCCATACCGGCATATCCGGTCACCGGCTCCGTGTTCGGCTGCGCCACCGCCAGCACGGCGCTGGAGGCGAGGGCGGCCACGACATAAAGAGCCTTCTTGCCATTACCGGCCATATGGACACTCCCTCCGCGGCGCCCTGATTGCAGGGTCCACCGCCCGATTCCTCACCCACCCCTTCCGGCCGAGCTTGCACCGGCGGCGGGACGCTTCAACTCACAAGCGCAGGCGCGCACGCCTTTTTTCGCCGCAGTCACTCTGCGGCAACGGAAAGCTCAGCCACAGGTTCCCCGAAAGACAGGCCGAGTTCGCCGAGCCGGCGGTACAAAGTGGAACGGCCGATGCCCAGGCGCCGGGCCACCTCGCTCATGCGCCCGCCATAAAGGGAGACCGCCGCCGCGATCACGTCCCGCTCAAGCTGCGCCAGGGATCGGGCATGGCCGCTACGGTCGAGCAGAGGCAGGTTCGCCTCCGGCTCGGGGGCCAGTTCCGGCACAGCGGGAAAGGCGATGACATTGTCCGCGCGGGACGGCTCGACGCCCTCGCGGGCGATGCGCCCGAAGGCGAGGGCATTGGCGATGGAGACCTTCAGGCGCAGGGCGCCCGCGGGCTTCACCACGAAATCCCGCGCGCCGGCATTCAGCGCCGAATCGACGGCGTCCACGCCGGAATGGGTGACGGCCGCCACCACCGGCACGCACAGGCCGCGCGCCTGCATGGCGCGCAGCACGCCCATGCCGTCGAGCCCCGGCAGGACGAGGTCCAGCAGAACCGCGTCGAAGGGTTCGCCTTCCAGCCGCCGGAGGGCATCGTCGCCATCCACGGCCAAAACGCAGGAATGGCCGAGGCAGGCCAGGGCGGAGAGGAGACGGTCCGCTTCCAGCGGATCGTCTTCGACAACGAGAATACGCGCGCTCATGGGACTCCGCACTCGGCTGATTCCCCAAGCTTGTGCGGTGATGGTTAAGAGAGTCTGAGGAGGTCCGGCAAAAGCCTCGTTCCTCCCGCTTCTTAAAGAGTGATCGCCCCGCCCCGATGAGTTGGAGGCTGATTCACCCCTCGGGTTGATCACCCTGAGGGGATCAGGCTCTATGCGCGCGCCGCGGCTTCCGCAGCCAGCAGCCGCACCAGATCGGGGAAACGGCGCTCCAGATCGTCCCAGCGCAATTCGTTGGTCCGTCCGTTGCCGAGATCCACCTGCCGGATCAGCCCGGCCTCACGCAGCACGCGAAAATGATGGGTGCGCGTGGCCTTCGCCACCGGCAGATCGAATGTGCCGCACAGGCGCACGCAATTGCGCTCGGCCATGAGCGCCAGGACGATCCGCAGCCGCGTGGGATCGGCCAGAGCGGCAAAGAGAGTGCCGATCTCCAGCGTGTCCATCTCGGGGTGCGGCAGCTCTGCAGTCACGCCTTGTCTCTTAGGTACGATTTACATCGTACCTTTCCCTGACTATCACTTCCACCAGCGATAAAGGGAGAAGCAGCATGACGGCAAGCCGCGTGGTCGAGCTGGAGGGCTTCGGCGGCCCGGAGGTTCTGAAGGTGGTGACGCGGGACGTTCCGGCGCCCGGGCCCGGCAAGGCCCAGGTGCGCCAGACCGCCATCGGCTTCAACTTCATCGACATCTACCAGCGACAAGGGGTCTATCCCCTGCCCTTGCCCACCGGCCTCGGCTTCGAGGCGGCAGGTGTGGTGGAGGCGGTGGGCGCCAGCGTCGTGTCGCCCAAGGTGGGCGATCGCGTCGCCTATATGCATGCGGGCGTCGGCGCCTATGCGGAGCGCCGCAACGTGCCCGCCGACAAGCTCGTGACGCTGCCCGACGCCATCAGCGACGAGATGGCGGCAAGCCTCCTGTTCAAGGGCATGACCGCGCAATATCTCGTCCGCCGCACCCACCATGTGGTGCCGGGCGATGTGCTGCTGGTCCATTCGGCGGCGGGGGGCGTCGGGCAGATTCTCTCCCGCTGGGCCACCGCGCTCGGCGCGAAGGTCTATGGCACCACCGGCTCGCCGGAAAAGCGCGCGGCCGCTTTGGCGACGGGCTGCCGGGAGGTGCTGGACCTCAACGACCCGGCCTGGCCGGAAAACTTCGTCGCGGCGGCCGGGCAGAAGGCGCGGGTGGTCTATGACGCGGTGGGCAAGGACACGCTGCTACGCTCGCTGGATTGCGCCGCCCCGTTCGGCCTTGTGGTCTCCTATGGCGCGGCGTCCGGCAAGTCCCCCGCCATCGATCCCGAACTGTTGAACAAGAAGGGCTGCCTGTTCCTCACCCGCCCCTCTGTCTTCCCGCACAACGCCGACCCCGCCACCTTCCGCGCCAATGCGGCCGATCTCTTCGACGCGGTGGCGCGCGGGCATGTGAGCGTGGATATCGGCGCGCGCTTTGCGCTGGACGACATCGCGGAGGTTCACCGCGCGGCGGAGGAGCGGCGCGTCACCGGCACCCTCCTGATTATCCCCTGATGGTCCCGAGGGAGGGCGGCCCGCTCTCGGCGCGCCTTCCCTCCGGCCCTGCGGCACTCTAGATAAGGAGCCATACGGTTCGTACCGCTCCCGTCGGAGGTCCCATGCCCGTTTCCATGACGTTTGCAGCTGATCTTGCCACCGCGCCCGCCAAGGCCGACCTGCTGCCCGAATGGAATCTCGCGGACCTCTATCCCGCGATGGATTCGCCCGCCCTCGCCGCCGACCTCGAAAAGGCGGACGCGCTCTGCAAGTCCTTCGAGGACACCTATAAGGGCAAGCTCGCCGAGCTTCTGGCCGCCCCCGATGCGGGCGAGACGCTGGGCGTGGCCGTGCGGGCCTATGAGGAGATCGACGACCTGCTGGGGCGCATCGCTTCCTATGGCAGCCTCGTTTATGCGGGCGACACGTCCGATCCGGTCCGCGCCAAATTCTATGGCGACATCCAGGAGCGCCTCACCGACGTCTCCACCCATCTCCTGTTCTTCACGCTGGAGCTGAACCGGCTGGACGATGCGGCGCTGGAAGCCGCCTTGGCGGCGCCCGCGCTCGGCCATTACCGCCCCTGGGTGGAAGACCTGCGCAGGGACAAGCCCTATCAGTTGGACGACAAGATCGAGCAGCTGTTCCACGAGAAGTCGAACCCCTCGCGCGGGGCCTGGAGCCGCCTGTTCGACGAGACCATGTCGAGCCTGCGCTTCCCCGTGAACGGGCAGGAACTGGCCATCGAGCCCACCCTGAACCTCATGCAGGACCCCAAGGAAGAGGTCCGCAAGGCGGCGGGGCAGGCGCTGGCGGAGGTGTTCGGCAAGAATATCCGCCTGTTCACCCTCATCACCAACACGCTGGCGAAGGACAAGGAAATCTCCGACCGCTGGCGCGGCTTCACGGACGTGGCCGCCTCGCGCCATCTGGCGAACCGGGTGGAGCCGGAAGTGGTGGACGCCATGGTGAGCGCCATCCGCGCCTCCTTCCCGCGCCTGTCCCACCGCTATTACGCGCTGAAAGCCCGCTGGTTCGGCAAGGACGCGCTGGAATTCTGGGACCGCAACGCCCCGCTGCCCAAGGTGGAAAGCCGCGACATCGGCTGGGGCGAGGCGCGCGACACGGTGCTCGGCGCCTACGGCACCTTCTCGCCCCGCATGGCGGACATCGCCCGCACCTTCTTCGACAAGAACTGGATCGACGCGCCGGTGCGCCCCGGCAAGTCGCCCGGCGCCTTCGCGCACCCCACCGTGCCCTCCGCGCACCCTTATGTGCTGCTGAACTACCAGGGCAAGCCGCGCGACGTGATGACGCTGGCCCATGAACTGGGCCACGGCGTGCACCAGGTGCTGGCCGGCCGCCAGGGCGCGCTCATGGCGCCGACCCCGCTCACGCTGGCGGAAACCGCCTCCGTGTTCGGCGAAATGCTCACCTTCCGCCGCCTGCTGGCCAAGGCCGAGACGCCCCAGGCCCGCAAGATCATGCTCGCCCAGAAGGTGGAGGACATGATCAACACGGTGGTGCGCCAGACCGCCTTCTATTCCTTCGAGCGCCTCGTCCACACCGAGCGGCGCAAGGGCGAACTGACCGCCGACCAGGTGAACGGCCTGTGGATGCAGGTGCAGACCGAGAGCCTGGGACCGGCCATCCATCTCAGCGCGGGCTATGAGACCTTCTGGGCCTATATCCCCCACTTCATCCACTCGCCCTTCTATGTCTACGCCTATGCCTTCGGCGACTGCCTCGTGAACTCGCTCTATGCGGTCTACCAGAAGGCGTCGGACGGGTTCGCGGAGCGCTATCTGGACATGCTGGCGGCGGGCGGCACCAAGCACCATGCGGAGCTTCTGGCCCCCTTCGGCCTCGACGCCCGCGACCCGGCCTTCTGGCAGACCGGCCTCACGCTCATCGACAGCATGATCACCGAACTGGAGCAGATGGAAGCGGCGTGACCGCCTGAGAGACGCGATAGCCAGGGGATGGGGCGGCGCGTTCCGCCTCATCCGATCCCATGCGGGTGTCATTCGCCCGCGTGTATGCCATAGTCCGTCTCCGGGAAGGGACCCGCGGGAGCGAACATGGCGCGCATCGTCGATCCATTCATCAAGGTCTCCTCGCCGCGCATCTTTCTCGTCCGGATGATCGTCTTTCTGGGGCTGTGCATCGCGCTCACCTCGGTGCTCTATCGACAGATCGCGGACGCCTTCCTGCACAATCCCGGCCTCAACGGCGTGATCTTCGGCGTGCTGGCCATTGG
Source organism: Aquabacter cavernae (assembly GCF_003993795.1). GTDB lineage: Bacteria > Pseudomonadota > Alphaproteobacteria > Rhizobiales > Xanthobacteraceae > Aquabacter > Aquabacter cavernae. The sequence goes on from NZ_RWKV01000015.1 coordinate 507,755, forward strand.
CATCGTGCTGGCGCTGCGGCAGGTGGCGCGGCTGTTTCCCGAGGTGGAATGGGTGAACTCCTTCCGCCTGTCCGATCCGGGCCTCGCCGTATCGCGGGCGCCCACCTTGCTGGCGCCCATGGCGGCGCTGCTGGGCGACCGGACCGGGCGCATGTCCATTTCCCAGACGACCATGCGGTCCATCCTGGATTCCATCGGCACGCGCCTGGACGAGGCGCGCGACACGGCGCGCTATCTCACGGGCCTGCTGGTCTTCCTCGGCCTGCTCGGCACCTTCTGGGGCCTTCTGGAGACCGTCTCCTCCATCGGCAACGTCATCGGCGCGCTGGAGATCCGGCCGGATTCCGGCTCGGTGTTCGAGGAGATCAAGAGGGGCCTCGCCGCGCCGCTGGGCGGCATGGGCATCTCGTTCTCGTCCTCGCTGTTCGGCCTTGCCGGCTCGCTGGTGCTGGGCTTCCTCGACCTGCAGGCGGGGCAGGCGCAGAACCGCTTCTATACGGACCTGGAGGACTGGCTCTCCACCACCGTGCGCGATATCGGCGAGACCTACACCGCCCATCCCGTCCCGCCGCAGATGCGCTATGCGGAGCCGGTGGCCGCGGTGGAAGCCGCTCCCGCCCCCCTCGCCTTGCCCCCGCCGCCCCCGCTGGAGACCGGCCCCCTGGTGGAGGCCATCAACCGGCTGGACAAGACCATGGCGGAGGCGGGCACCCAGCGCGTCACCAGCGCCATGGCGCATCTGGCCGAAAGCCTCCAGGGCCTCGTCACGCATATGCGCTCCGAGCAGGCGCTCTTGAAGCAGATGGTGGAGGTTCAGGCCGCCCAGCAGGAAGAGCTGCGCCGCATCGTGGACCGGCTCGACCGCAGCATTGACGGGCTGGAGGCGGAGACCGGCGCCCCCGACCCGCGCGGGAGCTGACCCATGGCCCTGGGACGGCGCGGGCGCGAACGCACCATCGACTATTGGCCCGGCTTCGTCGATGCGCTCTCCACGCTGCTGCTGGTCTTCATCTTCCTGCTGTCGGTCTTCATGATCACGCAGTTCTTCCTCACGCAGGAAATGACCGGCAAGGACAATGTGCTCCAGCGTCTCCAGGCGCAGATCCGCCAATTGACCGAGCTGCTCTCCCTAGAACGCGCCTCCAGCCAGAATGCGGAAGGGGAGGTGAGCGCGCTGCGCGCCTCGCTCGCGGCCCTGGAGGTGGAGCGCGACCGGCTGCGCGGGCAGGCGGGCGCCGCAGCGCCCGCAGCGCCGGATCCGTCCCGCGAACAGGGATTGTCGCGCGAACTGGACATGCAGAAGGACGCGGCCGCCCGCGCCATCGCCCAGATCGAGATCCTGAACCAGCAGATCCTCGCCTTGCGGCGCCAGATGGCCGCGCTGGAGGAGGCGCTCAACGTCTCGGAAAAGCGCGACCAGGAGAGCCAGTCCAAGATCGCCGATCTCGGGCGGCGGTTGAATGTGGCGCTGGCTCAGCGGGTTCAGGAACTGAGCCGCTTCCGCTCCGAATTCTTCGGCCGCCTGCGCGATATCCTGGGCAACCGGCCGGACATCCGCATCGTCGGCGACCGCTTCGTGTTCCAGTCGGAACTCTTCTTCGACCGGGGCTTGGCCACCCCCCGCCCCGAGGCCCTGGCCGCTTTGGACCAGCTCGCCAGCGCCATATTGGAGCTGGAGAAGCAGATTCCGCCGGACATTTCCTGGGCCATCCGGGTGGACGGGCACACGGATTCGCGCCCCATCTCCACGCCGCAATTCCCCTCCAACTGGGAATTATCAGCCGCGCGCGCCATCGCCGTGGTGCAATATCTCATCAGCAAGGGCGTCCAGCCCCAGCACCTCATCGCCGCCGGCTTCGGCGAATACCAGCCCATGGATACGGGCACCTCGGAAGACGCCCTCTCCCGCAACCGGCGCATCGAGCTGAAGCTGACCGAGCGCTGAGGCGCCGATCCCGAGCCAGAGGGGGAGCCCTGCTCCCCCTTTATTCCGCCGCCTGCGCCTCCACCGGAGCCGTGGGCGGGTTGCGGAAGCGGGCGAGGAGGTCCGCCTCCTCCGCCTTGGCCGCCGTCAGGTGGCGCTCCTTCACCGGGCCATAGCCGCGGATCTTCTCCGGGATGGAGGCGAGCGCGACACCATAGGCGTGGTTCCTGAGGGTCAGCGCGCCGATTATCTCATTCACCAGCGCCACATAATCCGTGATCAGCCCCCGCTCCGTGCGCCGCTCGGCGGTATAGCCGAACACGTCCAGCGGGGTGCCGCGCAGCGCCTTGAACTTCGCAAGGGCGGTGAACAGCTTCATCATGCGCGGCCCGAAGCGGCGCTTCTTCGGCTCCGCCCCGTCCTTGCCGCGCGCCAGAAACGGCGGGGCGAGGTGGAACTCGAAGGAGAGATCGCCCTCGAAGGCGGCGTCCACCTGCTTCAGGAATTCGCCGTCCGAGAACAGCCGCGCCACCTCATACTCATCCTTATAGGCCATGAGCTTGTAGAGATTGCGCGCCACCGCCTCGGTAAGGCCGGTGCGGCCGGGGGCCTTCTCGGCCTCGGCGGCGCGCACCTTCTCCACGAGCACCGCATAGCGCCGGGCATAGCGGGCGCTCTGATAGGCGGTGAGGGAGGCGATGCGGCGGGCGATCATCTCCTCCAGGCCCTCCGACAGGCGCCGAGCATCGGTGGCCGCTGTGGCGGGGCCGATCAGGGCTTCCACGCGGGCCGGATCATGGGCGGCGCGGCGGCCCCAGAGGAAGGCGGCCTGGTTCATGGCGACCGCCTCGCCGTTCAGCTCGATGGCCTTCAGGATGGCCTCGGCGGAGAGCGGCAGGGCGCCGAACTGGTAGGCATAGCCCACCATGAAGATGTTCTGCGCCAGCGAATTGCCGAACAAAGCCGTGGCAAGGCGGCTCGCCTCGATGAGATGGGCGTTCGAGGCGCCCACCGCCTCGATGACGGCGCGCTTCAGCCGCGCGGCGGGCAGGGAATAGTCCGCGTTGCGGGTGAAATCGCCCGGCGCCACTTCGTGGGTGTTCACCACGAACACGCTCTTGCCGGGCTTCACGGCGGTGAGCACCTTCTTGGTGCCCGCCACCACGAGGTCGCCGCCCAGGATCAGGTCCGCCCCGCGCGCGGGAATGCGGATGGCCGTGATGTCCTCGGGGGTCTGGGCGATGCGGATGTGCGAATAGACCGCCCCGCCCTTCTGGGCGAGCCCGGCCATGTCGATCATGCCGCAGGCCTTGCCCTCCAGATGGGCCGCCATGCCGAGGATGGCGCCGATGGTGACCACGCCCGTGCCGCCCACCCCGGTGGCGATGATGCCGTACGTGCCCTCGATGCCGGGCAGAGCGGGCTCGGGGATATGGCCCCAGTCATCGGCCCCCTTGGCCGCGCCGGCGCTCTTCCTCGGCTTCGCCCCATGCACGGTGACGAAGGACGGACAGAAGCCGTTCACACAGGAAAAATCCTTGTTGCAGGAGGACTGGTCGATCTCCCGCTTGCGGCCCCACTCGGTCTCCAGCGGCTGGACGGACACGCAATTGGACTTCACGCCGCAATCGCCGCAGCCCTCGCACACCCGCTCATTGATGATGACGCGCTGGTCCGGGTCCGGGAAGGCGCCGCGCTTGCGGCGGCGGCGCTTCTCGGAGGCGCAGGTCTGGTCATAGATGAGCGCGGTGACGCGGGGGACCGTGGCAAGCTCCCGCTGCACGGCGTCGAGATCGTCCCGGTGATGGATGGTGAGGCCGGGGGGCCAGAGGGTGTCCGCGGCATATTTGCCGGGCTCGTCGGTGACCACCACCACCCGCTCCACGCCCTCGGCCGCCACCTGACGGGCGATGACGGGGACGGTGAGGGTGCCGTCATGGCGCTGGCCGCCGGTCATGGCCACCGCGTCATTGAACAGGATCTTGTAGGTGACGTTCACCTTGGCCGCGACGGACGCGCGCAGCGCGAGATAGCCGGAATGGTTGTAGGTGCCGTCGCCCAGATTCTGGAAGACATGGCCGCGCTTGGAGAACGGCGCCTCGCCGATCCAGTTGGCGCCCTCGCCGCCCATCTGGGTGAAGCCCACGGTCTGCCGATCCATCCACTGGACCATGTAATGGCAGCCGATGCCCGCATAGGCGCGCATGCCCTCGGGCACCTTGGTGGAGGTGTTGTGGGGGCAGCCGGAGCAGAAATAGGGAATGCGGGTGGCCACGTCCCCGGTGGCGGCCAGCACGCGCTGGGCTTCCTCCAGCCGCGCCACGCGCTCGGCGATGTCCGGCTGGTCGCCATAAGCGAGCAGGCGCTTGCCCAGCGCGATGGCGATGTCGTTGGGGTCCAGCGCGCCCTTCACGGGGAACAGCCAGCGGCCCTCTTCGTCCTTCTTGCCGATGCAGACCGGCTGGTTGGCGGTGCCGTACAGCTCCTCGCGCACCTGCACCTCGATGAGGGAGCGCTTCTCCTCCACCACCATGATCAGGTCGAGGCCCTCGGCGAACGCCTTCAGTCCCTGCGTGTCCAGCGGCCAGGGGCACGCCACCTTCCACAGGCGGATGCCCAGGTCATTGGCGCGCACCTCGTCGATGCCCAGTTCGTCCAAGGCAAGGCGCACGTCCAGATAGCTCTTGCCCACGGTGGCGATGCCGATGCGCGGGCGGGTGCCGCCGGAGGTGATGATGCGGTTCAGCCGGTTGGCCCGCAGATAGGCCAGGATGGCGTCGCGCTTATATTCCTGGAGCCGTTCCTCCTGGGCGAGCGGCGTGTCGCCGAGGCGGATGTTCAGCCCGTCCGGGGGCATGGTGAAATCATCCGGCAGGACGATGGACACCCGGTCCAGCCGTCCATCGATGATGCCGGTGGATTCGATGGTGTCCTTCACCGCCTTCAGGCCCACCCAGGCGCCCGAAAAGCGCGAGAGGGCCCAGGCATGGAGGCCGTAATCGATGATCTCCTGCACCCCGGCGGGGTTCAGCACGGGGATCATCACATCGACGAAATGGAACTCGCTCTGGTGGGCGGTGGTGGAGCTTTCGCAGGTATGGTCGTCGCCCATGAGGGCGATGACGCCGCCATGTTTCGAAGTGCCCGCATTGTTGGCGTGGCGGAACACGTCGCCGGAGCGGTCCACGCCCGGCCCCTTGCCGTACCAGAGGCCGAACACGCCGTCGAACCGGCCCTCGCCCCGCAGTTCCGCCTGCTGGGAACCCCACAAAGCGGTGGCGGCGAGATCCTCGTTGAGGCCGCTCTGGAACAGGACGTCGTTGGCCTTCAGCGTCGTTTCGGCCCGCAGGAATTGCTGGTCGAGCCCACCCAGCGGCGAGCCGCGATAGCCCGTCACATAGCCCGCCGTGTTGAGGCCGGCGCGACGGTCGCGCTCCTTCTGCATCAAGGCGAGGCGGACAAGGGCCTGCGTGCCCGACACGAAGACCTGCTCGGTGCCGAGGTCGTATTTGTCGTCGAGGGAGACCGGTTTCAGTCCCATGGACGCCTCCCGGATTGCGCTTTGCGCTTACATCAATTCCAGACAGCCTGACATGACCGGAGGCACCCGGCAATTTCGTTGTTTCGAAGGTTTCTGAAAGGAAATTGCCGGCAAAGGAGGCATGACGAATTTTGGTGCAACGCACCCGAAATCCTTCCGCGATGCACGCGCCCTAACCCGGCAGAAGACGCTCGCTGGCCATGTAGCCGGTGAGCAAGGCGAGGCCGAAGCCCAGCACCAGAAGGGCGGCCAGGAATTCCAGGCCGAGCACCAGCAGCGTCCCGCGACCGGAGGCCGCCGCCGCCAGCCGCACCGCCAGCCTCTTGCCGTAGACCGCCAGGATGGCGATGGCCGAGACGGTGAGCGCCGTGCCCCCCGCCATGGCGAAGGTGGACGCCACGCCGCTCCACAAGACGCCCTGGGACAAGGCGAAGGTGAGCACCAGGATGGCGCCCGAGCAGGGCCGCGCACCGGCCGAGACCACCGCCACCGTCGCCCGGCGCCAGCCGCCCGGCCCGTCCAGCAGATGCGGGTTGGGGGCGTGCTTGTCGATGCAGCCGCAATCCGGCCCGTGCACATGGCCGCCGGGCACCGGCCATCCCATGAGCACCGCGAGGAAACTGCGCGCCTTCCGGAAGGCCAGCCACGCGCCGAACAAAGCGATTGTGCCGTAGGCGGCCAGTTCCACCATGTTCATGGCATCCGCCATGGTGCGGGCCGTGGCGCCCAGAACCAGAGCCAGGAGCCCCACGAACAGGATCGCCGCCAGCGCCTGGACGAGAGCTGAGGCGAAGGCGAGGCCGATGCCGCGCTTCAGCGTGCCCCCGTCCGCCAGCAGGTAGGAGGAGATGACCGCCTTGCCGTGGCCCGGCCCCGCCGCATGGAACACCCCATAGGCGAAGGAGAGCCCGGCCAGCAGCGGCAGCGCCGCCCCGTCCGTCTTGGCGGCGCGCACCGCCTGGATGAGGGCGCGGTAGAATTCGCTCTGCTTGGCGAGGATGAAGCCCACGAAGCCGCCGCTGGCCGCGCCGGGCGCCCCCATGCCGAAGGGCGTGGTCTTGGCGCCCGCCTGCCCCGCCATCTGGGCCAGCGCGCCATCCGCGCAGGCGACGGCGACCAGCAGGCCCAGCGCAAGGCCGACCCAGGCGCCGCGCCTCAAGGACACTTCACCTGGATACGGTCGGCGAACTGGGCGCCGTAGGAGGACGAGGAGGTGAGGCTGGAGAAGAAGTCCTCCGTGAGCGTCCCCGCTTCCGGTCCCTTGGCGGCGAGCACCTGGAAGCTGCACGCGCCCGGCGTGCCCCCGAGGCTCACCGGCTCCTTCTCGGCGAAGGAGAAGGAGACGAACATGGTGGGGTCGAAGATCTCGAAGGTCATCAGCCCCTTGGCGGGAACCGGCTTTTCGAGCGGCAGCACGAAATGCAGGGTCAGCGCGTCATTCTCGAAGGTCAGCGAATAGTCGGTGGGATCCTTGAATTTCACCTGCGACTTCGCGGTCTTGGCGCGCACGAAATAATCGTACTCCTTCAGGGAGGTGACGTTCACCTCCGCGAGCGGCTTCAGCACGGAGTCGGGATAGGAGCCGTCCTTGTTGCGCTCCAGGCCTTGCAGGGCGAAGGCGGTGAAGGCGTCGTCGAAGGTCCAGTCCTGCTTCAGGCCGGTCACCATGCCGTCCGGGCCGTAAAGCACCTGCGTCTTCATGGTGACCCACACATGGGGATGGGCCATGGCCACCCCGGCGGCGGCGCCCCAGGCGAGAAATGCGAGCAGCAGGCGGGCAGCGAATCGTGACGCCATGGATTTCACCGTTGAACGCTCCCGGACATGCCGCGCCAGTCCGGCGGAACCAAGGCGGCCCCGCCGGAAGCCACGCTCAATGGCCCGCCACGCCGTCGCGGATGGAGCGGAAGCGGGGATAATAATCCGGGAAGCCGGCGCTCTTCACCACGCCCAGCATGCGGATATAGGCGGTCTGGCCGAAGCGGATCCACTGCACCACCTTCACGTCACCGCCGGTGGCGATGTCCTTGCCGTTGGCCAGGATCTCGAAGCCCGGCTGGCCGCCGATGCGCAGCGGCTCCGCCCGCTCGATGCGCACGTCCTTCACGCCCGGAACCGAGGAGAAGGCCCGCAGGGCGAATTGCTGGCGCTCGTCCTCGCGCGGGGCGCCCGGGCCGACGCCCACCACGAACACCGCCTGCTCGGCGCCCTCGATCATGTCCTTCGGGCCGTCCGTGAGGATGGCGGCGGTGTTGCCCACCACCTTCACCAGCCGGAAGCCCGCCCGGTTCTCCAGCTTGAAGGGCAGGTTGCCCGCCTGCTCGTCCGGCGAGGGCGGCTGGCGGAAGGTGAGCGTCTCCAGCGTCTTGCGCACCGCCTCGTCGGACATGGGGGCGCTGCCGTCCGAAGGCTCCTGCACGGTCACGAGCGCGGTGGCGGTGGGCGCGCCCGCCACCAGGATCCACTTGCGCGCCACCACGGTGCCCGCATGCTGGCGGCCGGTGACAAGCGTGTTCTTCACATCGCCCAGCGGCAGGCTGGTGCGCTCCTCCACCAGGATGCCCTTGGTGGCCAGCGCCGCGTCGGTGAAGCCCGCCACCACCTGGTCATAGGCCTGGGGCGGCATTTCCACGATGAGGATGGCGGAGCCCTTGGCCGCATCCGCGAAGCCGGAGAAGGCGGTGCTCTCGGTCATGCCGTCGGGCGGAACCAGCCCCACGGACGCGCCGCGCGGGAAGACGGCGTCGTCGGCGGCCCGGGCTAGGCCCGTTGACAGCAGCACGGCGGCAAGAACGAGCGCGAGGCGCATGAACATCTCCTGGATCGTATGGAACCGCTCTTGCGGGGCATTGGGGCGGAAGCGTGACGTAACGTCCGTTCTCACGGGGGCGTCACCCGTCGCAGCGTAAGATTGAAGCGTCCCGGCTCTGAAAGCAGGGTGGATGTGCCCGGCAGGATGCGGTCCACGCCGTGAAAGGCGAGGCGGCTTTCCCCCGAAAGGAGGAGCGCATCGCCCGAGGCGAGGCGGATGGAGCGGGTGGGCGCGCGCCGCTCCGTCCCGCCATAGCGGAACAGGGCGGTGTCGCCCAAAGAGAGCGAGAGAACGGGCGCCGTGAAATCCTGCTCGTCCCGGTCCTGGTGGAGCCCCATATGGGCGTCGGGGGCATACCAGTTGATCAGCCCCGCTTCGGGCAATGCCTCCTGTCCGGACAAGGCGCGCCAGGCGGCAGCGAGGCTGGCCGGCAAAGGCGGCCAGGGCGCGCGGGTCTCCGGGTGGAAGCCCTGGTAGCGATAGCCGGCCGCGTCGGAGACCCAGCCCAAAGGCCCGAAATTGCTCATGCGCACGGAAAAGGGCTGGCCGGTGCGCGGCATGCGGGGCGTGAACAAAGGCGCGAGCGCCAATGCGGCCTCAATTTCGGCCAGCAGCGCCTCCTGGGCCGCCCGGTCCAGATAGCCGGGCCACCAGATGAGACCGGGAGCCAGCTCCACCCTCTGCATGCCTGTCTCCGCGCCGGATTCGCCCGTGCCCAGCATGTCCGAAATGCCCGGCGCGGCAAATGGGAACGCAAGCGGGGGCGCTGGCGTTTTTTTGCCGGATGGGACGGGGACGGAGACCAGACAATGACGGTTATCAGAACCGGCGCCCTCGGCGCCATCGCCCTCACCCTCGCCGCCACCGTGGCGGCCGCCCAGACCACCTCCGTGATCGTGGCCAAGCCTTCCGGCTATGTGCTGGTCAATCCCGAGCAGGAAGTGCTGGTGCAACGCTATGTGGTGGGCCAGCCCACCACCACCACCGTGACGCTGCCCTCCGGCTACGCGCCCACCGTGGGCTCCGTGGTTCCGGGCACGGTGGAGCTGAACACCTTCGGCACCGCCGCCGACTATGGCGGCTTCGATGCCCCGTCCTACCGCTATGTGGTGACGCCCGATTATGGAACGGTGCTGGTGGAGCCCGGCTCGCGGCGGGTGATCCAGATCATCCGGTAATCTTCACTCCAGGTGCTGACGGCACCCGGCACGACACCGGCAGGGGCGAGGCCAAGCCTCCCCCCAAGCCTCTCCCTCAGTCTTCCGCGATATCCCCACTGGACACGAACCGCACACCCGCGTTCGCCATGTCCGCGCGGGCGGCGGCCAGGGAGCCGCCCACATCGATGGCCCGGCAAGCATCATCAATCACATGGGTCGCGAAACCGTGCCCGGCGGCGTCCACCGCCGACCAGGCGACGCAGAAATCCGTGGCCAGCCCCAGCAGATAGACCGTGCCGATGCCCCGGTCCCGCAGGAAGCCGGTAAGGCCCGTGGGCGTCACCCGGTCCGCTTCATAGAAGGTGGAATAGCTGTCGAGCCCCGCATGGATGCCCTTGCGCACGATCAACTGGGCGTGCGGCACATGGAGTCCCGGCGCGAAATCGGCGCCCGCGCTCCCCTGCACGCAATGGTCCGGCCAGAGCACCTGCGGCCCGTAGGCCAGCTCGATCCTGTCGAACGGCGCACGGCCCGCATGGGAGGAGGCGAAGGAGACATGGCCGGGCGGATGCCAGTCCTGGGAGAGGATGACGTTGCGGAAGGATGCCGCGAGACGGTTGGCCAGGGGCACGATGGCGTGCCCGTCCGGCACGGCGAGGCGCCCGCCGGGGAGGAAGTCCGCTTGCAGATCGACGATCACGAGAGCCGTGCCGGGATCCGCCCCCACACGCGGGGAGAAAGGCCGGGAGAAGGGCACCGCCAAGACCTCGCGAAGGTTTGAAAAACAGGCGCGGGAGCATCCTGCACGCCTTGCGGCGGCAAAGCACCCCCCCTATATCCGCCACGAACGTCGCGTTGAGCGGCGTACCCCAATTCAAAGGGGGCCGGCAGATCACCGCGGGAGGGGCTCGCGGGGTCTTTTCACGGGCGCTGATGAGGCCCGGTCGGCCTGCCGACAAGGAGAAGTACATGGCCAAGATTATCGGCATCGACCTCGGCACCACCAATTCGTGCGTCGCCGTCATGGAAGGCACCTCCCCCAAGGTGGTGGAGAATGCCGAGGGCGCGCGCACCACGCCCTCCATCGTCGCCTTCACGGAAGACGGCGAGCGCCTGGTGGGCCAGCCCGCCAAGCGGCAGGGCGTCACCAATCCCGAGCGCACCTTCTTCGCGGTGAAGCGGCTCATCGGCCGCCGGTTCGATGATCCCACCGTCGAGAAGGACAAGAAGCTCGTCCCCTACAAGATCGTGCGCGGCGACAATGGCGATGCGTGGGTCGAGTCGGACGGCAAGAAATATTCGCCCTCGCAGATCTCCGCCTTCATCCTGCAGAAGATGAAGGAGACCGCCGAGGCGTTCCTGGGCGAGAAGGTGGAAAAGGCGGTCATCACCGTCCCCGCTTACTTCAACGACGCCCAGCGCCAGGCCACCAAGGACGCGGGCAAGATCGCCGGCCTTGAAGTGCTGCGCATCATCAACGAGCCCACGGCGGCCGCGCTCGCCTACGGCCTCGACAAGAAGTCGGCCGGCACCATCGCGGTCTATGACCTCGGCGGCGGCACCTTCGACGTGTCCGTGCTGGAGATCGGCGACGGCGTGTTCGAGGTGAAGTCCACGAACGGCGACACGTTCCTGGGCGGCGAAGACTTCGACATGCGGCTCGTCACCTATCTGGCCGACGAGTTCAAGAAGGAGCAGGGCATCGACCTGCGCAACGACAAGCTTGCCCTTCAGCGCCTCAAGGAGGCCGCCGAAAAGGCGAAGATCGAGCTGTCGTCCGCGACCCAGACCGAGATCAACCTGCCCTTCATCACCGCCGACGCCTCCGGGCCGAAGCACCTGACCATGAAGCTCACCCGCGCCAAGTTCGAGGCGCTGGTGGATGACCTCATCCAGCGCACCATGGAGCCCTGCCGGCTCGCGCTGAAGGATGCGGGCCTGTCCGCCGGCCAGATCGACGAAGTGGTGCTGGTGGGTGGCATGACCCGCATGCCCAAGGTCCAGGAGATGGTGAAGCAGTTCTTCGGCAAGGAGCCCCACAAGGGCGTCAACCCGGACGAAGTGGTCGCCATCGGCGCCGCCATCCAGGCGGGCGTGCTTCAGGGCGACGTGAAGGACGTGCTGCTGCTGGACGTGACCCCGCTTTCCCTGGGCATCGAGACCCTGGGCGGCGTGTTCACCCGCCTCATCGACCGCAACACCACCATCCCCACCAAGAAGAGCCAGGTGTTCTCCACGGCGGAAGATGGACAGAATGCGGTGACCATCCGCGTCTTCCAGGGTGAGCGCGAGATGGCGGCGGACAACAAGATCCTCGGCCAGTTCGACCTCCTGGGGATCCCGCCCGCGCCGCGCGGCGTGCCGCAGATCGAGGTGACCTTCGACATCGACGCCAACGGCATCGTCCAGGTGTCGGCGAAGGACAAGGGCACCGGCAAGGAACACCAGATCCGCATCCAGGCGTCCGGCGGCCTCAACGACACCGACATCGAGAAGATGGTCAAGGACGCCGAGGCCCACGCCGCCGACGACAAGAAGCGCCGCGCTCTGGCGGAAGCCAAGAACCACGGTGAAGCGCTTGTCCACTCCACCGAGAAGGCCCTTGCCGAGCATGGCGACAAGGTCGGCGCGGCGGAGAAGGGGGCCATCGAGGCGGCCCTCAACGAGTTGAAGTCCACCCTGGAGAGCGGCGATGCCGAAGTCATCCAGGCCAAGACCCAGGCTCTCGCCCAGGCGTCCCTGAAGCTCGGCGAGGCCATGTATGCGGCCCAGCAGGGCGGCGGCGAGGCCGGCGCGGAGCAGAAGGCCGACGACGTGGTGGATGCCGAGTTCACCGAGGTGGACGACGACAAGAAGAAGTCGGCCTGATCCCGGCTCTGAGTTGAGACGACACCATGATCCCCGGGTAATCCCCGGGGATCATGCGCATTGGGACCATGACAATCGGGCCGGCGTCCCTTGGGCGCCCCCCGCATTCCGGCCGCCGGACCGCCGCGGCCCTACGGGTGAGCGATGAGCAAGCGGGACTATTACGAGGTTCTGGAATGTGACCGCGGTGCCGACGAGACGGTGCTGAAGGCGTCGTACCGCAAGCTCGCCATGAAATGGCACCCGGACCGCAACCAGGGCAATGGCGAGGCGGAGATCCGCTTCAAGGAAGTCAGCGAAGCCTATGAGGTCCTGAAGGATCCCCAGAAGCGCGCGGCCTATGATCGCTTCGGCCATGCGGCGTTCGAGAACGGCATGGGCGGCGCGGGCGGCCCCGGCTTCGGCGCCGATTTCGCCTCCACCTTCGCGGACATTTTCGACGATCTGTTCGGCGGCCAGATGGGCGGGCGCGGCGGCCGGGGCGGCGCCACCCAGGGCGGGCGCGGGCGCGGCTCGGACCTGCGCTACAACATGGAAATCACCCTGGAGGAGGCCTTTGCGGGCAAGGCGGCCGAGATCCGCATCCCCACCTCCATCGTGTGCGAAAGCTGCTCGGGCACCGGCGCCAAGCCGGGCACCCAGCCCAAGGTCTGCCGCACCTGCGGCGGGGCGGGCAAGATCCGCCATGCCCAGGGCTTCTTCACCCTGGAGCGCACCTGCCCGGCCTGCCAGGGGCGCGGCTCCATGATCGAGGACCCCTGCACCGCCTGCGCGGGCGCGGGCCGCGTCACCCGCGAGCGCACCCTGCAGGTGCAGGTGCCGGCGGGCGTGGAGGACGGCACCCGCATCCGGCTCGGGGGCGAGGGCGAGGCGGGCGTGCGGGGGGGACCGGCGGGCGACCTCTACATCTTCCTGTCCATCGAGCCCCATCCCCTGTTCCAGCGGGAAGGCGCGGACCTCTATTGCCGCGCGCCCATCTCCATGGTGACGGCGGCGCTGGGCGGCATGGTGGACGTGCCCACCATCGACGGCGACCAGACCAAGGTGCGCATTCCCGAGGGCACCCAGTCCGGCAAGCGCCTGCGCCTTGCGGGCAAGGGTATGCCGGTGCTGCGCACCCGCAATTCCGGCGACATGTATGTGCAGGTGGTGGTGGAGACGCCGCAGAACCTCACCAAGCGCCAGCGAGAGCTTCTCACCGAGTTCGAGAAGGAATGCTCCTCGGAGACCCACCCGGAATCCGACGGCTTCTTCGCCAAGGTGAAAGACTTCTTCCAGGGTGCCTCGGGCAACGAGACCTAGGCCGGATCGACATTGGGTAAATCCGCGCCTGACCGTAAGGCCGTCATGGCCGGGCTCGTCCCGGCCATCCACGGGGCTCCGCTGGGTGCTCGCTCGACGGATCGCCGTGTATACCCGGGGCAAGCCCGGGCATAACGGATGGAAAGCGTTGATTGGGCTCGCTTTCTGAAGGTCGATCAGCCCTCTTCATCCGATCCATGCGGATGCCCCGGACCCCACAAATGCAAAAGCCCCCCGCATGTGGCGGAGGGCTGGAACGGCGGAAACGACTGCGCGGCGGAAAGAGGCAGCGCCGAAGCGCCGCCCGGCGGGTCAGCCGTTATTGATCTCGTGACCCTCGGCCTTCGCCTCACGGGCCACCTTGGGACCGCCACGGGAGACACCGACCATGGCGGGGCGCAGAACGCGATCGCCGATCACATAACCGGACTGGACCACCTGGAGCACCGTGCCCGCGGGGACGCTCTCGTCCGGAATCTCGAACATGGCCTGATGCAGGTTCGGATCGAAGCGCTCACCCTTCGGCTCGATGCGGCGGATGCCGTGCTTTTCCAGCGCCTTGTGCAGGCCGCGCTCGGTCAGTTCCAGGCCGTCCAGCAGCGACTTGAAGCCGCCCTCGGCCTGTTCCCTGGCTTCCGGCTCCACCGCGCCCAGGGCGCGGGCCAGATCATCGGCCACGTTCAGCACGTCGCGCGCGAACGAAGCGATGCCATAGGTCTTGGCGTCGGTCACTTCCTTCTCGGCCCGGCGGCGCACATTCTCCGCCTCGGCGAAGGCGCGCAGGAACTTGTCCTTCATGGACGCGGCTTCCGCCTCCAGGCGCTCACGCTCGGCCTGGAAGGCCTCGGCCATGTCCACTTCCCGCTTCTCGGCGCTGTCCGGGGCCTGCTCCGGATGGATGCCTTCCGGGCTGCCAGCCTTGTCGTTCATGCCATCATCCTCATTGGTCCAGTCGCGCGCCCCGCTCTGCGATCGGGCGCGTCATGATTTCGCCCCGGATATCGGGGTGCGAGGGGCAAAAATCAAGCCGCATCGGCACCTGGGGCGCCCAGAACCCGGCTCACCACCCGCGCGGTGAAGTCCACCATGGGTACGATACGGCCGTAATTGAGCCGCGTCGGGCCGATCACCCCCAGCACGCCCACCACCCGTCCCTGCCCGTCGCGATAGGGGGCGACGATGGTGGAGGAGCCCGAAAGCGAGAACAGGCGATTCTCGGAGCCGATGAAGATGCGCATGCTCTGCGCCTCTTCCGCCCGGCCCAGAAGGTCCACCACCTCCTGCTTGGTCTCCAGGTCGTCGAACAGCAGGCGGATGCGCTCCAGATCCTCCAGCGCCCGCAAATCCTCCAGGAGCTTGGCCTGGCCGCGCACGATGAGGCGGCGCTCCGCCTGGTCGCCGCCGGACCAGGAGGCGAGCCCCGCTTCCACCACGCGGGCGGTGAGCGCGTCCAGCTCGCGGCGCACCTCGGTGAGCAGGGTCTCGGCGGCGGCCCGCGCCTCGGCGAGGGTCCGGCCCCGGATATGGGCGTTGAGGAAATTGCCCGCCTCCACCAGAGCGGACGCCGGAAGGCCGGTGGGCAGCGGCAGGACGCGATTCTCCACCTGCCCGTCCTCGGACACGAGGATCACCAAGGCGCGGCGCGCATCCAGCGGCACGAATTCCACATGCTTGAGGCGCGGATCGGTCTTCAGCGCCGTCACCACGCCCGCGCCGCGCGACAGGCCCGAGAGCAGCGCGGACGCCTCCTGCAGCACGCCGTCCACCGTATAGCCCTTGGCGGCGGCAACCACCTGGGTCTCGATGGAGGTGCGGTCGCGCTCGGAGACATCGCCAATCTCCAGCAGCGCATCCACGAAGAAGCGCAGCCCCTGCTCGGTGGGCAGGCGCCCGGCGCTGGTGTGGGGGGCATAGATGAGGCCCGCCGCCTCCAGGTCCGCCATCACGTTCCGCACCGAGGCGGGCGACAGCGTCATGGGGATAAGTCGCGAGATGTTGCGCGAGCCCACCGGCTCGCCGGTGGCCAGATAGCTCTCCACGATCTGCCGGAAAATCTCGCGCGAGCGCTCATCAATCTGGGCGAGGGCGGCGGACGAGGGGAAGATCAGCGGATTGAGGGGCACGGGCGTCGTTCCGGCAGGCACGCATTCCGAAGGGCACGTTCCACATGGTACGTTCGGCGCGGGCGCCGGCGCTGCGGTGCGCCCGACACCCTTATATTAGGGGAGATGGCGCTATCCGAAAGATGGCGCGTGCACATGGCAGACCACGAAGCTGCGTGAACATTCCGTGACGGTGTGCGGACACGCCCCTTGCCCCTGCGCCTCCCCGCTCCTAAAACGGCGCCGGCTTTACAACGGATTGGACCAGACGAATGCGCCCCAGCCGCCGCGCGAGCGACGAAATGCGTGCCGTTTCCTTTGAACGGGGCGTGCTGCGCCATGCCGAGGGTTCTTGCCTCGTCAAGTTCGGCGATACCCACGTTCTCGTGGCCGCCACCCTCGAAGAGCGCCTGCCCCCGTGGCTGAAGGGCCAGGGCCGGGGTTGGGTGACGGCGGAATATTCCATGCTGCCGCGCGCCACGCTGGAGCGCACCCGCCGCGAAGCGACGCAAGGCAAGCAGTCCGGCCGCACCCAGGAAATCCAGCGCCTCATCGGCCGCTCCCTGCGCTCGGTTACGGATCTCGTGGGCCTGGGCGAACGCCAGATCACGCTCGACTGCGACGTGATCCAGGCGGACGGCGGCACCCGCACCGCCGCCATCACCGGCGCCTGGGTGGCGCTGCACGACTGCCTCTCCTGGATGCGCGCGCGCTCCATGGTGAAGGAAATCCCGCTGCGCGACCATGTGGCCGCCATCTCCTGCGGCATCCATAACGGCAAGCCGGTGCTCGACCTCGACTATGCCGAGGACAGCAATGCGGAGACCGACGCCAATTTCGTCATGACCGGCACGGGCGGCATCGTGGAGATCCAGGGCACGGCGGAAAAGACCCCCTTCACCCAGGACGAGCTGCTCAGCCTGCTCTCCCTGGCGCGGGGCGGCGTGGAACAGCTGGTGGCGCTGCAGAAGCAGGCCATCGCTTGATGGAGCATCGCCGCCTCACCGGCCGGGTCGTCATCGCCACCCATAATCCCGGCAAGCTGAAGGAGATGCAGGACCTGCTTGCTCCTTACGGCATCGAGGCGGTGTCGGCAGGCGAACTCGGCCTGCCGGAGCCGGAGGAGACCGGCACCACCTTCTCCGCCAATGCGCTGATCAAGGCGCAGGCGGCGGCGAATGCCGCGCAGATGCCCGCCTTCGCGGACGATAGCGGCCTGTGCGTGGATGCGCTGGGCGGCCAGCCCGGCATCTATTCCGCGCGCTGGGGCGGTCCGGAGAAGGACTTCCAGATGGCCATGGAGAATGTCCAGGCCCTTCTGATCACCGTGGATGCGCTCTCCGCGGAGAAGCGCAAGGCGAAGTTCGTGAGCGTGCTCTGCCTCGCCTGGCCGGACGGCCATGTGGAGGAGTTCGAGGGCACGGTAGCTGGAACCCTGGTTTGGCCGCCGCGCGGCACCAAGGGCTTCGGCTACGATCCCATGTTCGTGCCCGAGGGCTTCACCCGCTCGTTCGGCGAGATGTCGGCGGAAGAAAAGCACGCCATGCCCCCGCTGGGGCGCGGCCTCTCCCACCGCGCGCGGGCGTTCCGCCTGCTTTCGGCCGCCTGCCTGGAAGCGCAGGGCCAAAAGGCTCACGGCCAGGCGGCGGAAGGCCAGGAGGCTTGACCATCGGCCTTCATCCGGCGCCCGGCCCCCTCCCCGCCCCTCTCCTGCAAGGGAGAGAGGATTGGGAGGGCCAAAAGGCTGCGACCGTGCGCCCGGACACCCCCTCGCTCCGGCCGGCGCAGACCGAAGGCGGGTTCGGGGTCTATGTGCATTGGCCCTTCTGCCTCGCCAAATGCCCCTATTGCGACTTCAACAGCCATGTGCGGCACGAGGCCCCGGACCAGGCGCGCTTCGTCGCCGCCTTCCGGCGCGAGATCGCCCATATGCGCGACCTCCACGGGCCTGCGGAGGCGCAGACCGTGTTCTTCGGGGGCGGCACCCCCTCTTTGATGGAGCCCGCGACGGTGGCCGCCATCCTGGAGGCCATCAACACCGCATGGCCGATCGCGGCGGATGCGGAAATCACGCTCGAAGCCAACCCCACCAGCGTTGAGGCGGAGCGCTTTCGCGGCTACCGCACGGCGGGCGTCAACCGCCTCTCCCTGGGCGTCCAGGCCCTGGAGGAGCGGGACCTGAAATCGCTCGGGCGCACGCATTCGGTGGCGGAAGCGCTGGCGGCGGTGTCCATCGCCCGGGCCACCTTCGGCCGCGTCTCGTTCGACCTCATCTATGCCCGCCCGCGCCAGACGCCGGAAAGCTGGGCGCGGGAACTCGCCCGCGCGCTGGACGAGGGCTGCGATCATTATTCGCTCTACCAGCTCACCATCGAGCCCGGCACCGCCTATGAGCGGCTCTATTCGGCGGGCAAGCTGATCATTCCCGACGACGACCATGCCCGCGCCTTGTGGGACGTGACGCAGGAGGTGATGGGCGCGGCCGGGCTGCCGGCCTATGAGATCTCCAACCATGCGCGGCCCGGCGCGGAAGCGCGCCACAACCTCGTCTATTGGCGCTACGGCACCTATGCGGGTGTCGGACCCGGCGCCCATGGCCGCCTCACGGCGGGCGCGGAGCGCCGCGCCACCTTCACGGAGCGCCAGCCGGAGCGCTGGCTCCAGGCGGTGGAGGCCGAGGGACACGGCATGGTCTCACAGGAGATGCTGGACACGTTCACCCAGGGGGACGAACTGCTGCTCATGGGGCTGCGCCTCGCGGAGGGCATCGACCTTCCCCGCCATGCCCGCCTCGCGGGCCGCCCCATCGATCCCGCCCGCATCGCCGCCCTTGCGGACGAGGGGCTGGTGGAACGCTCCGGCGACCGGCTGCGAGTGCTGCCGGAGGGTTTCCCCGTGCTGAATGCGGTGATCGCCGAACTGGCGCGCTGAAGCACGCCAGCGGCACCCCCAGGGCCCGTCAGATGGGCTCCAGCCGCAGCCCGCTCGCCGCGTCGAAGACATGCAGATGGCGCGCGGGCAGGCGCACATGAAGGCGCTCCGGCACCGGCATCTCGCCGGGAACGCGCACCGAGAGCAGCCGCCCGTCCGGCAGGCGGCCGATGAGGATGGTCTCGGCCCCCAGCGGCTCGGCAAGGTCCACAGTGAGTGGGAGGCCCTCGGCCACCACCTCCACATGCTCCGGCCGGATGCCCAGCGTCAGCGCGCGCCCTTCCCCACCCGCGCGGCGCCCGTCCGCGAAGGCAAGGACATGGCCGCCCTCAAGGCATGCCGCTGATCCATCCCCGGCCAGGGTGGCGGGCAGGAAATTCATGGGCGGCGCGCCGATGAAGCCGGCAACATAGGTATTTGCGGGGCGGTGATAGACCTCCAGCGGCGGCGCCAGTTGCACCGGCTTGCCCTCATGCATCACCAGCAGGCGGTCGCCCAGGGTCATGGCTTCGGTCTGGTCATGGGTCACATAGAGGCTGGTGGTGCCGAGCCGCTTCTGGAGCCGCCGTATCTCCACCCGCATGGCGAGGCGCAGCGTCGCGTCGAGATTGGAGAGCGGCTCGTCGAACAGGAACAGGCGCGGCTCGCGCACGATGGCCCGCCCCATGGCCACGCGCTGGCGCTGCCCGCCGGACAATTGGCGCGGCTTGCGATCGAGCAGCGCGGACAGGCCCAGCAGCTCCGCCGTCGCCGCCACGCGGGCCTGCAGCTCGGCACGGCTGAGGCCCCGGATGCGCAGGCCGTAGGCCATGTTGTCGAACACGCTCATATGCGGATAGAGGGCGTAATTCTGGAACACCATGGCCATGTCCCGCGCGGCGGGGTCGAGGCCGGTAATGTCCCGCCCATCCAGCAGAACCCGCCCCGCCCCCCCCGCCTCCAGCCCCGCCACGAGGCGCAGCAAGGTGGACTTGCCGCAGCCCGAGGCCCCCACGATCACCAGCATCTCCCCCGGCTCCACCGTCAGGTCGATGCCTGCCAGCACGCGGGTGCGGCCGAAATCCTTGGCGAGGCCGGACAGCTCCAGGCGCGCGCTCATGCCCCGCCCTCCGACAGGCCCTTCACGAACCAGCGCTGCATGGCCAGAACCACCAGGACCGGCGGCACCATGGCCAGCATGGCGGTGGCCATGACACGGTTCCAATAGGTCTGCCCCTCAATGCCGATCATCCGCACGATCCCCACCATGATGGTCTGGAGGCCGGGATCGGTGACCGCGATCAACGGCCACAGATACTGGTTCCACCCATAGACGAACAGGATGACGAACAAAGCCGCCGTGTTGGGCGCGGACAAGGGAATGGCCATGTCGCGCAGGAAGCGCAGCGGGCCGGCCCCGTCCATGCGCGCCGCCTCCACCAGTTCGTCCGGCAGGAGCAGGAAGGTCTGGCGGTAGAGGAGCGTCGCCGTGGCGGAGGCCACCAGCGGCAGGACCAGCCCGCCGAACGTGTTGATGAGGCCGAAATCCGCCACCACCTCGAAAGTGGGGATGATGCGCACCTCCACCGGCAGCATAAGGGTGAGGAAGATGAGCCAGAAGCCCGCCATGCGCAGCGGAAAGCGGAAGAAGGCCACCGCATAGGCCGCCAGCAGCGAGACCACGAGCTTGCCCGCCGCGATGCCCAGCGCCATGGCGAAGCTGACCCCCAGCATGCGCCACACCGCGCCGTGCTGCGCGCCCTCCCCCGTGCCTGCGAGCACCTGGGGATAGATGGCGAGCCCTTCCAGGCGCGGGAGGAGGCTCAGTTCCCCCCGGCTGATGGCCGCAGCCTCCTGGGTGGAAGCGGCAAAGACCAGCCAGACCGGAAACAGGAACAGGAGCACGCCCAGCGCAAGGACGAGATGGGTGAGGACGCGGCCGGTGCTCATGATGCGTCGCCCCGTCGCCGCATGAGCCGGGCCTGGAGGAGGATGAGACCCATGGTGCCCGCCATCAGCACCACCGACTGGGCGGAGGAGGCGCCGAGGTCCAGATTGACCACCCCGTCGCGATAGACCTTCACCATGAGGGTCTGCGTCGCCTGGCCCGGCCCGCCCTGGGTCAGGGCCTCGATGGTGCCGAAGGTCTCGAAGGCGGAATAGGCGATGTTCACGGTCAGCAGGAAGCCGATGGTGGGCGCCAGCAGCGGGAACAGGATGGTCGCGAAGCGCCGGACCGGCCCCGCCCCGTCCATGCGCGCCGCCTCCACCACGTTGGCGGGGATGGCCTGCAGCCCGGCCAGGAAGAAGATGAAATTGTAGCTCACCTGCTTCCAGGCCGAGGCGAGGATGACGAGGAGCATGGCCTGGGTATCGTCCAGGCGATAATTCCACGCGATGCCCAGGGCCTCCAAGGCGGGCGTCAGCCAGCCGATCTGCGGATGCAGCATCAGCAGCCAGACGGCGGCGGAGACCACGGGCGCCACCGCATAGGGCCAGATGAGCGCCGTGCGATAGAAGACCCGCCCGCGCACCACACCGTCCGCGCACAAAGCCAGGAGCAGGGCCGCACCCATGGAGAGCAGGCTCACCGCCGCGCAGAACACCAGCGTGCGCCACACCGCCGCCAGATAGAGGGGATCGGCCAGCAGATCGGCGAAATTCTCCAGCCCCACGAAGGTGGTGGAGATGCCGAACGGATCGGAGCGCTGGACCGAGGCGGTGAGCGCGCCGAAGGCGGGCCACAGGAAGAAGACGGCGGTGAGCAGCAATTGCGGCGCCAGAAGCAGCACCGGAAGGGCGGTTCCCGGAAAGACGGTGCGCCGTTCGCTCATCTCACTCCCGGCGGCTCATCCGCGCATGGACCTCTCAAAGTCCCGCAACACCTTGTTGCCCCGCGCCACCGCGGAATCAAGGGCGGTCTGCGCGCTCTGCCGGCCCTGGAGCGCCGCTTCAAGCTCTTCTTCCAGGATGGTGCGGATTTCCGGCAGGCGGCCGAGCCGCAGACCCTTGGAATTCACCGTCACCGTGCCGCGCTTCAATTGCTGAACCGGGATCTCGGCATCGGGGTTGCGGGCATAGAAGCCTTCCGCCTTCAGCACGTCGCCGCCGCCATGGGTCACGGGCACATAGCCGGTCGCCTCCGCCCAGCGGGCATCGGTCTTCGGCTCGGCGAGAAAGCGCAGAAAGGCGGCAGCGGCGGCATATTCGGCGGGGGTGCGGCTCGGCGCGGTCATGGCCCAGAGGCTGGCACCGCCGATGATGGAATTATTTGGCGCGGCCTTCACCTGCGGGTCATAGGGCAGCAGGACCGCCTTGAAGGGGAATTTGGCGTCGCGCACGAAGCCCGCCCGGGCGCCGGACGAGTTGAAGGACATGCCGCAATCGCCTGCCGGGAACACCTGATCGCCGCTCGCGCCGCGCCCCGCATAGACGAAGGTGCCGTCCTTCGCCATGTCCAGCAGGCGCTGGATCTGCTTCACGTAAGGGGGCGTGTTGAACACCAGCTCCGCGTCCAGCCCCTCGAAGCCGTTGGCCTTGGTGGCATAAGGCAGATCGTGGATGGCGCCGTAATTCTCCATCAGGATCCAGCTCGGCCACGCCGTGCTCACCGGCACCTTCGCGCCCGCCTTGGCCTTCAGCGCCGTGCCCGCGGCCACCACCTCTTCCCAGGTGGCGGGTGGCTTCGACGGATCGAGCCCCGCGCGCTCGAACAGCGTCGCATTGATCCAGGTGACCGGGGTGGAGGAATTGAACGGGGTGGAGGCCATGCGCCCGTCCGGCAGGCTGTAATAGCCGCGCACCGCCTCCACATAGACGGCGGGATCGATGGGATGGCCGCTCTCCTCCGCCAACTGCCAAGCCTGGCGCACCGCCGCGCCCGCGCCCAGCATGGAGCCCGTGCCCACTTCGAACACCTGGACCAGATGGGGGGCCTGCCCCGCGCGGAAGGCGGCGACGGCGGCGGTCATGGTCTCGGTGTAATTGCCCTTGAAGATCGGCTCGACACGCACCGCGCCTTGGGCGGCATTGAAGGCCGCGCAGACCTTGTTCACCTCGTCCCCCAGCGCGCCCGACATGGCGTGCCAGATAGTGAGAACGCCAGACCCGCTTTGGGCCCGGGCGGCGGGTAGGCCGAGCGCCCCCGCCGCGGCAAGGGCGGCCGAACCCAACAGGAGATGGCGGCGGTTCATGTCAGGCGTCCTTCCCGGAAAACGTCCCGCTTGTCTCGAAATCGGCTGGAGCATGCGGCGGCTCCATCCTTGCGTCATTCGCTCACAGTTTCATGAAACGATCCATGCTCCCGGTGCCAGGCCCACAGGCGCTCAGCTCACCTCATAGATTTCGTAGCGGTCCCGTCCCCCGTTCTTGGCACGGTAGAGGGCCTCGTCCGCGCGGCGCAGCATCTCCGCCATGCTCACCTCCTCCGCCCGGCTCACGCAGCACAGGCCGATGCTCACGGTCAGGCACGGCAGGTCCGGGCTGATGCGCGACCAGTCCTCCAGCGCCATGCTGGCGCGGATCTTCTCGGCGATGGCGAGGGAGCCGGGCGCGGGCGTGCTGGGCAGCAGCACGGCGAATTCCTCGCCGCCATAGCGGGCCACGAGATCGCCGGGGCGGTGGACATTGGCGCGCACCAGCCCGGCCACCCGGCGCAGGCACTCGTCGCCGATCACATGCCCATGCAAATCGTTCACCGCCTTGAAGTGATCGACGTCGATGAGCATCAGGCAGATGCCGTGCCGATCACGGGCGGCGCGGCGCCATTCCAGCTCGAACACGGTGTCGAAGCGGCGCCGGTTGGCGACGCCGGTCAGCGCATCCGTGGCGGCCATGGAGGACAGTTCGTCATGGGCGAGCTTCAGCGCCCGCTCCGCCCGCACCCGCTCGGTCACGTCGCGCAGGCTGCACACCATGGCGATGGCGCCCTCGTCCGCCGAGACCTCCGGCAACAGGCCGAGGGAGGCCTCCATCCACACCCATTGGCCGGAGCAGGTGCGCATCTGGCAGGTGAAGGTGGCGTGGCGGCTCTCCGCGCCCACCGTGCCGCGCTCCGGCGTGAAGGCGGTGAGGGCGTCCGCATGGATGAAGTCGGTGAGGGGGGCGCCCGTCAGGTCTTCCGGCGACCAGCCCAGCACGGCCCGCACGGCCGGGGACACGAAGCGGATGGTGAGGTCCGCCGCCATGGCGATGATGACGTCGTTGGAATTCTCGGCCAGCAGGCGATAGCGGTACTCGCCCTCCCGGGCGCGCCGCTCGGCGGCCAGAAGCTCCTGCTGCTGGTGCTTGAGGACCGTGATGTCCGCATGGCTGAAATAGCCGGAGCCGTTGGCGAGCGGCCGCGCGCTGATGCGCCGCCACTGCCCGCCGGGAAGCTCGATCTCGAACGGCCCCAATATGGTGTGCAGGCTGGAGGCACGCTCCGGCGGCCACGCGCTTGCGGGCCCGCCCGTCCCCTCCCACGCATCGCGCACCACTTCCGCAAGGGTGGCGCCGATGACGGAGCGCCCGTCGGGCACGTCATAGAGGGCCCGGAATTCCCGGTTGGCGGCAACGATCTTGTCGTCCTGGTCGATGACGGTGGCGCCGTCCGCGATATGGTCCAGCAGATCGATGGGGAAGGTCTCCCACGAGGCCGCCGCCTCGCTGCCGCCCGTATCCGGCGCAAGGTCCTGCCAGACCCGCAGGCGGCCTCCCGAGGGCGTGGTGAGGGATGTCACACGCAGGCGGCGGCCGCGATGGAGAAAGGTGAAGGGGCGCGACTGCGTGCGGTGCCGGTCCACCGCCTCGTCGATCAAGGTTTCGATCCGCCCCTGCTCAGCGGGAGGAAGCCTTATACTGAAGAAGCGCCTCAGATTTTCCCGATAGGGTTCGCCGGGAGCGATGTCGGCGGCGTGCTCGGGGAAGAAGCGCAGAAAGGCGGCATTCCAGAGGACGGCACGATCTTCGGAATCAAACAGGCAAAACCCGATATCGATCGTATCCAATAAGCGCGCAAAGAACGCATACTGATCTTGCCCGACCACTTTGCACGCTTCCCACCTGCCCAATGCGGCGTCAGAAGAAACCTAAAGGACATCGGAATCAAGGGGAATCGTGCAAGCCGTCACAAACGACTACCAAAAGTTGTAGCCATCCCTCAAAAAGATCCGTTTTGTGACGGTATCCCCAGGGCATCCATATTTTGATACCACTTCAAGACGTGGGCGCCCATGGCCTCCACATCCGCCACCATGGCCGCCCGGGCGCCTTCCGGGTTGCGGTTCTGTATGGCGTCGAGAATGGCGCTGTGCCGCTCCAGGTGATCCTGCATGCGCGGCCCGTCCATGCCGGACACCGAGGCGGTGACCACCGCACCCACGGCACCGCTCATGAGGTCCTGGATCACCCGGTCCAGATTGCGGTTGCCGGCGGCGAGGCTCACAGCGGCATGGAAATCCGCCTCGAAGCGGCGCCACGCCCGCTGCCGGCCGCTGAGCGCACGGCCACCGCCCCCGCTCGCGGCGGGCTCCAGCTTGGTGCGCCACTTGTCCACCATGGTCCGCAGGCGCGTCACGTCCACGTCCGACATGCCATCCACCGCGAGGCGCGCCGTCAGCCCTTCCAGTTCCGCCCGCACCTGGAAGCTCTCGGCCACATCGCGCAGGGACGGCTTGGTGACCACCGCGCTGCGCCGCAGGGGCTGTGACACCAGGCCCTGCGCCTCCAGGCGGGACAGGGCCTCGCGAATGGGCGTGCGGCTGACACCGAATTCCTCAGCCAGGCGCTCCTGCTTCAGGCGCTCACCGGGCAGATAGGAGCCGGACAATATCTTCGCCTTGATCTGATCCGCGATTTCTTCAATGAGCTTGATGGAGTGCCGCACAGCCATGGAAACCTTCGCAATTCATTCCTGGACCCAAAACGCGCCGCGCAGGGCCGGAAGCTGAAATGATCCACCCGGCACGCAGGGCGGCCGGAACCAAAAGGCCGCGTGCGAGAAAAATCGCGGCCAACGCGCAACAGAAAAAAGACGACAACGACATCAAAGTCATAACGGAGGCGGCCCGCTACGATCAAGCAGCAGGGCATGCCAGCGTGCAATCTATCGTAATAATGCGGATGGCGCTCGGCTCAGGCGACCTTCGCGACGCTGTTGGCAAGGGCGACCCGGTTGCGTCCGGTGGTCTTGGCTTCATAGAGGGCGAAGTCCGCGCGCTCGATGACCGCATCCACGTCCGGATCCCCACGGTTCACCAAGGCCACCCCGAAGCTCATGCTTACGCGGATGGCGTGGTCCTCGAACATAACGGGGCTTTCGGCGATGGCGAGGCGGATGCGCTCCGCGAGCGCGACGGTCTCGGCCTCGGTCACGTCCAGCAGCAGCACCACGAACTCCTCGCCGCCGAAGCGCGCCACCCGGTCCTGGAGGCGCAGGGAGGCGGCGATGGTGGCGGCCACGAAGCGGATGACCGCGTCGCCCGCCGCATGTCCATAGGTGTCGTTCACCAATTTGAAGTGATCGATATCGCCCATGAGGATGCCCAGCCGGTCGCTGCTGCGCGTGCCCTGGAGCGCCGTCTCGGCCACCGAGAGGAAGGACCGGCGGTTCATGAGCCCCGTCAGCGGATCGCTGTCGGCGAGCCGGCGCAAAGCGGCGAGGTCCTCCTCGTAGCGCTGCGCATGCTCCTCGAACCGCAACTCGACGCTGCCGAGGCGCCGGATCAGCGCCCGCAGGGAGCCGGAGACCTGGATGACCTCCAGCGAGCCGCGCAGGCGGGGCAGCATGGTCACCTGCGGATTGCGGCCGATCTCGCCCGCCGCCTGGGTCAGCGCCGCCAGCGGGCGCGAGAGGCGCCGCGACACCCAGATGGTCAGGAGCACGCTCACCAGCATCACCACCATGCCGATGGCGAGGATGGTGGCGCCGAGGCGGGTGGGAATCGCGAAGGCCACCGAGGCATCCTGCTGGGCCACCACGATCCATCCCAGGCCCGGATAGTCCCCCTTCCCGTCCGCCACGGCATAAGCCGTGAGGGTATCCTTGCCCCCGCGCTTTTCCTCGAAGGCGCCGGCCTTGGTGCGCGTCATCTGCGCCACCCGCTCGGGGGCAAAGAGCGGGGTGGCCTGGCGCGGCCCCAGCAGCACCGCCCCGTCGCTGCCCAGCACCCAGATCTCCTTGTCCTGCGAGCCCTGGAGGGCACCACGCCGCAGGTCCTCCGCCCAATCGAAGCCGAGATGGGCCCCGAGCACGCCCACAAGCTGGCCGCCCGCATTGCGGATGGGAAAGGCCACGTCCACGAATCGCATGGGCTCGCCCGTGCGGGAGAGACCCAAATGCTTAGCCAGGAGCAGCGCCTCGTGCACATCGCCCACGAAGGGGCCTGCCAGCGCCCCCGTGAACCAGGGCCGCTGCGCCACGGAAACCCCTTCCAGCAGGCTCCCGGTGGCGGCGATCACCGTGCCGTCCGGTGCCGCAAAGCCGATCCAGGCATAGGTAGGAAGCGCGTCGCGCAACTGGTCGAGGGCGATGCGCACGGCGGCCGGGTCGCCGGTCCAGAGGGTGGAGAGCGGGGACATGGTGGCGAGTTGCCGGATGTCCGCATACCGCTCGAACATCTCGTCGTCGAGCTGCGTGGCCACCATCTGTGCCGAAAGCGTGACATCGGTCGTGATCCGCCGGATCATCTCGGTGCGGGACAGACTGGCGGACACGATGGCGAGCGCGGCAATTCCTGCGAGCGACACCAGGGCCATGGCGATGCTCATCTGCCGCGCCACGGACATCCGGTCCTGGATGCGGTGGATGCGGCTTTGGAGGGCCTCAAGCACGATTTCCGAACCTCCTGCGGATCACCCGGCGCACTCTGCCACGAGGCGTGCGCGGCCGTCGCGTGTCAAAGACTGGCCGGACGGGAATTTGCCGGCTAGATGTATTGAGTTCTTGATTATAAGGCATGCATAAGATATGGATCACTGAAATGATTGAACCTCCTCTCGGATTCATGCTCGTTGATGCGGCCCGGCTCTACCGCGCCCGTATCGACCAGGCGTTTGAGCAGGCCGGCCTCGGGATCACGGCGGGCGAGGCGCGGACCCTTGCGCACGTCAATATCAATCCGGGCCTCCGCCAGACTGCCCTGGCGGTGCGGATGAACGTGGAGCCCATGACGCTCGTCGGCTTTCTGGACCGGCTGGAGGCGCAGGGCCTCGTGGTGCGGGACACCGACCCCACGGACCGGCGCGCCAAGATCATCCGGCTGACCGAAGCCGCCGCGCCACTGCTGGAGCGGGTGAATGCCGCGGCGGCCATCGCCCGGGAAGAAGCGCTCAAGGGCCTCGGGGAAACCGAGCGCGACGCTTTCCGGATGGCCCTTACGCTCATCCGAAAAAACCTATGCCAGACGACCAAAGCCGACGCCTGACAAGTCCCATGATGTCCGAGACCCGCACCGCGCTCGTCGGTGCGGCCACCATCGTTCTCGGCCCCATGAGCATGTCGCTCTACACGCCCGCCATGCCGATGCTCACCGAAGCCTTCGGCACCACCCCGGCGGTGATGAAGCTGACGCTCAGCGTCTATTTCGCCGGCTTCGCCTTTTCGCAGCTCGTGTGCGGCCCCCTGTCCGACGCCTTCGGACGGCGGCCGACCGCCATCGGCTTCTTCGCGCTCTATGTGTTCGGCAGCGTGGTGGCCGCCATGTCCACCGAGATCCACTGGCTGATCGCCGGCCGCGCCCTGCAGGGCATCGGCGTCGCCGCGGGCCCCGCCATCGCGCGGGCCATCGTGCGCGATCAGTTCACAGGTCAGTCCTCCTCCCGCATCCTCAACCTCATCGGCTCCATCCAGGCGGTGGGGCCCGCGCTCGCGCCCTCGGTGGGCGGGCTCATTCTCGGCCTCGTGGGCTGGCAGCCGCTCTTCTATGTCATGGTTCTCTGGGGCGTCATGGTGCTCGGCCTGCTCATGTTCGGCGTGCCGGAGACCAATCCGGGTGCCGACCCCGCTCAGGCGCGCCCTCGGCAGATCCTGCGCAATTACGGGCACCTGCTGCGCGATCCCGGCTTCATGCGGGTCAGCCTGCTCATCGGCTTCGGGGTTGGCGGCATCTATACGCTCGCCTCCATCCTGCCCTTCGTGCTCATCGAGAAGGTGCGGATGACGCCCACGGAATTCGGCCTCGGCATGATCTGCCAGACCGGCTCCTTCATTCTGGGCACCATCTTCTCCGCCCGGCTCATGCGCCGCATGGACGCCAACAAGCTCATTCCCATGGGCACGGTGCTCGGACTGGTGGCGGCGGGCCTACTGGCGGTGCTGCCCTTCTTCGCCGAGACCAGTTTCCTGTCGGTGATGATGCCCGTCGCCATCCTGGCCTTCGGCATGTCCATGGTGATCCCGGGCTGCACCACCACCGCCTTGTCGGGCTTTCCCACCATGGCCGGTTCCGCCGCCGCGCTCATGGGCTGCCTCCAGATCGGCGGCGGTTTCACCGGCTCGGCGGTGGCGAGCCTGTTCCCCGATCCGGCCATCGCCCTGTCCGTGGTGGTTCCCGCCATGGGCGTGATCGCGGCGGCGAGCTATGCCCTGCTGCGCCCGCGGCCTGAAAGCCTGATCTCGCCGGACACCGTCGTGGAGATCGACCCGGCGGATGTCGAGATCGCCGCCGACCCCGCGGGCCTCATCGGTGCGGCCGGCGAGGAGATCGAGGCGGGAATGTATCGCAAGTCCGCCTGAGGCCGGACGCGGCCCGTCCATATTTTAGAAAAATTCTAATAAACTATGTGATCTACGGCACCCGCTACCCGTACAAGCCTGAAGCAAGGTTCGCCACCTAATCGAACCTACACAGCTTCTTTGGCAACATTTGATACGGGATCGGCCGACATGTTCGAGTTCCGGCGGGGATCAGACGCGACCCAGACCCTTGAGGCTCTCCATCGCTCTCTCGCGATCATCGAGTTCACGCCAGGAGGCCAGATTGTCGATGCCAACGAGAATTTCCTGAAGGTCGTCGGCTACAGCCTCGACGAGGTGCGCGGGCAGCATCACCGCATCTTCGTTGACCCCGCCCACCATTCCGACCCGGAATACCTTTCCCTGTGGCGGGATCTGGCGGCGGGCACGCCCCATGTGGCCACCTTCAAGCGCTTCGCCAAGGGCGGCCGACCCGTCTGGCTGCAGGCCACCTACAGCCCCATCAAGGATGGCAGCGGGCGCGTCTACAAGGTGGTCAAATTCGCATCCGACATCACCGGGGACGTGCTCCGCAGCGCCGAAACCGGGGGTATGGTGGATGCCATCTCCAAGTCCCAGGCGGTCATTCACTTCACCCTGGACGGCCTCATCACGGACGCGAACCAGACTTTCCTCGCCGCCACCGGCTATGCGCTGGATGAGATCAAGGGCCGCCACCACAGCGTGTTTCTCGACCCTGCCGAGAATGACCCGAAAGCCTACCAGGCCTTCTGGGCGGCTCTCAACCGGGGTGAGTATCAGGCGGGGGAGTTCCGGCGGATCGGCAAGGGCGGTCGCGAAATCTGGCTCCAGGCCATCTATACCCCCATCACCGACGACAGCGGGGAGACGTTCAAGGTGGTGAAGTTCGCCACCGATGTCACCGCCGTCGTCGGGCGGCGCCAGCGTCGGGCGGAGGCCCACAGGCGCATCGACGCGGACCTTCAGGCCATCGCACGGGATCTTAGCGAGACCACGCTTCAAGCGGCATCCGCCTCCGCCGCAGCGGACCAGACGGCCGGAAATGTCCAGTCGGTCGCCGCCGGCGCGGAACAGCTGGCTGCCTCCGTGGACGAAATCAGCCGTCAGGTGCGCCAATCCAGCACCGTCGCGCGCAATGCCGTGGCGGATGGCGAGCGCACCAACGCGATCGTGAACGAACTGATCGCCGCCGCCCAGAAGATCGGCGCGGTGGTGGAACTGATCACCTCCATCGCCGGACAGACCAATCTTCTGGCGCTCAACGCCACCATCGAGGCCGCCCGCGCCGGAGAGGCCGGGCGCGGTTTCTCCGTGGTGGCCACCGAGGTGAAGAGCCTCGCGGGGCAGACCGCCAAGGCCACCAGCGATATCTCGGCCCAGGTCCAGGCCGTGCAGCAGGCGGCCGAGCAGGCGGCAAAGGCTCTTGGCTCCATCAGCGGTCATGTGTCGGAACTGGACAAGATCTCCACCATCATCGCCTCCGCCGTGGAGGAACAGGCGGCGGTGACGCGCGAAGTGGCGGGCAACATGCAGGTCGCCGCGGGCGGGGTGGAGAGCGTCAAGCAGAGCGTGGCGGCCATCGCCAATTCCGCCAATCAGGTGCAGGCCTCCACGCAGAGCGTGCGGGAGGCATCGGCCGCCGTCACATAGCGACACCGGCTGCGACCAAGCGCCGCCGGCTACACATTAACGAAAAGTCATCTGATAGGCGTTCGTTGCAGCGCAGCGCTCGGTTATAGAATGCTCCCAGCCCGTCTTGGAACGAGTTCTGGAACGCCGCCTGATGACCCCGACCTCCGACGCCGCCCTGGCCCACGCCGCCCTGGCCCACGCAGCCTCGGCACACGCCACGCCAGCGCATGCCGCCGCGCCCCCCGCGTCGCGCGACCTGACCCGTCGCGCCTTTGAGCGGCTTGCGACCTATATGAATGCCTGCATCGTCGGGCAGTCCGATTTCGTGGACCTTCTGCTGCTGGCCGTGCTCGCGGATGGGCATCTGCTGGTGGAAGGCGCGCCCGGCCTTGCCAAGACCAAGGCCATCAAGGCGCTGTCCCGCGCCATCCAGTGCGACGAGCAGCGCATCCAGTTCACGCCGGACCTGCTGCCGTCCGACCTCACCGGCACCGACATCTACCGGCCCGAGGACGGCAGCTTCCGCTTCCAGCGCGGCCCGGTGTTCCACAATTTCATCCTGGCGGACGAGATCAACCGCGCACCGGCCAAGGTGCAGGCGGCGCTGCTGGAGGCCATGGCCGAGCGGCAGGTGACGGTGGGCGGCAAGACCCATCCCCTGCCCGACCTGTTCCTCGTCATGGCCACCCAGAACCCCATCGAGCAGGAAGGCACCTATCCCCTGCCCGAGGCGCAGCTCGACCGGTTCCTGCTGCATGTGAAGATCGACTATCCCGACCTTGCCGCCGAGCGGCAGATCCTGCGCCTGGTGCGCGGCGAGGCCATGGGCGAGCCGGCCGGTTTCTCCGAGCGCGTGTCCCAGGCGGTGATCTTCGCCGCGCGGCGCGAGGCGCTCGCCACCTATATGTCGGACGCGGTGGAGGAATATATCCTCCAGCTCGTGGCCGCGACCCGCGCGCCCCAGCGCTATGGGCGCGACCTGGAGGGGCTGGTCTCCTTCGGGGCCTCCCCGCGCGGCACCATCGCGCTCGACCGCACCGCCCGCGCCCTCGCCTGGCTGCGCGGGCGCGACTATGTGGTGCCGGAGGATGTGCAGGCCATCATCAAACCGGTCCTGCGGCACCGCATCCTCATGACCTTCGAGGGTCAGGCGGACGGCGTGACCTCCGACCGCTTCATCGATGCGCTGCTCGCCCGCGTGCCGGTGAGCTGAGACGGCGCGGAAGAGGCTCGCCATGGCCGCATTGCCGGACGATGAATGGGAAGGCGTGGTCGCGCGGTTCGCGGACCTCGCCGCCGCGCGCCCGCATCCCGGCGGCAAGGGCGTGCGCGCGCCGAAGGCCCGCAGCCAGATGCTGGGCGGCCACCGTTCGGCGGCGCGCGGGCGCGGCATGGAGTTCGACGAGGTCCGCGCCTACCAGCCGGGCGACGATGTGCGCACCATCGACTGGCGCGTGACGGCGCGCACCGGGCGCCCGCACACCAAGCTGTTCCAGGAAGAGCGCGAACGGCCGGTCCTGATCCTCATCGACCTGCGCAGCCATATGCGCTTCGGCACCCGTGTCAGCTTCAAGTCGGTTCTGGCCGCGCGGGCCGCCGCCATGGCCTGCTGGATGTCGCTGGACGCCGGCGACCGGGTGGGCGGCGTCATCCTCACCCCCTTCGCCATCACCTCCTTCCGCCCCCAGCGCAGCCGCGCCCAGGTCCTCGGCTTCGTGAAGGCGATCGCGGACGCCACCGCCGAGGGCATCGCCGATCCCCCGCCAAAAGCCGAGCCGACCCTGTCGGACGCGCTGGGCAATCTGCGGCAGGTGAGCCGCCCGGGCACGCAGGCCTTCGTGCTGAGCGACTTCCATGATTTCGATGAGGCCGCCTTGCGGGAGCTGGGCCGCATCTCGCTCCATTGCCAGGTGGCCAACATCCTGGTGTTCGACCGGCTGGAAGCCGAGATGCCCGAGCGCGGGCGGTTTCGCGTGAGTGACGGGCGCGCGGTCGGCTTCCTGGACGCGGACGGCACGAAGACCCGCGACGCCTATGCCCAGCGCTTCGTCGAGCGGCAGGAGACACTGGCGGACATGGCCCACAAGCGCGGCATGACCCTGCGCCTGCTGGAGACCGGCACCGATCCGGCGGACCTGTTCTCGCCGCGCGGTAAGTCCCCCGGCTCCAAGGGCGGCGCGCGTCTGGAGGCGGCCGAATGACCCCCGCCGGAACGCCCGATCCGCTGGAGGGCCTGCGCGACATCCGCCTTCCGGATGCCGTCTCCTTCTGGCCCCCGGCGCCGGGCTGGTGGATGCTGGCGGGCATCATCCTGCTGCTCGCCATCGTGGCGGCGGCCGTGGAATATCGCCGCCGCCAGACGCTGTCCTATCGTGTCTCCCGGCAATGGCGGGCCTTGTCGGCGGACACGGCCACCCTGCCGGACAGCCGCGCGCTTGCCGCGGCAGGGGCCCTGCTCATGCGGCGCGTCCTGCTCTCCCGCATGGACAAGGCGGCAGCGGCCGCCCTCACCGGCCCGGCGTGGCAGGAGGTTCTGGAGGACGGCAAGAACGCCTTGCCGCCGGACATGGCCGCCTTTCTCGCCACCGCGCCCTATCTGCCGCCCGGCGCACCGGGCGCGGACGGCGTGGACCGGGGGGAACTCACCGCCGCCGTGGGCCGCTGGATCCGGGGCAACGCATGATCGAGTTCCAGTGGCTCTGGGCCTTCGCCCTCCTCCCCCTTCCCCTCTTGGTGCGCTGGCTGGTGCCCGCCGCGCGCACGCCGCGCGCCGGGGCGCTGCGCGTGCCCTTCTTCGGCGAGATGCAGGCCTCCGGCTTCCTCACCATCGGAAACAGGCGGGGCCGCCTGTTTCGGCTGCTGGTGCTGACGTTGATCTGGCTGCTGCTGGTGTGCGCAGCGGCGCGCCCGGCTTATGTGGGCCGCCCGGTGCCGCTGCCCGTGGAAGGGCGCGACATGATGCTGGCGGTGGACCTCTCCGGCTCCATGGCGCGCAAGGACTTCGCGCAGGACGGCCAGCCCACGGACCGTTTGTCCGTGGTGAAGGCGGTGGCGGACGCCTTCATCGCCAGCCGCCAGGGCGACCGGGTGGGCCTGATCCTGTTCTCCAGCCGCGCCTATGTGCAGGCACCCCTCACCTTCGACCGCAACGTGGTGCGCAACCTGCTCGGCTCCTCCTCCATCGGCCTCACCGGCCAGGAGACCGCCATCGGCGACGCCATCGGGCTGGCGGTGAAGATCCTCCGTGAGCGTCCGGCCGAGCAGCGCGTGCTGGTTCTGCTCACCGACGGCGCCAATACGGCGGGCGTGCTGGAGCCGCTGGCGGCGGCGGAAGCCGCCCAGCAGGAGCATGTGAAGATCTACACCATCGGCGTGGGCGCGGACCGCCTCGCCAGCGGCCAGCGCGTCGTCAATCCGTCCGCCGACCTCGACGAGGGCACGCTCGCCAAGATCGCGGAAATGACCGGCGGACGCTATTTCCGCGCCCGCGACACGGCGGGGCTGGCGCGCATCTATGCGGACATCAACCGCATGGAGCCGAGCGCCGGGGAGCCGCGCTATCTCAGCCCCACCGTTTCCCTGTTCCAGTGGCCGCTCGGCGCATCGCTCGTCCTCGCCTTGGTGTTCGGCATCGGGCAGGCCCTGCCGCGCTTCAGCCGTGGCGCGCGGCCCGTGCAGGGCGCTGCCGGTGAGGGAGCGCGCCCGTGATCCCCGCCGACTTCCATTTCCTGCGGCCCGAATGGCTGCTGGCCATCCTGCCCGGCCTCGCCTTGGCGCTGCTTCTGGCACGCCGCATGGGACGGGGACAGGACGACTGGCGCGGACGGGTGGACGCGCATCTGCTGCGCCACCTGGCGGTGCGCGAGCGCGCTGGCAGCCGCCGCTGGCCCGCCTGGGTACTTCTGCTCGGCTGGACGCTGGCGGCGCTGGCGGCGGCGGGGCCTGCCTGGGAGAAGGTGGCGGTGCCCGCTCTGGACCGGATCGACCCCACCGTGGTGGTGCTGAGCCTTGCCCAGTCCATGAACGCCACGGACCAGAATCCCAGCCGCATGGTGGCAGCGCGGCACAAGGTGGAAGACATCCTGCGGCGCATCAAGGGCGGGCAAGTTGGCCTCGTCATCTATGCGGGCGCGTCCTTCGTCGCCGCGCCCCTCACGGAAGACGGGCGGGTGATCGCCCAGATGCTGCCGGAGATCGCCACCGACCTGATGCCGGTTCTGAGTGACCGGCCGGACCTGGGCCTGCAGGAGGCGACACAGCTTCTGAAGAATATCGGCGCCCCCACCGGGCGCATCGTGCTCGTGACCGATGGAGCGGGCGACGTGCCGGACCGCACGGTCGCCGCCGCGCGCCTCGCCGCGCAGGAGGGCTATACGGTTCAGGTGATCGGGGTGGGCGGCAGCAAGCCGGTTCCGCTGCTGGACTTCCAGGGCCAGCCCATACGCGGGCGTGACGGCGTGGCGCGCACCACCCGCCTCGATGCCGGGCGCCTGGAAGAGGTGGCCGCAACGGGCGGGGGACGCTTCGTACCCCTCTCCACCGATGCCTCGGACCTGGACACGGTACTGGCGCACACCGCCGGCGGCCCGCAATCGGCGTTCCAGAATAACGGCCTCACGGCCGATGAATGGGTGGATCTCGGTCCCTATCTGGTGTTGGCGGTGGCGGTGCTCGCCTCCCTCGCCTTCCGCCGGGGCTGGCTCGCGGCCTTGCCTCTCGCTCTCCTGCTGGGCGGGCTCGGCACGCCTTCGGCGGCGCGGGCGCAGCAGGCGCAGTCTCAAGAGATGCCCGCCGACCCGGCCTCCGGCCTTGCCTGGCGCGAGTTGTGGCAGACGCCGGACCAGCGCGGCGCCGACAGCTTCCGGGACGGCGACTATGCTGGCGCCGCCACCACCTTCGAGAACCCCGCCTGGAAGGCGAGCGCGCTCTATAAAGGCGGCGATTACCAGAAGGCGGCGACTGCCTATGGCGGCATAGCGGGCGACCACTACAATCGCGGCAACGCGCTGGCCCGCGCCGGGCAGTTGCGCGAGGCGGTGGCGGCCTATGACGAGGCGCTGAAGATCAATCCCAAGGACGAAGACGCCGCGTTCAATCGCGAGATCGTCCTGAAGGCATTGGAACAGCAGCAGCAGCAGCAGCAGCAGCAGCAGCAGCAGCAGCAGAACCAAAACCAGGACAAGAACCAGAACCAGCAAAATCAGCAGAAGCCGGACCAGGGGCAGCAGAAACCCGACCAGGGCAAGCCTGACGACAAGCCCAAGGACCCGCAAAAGCAGGATCAGCAGAAGCAGCCTGACCCGGCGTCTTCCGGCGACAAGCCGCAGGAGCAGAAGCCCCAGGACCAGAAGCCCCAGGACCAGAAGCCTCAGGACCAGAAGCCGCAGGATCAGAAGGGACAGAATCCGCAGCCGCAGGCGCCCAAACCTGATCCGGCCAAGCCTGACCCGGCCAAGCCTGACCCGGCCAAGCCTGATCCCGCGAAACAGGAGCAGGCCAAGCCCGAGCCCGCAAAGCCCGAGCCTGCCAAGCAGGAACCGGCCCAGCCTGCGCCGCCCCCGCAGCAGGCGAAGCCCGAGGCGCCGAAGGACGAGCCCCCACCGCCGGACGGCATGGCGGTCCGCCCCATGACCGAGCAGGACCAGAACCGCGAGCAGACGCTGCGCATGGTGCCGGACGACCCGACCGGGCTGCTGCGCGCACGCATCCGCAGCTATTATAGCGGCACCGTGGTTCCCACCGTGGAGGACCCGCGATGATCCGGACCGTGCGCGCGCTCCTGTTCCTGCTGGTTCTGCTGGCGGCTCCGGCCGCGATGTTGCTGGCCGCCCCTGCGGCATGGGCGGCAACCCTCACCGCCACCGTGGACCGCACGCAGGTGGAGATGGGCGAAACCCTCACTCTGGTGCTCTCCCTGGCGGGCGGCGACAGCACCAGCCCGCCCGACCTCACGGGCCTCGCCGCCGATTTCAACATCGTGGACCGCCGCCGCGGCAGCCGGCCGGTGACGGTGGACGGCCGGCGCACCGTGGTGAACGACTGGGTGCTCACCCTGGCGCCCCGGCGCACCGGCGCCCTCACCATTCCCGCCATCAATATCAGCGGCGCGAGTTCCGAGCCGATCCGCATCCAGGCGAGCGCCCCGGCCCCTGCGCCCGCCGCCGCAAAGGGCGAGACCAAGCCGCTCTTCGTGGAGGTGGAGGTGGCGCCCGGCGCTGTCTATGCGCAGGGCGAAATTCCCGTCCATGTGCGCATCTTTGACAGCCTGGGCATGCGCAGCGGCTCCATCAGCCAGATCCGCGCGGACGGGGCGAGCTTCCGCGAGGACGGGCAGCAGGACAGCTATCTGAAGACCATCGGCAAGACGCGCTACCGCGTGGTCGAGCAGACCTATGTGATGACGCCCCAGCGCAGCGGCACCATCGAGATCGAGCCGGTGTCGCTGAAGGCCAACATCCCGGTTCCCGTGGATGCGCCCATGCCGTCCGAGATGGCGCGCCTGCTGGGCCGGGGCAATGTGCCCATGCCGTGGCTCGACGGCGGCCTGACGCGCGGGCAGGACGTCACGCTCCATTCCGCCCCCATAAAGGTGGAGGTGCTGGCGCGCCCCGCTTCGGCCCAGGGCTGGTTCCTCCCCGCCCGCAGCGTCGCCATCACCGAACAGTGGTCGCCCGCTTTGTCCAGGGCGAAGGTGGGCGAGACCCTGACCCGCGTCATCACCGTGGACGCGGTGGGCGCGAGCCCCAACCAATTGCCGCCCCTCACCATCCCGGACGTGCCGGGCGTGCGGCAATATCAGGAAGACAGCCGCACCGAGACCAACATGATCGCGGGCGAGCCCGGCGCCACGCTGCTCAAGACCATCTCGGTGGTGCCCACTCAGGCGGGCACCGTCACCCTGCCCGCCATCACCATCGGCTGGTGGAACACGGTCAAGAAGGCGCAGGATTCCACCACCCTGCCGGCCGTGACCTTCACCGTCGCCGCCGCGCCCTCCGCCGCCCCGGCACCGAGCGCGACGCCGCAGGCCGCCCAGACCATCTCCGCCCCCTCCGCCGGCGAGCAAACCCCTCAGACGCCCCTCGCCCCGCCCCCGTCAGACGGCACGGCGGCAATGGCGGCCGGGCTCGCCGCCAGGGCGGCCGCGCTGATCACACAGAGCCTCGGCACGGCGCGCGGGCTCCTGGCGGCCCACGGTCCCTGGATGGCTGGCGTCGTGGTCGCGGCGCTTGTGGGGATTGTCCTCATCCTCCTTTGGCGGCGCCACGGGCGCGCCACAGGTCGCCGGGCGCCCCGGCCCGCCTTCGGCCGCCTTGGCGCCGTCACCGCGGAAGCCGCGGCCCGCAACCTCGCGGCGGCCTGCAAGGCCAACGATCCCCACAGGGCGCATGCCGCCTATCTCGCCTGGCGGCGCGCGGCGCCGTCCAACGGCGCCCGGCGGATCGGCATCGGGCCCTCCGATGACGCGCCCGCCCTGGTCGCTGCCGTCGCGGAGTTGCAGGCCCATCTCTACGGCGCCCCCGCCGCCCCCTGGCGTGGCGCGCATTTCCTCGCGGCCTGGAAGGCGGCGCAGAAGCAGGCGGCGCGCAGCGATAAGGCTGCTCCTGGTGCGCGGCTCGCGCCGCTTTATCCCGAAGGCTGAGGCGGCCTTTACAGGGCGCAGTTCGGCGGCGGCGCTCCTCGCGACGCCGCGTTCAAGCCGCGTTGAGCGCCTCTCGTCTTCACGCATCCACTGAATTTGTATCTCCCGGCGCGCCCGCGCGACCGGGGCCGGGGGCGGGACCGAAAAACAGCGCCGGCGACGCGACGCCTTGTTTCACAATGCGTTCCTCCCCCTAAGGAACATGACTTAGGGATACAAGCGCGTGCGCCGAGGCACCCCATTAGCCGATTTAATGACATCGATCATAAATGATCATTTGGCGAGGGGGAGAGCCAAACCTAATCCTACCGCAACAGAAATGCTTCGACATCTTGTGCAGAGCAGCATTTTTCGCGACTGCGAAATAAATCGACCCGTGCACGCAAAAGTCGAAAAATAAAAATAAACTCGGGAGGACAATTTGATGCGATCAGTACTTCGATCTTCCTTGGCGGCTGGCCTCGTCGGCGCCTGTGTCGCGGCACTTTCGGCAGCGCCTGCCGCAGCGGAAACCTTCCGCCTGCGCATCGCCTCCGGTCATCCAGCGGTGAACACCTACGTCAATCTCATGCAGACCTTCTTCGTGCCGGAGGTGACCAAGCGCGTCGCGGAACGCACCTCGCACAAGATCGAGTTCGTGGAGGGCTATGGCGGCTCCATGGTGAAGGTGGCCGATACGCTGGAAGCGGTGCAGTCGGGCATTGTCGATATCGGCGGCTATTGCTTCTGCTTCGAGCCGTCCAACCTGCCCATGCAGGCCTTCCAGGTCATGCTGCCCTTCTCGTCCATGAGCTCGGTGACCAGCGTGAAGGTCGCCCGCGAAGTGTACGACAAGGTGCCGTACATGACCGAAGTGTTCGAGAAGAAGTTCAACCAGAAGCTCATCGCCCTCATCTCGGACAACGGCTACAACCTCACCACCACCTTCGACTGGAACGTGGTGTCGGACCTGAAGGGCCGCAAGCTCGCGGGCGCGGGCCTCAACCTGAAGTGGCTGGAATATGCCGGCGCCATCCCGGTCCAGTCCTCGCTGCCGGACGCCTACACCGCCATGCAGACCGGCGTCTATAACGGCTGGATCATGTTCCCGTCGGGCGTCGTGAACTTCAAGCTGTTCGAAGTCTCGCCCTACTATACCGAAGTCGGCTTCGGCGCCATTTCCTGGCACGGCCTGACCATCAACAAGGCCCGCTACGAGAAGCTGCCGAAGGACGTGCAGGCCATCATCGTGGAAGTGGCCCGCGAGTTCGAGGCCAAGACCGGCACGGTCAATGACGAGAACTATCCCAAGCAGATCGCGCAGCTGAAAGAGCTGGGCGCGAAGGTGAAGACCGCCGTGCCGGACAGCGTGCGCATCGAATGGGCGACCTCCCTGAAGGACTGGCCCAAGGAGAAGGCCACGGAGCTGGACAAGGCCGGCCTGCCGGCCACCGAGGTTCTGAGCCTCGCCATGGAGCTGTACGAGAAGGCCGGCCACAAATGGCCCGTGCGCTACCAGGTCAAGTGACGCGACCGCGCGCTTGAAGCCTCGCCGGGCGGTGCTCCGCCCGGCCCTTCCCGTTCCCGATCCCGTTCCCGCCGACGGCAACCATAGGTGCGCCATGATCGGACATGCTCTCGATATCGTTTCCAAGGCCCTGCTCGTCGTGGCCTCCGCCCTCGCCTTCCTTCTGTGCTTCGTTGTCTGCGCAGACGTGATCGGCCGCGTGCTGTTCGGTGCGCCCCTCAAGGGCACGCCCGAGATGGTCTCTTCCTCCATCGTCATCATCTGCTACCTGCAGGCCAGCTACGCCATCCTGTCGGGCGGCATGATGCATGTGGACGCCATCACCAACCATCTGCCGGTCTCCATGCAGGCGGTGCTGGGCATCATCGGCTCGTTCCTCGGCGCGCTGCTCTTCGGCATCATCTTCTGGGGCAGCATCGACGGCTTCATCCATGCCTGGACCAGTGGCGAGTTCGAGGGCGAGGGCGCCCTGCACGTGCCCATGTGGCCCGTCCGCCTCGCTGTCCTCGCCGGCACCGGCCTCGCCGTCCTCGCCTACATCCTTCTCGCCTGCCGCCAGATCGTCGCCGCCCGTCGCAGCGAAGTCCTGGTCACCGGCGTCTCGCACTGAGGGTCCGCCATGTTCGACGCAACACAAATGACCCTGGTGCTGGGCGGGCTTCTGTTCCTGGTGGCCTTCGGCGTGCACATCGCCGTCGCGCTCGGCCTCGCCTCGGCGCTCGGCATCTACATGATGATGGACGGCGACATCGAAGTCGTGCGCTCCTTCATCTCCAACACCGCCTATGAGGCGATCCGCGACTATATCTTCGCGGTCATCCCGCTCTTCATCCTCATGGGCGAGTTCCTCGCCCGCTGCGGCGCGGCGCGGGATCTGTTCGCCCTCGTCAACCGCGTCACGAAATGGCTGCCGGGCCGGCTCGGCATCGCCACCGTGTTCGCAAACGCCATCTTCGCCTTCGTGTCGGGCGTCTCCATCGCCGCCGCTGCCGCCTTCTCGCGCATCGCCTATCCGGAGATGAAGCGCTATGGCTACGACCGGCAGTTCTCGCTCGCCTGCATCGCCGGCAGCGCCTGCCTGGGCATGCTCATCCCGCCCTCGGTGCTGATGATCGTGTGGGGCGTCATCACCGAGCAGTCCATCGGCAGCCTGTTCCTGGCGGGCATCATTCCCGGCTTCCTGGTGGTGGGCGTCTACAGCATCTACATCGTCTATTTCGCCATGCGCTATCCCGCGCTGGTGGGCGAGGCGCCGGGTGCGGGCGTGGTCTCGGTCTCCGCCTCGGGCGCGGCCGTGGCGGGCGGATCCGGCGGGCGGGTTTCGGTCTCCATGCCACCGGTGGTGGAGGAAGACGACTTCCGCAAGACCATCGTTGGCACGCTGCTGGTGCTGTTGCTCATCCTCTCGGTTCTCGGCGGCATCTGGTTCGGCATCTTCACGCCCACCGAAGGCGCGGGGGTGGGCGCGACCATGTCGCTCCTCATCGCCATCGGCCGCGGCATGCGCATGAAGGAGATCTTCGACGTGGTGCTGACGGTGGGGCGCACCTCCGCTCCGCTGCTGCTGCTCCTGGTGACGGCCCAGCTTTATTCCCGCGTGCTGTCCATGACCGGCATCACCGGGGCGGTGCAGGCCTTCTTCCTGGACACCGGCCTGTCGCCGCTCGCCATCCTCGGCATCATGATCCTCATCTGGTTCCTGCTGGGCTGCGTGATCGACTCCATCTCCATCATCCTGCTCACGGTGCCGGTCTTCGCCCCCATCGCCGGTGCACTCGGCTATGATCCGCTGGCCTTCGCCATGATCGGCATCATCGCCATCGAGACCGGCCTGCTCACCCCGCCCTTCGGCATCCTGGTCTTCACGGTGAAGGCGGCGTTGCCACAGGAAAAAATATCGGTGGGCGAGATCTTCAGGGGCTCGGTGCCGTTCTGGATTTGCCTCCTGGCCGTGATCGCCATGATCATCGCCTTCCCCGGCATCGCCACCTGGCTGCCCAACCTCGGCAAGACCGGCGTTTAGCCGCCGGTCTCTCTCTTTCCTGCGAGGAAGTTTCCAATGATCGACATCGAAATGGTCTCGGTGAACGGCGCCCAGCTCGCGACCCGGGTGGACGGGGATGCGGGCAAGCCCTGGCTGATCCTTTCCAACTCGCTGGCCTGCACGCTGGAGAGCTGGGAGGCGCAGATGGCGGCCTTCACGAAGACCCACCGCGTGCTGCGCTACGACACGCGCGCCCATGGCCGCTCCTCGGCCCCCGCCGGTCCTTACTCGCTCGCCACCTTCGTGGGCGACGTGGTTGGGCTGATGGATCATTTCGGCATCGACAAGGCCGACATGATCGGCCTGTCCATGGGCGGCATGACCGGCCTGGGCGTCGCCATCCATCATGGCGATCGGCTGCGCAGCCTTGCCTGCTGCGCCGCCCGCTCGGACGCCATCCCGCCCTTCATCGACAGCTGGAACACCCGCATCGCCGCCATCCGCGCGGCGGGCGGCATGCAGGGCGTGGTGGACTTCACCGTGGAGCGCTGGTTCACCGCCCCGCTCCGCGAGGCCCGGCCGGACGTGGTCGAGGAAGCCCGCCGGATGATCCTGGCCTGCGACACCGAGGGCTACATCCTCTGCGCCGAGGCGCTGAAGGGGCTCGACTACAAGCGTAGCCTCGGCTCCATCAAGATCCCGGTCCTCTATGTGGCCGGTGCCGCCGACGGCGGCGCCCCGCCCGCCGCCATCAAGGAGATGGCGAGCCTCACCCCCGGCGCCCGCTATGTGGAGATCGCGCCCGCCGCGCACATCATCCCCATGGAAAATCCGGACGCCTACAACGCCGCGCTCACCGGCTGGCTGACCGGCGCCAAGGTGGGAGAGCCCGTGGCCGCCTGAGCGCCAGACCCCACTCGCCCTCGCCCCTCAAGGGGCGAGGTGCGCCCAAGGCCATTATCTAAAATAATGGCCTGCATCATGAACAATCATTTTCCCGCATGATCTCGCGCCCCTATGGTCGCGCGGACGGATTTGGGAGCGTACTTATGAAGCTCGGTTTCTTCACCATGCCCATCCACCCCCTGACCAAGGACTGGCGCCAGTCCCTGCAGGAGGACAAGGAGGCATTCGTGCTCGCGGATGAGCTGGGCTTCACCGAGGCCTATTGCGGCGAGCACGTCACCGACCAGGCGGAGAACATCACGTCCTGCGCCATGTTCATCGCCTGGATCGCCCAGAACACGAAGCAGATCCGCCTGGGCACCGGCACCATCAACCTGCCCAACAGCCATCCGGCGGCGGTGGCGGGCGAGATCGCCATGCTCGACCACATGCTGGACGGGCGCTTCAATTTCGGCATCAGCCCTGGCGGCCTGCTCTCCGACGCCGAGGTGTTCGGTAACCTGGATGCCGACCGCAACGCCATGTTCGTGGAAGGCATCAATTCCGTCCTCGCCATCTGGGACGGACAGGCGCCCTACAACATCAAGGGCAAGTACTGGACGGTGAGCACCGAGCGCACGCTCATGGCCGATATCGGCCAGGGCATCATTCCCAAGCCCCTCCAGCAGCCCCACCCGCCCATCGTGGTGACGGTGGTGGCGCCCTATTCCAAGGGCGTTGTGGAAGCGGCGGCGCGCGGCTGGCTGCCCATCTCGGCCAACTTCCTCATGCCCAAATGGGTCGCCACCCACTGGCCGAAATATGTGGAGGGCCGCGCCAAGGTGGGCGCCGTGGCCGATCCGGCCGACTGGCGCGTGGCCAAGAGCGTGTTCGTGGCGGATGATCTCGCCACCGCCCGCGAATATGCCACCGGCCCCAACAGCCCCTACCGCTTCTATTACAACCAGCTCCTCACCAAGATGAAGGCCAACAAGCGGGCCGAGCTGTTCAAGTCCGATCCCAACATGACGGACGACGAGCTGACCATCGAGAGGGTGCTGGACGATCTGGTGATCTGGGGCACCCCCGACAAGGTGGTGGAAGACCTGCACCGCTTCCAGGAGATCACCGGCCCCTTCGGCACCCTGCTTTATGCAGGCAAGGACTGGGCGGACCGCGATCTCGCCCGCCGCTCCATGGTGCTGCTGGCCGAGCAGGTGGCCCCCCGCATGGGCTCCGTGGCCGCCCCCAAGGCCGCCGAATAAGGCGGCCTCCTCAGGCATCCCTGATTGATCGCGCGCCGGACCCGTCCGGCGCGCCTCGGGACTGAACCGGCGCACCAAGGCGCCGGACCCGAAACGGCGAGGAATATCCATATGCTCAAGGTCGGACTGGTGGGAATGGGCTGGTGGGGCGGCACGCTGCTGCGGGTGCTCCAGGACAGCCCGGATATCAAGATCGTGGTGGCCACCGATGTGGACGCCTCCAAGGCTTCGGTGGCGACCGAGCGCGGCGCGCGCTTCGTGGAGACGTTCGAGGCCATCCTCGACGACCCCGAAGTGCAGGGCGTGGTGCTGTGCACCCCCCAGCAATTCCATTGCGACCAGATCATCGCCGCCGCGAGCCGCGGCAAGCATGTCTTCTGCGAGAAGCCCCTCTGCCTCACCCGCGCGGATGCCGAAAAGGCCGTCGCCGTGTGCAAGGCGAACAATGTGGTGCTCGGCGTCGGCCATGAGCGGCGCTTCGAGCCGCCGGTCATGGACCTGATGGCGCGCATCAAGGCGGGCGACCTCGGCACCATCGTGCAGGTGGAGGCGAATTTCAGCCAGGACAAGTTCCTGGCGCTGCCCAAGGGCAATTGGCGCATCAGCGCGTCCAACCCCGTGGGGCCCGTCACCGCCACGGGCATCCATCTCATCGATCTGTCCACCGCCATCCTCGGCTCGGCGGACCGGGTGCTCACCTCCATCCGCACCCTCGCCCAGGACTGGGAGAATGGCGACACCCTCGCCATGACCCTGG
The DNA here is from genome assembly GCF_003993795.1 of Aquabacter cavernae. Classification (GTDB taxonomy): domain Bacteria; phylum Pseudomonadota; class Alphaproteobacteria; order Rhizobiales; family Xanthobacteraceae; genus Aquabacter; species Aquabacter cavernae. Next base: position 552,742 of record NZ_RWKV01000015.1, read on the forward strand.
AATTCAAGAATGGCGGCACCTCGCTGCTCTCCGCCATCCTCACCACGCCGTTCGACGGCCGCCTCGCGGTCTATGGCTCGAAGGGCTGGGCCGAGGTGCGCGACCGGGCCCATCCGGAGAATTCCGAAGGCTGGACGGCCACCTATGTGATCCGTGGCCGCGACCGCGAGGATCTCGACTATCCCCCGGCGCCTTCGGTGCGGGCGAACCTCGAAGCCTTCGCCCGCGCGGCGCAGGGCGGCTCGCCCTATCCCATCGCCATGGACCAGATGATCGAGACGGTCGCGGCGCTGGAGGCGGTGTTCGCCTCGGCCGAGAGCAAGGATCTCGCCCGCGTCCCCTGAGGACAGACCTATCCGGCCGCCTTCGCATATAGCGGGGGCGGCCGCGCCTTTCGGACTTTCGCCCATGCGGCCCGCACCGGCGGGACCGGAGGTTTACCCCATGATCATCTCCCTCAACCCTGCGACGGGCGCAGAGCTTGCGCGTTTCGAGCCGCATGACGCATCTGCGGTGGATGCGGCGCTGACGGGTGCCGTAAAGGCCCAGGCGATCTGGGCGCGCACGCCCCTGTCCGAGCGCGTGGAGCTTCTGCGCCGCATGGCCCGCGTGCTGCGGGCGGGCAAGGAGCGGTACGGCCTGCTCATCACCCAGGAGATGGGCAAGCCCCTGCCCGAGGCCGAGGCGGAAGTGGAGAAGTGCGCCTGGAACTGCGACTTCTACGCCGACAGCGCCCCCCGCTTCCTCGCGGACGAGGTGACGGAGAGCAATGCCAGCGAGAGCGCGGTGGTGTTCGACCCGCTGGGCGTGGTGCTGGCCATCATGCCCTGGAACTACCCCTTCTGGCAGTTCTTCCGCTTCGCCGCCCCCGCGTTCGCGGCCGGCAACGGCGCCATCCTCAAGCATGCCAACAACGTGCCGCAATGCGCGGTGGCGGTGGAGGAGGTCATGCGGGAGGCGGGCTGCCCCGAGGGGCTGTTCCGCACGCTGCTCATCGATTCCAGCGCGGTGGCGGGCCTCATCGCGGATGACCGCATCGCCGCCGTGACCCTCACCGGCTCCACGGAAGTGGGCATGATCGTCGCCGCCCAGGCGGGCAAGGCGCTCAAGAAGCAGGTGCTGGAGCTGGGCGGCTCGGACCCCTTCATCGTGCTGGCCGATGCGGACATCGAGGCCGCCGCCGCCACCGCCGTGAAGGCCCGCTTCATCAATGTGGGCCAGAGCTGCATCAATGCGAAGCGCTTCATCGTGGAGGAAAGCGTCGCGGATCGGTTCGTGGACGCCT
>NZ_RWKV01000016.1 GCF_003993795.1 Aquabacter cavernae
TCGAACACCACCGCGCTCTCGCTGGCATTGCTCTCCGTCACCTCGTCCGCGAGGAAGCGGGGGGCGCTGTCGGCGTAGAAGTCGCAGTTCCAGGCGCACTTCTCCACTTCCGCCTCGGCCTCGGGCAAAGGCTTGCCCATCTCCTGGGTGATGAGCAGGCCGTACCGCTCCTTGCCCGCCCGCAGCACGCGGGCCATGCGGCGCAGAAGCTCCACGCGCTCGGACAGCGGCGTGCGCGCCCAGATCGCCTGGGCGGACACGGCACCCGTCAGCGCCGCATCCACCGCAGATGCGTCATGCGGCTCGAAACGCGCAAGCTCTGCGCCCGTCGCGGGGTTGAGGGAGATGATCATCTGAAATCCTCAGCTCAGGCAGCGCGCGACGGGCTGGCGGCGACGAGACGGGCAATGACCGCCTTGGCGAAAGCCGTCGTACCGGTGGTGCCGCCAAGATCGCGGGTGCGGGTGGCCGGCTCGTCGATGGTCGCCTCAACGGCGGCCTCGATCACAGCGGCCGCCGCGATGAGCGCATCGTTGCCATCGCGCCGGCCGCGCCAGTCCAGCAGCATGGCGGCCGACAGGATGAGCGAGGTGGGATTGGCGATGTCGCGGCCCGCAATGTCGGGGGCGGAGCCGTGCTGCGCCTGGGCGACGCAATTGTTGGCGCCCGCATTGATGGACCCGCCAAGGCCCAGGCTGCCGCACAGTTCGGACGCCTCGTCGGAGAGGATGTCGCCAAACATGTTGGTGGTGACGATCACGTCGAACGTATCGGGGCGACGGATGATGTGGGCGCTCGCCGCATCGACGATCAGGTCGTCCAGCTCCACGTCCGGGAAGTCCTGCGCCACGCGACGCACTTCCTGGAGGAACAGCCCGTCGGACAGGCGCAGCACATTGGCCTTGTGGACCGCGGTCAGCTTCTTGCGTCGGCCCCGGGCGATCTCGAACGCCGCACGCGCCACACGGGCGCTGCCCTTCGCCGTCACCTTGCGCACCGCCAAAGCGATGTCGGGCTCCGGCATGAACTCGCCGCCACCGGCGAACATGTTGCGGTCGGCGTAGAAGCCCTCGGTGTTCTCACGCACGATGATGAGATCCATGGGCTTGCGCAGGATGGACATGCCCTCGCGCGACCGGCACGGGCGCACATTGGCATAAAGCTCGAAGGTCACGCGCAGCGCGCCGGAGGGGTTGATGCCGCCCTTGTCCTTCGCGGGATATTCGTAATGGGACACCGGGCCGAGAATGACGCCGTCCATCTCCGGCACGCGCTTCATCACCGGGTCCGGCAAGGTGGTGCCCTGCTCCTTCAGCGCCTTGAGGCCGATATCCATCTGTTCAAAGGAAAGGCCGAGACCGAGCCTTTCGTCGGCGGCCTTGAGGACCGCGAGCGTCGCCTCGGTGATTTCGGGGCCGATGCCGTCGCCGGGGAGCACGAGGATCTTCATCAGAAGTGTCCGTTCTTCAGGAGGGAAAATCGAAGAGCCGCGCCGCATTGGCAGCGAGGATGCGGTGGAAGGCGGCGTCATCGCCGCACCATGACTTGAGCGTGCGCAGCGCGGCTGCGCTGTCGATCTCGCGGAACGGTTCCACCGTGAGCGGCCCGCGGGCCGCCCGGTCCTTTCCGCCGCCGGTGTGCGGCCAGTCGGAGGCCCACACCATGCGGTCGGGCCGGGCCTGGATCATGGCGCGGGCGATGGGCTCAAGGTCTGCGGATCCGGCCAGTGCGGAGGCGCGGTAGAGCGCCGACAGCTTGACCCACACCTTGCCCGTCGCGAGAAGGTCGATGAGTTCCGCAAAGCCGGGCTGGCTCGGCCCGCGCTCCGCCTTGGCTCCGGCGAAATGGTCGAGAATGACGGGAGACGGGCTGGCGGCGATGGTTTCGGCCAGCCCCGGCAGCAGGGCCATGTCCGCATAGATCTGCACCGCGAAGCCGTGGCCGGCCACGCGACCGGCCGTAGCAGCGAAGGCATCCAGCGCGGCTTCGACGCGGGTCTCACCCTTGGATTCGAGATTGACGCGCACGCCCCGCACGCCGGCCGCCCACAGCGCCCGCAGATCGGCGGCGCTCGTGGCGCCGGGGTCGATCACCGCCACCGCCCGTCCGCGCCCCCGGAGCCGGGTAAGCGCATCGAGCAGGCAGGCATTGTCGGTGCCATAGACGCTGGCCTGCACCAGGACCACGCGGTCGATACCGAGCCCGTCGAGATGCGCCTCAAGCATGGCGAGGCTGGCGCGGCCGGGCGTGTAGGCCCGGCCATCCGCGAGAGGGAAGAGCGCCGGCTCGAACACATGGACGTGGCAGTCGCACGCGCCGGCGGGAATGCCGAGGCCGGCGACGTCGCGCTTCTGATCCGCCGTCACCGGCTTTGCCTCCGCCATCACCTGCCGCCCCACCCAGACTTTTATGTCGTTGAGGGATTGGTAGCGGAGCGTTTGGTACTTTTCAATCATAAAATACCAAACTTGATAGACTTCCAGTTTCCAACCGTCTCGGCGCCCGCCGCCGCTTGCAGGATGACAAGCGGCGGGGCACATGGACGGGCATGGAAACGCCGCTCGTCACACAGCTCGCCGCGCAGATCGTCGATCACATGAAGGCCGAGCGGATCGAGCCCGGCACGCAATTGGTCGAGCGAAAGCTGGCTGAGCAATTCCGCGTCTCCCGCTCGCCGGTTCGGCGGGCTCTGACGCTGCTGGAGCAGTCCGGCCATGTGGCGGCGAACCCCAGCCGGGGCGGCTTTACCGTGTGCGCCTTCGCCATGGACGCCGCCGCGCCGCCGAAGCCCTTGGCCTGGGACGAGGACGAGACCGCGTACCTGAAGATCGCCGAGGACAATCTGGAAGGCCGGCTGCCGGACAAGGTCACGGACAGCAAGCTGGCCCGCGATTACGGCCTCTCAAGCGCGCAGCTTCGCCGCGTGCTGGCGCGCATCGCCAATGAAGGCTGGATCGAGCGCCTGCCCGGCCATGGCTGGGCCTTCCTGCCCATGCTGAAATCCATGCAGTCCTACCAGGACAGCTATCGTTTCCGGCTGGCCATCGAGCCTGCGGCGATCATGGAACCCGGCTTCGTCCTCAACCGCGCGGCTTTGATCGCCTGCCGCATGCAGCAGCAGGAACTGGTGGACGGGCGCATCTGGGAAGTGTCCAACCCGACCCTGTTCGACCTCAACCGGAATGTCCACGAAGCCATCATCGCCTGCAGCCGCAACGTCTTCTTCATCGACAGCCTGAAGCGGGTGGACCGGCTGCGCCGGCTGATCGAGTACAAGCAATCCCTGGATCGCCAATATGCCGCTGTCCGGTGCAGCGAGCATGTGCAGCTCATCGACCTGCTTCTCGCGGAACGGCGCGAGGACGCGGCCGTTTTCATGCGGCGCCACCTCACCTCGGTCAGCATCGAGAAGATGATCGAACGCGCGCCGCGCGGCTGATCCTTGCAGCGGACGCCGGCGTGCCTGCCGCCGCCGGGAGCCGGCGGCGGATCGGGACTTTCGCCGAGAATGACGCGCCCTGCCTCACCGGCTGAGATAATCGAACGCCGAGAGGAGATGGCACTTCACCACATGGATGAATTCCTCCACCGGCACATGCTCGTCCACGCTGCCCATGCCGCGCGGGGCGGGGCCGTGGACGATGGCGGGCAAGCCCTTGTAGCGCCAGAGGCGGGCGTCGGTGGCACCCAGGCTGATGATGGGCGCCGGATCGATGCCTGAAATGTGCTTCGCGTTCTGGCGCACGTAATCCATCATCTCCGTGTCCGGCGGGGTCCAGGCCGGCTCCTCCGACAGGAGGACTCGGTAGGTCATTTCCGGATAACGGGCGACGATCTCGTCGATGCGCGGGAGAATGTCCTTCTCCGTCAGGCCGTTGGGCACGCGGATGTCCACCTGCACGCGGCATTCGGCGGCGATCATGTTCACCTTGATGCCGCCCGAGACGAGGCCGGGATTGACCGTCACCTTGCGGATGATGGAAGCCGCGCCCGCGCCATACTCGCCGTCGATCACCTGCGCCGCCGAGGTGATGGCGGATTCCAGGTTTCCGAGATCGGGAACGCTGATCTCCTTCAGCTTGGACAGTTCGGTGATCAGCTCGCTGGCGATCACCGTCGCGCTCGGGCTCATATGGGTATAGGCGCCGTGCGCGCCGGGCGTGCGGATGCGGAATTCCAGCCAGAGCGGCCCCTTCTCGCCGAAGCGGATGGTGCTGATGCCGCTCGGCTCGCCATTGAGGCAGCAATCGCCGAACACCTCGGGGCGATGCTCCGCCAGATAGCGCGCGCCCCAGGGGCCGAACGTCTCCTCGTCGGACACCACCACGAGGGAGAGCTTGCCCTTCAACTGCGCGCGGATGCGGCTGAGATAGGCATAGGTGAAGATGGACGCCGTGGTGCCGCACTTCATGTCGGCCGAGCCGCGCCCATAGATCTTTCCGTCCACCAGGGCGCCGCCCCACGGATCGTGGCTCCAGCCGCTTTCATCCTCCACCGGGAACACGTCCATATGGCCGTTGAGCGCCAGATGGCGACCGTCCGCGCCGCCCTCGAAGGAGGCGACGATGTTGGGCATGATCTCGTTGGGCGCGATCACCTCATAGGGAAGCTCCTGCGCCTCCAGGAACCGGCGCACATGCTCGGCGGCCACCAGCGTGTCGCCGGGCGGATTGGGGGTGCGGCAGCGGATGAAGTCCTGGGCGAACGCGATGAGCACCTCGCGGTCCGCATCCACCCAGGCTTCAAGATCTTGCTTCGTCACGGTCATGGGTCGCTCTCCAGGTCTTGCTGTTGGGGCGTGCCGATCCCGCGGCTCTCAATAGCCGGCGGCGGGATCGACAAGATGCAGGGGCGTCTGTCCGGACACGGCGCGACGGATGTTTTCCGTCACTTGCGCCATCGCCGTGTCCGGGTTGGTGGCGCTGGAATTGTGCGGCGTCACCGTGATGGCGGGATGCGTCCAGAAAGGATGCTCCGGGGGGAGCGGCTCCTGCCGGAAGACATCCAGAACCGCATGCCGCAGGCGGTCTTCATCGAGCGCGGCCACAAGCGCCGCGTCATCGACGAGCGCGCCGCGCCCCACATTGATGAGCGCGGCGCCGGGTCGGATCTCGTCGAAGAACCGGGCATCCACGATGTCCCGCGTCTGCGCGGTCAGCGGCAGCAGGAGAACGAGGATGTCGCATTGGCGCAGGAAGGCGGAACGCTCCACCTCCCCCGCATAGGTCTCGAACGCCATGCCGCTTCGGCGCGACCGGCTCCAGCCCAGCACGCGGAAGCCGATGCCCGAAAGAGCCGCCGCGCAGGCCTGGCCAAGTTCCCCGAGGCCCAGAATGCCCACGCAGGTGCGCTCCGGCGGCTGGGGGTGGATGAAGTCCCAGCGCCCGTCCCGCTGGGCCCGCGCGCTTTCCGGCAGGCGCCGGTGGAGCGCCAGGGTGTGCATCAGCACATATTCGCTCATGCGCGCGGTGAGGCCGGGATCCACCAGCCGCGCGATGGGCACGCCCTTGGGGAGCCGGGTGTCGGCGAGGAAATGATCGACCCCCGCCCCCAGAACCTGGATCAGCTTGAGGTTCGTGAGCGGCTCCAGAAGTCCCGGTGGGTGCTTCCAGACCACGGCCGCCGCCACATCCTCCGGCGGCACCCCGTCGAGGGTCCGGCGCATCTCGAAATCCGGCAAGGCGCGCTGGATCGCATCCGGCCAGCGCGGGTCGCTGGCGTCGCTGTGAAAAAGGATCACTAAGGGCCGGGATCCGGTCATGACCATTGCCATAGAGAGATGGATGGGAGGAGCGGAAACGGGCGGGCGCTATCCCGCCTGCGTCTCGATTTCCTGCTGGTAGCGGATGGCGATGGGGCTCACATTGTTGCGCCCGAGGAAGCTGCCCTTCTGGGAGCAGCGCACCACGTAATTGGCCGCCGGCCGCCGCGTGCTCTCATAGTCCCGGAGCGCCTGGTCGATGTCGCTCGTGTTCGCGAAGGCATCGCGAAGCGCCAGGGCATCGATGAAGGTCTGGCTCGCCCCCTGCGCCATGTCGGGCATCATGGGATGGGCCGCATCGCCCAGAAGGGTGATGCGGCCCTGGGTCCATGTGTAGGGGATGCCGTCCACGTCATAGAGCGGGCTCTCGACGATGATCTCCCGGGGCGTCATGGCCAAAGTCCGGGGGATATGCGTCTTCGTCCAGGCGCTGAAATAGGCGATGAAGTCGTCCAAAGTGGCGGCGCCCGACACGGAGCCGAACCAATAGGCCTTGCCCTCGCCGATGGGGATGACGGAGAGCCATCCGCCCGGCGTGTAGAAGCCGGTCTGCGCGGCTGGATCCACATCCACATCCGCCAGATCCACCACCGCGCGCCAGCGGAAGGCGTGGTGGTCGTTGGGCCGGAAGCTCACGCCGCCGATGATCTGCTCGCGAATGGTGGAATAGATGCCGTCCGCGCCGATGAGCACGTCGCACTCATAGCTCTCGCCATTGGTGAAATGGCAGACGGCTTTGTCGCCTTTGTCCTCGACGGACTTCACCTCGTAGCCGAACTTGATCTTCTCCATGCCGTACGCCTCGGCCAGCATGGTGCTCAAGGACAGGCGGTAGATCCCGACGGACGGCGCGCCGTATTTCTCCGGCCAGTCCTGCGTCTCCACATTGAAGAGGGGCTGCCCCTCGCGATCATAGCCGAGATAGCGGTCGAGCTTCACGCTCACCGCGTCGTAGCGCTCGCGCAGGCCGAGCCCGTAGATGGCGCGCCCGGCATTGGGCCACAGATTGAGCCCCGCGCCCGTGGCGCGTAGCAGCGGGGCCTTCTCGAAGACATCCACCTCGAAGCCCAGGGATGCCAGACCGATGGCGGCGGACACCCCGCCCAGTCCACCCCCGCAAATTCCAACGCGCATCTCGCTCTTCCTTCGACTGGACCGCCCGATTGGTTCACGTCTGGCGGCACGGGCCGGGCGTCGGGCGGGAGGGGCGCGCGCCCTCCCCGTCCGCCTCGCTTCAAGGCCGGGAAATATTCGTCTGCCCGGCGAACCGGGGAATGCTCACCCTTCAGGCGCGATTACTTGCGGCTCCAGGCGTCGGCCACCGCGTCGTGATAGGGGATCTTTTCCTTGGCGGGCGTGTATTGCCCCGTGGCGGTCATGTGGTTGACGTGCGCCGCGATCTCTTCGAGCGTGGCGAACCACACACCGCCCTTTTCCAGCATGGTCTGGATCATCTTCTCCATGTAGATCGCCCGCGAGAGGCGCCCCATGACGAAGGGATGCCAGACGGCGATCCACAGGCCGCCATACGTCCAGGCGGCCTCGAACTCGGCCATGAACACATCCATGGCCCGCTGCGGCGAGTTCACCTGGATGTGGTAGTTCAGGTCCGAATTGATGGTGAATTGCGGCCAGTCATCGAGGCCCCAATGGGTAGGAAGCTCCACAAGAGAGCCACGGTCGCCTTCCACGATATAGGGAACGTCATCCCCCATGAGGGATGAATCATAGGCGAATCCCTCGCGGCACAGGTAATTCAGCGTATTCTTCGAGAAGCGATAGCTCGGCGCCCGGAAGCCGCGCGGGCGCATGCCCGTCACCTTCTCCAAAGCCTCCAGGCTGCGCATGAACCAATAGTCCTCCATCTCGGCCGACAGCGTGTCGAGCCGCTCATGGAGATAGCCGTGGGCGCCCACCTCGTGGCCACCGTCCAGCATCATCCGGACCGTGTCGGGATAGCGCTCCGCCGTCCAGCCCGGCACGAAGAAGGTCTGTTTCAGGTCATACTGCTTGAAGATCTTCAGGATGCGCGGAACGCCCACCAGATCGTAGCGCAGCAGGGATGCGGTGCCGATCAGCGTGTCCGCCGTATGCCGGTGGGCATAGTGCAGAAGGCAATCGGTATCCATGTCGAAGGTGATGGCGACGGCGCAGCGGGCGCCATTGGGCCATGGAATGGGATTCTCGATCATGCCCCTTCTCCCTCGTCGGCTGGAGCAATGCTGAAATCTTGCCCGCCCCTCGCCGGAAGGAACGGCCGCGCAGCCTCGTGCCTGCGGTGCGCGGCCATCTCCTCGGGAGGGCGTGGAGCCGGCGGCGGGCGCCGCCGGCCAAGGGTCACTTCTTGTCCGTCGCCGGGGCTTCGGTGACCGTGCCGAACGGCGCCAGGTTGGGGGCGTCGAAATAGCGGCCGGTCATGCCGTAGCCGTTGGCCATGCGCTCCCAGCGCCCGGTCAGGAGCATGAAGTCGATGGAGGTGTTCAGGAAGTTCAGGAGGTCCTGGTTGCCGCGCTTCACGGTCCAGGCGATGGGCAGCAGGTTGTAGGGGTTCGCCTGGAACAGATCCACCACGCCGGGCTGCACCGACGCATAGCGGCGCGCCTGCCAGGCATCCTCGACGCCCACATCCGCGCGGCCGGCCGAGACCTCCACGAAGGGCGCCGTGAGGTTGCCGGTGCCGAGGGCGACGATGGTCGCCTTCGGGAAATTCTCCCTCACATATTCCTGCGCCGCGCCGCCCTGGACGACAGCGATCTTGAGGCCGTCCTGGTTGAAGTCGGCGAGCGCCTTGAAGCGCTCGTCGCCCTTCTTCACGATGGCGCTGTAGCCGAGATAGTGGATGGGCTTGGTGAATTCGACCGCCGCCGCGCGCTGGATGGTGGCGAAGGTGCCCGCGATGGACATGTCGAACTGGCCCGACTGGAGGCCCGCCGCGAAGTTCGCCCAGGTGGTCTCCACCAGCACCGGCTCGACGCCGATGGTCTTGAAGATGTAGCGCAGGCCATCGACGTAATAGCCCTTCACCTCGCCCGTCGCCGGGTCCTTGATGGTGCCGGGGGGCGAGGGAATATAGCCGACCTTGATGGTCTTATCCTTCAGGATGCGGTCCATGACCTGCGCGCCCGCGGGCTGAGCCCCGGCGGAGACCATGAGTGCTGCCAGCATCCCCCAGAGGACGAGCGGACGGCGGAAAAGGCTCTTCATCAGGTGATCCTCTCTCTTGACGGCCAAAGGTGTCGGCCCGCTCAGCGCAGGACGCGTTGAAGGAATTCCGCGGTGCGCGGATGGGACGGGTTGGTGAAGATCTTTTCCGGCGTGTCGATTTCGACGCGATTGCCGTCGTCCATCATCATCACGCGGTCGGCCACATCGCGGGCGAAGGCCATTTCGTGGGTGACCACCACCATGGTCATGCCGTCGGCCGCGAGGGCGCGCATCACGTCCAGAACCTCGCCCACCAGTTCCGGATCGAGCGCCGAGGTGGGCTCGTCGAACAGCATCACCTCCGGGTTCATGGCGAGCGCGCGGGCGATGGCAGCCCGCTGCTGCTGGCCGCCGGACAGGGTCTCGGGATAGACATCCACCTTCGCGGAAAGGCCCACCCGATCCAGCAGGGAGCGGGCCTGCGCGACCGCGTCCTCGCGCTTGCGCCTCTGGACCACGATGGGCCCCTCGATGACGTTTTCGAGGACGCTCATGTGCGGGAACAGGTTGAAGTTCTGGGACACCATGCCCATGCGCGCCCGCACCGCCGCGATGCGGGCCGGCTTGTCCTTCACAAGCGCGCCGCTGGCGCTCTTGCGGTAGCCGACGAGCTGATCCCCCAGCCAGATCTCGCCGAAATCATAGGCCTCCAGGAAGTTCATGCACCGCAGAAACGTGCTCTTCCCGGAACCGCTCGGGCCGATGATGGCCAGCACTTCGCCTTTGGTGATGTCGAGGTCGATGCCCTTCAGAACCTGGTGGGTCCCAAACGATTTCTGCACATTACGTGCCTTGATCATGATCTCTTTCATTGGCGCAGCTGCCACTTCCGCTCGAGGCGCTGCGAGGCATAGATGATGGGGTAGATGATGACTGCGAAGGCCACGGCCAATACGGTGTAGATCTCCAGCGGCCGGTAGGTGCTGTTGATGAGGTTGTTTGCCTCGTGAAGCAGCTCGTAGACCGCCAGGGCCGAGCCCAGCGTCGTCAGCTTGATGAGCGAGGCGAACTCATTGATGAAGGGCGGGATCATCCGCCGGATCGCCTGGGGCAGGATGATCCTGCGCATGGACTGCGAATAGCTCATGCCGATGGCGCGCGCGGCGTCCCACTGGCCCTTGCTGATGGAATTCACCCCGGCCCGGAAGATCTCGCCGAAATAGGCCGCCGCATGCAGGCCGAGGCCCACGGACACCGAGGCGGTGTTGCTCAACTGGAGCCCCGTGAGGATCGGCAGCGAATAATAGATCCAGACCAGCTGCACGAGCGCGGGCGTGGAGCGGAACAGCTCGATGAAGGTGGCGGCCGGGGCGCGCAGCAGGACCATCTCGCTGCGCCGCATGAGGCCGAGCGCAAGACCCAGGGTCAGCCCGATCAGCGTCGCCCAGAAGGTGATCTGGGCCGTCACGATCGCGCCGCGGATGAAGACCGCGCGATAGTCCCAGACGATCTGGAAGTGCCAGGTATAATCCATAGGGTGTAGATCAGCCTCCAGACACTACCATATGTTGCGTCATCATCTTTGCATGCTGCATGCAACTTTTTAAGCAAAGCAAGGCATGTGCCAGCCGAACGATGGCGGACCTTAGGTGCGATTACGGAGGCCCATGCGGGATCGGAAACGGGGTGAAAAGTGGCGTCCGAGGCAAAGCCGTGCCCAATTCGCTGGCACCTGCCGCAGCGTTAATCAGAACACGAGGCGGTCGCGCTGCTCTTCATTCCACCGAAGGCCCTTCGAATGCGCGCGCCCCCTTGAACTTCGCGCCGACGCGCTGCAAGTCTCACTCTGCATGCAGCCCATCGCGGGTTCGCCGCAGGTCCGCCCAAGGCGAGATTGCGAGACGGGCTGCGCCTAAGACGCCCGGAAGATGGGCAAGGGATCAGAGGCCGGGAGAATGCGGAACAGTGCGGGGGAAAATGGGGGATCTTCCGGGCAGCAGACAGATCCTGCCGAACCGTCCCGGCTCCAGCGGACCGTTCTCGTGCAGCCGCTGACGCCTGCCGTCACGCGATCGGCGCGCGTGGCGGATCAGGTCTATCGCCATCTGCGCCGGGCCATCATTTCCGGCGAGATCGAATCCGGCGCCCGCCTGCGGGAAGTCGAGATCGCCCAGACGCTGAATGTCAGCCGGACGCCCGTCCGCGAAGCCATCTCCCGCCTCATCGGCGACCTGCTGGTGCGCGAGCACGAGACCACGGGCGTCGAGGTGGTCGATATGGCCAGCGACATGATGGACGTCCACCATATCCGCGAATCCCTCGAACTGTGCGCGGCCCGCCTTGCCGCGGAGCGCATCACCGACGCGCAGCTTCAGTTGCTGGAAGACCTCGTGGAGAGGGGACAGACCGCCTCGCCCGAAGAGCGGGTGCGCATCAACCACCAGTTCCACGTCACCATCATCCAGGCCTCGGGCTCGCCGCGCCTGATCGAGATGATCACCAGCTTCAACGAATATTTCCTGCATCCCGCCTGGATCACGCGCAGGGAAAAGAAGCTGGTCGGCCAGGCGCTCCGGGATCACAAGCAGATCGTTGACGCGCTGCGCGCCCGCTCCCCGGACCAGACGGAGAAGATCCTCCGCCGCCACCTGAAGCTCGGCCTCATGCAACTGGCCGACGGCGGGTGAGGGCAGAAACCTTCGACGTGGCGCCGACCGCAGGCCCGACCATCAATTCGGACCGACGTGATCGCCTTCCGCTCACCGCTCCCGGCGGATGCGCGGCGTGGCCCGCCTCGTCTCACATGCCCCAGGATCGAGATCGACCCACGGCAGGCAGCCAAGCATGCCATCTCGGGCCGGGCGCTTCCCCCTGCCCGAGATGGAGCTTACGCATGCGTGTGGCTTTGGGTGCTCAAGCGCCCTTGATCGCCGCCTGCAGCTTCTCTTCCTGCTCCGTGGAGAGGTTGGTCCAGAGCACCTTCCCACCGAACTTGGACATGTCAGCCACGACCTTGTCGGCGGTGACCTTCCGAACGAGCACGCACAAGGCCGCCTGTCCGATGCCCAGCGCGGAGCTGGCCTGCTTGACGAAGTCGTCGTTGATGCCGACGTCCGTGAACCTGCCCGCGAGCGCCCCGGCACCCGCTCCCACGGCCATGCCCAGCAGCGGGTTGAGGAACAACAGGCCCACAAGGCCGCCCCAGAGGCCGCCGGAAGCCGCGCCGGTCAACGTGGTATTGACCAGCTGGTGCAGCTTGATGGAGCCGTCTTCCTGGCGCACGGCGATGACGGCGTCGCCCAGCTCGATCAGGTATTCCTTCTGCAGCTTCAGCAATTCCTGCCGCGCAGCCTCCGCCTTTTCCTCATTCTCATACGCAACAACGATAAGGTCGGCCATGATACCCTCCTGCGCTGGAGACACGCCTTCATTCGGAAGCGTTTTCTCGCAACTCACTATATGCACATTGAACACTACGGCCCTTTGACCGGCCGGTGCCGGGAATAGCTTAAGCCCGAGCTTATGGGAACGGGTGTCAGCCCTGCCCCACCTGCGCCGCGGGGCGCAGCCGGACAGGCACGGACTTGTAGCTCGGAACACCGCTGGCGCGGTCGTAATCCTTATATCCAATCAGCACGTTCGCTTCGGGATAATAGGCCGCAACCGACCCGCGGGCGATGGGATAGGACACCGCCGTGACCCCGGCGAGGACCCGGTCTTCCTGCGCGACAATGTCGATGCAGTCCCCATGCGCGAGCCCCGCATCGGCAAGGTCATCGGGGTGGATGAACACCACGTCCCGCCGCCCCGTCACGCCGCGATAGCGGTCGTTCAGGCCGTAAATGGTGGTGTTGTATTGGTCGTGGCTGCGCAAGGTGGTGCAGACGAGCGTGCCTTCATCACGCCCGTCATCCTCGTCGAGCGCCGAGGAGGTGAGGAAATGCGCCTTGCCGTCCGGCGTGTTCCATTTGCGCTCCGATGCCGGAACCGGCAGGCGAAAGCCGCCGGGGGTGCGGATGCGGGCGTTGAAATCCGCGAAATCCGGAAACACCTCCTCGATCTTGTCCCGGATGCGGTCATAGTCCGCCACCATGCCCTCCCAATCGATGGTGCTGTCGGGCAGCGTCGCGCGGGCGATGGCCGCGAGGATGGACACTTCGGAGCGCAATTGGTCCGACGCCGGCTTCAGGCGTCCGCGCGAGGCGTGGACCATGGACATGGAATCCTCGACCGTCACCGACTGGGCGACACCCCCCTGCAGGTCGCGCTCGGTGCGGCCGAGGCACGGAAGGACATAGGTGTGCTTGGCGGTCAGCAGCGCCGAGCGATTGAGCTTGGTGATGATCTGGACATTCAGGTCCATCCCACGGAACGCGGCGAACGCCACCTGCGGGTCGGGCATGGCCACGGCGAAATTGCCGCCCAGCCCGATGAAGGCGCGCGACGATCCATCGGCCAACGCGGCCAGCGTGCGGACCGCATTGTGCCCGTGCTTGCGCGGCGCCTGGATGCCGAATGCCTTGTCCAGGCGCGCAAGGAAGGGTTCCGCCGGGATTTCCGTGATGCCGACCGTGCGGTCGCCCTGCACGTTGCTATGTCCGCGCAGCGGGCAAATGCCGGCGCCTTCCTTGCCCATGTTTCCGCGCAGCAGGAGCAGATTGACCACCTGGCGGACATTCTCGGTGCCGTGGCGGTGCTGGGTGATCCCCATGCCATAGCAGGCGATGACGCGCTCGGCCGACCAGTAGGTCTCGGCCATGCCCTCTATGGCCGCCCGCGTGAGGCCGGAGCGATGCTCGATATCGGTCCATTCGGTGCCGTTGAGATCCGCGACGAGGTCCTCAAAGCCGACCGTATGCTCGCCGATGAACACGCGATCCAGCAGGCCGGGACCGCCATTGCCGAGATCGGCGGTGTCGGCGGCCAGAAGGGCCTTCATCATGCCCTTCAGCACGGCCACGTCCCCGCCGACCTTCACCTGATGGTAGGAGGACGCGAGGGGCGTGGACTGGAGGGTAAGCATCTCCACGGGGCTCTGCGGCGGGGCGAAGCGCTCCAGGCCGCGTTCCTTCAACGGGTTGAGCACGACGATGGGCTTGCCGCGCAGCGAAACCTCGCGCAGCGTGGTCAGCATGCGGGGATGATTGGTTCCCGGATTGTGGCCGATGCAGAACACCGCGTCCGCCGCATCGAAATCCTCCAGCGTCACCGTGCCCTTCCCCACGCCGATGGACTGGGGCAGCCCCACGCTGGTGGGCTCGTGGCACATGTTCGAGCAATCGGGGAAATTGTTGGTGCCGAACGCCCGCGCGAACAGCTGGTAGATGAAGGCCGCCTCGTTGGAGGCCCGGCCGGACGTGTAGAATTCCGCCTGGTCGGGATGATCAAGTGCCTGCAGCTGCGCGGCGATCCCCGCGATGGCCTCCTCCCAGGAGACCGGCACCATACAGTCCGTGGCGGGATCATAGCGCAGCGGCTCGGTGAGCCGGCCGACATTCTCCAGGTCATGATCCGACCAGGTCCACAGCTCGGAAACGGTATGGCCGGCGAGGAACTCCGCCGTCACGCGCTTGGAGGTGGCTTCCCACGTCACGGCCTTGGCGCCGTTCTCGCAGAACTCAAAGGATGAGGTGTGCTTGGGATCAGGCCACGCGCAGCCGGGGCAATCGAAGCCGTCAGGCTGGTTCATCTCCATCAGCGCGCGGGTATCCGGGCTGGTGCCCATTTCGTTGCGCACCGCCTTCGCTACGGCGGCAAGCGCGCCCCACCCGCCGGCCGGGCCGGAATAAGGGGCGACGCCTTCAACAGGTTCATTGCTCATGGGACGACCTCGTTGGCTCGGTGACGAATGGACTGAACACATCCCGCCTCTGCTGCGCTGCGCGCGACAGCCGATGAGCGGGACGGAAAACGCATAAGCTCGAACTCAATCTCGTCGCGCATCGCCCGCGCAGGTGTCAGCCCGGCGTGACCAACACACCTGCCTCCAGCCGCACGATTTCGTCGGCGAAGGCTTGTGCTGCGGCGGGATCGTGCGTGATCAGGAGCGTGGTGCGCCCATGGGTGGCCATGGCGAGGGAGGCCAGAAGGCGACGCGCGGTTGTTGCGTCGAGGTTTTCCGTGGGCTCGTCCAGCACCAGAATGCGCGGCTCCCGCACCAAGGCGCGGGCCAGGACCAGCCGCCGCGCTTCGCCCGCCGACAGCCGCGTGCCGCCTTCGCCCACGAATGTGTCCAGACCATCGGGCAGGCGCGCCACGACATCGGACAACAACGCTGCATCCAGAGCGCGCGCCATGGCCGCCTCGTCGGCCTCCGGCGCCGCCATGAGTAGGTTGGCCCGGATGGAGCTGTTGAACAGATGGGTCTCCTGCGCGGCCACGCCCACCAAGGCGCGCAGATCCTCCGGGCGATACAGGCGCAGATCGTGCCCGCCGAGCCGGATGTCGCCGTCATACTCCCAGAAGCGCAGCAGAAGGCGCCCGATGGAACTCTTGCCCGCCCCGCTCGGCCCGAGGATGGCGATCCGCCGCCCGCTGGGGATATGCAGGTCCAGCCCGTCGAGCGCGAACGGGGCCGCCGGCCCGTACCGCAGGCGCACGGCGGAAAAGCGCAGGCTGAAATCGTCCGGGACGGGTGAAGGCGCGACCGGGGATGTCACGTCCGGCGGCGTGTCCGCGAGGGCGAACATGCGGCGCGCGGCGGCCATCACCTCGCCCCAGCGCTGCACGGCGGCCGGCAAGGTCGCGACGGCCTCGAAGCTCGCCAGCGCCGCCAGGGTGAGCGCGGGGGCCATGGCCGGTGCGAGCGCGCCCGCCGTCACGCCGGCGATGGCCAGGACGGCGACGCCCCACAAAGCGAGGGACGCGCACAGGCCGAAGGCCGCCTCCGCCAAAGCACCATAGGCAGCAGCGCGCCGCTGGGCTTCCAGCAGGCGCCCGCTGATCCCGTCGATGGCCGCAAGCTGGCGCCCGCCGGCGCCCGCCGCCCGCAGGTCCGGCGCGCCCTGGACGAGATCCACCAGGGCCACCCGTAATTCGGCGCGCAAATGCACCGTTTCCGCGCTCGGCCGGGCGGCGGCCCGGCGTGTGAGCGCCGGCACGAGCCCGCCCGCGCACAGCAGCAGGCCCGCCACCACCACGGCCGCAGGTGGATGCAGGAGCGACAGGACGGCGATGATCGCCACCGCGCAGACGAGGGACACGGCGAGCGGCGTCCCCAGCCGCAGGAATGCGTGCTGGAGGGTGTCGATATCCGCCTGGAGGCTGGAGGCGAGATCGGCGCCCCGGCGGTCCTGAAGCTGGCCCGGCGAGAGGGGGATGAGGCGGCGGAACAGCCAGAGCCGCAGATGCGCCACGACGCGGAAGACCGCTTCATGGCTCAGGATACGATCCAGATAGCGCCCGCCGGTCCGCAGGATGGCGAAGAACCGGATCCCCGCCGCAGGCAGGAAATAGTTCATCATCCCGGTGGTGACACCGGCGATGGCCATGGAGGCGATGAACCAGCCCGCCACCGCCATGAGGCCGAAGCTGGCGAGAATGGTGACGCAGGCGGCGAGCCCGGCGAGCAGCATCCAGCCGCGCTGCGCGCCCGCGAGGCCCAATAGCCGGCCGAGGAGGGCGAAGTCCCCCTTCATGGCGCAAGCCCCGCATCGCGCAGCAGGGCGGAGAAGCGCGCGCCATCCGCCATGAGCTGCGCACGAGCCCCCGCCTCCACGATGCGCCCGTGATCCATGAAGAGGATGCGGTCCGCACGCTCCACCGTGGCGAGGCGATGGGCCACCACCAGCGTCGTGCGTTCGCGGGCGAGGTCGCGGACGGCCGCGCTCACCGCCGCCTCGGTCGCGCGGTCGAGGCCCGCCGTGCCTTCGTCCATGATGAGGAGGCGGGCATCCTGCTTGAGAAAGGAGCGGGCGAGAGCGATGCGCTGCACCTGCCCGCCCGAAAGGGTCTGGCCATGCTCACCCAGCGGCGTGTCATACCCTTTCGGGAGAGCCGCGATGAAAGCGTCCGCCGAGGCGTGGCGCGCGGCGGCACGCACCATTTCAAGATCGGCGGTGGGATCACCCAGCCGGATATTGTCCAGCACGCTGCCCGCGAACATGTGCGGCCGTTGCGGCACATAGGCGACGGCCCCCATGAAATGGGCCGGATCGAGGGCCCGCAGATCGTGACCGTCCACCAGGATGCGCCCGGACTGGGGGGTGAGGAAGCCGAGGAGCAGGCTCAGCAACGTGCTCTTGCCCGCCCCGCTCGCGCCCACCAGGGCCGTGATCTCGCCCGGCTTCAGGTCAAATGAGACCCCATCCACGGCCGGCCGCCCATCCTCCCAGGCATAACCCACCGCCTCGCACCGCACGACGATGCGGGGGCCGAAGGCGGGGCGCGCGGCGCCGGGAGCGGGAGCCTTCTCGCGCAGCAGGCCGAGGATGCGCTCGCCCGCCGCCAGCGCTTCCATGCGGGCATGATAGTCCACGCCGAGCTGGCGCAGCGGCGCGTAGAATTCGGGCGCCAGCAGCAGCACGAAGAAGCCCGTCTCGAAAGCGAGCATCCCGTCCAGGAGACGGAAGCCGATGAGCACGGCCACCACCGCGATGCCAACGGTGGCGAAGAATTCCAGCGCCAGCGCGGAGAGGAAGGCCACGCGCAGCACCTGCATGGTGGAGCGCCGGTAATCCTCCGATGCGGCGGCCAGGATCTCGGTTTCCCGCACTTCCGCATTCAACGCCTTGAGCGTGACAAGGCGCTGGAGCGCATCGAGAAGCCGGCCGGAAAGCCGCGTGAGGCTCTGCCATTGCCGCCGGTTCATCCCTTCCGCCTTCTGGCCGAGGATGATCATGAAGAGCGGGATGACAGGGGCGGTGGCCAGGAGCACGAGGCCGGAAATCCAATCGCGCGGCAACACCACGGCCAGGATCACCAGAGGCAGCGTGGCGAGAATGCCCATATGGCTGAGGAAGCGGGAGACATAGGGCTCCAGCCCGTCCACGCCCTCGATGACGATGGTCGCGAGATCGCCGGAGGCGGACGCCCGGCGCGCGGGGGCCACCGCCTCCACATGGCGCAGCAGTTGTGTCCGCACCCGGGCCTTGAGGCGGGCGGCGGCGGCCAGCGCCGCGCGGTCGGCACCGTGGGTGAGCGCGAAGCGCAGCAGGAGCAGGGGCAGAACCGGCAGGAGCCAGGGCCACGCGGCCTCCACCCCGCCTTGCCCCATCACCACCGGCGCGATGGCGGCGGCGATGAGCCAGGCCTGGGGCACCACGAGCGCGGCGGAGAGGGCGCCGAGCGCCATGGCCCGGCGCAGCAGCGGCCCGCCGGCCGCCTTGGCTTCACCGCGCAACCATGGCTCGACACGGGCCGCCTGCGCGGACGATGCGGCCTCGCTCCCCTTACCCATGGTCAGGCAAGGGGCGAGAAGGGAGGAGGAAGAGCGGGCGGATCACGAAGATGGACCGGCGCGAGGGCTCAGAGCCTCTTTGCGCCGTCGCCCTTGGCAGAGCCGGCGACGATGTGGACCACATCCCCCGCGGGCGCGGAGGCGTTGCCGCCGCCGGCCTTGGCCTCCTCCTGCGCCTCGAACAGGACGCCGGCGGAAACCGCCACCAGGATCATGAAGCCTGTGCCGAGCACCCAGGAGAGATACCAGGGACCGTAATCCCCCAGGATCACCGCGATCACGATGGCGATGACCGAGATCCCCATGGCGATGATATATTGCATGAACATGGGCGATCCCCTCAAAGCGCGTGTTCGGACGCCGCGACGTCCTTGACATCGACCTTGCCCCGCATGACCCAGAACGCCCAGCTAGTGTACCAGACGATCAGCGGCATGAAGACGAGGGTCCAGCCCGTCATCCAACCCAGGGTCCTGAGGCTGGAACCGGAATTCCAGACCGTCAGGCTATGCGAGGGGTTGGTGATGGACGGCATCATGAAGGGGAACATGGCCGCGCCCACGGTTCCCATGACGCCGATCCAGGCCAGCGCCCCAAGCCACCAGGCCAATGCCGGCCGGTTGGCGGCCAGGGACAGCACGCCGAGGATGAGACCGGCATAGGTGAGCGCCGGGAAGGTCCAGAGGGCGGGATACTTGGCATAGTTGGCGAGCAGCGCGCCGGCCTCGCGAACCACCTGCTGGTGCAGAGGGGTCTGCGCGGCGGCGGCGGCCGGCCCGCTCACCAGCTTGAACCCGTCCATCGTCGCCACCCAGAAGCCGCAGCCGGAGAAGACGACCACGGCCACGAGGGCGAAGACCACGGCGGCGGTGCGGGCCCGGTCGCTGACCGGCGCCGAAGCCGCAGCCGCAAGGCGCGTGCCGCCCATATAGATGGCGAGCGACAGGGACATCACCCCGCACAGGACGGCGAAGGGATTGAACAGGCTGATGAAGCTGCCGGTATAGTAGGAGGTGAGGCGCCAATCGAAATTGAACGGCACGCCCAGGATCACATTGCCGACGGCGGCGCCGAACACCACCATGGGGATGCAGCCGCTGATGAAGAGCGTCGCGTCCCACACATTGCGCCAGCGCTCGGACGGCATCTTGCTGCGGTACTCGAAGCCGAGCGGCCGCACGATCATGCTCCAGAGCAGCACCAGCATGACGATGTAGAAGCCGGAAAAGGCAGTGGCATAGACGAGCGGCCAGGCGGCGAAGATGGCGCCGCCGCCGAGGATGAACCACACCTGGTTGCCGTCCCAGTGGGGGCCGATGACGTTGATGGCCACCCGGCGCTCCACGTCCGTGCGGCCCACATAGCGCAGGATGGTGCCCACGCCCATGTCCATGCCCACCATCACGCCTATGCCGGTCAGCAGCACGCCCAGCAGCACCCACCACAGGACCTTCAGGAGGGCGTAGGCCTCCAGTGCGAAGAAACCTTCCATCTCAGTAGGCCCCCGCCAGCTTGGCCGCGCCCGCATGCCCGTGGGCTTCGGGGCCCTTCTTGATGAAGTGCAGCATCAGGAAAATCTCGACGATGGCGAAGATGGTGTAGAGCAGCACGAACCCGCTGATCGAGAACACCATGTAGGACACCGAGTGGGTGGAGGCCGAGAGCCAGGTGGGCAGCATCTCGTAGACCGACCAGGGCTGCCGCCCCACCTCCGCCACAAGCCACCCCATCTCGCAGGCGAGGAACGGCACGGGGATCATGAGCACCGAGGCCCACTGGAACCAGCGCTGCGTCTCCACCTTGTTGGCCAGCGACATCATGGTGGCGAGCACCATGTAGGCCAGCATCAGGAGGCCGAACCCCACCATCAGGCGGAATGACCAGAAGACGATCCAGACTTCCGGGATGGCGTCGCGTGCCGCCTGCGCGATGTCGGCATCGGTCACCTTGGTGAGATCGCCGCCGGGCGCGTAACGCTGCACCAGGAAGCCGTATCCCACATCGGCGCCGTGCGCCTTGAACTGCGCCAGTGCCGCTGCGTCCTGCGGGTTGGCGCTCAGCTTCTCCATGGCCTGGACCGCGGGAATGCCGTTGCGCACCCGCTCGCGCGCCCTCCCCTCCAGTTCGTCGATGGCCGGGACGGTGCCCGACCAGGAGTGCGTGACCAAGAGCGAGAGCAGGGCCGGGACGGTGATGGCGAAGTCGTTGCGCTGCTCCGCCTGGTTCGGCAGGGCGATGGCGGTGAACGACATGGGCGCCGGCTCGCTCTTCCAGAGCGCCTCCATGGCGGCCAGCTTCGTGGGCTGCACATGGGCGCCCACATAGCCGAGCGCGTCACCGAGGGTGAGCACGCCCGCGCTGCCCAGCACGCCGAACACCGCCGCCACCCGGAACGAGCGGCGCGCGAAATCGATGTGGCGCCTCTGCAGAAGATACCAGGCGCTGACACTGCAGACGAAGATAGCGGCCGTGACATAGCCGGCCAGCACTGTGTGCACGAACTTCGCCTGGGCGTCCGGGTTGAAGAACAGGTCGGCGAAGCTCGTCAGCTCCATGCGCATGGTCACCGGGTTGAATTCGGCGCCCTGCGGATGCTGCATGAACGAGTTGGCGACCAGGATCCACAGCGCGGAGAAATTCGAGCCCAAGGCCACGAGATAGGTGACGATGAGATGCTGCGCCTTGGTGAGGCGATCCCAGCCGAACACCATCAGGCCGATGAAGGTGGATTCCATGAAGAAGGCCATCAGGCCCTCGATGGCCAGCGGCGCGCCGAACGTGTCACCCACGAAGCTGGAATAGTAGGACCAGTTCGTGCCGAACTGGAATTCCATGGTGAGGCCGGTGGCCACGCCCAGGGCGAAATTGATGAGCAGCAGCTTGGTCCAGAACTGCGTCATCTGCCGGTAGATCTCCCGGCCCGTGGTCACATACACCGTCTCCATCACCGCCAGGAGAACGGTGAGGCCGAGCGTGAGCGGCACGAACAGGAAGTGGTAGAGCGCTGTCGATGCGAATTGCAGCCGCGACAGATCCACGACGAGATCATTCACCATGCACCAGCCCCCACGAATCGCTCGGCACCCCTGCGGCCCTGCGCAGTAACAATCCGGCGAGCGTTCACTGCTGAGGATGGCTCAAGTTATTCTAATTCGTCAACCGCATCGGCAGCTTTGCCGTGCAATCGCCACCAGTGCATTCAAAATACGCCTTGCATTCCTGAAACATATTCCGCTCAGGAGAAGAGATCAGCCGGCTACCTCTTTTTCTGAGCCTATGAAAATGGAAGTCTTTTTCTTGTACTTTATGCTCTTCAAAACTTATATTTTTTAGTTTTCTCAACGATATTAAAAGTTTTTCTGTGAAAAAAGAAACACATACGATTTCGATTTCTTACTGTAGCCCCCAGAGTTCAGTCTAATCAACGAACCGCAGGCGGGCGATGGGAAGGAGCAATGATGCGCGTGTTCATCAATATGCTGCACGCGATTAACGACGAGGCCCCGCTTCCGGACTGACGGCCTGCAACCCGGATGCAACGCATTGAAGCCGCTTTCACTCCCGTGGCTCAGTCTCGCGCCGCGAGCGCCGCCTTGAGGGCTGCATTTTCCGTTTCGAGTTCCGCCAGATGCTCGCGAAGGGGCAGAACGGCACGGGCGATCTCATCCTCCGTGAAGCGCGGCGTGATGTGTTGCGGGCAGTTCCAGTCGAACGCCTCGAGCCGGACCTTGAAAATCCGATCGGGCCTTGCCTTCGCCTTGGGATCGATGACGCGCTCCGTCAGCGCCGGATCCGCATCCACCGGCACCACTTCGATATGCCCATAGATCTTGAGCCGGGCCCGGCGCGGATAGTCCATCAGGATCATGGAGACACGGTCGTCGGCGCGCAGATTGCCCAGGCTGATATATTGCCGGTTGCCGCGATAATCGGCGAAGGCGATCGTGGTCTCGTCCATGAGCTTCACGAAGCCGGGCGCACCGCCGCGATGCTGGACATAAGGCCAGCCGGTCTCGGACACCGTCGCCATGTAGAAGCTGTCGCGCTGCGCGATGAAGGCGGCCTCATTGGGCGTGAAGCGGTCGAACGCGCGATGTCCCTGGAAATCCTCCCAGAGGTGGCTCGCGCCCATCTCCGCCTGTGCGGCGCGCACACTCGGCGTCACGGCGATATCCAGAAATCCGTAGGACATGGCCTTCTCCCCTTCACACCCGCAAATGAACCCGTTGGTGCATAGATAGAGCATTCCGCCTATCGAGATAATCCGATAAGAGTGAGAGATACTCTTCCAGAATTTGGAATAAAATGGACCGCCTGGAGGCCATGTCGATCCTGCTCCTCACCGTGGAGAAGGGCAGCTTCACGGCGGCGGCCAAGGCGCTCAACATGCCCTTGCCGACGGTGAGCCGAAAGCTGCGGGAGCTTGAAACCCATCTCGGCACGCAGTTGCTCGTGCGCAGCACACGGAAACTGGCGCTGACCGATGCGGGCGCCACCTATGTGGGCGCGGCCCGGCGCATCCTGCGGGAGATCGACCATGCGGAGCGTGTCGCGTCGGGCGAATTTGAAGCCCCGCGCGGCGAACTGGTGATCACGGCGCCCATCCTGTTCGGCCAATTGCACGTCCTGCCCATCGTGACCGAATTCCTGGCGACCTATCCAGAGATCTCGGTCCGGCTCCTGCTGTCGGATCGCAACCTTCATCTGATCGAAGACCATGTGGACATGGCCGTGCGGATCGGGACCTTGCCCGACAGCAGCATGGTCGCGACCCGTGTCGGCGCGATGCCGACCGTGGTGTGCGCGAGCCCCACGCTCCTGGCCACACGCGGCACACCGAAGCTGCCTGACGACCTCGCGGCCTTTCCGTGCGTGACGTTTGACGCGTTCGCTCCAAGAGCGATCTGGACCTTCACGCGCGGTGATGGATCCGGAACCGTCGAGATACCCATCACGCCGCGCCTGAGCGTGACCACGGCCGCGGCCGCCGTCTGGGCCGCCATGCAGGGCATCGGCGCGACGCGGCTGTTCCTCTACCAATGCGCGGACGCGCTGCGGCAGGGAGATCTCCTGCCGATCCTGCGTGACTTCCAGCTCGACCCGGCGCCCGTCAGCCTACTTCATGCCGCGCGCGGGGCTCTCCCGCTGAAGATGCGGGTTTTCCTCGATTTCGCGACAGGCCGCTTGCGAACCCGGCTGATCGGCCTGGGCCAATCCATGGCCGAATGAGCCGAAAGGTCCGCCGCATTGCCCCCGGTCATCGCGCGATCACAACAGCGGGGGGCGGTGCCTCACCGCGCGAAGGGCGTGCTAGGGTGACGAAGCGTCCGGCACGCTCCGAGAGAACCGCCAGCCCGGAATGCATCGAAGAATGCAAACCCAAGGAGGACTTCATGCCCGCGAAATACGTGAAAACTTTCGCCGCCGCTTGCCTTCTGACGCTTACCGCCGGGGCTGCTCACGCCCAGACCGCGGACATGACATTCTTCGTGTCCAGCGCGGGATCGGGCAAAGGGGCGGACCTTGGCGGCCTCGAAGGGGCGGATGCCATCTGCCAGCGCCTCGCGCAGGCCGCGGGTGTGGGCGGCAAGACCTGGCGCGCCTATCTCTCGACGCAGGCTGCGGGCGGGGCGGCGGCCGTGAATGCCCGCGATCGCATCGGCCCCGGACCGTGGCGTGATGCCAAGGGCGTGGTCATCGCCACCAGCGTCGCCGACCTGCACAGCGCCTCCTCCAATCTCACCAAGCAGACCGCGCTCAATGAGAAGGGCCAGGTCGTGAACGGTCGTGGTGACACGCCGAACACGCACGATATCCTGACAGGCTCGCAGCCCGACGGCACGGCCTTCGGCCCGGGCGAGGACCGGACCTGCGGCAACTATACCAAGAGCGGCACGGACGGTGCCGTGATGGTGGGCCACCATGACCGCACGGGCCTCGATGATTCTGCGGCGGCGAAGTCCTGGAACTCGTCCCACCTCTCGCGGGGCGGCTGCAGCCAGGATGCCTTGAAGGGCACCGGCGGCGCCGGCCTGCTTTATTGCTTCGCGACAAATTGATGCCGCGAACGTCACGCTCGTTGTGACGTTGCCAGAGAGACGTAGCCCGAGAGACGTGGCCTGAGAAAAGGGAGAGCGTGCGAAATGTCTTCTGAAACAGAAGATCATATGGGCCGCCGCGACTTCCTCGTCTCATCCATTGCCGTCATTGGCGCATCGGCGGCTCTGGTCGCCGATGCCGACCGCGCGAACGCGCAAGGACCGGCTGCCTCCCCTGCCGGCCCCACGCCCGGGAAACCCGGGGGAACGGTCTTCACCGGTGACGTGATCGACGGGAAGAAGGTGGTCAGCGCGCTCAACGTGGATGACCTGGAGCCCGGCAAGAAGCACCTTCTCTATTTCCAGGGCGTCCAGATGCCCACCGGCCAAACTTGGTATGTGTCGGTGGTGGTCGCGAAGGGCGCAAAGCCGGGCAAGCGCGTCGTCCTCGTCAGCGGCGTGCATGGCGACGAGATGAGTTCGGTGCACACGGTCCAGAGCGTGATGAACCAGCTCGACCCCGCGCAGATGTCGGGCACCGTGATGGCGGTCACGGACGTGTCCCGCCCGGCCTTGGAAGGCATGCAGCGCCGATGGCCCAATTCGGGCAGGGGCGCGGATCTCATCGACATGAACAGGGAGTGGCCGGGGAACGAAAACGGCCTCACCGCCCCCAGCCGCCATGCGGGGCTCCTGTTCAACCGCCTGCTGCGGCCGAATGCCGACGCCGCCATCGACTTCCACACCGGGACGACCGGCTTCGACGTCACGGCCTTCAACATCGGCGGCATGGATGTGCCCGAGATCAAGGCGATGGTGGAGCTCTACCCCGTGGGCCAGATCTTCGACAATCACGTCTATCCCGGCGTCCTCCACAATGCCTTGATCGATGTGGGCATCCCCGCCTTCACCCCGGAGATCGGCGCGGCGCGCGTCGTGGATCGCGAGATGAGCGCACTGTTCGTGGAGGGCACGCTGAACGTCATCAAGCACCATGGCATCCTTCCCGGGCCCATGGGCCGGACGGGCAAGGACGTGAACGTCTTCGTCGGCAACAGCGCCATCCCGATCCTTGCGACCCAAGGCGGCCTTGTGGAGCATCTGGTGAAGCTCAATGACAAGGTGACAGCCGGGCAGAAGGTGGCCGTCCAGCGCAACAGCTTCGGGGAAGTGGTGGCGGAATACACAAGCAGCGTCGCCGGAGAAGTCGCGGGCCAGCGCAGCGACGCCATGGCCGAGCCCGGCAATCCCCTCGCCTTCATCCTTTTCCAGAAGGCGACGCGGGACGGCGGCGATACCTATCCCGAGTGATCCTGCCTTCGATGCTCGCCTCTGCATGTTCGTGCCGATACGGCACGCTGTGGGAACGATCGAACACCGCAGTGGCCGTTGGAGATGGACACTACCAGAACCTGACCTCGGCAGTGCCCGCAATGGGTCAGCGCGGGCGGCGGAGCGATCACGGGAATGTACCGCGAGAGCGTCTCAGCCTTTCATGGAAACGCTGAGACGCTCACTCTCTTTGTTTTACCGCATTTCCTTCACGCGAACCGCTTCACACTTCGCTCGGAAACGCTCACTCTTTTTGTTTTACCGCGTTTCCTTCACGCGAACCGCTTCACACTTCGCTCGGAAACGCTCCAGCGTTTCAAGATTAAGTTATGAAATACGTAGCTGCTTGAATTCGACAAGGCCCCTTTACGCGGACGCAAGTCGCCGACGCAGCGGCAGACCGGCCAACAGGCCGGCGCCGCTTGCAAAGAGAAAGACCCATCCGGACAGGGCGCCGGCATGGATGCCGGACAGCAGCACGCCCACGGTGCAGCCAAGCGCCGTCATGGCGCCCCACCCCATGAGCAGGCCACCCGCAAGGCCGGCCACGACATCCTTCCCGGTGGGGCGCCTGGGCGCGAATTGCCCGGCCAGCAGTGCCGCGACGAAGCTCGCCCCCACAAGCCCGGTGATGAAAACGCCGTTCTCGGAGAGGAGAGCGGTCTGTATCGCCGTGGCGCAACCGCGGAACGTGTCCAGTCCATGGAGCGTATCAGGAAGCCAGCCGGCCGCGTTGGCGGCGGTGCGCGCCAGGCTTCCAATCTCGGCGGTGACGCCGAGGGGCCCCACCCGCAGATAGCTGGCCGCGGACAGCACGCCGACCGCAATGCCGCCGATTGCGGCGGGCCAGCGCGCCACGAACAGCGCATGGGCGACGCTGCGCAGGTCGAGGGGGCGGGACGTGACGGGCTCGGCAGTCCCCCGTGAGAAGCGCAGGGCCAGCGCCGCCAGAAGGGCAAGGACCAGGAAGGTCGCGCCCAATGTGCCGGCATAGCCGAGATGATGCGGCAGCCAGACCACCGGCGCGTTCGAGATGACCGCCAGATAGAGCGTATTCCAGGTGAGAAAGCCCAGGACGAAGCCGGCGATGGTGCCGATGAGCGCGAACGGGGATGTGGGCGAGCCCTCTCCCAGCCGATAGAGGTGGGCGGAGATGCACGAGCCCGATATGGCCATGCCGAGGCCGAATGCGAAGGCGGCGCCGGCCAGCACCACACTCACCGGGCCGATATGGGCATCGGGAGGCAGGCGACCGGGCAGCGGCACGGGCAACCACGCCCCGACCACCAGCACATAGCCTGCCGCCCCCACGGCGAGAGCAATGAGGATGGACAGCACGCCGCGCGGATCGCCGCCTTCAACCAGATCCCGCGTATGGCAGAAGAAGCAGAAGCGCGCCCGCTGGAGCACCACGCCGAACACCGCACCCAGCGCAAGGGAGAGGCTGAGCGACCTGGAAGCGGCATCGCCTGCGGCGAGGTGCAGAATCCCGAGCAGGATCGCGCCGGCGACGATGCCGGCGGTGAGGAGGGAGGCGGAGCGAGCCATGGGGATGCCTGGAACGGAAAGACGGCGGCCACCGAGGCGCCGCCGTCCATCGCGGAATGATGGAATGAGGATGTGAGGCGGAGCTATTTGCCCTGCCAGACCGTTCCGGCCACGTTGGCGATGGGGACGCCCACCGCGTTTCCGTACTCGGTCCAGGACCCATCGTAATTGCGCACCTCGTACCCCAGGATGCGGGAGAGCGCGAACCAGGTGTGGCTGGAGCGCTCGCCGATGCGGCAATAGACGATGACCGGCTTGGAGCCATCCACGCCCGCGTCCGCATAGAGCTTCTTCAGCTCCTCCTTGGACTTGAACTTGCCGGTCTCAGGATCAACCGCCTTCGACCAGGTGACATTCTTCGCGCCCGGGACGTGGCCGGCGCGGATCGACAGCTCACGCGAACCTTCCGGGGCGAACAGCTTGCCGGAGAATTCATCGGGCGAGCGGATGTCCACGATGACCGCATTCTTCTTGCCATCGACCACTTCCAGCACGTCCGCCAGCCGCGCGCGCAGTTGCGGGTTCGCCGCCGAAACGGTCAGGTCGGAGCGGGCATAGGCCGGAACCTTGGTGTCCAGCGGCAGGCCCAGCTTCTCCCAGTATTTGCGTCCACCATCCAGCAGCTTCACCTGATCGCCGAGGCCATAGATGTTGAAGACCCAGGCGCCCCAGGCCGCGAACCAATTATTGTTGTCGCCGTAGAGGACGATGGTGGTGTCCTTGGTGACGCCCGCCTTCTGGAGCAGGTCCTGGAACTTCGCGGAAGAGGCGATGTCGCGCCGCACGGTGTCCACGAGATCGGTATGCCAGTTGATGTTCACGGCACCGGGAATATGGCCGCGCTCATAGACGCCGGGATCGACGCTGACCTCGAACACCCGGACCTTCGGATTGTCGAGGTTCTTCGAGAGCCACTCCGCATCCACCAACGGCCCCTGTTGCGCCAGCGCGGCGACGGGCAGGAACAAGGCAAGGGCGCCTGCAACCAGCGCCCCCGCCCATGAGCGAGAGATCGACATGGGAATTTCCTTCGCATGGCCCGCTTCTTCGGGCCTTGGACGCGCAGGATTACCCAAGGGAATTTAAACGTCAATCATATCTATAGATTAAATTATATCACTCCCGAAACCCGCCCCACCAGCCCCCGCACCCCGCTCGTCATTGAACCTCCCCGCGAACCGAAGGGCGGATCCGCTTGCGGGCCGAGGGACTTCTGAAGCGACCGCGCGAGGTTCGCGAGCTGGGGCGCAATCTCCGTTTCGAGCACGGGCGTGGACAGGCTGGCGGCCGGGGCTCCGCAATTCAGCACATAGGGCACCGTGCCGTCCGGCATCGCGCGTGCGCGCGGCTCAGATCCAGCACATTTGGAATGTGATGCACTTGCAGCTCGTTTAGTTTTTTCTTTTTAAATCAATTCTTTAATAAAGAAGCTGGCGAGCGGAGGCCGACGAAGATGAGAACTATGAGATCGTCATAATTATCTGACAGATAAGCAGATCTTTCGCATTTTGCGGAAATCCGCGGGTTTCGGCAGCAGAAATGAAGAAGGGGCGGCCATATCGGACAAATGGCGGTGTTCTACGCCGCTTCACCTCACCGGAAATGTCACTCCGGTCAGTTCTTCGGAGAGGGTCCACAGGCGCCGCTGGACGGCCGGGTCGTAGGAGTCGGAGCTGGAGGTGACCAGCTTCGGATATCCGCGGACTTCACCCCACCCGCCGGGGCCGTAATATTGCCCCCCGAGGACGGCCGGATCGGTAGCGGCCCGCAGCGTCGGCAAGGCACCCATTTCGGGCTTTTGGGTAAGCAGCGGTGCCAGCCAGCGGATGGGGCCACGAAACGCGGCTGGCAGATTTCGGACGAGTTCCGTGTTGGACACTCCGGGATGGGCCGCCACCGCGATCGTGGTGCCATGCGGGGCGAGGCGGCGCTGCAATTCATAGGTGAACATCAGGTTGGCCAGTTTGGACTGGCCATAGGCGCCAGCGCGGCTGTACGAACGCTGCCATTGCAGGTCGTCGAAATGGATGGCGGCCTGAATACGATGGCCGGTGCTGCTGACTGTCACGACGCGGGAGCCGGGAACGGGCAGGAGGCGGTCGATCAGGAGACCTGTTAGCGCGAAGTGGCCGAGGTGGTTGGTGCCGAACTGCAGTTCGAAACCGTCCGAGGTGGTCTGCTTCGAAGTGTACATCACGCCGGCGTTGTTGATCAGAAGATCGATGCGCGGATAGGCGGCCCGCAGGTCGGCCGCCGCCGACCGGATCGAATTGAGCGAGGTCAGGTCGAGCGCCTGGACCGCAACGTCACCGGCGATGCGAGCGGCTGCCTGCTTGCCTTTCCCGACATCGCGGACCGCGAGAACCACTTTCGCTCCATGCGCGGCAAGCATCCGTGCCGTCTCAAAACCCAGCCCAATGTTGCCGCCGGTGACGATCGCGACCCGACCGTGCTGGCCGGGGATGTTCTGCTCGGTCCAATTGCTACTCATGACGCACTCCTATAGAACCGGCGGTCTGTAATAATGGAATTTAAAGACCGCCGGTCTTATGTCAAGAGACCGACGGTCTTTAATTGAGGGCGAAGGTTTGACTTTTCAGCGGGCGCGAAACGAGGAGCAGCGGGAGGCTCGACGCAGGGTCATCCTGGATACGGCGGCGGGGATGCTCGACGAGATGCCTTTGGCCGAGCTGAGCCTCAACGAACTCAGCCGCAGGGTGGGCTTGGCCAAGTCGAACGTCCTGCGCTATTTCGAATCGCGCGAGGCGGTGCTGCTCGAACTGCTGGACGATTTCCTTGGCCGCTGGCTCGTCGATCTGGCGGCCGAACTGGCCGGAGGCATCGACGCGCAGGCGGCGCCGGAAACACGATCCGCTCGGCTGGCCGAGATCCTCAGTTCCTCGCTGGCGGACCGGCCGGTGCTGTGCGACCTCTTCGGCGCGCAGGGCGGCGTCCTGGAGCACAATGTTTCGATCGAGGCGATCAAGCGGCACAAGCGGTCCTCGCTCGGCAGGCTCGCGACCATGACCGGACTCGTGCGGCAATATCTCCCCGAAATAGGTGACGGCGCGCAACTGTTCTGCCTGATGGGGCTTCTCTCGGCGGGCGCTATGTCGGCCTACGTTCCGCCGCCACCCAGCCTCCTCGCCGCGTATGCGGAAGAGCCTGCCCTTGGCGTCCTGCACATGGAACTGCGTGAGGCGCTGCGGGCGTCCTTCACCTCGACGCTTCTGGGGGTGCTACCACGTGCCTGACAGAGCATCGATCAACCAGCGGCTCATCCGCGCTGGATCTTCAGTCCCAGCATTCGATGCCACCATATCGGTCTGAAGCGTGGAATCGACGGTTCTCTTTACCGCATAGTGGTATGCGGCGATCGGCGGAAATATCGGGCCACAAAGGGAAATCGGCGGAGCTGGCGGAGAGAGAGGGATTGTCTCCCTAAAACCCGCTAAGCCATTGATATAGATGTGCCACATGCCGCGCACGGGTATCGCAACGGGTACAGTCGCCGTCGCTCTACGTCAACGGCTTGCGCGAGAATTCGCCTCCGGGGCAGTCTCGTCCTGGAACAGGGGCTGAGACAATGCGGACGATCATGATCATCGGAAGCCTCGCGCTGGCAGCGACGTCTGCGACGGCACGGGATCGTTGGGCTGGGGAATGGGCCGGAGATTGCGGACAAGACGTCCAATGCTGGATTACCATCTCCCCCGGCCGCTCAGGATACGCAATTGGGTGGGTGGTCGCCGATCGGATGGATGCGAACAAGGTCCTGTGCAGGCTCGATGTAACTTCGGTCAAGAATTCTCAGCGGCTCTCGGGGACGACCGCCGATGGTCGCGCGATCACCGTCATGATCGTCAAAGGGGGAGCCGCGATCCGGGTGGAGGGCACCCCTGCGGTTTCATGCGGGGGAGCAGAGCGGCCGGTGACGGGGGTGTATTCCCCGATCGGGGATTGAGCTGGACCAGCGAGAGCGCGACGCACTCTATAGAAGCAGAACGAGTTCGATTCCTCTTACCACGACGATTTCGCCGCCGAACCATCAACCTTTTTCAATGGAGGGTTCCATGGATGCGAGAGATGACTACGTTAATCGCATCAAATTGGCGGAGAATCAATTCAGACTAGCTTGCACTGTTCATCTGGCGGTGTGCAACGAATTGCAGACGCTTGATGTTCCCGTAGAATGGAACTTTGGAAGGCATCGCGTATCTTATCGCGAATTCGGATTGAGATCCGATCAAGCTCCTCTTGCCGCAAGCTTGCTCGAAGATACTGCCATGTTCGCGCTGGTGAGCACAATTCGCGATGCCTTGGTTAACGTATTTCCAAATACAAAAAGCAACGAAAATACCAAAATTGTTTCCGCGTACCAGATCAGCCGAATGATTCGAAATGCTTTCGCGCATTCAATGGTTGATCCTGTTTGGTCCATCGATTCCGATTGCGTAGATCGGGTGTTTGCCATCGAAGACGTCATCGAAATTAAGACCCGAGGGATTCATGGAAAGCGGGTGAAGTGGACGGATTACGGTGGTCCTCTGGCGATTTTTCATTTCGGCCGGTTCGTACGAGAGGTGCTTCTTGAATCGCCCGTAGATCCCAACAGAAAGGAACCCGATTTCCCCTCTATCGCCTCCTATCAATTGGGCCGCATGGTCTGGCGCAAGGTCGATGAGTTGCCTAACGGCTTGGTCGAGGTTGCCCGCGCAGGACCGGGCGAAAGCATCGATCTCGGGAATGGGTATCGTCTTGTTAATTTGGGCAAGGAAAATACCAAATGATGTCGAAGGCGCGTCGTGCTTTCCAATCCCTGATTGGGCGTCTTACGGGTTTCTCGACACCCATATTCGGGGTTTCGTGGGAGCCTCCCACGCTGGAGCGGGACGTGGTCAGGCGTCTCGTGACCTTCCTTGAGGACCGCCGGGTTCTATACGTCCCATACTGCCTGGAAATTCCCAGTGAGGTCGAAGCCTCTGTTCTCCTCATCAGGGAGGAGTTAACGCGAACCCTCCAGAGCCTTCCTGAGGCCTCTCCCGCGGCAGCCACTGCGCGGGCACTTCGTGCGGCCTGCCGCAAGTTCCTTGATGAGCCACGACCAGATTTCAGGAACATCTGCGGCCAATATGGTCGCTGGACTGATCGGATAGGCGACGAGCAGGCCGGATTCTTCGTCGCCCTCGGGGAGTTGCGGGCGTCATTCGGAATTCACGTCGGAACCTTGGCGATTGCCTATGGAATTGACGTCGAGGAGGAACTCGCCGCGATCCTTCCCTCAGAGGAAGCTTCCGAAGCATAGGAAGAGAATGCCTGTCCTCGCTTCGATGGTCTCAAAGTGTGTCTCCGCTTCCTAGGAGATGAAGGCTGGGAGCTTGGAAGGGCTGCCGCGTGAAGAAGGATGGTCGCCGTCCCCCATCGCCATCTTGAAGCAATGTGGAAGGGACTCAGGTTAAAAATGGACGAGGTCGTAGAAGCGATTGGACAGAACGTCATCGGCCGTAGGAGAGCGATCAGGCGGGGCCGTTGCGAGGCCATACAGCGCATATCATGGGTCGGGATGGATGATCCATCATCCCGATCCGGCCGCGTTCAGCGCTGCTCAAGAAGCGATCGCGATCCCGACCCTCGTCTCGCAGGCCAGCCGGAAAGGCGCCCCGGGAGAAGCCTGCCTTCTGCGGCTGCCCGCGCAGCTTGAATGAGCCGGTTTCCCCTTTCGCGCCATTCCCTCAGGCAGTGGGAGGGGCGGCAACGAACTTCGATTTCCCGGCGACGCCACTCGTCGCCGGGGATCGTTTCGAAGAAGGCCTGGAGGGCTGTATCCGAAGCGATGGTGACATCGCGACCGAGGAATGGACACCACCGCTGTCCCGGAAGCCGAATGCGCCGCCATCGATCATGGCTGCTGGCGGATCGTCCGTCGCACAGCAACCAAGCCCCGAGGTCGCCATCGTAACGGACATATTCGTGATGGGCATCACCAGTGGCCCGCCGGATGACGTATCGACGGAGACGGGATGCTGCGCGATCGGGCATCGTCACATCGCCAGATTGGGGCTGCCGGGATCGTCGCTTTCCGGCGTGTCCTTCGTCTCCTGGGAAAGCTGCTCAGGATCGGACTGGCGGCGTTGCATCGTGAGCTCTTCTGCACCGAGTGAACGGAAGCGGCCAAGTTCCGGGATGAGGTCTACCGGCTCGGCTTCGGCGAGTTCCCGGCGCTGGTCATCGTCGAGATATGAGCTCACGAATGCCCGGAGTTGCGGGCTCAGCCTTCCGAGCGCTGCGATGTCTCCTGCGGCGGCGGAGCGCAAGGTCTCCGCTTCTCGACTGCCGGCACGAACGAGGCCGACAGCGACGTCGTGCTCCTTGGCCTTTCGGACCTCAGCCTCCCATGCGCGTTGGGCGACATCGGAAGGCTGGCACCGATGCAACTCGACGCCTGCCCGCTGCGCCTCGAGCCAGAGCATGTCACGGTCGGCGCGGCTCCACGGGCCGGAAAGCTCGGCATCGCCGTCCCAAGCCTCACTGGCCTTGAGGATGATGGCTCTGGCGGCTTCCGGACTCAGATGCCCATGGAGTTCAACGTGGTCTCCCGTATCGTGGAGATGAGCACCTCCCGCGTCGACCCAAGCGCCATCGGGCGTCGGCGTCGCATCGTATCCGCGCTCACGCCACCACGTGACCAGACTTTCAGTGACGTGCGCCGAAACGGAGGTCGGGCGTGGCGTCGTGACACCAATCCGGCGGGCCTCACCCGCTGGCACGAGGCGTTCGATGTCCCAGCCGCCTGCGGCAGCCAGTTCTTCCGCCAACGTTCCCGCCCGGCCGACGGGCCCCCAGGTCCTGACGACGCCCGCCTTCCGATCTATCTCTACCCAGCCGCGATCACGCATGAGGATCCGCGTTGGCGTGGAGGGACCGCCGGCCTTCACCATGTGCAGATCGTCGCCCCATCCGGTGGCGTCGAAGCCGGGGACTGCTGCTGCGAGCAGCTTCGTCTTGTAATCCTGCTTGTGGCCGGTCGGGCCGAACCTCTTGATCGCCATCGTTGAATCCCTCCGTGCCTGGGATTCAGGATGTGGGAAAATGCTGCCGGCGGTAGCCGGCACGAGGATCCGCTGGGCATCGTCAGCCAGAGCCCCGATGTCGATACGGGAGAGAGCGAGCGCGGTTGCACGATCGCGGATGGAACGACGCATCGGGCGCAGCCGAATGGCCTCCGCGTTGGAACGGATACTGGTCACGTCGATCCGACGAAGAAGCGCTACCGTCGCCCGATCGGAAGCGGTCCAGCGGGTACGCGTGCCTGGATCTCCGTGAGCATTTCCGAGTGCTGTCCCAAGATCGCTACGATCGTCTTCAGCAGCGACTTGATCTCGTCGAGACTCCCGGACGCTTCGGGCTCCTCGAGGAGGCTCAGGAGCGGCAGGAGGCTGCGCCCGATCTCGTGGGCGCCACGGGCTTCCCGGAAGATGGCCTCGCCCGGAGACCTCGGGCGGCTGGTGTCGTCGGGCATCGTTCTGTTCCTCCTGATTGGGCATAGAAAGGGAGCCGAGACGTCGCCTGACGTCAGCGGCAACGATCCTCCTGCCGTCTTCTCGAGCGGCGGCAGCGAGGATGCGGGTGAGACCGTGGACGCCTGCGGTGCGGTCAATGACGATCGGGCCGCGATCCCCTCGAGCGAGACGCAGACCTTGATCGGCGAGGGCGGCGGCGAAGGCCGGGCCGTCATCGGAACTGCGCCAGGCAACAAGAGCAGCAGCGCGTATCTCGGTGATCGGGGTGCCGGTGCGGTCAGCTTGCCCCCGTTCTCGGGGAGTTTGAGTGGCCACCGGGCGGCGGCCGCCGAGAAATCCCGCGGCCTCCATCGCATTGGCGACGTCGCGACGCCCATCCTGCACAAGGGCCTGATGGACGGCGCGGTTGTGCTTGCCGCGCACGAAGGGGAGGCCGCATTCATGCTCGACGAGACGGCTCACCTTCTCGCGGCGGGCGTATTCATGTGAGAGGTCCGTGACCTTTCCGTCCGGGCGCACGAGGCTGTAAACTACATGGTAGTGCGTGCGCCGGCTCTTGATGTGCTCCACGCCGCAGCGAGGGGCATCCTGAAGGTCGAATTCACGCTCATAGGCCGCCAGGAAGGCGTTCGTGACCGCCTCTCCGTCAGCCCCTATGGGAGGGTCGACATGAAGGTGATGAACAGGCCGATCGGTGCGACCGCGCCGGGAGACGGCGACGAGCTCTGCGATCTGGGATTTCAGATCGGCGGAGACTAGGTGTCGGGCTTCAAGCAACCGAACCTCCTGACCTCCCTTGCGGCTCAGGAGGTGGCGGCTCAGGGCGGGACCGCCGGCGCCTCGCGTTGAGCCCGCAATCACGTCAACGGCTCAGGCGGGAAACGAGCCGGGCAACGTCGGACTGCACGGATCTCAGGTCTGCGAGGGCGTTCTCGGTGTCGGTATGAGCCGCGTGCCCTGTTTCCCGGAGAACGCGGCAAAGCTGGACGAGCGCCCCGCCGGTTCTGGCGATGGCTGCCGCGAGGGTGCTGACCTCGACGAGATCGGCGGACGGGATCGTGGCGGGTCGTCGGGGAGGCGAAGGGGGCAGTGAATGGAATTCACTACGGTTGGGGAGGGCGCGGACGATTTCCTGCCGGACCCAGCCCGCCTTTGACAACCCTGCTCGTGAAGCGGCTGCCTCGAGGGAGGCGAACAGGTCTGGAGCAAGACGAATGCAGACGCCGGGCTTCATTGCTTCGCTCCGGAGGAAGAGCCTTCGATCGGTTCCATGCTCGGCTCCATCTCGTGAGTGGGGGTCAACGGGGGAGGGAACTCCTCCCCCTTGCCAGCATCGGGGCACTGCCGCAGGCAGATGCAACGACGGCTGGCTCACCCACGGTCGATCGCCGGCGGAGAAACGACAAGCGGTCGGAGAGCGTGCCTTTCGGTAGCCCATGGGACTGCCCCAGGCTGCGCGGTTGCCGTTCGACGAGGAGTTCCCCTACTGTCTTCCCCGCTTTGGGGGAGTCGGGAATGAGTGCGGCGGTTGAAGCGTTCATAGCGCGCTGGCAGGGGCGTGAGGGCGGGCAGGAGCGGGCGAATTACGCGCTCTTCCTTCCGGAACTCTGCGCCGTGCTGGGGCTGGCCCCGCCCGAACCCGCCGGTGCGTCTTCCGAGAGCAATGACTACGTGTTCGAGCGGGCGGTGAAGGAGATCGGCCGCGACGGTGCTGTCTCGTCCAAACGCATCGACCTCTACAAGCGTGATTGCTTCATCCTGGAGGCCAAGCAGTCGCGTTTCGCCGGTGCCAAGAAGCTGGCCGACGCCCCTAAGGATGGCGGCGCGAAGACGCGCGGGCGTCGTGGCGCCGACCGGGCTTGGGACGTACTGATGATGAATGCCCGGCGGCAGGCCGAAGACTACGTGCGCCTGCTTCCCGCGACCCACGAGCCGCCGCCGTTCGTACTGGTCTGCGACGTCGGCCACTGTATCGAGGTCTATGCTAATTTCCGGCGCGACGGGAAGGCCTACGACCAGTTTCCGGATCGCGCCTCTTTCCGCATCTATCTGGAGGATCTGCGCGACGATGCCGTCCGCGCGCGGCTGAAGGCCATCTGGACCGAGCCCATGACGCTCGATCCTTCCCGCCACGCCGCGCGGGTCACGCGCGACATTGCCGAGCGGCTGGCGGCTGTGTCGAAGGCACTGGAGAAAGAGAGTTACGCGACCGAGGAGGTGGCCATGTTCCTCATGCGCGTCCTCTTCACCATGTTCGCCGAGGACGTGGGCCTGCTGCCGGAAGACTGCTTCAAGGCCCTGCTCAAGGAGTGCGAAGCGGATCCCGGGATCTTCCCCGGCATGCTCGAGGATTTGTGGCGGGCCATGGACGAGGGCGGGTTCACGGCCACCATCAAGACCAAGGTGCGCCGCTTCAACGGCGAGTTCTTCAAGAACCGCCGTGCCCTGCCGCTGGACAAGAGGGCCATTGGCGAATTGCGGGCGGCGGCGGCATACAATTGGCGCGACGTCGAGCCCGCCATCTTCGGGACCCTGCTGGAACAGGCGCTCGATCCCGTCGAGCGGCGGCGCCTCGGCGCCCATTACACCCCCCGCGCCTATGTGGAGCGGTTGGTCATTGCCACCATCATCGACCCGCTGCGGGCGGAATGGGCGCAGGTGCTCTCCACCACCGAGAGGCAGAAGGCGGCGGCGCGCGGCAAGGACGCGGCAGCAACCGTGAAGGCCTTCCACGACAAGCTGTGCGACACGCGGGTTCTCGACCCGGCCTGCGGTACAGGCAACTTCCTTTATGTCTCGCTGGAACTGATGAAGCGTCTCGAGGGCGAGGTGCTTGAGGCGCTGGCGGACCTCGGCGGGCAGGAGGCGCTGATCGGCCTCGAGGGCCATTCGGTCGACCCACACCAGTTCCTCGGGCTGGAGATTAATCCCCGCGCCGCAGCCATCGCTGAGCTGGTGCTGTGGATCGGCCATCTCCAGTGGCATGTGCGCACGCGCGGCGGCCAGCCCAGCGAGCCGATCCTGCGAGCTTTCAAGAACATCCACTCTCTGGATGCGGTGCTGACCTGGGACGGCTATCCGGCGCCGCAGTGGGTCGACCGCGCTGAGGCCTATCCCAACCCGTGCATGCCGGAATGGCCGAAGGCGGAGTTCATCGTCGGCAACCCGCCCTTCATCGGCGGGAAGGATCTGCGCGCGCGGCTCGGGGACGCCAAGACCGAGGCTCTGTGGGCGGCGCATCCGCACATGAACGAGAGCGCGGACTTCGTCATGTATTGGTGGGACCGCGCTGCCGACATCCTGCTGCGTAAGGGCACGGCGCTGCGTCGGTTCGGCTTCGTCACCACCAATTCCATCAGCCAGGTGTTTCAACGCCGGGTGATGGAGCGCTACCTCGCCGCCAAGAAGCCGCTGTCGCTGGTGATGGCCATTCCCGACCATCCCTGGACCAAGGCCGACAGGGACAGCGCCGCCGTGCGTATCGCCATGACGGTGGCGGCGAACGGCAAGCGCGAGGGCCTGCTGCGCGAGGTGATAGGCGAGGACGGCATCGACACTGATGCGCCGATCATCACCTTCCACGACCGGACGGGAACGATCAATTCGGATCTGACCGTGGGGGTAGATGTCGGCGAAGCAATCGAACTCGTGGCTAACAGCCATCTGTGCTCAAATGGTATGAAACCTTTGGGGGCGGGCTTTATCCTGTCAGCCAGCGAAGCGCGCCGAATGGGCTACGGTCTCGGACGAGGGGTGGAGCGTCACATTCGGCCTTATCGAAATGGGCGGGACATCGCGCAGCGATCGCGTGATGTTTACGCAATTGACTTCTATGGATTAGATATAGATTCCGTCCGGTCTCATTTTCCAAAAATTTATCAACATCTTCTTGAAACGGTTAAGCCAGAGCGAGAATTGTCTGCAGTTCGTTCAAAAACGAAAGATGCTCAAGAGTATGCTAGGCTTTGGTGGTTATTTTGCAAGCCAAGACAAGAAATGAGATCGTTCTTAAATAATTTATATAGATTTATTGTAACAGTTCAAACTTCTAAGCATCGCGTATTTTCGTACATGTCCAATGATTTGATGCCTGATCAAAAGCTTATGGTTTTTGGCTTGGATGGGGGACATCACCTAGGCATTCTGTCATCGAGAGTACATACTACCTGGACTCTTAGAACATGCGGCTGGTTAGGGGTGGGCAATGACTCTGTTTACGTGAAGACACGTACCTTTGATACCTTTCCCTTTCCTATCGTCACCTCGGTTCAGAAAGCTAAAATCCGCGACCTCGCCGAAGAGCTCGACGCCCACCGCAAGCGCGTGCTCGCCGCGCATGATCATCTCACCCTCACGGGGCTCTACAATGTACTGGAGCGCCTGAAGGCCGGGGCTGCGCCCGCCGACCTAGACGCGAAGGAGCGGCGCATCTTCGACGATGGTCTCATCCTCATCTTGAAGGAGCTGCACGAGAAGATCGACGCCGCCGTGGCCGATGCCTATGGCTGGCCCGTGGACCTCCCGGAAGAGGAGGTGTTGGCCCGCCTTGTCGCGCTCAACAAGGAGCGTGCGGCGGAGGAGAAGCGCGGCCTCGTGCGCTGGCTGCGGCCGGATTACCAGATCCCCCGCTTCGGCTCCGCCGCCGAAAAGGCGAAGCAGCTCGAAGCCGATCTCGGAGACGAAGTCCCCGAAGCGGCGACGGGCGGGCGTCCGGCTTTCCCGAAGACCGATCGAGACCAGACCATCGCCGTTATGGGCGTCTTGATGCAGGCCGCCGGGCCGCTCGACGCCGCCGCCATAGCCGCCACTTTCAAGTCCGCTCCGAAGGTACGAGCGGCGGTGGCCGATGTTCTCCAGGCCATGTTCCGGATGGGGCAGGTGGCCTCTACGGACGGTACCTCATTTGCGCTCCGTCGAGCAGCGTAACGCCATTGGCCCGGCACGCATCGTTGCCGGTCTTTGTCTTGGGAATGAGGAGGGAGTGGCCAGAGAGAAAGGGGCTTTCGACAGGCCATTTCGGAGAGGAGAGACTAGCGGACCGTGATGGGTAGATCGTCACCATGATCGTGGCGCCGTGGTGGGGCTTCTTTTTTACTATAGACCATATTCCCCACCCCCTCTTCACGGTCTCGGACAGGCGGGTGCACCTGAAATTGAGAAGCATGAAGGCGCTCGTCTCCATCGGGAAGGTCGGAGTATCAGGGGCCGCCGAATGCGAGGCGCATCCCGGCCCGAGCTGCCGAAGCCTTCTCGCGTTCGTTCGAGGAGAGGACGCCGTGCAGCGCTTTCTTGCCCCGGGCGATCAGCGCGGGGACATCCGCTGCCTTGGTCGCTTCCCAGAAGCTCGAATGCCCGATATCGCGAAGGAAAGCTGCGGCGTCCGCCCATGGCCCGGGGGCATGCTCGACTCGGTCAAGCAGCGTCGTATGGACTGCCTTGGTAGGGGTGGTTGCCCGCCGCTGCGTGACCTGTTCCAGGGCATCGGTGAGCCACTTAGCGCGAGCGTGTAGTTCGCTTTGGAGCTTGCCGAGACTGTACTTCCCGGTCGATGCCAGCAGCGCCTCGGCATCCTCAATGATCCGGAGCACGATCAGCATGCGGTCGATGACCTGAGGCACTAGTTCGTCGCGAGCTTCGTTGGCCATTTCCCGCAGCGTATCGGCCGCCGTCGGGGATGCCCGGATGACCTTGGCCTTCTCCGCGGCTTCATCATCCTTCTGTCTCTTGCGATGTGTCTTCACGATCTTGTCGACGTCTGCCACCTGGAGCTTCTCGCCCTCCTTCACGCGGTCAAGAACGTCCTCAAGGGCTGCTTCGGGTGCTGTTGAAAGGCGAACGATGGCGGTCTGCGGAAGCGCAAGATCCTCCAGCAGCATCGATTTATCCCGGAAGCATCGGAATACATTTATCGCATCCCTTGCCCACTGCTCCGACATTCCCGTTTCGGCCAGTATCCAGGGCCGCCATGCGCCATGGGGGAGCACGTCGCGCCACCTCTCCAATCGCTCGCCGATGTCCATGAGTGCGCCCAGCGCTTGAACTAAGCTCTTGCGGATTGCGTTTGCGTCCGCGCGCAGTGCCTTTCGTTGCTCGGCCGGGATCTGGTCGTAGTCAAAGCGGACGACGACGTCGGACGCCATTGTGTCGTTACTTGGTAGGCGTTTGGCCATTGGCGGGACCATCCTGCAAGGATCTGTTCTACGGACAACGGCAGAATGTTCTCAAATCCCCAATCATTGGGGATTTCTACCCGTGATGGCAGGCGTCACCGCGTCGTTCCGGCGGGCCAATTCGTGCGGACAGTCTTTCGGTCCAGACCGGTGCGGCGCGCTATACCTGCGACGGTGACCGTCTCTCCGGAAGCTTGCCCCTCTTCGATGGCTTCCCGGACCACCTCCGCTGATCGGGATCGGCGAAGCCCATGGGTGTAATGCGCACCGATAGCCTGCCGGGCACTGACGCCCTGAACGTCGACGACCTCGTTCGCGCAGGCACCGCTATCTCTTGTCTTGTCGGGCTTGCATAGATCGGGAGCCCAACGCGTAGCTGCATAATCCACGACGCGGTAGAGGATCGCTTGCGCCTGTTTCGGATGCTCCGCACTCTCGCTGGCGCGGGGCACTAGCGCTTCGAAGAGCTGCTGGGCAAGGGCGTCTCTGTCGCCGGTACGGATCGCCTCAAGGTAATCTACACTTTCGGCCCGGTGGAGCGCCTTGAGGGTTTCGTAAGTCCACGCTTGGAATGTTGCGAAGAGAACGTTGGACGCCTTGCGGTCTGTCCCAGCGAGCATCGAGGCGCTCTCCCGGATCATCGTCCGCCGGTTGGCCCGGGTATCCACCCAATCCCCCCACTCGCTGAGATTGGGAAATGTGGTTTCGTTCCAAATCGCGATCGACCAGAACGGGCTCAAGGGATTCTTGAAGCGCATGGCATTGGAGAGGGCACCGGGGTCGGCGCCGAGCGGAAGCAGCGCCTTCGTGATCCCTGCATGGACACCGCGCCAGAAAGACATGATGTCCCGTCGGCAGCGGGTATCGTTGGAGAACCATGTGCCTTGGTTGTACGGGAGGAGATAGATGGCATGTGGCCGCTCGAT
This sequence comes from Aquabacter cavernae, assembly GCF_003993795.1. Taxonomy (GTDB): domain Bacteria; phylum Pseudomonadota; class Alphaproteobacteria; order Rhizobiales; family Xanthobacteraceae; genus Aquabacter; species Aquabacter cavernae. Next base: position 41,837 of record NZ_RWKV01000016.1, read on the forward strand.
CCTCCCATCGTCGTCCTCGAAACCCACGACGACATGGGGCAGGCACGGCAGCCGGAGCTGCTCGAATTCGTATTGTAGCGCAGCCCAAGACGGGAACGTGTGATCGAGGTCTATCCGGAAGGCGCCGCGGACCTCACGGTTGAGTACAATCCAAGGTTCATCCAGCCCGAGAATTTTGGCGTCGGTATTGGACATGACGTCTTTCGAGCGACCGACCTGCATCTCACTCTGGCGTGGAGTGAGTTGCACGATGCGGCGGAGGACATGGCTAGCGTCAGACCGCAGCCCTTGCTCCAGGAATGGCTCGCGCCAACGCCCACCGATGTTGCCGCCGTGGAACTTGAAGCCCTCGGCGAGCCGCCGGTGAATCAGCTCGCGCCTGGCGATGAATCGCTCGATGAAGAGCTGGTTCTCTGGCGTGGCTTTGCCACGCTTCGGTGGCCGCCAGTCCGACATGGCTTCGCGCAGCCACCGCTCTTCGGCCCAACGGGTTTCAAACTCCCGGACTGGGCCGTCCGGCAGAGGCAAAATTTGTTGACGGTTCGGATCAGAGGAAGGCGTCGACTGGCTCGGGGGAATGCCGAGCCGGGCGGTCACCCGTCGATGCGACGGGCAGGTTTGACGCGTGCGATGCCGGTGATCATCCTAGACCTCGTTCACACCCCCCTCGCGAGCGCCTGCCAGCGCGATGACCGAGGGGGCCTTCAATTCAAGGCTGTGGTTCGGCGGCGAATGGGTCAAGCCCGCTTGGTGAAGGGGATCACCCGGACGACGCCATCCATGTCGAGCCGTCGGGCTATGGTCTGACTATCTCAAGAGTGCGCAGAAAATCGCACGAAATGCCCTTCGCGCGCGCGGCGACGCCAATCATGGCTCACGGGGGCTTTCGGCTCGGTTGCGGCCACCCACCTCTTCGGGGATCAGCGCGGACCTCCCCGGCGAGACCTTGGGACACTAGGTGGAGCTAGCCGCGCATCTTCTAGCTGGGTCGAAGCCAAGATTGGGTTCGCTTTTTGGGGCGGGCTATCTCGCTTGAGTGGTCTTCGACGCCGTCACCAAGTAGGGGCTGACGTCAAGCCCCTCGAGGAGGGGAAGTGCCGCGAGGACCTTGACTTCATCGACCCGCAATTGGCTCTTGCCATAACGGCGGCCAACGGTTTTCGGGGCGTGGCCGGTTTGACGGTCCGAAGTCCGCTCGTCGACCTTGGCGATGCTCATGATGTCCTTCGCGGTATGCCGCGAGGAATGGAAAGTCTGCTCGTAAGGCTTGTGGATTCCAATTTCCCGAAGACGTCGATTGAGACGTTTCGATGCCGCATCGGCGGGACGCTCGACTGCACCACCTTTCCCGGAGCGAAACGCATGAGGGAATATCCATTGGTCGTCAGTGCGAGATTTCGCGTACGCGACGAAACCTGCGTCGACTAGAATTTGATGCAAGGCAAAGGTACGGCGGGACTGCTTCGTCTTGATCTTCCGTTCCACCGTCTTGCCGCCCAGCATGAGAAGATCCGTCCTCAGGTCGGCTACCCAAAGCCCCGGCGTGATCTCATAGACATCCTTCCCCTGAAGGAAGACCAGCTCCCCCACGCGAGCACCGGTTACCGTACCGAGCAAAGGGAGCCATTTCAGATCCGGCCGGACTTCTCGCGCGGCTGCCGCGAACCAGATGTTCAGTTGCTCCACGGAGAATGGCTCCCGAGTTACGGACTCGGTCGCCTTGGACGAAATAGAAACGGGTGCGCTCAGTGGATTAAAGAACTTATGTTGCGCAGACAAGTATCTAAAAATTCCACGGAGCGGCGAAATATAATTCGCTTCGATAGAGGTTCGCGTTAAGGTCGATGATCGCCTATTTTCTGGCAGAGACTCATTGTATTCTGCGGATTCGGCGAGCGTTAAATTTTTCGTCTCTTCTCTCTTCGACCAATTCTCGGGAACTCGAACGAGAACGTTGGCAAAATGCTGGAAATCGGAAAACGTATAGGCTCCAGCAGGCTTGTCGCCAGCGAAGCTCATGAAGTTCCGAATTCTCGCCTCCAATGTTCGGACGCGCCGTGGGTCCGTTCCCTTGATCACTTGGTTCTCAATCCAAGGGGTTATGGTTGAAGACAAGAGCGGCCCCGCTGGCCCGCCGGTAAAGTGCTGCATCCGCCCGGCAAGCTCAGAGACCGTCGCCTCGATGGCATTCAGCCGCTGACTTCCCGCAGCACGACTTGCCTCCTTCACAGTGTCGCGGATCGCTAGAATTCTCTCCGAGGCATCGGACACGAAGGCCGCTGTACGCTTCTGCTCCTGATACCGGTCGGTGAGGAGGCGAAGCTCCAGGGCCTTGAGATCGGCCAGACGACGCCTCTCCGCAGACTCGGCAATGGCCTCCGCATCCGCGATGGACTGAATCAGCATCTCCTCGAGTGTCCGTATCAGCTCGTCGCGCGGATCGTCCTTGCCCATGAAGTCGCCGTTTCTTGCTGCCGAGAATCGAAGTTCGACCCACCCTGCCATGATCCTCACGATCCGACGAGCCGCTGGGAGAGGCATGGCCCCGAGCGGAATACGGATTGGCGACGAGCCGAACAGCGTGACAAGGTCGGACGGAATCCGAATCTGGAACCGCAGCCCGAATTGGCGTCTATCGAGGTACATGGCGCGAGTACACTCACGGGTACGAAGGCCCGCGTCGCTCATGAAACATCAATTAAATCAATGGGTTAAAGCTGGCGGAGAGAGAGGGATTCGAACCCTCGATACAGTTTCCCGTATACACGCGTTCCAGGCGTGCGCCTTCAACCACTCGGCCACCTCTCCGCAGGCGCTGGGCGCGCGGGGTTTTGCGGCAGCAGGACATTCCAGGGGAATGCCGGAGCCGCAAACCCTCGCCTCGGGTCCGCAGACGCGAACGGTGCCGGTTGAGAGCACCAACCCCAGGCGAGGCGGCGGAATATAGCGGTTCACATGGCTCTGGCAAGCCGTGTTTCGCCACTTTTCCGCGGAATTACCGCATGCTCTCAGTCGCGCAGCAGATCGTTGATGGAGGTCTTGGAGCGGGTCTGCTCGTCCACCCGCTTCACGATCACCGCACAGGCGAGCGAGGGGCCGGGGGTGCCGTCCGGCAGCGGCTTGCCGGGCAGCGCGCCGGGCACCACGACGGAATAGGCCGGAACCTCGCCGATGAAGATCTCGCCGGTCTCGCGGTCCACGATCTTGGTGGAGGCGGACAGGAAGACGCCCATGGAGAGAACCGAGCCGCGGCGGACCACGACGCCCTCAACCACCTCGGAGCGGGCGCCGATGAAGCAATTGTCCTCGATGATGACCGGGCCCGCCTGGAGCGGCTCCAGCACGCCGCCGATGCCCACGCCGCCGGAGAGGTGCACATGCTTGCCGATCTGCGCGCAGGACCCCACCGTCGCCCAGGTGTCCACCATGGTCCCCTCGCCCACATGGGCGCCGAGATTGACGAAGGACGGCATCAGCACGACGTTCGGGGCGATATAGGCGGAATGGCGCACGATGGCGCCCGGCACGGCCCGGAAGCCCGCCTTGCGGAAATCCGCGCTGTTCCACCGCTCGAACTTGGACGGCACCTTGTCCCACCACGCCGCGCTGCCGGGGCCGCCGGTGATGATGTTCATGTCGTTGAGGCGGAAGGACAGCAGGACCGCCTTCTTGAGCCACTGATTGACGGTCCAGGAGCCGTCTGCGGCCGGGGCGGCGACGCGCGCCTCGCCGGCGTCCAGCATCTTGAGCGCCTGCTCCACGGCTTCGCGCACCTTGCCGCGGGTGGAGAAGTCGATCTCGGCCCGCTTCTCGAAGGCGTCGTCGATGATGGTTTCCAGTTGCGCGTGGGACATGGGCTTCCTCTCAGGATCGTTCCGCCGGCAAGGCCGGCATTAAAGTAAGGCGGGCGGGCCTCAGCCACGCTCCTTCACGGCCAGGAATTTCAGCTTCGGCCATTCCTCGATGGCACGGTCCAGCACCCACTGGCTGCGGGCGAGATAGACCGGGGCATTGTCGCGATCGAGGGCGAGGGAGAAGCGGTTGCCTTCGGTGAAGCGTTCCACTTCCGCATGCTCGCCCGAGACCCAGCGGGCGGTGACGAAGGATACCGTCTCGTAGCGGATCGGCACGCCATATTCCTTCTCCAGCCGCGAGGCGAGAACGTCCAGCTGGAGCGTGCCCACCACGCCGACGATGGGCAGGGGATCCGCCATGGGGCGGAACACCTGCACGACGCCCTCCTCCGCCATGTCCTGGAGCGCCTTCTGAAGCTGCTTGGTCTTCATGTGGTCGCCCAGCATCACCCGGCGCAGGATTTCCGGCGCGAAGTCCGGAATGCCCTCGAAGCGGATGGTCTCGCCCTCTGACAGGGTGTCGCCCACCCGCAGGAGGCCGTGATTGGGAATGCCGATGATGTCGCCCGCCACCGCCTCGTCCACCGTCTCGCGCTCCTGGGCGAAGAAGAAGATGGGGTTGGCGATGGCCATCTGCCGCTTCTCGCGGGCATTGAACAGCTTCATGCCCCGCTTGAACGTGCCCGAGCACAGGCGCACGAAGGCCACGCGGTCGCGGTGGTTGGGGTCCATATTGGCCTGGACCTTGAAGACGAAGCCGGAAACGTTGTCCTCCTGCGGCTCCACCGTGCGGCCATTGGCCGAGCGGGCCAACGGGCTCGGGCCGAAGCCGCCCAGGCCCGCCAGCAGTTCCGGCACGCCCATCTCCTTGATGGCGCTGCCGAAGAAGACCGGGGAGAGATGCCCCTCGCGAAAGCTCTCCAGATCGAAGGGCGGCAGGATGCCGAGGGCGAGGCTCAGGCCCTCCACGCTCTCATTGAGGATGCGCTCCTCCACTCCTTCGAGGCCGATCAGGTCTTCCGGATGTTCAAACGGCACCACGCGGGTCAGCGGCCCGCCGCGCTCCTCCACCAGCAGCGCCCGCTTTCCGGGCACGTCGATGAGGCCGCGCGCGTCCACGCCCATGCCGATGGGCCAGGTGAAGGGGGTGAGATCCAGCGCCAGGGTGGCGGAGATGTCGTCCATCAGGCCGATGGGGTCCAGGCCCTCGCGGTCCACCTTGTTGATGAAGGTGAAGATGGGGATGTCGCGCAGCCGGCAGACCTCGAACAGCTTGCGCGTCTGGCTTTCGATGCCCTTGGCGGCGTCGATCACCATCACCGCCGCGTCCACGGCCGACAGGGTGCGATAGGTGTCCTCGGAGAAGTCCGAGTGGCCCGGCGTGTCCAGCAGGTTGAAGACGATGCCGTCGCGCTCGAACGTCATGACCGAGGAGGTCACGGAGATGCCGCGCTGCTGCTCGATCTCCATCCAGTCCGAACGGGTGCGGCGGCGCTCGCCGCGCGCCTTCACCTGTCCCGCCTGCCGGATGGCGCCGGACGCCAGCAGCAGCTTTTCCGTCAGCGTGGTCTTGCCCGCGTCGGGATGCGAGATGATCGCGAAGGTACGACGGCGCGTATAATCGGGGCCCCCGGACGAAGCGGCGGCAAGGGAGGCGGACGGGTCGAGCATGCGCCCTTCTAGCCGGAAATGCCCGCCGATCAAACAGGCGACACGTTCTGCGACCGTGATATGATTGATTCATTACAGGGAGAAGAGCATGTGCCGTGCCCTGCTTTCCGCAAGGGAAGCAAACATCAAAGGAGCGGCCGCCAAAGCAGCGGCAGCCATCGCCTTCTTCGGCCTGTTCCTCGCCGCCTCGCCGTCCCTGGCGCTCATGGCGCCGGAATATTACGAACGCGCGCGCGCCAATGCTCCCGATGTGGTCGTTCTGAAGGTCACCACCGTAACGGGGCCGGAAGCGGCCTATGGCAATTGCAAGGTGGAAGGCACGGTGACCGGGGTGGAGCGCGGCCGGCGCTATTCCGTGGGCGCGCCGCTGGCTGTGGAGGTTCCCTGCCGGAAGCCCGGCGCCAAGCCCCCGCTCGGAGCCGTCCTCTACAACGCCTTCGTCGATCTCCAGACCTATCCCTTCGGCCGCGCCTACCTGCTGGCGGACGGGAAGCTCTCCCTCTACCAATACCACCCGCTCCAGCGCTTTCCGTAAGGCCCTGGAGGGCAACGACTTTCAAGCGGTCGGGACGGTTCTCTCGGAAAGTGGCGTTACGGCCGGGCTCGCCCCGGCCACCCACGGGGTTCGACTGGGTTCACGCTCGACGCAGAGGCGTGGATGCCCGGGGAAAAACCCCGGGGCATGACGGACCTAAGAAGCCAAAATCCATCCATAGATCTGAATGTCGATCGGTCTTCGGCCGGGCACGGGAACGCCGCCATACGCGGCCTGAGACCGCGCGGAGTGAAGCGGCCGCTCCAACACCATTCGTGCGGAGCGGGCCGGGATGCGCGTCAGTCGCCGGTGCCGGGCTCCGGAGAGAACAGATCTTCCTTGCCGGGCTTGCCGTCCCACTCCTTGGCGTCCGGCGGCGCGTCACGTTTGATGGTCATGTTCGGCCAGACCTTGGCATACTCGGCATTCAGGGCGAGCCACTTCTCCAGGCCGCCCTCGGTATCCGGCTTGATGGCCTCGGCGGGGCATTCCGGCTCGCACACGCCGCAATCGATGCATTCGTCCGGATGGATGACGAGCATGTTCTCGCCTTCGTAGAAGCAGTCCACCGGACACACAGAGACGCAATCCGTGTATTTGCAGCGGATGCAGTTCTCGGTGACGACATAGGTCATTGACGTGTTCCTTACCGCCGGATCAACGGGCCCCGGCGCATTTAACGCGACTAATCCGTTATTTCCTCATAAGTCGCGATAGCTGATGTAGCATCCTCTCGCCGCTCGGAAAAGCCGATCACCCGAAGGACGCGCACAGCGTGATGAAGGCTGACCGTCACCACCTGCCCGATCCGCACCATGTGGCCGGCGCTGGTGACGCGGGCGCCATCGACCCGCACATGCCCCTCCCGCACCAGGGCGGCGGCATCTGCACGCCCGCGAACCACGCGGGCGTGCCATAGCCAGAGATCAAGCCGCTGGCGGGCCAAGGGCCCCGGAACGGTGGACGCCGGGTCGCTCACTCAGCCTCCCTTTTTGTCCGCCTCCATGCGCGCCTTGAGCGCGGCGAGGGCGGCGAAGGGGCTGTCCGGATCGGCCTGCTTCTCGCGGCGGCGATCCTGATGGACCTGGACGCGCTCGGGACGCGGACCGCGCTGGCCCTCGCCCTCGGGACGGGGACGGAACGGACGGTCGCCACGCGGCGGACGCTGCTGGCGCTCGCCCTCAGTGCCGGGCGCACCCTGCGCGGCACCCTCGCGGGGCTCACCGGAGCGCTGCTGACGGTTGCCGTGGCGGTGCTGCGGGCGGCCGCCTTCGCGCCGCTCCTCGCCTTCGCGGGAACGGTGATGGCCCTGTCCGCGCTCGCCGTGGCCGCGCTCGCCCTGGGGACGATCCCCCTGGGAGCGATCGCCCTGGCCGCGCTCGCCGTGCGAACGCTCGCGACGCGGAGCACCGGGCGGACGGCCCGGACGCCACACCTCGATCAAGGCCGGCTCGGACGGCTCCGCCGCTTCCGCGACAACGGAGGCCTCGCCGACGGCGGGTTCGTCCGCAACCGGCTCAACCGCCTCGTCATCGCTTTGCGGAGCGACTTCGGCCTCCACGGCCTCCTCGACGACAGCGACGGGAGACTCGGTCTCGGCAGCTTCGACCTCGACGGCCTCAGCCCCTGCGTCCTCAGCCTCGACAGCTTCAGCTTCGATGACTTCCGCCTCGGTAGCCTCGGTCTCGACGATGTCGGCAGCGGCCTCTTCCGGCGCTTCCGCTTCGTCGGAGGTCACCTCGGCGACGGCCTCCACATGATCGAACAGGAGGTCGGCCTCGATGGAGCCTTCCGGCGCGGGCGCAAGATCCGCCACCACGGGGGCGGCAGGCGCCTCGGCCTCCGGCGGCGGCGCCGCGCGGCGCTCCATGCGGTAGCCCAGCGACTTCAGGATGGACGCGAAGTCCTCGCCCGAGCAGCCCGCCAGCGAGGTCATGCCCACGGTGACGGTGAAGCCACGCCCGTCCACGGCACCCGCCGGCTTGGGGCCGGGCGACTGAGGACGCCAGGCCAGCGCAGGGCGGATCAGGTCCGCGAGGCGCTCCAGAATGTCCACGCGCACGGCCCGCTCGCCGCACACGCGGAAGCCGGCGGCGCGGTAGAGGCCCTTCTGGATCTCATGGTCCACGGGAATGGAGGTGCGGCCCGACGAGGCGAGGCTGGGCAGCTCGTCCAGGCCCTTCTGGGCGAGGCCGCCATGCTTGAGCGCATACAGCTCCAGCGCGAGCGCGCGGGGCGCAGGCTTCAGCAAGGCGGGCAGATAGATGTGGTGGGCGCCGAACCGCACGCCATAGCCACGCAGGGTGGCGCGGGCGGGCTGGTCGAGGGTCTTCATCTCCTCGCCAACCTTGGTGCGCTCCAGCACGCCGAGGCTCTCGACGATCTGGAAGGCGATGCCGCGGGCGATGCCCTGGAGGTCCTGCGCCTCGGCGAGCTTGGTGAGCGCGCCCAGCAGCTTCTCCACATGGGCCTTCACCCACAGCGCCACGCGCGCATCCACCTGATCGCGGGACGCGCCCGTCAGGTGCTCGTCGGCGATGATCTTGAAGCGCGGGGCCAGCACCGTGTCACCGGGGATGAGCTTGGCCACCGGCTCGCCGATCCAGCGGATCGTGCCGTCGGCGGTGAGGACGAACGCCTCGTCCACCGCGGCGGACAGGCGGGTCGCCCGCGCCTCGATCTCGCCGGCCAGGGCCTTCTGGGCCGCGGCGCGCAGGGCTTTTGCCTCCTCGCCGCCGGCGGAAGGGTCGGGTGCGAATTGAAAGCCCTGGAGGTGGCCGATCATGTGGCCCTCCACGGTGACATCGCCGGTCTTGCTGATCTCAGTTTCGAGCATCTTGTTCTCTCGCAGGCGCCGCATGAGCACGCTGGTCCGTCGATCCACAAAGCGTTGTGCCAATCGCTCGTGCAGCGCATCGGACAGCTTGTCTTCGACCCCTCTCGTGACGCCTTGCCAGTGGTCCGGATCCTTGAGCCAGTCGGGACGGTTGGCAACGAAGGTGAGGGTCCTCACCTGCGCGATCCGTCTCGACAGCGTGTCGATGTCCCCTTCCGGGCGATCGGTCAAGGCGATTTGACGCGCGAACCACTCGTCCGGGATGCGACCGCCTGTCCCGACATGGTCAAAAAGCGTGCGCACAAGCTCCGCATGGGCCCCCGGAGAAATCTTCCGATAGTCCGGCACCTGGCACACATCCCACAGCCGCTCCACCACCGCGGGGGCCGTGACACGGCTGAGAATCTCGGGGTCGCGGCCCATGATTTCCAGCACTTGCACGTCGTCGGCCGTGGGCGCGCGGGTCAGGCCCTCCTCCCGCGGCGGCAAGGAAAGGCTGTCCTGCAGCGCCTTGATGGAGGTATAATCAGGCACTGCGTTGCGCCATTGCAACACCTTAGCGGTGTCGAACACATGGCTCTCCAAACGCTCCACCAATTCCGGCTCGAATGCGGGGCAGCGGCCGGTGGTTCCGAACGTTCCGTCCCGCGTGGCGCGGCCGGCGCGGCCGGCGATCTGCGCCATCTCGGACGGATTGAGCCGCCGGAACTGCCAGCCGTCGAACTTGCGGTCGGACGCGAAAGCCACATGGTCCACGTCCAGATTGAGGCCCATGCCGATGGCGTCGGTGGCCACCAGATAGTCCACGTCGCCGCTCTGGTAGAGTTCCACCTGGGCGTTGCGGGTGCGCGGCGAGAGCGCCCCCATGACCACCGCCGCCCCGCCCCGCTGGCGGCGGATCAGCTCGGCGATGGCATAGACCTCGTCCGCCGAGAAGGCGACGATGGCCGAGCGCGGCGGCAGGCGGGTGATCTTCTTCTCGCCCGCGAACGAGAGCGTGGACAGGCGCGGGCGCACCGACACGGTGAGCCCCGGCAGCAGCTTTTCCAGCAGCGGGCGCATGGTGGCCGCGCCCAGAACCAGCGTCTCGTGCCGTCCGCGCCGGTTGAGCAGGCGGTTGGTGAAGACGTGGCCCCGGTCGAAGTCGCAGGCGAGCTGGATCTCGTCGATGGCCACGAACGCCACGTCCAGGTCGCGCGGCATGGCCTCCACGGTCGCCACCCAATAGCGCGCATTGGGCGGCTTGATCTTCTCCTCGCCGGTGATGAGCGCGACGTGCTTCGGGCCGATGCGGTCCACGATGCGCTGGTAGACCTCCCGCGCCAGCAGGCGCAGCGGCAGGCCGATGAGCCCGCTCTCATGGCCGAGCATGCGCTCGATGGCGAGATGGGTCTTGCCGGTATTGGTGGGGCCGAGCACCGCCGTCACCCCCCGCGCCCGGATCGAACGCGGAAGGACCGGGAGTTTGGTCACATCATCCATGGGCGGGGTACGAAATCCGGCGCTGAAGGTCTCGGTCTGTATCATATCGGGATGCCCGGCCCATTGCGCCACCCTTTCGGGCAAACGGACGCGGAACAAAGCGGGCCCGAATCGCTGATCCCGCCCCGGAGCGCCTTTGTTCCAAGGTCCTCAGGCCGCAGGCGTTGCTGTGCCGAACCGGCACCGAATCAGGGCTCGAAGCCGGTTGGCCCTGTGTTCTTCCGGGGAACCCCACCCTCCCGTCGCGGGTTGGATGCACAGGATCCGACAAGGAGAAACGCCATGCGCCTCGCATCCGCCGCGCTCCCCATTCTGGCGCTCGCCGCCGTGTCGCTGACCACCCTCGCGATTCCGGCATCCGCCGAGGACACACCCATGTCCGTGCCGGCCCCGCGCCAGCCGTCCGGCGCGCTCGTGCCCGATCCCCTGGCGACGCCCGGCAGCAGCCGGCAGGGCGGCGCCACACTGGAGACCGACCCGAACACCACAGGCACCATCCGCTCGCGCGATACCAAGGGGCTCCCGCAATCGCCGGAAAACCTCAACGTGCTCGGCTGCAAGCAGATCGACCCTCTGTGCCAGGGCGAACCGCGCCGCTGACCATGCTGCGGCGCACCCTGGAAGCCGCTTGACTTAGGCTGCCTGCCGTCGCTTGGTGGCGCCATGGAGCCTCTGGTTGAAGTGGCCGCCCCCCTTGAGGCGGCGGAAGATGCACGCGCGCGTCGGGAAGCGGATACGCCGCATTCGCCCGTGGTGCGGTTCGGGCCCGAGGCGCCGCTGAAGCTCGATGCCGGCGTGCTGCTGCCGGGCCTCCAGATCGCCTACCAGACCTATGGCGAACCCAATGCCGCGCGCTCCAATGCGGTGCTCGTCTGCCATGCTTTGACGGGCGACCAGCATGTGGCGAGCGTCAATCCCGTCACCGGCAAGCCCGGCTGGTGGGAGACCTTGGTGGGCCCCGGCAAGCCCATCGACACGGAACGCTTCTTCGTCATCTGCTCCAACGTGCTGGGCGGCTGCATGGGCACCACCGGCCCGGCCTCGCGCAATCCCGCCACGGGCAGCGCCTACGGCCTCGACATGCCGCTGGTCACCATCCGCGACATGGTGAATGCGCAGGCCATGCTGCTGGACCATCTGGGCATCGACGAATTGCTGTGCGTGGCGGGCGGCTCCATGGGCGGCATGCAGGTGCTGCAATGGGCGGCGAGCTATCCCGACCGGGTGCGCTCGGCCCTGCCCATCGCCACCGCCGCGCGCCATTCCGCCCAGAACATCGCCTTCCACGAAGTGGGCCGGCAGGCCGTGATGGCCGACCCGGAATGGCATGGCGGCCATTATCTCCAGCATGGCGTGACGCCCCATCGCGGGCTCGCCGTGGCGCGCATGGCCGCGCACATCACCTACATGTCCGATCAGGCGCTGCACCGCAAATTCGGCCGCCGCCTGCAGAACCGGGAATTGCCCACCTTCGGCTTCGATGCCGATTTCCAGGTGGAGAGCTATCTGCGCTACCAGGGCGAGAGCTTCGTGCAGCGCTTCGACCCCAATTCCTATCTCTATGTCACGCGGGCCATGGATTATTTCGACCTCGCCGCCGACTATGACGGGGTGCTGGCCAATGCCTTCCGGGGCAGCAAGACGCGCTTCTGCCTCGTCTCCTTCACCAGCGACTGGCTGTTCCCCACGCAGGATTCGCGCACCGTGGTCCATGCCCTGAACGCCTCCGGCGCCAGCGTCTCCTTCGCGGAGATCGACAGCGACAAGGGCCATGACGCCTTCCTGCTGGACGAGCCGGAGCTGACCGCCATCGCCCGCGGCTTCCTGGACAGCGCGGCCAAGGCCGCCGGCCTGCCCGCGGTGCGCACGCGATGAGCGGACCCGTGACCCTCCCCGCGCCCGCTTTGGTGAACCGCGAGAGCGGCGTGCGCACCGACCATGTGGTGGTCGCCGACATGGTGGCGGCGGGCGCGCGGGTGCTCGACGTGGGCTCGGGCGACGGCGCGCTGCTGGAATTGCTGGCCACCACCCGCGGCTGCGATGCGCGCGGCATCGAACTGTCCCGCGAGGGCGTGAATGCGGGCGTGGCGCGCGGGCTGGCGGTGGTGCAGGGCGACGCGGATGTGGACCTCGCGCACTATCCCGACGATGCGTTCGACTATGTGATCCTGTCCCAGACCCTCCAGGCGACCCGTCGCCCCCGCTGGGTGCTGGAGCAGATGCTGCGCATCGGGCGGCACGCCATCGTGTCCTTCCCCAATTTCGGCCATTGGCGCTCGCGGGTGGACCTGCTGCTGCACGGGCGGATGCCGGTGACGGAGAACATGCCGCTCGCCTGGTATGAGACGCCCAACATCCACTTCTGCACCATCCGCGACTTCGTGGACCTGGTGGAAGTGATGGGCGCGCGCATGGAAAAAGCGGTGGCGCTGGATTCCTCCGGCCATCCGGTGCGCTTCAACCTGCCCTGGTCGGTCTGGAACCTGCTGGGCGAGCAGGCGGTGTTCCTGCTGACGCGCAAGGACTGATACTAAAGGCCCGCGCGGCGCGTGAGCGACACCCGCTTGGCGCCGGTCAAGGACCGGGGCGGTTGGACTGAGCCTTCAACTCGCCGGAATGCCCTGGCCGAACACCGGCTCCAAGGACGGCACCAGCGAGGGACGCTTCACCGGCGCGGGCCGGTAGAGCTGCTTGGTGGCCTCCACGATATGCACCCCCGCGAAGGGCAGCGAGAGACCGCCGCCGAGGCGCTCCCACGCCACCGCCGTGCGCAGCAGCCAGCGGGAGGAGACCGGCGGGAAATAAAGCGCCTCGTCCCAGCCCACGGGCGTGAACAGCGCCTCCCGCAACAGCCGCACCACCTGCCCGCGCGAGAAGGGGCGCCCGTTGCCGAACGGCGTCGTGTCGAGCCGCGCCCACACGCCCCGGCGGCTCGGCACCACCGCCAGAAGCCGCCCGCCGGGCGCCAGCACGCGCCAGACCTCCCGAAGGCTGGCGGCGGCGTCGGGCGTCATCTCCAGCAGGTGGACCGCCACGACACGGTCGATGGAGGCGGTGGGGAGCGGCAAGGCGCCCTCGTCCGCCAGCGCCGCGAGGGTCGGCGCGGAGGAGGGCCAGCGCACAACGCCCTGGGCCGCCGGCATGAGGGCGATGCAGCGCTCCGCCTCCTCGCGGAATACGCCCAGATAAGGGGTGGCATAGCCGATGCCCAGCACGCTCAAGCCCCGCACATCCGGGAGCCGGGAACGGATGGCCCGGCCCAGCAAACGCCGGGTCACCACCCCCAGCGGCTGGGCATAGAAGCTGCGCAGATCGACGACGTCGAGGAACATACTCCCCCCTTCACGCTTGCTTTATAGCATGTCCAGGAGACGTGATGAGGGTTGCCCCGCCCCCCCGGCGTGCTACTCAGGGGCACATCTTCGAGCCTTTAGGAGACGGTTATGGCTGCCGAGATTCGGATCGTGCCCTGCCTCGCCGACAATTTCGCCGTGCTGATCCATGATCCGGTGGCGCAGGCCACGGCGGTCATCGACGTTCCCGAGGTGGGGCCGGTCCTCGCCGCGCTGGAGCGGGAAGGCTGGACGCCCAACCAGATCCTCGTCACCCATCACCATGCCGACCATGTGGACGGCGTCCCGGCCCTGAAGGCCCGCTACAATGCGACCGTCGTCGGCCCCAAGGCCGAGGCCGCAGCCATTCCCGGCATCGACGTGGAAGTGGTGGACGGCGACCCGGTGGCCGTGGGCTCGCTGGTGGGGCGCGTCATGGAGACCCCCGGCCACACCGCCGGCCATGTGGTCTATCTGTTCGAGGACGAGCGGCTGCTGTTCGCGGGCGACACCCTGTTCGTCATGGGCTGCGGGCGGCCCATCGAGTGCGAGCCGCCGGTGCTCTGGAAGTCGCTACAGCGCCTGCGCACGCTGCCGGACGACCTCGCCATCTATGTGGGCCACGAATACACCGTCTCCAACGCCAAGTTCGCCCTGAGCGTGGATCCGGACAACGGCGCGCTCCAGGCCCGCTTCGGCGAGGCGCAGGCGGCGCGGGCGGAAGGCCGTCCCACCATCCCCACCCGGCTGGGCGACGAGAAGCTGACCAACCCCTTCCTGCGCGCCGACGATCCGGCCATGGCCGCCCGTCTCGGCCTGGGCGAGGCGGACAGCGCGGCGGTGTTCACCGAGCTGCGCGCCCTCAAGAACAGCTTCAAGGGCTGAACCGTGCAGGCGATGCGCGCCGAGGAGGTCATCGCCCTTCTCGGCCTCCAGCCCCATCCCGAGGGCGGGCATTTCCGCGAGACCTATCGCGAGGCCGGTGGGGAGGGCGCACGCGGTGCCTCCACAGCCATCTATTTCCTGCTGGCGGCGGGCGAGCGCTCCTACTGGCACCGGGTGGATGCCTCCGAGGCGTGGCATTTCTATGCGGGCGCACCGCTCCTGCTGGAAATCGTCACGACCGAGGGCGACCGATCGGCCCACACCTTGGGCAACGACCTTGCCGCGGGCGAGCGCCCGCAGGCAGTGGTGCCGCCCCACGCCTGGCAGTCCGCGCGCTCGCTGGGCGCCTGGACCCTGGTGGGCTGCACGGTGGCGCCCGCCTTCCGGTTCGAGGGCTTCGAACTGGCCCCGCCCGGCTGGGAGCCTTGAGAGAGGCTAACCATCAAGGCGGTCTCTCAAACCTCGGCAGAGCGTCACGCCCTTAGACATTCTCCCTGCTTGGTGGAAGCGTCGGGCAGGCTCTGGTTATGGCGCACCGCACCTCCCTCTTCCCTCGCGGGAGAGGGCTGGGGTGAGAGGGCCTCTCCGCCAGCACAGACCTATGAGGTCACTCCAGGCGCCCCCTCACCCGCCTCGCATATGCTCGGCACCCTCTCCCGCGAGGGGAGAGGGGTGTAACGGCTGAGGCCGCCCTTAAAATACCAAGGCGTTCCCGGGCTCAGTTCCGCACGAAATGGCCGGGCCGGAAGGTCCACACCGTCAGGCCGGAAATGGTCCAACTCCGTACTTTCCAGCGCGGATCGAGGGGCGCGTCCGGGGCGGGCACCGCCTGAGCCTGTCCCTTGGCCGATGCCTTGGACGGCGCGGCCTTGGTGTCATCCACCGCCTTGCCGGGCGCATCGGCCCATGCGGAAGACCCGCCGAGGAGCAGGGCCGCCAGAAGAAGGGCGCGCGGCGCCCGTTTCGCCATCTCACGCATCAGGGCCTCCCGGAAAGGGAAACGGCGCCGCCCCGGAGAGGGACGACGCCGTTCGAGACTACACCCGCCGCGCCTGAAAAGCGCGATGGGACTTAAGGTCAGGCGCGCGCGAGATCGCTCAGCAGGCTCGCGGCCAGCGTGAGCTTGGACAAGGTGAGGCCGGAGGCCACGATGTCCTGCACGGTGGCACGGGAGCGCTCCACCTCCTTGCGGCGGCTCTCCACCCAGGCATTGACGGCATCCGCGCCGCTCTTGCCGGTGGCGAGCATTGAGATGCTCACGTCGCGCACGAAGGTCTCGATCTGGCCCATGGCCCGGTCGAGGGCGAGTTGGTCGTAATAATCGGGCGCCAGGATGCTGCCCGCCGCCGAGATCACCTCGTCCACCGCGAAATAGCGGCCCGCCGCGAAGAAGGTGGCGGCAGCCTCCGCTACCGGGCGGCCGGTCTGCTGGGAGAGGAGCACGATGTCCGTGCCCGCTTCCAGCGGCCGCAGCCCGGCAATGGTGCGCGCGAGATCCGCGGGCACCTGGGCGGCCACCAGTTCGTCCACCTTGCGGTTGCGCAAGGCGAGCCAGTTTTCCGGCAGGGTCTCGTCCAGCACCGCCGCGAGCGCGGTGACGCCGTCGCGATACTGCGCCACCACCGAGCCGAGGCCGGCGGCAAAGCTGGCATTGCGCAGGAACCAGATGGTCCGGGCGATGACCAGGGACTGCACCTCCGCATAGAGGCGCAACTGCACGTCGCCGGTGATGCGGTTGTCCAGCGCGTCGATGGCGGCATTGATGGCGGGCAGGCCGAAGCTGTCCCGCACCGCCACGAAGGCCCGCACGATGCCCGCCGCGTCCGCGCCGGTCTGGTCCGCGATCCGCGCCAGGGTGGCGGGGCCGCCCTGGTTGATGATGGCGTTGGCGAGCGCGGTGGCGATGATCTCCCGCCGCAGCCGGTGCGCCTCGATGGCGGCCGGGTAGCGGTTCTGGAGCGCGTGGGGGAAGTAGCCCACCAGTTCGTCCGCCACATAGCGGTCGTCGGGTACGTCGGTGGTGAGCAGTTCGGCATAGAGCGAGAGCTTGGCATAGGCCAGCAGCACCGCCAGTTCGGGACGGGTGAGCCCCTCCCCGCGCGAACGGCGCTCGTTGATCTCGCTGTCGCCGGGCAGATATTCCACCGCCCGGTCCAGCTCGCCCCGCAGTTCCAGCATCTGCATGAGCCGCTGCTGGAAGCCGGTATCGGCCGTGCCCGCCCGCTGGGCGAGGGACAGAGCCAGGGTCTGGAGATAATTGTTGCGCAGGACGAGATGGCCCACCTCGTCCGTCATCTCGCCCAGCAGCGCCGCACGGTCGGGCGCGGAGAGCACGCCCTCGGCCACCGGCATGGAGAGCGCGATCTTGATGTTCACCTCCACGTCGGAGGTGTTCACGCCCGCCGAATTGTCGATGGCGTCGGTATTGAGGCGCACCCCGCGCCGCGCCGCCTCGATGCGCCCGCGCTGGGTCATGCCCAGATTGGCGCCCTCGCCCACCGCCTTCACCCGCAGGTCTGCGGCGGCGATGCGGATGGCGTCGTTGGCCCGGTCGCCCGCCTGCGCGTCGGTCTCGAAGGAGGCGCGCACATAGGTGCCGATGCCGCCGAACCAGAGCAGGTCCGCTTCCGCCTTCAGGATGGCGGTCATCACCTCGTTGGGGGTGGCCTCCAGCTTCTCCAGGCCGAGCACCGCGCGGGCCTCGGGGGAGAGCGGGATGCTCTTGGCGGTGCGCGGGAACACGCCGCCGCCCTGCGAGATCAGGCTCGCATCATAATCCGCCCAGGAGGAGCGCGGCAGGTTGAACAGGCGCTGGCGCTCCGCATGGGAGACCGCCGGATCCGGGGTGGGATCGAGGAAGATGTGGCGGTGGTCGAACGCCGCCACCAGCTTCAGCGCCGTGGACAGCAGCATGCCGTTGCCGAACACGTCGCCCGACATGTCGCCCACGCCCACCACGCGGATGGAGGTGGTCTGGATGTCGATGTCGATCTCGCGGAAATGGCGCTTCACCGCCTCCCACGCGCCGCGCGCGGTGATGCCCATGGCCTTGTGGTCATAGCCCACCGAGCCGCCCGAGGCGAAGGCGTCGTCCAGCCAGAAGCCGTGCTCCTGGGAGATGCCGTTGGCGGTGTCGGAGAAGGTGGCCGTGCCCTTGTCGGCCGCCACCACCAGATAGGGATCGTCCCCGTCCATGCGCACCACATTGTCGGGATGCACCACGGCGCCGCCCTTCAGATTGTCGGTGACGTCCAGGAGGCTGGAGACGAAGATCTTGTAGGCGGCGATGCCCTCGGCCTGGATGGCGTCGCGCGAGCCGCCGGCGGGCAGGCGCTTGGGCACGAAACCGCCCTTGGCGCCCACCGGCACGATCACGGCATTCTTCACCTGCTGCGCCTTCACGAGGCCCAGCACCTCGGTGCGGAAGTCCTGCGGCCGGTCCGACCAGCGCAGGCCGCCGCGCGCCACATGGCCGAAACGCAGATGCACGCCTTCCACGCGGGGCGAATAGACGAACACCTCGAATTGCGGGCGCGGCAGAGGCAGCCCTTCCACCTTGGCGCTCAGATACTTCACCGCGATGGGGCCCTTCGGGCGCCCGTCCGTGTCGAGTTGGTAGAAGGTGGTGCGCAGCGCCGCGTCCACTAGGTTCAGGAAGCGGCGCAGGATGGTGTCCTCGTCCAGCGAGGACACTTCCGCGAGGGCCGCCTCGATCTCGCGGCGCAAGGGCTCCTCGCGGGCGGCGCGGGCGTCCGCATCGCCGTCCAGGCGCGGGTCGAAGCGCGCATGGAAGAGCTGCACGATGCGCGCCGCCACGTCCGCATGGCCCACCATGGTGGTCCACAGATAGTCCTGGCTGTAGGGGATGCCGGCCTGTCGCAGATAGCGCGCCAGGGCGCGCGCCAGGGCCACGTCCCGCCAGGTCATGGCGGTGTCCAGCAGCAGCGCGTTGAAGCCGTCGCTCTCGGCCTCGCCGCGCAGCACCACGGTCAGCAGGTCTTCCAGGCGCTCGGCGGAGCCGGACACCTCGATGGTGCCGCCATTGCTGCGCTCCAAGGACATGTCATGCACCCAGGAGGCGACGATCCCGCCGTCCGGGCCGGTGGGGCGCAGGCGATAGGTGCGCTCGTTGATGGGCTTGAGGCCCATATTCTCCAGCATGGGCACGCGCTCGGAGAGCGGCAGCGGCCGGCCGTAGGAGATGAGGCGCAGCGAGATGCGGGTCGCCGGGTCGTCGTCGCGCCGGTAGAAATCGAGGGCCACCGGCCGCTCGGCCGAGAGGCGCTCCAGGCGCTCGATGTCGGCCACGGCGGTCTCGACATCATAGGCCGCGCTGTAGCCCTCGCCGAAGGCCGAGCCGTAGCGCTCCATGAGGGCGCCGGTCCGGGCGCCATGGGCCTCGCGCAGCGCGTCGCGCAGCTTGTCGCTCCAGGACAAGGCGTCCTCGGTCACGGCCTGTTCCAGCGCCGCGCGGTCCACCACCGGCACCGGGCCGCCGCTGGGGCGGTTGATCATGAAATGCACGCGCGTCAAGGGCACGTCCGCGAGGAAGGTGGGGGTGAAGCCGCCCACCTTGCCGCCGAAGATCTCCGCGAGGCGCGCGCCGATGCGCGCCCGCAGCGGGCCGTCATACCGCTCGCGCGGGACGAAGACGAGCACGGACACGAAGCGCCCGAACGCATCCGGGCGCGGCAGCACGCGCACGCGCGGCCGGTCATAGAGGGAGAGGATGTCCAGGGCGTAGGGCAGCAGGGTGTCCGCATCGATCTGGAACAGGTCGTCGCGCGGATAGGTCTCCAGGACGGTGGCCAGCGCCTTGCCCGAATGGCTGTCCTCCTCGAACCCGGCGCGCTGCACCACCAGCGCGGACTTCAGGCGCAGATAGGGGATCTGCCGCACCGAGTGGGTGTAAACGTTGGAGGTGAACAGGCCGATGATGCGCAGCTCGCCGGTCTGGCGGCCGTCCGGGCCGTGCAGGCGCATGCCCACGAAGTCCAGATAGGCGCGCCGGTGCACCCGGCACCACTGGCTCGACTTGGTGATGAGCAGTGGCTTGGACGGATCGGTGAGGCCACCGGCCCCGACCACATCGCCCAGTTCCGTCACGGACGGATCCCGCAGGATGCCGAGGCCGCTCTCCGGCACCAGCGTGCCGTCCGGCCCGCACGCATATTTGCGCACGCCGATGAAGATGAAATTGTTGAGCGTGAGCCATTCCACGAAGTCCGCCGCCTCGGCGCGGTCGGACGTGGCATAGGGCAGCGCCTCGCTGCGCAGGGTCTTGGCGAGGCCTTCCACCTGGTCGCGCATGGCGAGGAAGTCGGCATTGGCCACGCGCACGTCGTCCAGCGTCTGGTCGAGCGCCGCCTTCAGGGCCGCCCGGCCCTCCTCGGTGTCGATCTGCTGGACGTGCAGGTGGATGAGGCTCTCATGGGGCATGTCGCGGTGCGCGGCGGCATGCAGGTCCGCCTCCACCCGCAGGAGCGCGCCGTCCGGCGCGCGCGTCACGGCAAGGATGGGGTGGGAGGTGAGCTTCAGGTCCAGCGCCCGGTCCGCCAGCTCGCCGGCCACCGAATCGAACAGGAAGGACATGTCGTCGTTGACGGCTTCGACCACCGTGATGGCGGGGGCGCCCGGCCAGTCGGGATTGTAGACCCGCACGTCCGGGCGGCCCGGCGCGCGGCGCGAGAGATGGGCGAACGCCTCCTCGGCGAGCCGCACCAGCGTATCCGGCGTCAGCGTCGCCACGTCTTCGGGCGCGGCGCCGTTGAGCAGCGCGGCCGCAAAGGTCTGCGGCACACCCTTGGTGGCGAGCGCATCGACCGCTGCGTCGATGCGCGCGCGGACCGCTTCCACCGTGGTGAGTTCAACTGTGTGGACTGTCATGGCCGGCTCCCCCGCTTGGCCCTGCATGAATGACATGCGGACTGACCTTCGAGACTCTATTCTTGCCCTGGTCGATCTCGCACGTCGGCACGATGAAACGATGACAAAACCTCAATAGGGACAGCACCATGACGGGCCAGAAGAAGACAGGCAAGCCGAAGAACGCGGCGAAAAAAACTGCCCCCAAGATGAGCGCGCCTGGAAAAAAGGCAAAGGTGACCGCGGCTGAGCCGAAGCTGCGCGACGACGCCCCCGCCATCGCGCTCGACCTTCCTCCGGCGCCGCTCGATGCCGCCACCCAGGCCTATTTCGACAAATGCGTGGAGAAGATCGGCTTCGTGCCCAACGTGCTCCAGGCCTATGCCTTCGACCTGACGAAGCTCGGCGCCTTCGCCGCCATGTATAACGACCTGATGCTGGCGCCCTCCGGCCTCTCAAAGCTGGAGCGGGAGATGATCGCGGTGGCCGTCTCCAGCGTGAACCGCTGCTATTATTGCCTGACCGCCCATGGCGCGGCGGTGCGGCACCTGTCCGGCGACCCGGTTCTGGGCGAGCAGATGGTCATGAATTACCGTGCGGCGCGGCTTGAGCCCCGCCAACGCGCCATTCTCGACTTCGCGGTGAAGCTCACGGAGCGCCCCCATGAAGTCGAGGAGGCGGACCGGGCGGCCTTGCGCGCCGTCGGGCTGTCGGAACGGGATGTTTGGGACGTGGCGGCCGTGACGGGCTTCTTCAACATGTCGAACCGCATCGCCTCCGCCACCGACATGCGCCCCAACCTCGCGTATCACGGCGAGGCGCGCGGTCCCGCCGCATAGCGAGGGAGTCGGGAGTTCGACATGATCCACGTCGTATAGTTAGACTATACGACGGAGAACAATCATGAGAATCAGCGCCCGCAACATCCTGGAAGGTACCGTGGTGGAAGTGGTTCGCGGGGCGACCACCGCCCATGTGCGCCTCGAAGTGTCCCCCGGCACCATCATCACCGCCTCCATCACCAATGAGGCGGTGGACCAGCTCGGCCTCGTGGCGGGCCAGCCCGCCTCCGCGGTGATCAAGGCGTCCGACGTCATGATCGCGGTGGATGACTGATGACCAGGACCGCCGCCGCCCTCCTGGCCGCGGCAGCCTGCCTGCTCGCTCCGCTGCCGCCCGCGGCGGCGGGGTGCCTCGACGGCCCCTGGCCGCTGGAGCGCGAATCACAGGTGCTCGCCGCCGCCGCCAGCGCCGCGCCCCTGGACAGCACCGCTCCGGTAGGCGTCAAACCGTTCCAGGCGCTCACTCTTGCCCTCGCTCCACCCACCGAACCGCCCGCGACCCCGCCCGCAAAAGGCGGCCCCAATGGCGGCTCCCTGCTGCTGCGGGTGGAGACGCCCAGCCTCTATCAGGTGACCTTGCCGGAAGCCGCCGCGGGTGGACATCGTGCAGCAGGAACAGACGCTGCCCCCCGCCGCCTTCACCCCCGCCAAGGACTGCCCCGGGGTGCGCAAGAGCGTGCGCTTCACCCTGAAGAGCGGCCCCGCTTTGCTGCACATCAGCCGCGCTGAAGCCACACGCCTTACCCTGGTGCTGTCACGGGTGGATACGCCCGGCGAGTAAGCCCCCGTCGCATATGACAATCCCCAGGCTGAAGCCTTGGAATCGATCATCCGTTCAAATTCGCCCTTTGGACGTATTGACGCCGGACGATCTTATCGTGATACGGTTCCGCAAAATTAAGAAGCGTCCTCGAAGGCGTTTGGAGGGAACCAGCCTGGGGCATCATGCCCCCCGGCCAAAGCGAGGGGATTTGACTGCGATATGGACACAGTCTCGGACGTGCCCTACATCGTTGAAGCATCCGGTCTAACGAAGGAATTCAAGGGTTTCGCGGCGGTCAAGAACGTCGACCTGCGGATCCGCCGGCACACCATTCATGCCCTGATCGGGCCGAACGGTGCCGGAAAGACCACCTGTTTCAATCTCATCACGAAGTTCCTGGAGCCCACGCGCGGGACCATCCGGCTGAACGGGCGCGACATCACGCGCACCAAGTCGGCGGATATCGCGCGGCTCGGCATGGTCCGTTCGTTCCAGATCTCCGCCACCTTCGGTCACATGACCGTGTTGGAGAATGTGCGCGTGGCGCTGCAGCGCAAGCTGGGCACCTCGTTCCACTTCTGGAAGTCGGAAGCCTCGCTGAGCGAGCTCAATGATCGCGCCATCGAGCTGATCAAGGACGTGGATCTGCTCACCTACACGAACCACCTCGCGGTGGAGCTGCCTTATGGGCGCAAGCGTGCGCTGGAGATCGCCACGACCCTGGCGCTGGAGCCCGAAATGCTCCTGCTGGACGAGCCCACCTCGGGCATGGGCCGCGAGGACATCGCGCGCACCGCAGACCTGATCAAGCGCGTCTCCCATAACCGCACCGTCCTCATGGTGGAGCACAACCTCTCCGTGGTGGCCAACCTCTCCGACCAGATCACCGTGCTCGCGCGCGGCGAGATCCTCACCGAGGGTCCCTATTCGGAGGTGTCGAAGAATCCCCAGGTGATCGAGGCCTACATGGGCACCGGGCACGGAGCGCACTGATATGGCGACCGCGAACGCAACGCCCCTGCTGCAGGTGAAGGATTTGCACGGCCATTATGGCGAAAGCCATGTGCTGCACGGCATGACCTTCGACATCAATCCCGGCGAGGTGGTGACCCTGCTCGGCCGCAACGGCGCGGGCAAGACCACCACCATGCGGGCCATCATGGGCCTGCTGCGCAAGCGCGCCGGCTCGATCCGCTACCAGGGCGTCGAGACGGTGGGCCTCGCCCCCAACAAGATCGCCCGCATGGGCATCGCCATCTGCCCGGAAGAGCGGGGCATCTTCTCCTCGCTTTCGGTGCGCGAGAACCTGCTGCTGCCGCCCGTGGTGATGCCCGGCGGCCTCAGCGTGGACGAGGTGCACGAGCTGTTCCCGCGCCTGGAAGAGCGCCGCAACAGCCAGGGCACCAAGCTTTCGGGCGGCGAACAGCAGATGCTGGCCATCGCCCGCATCCTGCGCACCGGCGCCAAGCTGCTGCTGCTGGACGAGCCTTCCGAAGGTCTCGCCCCGGTGATCGTGCAGCATATCGGCGAGATCATCCGAACCCTCAAGACGAGGGGTTTCACCGTGCTGCTCGTGGAGCAGAACTTCCACTTCGCCTCAACCGTCGCCGACCGCCACTATGTGGTCGAGCACGGGCGCGTGGTGGACATGGTTCCCAATGACAAGATCGCGGAAAACGCGGCGCGTCTGGAAACTCTCCTCGGCGTCTGACCGAGGTCTTTCGTGACATCGCGGCCGGCCCTAAGCCGGCAGGAGGAAACACATGCGTTTCACAGCCATGCTCATGGCCGCCGCCAGCGTGTTCGCTGTCTCGGCTGCTCATGCCCAGACCCCGGTCAAGGTGAAGATCGGCGTTCTCAACGACCAGTCCGGCCTCTATGCCGACCTCGGCGGCCAGGGCTCCGTCTGGGCCGCCAAGAAGGCGGTCTCGGACTTCAATGCGGCCTCCAAGGGCCTGCAGGTCGAGGTGGTCTTCGCCGACCACCAGAACAAGGCCGACGTTGGCACCTCCATCGCCCGTCAGTGGTATGACGTGGACGGCGTGGACCTGATCGTCGATACGCCCAATTCCGGCGTGGCGCTGGCCGTGAGCCAGGTCACCAAGGAAAAGAACAAGGTCTTCATCAATTCCGGCGCGGCGACCTCCGACCTCACCGGCAAGGCCTGCTCGCCCAACACGGTCCACTGGACCTATGACACCTGGGCGCTGGCCAACGGCACCGGCAAGGCCATGACGAAGAACGGTGGCGACACCTGGTTCTTCCTCACCGCCGACTATGCCTTCGGCCATGCGCTGGAGCGTGACACGTCTGAAGTCGTGAAGGCCAATGGCGGCAAGGTGGTGGGCAACGTCCGCGTGCCCCTCAACAATGCCGACTTCTCCTCCTTCCTGCTCCAGGCCCAGAGCTCCAAGGCGAAGGTCATCGGCCTCGCCAATGCGGGCGGCGACACCATCAACTCCATCAAGCAGGCTGCGGAATACGGCATCGTCGAGGGCGGCCAGAAGCTCGCCGGCCTGCTGATCTTCCTCACGGACGTGCATTCGCTCGGCCTCAAGACCGCCCAGGGCCTGAACCTGACCTCGGCCTGGTATTGGGACATGACGGACGCCAACCGCGCCTTCGCCAAGGAATTCTCCGCGGCGAACGGCGGCAAGTTCCCGACCGACGTGATGGCCGGTGTCTATTCCGGCGTCACCCATTACCTGAAGGCCGTCGAGGCCACCAAGAGCGCCAAGGACGGCGCGGCCGTGGTGGCGGAGATGAAGAAGATCCCGACCGACGACAAGCTGTTCGGCAAGGGCGAAGTGCGTGCGGACGGACGCCAGATCCATCCCATGTACCTGTTCGAGGTGAAGAAGCCGTCGGAGTCCAAGGGCCCCTACGACTACTACACCCTGAAGGCCACCATCCCGGCGAACGAGGCGTTCCGCCCGCTCGACCAGGGTGACTGCCCGCTCGTCAAGAAGACCTGACGTGACGCGCCGGCCGAGAGCGCAGCTTTCGGCCGGCCCTTCCCTCACAGAGACCACGATCCATGTTCGAGCTCATCGGCGTCGCGCCACAGGCATTGTTCGGTCAGTTGCTGCTGGGCCTCATCAACGGGGCCTTCTACGCCATGCTGAGCCTCGGGCTCGCGGTGATCTTCGGCCTGCTGAACGTCATCAATTTCACCCACGGCGCGCAATATATGATGGGCGCCTTCGGTGCCTGGATGGCGCTGAACTATCTCGGCATTCCCTTCTGGGGCGCCCTGATCGTCTCGCCTATCGTGGTCGCCATCATCGGCATGATCATCGAGCGCACGCTGCTGCGGCGGCTCTATAATCTCGACCATCTCTACGGCCTGCTGCTCACCTTCGGCCTCGCCCTCATCATCGAGGGCCTGTTCCGCAGGCAATACGGCTCCTCGGGCCTGCCCTACGGCAATCCCCTGCCGGGCGGCACCAATCTGGGCTTCATGTTCCTGCCCAATTATCGCGCCTTCGTGGTGGTGGCCTCGCTCGTCGTCTGCCTCGTGACCTGGTTCGTCATCGAGCGCACCAAGCTCGGCTCCTATCTGCGCGCCGCCACCGAGCGCCCTGACCTCGTCCAGGCCTTCGGCATCGACGTGCCGCGCATGATCACGCTCACCTACGGCTTCGGCGTGGGTCTCGCGGCCCTGGCCGGCGTGCTCGCGGCGCCTGCCTATCAGGTCAGCCCCACCATGGGCTCGAACCTCATCATCGTGGTGTTCGCGGTGGTGGTGATCGGCGGCATGGGCTCCATCATGGGCGCCATCGTCACCGGCTTCGGCCTCGGCGTGGTGGAGGGCCTCACAAAGGTCTTCTATCCGGAAGCCTCCTCCACCGTGATCTTCGTCATCATGGCCATCGTGCTCATGGTGAAGCCCACCGGCCTGTTCGGCACGGCGAAGTGAGAAGGGACTGACAATGACCACCACCCCTCTCGCCGTGACCGCCCCCCAGCAAGGCTTCTCTCCCGTGCGCATCCTCATCGGCATCGTGGTGCTCGCCGCGCTCATCGCCGCCCCGTTCGCGGTCTATCCCGTCTTCCTCATGAAGGTGATGTGCTTCGCGCTGTTCGCGTGCGCCTTCAACCTGATGCTGGGCTATACGGGCCTGCTCTCGTTCGGCCATGCCATGTTCTTCGGCGGGGCCAGCTATATCTGCGCCCATACCATCAAGGTGATGGGCTTCACGCCGGAACTGGGCATCCTGGCCGGCGTCGCCTTCGCGGCTGTGCTCGGCCTGCTGGTGGGCCTGCTGGCCATCAAGCGCCAGGGCATCTATTTCGCCATGGTGACCCTGGCCCTCTCGCAGATGTTCTTCTTCTTCTGCCTGCAGGCCAAGTTCACCGGCGGCGAGGACGGTCTCCAGGCGGTGCCGCGCCGCGCCTTCTTCGGCGTCTACGACATCACCTCCGACTTCAACCTCTATTATGCCGTGCTGGTGATCTTCCTCATCGGCTTCGCCATCATCTACCGCGCGGTGTATTCGCCCTTCGGGCAGGTGCTCAAGGCGATCCGCGAGAATGAGCCGCGCGCCATCTCGCTCGGCTATCGCGCCCAGCAATACAAGCTGCTCGCCTTCGTGCTGTCCGCCGCCCTCACGGGTCTTGCGGGCTCCACCAAGGCCATCGTCTTCCAGTTGGCCTCTCTCACCGACGTCGCCTGGCAGATGTCCGGCGAGGTGGTGCTGATGACCCTGGTGGGCGGCATGGGCACCATTATCGGCCCGGTGGTGGGCGCGGCGGTCATCGTCGCCATGCAGAACTACCTGGCCTCGCTGGGCGAATGGGTGCTGGTCATCCAGGGCGTCATCTTCGTTCTGGCGGTGTCCCTTTTCCGACGCGGCATCGTGGGCGAAGTCATCGCCTTCGTGAAGGCGCGCAAGGAGAAGGCTGGGGCCTGAGCCTTTTTCCCCGGGCCGGCATCCTGCGATGCCGGTCCGCGATCACTTCCCCCTTCCGCCGGACCGCCATCACATGATGCCGGTCCGTGATCACCTCTCCCTTCGCCGCACCGCCATCACATGATGCCGGTCCGCGATCACTTCTCCTCTTCGCCGGACCGCCATCAAATGATGCCGGTCCGCGATCACTTCCCCCTTCCGCCGGACCGCCATCAAATGATGCCGGTCCGCGATCACTTCCCCCTTCCGCTGGACCGCCATCAAATGATGCCGGTCCGGCATGGGCCCTCCCCCGCCTCCCATGGCAGACTGCGCCGAAACGGGAGGACGGGATGACACCCGATAACGTGATCGACCTCGGCCCCGCGCCTCTCATGGACGGGTTCCGCCTGCTGGACGTGGCGGCGAACGGCCTCACCTTCCGCGCCGCCGTCGCGGGTGAGGGACCGCCCCTCCTCCTGCTCCACGGCCATCCCCAGACCCACGTCACCTGGCGCAAGATCGCGCCCGCACTCGCCCGTGACTTCACCGTGGTGGCGGCGGACCTGCGCGGCTATGGCGACAGCGCCAAGCCCGCGGGCGGGCCGGACCACATCGCCTATTCCAAGCGCGAGATGGCCAAGGACCAGGTGGCGCTCATGGCGCGGCTCGGCCATCCCCGCTTCGCCCTGGTGGGCCATGACCGGGGCGCGCGCGTCGCCCACCGCATGGCGCTCGATCACGCCCCGGCCGTCACGCGGCTCTGCGTCATGGATATCGCGCCCACCGCCACCATGTATGCGCGCACCGACAAGGCCTTCGCCACGCGCTATTTCTGGTGGTTCTTCCTCATCCAGCCCCATCCCTTGCCGGAGCAGCTGATCGGTGCGGACCCGGACTATTTCCTGCGCCACCATCTCAACGGCCAGTCCAAGACGCCCGGCGCCACCGAGCCGGAAGCCTATGGGGAATATCTGCGCTGCTATCTGGACCCGGCCACCCGCCACGCCATCTGCGAGGATTACCGGGCCGCCGCCGGCATCGACCTCGTCCACGACGCGGCGGACGCGCAGGCCCGCATCACCGCTCCCCTGCTCGCGCTCTGGGGCGCGCGGGGGGTGGTGGGCGAGCTTTATGACGTGCTGGACACTTGGCGGGAGAAGGCGACGGATGTCTCCGGCCACGCCCTCGATTGCGGCCACCTGCTTCAGGAGGAGCGGCCGCAGGAGACGCTGGCCGCGCTGCAGGCGTTCCTGCGCGCCTGACGGCGGTTCGCGTCAAGTCGCTTGATCCCGGAGCCTTGCCCGGCTTCAATGGCGCCCGGTCGCTTGGATACGTTTGCCCTCGCCCACGGGAACGGGCATGTCCGCGCGGCATCAGGACCGCGCCGATGGGACACCCCGGCCGCGCGGAGCGAAACCCGCGCGGCGCCGGTCGAAGGCCGGAGCCGTTGGCACGAGACTTCCCCTTGCCCGATTTGCCCGCCGTCTCGGTCTGCATCCCCGCATCGCCCGATGCCGATGGACTCCTGGAGGATTTGGAGCTTGCGCTCGATTCCCTCGTGGTCCAGCGCTTCCTGGACTATGAGGTGGTGGTCACCGACGATTCGCGGGACGATGCGGTCGAGGCCCTGATCCGCACCTACGATTTCGGCGGCCGGATGCGCTATTTCCGCAATCCGCAGCCCCTCCAGGTGCCGCTGAACTGGGACGAGGCGGCCCGGCTCTCCCGCGCCCCGCTCATCAAGATGCTGCTGCCGCAGGATCGATTCGCCCATGCCGACGCGCTGGGGCGGTTTGTGCAGCTGATGGCGGACACGCCCGATGCCCTGCTGGGCGTTGCCGGCGCGACCCATGAGGAGACGGGCGAGGCTCTCGTTCCCACGCCGGAGACGGTGGCCGCCTTGCGGCGCCAGCCGGAGCGGCTGTTGCGGGAGAACCCGCTCGGTCCTCCCAGCACCACCATCCACCGCCGCACCCCGCCGCTGGACTATGACCTGCGCCTGCGCCTGAAGGCGGACGTGGACTTCTACATGCGGGCCCTGCGCCTCAATCCGCGCCTCGCCGCATTGGAGGAGCCACTGGTGCTGCTCGGCCCGCCCGCCGCGCCGCAGGAGACTGCGGGCGAAGTGCGCGAGGCTGTGCTGATGCTGGAAAAGGCCCTGGGCCAGGTGCGCGATGACCGCGACACCGCCAAGTTCCTTTGGGGGCTGATGAAGACGCACAAGGTGCGCAATGCGCGCCAGCTCGCGCGCATGGCCGATCCGCCCCCCTCGGTGCTGGCCTATGTCCAGCACCTGTTCGCCCATCCCCCCCGCGAGCCCCGTCGCGGGCTCTTCGCCTTCCTCGGCCGCCGCACGTAACGGCGACCGAGGACCTGCGTTTCCTCAGCCCGCCACGGCGGCGGCGATGGCGGCGCCGCATTGCGCGGTGGTCGCCGTGCCGCCCAGATCCCGGGTGCGGGTGGCGGGATCAGCAAGGGCCGTCTCGATGGCGGCGATCACCGCATCGGCGGCGTCCTTCTGGCCCAGATGCTCCAGCATCATGGCCCCTGACCAAATCTGGCCGATGGGATTGGCGATGCCCTGTCCCGCAATGTCCGGCGCCGAGCCGTGCACCGGCTCGAACATGGAGGGGAAGTCCCGCTCGGGGTTGATGTTTGCCCCCGGCGCGATGCCGAGCGAACCGGCCACCGCCGGGCCGAGATCGGACAGGATGTCGCCGAACAGGTTGGACGCCACCACCACGTCGAACCGATCCGGGTTCATGACGAAATGCGCCGCCAGGATATCGATATGGTACTGGTCGGTCCGCACGTCCGGATAGGCCTGCTTCACGGCGGCGAAGCGCTCGTCCCAGAAGGGCATGGTGTGGACGATGCCGTTGGACTTGGTGGCCGATGTCACATGCTTATTCGCGCGGGTGCGGGCCAGCTCGAAGGCATAGCGCATGATGGCGTCGGTGCCCTTGCGGGTGAAGACCGCCTGCTGGGAGGCGAATTCCTCGGGCGTGTCGCGATACATGCGCCCGCCGATCTCGGAATATTCGCCCTCGTTATTCTCGCGCACCACGAAGAAATCGATATCCTCAGCCGTGCGCCCCGCCAGCGGGCTGGTCATGCCCTTGAGCAGACGCACGGGGCGCAGGGCCACATACTGGCGGAAGTTGCGGCGGATGGGGATGAGCAGGCCCCAGAGCGAGACATGGTCGGGAACGCCGGGAAAGCCCACCGCGCCCAGATAGATGGCGTCATGGCCCTTGATGCGGTCGAGCCCGTCCTTGGGCATCATCTCGCCGTGCTTCTGGAAATAAGCACAGCTCCAGTCGAAATGATCCCACTGGAAGGAGAGACCGAAGCGCTTGCCGGCGGCTTCCAGCACGCGGATGCCCTCGGGCACCACTTCGTTGCCGATGCCGTCACCGGGAATGGTGGCGATGCGATACTGGGCCATGGACGTGCCTCCTTCTTGTTTCGCGCGAACCCTATCGCGGAGGGCGGGAAATGCCCTATGCCGATTGCACCTTGTTCCATATCGGGAGCGCATGGATGGAGGCGGCCTGGCTTGAGGACTTCCTCGCCCTTGCGGAGTGCATGAACTTTTCCCGCGCGGCGGAGCGGCGGAACATCACGCAGCCCGCCTTCAGCCGCCGCATCCGCGCGCTGGAGGCGTGGGTGGGCGCCCCGCTCATCGACCGCGACACCCATCGCCTCGCTTTGACCCCCGCCGGAACCGCCTTCCTGCCCGCCGCCGAGCAGGTGCTGCACCTTCTCCAGCGCGGGCGCACGGCGGCGCGCGAGACGGCGCAGGCGGGCGCGGGTGAACTCACCTTCCTCGCCACCCACGCTCTCTCCCTCACCTTCTTTCCCCAATGGCTGCGGAGCCTCGAAGGCGCGGTGGGCGACAGCGCGGTGCGGCTCATGGCCGACAATATGGTGGCCTGCGAGCGCCTGATGCTGGAGGGCCGCGCCCAGTTCCTCCTGTGCCACCACCATCCCGCCGCCCATCTGCGCCTGGAAGCGCCCGCCTTCCGCTCCGTGCGTCTGGGCGGGGACATGCTGGTGCCGGTCTGCGGGCGGGATGGGGACGGCGCACCGCTCCATTGCCTGCCGGGCACGGCGCAGGTGCCCCTGCCTTATCTCGCCTTCAGCACGGAATCCGGCATGGGTCGCATCGTCGAGGCGGCGCGGGCGGCGGGTGGACCTGCGGCGGCGCTGCGGCCGGTCTTCACCTCGCATTTGTCCACCGCGCTCGCCGCGCAGGCGGCGGCCGGGCGCGGCATCGCCTTCGCGCCGCTGAGCCTCGTGGCCGATGACCTCGAACCCGGCGGCCGCCTCGCGCGGGCGGGCGACACCGCCTGGGACATTCCCATGGATATCCTGCTGGTCCGCCCCCGCGCCCGCATGATCCCGGCGGCGGAAGCTTTTTGGGAGATGGCGGCGGGCTAGGTGGGATCGACCTTCAAGCGGTCTGGACGGCTTCTCTACGAAGCGTCGTCATGGCCGGGCTTGTCCCGGCCATCCACGCGGTTCCGCTAGGTGCGCGCTCGACGCAGAGGCGTGGATGCCCGGGACAAGCCCAGGCATGACGGCCCCTAGGTCAGGCTCGAATTTCCCCAAAAGGTCAATCCGAACTGAAGAGTGCTGCACCACGCAGGCTGCATCAACGTTCGTGGATCAAACTCGCGCGCCGGTCAGCCCAGCGCCTTCTCCAGCCGGTCGGCGATGGTGGTGAGAACCTTCACGCGGCACCAGTGCTTGTCCTGCGCCTCCACAAGGGTCCAGGGGGCGTAATAAGTGCTGGTGCGGTCCACCATGTCGGTGACGGCCGCATCATAGAGCGGCCATTTCTCGCGGTTGCGCCAGTCCTCCGGCGTCAGCTTGAAGCGCTTATAGGCGATGCGCTCGCGTTCCTCGAAGCGGCGTGCCTGCTCCTCGGGGGTGATGGCCAGCCAGAACTTCACCACCACATAGCCGGACTGGCTGAGCTGGTGCTCGAAATCATTGATCTCGCCATAAGCGCGCTCCCAGTCCGCCTCCGGCGTGAACTGTTCCACCCGCTCCACCAGCACGCGCCCGTACCAGGAGCGGTCGAACACCGCCACGTCCCCATGGCGGGGCACCGAGCGCCAGAAGCGCCACAGATAGGGCCGCGCGCGCTCCTCATCGCTGGGCGCGCTGATGGGATGGACGCGGAAATGGCGCGGATCCAGCGCCTGGCGCAGGCGCATGATGGTGCTGCTCTTGCCCGCCGCGTCGCTCCCCTCGAACACGCAGATGAGCCCGCTCTTGCGGAATGCCTTGCGCTCGGTGAGGTCCGTGATGCGCTCCTGCTGCGCCTCCAGCTGCTCGCGATATTCCTTGTCGGCCAGGGTCTGGCTGTAATCGAGGTTCGCCAGCAGGGAGACCTTGGGCAGGCTTTCCGGCTGGAAGGCCGGCACGGCGGCGGCCGGCGCGGGCTGCTCCGGGGCCGACGCCTTGCGCAGCATATCCATGAGCGCCTCGCCCACCATGGCGTCGCGGTAGCGCGGGTCTTCGGAGGGCACCACCACCCAGGGCGCCTCCACGGTGGAGGTGACCCGGAATGCCTCGGTCGCCGCCTCCTCCAGATGCCGGCGCTGCTTGCGCCCCTTCACCTCGGCCCATTCGCGCACCACGGGCCGGTCGGGATCGCGGTCACTCATGGCCTCGAAGCGGCCTTCCGCCTTCTCCGGCTCCAGATAGAGCCAGAGCTTCAGCAGGAGCACGCCCTCCTGCCAAAGCATGTGCTCGAAGCGGTTGGTTTCCGCGAGCCGCTCACTGAACCGCGCCCGACTCTCATCGCCCCTCACATGGGCCGAGAGGATGTCGTGATACCAGGAGCCGAGCACGATGCCGATCTGTCCCGCGCCCGGCATGTCCCGCCAATAGCGCCACATGCGCGGGCGGGCGCGCTCCTCGTCGGTGGGCGCCTCATAGGTGAGGGTGACGAGCTTGCGCGCATCCAGCCAGCCATAGAGCTGGTTCAGCACCGCCCCTTTTCCGGCTCCGTCCGCGCCGTTGAGCAGCACGAGAATGCTGCGTTTCTTTGCGGCGATCATCTCCGCCTGAATGTCGAGCAGGTCTTCCCGGAGCTTGGGTTCCATGGCCTTGAAGGCGGCCTTGTCGAGACGGCGCTCGATCTTCATGGATTCGAACATGATGGTCCTCGGTCGCGGCGGATGCGACCAATCTGGCGGACCAAGCATGGTCTTTCAATGACTTGACCCGGCAAACCCGCCACGGACCTCACTTCACCTCAGGCGGTGCCGTCTCCGACGTCTCATCGGGCACAACGGGCTTCACCTGGAGGCCTGAGAATGACACCTCGCCCGACGCATATTCCTCCGAGGCGGAGCGGGCATCGTGGACGAGACGGACCACCTGCACGCTGCAGCCGGGCGCTTCCGGCAACGTGATATCGAAGCTGAAATCCTGCCAGCCGCGCGGCGACCCGAAGAGCTGGGAGCTTTCGCCCGCCAGCGTGTTGGAGGGGAAGCAGCGCACCTGCCATTTCATGCCGCGCTTGGCACTCATGTTCCCGGCCTGCCGCCCGGAAAAGACATAGCTGCCGGGCCGCAGGGCGGCCACCTGGAGCACGCCGCCGAACCGCACCCGCCCCACCCCGAACTGGATGCGCAGCGCACGCTCATGCTGCTGGCCCGGAATGCGCACGAAGCGCGCGGTCACGTTCCGGCCGCGGCCGATCTGCCAGTCGAACGGCAGGCCGGAGGGGTCGGTGGCAAAATCCAGGTTCCGCACCGGCAGCAGGGCGGCCAATTCCGCGTCGCTCAGAAGCTGGAGCCAGGTGTTGAAGCTGCCGTCCGCATCCTTGGCCTTGAACAGGCGCGCCGTGAGATAGGGGCCGAGTTCCTTCGCCTCCGGCGGCGCCCCCGCCTCCTTCATGGCGATGAACAGCGCAACCGCGTTCTCATTGCTCACGAAATCGCCCAGCGTATTGAAGAAGGCCTTGCGCCAGGGCGGCGAGGTGGCCAACTCCGCCGCCAGCGCCGGGCGCCCCTCCGGATCGGAGGCGAGCGCGTAGAGATAGCTGAGGGCGAATTTGGACAAGGCCGGCATGGTGCGCAGGAGCGCATTGGCCTTGTCGAGCACGTCCGGATAATCGTGCCGCACATAGCTCTGGTTGAGCAGCCACAAGGCGGCCACCGGCTCGCGCCGGGAGCGCGCATAGGCGGCGCGCATGTCCCGCTCGGCGACCTCCGGGTCCCTCTCCATTTCCGCCTTCAGGCGCATGGCCTCCGCATCGAGCGGCGCACGCGCCAGGATGCGGTCGGCCAGTTCCGCGATGACGGCGCGGGTGGCATCGATCTGCTCCTGGGTGCCGAGCGGCGTGTCCCCCGCTTCCGAGGGCAGAGCCGGCACGCCATCCGCGTCTGCCGAAGTCTCAGTGGTTTGGGACGGATCGGTGGCGGGCGCCCCCGAGGCTCCAGGGTCGCTGGCTGACGGATCGGTCGCGGCCGGATCCGTCCCGTCAGCCGTGCGCGGGATCGCCGGTTCCTGCGCGCCGGGAACGCCGTCCGGTGGCGTGGACTGGGCCGCGATCAGCCGGTTCAGTTCAATGCGCGCCTGCAGCGCCTCCCCCTTCAGCACCACCGCATTGTTCGGCGCGAGGATCAAGGCAAGGCCGGGAGCGCGGCTCATCAAGGCGAGGGGCAGGGAGGTCGTGGCCACGAACACCAGAAGCAGCAGGCCGAGGACGCCGAACCCGGCCGCCCGCCGGGGATGGGCGGCGAGGGTCGCCTTCAAATTCCCGAAGAGGCGGGCGAAATCCGGGCGCGGCACGCGCGCGGCCAAGTCCTGGATCGGCCGTGGCACACGCACATTCAGACCGAACCGGGAGCGGGAGCCGGAGCGGCGATGTTGCTGGCGATGCCCCTGCCCCTTGCTCCTCTGGAAGAAGCGCTTCACGGGCGCCTCCGGAAGAGGCCGAGAATGCGATTCCACAGGCTTCTCGGCTGCATCCGGCGCGGGCGGACGGCGCCGAACGTGGCGGCGGAGAGGGTCGGCCAGCGCCGCATGGCGCCGGGCTGCGCCTTGCCGTTCGCTGCCTTGCCATTCGCTGCCTTGCCATTCGCTGCCTTGGCGCCAGCGACGGGTGGCCCCCGGCGCGGCGCGGCTTCCGCCTGGCCCCGCATCCGCTCGCGCTCATAGGCGGCGCGACGCTCGTCGGACTTCAGATTTTCCCAGGCGCGCGAGACGCGGGCGGTGAAGATCTCGCGATCCTGGTCCGCGCCCGAGCGCAGGGCATGCCGGTCGGGATGGAGCCAGCGCATGAGCATCGCCATGTTGTGGCGCAGCTCCGCATGGCTGGACCCGGTGGTGCCGCCGAGCACACGATAGCTGTCGGAGCGGCGATCCAGCAGGATCTGCTCGATGAAGAAGGCCGCCGCCTCTTCCAGCACATCGTCGGTATAGCCGGTGCGCCCTCTTGCCTTCGCCACCTCGGCCTCTTCCCCCACCGCCACGGCGAGAAGAGAGGCGACCCCCGGCGGCAGCGCGCCGCGCCGCACCGACCGCACGGAGGCGGGGTCCTTCATCAGGGAAAGGGCGGCCGAAAGCGCGTCGCGTCCCGCCATGGGTCACGCCGCCACGGAAGCGTCAGTGTCCGACTTCTTCGGGGCGGGCTTCTCCTGGGCCTCCGGCGGGGGATTACCATAGGAATAATGGGAATTGTCCTGCCCATAGCCGTAATTGTGCCCGTAGCCATAGCCGTAGCCATAACTGGAGGACCGTGCGTCATACTTGGTGAGCACGATGCCGAGCGGCGTGGCACGGGCCATCTGGAGCCGCGTGAGGGAGTTACGCACAAGACCCCGGCGGGCCTGGCCGGCGCCCACCACGAACACCGTCGCCGAGGCCGCCGCGCCGAGAAGCTGCGCATCCGCCAGGCCGAGCATGGGCGGGCTGTCGATGATGACGAGGTCGAACATCTCCAGCGCCACGGAAATGAGCGAGAAGATGTGCGTGCCGCCCAGGATGTCGGCGGCATTGGGCGGCAGCGGGCCGGAGGCGACCATCCAGAGATTGGCCACGTCCGTGTCCTGGATCACATCCTGGATCGGGCACATGCCGGTCAGGTAATTGGACAGGCCCACCGAATTGGAATGGCCCAGCTTGTCGTGCAGCGAGGGGCGGCGCATGTCCGCATCCACCAGCAGCACGGTCTTCCCGGTGACCGCGAAATGGCGGGCCAGCGCGATGGCGGTGGAGGACTTGCCCTCGGACGGGCCACCGCTGGTGACCACGATGGAGCGCGGCAGGCCGTGCTCGGTGGAGAATTGAAGGGAGGTGGCCAGCGAACGATAGGCTTCCGCCACCGGCGATCGGGGATTGCCCAGATCGGTGAGCAGGCCCTCCGGGAAATCGCTGGCGGGCACCACGCCCAGGATGGGCAGGCCCAGCGACCTCTCCACGTCGTCCGGGGACCGCAGCCGGTCGTCCAGCATCTCGATGAGATAGGCCGCGGCGAAACCCACGATCAGCCCGCCGAACAGGGCGATGGCGATGATCTTGAGGAATTGCGGATGGGACGGGGAATTGGGCACCGCCGCACGGTCCACGATGAAGATGTTGTTGGTGCCCACGCCCCCCGCAACGTCCACTTCCTTATAGCGCTGCAGAAGGTTGTTATAGAGCGATCGGTTGGAATCCACCTCGCGCTTCAGGATGCCGTAGCGGATGCTCTTCTTCTGAAGCTCCAGCACCTCGGTGGTGAGGTCCGTGATGCGGGCCTGCATCTGCTCTTCCTGGCGCAGCGAAGTCTCATAGCCCGCCTTCAGCGCGCTTCGCACCGTCGCCACTTCCGCGGCGATCTGCTTGTCCACGGCGGATATCTTGCTGGAGATCTCCATCATCACCGGATAGTTCGGCTTGAAGGTCTCCAGCTTCTCCTCATAGTCGCGCCTCAGGTCGTTGCGCTGGATGCGCAAGCCCTCAATGACCTTGTTGTTGAGGAGCTGCGGCAGGCTGGTGGAGGGCGTCTCATCCACCTGCTTCCACGCCTGCTCGGCCTGGATGCGGCTGGAAATCAGCACGCCCAGCGCAGCATTGGCGGCCGAGAGGTTGGTCTCCGCGATGGATTGCTGGTCGCTGGTCTGGACCATGTTCTCGCGCTCGGCGAAGGCGAGCATGGCCTTTTCCGATTCCTCCAGGCGGATCTTCAACTGCTTGAGCTGATCCTCCAGGAACACCTTGGCGTAGGAATTGGCCTCGAATCGGCGGTCCAGATTGGAGGCCACATAGGCATCCGCATAGGCATTGGCGACCGCAGCCGACCGGGCGCGGTTGGAATCGGTATAGGTGATGTCCACGAGGCGCGAGCCGGCCAGGGGCTTCACGACCATATCGTTGCGCAGGCGGCTGACGGCGCGACGCCGGTCAGCGGCCTCCTTGGCATCCTGGGCATCCGCCGCGTTCTCGTTGTCCGACGAGGAACCGAACGAAAACAGGCCGAGCACGGAGCCGAGCAGCGAAGGCTTGGCGCTTACGAAATCCGGCGCCTGGTCCAGCCCCATGGCAGCCACCACGCGTTCGGACATCGCGCGGCTGCGCAGCAATTCATGCTGGGTCTTCTGGAATTCCAGGCCGCCGATTTCGGTCGGCGAAGTCATGCCCCCTTCCACGACCTTGCCCGCCTCGCGGTCGATCTGGATGCGCACGGTGGCGGAATAGAGGGGGGTGGCGAGGAAGCAATAGACAGCGCCCAACGCGCCAAACGCACCGGCCGTGGCCAGGATGAGCTTGCGCCACTTGAGGGCGACACCGACGAAGCGCCGAATGGCACCGGCAAGGTCCGATCCCTCCTCGGGAATGTCGGCAACGCCATAGCTGCCGACACCATAGGAGTCGCGCGGGGCCGGAACGCTCCTCGGCTCGACCGGAACGGGAACGTTTCGGCCGCCCCCTCCCGGTCGGCCCGCTTCGACCAAATCACCGCGCATCGAGTACTTCCACCTTGCCTGCCCCTCACGGCCGGACGGAACGCCGCCCCGCCGGACAAGACCATGTTTCAACGCAACCGGACCGCAACTCGTCCGAATACTACCCTATGAAAGGCCATCAGGCATTCATCTTCGGCGGAGCGCCCGCCCCGGCCGGGAAACGGTCCCGCTCACGCCGCTCGCCCTCCGCGGCCCCTGCCTCAACATGACGTGACGGCAGATGTCCGCAGATAAAGGCCAAGGCGTCAAATATTGGCAAGCCCAAATGCTGGCCGCTCAGCCTCTGCTCTCACCAACGCCTGCTCCGCGCGCGTTAGATCCAGGCGAACGCATTCACCACCGGCACCACCGAGAGGATGCTCTTGAAAGCCTCCTTGGCATCGGACGAAGGCACCATGATCACGTCGCCCGCCACAAGCTGGGGATTGTCCACGGTCCCCTCGCGCACGTCGCGCATGTTGAAGCGTGCTGCCGCCTGGCGTCCTTCCACGGTCCGGAAGATGATGATGGTGCCGTCCGACAGGCTGGTGTCGATGCCCCGCGCCATGGCGATGGCCTGGACGAGATTCATGCCGCCCTGCAGGGGGAACACGCCCGGCTGGCGCACCACCCCGTCCACGGTGACCTTCTGGCTGTTATATTCCTTCACCAGCACGCTGACCTGCGGATTGCGCAGGTAATTCTCACCGAGCTTGCGGGCGAGATCCCGG
Organism: Aquabacter cavernae; assembly: GCF_003993795.1. Taxonomy (GTDB): domain Bacteria; phylum Pseudomonadota; class Alphaproteobacteria; order Rhizobiales; family Xanthobacteraceae; genus Aquabacter; species Aquabacter cavernae. Next base: position 80,480 of record NZ_RWKV01000016.1, read on the forward strand.
CCCAGCTCATTGGGGGTGCGGCCCGCCGCCTGCACTTCGCCCACCAGCGGGAAGTCGATGCGGCCATTTTCACCCACCTGGACCACCTTGGTGAGATCGCCCACCTTGAAGACGGTGATATCCAGCAGATCCAGAGGCCCGATGCGATAGCTCTGGGAGCCGGGGGTGCGCTCGGCGACGGCCTCGTTCAGGAGGCGCGTGGGCACGCGCGCGCCAGCCGCCTCGGAACCACCGGCAGAGGCATCACTGGCGGCGGCAGCCGCCGCCGTCGAGGCCGCGGTCGGCGCGAAATTGACCGAGCCGCTGCCATCATTGGTGGACCCGCCGCTACCCGAGGAGCCGGCGCAACCTGCCAACAAGACCAGCAGCATCGCTGCGCCCAGCACCTTTAGCATGCCCCTCACCTTCCCCCTGCGGCTGCGGCCGCTCCACCCGGATGGGCGCACTTTCGCCCGGATCTCCGTCACACAGTATAAACGAAGGACGCCCGGATACCATCTGGCCTGCTTCCTGCGGCCCCACCAGGCGGCAGGCCGCCTTCCAGCCCTCCTCCAGGTCCGGCGGGCGCCCCACGGGATCATGCGTGTCGGTGGCCAGGATCTGCACCCGGCCCTCGCCGATCATCCGCTCCGCCCAATAGAGCGGGCGGCGCCCGAAGCGCCCGGTGAGCGAAGAGGCCGTGACCTGCATCCACACCCCGCGCTCGGCGAGCCGGACCATGAGGTCATACCCGTCCTCGATCCATTTCAGGCGCTCGGGATGGGTGATGATGGGCACATAGCCCGACAGCAGGATGGCGAAGACCAGATCGTCGAAGCGCGGCGGCGCCACATTGTGGGGCGGTTCCACCAGCACATAGCGCGTGTCGCCCAGGGTCAACAGATGGCCCTGGCGCAGGCCCGCGACGAAATCCGTCACCACATGGTTGTCGGCTCCGGGGAACAGAGTGAGGTCTATGCCCTCCTCGTCCAGGCGCATCTGGAGGCGCGCAACCGCCTCCCGGATTGCATTTCCCGAATTATGGTAAACGCCCGGTAAAATGTGCGGCGTGCAGGCCACGGCTTGGACGCCCTGCGCCTCATAGATGCGCGCCATCTCCAGCGACATCTCTTCGGAGCGGGATCCATCGTCGATACCCGGCAGAATATGGCTATGCAGATCGATCATCGGACAATCTCGGCTGCCGGGCGGAAAACGATTGCCACGACTGGCCGTCCTTGGGTTTTCCTCAAGATCCCCACGCTCAAAAAGCGACCGGATTGGGGCGCTTCACGGAAATCGGAGCGAAACTATCCCGCCGCCCTTAATGGCGCCTTGACGCCGGGGCCAAAAGGGCAGGCAAAATCTTCAGCTTGACCTTGTTTCTGTCACCCAAGGGCAACACGGGAAGCCTGGAGCGGGCCCGGAGGGACTGGACGCATTGCGGCACCAGACCCCCCATGTTATTTCGGACCATAATTAGTCTGAATTGGCGTGGGGTATTGATAGATGACGAACCGGATGATTCTTGCGGGGCTTAGCGCCGCCATCCTCGCCACCTCGTCGGTGGCGGCCATGGCCGCACCTTGCGGTCCCGCAGTTCTGTCCAAGGTGGACGGCAAGGTTCTCGTCAATCGCGGCGTCGGCTTCATGGACGGCAAGCCGGGCATGCCGCTTGCTGTGGGCGACCACGTGATGCTGCGCGGCGGCTCCGCCGAAGTCCTCTTCGTGAACGGGACGGGCAGCGCGCTTTCCGGCGCCAAGTCCATGTCCATCACCGCCTGCTCCGCTGATGCCTCCCGGCTGACCAGCCCCGCTTTGGCGCAGTTCGGTGGATTGGGACCTATCACCTCTACACTGCCTGCCGCCACACCTGTAAGGGTGACTAACATCACGCCTTATGAAGGTGGAGTGACGCAGCCCGTGAGTGATGCGATGACGACGACCATGGTCGTCGGCGGGGGCGTTGCAGCTGCCGCTATCGCTGGGTTGGCGATAGCCGCCGGCAATACAGGCGGCAGCAAGAGCACCCTGATCTCCGTCAGCCCCTGACGGGCGCGCCTCTGCGCTTAGACTTGAGAATTCAAAAGAGCCGGCATGACTCATGCCGGCTCTTTTGCTTTGCGCCCTTGCTCCGAACGGCCTGACACGCGCTGGGCTCCGGGGCGGCGCCCCCTCTTCAATCGAGCACCATACCGCTCGGACCGCCCTTGGGTGATCACACGCCAGAACAACGCACCCCGCGCTGCCGACAGGCGGATAGCCTGGAAGGCGCGACCCAGAAGCAGCCCCCTGAAGTTGCATCCACAGCATTCCCGCTGCGCGGATTGCGACTTCTGCCCAGACATGATATGCGGGACTTAATAATCCGAGTTGGGGTGGGGTACTGATTCATGAAACGTCGGATGGTCCTTGCGGGGCTGAGCGCCGCCATCCTCTCCACTTCGTCCGTCGCTGCGCTCGCTGCGCCGTGCGGTCCCGCTGTCCTGTCCAAGGTGGACGGCAAGGTTCTGGTCAATCGTGGCGTCGGCTTCCTTGACGGCAAGGCGGGCATGCCGCTCGCGGTCGGCGACCATGTGATGCTGCGCGGCGGCACCGCCGAAATCTTGTTCGTGAACGGCACGGGCAGCGCACTCTCCGGTGCCAAGTCCATGGCGATCACCGCCTGCTCGGCCGACGCTTCGCGGCTCACCAACCCGGCTCTGGCGGGGATTGCCATGGGCGACTCGGGTGCGCCTACGTCATCCAATTTTCTTTTCGGCTCCACTCCTGCGCTCCCGGACATGAACGGCAACACCAACACAGTCACCCGCGCAAACTTCGGTGTAGGCGGTGGCGGTGGTGCCAACTTGCTCGGCCTCGGCCTCGGCGTGGCGGGATTCGGCACGGTCATGGGAGTATCTGCCTCCAGAAGTTCCGGGAGCAACAATAGGATCATTTCGATCCAGCCTCTCCAGCCCGTGAGCCCCTGACGCTTCGTGTCTAAGCTTAGACCTGAGATTTCGGAAGGACCGGCATTTCCCATGTCGGTCCTTTTGCTTTGCGCCAGCGTGATGCTGGGCGGCGCGACGCGCGCCGGCGTGATCGGCGATGCCATCCTGCAGCTCGCCTCCGTTCCCTTCCTTCTCGTCGCCCTGTGGCTTTGGGCGGATCGGCTCAGCACAGAGACGGACTGGCGCGCGCGGCTTCGTCAGCCGTCCGTCCTGCTCGGCTGCGCCATGGCTGCGCTGAGCGCACTCATCCTTCTGGCGCAATTGATCCCGATCTTCGGCTCGGCGGCCTCGGGCGGCATCTGGAGCGAAATCGCACGACGGGGCGGTGAAGCGGGTGGCCCTGCGGTGGGGACCGGAAGCTCCAGCATCGCCCCGGACCTAAGCGCGGCGGCGATCGCCGCCGTCCTGCCTGCGCTGGCCCTGTTTCTGCTCGTCGCCCTGCTGAACCGCCGGGACCGCATGCGCCTCGCGGGCTGGGCGACGCTGCTAGGCCTTGTGAGCCTCATACTCGGCGTGCTGCAGGTCCTGTCCGGCCCCTCTTCACCGCTCCGCTTCCATTGGCCCACCAACACTCAGGAGGCGGTCGGCTTCTTCGCGAACCGCAACCATTTCGCCGCCCAGATGTACGTGACGCTGCTGTTCGGCATCGTCTGGCTGACGCATCGCTGGCAGGGCCGCTTCTCCGCACCGCGCTTCACCGCCGAAAAGGCGCAGGCGGCCGGAGTGGCGGTGAGCTTCGCGCTGCTGGTCTTGGGCGTCATCTTTCTCACGCGCTCTCGCGCCGGCATCGTGATCGCCCTACTGTCCATCGCCCCCCTTGTTATGGTAGCGCCCGCCATAACCCGCATCCTCACGGGCACCAGCCGAGGAACCTCCGGCACCCGCACAAAGGTGGCAGCGGCTGTGGCCATCCTGGTCCTTCTGATCGCGGCCCTCGGCGCAGAACGCGCAATGCCGCGCTTCGAGAACTCCATTCTCAATGATCTGCGCGTACCGATCCTGACAACCTCCTTGAGCGCACTGTCCCACGCCTTGCCCTCCGGCACCGGCCTTGGGACGTTTGTACCGGTCTTTCAAGCCCACGAAGGGACCGACCAGCTTCTCCAGATGTATGTGAACAGGGCCCATAACGACTGGATTGAGTTCATTATCGAAGCCGGCCTTCCCGGCCTGCTGTTAATCGCAACTTTCCTCGCCTGGTTCGGGATACGCTTTTTCTCGGTCTGGTTTCGGCCGGAAGCAGACCTTCGCGCGCAGGACATCCTCTTCGATCAGTTTTCCGCCGTTATCCTGCTGCTTCTGCTGCTGCATTCGGCGGTGGATTATCCGCTGCGAACCACAACGATGCTCTGCTATTTCGCCATGTGCTGTGCCTTCCTGGTGAGCCCGCCACGGCACGCGGTCCGATCGCCCGCACCTGATCTCCGGCAACGCTCCACGCGGGCGGGTTCGAAATCCGCCAGGGCCTTCCTGCGCGAGACGTGATGCAGCGCACTCCGGGAAAGCGCGAAAATATCGCAATCAAGCAGTTCAGGGTTTTCATTATAGACTGAAACACTTAGCTTCGCGCCGGATCGGTCAGGCCGATCGCGTACGAGCAGGGATATACAAGGCGCGACGCCTCTTAAGCAGCTCGCAATGGAAGCGGCACCCAGCGGCCCTACCTCTAGGGGATAGCAGCGTATCGGTTTCTTAATTGTACGATGGTACGGATACCTGCTTATTTTTTAGGGTAGGATAATGTTGAGGGCAGTTGGCGTGGCACATACGAGATTTAGCCTCGGCAGAACCGGCCGCTCGCTTCTGACGAACGTCTATTTTCAAGCCTTTGGCGGAATCGCGTTTGCTTTGGCAACTTCCGCGGTGATGATTCCGAATAATCGTGTCACGATATTCGATACGAATATCGTCAACACTTTCATCGGAACTCTTTCCGCCATTCTGCTCGGCTTTTTCATTCTGAGAAAACTCGAAGCCTTTCCGGGCACCCGCGCGATCGGATACGTCATCCCCGTATTCGCAACGTCATTCATGATCATATTCACGTTATTTTTGTTCATCCGCCTTGAATATGGGCGCGTTCAATTCATCAGCTCATTCATATTTACCTGCACATGGTTCATCGTCGTATTATATTTGGCGCATCGCTATAGCCGCCGTATCCTCGCTATTCTCCCCTTCGGCGATGCCCCTTCGCTCGTCGGGCTCCATGGCATTCATTGGAAGATGCTGACCAACTCCTCCGCAGTCCCGAATAGGGTGGATGCGGTCGTGGCCGATCTCAGCGCGGACCTGCCCGCCAACTGGCAGCTCTTTCTCACCGAGACCGTCCTGTCCGGCGTCCCCGTCTTCAACGTGAAGCAGGTGCGCGAGGTGCTGACCGGCCGTGTGGAGATCCGCCACCTTTCGGAGAACACGCTCGGCTCCCTGAACCCGAACGACGGCTTCCTGGCGCTCAAGGCTGTGTATGATTTCCTTCTGGCCGCCATTGCCCTCATCTGCCTTTGGCCGCTCCTGCTGGTGATCGCATTGGCCGTGAAAGTCGATTCACCCGGCCCGGCCCTGTTCCGCCAGCAGCGCGTGGGCCTGCGGGGCAAGGTCTTCACTGTCTACAAGTTCCGCACAATGGTCGTGTCCCCCATGACGACCACGCCGCGAGATTTTGCGAGAACCCTTCCTGACGACGCGCGCATCACGCGGTTCGGGCGATGGCTGCGCCGGTCCCGGCTGGATGAACTGCCGCAGATTCTCAATATCCTGAAGGGCGATATGAGCTGGATCGGGCCACGCCCGGAGGCCGTTCCCCTTGTGCGCTGGTATGAAGCGGAACTGCCCTTCTATCGCTACAGGCACATCCTGCGCCCGGGCATCACGGGCTGGGCACAGATCAACCAGGGGCATGTCACCGAGATCGATGAAGTTCTCGAAAAGCTTCACTACGACTTTTTCTACATCAAAAACTTCTCGGCCTGGCTCGATATCCTCATCGTCTTGAAAACCATCAAGATCATGGTGACCGGCTTCGGCGCCCGCTGAGGGCGGCCCCCCCGCGGCGGCGTCACCTGCCTTTTGCCGTCCCGTCCCACTGCGCGATGACGCCCCGATAGATATCGATGACGCGCTGCTGGTCGAACTCGCGCACCATCTTGGCTCGACTTGCCTGCCCCATTTCCACCTGCGCGCCATAGGGCAGATCCAGGAAGCGCCCCATGGCCACCGCAAGGCTATCCGCGTCGCGCGCATCGCAGAAGAAACCGGAAATATCCCGATCCACGACGGCCCGGCATCCGGGAACGTCCGACGCGATGAGAGGCCGCCCCATGGCCGCGGCCTCAATCAGCGTGCGCGGCGCACCTTCTCGGTAAGACGGCAGGACCACGCAATTGGCCGCCGCGATAGAGGGCCGGACATCGTCCGTCGTGCCCAGATATTCGACGCTCCCCTCCCGGACCCAGCCTTGCACGGTCGCGGCGTCAATGGCCGTCCTGTTCTGCGATCCGGTCGCGCCGAGCAGTTGGAAGCGGGCATCGATGCCCTGCGCCCGGATCATGCGCGCAGCCTCCACGAACTCATGCACCCCCTTGTCCCGCAACAGTCGGGCAATCATGAGGAAAACCGGCCTCGTGCCGGCAGCCGGATATGCCGTCATTGCAAAGCGATCAAGGTCGATGCCGGAACCTGGAACCAATTGCGCTTGCCGGGCATCCACAAGGCCCAAGTTCAGGAAAAGCTCCCTGTCATCCTCATTCTGAAACAGGATGACGGGGAGCCCCCTGAAGGCATGGCGGTACAACCGTTCTGCAACCGCCTGCATCAACCCGCCCGAGAGAAAGGCTGTACCGAGGCCCGTCACGTTCGGCACGAAAGAAACCCCCGCCCCCCGAGCGGCCATGGCGCCGAAAATATTGTTCTTGATGGTGTAGCTGAGGACAATGTCGGGCTTCTCTTGCCGAAGGATGTGCTTGAAGCGACGCAGCAGCATCAGGTCGGCGACGGGATTCAAGCCCTTCACGCTCATCTGGAGCGGCCGCACACGACATCCCATGCGCTCCAGATCCCCGATCGTATGATCGTGCGGCGCCAGAATTGTTACCTGATGGCCGTCATCCAGCAGGGCCGCCGCGAGCGTCCGACGAAAATTCCAGATGTTCCAGGCCGCATTCACGGTCATTAAGATATGCATTGACACGAATTATCCCGCGCGGCGTTCGACGTTACCAATTTTCAACAACGCAAATCATTTATTCAACAACAACCAAAGATGCCTGCTCCTCAGGAACCCCACTCCCGACGACTGCATTTGGCTTAATTTGAAAGCCCGCCTGTGCCCCCCCGATAACACGCAAGCCAGCGCTGTTCGGCCGCCCGGCCCCGAAGCGAGAAACGTGGAGTCCCTCAACGGAGAGAGATGCCGGGCGCTCGACAAGAATGGCGTCGCCCTCAACACCCTCGACCACGATGTTACGCAACGCGATCGAGAGAGCACCCGGGCCTTTTGGATCGGAGCCCGATGCATGAATGGCGGCGCCGAAGCGGCTGTCGGTGCCGGTCACATCGGTTAGCCTCCAATCTTCCAGACTTATGCCTACCCCCTCCCGAATCCGGGTCCAGCCGGATTTGGTGAGGCGGACATCGATCAACTTGATTTCCGGAACAGCCGGCCAGTTCCCATACGGCCCCGACCTTGAAAAGCCGATGTCAAACGCAGGAAACCTCCCGCTACCAGCCTCTACCCCTCGAACATTCCGGATAAGAATACGACCACCAACTGTCGGGCGACCAGGCTTCATCACCCCGGCCAAATACTCCTCATATGTCGGCGGCGTCGTCGGCTTGTAGTTCAACTTAACTATGTTCCCAACTTTCTCGGCGGACACGGCACTCACACTCACATCCTCTATTGAAGAGAAATCCAAACACTGCCCGCCATTCTTGAAAAAAACATTCGAGATATTGACATTAATTGCAACTCGATCAAAATCGATAGCCTCAACAAAATTATCGAATATTATATTGTCAACTACAACGTTATTAACATATGAAAAGTTCATACCCTGCGTTACATCTTTAAATGACAGATTATACATATGTATATTACTGCAATTCTGCAGCGTAATCGTTGAACCTGCCCGCTTTGGCAGGCCCTGAAACGAGCAGTTGGATATTTTCACGTCCTTCGACCCCACGATATGGAAGCTTCGAAGGTTTCGCCCCACGCCACTGCCATCGAACTCGAACCGCAGACCATCTACAGCAACCGGTCCAAGCGCGTTCTCGTCCGCGGTTTTGCGCGCGAGAAACGCGTAATTCACCTCGATCACGTCGGCCGGACGATATCCTCGAAATCGGACCGTCGCCCCGGAACCACTGAGCCTGAGGCCCGGCCGGGGAATGCTCACGGCAAAGTGGCAAGGTGACAAGGTATTGCCATAGGTGAAGGGACTGTCCTGGTTTGCGATTAAAAGCCAGACATTCTCTTGCCCGCCAAGATCTACAGGACGGCACAGATCGACGACCGCCTGAATTGCAGAGGTATCATCAGACCTCCCATCGCCAAACCCACCCACTTGCTTTGGACTCACCACTGGGTCGCTCAGAACCCAGGCTTGTCCGGTAGCATCGGTAAACGACGAGCCATCGGGACGGTCAGAACGGCGCCATGTGCCCCCACCTCCGTCTCCAACGACCCTGTAACCACCGGTTTGAAGCGTGCCTATGTTTTTCGCATACTGGCCCGTTCGGGCTTGCAGGGTGGTTTCGACATAGGCCAGCCCCTCATCGCCCCTCGCCTCACCGAGCTGACCGCGCAAAGCCACAAAACCAGCAGCGAGAAGCACCGCGCGTCGTGACAACGACTTATGGCCAAGCATGGTTTTCCCTCAGCTGCGATTGCCATTCAACGAACGGTGACACCGTGGAGTGCCTGAAAGCTCCCGTCGAGAGAGCCCCTAGGCCCTCCCGGCGAGAGCCACGGTACCTCGCATGACCTGCAAGGAAAACGTCAGGTGGGGCTCGATGACGACTGAAGCAGCCTCGAAGCGAGATAAAACCCACGCCCAATCCGCAATTCGCAATGGAGGCCAACTGTCCATAATCGCTAGCAATACCGCGCGCCACCCGACCAAAAAGTCCAAGACATGCCTACGCTTGGTTCCATGACCCTCGGGCGTTAATGTATGGCATGTGATCCGCTGGAACCTCCAGCGGCATTGAATGTGCCGTGATGAGCATGAACGGGATTTTCCATATAGTACGCGCCCACCCGACCGGGCTCACACGCACCGGCCGGCTGCACGGCTTCAGAATGCCGGGGATTCCGCCGCTCGCGGCGGACACTCCGCCGCCAGCGTCAGAGCGCGCGGCCATCGCAAATCGTCCGCCACCCCCAGCATCAAACCGGCCTTTAACAGCCGACATTTGGCTCGCATGACTCACCGGATCACAGTCTTGCCGGCTTCGCTTTGGACGGGTGTAGAGGAGCGTGCAATTCGCGCCGCCTCAACTCAAGCTTATCGTGGCGGCACGCATTGCTTGGGCAAAGATTTTTGCCGGATCCAGCCTTTAACAAAGCATGGGCCCCTTCCCAGCTTCCAGAGGCATACAGACAGGCGCCTCATGGGCTTCGATTCAAACGTCCACCAGTCCGCCCGCCATCTGACTGCATCAAATTCCACCGACGCAGGATCTGCGGGCACTTTCGAGACGAAACTCGCTCGCCACTTTGCCAATAGAACCGGGTTCGAGACAGGACAAACGTCCAACGAGTCAATCAAATGACTACCTATACATTGATAATTCTAATACTTTCGTGTTTGTTTTTTTCCATTCGGGCCCACGGAGTTTTTTCATTTTCGACGCTGGGAACAGTTGGACTTTTTGCCTATAGCATACCATCCGTTCTTGAAATTACTTACCCATTTCATTACGGCCTCAGTTCGCGCGATACGCCGCTCATTCCTGCCTCGACGGAGACAGGCATCGTAATGATAGCCGCCTGGACCACATTCACAGTGCTTATCGCGCTGCCGACCTCGAGACCGAGAACGCTACAAACGCCCATCCCTCTCCGTGACGAGACGGCATTGCTCTACGCACTTCTCATCCTGTTTGCGGCCGGCCTCCTTTATATGATGGTGAACCAAGGTCCCTTGTTTTTTCTGCATGCGCGCGACGAACAGGTTGAGAGTGGCGTAAGGCTCATTTGGCGTTGGATTGGTCCGGCGGGGCTTATTCTTGCTACGAACATGCGTCACTGGCCCGCCGCAGGCATATTTATCGCCGGAATATGCCTGCACTTCATATCCGGAGATCGAACAATTATCATCATATCGATGATGTGCTTCTTCGTTACCAGCTCAGATGGGCGATCTGCATTAAAATTGATGCTTCGCCCACGCGTTATCATGATAACGTTTATAGTTGTTGCTATCGCTTTTATTGGAAAACCTATATATATATCAATCAAAGCTGGATCTCTAGATCCACTATATTATTCAATTTCACCAGAAGGAATAGATCAGGTTTTAAAAGCTTACGAGCCACTGAGCACGTATAATATCATCGACCTTGTCGTTCGAAATGATTTTTATCTGCCTATTCACCTGCTCGCGGAGGGCGTTATTGGGCAATTTTTAATTGCGCCGTCTCTTTTTGGGATTGATAGCAATTCATTTAACACAGCGTTTACCGCCACTTTCGCAGACATGATTACATATGGAATTGCGGGTAATTATTGGGCCCAAGCATTTTCAACAGGTGGCTATATAATGGTAATATTATTTTCCGCACTATACGCCACGATACTTAGAACTTGCGATTACATATATCGCCAAAAATCCGGTGCGGTAAAAATTGGGGCAGCCCTGATCGGCGCGTTGTTTTCTGTATACATCCATCGAAACTCGCTCGACAATTGTCTCGCCTTTGTTCGGCAAATCGTCATCGCCTTAACATTGGCTAAACTGTTGGCTGGGCTATTGCTCTTTGATTCACGCCCCAAAGGTCGCCGCGTGGCACAGCGAAACTTCGCTGCAGCGTCCCGCCGAACGGGTTCCAACACCCCGCATCGGAGGGCGTGACGTGGAACCAAGCCTCAGTGCCGGCGGCACACCAACGATAGGACAGGGAGTGCAGGATAAATTGGACGCCCCCCGGACGCCCTCAGACGCCCTCCCTCTCCTTGCGATTTGCATTCCCAGCTACAACCGAATTGGCCTCCTAGTCCCTCTCGTCCGGAAAATTTTATCCCTCGACGGCCCGTTCGAAATTTGCGTTCACATCGACGGCTCAACGGACGGAACCCAGGACGCTCTGCGGGAAATCAATGACCCAAGACTGATCGTCACCTCCGCGAAGAACCAAGGAAAAACCAGCTCCCTTATCGCCGCCGTTCGAGCCTCACGTGCCGTCTTCGTCATGCCGTTTGATGATGACGACGAGATCGATTTAGCCGGGCTACGCGCCGCACTTCAGCGCTGCAACGAGCCCCTCCCCTCTCATATCGGCGGTTTTATTTATCACATGTCCGGTGAAGCCGGAGATTGGTCCCAGGCACCATTTCCCGAGAGAATCTCGAATTACATTAAACTGCGCGCAGATCAGGGTATAAACGGCGATAAGAAGGAAATTGTACGCAGAGAAATATTTAAGGAATGCGCCTATGACCCCAAAGGTGCATACCGACGCGCTCCGACCTCTTTGACCTGGGCACGCATAGCTATACAATATGATGCATACTGCCTTAACGAAAACCTGGGCGCAAAGCATTATCTATCGGGGGGCATTACAGCAAATATTACGCGCGTAAAGCTCAAGAACGCATACCCGATGTACCTCGTCTATCGTGTACATGTCATCGCTTTTTTTCGCGGGCGCTATCGGAGCACTCGCTACTTCCTGCGCGCGCTCGTCCGCATGATTGGATATGGCGTTTTGTCCCTGAAAGAGATCGGTCGAGGCCGCACGTCATGATCCGCAAGCTTATTGAGGGGCTTGGGATCCGAGCGCTGCCCGGCGTCCTCAATCTACTGGCGCTGGTGGCCCTTTCCGATCGGCTCACCCCAAGTGCCTTCGGTCTTTATTCGACAGCCGTTGCCGTCGCTGGCTTTATCACCAGCATGGTATTCGGGCCGCTTACCGCCTCTATCGTCGCTCATCACGCAAAGCATGATGTGGAGGGACGCGCCGGGCTCTACGAATCAACTGTCTTCACAACTGCGCTGGCCATCGCTCTTATATTGGCAGCGATTACCGGCATTATAAGTTCGATGGGGCTCTTGTCATGGACCTACATCGCGCCTGCGATCGCGCTGGGTATTTACACACTGGTTCTTGAGTTTTCGCGGGCACGCCTGAATTTCTGGTCCTACGGCATTGCATCCGTCTTTCAATCCATCGCCTTCCTGGCTGCCATCGTGATTTTGGTACAGGATCGCGATACTTCAACCCAAGCTCTTCTTGCTTTCACACTCAGTTATGTTCTTGCGATCGTTGTTTCTCTTGGACTCAGCGGTTGGCCACGGTTGATCGCGCCAGATATTGGCCTACTGATTCCAACCATTCGCTCTGGCGGAGGGTATACGCTCTCGATCGCATTGGAAAATGGTCTGTATCTCGGGATGAGATTTGTGGTGATGCTCTTTGGATCGTCGCAAGCGCTTGGGGTATTCTCATTCAGCGTTGACCTAGCGCAACGTGTTGTAGGAATATTTACGAACATCACCTCCTTCATTGTTGTCCCGCTTGCATTTAGAGGTCAAGCCTCTGGAGCAAGCAGGTTCAATTCGACGTTGTATAAGGGAGGGGCGATTGCCCTGCTCGTGTCCATTGCGGCGCTGGTTTGCACTCACGCGCTTCGCGAGCTCGGCATCGTCCCCGTTCTCAATGGCCCCTTGTTCGACCCCGCAGCATTTACGATTATTTCTTTCGCAGTAATCGTAAATCGCCTGAAGAAGTTAACGATAGATCCATTTGCGTTGCGAGCGAACCGCGCTGCGATTTTGGTTTTTGGCTTTGCCGTTGCTACTCCGATCGCGCTCGGACTTGCGATTGGCTTTCAGAAAGTCAGCCCTCTGGCCGCGCCGGCTGCCTATCTCTGCGGCTACATTATTGCGGCAATTTCGACGTTCATCGCTTTGCGCACGTTTGACAAGAGCGCTTTCACATGAGGGAAAGCCAAATCCAGTCAACTTGACGATAATCTGATCTGATGAAAATACGCTTTAAATTTAGCGTATTACAAAACTGTACCGCCGACTCAAGAGTCCTTGTCGAATATTTCATTGTAGACAGGCTTGGAAACGACTCCTAACTGACCGCTGAATCCAAAAGCATGCATCTGATCGTAAATGTCCTTCGGTGTTGCTGAAAAACGTGACAGCGCCTCTCTGTTGATTTCAATAATGACTCGGCGCACGCCTGTCTCAGAGAGCCACCCTGCCAAGCCGTTCAACACGAGAAGTTCCGCGCCTTCTACGTCGATTTTCACGATCGTTGTGCGCCCCCCCCTGAGGGTGTTGAGCGTCGCTTTCAGCACGTCCCCGCCCATGGTCAGAACTTCTGTCGTTCCGCTTTCCGAGAAATGGGCTCCTCCCGTATGTGAGCTTGGCCCAGCTTCAAACTTTTGGATGCTTATCGCGGTGCTGATAGCCGCCGGAAATGCCCAGACGTTATTTGCCTGGTTCAGGGAGATGTTACGGACAAGCCTTTGGAAGACCGGAAGTGAGGGCTCGAAAGCAACGACGCTACCCCCTGCCCCGACCCGCTTGGCCGCAACAAGGCTGAAGACACCGGCATTTGCTCCGATATCCACGAAGCAATCGCCCGCTTTGAGTATGCTCAATGCATCGAAGACATCGTCATAGACGCCGGTCAAAGACATTGCCGTTGTCGCGTCCGCAGCGGTCGTCATGAGTACACCGTATCGCGATCTGACGGGCACATCGCGGATCACCGTGGAGAGCGCACGGACAAAGCGCGACTTTCCTCTATGATTCGGACAACGGGTATACAGGCTGATTGCCCCGCCGACGACAGACTTCAAAAAGACCTCCCAGATTTACGCAAGAAATACATTAAACGCTCAATGTTTACGTCGCATCATCTAATCGATCTGCTCCCCGCACTATTCCGTTTCCGACACTTCATCGAGCAGCACACCGACACCCGCTATCCGTCCAGAAACGATACACGCCGTCCTTTGGGAGCAAGTTCGCCTTTGCGTGCTAAAATGCAGACCCAATGTTTCCGGCACGAAGGCAAGTGTGGATCTCTTCTCTACCCACCGCCCCTCTCGATCATGGCAACAAGGTAACTCGCCACCCCACGCCTACCCAGGAAGGGGATTATATCCGGCTCCCGCTCGCAATCCCGAGCCTCACAAAGGGCGTCTGCCAGCGCATCCGTGAGCGCACCTGTCAGCGGAACAACCGCCAGTCCGGGAATGGCATCCAGCTCACCCGCACAATCTGTGGTCACCACTCTCTTAATCCCACTCGCCAGCATTTCGAGGATAACGTTCGGAAAACCCTCGCGATCCGATGTCAGGAGCCCCAGCTCGCATTGGGCCAGGATAGCAGATGGCAGGGGATGAAACCCCGCGAATGTCACATGGCCGGCAATGCCAAGCGCCCGCGCCTGCGCTTCGAGGGCTTCCCGCAGCGATCCCTCGCCGATCATCACCAGATGCATCCCGGTTTCACCGGCCGCATGCAGCGCCTGGAGCGTGGCAATGGCGCGCTCCGGCGACTTGACGGGCTCCAGGCGGCCGCACCACGCAATCTTGATGCGATCCGCAGGCATTGTACCGATTGCATCCGGCGGCGCCATGCGCCGGCCCGCCTCGATCCGCTCCATGTCGATGGGATTGGGAAGCGTCGCGAGCTTTTCGCGGAACCGCCCCTGCGTATGAAAGTCCAGCGAGGCGCGCATCCGCTCCGTCTGGCAGACGATCAGGTCCTGGGCCCCATAGAGCTTGTACAGCATTCGGATCAGCGCCCCGCGGCGCCCGAAATTCCGATCGAAGATCGTTGTCGATTCACGCGCCACAAGGCGAACGACCCGCAAGGCTCCAAGACGGCGCATCAAGCTGCAGAGCGCGTTCAGATGCGTGCTGGAACTGAAGACGAACGCATATCTCTTACGGACCAGGCACCACAGCAGAGGGAGAAGCCCGCCGCCCTCGTTCGCGGCCAAGGTATAATGCAGCGTCACGTTGCCGAGGGCTTCGAGGTCATCGAGTGTGCCCGTCCGCGACCAGCACAGGACGAACACCTCCACACGGGCGAAGCGCCCGGACAGAGCCGCCTCGCGCGCCATCATGTGGACCATGCGCTCGGCCCCGCCCATGCGGTCGGACGGCATCAGGAACAGGGCGCTGCCCGTCCCGGCAGCCGGATGCGGCGCCCCCCCGCCGACGTCGCGCGCGGCCTCGCGCAGCCCGCTCACATTCGCGTCTCCGGCTTGCGCAGCACATAGATGAAGGTCTCGGCCGCGTCATTCTGCATGACGAGGTAGAACAGAAGCTGCGTCAGGCGCCAGGCCAGGAAGGCGGGAACGAACACCGAGAAATAGGACGACATCCAGAACAGCCGGCGCTCCTCCACCTCAAGCCCGTTGGCGCGCGCCAAGGCTTCGATCTGGCTGGGCGTGCAGCGGTCATAATAGGCCTTGAACCCGTCATGCCCTTCCCCCTTGTGGGGAAAGAGGGCAAACAGCACACGGCGCTTCACATTCTCCGGCAGGACGCGGTTGAGGCGCGCGAACATGGCATTGCGGCAGGGCGCGAAGATAAAGATCCGGCCGCCGGAGCGAACCGTGGACGCCATGGCGCGCATGGCCCCCGCCGTGTCCGGCACATGCTCCAGCGTCGCCTGGCAGATGACCACATCCGCGTCGCCCTCCCCCTGGAAGGTGCACAGGTCATGGGCGATGATCCGGTCATAGGCACCCGCCGGCGCGGCGGCCAGTTCGCCGGCATCGATATCGAGGCCGACCACGCGCGCGCCCAGCTCTGATTTGCGCGCCACGGAGAGATAGGGTTGCGACCCGCCGCCCAGATCATAGACGAGGTCATGGGCCTGCACCGCATGTGGCAGAACCTCCCGCAGGAAGGTGCCGTTGCCGTCCTGACGCAGCTTCTCCGGCAAGGCCCGATCGAGCGCCGCAGAGAGCTTTCTGTTCAATCCGACAAATTGCGATAGCACGCGCCGCCTCCGCTCTGTCCCGCGCCGCATGAAGACCCCATCACAGGCGCAGGTCCGATTCCTGCCGGGCCAGAAGGTGCTTCAGATCATACAGCACATGAAGCGGCTTGCCGTAGCGGCGGGCGCCCGCGCTTCCACCCGCGCGAAACGCATCGTGCGCCACCGCGAGCACCACCCCGTCATAGGCGCCCGCCTCCGGCGCCTCCACAAGGTCGATCCCGTATTCGTGGCGGGCCGCCGCCGCATCGGCCCAGGGGTCGTGCACGTCCACCTGCACGTCATAGTCCTTGAGCTCGGAAATCACGTCCACGACGCGCGTATTGCGCAGGTCGGGGCAGTTCTCCTTGAAGGTCAGGCCCAAGAGCAGCACGCGCGACCCGTGAACCTGGATCCGCTTGCGCAGCATGGCCTTCACCATCTGCCCGGCCACATAGGCGCCCATGCCGTCATTGATGCGGCGCCCGGCCAGGATCACCTGCGGATGGTATCCCATCGCCTCGGCCTTGTGGGTGAGGTAGTAGGGGTCCACGCCGATGCAGTGCCCGCCCACGAGGCCGGGGCGGAAGGGCAGGAAGTTCCATTTGGTGCCGGCGGCCTTCAGCACCGCCTCTGTGTCGATGCCCATGCGGTTGAAGATGATGGCCAGCTCGTTGATGAGGGCGATGTTCAGGTCCCGCTGGACGTTCTCAATGACCTTCGCCGCCTCGGCCACGCGGATGGACTCGGCCTTGTAGGTGCCCGCCGTCACGATGGAGGCATAGAGGGCGTCCACCTCGTCGGCGACCTCTGGGGTCGAGCCGGACGTGACCTTGCGGATCGAGGTGAGGCGATGGGTCTTGTCGCCGGGATTGATGCGCTCGGGCGAGTAGCCGCAGAAGAAATCCGTGTTGAAGCGCAGGCCCGAGACCTGCTCCAGCACCGGAACGCAATCCTCCTCCGTCGCCCCCGGATAGACGGTGCTCTCGAAGATGACGATGTCGCCCGCCTTCAGCACCTGGCCGACGGCCCGCGATGCGCGGATGAGGGGCTCCAGATCCGGCCGCTTATGCGCGTCCACCGGCGTGGGAACGGTCACGATGAAGATCCGCGCCGCGCGAAGGTCTTCGAGGTTGGAGGAAAACCGCAGGTGGCGCGCCTCCACCAATTCCTCCGGTGTCACCTCCAGGGTGCTGTCGCGCCCCTCGGAGAGTTCGGCAATGCGATGTGCGTTGATATCGAAGCCGATCACCGGACGTTGCTTGCCGAACTCCACGGCGAGCGGGAGGCCGACATAGCCAAGGCCGACAATGGCGAGTGTCTTCTGCGAAGATGTGATCATTCCTGCCCCGATCGGGATCACTTCCCGTAATATGCTCGGTACCACTCCACGAAACGTGCAATGCCATCCCGGAAATCGGTGTTCGGGCGATAGCCCGTCAAATGCTGCAGCAGGCTCGCGTCGGCCCAGGTGGCCGGAACGTCGCCCTTCTGCATCTCCATGTAATTGCGGATCGCCTTCTTGCCGAGGCAGTCCTCGATGGCGTCGATGAAGTCCAGCAACCGCACCTTGTCGGAATTGCCGATATTCACGATGCGGAACGGCGCGACCGGCGAGAGGCTGTCACCTTCGGGGACAACCCCATCCACCGGGCGCACGGGAACGGCGTCGATCAGCAGGCGGATGCCGCGCACCAGATCATCCACATAGGTGAAGTCGCGGTACATGTCGCCGTGATTGTAGATGTCGATCGGCCGGTCTTCGAGGATCGCGGCGACGAACTTGTAGAGCGCGAGATCGGGCCGCCCCCAGGTGCCGTAGACGGTGAAGAAGCGGAACATGGTGGTGGGCAGCGACCAGAGATGCGCATAGGCATGCGCCATGCTCTCGTTCGCCTTCTTCGTGGCCGCATAGATGGTGAGCTGGGTGTCGGCCTTCTCGGTCTCCGTAAACGGCATCAGCTCGTTCGCCCCATAGACGGACGAGGTGGAGGCCATCAGCAGGTGCTTCACCTCAAGCCGGCGGGCCGCCTCCATCACGTTGAAGGCGCCGATCACATTGGCGTCGAGATAGGCCCGGGGATTTTCCAGGCTGTAGCGCACGCCCGCCTGGGCGGCGAGATGCACGATGATGTCGGGCTGGAATTCATTGGCCATGGCGTCAAAGCGCGCCTGGTCCTCCAGCATGCCTTCCACGGCCTTGAAATTGGGGTTTTGCAGCAGCATCGCATGGCGGCGGCGCTTCAGGTTGACGTCGTAATAGTCCGTCATTCCGTCATAGCCCTGGACTTCGAAGCCCTCGGCCAGAAGCAGGCGTGCAAGATGGAATCCGATGAAGCCGGCCGTGCCGGTGATCAGAACTTTACGCGGCCCCTGCCCCTTTTCCATCACCGTCTTATTCCTTCAAGCCGGACAATATATCCGGGCGTCCGCCCACCGCACCCGCGGTCTCCTCCTGGCTCGCCGAAGGGCGAGCAGGGATGGAGCCTTCTTATCCTCGATTGCTCCGGCCTGGGTGGCGGATATGTCGTCGGCTGAGGAAAGCGCAGTTTGTCCCGCGACCAATAACGCGGCGACTGAGAGAAGCCAATTGTCGGGTAATATAAAACCCAGGATCCGGGACACGCGGATCGAGGTCTTTTTCCTCTCGTTCCGCGACCGGCGGATGGGAGGGCGGCATCGCGAAGTGCCCGCCGAAACACGCAATCGCACACGCCCCCGCGCAGACCGCTCTTGACCGGCGCCCGGCGGGGCCTTCCGATGGGTCCTGTCTTCGCCAGCCCTTCCGGACCCGATGCCCGCCTCTTCCTCCTCCCCTCTTTCTTCTTCGCTCCCCCGCATCGTCATCCTCTCCACCGGCGGCACCATTGCCGGGGCGGCGGATGCGCGCTCCAAGGGGGGCTACAATGCCGCGGCGGTGAGCGCGCAGAGCCTCATCGCCGCCGTGCCGGGCGCGGAGGAGATCGCGCGGATCGATTTCGAGCAGGTGGCGGCCATCGGCAGCCAGGACATTACGGACGCGGTCTGGCTCACCCTCGCCCGCCGCATCACGGAACTGGCGGCGCGCGACGATGTGGATGCCCTCCTCGTCACCCACGGCACCGACACCATGGAGGAGACCGCCCTCTTCCTCCATCTGACGCTCGCCACGGACAAGCCGGTGGTGATGGTGGGCGCCATGCGGCCCTCCACGGCGCTGTCGGGCGACGGGCCGGCGAACCTGCGGGCCGCGCTCATGGTGGCGACCCATCCCGAAAGCCGGGGGCGGGGCGTGATGGTGGTGCTGAACGACACCATTCACGGCGCGCGGGACGTGACCAAGACCAGCACCACGCAGGTGGAGACCTTCCAGTCCCCCAATCTCGGGCCGCTGGGTTATGTGACGCCCAATGGCGCGGTGTTCCTGCGCCCTGGAACGCCCCGCATCACCCTTCCCCTGCCCGAAAGCGCTCCATTGCCGCGTGTCTCCATCGTGCATGCCTATGCGGGCATGGACGACCTGCTGATCAAGGCGGCCATCGATGCGGGCGCCCGGGGGCTGGTGCTGGCGGGCGTGGGGGATGGAAATGCCGCCCGAACGGTCATCGCGGCCCTGGCGGAAGCGGCAAAGGCGGGCGTAGTGGGGGTGCGGGCGAGCCGCTGCCCCCTCGGCCCGGTCCTGCGCAATATCGAGGTGAGCGACGACGCGCTCGGCCTCGTGGCGGCGGGGTTGCACAATCCCGCCAAGGCCCGCGTGCTGCTGCAAGTGCTGCTCGCCAACGGCGTCACCACGCCCACCACCGTCCAGTCCGCGTTCGACCGGACGGATTGAGCGGCTGCATATCCGGATCCGGTAGAACCGGCCCATAGAGGTCGCCGATCGGCACTCGCCGCCAGCGGTTGCTCACCCGCAGTCCCCTTCGCAACGGTTCATGGCCGGGCTTGTCCCGGCCATCCACGTCGCACCGACAGCGCAGACGTCATTGGGCGTTCCCGGCGGCACCGCGTGGATGCCCGGGACAAACCCGGGCATGACGGCATGCTGCGGCATCCGATGCCGGGCGTGAATCCGTTCCGGCCTAAAGCGGCCCGAATTTCGGCGGGGGAATGCGGCGGCGGGAGGCGGCTTCATAGGCGGAGGCGATCTCCAGGAGCGCATCCTCCCGGCCCGGCTCCGCGCGGAACACCAGGGAAAAGGGCAGGCCCGGCTCGGGCAGATGGGTCGGCACTTCGGAAAGGCGCGAGACCCAGCGCGAGCTGTCCGGCAGCAGCGCATGCACGGGATCGTAGACCGTGGTCACGAAGCCCGCCGGCACCAGCACCTCGGTGAGGCCCGCATTGGGACCGTCGAAGGATTCCGGCAGCAAATTCTGGTCGCGGGAGGAATCCGTGCCCATGGTGGTGCGCGGCTGGGGCGCGCCGCCGATGAGCGCGGGGGCGAACGGCGTGTGGAGCCGCACCAGCGCGTCCAGCCGGTTCTCATAGATCACCATCATGTCGAGGCGCCGCAGCAGCTCCCGCAGCATGATGCGCTCATTCACGCCCTGGCGCTGGTCGAAGCGGTTGCGGATGTCGGTCACGTCCTCCCAATTGCGGAAGGCGGATTTCTGGTCGTCACCCCAGAATTTCGAACGGGCGTTGAGCGCCGCCCAGTCCTTCAGGGTCTCGGTGATGCCTTTGTCCGCCCAGTCTCGCACGCGACGGTCGAGATATTGGGAGATGTGGAAGCGGAAGGCGTTGGCCAGTTGCTGGGGCTGGATGGTGATGAGGTCCAGCGCCTCGGGCGGGGCGATCTGCCCTTCCGCGAGGCCCACCATATAGTCGATGGGCGCCATGTCGCCGGTGCCGAACACCTTGCCGGGCATGAATTCCGTGGGCCGGATGGCGGCCACGAATTCGGGGAAGAGCGGCTGGCCGTCACGGCCCAGGCGATAGAGCAAGTCCGGCATGAAGACCGGCACGAGGCGGGCGAGCGCCGCCTGGAAGTCCACCGCCATAGGCTCCACGTCCGGGTCCGGCGTGCAGTGGCGATGGGCGCTTTCAACCAATTGCGCGCCGAGCGCGTCGCGCAGCACGGCCTTCATCTCTCGGTCCGCCGCCTCCACGATGGGCCGCTCGGTCATGGAGCCGGGCGGAATGATCATGGATTCCCGGATGATGCCGATGCGCATCCCCTCCAGGCTCTTGCGCGCCCCCACATGCGCCGCGAAGGACGGAAGGATGGTGGGGCGCGGCACAGTGGTGAACACGTCGCGCGGGTCATAATAGGTGCCGTCGGGATTCTTCAGCGCGTCCAGAACCTTGGCGCAATCCGCCAGGGTGCGGGCGTGAATGCCCGTGCGGTCCACATGGATGTCCGCGCCGATGGCCCCGCCGTCGAAGCCCAGCAGCGCCTTGTGGGGCAGGATGAGCGCAATGCCGTTATGGTTGGAAGGGCCGCGACAGGAGGCGCGGGTCTCTTCGCCCAGGCTCGCCATGACCATGTTGGTGCTCACCGACACGCCGGAGCCGGAGGAGGAGCCCAGCGAGGCGGAGCGGGCGGTGTCGTAGGGATTGGCGGGCGTGCCGCCCCAGGAGGAGCGCTGATTGCCCAGGATGGAGGGCAGAAAGCTTTCCGCCACATGCGGCCCGCCGGGATCGCCCGCGCGACCGTTATATTCGGTCATCACCGCCTTCGCGAAGATGATGGCGCCCTTCCGGCGCAACTGCTCCACGAGGATGTGGTCGCGGGCGGGCGCGTCCATGTCATAGGCGGCATCGCCCCCGCCGGTGGAGCGCATGTCCTTGGTGTCGAACGCATCCTTGAAGGAGAAGACGACGCCATACATGGGCATGGCGTCCAGGTCCGGCTCACAGCCGTAGCGTTCGTCCAGCGCCGCCGCCTGCTCGCGGGCATCGGGAAGCTGGCGGAAGATCTCGCAGACCGGCGGCGCGCCCGCCGGCAGCGGGCCCTTGGACGGGTGCAGGTCGTAATCGCCCCGACAGGTGACGGAACGCTCGCCGCGGATGTTGAGGGTGGCCAGCGCATTCACTTGGCCCGCGTCGGGCGTGCCCACCACCCAGCCATATTGCTGGAGCACGGCCGGGTCCGAGGCGGTGGACTCCATGCGGCCATATTGCAGCGGCGGCCCGGCATAATCCTCAAGGTCCGGCATGAGGTCCGCCGCCTTCACCGTCTCGCTCGGGAACAGGGTCGGCACCTCGCCCCGCACCGCGCCCGCCACGGGGCCGATGGGCGCGCCGTCCGCCGTCACGAGGCGCACCGAGGGGCCGTTATAGGCGCGCACGCGGGCGAGATACTGCTCCACCACGTCCAGGCAGGTGGTGGCGCCGCTACGGATGGCGGCATGCAGCTCGGCGATGGTCGCCTCTTCCACGCGGAAAGGAGACGCGGAAGACGGGGCGGAGGAAGAGGTCACGGAAGGCCGTCCTTGCTTCAACAGGGCATGAGGGGAAAGCCGGCGGGCGGCCGGACATCGCAGGGCTGGAAACGCGAAAGGCGGATCAGGCGGGCCGGTCCACCAAGGCGGCTCCCACCAGCGCATCGCGGGGAATGAGCGCCGCCAGCGCCTCTTCGCTGAGCCCCTCCGTGCCTTCGGGACGAAGCGGCATGATCATGTAGCGAAGGTCCGCATTGCTGTCGTGAACGCGCACCTCCACATCGCCCGGAAAGGCGAGGCCGAACTCGCCCAGCACCTTGCGCGGCTCGCGCACCGCGCGGGAGCGATAGGCCTTGCTCACATACCAGGCGGGCGGCTCGCCCAGCAGCGAGCGCGGATAGCAAGAGCACAGGGTGCAGACCACCAGATTGTGGGTCTGCGGCGTGTTCTCGATCACCGTCAGCTTCGCCTCGGTGACGGCGATGTCCAGCTCGCGGGCGGCGGACTTGGCGTCGGCCATCATGCGCGCCTTGAAGGCGGGATCCACCCAGGCGCGGGCCACCATGCGCGCGCCCTGGTGGGGCGAGGCAAGGTCGTTCACCGCGAGGCGGCGCATGATCTCGTCGCCGGTGAGGATGCCCTGCTTGATCAGCATGCCCCGCATGGCGAGGTAGCGCGCCTCCGAATAGGTCAGCTCCAGGTCGTCATCCTCGCGGGTGGGATGGGGGCCGTGCGGATGGTCGTGGTCATGATCGTGGGCATCGTCGTGGTCGTGATCATGGTCGTGCGCGGTCATGTGGAGGGCTCCCTCGCTCAGGCCGGCTGTAGCCAGTGATGGTAGATTTCGATGACGAGTTGGTCCTGCGGGCGGCCCTCATAGTCCGGCCACAGGTCGGCCTGCGCGAAGCGCACGCGATAGAGCGGAATGCGTGCGCCGCCGACACGCCCATAGGCGCGCTCCTCGGGATTCTCGAAGTCGCCGCACACCTGGTCGATCACGCCCACCTTGCCGCGCACATAAAGCGGGGTGCGCACATGGCCGGGCTTGCCGAGGTCGAGAATGCGCACCTGCGCGCCCAGCGCGTGGCGCGGCGCGTCAGGCCACATGGTCGCGGGTTCCGGCGGTGAGGATGGCGAGGGCGCGCCGCTCCAGCTCCACGCCGTCCAGGATGCCCTTCTCCACCAGCAGCGCCGCGACACCATCCACGCGCCGCCCGTAGAAACTGGCGCCGGCATAGTGATCGGGCGTCATCTGCTCCACCGCGCGGCGGAATTCATCCAGATTGACCAGGCCCTTGGCGATGAGGACGTTGAACATCGCGATCATGGCCTTCTCCCAGTAAAGCTGGGGCACCTCCTCGCGCGGAACCGGGCCGGAGGGCAGCCCGCCCACGTCGGAAATCAGGCGCTCGCTCATGGGAGACCTCCTTGCGCGGACCACCCCGAAGGCAGGGCGGCGCAAGAAGCTTTACGTATATGCAAGAGACTTTCAAGAGCGCAGGCGCACGCCGGGCGCGGAAGCTCAGAAGGAAGGGGGCGCGTTCACGATCAGGAACTCCGCCTCCACCGCGAACGGATTGCGGTAGGTGTGGGAGAGATCCGACGGAAAGCTGAAGGAATCGCCCGCCTCCAGGGGATGAACGACGCCGTCGATCACCAGTTCCAGCCGACCGCGCAGGACATAGCCGAATTCCTCGCCGGGATGCGCGATCCCCTCGCCCGTGGAGGCGCCGCAGGCGAGCCGGTTGAGATAGGCCATCATCAGCCGCCCGGACTGAGACAGCCGCTCGATCTCGGCCCCCGCGCCGGACGGGTCGCGCAATTGCACCGGCCGGCGATCCGCCGCCCGCGCCACCACGCCCTCCGGCCGTTCAGACCAGTGCAGCAGGTCCGCCACCTTCAGGTTCAGCGCCGCGCAGATGCGTTGGAGCATGCGCAGCGAGGGCTCCACCTTGTTGTTCTCGATGCGCGAGAGCAGGCCCTCCGAGCAGCCCGCCCGATCCGCCAGTTCCTTCAGCCGCAGGCCATGGGCGCGCCGCATGAGCCGCAGATGGGGCCCGATGCCGCCGCCCGCGACTGCGTCCTTCTCGGCCTCCGGCTTTTGGCCCGCTTGCGTCATCAGGCGCCCCGCCGCCCCTTCTCGGCCAGCAGGCCCTCGAAATAGGCGATGGTCTTGCGCAGGCCCTCCCGCAGGGGGACGCTGGGTGCCCAGCCGAGCTGATCGCGGGCGCGGGAGATGTCGGGCCGCCGCTGGCGCGGGTCGTCCTGCGGCAGGGGCTTGCGCACCAGCTTGGAGGACCCGCCCACAAGGTCCAGCACTTCGCCCGCCAGTTCGGCGATGGTGAATTCTTCCGGATTGCCCAGATTGACCGGTCCGGTCACATCGTCGGGCGAGGTCATGAGGGCTTCGAGGCCGGCCACCAGATCGTCCACATAGCAGAAGGAGCGGGTCTGGCTGCCGTCGCCGAAAAGGGTGATGTCCTGGCCGGTGAGGGCCTGCACCACGAAGTTGGACACCACGCGCCCGTCATTGGGGTGCATGCGCGGGCCATAGGTGTTGAAGATGCGCGCCACCTTGATCTGCAAGGCATGCTGGCGATGATAGTCGAAGAACAGCGTCTCCGCGCAGCGCTTGCCCTCGTCATAGCAGGCGCGCGGGCCGATCGTGTTCACATTGCCCCAATAGGCCTCGGTCTGGGGATGCTCCTGCGGGTCGCCATAGATCTCGGAGGTGGAGGCCTGGAGGATCGGCACCTTCAGCCGCTTGGCGAGCCCGAGCGCGTTGATGGCGCCGATGACACTGGTCTTCGTGGTCTGGACCGGGTCGAACTGGTAGTGCACCGGGGAGGCCGGGCAGGCGAGATTATAGAGGGCGTCCACCTCGATATAGAAGGGGAACGTCACGTCGTGCCGCATCAGCTCGAAGCGGGGATGGCCGAGCAGGTGCTCGATGTTGCGCCGGGTGCCCGTGTAGAAATTGTCGATGCACAACACCTCGTGCCCCTGCGCCAGCAGCAGGTCGCACAGGTGCGATCCGAGAAAGCCCGCGCCGCCGGTGACGGCGATGCGCGCGGGCAGGAGGGATTTGGCGTCGAGCTGCATGAGGCGGGTCCGTCTGTCCTGCGCCCGCGCCGGAGAAAAGCGGGCCGCCCGTCTTCACCACACTCGCCCCGGCCCGCCAAGCCGAAAAGCGATTAGGCCGAAAAGCGATCAGCCCGCTTGCCCCGGCACGCGGGACGCCCTCACAGGAAGCCGATGGACAGCCACGGCACGGCGGCGATGACGAGGAGGCCGACGAACAGCGCCACCAGATAGGGCCAGATGGCGCTGATGGCTTCGTCCGGCGAGACATTGCCGATCTTGCAGGCGAGATAGAAGCCGATGCCGATGGGCGGGGTCATGAGGCCGATATTCATGGCCGTGACGATGACCATGGAATACTGGATGTCGTTGATCCCCAGCTTGCGGGCGATGGGATACATGAGCGGCGCCATGAGCACGATGGCCGGCAGCCCTTCCAAAATGCAGCCCAGCACCAGGAAGACGATGATGGACACGACCATGAAGCCGATCCAGCCGCCCGGCAGGCCCGCCATGAAGTTCGCGAGATCCTGCGCGATGCCCGCCTGGGTGATGGCCCAGGCCATGGCCACGGCGCAGGCCAGGATCATGAGGATGGCGCCGGTGAGCGCGGCGGTCTCCACCAGCATGGAATAACAGGTGCGCAGCGAGATGCCGCCATAGAGCACGACGCCGATGAAGAAGGCATAGACCACCGCGAAGGTCGAGACCTCCGTGGCGGTCGCCATGCCGCTCGACACCGCGCTGCGGATGAGGAAGGGCAGCACCAGGGCCGGCGCGGCGATGACGGCGGTGCGCAGGATGAGCTTGCCGGAGAGGCGGGTGACGCCGGTCATGTCCTCGTCGCGCGCCTTCCAGCGGGCGAGACCCGCCAGTGCCGCCAGCAGCACCATGGCCACCACGAAGCCGGAGGTGAACAAGGCGGCGATGGACACGCCCGCCACCGACCCCAGCACGATGAGCACGATGGAAGGGGGCACCGTGTCCGCCATGGCCGCGCCCGTGGCCAGCAGCGCGATCATCTCCTTGGGCTTGTGGCCGCGCCGCTTCATCTCCGGGAACAGAGCCGGGGCGACGGTGGCCATGTCCGAGACCTTGGAGCCGGAAATGCCGGAGACCACGAACAGCGAGCCCAGCAGCACATAGGACATGCCCGCCTTCACATGGCCCAGCAGCGAGGCGAGGAAATCCACGATGGCCTTGCCCATGCCCGTGCAGTCCAGGATGCACCCCAGAAGCACGAAGACCGGCACCGAGAGCAGGATGAGGCTCGACATGCCCTCGTCCATGCGCCCGATCATCACGAAGACCGGCACATGGGTGGAGAAGGCCAGATAGCTCACCGTGCCGATGCCGAAGCAGAAGGCGATGGGCACGCCGCCCGCAAGGCACGCGGCGACAAAGCCCACCAGGAACAGCACGATGGTGATGTTGCCCGCCTTCATGAGGGTGGGCGCAGCAAGCCAGAGCACGCCCAGCACCGCGCCGATGAAGACGATGCTCAGGAGAAGGTCACGCACCGTGCCGCGTCGCACCGCCTGGGCCACCGCCAGCGCCGCCATGCCGATGATGCCCACCGGCAGCGCGGTGGCGCGATAGGAGCCGGAAATGTTCAGGGCCGGCGTGGTGATGAAGGATTCCTCCATCATGTAGTCCACCGCCGGATAGGCGAGGGACAGGAGGAAGGCGGCCACCAGCAGCAGGCCCAGCGTCTCCACGAAGGCGGCGGTGGCGGGCGGCAGAAGGCGGGTGAAGAGGTTCAGCTTCAGGTGCTCGTTGCGGTCGAGCGAGATGATCGAGCCGAGCATGGCCAGCCAGATGAAGGCGATGGACGACACCTCGTCGATCCACACCACCGGCAGCGAGAAGAAATAACGGGAAATGGCCCCCATGAGCAGGAGGCCGACCACGGTGAGCAGCAGCAGCGAGGCCACCGCTTCCACGGGACGCATGAAGCGCGACCCCTTGCGGGGCGCCTCGGTTTCGGAAACCAGGGGCAGGCTGTCGTCGGCCGTGGAAGCCATGGCGGATGTCCGTTGAAATGGGGGGAGCCGGGGCGACGCGCGCCCCGGCCCTCAAAGGCTCAGGTGAGGATCAGGACAGCTTGCCGGAATATTTTTCCAGCATGGCCCAGGCCTCATCGCCATACTTGCCCTTCCACTCGGCATAGAAGCCGGCGGAGCGCAGCTTGTCGCGGAAGCTGTCGGGCGACGTGGCGTTGAAGGCCATGCCCTTCTCGCTCAGGCTCTTCTGGAGGCTGGCATTCAGCTCGGCCACGTCGGTGCGCTCCTTCTCACCGGCGATATTGATGTTCTTCGCCACGATGGTGCGCAGGTTTTCCGGCAGCCGCTCCCAGGCGCGGCGGTTGGCCAGGAACCAGAAGCCGTCCCACATGTGGTTGGTGAGCGAGCAGTTCTTCTGCACCTCGTAGAGCTTCGCCGTGGAGATGATGGCGAGCGGGTTTTCCTGCGCGTCCACCACGCCGGTCTGCAGCGCGGTGTAGACCTCGGCGAAATTGATGGAGGCCGGGGCCGAATCGAACGCCTTGAACATGGAGGTCCAGAGCGGGGAGACCGGCACGCGGATCTTCAGGCCCTTGAAGTCGGCGGCGGTCTGGATGGGCTTGGTGGACGTGGTGGTCTGGCGGAAGCCGTTGTCCCAGATCTTGTCCATGGCCACGATGCCGAACTTGGAGATCTGGCCGCGTACATAGGCGCCGAGATCCCCGTCCATGGCCTTCCACACGGTGGCATAGTCCGGAAAGGCGAAGCCGATGCCGGAAATGGAGGCGTTCGGCACCAGCGTGGAGAGGATCAGCGGCGAGAGGGTGAAGAACTCGATGCCGCCCGAGCGCAGCTGGCTCAGCATGTCCGTGTCGCCGCCCAGCTGGCTGGAGGGGAACACCTTGATCTCCACCTTGCCGTCGGTCTCCTTCTTGATGGCCTCGGCCATCTCGTTGGCGCGCACGTTCATGGGGTGCGTGACGGGCAGGTTGTTGGCGTACTTATAGGAAAATTCCGCGGTCTGGGCGCGCGCCACATGCGGTGCGGCAATGCCGCCCACGAGCATGGTGGCGGCGCTCGCCTTCAACAGGGTGCGACGGCTCACAGACATGTTCCATATCCTCCCTTGACGGCCATTCGGCCTGCTTCCATCCCGGGTCCATATGATGGACCAATTATTGTTGCTCCCGACGGGGCACTTGTGGCCACCGCCTCAACGGAGATAGAGTTTCTGGCAGAACCGACCATGGGCTGTCTAGCTCCAATCAAACAATCAGGTCCACCAGATGGATCACGGGAGAGGAAACGGCGCCGGCGACGAGGCGGCAGCCGGAGGGACGCGGAGCATCGAGCGCGCCATCGCTCTGCTGCTGCTGGTGGGTCGCGCGGGCGCGGCCGGCGCGCGGCTGTCCGATCTCGTGGCCACCTCTTCCCTCCCCAAGCCGACGGTGCGGCGCGTTCTTCTTGCCCTTGTGCGCTCCGGCCTGCTGGACCAGGACGGGCAGACGCGCCGCTATCATATCGGCCCGGAAGCCTATGTCCTAGGCACGCTGGCGAGCGCGCGGTTCGGCATCCATGCCTTGTCGCTGGACGGGCTCGCGCGCCTCGCGCGGGAGAGCGGGGATTGCGCCTTCCTCTCCGTGCCGCGCGACGATTTCGCGGTGTGCATCCATCGCGAGGAAGGCCCCTTCCCCATCCGCACCCATGTGCTCCAGGCGGGCGACCGCCACCCGCTGGGCATCGGCGCGGGCAGCCTCGCGCTGCTCTCAGCCTTGCCCGATGACGAGGCGGAAGCGGTGCTGGCGCGAAACGCGGCCCTGGTCGCGGCCGACTACCCCGCCTATCCGCCCGAGGTGCTGCGTGCCCTGGTGGCGCAGACCCGCGCGCGCGGCTATGCGGTCAATCCCGGCCTCGTGGTGGCCGGCTCCTGGGGCGTCGGCGTCGCCGTTCCCGGGCCGGACGGGCGTCCCGTGGGCGCGCTCTCCATCGCCGCCATCGAAAGCCGCCTCACCGAAGACCGCCAGCGCCTCGTCGCCCCGCTCCTGATGCGCGAGGCGGACCGGCTTGCGGCCGCCCTCGCCGGAGCCTCCCACACATCCCAGAAACCCGCGCCCCGCGCTGTGGCCAAGGCGCGGTCATGACCCATTTGAAGGCAGGAGCCCCATGGTGATGAGTTCCAACGGGCGCATTCTGCCCTGTACCAAGCGGGTCATGAACCTGTCCCACGTTCTGCGCCAGGCGGCGCGGCGCTTCCCGGACGCCATCGGCTTCGTCCATGGGGAGAGCGAGACCACTTGGGCTGAGATCAATGCGCGGGTGGATGCCCTGGCGGCGGGGCTGCTGGCGCGCGGCATCGTGAAGGGCGATCGCGTGCTGGTGCAGTCCAAGAACTGTCTCGAAATGTTCGAGAGCATGTTCGCCTGCTTCCGCATGGGCGCCGTGTGGGTGCCCACCAATTTCCGCCAGACGCCGGACGAGGTGGCCTATCTCGCCTCCGCTTCCGGTGCGGTGGCCATGATCTGCCACGCCGATTTCCCGGAGCATGTGGACGCCGCGCGGCGCGAGGCGCCCACCATCTCCACCCTCATCGCCATCGGCACCGCGCCGTTCGGCGAAAACTATGCCGACATGGTCGCCGCGCATCTGGGCACCCGGCCGCGCGTGGCGGACGTGGAGCATGACGATCCCTGCTGGTTCTTCTTCACCTCCGGCACCACCGGCCGCCCCAAGGCCGCCGTGCTCACCCACGGCCAGATGGGCTTCGTGATCACCAACCATCTGTGCGACCTGATGCCGGGCACCACGCACGAGGACGCCTCCCTGGTGGTGGCCCCCCTCTCCCACGGGGCGGGCATCCATCAATTGGTTCAGACGGCGCGCGCGGCCAAGACCATCCTGCTCCCCTCGGAGCGCTTCGACGTGGACGAAGCCTGGCGCCTCGTCGCCAAGTGGCGGGTCACGAACCTGTTCACCGTGCCCACCATCACCAAGCTGCTGGTGGAGCATCCCAGCGTGGATGCCCACGACCATTCCAGCCTGCGCTACGTCATCTATGCGGGCGCGCCCATGTATCGGGAGGACCAGAAGCGGGCCCTCGCCAAGCTCGGCAAGGTGCTGGTGCAGTATTTCGGCCTCGGCGAGGTGACCGGCAACATCACCGTCCTGCCCCCGGCCCTGCACGACGCGGAAGACGGCCCGGACGTGAAGCTCGGCACCTGCGGCCATGAGCGCACCGGCATGCAGGTGCAGATCCAGGACGAGGCGGGCAGCGAGATGGCCCCGTTCGAGACCGGCGAGATCTGCGTGTGCGGCCTCGCGGTGTTCGCGGGCTATTACAACAACCCCGAGGCCAATGCGAAGTCGTTCCGCAACGGCTGGTTCCGCACCGGCGACCTCGGCCATATGGACGAAGAGGGCTTCGTCTACATCACCGGCCGGGCCTCGGACATGTACATTTCCGGCGGCTCCAACGTCTATCCGCGCGAGGTGGAGGAGAAGGTGCTCCAGCATCCCGCCGTGGCGGAGGTGGCCATTCTCGGCGTGCCCGATCCCATGTGGGGCGAGGTGGGGGTGGCGGTGTGCGTGGCCCGTCCCGGCATCGCCATCGACGAGGGCGACCTCCTCGCCTTCCTGGACGGGAAGGTTGCCCGCTACAAGCTGCCCAAGCGGGTGTTCGTGTTCGAGGCCCTGCCGCGCTCCGCCTATGGCAAGATCACCAAGAAGATGGTGCGCGAGGAATTGGAGGCGCGCGGCCTGCTGCCCCTCGCCGCCCCGCAGGAGCGCCGCGCGTGAGCGACGGGCTGCGCCTGCTGGTCCATCCCGGCCCGGTGACGCCGGAGCGGCGCGAAAGCCTGACGGACACCCAGAGCCGCGCGGTGCGCTTCGCGCTTCTCCCCGGCGAGAGCCTGGCGGATGGCCTCTCCCGGGGCGCCGCCGCCGTCGGGGCGCGCTGCGCCACCTTCACGCTCCAGGGTGGCAGCTTCGCGCGTCTCGAATACTGCATCGCCGCCCCCAATCCTGAGGGGCCGCAGGTGGCGCGCTATTCGGTGCCCATCCCGGCCGGTCCCGCCACCGTGCTGGGCGGAGGCGGCGCGCTGGGCATCGCGCTGGACGGCAGCGCCCTCGTCCATTGCCACGCTTTGCTGGCAGGCGCGGACGGGGCCGTGTTCGGCGGCCATCTCCTGCCCGCCATGAGCATCGCGGGGGAGGACCCGCCCGTCAT
Organism: Aquabacter cavernae; assembly: GCF_003993795.1. Classification (GTDB taxonomy): domain Bacteria; phylum Pseudomonadota; class Alphaproteobacteria; order Rhizobiales; family Xanthobacteraceae; genus Aquabacter; species Aquabacter cavernae. The sequence continues at coordinate 112,295 of NZ_RWKV01000016.1, forward strand.
CCATGCCCGCGTTTATTCCGACGTGGCGGTCCGCCAGCGGCCGGACCCGGAGACCGCCATGTCCATCTTCCACCCGTCCATCTTTCACCCTGCCCCGGTTTCCCCATGACGGATACCCGCATCGAGACCGGCCGCACGGGCCGCCTGCTCTATGGCCGCGTGCGGCCCAATGAGGATCTGGTGGGCGCCATCGAGGCCCTGTGCCGCGACCACGCCATCACCGCCGCTCTCGTGCGCGGCAGCCTCGGTAGCCTCACCGAGGCGCGGCTGGACACACGCGGCGGACGGCAGATCCTCGTGTCCGGCGCGGCGGTGGAAACGCTGACGCTTTCTGGCGAGGTGCGCGACGGGCAGGCCGCCCTGTTCGGCACCGTCTCCGACGCCGAAGGCCGCGTTTTCGGCGGGCGTTTCGCGGCGGGCGGCAATCCGGTCTGCGTCACCTTCGAGGTGGCCATCGAGGAATGGATCGCGGACCCGCTTTGACAGCGCGTCCCACGGAAAGGGAGAAACACGAGTGCCTCATAACGCAAGCGTCCTGGTGACGGGCGGTGCCTCCGGCATCGGCCTCGCGCTGGCGGAACATCTTCTGGCGGACGGCTGGCGCGTCATCGTCGCGGACATCGCGCCCCCCGCTTTGGAGGCCGCGCGCGCGCATCTCGCCGGGCATGGCGACAGCGTCCATTACCTGACCCTGGACGTGACCAGCGAGCCGCAGGTGATCGCCGCCATCGCCCAGGCGGAAGCGGATTTCGGCCCCATCAAGGGCGTGGTGAACAGCGCCGGCATCGCCCGCGACATCCCGGCTTTGGAAACCTCGGCCGAGCTGTTCCGCACCATCCTCGACATCAACCTCATCGGCACCTTCCTGGTGTGCCGCGAGGCGGCGAAAGCCATGCTGGCCAATGGCGGCGGCTCCATCGTCAACATCGCCTCCATTTCGGGCCAGCGGGGCAATCTCGGCCGCGTCGCCTATGGCTCGTCCAAGGCGGGCGTCATCCAATTGACCAAGGTGATGGCGGTGGAGCTGGCCACGTCCGGCATCCGCATCAACGCCATCGCCCCCGGCCCGGTGGAGACGCCGCTTCTGAAGGAATTGCTGACGCCCGAGACCCGCGCCGCCTGGATGCAGGTGGTCCCCATGCGCCGCGCCGGCACGCCGGAGGAAATGGCCGGCACGGTGGCCTTCCTGCTGGATGATGCGAAGTCCGGCTTCGTCACCGGCCAGACCATCGGCATTGACGGCGGCTTCGGCGCGGGCGGGCTGATCAATCGGTGATGCCGGCGGAGCGCACGGTCGCACGCAGGCCGTTCGCTCCCGCCGCTTGGGGTAAGATTTTCCCCCTCCCAACCCTCCCCCGCACCGAAGTCGGATGCTTCCGACTTCGGCACGCTATCGAACCGAACTCGGCAACAGCCGAGTTCGGGCGGGAGAGGGCTTTTATGGCCCGCGCAACGGTCGGCTCCACTTCAGTGGGAGAGAGCTTTACCCACTCCTCGCAACGCAAAGCCCCCTCTCCCGCTTGCGGGGGAGGGCTGGGGAGGGGGAAGATACGCGACCATGACCGAGCGCTTCGCCATCCTCCCCTTCGCGCCCGCGCACCTCGCGGCCATCTCCGATTTGTGGGTCGCCACCTGGGCGAAGACCATGCCGGACATCGACTTCGAGGCCCGTCGCCCCTGGTTCCACGGCCATCTCGACACGCTCCAGGCGGGCGGCGCGGAGGTTCATGTGGCGCAGGCGAACGGCGGGGAGGTTGCGGGCTTCGTCGCCATCCATCCCGGCACCGGCTATCTGGATCAGCTGGCCGTCGCCCCCGCCTTCTGGGGCAAGGGCGCGGCTGAAGCGCTCATGGACACCGCGAAAGCGCGGGCGTCGGGCGGGATCCAACTGGATGTGAACCAGGACAATCCCCGCGCCATCGCCTTCTATGAGCGGCTCGGCCTCAAGATCGTGGCCGCCGCCACCAACCCCGCCTCCGGCCGCGCCATCTGGCGCATGGCGTGGCGGCCGGGCTGAGGTTTTCGGGAAGGCCCATTGTCTCCGTCATGCCCGGACTCGATCCGGGCATCCACGCGGCAGCGCCAGGGCAAGCCCAGAGAGGTCAGCACTCTCGGCACGGCGTGGATGGCCGGGACGAGCCCGGCCATGACGCACTCAAAGGGAGGGCGCGAGCGCGCTACCCTTCCGCTTCTTCCTTCAGGATTTCCAGCCGCAGCCATTCCTCCTCGGCCGCGTCCAGGTCCGCCTGGGCCTTGGCGAGGGCGGCGGAGGTCTTTTCGAACTTGGCGGGGTTCTTCGCGTAAAGGTCCGGGTCGGCCATGAGGGCGCCGAACTTTTCGATCTCGGCCCGCAGCCCGTCCATGGTCTTGGGCAGGCTCTTGAGAGCGTGCTGTTCGTGGAATGTGAGGCGCGGCTTCTTGGACGAAGCGGCCTTGGGCGAAGGCACCGAGGCACTGGGCGATGACGGCTTGGCGGAGGCCGCGGCCGCCTTGGCCTGCACGCCATGGCCGCGCTGGGTGATGAGGTCCGAATAGCCGCCCGCATATTCCTCGAACCGCCCCTCCCCTTCCGCCGCGATCACCGAGGACACGGTACGGTCGAGGAAGTCACGGTCATGGCTCACGAGGAGCACCGTGCCGGGATAATCCGCCACCATCTCCTGCAGCAGATCGAGAGTTTCGAGGTCGAGGTCGTTGGTGGGCTCGTCCAGCACCAGTAGGTTGGAGGGCAGCGCCAGGGCGCGCGCCAGCATGAGCCGCGCCCGCTCGCCGCCCGAAAGCACGCGCAGCGGGGAATGGGCCTGGTCGGGCGTGAACAGGAAGTCCTTGAGATAGCCCATCACATGCTTGGGCTGGCCGCCCACCATGAGCGTGTCGCCGCCCCCGCCTGTGAGCGCGTTGCGCAGGCTCATCTCCGGGTCGAGGGAGGTGCGCTTCTGGTCGAGGCTGGCCACTTCCAGATTGGCGCCGATCTTCACGACGCCCCCGTCCGGGGCGAGGTCGCCGATCAGCATCTTCAGGAGCGTGGTCTTGCCCGCGCCATTGGGGCCGACAATGCCCACCCGGTCACCGCGCAGGATGCGCGTGGAAAAGGGGCGCACCACCATGGTCTCGCCGAAGCTCTTGGTGATCTCCTTCGCCTCGATCACCAGCTTGCCGGAAACGTCCCCTTCGGTGACGGTGATCTTCACCGCGCCAGGGCCGCGCCGCTCCTCGCTGCGGTCCCTGCGCATGGAATGAAGCTGGCCGAGGCGGCGGACATTGCGCTTGCGCCGGGCGGTGACGCCGTAGCGCAGCCAGTCCAGCTCCGCCACGATCTTGCGGTCCAGCTTGTGGCGCTCCTTCTCTTCCTGCTCCAGCAGGTCGTCGCGCCAGCCCTCGAAGGCGGAGAAGCCCTGGTCGATGCGCCGCGTCGCGCCCCGGTCCAGCCAGACCGTGGAGCGGGAGAGATTTTCCAGGAAGCGCCGGTCATGGCTAATGATGACGATGGCCGAGCGCAGGCTTTTCAGCTCGCTTTCCAGCCACTCGATGGCGGGAAGGTCGAGATGGTTGGTGGGCTCGTCCAGAAGCAGCACGTCCGGCTCGGGCGCGAGGACGCGCGCCAGCGCGGCGCGGCGCGACTCGCCGCCGGACAGGCGCGCGGGCTCCTCCTCGCCGGTGAGGCCGAGCTGCTCCAGCAGGTACCGGGCGCGATAGTCCTCATCGCCCGGCCCGAGGCCCGCCTCCACATAAGCGAGCGTGGTCGCGAAGCCGGAAAAGTCCGGCTCCTGCGGGAGATAGCGCACGGTGGCGCCCGGCTGCACGAAGATGCCGCCGGTATCGGGTTCACCGATGCCCGCCGCGATGCGCAGCAGCGTGGACTTGCCCGAGCCGTTCCGGCCGACGAGGCAGATGCGCTCGCCGGGCGCGACGGAAAGCTCCGCCCCGTCAAGCAGGGGCGTCGCGCCGAAGCGCAGGTGGATGTCCTGAAGCTGGATGAGCGGAGGTGCCATGGGCGCGGCTTAACGCAAGTCCGCGCGCGAGGGAACCGCCCATCCGGCCTTGGACGGCCGACCGGACATGCCGAAAAGGCTGTTCCGGGCGCAGGTCATCGAGCGCGCGGCGCTCGCCGGTCAGGCGATACCGCGCGCGGACATCCGCACGCCCCGGCCAATACGGTCAGTGAACCGTCGGCGGTACGAACAGCTTGGTGATTTGATCCTTGAGGACGAGCTTGCGTCGCTTAAGTTCCGCAAGACGAAGCGGATCGGACGCGGGGCTGGCGAGTTCCCTGGAGATTTCCGACTCAAGCGCCGCGTGTCGGCGCTTCAACTCCTGAAGGTGCGACTGGACGGACATATTCTGCGTCTCCCTGTCTGCAACGAAGTTCAGTCTGTCACGGAGCCGGCGAAGAGTCGACCACCTCCGGGTAGGGAATATTGCTGCAAGGCAGCAAAAATCCCCGCTCATGCGCCGCAGCGCACAAGATTTATCTAATTGGGAAATCAAGCAAATTTAAGAGAGGTGGGTTCCCCGCGGCTTTTCCCGGACGGGTGCGCCCTTGCGGCGCTTGCAGGTGGCGGGCGCCGTGCCATATTCGGGACGGGGCCCGCTCCGGGCGTTGCGGAACAGTCCATGACCAGTGATGAGGAACGCGAGTTGCGGTCGCTTCTGGAGCGGCTGCGTCAGGAGCATCGGGATCTGGACGCCGCCATCACGGCGCTCGCCGCGGTCAACGGGTCCGACATCCTTCAGCTCCAGCGCCTGAAGAAGCGCAAGCTCCAGCTGAAGGATCGCATCGGCCATCTGGAAGACGAGCTGTTTCCCGACATCATCGCCTGAGCGCGGTGCCGAGCGCAGCGCGCGGCGGATCGCGGCAAGGGAACGCGCCAGAACTCAAAAATTGAAAAGCCGCCGCGCCGGAGCGCGACGGCCAATCTCAGCGGCCCGGTCCGGAGACCCGGCGACAAGGATCAGAGCTGGCCGAGCAGGGTCTGCGCGTTGGAAACGTCCGCCTTGGAGGGCACGTCTTCCACGTTCAGCACCTTCACCACGCCGTCTTCCACCACCATGGAATAGCGCTTGGACCGGATGCCGAGGCCGGCCGCCGAGCCGTCGAAGGTGAGGTCGAGCGCGCCGGCGAACTCGGCCGCCGGGTCGCACAGGAACAGGATCTTGCCGTCCGCGCCGGACGCCTTCTCCCAGGCGCCCATGACGAAGGGATCGTTCACCGCCACCACGGCGATGGTGTCGATGCCCTTGGCCCGGATCTCGTCCGCGCGGGCGATGAAGCCCGGCAGGTGGTTCTTGTGGCAGGTGGGCGTGAAGGCGCCGGGTACCGCGAACAGCACCACGCGCTTGCCCTTGAACACCTCGTCCGAGGTCTTGGGAACCGGGCCGTCGGCCGTGCTCACGCGGAAGGTGGCGGCAGGCAGGGTGTCGCCGACAGAAATGGGCATCGTTCTCTCCGCTTGGGGCTCGCCGGCCACGCCGCGCCGGACCTGTTCCGACACCGTCCGCGACCGGCCGCTGGGATTAGGGATGGCAAGGCCCCACCCGGATCGGTGATCCGGCCGGACAGGTCCATGCCTTAATCTGGGAACGCTGAGCGATCCAGCAAACCGCGTTCAGCCGGCGCGGCACAAAGCCGCCTCCGGTGCGCAGACAATAGAGGCATTTTCTGAGGGCGGAAGAGCCGATCGGTGCCCTCGGCCCGTGGACCCTGCTCAGTCCTTCGGGAGGGTGAGAACCGTCGCGACCGCGCGCGGGCCGTCCACCAGGGTCAGGTTCAGCTGCGCGCCCTGCCAGGTGGCGCCGGAAGGCAGGCCGTCCAGGGCCAGGGTGAAGCGGGTCCGGCCGGAGCTGTCCGGGGCGCGGGAGGGCAAAGGCAGCGCCCAGGCGTCGGTGGGGCCTTCCACGAACAAGTCGGCCTTCTCGCCGGTGGTGCTGGCGATCACTTCCAGCACGGGCGGGGTCGCCTTGCTGTCCACGGAGAAGGAGGCGACGGCGGGCGCTGCCCCGCCCACGGGCGCGGGTGACGGCAGCAAGGCGCGCGCGGCGGCGAGCGCGGGATTGGGCTTCGCCCCGCCCGGCGCCACATCCAGGGACAATTGGGCCTGCGCCGGCACGCACAGGGCCTCGCACACGGCGAAGTCCAGCGTCAAATCGAGGCGGGTCGGCTTGTCGGCCGCGTCCAGTTCCACCCGCACGGGCAGGATCACGCTGCCGCCCTTGTAGCCGATGGAGAAGCCGCTCGCCCCGTCCGAGAAACGGCGCGGGGCCGGGAAGTCCACCGCAGCGGCGCGCACATTGCGCGAGCCGGACCAGTCGAACCGGGGCGGGATGCCGCTGTCGCCGGGATAGCGCCAATAGGTCTTCCAGCCCGCCGCGAGGCGGATCTCGATGCCCGCCTCCAGCGTGCCCCCGTCAATGCCGCCGGAGAGCAGGCGCACCTCGGCACCCTGCGTGCGCACGAACGGCGTCTCCCCCGCCTGCGCGGCGGCGGGCAGGAGGAGGCAGAGCAGAGCGAAGGCGAGGCGCGGGGCGAATGTCATGCTCTCTCGCCTACCGCGTCACGGGCGCGAGCGCAAAGGCCGGTGGTGCACTTTCCCGTGACGCACGGGAAGCACGGGCCTTGGCACCGTCAAGGCCGTTTCCAAATCACCGGCATCGGGTTACGATTCCCCCATGACGGTCGATCTGAAGAGCCTTGCTCCCGGCGGTGCGCCCGAATTTCTCGACGGGAAGATGCTGATCGCCATGCCCTCCATGGAGGACGAGCGCTTCTCCCGCACGGTCATTTATCTGTGTGCCCATTCCGAGGAAGGGGCCATGGGGATCGTGGTGAACCAGGCCGCCACCCACATCAAGTTCGCCGACCTGCTGGTGCAGCTGGACGTGGTTCCGGCCACCCGGCGCATCCTGCTGCCCAAGACGGCGGACGCGGTGAAGGTGCTGCGCGGCGGCCCGGTGGAAACCGGGCGCGGCTTCGTGCTGCATTCGGCGGATTATTTCGTGGAGAATTCCACCCTCGCCATCGATGACGGCATCTGCCTCACCGCCACCCTGGACATTCTCAAGGCCATTGCGGGCGGCGGCGGCCCCGCCAATGCGGTGCTGGCGCTGGGCTATGCGGGCTGGGCGCCGGGGCAGCTGGAAACCGAGATCCAGGCCAATGGCTGGCTGCATTGCCCGGCCGATCCCGAGCTGGTGTTCGGCGACGGGATCGAGGGCAAATATGACCTGGCGCTGCGGCGCCTCGGCATCGTGCCCGGCATGCTCTCCATGGATGCCGGCCACGCCTGAGCGAAGGTGCCTTACGCCGCCACGTTGAACTGGAGCGCGGCAAGGCGGGCATAGAGGCCGCCCTTCGCCACCAATTGCCCGTGGGTGCCCTCATCCACGAGGCGCCCGCCTTCCATCACCAGGATCCGGTCGGCGGAAAGCACGGTGGAGAGCCGGTGGGCGATGACCAGCGTGGTGCGCCCGCGCATGGAATGCTCCAGCGCCGTCTGCACCAGGGTCTCGCTTTCCGCATCCAAGGCGGACGTGGCCTCGTCCAGCAGCAGGATGGGAGAGGCCCGCAGGATGGCGCGGGCGATGACGATGCGCTGGCGCTGTCCGCCGGACAGCGTCACGCCCCGCTCGCCCACCTGGGTGTCCCAGCCCTCAGGCAGGCGGGCCACGAACTCGTCCACCAGCGCCGCGCGGCCCGCCGCCTCCACCTCGGCGTCCGAGGCCTCGGGCCGGGCGAGGCGAATGTTTCCGCGCACCGTGTCGGCGAAGATGGCCACTTCCTGCGGCACCAAAGCGATCTGGCGACGCACCGCCTCCGGATCGCAGCGGGCGATGTCCACCCCGTCCAGCAGGATGCGGCCGGCCTGCGGGTCGTAGAAGCGCTCCAGCAACTGGAACACCGTGCTCTTGCCCGCCCCCGAGGGGCCGACCAGCGCCACGCGCTCGCCCGGGCGCACGGTGAAGCTGACGCCGTCCAGCGCCCGCTGTCCGGGCCGCGTGGGATAGGAGAAGGCGACGCCCTCGAAGGCGACGGCGCCGGACACGGGAGCCGGCAGGGCCGCGGGCTGTGCCGGCGCGCGCACCTGCGGCTCGGTCTTCAGGAGTTCTCCGATGCGCTCGGCCGCCCCCGTGGCGGCGGACACCTCGCCCCAGGTCTGGGAGAGCTCCCCGAGACTGGAGGCGGCGAGCACCGCGAACAGCACGAACTGGCTGAGGTCACCCGCCGACATGGTGCCCGAGAGCACCGCCTGGGCACCCACCCAGAGCACGGCGACGATGGAGGCGAACACCAGGAAGATGCCGATGCCGGTGAGCAGCGCCCGCGCGCTCGTGGCGGTGCGGGCCGCCTCGAAGGCGCGCTCGGCCTCGCCCGCGAAATGGTCACGCGCCACGCCTTCCGCGCTGGACGCCTGCACCGCGCGGATGGCGCCCACCACCTCGGCGGCATAGGCGGAGGCGTCGGCCAGCCGATCCTGCGCGAGGCGGGTGCGCCCGCGCACCTTGCGGCCGAACGCCACCAGCGGCAGCACGATGAAGGGGATGGCCGCGAGCACGAGGCCAGACAGGCGCGGGCTCGTCACCACCATCATGGCCACGGCGCCGATGAACAGCGCCATGTTGCGCAGCGCGATGGAGGCGGAGGTGGCGAGCGCCACCTTGATATGGGTGGTGTCGGCGGTGAGGCGCGAGGTCAGCTCGCCCACGCGCGCCTGATCGTAGAAGGCGCCGTCCAGCCGCACCAGGCGGGCGAACACCGCCGCGCGCAGGTCCGCCACCACCCGCTCACCGAGGGTCGTCACCAGATAGAAGCGCGTGGCGGACGCCGCCGCGAGCACCGCCACCACGATGGCCAGCACGCCGAAATAGCGGTCGATCATGCCCACATGGTCGGTGGCGAAGCCGTAATCGATCATGCGCCGCACGGCCACCGGCAGGCTCAGCGTGGCGAGCGCCGCCACCACCAGCGCCACCAGCGCCCCCGCCACCCGGCTGCGATAGCGCAGCGCATAGGGTATCAGAGTGAGGAGGGGGCCGAGCGAGCGCCGCTTGCGACCTTCCGCTTGGGACTTGGCGAGATCCTCGCGCGGGGTTCCTGATGTGTCGGCTTGTGTCAACGCATGCTCTCGGCTATAGACCCGCCACTTCCGTCAGGAAACGAATTCATACCGCTGCCGATCGGGCGAAAGCGCGAGGCGGCGACAAGGACTGGTCCCATGAAAAGCGACATTCATCCCGACTACCACTTCATCAAGGTGGTGATGACGGACGGCTCCGACTACACGACCCGCTCCACCTACGGCAAGGCGGGCGACTCGCTCCAGCTGGATATCGACCCCCGCACCCATCCCGCGTGGACCGGCGGCACCCAGCAGCTCCTGGACCGTGGTGGTCGCGTGTCGCGCTTCAAGAACAAGTTCGGCGGCCTGCTGAAGGGCTGAAGCCCGACGCGGCACGCCTTGTCCTGACAGGGAACCTCCCAAAGAAGAGCCGCCTTGCGGCGGCTCAGGCGAGACAGGGAGGAACGTCACGCACCGCGCGGCCATCATCTTCGGCCGCGATCCCGGAGCGAAAGGCGCCCGCAGGGACAGCGTCAGGATGACGCAAAAGGGTTAAGCGGATTTTAACGGCCGGCCGGCCGGAGAGGCGCCCGAAAGGGCGCCTGTTTGCGTTTGAGGTGGGCTGCGGCTGCGAGATAGCGCGCTTTATGCCTTTCCGCTGCGCTGACCGGCTCGCGTTTCTCTCGGCCGGCAGCCGCCCAAGGCCGTCCCCGGACTTGGCCCCCTCCCCACCCCTCCCCCGCAAGCGGGAGAGGGGTGGGGAGGGGGAAACCGCGAGTGAGGAGGAAAAGACAAGCGCCCACAAGCCCCGCCCCCCCTCTCAGAACTTGAACACCGAGGACGCCGCGTCCCGCGAGGCGCGCTTCTTGTCCAGGGTGGCCTTCAACCGCTCGATCTCGGCATGATAGAGCACGATGCGCTCCTCGATCTCCGCCTCGGACAGGCGTGAGAGGTCGGCGCCGGGCTGCAGCTCAACGGGCTTTGGCCGGGGCCGATCATCGTCCATCATGCTCGCCTCCTCAGGACCGGCATTCGCGCGGATATCCGGCATTTGCGCGCGGATCGAGCTTTGTTACACCATCTTGCATTGCCCCGCGCCGTCACGGTGTCGATTTCGCCGAACCCGCCTCACCGGAACCCGACCATGACCGCATTGCCCGAGACCATGACCGCCATCACCATTCCCGTGCCCGGCGGGCCGGAGGCCCTGGTTCCGGGCGAGCGGCCGGTGCCCCGGCCCGGTCCCGGCGAAATCCTGGTGCAGGTGGCGGCAGCGGGCGTGAACCGGCCCGACGTGGTCCAGCGGCGCGGCCTCTATCCGCCGCCGCCCGGCGCCTCCGACATTCCCGGCCTGGAGATTGCCGGCACCGTGGTGGCGCTCGGCGAGGGCGCCACGCGCTACATGATCGGCGACAGGGTCTGCGCCCTGGTGACGGGCGGCGGCTATGCCCAATACTGCCCCACTCCGGAGGCCACCGCCCTCCCCGTTCCCGAGGGCCTCGGCCTTCTGGAGGCGGCGGCCATCCCCGAGACCTTCTTCACCGTGTGGAGCAACGTGTTCGACCGCGCCCGCCTCGCCCCCGGCGAGACGCTGCTGGTGCATGGCGGCGCGGGCGGCATCGGCACCACGGCCATCCTGCTAGGCAAGGCGTTCGGCGCCCGCGTGCTCACCACGGCCGGCGGGCCGGAGAAATGCGCCGCCTGCCTGACGCTCGGTGCGGACGTGGCCATCGACTACAAGACCCAGGATTTCGTGGCCGAGGTGAAGGCCGCCACCGGCGGCAAGGGCGCGGACGTGATCCTCGACGTGATCGGCGGCTCCTATATCCAGCGCAATTTCGAGGCCGCGGCCACGGACGGGCGCATCGCCCAGATCGCCTTCCAAGACGGCTCCAAGGCGCAGGTGGACTTCATGCGCCTCATGCTGAAGCGCCTCACCCATACCGGCGCCACGCTGCGCTCGCGCCCGCTGAAGGACAAGGCCGCCATCGCCCGCGCGCTGGAAGAGAAAGTGTGGCCCTTCCTCGCCGCCGGAACGCTGCGCCCGCTCATGGACCGCACCTTCCCCCTGACAGACGCCGCCGGCGCCCATGCGCGCATGGAGGCGAGCGCCCATATGGGCAAGATCGTGCTGGAGGTGGCGTGAGCACCAGCGGGATGAAGGGAAGCGAATACCTGCACGCGGGCGGCGCCCTGCCCCGGCCCGGACAGGCGAACGCGGCCTTCGCCTTGCTCCAGCCGCAGGGGCGCTTTAGTGATGGGCTTTCGACCCGGCCGCAGGCTGGGCGCGGAGGCTTGCCGTTGCGTCTTTTCCTAGCTCTGTGCGTGCTGCTGCTTGCCGCTTTGGCGCCGCTCGCGCCGGCTGAGGCGGTGGAGGCGGTGGCGATCCGTCTCAACGCCCGGGTGACCGATCTCCTGCCCGCCGTGGAGCGCATCGCGACCGATACGGACCGCATCCAGATCTCCACCGTGCCGGGCACGGACGGCATCGTCCGACGCATCGAGGTGCATGCCGCGGACGGGCGCCAGAAGGCCGACTGGATCGTCTTCGCGCTGGCCAACAATACCGACGAGCAGGTGGACCGGCTGATCGTCGCGCCCTTCTACCGCATGGTGGGCTCGGGCCTGTTCTGGCCGGACCTCGGCAATCGCCGCATCCTCAATCTCACGCCCAGCCAGGGCTTCAAGCCCGAGCGGCAGGCGGCCCCCGACGCGGACGTCTTCCTCGTCACGCTCGATCCCGGCTCCACCGTCACCTTCATCGCGGAAATGACCGGCCCGAGCCTGCCCCAGCTCTATCTGTGGGAGCCGGACGCCTATAAGGACAAGGTCAACAGCTTCACCCTCTATCACGGCATCGTCATCGGCATCGCGGCGCTGCTGGCGCTGTTCCTCACCATCCTGTTCGTGGTGAAGGGCTCGGTGATGTTCCCGGCCGCCGCCGCGCTGGCCTGGGCGGTGCTGGGCTATATCGGCCTTGATTTCTCCTTCTGGTCCAAGGTGTTCGGCCTCTCCCCCGTGGCGGAGCAATTCTGGCGCGCGGCGGGCGAGGCGGTGCTGACCGCCACCTTGCTCGTCTTCCTGTTCGCCTATCTCAATCTCAACCGCTGGCATGTGCGCTATGTGCATGTGGCCGCCGGCTGGCTCGCCTTCCTGGCGGCCCTGGTGGTGGTGGCGCTGCTGGACGCGCCCATGGCGGCGGGCATCGCGCGTCTCTCCTTGTTCACCGTGGCGGTGCTGGGGCTGGGCGTGGTCATCTGGCTGGCGCAGCATTCCTACGACCGCGCCGTGCTGATCATCCCCACCTGGCTCCTGCTGGTGGTGTGGGTGGTCATGGCGGGCCTCACCGTGGAAGGGCTCGTCACCAACGATCTCGTGGCCCCCGCCCTCTCCGGCGGCCTCGTGCTCATCGTCATGCTCATCGGCTTCACGGTGATGCAGCACGCCTTTGCGGGACTGGGCGTCATCCAGGGCTCCTCCTCCGAGCTGGAGCGCCGCGCGCTGGCGCTGGCGGGCTCCGGCTACATGGTGTGGGACTGGGACGTCGATTCCGACCGCATCTACACCTCCCCCGAGGCCGAGGAGGCGCTGGGCCTCAAGCGCCGCTCGTTGGAGACCGAGGCGGCGGGCTGGCTGGAAGTGCTGCACCCCGCCGACCGCGACCGCTTCCGCGCGACATTGGACGGCATCATCGACCAGCGGCGCGGGCGCATCGACCAGGATTTCCGCCTGCGCGCCATCGACGGCCATTATCTCACCTTCAACCTGCGCGCTCGGCCCGTGGTGGGCGCGGACGGCGAGGTGGTGCGCTGCATCGGCACGCTCACCGACGTGACCGGTGAGCGCATGGCCGCCGAGCGCCTGCTGCACGACGCGGTGCGCGACAATCTCACCGGCCTGCCCAACAAGGAATTGTTCCTGGACCGGCTGGACCAGGCCATCACCTTCGCGCGCATCGACGACACGCTGAAGCCCACCGTGATGTTCATCGACCTCGACCGCTTCAAGCAGGTCAATCTGTCGGTGGGCATGGCCATGGCGGATTCCATCCTGCTCACGGTGGCCCGGCGCATGATGCGCCTCATGAAGCCGCAGGACACGCTGGCGCGCATTTCCGGCGACCAGTTCGGCCTCATCCTCATGTCTGAGCGCGATCCCGAGCGCATCACCACCTTCGCGGACACGCTGCGCCGCTCGCTGCGCGCGCCCATCACCTTCGCCGACCGGGAAGTGTTCATCACCGCCTCCATCGGCCTCGTCCTGGCGGGGCCCGACCTTGCCAAGCGCAACGAGGTGCTGAAGGACGCGGAACTGGCCATGTATTTCGCCAAGCGCATCGGCGGCGACCGCATCGAGGTGTTCCGCCCCGCCATGCGCCAGCAGAAGATCGACCGCGTCTCCCTGGAGGCGGACCTGCGCCAGGCGCTGGAGCGGGACGAGATCCTGGTGCGCTATCAGCCCATCGTGCGCCTCGGCGACCGGGGCATCGGCGGCTTCGAGGCCTTCCTGCGCTGGCGCCATCCCACGCTGGGCGAGCTTTCCGCCAGCGAATTCCTGCCCATCGCGGAAGAGAGCGGGCTCATCCTCGAACTCGGCCTGTTCGCTTTGGAGAAGGCGGCCCGCCAGCTTGCCCAATGGCAGCGGCAGGTGCGGGTGGAGCCGCCCTTGTTCATGAATGTGAACGTCTCCTCCCGCCAGTTGCTGCGGCACGACCTCATCCAGGACCTCAAAGCCGTCCTCTCGCGCAATCCGGTGGCCCCCGGCTCGCTGAAGCTGGAAGTGACCGAGGCTTTGGTGATGGAGAACCCGGAATATGCCGCCGTCATGCTGGCGCGCATCCGCGAGCTTGGCGCGGGCCTGTGCCTGGACGATTTCGGCACCGGCCAGTCGGCCCTCTCCTATCTCCAGCGTTTCCCCTTCGACACCATCAAGATCGACCGTCGCTTCGTGCATGAGAGCGCCAAGGGCGCGGCGCGGGCGGCCCGGCCGGTCATCGTGGGCTCCATCATCGACCTCGCCCACCATCTGGGCATGGACGTGATCGCCGAGGGCGTGGAGAAAGACGCGGAGGCCGAGGAAATGGGCGCCTTCGGCGCCGAATACGCCCAGGGCGTGCTGATGGGCGAGCCGCTCACCAGCGAGGAATGCCGCGCGCTGTTCGAGCCGGCCTCCTCCGAGCCCCGGCGCAAGCGGCAGGCGGCGGCGGGCTGAGGCGGCCCGGCTTCCCGAAAAGGGGACGCACCTAAAACGGCAGGTCCGCCACCAGCGTGGCGATGAAGGCGGTGATCAGCAGGATGAGGCTGGTGCGCCGCCCGGACACGAAAAGCAGGGCCACCAGCACGCCGACGGTGACGATGGTGGCCGCAAAGGAGACGAGACCGCCCTCCTCCTCCCCCATATCGATGCCGCTCAGCGCCAGCGCGCCTTGATAGGCGAGCACCACGAAATTGACCGCCAGCAGGCCGCCGATGACGATGGTGCGCACCTTGAAATAATAGGCGTCGAAATCGGACCAGAGCTTCACGTCCACCGGGAAGACGAAGGTGGACAGGCCGAAATAGACGCCGATCACCGCCATGAAGCCCGCGAGCGCGAACAGGTTCGAGGGCACATGGGGGCCGATGACGCCGAAATTGAACCAGAAGGTCACCTGGTCCAGGAGCATAAAGGCCCCGAGGATGGGGATAAGCCAGCCAACATGGATGGGCGGGCCCGCCACCTCCTCCACCCCGTGCCGGATGCGCCAGAGGCGGGCGAAGCCTTTCAGCAATTCCGACACCGCCAGCGCGAGCACGATGCCGAACACCCGCGCCACGAGGTCGAAATTGCTCATGGCCTGCCCTCAGCCGCCCTTATAGACGCGCCGGTAGCGCCGCCCGAGAGAGGTGAGCACCTCATAGCCGATGGTGCCGCCATGGGCGGCCAGTTCGTCCACCAGGATGCCCTCGCCCAGGATCACCGCCATGTCGCCCCGCGCAACCGCATCCTCGGGCAGGTCCGTCACGTCCACCGCCGTCAGGTCCATGGAGACGCGGCCCACCAGGGGGCAGCGGCGCCCGGCGATGATGGCGTCCGCGCCCGGCAGGCCGTCGCTGGCGCCGAAGGCGCGCAGGAAGCCGTCCGCATAGCCGAAGGAGAGGATGGCGATGCGGCTGTCGCGGCCGAGGCGCTGGGCGGCGCCGTAGCCCACCGTGTCGCCCGGCAGGCCGTGCCGCACCTGGATCACCGGAACCTCCAGCCGCACCACCGGCTTGAGCGGCGCCGTCCCCGCCACCGCCGCGCCGCCATAAAGAGCGATGCCCGGCCGGGTGAGGTCGAAATGATAGTCCGGCCCCAGGAAGCAGCCGGCGGAATTGGCGAGCGAGGCGGCAACGCCGGGAAACGCCGCCGCCGCCCGCGAAAAACGCTCGCGCTGGAGCGCGGTGAGCGGATGGCCGGGTGTGTCGGCGCAAGCGAGATGGGTCATGACCAGGGAGGGCGTGAAGCCCGCCCCCCTCTGGCCGAGGGCCTGCGCCTCCTCCACCGTGAGGCCGAGCCGGTTCATGCCCGTATCCACATGGATGGCGGCGGGCAGGTCCGCGCCGCGTGCCGCGCAGAAGTCCGCCCAATCCTCGATCTCGGCGCGGCTGCCCAGAACCGGGCGCGCGTCACAGGCGAGCAGCACCTCTCCATTGCCCGGCAGCAGGCCGCCCAGAACATAGATGACCGCTTCGGGGAGCACCTCGCGCAGCCGCGCGGCCTCTTCCACCAGTGCCACGAAGAAGGTGCGCGCGCCCGCCGCCCACAAGGCCGGGCCGGCGCGCTCCACCCCCAGGCCATAGGCATTGGCCTTGACCACGGCGGCGCACTGGGCGGGAGCGACCCGGGCCGCCAGCGTGCGCCAATTGTCGGCGAGGGCGGCAAGGTCGATGGTGAGGACGGCGCCGGTGGCGCCGGGAAGGTCTGTCATCTGGGTTCCGGGAAGTGGTCCGGCTGGGCGAGGTTGGAGAAGCGGGTGAATTGCGCCTCGAACTGTACCTTCACCGTGCCGGTGGGGCCATGGCGCTGCTTGCCGATGATCACTTCGGCGGTGCCCTCACAGGCCTTCATGTCGGCCTCCCACTTGAACCATTCCTCCGTGCCGGGCTTCGGCTCCCGGCTTTTCAGATAATATTCCTCGCGGAACACGAACATGACCACGTCCGCGTCCTGCTCGATGGAGCCGGATTCGCGCAGGTCCGACAATTGCGGCCTCTTGTCGTCCCGGCTTTCCACCTGACGCGACAATTGGGAGAGCGCCATGATGGGCACCCTCAGTTCCTTGGCCAGCGCCTTCAGGCCCGTGGTGATCTCGGTGATTTCCTGCACGCGCCCCTGGGACGAGCTTTTGGAGGAGCCGGTGAGAAGCTGGAGATAGTCCACCACCATGAAGTCGAGGCCGCGCTGGCGCTTCAGGCGCCGGGCGCGGGCCACCAGCTGGGCGATGGAGATGCCGCCGGTATCGTCGATATAGAGCGGCACCACCTGCATGGTCTGGGCGGCGGCGGCGAGCTTCGAGAACTCGCTCTCCGAGATGTCGCCGCGACGCACCTTGTAGGAGGGGATCTCGGTCTGCTCGGCGAGGATACGGGTGGCCAATTGCTCGGCGGACATTTCCAGCGAGAAGAAGCCCACAATGCCGCCCGACAGGTTCTTCACCGCCCCGTCCGGCTGGGTCTCGCCGCGATAGGAGGCGGCGATATTGTAGGCGATGTTGGTGGCGAGCGAGGTCTTGCCCATGGCCGGGCGCCCCGCGAGGATGATCAGGTCCGAAGGCTGGAGGCCGCCCATCTGGTGGTCGAGGTCATCGAGGCCCGAGGCGATGCCCGAGAGATGCCCGTCGCGCTGATAGGCATTGGACGCCATGTCCACCGCCTCGCGCAGCGCCTCGCCGAAGCGCAGGAAGCCGCCGTCATAGCGCCCGGTCTCGGCGATGGCGTAGAGCCGCTTCTCCGCCTCCTCGATCTGCTCCTGGGGGCTCGCCTCCACGGGCGCGTCATAGGCGTCGGTGACGATCTCCTCGCCGATGCGGATCAACTCGCGCCGCACCGAGAGGTCATAGATGGCGCGGCCGTAATCCTCGGAATTGATGACCGTGGTGGCTTCCGCCGCGAGCCGCGCCAGATAGCGCGGGCCGGACAGGCCGGCCACGTCCAGGTCGGCGGGCAGGAAGGTCTTCAGCGTCACCGGCGTCGCGATCTTGCCGGCGCGCACCAGCGAGGAGCACAGCTCGAAGACCCGGGCGTGGATGGGCTCGTAGAAATGCTCCGGCTTCAGGAAGTCGGAAACCCGGTAGAACGCCTCGTTATTCACCAGGATGGCGCCGAGCAGCGCCTGCTCCGCCTCCACATTGTGGGGGGCCTGGCGATAAGAAGCGTCGAGCTGACCCTTCGCGACGGGCAAATCGAGCATGGTCTCCCCCATCATGGCCGGAGGATGGGTTTAGCAAGTCCGCTCCACGATCCACAGGGGCAGACTCGTTCCCGGTCCGGTTTTACCGAGAAAGAATTCCGGGGAAAGGTCTCTCCCTGCCTTTCACGAAATTGGGTTTGATGGAAGGCGCCCACCACCCATTCGCAGGATTGCGGCAGCATATGGGTTTACGTTAGAGCCTGATGTGATCAGGTTGGAACGGCCTGATCGGTGGATCCGCCTCCCGGCATTGGCCGGGAGCGATCCGGGACCCGTAATCGAAGCACCGTCGTGCCGCGAGCCGGGCCAGCCTCCACACATTCAGCAGGCGGCCCGTGGCGGCCCGAACCGGAAGGAGCCCGCCGTGGCCGAAGCCTCCAGCACGGAACTGGTGCAGATCGTCTCTGTGCTCGGCGCGGGCGTCATCGCGGCCCCGCTGTTCAAGCGCGCGGGCCTCGGCTCGGTGCTCGGCTATCTCGCCGCAGGCATCGCCATCGGGCCGTTCGGCCTCAAGGTCATCTCCGCGCCGGAAGCGGTTCTGCATTTCGCGGAACTGGGCGTGGTCATGTTCCTGTTCGTCATCGGCCTGGAAATGCGCCCCTCGCGCCTGTGGGGCCTGCGGCGGGAGATTTTCGGCCTCGGCGCCGCGCAGGTGTGCGTCTGCGGCGCGCTGCTCACCGGGCTCGGCGTGCTGGCGGGCCTGCCGCCCGCCGTGGCCTTCATCGCCGCCATGGGCTTCGTCCTGTCCTCCACCGCCGCCATCATCCAGATCCTGGACGAGAGCGGCGAGACACCGACCCCCGCCGGCCAGCGCGCGGTCTCCATCCTGCTGCTGGAAGACCTGGCCATCGTGCCGCTGCTGGCGCTCGTCGCCCTCCTCGCCCCGGCCACCGGCACCAATGTGCGGGCCGACTGGACCAATCTCGCCATGGCGGCAGGCGCCGTGGCCGTCGTGGTGGCGGCCGGGCGCTGGCTGCTCAATCCCTTGTTCGCCCTGCTTTCAGCGGCCCGCGCCCGTGAGGTGATGACCGCCACCGCTCTGGTGGTGGTGCTGGGCACCGCCCTTCTCATGCAGGTCTCCGGCCTCTCCATGGCCATGGGGGCGTTCCTTGCCGGCGTGCTTTTGTCCGGCTCCAGCTATCGCCACCAGCTGGAGGCCGACATCGAGCCGTTCCGTGGCCTGCTGCTCGGTCTGTTCTTCATGGCGGTGGGCATGTCGCTGGACCTGAAGGTGGTGGCCGACGACTGGCTCCTGGTCGCCCTTGCTGTCGCCGGCTACATGGTGGTGAAGGCGGTCGGCATCTTCGGCGTGGCGCTCGCCTTCCGCTCGGGATGGCGCGAGGCGGTCTCGCGCTCGGCCCTGTTCGCCCAGGGCGGCGAATTCGCCTTCGTTCTCTATGCGGCGGCGGTGGCCGAGGGCCTGTTCGACCCGCGCACCAACGCCATCATGGCCTCCACCGTCATCCTCTCCATGGTGCTGACGCCGCTCTGCGTCATCGCCGCCCGCCGCCTGCTGCCGGCCCCCGCCCCCGATCTCAACGGTGTCGAGGCGCCGGACGGGCTGGGCGGCTCCGTCCTGCTCATCGGCTTCGGCCGGTTCGGCCAGATGGTCAGCCAGGCGCTGCTGGCCCGCGACATGGACGTGACCATCCTCGACAACGATCCCGAGATGATCCGGGGCGCCGCCGAGTTCGGCTTCAAGATCTATTATGGCGACGGCACCAATCTCGACGTGCTGCGCGCCGCCGGCGCCGGGTCCGCCCAGGCCATCTGCATCTGCATCGACAACCAGAAGGGCACCGACAAGGTGGTGGAGCTGTGCAAGGCCGCCTTCCCCTCCGCCGGCCTCATGGTGCGCGCCTATGATCGCGGCCACGCCTTGCGCCTCTTGGAAGAGCAGGTGGAGGTGCAGGTGCGCGAGACGCTGGAATCCGCCTTCCTGTTCGGCCGGGAGACGCTGGAATATCTCGGCCTCACCCCGGAAGAGGCGGAGGAGACCATCGCCGACATCCGCCGCCGCGATGCCGAGCGCCTGTGCCTGGAGCAGACCAGCGGCCTCTATGCCGGGCGGGAGCTGCTCCATTCCAACGCGCCCATCCCCGAGCCCAAGCCCGCGCCCTTCACCCCGCCGCGCCACGCCGCCCAGCCGCTCAACCCCGCCGCCGGCGCCATCGCCGCCAAGGCGCGGGACGCGGCGGACGCCGCGACACCCGGCTGACCCCCCGCGCAATCGTCACCGGCATGGGCTATATGAGCGTCCATGCAGCCTATCCTTCGAGTCGAAAACCTCTCCAAGGTCTATGAGGGCGGGTTCACGGCCCTCAAGGACGTCAGCCTGGAGCTTAACCAGGGCGAGATCTTCGCCCTGCTGGGCCCCAACGGCGCTGGCAAGACCACGCTCATCTCCATCGTCTGCGGCCTGGTCAATCCCAGCGCCGGCAAGGTGGAGGTGGCCGGACACGACATCATCACCGACTATCGCGCCGCCCGCGCGCTGATCGGCCTCGTTCCCCAGGAACTGAAGACCGATTCCTTCGAGAGCGTGTGGGCCACCGTCGCCTTCTCGCGCGGCCTGTTCGGCAAGAAGCGCGACGACGCCCGCATCGAGCGGGTGCTGCGCGACCTGTCGCTCTGGGACAAGAAGGACAACAAGATCATGACCCTCTCGGGGGGCATGAAGCGGCGGGTGCTGATCGCCAAGGCGCTCGCCCACGAGCCGCGCATCCTGTTCCTGGACGAGCCCACGGCCGGCGTGGACGTGGAACTGCGCCGCGACATGTGGCGGCTGGTGCGCCAGCTGAGCGACGAGGGCGTCACCATCATCCTCACCACCCATTATCTGGAAGAGGCGGAGGAGATGGCGGACCGCATCGGCGTGATCCGCAAGGGCGAGCTGATGCTGGTGGAGGAAAAGACCGCCCTCATGCGCCAGTTCGGCCAGAAGCGGCTCACCATCCATCTCGCCGCGCCCCTCGGCACCATTCCCTCGGCCTTCGCCGGGCATAACCTGACCCTGTCGGCGGACGGGCGAGACCTCGTGCTGGTCTACGGCACCGGGCAGGGCTCGGCGCCGGTCTCCGACCTGCTGCGCGGCCTCGCCATGGCCGGCATCGCCTATCACGACCTGGAGACCCACCAGTCGTCCCTGGAGGATATCTTCGTCGATCTGATGCGGGAGAACGCATGAACGTCCATGCCGTCAAGGCCATCTACCTGTTCGAGATGGCACGCACCTGGCGCACCCTGCTCCAGAGCGTGGTCTCGCCCGTCATCTCCACGGCGCTCTATTTCATCGTGTTCGGCTCGGCCATCGGCGGCCACATGGCGCCCATCGACGGGGTGGCCTATGGCGCCTTCATCGTGCCGGGCCTGATCATGCTGACCCTGCTCACCCAGTCCATCTCCAACGCCGCCTTCGGCATCTATTTCCCCCGCTTCGTGGGCACCATCTACGAGGTGCTCTCCGCGCCCATCTCCTATGTGGAGATCGTGCTCGGCTATGTGGGCGCGGCGGCCACCAAGTCGGTGATGCTCGGCATCATCATCCTCGCCACCTCCACCTTCTTCGTGGACGTGAAGGTGCTGCATCCGGTGTGGATGGTGAGCTTCCTGGTGCTGACCGCCGTCACCTTCTCCCTGTTCGGCTTCATCATCGGCATCTGGGCGGACGGGTTCGAGAAGCTGCAGATGATCCCGCTGCTCATTGTGACGCCGCTCACCTTCCTCGGCGGCAGCTTCTATTCCATCGACATGCTGCCGCCCTTCTGGCGCTCCGTCACCCTGTTCAACCCGGTGGTCTATCTGGTGTCGGGCTTCCGCTGGAGCTTCTTCGGCGTCTCCGACGTGAATATCGGCATCAGCCTCGGCATGACCCTGGTGTTCCTCCTGGCCTGCCTCGTGGCGGTGTGGTGGATCTTCCGCACCGGCTACCGGCTGAAAAGCTGACGGCGCGAGGCATGGACGCGCCCGCCCTGCGCCTTGCCACCCCCGCGGACCTTGCGGCGGTGGAAGCTTTGGTGCGGGCGGCCTATGCCCCCTACATCCCCCGCATCGGCCGCCCGCCGGGGCCCATGGGCGACGACTATGCCGCCCTGATCGCCGCCGGGCAGGTCCATGTGGCCGAACGCGCCGGACAGGTGGACGGCGTTCTCGTGCTGCTGCCCGAGGCGGATGGCCTGCTGCTGGACAATGTGGCGGTGGCCCCGCGTGCCCAAGGGCAAGGACTTGGCCGCGTACTGCTGGCCTTCGCGGAAGAGACGGCGCGGGCGGCGGGCCATGCCGCCATCCGCCTCTACACCAACGCCGCCATGGCCGAGAACATCGCCCTCTATGCCCGCCTCGGCTATGCCGAGACCCATCGGGCCGACGAGGCGGGGTTCCGGCGCGTCTATATGTCGAAACGCCTGCCCCCATCGGACGGAGACACCCCATGAAACTCTATTGGGCCCCGCACACCCGCGCCTTCCGCACCCTCTGGATGCTGGAAGAGGCGGGCCTTCCCTATGAACTCCAGCGCATGGATATCAACGGGGAAGAGCTGAAGAGCGCGCACTACCGCGCCATCAATCCCATGATGAAGGTGCCCGCTCTGGAAGACGGCGCGGCGAAGCTCGCCGAGAGCGGCGCCATCTGCGCCTATGTGGCGGACCTCGCCCCGGACGCTGGCCTTGCCCCACCCATCGGCGACCCGGCGCGCGGGCGCTATCTGCACTGGATGTTCTTCGACGCCGCCTGCGTGGAAGCGGCCTTCGTGGAGAAGCTCGCCAAGGTGGAAATCCCCGCCCGCGCCGCCGGCTGGGGATCGTTCGACCGGGTGATGGGCGTGATCGAGGACCTGGTCTCGACCGGCCCCTGGGCGCTGGGCGAGCGCTTCACCGCCGTGGACGTGATGATCGGCAGCGACATCTGGTACGGCATCCACCTGCTGAAGGTGATCCAGGACCGCCCGATCCTCGCCGCCTACGCGGAACGCTGCATGGCCCGCCCGGCCTTCCAGCGCGCCGAGGCCATCGAGGCGAAGGTGCTGGCGGCCGGGTGAGGCTTGTGTTCGTGGGCGAGGCGGAGGGGGCCGCTACAAAAGTGCCGCGCATGCGGCAAGTATCCCAGCACCCCTTTTAGGTCCAGTCCCGACCTTGGATCCGACGGCAGCGCTCAGCCCACATAACGCCGCTGCGTCTCCGCGAAGATGTCCAACACCTGCTGACGAAGCATGTCAGGCGAATACGCATTCACCACCTTGTTCTGCGCGCGCTGAACCTGCGCGAAACGGGCGGCGGGGTCGCCGGCGAGGCTGTCCAGCGCAGCAAACCATTCGTCCGGCGTCTCGGCCAGGAGACCACAGCCGTCCGCGCAACACTCATCGTAGACCGTCCCCCGGCTCGCCACCACCGCTGCGCCGACGGACGTATATTCAACCCATTTCGTATTGGCCTTCACAAGGTTGAACGTCGTCCTCACGAGGGGGCAAATGCCAATGTCCCACTTGCGCGCAGCAAAGGCGTCGAGGAACTCGGCATAATTGCGCACCGGAGGCACTATGACGATGCGATCACCGAACTCCTCAAGTTCGGCAGGCTTCGGAATGGAGCCGAACAACTCGAAGGTCAGATGCGGATGTCGGCGCAGAACCTGGACAAAAGGTGGCAGCACCATTTCCAGATCATGGGCATGGTCGAACCCCATGTAACCGACACGGGTCACCGGCCGAAGTTCAGCTGGAGCAATGATGGTCCCCGAGCCGCAGATCGCTCCGGAGATGATCGGCGCCTTCGCCCCCAGTTCGACCATGCGCGACTTCAGATTTTCAGTCGAGCAATAGACGAGATCCGCCTTGTTCAACAAGGTGCGCAACGTCGCCAAGCGGCGGGGGCCATTATGGTAAGCATGCTTCTGCGCACCAAACTCCAGCGGGACATTCAAAAGGTCATCGTCGATATGGAATAAGATTGGAATATTGTGAATGCGCGCCCAATCGATCATCGCGTCCACATGTGGGCCGCCATAACGGCAGAACACGATCAGATCCGGCTCGAAATCCGTCAGTCCATTGATAAAATAATCCAATGCCTGCGGGGGCGTGAGCTTGTTCTGCTTGAGATGGTCTTCGGCCAGCAAGGCATAGTGAAGCTCGCCCGCAGCAACCACATCGGCCAGAGGCTTCACGAAGAAAATCTGGAGCGTCGGCAGAAAGCTCGGGCTGATGAACATGACCCGGCGGGTGAGCCGCGGCTCCTTTTTTGCGCGCACTTCCGGGCCCGCGGTCCGCACGCAGCTTGCCTCCAGCGCCTGATCGAATGCGGAAAGCACCTGTTTCGTCAGCGCTTTCGGCGCATAGTCTGCGGCGAGACGGTCCTGCGCCCGGCGGACCTGGGCAGCGCGGGCAGCGGGATCGGTCGTCAGCGCCTCCAGGGCGGCAAGCCATTCCTCCGGCGTCCCCGCCAGGATGCCGGCCCCGTCCGCGCAGCATGCGTCATAGGCCGCCCCCGCACTGGCCACGACCGCGGCGCCGGCGGCGGTATATTCCACCCATTTGGTATTGGCCGTCTTCCGATTGAACGGCAGCGGCGCCAGCGGGCAGAGGCCGATATCCCATTTGCGCTCGGCCAGCGCTTCCAGGAACGCATCATGGTCCCGCACCGGAGGCACCATGACGATGCGATCGCCGAACGGCTCCAGTTCCGCCGGCTTGGGCATGGTGCCGAACAGTTCGAACGTCACCTGATCGTGCCGGCGCAGATACTCCGCCACTGCTGGAACAACGAGACTGAGATCATCGGAATGGTCGAAGCCCGTATAGCCCACCGTGCGCACCGGCCGCTCCTGCGCCGGGGACAGGACGGATGCCGCCGCATGGATGTCGCCGCTCATCATGGGCGCCTTGAAGCCCATCTCCTCGAAATGCCGCCGCAGGGGCGCGGTGGAGCAATAGACCAGATCCACCGCGTCCAGCAGATGGGTCACGGCAGACCGACGCGGAGGGACATTGTGGATCGCGGCCTTGGGCTCGCCAATCTCGGCGGGCTCATCCAGCAGATCGTCGTCGATATGGAAAAGCGTCGCCACACCGCTGCGCCGAGCCCATTCGGTTATGAAGGGCGCGTGCGCGCCATTATAGCGACAGAAGACGACCAATGACGGCGCGAAGGATTTCAGCCGCGCCTCGACCCAGTCCTGGCGATCCACCGCCGACAGGTGCCCGCCGACGACGGTGGACATGTCTTCATCGCTCAGGACCTCCGTGGCAATCCGCCCCTCGGATATCTCCCGTGAGAGCGGTCCCATGAAGCTCGGTTGCACGCTGGACTGCGGGCCGTTCACCACGAACATCACCCGCGATTCCGGCGCCGGCCGGGGAGCGGGAAGCGCGAAGGCGGGATCCGCCCGCCGGGCGGCGCCCAGCATCAGCCCTGCGAAGCGGCGATAGGATGCCTGCGGGTCCGCCATCAATTGCTGGCGGGCGAGAAACGCCGCCTGCCGCTCCAGGAAGGGGGCGGGATCGGCCTGCGCGGCGCGGGCGAACGCCACCCAATCCGCGATGCCGCTCACATGGGCAAGCCCCTCGTAATTGCTCGCATCCATGCCGCCCGCCGGATCGTGCCAGACGGCGGTTGGAATGCCCGAGAGCACCATGTCGATGATCACGGACGACGGCGCGGAGATGCCGTAGGCGTAGCGGGAGAGGTCCACCTTGTAGATGGGGTTGTTGTTGATGATCACGTTGTCCGGCAGGGCGACATTGTTCTTCAGCACATATTGCCCGCCCGGATGAGGGCGCAGGATCACCTCTTCGCCCTGCCCCTCCAGGGTCTCGCAGAACGCATTGAAGACAGAGACGAAGTCGCCCTTGAAGTCGCCCGAGGCGCTGAAGCGCACGGAATGGAGATTCTCGCACACGATGCCCCGGCGGCTCTTGCGCAGGGAGACCGGCCGCTGCAGCAAAGCGGACGGGCCGGTCACCAGCAGCTTGTTCCGCTGGGACGGTGCCAGCGCCGTCAGCCGCTCCGGCGCGCACCAGCCGCAGACCACGTCGGCGGCGAACGCGATCTCGCACCCGTGCGCCTGATCATGGGCGCGGGACTGCAGAAAGCCGACGCATTCATAGCCATGCTGGAGCGTCGCCTTCACATAGGACGAGGGCGCCACGCGCATGGCGTCATGGATGAATTGATGGGCCGACAGGTTGGATTCGCTTCCCGCGAACAGGATGCCGCCGCCGCCCTGGAGCAGGCCGAACGCCTCCGCCGCATCCCCGAACGTGTCGAGCCGCGCGCCCGTGGCCGCCGCAATCTCCTCCAGCTCGGCACGCCAGGTGCCCGCCCGATCGCGCGTCTCGAAGGGGCGCGCCTGCAGGATCCGCGGGGTGAGCCCGAGGTCGCGGGCGAGGAAAACCAGCGGGCGCAGGACATTCACGTCCTGCAGGAGATTCACCAGGAAGACGGCGGCGGGCGCAGGCATCAATGAGGCATCCATGACGATCCGGGAAAGCCGGCGGGAATGCGCCAGGGCTGTCTCAACTCCTCGGAGAGAATGAGGGGGATGTCCGGAAACAGTTCGCGCGTGAGGCGCGCCACTTCGGACAGGAGCACGCAATGGCCGCTGCCCAGCGTGCTCGGCAGCTTGAGCGTAGCCAGATCCAACCCCTCGCGCGACAGCGGCGCGCCCAGCGACACGCGCTGGTAGGTGGTTTTGCCGAGGGTCACCTGGCGCCCCCACCGGACTCGGCCCGCCTCGATGACCGGCACGAGACCCTCGCGGACCAGAAGCTCCGGCCCGCTCTCCGCCGTCCCGGCGTTGAGGCGGATGTCATAGTCGAGCTTCTGGGGAGAGAGGGGCGTTCCCACCGAGAGCGCCCCCAGCGTGCGGGCGAAATCGTGCGGGACATCCCCGCTATCCCGTCCGTGGATCACGGCCGCGAAGGGTTGCCCCACCACTCTCTTGCCCGCCCGCTGCCAAGCCAGAGGCTCCAGGCACCGCAGAAAAGCGGCAAACCCCTCGGTCTCCCGGACGGGATCGGCATATTGGGCGAGGGCATCCGCGAGGGCGGATACGCTTTCGCCGTTCAGGCGCGCCACGCCGCGCTTGGCGTCCTGCGCCAGCTCGGCACCGCTGCGATAGATGAGCGGCCCGAAGCAGGCATAGAGCGGATAGCCGGCGGAGAGGACCTGGACCCCGGCGCTCAGCGCGGTCACGGCACGGTTCAGGGACTTGACGGTGCTGAAGGGCTGGCCGTTCACCGGCAGGAAGGCGGCGAAGCTCTCCCCAAGCAGGGCCTTCTCCGCAGCCTCGCTCCATTCGGACATCTCGAACGGCACGGGCAGGCGCTTCAGAGCGGTCAGGGCTTCGGCCGTCATGGCCCTGCGATTGGTGCAGATCTTGAGGCGGACATCAAGGCCATGCCCGCGCAGGGCGTCCAGTTCCCCGGAAAAAGCCACGAGGTCCGAAAGGCCGACGGGGAAGTTCGGATTGTCACCCATGCCGAACCACGCCACCTGCAGGACGCCCGTCGCGCCCACCATTGCCTGCTTGCCCAGCAGCGTGTCCGCGAGCGCACGCGCATCGAACGCCTCGAACGGATCGTTCATGACATGGGCAGGCACTTGCGGAACCAGCCGGCGGCTCACCTGCTCCAAGGCCGGCGTGGAACACAGGACGAAATCGGACGCCTGGATGCAGGCATGGAACCAAGCCCGCAGATGGGCAAAGCGACTGTCCTCCACCTCGCTGAAATAGTCGTCGAACAGATCGACCCCCACGAGGCGCCCCGCGCTGCGCGCCCATTGCGCCACCAGGGCGGCCCGCACGTCGTAGCATTTGCTGATCAGATACACGTCGCCATCCGGCACGGCGCCGGTATGGACGCGCTCCAAGGGGACGAGATCGATGTCGCACCCCAGCGCCTTCAACGGTTCTGACAGGCGGCCATAGCGGATGCGCGCGCCGGCCTGGCGCCGATAGTCCTCGTTCGGCGTGATAACGCGGATCTTCATGCCACAATCCTGGAAGCCGTCACGGATGCCTCATGGCCAGCCGCGAGGACGATGCGATCCGGCGCCGGAGGCCGGGGCGCCGCGCCCTCCGCAGAGAGAAGGGTCGCCGAAAGGGCAAAGGTCACAAGGTTCATGCTGTGGTCGCGGGCCGACTTCTGCCAGAACGCCGTCGCCGGCGCACCATTCAGGTCATGTCCCGGCTTGAACCCGCCACGACGAACCCAGTCGTGACGCCGAACCATGAAGAGATCGGCGGATGGCGCCGCCATGGGCCAAGCCGCCGGCGGAAGCGCGGCAAGCAAGGAGGAAAGCGGGGCCGGCGCGGGTGGCATGTCCGTCTGCCCCGGGGGCAGGGCGAAGCGTCCTGCATCCACCATCTGGACCCGCTCGTCCCGCTTCCTGGCGCTGCCGGCCAACAACGGACAGCTTACGGAGGCCACCTGCGGCTGGGCGAGCAATGCGGCGAAGGCGGCCAGGGTGCGGGCATCGTGCAGCAGCACGCCCTCCCCCAGGACGGCGAGCAGATCCGCTTCCGCAAGTTCCACGGCCCGATTGTAGCGCACATGCCGGGCGGTTTCGGCGCCCGACAGCACCAGATGGCCGGTCAGCGGAAAATGCCGGCGCAACGCCGGGAGCATGTCGGGAGCGGTCTCGGCGGTCGCCGATGCGATCACCTGGATCGCACGCAGCCCGTGCTGGAGCGCGAGCGCCTCCAGCACGGCGGCGAAATACAACGGATCGGCACCGCACGACAGCACCACCGAGACACGCGGCTCCGGCTTCAGGGCTCCGGCCGCCGCCCCCACCAATGTGGAGATGGGCGCCTCCGGGGCGAAGGGCGCAACCCATTCCACGCCCTGGCGGGCAAGCGGATCAACGAAGCGAAGCGCAGCGGGCCACGGGCGCTCGCCCGCCATCGCCTGCCGCGCCGGCCCACCGCCGAACAGCGGAAAGGGGGCGAGGCCCGAAGGCTGCAGGCTGTCCAGCCCGTCCGCCGCCGGGGGGGCCACCATCCAGGAGGGTTTGCAGTCCGACGGCCGAACCGCCACGAAGGCGGCGAAGGCGCTGTCGCCCGGGCCGGGGCCGCGGAACAGGGCCTGAAGGGTCGGGACGCCATCCACCGGCAGGCGCAGGACAGGAGCATCGACCGGCGCCCGCGTGCCCTTGGGCGGTGTCAGGAACGCGGCCTCGGCCAGCCACTGCGCACCATCCGACTGGTCCTCGCCGAGCAGAGGGCGGATCGCAATACCGAGCACATCGCCGAGCCAGAACCGCAATCCGCGGTCGAAAATGCGCTCTGCGCCCGTTCCACCCGTAAGATCCAGATCAATGCTTCCCACCGCCGGGCGAAGACCGTGCTCCCTCCAGGATTCCAGCAGCGTCCCGCTGAGGCGCCTCACCGCCTCCAGCCCGGAATGACCGGGCGCGCAGGCCAGCGCCTCGCCATGGTGCGAGCCACCGCGCAGAAGGCAGGGAAACGGCAGGAGACAGGCATCGGAAAGCCGTCCGCGCGTGTCCGTCACCACCAGCAGAAGCGGGAGAAATGCGTCGCGCATGGCCATGTCGGCAAAGGCCGGAGCCCCCTCGACGACGCTGCACGCGCCGATGACCTCCAATCCGGCCCGCCCATATTGGAGACCGGCGACCACCCGGGCCTCTCCCCCGGTGGCGTCAAGGCGAAGCCGAAGCGTGTCCCCCGCCTCGATGCTCGCATCGGCGAAGACGGGCGCACCGGCGCAGGAGAATTTCAGAATCTCAGCCCGGTCGGCCGCGACGCCCGCCGCCGCCTCGTCGAGGGCCTGCTTCGCCTGGCCGGCCGCCTGCGACCAGAGCAGCCCGAGCCCCCGCGGCCCGCTCAAATGCCGCGCCAGCCGCAGGGCACCGATCAGCGTCGCCACGGCATGCGCGTGCGGTTCGGCGAAACCAATGACCGACGAACCGCCTCCAAAAGCCACCTCACCCGGCCCGCAGTCGAAGGACAGTTGCGGGAGAATGGCAGCCACGGTCAGGGGAACAGATGGCGAAGCGGGGGCGGGAAGGGCCGGCTCGCTTACCAGCGTGGTGGTCAGGGCACGGCCTTCCCCTTCGCCGAACCGCAGATAATGAAGCAGCGGATTGATACCGCCTTTCGCGACATCGGGATTCTGGACGAGATAGACACCCGAACTGAAACGCGGGCCCGGATCGCGCCCTTCCTGCCCGCCAAACCACAGGTAATGCAAAGCCGGATCGACACCGTCGGCGGACACATCCGCATTGCGCGCGAGATACCACTCGGCATCGAAAAGCGCGCTCGCCTTCACCGTGGCAAGGTCCGCCTCCTCGGCGAGCATCGCGGCGGCGGGAGGCACGGCGGCGGCGGCGGGACCGGCCAGGCGGGACGGAAACACCGCGCGCCCCTCCGCCCGGCCATAGCGAGCATAGTGAAGCAGCGGGTTCAGGCCCGCGCCCACCACATCCGGATAGGCCTCGAGATAGGCCAATGAACTGAAGGACGGGCCGGGATCGCGCCCCTCGGGCGCGCCATGCAGCAGGTAATGGCGCAGCGGATCGATGCGCGAATCCGCAACGTCCTGATAGTTCTCCAGATACCAGGATCGGTCGAACAGCCCGCTGGCCGCGACCTCCGCCGCGTCCTCCTCGATGCGACGGCGGCGGCGGGACACGGTGCGCATCAGGCCCCGCGCCCGCACTTCCAGGCGCACCACGGGACGGATGAGCTTCCAGATATAGCTGCCGTCCAGCAAAGCGGAATTGACCGCGGCCTCGTCGAGGGCCGGCTGAATCTCCTTCAGCGCCGCCGAGGTGGCCGCCCACTGCGTTTCCCTTTCGGCAAGGGCAGCCTCGAGCCGCGCGGTGCCCGCCCGCTCGGTGCGCAGGGCCTCCTCGAGCGTCCGGGCCAGCCCGCGCTCGGCCCCGAGTTCCGCGCGGGCCCCCCGCAATTGCTCGGCAAAATCGGACAGGCGGGTTTCAAGCACCCCGATTCGCAGCGTAGTGTCCCGGTCACCGTCTCCGGCGATGCTTTCCACGAAGGCGATCAAATCCTTGGCGGTCACGAGAACCGGCGCTGCGCCTTCCGCCCCCTCCACGGACGCAGGACCGCCACCTTTCGCACCACCTGACGCGCCCCCGGCAGGCCACCGCCACCCGCCACCCGCTTTGACCACCATATCGTTGCCCAGCCTCTCCAGCCCAGAGACACGTGCCGACACCTTCCAACAGGATGCGTACCACGACCGAAGCTATTGGAATCCCTCTACAGTATCCCTCCGGACACCGTTCGACCATAGTAATTTACCAGAATGGCCTATACATAGGGGAGCCCCTAAAATGTATAGGGCCCAAGTGACATTGGACCAATTCCACTCCAATGGAGCCGTAAGATGCAAGATAAGCTGAAAGTTTATGTTGGCTATGACAGCCGCGAGGACATTGCCTGGCAGGTATGCCAGCACTCGATCAAGCGGCATGCGAGCAAAGAGATCGAAGTCTACCCGCTGAAGCAGCCGAGCTTGCGCGAACTGGGGCTCTATACGCGGCCGCTCGACCAGAGCGCCACAACCGAATTCTCGCTGACGCGCTTCCTCGTGCCGTATATCGCGGCGCACGACGGATGGACCGTGTTCTGCGATTGCGACTTCCTCTATACGGATGACATCTACAAGGTTCTGGAGGGCATTGATCCTTCCAAGGCCGTCTATGTGGTGCAGCACGACTATGTGCCCGCGAACTCCATTAAGATGGATGGCAAGGCGCAGACCACTTATCCTCGGAAGAACTGGTCGTCCTTCATCCTGTTCAACAACGCGCACCCAGCGGTGAAGGCCCTCACCCCCGAAGTGGTGAACACCGCGACCCCCGGCTTCCTCCATCGCCTCCAGTGGGTGGATGACAAGGATATCGGCGAACTCTCGCTCACCTGGAACTTCCTGGAAGGCGAATATCCCAAGGCCGAGAAGATCCCGATCGTCATTCACTATACAAATGGCGGCCCGTGGTTTGAAAACTGGCAGAATGTCGATTACGCCGATTTGTGGGTCGCCGAGAAGGCACTCTACGAGGCTTCGGCCCGTACGATGGAAGCTGCCTGAGCTTATCAATAGCGAGTGAGGGGCGCCGGTTTCATCGGCGCCCGAACCGCCCGGTTGATGCGCGAGCGGGGGGGGGGCGGCAGTCGCATCCGCGACAGCCTGTCGCCACAGATCCACGGCGACAGGCCGGTCGGCCTCGATTGGCTGGACGGCCCCGGCATCGAGTTCCGCCGGGAATCGGTCCGCACCGAAAAGGCGCTGCGGTCAGCGCTGGAAGGCGTGGACACGGTCATCCATCTCGCGCTGAGACCGGAACCGGCCGGTCCATGTCAGAGGTGGTACGGTAGAATTCCGTGAACGCCTACGGCACCGCGCTCCTGCTGGACATCCCGGCCAACGATCCGGGCGTCATCCTGGGGCGGCGCTTTCGCGCCCTCATTCCGGAAGCCCCTGCCCGTTCGCCCCGCCTTCCGCACCTCCCAGCACCAATCCCGGCAGGAAAACCGGCGGGGTGCGGCGGCCCTTTATGGCGCGGGCCAGGAGGCGCACGGCCGGGCGGTCGGCCCGGGGGTGAACGGGTTGAAGCTCCAGGGCGCCGAAGCGGCCCGACAGCGCGGTCAGCAGCAGGGCCAGTTCGCTCGGCCGCAGGATCAGCGCCAGCCGCCCGCCGGGCTTGAGGCAGCGGGCGGCGGCGGTCACCCAATGGGCGAACAACCCCTCATCGGCCATGTGCGCCCGCGCGCGACCGCCATCGGGCGAGGTCCGGTGCGCGGTGGAGAGATTGAAGGGCGGGTTGGCCAGAACGAGATCCACCGGCGGGACGTTCGGTCCCCGCCCCCGGTTGAGGTCGCACACGTCCGCGCACACCACCGCGCAGCGCTCCGCGAAACCGTTGCGGGCCGCATTCTGTTCGGCGAGGGCGGCCAGATCGGCCTCGCGCTCCACCAGCACCGCCCGCGCGCCCGGGTGCAGGGCCAGCGCCACCAGCCCCGCGCTCCCGACGCCCGCGCCGAAATCCATGAGCGTGCGGTCCCCCTCCCCCGCCATGCCCGCCAGCAGCAGCGCGTCATGGCCGAAGCGATGCCCGCGGCGCGGCTGGCGTAGCACCAGCCGGCCGTCCAGCAGCGCATCGTCCGTGGTCTCGAACGGCAGGGGGGTGTCAGGGGCCGTCATACAGCACATGCCCCAGATCGGCGTCCCGCAGCAGGCGGCGGGCGGCATCCCACTCATCGTCCGGCACCAGAATGCGGCGCGGCAGCACGCCGATGGAGCCCTCAATGGCGCTCACATAGGCGTCCGCCAGAAGGCAGGTGATGTCCGCCGCCGTCAGCAGGGCTTCCACCGCCGAGATCAGCACCACGTCGTTGGTCCGCACGATGTCCCGCATGGCACCCCACTCTGCGCCCGGCCGTCCCGGCCATCTTCGCCCGACGGGGCGGATTGACACGTCGCCCTCGGGGGCCCTGCACCGGACCCTTGCCTCAGCGGCTCCAGGAAGCCCCGGGGCGCCTCATTCTTCAATGAGCCAGGCCGTGTGCCGCGTTGCGGCCGCAGACGGAAGGCCGGCGACTTCGCAGCGCCCGCTCCGCCAATTCGCGCGGTGCGACTTGCACGTTACCCGCTCTCCTCCCTATGGTGCGCCCGCCTGATTGACAAGCGGGAGCCATTCTTGGCCGTCGTCCTTCCGTTCGAGCCGAACGAACCTTCCCTGGATGCCCTTGTCCGCCTCGTGAAGGGGGACATGGACCGGGTGAACGCGACCATTCTCGCGCGCACCGGCTCCGATGTGGCCATGATCCCGGAGGTGGCGAACCATCTCATCTCCGGCGGCGGCAAGCGGCTGCGGCCCATGCTGACCCTCGCCTGCGCCGCGCTCAGCGGCTACCAGGGCGAAGGCCATGTGAAGCTCGCGGCGTCCGTTGAGTTCATGCACACGGCCACGCTGCTGCATGAC
The DNA here is from genome assembly GCF_003993795.1 of Aquabacter cavernae. Taxonomy (GTDB): domain Bacteria; phylum Pseudomonadota; class Alphaproteobacteria; order Rhizobiales; family Xanthobacteraceae; genus Aquabacter; species Aquabacter cavernae. The sequence goes on from NZ_RWKV01000016.1 coordinate 145,749, forward strand.
GACGTGGTGGATGAGAGCGACATGCGGCGCGGCAAGCTCGCCGCCCGCAAGCTCTGGGGCAACGAGGCCAGCGTCCTGGTGGGCGACTTCCTGCTGGGCCAGGCGTTCAAGATGATGGTGGAGGTGGGCTCCCTCTCCTGCCTCGACATTCTCTCCACGGCCGCCTGCACCATCGCCGAGGGCGAGGTGATGCAGCTCGCGGCCGCCAAGAATACCGAGACGTCCGAGGACGATTATCTCGCCGTCATCCGGGGCAAGACGGCGGAATTGTTCGCCGCCGCCTGCGAGGTGGGCGCGGTGCTCGGCCAGCGTTCCAAGGGCGACCAGGGCGCGTGCCGCAGCTACGGCATGAATCTGGGCATCGCCTTCCAGCTGGTGGACGACGCGCTGGACTATGGCGGCAGCCAGGCCAAGCTCGGCAAGAATGTGGGCGACGATTTCCGCGAGGGGAAGATCACCCTTCCCGTGGTTCTCGCGTTCCGGCGCGGCGATGCGGAAGAGCGCGCCTTCTGGAAGCGGGCGCTGGAGACCGGCGACGCCACGGACGAGAATCTCGCTGTTGCGGTGGGCCTGCTCACCAAGCACCGGGCGCTGGCCGACACCATCGAGCGTGCCCGCCATTACGGCGCCATGGCCAAGGATGCCCTGGCCCTGTTCCCGAACGGCGCCGCCAAGGATGCGCTGACGGAAGCGGTGGATTTCTGCATCTCCCGCGCCCATTGAGGGCGGGTCCGGCCGGTGGGCCGATAGGCGCTAGTGCGCCAGCGCGCGCGGCATGAACAGGATGATGGCCGCCCCGGCGAGGCAGATGACGCCGCCGGTGATGTCCCAGCGGTCCGGTCGCATCCCCTCCGCGGCCCACATCCAGACCAGCGACGCGATGATATAGACGCCGCCATAGGCCGCGAAGGCGCGCCCGGCGACGCTCGCTTCCACGAGTGTCAGCGCCCAGGCGAACAGGACGAGGCTCGCCACCCCCGGCAACAGCCAGAGTGGTGAGCCGCCCGAGCGCACCACATGCCAGAAGGCGAAGCATCCGGCGATTTCCGCGATGGCGGCCACCACATAGGCAAGAATCGTCATCGCAGCACCGTTGAGCGGACCCACCAGCCGGGGCGCGCGGTTGAGACATGGCGGGACAAGCGGGCCGCCGCGCGGCAATCCGCCACCAGCGCGAACACCGTCGCCCCCGAGCCGGACATGCGCACCAGCAGCGCTTCCGGCCGCGCCGCGAGCAGGGCCTTCGCGGCGGCGATGTCCGGCGCCAGCGCCATGGCCGGGGGCTCCAGATCATTGGGCAGCCCGGCGATGAGGGAGAGGAGCGCGTCTCCCTCCACCCTCGGCCAGGGATCGGGATGGGCAGGCCCCGCCAGCGAAGCACCCGGCGCAAGGCCCAGCCCCTTGAAGACCGGCGGCGTGGGAACGCTCGCCCCGCAATTCACCAGCACGGCGAACACGGGCGGCAGATCGAGCGGGGGAGACAGGTGATCGCCCGTCCCGCCCATGAGGCGCGCGCGCGGGTCGAGGCACACCGGAACGTCCGAGCCGGTCACCCGCGCCGCGTCCAGCAGCGCCGGATGGTCCGGCGCCAGGCCGTTCAGCCGCGCCAGCAGGCGCAGGGCCGCCGCCGCGTCGGAGGATCCTCCACCCAGCCCCGCCGCCACGGGCAGGCGCTTTTCCAGCCGGAACGCGCCCAGCCGCAGCCCGGGAACGCGCGCCGCCAGCGCACGGGCGGCCTTCAGCACGAGATTGTCGTCATCGGGGCCGGCGGCCTCGGCGCGGGGGCCGGTGACGGTGAGAGCGAGCGGCACGTCGGGCGTGAGGCCCAGGCGATCCCCGACGCCCGCGAAGGCCACGAGGCTCGCGAGATCGTGAAACCCGTCCTCGCGCCGCCCGAGCACGCGCAGCGTCAGATTCACCTTGGCCGGCGCGCGGGCCGCAAGTGCCTGCGGGGTCGCAAGTTGCTGCATGGCCGCACCTTATGCCGCTCCGCGCCGAACGCGACAAGGTGCGGTGCGGCGTGATGTCCCCGGAATGCTTGCGGCGCGGGAGGAAACCGGCCATCCTCCCGCCATGTATGGCCTTTCTGCTGCCATTCGGCGCCGGTGCGCGGGCCGTCATGCGGGGGATCCTCCCGGCGCGGCGGCTTGTCCGGTCAAGGATCGCATTGCAACGTTCACAGCCGATGGCGAATCGGCGGCCCAGAGGGCGCGCGGGCGCTGCTTCCGGACCGGCCCCTTGTCGCTGAGCTTCAGGATTTCCGCACGGTGAAGATCTTTCTCTCTCGCTCGCCCCTGGCCCTCGCGGCTGCCTTCAGCGCCGCCGTCACCGTGGCGGTGCCGTCCTTCGCCCGCGCGGATTATCCACCGATCGTGGACCCCACCATCGCGGGAAGCTACCTGTCCGCCCGGATCGCCAGCACGGAGCGCGATTCCGACGCCGCCGTCGCCTATCTGCGCGCACTGCTGAAGATGGACCCGCGCAACGAGGAAGTGCTGGAACGCGCCTTCTTCGCCATGCTGGTGGACGGGGACGTGGAGGATTCCATCCCCCTCGCGGAACGGCTGGTGAAGCTGGACCGTTCGCACCGCATCGCGCGGCTGGTGCTTGCCGCCCGCGCCATCAAGAAGAACGAATATCAGCGCGCCCGCACCAATCTGTCGCTCTCGGTGCGCGGCCCCATCGGCGATCTCACTGCCACCCTGCTGGCGGCCTGGACCATGATGGGCTCGGGCAATGCCAAGGCGGGCGTGGAGATGGTGGACCGCCTGCAGGGTCCGGACTGGTACGCCGCCTTCAAGGATTTGAATGCGGGCCTGATCCTGGACGCGGCCGGCCTCAAGAAGGATGCGGGCAAGCGGCTGGAAGCGGCCGTGAAGTTCGACCCCTCCTCCGTGCGGGCGGTGGACGCCTTCGGGCGGTGGACCTCGCGCAATACCGGCATCCCGGCGGCGCTGGAGATCTACCAGAATTTCGAGAAGCTGCTGCCCCGCCATCCGCTCATCCAGGCTGACATCGCGGAGCTGAAGGCGGGCAAGACCCTGCCGCTGCTCATCAAGACCCCGCAGGAAGGCTCGGCCGAGGTGCTGTACGGCCTCGGCGCGGCCCTGGCGCGCCAGGGGGGCGAGGATCTCGCCCTCGTCTATCTCCAGCTCGCCTTGTGGCTCTATCCGGAGCATCCCCTGGCGAGCCTGACCCTGGCGGACCTCTACGAGCAGCTCAAGCAGCCGCAGCAGGCCATCCAGGTCTATGAGAAGGTGCCGGGGGACTCGCCCCTGAAGCGCAATGCCGAAGTGCAGATGGCGGTCAATCTGGACGCCATCGACAAGGCTGAAGAGGCCCGCAAGCACCTGCAGGCGCTGATCAAGCAGGACCCGAAGGACCTGGAGGCGCTGGTGGCCCTGGGGGGCATCGAGCGCAGCCGGAAGCAGTTCGCGGAATGCGTGAAGACCTATGACCAGGCCATCGCCCTCATTCCCACGCCCCAGCGCAACACCTGGACGCTGTTCTATTTCCGCGGCATCTGCAACGAGCGCAGCAAGAACTGGACGCAGGCGGAAGCGGACCTGAAGAAGGCGCTGGAGCTGTTCCCCGACCAGCCGCATGTCCTCAACTATCTCGGCTATAGCTGGGTGGACCAGGGCGTGAACCTGGAGCAGGGCCTGGACATGATCCGCAAGGCGGTCGCGCTGCGCCCCGATGACGGCTACATCGTGGACAGCCTGGGCTGGGCCTATTACCGCCTCGGCCGCTACGAGGAGGCCGCCGGCGAGCTGGAGCGCGCCGTGGAGCTGAAGCCCCAGGACCCGGTCATCAACGACCATCTGGGCGATGCCTACTGGAAGGTGGGCCGCAAGCTGGAAGCCACCTTCCAATGGGCCCATGCCCGCGACCTGAAGCCCGAGCCCGAGGATCTGGCCAAGATCACCAAGAAGCTGGAGAGCGGCCTGGATGCCGCCGAGGCGGAGCCGCCGGTGAAGCAGGCCTCCGACCAGCAGAAGGGCGGCTGATCCCCGCAGCGCCCGGTCCAGTGGGCAGGCGCCGTCAGACGCACCAATGAGAAAAGGCCCGCGAGCATGGCTCGCGGGCCTTTTTCATGTCGGGGCGGCTTCGCCGCGCCGGGGGATCGCCGACCCAGCCCATGCCCCTGCCCGGCGGCGCCGGGCGGGACAGGGCTCACTGACCCTGGTTGTCGCCCCGGATCTCGCGCGCCGCGCGGGCGAGGATTTCCACCACGCGAAAGTCTCCGCCCCGGTCCGTCTCAAGACGGGCCTTCACGGCATCGCGCAGGTCTTCCATGGCGGCGGCCACGAGGCGGGGCAGGTCATTGGCGGGGCGGGCTTCCTGGCCCTCCTCGCCCGCGCCCATCCAGCGCCGGAACTTGCTCATCTTCAGGCCGATCTCCGAGAGGCGGCCAATGAGCGTGTCGGCCAGCGCCCGGTTCTCCTCCAGGTGCGCCTCGCCTTCCGGAGTGATGGCGTAGCGCTTCTTGGCGCCATCCGCCTCGGCGGTCACATAGCCCGCCTCTTCCAGATAGGTCAGGGTGGGATAGACGACGCCGGGGCTCGGCGAATACCAGCCGCCGGTCTTCTCCTCGATCAGCTTGATGATCTCGTAGCCGTGGCGCGGCTGCTCGGCGATGAGCGAGAGCGCCAGGAGCTTGAGGTCGCCCTGGGCGAGCATGCGGCCGAGGCGGAACATGTCGCCGCCGCCACCGCCGCGCCCACGGCCACCACGCCCGAAACCGCCACCATGACCGCCGCCCTCGCCGAACCGGCCCGCGCCGAAGCGCTCGGGGGACCATTGGGGTCTGCATCCAAACATGGGAATGTCCTTATTGTTCGATATATCTTTCGATAGCATGACGTGAGATATATCGTAAGATACACTCCGTTCGCAAGGGGCCTGCCGAAAAATCGCCGTTAGGCCCCGCTTCATGTTTGCGCGCCATTGATGGAAGACACGGGAGGCGCCCATGGCCATGACGGACGAGGACAAGGCGTGGCGCGCATCGGGCGCCCTCCTCTCGGCCTGTGCCGTCGATGTGGGCGCGGCGGCGGAGGGCTGGCTGAACCGCCTTGCCCATGAGCGGCGCCTTTCGCCCAAGACGCGGGAAGCCTATGCCCGCGACCTCGCCCAGGTTCTCCTCATCCTCACGGACCATCTGGGCGGGCGGCCGGATATTGCCGCGCTCGCCACCCTCACCCCCGCCGACATGCGCGCGGTGCTCGCCGCGCGGCGCGGCACGGGGGCGGCCCCGCGCAGCCTCGTGCGCCTGCTGGCCGCCGCCCGCTCCTTCGCCCGCCATCTGGAGCGGGAGGGGCTGGGCAAGGTGGCGCCGCTCTCTGCCGTGCGCGCGCCCAAGGTGCCCAAGGGCCTGCCGAAGCCGGTGAGCATGGACGCCGCGCGTGCGTTATCGGACCCCGACAGCCGGGCCGGGGAAGCCCGTGCGCCGTGGATTCTGGCGCGGGATGCCGCCGTCATCGCCTTGCTCTACGGGGCGGGCCTTCGCATTTCCGAGGCGCTGGGCCTCACGGCCGGGCAGGTGCCGCGCGACGGCGCGGAGGGGCGCCTCACGGTGACGGGCAAGGGCGCCAAGACGCGCATGGTGCCGCTCATCGCCCCCGTCTCCCAGGCCATCGTGGATTATGTGCGCCTCTCCCCCTATGGGCTTCAGGCGGACGGCCCCCTGTTCCGGGGGGCGAAGGGCGGCCCGCTCTCGCCGCGCATCGTGCAATTGGCGGTGGAGCGCATGCGCGGCGCCCTCGGCCTGCCGGACAGCGCCACGCCCCACGCGCTGCGCCATTCCTTCGCCACCCATTTGCTGGCGCGCGGCGGCGACCTGCGGGCGATCCAGGAATTGCTGGGCCACGCCTCCCTCTCCACCACGCAGATCTATACGGCGCTGGACGATACCGCCCTCATGCGCGCCTATCGCGCGGCGCATCCGCGCGCCTAGAGCGTTTCCGAGCGAAGTGTGAGGCGGTTCGCGTGAAGGAAACGCGGAAAAACACTCTGAAATTTATCCGCGCGAGAAGATGCGCCGCCGCAGGGCGGCGACCCGGGCGAGGAAGCCCGCGCCATTGGCCATGCGCGCCCGCACCCCGGCGATATAAGCCTTTAAGGGCGCCACTTCCCGGTCGGCCCAGGCCTTGGCCTTCAGGCAGACATCCACCAGCCATGCGAACCAGTTGATGGCCCGCAATTGCGGCTCGCAGGCGCCGTAGACGAAGGCCATGAGGCCGACGCCCACCAGCTTCTCGAACAGCAGGCTCGCCGCGCCCAGCGTCCAGTGATGGTGCGAGAAGCCCCAGAGCGCCACGAGGTTCAGCGGCTCCACCAGCAGGATGGGAACGAGGAACAACAGAAGCGCGCCATAAGGCGGCAGGCGCCGGGCCCAACAGGCAATGGCCGCCTTCAGGCGGGCGAAGGGAATGAGGGCGGCGCACCAGTCCACCAGCGGCCCCAGCCGCCGCCACAGCCACGCCTCCAGCAGGAACAGCGCCGCCAGCACCACCAGAAGCGGCCGCGCCCAGCGCGGCGCGCGGCGGAGCGGTTCGGGAGAGGGGGCCGGAGGATGCATGGCGGTAAATTAGCCGGCTTGCGTGACGCGGGCGAGGCGGAGCGACCCGGCACCGCCCGCACGGATCAACAGGGCGTGAGGATCGCCCCTTCCATTACCTTCGCACTGCCGCAACGTCATCAAAGGGCTTGGCGGGCGCGCCTCAAGGCGTAGGCTTTCGGGGTGGCTCACACCGGAGTTTCGACCATGAAGCGTCTGACTTTCGCCGTCTGCCTGCTGTCCGCCCTCGCCAGCGCCCCGGCCTTGGCCGATTGCGCGGGCATGGCGTCCACCTCGACCGGGACCACCACCACCACGGCCTCCACCGCCACCGGACATACCGGCGGCTGAAGACCCGAAGGAAGCGCGCGCCCGACGCAAACGGGCGCGCGTTTCGCTTTAGTCTTCCGCGCTCATTTTGGCGATCATGGCCTCGGACAGCTCGAAATTGGCCGTCACGGTCTGCACGTCGTCATTGTCCTCGAGGTTTTCCACGAGGCGCAGCAGCTTCTCGGCGGTCTCGTCGTCCACCGCCACCGTGTTCTGCGGGCGCCAGACGAGGCGGGCCTTGGAGGGCTCGCCGAATTTCACTTCCAGCGCCTTCTGCACCTCGGCCAGCGCATCGGCCGCGCAGATGATCTCATGGCCGTCCGGCGAGGAGGACACGTCGTCCGCCCCCGCATCGATGGCCGCGTCCATCATGGCATCGGCGCTGGCCTTGGCGGCCGGATATTCGATGAGGCCCACGCGGTCGAACATGAAGGACACCGCGCCGGTCTCCGCCAGGTTGCCGCCGGACTTGGTGAAGTAGGAGCGCACCTCGCCCGCCGTGCGGTTGCGGTTGTCGGTGAGCGCTTCCACGATCACGGCGCAGCCGCCGGGGCCGTAGCCCTCGTAGCGGATCTCCTCGTAATTCTCCGAATCGCCGCCCGCCGCCTTCTTGATGGCGCGCTCGATATTGTCCTTGGGCATGTTCTCCGCGCGGGCCGCGAGAATGGCGGCGCGCAGGCGCGGGTTCATGTTGGGGTCCGGCATGCCCATCTTGGCCGCGACGGTGATTTCGCGCGCCAGCTTGGAGAACAGCTTGGACCGCATCGCGTCCTGCCGCCCCTTGCGGTGCATGATGTTCTTGAACTGTGAATGTCCGGCCATGAACGCCTCCGGCTTCAGAGCGCGATCCGTTCGAGGGAGCGCTCTCTTAGATTTGGGAGACTGATTTACCGGCCCTGTCGAAGACCAGGATCGGATCAGGCTCCGGGGGTGCCGGCCCCGCGCGCCGCGCATGCGGCGCCGCCCGGGCCGGGGTGAAGGTATTTTCGATGGCGCCTTATAGGTCGGCACGGCGCCACAGAGCAAGAAAGGGCCTCACCCTTCCCAGAAAGCGGGCCGCGCCTCGCTGAGCGACCCGCCGAGGCGCACCGGCGCCACCTTCAGCGCCCGCCCCGTGCGATCGCAGCTTTCCACCGCGAGGCCCGACAGCGAAGCCGGGCCGGACGCGGGCTCGAAGCGGGAGGAGCCGATCTTGCGCGTGAAGCGGCGCAGGGGTTCCTCCTTGTCCATGCCGATCACCCCGTCATAGCAGCCGCACATGCCCACATCCGTCATGAAGGCGGTGCCGCCCGACAGGATGCGGTGGTCGGCGGTGGGCACATGGGTATGGGTGCCCAGCACCAGCGTGGCGCGCCCGTCGCAATAATGGCCGAAGGCCTGCTTCTCGCTGGTGGTCTCCGCGTGGAAGTCCACGACGACCGCATCCGCATGGTGGCCCAGTTCCGCCCCCTCCAGGCAGCGGTCCACCGCCGCGAAGGGATCGTCCAGGGGGTCCATGAAGGTGCGGCCCATGATGTTGGCCACCACCACGCGGGCATCGTTCTTGGCGGTCACCATGGTGACGCCCTTGCCCGGCGTGCCCGCCGGGAAATTGGCGGGGCGCACCAGCCGGTCCACCCGCTCGATGAAGACCAATGCCTCGCGCTGGTCGAAGGCATGGTTGCCCAACGTCACCGCATCGGCGCCCGCCGCGATGAATTCCTCATAGATGGCCTCGGTAATGCCGAAGCCGCCCGCGGCATTCTCGCCGTTCACCACCACGAGATCGAGCCGCCAGCCGGAAACGAGACCGGGCAGCAGGGCGGTGACCGCTTCGCGGCCGGGCCGCCCCACAACGTCGCCAAGAAAAAGAATGCGCATGTTTAGCCGCCACACAGAAAGGCTGCGGTCTCTGTTATCATCCCATCCACCGGTTCGTCATGGGGCTCGGCCGGAACCTCCGCCACCTCCTGGCAGGAAAAACCATAGCCGAAGGCCCGCACGCTCCGCTCCGCCCGCAACAGAGCCAAGGTCCGGTCGTAGAAACCCGCGCCATAGCCGATGCGATAACCGCGCCGGTCAAAGGCCGCGAGCGGAACCATGAGATCGTCCGGCACCAGATCCGGCGCATGGGCGCCCGGGGTCGGAATGCGATACGGCCCCTGCGGTTCCAGCAGGTCGCCCGGCCGCCAGGCCCGAAAGACCAGCGGCGCATCCCGCGTCACCACCACGGGCAGCGCCACCGCAACGCCGGCATCCCAGAGAAGCGCGGCCAGCGGCGCGGTGTCGATCTCGTCCCGGAACGGCGCGAACAGGGCCACCACGCGCCCGCTTCCCGGCGACAGCAGCGCGGGCGCATGGGCGGCGGCGGTGGCGGCGGCAAGCGCCCGGCCCGCCTCGCCCATGGCCGCGCGGCGCGCCAGGGCCTCCCGGCGAAGGGCGGCTTTTTGCTCCGGGAGCGAGGGGGGAGAAGACACCGGCAGCATGGCCTGCCTGAAAAGGGGACTGAAAAAGCAAGGGGCGGAGCCGCAGAAGCCGTCGGACGTCGATCCCGGGAAACCTACACAGTAGGTGGGCGCCGTATGTCCGAGCCCACGGGCAAGGACAGGTACAGCTCCCTTAAGGATCGATAAGGCCCCGGGGAAAAGTGTCCTAACGCACCCCGCAGCACCGCTTGATCTCAATGTAGGCGCAGCCGGGCATTTCCGCCAGTGGGCTCGTCTGCCTGTCCCCCGTCCTCGACCGGGGACAGGCCCGCCTCAGCCCATCCCCACCACGCGGGCGGAGGGCGGGGCGATCTCGCGGGCGAGGCGCTCCAGCGTCTCGGCGGCCTCGTCGATGGTGCGGGCCACCGCTTCCTCGCTGGCCTCGATGCGGGCAAGGGCGTTGGCGCGCGCGTCGCGCTGGCCGTCCAGGTCGCTCTCCAGGGCGCGGATGCGGGTGCGGGCCTCGAACAATTCGTCGGCAATGGTGACCGCCGCCATGACAGTCAGCCGCTGGTCGCCGATCTCGCCGAAGGCGGTGCGCAACTGGCTGATGCGCGCATCCACGTCGCGGGCGAGGCGGATCAGATGCTCTTCCTGCCCCTCGTCGCACGCCATGCGATACTGGCGGCCCGCGATGGTGACGCTCACCTGAGCCATGGATCAGCCCCCGTGGGTCGCAAGCACGTCGCGGATGGTGCCCATGGCCACATCCAGGCGGCGCGTGACCTCCTGGCTCACATCGCCAAGGTCGCGGACGCGCGCGCAGGCGTCGTCCAGTTCCTGGGCGAGCCGGGCCCGGTCATTCCCCATGGCATGGAGCTGGGCGAGCAATGCCTCGTGCTGGCGATCCATCTCGCGCCTGCGCTCCACCGCCGAGGTGAGGGCATCGAGCGCCGCGCCGAGGCGCTGGGTGGCCAGCTCAATGGGGCTGAGGTCCGGTGGGCGTTGCTTCACGGCATACATGCGCAAGAGTTTAACTGAGTCGAGGCAGAAACCATCAACAAGTTCCCACTTGTTAACGCAATTAAGTCATGGCTGACACTGCGGGAACCTTGCGGGACCGCGCAAGCCCGGCCGTACCGGGCCAATTCAAAGAGGGGAACAGGAAGCCATGAGACTGGGATTTGGTCCGCCGGGAAAACGCGCGTCATATCTGATCGCCCCGCTGGTTCTTGTATCCGCCCTTGCCTTGCCCCTGGCCCTTCCCGTGGCCGGCCCGGCCTTCGCCCAGGCGGCGAAACCCGCACAGCCCGCCACGCAGGCCGCCAAGCCCGCCGCTGACCCCGAAACGCTCATCCGTTCGCTCTACCGGCATTATCTGGAGACGACGCCCGACAGTTACGTGGCCTTCGACTATACAAACCCGTCCATTGCCAAAGAGTATTTCGATCCGGCCCTGGTTAAGCTCCTGGTGGCCGACGGGAAGCGCGACCAGTCGCGGCTGGATTTCGACCCGTTCGTGGACGCGCAGGAATTCGAGATCAAGTCCGTGGACTATGAGACCAAGCCCTCCGGCGGCAAGGAGGCCATGGTCAGCGCGCGCTTCACCAATTTCGACCAGAACACCCTGGTCATCTACAAGCTGGTGCGCACGCCCGCCGGCTGGCGCATAGCGGACGTGCTCTGGGCGGGGGGCGGCAACAGTCTCAAGAAGCTGCTCGCGGCGACGGGCTCTTGATTCCATTGACTCTGCCCGCCCTGCGCGACGATGGGGCGCGCCGGGTGGACGCACGGGGCACTTGACGTTCGGACAGTGCTGGGTTTGACAGCCGAAGCGGCGCTGCTATCACTGCCGCCGCCGAGGCTGTCCCCTCAGCCCCAGCCTTATCCTGGTCCGGAACGAGGCGCCCTGCGGCGCCGGAGACACGCCCCGAATGATGAGCCGCACCCTTCACGACCGCATGGCGAACGCTATCCGGTTCCTCGCCATGGATGCCGTCGAGGCGGCCAATTCCGGTCATCCGGGCCTGCCCATGGGCGCTGCGGACATCGCCACCGTCCTGTTTTCCAAGGTGATGCGCTTCGACCCCGCCGCGCCCCATTGGGCGGACCGGGACCGTTTCGTGCTCTCCGCCGGCCACGGCTCCATGCTGCTCTATGCCCTGCTGCATCTGGTGGGCTACGAGAACGTCACCATCGACGAGCTGAAGCGCTTCCGCCAGATGGGCTCGCTCACCCCGGGCCACCCCGAGAATTTCGTCACCACCGGCATCGAGACCACCACCGGCCCGCTCGGCCAGGGTGTCGCCACCGCCGTGGGCATGGCCATGGGCGAACGCCTGATGACGGCCCGCTTCGGCGCCGAGGCGGTGAACCACTTCACCTATGTGCTGGCCTCCGACGGCGACCTCATGGAAGGCATCAGCCAGGAAGCCATCGATCTGGCCGGGCACCTGAAGCTCGCCAAGCTCATCGTCATGTGGGACGACAACAAGATCTCCATCGACGGCTCCACGGACCTGTCCGGCTCCACCGACCAGCTCGCGCGCTTCGCCGCCTCCGGCTGGGACGTGACGCGCATCGACGGCCATGACCCGGAGGCGATCCTCGCCGCCCTGGAAGCCGCGCAGAAGACCGGAACGCCCAGCCTGATCGCCTGCCGCACCGTCATCGGCAAGGGTTCGCCCGCCAAGGCCGGCAGCGAGAAGGTGCACGGCTCTCCGCTCGGCGCTGCCGAGATCGAGGCCACCCGCAAGGCGCTGGGCTGGGATGCCGGCCCGTTCGAGATTCCCGCCGACGTCGCCGCCGCCTGGGGCGAGGCGCGCGCCAAGGGCGCCGCCGCCCGCGCGGCCTGGGAGGCCCGGCTGGCCGCCCGTCCCGCCACCGAGCGCGCCGAGTTCGAGCGCCGCATCTCCGGCGAGATCCCCGAGACCGCCCTCGCCGAGGCCATCGCGGCCGTGAAGGCGAAGGCCGTGGCCGATGGCGGCGCCGTCGCCACCCGCAAGTCCTCCGAGATCACGCTGGACGCCATCACCCTGGCGGTGCCCGAGATGCTCGGCGGCTCGGCCGACCTCACCGGCTCCAACAACACCCGCGCCAAGGGCCAGAAGTCCGTCACCCCCGACGATTTCTCCGGCGACTTCGTCCATTGGGGCGTGCGCGAGCACGGCATGGCCGCGGCCATGAACGGCCTCGCCTTGCATGGCGGCGTCATCCCCTATTCGGGCACCTTCCTGGTGTTCTCCGACTATTCCCGCCCCGCCATCCGCCTCGCGGCGCTCATGGGCGAGCGGGTGGTGCATGTGCTCACCCACGATTCCATCGGCCTCGGCGAAGACGGCCCCACCCACCAGCCGGTGGAGCATCTGGCGGCACTGCGCGCCATTCCCGGCCTGCTGGTGCTGCGCCCCTGCGACACGGTGGAGACCGCCGAAGCCTGGGAGATCGCGCTGAAGGCCAAGGACCGGCCGAGCGCGCTGATCCTCTCGCGCCAGAACCTGCCGCTGCTGCGCGGCGCGGACACGGCCAACCGCAGCGCGGAAGGCGCCTATGAGATCGCCCCCGCCAGCGGCGCGGCGCAGGTCTCCCTGTTCGCCACCGGCTCGGAAGTCTCGCTGGCCATGGACGCCCGCAAGCTCCTGGAAGAGAAGGGCGTGCCCACCCGCGTGGTGTCCGTGCCCTCCTTCGAGCTGTTCCTCGCCCGCCCCGCCGCCGAGCGCGCCGCCGTGATCGGCACCGCGCCCGCGAAGGTCGGCATCGAGGCGGCCATCCGCATGGGCTGGGACGCCATCATCGGCTCCGACGCGGCCTTTATCGGCATGAGTTCTTTCGGCGCCAGCGCGCCGGCCAAGGAACTCTTCAAGCATTTCGGCATTACGCCTCAGGCGGTCGCGGACGCGGCCCTCTCCCAGCTCAAGCAGGCGTGAGACTTCAAGCGGGCCGCCCGGACACCGGACGCGGCCCGCAACAATGAACGGCCAGCCTTGAGGGCCGGCAGATGGAGGATGACATGACGGTGAAGGTGGCCATTAACGGGTTCGGTCGTATCGGGCGCAACGTGCTGCGCGCCATCATCGAATCGGGCCGCACCGACATCCAGGTGGTGGCGATCAACGATCTCGCCCCCGTGGACACCAACGCCCACCTGCTGCGCTTCGACAGCGTGCACGGCCGCTTCCCCGCCGAGGTGACGGTGGACGGGGACTTCCTCGTCATCGGCCAGAACAAGATCAAGGTGACCGCGGTCCGCGATCCCGCGCAGCTTCCCCATAAGGAACTGGGCGTGGACATCGCCCTGGAATGCACCGGCATCTTCACCTCCAAGGAGAAGGCTTCGGCGCACCTCACCGCCGGCGCGAAGCGCGTTCTGGTCTCCGCCCCCGCCGACGGCGCGGACATCACCGTCGTCTACGGCGTGAACCACGACAAGCTCACCGCCGACCACTTCGTGGTCTCCAACGCCTCCTGCACCACCAACTGCCTCGCCCCCGTGGCGAAGGTGCTGAACGACGCGGTGGGCATCGAGCACGGCTTCATGACCACCGTGCACGCCTACACCAACGACCAGCCCTCGCTGGACCAGGTGCACAAGGACCTCTACCGCGCCCGCGCGGCGGCCCTGTCCATGATCCCCACCTCCACCGGTGCCGCCAAGGCGGTGGGCCTCGTCCTGCCGGAGCTGAACGGCAAGCTGGACGGCGTCTCCATCCGCGTGCCGACCCCGAACGTGTCGGTCATCGACCTGAAGTTCGTGGCCAAGCGCGAGACCACGGTTGCCGAGATCAACGCGGCCATCAAGGCGGCGGCCGACGGCCCGCTGAAGGGCGTGCTGGGCTATACGCTCGCCCCCAACGTCTCCATCGACTTCAACCACGACCCCCACTCCTCCACGTTCCACATGGACCAGACCAAGGTCATGAACGGCACCCTGGTGCGCGTCATGTCCTGGTACGACAATGAGTGGGGCTTCTCGAACCGCATGGCCGACACCGCCGTGGCGCTCGGGAAGCTGGGCTGAGCGCGGGCGGGGAGCCGACATCATGGCTGCTTTCCGCACCCTCGATGATGCGGACGTCGCTGGAAAGCGCGTCCTCATCCGCGTGGACCTCAACGTTCCCATGGATAACGGTCGCGTCACCGACGACACCCGCATCCGGGCGATCGAACCCACCGTGCGCGACGTGACCGAACGGGGTGGGCGGGCGATCCTGCTTGCCCATTTCGGCCGCCCCAAGGGCCGCGAGGCCGACCAGTCGCTGGCGCCCATCGCGCGGCACCTGGGCGCATGCCTGGGCCTACCGGTCCGCTTCGCCGACGACTGCATCGGGGAAGCCGCCGAGGCGGCGGTGAACGAGTTGCGCGACGGCGAGGCGCTGTTGCTGGAGAACACCCGGTTTCATGCGGGTGAAGAGAAGAACACGCCGGAATTCGTGAGCGCTCTGGCGAAGCTCGGCGACATCTACGTCAATGACAGCTTCTCCACCGCCCACCGCGCCCACGCCTCCACCGAGGGGCTGGCCCACCAGCTTCCGGCCTTTGCGGGCCGCTCCATGGAGAGCGAGCTGGACGCGCTGGGCAAGGCCCTGGAAGCCCCCGAACGCCCGGTCCTGGCCGTGGTCGGCGGCGCCAAGGTCTCCACCAAGCTGGAATTGCTGGGGAATCTCACCGCCAAGGTGGACCTGCTGGTGATCGGCGGCGGCATGGCCAACACCTTCCTCGCGGCACTTGGCCACGATGTGGGTAAGTCCTTGTGCGAGCACGACCTTGCGCCCACCGCGCTCAAGATCATCGAGACCGCGAAGGTGGCGGGCTGCGAGATCGTCCTGCCGGTGGACGTGGTGGTGGCCAAGGACTTCAAGGCCAACGCCCCCCACCGTGTGGTGCCGGTGACCGAGGTGGCGAGCGACGAGATGATCCTCGACGCCGGCCCCGCAACAATCGCGCTGGTTCAGGAAAAGCTGAACAAGGTCAAGACGGTGGTCTGGAACGGCCCGTTCGGCGCCTTCGAACTGACGCCGTTCGATGCCGCCACCGTGGCGGTCGCCCGCTCCGTCGCCCAGGCGACCGAGGCCGGGCACCTGCTCTCCGTGGCGGGCGGCGGCGACACGGTGGCCGCGCTCAACCATGCGGACGCGGCCGGTGGCTTCTCCTACGTCTCCACGGCCGGCGGCGCGTTCCTCGAATGGCTGGAGGGCAAGGCCCTTCCCGGCGTCGAGGCACTGCGGCGCTGAAGCCATAATGTTACGACAATTCTCGAAGATCACGTCGCATCGGCGGCACTCCAGGGATGGTGAAAACAATGAACACTGCAGAGCTTGACGCGATCGCTCAGAAGATGGTGGCGGACGGCAAGGGCATCCTCGCCGCCGACGAGAGCACCGGGACCATCCAGAAGCGCTTCGACGCCATCGGCGTCGAGAACACCGAGGACAATCGCCGCGACTATCGCGAGCTGATGTTCCGCACCGTTCCCGCCATGCGGGACTATGTCTCCGGCGTGATCCTGTTCGACGAGACCATCCGCCAGAAGGCCAAGGACGGCACGCGGCTGGTGGACCTCATCACCGCCGCCGGCGCCCTTCCCGGCATCAAGGTGGATGCGGGCGCCAAGCCGCTCGCCGGCTGCCCGGGCGAGACCATCACCGAAGGCCTCGACGGCCTCGGCGGCCGCCTGAAAGAATATTACGACCTCGGCGCCCGCTTCGCGAAGTGGCGCGCGGTGATCGATATCGGCGCGGGCATTCCCAGCTACACCGCCCTGCGCACCAACGCCCATGCGCTCGCCCGCTATGCGGCCCTGTGCCAGGAAAACAAGATCGTTCCCATCGTGGAGCCGGAAGTCCTCATGGACGGCGACCACGGCATCGAGCGCTGCCTTGAGGTCACCGAATGGACCCTCAAGACGGTGTTCGAGGAACTCTATTACCAGCGCGTGCGCCTTGAGGGCATGGTGCTGAAGCCCAACATGATCGTGCCCGGCAAGAAGTCGCGCACCCAGGCCTCCGTCCAGGACGTGGCCGAGAAGACCGTGCGGGTGCTGAAGAACTGCGTCCCCTCCGCGGTGCCCGGCATCGCCTTCCTCTCCGGCGGCCAGTCGGACGAGGACGCCACCGCCCATCTCGACGCCATGGTGAAGCTGGGCGGACTGCCCTGGAAGCTCACCTATTCCTACGGCCGCGCCCTCCAGGCCGCCCCGCAGAAGGCGTGGGCCGGCAAGGCCGAGAATGTGGGCGCCGCCCAGGCCGCCTTCAATCACCGCGCGCGCATGAATTCGCTGGCCGCCCTCGGCCAGTGGTCGGCCGAGCAGGAGAAGAAGGCCGCGGCCTGACGGCCCGCCCGATCCCGCATGAACCAACCCGCCGCGCCCCGTGCGCGGCGGGTTTTTCTTTGCCCCCCAGGGCAATGCCGGGGCCAAGGCCCGGCCCGCCGCGTGCTACAAGCGCACGGCGATTCCGCCAACCGGGTCCTCCGCCCCGTTTTCGCCAGCTTCCTGTCCGACCGATCGATCCCATGCCCGACGACAGCACCGCCATCCGCCTCATGCTCATCCTGCCCGCCGGCTTCGCTCCGGAGGCGGCCTCGGCCCTTGCCCGCGCGGGCGACGTGGCCGCGGTGATCGCCCGCTGCGGCGAGGCGCCCGAAGAGCGCGCGCGGCTCACCCGCCTCGCCGGCCTGCTCCAGCAGGAGGGCTGCGCGGTGGTGGCGGAGGGGCGGGCAGACCTTGCCAAGCCCCTCGGGCTGGACGGCGCGCATCTGGACGGCATTGGCGGCCTCAAGGCCGGCCTCCCCGCCTTGCGGCCCGGCCTGATCGCCGGGGTCGGCGGCCTCACCACCCGCCATGACGCCATGGAGGCGGGCGAGGCGGGCGCCGATTATGTGCTGTTCGGCGGCACCGGCGCGCCGTTCGAGGAGACGCTCGACGGCGTCTCCTGGTGGGCCGAGCTGTTCGAGGTGCCCTGCGTGGGCGTGGCGGGCACTCTCATGGAAGTGGTCGCCCTCGCGGGGAGCGGCGCCGACTTCATCGCGCTGACGGGCGATCTGCTGACCCCCGAAGGCGTGGCGGAGGCCCAGGCCCGCGCGGCGGGGGCCGGCGCGTGACCTTTCGCCCGGTACCGCCCCTTCTCCTGAGCGCCCTCCTGAGCCTGGCTCCGGCAGTCGCTGCCTTGGGCGCGCAGGCCGCGCCCGCGTCCGCTCCGGCCGCGGCCCAGGCACCGCACCCCCCCCAGCTTCCGCCCAACCTGCCCCCATCAGCCGGCAATCTGCGCTTCAACCAGCCGACCCTGCCCAACCTGATGACTCCCACGGACAAGCCTGTCCCCGTCGCTCCCGAGGGCGCGGACATCGCCTACGGCGCCTATCAGAGCGGCTTCTACATCACCGCCGCCCAGGAGGCGCTGAAGCGGGTGAAGGCGGGCAATGACCCCGCCGCCTTCATTCTGCTGGGCGAGCTCTATTCGCGCGGCTTCGGCGTGCCCTACGATCCGCCCCGCGCAACGGAATATTACCGGCGCGCTGCCGATGAGGGCGATGCCGGCGCCATGTTCGCGCTGGGCATGGCCGCGCTCACGGGCCAGGGCGTCGCCCAGAATGACGCCGCCGCCGCCCGCTGGTTCGAGCAGGCCGCCAAGGCCGGCCATGGGACCGCCGCCTATAATCTCGGCCTGCTCTACATGCAGGGCCGCTCCGTGCCGCCGGAAATCACCACCGCCGCGCGCTGGTTCCGCCAGGCGTCGGATGCGGGGGTTCCGGATGCCGAATACGCGCTTTCCGTGTTGCTGCGGGAAGGCAATGGCGTGGTGCCCGACAAGTCCACCGCCATGCGCCTGCTGACCCAGGCTGCCCTCCAGGACCATGTGACCGCCCAGGTGGAACTGGCCATCGCCACCTTCAACGGCGACGGTGTCCTGAAGAACGAGACGGCCGCGGCGGCGCTGTTCCGCAAGGCGGCCCTCTCCGGCAACGCCATCGCGCAGAACCGCTATGCCCGCCTGCTCTCCGCCGGACGGGGCGTGCCGCAGGACCGCACCATGGCGGCCGCCTGGTATCTGCTGGCGCGAATGCGGGGCCTTCCCGACGCCTATCTTGACGAAGTTGTCGCCTCTCTTCCCCCCGCGGAGCGGGAGAAGGCCGAGGCGCTCGCGCGCAAATGGGCGCTCACCACGTCCGACATCAAGGCCCCGCCGCCGGCCCGCTGACGGCCGGATCCCCCCGGGCATGCAGGATGGCAGGCCAGCCATGCCTTGACGGCGCGGCCGGGGACGGGCACACGAAGCCGCTTTCTACCATCGACCCCGATCCCGGATCGGTGCCGCATGGGTTTCGCTCAGGTGCCGCGCGCGGCCCCGCGCACTGGCAGGACAACGACATGATCCGCACTCCCCTCATGACCGTGATGGTCCAGGCCGTTCGCAAGGCGGGCCGCGCCCTCGTTCGCGATTTCGGCGAGGTCGAGAACCTTCAGGTGTCCGCCAAGGGACCGGCCAACTTCGTCTCGGCGGCAGACCGCAAGGCGGAAGAGATCCTGTTCACCGAACTCTCCAAGGCGCGGCCGGGCTTCAGCTTCCTCATGGAAGAGCGCGGCCGGGTGGAGGGCACGGACGTGTCCAACGAGTGGGTCATCGACCCCCTGGACGGCACCACCAACTTCCTTCACGGCATCCCGCTGTTCGCGATCTCGGTGGGGCTGGTGCGCAACGGCCTTCCCTATGCGGGCGTGATCTTCAATCCGGTCGCGGATGAGCTGTACATCGCCGAAAAGGGCCAGGGCGCCTATCTCAATGACCGTCGCCTGCGCGTCGCCGCCCGGCGCAAGCTGGCCGATTGCGTGGTGAGCTGCGGCCTGCCCCATCTCGGCCGGGGCAACCATGCCCGGTTCAACCGGGAGCTTGCGGCCGTGCAGACGCAGGTGGCCGGCCTGCGCCGCACCGGCGCCGCCGCCCTCGACCTCGCCTGGGTGGCGTCCGGCCGCTTCGACGCCTTCTGGGAGCGCGACCTGCAGTCCTGGGACATGGCCGCGGGCCTTGCCCTGGTGCGCGAGGCGGGCGGCTATGTCTCGGATCTCGACGGCGGCGACAAGGTCCTGGAGAAGGGCGACGTGATCGCCGGCAACGAGGACATGCACCGCGACCTGCTGGCGCTCCTCAAGAGCGCCTGACGGCCGGGGCGCCTGCCCCGTCCCGCCCTACCGTACGAGGATCGCGCGGAAATCGTTCACGTTGGTGAGCGTCGGGCCGGTCTTCACCAGCCGGTCGAGGCGGGCGAAGAAGCTGTAGCCGTCATTGTCCGCCAGCATGTCCAGGGGCTTCACGCCCGCAGCGGCGGCCTCCTCGAGGATCGCGGCGTCGAACCAGGCGCCCGCATTGTCCTCGGTCCCGTCCACCCCATCGGTGTCGCAGGCGATGGCCGAGAGGCCCTTTTCACCCTTCAGGGCAAGGGCGAGCGCCAGCAGGAATTCCACATTGCGCCCGCCGCGCCCGGTGCCGCGCACCGTCACCGTGGTCTCGCCCCCCGACAGCAGCACGCCCGGCGCCGCCAGCGGCACCCCATGGGTGGCGGCGGAACGGGCGATGCCCGCGAACACGGTGGCGGCTTCGCGCGCCTCGCCCTCGATGGCGTCGCCCAGGATGAGCGGCGTGAGACCCAGTTCCCGCGCCTTGGCGGCGGCGGCTTCCAGGGCCATGAGGGGCGTCGCGATCATGTGCACCTCCTGCCCCGGCAGCGCATCGCCCGACACCGTGTTGGCGCGGATGATGGCTTCCTGGGCGGGCGTGACGGGAATGGCATAGCGCTTCATGAGCGCCAGCACGCCCTCGGGGTCCGACGCCTCGGGGACGGTGGGGCCGGAGCCGATGGCACCGGGATCGTCCCCCGGCACGTCGGAGATGAGATAGGTCACGCAGCGCGCGGGCGCGATGGCGGCGGCAAGGCGACCACCCTTGATGGCGGACAGCGACTTGCGCACCTTGTTCATGATGCCGATGGGCGCGCCGGACTTCAGCAGCGCCTTGTTGAGCGCCTGCTTGTCCTCCAGCGACATGCCCTCCGCCGGAAGGGTCAGCAGCGCCGAGGCCCCGCCCGACATGAGGCAGATGACAAGATCGTCCGGCCCGGCGGAGCGGGCGAGATCCAGGATGCGCCGGGCCGCGTCGAAGCCTGCCGCATCCGGCACGGGATGGGCCGCTTCCACGATCTCGATATGCTGCGTCTCGCAGCCATGGCCGTAGCGGGTCACGATCAGCCCCTCGCAGGGGCGCCCCCATTCCGCCTCGAACGCCCGCGCCATGCGGGCGGAGGCCTTGCCCGCGCCGATCACGATGGTGCGCCCCTTGGGCGGCGCCGGCAGGCGGCCCGCGAACTTGCCTTCCGGCAAGGCGGCGGCGAGCGCGGCCTCGAACAAGGCGCGCAGGATGTCCTGGTCGGACAGGGTTTGGGCGGTCGAAATCTCAACGGGCGGCATGGCGGCTCCCTGGGCTCCTCGATGGGGCGCGGCGTCGTGCGGTGCCGCGGCGGCCGGTCCCTGAGGGCGCGGTTCTTATGATTTCTGAGTAGCCGCCCTGCCCGCGCCGATCAATGGCCGATGGTCTGCGAAGGCCCGGCGCAGCCCCTCCGCCAACGCCTGCGCCGCCGGGGAGAGCGGGCGCCCGGCCCGCGTGATGAGGCCGAAGGCCCGCGTCACCACCGGCCGCTCCAGAAGTCGGGTGGCAAGGCCCGCGCGCGGGAACATGGCGAAGGTCAGTTCCGGCAAGGCGGTGACGCCGAGCCCCGCCGCCACCAGCGCCACTGCGGAGGGGATCTGCTCCACCTCGAAGCGCGGCACCACCGCCGCGTCCGCCGCCGCAAGGCCCCCGTCCACCTGCTTGCGCACGGAGGTGGTGCGCGCCAGCGCCACGAAGGGATAGGCACCGAGTGCGCTCCAGGGGAGCGGCCCCCGCCCCGCCAGAGGATGGCCCTTGCGCATGAGCAGATGCACCCGGTCCGTGCCCAGCGGCTCATAGGCGAGCAGGTCGCTGGCCGGGCGCATGGTGACGGCAATGTCCGCGATGCCATCCTCCACCAGCGCCACGGCCCGCTCATGCAGCACGTCGCACACATTCAGTTCGGCGTCCGGAAAGGCGTGCCGCAAGGCATCGGCGGCGCCGGGCAGCAGCGCCGCCGCGATGGAGGGCAGGAGGGCGATGGTCACGCGCGGGCGCCGGGCACCGCGCTCGGCAATGTCCTGGAGACCGGTGCGCACGTCCCGCGCCACCTCCTCCGCCAGCCCCGCCAGAGCACGCCCCTCCTGGGTCAAAGCGAGGCGGCGGGTGGAGCGCTCGAACAGGCGTACGCCCAGCTCGCCTTCCATGCGCCGGATGGTCTCCGACAGAGCGGGCTGGGAGATGCCCAGTTGCCCCGCCGCCTGCGTGAAACTCAGGGCGCGGGCGGCGCAGGCGAAGACTTCCAGCTGGCGGACGGTGATATTCATCGCTCTACCCTATGAGTCCATATAGTAGCATTATTTGACACGATGAATATCTCGCCCCAGCCTTTCCTCACCCTGCGCAGACGGGGAATGAGGAGGCGCGTTGATGGTGGGACCTGCTACAGCCGGGACGGATGTCGTGCGGATCGGCTCCGGCGCCGGATTTGCGGGCGACCGCACCGATGCGGCGGGCCCGGTGGTCGCCGAACTGGCGCGCCATGACGGCCCGCGCTTCCTCATCTTCGAGACTTTGGCCGAGCGCACCCTCGCCTTGTGCCAGCTCGCCCGCCGCGCGGACCCGGCCAAGGGCTACAGCCCTGCCTTGGAAAAGCTCCTGGCGCCCGTTCTTTCGGATTGCCTGAAGGCCGGCATTCGCATTGTCGGCAATTTCGGCGCCGCCAATCCGCAGGCCGCCGCCGCGCGCATCGCGGACCTCGCCCGCGCCATGGGCCATGCGCCGCGCATCGGCGTGGTCACGGGGTCCGACCTCGACCCCGCCCGCCCCGTGGCTGAGTATGCCGCGCGGGAGATGGGCACGCTGCTCGCCGGGCGCTCCGAGATCGTCTCGGCGGACGCCTATATCGGTGCCGCCGCCATCGCCGACGCCCTGGAACTGGGCGCGGACATCGTGGTGACCGGCCGCGTCGCCGACCCCGCCTTGGCGCTCGGCCCGCTGCTGCATGTGTTCGGCTGGTCGCCCCAGGACTGGGACAGGATGGCGGCGGGGACGCTGGCCGGGCACCTGCTGGAATGCGGCGCGCAGGTCTGCGGCGGCTATTTCGCCGATCCCGGCGCCAAGGACGTGCCGGGCCTTGCGGATGTGGGCTTTCCCATCGCCGAGATCGGCCGCGACGGCACCATCACCATCACCAAGCCGCCGGGCACGGGCGGGCGGGTGGACCGCTTCACCGTGACCGAGCAGATGCTCTACGAGATCCACGACCCCGCCGCCTATCTCACCCCCGACGTGGTCATGGACATCACGCAAGCGCGCGTGGAGGAGTTGGGGGCGGACCGGGTCCGCATCACCGGCGTGAAGGGCAAGCCCCGGCCAGAGACGCTGAAGGCCACGGTCTGCTTCGAGGCGGGCTATCTGGCGGAAGGGGAAATCTCCTATGCCGGTCCCAATGCCGCCGCCCGCGCGCGCCTCGCGGCGCAAGTGGTGCGCGAGCGCCTGGCCCGGCGGGCGCCGGGCCTCGGATTGCGGGTGGATGCCATCGGCATCGCCTCGGTCTTCAACGACACGGCGGGCGCCACGCTGGACGGCCTGTTCCCGGCCACTGAGAGCGCGGACGTGCGCCTGCGCTTCTCCGCCCAGTCCTCGGACAAGGCCCTGCTCGATCTGATGCTGGACGAGGTGGAAGGCCTTTACTGCGCGGGCCCGGCGGGTGGAGGGGGCGTGCGGCGCCATCTCACCGCGCGCCTCGCCAGCGCCTCCTGCCTCGTGGAGCGCGCCTGGACCGCCCCCCGCGCCACCCTGTTCGGAGCGGCGTCATGACCGATCCCGTCCTGCTGCACCGCCTCGCCTTCGCCCGCGCGGGCGACAAGGGCAACCGGCTGAATCTCGCCTTGGTCTGCCGTGTGCCGGAGGCGTTCGACGCGCTCGCCGCGCAGGTGACGGCCGAGCGCGTCGCCGCCCATTTCGCGGCCCGCCACCCGTCACGGGTGGTGCGCTACGACCTGCCCAATCTCAACGCCTTCAACTTCGTGCTGGACGATGTGCTGGACGGGGGCGTGAACGCCTCGCTTGGCCTCGACGGCCACGGAAAGACGCTCTCCTTCCACCTGCTGGCCTTGCCCCTCGACCCCGACGCGGCCGTGCGCCGCGCGCTTCTTGCCGTTGAAACCACAATCTGAAAATCCGGAGGAAACACAAATGCCCATGGGATTCACCCTGACACGACGCGCCGCGCTGGCGGGCCTCGCTCTCACGCTGGCGGGCGCCGCGCCCGCCTTCGCCCAGTCCTATCCCACCAAGCCCATCCGCTTCGTGGTGCCGTTCGCGGCGGGCAGCGCCACGGACACGCTGGCCCGTGTGCTCGGCCAGAACGTATCGTCCCAGCTCGGCCAGCCGGTGGTGGTGGAGAATGTGCCGGGCGCCAACGGCCAGATCGCCGCGAGCCAGGTGGCTCGCGCCGCGCCGGACGGCTACACGGTGCTCATCACCTCCAATTCCACCCACGCCTCCAACCAGGCGCTGGTGAAGAAGCTCTCCTACGACCATGTGAAGGACTTCGAGCCCATCACCAAGCTCGGCTCCATCACCCTCGCTTTGGTGGTGAACCCCTCCTTGCCGGTGAATTCCACCCAGGAGTTGATCGCCTATGCCAAGGCCAATCCCGGCAAGCTCTCCTTCGGTGCCGGCTCCACCTCCTCGCGCCTCGCGGTGGAGATGCTGAAGACCGCCGCCGGGGTGGACCTTCTCTATGTGCCCTATAAGTCCAACCCGCAGGCGGTGTCCGATCTCCTCGGCGGACAGGTCCAGGTGATGTTCGCGGATATCTCCACCACCCTCCCCTCGGCGCGGGCGGGCAAGCTGAAGGCGCTGGGCGTCTCCAGCGCGGAGCGCTCGCCGCTGGCGCCCGAATTGCCCACCATGCGCGAGGCGGGCCTGAAGGAGTATGAGCTGACCGCGTGGTTCGCCGCCTTCGCCCCGGCCAAGACGCCCAAGGACGTGGTGGACATCCTCAACAAGGCCATGGTGAAGGCCATGGGCGAGAAGAGCGTCACCGACGCGCTGCTGGCGGCGGGCGTGGAGCCCTCCTCCTCCACCCCGGCGGAACTGGCCGCCTTCGTGGAGACGGAAACCGCCAAGTGGGCGAAGATCACCAAGGCCGCCGGCATCGAGCCGGAATGAGACCAAAGGCCCGCGCGGCATTTGAGCGAAACCCACGCGGCCCCGGTCAAAGACCGGGGCCGTTGGTATGAGATGACGCCTCCGCGCCCGTTCCAGCGGGCGGGGAAGGTGCAAGGTCCGCGGCGAGGGCCTATATGCGGGGCATGAGTCATCCCCTCGTCTTCGACCGCGCGCTCGCGCGCCGACGCCTTGCCCGAGCAGCGGGGCTCGGCCCTGCCGATTTCCTCCTGGACCGTGCCGCCACGGACCTCGCGGACCGGGTCGCCACGGTGAAGCGTCGTTTCGAGCGGGCTCTCGACCTCGGCACCCCCACCGACGCGGTGGCGCAGGCCCTGGCCGATCCCGCCACCTGGCTCGGCATGGCGCCGGAGCAATCGGGCATCGGCACGCTCCATCGCGCCGCCCCGCAGGCGGACCGCGCTCTTGTGGCGAGCCGGGACGTGGTGGCGGACGAGGAGGCCCTTCCCTTCGCGGACGGATCGCTGGACCTCGTCGTGTCCGCGCTCGCCCTCCAGAATGTGAACGACCTGCCGGGCAGCTTCGCCCAGATCCGCCGCGCTTTGCGGCCGGACGGCCTGTTCCTCGCGGCCATGATCGGCGGGACGAGCCTGTCGGAACTGCGCGAGGCCTTCGCGGTGGCGGAAAGCGAAACCACGGGCGGGGTCTCCCCGCGCGTCGCCCCCTTCGTGGATGTGCGGGATCTTGGCGGCCTGCTCCAGCGGGCGGGCTTCGCGTTACCGGTGACGGACGTGGACCGCGTCACCGTGCGCTACGCCACGCCCTTCGCCTTGTTCACGGACCTGCGGCGCATGGGGGCGGCCAATGCGCTGGCGGAACGCCGCCGGGTGCCCTTGCGTCGCGCCACTTTGCTGCGGGCGGCGGAAGTCTATGCCGAACGGTTCAGCGATCCGGACGGACGGGTGCGGGCGACGTTCGAGATCGTCTGGCTTTCGGGCTGGGCACCCCATGAAAGCCAGCAGAAGCCCCTCAAGCCCGGCTCTGCGAAGATGCGCCTCGCCGAGGCCCTGGGCACGCAGGAAGCCAAGGCCGGGGACGCCTCCTAGAGCGTTTCCGGTGAACTCCGGTTCGCCGGAAATGCTCTACGGCTTTGTTTCTACGCATTTTCTTCACGCGAACCGGAGTCCACTTCGCTCGAAAATGCTCTAAGCCCCGCGCGCGCCCATCTTCGCCACCAGCCCCTCAAGCTGACCGCGCAGGCGCTCCATGTCGCCCGGCGGGAGAGCGGCGGCAAATGTCTCTTCCGCCTCCCGGCTCAGCCGCACCAGTTCGCGGGAGGCCGCATCGCCCCGCACCGTGAGCCGCGCGAGCTTGGCCCGCCCGTCCGCAGGGTCGGGCATCACCTCCAGATAGCCGAGGCCCGCGAGGCTCTCCACCAGATAGGCCATGCCCTGCTTGGTCATGTGAGCGCGCTCGGCCAGATCGCTCACCCGCGAGCCACCGGCCGCGATGTGGCGGAACACGTTGGAATGCGCCCGCCGGATATCCGCGAAGCCCCGCGCCGCGAGGCTCCCATAGACCTGCTCCGACAGGCATTCATAGGCATGGCGCAGGAGATAGCCCAGCGTACGCTGGGTTTGCGAAATGTTGGGTCCGGTCATTTCCCCTCCTTGACATATAGACAGAAGACTTGTCTATAAAAGACAGGCATTCTGTCTAATTCAAGAGCAAATACGGAGCAGGACGATGGATGGGTATGGGGCAGGCGGGGCACTGAACGTGCTGAGCCCGGCGGGTGTGGGGCGGTTCGAGCGGGTGCTCGGGGTGCACATGATCTACAAGCTGGAGCCGCACCAGTCGGCGGGCACGCTCTCCTGCATGGAGATCACGGTTCCGGTGGGCCAGGGCATCCCGCCCCATCGCCACGGCGTGGAAGACGAATGCTTCTACGTGCTCGACGGCGCCATCCGCTTCGAGGGCGAGGATTGCGCGGGCGGCGCCATGGTGCTGGAGACGGGCGGCTTCTTCTACGGCCCGCGCGGGCGCGTGCACGGCTTCTTCAATCCCGGGCCGAAGGAAGCAAAGCTCCTGGTGCTCGCCAACCCGAGCACCAGCATCACCGCCATGTTCGGCAAGCTGTCGGACATCACCGAGCGCGGCCTGGAAAACCTGGATTTCGGCGAGGTGGCGGCCACCTGCGGCGCCCACGGAATCGATTTCGTGCGCCCCGCCTGACGCGGCCGGGATGAAGACGGCCGGGGCCTCAGGCCCCGTGCTTGTCCAGGAACGCCTCGATGGGCAGCGCGCGGAAATCCTCCAGCGCGGCCCGCAGGCGCGCATGGTCCCAGTCCCACCAGCACAGCGCCAGGAGGCGCGCGACCACCGTGTCGGGAAAGCGCATCTTGATGACCCGCGCGGGCACGCCGCCCACCACCGCATAGGCCGGCACGTCCCGGCTCACCACGGCCCCGGCCGCCACCACCCCGCCGGTGCCCACGCTGCGCCCCGGCAGAATGATGGCGCCATGGCCGATCCACACGTCATGGCCCAGCGTGACCGGATGCGCGCGCCGCCACGCGAAAAAGTCGTCCTCGTCCGTCGCATCGTCGAAATAGGCGGCGGCGCGATAGGTGAAGTGGCTCTGGCTCGCCCGCCACATGGGATGGTTGCCGGGATTGAGCCGCGTCAGCGCAGCGATGGAGCAGAACTTGCCGATCCGCGCATAGGCGATGTCGGAATCGTGCTCCACATAGGAATAGTCGTCCATCTCCACCTCGTGCAGACGCACGCGGGGGCCGACCTGCGTATAGCGGCCGAGGCGGCTGTCCGTGAGGACGGCGCTGGAATCTATGGTGGGGGCGACGCCGAGGCGCTGCATGGCGTCACGAGGTCCGCAGCAGCGCGCGGTGGAGGATGCGGAACCGTTCGTCCGGCTGCTCCTGGCGGAACACGCACACATCCGCAACCGCCACGGGCAGATGGGCGCTCGCCACCGCATAGGCGTCCGACAGGGCGTTGAAGGCATGGGGTCGCTGGTCGTCGCTCAGTGGCCCGGTCAACGTCATGTGGAAGCGGAAATCCTCGAACACATAAGGGTAGCCGTAGCGGGCCAGATGCTCCCGCTGGCGCGCCGACAGATCGTCCGGGCGACGCCGGGCGACCTCCGCCGGGGTGAGCGGCGCGCGCAGGCCGTCCAGTTCCTCCACGGCCCCTTCCGCCAGCGCCGAGAGGGCGGGGGTCGGCATGCCCGGCACCAGCGCCACGAAGGAGCCGAGCGCGGTCACTTCCAGCGCCGCAAGCTCGAAGGTGTGATGGCCGCCCGCAAATGCGTCCACGGCGGAGATCAGGTCGGCCTCCGCCATGCCCCCGGCAAGCCGGAAGGGGGCCTTCAGCGTGCCGTGGAAACCGTAGCGTCGCGGCTCGGCAGTGAGGCGGCGCCATGTCTCGCCGTCGAAGCCGGACAGGTCCGGCGCCGGCAGGTCGCAGCCGGTGGCGGCGTCATAGCCGACGACGCGCGAGCCGAAGGACCACAGGAAGCTGTCGGGCGGCGGCGCGAGATAGACGGCATAGCGCGCGGTCACGGGACACCTCTCGTGGATCGGGTTCGGTGCGGCCGGGAGACCCGTCCGTCCAACGCCCTTCCTGGCGTCCGCCCGCGCTTTGGTCAAGGTGGGGATGCCCCTGCATCCCCCTCCCCGCCTTCAGAAGGCGCGCGCGCCTTCCACCAACACTTCCCGCACCACGGGCGTGTCGCCCACGAAGCGGAAGCGCAGCAGGTCGGCCCGCAGGCCGGGCGCGAGGCGTCCCCGGTCGGACAGCCCCGCCATGCGCGCCGGGGCGGATGTCACCAGCGCCAGGGCACGGGGCAGGTCCATGGCGCCCGTGCGGGCCAGGGTCGCCACCGCCTGGAGGAGGCTGGCGGGCACATAATCGGAGGCGAGCGCATCCAGCAGCCCCTCGGCGGCGAGGTCCTTCATGGCGACGCCGCCGGAATGGGAGCCGCCGCGCACCACATTGGGTCCGCCGCCGATGGTGGTGAGGCCCGCCTCGCGGGCGGCGCGGGCCGCCTCCAGGGTGGTGGGGAATTCGCTGATGGTGCAGCCCGCGTCCCGCGCGTCCGCCACATGCTCGGGCGTGGTGTCGTCATGGCTGGCGCGCACGATCGTCGTCTCGCCCAGCAGGCCGGCAAGATGGGTGAAATTGGCCGCCACGGCCGCGCGGCCCCGCTCGGTGCGCTCCGTCAGTTCCACTTCCACATCCTCGGCGGTCTTGCCGATGCCCAGCAGGAAGGTGCGCAGATTTTCCAGGTTCCGCCATTGGCGCGTGCCGGGCGTGTGATCCATGAGAGAGGCGAGGCCGACACGCGGACGCCCCAGTTCCGGCTCCACCAGGGCCAGCACGTCCGGGTCGGTCAGCTCGCAGCGCAGATGGATGCGGTGGTCGGCGCGGAACAGGCCCGCATTGTCCTCCACCGCGTCCAGCATGATGCCGAACAATTCCTTGCGCACGGACTTCGCCTGGTCGAAACCGCCCGCGCAGATGGCGTCGAACACGGTGGTGACGCCCGCCGCCACGGTCTGCGCGTCATGGGCGAGGGCTGCGGCGCGGTGGTCCGGCCACACCACCTTGGGGCGGGGCACGAAATGGCCTTCCAGCGCGTCCGTGTGCAGGTCGATGAGGCCGGGCGCCAGATGATCGCCCCCACAATCGACGGCTCCGGGCAAATGCGAGCGCCCGCGCTCCACCGCCGCGATGCGCCCGTCCCGCACATGCACCGTTCCGTCCTCGACGCGGTCGTCGAGCACCAGCAGGGCATTGGTCAGCACGATTTCGGACACGGGTTTCTTCCTTACAGCGGGCGCATCGACCGGCTCTGTCATGCCCCCGTGACGGAGACATGACGGGTCAGTGCGCCTCCGGCTTCACCTTGTAGAGCTGGAACCGCGCCCCCTCCGCCACGAGGTCGAGGCGCTCGGGGTCCGGGTTCAGGTCGCCGGGCTCCGTATAGAGCACATACACGTAATCGAAATGCTTGGGCCAGAGGTCCCAATAGCGCGGGCCGTCCGGCGTGGAGCTGTCGGCGCTCACCTGCAATTGCTCGACGGTGGGCGGGAAGCCGTCCTCGGTGTCCACGAAATCCCGATAGGGCGGGTTCGCCCGCAGGATCTGCTTGCCCGGAACCGTGAAGGCGGTGGTCACCAGCGCGCCCTTCTCGATCATGGCGAGGCAGGCGGCGTGGACGAGGCCGAGATCCATGGGCGCACCGCCGCCGCGCGGATCCGCATAGGCCACCAGCACCCGCGAGCCCCGGTCGATCTTGGCGACGGACGCGCGGAACCCGTCGGTCCAGGCGGTGAGGCGGTCCCACATCACCTGCACCTCCGTCACGCGGATGCAGAGCAGCAGCACCAGCAGCACCGCGAAGGCCCGCCGCACGAGGCGGCTGCGCAGATCCACCCGCACGCAGGCCAGGACCATGAAGGCCAGCGCCGTGGGAATGCGCTGGTCGGCCATGTAGGTGGCAAAGGCCGTGCGCGGCATGGCGAGATAGACGAGGCCGCCGACGATGAGCAGCGGAATGAGGAGCGGCGCGGTGCGCATGAGGCCGTGGCGCAGCGCCCACACCCCCGCAATGGCCACCACGCCCGTGAGGCCGAAGGCCACCACGTCGTAATAGACATTGATGATGAACTCGACGCCCGTGACCTTGCCCTGTGGCGCCCAGTAATTCTCGCCCGAAAGACCCAGCGTCGGGCTCAGCGCCATGAGCGGGACGGCGGCGAGGAAAGGCAGCCCCGCCGCGCACAAGGAGAGAAGGCGAGGGCGCAGCGGCGTTCCGCGCGTCTCCCACAGCCGCCCGATCTCGAACGCCAGCAGGCCGATGCCGTACACGCCCAAAGCCACCAGATGGCAGAAGAACAGGGCGACGACGAAGACGGTCGCCACCCCATAGCGCACCGGCCGCTCCCGCAGGCTCACCCAGGCGGCAAGCGCCAGCAGAGCGAGGCCGATGCCGAAGATGTAGTTCATCACCCCGATGAGGAAGATGCCGTTATAGAGCAGCGGGAAGGCCAGCAGCGGGGTGGCCGACCACAGGCCGAACAGCGCCCGGTTGAGCGCCAGCGTGCCGAAGGTGATGAGGGCGAAGCAACCGAGCGTATAGATCTCGCCCGCCACATAGACGCTGGTGAACCGATCGATGACCGGCACGATCAGGTCCATCATCAGATTGGGGATGACCGCCCATTCCACCGAATAGAAACGCGCGAGGTCCGCGTCCCGCCCGCCCTGGCCGATGACGTGCATGCGCGCCAGATGGTTCGCATAGTCCGAGAGCGGGGGCACCGGATGGGTCACCACCGGGATCGCCACCAGCGCGAACAGCAGCACGAACAAAAGGAAGATCACGCGGGGACCGAGATCGGCGGGCCGGCGCGGAAAGGCGGGTCGAAGGCTCATCCAGGGAATCCGGAGCAGGCGCGGGTCTGCGGCCCGCATTGCTCTAAGCCCAATTGTGGTGGTTGCGAGGCCGTCATGGCTGCCCCTTAAGGA
Organism: Aquabacter cavernae; assembly: GCF_003993795.1. GTDB lineage: Bacteria > Pseudomonadota > Alphaproteobacteria > Rhizobiales > Xanthobacteraceae > Aquabacter > Aquabacter cavernae. The sequence goes on from NZ_RWKV01000016.1 coordinate 176,870, forward strand.
GAGGCATTCAGTTTTTCGCGCCGATGGTCTAAAACGCGCCGCCCCCGTAACGAAAGACCCGCCCATGAGCGCGCAAAACCCGCTGATCGACGCGCAAGGCCAGCTCCAGGCCGAAGTGCTCGCAAAAGCCCTCCCCCATATGCAGCGCTATGACGATTCCATTGTCGTGGTGAAGTATGGCGGCCACGCCATGGGCAACGAGGACGTGGCGCGGCACTTCGCCGAGGACATCGTGCTTCTGGAGCAGTCGGGTGTGAACCCGGTGGTGGTCCATGGCGGGGGACCGCAGATCGGCGCCATGCTGGAGAAGCTGGGCATCAAGTCGCAGTTCGCGGCGGGCCTGCGCATCACCGACAAGGCCACCGTCGAGATCGTCGAGATGGTGCTCGCGGGCTCCATCAACAAGCAGATCGTGGGCTACATCAACGCCGCCGGCGGCAAGGCCATCGGGCTTTGCGGCAAGGACGGCAACATGGTCATCGCCAAGAAGGCGTCCCGCACCATCACCGATCCGGAAAGCCAGATCGAGCATGCGGTGGATCTCGGCTTCGTGGGCGAGCCGGACACGGTGGACACGACCGTGCTCGACCAGATCCTGCGCCGCGAGCTGATCCCGGTGCTCGCGCCCGTGGCGGCCGCCTCGGATGGCGGCACCTACAACGTGAACGCCGACACCTTCGCGGGCGCCATCGCCGGCGCGCTGGGCGCCAAGCGCCTGCTCATGCTCACCGACGTGCCCGGCGTGCTGGACAAGAACAAGCAGCTCATCCCGGAACTCACCATCGCGGAAGCCCGGCGGCTGATCGCCGACGGCACCGTGTCGGGCGGCATGATCCCCAAGGTGGAGACCTGCATCTATGCCCTGGAGCAGGGCGTGGAAGGCGTGGTCATCCTCGACGGCAAGGTGCCCCATTCCGTGCTGCTGGAACTGCTCACCGATCACGGGGCGGGAACCCTCATCACCCGGTGACATCCATGGCCCCCGAGCCGCGAGGCTTCAACGAGGTCGAGACCTGGGTCTTCGACCTCGACAACACCCTCTATCCCGCCCAGCACGACCTCTGGACGCAGCTGGACGCGCGGATGCGGGACTATGTGGCCCGCTTCCTCGGGGTGACGCCGGAAGAGGCGTTCGTGGTCCAGAAGGACTATTACCGCCGCTACGGCACCTCGCTGCGCGGGCTGATGATCGAGCACGGGCTGGACCCGACGCCCTTCCTCGCCCATGTGCATGACGTGGACCTCTCGGGCCTCGACCCCTCCCCGCGCCTCGCGGCGGCCATCGAGCAGCTTCCGGGCGTGAAGCTCGTTTATACGAACGGCTCGGAACGGCACGCGCAGAACGTGCTGGACCGGCTGGGGCTCGGCGGGCATTTCGCGGCGGTGCACGACATCGTGGCGGCGGAGTTCCATCCCAAGCCCACCGAGGAAGCCTATCTGCGCTTCCTGCGCGCCCACGGGGTCGCGCCGGACCGGGCCGCCATGTTCGAGGATCTCGCCCGCAACCTGGAAGTGCCCCACCGCCTGGGCATGGCCACCGTGCTGGTGGTGCCCCCCGACGAGACGGTGGAAACCCGGCAGGCGTGGGAGTTCGAGGGCCGGGAAGCGGCCTATGTGGACCATGTGACCCAGGACCTTGCCGGCTTCCTGGAGCGGCTGGGGACCGGGGCATGAGCGAAACCGCGTCCGAAATCCCCGCCGAGATCCGCACCCTCACACCCGACGAAGTGGACATGGCGGTGGAATGGGCCGCCGGGGAAGGCTGGAATCCCGCCCTCCACGATGCCCAGCCCTTCCAGGCGCAGGACCCGGAGGGCTTCCTCGGCCTGTTCGAGGGCGAAGCGCTCACCGCCTGCATCTCGGCCATGACCTATGGCGAGGTGTTCGGCTTCATCGGCTTCTATATCTGCCGGCCGGAGCGGCGCGGCCATGGCCTCGGCCTGCGGCTCTGGCAGGCGGCCATGGAGCGCCTCGGCACGCGCACCATCGGCCTCGACGGCGTGGTGGCCCAGCAGGATAATTACCGCACGTCCGGCTTCGTCCTGGCCCACCGCAACATCCGCTTCGGCGGGCGCCCCATCAGCCTGCCGGGCGCGGGCGGCGTCACCCCCATCGAGCGGGCCGATTTCCCGGCCCTGTTCGGCTTCGACCGGGCGCATTTCGGCTTCGACCGGCCGGGCTTCCTCGAACGCTGGCTGGTGCCGCCAGAGGGCACGGCCCTCCTCGCCCGCAGCGGCGACGCGGTGACAGGCTACGGGGTGGTCCGCCGCGCCCGTGAGGGACACAAGATCGGCCCCCTGTTCGCGCAGGACGACGACACCGCCCGCGCCCTCTATGCGGGCCTCTCCACCGCCGCCCATGCCGCCGCCCCGGACGCGCCTTTGTTCCTGGACGTGCCCGAACCTAACGAGGCGGCCCGCACCATGGCCCAGGAGGCGGGGCTCTCCCCGGTGTTCGAGACCGCCCGCATGTATCGCGGGGACGCTCCCGACCTGCCGGTCGCGCGCATCTACGGTATCACCAGCTTCGAGCTGGGATGAGCCGCCCCTCGACGGGCGGCCTGCTTTATGTAAATGAAGCTTACATGATCGGGATCCCATCATGAGCTGGTCGAAGTCGGACCGCGACGGCCCCCGCGCCTATCACCACGGCAACCTGAAGGAAGCCCTGGTGCGCGCGGTGCTGGACCTCATCGGCGAGAAGGGGCCGGGCGGCTTCACCTTCGCGGAGGCGGCGCGCGCCGCGGGCGTCAGCCCGGCCGCGCCCTACCGCCATTTCAAGGACCGGGACGAATTGATGGCCGAAGTGGCCCTGCGCGGCTTCTCGGCGTTCGCGGACGCGCTGGAGGCTGCCTGGGACAAGGGCCGCCCCGACCCCCGCACCGCATTGGAGCGGCTGGGCCGCGCCTATCTCGCCTTCGCCCGCACGCAACCGGCTTATTATGCCGCCATGTTCGAGGCCAATGTGCCAGCGGATGCCACGCCGGAACTGCGGGCGGCCGGCGACCGGGCCTTCGGCGCCCTGCGCAACGCGGCGGAAGCGGTTGCCGCGAGCCTGCCGTCCCGTCCGCCCGCCCTCATGCTGGCGCTGCACATCTGGTCGCTCGCCCACGGCATCGCCGACCTGTTCGGTCGTGGTGACAAGGCACGGCGCAACCTGCCCATGCCCGCCGAGGACCTGCTGGAGGCGGGCGTGCTCATCTATCTTCAGGGTCTCGGCGCCGATCCGAACCGCTGATTTCCGCGTCTCCGTCCCCGGGCACCGCTTGACAGAAACCAGCCTCACACGCATATATGTAAATGTTATTTACATTCACACCGAAAGGGTTCGCCCGTGACACTCGTATCGAAACTGGATGGCCTCGGCACCGGGGCGTGGGTCGCGCTGGCGATCCTCGGCTTCGTGTTCTGGTGGCCGGTGGGCTTGGCGCTGCTGGCCTTCACCATCTTCAGTGGGCGCATCGGCTGCGGCCATCGCATGAGCCGCTGGCAGGACAAGATGGACCGCATGTGCGGCGGCGGCCGTGGACCGGGCGGCAACGGCTTCTGGGGCCCGCCCTCCTCCGGCAACCGCGCCTTCGACGACTACCGCGCCGAAACGCTGAAGCGCCTGGAAGACGAGCAGCGGGAGTTCAAGGACTTCCTGGAGCGCCTGCGGATGGCGAAGGACAAGGCCGAGTTCGACCAGTTCATGGCCGACCGCCGCCGTGGCGGCCCCGCCGGCGACAACACGCCGGACGTTCAGCCGCAAAGCTGACGCGCCCGGACAGCACCATAGATCGGACCGCCGGCCTTCGGGCCGGCGGTTTTGTTTCGGGCTGGGACCGACCCCTTTTGCGCGCGCTTTATTGCCCCCGACAAAGGGACAAGTGCTTCGCCGATGCCGCGAGAAATGCGTTGACGGAACAGGCCCGCATCCCTTCCATGCGGCCATGACCTATCTCTATCTGTTCATCGCCATCGTGGCGGAAGTGATCGCCACGTCCGCCCTGAAGGCCGCGGAAGGCTTCACCCGCCTCGGCCCCTCCATCATCGTGGCGGTGGGCTATGCGATTGCCTTCTATTGCCTGTCGCTGGTGCTGCGGACCATGCCGGTGGGCATCGCCTATGCGGTCTGGTCCGGGGTCGGCATCGTCCTGGTGGCGGGCATCGGCGCCGTGCTTTACGGCCAGAAGCTGGACCTGCCCGCCATTGTCGGGCTCGGCCTCATCATCGCGGGCGTGCTGGTGGTGAACCTGCTCTCCAAGACCGTTTCCCACTAGGGCCCGAAAGACCCCCGGCGCCGTCAGGCGGCGCGAGGCGTGGGAAGGAACATCTCGAAGACACGCCCGGCGGCATCGCGCTGCGCCTGGAAGATGGCGCCCGCCACCCCCCGCGCCTCGGCATTCGCCTCCTCCGCCAGCGACATGGCCGTGGGGAAAGGCGCCACCACCTGGGCAATTACCGTATCGCTGTCGAAGGCGAGGTCCGCATCGAACTTACGGGCCATCTTCTGCATGGGGCGGTTATAGGCGAGGCAGTTCATCTGCAGGGTGCGGATGCCGCGATTGCGGGCAGCCAGGATGAGGCGCTCCATCAGCAGGGTGCCGAGGCCGTGTCCCTGATACTCGGTCTCCACGCTGAACGCCGCCTCCGCCTCCTGGGCCAGGATCTCCGAAAGGGGATAGAGTTCACCGGCCGCGCGCAGCGTCCCGTCCAGGAACGCCCCCATAACGATGGAGCCCGAGCGGAACACCCGCCCGGCATAATGGGTGACGAATTCCTCGCTCACCGAGGAGCCGAACCGGCTGCGCCGGCTGTCCGTGTCGAGGCGGAGCATATGGTCGCGAAACAACAGCGCTTCCGCCGGCCACAGGCGGCGAATCACCGGGATCGCGTCCCCCTGTTCGGTCATCATGCGGGCCTCCTGATCCATTGGACCGTGGCCCGCAACCTATGTGCATTGCAACAAAGGTCAAGGAGACTGACCTAAGAGATAAGCACACTCCCTTTGAGGGAAAGGCATTATCAATCTGATATCAAACAGGAAATGGGGTGCCATGCGAAAACGGCATCCCTGATGCGCTGCAGCATGGAAGCTCCAGCGCCGCGAGGCCGCGCCTCACATCTTGTCGCGCGCGGAGAGAGCCGCGGAGAGGCCCTTGAGCGAGATGGGCAAGGTGATCGTGGACTGATTGCGGTCCTGGAACACCAGGGAGCCCGCCCCCGTGGCCGAGGAGATGGCACTCGCCTGCTGGGGCGTCAGGTCCACGTCCGCGATGCACGCGCGGATGCAGAACTTGAAGGCGACCGGAATGGGCTTGCCGTTGTCGCCCACGGTGAGCTGCGCGCCCGCCGGCAGCCACACGCCCACCGGAAGCTGGAGCACGAGCCGCAGGGGCGCGTCGCTCTTCAGCTTGCCGAACACCACCTGGGCGGTGAGGCCCTGCTGGGCATTGCCGATCTGGAGGGTCTGCGCCACCTCGCACACCTTGGCACCGCCCGTGCCCTCGCCGCGCTCGCAGCGAACCACCCAATCGTCATAAGTGGCGCTGGTGCGGGTCGGCCCCTCATCCTCGCTGGCGCCAAGCGCAGGCTTCTGGGCCGCAGGGGCGGCGGGAGCCGGCTTCCTGGGCTGCTGCGCGGGCGCGGGAGCGGCAGGCGCCGCCGGTGCCTGAGCGAATGCACCGCCCATACCCGTCAGGACGAGGGCGCCCGCCAGGGCACAGACACGCAGAACGGAGAAATCGCGGCTCATGGGTTCACTCGCTGGGACACCAAACCCACACTGCATACCAATACCGCACCACGGTGCCAACCACGGCTCCGATACCGGCGCGTTTCCGAACATCACAGCGCGCGAGAAAAGGTTCACGGCGGCGTGTACGCGATCTAGCATGTGGGTCTCCAGAGGGACCAACATACAATGATGCGCTCGCTTCGCCCCGTTCTCGCCGCCGGCCTGTTCGGCCTCCTTCCGTCCGTGGCCTTCGCCCATACCGGCGTGGGCGATGCGCACGGCTTTAGCCACGGCTTCTTCCACCCGCTCACCGGCATCGACCATGTGCTCGCCATGGTGGCCGTGGGCATCCTGGCCTGGCAGTCGGGTGGGCGCGCGGTCTGGGCCGTACCGCTGGCCTTTGTCGGGCTGATGGTGGCGGGCGGCGCGCTGGGCGCGACCGGCATGGATCTGCCTTATGTGGAAATCGGCATCGCGCTGTCCGTTGTGGTGCTGGGCGCCGCCGTGGCCTACGGCGTCACCCTGCCGCTCGCGGCGGCGGTGGGCCTTGCGGGCTTCTTCGCCCTGTTCCACGGCCACGCCCACGGCGCCGAGATGCCCGAGAATGCCAGCGGCCTCGCTTATGGTGCCGGCTTCGTCATCGCCACCGTCATGCTGCATCTGGCTGGCATCGGCGTGGGCATGGGCATTGCCCGCATCGGCGAGCGCCATGGCGCGGCGCTGGTGCGCGCGTCGGGCGCCGCCATCGCGCTCGGCGGCGTGGTGCTCCTGGCGCGCCTGTCGGTCTGATCCGCTAGAGTGTTTCAGCCTTTCGTGGAAACGCTGAAACACCCACTCTCTTTGTTTTCCGCGTTTCCTTCACGCGAACCGCTTCACACTTCGCTCGGAAACGCTTTACCGGGCGAGGAACGCCTCGCACAGTTCCACCGTCCCGCGCGTATAATCCGGCCCCAGCGCGCGGGCGGTGTCGGTCTCCTTGTGGGAGGCCAGCCACGCAGTGAGCAGGATGCGGCGCAGCGTCACGAATAAAGGCAGCAGCCCCGCATCCGCCTGGGACAAAGGCGCCACGCGCCGGTAGCCGTCGGCCCAGGCCGCAGCGAGGGCAGGAACATAGGGCTCGTGCTCGATGAAGCTCACCGCCGCCGCGAAGTCGTAGAGGAACCACGAGAAGCCGCAATCGTCGAAGTCGATCAGCGACAGGCCCGCTGTGTCCACCAGCAGGTTGGCGAGCCGGAGGTCCGCATGGATGAGGCCGAACACGTCCGGCCCCTGGCCGATCACGGCCAGGTCCCGCTCCAGTCGCGCGGCCGCCCGCCCGATCACCCGCGCGCCGTCCGCCTCAAGCCCCAGGCCCGCGCGCCAGTCGCCCCAATGGGGGGCGGTGCCGAGCGTGGTCTCGAAGGTCCAGACCTTGCGCCGGAACCCCTCCGGCCGCCGCCAGGAACGGGCATGGCCATGCAGCCGCGCCGTCAGCGCGCCGAGATCCGCGAACCAGCCGGAAAGGTCCGCCCCCGGCTCCGGCGCCGCTCCAGGTAGATAGCGGAACGCCACCACATGATGCAGCCGCCCGCCGGGTGTCAGGTCCTGGATGAAATCCCCGTCCCGCGCCGCCACCGGGCACGGCACGGGAAGCTCTCCTTCCAGGGCCCGCAGCCAAGCCAGCTCCGACGCGATCTCGGCGCGGTCGTGATAGCCCGGCCGGTGGACGCGCAGCACCAGATCCCGCGTGCCGTCCTCAGCGCGGAAGGCCACGTTCTCCGACACGGACAGGCATTCCAGCCGCGCATCGGGGGCAAGCCCCCATCGCGGCAAGTCCGCCCGCAGGGCGCTCTCGGCCGCCTGCACGAATCCCTCGTCCAGCACCGGTCTCTCCCGCGCATGAGATGGAGCCGCTCTCTATCAAGAGGTGAGCGGTCGGTTCAACCCGAAGGGGCCGGTGTCATGCGCTCATCCGGGAACACGTCGCGGTGTTTTTTGCGCGTATGCAAACGATCCCGTGGCCGGACGCATTGAAGCGCAAGGCGTTTCACGTCATAGCTCGAAAGCCTGCCGCGACCCCGCGTGCCATCCATCGAGGTGGAAGCAATCCATGCCCCCCCGCCTGCCCCGCCCCGCTGCACCCTCCGCCCCCGCTGGCGTGAGCATTGATCTGTCGGCGGCAGTGGCGGCGGTGACGCAGGATGAGCCGCGCGTGCTGTCCGTGCGCGGCGGGGAGCGGCCTGCCCTGCCCTCGGGCCCGCTGGAAAGCGACCACCGCACATTGGAGGCCGGGCTGCGCTCCTGGGTGGAGAAGCAGACCAACCAGACCCTCAATTATGTGGAGCAGCTCTACACGTTCGGCGATCTCGACCGGCAGGATGACGGGGCACGGGCGCTGTCGGTGGCCTATCTCGCTCTGGTGCGGGAAGCCCGGCCGGCGGGCGAGATCGAAGCATCCTGGCTCGACTGGTATTCCTGCTTCCCCTGGGAGGACTGGCGCGCCGGGCGCCCTGCCATCCTCGACACGATCGAGGCGGGTCTGGACGCATGGGCCGGGCGTGCGGGACATGCGACGGCGGCGGATATCCGGCGGGAACGGCGGCGGCTCGCCTTCGGCTCGGGTGGCGCCTGGAACGACGAGCGGGTGCTGGAGCGCTACGAACTGCTCTATGAGGCGGGCCTCGTCCAGGAAGCCGCGGACACCGTGGCCGACGGGGGTACAGCCCCCCCGCTCGGCCGGGCCATGGCCTTTGACCATCGCCGCATCCTCGCCACCGCCATCGGCCGCCTGCGGGGCAAGATCAAGTATCGCCCCGTGGTGTTCGAGTTGATGCCGCCCGCCTTCACCCTGCTCCAGCTCCAGCGCGCGGTGGAAGCCCTGTCCGGCATGCGCCTCCACAAGCAAAATTTCCGCCGCCTGGTGGAGACACAGGGGCTCGTGGAAGAGACCGGAGAGACCGCAACCGAGACCGGCGGGCGCCCCGCCCGTCTCGTACGGTTCCGGCGCGAGGTGCTTCTGGAGCGCCCCGCCCCCGGTGTGCGTCCCGCTGCCCCGCGTCGATAAAGCGTTTCCGAACGAAGTGCGAAGCGGTTCGCTCGGAAACGCAGAAACACTCCAGGGGCCCTCAGGCCCCCAGGATCGCCGCCTCGCCTTCCAGCACCGTGCCCTCGCCCTGGGTCGCGGACAGTTCGAGGCCCGATGCCTCCACGGCGAGGTTTTCCGCGAAGAAGCGGGCCGTGGCGATGCGGGCCGCGTGGCGCGGATCGCTTTCCCCCGCCGCCTGCGCCCCATGAGCCGCCAGCGCCACGCGGGCGAGATAAGCCCCGCCTGCCGCGCGGGCGAACAGCGCGAGATAGGGTGTCGCGCCCGCCAATGCCTTCACCGGCTCGTCGGGCATCCAGTCCAGCATGCGCCGGGTGGCGCGGGCCAGCGCATCCACCGCTTCCGCAAGGCGCTCGCCCGTATGACCAAATTCGGGAGCATTCAGCGCGGAGATGCGCGCGGCATCCTCGCGATAATCGGCGATGAGCCCATCCACGAGGCTACCCTCGCGCACCGGCAGCTTGCGGGTGACGAGGTCAATGGCCTGGATGCCGTTGGTGCCCTCATAGATGGCGAAGATGCGGGCATCCCGGAAATGCTGGGCGGCGCCGGTCTCCTCGATATAGCCCATGCCGCCATGCACCTGGATGCCCAGCGAGGACACCTTGATGCCCGCATCGGTGGCGAACGCCTTGGCGATGGGGGTGAGCAGGCTCGCCTCGTCCAGGGCGGCCGCCCGCTCCGCCGGGTCTGGCAGGCGCCGGGCGCGGTCGAGGGCATCGGCGGTGCGCAGGCACAGCGCGCGCGCGGCTTCCGTCTCCGCCCGCATGGTCAGCAGCATGCGCCGCACGTCGGGATGGGCGATGATGGGGCTCATTTCGGAGGCGGGCGCTCCGGGCGCGCGACCCTGGCGACGCTCCTTGGCGAAGGCCAGCGCACGCTGGGTGGCGCGCTCGGCCACCGCCACGCCCTGGATCGCCACCGCGAGGCGGGCATTGTTCATCATGGTGAACATGCAGGCGAGGCCGCGATTCTCCTCGCCGACGAGATAACCGACCGCGCCCTCCCCGCTGTCGCCATAGCTCATGGTGCAGGTGGGCGAGCCGTGCAGGCCCAGCTTGTGCTCCAGCCCCACCACCTTCACGTCATTGTGTGCGCCCAGCGTGCCGTCCGCATTCACCAGGAATTTGGGCACCACGAACAGCGAGATGCCCCGCGTTCCGGCGGGCGCATCGGGCAGACGCGCGAGCACCAGGTGGACGATGTTCTCGGCGATGTCGTGGTCGCCGTAGGAGATGAAGATCTTGGAACCGAAGACGCGGTAGGTGCCGTCCTCCCGGCGCTCGGCGCGGGCGCGCAGCGCGGCAAGGTCCGAGCCCGCCTGCGGCTCGGTGAGGTTCATGGTGCCGGTCCAGGTGCCGCTCACCAGCTTGGACAGGTAGACGTCCTGCAGGGCCTTCGAGCCGTGCATGGTGAGCGCTTCCACCGCGCCCATGGTCAGCACCGGGCCGATGCCGAAGGCCGGCGAGGCGCTGTTCCAGAACTCGGTGAGCACGGAGGTGATGCTGCTGGGCAGATGCTGGCCGCCGAACGCCTCCTCAGCGGACACGCCGTTCCAGCCGGCCTCGCTCCAGGCGGAATAGACCTCTTTCCAGCCGGGCGCGGTGGTGACGCTGCCGTCCTTCAGCACGGGGCCCTTGGTGTCGCCCACCCGGTCCAGCGGCGCGATCTCGTCGGCGGCGAACTTTCCGGCCTCTTCCAGGATGCTGTCCACGAGGTCGAAGGACAGATCCACCAGCCCCTGCTCCATGAGAAGCGGCAGCGAGGTGCAGGTCTTGAGGAAGAAGGACGTCTCCTCGACGGGCGCACGATAGGTCATGTGAATTCCACCTCCCCCTGTTCGCGGCGCATGCACCGCATTGACGGCGGCCTTGGCCCGGCCTTAGAGCCTGCTGCCTGTCCAGCCTGCTTGTATGGCCCGAAGACCGGGCGGAACGCCACATAGACGGAAGCAGGACACCGCCGTCAATTCGGCCCGGCCCCAGGCCGCCGGACCGCCACGACCCCGGCGCCCCGCAAGACGACCCGGAACACGCCCGAAAGACGCATATGCCCGAAGCCGCGCTCCCGTCCGCCTCCCGCCCCACGCGCATCCTCGATGCGCGTGGGGATGGCGCAGCCGCGCTGGAAGCCGCGCGGATCATCGCCGCGGGCGGCCTCGTCGCCTTCCCCACGGAAACCGTCTACGGCCTCGGGGCGGATGCGGGTAATCCCCGTGCGGTGGCCGCCGTCTATGCGGCCAAGGGCCGCCCCGCCTTCAACCCGCTCATCGCCCATCTGCCGGACCTTGCGGCCGCCATGGCGCTGGGCGACTTCTCGCAGGCCGCCCGGCGCCTGGGCACCGCCTTCTGGCCCGGGCCGCTCACCTTGGTGGTGCCCTGCCGCGACATGGCGGCGGTGTGCGACCTCGCCCGTGCAGGACTCGACACGGTGGCGCTGCGCGTGCCCGACCATGCGGCGGCCCGCGCCTTCCTGGAGGCGGCGGCCCGCCCCGTGGTGGGGCCGAGCGCCAACCGGTCGGGCCATGTCTCGCCCACTTTGGCCGAGCATGTGGCCGCTGACCTCACCGGGCGCATCGACGTGATCCTGGACGGTGGCGCGACGCCGGTGGGCGTCGAATCCACCATCGTGGACTGCACGGGGCCCCATCCCACTTTGCTGCGCCCCGGCGGAATCCCCCGCGCGGCGCTGGAGGACGTGCTGGGCCACGCATTGCCGGACGCCGCGGCTGACGATGATGCCGAACGACCCCAGTCTCCCGGCCGCCTCGCCTCTCATTATGCCCCGAACGCGGCCGTGCGGCTCGATGCGGACGAGGTGCGGCCGGGTGAGGCGTTGCTGACCTTCGCGGGCCATCGCCCGCCCGGCACTGAGACCGCCGCCATCGTGTTCGACCTCAGCCCTTCCGGTTCCCTTGAAGAGGCGGCGGCGAACCTCTACGCAGCATTGCGCCAGCTTGATGCTGCCGGAGCCGAGGCCATCGCCGTCGCGCCCCTGCCGCATGAAGGGCTGGGCGAAGCCATCGCCGACCGGCTCGGCCGGGCGGCCGCACCCCGGCCCCTGGTTCCGCAAGGAGACTGACATGACCTCCGACATCACCCACGCCACCGATACGGACACCGATGCCCTGGTGGCGCTGTGGGACGCGGCCGGTCTCCTGCGCCCCTGGAACGACGCCCGCGCCGACATCGCGCTGGCGCGGCGCGGACCGCACTCCACCATCCTCGTCCTGCGCCGGGACAATGCCCTCCTCGGCTCCGTCATGGTGGGCCATGACGGGCATCGGGGCTGGATCTACTATCTGGCGGTGGCACCGGATCGCGTTCGCCAGGGCTTCGGGCGCAAGCTCACCCGCGCGGCGGAAGACTGGCTGCGGGCGCGCGGCATTCCCAAGCTCATGCTCATGGTGCGGCCGGAAAACGAACAGGTCCGCGCCTTCTATGCCGCCGCCGGCTATGAGGAGGAGCCGCGCATCGTCTTCTCCCGGCGGCTGGACGGCAAATAGTCCAACCCCGCCGGCCCGGGATCAGCCGGGCCGGGCGCGGTGGCAGTCCACCAGATGGTCGTCCACCAGTCCGCAGGCCTGCATGGCGGCATAGACGATGGTGGGGCCGCAGAACTTGAACCCCGCCGCCTTCAGGCGCTTCGAGAGCAGGCGGGATTCCGCCGTCTCGCCGGGAATGTCAGACGGGACGAGCGGGCGGCGCACGAAGGTCTCGCCGCCGACGCTCTCCCACAGGAAGGCGGAGAAATCGACGCCCTTCTCCCGCAGTTCCAGATAGGCACGCGCGGACAGGATCGCACCTTCGATCTTCGCCCGGTTGCGCACGATACCGGCATCCGCCATCAGCGCCGCCACCTTTTCGGGGCCGTAGCGGACGATCACCTCCGGCTCGAACCCGTCGAAGGCACGGCGGAAATTGTCCCGCTTGCGCAGGATGGTGATCCAGGCGAGGCCCGCCTGGAAGCCGTCCAGCAGCAGCTTCTCGAACAAGGCGCGAGAGTCGCGCTCGGGCACGCCCCATTCCTCATCGTGATAGGCCATGTAGACGGGATCGGTGCCGCACCAGGGGCAGCGGCAGAGACCGTCGGGGTGACGGAAAGCTTCACGCATCTATGCCTCGTGACTCAGGAGTTATGCTATCCATGGTAGCGCCCATCATCCCACGCACCTGACCCATGAGCCTGATCCATAACGAGAGAACCAAGCTTACGGCGAATGCGCTGGACCGGGCTTCCACTGCGTGCCTGACCGTAGGAGTATTGGGACCGGCCGCCGCCGCTCTCTATGGATTGGGAAACGTCACCACCCCACCCGCCAATGTGCTCATCATCATCGGCAGCGGACTTTGGCTTGTCGCCTCGGCGATGCTACACTTGCTGGCAAGAGGCATGTTAGGACGCCTTAAATGACGACGCTGTGGATTTACGCCTATGTGGTTCTGCCTCTCGTGATCATCGCGATGGGCTACGCAGCTACGCGGCTCGACGGTCCCCGTCACAGCGGTCCCGCCGAATAACCTATCCTTCCATCGTGAAAGTCGCCCAATCCGGCTTGTGGAGCGTCACTTCGATGCCCGCAGCCTTGAGGGGAAGCCCAGCGGCGCGGGCGTCCGCCACGCGGTCGAGACGGGCGAGGGCGATGCCCTGGGTGCCTGCGGAAGACCCCATGCGGCCCACCGGCTTCTCCCCGGCGAAAATCTCGGAGCCGGGCTCGGGCGGATGCTCGAAGCGGGCGATGACGGAGCGGGTGCGGGCGGTGCCGCGATGCTGCATGCGGCTCACCACTTCCTGGCCCACATAGCAGCCCTTCTTGAAATCAATGCCGCCCAGTTGGTCCATGTCGGTCTCGTGGGGGAAGGCGTCGCCATAGACGAAGTCCGCCCCGCCCTTCGGGATGCCGAGCCCGATGCGGTGCGCCTCATAGGCCGACGCATCGGCGAACCCCTCCGGCTCGGCGGGCAGCACGATCCGTGACCCCAGGGCGGGAATGCGGGGATCCGGAAAGGCCAGGGCACCGTCCGGCAGGTCCCATCCCTCGCCCCACCCCGCCGCCACCGCGGCGTCCGGGAGAATGGACAATTCCACCTTGGCCCGCAGGCGATAAAGGCCGAGGCGCTTGAGGAGGTCGGCCACCAGCACCAGGGGTCCATCCAGCAGGAACAGATCCGGCTCGGGCGCATAGATGAGGAAGTCGAACAGAATCTTGCCTTGCGGCGCCAGCAGCGCGCCGAACCGCGCGCCGTCCGCCGCCAGCGTCTCCACGTTGCAGGTCACCACATTGTGGAGAAAATGACGCGCATCCGGGCCGCTTACCCGGACCAAGGCACGATCGGTGAGAAATGCGAGGGGCATGCCCGCTCCTTGTCAGAATTCCCTGAGAGACTTAAAGCCCCCGACGACCCCTCTCAAGAGAGCCCCGCTCATGGCTGACACATTCGACCTCCTCCTGAAAGGCGGCACCGTCGTCACCCCCAACGGCGCGGCCGTCACCGATATCGGCGTGACCAACGGCGCCATCCGCGCCATCGGCACTCTCTCTGCCGCCCAGGCGGGCGAAACGGTGGACTGCACGGGGCTGCATGTGCTGCCCGGCGTCATCGACACCCAGGTCCATTTCCGCGAGCCCGGCCTCGACCACAAGGAAGACCTGGAGACGGGCTCCCGCGCCGCCGTCATGGGCGGCGTCACTGCCGTGTTCGAGATGCCGAACACCAATCCCCAGACCACCAACCCCGCCGCGCTGGAGGACAAGCTCGCCCGCGCCAAGGACCGCATGCATTGCGACCACGCTTTCTATGTGGGCGGCACCCACGAGAATGTGGCTGATCTGCCGGAACTGGAGCGCCTGCCGGGCGCCGCGGGCATCAAGGTGTTCATCGGCTCCTCCACCGGCTCGCTTCTGGTGGCTGATGATCCGGGCGTGCGCGCCATCCTGAAGGTGATCCGCCGCCGCGCCGCCTTCCATTGCGAGGACGAGCCGCGCCTCAATGAGCGCAAGCCGTTGCGCGTGCCGGGCGATGCCTCCTCCCATCCCGTCTGGCGCGACGAGATCGCGGCCCTGACCGCCACCCGCCGCCTTGTGACGCTGGCCCGCGAAGTGGGCGCCCGCGTGCATGTGCTGCATGTGACCAGCGCCGAGGAGATCGCCTATCTCGCCGAGCACCGGGACGTGGCCTCGGTGGAGGTGACGCCCCACCACCTCACCATGGCGGCGCCCGAATGCTACCAGCGTCTCGGCACGCTGGCGCAGATGAACCCGCCGGTGCGCGAGGCGCGCCATCGCGCGGCCCTGTGGCGCGGCATCCTTAACGGCGTGGTGGACGTGCTGGGGTCCGACCATGCGCCCCACACGCTGGAGGAGAAGGCGAAGCCCTATCCCGACACGCCCTCGGGCATGACCGGCGTGCAGACCCTGGTGCCGCTGATGCTGGACCATGTGGCCGAAGGGCGCCTCAGCCTGGAGCGCTTCGTGGACCTCTCCAGCGCCGGACCCGCGCGCCTGTTCAACATCGCCTGCAAGGGCCGGATCGCCACCGGCTACGATGCCGACTTCACCGTGGTGGACCTGAAGCGCCGCACCACCATCACCAATGGCTGGATCGCCTCGCGCGCGCAGTGGACGCCCTATGACGGCGTCGAGGTCACCGGCTGGCCTGTGGGCACCTTCGTGCGCGGCCGCAAGGTCATGTGGGAAGGCGAATTGACCACGCCGTCCGTGGGCGCGCCTGTGCGCTTCCTGGAGACGCTTGAACCGGGTCGCTGAAACCCGGCCCCTTCGGCCCCTGTCCATGACGGGGGCCGGGGCGGATCGCCCAAGCCCCGCGCGATTGGCCTATTGGGCGAGGGCGGCATTGCCGCCGCCGAGCGCCCGGATCGCCTGCGCGGCGGCCCGCTCGCCGGACGCCCAGGCGCCGTTGAGCGTGCCCCAGAGGGTTTCGTGGGCGTGCTCACCCGCGAAGGCGAGGCGGCCGGACACCACTTCCGTGAAGGCGCGCCGCAGATTGCCCGCGCCCGGCAGGGCACAGGACCAGGCGCCCAGCGCATAGGGCTCCTTGGTCCAGCGGGTCTGGTGGACCTTGCCCACGCGCGCCGCAAGCGAAGAACCGAAGGACCGGCCCAACGCCTCTTTCAGGAAGGCGGCGCCCGAATTGGGCGGACCGTCCGCCAGATCGGCAGCGAGCTTGCCGCCCACTTCCATGAGGTGAAGGTCCGAACCGCCGAGGCGCGCCACCAGGGAGAAGGTCCGGCTCGAATCCGCCTTCACCTGAACGCTCTCATCCTCCTGCAGGCGCAGGGGATTGCCCGGCCATTCAAAGATGATGTGGTCATAGGCGCCCAGCGTGATGCGCTCGATGGCGGCGCGATAGCGCGCGGGCAGGTTGCCCACCCTGAGCTTGCCGGAGGCCATCATGCTGGGCGGCACCGCCAGGATGGCGAAGCGGCCCGTTACCGTGCCCTTGCGGGTGACCACCTGGACAAGACGCGGCCCCAGTTCCAGCGAGGTGGCCGCCGTGTCGGTGCGCACGGTCAGCGGCGCGGCAAGGCTGGAGATGAAGGTGCCGACGCCGGTGCGCACGAAAGCGCCGGGGTCGCGCGGCTCGGCGCGGGAGAAATCCACCGTGGAGACCTGGTCGAGATCCTTGGCGCAGGTGGCGGGGCCGAGGATGAAGGCGGCGCTCTGGCCCCAGGGGGCAAGGTCCGGCATTACCCGCGCAGCAGGCAGATCGCGACCCGCATCGCCCGCCGCGCCGATGGCGCGCTCGCCCCGACGCAAAGCTGCGACATAATCCTCATAATCGCTCTCGCGCGCCTCGCGCCCGTTCACGAACAGGCGGGCCGCGTCCGGCGCGGCATAGAGCGGCGCGCGCGCCTCGGTGCCCAGCGCCACCAGGGGATTGGTGGCGGGGTCATAGAGGCGGAAGGCGCCGAGATCCACGGGGCGGCCGAACAGTGCGGCGTCGGTGAGCGCCCGGCCGCCGGTGCGCCGCGAGGCTTCCAGCAGCGCATAGCTCAATCCTGCCGCGGCCACGCGCCGGGCGGCGGCGATGCCGGCAGCGCCCGCGCCCACGATCACCACGTCCACATTTCCCGTGGACTGCCCCAGCGCCCGCGTGGCACCGAGGCCCGCGAGGGGAAGGGAGGCGGCGCCGGCCAGGAAGGCACGGCGGGAAACGGGGGTCAGGGGGTTCGTCACGGCGCGCGCACGCTAACATGGCGGGGGCCGCATGGCGACGGGCTCATGGCCGGGAGCCGCCGGTTTGGTTCACGAATCCCGGCAAACGTCCCAGACTCCGGCCGGAGCCGAGGGCGTCAATTGCTGCGCGCGGCCACGAAGTGGGCGGCTTGCGCGAGGATCATGCCCTTGGCGCCGAACGGTACAAGGGCGGCCTCCGCCTCCCGCACCAGATCATCCAGCAGTTCGCCCGCCGCCTCGCGTCCCAGGGCCGCCACCAGGGTCGCCTTGCCCGCGCCCGCATCCTTGCCCACCGCCTTGCCCATGGCCTCGGCGGTGCTTTCCAGGTCGAGAATGTCGTCGGCGATCTGGAACGCCGCGCCCACGGCGCGCCCATAGGCGGCAAGTGCCGCGCGCTGGCCGGAACCCGCGCCGCCCAGCACCGCGCCCATGTCCACCGCCGCCGCCAGGAGCGCGCCGGTCTTCATGGCCTGAAGGTCGCGGATCTCGCCCAGAGACAACGCCAGCGGCGCGCCGCCCGCGAACCGCCCCTCGGCGGCGAGATCGAGCATCTGCCCGCCCACCATGCCGCCCAGGCCCGAGGCGCGGGCGAGGATGCGCACCAGTTCCACCCGGCGGGCAGGGTCCGCATGGGCCTCCTCCCCGGCAAGAAGATCGAAGGCGAGGGTGAGCAGCGCGTCGCCCGCCAGGATGGCGGTGGCCTCGCCATAGGCGGCATGGACGGTGGGCCGTCCCCGGCGCAGCAGATCGTTGTCCATGGCGGGCAGGTCGTCATGGATGAGCGAATAGCAATGCACGCATTCCAGCGCGCAGGCCGCCGTGATGGACGCCTGCGGCGGCACATCGAACAAAGCCGCCGCCTCCATCACCAGAAACGGGCGCAGGCGCTTGCCGCCGTCCAGGGCCCCGTGGCGCATGGCCGCCATCAGCCGCTCCGGGCGCACGCGCTCGCCGGGCAGAGGGGCGCCGGACAGCGCCTGCTCCAGCCGGGCTTCGGTGAGGGTGGCAGAGGCCTTGAGGCGCTCGGCAAGGGAAAGGTCTGTCACGGGCGGCGTCACGGGCTATGAATGGCCAAGCCGGGGTGCCCCATGGGGCGGCCGGGGTCAAGGGGTGGCGCGGATCAGGCGCGATGGAACCGAAGCTTCGGCGCGGCCGTTGAAGGAAAAACGGGGACGGGACGCATGCGGTTCTGGGTACGGCGGTTGGCTTTGATCCTGGCGGTGGTGATCGCCATTCCGCTGGTCTTGTCCATTCTTTATTCGGTGTTCAACCCGGTCTCGACCCTGATGATCTGGCGCTGGGCAAGCGGGGAACGGGTGCAGCGGGAGTGGGTGCCGCTCACCGATATGTCACCTGTCCTGGTGCGTACCGTTGTCGCCTCCGAGGACGCGAATTTCTGCAACCATTGGGGTGTCGATTTCAGAGAGATCCAGGCCGCCATCGCCAAGGCGGACGATGACCTGGAGGATGTCCGGGGCGCCTCCACCATTCCCATGCAGCTCGCCAAGAACCTGTTCCTCTGGAACAGCCGCTCCTTCGTGCGCAAGGGCCTGGAACTGCCCCTCTCGCTCTGGCTCGATCTGGTCCTGAGCAAGCATCGCCTGCTGGAAATTTATCTCAACATCGCCGAATGGGGACCGAACGGGGAGTTCGGCGTGGAGGCCGGTGCCCGGCGCGCCTTCCGCATCAGCTCCGCCGCGGTGAATGCCGACCAGGCCGCGCTCCTCGCCGTGATGCTGCCCAGTCCCCAGCGGCGCGACGCGGGCCGTCCCTCGCCCGGACTGCGGCGGCTCGCGGACCGGCTGGAGACGCGCACCGTCTCGGAGGGGCCCCAGATCGTCGATTGCCTCGGCCTGAAAGACTGACGCGCCTTGATCCGGCCGCGCGACGGCGGCAGAAGGAGTGCCGAGAGGATACCCATGACCGACGCCGCCGCCGAAAAGACCGCCCCCCGCAAGCTGAGCCCCGGCCTAAAGATCGCCCTGGAACTGGGACCGCTGGTCCTGTTCTTCGTGGGCAATTCCTATGGCGGCATCTATGCGGCCACGGGCCTGTTCATGGTGGCGACCTTCGCCGCGCTCGCCGCCATGTGGATCCTGGCCCGGCGCATCGCCGTCATGCCCCTGGTGTCCGCCGCGGTGGTGCTGGTGTTCGGCACCCTGACCCTGGTGCTGCAGGACGACCACTTCATCAAGCTGAAGCCGACCCTGGTGAACGCGCTGTTCGGCATCGCGCTCCTGGGCGGTCTCGCTCTGCGCAAGCCGCTCCTGCCCTACGTGTTCGACGGCATGGTGCAGCTCACCGATGCGGGCTGGCGCATCCTCACCATTCGCTGGGGGGTCTTCTTCCTCGTGATGGCGGTGGTGAACGAGATCGTGTGGCGCAATTTCTCCACCGATGCCTGGGTGAGCTTCAAGACGTTCGGCTACCTGCCGCTCACCATCGTGTTCGCCCTCGCCCAGGCGCCGCTCATGTCCCGCTACGAGCTCAAGGCACCCGAGGCGCCGCCGGAGACGCCGCGCTGAGCTTCGCCACCAGCGGGAGCAGCGTGTCCTTCACGCTCGCCTCGGTGAGCGGCCCCACGAATTTGTGGGCGATGGTGCCGTCCGGGGCCACGAGGAAACTTTCCGGCACGCCATAGACGCCCCAGTCGATGGCGGCGCGCCCGTTGGGGTCCACGCCCACCGCCGTGAAGGGCAGGCCATACTGCCCCAGGAAGCGGCGCGCATTGTCCGGCGCGTCCTTGTAATTGATGCCGACCACCCGCAGGCGCGGATCCTGCGACAGGGCCATGAGGAGGGGATGCTCCTCCCGGCAAGGCGCGCACCAGGATGCCCAGACATTCACCAGGGTGAGATGCCCCTTCAACGTGGCGGCATCAATGCCCGGCACGGGCTTGCCCGCATTCATCAGTCCCGGCAGCGGCGCCAGTTCCGCCACGGGCGCGGCACGCCCGATGAGCGCGGAGGGAATGCGCGAGGGATCGCCCGCGAACAGGCGGAACAGGAACAGCAGCGCCAGCGCCGCGAACAGCGCGACCGGCAGGATGGCGAGCCACGAGCGGCGGCGACGCGGCGCGGTGTCTGGCTCCTCGCTCATGGCGTGCGCCTTTCCGAGCGGCGGCGAACACCGCGCGCCTCAAGGTCCGCCAGCGCGCGGCGCTGGGCGCGGTTGTCCAGGATGAGCACCAGGGTCAGCGTGAGCAGACCCGCGAAGGCGACCCCATAGGCCGCCAGGATGAAGGCACTGTGGGTCATCAGGCGCTCGCCTCCGCCGCCCGTGCTTCCAGAACCTCCACCCGGCGGCGCAGGATTTCCGTGCGCATGGCCAGCATGTGGAGCGCGAGAAACAGCAGCGAGAAGCCCAGCGCGCAGGTGAGCAGCGGCCAGAGCATCGCCGGCGCGATGGTGGGCCCGTCCATGCGCAGCACGGAGGCGGGCTGGTGAAGGGTGTTCCACCAGTCCACGGAGAATTTCACGATGGGCAGGTTGATGACGCCCACCAGCGTGAGCACCGCTGCCGCACGCCCCGCCCGGCCGGGATCGTCCACCGCCGCGCGCAGCGCCATGAGGCCGAGATAGAGCAGCAGCAGCACAAGGACCGAGGTGAGGCGCGCGTCCCACACCCAATAGGTGCCCCACATGGGCCGTCCCCAAAGTGCCCCGGTCACGAGGCACAGGAAGGTGAAGGTGGCGCCGATGGGCGCGGCGGCCTTGTGGGCCACGTCCGCCAAGGGATGGCGCCAGACCAGGATGCCCAGCGCCGAGGCGGCCATCATGGAATAGCCGAACATGGCGAGCCAGGCGAACGGCACATGGATGTACATGATGCGCACGGTCTCGCCCTGCTGGTAGTCGGCGGGCGCCGTGAAGGCGAGCGCGATCCCGGCCGCCAGCACGGCCACCGCCGCCACCGAGAGCCAGGGAAGAACGCGCCCGGACCAGGCCAGAAAGCGGGTCGGGTTGGCAATGTCGATCAACGCCATGGAACGCTTCTAGACCAGTTGCACGCCGGACGGGAGGGGTGGCGCCCGCCACATGCGCCGCGGCAGGGGAACACCCCACACGGCGCCGCGTTCACAGATGCGTGTCATCCCATGTCCTAACGAAAAGTTGGATCGACGTCCCACCTTCCCCTCCGGGATAGTCGGACAAGGCGAACCGGAGATTGACCCATGACAAGCCTCTTCTCATTCAGGAGCGCGGTCGCCGGGGTAACAGCCGTTGTGCTGACGGCCTCCGTGGCCGCCGCCCACCACGGATGGTCGTGGGCGGACGCAGACCAGATCGAACTGAAGGGCACGATCACCGATATCTATATCGGCCCGCCCCACCCCACGCTGAAGGTGCAGACGCCCAATGACGGGCTGTGGACCATGGAACTCGGCAATCCCACGCAGACCCGCACGGCCGGCTTCGTCGAAGGCTCGGCCAAGGTGGGCGACGCCATAACCGCCCTCGGCAACCGCTCCCAGGATAAGCAGGAAAAGCGCATAAAGGCGGTGCGCATTACCGTGGGCGGAAAGACCTACGACATCTATCCCGAGCGGATCCGGAAAAATTGACCCGGCCGGGCTTGCCCCAGTGACGCCGAGCTTAGCCCAGTGACGTGGCTGGAAGCGCTCTCCCACTGGCAGGTGGCGGCCGCGCTGCGTCATTGGGTCTCCGCCTATGCCCTGGTGAACGCCGCGCACATCATCGGCATCGGCCTGCTCATAGGGGCGATCGCGACCCTCGACCTGCGGCTGCTCGGTGCCTTCCGCGCATCGTCGCTGCAGGACCTCGCCCCTCCCCTGTCCCGCATGGCCGCCTTCGGCCTGCTCCTGGCCGTTTGCACCGGCTTTCTCCTTTTCTGCGTGCGCCCCGTGGCCTATGCGGAAAACCCTGCCTTCCTGACGAAGCTGGCCTTGGTGGCTTTGGGCACCGCCAACGCGCTGGCGCTGCGCGCGAGCGGGGGCTGGCGGCGGGTAAAGGCCGGCGGACCAGCCTCAATGCGCGTGAAGATCGCCGCCGTACTTTCGCTTGTACTGTGGACTGGAGCGGTGCTGTGCGGGCGCTGGATCGGCTTCAGCCAGGAATAGAATTTCGCACCGCACATAACGGCATTCATTCCGCATCGGAACCTTTGGGCTTTCATCTCCGTTGCTTCATGCAAAGGAGACCTGAACCATGAAAGCGAATATTTTCGCCGTCTTTATTGGCGTTACCGCCCTTTCCATCACGCCTGTGGCTGCCCAGGGCGTCGTCCGGGGCGCCCAGCAGGGCGCGGCGGTCGGCAATGATGTCGCAGGGCCGGTCGGCGGCGCCGTGGGCGGTGCGGTCGGCGCGGTGGGCGGTGGCATTGCGGGCGGCGTGAAGGGAGTGCTCGGCATTCCGCAGAGCACGTCCACGAAGGGCGCCAAGGCCAACACGCCCACCGCCACCCGCACCGCGCAGCCCGGCACCACCATGTCGCCCGCCGATCCCCATGGCGGCGATGCGCACACGGAAGGTTCGCCCAGCCGCGCGCGGTGAGCCAGCCCATAATCTGATCGCGTCGGACGCTGGCCCCGTGTCTGCGTCCGGCGCGTGATCCTCTCTCCTCTTGGCCCCAGCGCCCCGCGCCAACCGCGTCACGGGCGCGCTGTGCGGCCCCGTGCCCTTGAAACCTGTGGCAAGCCATGTCAGCACCGTGTCCATGGAGGGTCCGCCATGGGCACAGAAACCGGGGACATCCGCATCGCAGACGGCCGGGCATTGGAAGCCCACCCCCTGCGCGCCGCCGTGCTCGCCGAACTTCACGCGCGGCCGTTCGTGCCGACCAGCGCCCCCCGGCGCTTCCTGCATGTGGGCTTCCTGACCGCCCCCACCGCCGCCCAGGCCTCGCGCGAGGGGATCGCCGCCTTCTGTGCGGCCCGTGGCTTGCCCGGCCCCGCGCCCGGCGCCAAGCATCACCGCATGGAGATGGGCGGCGCCAACCTCCGCTGGGAAAGCCACGCGGAATTCTCCACTTACACCTGGGACTTCCCGGCGCTCGACATCGCGCCCGGCGAGGCGCCCTTCCAGCTGCCGTTCCATCCGCCTTCGGGCAGCTTTGTCGGCATTCTCGCGGAGATTCCCCAGCCCGGCCCGCTTTTGGTGGCGGTGGACCTGCATCTCATCTGCGACACCGCCGACGACCTCCAGCTCAATTCCGTATTCGACCGCGCGAGCCTCGCCCGCGCCGACGTGAATGACGGCGAGGCCGAGATCGCCACCGACTTCAAACCGGACCCGGCGGGCTTCGTGCGCGTCCTGGTGCGCGACCGGGGCCTGTCGCCGGAGGCGGCGGGCGCGCTGGTGCAGAGGGTTCTGGAGATCGAGACCTATCGCCTGCTGGCCCTTCTCGGCCTGCCCGAGGCCCAGCGCCTCGCGCCCGAGCTTGCCCGCATCGAGGCCCAACTCGCGCACCTCACCGAAGCCATGCGCCAGAGCGAGGGGCTTGCCGCCAACAACCGCATGCTGGACGAGTTGGTGGCCCTGTCCGCCGAGCTGGAGGCGGGAGCCACCGCCTCCCTGTTCCGCTTCGGCGGCAGCCGGGCCTATGAGGAGATCGTGCGGCTGCGTCTCGTCACCATCCGCGAGCAGGCGGTGCCGGGATATCCCACCTGGCAACGTTTCCTGGACCGCCGCATGGCCCCCGCCATGCGCACCTGCCTCACGGTACAGGAGCGCCAGGCCAACCTTTCCGCCAAGCTGGCCCGCGCGGCGGACCTGCTGCGCACCCGCGTGGACGTGGAGGTGGAACAGCAGAACCGCGACCTCCTCGCCTCCATGAACGAGCGCACGCGCCTGCAATTGCGGCTCCAGCGCACGGTGGAGGGCCTCTCCGTGGCCGCCATTTCCTATTATGTGGCCAGCCTCGTCCACCTGCTGGTGGACGGCATCCACGAGGGCGGCATCGACGCCCGCTTCGGCTTCGCCCTGGATCCCGGACTGGTGACGGCCCTGTCCGTGCCGGTGGCGGTCCTGCTGGTCTGGTCCATGGTCCGGCGCATCCGCCGGGCCCATGCGGACCATGATTGAGGTCCCATGGGGGGATCCCATCCCCCATCCCCAGGTTTCCTCATCTCGACGTCACGCAAGGAGCAGCGGCCTTGGATCATGAACGCGAGTACAACAACCGCGCCCGGGTTCCCGCCTGGAGCGAGATCTTCGAGGACTGGCGCCAGAGGTCCGCGCAGCTGCGCGGCACTGTGGCGGCGGCGGACCTCGGCGTGCCCTACGGACCGACCGAGCGGCAGATCCTCGATATCCTGTGGCCCGACACGGGGCGGGACGCGCCGGTGGTGCTCTATATCCATGGCGGCTACTGGCAATATTCCCACCCCCGCGACGTGAGCTTCGTGGCGCAAGGGTGCCTCGCCAACGGCGTCGCGGTGGCGCTGGCGGGCTATGATCTCGCGCCCGACGTGCCCCTCGCCACCATCATCCGGCAGGTGCGCGGGGCGGCGGTCACGCTCCATCACCGGGTGCGCAAGCGCCTTGCTGTGGCCGGGCACTCGGCGGGTGGGCATCTGTCCGCCGCCCTCACCGCCACAGCCTGGCATGACCTGGACACGCGCGGCCCCGACGATCTGGTGACCGGCGGGATCGGCATTTCCGGCGTCTATGATGTGGCGCCCCTGGTCCACACCTCCATGAACGACAAGCTGCGCTTGACCGAAGACGAGGCGGAACGCCTGTCGTCCATCCGCTGGCCGGTGCCGGCGGGGCGCAGCTTCGCCGCCTTCGCGGGCGGGGCGGAAAGCGACGAATTCCGCCGTCAGGCGCGCGACCTCGCGGCCCACTGGTCCGCCGCAGGTGTTGCCGCCGAAGCCCATGAGGTGGCGGACGCCAACCATTTCACCGTGGTGGAGCAGATGGCCGATCCCGCCTCGCTCATGGTCCAGCGTCTCGTGGCGCTGGCCCGCGATGCGGCCGGGCGGGCCTGACATGGCGCGCTCCCGTTCCGGGACCGGCGGCCGATTTGCGCCCGCGCTCCCGACGCTGGCGCTCCTGCTGCCCCTGATTCCGGCGGCCCCGCCCGCCTCGGCCCAACCTGCGCCACCCGTCGCGGCGGCGCAGAGCGCGCGCATCCCCCTGCTCCCCCGCCCCGACCGCAGCGGCTTCGCCAATTTCGTGGCCGTTCAGGTGGGCGGCGGCCGACCGGCCGGGGTGCTGCTGGACACCGGCTCCACCGGCCTCAGGATCCGCGCCGAGGCGATGGGCCCGGACGTGCAGCTCACCGACATCCCCCTCACCTATTCCTATTCCAGCGGCAACGTGCTGACCGGGGTGCTGGGGCGGGCGCTGGTGGCGTTTCCCGGCTCGGATCCGCGCGTCGCGACGCCCAGGCCCATCGCCATCCATGTGGTGCAGTCCATCACCTGCAAGCCGGACGTGCCCCGCTGCCCCGGCTGGATGCCGGGCGAGATGGGAGTGATGGGCGTCGGCTACAGCCCCCTGCCGGTCTTCAACCCGCTGGCGCAGCTGGGCGGCAACCTCAACACCGGCTTCATCGTGGCCGCCAACGACCTGACGGACCCCAAGCTGCGTCCGCATCTGGAGGTGGGCCTGACGGCGCAGAACAGCCAGGGCTTCGCCCGCGTGCCGCTGGAGCGGGCGGAAGCGCTCCAGCCGGACGGCCTCACGGCCTGGAACACCAAGAGCGTGCCCGCCTGCTTCTCGGTGAATGGTGGCCCGCCCGGCTGTTTCGCCACCGTGTTCGACACCGGCGCGGGCACGGGCAGCTTCGAGGTGCCCGGGCTCAGCAGGGGGCAGTTGCGCACGCCGGTGCCGCGCGGCGCCAAGGTGACCACCGAGGTGAAAGGCGCGCTCAGCCTCACCATCGAGGCGGGCGGGCGCCCCTGGACCGACCGGTATCGCTACGAGCCGCCCCATGGCCATCCGGAAGGGTATAATTCCGGCGCCATGGTGTTCCGCCATGTGCGGGTGCTGTTCGATGCGGCGCAGGGCCAGATCGGCTTCGCGCCGCTGCCGTCACCGGCCACCGCATCGCCCCCCGCCCGCTGACCACTCGCGGGCGCTTCCCCGGGACGCGATCGCGCTTTATACCATCGGCCCCGGCCTGCGACCGGTGCCGAGTGGGTCCGCTCAAACGCCGCGCGAGCTTGACCAAAGGGCCCATGAGGCACGCTCACGGGCCCTTTGGTATGACACATCCTCCCGTCCCCGCAGGCGCCGCCGGAGCCCCCATGCTGCCCCTTCAGATCGCCATCGTCCCCGTCACGCCCTTCCAGCAGAACTGCTCCATCCTGTGGTGCACGGCCACCAACAAGGCGGCAGTGATCGATCCCGGCGGCGACCTGCCGCGCATCCGCGCCGCGCTGGAAGAGACCAAGGTGGACGTGGAGAAGATCCTCCTCACCCACGGCCATGTGGACCATGCGTCGGCGGCGAAGGAGCTGGCGGACAGCCTCGGCGTGCCCATTGAGGGGCCGCACGCGGCAGACCAGTTCCTCATCGATGACCTGCCCCGCAACGCCGCCCAGTACGGCTTCCCCCCCGCCCTCAGCTTCACGCCGGACCGCTACCTGGAAGAGGGGGAGACGGTGAAGCTGGGCGACCTCTCATTGGACGTGCTGCATGTGCCCGGCCACACGCCGGGCCATGTGGTGTTCGTCCACGGGCCGAGCCATGTGGCCATCGTGGGCGACACGCTGTTCCAGCGCTCGGTGGGCCGCACGGATTTCCCCTACGGCAATCACGACCAGCTCATCTCGGGCATCGTGGAGAAGCTGCTTCCGCTGGGAGACCAGACCGTGTGCGTGCCCGGCCACGGTGCTCTGACCAGCATCGGCGACGAGCGCGCTTCCAACCCCTTCCTGCCCCGCTGATCTTCCCCGGCTGATCCTGCTCCGCTGAGCCTGCCGCACGGAGGCCGCGCCTCTTGCGGCAGCGCGCGGGCGCACCATGTCTTGGTGCATGACCACGCATCAGGGCACCGACTGGAGCCATCTCGACGCCGACATACGCGACCAGGCGCAGCGCGACGAGAAGGCGGTGCGCCGGGGCTTCTGGCGGAAGCTCCAGCGCAATGCCGCCGCTGTCCCCTTCGCGGAGGACGCGGTGACGGCCTATTTTGCCGCCTTCGACCGCGACACGCCGCTGAAGGTGCGGGCGGGCCTCATGGGCGCGCTCGCCTATTTCCTCATGCCCGCCGACATGGTGCCGGACTTTTTGCCCGTGCTCGGCTTCGGTGACGATGCGGCGGTGTTGATCGGCGCCATCAAGCTGCTGGCCTCCAACATCCAGCCCCACCACCGCGACGCCGCCCGCGCCACGCTGGACGACATGAAGGCCCCCGGCCCGTAAGCCGGCGCGTCACGCGCCGGCCGTGAGCACCACCTTGCCCTTCACCCGCCGCTGGGAGATCTCCGCCAGCGCCTCGGCGCAGCGCTCCAGCGGGAAGGTGGCATCCACATGGCCCGAGAGGCGGCCCGACAAGGCATGGCCCATCAGATCCTCCATGGCTGCCCGGCACCACGCAGGGTCCGTGCGGCACTTGGTGCCGAAGGCGACGCCGCGCGCATCGCAATTCTTCAGGAGCAACAGGTTGAGCGGCAGCTTGGGAATGTCGCCCGCGGCGAAGCCGATCACCATCAGCCGCCCGCCGGAATTGAGCGCCCGCACCGCCACCTCGGACAGGTCGCCGCCCACCGGGTCGAACACCATGTCGATGCCCGCCTCCCCGCCCAACGCCTTCAGCCGCCCCTTGAAATTCTCGGTGGTGTAATCGATCCCCTCGTCGGCGCCGTGGGCCTTTGCGAAGGCAAGCTTTTCCGCCGAGGACGCGCAGGCGATGACCCGGGCGCCAAGCGCCTTGCCCAGCTCCACCGCGGCAAGGCCAACGCCCCCCGCCGCCCCCAGCACCACCAGCGTCTCTCCGGGCTGCAGGCCGCCCCGGTCGCGCAGGGCATAGAGGCCGGTGCCGTAGGTGACCGTGAGGCCCGCCGCCTTCACAAAATCGAGACCGTCCGGCACCCGCGCGAGACTCTCCGCCGGCACCACAAGGCGCTCGCGGGCGGCGCCGAAGGAGAGATAGCCGGCGACCCGGTCGCCCACCGCCCACTCCGTCACGCCCGGACCCACGGCGCGCACATGGCCCGCAAACTCCCCGCCGGGCGAGAAAGGCAGGTCCGGCTTCACCTGGTAGCGGTCGCGGATGATGAGCGTGTCGAAGAAATTGAGGCCGATGGCGGCGACATCCACCACCACCTCGCCAAAGCCGGCCTCGGGCTCGGGAAGATCACGGATCACCAGATTTTCAGCGGGTCCGTGAGCTTCGCACAAGACTGCTTTCATGGAATATCCCTCATATCCACCGCTGCGGTCCCGGCGGCTGGATGAGCCGGGTCCCTTTCATGTTAAGGAAACGGCAATTGGTATGTGCGCCATTTTTTCGTCTGCGTCCCCCTATAGGGGCGTTCTCAGATGCTGCGACGACGTTCGTTTTCCGGTTCGCTTAAGTCCATAGGAGAAGTCATGGCTCCGTACCGCACATGGTCCGCCGTCCTCGGCGCCGCGCTCGCCATGGGCCTTGCCGCTCCGGCATTGGCCCAGGGAGCAGCCCAGCCCAAGCCGGTGGCGCAGTTCGGCGACTGGAGTGTCTATACCGGCCAGAGCGGCACCTCGAAGGTCTGCTACGCCCTCGCCCAGCCCAAGGATCGCAAGCCCGAAGGGCTTAACCGCGATCCCGCCTATTTCTTCGTGAGCACCCGCCCCGGCGAGAAGGTGCGGAACGAAGTGAGCATCACCATGGGCTTCGGCCTGAAGGAGGGCAGCGAGGCCAAGCTGACCGTCGGCTCCCAGGTGTTCCAGCTCTACACGAAGGACGAGGGCGCCTGGGTGCGCAACGTGGCCGAGGAAGGCAAGCTGGTGGACGCCATGAAGAAGGGCAAGGACCTCACCATCGCCGGAACTTCCGGCCGCGGCAACGTCACCACCGACCGCTATTCCATGAGCGGCCTCGGCCAGGCGCTCGACCGCGTGGCGCAGGAATGCAAGTGATCGAATGCAAGTGATCGGCGGATCGAGCGGCAGGTGAGCGGGGCCTGATACCCCGCACATCCGGTCAAAATCCGCTTCAGTGGCAGGAATCGGCGGGTTTCGCCCGAAGCCTGCCGCATTCCCGCGCTTGAGAAGCGCCACACCTTCGCAATCGCAGCTTTCCGTGCCCGCCTGTGGCGGCGGACGCGGGAAAGCTTTATGTGTGGCCAATGACGCGCGTGATCGACCAGACCCCTGCCCCTGCCGCCCCCATGAGCGCGGGGCTGCCCAGCCTCGTGGGCCTCGACCGGGACAAGCTCGCCTTGGCGCTGGCCGCCATCGGCGTGAGCGAGCGCGAGCAGCGCATGCGCGTCAACCAGCTCTGGCACTGGATCTATCTGCGCGGCGCCCTGGACTTTTCGGAGATGACCAACGTCTCAAAGCATCTGCGGGCGCGGCTGGAGGAAGTTTATTCCCTGTCGCGGCCGGAGATCGTGGTGGAGCAGGTCTCCCAGGACGGTACCCGCAAATGGCTGCTGCGCCTGCCCGCCGACACGCCCGGCGAGAAGCCCCACGAAGTGGAGTGCGTCTATATCCCCGAAAGCGACCGGGGCACGCTCTGCGTGTCCAGCCAGGTGGGATGCACGCTCAATTGCTCCTTCTGCCACACGGGCACCCAGCGCCTGGTGCGCAACCTCAGCGCCGCCGAGATCGTGGCGCAGGTGATGGTGGCGCGCGACCGGCTGGGCGACTATCCCGGCCGCGAGCGGGCGGTGGGCCCCGGCCTGCCCACCGAGGGCGACCGGCTGGTGACCAATATCGTCTTCATGGGCATGGGCGAGCCGCTCTATGCCTATGATTCGGTGGCCGAGGCCATCGAGATCCTGTCCGACGGTGACGGCCTCGGGCTCGGCAAGCGGCGCATCACCGTGTCCACCTCGGGCGTGGTGCCGGAGATCGAGCGGCTCGGCCGCGATGTGGGCCCCATGCTCGCCATCTCGCTGCACGCGGTGCGCGACGACCTGCGCGACGTGCTGGTGCCCATCAACAAGAAATATCCCATCGCCGAGCTGATGCAGGCCTGCCGCACCTATCCGGCCGCCTCCAACGCCAAGCGCATCACCTTCGAGTACGTGATGCTCAAGGGCGTGAACGACAGCCCGGCGGATGCCAAGGCGCTGGTGAAGCTGCTGGAAGGGGTTCCGGCCAAGATCAACCTCATCCCCTTCAATCCCTGGCCGGGCACCAAATATGAGTGCTCCGACTGGGAGACCATCGAGCGCTTCTCGGACATCGTGTTCCGCGCCGGCTATGCGAGCCCCGTGCGCACCCCGCGCGGCCGCGACATCCTCGCCGCCTGCGGCCAGCTGAAGAGCGAGACGGAAAAGCTCTCCGCCCGCGAGCGCCTCGCCCTGCGCGCCATGGCGGCGGCGGCGGAATAAACGTGGACTCTGTCCTGCGGCTGATCCTGCGCGTGCTGCTCATCCCCACCGGGGTGATGGTAGCGGCCACCGTCCAGGGGCTCATCATCCTGTTCGGCCAATGGCAGATCGATGCGGTGGCCGCCGGCATCCGCGATCCGCAGGATGCCATGGCCTTCACAAGCGCGGTGTTCCTCGCCGGGTTCCTGAGCGTGGTCTATCTGTTCCTCACCTGGGCCATTGGCGCCATCGGCATCCTGTTCGCGGAAGCCTTCGCCGTGCGCTCCTGGTGGTTCCACATCGCCAATGGCGCGGTGAGCGCTTTCCTGGCGGTGCAGATCTTCCCGCTCTTCATGGACGAGCCCGCGCCGCTGGAGGACCGTTTCTACATCCTCGCGGCGGGGCTGGCGGGCGGCCTCGTCTATTGGCTGATCGCGGGCTGGAGCGCGGGCTTCTGGAAGACCGTGCTCGCCCCACCCCGCGCGCCTGCCACCTGATCTGCGGGCTCAGGCCGCGCGGGCGGCGATGTCCCTGGCGTGGTCCAGGGCCAGTTCCAGCCGGTCGTTCCCCCAGAACAATTCGCCGTCCGCCGTCACGAAGGTCGGCGCGCCGAACACGCCCGCCGCCTTGGCATGCTCGGTCTGCGCGCGCAGGCGATCCTTATTGTCCTGCCGCTCGGCCGCCTGGATCACGTCCGCGCAGAAATGGCCGAGCCCCGCCAGCACCTGGCGCACCACCTCCCGGTCGCCGATATCCTGGCCCTGGGCGAAGGCGCGATGGAAGATCTGGCGGGTGAAGGGCGGGCGCGAGGCGTCGTTGAGGAGCACCGCCACCCGCGCCGCCAGAAGCCCGTTGGCCGGGAAGACCGGCGGGCGCGTCACCGGCGGCAGGCCGTAGCGGGCCGTGAGCCGCTCCATGTCGCGCCACATGTGGCGGCCCTTCTCCGGATAGAGGTTGAAGGGCGAATCGGCATGGCCCTGGGCCGCGAAGATGGGGCCGAGCAGGAACGGCCGCCAATGGACCTCCACGCCGGCCGCCTCGGCCAGCGGACCAATGCGCGCCGCGGCGAGATAGGAGTAGGAGGAACCGAACTCGTAATAGAAATCGAGGCTTGCCCTGGCCATGGGACATACTCCAGGCTAAATCGGCGCCATTCTTGGCCCCCGCGCGCCGGGCGCGCAAGGCGATGGATCAAACCCGCGGCAGGTTTCCGGCGCGGTGTGGAACGCAAGGCAGGTGAGAGTTGAAGCTGGCCGTATTTCTCGCATTGGTGATCGGTGCGGCCGTCGCAATCCTGTTCTCGGTGTTTCCGGAATGGGACCTCGCCATCACCGCCAGCTTCTGGGACGCCGCCTCGGGCCGCTTCCATGTGGCGGGCCTCGACTGGTCCAAGACGGTGCGCTCCGCCGCCAACATCATTCCCTGGCTGTTCGCCGGCCCCGCCTTCGCGGCCATCATCCTGAAGCTGATCTTTCCCGAGCGGCGCATGTTCATGTCGGCGCGCGCCGCCGTGCTGCTGGCCGTCACCATGGCGATGGGGCCGGGCCTTCTCGTGAACGGGCTGCTCAAGGAGCATTGGGGCCGCCCGCGCCCGGTGCATCTGGAAACGTTCGGCGGCAAGGACGTCTTCAATCCCTGGTATTCCTACGGTGGAGCCTGCCCCACCAATTGCTCCTTCGTCTCGGGCGAGGGATCCCTCGGCTTCTGGCTGCTGGCCCCCGCAAGCCTCCTGCCGCCGCCCTATAAGGGCGTCGCCATGGTGGCCGCCGCCGGGTTCGGCACGTTGGCGGGCGGGCTGCGCATCGCCTTCGGCGGGCATTTCTTCACCGACGTGGTGTTCTCGGCGGTACTCACCGTGCTGCTCATCGCCCTCACCCGATTCCTGCTCTATGACCGCAAGCGACCGCCCTCGGACGCGAGGATCGAGGACGGGATCGGGCGGGCGGGCTTCGCCATCCGCCGCCTGTGCTGCGCCGTCTGGCGGCGCGTGCGCCGGGCCGTGCAGGACCACTTGCCACGGCGCGGCTCCGGCCTATAGTCCGCGCCACTTTCTGAAATTCCGTGAGAAGCGTGATGGCCCGCGACGTCAAGAAGGTTGTGCTTGCTTATTCCGGCGGGCTCGACACCTCCGTGATCCTGAAATGGCTCCAGACCACCTATGGCTGCGAGGTGGTGACCTTCACCGCCGATCTCGGCCAGGGCGAGGAGCTGGCTCCGGCGCGCGAGAAGGCGCTGCTGCTGGGCATCAAGCCGGAGAACATCTTCATCGAGGACGTGCGCGAGGAATTCGTGCGGGACTATGTGTTCCCCATGTTCCGCGCCAATGCGCTCTATGAGGGCCAGTATCTGCTGGGCACATCCATCGCCCGTCCGCTCATCGCCAAGAAGCAGATCGAGATCGCCCGCAAGGTGGGCGCGGAAGCGGTCTCCCACGGCGCCACCGGCAAGGGCAACGACCAGGTGCGCTTCGAGCTGGGCTATTACGCCCTGGAGCCGGAAATCACCGTCATCGCCCCCTGGCGCGAATGGGACCTGACCTCCCGCACGCGCCTGCTGGAGTTCGCCGAGAGCCACCAGATCCCCATCTCCAAGGACAAGCGCGGCGAGGCGCCCTTCTCGGTGGACGCCAACCTTCTGCACTCCTCCTCGGAAGGAAAGGTGCTGGAAGATCCGGCCGATGACGCGCCGGACTATGTCTACCAGCGCACCATTTCCCCCGAGAGCGCGCCCGACAAGGCCACCATCATCGAGATCGGCTTCCAGCAGGGCGACGCCGTCTCCATCGATGGCGAGCTTCTGAGCCCGGCGACGCTGCTTGCCCGCCTCAACGAGCTGGGCAAGGAAAACGGCATCGGCCGCCTGGATCTGGTGGAAAACCGGTTCGTGGGCATGAAGTCGCGCGGCATCTACGAGACGCCCGGCGGCACCATCCTGCTGGCCGCCCATCGCGGCATCGAGAGCATCACGCTGGATCGCGGCGCGGCGCACCTGAAGGACGAGTTGATGCCCCGCTATGCGGAGTTGATCTATAACGGCTTCTGGTTCGCCCCCGAGCGCGAGATGCTCCAGGCCGCCATCGACCTGTCCCAGCGCTATGTGACGGGCACGGTGAAGGTGAAGCTCTACAAGGGCAATGCCACGGTCGTCGGCCGCGAGAGCCCCTATTCGCTCTACAATCAGGACCTCGTGACCTTCGAGGAAGGCGCGGTGGCCTATGACCATCGCGACGCGGCCGGCTTCATCAAGCTGAACGCCCTGCGCCTGCGCACCTACGGCGCCCGCGCCCGCAAGTCCAACGGCTGAGCACCGCCGCCGGCTGAGTTGCTCCCTCTCCCTTTCGGGAGGGGGAGACGCCGCCGCGCGGCGCCCCTACAGCCCCGCAATGGCCCGGGCGAAGTCCTTCGCGGCGAAGGGCTGGAGATCGTCCGCCCCCTCGCCCACGCCGATCAGATGCACCGGCAGGCCATGCTTCTCGGCGATGGCGACGAGAATGCCGCCCCGCGCCGTGCCGTCCAGCTTGGTCATGACGAGGCCGGTGACCCCCGCCACCTTGCCGAACACCTCCACCTGGGAGAGCGCGTTCTGGCCCACCGTGGCGTCCAGGACCAGCAGCACCGCATGGGGCGCGGTGGCGTCCTGCTTGCGGATCACCCGTACCACCTTCTCCAGCTCCGCCATCAGCTCTGTGCGGTTCTGGAGACGCCCGGCGGTGTCGATCATGAGCACGTCCACGCCCTCGGCGCGGGCTTCCGTGATGGCATCGAAGGCGACGCCCGCCGCGTCCGCGCCCGGCGCGCGGGCGATGACGGATGCGCCGGTGCGCTGACCCCAAACCTTGAGCTGCTCGATGGCGGCGGCGCGGAACGTATCGCCCGCCGCCAGCATCACCTTCAGCCCCTCGGCGCGCCACTGGGAGGCGAGCTTGCCGATGGTGGTGGTCTTGCCGGAACCGTTCACGCCCACCATGAGCAGGATGAAGGGCTTGTGGGCGCGGTCGATCTCCAGGGGCTTCGCCACGGGGCCGAGGATGGTCTCCACTTCCGCCGCGATGAGGCCCTTCACCTCCTCGGGCGCGATCATCTTGTCATGCCGCCCCTTGGCCACCCGCTCCACGATGCGCCCGGAAACGGTGACGCCGAGATCGGCGCGGATCAGGATGTCCTCCAGCTCCTCCAGGGTCTCCGCATCCAGCTTGCGCTTGGAAACGAGGTCGGTGATGCCCTGGGTAAGCGCGGAAGCGGTACGGGAGAGGCCACTTGTGAGCCGGCTCCAGAAGCTCTTTTTCTCCGGGATCGGCGCGACGATCGCTGCTTCCGCGATCTGGACCGGAGGTTCCGGCTCCTCCTCGACGACGGGAGCAGGCTCTACCACTTCCGGCTCGGCAGCGACGGGCTCGGGAGCCTCCACACTTTCCTGCGGTGCCGGGACGAAGTCTGTCTCCGAGGTGGCGGGAGGCGCGGGGTCTTCCGCAGCCTCCACGGGTGGCACGTCCTGCGGGGGAATGGGCTCGGGCGCCGGCTCGACAGTCTCTAGCGCCTGAGGCTCGGGCGCCTCCTCCGGCGCGCGCTCTTCAACCGTGCCTTCCGGGCTCGCGGGCGCCTCGTCGCGGCGGCCCATAAGCCGGCTCCAGAAGCCGCGCTTCTCGGGCGGAGGGGCTGCGTCCTTGGGGTCTGTCATGGTGTCAGGCCGCGATCAGCCGCGCGCCGTCATGACCGGCGATGCGCAGCGGGAGAAGGGCTCCGCGCGCCGCCGGACGGGCGAGGCGCACGGGGGTGAAATGCTCCGTCCGGCCCATGAGGCCGCCGCCTTCGATGAGGACCGAACGCCGCGCGCCCACCGCGCCGGACAGGTGGCGGCGCAGCGCCTCCTCGCCCTTTTCGCGCAGGCGCCGCGCCCGGTCCTTCACCGCCTCGCGCGCCACCTGGGGCATGCGGGCCGCCGGGGTGCCGGGACGCGGAGAGAAGGGGAAGACGTGCAGAAAGCTCAGCCCGCAGGCCTCCACCATGTCGAGGCTGTTACGGAACATGGCCTCGGTCTCGGTGGGAAAGCCCGCGATCAGGTCCGCACCGAATACGAGGTCGGGGCGCAGACGGCGCATCTCCGCCACCAGCCGGATGGCGTCGGCGCGCAGATGGCGCCGCTTCATGCGCTTCAGGATCAGGTCGTCGCCGGACTGGAGCGAGAGATGGAGATGGGGCATCAGCCGTTCCTCCTCCGCCAAAGCGCGCAGCAGGTCGTCATCCGCCTCCACGCTGTCGATGGAGGAGAGGCGCAGCCGCTTCAGATCCGGCGTGTGCTTGAGGATGGCGCGCACCAGCTTGCCCAGCGTCGGGGCACCGGGCAGGCCCTCCCCGTAGGAGGTGAGATCGACGCCCGTGAGCACCACTTCGGCGTGCCCCGTCTCCACGAGGCCGCGCACCTGCGCCACCACTTCGCCCATGGGCACGGAGCGTGAGTTTCCCCGGCCATAGGGGATGATGCAGAAGGTGCAGCGATGGTCGCAGCCATTCTGGACCTGCACGAAGGCGCGCGTGTGCCCGTCAATGCCGTCCAGCATGTGCAGGGCGGTCTCGCGCACGGACATGATGTCGTCCACCACCACCCGCGCCTCGGCGCCCACGCCGAAGTCCAGCGCGGCCCTTGCCGCCGTCCAGGTCTCAGGCGCGCTCTTGGCGCCGTTGCCCACCACCCGGTCCACTTCCGCCATTTCGGCGAAGGTCTCCGGCTCGGTCTGGGCCGCGCAGCCGGTGACGATGATGCGCGCGTCCGGCCGGTCGCGCTTCAGGCGGCGGATGGCCTGGCGGGCCTGCCGCACGGCCTCCTGCGTCACCGCGCAGGAATTCACGATCACCGTACGCTTGAGGCCCGCCTGCGCGGCGGCCCGGCTCATCTGTTCGGATTCCAGGATGTTGAGCCGGCAGCCGAAGGTCATGACCTCCACCGGCCCGGCCGCGGGCCCGCTCATGGGGCCTCGGCCAGCATCTGCGGCGTGAGGCGCCCGGAAAATTCGTGCGCCACGGGGCCGGTCATCAGCACATGCCCGTCGCTCTCGCGCCAGGCGATGGTGAGGTCGCCACCGGGCAGCGTCACCTTGCTGAGGCGCCCCGCGCGGCCGGTGCGCGCCGCCGCCACCGCCGTGGCGCAGGCCGCCGTGCCGCAGGCGCGGGTGCGCCCGGCGCCGCGCTCCCACACATGGAGCAGGATATGGTCCCGCGTCAGCATCTGCGCGAAGGAGATGTTGGCCCGCTCCGGGAACAGGGCATTGTGCTCCAGCTCGGCGCCGAGCCGCTCCACATCGGTCGCATCCGCGTCGGGCACGAAGAACACCGCATGGGGATTGCCCATGGAGACGAAGCTCGCCGGGCCGAGGAATTCGTAGCCGGGAATGTCGCAGGCGGACGTGTCGCCCACGTCGCGGGCGAGCGGGATGTCCGCCCAGCCGAGGCGCGGCGGCCCCATGTCCACGCGCACCAGACCGTTGGCTTCCACCACGCAATCCAGAAGGCCCGCCGCGCTCTCGAACAGCGTGTGCGGCGCGCCGGTGCGCGCGCTCTCCAAGGCCGCGATGCAGCGCGTGCCGTTGCCGCAGGCGGCGGATTCGGAGCCGTCGGAATTCAGGATCTTCACGAACGCGGCCGTGTCTTCCCGGTGGGGGGGATAGAGCAGCATGGCCTGATCGAAGGGCAGGACGCCGGGACGCGCCAGCGCGCGCGCCGCCTGCGGCGTCACCTCCACGGGATCGACGCGCAGATCCAGCACGAGAATCTCGTTGCCGAGCCCGTTCATCTTCACAAAGGCGCGATCCGCGAGGCTGGCCATGGTCCGTTCGTCAGATGCCGTCTCAACTGCGCAGTGGGCGGCGCTGCGGCAGGCGCCGCCGTCCCGCCTTATATGGCGGGCACAGGGTCGCACGCCACCCCCCTTGGCGCGCGGCGGGCCTTCGGCCAGAACATGCAAGATGCGCGCGGCGGGGCGCAAGGCGAGGACCGGCAGGATGACGTTCGGGAATCTCATACGCGGTGCTCTGGTGCTGATGCTGGCGAGCGGCAGCGCCTTGGGGTCCGCTTCGGCGCAGGCCCCCGCCTCGCCTCCGGCTGCGACTCCCGCGCCCACAGATGCGCCCGCCCCATCCGCACCTGCGGTACCGGCCCCCGCAGCGCCGGCCCCTGAAGCCGCGCAGGCCCCGGCGGCGCCCGCAAGCCCGGCTCCGGGCGGCGCCATCCAGAGCGCCCCCTTGCCCGCGCCCGGCACCGCCGCGCCGCCGCCTGCCGCCGCGACCCCCGCCCCGCCCGCCGCCGGGCCGGGCGGCCCGCCCCACACCGACACGGTGACGGGCGAGACGCAGGTGCTCAATCCCATGCCGGTGCTGGTCAAGACCGGCAGCGCGAGCTGGGAAGAGGGCTTCGACACCATCGTCGCCACCGTGGACGCCATCACGGCGGAAATGAACCGCATCGGCCTCAAGCGGACCGGCGACGTGATCGTCTCCTACACCTCGTCCGACGAGGCGGGCTTCGAGTTCGAGGCACAGGTGCCTTTCACGGGCCAGAGCGCGGAGAAGCCCGGAGACGGTGTGAAAATCGGCGCCTCGTTCGCCGGGCGGGTGATGAAGTTCCACCATTCCGGCTCGTTCGCCGACATGGACACCACCTATGAGGGGATCGCCAACTATCTCGATTCCCGGAACATCGAGGGCCAGGACTTCTATATCGAACGCTACGTCACCGACCCCTCCACCGCCGCTCCCGAAGCGTTGGAAGTGGACATCTTCGTGCCCCTGCGTTGACCGGCGCTTTGCAGACGGGCGCGAATCTTCTTCATTAGGGGTCAGCATCCCCGGACCGCTCGCGTCCGGCGAAGGGAGGCGCCCATGCCGCGGCTCTTCACAGCCATCCAAGTTCCGGCGGATGTCGGCCTCGAGCTGTCCATGCTGCGCGGGGGGCTTTCCGGAGCGCGCTGGATCGACCCGGAGAATTACCACATCACCCTGCGCTTCGTGGGCGACGTGGACGAGGTGCTGGCGCGCGAGGTCATGTACACGCTCGGCCAGGTGCGCCGTCGTGCCTTCGACCTGTCCCTGGATGGGGTAGACCAGTTCGGCGGCCATAAGCCGCGCTCCCTGTTCGCGTCCGTGCGGGCGAACCCGGCGCTGAAGGAATTGCAGGCCGACCATGAGCGCATCATG
Source organism: Aquabacter cavernae (assembly GCF_003993795.1). GTDB lineage: Bacteria > Pseudomonadota > Alphaproteobacteria > Rhizobiales > Xanthobacteraceae > Aquabacter > Aquabacter cavernae. The sequence goes on from NZ_RWKV01000016.1 coordinate 215,481, forward strand.
CAGCGCCTCGGCCTTGCCCCCGACCGGGCCTACAAGCCCCATGTGACGCTGGCGCGCCTGCGCGACGCTTCAAGCCGGCAGGTGGCTGATTATCTCGCCACGCGCGGCAGCTATCGCAGCCAATCCTTCCACGTGCCGCGCTTCGTGCTCTTCTCCTCGCGCGATTCGGTGGGGGGCGGCCCCTATCTGGTGGAAGCGGCCTATCCGCTCGCCTGAGCTTTCGGCGAACAACATTTCAAGGGACGACGCATGGCCAAGGACTGGAGCGCCCAGCAATATCTGAAGTTCGAGGATGAGCGCACGCGGCCGTCCCGCGACCTGCTGGCCCATATTCCCCTCGACGCTCCCCGCCTGTGCGTGGACCTGGGCTGCGGGCCGGGCAATTCCACCGAACTGGTGGCGGCGCGCTTCCCCGATGCCGAAGTGATTGGTATCGACACCTCGCCCGACATGCTGACCGCCGCCCGCAAGCGCCTGCCCGGCCTGCGCTTCGAGGCGGGGGACGCCTCCCATTTCACGCTTGAAGCACCGGCGGACCTGATCTTCGCCAATGCGGTGCTCCAATGGGTGCCCGACCACGACACCCTGTTCCCGCGCCTCCTGTCGCTGCTGGCGCCGGGCGGGTGCCTCGCCGTGCAGATGCCGGATAATCTCGACCAGCCCTCTCACGCGGCCATGCGCGAGACCGCGCTGGACGGCCCCTGGACCGCAAAGCTCGCGGAAGCCGCCGCCGCGCGCACCAAGCTGCCGTCAGTGGGGGCCTATTACGACATGCTGATTGCCCAGGCGGCGCGGGTGGACATCTGGCACACCATCTACCAGCACCAGCTGGACGGCATCCCCGCCATCATCGAATGGCTGAAGGGCACGGGCCTGCGCCCCTTCCTGGACCCGCTGGACGCGGACGAGCGCACCGCTTTCCTCGCAGCCTATGGCAAGCGGCTTGAAGCGCATTATCCGGTGCGGGCGGACGGCAAGGTGCTTCTCGCCTTCCCGCGCCTGTTCCTGGTGGCCCAGCGGGCATAGGGCAGCCCCTGCCCTATGCCCCCTCTGGGGGCAAGGAACAACCGCCTACAGCGCCTCGCCGCGCAGCAGGCGCGGGACGGCGCCGGTGAGCCCGGCGGCGTCCTTGATGAACAGTCCCTTGAGGCGCGGCAGGCGATCCACCATGCCGAGGCCCACGTCCCGCATGAGGCGCAGCGCATCGGAGCGGTTGGAGAACAGGCGGTTGAGCGCGTCCGTCGCCACCCCCATGGCCAGCGTGTCGAAGCGCCGCCAGCGCTGATAGCGCTCCAGCACGTCCGGGCCGGCGAAATCGAGGCCCACGCGCGCCGCATCGGTCACGGCCTCGGCCAGCGCCGCCACGTCCCGCAGGCCCATATTGAGCCCCTGCCCGGCAATGGGGTGGATGAGATGGGCCGCATCCCCCACCAGCGCGAAGCGCTCGCCCACGAAGCTGCGCGCCATGGCGAAGCCCAGCGGGTGCACGGCAGGTGCCGAGACGCGCCGCACCCAGCCGAGCGCATGGCCGAAGCGGGTCTCCAGTTCCTCCTGGAAGATGGCCTCGGGCAGAGCGGCGATGCGCTTGGCATCCTCATGGCGCTCGGTCCAGACGATGGAGGCGCGATTGCCCGGCAGCGGCAGCGTGGCGAACGGCCCCGGCGGCAGGAAATGCTCCAGCGCGCACCCCTCGTGCGGCCGCTCATGCTCCACGGTGAAGGTGATGGCCGACTGTCCGTAAGCCCAGGCGACGTTGCGGATGCCCGCCATGTCCCGCAGCCGCGAGCGCGCCCCGTCGCACGCCACCAGCAAGGCGGCCGTCAGCGAGCGCCCAGCGCCATAGGTCACCTCCACGCCGGAGCGGCGGGTGGTGAAATCCGAGACGGGCGCGGGAATGAGGTCGATGCCGGCGGCGCGGGCCGTGTCGGTCAGTGCGTCGAGAAGCCGCGCATTGGGCACCATGTGGGCGAACGGCTCGCCCGGCTGCACATCGCCGTCGAAGGTGAGAAAGACCGGACGCGCCACGTCGCGGGTCCGGCTGTCGGTCACCTGCATGGAGCGGATGGGCTCGGCCTCCGGCCCCAGCCGGTCCCACACGCCGAGCGTGGTCAGGAGGCGGCGGGCCCCCGCCGCAATGGCCGAGGCGCGCACGTCGCCGGACGTATCGCGGCCGATGGTGGGATCGAAAACGGTGATGCGCGCATCCGGCCCAAGCCCGTCGCGCAGCGCCAGAGCGAGGCTGAGGCCCGCGAGCCCGCCGCCCGCGATCGCCACATCCGCCCGCGCCACATCCGTGCGCCCGGCCTCGGCCGCGTGGCCCTGCGAATATTCACCCATGAGATCCTCCCGGCACCTGAGGCGCCACATGCGCTTGACGCGGCCGTGCCCGCAAGCTCCAGTCGCGGCTGCCATCCACAAAGACAGCACCCACAGAGCCCGCGCCATGACCGACCACGTCGCCGCCTTCCTGGACATCCTCGACCTGGAAGCCCTGGAGATCAATTTGTTCCGGGGTCGCAGCGCCTCGCCGGCCGGCGGGCGCGTGTTCGGCGGCCAGGTGGTGGCGCAGGCGCTGGTGGCGGCCCGCCGCACCGTGCCGGACGACCGCGTCGCCCATTCGCTGCACGGCTATTTCCTGCTGGGCGGCGATCCCACCGTGCCCATCGTCTATGACGTGGACCGCATCCGCGACGGCCGCAGCTTCACCACGCGCCGCGTGGTGGCGATCCAGCACGGGCGGGCCATCTTCTCCATGTCCGTCTCCTATCAGGTGGAGGAGGACGGGTTCGAGCACCAGTCCGTCATGCCGGAGGTGCTGATGCCCGAGGAACTGCCCGGCGACGAGGTCTGGCGCGAGCGACTGCTGGCCCGCTACCCCTCGTCCGCCGTGCGCGGCTGGATGGCCCTGCGCCCGCTGGAGATCAAGCCGACCAGCCTGGACTCCCCCTATCTGGGCGGTTCCGGCCAGCCCACCCGGCCCAGCCTCTGGATCCGCGTGCGCGGCCCGGTGCCCGACGACCTGCCGACGCACCAGGCGGTCCTCACCTACGCCTCGGACCTCTCTTTGCTCCAGGCGGCGCTGCTGCCCCACGGCAAGAGCGTGTTCGACCCGGACATGCAGTGCGCCAGCCTCGACCACGCTTTGTGGTTCCATCGCCGGTTCCGGGCCGACGAATGGCTGCTCTACGTCCAGGAAAGCCCGGCCGCCTTCGGAGCGCGCGGCTTCTGCCGGGGCGAGTTCTTCACCCGTGACGGGCGGCTGGTGGCCTCGGTGACACAGGAAGGCCTGATGCGCCCCGTGCCCCCCACATGACCGACAGATGCGCACGTCGCCTAAAAAATAGGCGATAAATTGGGCCCCGCCGCGACCGCAACGTGGCGAGTCACCCCATGGCGAGAAAATAAGCAGTACACATTGCCCATCCGTCCCGTCTGGCACGGTCCTTGATTATGACTTCCCCAGGCCCGCGGCCATGGCACGGAATTCACCGTTCCGATCGGCGGGGTCCAGAGAAACGCCCACGATCCGCTTTCCGGCGGAGGGCCTAAGGGGACAGGGACCGATCCATGAAGATCGTCATGGCCATTATCAAGCCGTTCAAGCTGGAGGAGGTGCGCGACGCCCTCACCGGTATCGGGGTTCACGGCCTCACCGTGACCGAGGTGAAGGGGTACGGCCGCCAGAAGGGCCATACCGAGATCTACCGCGGCGCTGAATATGCCGTGAGCTTCCTGCCGAAGCTCAAGATCGAGGTCGCGGTTCCCACCGACCAGGTCGCCAAGGTGGTGGAGGCGATCTCCGTGGCCGCCAAGACCGGCCAGATCGGCGACGGGAAGATTTTCGTCTTCCAGATCGACCACGCCGTGCGCATCCGCACCGGCGAGACCGACGCTGACGCGCTTTGAGCTTTCCCCATTCGACGGAGCCTTTTTCCATGACGCTCAAGACCTGGTCCCGCGTGGGACTGCCCACCCTTCTCGCGGCGGCGGCGATTTCGCTCCCCGTGCTGGCGCAGACGGCTGCGCCCACCCCTGACGCCATTCCGGCTGTTGCCGCCCCCGCCATCAACAAGGGCGACACCACCTGGATGCTGGTGTCGGCCTGCCTGGTGCTGATGATGTCCGTCCCGGGCTTGGCCCTGTTCTATGGCGGCCTCGTGCGCTCCAAGAACATGCTGTCCGTGCTGATGCAGGTGTTCTACTCGGTGGCCATCGTCGGCATCATCTGGGTGCTGTACGGCTACTCGCTCGCCTTCACCGGCGGCTCCGACTTCATCGGCGGCTTCGCGAAGGCGTTCCTGAAGGGCGTGGCCCCGGAATCGGCGACGGGCACCTTCTCGGTGGGCGTGTCCATTCCCGAACTGGCCTTCGTGGCCTTCCAGATGACCTTCGCCATGATCACGCCCGCGCTCATCTTCGGCGCGTTCGCGGAGCGGGTGAAGTTCTCCGCCATCGTGCTGTTCGTGCCGCTCTGGGTCACGTTCATCTATTTCCCGATGGCGCACATGGTGTGGTACTGGGCCGGCCCGGACGCGGTGGATGCCGCCGCCAAGGCGCTCGCCGCCGCTGCTGACGGCGCCGCCAAGACCGCTGCCCAGGAAGCCCTCGACGCGGTCCTCGCCGATGCCGGCCTCATCTACAAGTTCGGCGCGCTGGACTTCGCGGGCGGCACCGTGGTGCACATCAATGCGGGTATCGCCGCTCTGGTGGGCTGCATCATCATCGGCAAGCGCACCGGCTACGGCAAGGAAGCCCTCTCGCCCCACTCCCTGACGCTGACCCTGGTCGGCGCCGGCATGCTGTGGGTCGGCTGGTTCGGCTTCAATGCCGGCTCCAACCTGGAAGCCAACGGCCTCACCGCCCTCGCCATGATGAACACGTTCCTCGCCACCTGCGGCGCGGCGCTGTCCTGGATGATCATCGAGTGGCTCGCCAAGGGTAAGCCTTCCATGCTGGGCGTGGTGTCCGGCGCGGTGGCCGGCCTTGTGGCCGTGACTCCCATGGCGGGCTTCGCGGGCATCATGGGCGCCCTGGTCTCGGGCCTCATCGTCGGCGTGCTCTGCTTCTTCTTCTGCACCACCGTGAAGAATGCCTTCGGCTACGACGACTCGCTGGACGTGTTCGGCGTGCACGGCGTGGGCGGCATCTTCGGCGCCATCGCCACCGGCATCGTGGTGAGCCCGGCGCTCGGCGGCACCGGCGTGTTCGACTACACGACCGGCGCCGTCGCCGAGTACAACATGGCCACCCAGGTCATCGCCCAGCTCAAGGGCGTGGGCGTGACGATCCTGCTCTCGGGCATCGGCTCGGCCATCCTCTTCTTCATCGTCAACGCGGTCGTCGGCCTGCGCGTGTCGGTGGAGAAGGAGCGCGAGGGTCTCGACATCACCGAGCACGGCGAGCGCGCCTACCACTCGTGAGGTCTCCGGGCCGGGGACATCCCCGGCCCGTTCCAAGATAAAAAGAGGGGAAGTCGGGGCCTCGGCGGAAACGCCGGGGCCTTGGCCGTTTAGGGCCGGTCTTCCGGGCGCGGACAGTCCAGGCGGGGCCTTCCGGACACCGCCATCCCCGCGCCGGAGCGGCGCGGGGCCCGTCCGCACGGTCTTTCTTGTTGGCCGCCCGCCTGCTAGAAGCCCGGCATGGCCTTTTTCATCCTCAAGGCGCGCAGCGCGGCGCAGCGAATTACCGGCCCGGCCCCCCGCCGGCGCGCCTGACGCGCGCGGGACAGGCCGGGTATTGCGCCGCCGCGACGACGACCCCTCATCCGAGCCTCGATCCATGACCGACAAGACGCCGTCCGAAACCCCGTCCACGGACTATTCCGCGACCCTGTTCCTGCCGCAGACCGCCTTCCCCATGCGCGCGGGCCTGCCCCAGAAGGAGCCGGAACTGCTGGCCCGCTGGGCGGACATGAAGCTGCGCGAGCGCCTGCGGGACGTGGCGCGCGGCCGCCCGCGCTTCGTGCTGCATGACGGCCCGCCTTATGCCAACGGCAACATCCATATCGGCCACGCGCTCAACAAGATCCTCAAGGACGTGGTGACGCGCTCCCAGCAGATGCTGGGCCACGATTCCAACTATGTGCCCGGCTGGGACTGCCACGGCCTTCCCATCGAGTGGAAGATCGAGGAAGAGAATTACCGCAAGAAGGGCAAGTCCAAGCCGGACCTGAAGGATTCGGCCGCCATGATCGCCTTCCGCCAGGAGTGCCGCGCCTATGCCGCGCACTGGCTGGACGTGCAGCGCGCGGAGTTCAAGCGGCTCGGCGTGGAGGGCGACTGGGACCATCCCTACATGACCATGAGCTTCGCCGGCGAAGCCCAGATCGCCCGCGAGATCATCAAGTTCGCGGAAAACGGCCTGCTCTATCGCGGCTCCAAGCCCGTCATGTGGTCGGTGGTGGAGAAGACCGCTTTGGCCGAGGCGGAGGTCGAATATCACGACCACCAGTCGGACATGGTGTGGGTGAAGTTTCCGGTGCTCTATCCGGTGCGGGACGGGGCAAAGATGACGCCAGAGGGCTTGGCTTTGGCCAGCTTGGCCGGCAAACAGCCCTCGGTGGTCATCTGGACCACCACGCCCTGGACGCTGCCGGGCAACCGCGCCATCTCCTTCTCGTCCAAAATCTCCTACGGCCTCTATGAGGTCACGGACGCGCCGGCCGATAACTGGGCGAAGGTGGGCGACAAGCTGATCCTGGCCGACAAGCTGGCCGAGGACGTGTTCAAGACCGCCCGCGCCACCGCCTTCACCCGCCTTGGTGACGTCCCTGCGGACGTGCTCGCGAACCTCGTCACCGCCCACCCGCTCGCGGCCATGGGCTACGACTTCAAGGTCCCGCTCCTCGACGGCGACCATGTCACCGACGATGCGGGCACCGGTTTCGTGCACACCGCGCCCAGCCATGGGCGCGAGGACTTCGAGATCTGGACCCAGAACCGGCGCTGGCTCGAAGAGCGCGGCATCAATCCCGCCATCCCCTATCCGGTGGACGAGGACAGCTTCTACACGGCCCAGGCCCCCGGCTTTGCGGGCAAGCGCGTCATCACCGAAAAGGGCGAGACGGGCGATGCCAACAAGGCGGTGATCGAAGCTCTGGTCGCCGCCGGAAACCTGCTGGCGCGCGGGCGCCTGAAGCACCAGTACCCCCATTCCTGGCGCTCCAAAAAGCCGGTCATCTTCCGCAATACGCCCCAATGGTTCATCGCCATGGACCAGGACATCCGCAATGCGGACGGCGGCCCCGCGCCGCGCCCCGCGACCCTGCCGGGCAATGCGTCGGACACCCTGCGCGAGCGCGCGCTCTGGGGCATCAAGACGGTGCAGTGGGTGCCGGAAGCGGGCGAGAACCGCATCACCGGCATGATCGCCAACCGTCCGGACTGGGTGGTCTCCCGCCAGCGCGCCTGGGGCGTGCCCATCGCCGTCTTCGTGAAGGAGAAGGGCGACGGCGAGGTGGAGATCCTGAAGGACGCCGCCGTGAATGCCCGCATCGCCGCCGCCTTCGAGGCGGAGGGCGCCGACGCCTGGTACAAGGACGGCGCCCGCGCGCGCTTCCTGGGTGACCGCGCGGCCGAAGGCTGGTCGAAGGTGGACGACATCCTCGACGTCTGGTTCGATTCCGGCTCCACCCACACCTTCACCCTGGAGGTGCGCGACGACCTGAAGGCCGACCGCGCCCCCGAGGGGCCGGACCGGGTCATGTATCTGGAAGGCACGGACCAGCATCGCGGCTGGTTCCATTCCTCGCTGCTGGAAAGCTGCGGCACGCGCGGGCGCCCGCCTTATGACGCGGTACTCACCCACGGCTTCGTGCTCGACGAGGACGGGCGCAAGATGTCCAAGTCGCTGGGCAACGTGGTTTCGCCCCAGGACGTGATCAAGGTCTCCGGCGCGGACATCCTGCGCCTGTGGGTCTGCGCCTCAGACTATTCGGACGATCTGCGCATCGGCCCGGAAATCCTCAAGACCACCGCCGACACCTATCGCAAGCTGCGCAACACGCTGCGCTGGCTGCTGGGCTCGCTGCACCACTACCGCGCCTCGGAGCGGGTGGCCTTCGCGGACATGCCCGCTTTGGAGCGGCTCATCCTGCACCGCCTGCAGGAGCTGGACGGGCAGGTGCGCGCCGCCTATGCCGCCTTCGACTACAAGAAGGTCCACGCGCTGCTCACGGCCTTCATGACCAGCGAGCTGTCGGCCTTCTATTTCGACGTGCGCAAGGATGCGCTCTATTGCGACCCGATCTCCTCGGTGACGCGGCGCGCCTGCCTCACGGTGCTGGACGAGACGTTCAACCGCCTCGTCACCTGGCTCGCGCCCATCCTGTGCTTCACCTGCGAGGAAACCTATCTCGCCCGCACCGGCGGCACGGACGCCTCCGTGCACCTGCTCACCTTCCCCGAGACGCCCGCCGCATGGCGCGATGACGCGCTGGCGGACACATGGCGCAAGGTGCGTCAGGTGCGCCGCGTGGTGCTGGGCGCGCTGGAAGTGGAGCGCGCGGCCAAGCGCATGGGCTCCTCCCTGGAGGCGGCGCCCGTGGTCCATGTGACCGACGCGGACCTGCTGGCGGCCCTGGACGGGGTGGATCTGGCGGAAGTGTGCATCACCAGCGGCCTTGAGCTGCGGACCGATGCCGGGCCCGAGGGCGCCTTCCGGCTGGAGGATGTGCCCGGCGTCGCCGTGGTCCCCGCGCGTGCCGAGGGGCGCAAGTGCGCCCGCTCCTGGAAGATCTCGGCCGATGTGGGCGAGGATCCCGATTATCCCGACGTGACCCCGCGCGACGCCCTGGCGCTGCGCGAGCTGGCCGCCCGCGCGGCTGCGGAGTAGCCCATGCCGCCCCTTCTCCTCGGCCTCCTCACGGCTTTCCTGGTGCTGGCCCTGGACCAGGGGAGCAAGCTCGCCGTGCTCCGCTGGTCGGAAAGCTGGACCGGACCCGGCCAGCAGATCCTGCCCTTCATGGACTTCGTCTATCTGTGGAACACCGGCATCAGCTACGGCCTGTTCCCCCAGGGCGAGACCGGGCGCTGGGTGCTGCTGGCCATCAAGGTGGTGGCGGCGGTCCTGTTCGCGGCGTGGCTCGCCCGCACGTCGCGGCGCCTGGAGGCCATCGCTCTCGGCCTTTTGATCGGCGGCGCGCTGGGCAATGCGGTGGACCGGCTGGTCTATGGCGCGGTGTTCGATTTCATCTCGCTGCACGCCTTCGGCCTGCGCTGGTACGTGTTCAACATCGCCGATGTGGCCGTCGTTGTGGGCGTGATCGTGCTCCTTTATGATGCACTCTTTACGCGCGCCTCAAAAACGCCGCCCTCGGACGTCAGCCGTTAGAGCCTGAGAGCGGGTGGCGCCGAGCGCGGGTCCCGAGGAACAACCCATGAGGGTGAACATGACACGGTTTGGCTTCATGGGCCGCGGACACCGTCGCGGCCTTCTGCGTGCGGCCCCCGCCGCTTCTCTCGGCCTGGTGCTGATGGGCGGGCTCGCCCTTGCTCCGCTGCCTGCCGCCGCGCAGGAAGGCGACGGCGACTTCTTCCGCAACGTGTTCAGCGCCATCGGCCTGGTGCCCGACGAGAAGTCGCCGATCCAGTATCGCGAACGCGCGCCCCTCGTGGTGCCCCCGCCCGGCGTCGGCGCCTCGGGCGTCCTGCCCGCCCCCAAGGCGGGTGCGGCGGCTACCAATCCCAACTGGCCCAAGGATCCGGACGTCCTGCGCGCGCAGGCCGCCAATGCCGAGGACCGCACGCCCGTGGGCTTGAACGGCATCGACCAGCGCGGCCAGCCCCTGCTGCCCTCCCAGCTCAACAATGTGCGCCACAAGCCCACCGCCAGCGTCACCAATGGCGCGCCCGTGGGTGCCGACAAGCGCGGCCGCGACGAGCTGATGCCCAGCGAACTGGGCTTCTTCGGCTGGACCAAGGGCCTGAACGGCGGCTTCACCGAAGACAAGCCGCTCACCTTCACCGGCGAGCCGACCCGCGAAACCCTCATCGACCCGCCGCCCGGCTACCAGACGCCCGCGCCCAATGCGCCCTACGGTACGGTCGAGAAGAAGCAGGAAGCCTTCAAGCTGCCGTCCTTCTTCGACATGCAGAACACCAGCACCCGCAACTGATCGCCGCGCGGCCGTTCATCGGCCGCGCCGGGGCTGGAGGGAATTCCGACATCGTGACTATGAGACGTTTTGCCATGGCCGCCATCATTGCCGCCGCTTCCGCCTCGGCTGCCCTCTCCGACGCCCACGCCGCGGGGCCCGAGATCAGCCAGTTCGAACTCGCCAACGGCATGAAGGTCATGGTCATTCCCGACCATCGCACGCCGGTCGCCACCCATATGGTGTGGTATCAGGTGGGCTCGGCCGACGAGCAGCCCGGCAAGTCCGGCATCGCCCATTTCCTCGAACATCTCATGTTCAAGGGCACCGACAAGGCGCCCGCAGGGCAGTTCTCGGCCGAGGTGGCGCGCCTGGGCGGGCAGGAGAATGCCTTCACCTCCTACGACTACACCGCCTATTACCAGCGGGTAGCCAAGGAGCACCTGGAAAAGGTGATGACCTTCGAGGCCGACCGCATGACCGGCCTCAAGCTCACCGACGAGGTGGTGCTGCCGGAGCGGGACGTGGTGCTGGAAGAGCGCCGCATGCGCACCGACAACGATCCCGGCGCGCGCCTGTCGGAAGCGCTCCAGGCCACCAGCTACATGAACCATCCCTACCAGCACCCCATCATCGGCTGGGAGCATGAGATCAAGCAGCTGAACCGGGAAGACGCCCTCGCCTTCTATCGCCGCTATTACGCGCCCAACAATGCGGTGCTGGTGGTGGCTGGCGATGTGGACCCCGCGCAGGTGAAGGCGCTGGCGGAGAAGACCTACGGCCAGATTCCGCGCGCCGACACCCCGCCCCGTGCCCGCCCGCAGGAACCCGAGCCGCAGGCACACCGCCGCGTGGAATTGACCGACCCGCGCGTCGCCCAGCCCACGGTGCAGCGTTCCTATCTCGTGCCCTCCTACCGCACCGGCGAGGGCCGCGAGGCGGTCGCGCTGGACCTTGCCGCCCAGATCCTGGGCGGCGGCCAGACCGGCCGCCTCTATCGCTCGCTGGTGGTGGACCAGGGCCTCGCCGCCGGAGCGGGCGCCTGGTACCAGGGCACGTCCTATGACGCGACCCGCTTCGGCGTCTCCGCCGCGCCCCTGCCGGGCGTGACGCTGGAGAAGCTGGAAGGCGCCATGGACGGCGTGGTGGCCAAGCTCGCCGCCGAAGGGCCGGACGAGCTGGAGCTGGCCCGCGCCAAGACCCGCCTCACCGCCGACGCTATCTATGCCCGCGACAATCAGGCGACGCTCGCCCGCATCTATGGCGCGGCCTGGGCCACCGGCATATCGGCGGACAAGGTGAATGCGTGGCCGGACGAAGTGAAGGCTGTGACGGCGGACGAGGTGAAGGAAGCGGCGCGCCGCTATCTCACCCTGGACCGCGCCGTGACCGGCTACCTGACCGCGCCCGCGCCGGCGCCTGAAAAGACCCCCGCCAAGGCGCCGGAGAACCGTTCGTGACGGCGCCCGCTATTTTCGCCCGCCTGAGCGGCTTCTTTCTGGTGTTCATGATCATGGCCCTTTCCCTGGTTACCCCGAGCGTGGCGCAATCCCAGACGACCCGGATCACCCGCGTCGTCAGCCCCGGCGGGATCGAGGCGTGGCTGGTGCGCGAGAAGACGCTGCCCCTCATCGCCATGGAATTCGCCTTCATGGGCGGCGCCGCCCAGGATCCCAAGGGCAAGCCGGGAATCGCCAGCCTCACCGCCTCGCTGCTGGATGAAGGCGCGGGCGACCTGACCGCCGCCGCCTTCCATCAGGCGGTGGCCGACAAGGCCATGGAAATCGGCTTCGACGCCAACCGGGACGATCTGCGCGGCTCGCTGCGCACCCTCTCGGAGAACAAGGACGCGGCCTTCGACCTGCTGCGCCTCGCCGTGACCCAGCCGCGCTTCGACACGGAGGCGGTGGAGCGCATCCGCGCCGCCCAGCTCGCCGCCCTGCGCCGCCGCTCCACGGACCCCAATTCCATCGCCAGCGAGACCTGGTTCGCCCGCGCCTTCCCGGACCACGCCTATGGCCGCCCGGTGGACGGCAGCCTTGCGACCGTTCCCACCATCACCCGCGAGGACCTCGCCGCCTTCGCCAAGCGCACCATGGCGCGCGACAATCTCAAGGTGGCCGTGGTGGGCGACATCAGCCCCGAGGATCTCGGCCGCGTGCTGGACCATGTGTTCGGCGCCCTGCCCGCCAAGGCCGATCTCGTCCCCATCACCGACGTGGCCCCCAAGGGCATCGGGACGGTGGACGTGGTGCCGCTGGATGTGCCCCAGTCCGTGGTGCTCATGGGCTCCACCGGCCTGAAGCGCCAGGACAAGGACTTCATCCCGGCCTATGTGCTGAACCACATCCTGGGCGGCAGCGCCTTCTCCTCGCGCCTGTTCAAGGAAGTGCGCGAGGCCCGTGGACTTGCCTATTCGGTCTATTCCTACCAGGTGGCGCTCGACCATGCGGGCCTCTGGTTCGCCGGAACCGCCACCAAGAACGAGCGAGCGGGCGAGTCGATCCGGATCATCGGCGAGGAATTCGCCAAGATCCTCGCCGAAGGCCCCACCAAGGAAGAGCTGGACGAGGCGAAGAGCTACCTGACCGGCAGCTACGCCCTGCGCTTCGACACCTCCTCGAAGGTGGCGGGGCAACTGCTCCAGATCCAGATCGACGATCTCGGCATCGACTATATCGACAAGCGCAACGCCCTCATCCAGGCGGTGACGCTGGACGATCTGAAGCGAGCCGCCAAGCGCCTCACCGATGCCAAGGATGCCCTCACCGTGGTGGTGGGCCGCCCCCAGGGGCTGTCCGGCGGCTGATCTTCGCGCCTTAACCATGCGAGACGATAGTCCCGCCGCAACGGCCTCTGCCGACTGCAGGGGCCGTTAACAGTCTGTTATACAAATCCGGCATGTCCGTCGGATTGGGAGTTCCGTCATGTGGTTGCCGTCCTCTGCGTCCTCGCTCTGCCGCGTGCTGGCGCCAGCCGCGCTGGCGGTGATGCTTGCCGGCTGCGGCGGCAATTCCCAGGGCCTGTTCGGCGCTCCGGGCGTGGATGTGGACCCCGTCACGGGCGGCCAGCGCATCTCCGATCAGGCGGTGGCGGGCGTCGGCGGTTCCGCGCCGCGCGGCCCCCAGCCGCTCACGCTGGGTTCCGGCCCGGATGCCATCGAATTCTCCTGCCCCATGGTGGATGTGCGTTCCGGCGCCTCGGCCTGGCAGGTTCCCGCCGCCGGCGGCGGCCTGCGCTACCAGGGCTCCATCAGCAATCTCGCCCGCGAATGCTCCATCGATGCGGCCAGCCGCACCATGACCATGAAGGTGGGCATCGAGGGTCGCGTGCTGCTGGGCGACAAGGGCTCGCCGGGCGCGGTCAATGTGCCGATCCGCGTGGCCGTGGTGCAGGAAGGGCCCGCGCCCAAGACCATCCTCACCAAGTTCTTCAACGTGCCGGTCAATGTTCCGGCCGATGAAGGCCAGATCACCTTCTCCGTGGTTGAGGACACCATCTCCTTCCCCGTGACCACCCCCGCCGAGATCGAGCGCTACATCGTCTATGTGGGCTTCGATCCCAAGGGCACGCCCGAGCAGCGCCCGGCGCGCCCGCGGCCGCCGCGTCCCGCAGCGCCCGCAGCAAGCGCCGCTCCGGCCGCCGCCCCGGCCCCGGCCGCGGTCGCTCCGGCCATGGCACCGCCGCCTGCCGCAGCCGCGCCCGCAGCCCCCGCCCCGGCCCCGGCTCCCGCCGCCGCGTCCGGTTCGTTCGGGCCCGCGCCCGCCGGCACGTTCGGCCCGCCGCCTTCCACGTTCGGCCCGCCCCCCGCGGCGCAATGAGCGGGCGCCCCACCGGGCGTACGCGTCTGGCACTGTTCCAATTTTAGCGGTGATCCAATGCCGCGCCGCGTTGACGCGGCGCGGCATTCTTCTATGCTCCTGCGCGTCGGAGGCTCGGCTTTGAGGCTGGGCCTGCGGCTATCGGACGATCCCTGCGGGAGAGACCGGCTGTTCCGGAAGGCTTGCCTTTCGGAATGAGGCCGGCGCCGAAGGCGCAACCGCCCCGGAACCGCTCAGGCAAAAGGGCCGCAGGGGGACGAGCCTCTGGAAAGCAGTGGCAGGGCTATGCCCTGGCGCTCACCGAAGGAGTAAGCCGGATACCGTCTTGCGGGTCCGCGTGAAATCTCTCAGGTTCCGGTGACAGAGGGGGCGCCCCCGGACCGAAAGGTCCGGTCCCTAAGGCGCGACCCAGGATGTCCCGGAATGACCGACCAAACCGTTCCCTCCCTGCGCACCGCACTGCACGACGCCCATGTGGCGCTCGGCGCACGCATGGTTCCGTTCGCCGGCTATGACATGCCGGTCCAATATCCTGACGGCATCCTGGCCGAGCACAATTGGACCCGCACCCATGCCGGCCTGTTCGATGTCTCCCATATGGGCCAGGCGCTGCTGATCGGCGCCTCCCACGCGGCCGTCGCCGCTGCCCTGGAGACCCTCATCCCCGCCGATATCCTCAACCTGAAGCTCGGCCAGCAGCGCTACAGCCAGCTGCTCACCGACGAGGGCGGGATCATCGACGACCTCATGGTCACCCGCCCGCTGGACCCGGGCCTGGACGGCACGCTGTTCCTGGTGGTGAACGCCGCCCGCAAGCAGGTGGACTACGCCCATCTGCGCGCCCGCCTGCCTGCCACGGTGCGCCTCGTGCCCAAGGACGAACTGGCGCTGATCGCCCTCCAGGGGCCCGACGCCGCCGCCGTGCTCGCGCCCCACGCGCCGGAAGCTGGGGAGTTGGGCTTCATGGGCGCCACCTCTGCCACTCTGGACGGGGTGCCCTGCCACATCTCGCGCTCGGGCTATACGGGCGAGGACGGCTTCGAGATTTCGGTCGCCTCTACCGCGGTGGAGAAGGTGTGGAGCCATCTCCTCTCCGACAGCCGCGTGAAGCCCATCGGCCTCGGCGCCCGCGACAGCCTGCGGCTGGAGGCCGGGCTCTGCCTCTACGGCCACGACATCGACACCACCACCTCGCCCATCGAGGCGCGGCTCGCCTGGTCCATCCAGAAGCGGCGCCGCCAGGAAGGTAGCTTTCCCGGCGCGGCGCGCATCCAGCGCGAGCTGGCCGAGGGGGCCGCGCGGGTGCGTGTCGGCCTGAAGCCCGAAGGCCGCGCACCCGCACGCGAGGGCGCCGAGATCGTGCATGACGGGGCCGTGGTGGGCATCGTCACGTCCGGCGGCTTCGGACCCAGCTTCGGCGGCCCGCTGGCCATGGGCTATGTGCCCGCCGCGTTGGCGGAAGTCGGCACCGTTGTTCAACTCATGGTGCGCGGCAAGCCGCTGCCCGCCACCATCTGTCACGTCCCGTTCGTGGCCCCGCGCTACGCCCGCAATTCCTGAAAGAGGGGGAAGGTATGAGCGAGATCCGTTATTCCAAGGACCATGAATATGTGCGGATCGAGGGCGACATCGCCGTCATCGGCATTTCCCACTATGCCCAGGAGCAGCTCGGCGACGTGGTCTTCGTCGAACTCCCGGGCGTTGGCGACACGGTGGCCCAGGGCAAGGAAGCGGCCGTTGTGGAGAGCGTGAAGGCCGCGAGCGAAGTGTTCGCGCCCGTCTCCGGCGAAGTGGTGGAAGTAAACGGCGCGCTGGAAGGCACGCCCGCCACGGTGAACGAGGATGCGGAAGGCGCCGGCTGGTTCCTGAAGGTGCGCCTCACCAACCCCGCCGAACTGGACGGCCTCATGAGCGCCGCCGCCTATGAGGATTTCCTCAAGACCATTTCCTGAGATCCCGGAGCCAAGCCCGCATCATGCGCTATCTCCCTTTGACCCCCGAGGACCGCGCCGAGATGCTTGCCCGCATCGGCGCGGCCGGGGTGGACGAGCTGTTCGCCGACATTCCGGCGGACAAGCGCCTCGCCGCGCTGCCCGACCTGCCGCTCCATAAGAGCGAGTTGGAGGTGGAGCGCACCCTCGCCCGCCTCGCGGCGCGCAATGTGCCGGCGGGCTCCGTGCCCTTCTTCGTGGGGGCGGGCGCCTATCGCCACCATGTGCCGGCGACCGTGGATCATCTGATCCAGCGCTCGGAATTCCTCACCTCCTACACGCCCTACCAGCCCGAGATCGCCCAGGGCACGCTGCAATATCTGTTCGAGTTCCAGACCCAGGTGGCGGAGATGACCGCCATGGAGGTGGCCAACGCCTCCATGTATGACGGCTCCACCGCCGCCGCCGAGGCCGTGCTCATGGCCCACCGCGTCACCAAGCGGAACAAGGCGGTGCTGGCGGGCAATCTGCACCCCCATTACCGCGAGACCATCGCCACGGTGTGCGCCCATGCGGAGCAGCCTCTGGTGAGCCTGCCCCCGGCGCCCCAGGGCGAAGACGATTTGCTCGGCGCCATCGACGGCACGGTGTCCTGCGTGGTGGTGCAGAGCCCGGACGTGTTCGGCAATCTGGTGGACCTGAAGCCCATCGCCGAGAAGGCCCATGCGGCGGGCGCGCTGCTCGTCGCCGTGTTCACGGAAGCGGTGTCGCTGGGCCTCGTGGAGCCGCCGGGCGCCCAGGGCGCGGACATCGTGGTGGGCGAGGGCCAGTCCATCGGCAATGCGCTGAATTTCGGCGGTCCCTATGTGGGCCTGTTCGCCACGCGCCAGAAATTCGTGCGCCAGATGCCGGGGCGCCTCGCGGGCGAGACCGTGGATGCGGAAGGGCGGCGCGGCTTCGTGCTCACCCTCTCCACCCGCGAGCAGCATATCCGCCGCGAGAAGGCCACCTCCAACATCTGCACCAATTCCGGCCTCTGCGCGCTGGCCTTCACCATCCACTTGTCGCTGCTGGGCGAAAAGGGGCTGACGCGGCTTGCCCGCCTCAACCACGCCGCCGCCTGCGACCTTGCGGACAAGCTGGCCGCGCTCGACGGCGTGGCGGTGCTCAATTCCAGCTTCTTCAACGAATTCACCATCCGCGTGCCCGGTTCGGCGGCGGACGTGGTGGAGACGCTGGCCGCCAAGGGCATCCTGGGCGGCGTCCCCTATTCCCGCCTCGCGCCCGAGGCCGGGCTCGACGATCTCATCCTCGTGGCCGCCACGGAGACCACCACGGCAGACGACCGCATGGCCTATGCCGCCGCGCTGAAGGAGGTGCTGGCATGACGGCGCCCCTCGACGCGACGCGCCCCCTCTCCCGCTTGCGGGGGAGGGAGGGGGAGCGGGCCTGCGCCCTCCCCGCCTGCGGGCCGTCATCCCTTTCGTTCCGGCCTTTCCCCCTCCCTAGCCCTCCCCCGCAAGCGGGAGAGGGAATCCGGGCGCGCGCGGACGCTGCCCTTGTCACCGCATGCCAGGAGGTTCGCCCATGAACCGCGAAGGACGTGGCGCGACGGCGCCCATGGACACCCTGTCCCCCGCCCCCACCACCTTCACCGGCAACCGGGCGCTGGACTTGGAAGAGGGCCTGCTGTTCGAGATCGGCCGCGCCGAGGTGACGGGCATCGATCTGGAGGAGCCGGAGGCCTTCTCTCCCCGCCTCGGCGGGCTGGAGCGCACCGCCCCCCTGCCCCTGCCCGGCCTCGCCGAGCCGGAGGCCATGCGCCATTATGTGCGCCTCTCGCGCATGAATTACGGGATCGACAGCGGCCTGTTCCCGCTGGGCTCCTGCACCATGAAGCACAATCCCCGCCTCAACGAGCGCATGGCGCGCCTCGCCGGGTTCGCGGACGTGCATCCCCTCCAGCCGGTCTCCACCGTGCAGGGCGCGCTGGGCGTCATCGCCGAATTGAACCGCTGGCTGCTGGAATTGACCGGCATGGCGGCCGTGGCCTTCACGCCCAAGGCGGGCGCCCATGGCGAACTCTGCGGCATGATGGCCATCAAGGCCGCCCATGCGGCCAAGGGCGAGGCGCGCTCCGTGGTGCTGGTGCCCGAGAGCGCCCACGGCACCAACCCCGCCACCGCCGCGCTGCTGGGCTATGAGGTGAGGTCCATCCCCGCCCGCACGGACGGGACCGTGGACGCCGAGGCGGTGAAGGCGGCGCTGACGCCGGACGTCGCCGCCCTCATGCTCACCAACCCCAACACCTGCGGCCTGTTCGAGCGGGACGTGGTGGCCATCGCGGCGGCGGTGCATGAGGCGGGCGCGTATTTCTACGCGGACGGCGCCAATTTCAACGCCATCCTGGGCAAGGTGCGCATCGGCGACCTGGGCGTCGATGCCATGCACATCAACCTGCACAAGACCTTCTCGACGCCCCATGGCGGCGGCGGGCCGGGCGCGGGTCCAGTGGTGCTCTCTCCCGCGCTCGCCCCCTTCGCGCCGGTTCCGGCGCTGGTGGCGGACGCGGACGGACTGCACCTGAAGGAGCAGGACGAGGGTGGTACGTCGCTCGGGCGCATGAGCGCCTTCCACGGGCAGATGGGCATGTTCGTGCGCGCCTTGTCCTGGATGCTCTCCCACGGCGCGGACGGCATGAAGCAGGCGTCGGAAGATGCGGTGCTCTCGGCCAATTACATCCGCGCCTGCCTCATGGACCTCATGAGCGCGCCTTACGCCGAACGCCCCGCCATGCACGAGGCGCTGTTCGACGATACCTGGCTGGAGGGGACGGGGCTCACCACCCTCGACTTCGCCAAGGCCATGATCGACGAGGGCTACCACCCCATGACGGTCTATTTCCCGCTGGTGGTGCACGGGGCCATGCTCATCGAGCCGACGGAGAGCGAGAGCAAGGCGTCGCTCGACCTGTTCATCGGCGCGCTGCGCGACCTCGCCATGGCCGCCAAGGCGGGGGACAAGGACCGTTTCCAGGGCGCGCCTTATTACGCGCCTCGCCGTCGCCTGGACGAGACGCGGGCCGCCCGCTCCCCCGTCCTGCGCTGGACTCGTCCCGCGCCGGTGCCACGCGCCGCGGAATAGCGTCCCCTATCCCCTGCCGCGCTTCTGGCGCGGCAGGGCGATGACCAGAAGTCCGGCCAGGATGAGGGCCATCCCCGCGATCCGCAGCGGCGGAAACTGCTCGCCCAGGACGAGGGCCGCCGTCACGGTGCCGGTCAGCGGCACCAAGAGGGAAAAGGGCGCCACGAGCCCGGCGGGATAGAGCTTCAGCAGCTTGCCCCACATGGCGAAGCCGAACAGGGTCGCCGCCACCACCAGATAAGCCAGCGTCCACAGCCCCTCGAAAGACGGGGCGAGCAGCGCCGCGCTTATGGCCGGCCAGCCTTCCACCGTCAGCGACAAGACCAGCGCCGGTAGGATGGGCACGAGGCTCAGCCACACCACCAGAGCGAACATGTCCGCGGGCGGCGCGCGGCGCACCAGCACATTGCCGATGGCCCAGCTCAGCGCCCCCAGAAGGCAGAAGCCCAGCCCCGCGAGTGTCATGTCCCCGCCGACGCTGGCACCGATGAGCAGGACGCCGAGAAAGGCGACGCCGGTGCCCGCCATCTGTCGCGCGCTCGGCTTCTCGTGCAACACGAGGGTCGCGATGAGGATGGTGAAGAAGGCCTGCGACTGAAGCGTGAGCGAGGCAAGGCCCGGCGGCATGCCGTTGGCGACGCCCCAGAACAGGAAGGCGAACTGGCCGAGGAACCAGGTGAGCCCCATGGCGAGCATGAGGCCCAGCGGAATGCGCGGGCGCGGCACGAAGAAGACCGGCAGCGCCGCCAGCAGGAAGCGCAGCGTGATCAGCAGGAGCGGGGGATAATGATCCAGCCCCTTGCGGATGACGACGAAATTCAAGCCCCAGACGATCGTCACCAGGACGGCGAGGGCGATGTGGCGGGGCGCCATGGAAGGTTCCGGCAGGCAGGACGGACCAGCGCGGCCCGCATGGGCTCTCCATAGGCCAGCGGCGCGCTGGCCTCAAACGACTTTCCGTGAACCCACCCATCGCCCCACGCGATAAGTGTTACTCAGTCCGCGCCCGGTTCCGCCAAAGGCAGGGGGATGGTGGAGGGCTGGGGCACCGGCACGGAATAATATTTCCGCTGGGTGATGGAGCCGGTGGCGAACGGTCCCGCCGAGGGGCCCGTCTCCGGCGCGTAGGACCGCCCCCCCGCGCCGTAGGATTGGCCCGGAAGCGACGACATGGGTCCCGGCGGGCGCAGCGTGTTGGGCTGCGGCACCGCGCCCGGCGGCATCAGCACCGGCTGGTTGGGATCCCCCGACGCGGGATAGCCGCGCGGCGGAGAATAAGGCGGAGCATAGGACGGGCCGCCGGAATACGGGGGCGGAGCCACGGCCTGCGGCATCTGCTGCGCGGCAGGCGCCTGGGGCGCACCCGGGACAGTGGCCTCTTCCTCATCCTCCATCCCCTGCTCGGGCGGATGGGGCATGATGTCCATGGGCGCGCCCAAAGGCGCATTGGACGGCGCGCTCACCGGCGCCGGACGGCCCATGAGCGGGGGCGGCCCGGAGGGCGGGGCGACGCCGGGGAACGGGGCCGGGCCCGAAGGCGGCGCGATGCCCGGCGGATAGGCCCCAGCGGGCTGGCGCGCCATGAGCACCGGCGGCGGCATGGGCCGGGGCGCCGGCTGGCAGATGACCGGCCGCTTGGCACGGCGCATCAGGTCCACATGGATATGGTCGTAATGGTAGATGTTGGAGCCCGGCGCCAAAGTGGTGGTGAACACCTCGCAGGCGCCCGCCTGCACCTGCAGCAGGAAGCCGCGCGCATCCTGCGGTCCGCGCCAATTCTCCTTGATGGTGATGGTGCGCCCGTCGGCGAAGGTGAAGGAGCCGATGTCCAGGGCATTGCCGAAGGCATGCTCGGAAATCCGCGCGGTGGCGCTGCCGTTCATGCCGCGGCAGGAATAGGACGACATCTGCTTGATGCCCACCACCGGCTGGCCCATCCAGGCCATGGCGGCGGGCTGCACCACATTCTCCAGCCAAATATTAAGGTCGCGGATCACCGGGCAGGCGAGCGTCGCGCGCGGCGACACTTCCACCGTGCCCTCGCCCAAAGCCGTCACGCGGAAGGGATGCTCCATGCCGCAGGCGCCGCGCCCGTCAATGGCGCTCATGGGCTCCACATAAGCGGAAACGGTCACGCCTTTTTCGGCGAGGCACTTCTCCTCCGCCTCGGCGCGCCAGGGCTCCCGTCGGTCGAACATATCGAAACGACAGCCCGACAACAGGAGCCCCACGCAGACGAGCGGGGCTACGAGATACCTGAATACACCGCGCGTCATGCCCTCAGCATGGGCGGGGGTGGTTGAGATGGGGTTAAGGACGATCGCCTTCCGGGGATGTGGCCCTTATTTCCGCGCCGGCTGTCTTGCGCACGGCGAAGCGAGCCGATATAGAGCGACCTCCCGGCGGATGGGCGCGTAGCTCAGCGGGAGAGCACTACGTTGACATCGTAGGGGTCACAGGTTCGATCCCTGTCGCGCCCACCATCCGCACCCTTCCCGGCAGCCTGCATTGGCAGAGCGCCCTCAGATGAGGACGCCCGAGCCTGCCGCGCTGGTGAAGTCGAGCTGGACCACGAGATCGTTATAGTCCTGGTCCCCGCCGCCATAGAGGTCTTCCCACCCCCAGGTGTTGAGGCCGTAATTCCACAGATGCGCCACCTGCTGCCCGTCCACCGTCTCATTGGCGGCGGCGAAGGCGTAATAGGTATGGGCGGTGCCGCCCGTGGGAGCATTGGTGAGGATCATGGCGATGATGTCGCCCTGGTCCACATCCAGCAAAGTGGACTGGGCATATTGGCCGAAGCCGGGACCGTGGAGTTGCGTGCCGCCGTCCGCCAGTTCATAGGCCCGGCCCAAAGCGAGGGCGCCGTAGCCCGCCTCCCCAGGCCGCACCCCGCCGATGATGCCGCCGAGATCGTCCACCTTGTAGAAGGTGACCGAGAGGCCGTCGCTGGCCCCGCTCTGGCGCACGCGCACCACCGCCTCCGCATCGTCCAGCCCGCCCGCATTGGCCGCGATGGCCACGGGGCGCGCCAGTTCCATGGCGCTGGTGCCCGATGAGGTGACAAGGTCCACGAAGCCGTAATCCAGGCTGAGGCTGGACTGGGGCGCCGTGGTGCCGAGCCCTCCGATGACCGCAGACAGGGACGCGCCGACCCCGGCCCACGCTTCCTGGGGCCGGGCCTGGGACAGGCCGTCGAACAAGGTGACGAGGCCGGGATCGAAATCGTCCTGCAAAACCTGCTGGGCGAACTGGCGCGACCAGGCTTCCGGCGCGGCGAAGACGCCCGTGGCGGAATAGGTCTGCAGTCCGATGGTGACATCATAAGAACCCGTGCCCGCAAAGACGGGCTGGAGCAGCAGCGCCTGCTCCGCCCCGCTCTGGAGCCCGCCGACACCATCGGAGACCGCGAGCGCGGGTGCGTCCGACCAGATCTGGGCATGGGTGATGGCGGAAAGCGCGCGCGCCAGCAGCACGCCGTTGGGCGTGCCGAGGCCCGATACGAGGTCGTAGCCCGGGCCCGCCGAATAGCCGATGCCCAGCGGGGTGATGTCGTCCGTGCCGCCGTCGCCGTCGGGCGTGTGGATGTCGCCGCCATAGACGAAGGTGCTGGTATTGTTGCCCACCCGCACATCGTTGAAGGCGGCGGGCGCGATCACGGCCGCGTTGTAGAGCAGGTCCGTCATGTAGCCGAGGGAATAGGGCAGCCCCTGGTCAGCCAGGATGGCGTTGATCTGGAGCCCCAGAGAGGCCCAGAGCGGCGTCGCGGCGCTGGTGCCGAAGCCGCCCTGCTCGAAGGTCTCCATGTCACTGCTGGGCAGGTTGTAGAACATGTTGCCGCCGGCCAGCGCCGACACGTCCGGCGAGCCGCGCCCCGTGCCGGAGGAGGCGCCCAGCCCCTGCGGGTTCAGCCCGAACGCCTGCTGGTAGGACGGCACGCCTTGCGTGATATCCACGCCCCCGCCCGTGGTCTCGTTGGTGACATAGCCGGGATCGAGATGGGCGCCGGAGAGCCGATACTGGTTCCAGACCGTCTCCATGAAAACCGAGAGGTCGGCCGCATCGGTGGGCAGGGTCTTCAGCCCGCCCGCCACCAGGGCCGCCAGGGTGGTCTTGTCCAGCGCGCGGGCGGAGGCGACATAGTCCGCGAGGGTCGCGTCCGCCTGGGCCGAGACCGGCGTGCTCAGCGAACTGCCGCCCACCACCACCACATAGGGGCTGGTATTGTTCTGCCAGACATTGGTGAGGCCGTTGCCGATCTGGGCACTGGAGCCGCCGTCGGAGGCGTCGTTGAACATGGTGATGCCGCGCAGCGCGGCGTCCACGAACAATTCCCGGTAGGCCACATAGAAAGGCGAGCCGGGCGCGGGGGACATCTCGTCGGTCCAGGACGAGGAGAGCACGGCGGGATTGTTGACCGTGTCCCAGATCGCCCCCTGATAGCCGGTGAAATTGCTCTGGTTCGCAAGGCCGGGCCCGCTATAGAGCGCCATGTCCGCACTGGGATTGACCGCCGCCGCCACGCCCACGTCCAGCGAGCGCTCGCCCGCCCGGTCCCAGGAATCCGCCCAGGGTGCCGAATTGCCCACCTGGAAGACGCTGCCGCCAGAGGTGAACCCGGCCCCGAGCCGGAACTGGTCCAGGAGGGTCTGGAAATCGGCGGTGGCATCGAGCGGCAGCGCCGCCCCCACGGACGGCTCCACCAGCCCCAGAAGCCCCAGGGACAAGGTCGTGTCGCCGGAAAGCGGGAAATTATAGAGGTCGGCGATGGTGTTGGCGTAGTAGCTGACGGCCTCGTAATCGAGGCTCGTGGCATTGCCCGGGCTTTGCGGGCCCTGGCCCAGCGTCACGCCCGTGCCCGTGCCGGTCTGGCTGGGGATGTTGAAGACATCCACCCACAGGCCCTTCACGAGGTCGCCCCAGGCATCCGGCAGATTGAGATTGCCCTGCCAATAGACAGCCCAGGGATCGTCCGCCGTGCCGCCGACCCAATGCAGGCGCTGGCCCGTGAGATCGAAGAATTCCTGTGGTGTCAGGCTGACCCAGACGGTGCGGGCTTCCGCCGTGTTCACATAGCCGCTGCCCGTGCCTTCCGGCGTGATGCCCCGATCGGCGAGGCCGTTCACCACCGCATTGTAATGGTCCTGCCGCCCGCCATAGAGGTCCCAGAGGGTTCCATCGGCATTCAACTCCGCCAAAGCCTGCTGGCGGCCGGCCCAGTCCAGCGCGAGGAGCGCCGCCGGATTGCTCGCCCGGTCGATCACCAAGGCGAGGTTCAGGGTGATGTCGGCGGCGAGGCCGTATTCATGGCCGGTATCGAACCCGAAGGCCTCCGGCACGGTCTCCGCGTTGTTGTACCGCCAGGCAACGAAGTTCAGATAGGAGGAGTTGGCGATCTCGACCATGTCTCATCTCCCGCTTCTGGGGCAATCCATCGAAGCGTGTACGCAATATGCGCGGCAGACAAGCACGGATCCGGCGGGAAACCAATGGATGGCCGGCACAGTGTCCCCGTGCGGGGAGATGCGCACCGCCGAAAGCTGAAGCTCAAGACTTCAGATAGGCGTCGAACTCATCGCGATAGTCGGGATGCCAGCGCGAGAGCGGCGGACGGTTATGGGCGAGATCCCCCGCTGCCCACAGGATGCGCTTCTCGTCCATGGCGCGCGTCACGTCATTGTCCGGGCACAGCACATAGAAGTCGCCCGCATCCACCCGGCCGAGCATGAAGTCCACGGTCTCGTCCGCCGTCCAGGCTCCGGCGGGCTTCTCGGTGCGCCCGCGCACCGCCAGGGGCGTGAAGACGAAGCCGGGGATGAACAGATGCGCGCGCACCTGGCAGTCCGGCCGGTTGCGCAGGTCGTGCTCAAGCGCCTCGGTGAACACCTTCACCCCGGCCTTGGAGACATTGTAAGCCGGGTCGCCGGGCGGCGTGGTGATGCCCTGCTTGGAGCCGGTATTGATGACGAGCGCCGGCGACCCTTGAGCGATCATGCCGGGCAGGAACACCTGGGTCCCCTCGATCACCCCGAACAGGTTCACGTCGAGGATACGGCGCCAGTCCGCCCCGTCGGACAGGACGGCGGAGCCGGGCTGGATGCCCGCATTGTTCATCAGCACGTCGATGCGCGAAAAACGCGCGCGCACCGCGCGCTCCAGCCGCTCCAGGTCCGCGCGGCGGCTCACATCCGCGTCAATGGCGAGCACGTCACCGCCGATGAGGTCCGCGGCCGCCTGGAGCCGGTCGGCGCCACGGTCGGCGATGCACACCTTCATGCCGAGCGCGGCAAAACGCTGCGCGGCCGCAAGTCCGAGCCCCGAGGCACCGCCCGTCACCACCGCCACGCGGTCCTGGGAAAGGGCGGGATGGGCATAGGGCGATGTCATGGGCGCGCTCCGGTCGGGGTCGGTGCGAACAAGAGCGCCCTTGCGCCCGCCGCGCAAGGACGGGATAGAGTCCCCCGCACACAAGCACGGCACCGCCCGGCGGGCGAGGGCCGCACCAGTCCCGGAGAGCCCCATGTTCATCGCCATGAACCGCTTCAAGGTGAAGCCCGGATCGGAAGCCGAGTTCGAGCGCATCTGGCGCGAACGGGACAGCCATCTCTCCAGCGTCCCCGGCTTCGTCGCCTTCGACCTCCTGAAGGGCCCGACGAAGGAGGACCATGTGCTCTACGCCTCCCATACCCTGTGGCAGAGCAAGGCGGACTTCGAGGCCTGGACCCGCTCCGACGCCTTCCGCGCCGCCCATCGCAATGCCGGGGGGACCAAGGTGAGTTATCTCGGCCATCCCGAATTCGAGGGCTTCGAGAGCATCCTCTCCCAGACCGCCGGCTGAGGGGCGCATGCCGCAATCCCCCTCCACTCCCGCAGCGCTTCCGCCCGAGCATCCCAAGGCCCCGTTCGGGCGGATTGGCGTGCTGCTGGTCAATCTCGGCACGCCCGAGGCGACCGACTACTGGTCCATGCGCGCCTATCTGAAGGAATTCCTCTCCGACCGGCGCGTGATCGAGGCCAATCGCGTGGTCTGGTGGCTGGTGCTGAACCTCATCGTCCTCACCAAGCGGCCGGGGCCGAAGGGCAAGGACTACGACACCATCTGGAACAAGCAGCGCAATGAGGGGCCGCTGAAGACCATCACCCGCGCCCAGGCGGAGAAGCTGTTCGCCGCCATCGGCCCCGGCGATGACCGTATCGTGGTGGACTGGGCCATGCGCTACGGCAAGCCGCCCATCGCCGAACGCCTCGCCGCCCTCCAGCAGCAGGGGTGCGAGCGCATCCTCATCGTGCCGCTCTATCCGCAATATTCCGCCGCCACCTCGGCCACCGTGTGTGACAAGGCGTTCGACGCGCTGAAGACCATGCGCTGGCAGCCCAGCATCCGCGTGGCGCCGCCCTGGCATGACGACCCGGTCTATATCGAGGCGGCTTGCGCGTCCCTCAAAGGCCATCTGGCGGCGCTGGATTTCGAGCCCGAGGTGATCCTCGCCTCGTTCCACGGCGTGCCCCAGTCCTACCTTCGGAAGGGCGACCCCTATCACTGCCAGTGCGTGAAGACCGCCCGGCTCATGCGCGAGCATCTGGGCTTCAGCGAGGAGCGCTTCCGCCTCACCTTCCAGTCGCGCTTCGGCAGCGAGGAATGGCTCCAGCCCTATACGGACAAAACCGTGGAGGCCCTGGCCAGGAGCGGCGTGAAGCGGCTCGCCATCGTCAATCCCGGCTTCACGGCGGACTGCCTGGAGACGCTGGAGGAGATCGGCGGCGAGAACCGGGAAATCTTCCTGCATGCCGGCGGCGAGAAATTCGCGGCCATCCCCTGCCTCAACGACACGCCCGACGGCATGCGGGTGATCGAGGCTGTGGTGCGGCGGGAGCTGATGGGCTGGGTGGGATAAAAGCGCCCCGTCACCCCGCAATCCCCTCCCCCGCACGCGGGAGAGGGGCGCACGGCGGACCAGAAGCTCACAGGTCCAGGTCCACCCGCACCAGGGTCGGGTCATCGCTGCCCGCGCGCACCGTGAAGCCGAGATCCTCCGCCACGCGCAGCATGGCCTGGTTCTCGCGCAGCACGTCGCCATAGACCTTCTTCATGCCCTGCTGGCGGGCATAGTCCAGGATCTGCGTCATCAGGCCGAAGCCGAGGCCCCGCCCCTTCTGGTCCGAGCGCACCATGATGGCGTATTCGGCGACCTCGTTGTCCGGGTCGGCGATGACATGCACCGCGCCCACGATCTCCCGCTCGTCATTGACCGCCACCAGCGCCATTTCCCGGTGATAGTCGATCTGCGACAGGCGGGCCGCCATGAGATGGGGAAAGTCCTTCAGCGCACCGAGGAACCGCATGCGCACGTCGGCGGGCGCGGAACGCCGCACCATCTCCACGAGGCCGGGCTCATCCTCCGGCCGGATCGGCCGCAGCTCCAGCGACTGCCCGTCCGAGACCGTGATGCGACCCACAAGGCGCGTGGGATAGGGCCGGATGGCGAAGCGCCGCGTGCCGACGCCGTCGGATTCGTGGGCGACGATGCGCGCATCCAGTGCGATCACCCCGCTCGCGTCCGCCAGCAGCGGATTGATGTCCAGCTCCGTGATCTCCGGGATGTCGCCCAGCAGGTCGGAGATCTTCACCAGCGTGGCCTCGATGGCCTCGAAATCCGCCGGGGGCCGGTCGCGATAGCCCGCGAGGCGCTTGGCGACACGGGTGCGCTCGATCATCTCGCGCGCCAGACGCCGGTTGAGCGGCGGCAGCGCCACCGCCCGGTCCGCGATCACCTCCACCGCCACCCCGCCCTCGCCGAACAGGATGACAGGGCCGAAGGTGGCGTCGTTGGAGATGCCGACGATGAGTTCCTGGGCCTGCGGTCGGTGGATCATCTCCTGCACCGTGAAGCCCTCGATGCGGGCGTCCGGCCGGCGCTGGGCCACGGTCTCCAGCATGGTGCGGGCCGCCTCCTCCACCGCCTCGGGCGAGCGCAGGTCCAGCCGCACGCCGCCCACATCGGTCTTGTGGGAGATGTCGTGGGAGAGGATCTTGAGCGCCACCGGGCGGCCGATCTCGGCGGCCTGACGGGCGGCATCCTCCGGGGACGTGGCCCGGCGGGTCGCCACCACCGGAATGTCATAGGCCGCGAGCACGCCCTTGGCCTCGAACTCGGTGAGGGTGGTTCGCCCGGCCGCCACCGCCGCCTGCACGATCTCCCGCGCCTTGGAGCGGTCCGGCTCCTCGAAGCCGCGCGCGGGCGGGGTTTCCATGAGCAGCGTCTGGTTGCGCCGGTAGGAGGCCAGATGCACGAACGCCTGCACCGCCTCGTCGGGCGTCTCGTAGGTGGGAATGCGCTTGGCCGCGAACCGGCGGCGCGCCTCGGCCACCGCCGTCTCGCCCAGCCAGCAGGTGAGCACGGGCGCGCCGGGGCGCTGCGCCAGCGTATTGATGACCGCGTCCGCCACCTCGGTGGAATCCGCCACCGCCGTGGGGCAGTTCAGCACCAGCACGGCGTCCGAGCCGGGATCGGACAAGAGGACGGACAGGCTGTCCGCGTAGCGCTTGCCCGGCGCGTCGCCGATAATGTCCACGGGGTTGCCCCGCGACCAGGTGGAGGGCAGCACCTTGTCCAGCGCCTCCACCGTGGCGGGCGCGAGGCTCGCGATCTGAACCGGCGTGCCTTCCAGCGCGTCGGTGGCCAGAACGCCAGCCCCACCGCCATTGGTGAGGATGGAGAGCCGTTCGCCCTTCAGGCGCAGGCCGGATGAGAGCGTGGTGACCGCCTCGAACAGCTCGCGCAGCTCATAGACCCGCAGCATGCCCGCGCGCCGGAAGGCGGCGTCATAGACGATGTCGGAACCGGCAAGCGCGCCGGTATGGGAGAGCGCCGCCTTGGCACCCGCGGCGCTGCGGCCGGACTTGATGACGATGACCGGCTTGGTGCGCGCCGCGATGCGCCCGGCCGACATGAACTTCCGGGCGTCCGTGATGCTCTCCACATAGAGCAGGATGGCCTTGGTCTGGCTGTCGAGGGCGAGATAGTCCAGCAGGTCGCCGAAATCCACGTCCGCCATGTCGCCCAGCGAGGCGATGTGGGAGAAGCCGAAGCCGCGCGCATGGGCCCAGTCCAGAACGGCGGTGGCCATGGCGCCGGACTGGGTGACGAAGGCCACGTCCCCCTGCTTGGGCATCACATGGGCGAAGGACGCGTTGATGCGCGGCTTGGTGGAGATGAAGCCGATGCAATTGGGGCCGACAATGCGCAGCAGATGGGGCTTCGCCGCATCCAGCATCTGCTGGCGCAACTCCCGGCCTTCCACCTTGTCGCCCTCGCCGAACCCGGCGGTGATGACCACCGCCGCCCGACACCCCTTCGCGCCCAGTTCCGCGATCACGCCGGGAATGGCATCGGGGGGCGTGGCGATAACCGCGAGATCCACCGGGATGGGGAGATCCGCGACGCTGGCATAGTTCAGGGAGGAGCGGATCGCCCGCTCCTTGGGGTTCACGGTGAGGATCGGCCCGTCGAAGCCCGCCTCGAACAGGTTGCGGGCGATGACCGAGCCCACGGAGCCGGGCCGGTTGCTGGCGCCGATGAGGGCGATGGAGGACGGGTGGAACAGCGCGTCGAGATTACGGGTCGTCATGTGCGACTTACCTTCCTCGCTTCGCCCGCCGGGGGCTGCCTCGCTTCGCCCGCCGGGGGCTGCCTCGCTTCGCCCGCCGGGGGCTGCCTCGCTTCGCCCGCCGCGGGCTGCCTGGCTTGCCCCCTGCCGGGGCCTGTGCCTCTGCGTGCCTCCTCCGGCCGCGTGCCGCTTTGATGCGGCGCAACATGAGCCGGCTCAAATCTCCTTCATACGGATGAACGCCATCCCGCCGGTCAGTGCTTGAAGTGGCGCACGCCGGTGAACACCATGGCGAGGCCCGCCGCGTCGGCGGCCGCGATCACCTCATGGTCGCGCATGGAGCCGCCCGGCTGGATCACCGCCGTCGCTCCCGCCTCCACAGCCGCCAGCAGGCCGTCGGCGAAGGGGAAGAAGGCGTCGGACGCCACCACGGAGCCGTTGGTGAGCGGCTCGGAGAGGCCCGCCGCCTCGGCGGCGTCCATGGCCTTGCGGGCGGCGATGCGGGCGCTGTCCACCCGGCTCATCTGCCCCGCGCCCACGCCCACGGTGGCAAGGTCACGCGCATAGACGATGGTGTTGGACTTCACATGCTTCGCCACGCGGAAGGCGAAGCGCATGTCCGCCAGTTCGCGATCGCTGGGCGCGCGCTTGGTCACCACCTTCAGCTGCATCTCGTCCACGCTGGCCGCATCGCGGGACTGCACCAGCAGGCCCCCGGCGACGCTGCGGATATTGAGGCCCGGCGCCTTGGGATCGGGCAGGCCGCCGGTGAGCAGGAGGCGCAGATTCTTCTTCGCGGCGATGATGGCGATGGCCTCCTCGCTGGCGTCCGGGGCGATGATCACCTCGGTGAAGATCTCCGTCATGGCCCGCGCCGCTTCGGCATCCAGCAGGCGGTTCACGGCGATGATGCCGCCGAAGGCCGAGACGGGGTCGCAGGCCAGCGCCTTCTTGTAGGCCTCTTCCAGCGAGCCCCCCTCGGCCACGCCGCAGGGATTGGCATGCTTCACGATCACCACGGCGGCGGTGCGCGCCGGGGCGAACTCAGCCACGCACTCGAAGGCGGCGTCCGTGTCGTTGATGTTGTTGAAGGAGAGCTGCTTGCCCTGCACCTGCCGGGCGGTGGAGACACCCGCGCGCTGTTCCGAGGTGGTGTAGAAGGCCGCCGTCTGGTGCGGGTTCTCGCCGTAGCGCAGTTCTTCCTGCAGCTTGCCCCCCACGGCGCGGTAGGCGGGCGCGGTCAGCTTCAGCTGGTCGGCGAACCAATTGGAGATGGCCGCGTCATAGGCGGCGGTGCGGGCATAGGCGGTCTGGGCGAGGCGGCGGCGCAGCGCGCCCGTGGTGCCGCCATGCAGCTCGATGTCGTGGATCACCGCGTCATAATCTGCCGTGTCCACCACAACGGCCACGTCGTGATGGTTCTTGGCCGCGCCCCGGATCATGGAGGGGCCGCCAATGTCGATATTCTCGATGGCGGTCTCGAAATCAGCGCCGCGCGCGATGGTGGCCTCGAACGGATAGAGGTTCACCACCACCAGATCGATGGGGACGATGCCGTGCTCGGCCATGGAGGCCTGGTGGCCCGCATCGGCGCGGATGGCGAGGATGCCACCATGTACCTTGGGGTGCAGCGTCTTCACGCGCCCGTCCATCATCTCGGGAAAGCCGGTCAGCTCGGACACGTCCATCACGTCGAGGCCGGCCTCGGCGATCGCCTTCGCGGTGCCGCCCGTGGAAATGAGCTGCACGCCATGGCGCACCAGCGCCTGCGCGAAGGGAATGAGGCCGCTCTTGTCGGACACCGAGATCAGGGCACGGGTGACAGGACGGACATCGACGGGCATCGGGCTGAACTCCTCAAAAAGGCTGGCCCGGCCTATCACGGCGCGCGGCGCGCGTCACCCGGCGCGGCGCGCGCTCCGCCCATGCCCCGGGCGCGGCTCTTCGCTGTCGCGGGTGCGCACCAGCGTCCAGAGGAGTCGCGGGGCCTCGGGGAGCGCGGCCGTCACGGACAGCTGGAGCGTGCGGCGCGGCCCGTCCGGGGCGGCGAGATAGACGCTCTCCTCAATCTGCACCGTCTGGCCGGGAGCGACGAACGCCCAGGTCTCCCCGCCCGGCACCAAGATGAGCATGGTGGAGGGATCGTCCAGCCGCTCCACCTCGATGGCGGGGTGCAGGTGGAAGCGGGCCGTATAATTCACTTTCTGCAGCGTCTCCCGGCCGGGCGCGGGGGAGAACAGGTCTTCCCCGTCCAGCCGCGCACCGTCCGGCGCGAGCCGCCAGGAGCGCTGGTGCAGCACGCCGAAGGGCTCGGCATAGCCATCCTGCCGCGCGCGCACCAGGATGGCGCCGTCCCGCCCGCCCCGTTGCACGCTCACCTGTCGCGGGCCGGAGACGATGGGCGTGCCCACCGCCTTGGAGAGCCGCCCTGCCTGGAGGAAGCGGCAGGAGGAGGTTTCGCCCACCACCACCGTGGAATGGGCGGCCGTCGCCCGCGCCGCCTGCCGCCAGCGGTCGCGGTTCACATCCGTCATGCCGCAATTGACGATGATGCGGTGCCGGCCGCTGGACATCTCGAAGGCGAGGCAGGAGGCATGGGCCTCCCCCGAAACGGAAAGCGGCGGGGGCGTGCCGGTATCGGCGATTACCACCGTGCCCTTGGCCTCCAGGCGCTGGAAACCCGCATGGGGGGCATTGGCCACGGGCGCGCCGCGCGCATCGTCATAGGCGAGGATGGTGGCGAGCTGGTCCGCCGCCGTATGGCTCATGCCGTGGAACAGCGCGAAGGCGCCGTCGCCGTGCCGGAAGAAGCGCAGCATGGGCATCATGCGGTCGATGGCGTTCATGAGCGCGGGCGGCGCGGGCTGGTTGCGCGCGGCATAGGCATGGCGCAGCGGCAGCAGGTCGAGCAGCAGCGCGATCAGCATGCCGGGGCTGCGGCTCAGCGGCCCGCCATCGGGCAGGATCTGCCGGTCCAATTCCTCCACGAGGCGCTTCTGGGCGGCCCGCAGCAGGCGCGACTGGTCGGACATGCACAGGCCCGCAAAGACCAGCGCCACCAAAGCGAGAAGGCGCGGATAGCCGTCCGGCGCGTCCGACACCGCCCGGCGCAGCGCGCGCACCTGCCGGGCCAGGGAGCGCATGAAGCGCTTGTAGAAATCGTGGTCGGCGTCCTGGAGCACGAAGGGCGCCTGGGTGAGCCAGGAGATGATGCGCCGGGCCGACACGTCCGAGCGCGCCGCCACCTGCCGCGCCACGCCGGGATCGCGCATCCAGTCGCCCACCAAGGCGCGGGCATTGGCGCGGGCGATGGTGGTGCCCGCCGCGCGCATGTGGCGCAGCCAGCCGAAGCCGTGCAGCACCTCGGCCCATTCCTCGGAGGGCGGCTCCAGCTCGAAGGGGCTCTTGCCCTCCAGCATGGCGATCTTGCCCGCGAAGGCGAACCGCCCCGCATAGATCTCGCTCGCGCGGGTGGGATCGCCGGTGCGCAGATCCTGGGGGGCGATGACCAGCCGCTCGGGCACCGGGACGGTGACATTGCCGAGCGTGAGCGGCGGGGCGGGCGTGCGGGAGAGCAGCGAACGCAAAGAGCGCCCCGCGAGAAAGGCCGCGAGGCGCAAGCGTTCTGCCATGGCTCCCCGGGTCATTCCGAGTTGACCGCCCTCAATTGCGTTTGCGCAGGCGGGCCGCGAAGAAGCCATCCAGGCCGGACCGTTCCGGCTCCCCACGCACCCAGTCACAGGGCAGAGTGCGCAAATCACCTTGAGGAGTGATGAACGCCGCAAGCGCGGCATCATCTTTCTCACCGAGCGGCAGGCGTTCCATGTCGGAATTGCGCGCCAGCAGGGCCTCTATTTGCCCTTCGCCCTCCTCCGGCTCCAGGGAGCAGGTGGAATAGACCAGGGTGCCGCCGGGCCGCAGCAGGCTCACCGCCCGGTCCAGCAGACGCGCCTGGAGGAGCGTGAGCGAGGCGATGTCGCCCGGCCCCTTGGTCCAGGCGATGTCGGGATGGCGCCGCAGCGTGCCGGTGGCCGAGCAGGGCGCGTCCAGCAACACCGCGTCGAACGGGCCGCCATCGTACAGCGTGGCATCCGCCTCAGCCACCTCGGCGGTCAGCCTCAGGCGGACCAGATTCTCCCTCAGCCGCCGCAGGCGCGGGCCGGAGCGGTCCACCGCCACCACAGCGGCCCCGGCCTGCGCGAGCTGAGCGGTCTTTCCGCCCGGCGCCGCGCACAGGTCCGCTACCCTCAGGCACCGCACATCGCCCAACAGCCGGGCGGGCAGCGCGGCGGCCGCATCCTGCACCCACCAGTCGCCGTCGTCGAAGCCCGGCAGCGCACGCACTTGCCCTGCTTCCAGAATGCGGACGCTGCCGGTGGGCAGCACTTCGCCCGAGAGGCGTTGCGCCCAGCCTTCGGGATCACTCTTCACCGTCACGTCCAGGGCCGGCTGGTGCGCATTGGCGGCGGCGATGGCGCGGGCCTTCTCCTCCCCATAAGCGGCGATCCAGCGCGCGCGCAGCCAGTCGGGCGTGTCGGTGAGGAAGGGGTCGAGGGCGGCGAGGCGCTCCTTCCCTTCCCGCGCGAGGCGGCGCAGCACCGCATTCACCAGCCCGGCGAAGCCGCCCGTGGTGCGGTCATGGCGGGCGATCTCCACGCTGAGGCCCACGGCGGCATGGTCCGGCACGTCCATGAACAGGATCTGCGCGCCACCCGCCAGCAGCAAAGCCTCCAGCTTGGGGGCCGACTTGGGCAGGCCACGCTCCAGGAGCTGCCCGATCACCGCGCGCAGCGAGCCGAGGCGCCGCAAGGCTGTGGCGAGGATGTTGAAGGCCAGCGCCCGGTCCCGAGGCTCCAGGCCCGGCACGTCCTGCAACGCCTCGTCGAGGGGCACGCCCCCGCGCAGCACGCGGTCAAGCGCATCGGCGGCGAGCAGACGGGGCATGAAGCCCGGCGGCTCGGCGGAGGCGCGGGGACGGGACGCGGAGCCGGGCGCGGAGCCGGGCTTTCCTGGGCGGCGGGGCGTAGTCATCCCACGCAGGTAAGGCCCCGCGCGGATTTAGGCAACCGCTTCCCCTTCCAGCAGCCCCGCGAAGCCGCTCCGCGCCTCAGCCCCAGGGGCCCCGGCGCCGGTCGCTATCGGCCCCCTGCCAGGGTCCGCGTGGCGGCGTCGGTTGCGCGTTGGGCATGGCGTAACCCGGGGCGCGCCCCATGGTCTGGGCCAAGGCCTGCAAGGCGGCGATGCGGTTCTCGGTGGCGGGGTGGGTGGAGAAGAGATTGTCCATCCTCTGCCCCGACAGGGGGTTGATGATGAACATGTGCGCGGTGGCGGGGTTGGCCTCCGCCTCGTAATTCTGCACCTGATGGGTCGCGCCGGAAATCTTCGCCAGAGCCGAGGCGAGCGCCAGCGGCTGGCCGCAGATTTCCGCGCCGGTTCGGTCCGCCACATATTCGCGCGAGCGCGAGATGGCCATCTGCACCACCATGGCCGCGAGCGGCGCCAGGAACACCATGAGGATGGTGCCGATGGCCCCGAACGGCGAGCCGTTATTCTCCCGGTTCCCGCCGCCGCCGAAGAACAGGCCGAAATTGGCCAGCATGGAGATGGCGCCCGCAATGGTCGCGGTGATGGTCATGGTGAGCGTGTCGTGATGCTTCACATGCGCCAGTTCGTGCGCCATGACGCCCGCCACCTCATCGCGATTGAGCATGTGCAGCAGGCCCGTGGTGGCCGCCACAGCCGCATTCTCCGGATTGCGCCCGGTGGCGAAGGCGTTGGGCTGGGGATTGTCGATGATGTAGACCTTGGGCATGGGCATCTGGGCCCGCGCAGCCAGGTCGCGCACCATATGGACCAGATCGGGCGCGGTGCGCTCGTCCACTTCCTGCGCGCCGTACATGCGCAGCACCAGCTTGTCCGCGTTCCAATAGCTGAACAGGTTCATGCCCGCCGCCACCAGGAAGGCGATCATCATTCCGCTGGTGCCGCCGATGGCGAAGCCCACCACCATGAACAGGGCGGTCAGACCCGCAAGCAGGATGGCCGTCCTCACATAATTCATTCCGTCCTCCAAACGGCAGGTGCCGCGATATCCGGCGATCCGGCTGAAAGCTCCGACGCCGCTGCATTAAGGATGGGAAGGCGGGGCTGGTGCCGCAAGGGGAGGAGGCACGCCCGGACGAAGCCGGAACGCCATCCCGCCCACGATTCGGACACGATGCGTTCCCCACCCGTACCCTTTGCCGGATCAAGGTCGTCCCGGTTCGGGACGAGAGAGCGGGGCGGCAAGAGCCGTGCGGCCGGACTGGCACGGAGCAGGAACACCGCGCGGCCCGCGATTCGGACATGATGCGTTCCACGCCCGTACCCTCTGCCGGGCCAGGGTCGTCCCGGTTCGGGACCGAGGAGCGGAACCGCCAGAGCCGTGTGGCGGGACTGGCACGGAGCAGGAACACCGCGCGGCCCGCGATTCGGAC
This sequence comes from Aquabacter cavernae, assembly GCF_003993795.1. Taxonomy (GTDB): domain Bacteria; phylum Pseudomonadota; class Alphaproteobacteria; order Rhizobiales; family Xanthobacteraceae; genus Aquabacter; species Aquabacter cavernae. Next base: position 251,554 of record NZ_RWKV01000016.1, read on the forward strand.
ATGATGCGTTCCGCACCCGTACCCTCTGCCGGACCAGGGTCGTCCCGGTTCGGGACGACGAAGCGGAACGACTGGAGCAGCACGGCGCGACAGGCACGGAGCGGGAACACAGCACGGCTCACGATTCGGACATGGTGCGTTCCGCTCCCGTACCGCATGCGGAATCGGGGCCGTCCCGGCTTGGGACACGCCTCAGGGCGCGGCGGGGGCTGCGGGCGCGCGGGGCGGCCAGGAATGATCGTCCGCACGCCCCATGACGGGCGCGAGGGGGGAGCCGTCCTTCAGCACGCGGCTGCTCTCTCCCGCCAGCGCGGAGACCGGCACCACCGGTGACGGAGCGGGTGCCGCGCTGCCTCCCGCCAGAATGCTCGCCCGGCGCGGGCTGTCGGAGAGGGATTGGGCGGGCAGCGTGCCGTCCGGAAGGGGCTGGCCGCCCGGCCCGTCCGTCTTGGCGGGATCGCTGAGCAGGCGCGTCACCTCTTTCTGGGTGAAGAAAGCCAGCTTGCGCCCGCCCGCCTTGGTGAACTTCATCCCGTCATTGGTACGCAGGCGGCGACGCTGGCCGTCCACTGCGGCGCCGAACACCGCATACTTGCCTTCCTCGTCCACGAAGCCATCCCAGACCGGCACGAAGGTGGCGCCGGCCCGTGCCGCATGGGTGCGCAGCAGATCGTTGAGCTTCTCATAGGAGGCGGAGGTGGCCGTATTCTGGACCGGCGCGGTTCCCACCACGACGATGCTCCCCGCCCCGCGTTGGCGCAGGGCTGCCAGGACCTCGTCCAGACGGCGGCCATATAATTCGTTCCAGCGGTCGGTTAGCGGCTCAACCATCTGGTCCCCGTCCCGCAGGGGGCGAAGGTCGTTGGAGCCCACCACGAGAAGGGTGGCGCTGGGCCGGGAGGCCGTCACCGCCTCGGGAATGCGGGTCATGAGTTCCGGCCCGGCGGCCTGCTCGGGCGGCAACACGCCCAGATCATCGTCGGTGCGCGCCACCACGGCCGGATTGGCGCGCCCGGTGACATAGAGATCGGCAAGGCCCTGGGCCAGTTGCGTGCCGAGGCCGTCGCCGATGACCAGAACGAACTTTTCCGGCGCCTGCTTCTTGCCCTGGGCGGCGGCATCGGCGCTGTCATAGACCACGCCGTCCGGCTCGGGCGGAGGCTTCTTCGGCGCGGGCGCCTGCTCCGGGGGCTTCTGCGGATTGAACAGGGTCCACCCACCGAACAAATTGAACGGATTGTTTTGCGGCACATTGGCCGGCGGCCGGGGCACCATGCCCGGCGGGCGCAGCACATCCTGCGCCCAGGCGGGGCCGTCTCCCCCAGCACTGAGTGTCACCGCGCAGGCCAGCACCACGCAGGCCAACGCCTTGCGGGCGGCGCGGGCAACCGTGCGCGGAGCACAGGTCAGGCTCATCGGGGTCATGCGAACGGCCATGCTCATGGATGCACAGATGACATGAGCATGCGGGCCGTTTCAAGACGGCAGAAGCCGAGAGACACGCCGGGCGCCGTCGTGGCCGCGATCAGCGCAGGGGGCTGTCTGACGGACAGGTCCCGGACCGGGCAATGCAGACTTCACGTCCGGAATGCATCGGATGCGGCGGAAGCGGATCAGGGAAAAAGGCCCGAAGGCAGGCAGGACATTTCACCGCTCTGGCGGAATACTGAAATGCCGGAGGCGGGAGCGCGGACGCTCCCGCATAAAAACTCAGTTGAGCTTCGACTTCACGTCGCTGATGGCCGAGCCGACGAGACGGTCGGCGATGCCGACGTCGCGGGCCGCGCTGGCCAGCAGACCTTCGGCGGCCCTCACCGCGGCATCGGCGGCGAAAGCCTTCACATCGGCCAGGGCCTGGGTCTCGGCCTGGGCGATCTTCTCTTCCGCCATGCGGGTGCGGCGGGAGATGAAATCCTCAAGCTTCGCGCGGGTCTCGGAAGCGAGGCGCTCGGCTTCGGCCTTGGCGGCGGAAACGATGGATTCGGCTTCCGTCTCCGCCTCGCGCTGCTTGCGCTTGTACTCGGCGACGAGCTTCTGCGCTTCTTCCTTCAGGCGGCGCGCCTCGTCCAGCTCCGCGGCGATGCGGGCGCCGCGGGCGTCAAGGGAAGCGGCGAGGGCCTTGTGGACGCCGTAATAGAGCAGGATGCCGACGAACACCAAGAAGGCGACCGCGACCCAGACTTCGGCCAATCCCATCTCACTCATGGCGGATCCTCGATCACCCGTCTCAAGGGCTCTCGGCGCCGATGGCTCGCTCATCCGAGCCCGGCGCCGGGATACCCGTAGCTTTCAAACTCAATGCCGAAACTCACGCTTCGGCACCTCGGCCCGGTCTCAGGCGGCAAGCGCCCTTACGCGGCAGACGCCTTACGCAGCAGGTGCCTTACGCGGCAGGCTTGGCGGCGAGCGCCTTGTCCACCGCGCCTTCCACGTCGCCCGTCGAGGGCTGCGTGCCGACCAGGGCGCTGACAATGGCCTGCGCCGTGTCCACCGCGATGCCGCGCACATGGGACAGGGCCTGCGTCTTGGTCGCCTCGATGCGCCGCTCGGCTTCCTCAAGCCGGGTGGCCAGGGTGGCCTCCAGGCTCTTGCGGTTGGTTTCGCTCTCGGCGGACAGCCGATTGCGGGCCTCGCCGGCGATGGTGTTGGCCTTACCACGGGCCTCCACCAGCGCCTTCTCATAGGCTGCCTGCGCCGCTTCGCTTTCCGCGCGCCGCTGGCTGGCTTCTTCCAGGTCACGGGCGATGCGGTCGTGACGCTCCTCCAGGATGCGGCCGATGCGCGGAAGCGTCACGCGGCTCATCAGGAAGTAGAGGGCGCCGAACGTCAGCAGCAGCCAGACGATCTGGGAGAAGAAGTGCCGTACATCGAACGGCGGGAACCCGCCTTCGCCATGACCGTCCGCCCCCGCGGCCACAGCCAGCACCGTGCTTCCCAGAAGGACGCACGCGTTGAGCGCGACGGACAAGGTCAGTTTTGAAATCTTGGTCATGGTATGCGTTCCCGCTCGCCCGATATCACAGGTCCCGAAGGCTCCGGTCGAACCGGAGCCCAACGGGCTCAGGCCACGAACAGCAGGACGAGAGCGACGACCAGCGCGAAGATGCCGAGACCTTCCGCGAGCGCCGCGCCGATGAACGCGCGAGCGAACTGGCCATCGGCCGCAGAGGGGTTGCGCAGCGCGCCGGAGAGGAAGTTGCCGAAGATGTTGCCCACGCCGATGGCGGCGAGGCCCATGCCGAGGCAGGCGAGACCGGCGCCCAGGAACTTAGCTGCAGTCGCGTCCATTGTTCTGCTCCTTGAGAAACTGAATAGGCTTGAAGGAAGAGCGGGCCGGGTCAGTGACCCGGATGCACCGCGTCGTTGAGATAGATCGAGGTGAGCACCGCGAAGACGTAGGCCTGGAGGATCGCCACCAGGACTTCCATCGCGGTCAGCGCGACGATCATCGCGAAGGGCAGCACCGCCCCGAACATCCCCGCGACGCCGGCAGAGGCAAGACCCACCACGAAGAAGGCGAACACCTTCAGCGCGATATGGCCGGCCAGCATGTTCGCGAACAGACGCAGCGAGAGGGAGATGGGCCGCGAGAGGAACGACACCACTTCGATCACGACGATGAAGGGCAGCAGGAAGGACGGCACACCCGACGGAACGAAGAGCTTCAGGAAGTGCGTGCCGTGCTTGAAGAAGCCGTACACGACCACGGTGCCCATCACGAGCAGCGCCAGCACCGCGGTGACCACGATATGGGCCGTGACGGTGAAGGTGTAGGGAATGATGCCGATCACGTTCGCGACGAACACGAACATGAAGAGCGAGAAGACGAACGGGAAGAAGACCATCCCCTGGGTGCCGGCGGAATCGCGCACCATCTTGGCGATGAATTCGTAGCTCATCTCCGCCACCGACTGCATCCGCCCGGGCACCAGGGTGCGGCCGCGCGTCGCGAAGGTGAGGAAGAAGAAGATGATGGCGACGATGCCAACCATGAACGCCGCGGAATTGGTGAAGGAGAAGGACACCCCGCTGACGTGCAGCAGCTCGACATAGCGCTGCACTTGAAACTGGTGGATCGGATCTATGGTCATCCGACGCGCGCCCTTCGTGTCGTGCGGCTTCCGCCGCGCCTCGCCATGAACTCCCGGCCTGCGGGCCCCGCCCGAAGACCGTCCTGTATACCGACCGGCCTACTTGCCGACCGGCTTCTTCCCGATCTCGCCCGCCGCCCGCATCATATTGACGATGCCCGCGCCGAACCCGACCAGGGTGAACACCAGAATGCCCCAGGGCGCCATGTTGAACACCTGATCGATGCCCCAGCCGATGGCGGCCCCCACGAGAACTCCGGCGACAAACTCGGACCCCAACCGAAAGGCCAGGGCCATGCCAGATGCGTTCGACGTACCCGCCGAACTGCCCGGCTGCGATTGGTCTTTTGGCCGCGCCTTGTCAAGCGCGGCATTGAGACGCTGAAGCCGTTCGGAAAGCGCGGGATCCCCCGCTTCCGACGCCCCGCCCGCCTCAGGCACGCCCGTCTCCCGGAAATCGGAATCCGAACGTTTCGTCATGCGGGTTACTCCGGTTCCGGAATGAAGACCTCGACGATCGCGGCCATCCGAAACCGCGCGGCACCATAGTTGCGCCCCAAATGCGTGTCAAGGATCGGAAACAGCAATTTAAGCGATTGATTTCAAAGCGATATTTTCGATTTCGCAACTGCGGCCGAAAATCAGCTCACCTCGCGTAAGCGCTCCGCCGCCTGAAGGTCCACGGAGACGAGCCGCGAGACTCCGCGCTCCGCCATGGTGACGCCGAACAGCCGGTTCATGCGCGCCATGGTGATGGGGTTGTGGGTGATGCTCAGAAAGCGGGTGTCGGTAAGCCGCGTCATTTCGTCGAGCAGGGTGCAGAAGCGCTCCACATTGGCGTCGTCCAGCGGGGCATCCACCTCGTCCAGCACGCAGATGGGCGCGGGATTGGTGAGAAACACCGCGAAGATCAGCGCCATGGCGGTCAGCGCCTGCTCGCCGCCCGAGAGCAGAGAGAGGGTCTGCGGCTTTTTGCCCGGCGGCTTGGCGATGATGTCCAGCCCCGCCTCCAGCGGGTCTTCCGCGTCGGTCAGCACCAATTGGGCCTCGCCGCCGCCGAACAGCGTGTCGAACAGCTTGCGGAAATGGCCGTCCACCACGGTGAAGGACGCCTGAAGGCGTTCGCGCGCTTCCCGGTTCAGGCTCTGGATGCCCGAGCGCAGCCGCTTGATGGCTTCGATCAGGTCGTCCCGCTCCGTGGTCAGCGTGCCGAACTGGGCTTCCGCCTCCTGCAATTCCAGCTCCGCCCGCAGGTTCACCGCGCCGAGCCGCTCGCGCTCGCGCCGCGCCCGGTCCAGAGCCGCCTCGATCTCCACCACGGGCGGCGGCTCCGTGCCGGGGGCGATGCCCGCCGTCTCGCGGGCCACCTCCGGCGCGCCGCCGAAAGCTTCGGCAATCTCGCGCTGCGAATCATCGCGCCGCTGGCGCGCGCCTTCGAGCCGCGCCTCCCCGCGCGCCGTGGCCTCGCGCGCGGCGGAGAGCGCCTCCAGCGTATCGCGGGCGGCACGGTCCGTGGCGGCGAGGGCCGCCTCGCCCTCCACCAGCCGGTCGGACGCGGCGCGGCGCGTGGCCTCCGCCGTTTCCAGCTCCGACAGCAGGCCGCGTCGCTTGAGAATCAATTCCGCGGGCGCCTGCTCCAGGCCGTCCAGTTCCTCCGCGGCTTCGCTGCGGCGGTCCTCAAGGGCGGCGATTCGCTCTCCCGCGCCGCCCGCCCGGCCGCGCCAGGAGCGCTCCTCCCCGGCAATGGCCTCCAGCCGCTTCATCCGCGCCCCGCGCTCGCGCTCCAGCGCCGCAGCCGCCGCACGGGTCTCGGCCAGAGCTGCGCGAGCCTGCGCCGCCTCGCCACGGGCCGTGGCCAGTTCCGCATCGATGAGGGCAGGCGCGTCCAATGCGGCCATGCCGGCCTCGGCGTCGCGCACCGCCTCTTCCCCCTCTTCCCGGCTGGCGGCGATGCGCACCCGCGCCTCCTGCAGCGCGGAGAGGCGCGCGGCATGCTGGCTCGCCTTGCGCTCGGCGGCGGCTTCCGCCTCCCGTGCCGTCTCGGCGGCCCTCAGGGTGCCGCGCCGGGCCTCGCGGGATTGCAGTTCCTGTCCTGCGGCCTCGCGGGCACGGGCCTCCCGGTCCGCCGCCTCGTCCCGCACGGCGGCGAGGACGTCGCGCGCCGCCTCCACCTGGTCCAGGAGATCGGCGAGGCGGTTGCGCTCGGCGAGGCGCCGGGCGGCGGCGGTGGGGGCATCGGCCGCCGCCACCACGCCGTCCCAGCGCCACAGGTCGCCCTCGCGGGACACGAGGCGCTGGCCGGCGCGCAGCAGAGGCTGGAGCCGTGCGCCGTCTTCCCGCGCCACGATGCCTACCTGGGCCAGCCGCCGCGCCAAAGCCGGCGCGCCGCTCACATGACGCGCCAGAGGCTCGGCGCCCTCGGGCAAAGGCGGGTCGGAGGGCGCCGCCTGTGCCCCGCCCCAGCGGGCCGGAGCCTGGGCATCCACCGGCAAATCGAGATCGTCGCCCAGCGCGGCGCCCAGTGCCACCTCATAGCCCTTGGCCACGGTGATGAGGTCAGCCACCGGGGGAAAGCGCCGGTCGGCGTTCGCCAGCAGCTTTTCGAGGGTCCGCGCCTCGGCATCGAGCCGTCCGAAGCTGCGCTCAGCTTCCGCAAGGCGCGGGCGCAGCGCCTCCAAAGCCTGCCGGGCGGCGAGATGGGCCGCCTCCGCGTCCGCCGCCGCCTCTTCCGCCGCCGCCAGCCGGTCGCGGGCGATCTCCGCTTCCTCGCGCCGCCGCTCCAGGTCCGCGCTGCCCGCCTCCTGCTTCAGGCGCGCCTCTTCCGCGTCCACCGAGGCCCGCTCGGCGGCATTGCGGGCGAGCCGCGCGCGGGCATCGCGCATCTGCGCTTCCAACGCCGAGCGGCGCGCACCCACATCCGCATAGATGCGCGTGCGCGTCTCCAGGTCCGCTTCCGCCACCAGCAGGCGGCGTTCCGCATCCGCCACGGCGAAGGCGGCATCGCCCGCCGCGTCGGCGGCCACGGCCTCGTCCTCGCGCAGCACCTCCGCCTCTTCGTCGAGGCGCGCGATCACCCCTTCCGCATCGGCCGAAAGCGCGCGCTCGCGCTCCATGTCCTGTCCGAGCTGGGCAAGGCGCCGCTCCAGTTCCTGGCGCCGGGTGGCGAGGCGCGCCTCCTCCCGGTCCAGTTCCGCCCGCGCCAGCGTGAGGCGCTGGACCCGCGCGGCCGCTTCCGCGTCCGCCTGCCGCAGGCCGGGCAGATGATGGGCGGCCAAAGCCTGGAGGCGCGCGGCCTCCGCCTGATCGCGCGTGCGCTCGGCCACTTCACGAACCGCCGCCTCGGAGGCCCGCTCCGCCTCGGCGAGCTGACGGGCCGTCTCGCGCCAGCGGGTCCAGAGAAGCGCGGCCTCCTGGCGGCGCACCTCCTCCGCCACCAGCCGATAGCGGGCCGCCTGCCGCGACTGGCGCCGCAGGCCCTCGATCTGGCTGCCCATCTGGCCCACCACATCCTCGACCCGCAGCAGATTCTGCTCCGCCGCCTTCAGGCGCAGTTCCGCCTCATGCCGGCGGGCATGGAGACCGGCGACGCCGGCCGCCTCCTCCAGGATGCGACGGCGGGCGGCGGGCTTGGCGCCCACGATCTCGCCGATCTGCCCCTGGCGCACGAGCGCGGGCGAGCGGGCGCCCGTGGAGGCATCGGCGAACAAGAGGTGCACGTCGCGGGCGCGCACGTCGCGCCCGTTGATGCGATAGCTCGACCCCGCTCCGCGCTCGATGCGGCGCACCACTTCCAGCGCGTCATTGTCATTGAAGGCCGCGGGCGCGGTGCGGTCGGAATTGTCCAGGTGCAGCGCCACCTCCGCCGCATTGCGCGACGGCCGGGTGGTGGTGCCGGAGAAGATCACGTCGTCCATGTCCTGCGCGCGGAACGCCTTGTGGGAGCTTTCGCCCATGGCCCAGCGCATGGCTTCCACGAGGTTGGACTTGCCGCAGCCGTTCGGGCCCACGATGCCGGTAAGGCCGGGCTCGATCAGGATCTCGGTCGGCTCCACGAAGGTCTTGAAGCCGAGGAGCCGGAGGCGGGTGAACTTCATGGCGCGGCGATGTGCCAGCCTTTCCCCGTTGCGGTCAAATCGCAGCGTGGGGCGCGAATCGTCCGCCCGCAAGGCGTTGCACCCGCGATCCACAGGCCGCGCGGCGATTTTTGCCGCAAACACAACCAAGGCATGCATATCCGGGCGCCGGTTCCCGGTTTCCACAGTCGCGCGCACCCTCGGCCGGGCTTTGAGCCCGCATCCGCCCTCAAACCCTTGGCGGGGGAGGATTCATGGCCCGAGAGCACGCGCAATGGCGCTTCCCTCCGGGTCGATGGCGCTCTAGAACCGGCATCGATTGCGTTTCGCAGGCGCCGCCCCATCTAAGGGACGCGGCGACGGACGGCGCTTAAAGCCGCGCGGGTTGGAGGAACGAAGACAGATGCTGCTCAATCAGGGCGACACCCAGGGCGCGACCTCGGGCGGTTCCGCCGACATCATCGACACCACCACCCAGACCTTCATGGCGGACGTGATCGAGGAATCGCGCAGCCGGCCGGTGCTCGTGGATTTCTGGGCCCCCTGGTGCGGCCCGTGCAAGACCCTCGGCCCGGTGATCGAGAAGGCGGTGAAAGCCGCCAAGGGCAAGGTCAAGCTTGCCAAGATGAATATCGACGACCACCCGGCCATTGCCGGGCGGCTCGGCATCCAGTCCATTCCCGCCGTCTATGCCTTCGTGAACGGCCAGCCGGTGGACGGCTTCATGGGCGCGCTGCCCGAGAGCCAGGTGGCCGCCTTCATCGAGCGCCTGACCGGCGGAGCCGCCGACGCGGACATGGCCGAAGTGCTCGCCGCCGCCGAGCAGGCGCTGGCCGAGGGCGATGCCCCCGGCGCGGCGGAAGTCTTCGCCCATGTGCTGGCGGAAGAGCCGGACAATCTGAAGGCCCTGGGCGGCCTGGTGCGCGCCCAGATTCTGGGTGGCGCGCTGGAGCAGGCCAAGGCGACCCTGGACATGGTGCCCGCCGGCAAGGAGGGCGACGCCGCCATCGCGGCCGCCCGCGCCGCGCTGGAGCTGGCCGAGCAGGCCGCCTCGCTGGGCGACATCGCCCCTCTTGAGGCGGCGGTGGCGGCTGACCCGGCCGATTTCCAGGCGCGCTTTGACCTCGCGCTGGCCTATAATGCCCGCAACAAGCGCGACGTGGCGCTCCAGCACCTGCTGGACATCGTCCGCCGCGACCGGGCCTGGAACGAGGACGGGGCGCGCAAGCAGCTCCTCCAGCTTTTCGAGGCCTGGGGCCCCACTGATCCCCATACGGTGGCGGGGCGTAAGAAGCTCTCGACCATCCTGTTCTCCTGACCCCTCAAGGACCATCGTGGCCGCGCACCGCACCTATCACGCTCCCGACGACGTTCCCGCGGTCGTGCCCGTCTTTCCGCTGGCGGGCGCGCTCCTGTTGCCGCGGGCGGAACTGCCGCTGAACATCTTCGAGCCGCGCTATCTCGCCATGGTGGATGCCGCGCTCGCCGGGGACCGGCTGATCGCCATGGCGCAGCCGGACGAATCCCGCGCGGCCGGGGCGCGGGGACCGGCCCTGTTCACGGTGGGCTGCCTCGGGCGGCTCACCCAGTTCGCCGAAACCGATGACGGGCGCTACCTCATTACCCTGACGGGCATCTGCCGGGTGACCATCGGCGACGAACTGCAGGCGGGCACGCCCTTCCGGCAGTTCAACGTGGATGCCGCGGCCTTCGCTGGGGATTTCGAGGAAGGCGTCGGCGAGGAGAAGGTGGACCGCTCCGCCTTGCTCGGCGCGCTGGCCGACTTCCTGGAGGCCAACAAGCTGGAAGCGGACTGGGACGGCATCCAGCAGGCGGGCACCGAGACGCTGGTGAACGCACTCTCCGTCATGTCCCCCTATGGGGCGCTGGAAAAGCAGGCGCTGCTGGAAGCCTCAGACCTGAAGGCGCGCGCCGACATGCTGGTGGCCATCACCCAGATGATGCTGGCCCGCATGCCCGGCGGCGATGACGGCGAACCGTCCATTCAGTGATGTCGGCTTACGGCTCCGCGGCGAAGCGCATGCGCCCGGCCGGAGCCAGCGTGGTCAGGTGATAGGTGCGCACCTCCACGAGGCCGCCCACATCGAGGGTGAGAACCAGCAGCCCATCGGAAACCGCCGTGGAGACGATGCGGCTGTCCTTGGGCAAGGTGGCGGTGATCTCGCCGGGGCTCGGGTTCTTGCTCGTCAGCATGCGATAGGCGATGACACCGAGCACGCACATGACACCCAGCACCATCACCAGAATGGACACGCTGGAAAAGCGCCGCACCTTGCGCAGGACACGCTCCTGCTCAGGCGTCAGCGGCTCCTGGGACTCTGGCTCGGACGGGCTGAATAACATGGGTCAACCTGAACACTACGAGGACGACGGGGTTGAGGTGGACGGCCTCGACGCGGAGGGCCTGGAGCCCGCCGACGGCGAAGAGGAGGTCCGCTCCGTCACCGTCGCGGCGGCGGAGACCGGGGAGCGCACCGACCGGCTCCTGGCCGCCCGGCTCGCACCCCTGAGCCGGACCCGCATCCAGCGCCTCGTGACGGAGGGGCGGATCCTCAATGGCGGGAGAGTGGTAGGAGACGCAGCGGAACGGGTCAATGCCGCAGACGAACTCACGGTCCGCATCCCCCCGCCGGAACCCGCCGCACCTGTGCCGGAAGCCATTCCGCTCACCGTCGCCCATGAGGATGACGCGCTCATCGTGGTGGACAAGCCGGCGGGGATGGTGGTGCATCCCGCGCCCGGCAACTGGACCGGTACCCTGGTGAATGCCCTGCTGCACCATTGCGGCGACAGCCTCTCCGGCATCGGCGGCGTGCGGCGGCCGGGCATCGTGCACCGGCTGGACAAGGACACGTCCGGCCTCCTCGTGGTGGCCAAGACCGATGCCGCCCACCGCGCGCTCGCCGCCCAGTTCGCGGACCATGGCCGCACCGGCCATCTGGAGCGGGCCTATCTGGCCTTCGTCTGGGGCGTTCCCGGCCAGCGCGGCACCGTGAATGCGCCCATCGACCGGCACCCGGCGAGCCGCGTGAAGATGGCCGTGCGCCAGAGCGGCCGGGAGGCGGTGACGCACTGGCGCCTCGTGGAAACCTATCCGGACGCCACCGGTGCCCCCCTGGCCTCGCTGGTGGAGTGCCGCCTGGAGACGGGCCGCACCCACCAGATCCGCGTGCACATGGCCCATCTGGGCCATCCCCTGCTGGCGGACGAGGTGTACGGGACCGGCTTCAGGACCAAGCTGTCTCGCCTCTCCCCCCCGGCGCGTGAGGCGCTGGAGCGGTTGGGACGCCAGGCGCTGCACGCGGCCCGGCTCGGCTTCGAGCACCCGGCGGACGGCGAGATCATGAGTTTCGAAAGCCCCCTGCCGGAGGAACTGGAGCAATTGCGCCGCGCGCTCGCATCGACGTGACGGGATCAAATCTATCGCAGGGCCGTTGCAATCTATATGCTTCACGGCGCGGTCGGCTGTGAGCGGCTGCGGATGCGGCTGCCCGAGCGGGGCCGCGAGGCAAGGAGGCCGCGTATGGCCCAGTCGAACCACATGCCGCTGCCTTCATCGGAAGGCGGACTGACGCGCTATCTGGAGGAGATCCGGCGGTTTCCCATGCTGGAACCGCAGGAGGAGTACATGCTCGCCAAGAGCTGGCGTGAGCATGGCGACCGGGACGCGGCGCACCGGCTGGTGACCAGCCATCTGCGGCTCGTGGCGAAGATCGCCATGGGCTATCGCGGCTATGGCCTGCCCATCTCCGAAGTCATCTCCGAAGGCAATGTGGGCCTCATGCAGGCGGTGAAGCGGTTCGAGCCCGAGAAGGGCTTCCGCCTCGCCACCTATGCCATGTGGTGGATCCGCGCCTCCATCCAGGAATATATCCTGCGTTCCTGGAGCCTCGTGAAGATGGGCACCACGGCCGCGCAGAAGAAGCTGTTCTTCAATCTGCGCAAGGCCAAGAGCCAGATTTCGGCCCTGGAGGAAGGGGACCTGCGCCCCGACCAGGTGAAGCAGATCGCCACCAAGCTGGGCGTGAGCGAGCAGGACGTGGTGGACATGAACCGCCGCCTCTCCGGCGACGCCTCGCTCAACGCGCCCCTGCGGGAAGACGCGGACGGCGGCGGGGAGTGGCAGGACTGGCTCGTGGACGATCAGGAGAGCCAGGAAAGCACGCTTGCCGAGCATGAGGAGCTGGAAAACCGCCGCTCCGCGCTGGCCGGCGCCCTGTCCGTGCTCAATGAGCGCGAGCGCCGCATCTTCGAGGCGCGCCGCCTGTCCGACGACCCGGTGACGCTGGAAGAACTGGCGGCGGAATTCGGCGTGTCGCGCGAGCGCGTGCGCCAGATCGAGGTGCGCGCCTTCGAGAAGGTTCAGAAGGCGGTGGTGGACCGTGTGCGCGCCCTGGAGGAGCCGGAAGTCGAGGCGGTCTGATCCCGGCCCCGGCCTTTACGCGCGTCTCATCTCTTCAAGGCCGCCCCGCCGGGCGGCCTTCTCGTTTTCAGGCGGCCACGTCCAGCATCTTGCCCACTTCCTGCACCAGATCGCGCAGGTGGAAGGGCTTGGACAGCACCTTGGCCTCGCAGGCCGCTTCCATGTCCGCATTGAGCGCGACCGCGGCGAAGCCGGTGATGAACATCACCTTCAGGTCGGGATCCAGCTCCGTGGCGCGCCGCGCCAGCTCGATGCCGTCCATTTCCGGCATCACGATATCCGTGAGCAGCAGTTCGAACGGCTCTTCGCGCATGCGCTCATAGGCGGAGCGCCCGTTGTCGAACGAGGCCACCTGGTAACCGGCATTCTGAAGGGCCTTCACCAGGAACCGGCGCATGTCGTTGTCATCTTCGGCCAAAAGGATCTTCGACACGCTCTCTTCCTCACATCCATGCACGCCGCACGGCCCTGCGGCGATGGCGGCATATCCATGGGCTTCATGCGCCATAACGGGTAAATTCAGAGTGAACCCGATGGCCTCTTCACAAGATGGGTGCGCCTTGCGCATCATATCCGCAGCCGCGCCGAGGCGTCCAACCACCGGCCCGCGCCGCGCGCAGATTGGATCATGCGTTCTCTATCAACAGGTTAGAAACTGATTTACCAATCGGAACGGTTCAATCCGATCGGATCAGGCTTTCGCGCTCGAAGGACCCACCCCAAGTGACCGCCTGCCTCGCAGATTCCATCGATCCGCCCTTCGAGATCCTGGCGCCGGATGACATCGCGGCGCCCTTCATCTTCAATTCCCCCCATTCGGGCCGCATCTATCCGCGCGCCTTCGTGGAGCAGGCGCGGCTCGATTTCGGCGCCCTGCGCCGCTCCGAGGACAGTTTCGTGGACGAGCTGTTCGCCGATGTGGTGGGCGCGGGCATGCCGCTCATGCGGGCCCTGTTCCCCCGCGCCTTCCTGGACCTGAACCGCGAGCCCTACGAGCTGGACCCGCGCATGTTCGACGGGCGGCTGCCGGCCTTCGCCAATACCCGCTCCATCCGCGTGTCGGGCGGGCTCGGCACCATTGCCCGCGTGGTGGGCGATTCCCAGGAGATCTATCAGCGCCGCCTGTCAGTGGAGGAGGCGCTGGAGCGCATCGAGGCCTATTACAAGCCCTACCACCAGGCCTTGCGGCGCTTGATTACCCGCACCCAGCGGCGGTTCGGCATGGCGGTGTTGGTGGACTGCCACTCCATGCCCTCCGGCCCCATGCGGGAGGAAGGCGCGCGGGCCGACTTCGTGCTGGGCGACCGCTACGGCACCAGTTGCGCGCCCATCATTCCGGACCTGCTGGAGCAGGAACTGAGCGCGCTCGGCTATCTGGTGGTGCGCAACAAGCCCTATGCGGGCGGCTACATCACCGAGCATTACGGCAATCCAGGCTCCGGCCTGCATGCGGTGCAGATCGAGATCAATCGCGGCCTCTATATGCATGAGGCCACCTATGAGCGGGCGGGCGGCTTCTACCGGGTGCGGGCGGATCTTGCCGCCGTGATGGGCCGCCTCATGGCGGTAGCCGGAGAGCATCTGATGCCACCACAGGCTGCGGCAGAATAGACATTCTCAATCGGCCGAAAAACGTGCCTTGCGTTTTTCGAATAGCAGATATACGAATTTGCGGGCGGGGCGTTCGAGCTGAAGCGAACGCTTGGCCAAGGCGTTTCGGACGCCCAAAAAAGAAAGGGGCCGTCCGCAAGCGAACGGCCCAAGTCTAGGGAGGAAACGCCCAAGGAGGGCAGCGACACAGCGACGCCAATCGCCATGTCGCAATGCAGCAATAGCCCATTGCGGCGCCGAAAATCAAGTGGTTGTTTGTCGCATTTTTCAGTTTCCGAACAAGCCATTGAAAAATAAGGGCTTTATTTTCACCCTCCGCGCACGGCGAAGCCGCGCGGCTCAACCCGAACTCTCCATTTTGCTGCAGGTGCCGCGAGACTCATCGGCATCGGACGTCGCGCCCGCCTGTCCTGGCCCGCCAAAGCGGCCGGATCACAGGCGCCGAACGGCACAATGAGCGGATCGGGATCGGAAAATGAGGGCCAGGGACGCATCCGCGTGAGCGGGCATGCGCTGCGGGGCTCCAAAAAAGAAAGGGGCCGCTCGGGTAAGACCGGAGCGGCCCAAGTCTAGGGAGGAAACGCCCAAGGAGGGCAGCGGCACCGCAAGGCGATGCCGCGCCCTAATAATATGGGCGCATGCGAAGAGAGCCACAAGACGGCTCACGGCTGATATTTTATGCACGCCGCATTTTTCATCACCCGTTGAAAACCAATACTTTTCCGCACGTGCGCTCAGACAAAAGGCGCCCCGTGGACGCCGCGTGCCCGCAGATGCGCCGGCCGGCGGGCCGATCCTGCACCTGCGAGCCCTCTGGGGACGCGAGGTCGCAGACGGGTTTGCACCGGGACCGCTTCCCTCCCCCCGCGCGCCGGGTTAGGACGCGGCGGGGCGCGCGGCCGGCCGCGCAACCCGAGGAGAGGCTGCCCTCCCCGCCGACCGGCGGGATGCGGATGCGGAGAGACCCATGACCCCCGTCGCCCTGGATGACTTCGTCCATAAGCTCGCAACCGTTTCCGGCGAGGCGATCCTGCCCTTCTTCCGCACGTCGCTCGGCGTGGAGGACAAGAGCCGCGGCCGGGCTTTCGATCCCGTCACCGCCGCCGACCGCGCCGCCGAGCAGGTCATGCGCTACCTCATCAAGCAGCACTTCCCCGATCACGGCATCATCGGCGAGGAGTTCGGCGACGAGCATCGCGATGCCGCCTATGTCTGGGCGCTGGACCCCATCGACGGGACCAAGTCCTTCATCGCCGGCATGCCCGCCTGGGGCACGCTCATCGGGCTGCTGAAGGAAGGCACGCCGGTCTACGGCATGATGCACCAGCCCTTTATCCGCGAGCGTTTCTTCGGCGACGGCGCCACCGCGCGCTACCAGGGCCCGGCGGGCGAGCGCCTGCTCCATGCCCGCGACTGCAAGCGGCTGGAGGACGCCATCCTCTTCACCACCTCTCCCCTTCTCATGGACGGCGAGGACCGCGCGGCCTTCCTGCGGGTGGAGGAGAAGGTGCGCCTCTCCCGTTATGGCGGCGATTGCTACGCCTATTGCATGGTGGCGGCGGGGCTGGTGGACCTGGTCATCGAGACCGGCCTGCAGGATCACGATGTGATCGCCCTCGTGCCCATCATCGAGGGGGCGGGGGGCATCGTGACCGACTGGGAGGGCCGCCCCGCCACCCAGGGCGGACGGGTGGTCGCCGCCGGGAGCCGGGCGGTGCATGAAGCCGCGCTGGACATCCTCAACGGCCGTGCCGCAGGCTGAACGTCGCCGAACATCATCCGAGCATTGCCGTGATACTGCATCACCTCTCTTTGGGCGCCAATGATCTGGCGCGTTCCCGCATATTCTACGACGCTGTTCTGGGCGTGCTCGGACTGCGGCTGCTGAACGCCGACGACCAGTCTCTCGACTACGGGGCCGCCACCTGGTTCTTCAGCCTGGAGCGGCCGGTGAACGGCGCCCCCGCCACGCCGGGCAACGGCGCCCATGTGGCGTTCGCGGCGGAGGTCCGGGCGCAGGTGGATGAATTCCATCGCCTCGCCTTGGCCCATGGCGGCACGGATGCGGGCGCGCCGGGGCTGCGGCCGCACTATGACGCCCATTATTATGGTGCCTTCGTGCGCGATCCGGACGGCAACAAGCTGGAAGCGGTCACCTTCTCCGCCCAATAAGGACGGTCAGTCGCCGGGAATGAAGGCGTCGAACGCCGCCCAGAACTGGGCCCGGATGGGATCCGTCTCCATGAGGATCTCGTGCCGGGCGCCGGGGATGATCACATGGCCACCGGCGATGAGGCGGGCGGAGAGGCGCTCCACCGCGCGGGTGGAGACGATGCGGTCATTCCCCGCCGCCACCAGCAGCAGAGGCTGGCGGATGCGGCGCACCGCCTCGGGGTCGGCAAGCCGGTCCATGATGTCGAAGGCCGCCGCCAGCCAGCCGATGGTGGGCGCGCCGAGGCCGAGGCCGGAATGGGCGCGCACCATGTCGGCGGCCTGGGCATAGCGCTGGGCGTCCGAGGTCACGGGATTGGTGGCGAAGGGCCGCTCGGTGATGGGGCGGTGGGTGCCGCCGGGAATGAAGGCCCAGCCGAGAGCCGGGCGCAGGGTGCGCGACATGGCCCGCGCCACCGGCCCCCCGCGGCCGAGATTGAGCGCCAGCATGGGCGTCAGCAGCACCATGCGGTCGAACCAGCGGTGGCCCTCCAGCACGCTGTCCAGCGCCACCACCGAGCCCATGGAATGGCCGAGGACGAAATGGGGCGCCGGGCAATCGGGGAACAGCACCTGCCGTACGAAGGCGGACAGGTCCTGCTGATACTCCTTGAAGCTGCTCACATGGCCCTTGATGGAATTGCGCAGCAGCCGCTCCGAGCCGCCCTGGCCGCGCCAGTCGAAGATGGCGGCGGCGAAGCCCCGCGCCGTCAGATCCCGCACCACCTCGTAATATTTCTCGATGAACTCGGTCCGCCCGGTGAGGATCGTGACCGTGCCCCGCGCCGGAACGCCCGCATCGGCGGGCCAATGGGCATAGCGGATCTGCACGCCGTCGGCGGTCCGCAGGAAACCGGCCCGTCCGCGCGGCGGCGGCAGGCTTCCGGGAATCCCGCACAGGGGCAGATCAGGGGCGGAGGCGGCCGGAGTTTCGGCCAAGGAGGACGCCGAGGACATGAGGTGAGGATCTTGCTGATTGGAGCATGCCGCCCGCGTGTCGCAGGCTTACACACTCGCAGCTATGGGAGCAATGTGGCGGGGGCAATGCAGCGCGCGGGGGGCAGGCCCCGCCTCAATGGAGCGTGCTCAATAGCGCTTGCCCGCGAAGCCGATGACCTGGACGCCGCTGATCTCGCCGGAGGCCGCGTCCACCACCAGGCGCACCCGCTCGCGCCGGGGGCCCGTGGCCTCGCACACATAGGCGCCGCCGCGCCGGTTGAGATTGCTGATGCTGGTGAAGCCCCGCGCCTTCAGCGATTCCTCCAGGGCCTCAAGGGTCATGATGCCGGGCGCGAGCGTGGGCTCGGCCGCCATATCGTAGAAGGGGGAGACGCCCGCCATGGCGCGCCCGGATTCGGTGGAGCGGAACGGCGTGCCCAAGGTCACGCCCACCACTTGCGCTTCCACACGTTCCGCGAAGAGACAGCCGGTCGCGACGCTGCCCACGCAGGCAACGGTTGCGAAGGAGACACGACGCTTGAACCGGCTCGCCTGCACGCGAATGACCGCCAAGGTTCTGTCCGGCCGAAAGGATTTCCGCCGATGGCTGAAGGCGAAATTATAAACCTCACTTGTGAACAGTTTCCGCGCCCGGCGTTCAGTCGAAGTTCAGAATTCCGCCACCGCCCTTGACGCTTTCGCGGGGCCTTCCCACATGGCGAACAGGCGCCGGTCTTCGGACGGCGCCTGTCCCAGGACCCGGCTTCGGCGGGTCCGCCCCGCATGTCGCTTCAGGAGGATATGCCATGCGAACCTTTGATCTTGCTCCCCTCTACCGCAATACGGTCGGCTTCGACCGCCTCTTCTCCATGCTGGATTCCGGCGGCAACGTGGACAGCGCGCCCACCTATCCGCCCTACAATATCGAGCGCACCGGCGAGACGGACT
The DNA here is from genome assembly GCF_003993795.1 of Aquabacter cavernae. Classification (GTDB taxonomy): domain Bacteria; phylum Pseudomonadota; class Alphaproteobacteria; order Rhizobiales; family Xanthobacteraceae; genus Aquabacter; species Aquabacter cavernae. The sequence continues at coordinate 269,871 of NZ_RWKV01000016.1, forward strand.
ACCGCATCACCGTGGCGGTGGCCGGCTTCACCCCCGCCGAGCTGTTCATCGAATCCAAGGAGAACAGCCTGTCCATTCGCGGCGAGAAAGCCGACGTCCAGAGCGGCGAGCGCAGCCAGGTGCTGTATCGCGGCATCGCGGCCCGCGCCTTCGAGCGCCGGTTCCAGCTTGCCGATCATGTGGAAGTGAAGGGCGCGCGGCTGGAGAACGGCCTGCTGCACGTGGACCTCGTGCGCAACGTTCCCGAGGCCAAGAAGCCCCGCACCATCTCCATCACCACCAGCGCGCCCGCCACAGCGCAGCAGGTGGAAGCGCAAGTCGCGGCCTGACGCACAGGTCGCAGCCTGACGTAAAACGGCCCGCAACGGCCCCACAGGAACGCCCCGGCCCCGCCGGGGCGTTTCGCGTTTTCACTGCGGCCCTTTCGCACGCCCGTGCGGCTTCCTATGTTGAGGCACGAAGCGGCCCTGCCGCACTTGCTTGAGGCACCGCCATGTTCATCCAGACCGAACCCACCCCCAACCCGGCAACGCTGAAGTTCCTGCCCGGCCGGGACGTCCTCGGCGACGGAACGATGGAACTGCGCTCCCCCATGGAGGCGGGCCGCTCGCCTCTGGCCCAGCGCCTGTTCGAGGTGCCCGGCGTCACCGGCGTGTTCCTGGGCTCCGACTTCATCACCGTCACCAAGGCCGGTGGCGACTGGATGCACCTGAAGCCCGCCATCCTCGGCGCCATCATGGAGCATTTCATGTCCGGCGCGCCCATCCTGTCGGAGGGCGAGGGGGTGGATGACGAGGACGAGGATGAGTTCTTCGAGGAGAGCGATACGGAAATCGTCGGAACCATCAAGGAACTGATCGAGACCCGGGTGCGCCCCGCCGTGGCCAATGACGGCGGCGACATCACCTTCCGCGGCTTCCGCGACGGCGTGGTGTTCCTGAACATGAAGGGCTCCTGCTCGGGCTGCCCCTCCTCCACCGCCACGCTCAAGAACGGCATCGAGAACCTGCTCCGCCACTTCGTGCCCGAAGTGGTGGAAGTGCGCCCCATGTGAGGGTGCCGTCGGGCGCTCATAAGTGATGGCCGCGCGGGAGGGGAACGGCGTTTTTCGGCCATCCCCTTCCGTCAGCGCGCGTTTCGGTGGAATGTGGCCGCGGGATTCGGGGTTTCGCGGGCACTATGTACATTCTCGCTCTGGACACGGCACTGACCGCATGCTCCGTCGCGGTCCTCAACCTTGAGACGGACAGCGTCGTCGCCGGCGATTCCGTCTTCATGGAACGCGGGCATGCGGAAGCGCTCGTGCCCATGGTGGAACAGGTGCTGCGGGATGCGCGCCTGCACTTTTCCGACTTCGACCGCATCGCCGTGACCGTGGGGCCGGGCAGCTTCACGGGGCTGCGTGTGGGCATTTCGGCGGCGCGCGGTTTCGCGCTGGTGGCCGGAAAGCCCGCCGTGGGCGTCACCACCCTGGCGGCTCTGGCGACCCCCTTCCTCGCCTTCGACGATTCGCTTCCCGTCCTCGCCGCCATCGACGCGCGGCACGGGCATGTGTTCATGCAGATGTTCGGCACCGGCGGGCGCACGCTCATCGCCCCGCGCATCGCCTCCACCAAGGAGGCGGCGCGCGCGGCAGCCATGGGGGGCGTTCGGCTCGTGGGCTCCGGCGCGGGCCTCGTCGCGGATGCCTGGCCGCCCGGCGAACAGGCGCCCGTCTCCTGCGAGACCCTGGCGGCGCCGGATATCGCCTGGATCGCGCGCCTGGGGGCGGCGGCGGACCCCGCCACCGCCGAGCCCAAGCCCCTCTATCTGCGCCCGCCCGACGCCAAGCCCCAGGACCGGGCCCGAATCGCCCGCGTGTGAGGCCATCATGAGCCTGTTCGGCCGCCTCCTCTCCGGCACGCCCTCCGAACCGCACCTGCGGGATGCGCGCATGCAGGACGCGCCGGACCTTGCCCGCCTGCACGGCGCGAGCTTCCATCGCGGCTGGGGCGTGGACGAGTTCGAGCGCCTTCTGACCGACCGCGCCGCCCATGCCCATGTGATGACCGACGGCCCCAAGGGTGCGCCCTTCGCCTTCGTCCTCTCCCATGTGGTGCCGCCGGAGGGGGAGATCCTCTCTTTGGCCGTGGCCCCTGCGTCCCGCAAGAAAGGCCATGCGCGCCGCCTGCTGGCGCATCATCTGTCGCGGCTCGCGGCCCTTGGCGTCACGGTCTCCCACCTGGAGGTGGACGCCGCCAACACGGCCGCGCTCGGCCTCTACCACCGCCTCGGCTATGTGGAAGCCGGCCGCCGCAAGGGCTATTACCGGGAGGCCGGGCAGGCCAGCGACGCCCTGGTGATGCGGCGCGACTTCTGAACCGGCAGCGGTCTTGCCGTCCGCGAGGCGGGGGGCCATAGAGAGGGCTCAACCGCCCATGGGCGGGCGGCAGATCAGCGGCGAAGGAGGCCGGAACCCTTGAGCGGGAAGATCAGCGCGATCGAGGAAGCCTGCCATGCCAAGGGCATGCGCATGACCGACCAGCGCCGCGTCATCGCCCGCGTCCTCACGGACGCCTCGGACCATCCCGACGTGGAGGAGTTGCACCGCCGCGCCAGCGCCATCGACGCGAACATCTCCATCTCCACCGTCTACCGCACGGTGAAGATGTTCGAGGATGCGGGCATCATCGCCCGCCACGAATTCGGCGATGGCCGCTCGCGCTACGAGCCCGTGCCGGACGAGCACCATGACCATCTCATCGACCTGCGCTCCGGGCGGGTGGTGGAATTCCGCTCCGAGGAGATCGAGCGCCTCCAGGAGGAGATCGCGCGGCGGCTCGGCTATCGCATCGTCGGACACCGGCTGGAACTCTATGTGGTGCCGGCGAACGAGACCGAGGAATGAGCGAGCCCGGCGGCGGCAACGAGCTTCAGGCCATCTTCCGCGCCACCCCCATGCCGGATCTCGGGCCGGAACCCGCGCGCGGCGCCGGGCTTCTCGCGCGGCTCCGCGTCGGCGCGGTGCTTCTGCTCGTGGGCCTCGCGACGCTCATCGGCATTCCGCTGCAATGGCTTTCGCTGAAGCTCGGCCTGCCCACCCGCCGCTGGATCCCCGCTGTGTTCCACCGCATCGTCCTGCGCCTCATCGGGGTGCGGGTGCGGGTTCATGGCGCGCCGGCGCAGGGACGGCCGCTGCTGCTTCTGTCCAACCATTCCTCCTGGCTGGACATTTGCGTGGTGGGTTCGCTGTTTCCCCTGTTCTTCGTCGCCAAGAGCGAGGTGGAAAAGTGGCCGGTCATCGGCCTGCTCGCCGCGCTCCAGCGCAGCGTCTTCGTGAACCGCCAGCGCCGCAGCGCCACGGGCGCGGTGAACCGGGAGATCGCCGCGCGCCTTGCCCAGGGCGATCCCGTGGTGCTGTTCGCCGAGGGCACCTCCAATGACGGCAACCGCATCCTGCCGTTCCGCTCCGCTCTGGTGGGCGCCGTGCGGGAAGCCTTCGACGGCGAGCGGCAGGTGTTGGTGCAGCCCATGGCCGTCTCCTATGTGCGCCTCCAGGGCATGCCCATGGGGCGCAGCCACCGGCCGGTCGCGGCCTGGACCGGCGACCTGGAGCTGGCCCCCCATTTGATGGAGGTGCTGCGCCAGGGGGCCATCGACGTGGACGTGACGTTCGGGCATGCCCGCATGCTGGACGCCGACGTGGACCGCAAGCGCGTGACCCGCGCCTGCGAGGCGGAGGTGCGGGCCCTGTTCAGCGCGCAGATTCTGGGCCGCGCGCCGCCCCCCGGCTTCGCGCCTTGAGCAGATGGGGCCGCGCGCGAGTTTCCAAATGGCGGGTTTGTCAGTAAAACCTGTGCACGGTGATTTTTCGGACAGGAAGACGTGCGCGCACGATGCGTGGCATGGGCATGATGGAGACCGAGCGTCGGCGTCACGGGACCGTCGCGCCGGTGCACCAGGGTGAGGTTGGCAGAACAGGCAAGATGGACGCGCCCCGCAAGCTGTATGTGAAGTCCTTCGGCTGTCAGATGAACGTGTACGATTCCCATCGTATGGCGGACATGCTGGCGCGCGAAGGCTATGTGGAGACCGCCGAGCCCGCCGAGGCCGACCTCGTCATCCTCAATACCTGCCATATCCGCGAGAAGGCCGCCGAGAAGGTCTATTCGGAGCTGGGACGCCTGCGCAAATCGCAGGAAGAGACCGGCCACTCCACTTTGGTGGCGGTGGCGGGCTGCGTCGCCCAGGCCGAAGGCGCCGAGATCATCAAGCGCGCGCCGGTGGTGGACCTCGTCGTCGGTCCCCAGAGCTATCACCGCCTGCCCGAGCTGCTGGCCAAGGCCCGCGCGGGCGAGCCTGCGGTGGACACCGACTTTCCCGTCGAGGACAAGTTCGACCATCTGCCCGCCCCGAGCGCGGCCGCCACCCGCAAGCGCGGCCCCGCCGCCTTCCTCACCGTGCAGGAAGGCTGCGACAAGTTCTGCACCTTCTGCGTGGTGCCCTATACGCGCGGCGCCGAGGTCTCCCGCCCGGTGGCCAAGATCCTCGCGGAGGCCGAGCGCCTCGCCGAGCAGGGCGTGCGCGAACTCACCCTCATCGGCCAGAACGTCAACGCCTTCCACGGCACCGGCGCGGACGGGCGCACCTGGAGCCTTGCCGACCTGCTCTATCGGCTGGCGGAAATCCCCGGAATCGGCCGGCTGCGCTACACCACCAGCCATCCGCGCGACATGGGCGAGGACCTCATCGCCGCCCATCGCGACCTGCCGGCCTTGATGCCCTATCTGCATCTGCCGGTTCAGTCGGGCTCGGACCGGGTGCTCAAGGCCATGAACCGCAAGCACGGGCGCGAGCTGTTCTTCGACATCGTCGCCCGCATGCGCGCGGTGCGGCCGGACATGGCGCTCTCCTCGGACTTCATCGTCGGCTTCCCCGGCGAGACGGACGCCGAGTTCGAGGACACCATGGACCTCATCCGCCGGGTGGGGTTCGCGGGCGCCTTCTCCTTCAAATATTCCCCCCGCCCCGGCACCCCAGCCTCGGACCTGGGCGCCCAGGTGCCGGAGGCCGTGAAGACCGAGCGGCTGCATCGCCTGCAGGCGGCGCTGGAAGCCTCCAAGCGCGCCTTCGACCTGAGCTGCGTCGGGCGCACTTTCGAGGTCCTGTTCGAGAAGCCCGGCCGCCAGCCGGGCCAATTGATCGGGCGCTCCCCCTATCTCCAGTCGGTGGTGGTCAACACCCCGCCCGCCGGCATCGGGGAGTTCCTGACCGTGACCATCACCGAGGCCGGGCCCAACAGCCTGGCCGGTACCCCGCTTTCCCATACCCCGCTTTCCCACGTCACGGCGCGCGCCCGCCCGCTCGCCGCCTTGGAGGCCTGAGCATTGCGCAGATCCGGTGAGAAGGACCGTTCGCCCCCCGCTCCTCAGGCACCGGCGCGGGAGGGCCCGGCACGGGCCGCCATCGCCGATCCCTGGGCCATCCAGGGCGAGGACGGCCCCACCCAAGTGGTGCTCGCCTTCGACGACAATCGCCTCGCCACCCAATTGTTCGGCCATTACGGCCGCAACCTCGCGATGCTCGAGCGCAAGCTGGGCGTGAAGGCGGATTCGCGCGGCAACCATGTGACCCTGGAAGGCGGCCGGGACGGCTGCGAGCAGGCGCGTCGGGTGCTGGAGCATCTCTACGAGGCCATGAAGCGCGGCCGCGACATCGGCCCCGGCGACGTGGAAGGCGCCATCCGCGAGGCGGTGGCGCAGGGCTCGCTGTTCGACTTCGATCCCGCCGAGACCCGCCAGCATTTTGACGAGATCCAGTTGCGCCGCCGCCCCGTGCGGGCGCGCACCGCCGCGCAGGACGCCTATATCCGCGCTTTGAAGCGCCATACGCTCGTCTTCGGCACCGGCCCGGCCGGCACCGGCAAGACCTGGCTTGCGGTGGCCTATGCGGTGCACCTGCTGGAACGGCGCATGGTGGACCGCATCATCCTCTCGCGCCCCGCCGTGGAAGCGGGCGAGCGCCTGGGCTTCCTGCCCGGCGACATGAAGGAGAAGGTGGACCCCTACCTTCGCCCCATCTACGATGCCTTGCACGATCTGATGGACCGCGCCTTCGTGGAGCGGGCGCTTCAGTCGGGCGAGATCGAGATTGCGCCGCTCGCCTTCATGCGCGGGCGCACGCTCTCCAACGCGGCGGTCATCCTGGACGAGGCCCAGAACACCACATCCATGCAGATGAAGATGTTCCTGACCCGCCTCGGCGAGAATTCCCACATGATCGTCACCGGCGATCCCAGCCAGATCGACCTTCCCTCCGGGCAGACCTCCGGCCTGTTCGAGGCGGTGCGGCTGCTGGAAGGCGTCGAAGGGGTGGGCGTGAGCCACTTCAAGGCCGAGGACGTGGTGCGCCACGAACTGGTGGGCCGCATCGTCACGGCCTATGAGAATGCTGCGGCCGCCCGTCTGGCGGCGAGGGAAGCCTGAGCCATGGACGGCGCGCGAAGTCCGCTCATCGAGATCGACGTCCTCGCCGAGGCGCCGGGCTGGGACGCTCTGCCCGACGCCGACGCCCTCGCGGAGCGTGCCGTGCGCGCCGCCCTCGCCGAGGCGGCGGACCTTGAGGAAGATGTGGATTTCGAGCTGTCCGTGACGCTGACGGACGATGCCCGCATCCGCATCCTGAACCGCGACTGGCGCGGCAAGGACAAGCCCACCAACGTCCTCTCCTTCCCCGCCGCCGACGTGCCGGACGATGTCACGCCGGTGCCACTGGGGGATGTGATCCTCGCGCTTGAAACCGTGCGCGCGGAGGCGGAGGACGAGGGCAAGGCCCTCGCTGATCATTTCACCCATCTCGTCGTGCACGGCACCCTGCATCTCATCGGCTTCGACCATGAGAGCGAGGACGAAGCCGAAGAGATGGAAGACACAGAACGGCGCATCCTGGCAGGGCTCGGCATCGCCGACCCCTATGCCTTGCCCGCCGAACCCTGAAGGGAGACCATGTCCATCACCGACCCGTCGAGCGACCCCGCCGCCTCGGAGCCGCAGAGTTTCATCGACCGATTGCGTGCCCTCCTCGGCGCCTTCCGGCCTCATGCGTCCCTGCGCACCGACCTTGTGGAAGTGCTGGACGCCAATGCCGAGGGTGCGATGGAGGAGGGAAGCGAATTCTCCCCGTCCGAGCGCAAGATGCTACGCAACATCCTGCACCTCAAGGAGGTGGGGATCGGGGACATCATGGTGCCGCGCGCCGAGATCGTGGCCGTCCACAAGGACGTGACCCTCGCCGAGCTGCTGGCCACCTTCGCCAATGCCGCCCATTCCCGGCTCGTGGTCTATGACGACACGCTGGACGACCCGGTGGGGATGGTTCACATCCGCGACCTGCTCGGCTTCATCACCGGGGCCCACAAGAACAAGGACGAGATCAGCGTCGCCGACATCAATCTGGCGGCGGTGGATCTCACCCAGTCCCTGGCGGTCACGGACCTGATCCGGCGCCTTCTCTATGTGCCGCCCTCCATGCCCGCCGCGGACCTTCTGGTGTCCATGCAGGCCGCGCGCGTGCACCTCGCCCTCGTCATCGATGAATATGGCGGCACGGACGGCCTCGTCTCCATCGAGGACGTGGTGGAGGAGATCGTGGGCGAGATCGAGGACGAGCATGACGACGAGGCCGCGCTCATCAAGGCGCAGCCCGACGGCACCTTCCTCGTGGATGCCCGCACCCCCATGGACGAAATATTGAAGACGCTGGGGCCGGACTTCGCGCCGGAAGAGGTCACCGAGGAGGTGGATTCCCTCGGCGGCCTCGTGGTGACGCTGGCCGCGCGCGTGCCGCGGCCGGGCGAGGTCATCGTGACGCCGGGCGCCTTCCGCATCGAGGTGGTGGATGCCGACCCGCGCCGCGTGAAGCAATTGCGCATCCTTCCCCCGGTCTCCGCGGAACCGGACAGCGCAGCCGGCGGCGAGGGGGCGTGAGCGAGGGGGCGCGTCCCGGCGCCGTGGACCGTGTCCGCCGCCTTCAGGGCTGGCGGCGCTGGCTGTTCGCCTTCGGCGCGGGAGCCGTGTCGGCCCTCTCCACGGCGCCCTTCGGCCTGTGGCCGATCCTCTTCCTCACCTTTCCGGCCCTCATCCTGCTTCTGGACGGCCCGCCGTCATCGGGCTGGCGCGCCATCCGGGCGGCGGCGGCCACGGGCTGGTGGTTCGGCTTCGGCTATTTCCTCGCCTCCCTCTGGTGGATCGGCAACGCCTTCCTGGTGGAAGCGGGCGTGTTCGCCTGGCTGCTGCCGTTCGCGGTGGTCTCGCTGCCCGCCGGGCTCGCTCTGTTTTCCGCCCTCGGCCTTGCCACGGCGCGGCTCCTCTGGTCGCGGGGGCCCATGCGCGTGGGCGCCTTCGCCTTCGGCCTCGGCGGGGCGGAATGGCTGCGGGGCCATGTGCTCACGGGCTTTCCCTGGAACACGTTCGGCTATGCGCTGGCGGAAAATCTCGCGCTCGCGCAGAGCGCGGCCCTGGTGGGGCTCTGGGGCCTGACGCTGGCGGCCATTCTCATCTTCGCCGCGCCCATCTTGCTGCTGGACGGATCGCGGCGCGCCCGGCTCCTCGGCCCCGCGCTTGCCGCCGCCGTGCTGCTCGTCGCCTTCGGCTGGGGGTCCTGGCGCCTCGCCCAGCCCGCCGCGCCGCTTCTGCCGGGGGTGCATCTGCGCATCATGCAGCCCGCTTTGCCGCAGGACCAGAAGTTCGCCTATGGGGAGCGGCAGCGCATCCTCGACGATTATCTCGCCCTCAGCGCGCAGCCGAGCCAAGTCTATCCCGGCGGGCTGAAGGATGTGAGCGTTCTGATCTGGCCGGAATCCGCCTTCCCCTTCGTTTATGAGCGCGAGCCCTGGGCACGCGAGCGTATTGAAGAGACGTTGCCGGACACGGTGATCTTGGTCACAGGCGCGGCGCGCTATGGGCCGCCGCCGCCCGGCCAGACATCCTTCTTCTACAACTCCATCCGGGTGATGGACGGGCACGGCACCGTTCTGCAGAACGCGGACAAGGTCCATCTCGTACCGTTCGGAGAATATCTTCCCTTTCAAAGGGTGATGGAGGAGATCGGCTTCGAGCAACTCACGCGCCAGCGTGGCGGCTTTGCTTCGGGCCTTACGCTCAAGCCCCTGCTCATTCCCGGCTTGCCGACAGCCGCTCCACTCATCTGTTACGAAGCGATCTTTCCGGGCGCGGTGATTCCCGAGGGCGAGCGGCCCGGTTTTCTGTTGAACGTGACCAATGATGCCTGGTTCGGTGCAACCCCCGGTCCCTATCAGCACTTTCTCCAGGCCCGTCTGAGGGCCATCGAAGAGGGGCTTCCGCTGGTGCGGGCCGCCAATACGGGGATTTCGGCGGTGATCGACCCGGTGGGACGGATCGTCGCATCCCTATCGCTAGGCGAGAAAGGCAACCTTGACGTGGGTTTGCCGCCGGCTTCGGATATCCCGCCGCCCGCCGCCGGGCACCCTCATCTGGCATTTCTATTATTGCTGATAATGACTTTCATTATTGCGTTGAATGGCCTCCGGAAATCTTAATTTACGCAATCACACGTAAAAGTTGATCGACGCTACATCCTTAAATGCGTATCTTGCCGGCGTCAGGGCAGCCTTCGCTTCGCGAAGTTCACATTCTCTTTTCCGATTCAGCCGGAGAGACCATGGCCAAGAAGGCGCCGAATCCTATCGACAAGCACGTTGGAAGCCGCGTCCGTATGAGACGGATGATGGTGGGTATGAGCCAGGAGAAGCTTGGAGAGAGCCTCGGCATCACCTTCCAGCAAATCCAGAAATACGAGAAGGGCACGAACCGCATCGGCGCGAGCCGGTTGCAGCAGATTTCCATCACGCTTGGTGTTCCCGTCGCCTTCTTCTTCGAAGGCGCCCCGACGCTCGTTCCGAACGAGGAGGGCTTCAGCGAAGCGGCCTCTCCGACCTTCGTGAACGATTTCCTCGCCACGTCCGACGGCCTCGCGCTGACCCGCAACTTCATGCGGATCTCCGACAGCAAGGTGCGCCGGCGTATCGTGGACCTCGTCGCCGCCATTGCGGGAGACGAGCCCGTCCAGGCGTAGAATTCGTTTTTACAAACGCATTCGGCAAGCCGGTCTTGACCGGCTTGCGCGCCTTTGGGAAAAGCGTCGCACTGCCGCGGATGTGGCGCGAGGAAACTATGGCTCGGTCATCTTACCTGTTTACCAGTGAATCCGTCTCCGAGGGTCACCCCGACAAGGTGTGCGACCGCATCTCCGACGAAGTGGTGGACGGTTTCTTCCGCACCGCCGCCGAGCAGGGGATCGACCCCACCCAGATTCGCGTCGCCTGCGAAACCCTGGCGACCACCAATCGGGTGGTGATCGCGGGCGAGACCCGCGGCCCCTCCACCATCACCAAGGACTACGTGTCCCACCTCGCCCGGCTCGCGATCCGCGACATCGGGTACGAGCAGGAGGGCTTCCACTGGGAGACCGCCGACATCGAGGTGCTGCTGCATGCCCAGTCGGCGGACATCGCCCAGGGCGTGGACATTGCCGGCAACAAGGATGAAGGCGCGGGCGACCAGGGCATCATGTTCGGCTATGCGGTCCGCGAGACCCCCGAGCTGATGCCGGCCCCCATCTTCTATGCCCACAGGATCCTGAAGGTTCTGGCGGACGCCCGCCGCTCCGGCGAGACCATGGCGCTCGGCCCGGACGCCAAGAGCCAGGTGACCGTGCGCTATGAGGACGGCAAGCCGGTGGGGGTGACGCAGCTCGTCCTCTCCACCCAGCACCTGGATGCGCACCTGTCCTCCCACGACGTGCGCGCCATCGTGGAACCCTATATCCGCCAGGCCCTTCCCGAAGGCTGGCTGAACTCCGAGACGGTCTGGCACGTCAATCCTACGGGCAAGTTCGTGATCGGCGGCCCGGACGGCGATTGCGGCCTCACCGGCCGCAAGATCATCGTGGACACCTATGGTGGAGCGGCCCCCCACGGCGGCGGTGCCTTTTCCGGCAAGGATCCCACCAAGGTGGACCGCTCGGCCGCCTATGCCGCCCGCTATCTGGCGAAGAACGTGGTGGCGGCGGGCCTTGCGGACCGTGCCACCATCCAGCTCGCTTATGCCATCGGCGTCTCCGACCCGCTGGCTGTCTATGTGGACCTGCACGGCACCGGACAGGTGGCGGAAGGCCGCCTGGAGAGCGTGCTGCGCGAGGTGGTGAACCTGCGTCCGCGCGGCATTCGCGAGCACCTGAACCTGTGCCAGCCCATCTATGCCCGCACCTCCGCCTATGGCCATTTCGGCCGGGCGCCGGAAGCGGACGGCGGCTTCTCCTGGGAGAAGACCGACCTCGTGGACAAGCTGAAGTCCGCGCTGGCCTGATCGCCCCGCCGGTCCTCGGACCGGCGCCGGGCAGGCGGAAACGGGGGTCCATGAGCCCGGCTCATGGGCGCCTCTGGCGCGAAACGCCCTTCCTGTTCATGCCCTGTGCGCGCGAAAAGGGCCGGAAACGGCCCTTTTTTCCGTTTTAGAGTGCGGTCGCCCTTCTCTCCATGCGCTGGAGCCTGATCGCCTCAGGATGAGAAAACCTGAGGCGATCAGGCGCCAGTGGCCCCTCTTCTTCCTGTTCTCGACGGATGATGCTCATGTCCGTGAAAGCTGACGCGGACGGTATAACGAACGCTCTTATGCCTGCCGCAGACGGTCCCCGGCGCGATCCGCAGACCGGGCAGATGGCCTCTTTCCACGGCCGCCGCGTGGGCAAGCCCCTGCGTCCCGTGCAGGCGGAGGCCCATGCGCGGCTGTTCGACCGCTATCGCCTCTCCCTCGATGCGCTGGCGGAGCCCACCGCCTTGTTTTCGCGACCGGTGGAAGCGCTGGGGCTGGAAATCGGCTTCGGCGGCGGCGAGCATCTGGTCCACGCCGCCGGGACCCGCCCCGGCTGGGGCTTCCTGGGCGTCGAGCCGTTCCTGAACGGCATGACCCGCGCGCTCATGGACCTGGAGGCCGCGGGCCTCGACAATGTGCGGGTGTTCGACGATGACGCGGCACTGGTCCTCGCCCGGCTTCCGGCGGCGAGCCTCGCGCGGGTGGACCTCTTTTATCCCGACCCCTGGCCCAAGCGCCGCCACTGGAAGCGCCGCTTCGTGCGGCCGGACAATCTCGACCTCATCACCCGCGCGCTGAAGCCGGGCGGCCTGTTCCGCTTCGCCAGCGACGTGCCGGATTATGTGGACTGGTGCCTGCGGGAAGTGCGCGCCCACGGGGCGCTCGCCTGGACGGCCGAGACGGCGGACGACTGGCGCCGCCCCTTCGAGGGCTGGCCCGGCACCCGCTATGAGGCGAAGGCGCTGAAGGCCGGGCGCGTGGGCACCTATCTCACCTTCCTGCGCCCCTGAGCGGGCGTTTCACGCTTCGCTCGGAAATGCTCTAATCCAGCCGCGTGCCGGGCCGGAAGCCCGGGGCTTCGCCGGGAAGCGGGGTGCCGTGCGCGAATGGGTCGTGCCCCTCGCCCGCATGGGAAGACACGCCGCGCATGGTGGCCCCCTCGCCGTCACGAGCCTGACGCAAAGGCGGCGCGGCCGGATGAGGCGCCCCCGGTGTCTCGATGCCCAATTTGGCGAGCACCCGATTGGGGGGCTCGTCGATGAGAACCTGCACATTGCGCCCGCTGTCGTTGCGCTCCGTGGTGACGATGTGGCACCCGTCCGCCCGCACATAGACCGAAATGATCTGCGACGGATTTATGAACACCCGCGAAGCGCCCGCTGCGCGGGTCTTGAATTCTATCAGCATATGCCTCTCCCTAATGGAGACAGCATATCCTGAATTGATGCAAAATAAAGGCAAGCTAGAAACGGTGCCTTTCAACCTCTCCCGACCTCCTCTGCTGGACGCGGTCTTGCCCACCCTCCATCAAGTCGTGAAGCGGCAAGGCAAGATGAAGATTCCCTTGGCAATTGGCATCGATTCAGTGAAAAATCGATATTATTGAAGGCGATAACCACACCTGTTCCAGCCGTCCTGGAGCGTTTCCGGGCGAAACGTGAAGCGGTTCGCGTGGAGGAAACGCATAGAAACAAAGAGATAGAGCGTCTCTGCGTGTCCATGAAAAGCTCGAACACCCTGAAGGGGCCGCCCCGACCGCTTGACTGTCGACCCAACCCAGGTTGCCGTTTCCGGCCGGGCTTCCGCGCCAGACGCCCTGCCAGACGCCCTGCCACACGCCCTGCCACACGCCCACCGCCCGCGTCCGACTGTCTCAGCCCCTCTTTTTGCGAATGAGTTGCATCTGCAGCCATCCCATGCCATGGTCTTGCAAGTCATTCTCAAGAGCATTCTAAGATGTGCGTTTCCTGAGACGCACATCCCCGGAAGGAGGCGATATGGTTGGGCGGCGGATGGTGATGGCGGGGCTGGTGGCGATGGCCATGGCGCCGGTCTGGGGGCACGGTTCGGCCCTCGCGCAGACGGCGGCGACACCCGCGCCCGACAAGCCGAAACTGAAGGCTGTCACCACCTTCACCGTCATCGCCGACATGGCGCGCAACGTGGCGGGCGACAAGGCGATCGTGGAAAGCATCACCAAGCCCGGCGCCGAGATCCACAATTACCAGCCCACCCCCGGCGACCTGGTGAAGGCGCAGGATGCCGACCTCGTCCTGTGGAACGGGCTCAATCTGGAATTGTGGTTCGAGAAATTCTTCCGGCGCCTGAAGAATGCCCAGAGCGTGGTGGTTTCCGACGGCATCCAGCCCATGGGCATCACCCAGGGCCCCTATAATGGAAAGCCCAATCCCCACGCCTGGATGTCGCCCGACAACGCCCTGATCTATGTGGACAATATCCGCGACGCCTTCGCCAAGGCGGACCCGGCCAATGCCGCCGCCTATGCGGCCAATGCGGAGGCCTACAAGGCGAAGATCAAGGCCGCCATCGGCCCCATCCGCGCGCGCATCGACGAGGTGCCCGCCGACAAGCGCTGGCTGGTCACCAGTGAAGGGGCGTTTTCCTATCTTGCGCGCGATTTCGGCCTGAAGGAGCTTTACCTCTGGCCCATCAATGCCGACCAGCAGGGCACGCCCCAGCAGGTGCGCAAGGTGATCGACGCGGTGAAGGCGGACCATATTCCGGTGGTGTTCAGCGAGAGCACCGTCTCGCCCGATCCCGCCAAGCAGGTGGCCCGGGAAACCGGCGCGCGCTATGGCGGCGAGCTTTACGTGGACAGCCTCTCCCCGCCCGACGGGCCGGTGCCCACCTATCTGGACCTGCTCACCGTCACCACCTCCACCATCGCCGACGGGCTCACGGGCAAGGAAGCGACGCGATGAACATCCATGCGGCGACGGGCGCGGCACAAGCCGAGACCACCGAGACCGAGGGCATCCGCGCCGCCCATGTGACCGTCACCTATCGCAACGGCCACACCGCCCTCACCGACGCCTCCTTCGCCATTCCCACCGGCACCATCACGGCGCTGGTGGGGGTGAACGGCTCGGGCAAGTCCACCTTGTTCAAGGCCATCATGGGCTTCGTGCCGGCGAGCCGGGGCGAGATTTCCATTCTCGGCCTGCCCGTGCCCAAGGCGCTGAAGCGCAACCTCGTCGCCTATGTGCCCCAGAGCGAGGAAGTGGACTGGAGCTTCCCCGTCCTCGTTGAGGACGTGGTGATGATGGGCCGCTACGGCCACATGAACATGCTGCGCATGCCCCGCCCCGCAGACCATGCGGCGGTGTCCGCCGCCTTGGAGCGGGTGGGCATGTCGGACTATCGCAAACGGCAGATCGGCGAACTCTCCGGCGGCCAGAAGAAGCGCGTCTTCCTCGCCCGCTCGCTGGCCCAGGACGCCCGCGTCATCCTTCTGGACGAGCCCTTCACGGGCGTGGACGTGAAGACCGAGGCGGCCATCATCACCCTGTTGCGCGAACTGCGCGCCGAGGGGCGGGTCATGCTGGTCTCCACCCATGATCTCGGCTCCATCCCCGATTTCTGCGACCGCACCGTGCTTCTGAAGCGCACCGTGCTCGCCTGCGGGCTCACCTCCCAGGTGTTCACCCGCGCCAATCTGGAGCGCGCCTTCGGCGGCGTGTTGCGGCACATGGTGTTCGGCGAGGGTGCCGGGCAGGTGGCCCTGCTGACCGACGAGGAGCGCCCCTTGCTGCTGGAGGCGGACGGCGAGCCCGCCAAGGGCCCCAAGGATCCGGGCAAAGACCCGAGCAAGGATCCTCTCCCGTGAGCGATCTCCTGCTCCAGCCCTTCTCCTACGGCTACATGGTCAATGCCATGTGGGTCTCCGCCCTGGTGGGGGCGGTGTGCGCCTTCCTCTCCGCCTTCCTCATGCTCAAGGGCTGGTCGCTCATCGGCGACGCGCTGTCCCATTCCATCGTGCCGGGCGTGGCGGGCGCCTACATGCTGGGCCTGCCCTTCGCGCTGGGTGCCTTCTTCTCCGGCGGGCTCGCGGCGGGGGCGATGCTGCTCCTCAACCAGCGCACCAAGCTGAAGGAGGACACGATCATCGGGCTGATCTTCACCTCCTTCTTCGGGCTCGGCCTGTTCCTGGTGTCGCTCTCGCCCACCTCCGTGAACATCCAGACCATCATCCTGGGCAATGTGCTGGCCATAACGCCCGAGGACACGTTGCAGCTCGCCATTATCGGCGTCGTCTCGCTGGCCGTGCTCACGCTCAAATGGAAGGACCTGATGGTCACCTTCTTCGACGAGAGCCATGCGCGCACCATCGGCCTCAACCCGACGATGCTGAAGGTGCTGTTCTTCACCCTGCTCTCCGCCTGCACGGTGGCGGCGCTTCAGACCGTGGGAGCCTTCCTGGTGGTGGCCATGGTGGTGACGCCCGGCGCCACCGCCTATCTGCTCACCGACCGCTTTCCCCGCCTCATCATCCTGTCCGTGATCATCGGCGCGGGCACCGCGTTCCTGGGCGCCTATGCCTCCTATTTCCTGGACGGGGCCACGGGCGGCATCATCGGCGTGCTCCAGACGCTCATCTTCCTCCTCGCCTTCGTGTTCGCCCCCAAGCACGGCATCCTGGCCGCGCGGCGGCGGACGGCGGCGGCGCTGGCGCAAGGTGAGCGTGACGCCGCGCAGGGAGAGGCCGCATGACCGGGCTTCTCGATCCGCTTCAGTTCGATTTCATCCGCAACGCGCTGCTCATCTCGGTTCTGGTGGCGGTGCCCACGGGGCTCATTTCCTGCTTCCTGGTGCTCAAGGGCTGGTCGCTCATGGGCGATGCCATCTCCCACGCCATCCTGCCCGGCGTGGTGGTGGCCTATATGATCGGCGCGCCGCTGGCGGCGGGGGCGTTCACCGCCGGCATGGGCTGCGCGCTGGCCACCGGCTATCTCAAGGCCAACAGCCGCGTGAAGCAGGACACGGTGATGGGCGTGGTCTTCTCCGGCATGTTCGCGCTGGGGCTGGTCCTCTACACCGCCATCTCCTCGGACGTGCATCTCGACCACATCCTGTTCGGCGACATGCTGGGCGTGGAGGATGCGGACATCTGGCAGAGCGGGATCATCGCGCTGGTAGCCACGGGCCTGATCCTGCTGAAATGGCGCGATCTCGTGCTCCACGCCTTCGACCCCGTGCAGGCCAAGGTCTCCGGCCTGCCGGTGAACCTGCTCCATTACGGCCTGCTGGCGCTGCTCTCCCTCACCATCGTGGGGGCGCTGAAGGCGGTGGGGCTCATTCTCGCCATCGCCCTGCTCATCGCGCCCGGCGCCGTGGCCTTCCTGCTCACGCGCAGCTTCGGTGCCATGCTCGTCGCCTCGGTGGCGGTCTCGGTGGTGACGGGGCTTTCGGGGGTCTATCTGTCCTTCTTCCTGGACAGCGCGCCCGGCCCCACCATCGTGCTCCTCATGACCGGCGCCTTCCTCCTGGCCATGGCCTGGGGGCGCGTGCGGCGGTAAAGCACGTCACTTCGGCAGCACATCGTCGGGGATCTCGAAATCCCCTTCGGCCCTGAGGCCCGCCTGATCGAAAAAGGCCGGGCCCAGTTCGCTGATCACCTTGCCCCGGCAGGCGAGGGTCACGGTCTGCTGGCCTGCCTGTTCCAGGGTCACGCCCGCCACCTCATGCTGGCCGCCCTTGGCGCCCCACTTTCCCGTGGCGGTGAAGACGGTGGTGCGGGTGCCCGCATCCGTGAAGCGCAGCCACGCCCCGCCGCCGCCGGAAAAGGCGAGCGTGCCCACGGTGAAGGCGTCCGCCGCCTTGGTGCCGGGCGCCGGATAGGTGGTCAGCACGCGGTCCAGATGGCCGAAGCGGTATTGAACGACATCCTTCGCCGCGCAGACGGACGCGGTGTGGCTGCCGAAATCGCAGGAGAAGAGGGTGGTCTCGTCCGCCCGGCAATAGCTGGGCACCGGATCCGCATGCGCGGGCGAAAGCGCGGCGGCGAGGGCCATCATGATCCGGGCGGCGAGGCGAAACGTCATGGCGGGTTCCGGGCTATGGCCAACCGGGACGGCTCGCCGCGAATCCAGGAAACGAGGATAGCAGAGGATCCGCCGGCGGCGGCGCGCCGTATGAGGGGCAGGCCCGACCGCATGCCGGAGTGACCGATGCTTCTGTTCGCCATCGCCTATGCCGCCACCGGCCTCGCTTTCCTGCTGCTGGACGGCACATATCTCACGGTCATGGGCGACCTGTTCTACCGCCCCCATCTCGGCCACCTGCTGCAGGAGGGGTTCGACCTTGCCCCGGCCATCGCCTTCTATCTCATCCATGTGGCGGGCCTCGTCCTGTTCGCCGTCCGCCCCGGCCTCATCGCCCGGCGGGCGCGGGTGGCGGCCCTCTACGGCGCGGCGTTCGGCCTCGTGACCTATGCCACCTACGACCTCACCAATCAGGCGACGCTGAAGGACTGGCCGCTCATGGTCTCGCTGGTGGACATGGCCTGGGGCACGCTGCTGGGCGCGGCGGCGGCGGCGGCGGGATGCGCGATCACCCTCAAGGCGCGCCGCTTCGTCTGAACGGCCAGAAGGCGTTCACCCGCGCCTGATAGGCCCGGTAGGCCTCGCCCCGCGAGCGCAGCATGTGGGCTTCCGTGGGCGGGATGCCGGAGGCATGGACCAGAACCCAATACATCATCACCGGCCCCAGCAGCGCCAGCCAGCCCCAGGCCGGACCGCCCGCCCAGGGCGCCGCGATGAGCGGATAGGCCCACCAGCCCAGCCATTCAAAAAAGTAGTTGGGATGCCGCGACAGGCCCCACAGGCCCACGTCGCACACCCGCCCGGCATTGGCCTTGTCCGCGCGGAAGCGGGCGAGCTGGCGGTCGGCGAGCCCCTCCCCCGCCACCGCGACGACGAGCATCGCGAGGCCCAAGAGATCCCAGATGCGCCAGCCCGGCGCGGGATTGCGGGCGGCCAGCACGCACAGGGCCAGCAGCGCGCCCGCCACCGCCTGGGCCTGGAGGAAGAGGAACATGCGGCGGGGTGCATCGGCACCCCATTCGCGCTTCAGATGGGCGTAGCGGGGATCGTCATGGCCCGCCAGCGTCCGCGCCAGGATGTGCCCCGCCAGCCGCGCGGACCACAGGCCGGCCAGGACCGCCAGCAGCAATTGCCGGGGCAGGTAGCCGTCCATGCCGTGAACCGGCACCAAGGCCGCGACCATGGCGGCAAGGCCGGTTCCGGCGGACCAGAGCGTGTCCACCCACCCGCTATTGCCGGTGCGCGCGGCGAGCGCCCAGGCCCCCGCCATCACCAGGCAGAGGCCGAGCACGATCAGGACCACCAGGACATAGACCGGCATGGTGCACCTCGCTCGCGGCGTGGCGGTCGCGTCAGAACCGAACGAAGGGCTGGATCAGCCGGCCCATGAGACCCCGGAACAGCATCCCGCCCTCCAGGGCCACGAGGCAGATGCACTCGCCGTCCCCATCCACCACGGGCGTATGGTCCACATCCTCGTCCGTCTCGGACACGTCGCCCGGCTGATAGCGGCCCATCTCGTCGGAGAAGGAGCCGGAGAGCACCTGCGTCAGTTCCAGCGCGCCATGCCCATGCTCCGGCAGGCTCCGTCCGGGGCCGATGCGCAGCAGGATGGCCCCGGAGCCCGGCGCGCCGGGAATATCCACCCGGCTCATGCGCATGCCCGGCCCCATCCACCGCCAGGGACCGACCTCGCAGGCCCTGAGGGCGGACGGCACGCGCAGGTCGCCGGGAAAGTCCGGCAGAGGACGCTTATTTACGGGACGCTTGCGCGCGGGACGTTTCCGCAGCGGCTGGGGCTCGGCCGGCGCATCGCCGTCGATGCGCGCCAGGAGGCGGGCCAAAGCGTCGGGCGCCATCAATTCGGGCGGGGCCTCGTCCAGCAGCGCGCCGCCCACCGCCTCGAAGGCGGCGACCTTCGCCCGGCAGGCGGGGCAGCCTTCCAGATGCACGGACACCACCAGAGCGGGGCCCGCCGGAAGGCGGCCCGTGGCGTAGCGCAGCAAAGTTGCGTCGGTGATGTGATGGCTGATGGCGTCAGGGCGCATGCGGTGGGGGCTCATGCTCATGCCTCCCCGTCCAGCAAGGCCCGCAGCCGGGCAAGGGCAAGGCGCACGCGCGACTTCACGGTGCCGAGCGGAATGCCCAGCTCCCGCGCGATCTCCACATGGGGCTTCTCGCCGAAAAAGGAGAGATGCACGATGGCCGCCTGCTCCGTGGAAAGGGACTGGAGCGCCCCGCGCACCCGCGCCTCGCGCTCCGCCGTGAGCAGCACCGCCTCGCTGTTCGGCGCGCCGTCCGGCTCGTCGGGCAGGTCGTCGTCGGGCACGCTGGGGATCTTCTCCCGCCGCAGGAAATCGATGCGCAGATTGCGGGCGATGGTGAAGATCCAGGTGCCCGCCCCCGCCTTCTGCGGGTCGAACAAGGCGGCCTTGCGCCAGACCTGGAGCATGGTCTCCTGCGCCAGTTCCTCGGCCACATTGGGCGCGAGGCCGGAGCGCAGGAAGAAGGATTTCAGGCGCGGCGCATAATGCCGGTAGAGCCAGGTGAAGGCCTGCCGGTCCTGCTGGGCGGCGATCACCAGGATGAAGCGCGCGAGAGCGGGCGCGGACGGAACGGTCTCGTCGGGCGCAACGGACGTCACGGCCTTGCCCGCCGGTGCCACAAGGCACAGAGCGGGCCGACCGCGCAGGGGAAAGGTCTCGGCTGCATTCATGCTTCCAGATACGCGCCGGGCGCGCGTTCGGATCATCGTGTGATCCGCCGGCAGGATAGCGACGTAAGTCCCAATCCGTACAGCGGCCTCGACCGACGCGCAAAGGTGGCAGATGAACATCACTCCCGGACGGATCGGGTCCGACGCCCCGTTGCGCATCGCGGTCATCGGCAGCGGCATTTCCGGGCTCTCCGCCGCCTGGCTCCTCTCCAAGCGCCACGAAGTCACCCTCTATGAGGGCGATGCGCGCCTGGGCGGCCACAGCCACACGGTGGAGGCGGACGGGGTGCCGGTGGATACCGGCTTCATCGTCTATAACGAGGCCGCCTATCCCAATTTGACCGCCCTGTTCGCGCATCTCGACGTGCCCACCAAGATGGCCGACATGTCCTTCGCGGTCTCCGCCGAGGGGGGACGGCTGGAATATTCCGGCCACGGCGTGCGGGGCCTGTTCGCCCAGAAGCGCAATCTCGCCAATCCCCGCTTCTACGCCATGCTGCGCGACCTCCTGCGCTTCTATCGCGAGGCCCCCCGCGATGCCGCCACCTGCGCGGGACTGACGCTGGCGCAATATCTCGATGCCGGGCGCTACGGTGCGGCGTTCCGCGACGACCATCTCTTCCCCATGGCCGCCGCCATCTGGTCCACGCCCTCCGCGCACGTGGGCGAGTATCCGGCGGACGCCTTCATCCGCTTCTTCACCAATCACGGCCTGCTGCAATTGCGCGACCGCCCGCTCTGGCGCACGGTGGACGGGGGCAGCCGCGCCTATGTGCGGCGCCTCCTGGCGGCGACATCCGCCACCCTCTCCACGGGCGATCCCGTCACGTTCGTCCAGAGGCTGGACGGGCGCGTGGCGGTGGGCACCAGGGGGGGCGAGGCGCGCTGGTTCGACCATGTGGTGCTGGCGACCCATGCGGACCAGGCGCTGCGCCTGCTCGACCATCCCACGGCAGACGAGACCGCCCTCCTGGGCGCCTTCGCCTATACAAGCAACACCGCCGTGCTCCATGGGGATGCCGGGCTGATGCCGCGCCGCCGGAGCGCCTGGGCGGGCTGGAACTACCTGTCCGAAGGGCGGGGCGCGGACCGGCGCCTGTGCGTGACCTATTGGATGAACGCGCTCCAGGGCCTCGATGCGGCCCGCCCGCTCTTCGTCACCCTCAATCCGGCCCGCCCGGTGCGTCCCGAAAAGGTGCTGCGCACGGACACCTATGAGCACCCGGTGTTCAACCTCGCCGCGCTCGATGCGCAACGCCGCCTCTGGTCGCTCCAGGGGAATGGCGGCGTCTGGTTCTGCGGTGCCTATTTCGGCGCGGGCTTCCACGAGGACGGTCTCCAGGCGGGGCTCGCCGTGGCGGAAGCGCTGGGCGGGGTGCGCCGCCCCTGGTCGGTGCCGGGAGAATCCGACCGCATCACCATCGGCATTCCCGTCGCGACACCTCGCGACGTCGCGACACCTCGTGATGTTGAGGCAGTGGCCGCGGCACAGGAGGCCGTCGTCTGATGAAGACCCCCAGTTCCTGCCTCTATGCGGGCCATGTGATGCACCGCCGGGTGCGGCCCCGGCCCCACCGGCTCGCCTATCGCGTGCTGTCCCTGCTCATCGATCTCGACGCGGCGGACGCGCTTTCCGCCCGGCTGCGCCTGTTCTCCCACAACCGCTTCAACCTCTTCGCCTTCCATGACCGCGACCATGGCGACGGCACGGGGCATGACCTGAAGGGGCAGGTGGAAGCCCATATGCGCGATGCCGGGATCACGCCGGACGGCGGGCCCATCCTGCTCCTGTGCATGCCGCGCATGCTCGGCTTCACCTTCAATCCGCTCAGCATCTATTTCTGCCACGACCGCGGCGGCGCGCTGGTGGCGACCCTCTATGAGGTGAGCAACACGTTCGGGGAGCGCCATTCCTATCTCATGCGCGCGGAGGTGGAAGGCGACGCGCCGGTGCGCCAGAGCGCGCCCAAGCGCTTCTTCGTCTCGCCCTTCCTGGGCATGGGCTTTACCTATGGCTTCCGCCTCAAGCCGCCCGGCGAGCGCTATCTCCTCTCCATCACGGTCAGCGACGAGCGGGGCGCGGTGCTCACCGCCGTGCATTCGGCCGAGCGCCGGGTCATTTCGGACGGCGCGCTGGCGCGCGCATTCCTGTCATTCCCCATGGTGACGCTGAAAGTCGTCGCGGGTATTTATTGGGAAGCCGTGAAGATCTGGGTGAAGGGCATGCCGCTTTACCGAAAGCCCCTTCCCCCGGCCGACCCGGTGACCGTTGCGCCCCCGCAAGGACCGCCGCGCCATGTCTATTGAGCGTTCGTCGCCCCACCCGGCCTCGCTCCTCCACCGGACAGGCCTTCCCCGCATCGCCGCCACGGCCCTGCGCCGTCTCCTGTCGCCGCTGCCCTGCGGCCAGGTTCAGGTGATCTTTCCCGATGGAACCCGGCTGGACCATAAGGGCCCCCTGCCCGGCCCCACCGCTCATGTGCAGGTGCATCGCTGGCGCGCCGTGCGGCGGCTGGTGACGGGCGGCGATATCGGCTTTGCCGAAGCCTTCGCGGCCGGCGACTGGTCCACGCCCGATCTGCCCGCCGTGCTGGAGTTCGGCGCCGTGAACGCCCTCCATCTGGAGCGGCTGGTGGCGGGCTCGGCGCCCGCCCGGCTGTGGAACCGCCTGCGGCACGGGCTTCGGATGAATTCCAAGGCGGGCAGCCGGCGCAACATCACCTTCCATTACGACCTCGGCAACGCCTTCTACCGGCTCTGGCTGGATGCCAGCATGAGCTATTCGTCCGCGCTCTATGCCCGGCCGGACATGAGCCTGGAGGAGGCCCAGCAGGCCAAGATCACCCGCGTGGGCGAGCTTCTGAACCTGCGCGGGGGCGAAAGCGTGCTGGAGATCGGCGCGGGCTGGGGGGCGCTCGCCACCCATCTCGCCGGGCGCGGCGCCCATGTGACCGGGCTCACCTTGTCCCATGAGCAACTGGCCCATGCGGCGGCCCTGCCCGCCCCGCAGCGCGGCAGCATGGCCTTCCGCCTGGAGGATTACCGGGACACGGGCGGCAGCTTCGACCGCATCGTCTCCATCGAGATGCTGGAAGCGGTGGGTGAGCGCTATTGGCCGCGTTATTTCCAGGCGCTGCGGGAGCGCCTGAATCCGGGCGGCCTCGCGGTGCTACAGGTCATCACCATCGCCGAGGAGCGGTTCGAGAGCTATCGCCGCAGCGCCGACTTCATCCAGCGCTACATCTTCCCGGGCGGCATGCTGCTGACGCCCACCATCATCGCCCGCGAGGCGGAAAAGGCCGGGCTCGTCCCCGCCGCCAGCGAGACCTTCGGGCAGAGCTATGCCCGCACCCTGGCGGACTGGCGCCGCCGCTTCCTCGACCAGACCGAGGCCCTGGAGCAGATGGGCTTCGACCGCACCTTCCGGCGCATCTGGGACTATTACCTCGCGTATTGCGAGGCGGGCTTCCGCTGCGGCGCCATCAATGTGGGCCTCTACACGCTCAAAGGCTGAGATAGATGGGCAGTTTGGCGATGGGGAGGGCCTTTTAAGGCGTCACGTCATGGCCGGGTTTGTCCCGGCCATGACGACCCTCGGAAGCTGAAGCCGCCCATCGATCCGAATGTCGATCCGTTCCAAGCTGAAGCTACGTCCTTTCGCGGGGTTTTGCGGTGCGGCCGGGTTCGTATATCCTGGCGAGCTACAGCCTTCATCGCCCGCGCGGGGGCGGGAGGCCCCCATTCGAGACGGCGTATGACAGTTTCCACCCCTCCGGGCGACGCGACGGACCAGGCCTCCAGCGAACTCCTCGACCTCTGCCGCGAGGCGATGCGCGAGGAAGCCAATGCCATGACCACCTATGCGGCGGCCATGGGACAGGAATTCCTGGACGCGCTGCGCATCATGCAGGATGCGAGCGACCCGGTGGTGGTCGCCGGCATCGGCAAGTCCGGCCACATCGCCCGCAAGATCGCCGCCACCTTCCTCTCCATCGGCCGCCCGGCCGTGTTCCTGCACGCGGCGGAAGCCAGCCACGGCGATCTCGGCCTCGTGGGCCGCAACAGCGCGGTTCTGCTGCTCTCCAATTCCGGCGAGACCGCCGAACTGTCCGACCTCATCAGCTATTGCGAAGCCCATGACGTGCCCATGGTGGCCATCACGCGCTCGCGCGAGAGCACGCTGGGCCGCCGCGCCCAGGTGACGCTGGCTTATGGCGCGGTGAAGGAAGTGTGCCCCAACGGCCTCGCCCCCACCACCTCCACCACCCTCATGCTCGCCATCGGCGACGCTCTGGCGGTGGGCCTCACCAGCCTCTTGGGCACCACCGCCGCCGACTTCCGCCGCTACCATCCCGGCGGCAAGCTGGGCGCCCGCCTGCTGCGCGCCCGCGACCTCATGCACCATGGCGACATGCTGCCTTTGGTGAAGCCCGACACCCCCATGCAGGAAGTGGTCATCACCATGTCCTCCAAGGGGTTCGGCGTGGCGCTGGTGATGGACAACGGCGAAGTGGTCGGCATCATCACCGACGGCGACATGCGGCGGAACATCAACCGCCTGTGGCGTGCCCAGGCCGGGGACATCATTCTCGGCAAGCCCATGGCCATCAGCCCCGACATGCTGGCGGGCGACGCCTTGGCCACCATGAGCTCCCAGCGCATCACCTGCCTCGTGGTGGAAGACGAGCGCGGCCGCCTCCAGGGCCTCCTGCGCCTCCACGACTGCGTCCGCGCCGGCGTGGCGGGCTGAGAGACCAACCCTCCCGCGCGACCCGCACGGGAGGGAATAACGCGCATCCGCGCGGCAGTGATGGAGGACGGAATGGCATCATCCGATTCCAAGCCCCCGCAGCCACCCGCGCGCAAACCACGCGCCTCAAAGCCACGCGCAACCACGCCGGGCACGCAAGGCGCCCGTAGCCGCGCGAGCCAGAAGGCCGCTCCGGCAGGCCCTTCCGTCAGCGCTCCCGCGGTGCTCGCGGATCCGGCCGACGCCGGGCCGACCTCCCGCCCCGCCGCGAAAAAAGCCAAGCTCGCCAAGCTCAAAAAGTCCGCCAAGGTCCCCGCAGGCGCCGTGGGGGCGGCGGCCGTGGGGACCACGGCGGTGGGCAGCCTCGTGCTCGGCGCGTTCGCGGTGGGCGCCATCGCCGTCGGCGCCCTGGCCATCGGGCGGCTCGCCATCGGCCGGGCGCGGATCCGCCGGCTGGAGATCGACGAACTGATCATCCACCGCCGAAGCGGCGGCTGATCCGCAGCTCGCAGGTTCCGGGGTTACCGCGTCACAAATGCCTGAGCACCCGCACCGGGGGGACGCTCAGTGCGCGCCAGGTGCCCAGCAGGCCGAAGCCCAGCGTGAAGGCGAGCGCCACCGCCACCGCCCCGAAGGCCGCCAGCGGGGAGAAGGTGAAGCCGATATTCATCACCCGCGTCACCACCACATAGGCCGCGATGGTGCCCGCGCCGATGGCGAACACCGCCGTGGCGAGGCCGAGGCCCGCATATTCCAGGCCATAGGCCCCCACCAGGCGCGGGCGCGTGGCGCCCAGCGTCTTGAGGATGACTGCGTCATAGACCCGGTGCTGATGCCCCGCCGCCAGCGCGCCCGCCAGAACCAGGATGGAGGTGGCGAGGGTGACGAGGCTGGCGATGCGGATGCCCAAGGCGAGGTCGGCGACGATCTTGTTGGCCTGCTCCAAAGCTTCCTTCACGCGGATGGTGGTGACGGCGGGATAGGTGGCGGCCATGGCTTTCAGCAGGTCCACCTCCGCCGCCGGGTCGCCCCCGTCGGGATAGGTGAGAGTGGCGAGCGCGGTGTGGGGGGCGCCCGCGAAGGTGGCGGGCGAGAACACCATGACGAAATTGATGCCCAGCCGCTCCCAGGTCACCTCGCGCAGATTGGCGATGCGGGCGGTCATCTCGCGGCCGAGCACGTTCACCGTCACCGTGTCGCCGATCTTCAGGCCCAGCCCCTCGGCCAGCTTCTTCTCGAAGGACACGAGGGAGCGGGTCTCGTCGGGGGCCCACCAGTCTCCTTCCACCAAGGTGGATCCTTCGGGCACGTCCTTCGCGAAGGAAATGCCCCGGTCGCTCTGCAGCACCCAGGCCGCCTCGGCCGAGGGCTTGGCCTGTTCCACGGGCGTGCCGTTGAGATCGACGATGCGCCCGCGCAGCATGGGCACGGACTGGTAGCGCGCGCCCGGCGCGCGCTCCGCCAGGAAGGCGGAGAAGTCTGCCTCGTCGGCGCTCGGCACGTCCACGAAGAAGAAGCTGGGCGCCCGCTCCGCCAGGGAGCCGCCGATCTCGTCGGTGAGGCTGCGGTCGATGAGCGCGATGGCGGTGAGCAGCGACAGGCCGAGGCCAAGCGAGAGCACCACGGTAGGCGTCAGGGCGCCGGGCCGGTGGACGTTGGCCAAGGCGAGCCGCGCCATGGTGGCGCGCGGGCGGGGCAGCCGCCGGGCGATGGCCATGAGCAGCAGCGCCACGCCGCGCAGCAGGATGAACACGCCCGCCGCCGCCGCGAGGAAGATGGCGGCCGCCCGCTTGTCCTCGGCGGTGACGATGGCGAGCGCCCCGAGCCCGGCCACCGCCAGCGCGCACAGGCCGAGATAGAGGAGCGGCGGGCGCCGCCGTCCCTCGCCCAGCGCATCCCGGAACAGGCGGGAGACCGGCGCCTCCTGCGCCTGCGCCAGGGGCCAGAGGGTGAAGGCCAGGGTCACCAGCGCGCCATAGAGCGCCGCCATGGCCAAGGAGAAGGGACTAAGCTCGGGCGAGAGCGGGAAGGGAATGAGGTGCCCCGCCACCCAGGCCACGAGGAAGGGCAGCGCCGCGCCCAGCACCAGCCCGGCGCCGATGCCCAGCGCCGCCAGCAGCGCCACCTGCACCAGATAGGTGCCGAAAATGGTTCCGCGCCGCGCCCCCAGCGCCTTCAGGGTGGCGATGGTCTCGCGCTTGGCGGCCAGATGGCTGGACACCGCATTGGCGACGCCCACGCCGCCCACCAGCAGGGCCGTGAGGCCCACCAGGGTCAGATATTGCGCGATGCGCCGCACATTGCGCTCAAGCTGGGGCGAGGCCCCGTCGCGGGTGCGCACCTCGAAGCCCGCGCCCGGCGCCTCCGCGCGCACCTTGTCCACGAAGGCCGCAAGGGCGGTGTCGCTGCCGTCCGTGAGCTTCACGCGGTAGATCCAGCGCACGAGGCTGCCCGGCTGGATGAGGCCGGTCTGGGGCAGCGCATCCAGCCCCACCATGAGGCGCGGACCGAAGCCGACGCCGGCGGACAGACGGTCCGGCTCGGAGGCGATCACGCCGCGCAGCACCAAAGTGGCATCGCCCACCTGGATGCGGTCGCCCACCTTCACGTTCAGGCGGGCGAGAAAGGTCTCGTCGCCCAGCGCCCCATAGGCGCCGTCCCGCTGGCCCAGCAAATCGGCGAGCGGAGCGGGCGGCGCCGTTTCCAGCGCGCCCACCAGGGGATAGGTGCCCGGCTCCACCGCCTTCAGCTCCACCAGGGTGGCATCGCCCGAGGGCGCGCGCGCCATGGCCCGCAGGGTGGCGACGCGCGCCACCTCGCCGCCGCCGGCCAGGGCCTCCTGCTCCTGCGGCGTCGCCTCGCGCTGGATGAGGGCGAAGGCCGCATCCCCGCCGAGAATGGAACGCCCTTCCCGCGCGAGGCCCTCCGTGAGGGCACGCGCGAAGGAGCCGACACCCGAAATGGCCATGACGCCCAAAGCGAGGCAGGCGAGGAAGACGAAGAAGCCGCGACGGGCGCCGCGCAGCTCGCGCAGGGCGAAGCGGATGGAGGGAGGCAGGGTAGCGCTCATGAGAGGAGCGTCGCCCGGGCTTCGTCGGCCTCGATGAGGCCGGAGCGCAGCCGCACCACGCGCCCGCAGCGCGCCGCCAGCACGGGATCATGGGTAACGAGAACGAGGGTGGTGCCCCGCGCCCGGTGGGCGTCGAACAGGAGATCCATGATGTGACGGCCCGTGGCCTCGTCCAGATTGCCCGTGGGCTCGTCCGCCACCAGAATGTCGGGCTGGGGGGCCAGGGCGCGGGCCACCGCCACGCGCTGCTGCTCGCCGCCGGACAATTGGGACGGATAGTGCCGCATGCGGGCGCCGAGGCCCACGGCCTCCAGTTCCGCCGCCGCGCGGGCAAAGGCGTCCGGCCGCCCCGCCAGTTCCAGGGGCACCGCCACATTCTCGATGGCGGTCATGGTGGGGATGAGGTGGAAGGATTGGAAGACGATCCCCACATGGGCACCACGGAAGCGCGCCAGCGCATCCTCGTTGAGCCCGGACAATTCCGCCCCGGCCACCTTCACCGAGCCCCGGTCGGCCCGTTCCAGGCCCGCCATCACCATGAGGAGCGTGGACTTGCCCGAACCCGACGGCCCGATGAGCCCCACTGTTTCGCCAGAAGCGATGGATAGAGACAGGGACTTGAGCACATGCACCCGCGCCGCGCCGGCGCCGAGGGACAGGTCCACGTCGGAGAGAGAGATGACGGGCGGAACGGTGAGGACATTCATGCGGTGGGGCACTCGGATGGGGGACGGGCTTCGATATTGCGCCGCCGAAATTACGGCATTGGTGCCATATGGGGCGGCCCGCATGTGCTGCAAAGCCCTGGTCCTTGCCCTCACAGTGGTCACGATCCTGTCATCTGCCGTCCAGGCCGCCCCGCTCAAGGTGGTTGCGCTGGGCGACAGCCTGACGGCGGGCCTCGGCCTGTCGCGGGCGGACAGCTTCGCGGCGAAGCTGGAAGCCGCCCTGAAGGCCAAGGGCTATGACGTCACCATCGTGAATGCCGGCGTCTCCGGCGACACCACCGGCGCGGGCCTCGCCCGGCTGGACTGGAGCGTGCCGCAGCATACCGACGCGGTGATCGTGGAACTGGGCGCCAACGACATGCTGCGCGGCCTCTCCCCGGACATTGCGCGCGGCAACCTCACGGAGATCCTGACCCGGCTGAAGGCGCGGCACATCCCCGTGCTGCTCACGGGCATGCGCGCGGCGCCCAATCTCGGGGCGGACTATCGCCGCAGCTTCGACGCCATCTATCCGGACCTCGCCGCCAAGTTCGAGGTGCCGCTCTATCCCTTCTTCCTGGAGGGCGTGGCGGGCGACCGGGTGCTCAACCAGAAGGACGGCATCCACCCCACCGCCGAGGGCGTGGACCGCATCGTCGCCGCCATCCTCCCCTCGGCGGAAGCGCTGGTGCGCGACGCGCAGGCCCGCAAGGCGAAGGCGCCCGCCGCTCAGTAGCGAATGAGAACCGCGCCGACGATGCCGGTCTCCTGGATGGCGTTGCGGGCGTACCATGTGGTCACGCCCGCCAGCATGAAGGACAGGTGCGCGGTGGCGTCATACATGCCGCCCATCTGCAGCTTGTAATAGGCGTAGGAGACATCGAAGACGGGCCCCTGCCCCGCCCCTTCCGAGACCACGTTGAAGGACTGGGCGAGCAGCAGCCATTGGGGCGCCACCCGCAGGCCGAGCGTGGCGTCGAGGCGGAACTCGTCCGGCGGCGCGCCCTCCCGCAGGCGCTGGGCCGCCTCCAGGTCCACGAAGGCGGGCAGCCCGAACAGGACGAAGGACAGGCCCGCCATGAGCCGCAGGTCGATCTCGCCGTCCGCATAGCCGAGGGCGGCGATCCCCTCGGACGGCCTGGCGCCGGGAATGCGCAGCACGCCTTGGGCCGAGACCACCCAGCCTTCGCCATGGGCAAGGCGCACCCGCGCCCCGAGATCGGTATAGCCGAAGCCGGCATAGCGGGCCGGAGCGGCATCGAGGGCGCCGGGCGTGCCTGCCCCCATCTGGATCTGCAGGAGTTCGGGCGCGGCCAGCAAGGTCAGCCAGTCGGTGGCGCCATATTCGAGGAACAGCTGGGTGCTGACCTTGTCGTAGGTCCGGCTGTCGAACAGCGACCCGTTGCCGTCGAACGCCTTGGAGGACCATGTGGCGGTGGTCTGGAAGAAGGCGGAGCCGTCGAATTCCTTCTGCGTCCACGCGCCGGCGAAAGCGGGAGCGGCGACGCACAGACCCAGCACGACGCGCAGCATGCAGCCGCCCGCCCCGACAACCCGCCCCATCTCACAAACCTGCCCTGACGGGCACAACCTGAACATGCCGAACCGCGCGCGTCCAGCCTCGCCGGAACACATGACCTTACGGAAATTTCATCGCATTCGCCTTGCCCGTTCTCGCGGAAATCCCCATATTGTGCGGAACCGAGACTGGACGGGACTCTACCCAGGCCGCTCGGGGGAATGGAGAGAGACGATGTCCGACTATGATCGCAACGCCGCCGCCCGCTGGGGCTCGACGGCGACGCGCTCACAGGCCGCGATCGATCAAGGTCTGCGGTCGTACATGCTCAGCGTCTACAATTACATGGCGCTGGGCCTGGCCATTACGGGCCTCGCCGCGCTTGGCGTCTTCATGCTGTCGATCAGCGCGACGCCCACGGAATATGCCATCGGCGGCGGGCAGTACCTGACGCAGTTCGGCTACACCATGTTCGTGAGCCCGCTCAAGTGGGTGGTGATGCTCGCGCCTCTGGCCGCGGTGTTCTTCCTGAGCTTCCGCATCCAGAACATGAGCGTGGGCGCCGCGCAGCTGACCTTCTGGGTCTATGCCGCGCTGGTGGGCATCTCGCTGTCGACGATCTTCCTCGTCTACAGCCATGAGAGCATCGGCCGCGTGTTCTTCATCACGGCCGCCTCCTTCGGCGCGCTGAGCCTGTGGGGCTACACCACGAAGCGGGACCTGTCCGGCATGGGCTCGTTCCTGATGATGGGCCTGTTCGGCATCATCATCGCCTCGCTGGTGAACGTCTTCCTCGGCTCCTCGATGCTGCAGTTCATCGTGTCCGTGGTGGGCGTGCTGGTGTTCGCGGGCCTCACCGCCTACGACACGCAGCGCATCAAGGAGATGTATTTCGAGGGCGACGACAGCGCCGTCATGGGCAAGAAGGCCATCATGGGCGCGCTGACGCTCTATCTGGACTTCATCAACCTGTTCATGATGCTGCTGCAGCTCTTCGGAAACCGGAACAGCAACTGAGCCCCACCGGCTCACGCCCGAGCGGCGCTTGAGCTGACCCACTCGGCATCGGTCACAGACCGAGGCCGATGGTACAAGGTCTGAACCAACGAGGCCCCGGCATCCGCCGGGGCCTTTTCTTTTGGGGCCTTCCAAGGTCTTCGAGGGGCCTTCCAGGCGCCCCCGCGCTGGTCTAAAGCGAGGCCATGCTGATCCGCCCCGCCACCCCCGACGACATTCCGGCCATCACGGCCATCTATGACGAGGCCGTGCGCACCGGCACCGCCTCCTTCGAGCTGGAAGCGCCCTCCGAAGAGGAGATGCTGCGCCGCTACCGGGCGATCCTGGACGGGGGCTATCCCTACATCACCGCCCGCGAGGCCGAAGGCGGGCCGCTGCTGGGCTACGCCTATGCCAGCGCCTTCCGCCCGCGCATCGCCTATCGCTTCACGGTGGAGAATTCGGTCTATGTGGCCCCCGCCGCCCACAAGCGCGGCGTCGGGCGCGCGCTCATGGATGCGCTGATTATCCAGTGCGAGGCGGGCGGGTTCCGGCAGATGGTAGCGGTGATCGGCGGCAGCGACAATGTCGGCTCCATCGCCCTGCACCGCGCCTGCGGCTTCTATGACGTGGGCGTGCTGAAGGCCACCGGCTTCAAGTTCGGCCGCTGGCTCGACACCGTGCTCATGCAGCGCGATCTCGGCGAAGGGGACCGGACACCCGGCGGGGCGTGAGCGGCCTAGAACGGCCCGCGGGAATAGATGGATTGCAGCACGCCGTTGATGGTCTTGATGCGCGCCTCATAGGCCGAGGAGAGGCAAGCGGCATTCGCCCCGCAGGCGGTGCGCGTCTTCAAGAAATCGCGCTGCTCGTCCTGCAGCATGCCGCGCTGGCCCATGGCGACCAGATGGCCCGCCACCTCGTAAAGGGTGGCCATCTTCACATCGAGATCGCTGAGCGCCATGGAGGCGCACACCGCTTTTTCGTCCGGCGCGCGCGCCGCATTGCAGTCGAAGCTCGCCGCCTGCGCGCCCGCGACGGACGCCAGCAGCACGAACAGACCCGCCGTCAGCACCCGCATCATCGCGCCGCTCCCCTGCTCGCGTCTCACTTGCTCGCGTCTCACTTGCGCGCCCGATAGCGCGCGAAGCCGTCCGCCCGCAGCTTGCAGGCCGGGCAGGTGCCGCAGCCATAGCCCCAATCGTGGCGGCGGCCGCGTTCGCCCAGATAGCAGGTGTGGGTCTCTTCCACGACGAGGTCCACCAGCCCCGTGCCGCCCAGGTCTTCCGCCATGTCCCAGGTCTGCGCCTTGTCCAGCCACATGAGGGGCGTGTGCAGCACGAAGCGGCGCTCCATGCCCAGGTTCAGCGCCACCTGGAGCGCCTTGATGGTGTCGTCCCGGCAGTCGGGATAGCCGGAATAATCCGTCTCGCACATGCCGCCGACGATGTGCTTCAGCCCCCGCCGATAAGCGAGCGCGGCGGCGAAGGTGAGGAAGATGATGTTGCGGCCCGGCACGAAGGTGTTGGGCAGCCCGCCCTCCTCCATCTCGATGGCCACGTTCCGGGTGAGCGCGGTCTCGGACACCTTGCTCAAGGCGGCGAGCGAGATGGTGTGGTCGTCCTTCAGCCGCCGGGCCCAGGCACCGCTGATGCGGGTGAGCCCGTGGGCCACGTCGCCGCGCCGCTCCAGCTCCACCCGGTGGCGCTGGCCGTAATCGAAGCCCACCGTCTCCACGCGGTCGAAGCGGTCCAGCGCCCAGGCGAGGCAGGTGGCGGAATCCTGCCCTCCGGAGAACAGGACCAGCGCGCCGCCCTCGCCGCTCTCGCTCATTCGCCCGGCGCCTTCGCCTCGATGGCGAGCGCATGCAGGCCCTGCGCGATCTCCCCGGCCAGAAACGCGTTCACGATGCGGTGACGCTCCACCCGGCTCTTGCCGGCGAAGGCCGCCGACACCGCGCGCACCCGCAGATGGGTGATGCCCCCGTCCGGCCGGGACGAGGCGCCCGCATGCCCGGCATGCAGCGCGCTTTCATTCTCCAGCTCCAGCACGAGCGGGTTCAGCCCTCCGGCGAGGGCCGTGCGGATGCGGTCGAGATCAGGATCGGACATGGCCTTACCGGTAGCGCCGGGCCGCCGCCCGCGTCAATGGAGGAGAGAAGGCGCAAGAGGAGACGCAAGCGGCTGGCATCGCGCGCCGGGACGATTATATATGTCCCCGACAGCTCGCTTTGGCGGGCCCTTCACTCCACCGCAGCTTTTCCACCGTGCTCAGCACGCGGAATCGGTACACGGCTCCGTGTTGCCGCGCCGCGGCATCGACCTCATAATCGCGACCATGAAATTCGACTCCCCCCTTTTCGATCGCATCCGCGTCAAGCCGACGGAGGACCGCCTGAAGCAGCGGACCTGCCCGGCCTGCCAGTGGCCGGGCTGCGCGCGCGACGGGACCCACCGGGCGCCCAAGGGGCGGCGGGCGGAAGGGGAATACTTCTTCTACTGCCTCGACCATGTGCGCGAATACAACCAGTCCTACAACTACTTCCAGGGCATGACCGATGATGCGGTCTATGCCTACCAGAAGGACGCGCTGACCGGTCATCGCCCCACCTGGAAGATGGGCCAGCGGGGCGAGGCGAACGCGAACAGCGCCTATCGCGACCCGTTCGGCTTCGGCCAGGAGATGGGCGACCAGCCCTTCGAGGCGCCGCGCGAGGAAAGCCGCACCATCCGCACCACGGAACGGCGGGCGCTGGAACTCATGGGCCTGGAGCTGTCCGCCTCGGCGGAGGAGATCAAGACGCGCTTCAAGGAACTGGCGAAGAAGCACCACCCCGACACCAATGGCGGCGACCGCACCTCCGAGGAGCGGCTGAAGAACGTCATCCAGGCCTATAACATCCTCAAGCAGGCGGGGTTCTGCTGAACCCCACCCCGGCGCGACATCTCGCGCGCCCGCATGAGTTTTTGCCCAAGCGGAAAACCTTTAAGGTGCCGCCCCACATGTGAAGACGAGACGCGCGCCAACGTGCGCAAACGGAGGTTTTATGAGCGGCACGGAGACCATTGCCCCGACCCCGGACATGAAGGTGTCGGTGCGCCAGGTGTTCGGCATCGATATCGACATGGAAGTTCCGGCCTTCTCGAAGACCGATCCCCATGTGCCGGATCTCGATCCCGACTATCTGTTCGACCGGCCGACCACGCTCGCCATCCTCGCGGGCTTCGCCCATAACCGCCGCGTCATGGTCACCGGCTATCACGGCACCGGCAAGTCCACCCATGTGGAGCAGGTGGCCGCGCGCCTGAACTGGCCGTGCGTGCGCATCAATCTCGACAGCCACATCAGCCGTATCGACCTGATCGGCAAGGACGCCATCGTGGTGCGCGACGGCAAGCAGGTGACCGAGTTCCGCGACGGCATCCTGCCCTGGGCGCTGCAGAACAACGTGGCGCTGGTGTTCGACGAATATGATGCCGGCCGCCCCGACGTGATGTTCGTGATCCAGCGCGTGCTGGAAGTGTCGGGCCGCCTTACCCTTCTGGACCAGAACCGGGTGATCCGCCCCCATCCGGCCTTCCGCCTGTTCTCCACCGCCAACACGGTGGGCCTGGGCGACACGACCGGCCTCTATCACGGCACGCAGCAGATCAACCAGGGACAGATGGACCGCTGGTCCATCGTCACCACGCTCAATTACCTCGCCCACGACAAGGAAGTGGACATCATCCTGTCCAAGGCGAAGCACTATCGCACGCCCGAGGGCAAGGACACCGTGAACCGCATGGTGCGCCTCGCGGACCTCACCCGGAACGCCTTCATCAATGGCGACCTTTCCACGGTGATGAGCCCGCGCACGGTCATCACCTGGGCGGAGAATGCCGACATCTTCAAGGATCTCGGCTTCGCCCTGCGCGTCACCTTCCTCAACAAGTGCGACGAGCTGGAGCGCGCTCTGGTGGCGGAATTCTACCAGCGCTGCTTCGGGCAGGAACTGGCCGAAAGCTCCGTGAACGTCGCGCTCACCTGAGCGCGGCGGCCTTCTTCGGAAGGCCGATCACAGGCATGGGGGCGCCCGCTCATGGGCGGCGCCCCGCAGGCAGCCCCAGACCAACGGTGCAGCCGGAACAGCGGTGTAGATATGGCGCCCCCGTCCAATAAGGTCGTGAAGACCACCCCGAAGGAAGCCCCCGTCGAGCCGTTCAAGCGGGCGGTGGCGAGCTGTTTCAAGGCCATTGCCGGGGTGGCCGAGTTCGAGGTGGCCTTCGCCGCCGAGCGCCCCAGCCTCGGCCCGGACCGGGTGCGCCTGCCCGAGCCGCCGCGCCGGCTCAGCGCCCATGACGCGGCGGTGCTGCGCGGACATGCGGATTCGCTGGCGCTGCGCCTCGCCTGCCACGACAACGGCGTGCATCGCCGCATGGCCCCCACCGGGGATGTGGCCCGCGCCGTGTTCGACGCGGCCGAGCAGGCGCGCGTGGAAGCTCTGGGCGGAAACCGCATGGAGGGGGTGAAGCGCAACCTCTCCGCCATGCTGGCCGACAAATATCATCGCGGCCCCTATGCGGACATCACCGACCGCGCCGACGCGCCCATCGAGGATGCCGTGGCGCTGCTGGTGCGCGAGCGCCTGACCGGCCAGCCGCCGCCGCCCGACGCCCGCAAGATCGTGGAACTGTGGCGCGACTTCATCGAGAGCCGCGCCGAGGACGATCTCGCGCGCCTCGCCGACAGCATCGAGGACCAGAAGGCGTTCAGCCAGATCACCCGCGACCTGCTCTCCTCCCTGGAGATGGGCGAGGATTCGGCGCTGGAAAGCGACGATGACGCGGAGCAGGACGACAAGACGGACGGGCGCGACGACCAGGCGGGCGAGGACGGCGACACCCGCGAGGAAGAGAGCCAGCAGGGCGCCACCGAGGTTGAGGCGGAGCTGTCCGACGACCAGCTTCCCGAAAGCGCGGTGGAGAGCGAGGCGGGCCCGCCCGCCGAGATGCCGGACGAATCCGAGATGGGCGACGCCGACGAGGCGTCCGAGCCCTGGCAGCCCCGCACGCCGCCCGGCGGCGACAGGAACGGCCCGGAATATCACGCCTTCACCCCCAAGTTCGACGAGGAGGTGCGCGCCGAGGATCTGTGCGACGCCGAGGAACTGACCCGGCTGCGCACCTATCTGGACAAGCAGCTCTCCAACCTCCAGGGCGTGGTGGCGCGGCTCGCCAACCGCCTGCAGCGGCGCCTGCTGGCGCAGCAGAACCGGGCCTGGGAGTTCGACCTGGAAGAGGGCGTGCTCGACCCCGCGCGCCTCTCCCGCGTGGTGACCGACCCCACCGCCGCCCTCTCCTTCAAGCGCGAGCGCGACACCCAGTTCCGCGACACGGTGGTGACGCTGCTCATCGACAATTCCGGCTCCATGCGCGGGCGCCCCATCACGGTGGCGGCCACCTGCGCGGACATCCTCGCCCGCACGCTGGAACGCTGCGGCGTGAAGGTGGAGGTGCTGGGCTTCACGACGCGCGCCTGGAAGGGCGGGCAGTCGCGCGAGGCGTGGCTGGCGGGCGGCAAGCCGGTCAATCCCGGCCGCCTCAACGATCTCCGGCACATCATCTACAAGGCGGCCGATTCCCCCTGGCGGCGGTCCCGGCGCAATCTGGGCCTGATGATGCGCGAGGGCCTGCTGAAGGAGAATATCGACGGCGAGGCCCTGGACTGGGCGCACAAGCGCCTGCTGGGCCGCCCCGAGGCGCGCAAGATATTGATGATGATCTCCGACGGCGCGCCGGTGGACGATTCCACCCTCTCGGTGAATGCCGGCAATTATCTGGAGCGGCACCTGCGCCACATCATCTCCGAGATCGAGACCCGTTCCCCGGTGGAGCTGATCGCCATCGGCATCGGCCATGACGTGACCCGCTATTACCGGCGCGCCGTGACCATCGTGGATGCGGAGGAGCTGGGCGGGGTCATGACCGAGAAGCTGGCGGAGCTGTTCGCCGAGACCACGGTGGCGCCCCGCGCGCCCTCCCGCAAGCGGATGCATTGAGGGCGCGATGATCCTCTCCCGCCGCAAGACGCTGACGCTCGCGGCCTCCGGCCTCCTGGTGGCCGGGCTCGTGTTCGGGGGCCTGCGCGCCTTCGCCAAGCCCGGCGCGCTGCCGGTCGAGCCCATGGCGATCGAGGTGACGGCGAGCCCCATCGCCACCTTCCGCCCGCAATCCCAGGACACCCGCTTCGGCCGCCTGGAATTTCGCGGCGGCATGCGCCTCACCTCCGACTTTCCGGGCTTCGGCGGCATATCCGGCTTCGTGCTGGCGCCGGACGGCAAGGGCTTCCTGGCGCTCACCGATGCCGGCCTGTTCCTGAAGGGCAATCTCGTCACCGACGGCGACCGGCCCGTGGGCCTGTCGGACGTGATGGCGGCGGCCATGCTGGACGAGAAGGGCCGCGTCCAGGCGACGCGCGGCCGGGGCGATGCCGAGGCGCTGGCGGTGGCGCCCGACGCGGTCTACGTGACCTTCGAGGACATCAACGAATTGTGGTCCTATCCGGGGCCTGATCCCCTGGGCAAGACCGGCGTGCCGGTGCCCGTGCCGCCCGGCGTGAAGACGCTGCGGAAGAATCTCGGCCTGGAGGCCCTGGTCTATGTGCCGGGCCCGCCCATGACGGGCGCGCTCATCGCCATCGGCGAGCAGGGGGCCACGGCCGATGACGACCTGCCCGGCTTCATCATTTCCGGCCCCACGCCCGGCAGCTTCACGGTGCGCAAGAGCGGTTCCTTCAGCGCCACCGACGCGGCGCTGGGGCCGAAGGGCGACCTCTATCTGCTGGAGCGCAGCTTCACGCCCACGGCGGGCGTCGCCATGCAGCTGCGCCGCTTCTCGCTGGCGCAGGTGAAGCCCGGCGCGGTGCTGGACGGGGAGATCCTGCTGACCGCCGACATGGGCTTCGAGATCGACAATATGGAGGGCCTGTCGGCGACGGTGAACGCCAAGGGGGAAACCCTGTTCACCATCGTCTCCGACGACAATTTCAGCCCCCTCCAGCGGACAATTCTGCTGCGTTTCGCGCTGGTGGAGAAGTAGGGCGCGGACCCAGTGGTGCACGTTCAGCCGGCCCCCTCCCAACCCTCCCCCGCAAGCGGGAGAGGGCTTTCCCGTCTGAGGGCGGAAGGCGCACGCCCGTCTCCATCCCGCGCAACAGGTCCCCTCTCCCGCTTGCGGGGGAGGGTTAGGGAGGGGGAAGCCGGGGGGAGGGTTAGGGAGGGGGAACGAGCCGGGAGGCACCCCCGCCGTTCTCAGGCTTCCTTGAAGCCGTATTCCGGCGTGCCCTGCTCGGCGCCGTAATATTTGTAGGGCAGGAACTTGCCGGTGAAGGTCATCTTCACGCGG
Source organism: Aquabacter cavernae (assembly GCF_003993795.1). Taxonomy (GTDB): domain Bacteria; phylum Pseudomonadota; class Alphaproteobacteria; order Rhizobiales; family Xanthobacteraceae; genus Aquabacter; species Aquabacter cavernae. The sequence continues at coordinate 308,466 of NZ_RWKV01000016.1, forward strand.
TCGCCCTTCGGGTTCTCCTGGCGGGAAATGTCGATGTCGAAGTCGATGGCGGACATGATGCCGTCGCCGAACTCTTCCTCGATGATCGCCTTCCAGGCCGGGCCGTTCACCATCACCATTTCATAGAAGCGGTAGATGAGCGGGTCCGTGGGGGGCATGGGCATGCCGCGATAGGGCACCTCGTTCAGCATGCGCTCCTCTTCCTCGGAGAGGCCGAACAGCTCGGCGGCCGCCTTGGCGAGGGGCTTTACCAGCTTCATCTGGCCGAGCAGCGCGCCCACCACCAGCACCGGCGACATGCCGCCGATCTCGCCGGTGATGTACTTCCAGGTCCAGCCGTTCTTACGCTTGATGTCGAGGATCTTCTCGGTGAGGTCGGCGCGCTTCATGGCGTCTCTCCTTTGGGGGCCTTGGTCGGGGGATGTGGGGTTTCGGTGCGGCCTCAGGCCGCCCGCATGTCGCCGTCGGGCGGCGTGCTCAGCCCGGTGGTGGGACGCACCACGGGCGGATGGCGATGGTCGTAGCCGGGGGGAAGCGCGCTCTTGAAGGTCTTGGAGCGTTCCACCAGGAAGTCGATGAGGTGGTTGCGGACGGCGTAGAAGTCGGGCTGCTTGTGGATGTCCAGCCGCCGCCGGTCGCGGGGCAGCGGGTTGTCCACGATCTCGGCCACCACCGCCTGCGGGCCGTTGGTCATGAGCACGATGCGATCGGCCAGATAGATGGCCTCGTCCACGTCGTGGGTGATCATGAACACGGTCTGTCCGGTCTCCAGGCAGATGCGGCGCACCTCGTCCTGGAGCGTGCCGCGCGTCAGCGCGTCCAACGCCGAGAAGGGCTCGTCCATGAGCAGCATCTTCGGCTCGATGGAGAGCGCCCGGGCGATGCCCACGCGCTGCTTCATGCCGCCGGAAAGCTCGGAGGGGCGCTTGTTCTCCGCCCCCTTCAGCCCCACCAGCTCGATAAAGCGCATGGCATGGTCGCGCACCTTCTGCGCGCTCCAGCGGCGATGGCGGGAGGAGACCGCATAGGTCACATTGCCCAGCACCGTGCGCCAGGGCAGCAGCGCGTGGCCCTGGAAGATCACGGCCCGCTCCAAAGACGGCCCCGCGATGGCCTGTCCGTCCATGATGGCGGCGCCCGTATCCGGCGCGTCGAGGCCCGCCAGGATGTTGAGCACCGTGGTCTTGCCGCAGCCGGAATGGCCGATGATGCAGGCGAAGTCGCCCTTGTTCATGGAGAACCAGAGGTCCTCGAACACCGTGGTGGTGCGCCCGCCCGCGGCCGTGTAGCGGCGGGCGATGCCCTCGATGGAGACATAGCGGGAGTCAGTCATCGCGCTCATTCCGGGAAGGTCACGAGCCGGGCGACGGCCGCGAGGATCTGGTCCAGCACCATGCCCGTGACCCCGATGATGAGGATCGCGATGATCACGTTGGTGATGGACAGGTTGTTCCACTCGTTCCAGACGAAGTAGCCGATGCCGGTACCCCCCACGAGCATCTCCGCCGCCACGATCACCAGCCAGGCGATGCCGATGGAGATGCGCATGCCGGTGAGGATGGTGGGCGCCGCCGCCGGCAGGATCACCGTGAAGGCGCGCTTCAGCGGCCCCACTTCCAGGGTGCGGGCGACATTCAGCCATTCCTTGCGCACGCTCGCCACGCCGAACGCCGTATTCAGCAGCATCGGCCAGACCGAGCAGATGAAGATGACGAAGATGGCCGAGATGCCGGAATCCTTGATGGTGTAGAGGGCGAGCGGCATCCAGGCCAAAGGCGAGATGGGTTTCAGCACCTGGATGAAGGGATCGAGCGCCCGGCTCATGAGGGCGGACATGCCGATGAGGAAGCCCAGCGGCACCGCCACCAGCACCGCGATGGCATAGCCCAGCAGCACCCGGCCCAGCGAATAGGCCAGCTGGATGCCGATGCCCTTGTCGTTCGGCCCCTTGTCGTAGAAGGGATCGGACAGCATCTTCATGAGCGCGCCGCCCACATCCAGCGGGCTCGGCATGGCCGACTTGCCGGTGGTGGCGGTGAGGCCCATCAGCTTGGCATATTCGGGGTCCATTCCGGCGGGAAGCCCGCCGGACGTACCGCCGAACCCCGCCGTGGCGCCCTGCCAGACCAGCAGGAAGGCCGCCAGCAGCAGGAAGGACACCAAGGCGGCGCGGAGGTTGAGACTGGTGGCCATGGGTCAGGTCCGCTTGATGGCGAAGCTGTCCACATAGGCTTCGGGCTTGGACGGATCGAACGGCTTGCCCATCACCACGATGGTCTTGGTGGGCGCGGGCGGGGTCATCCCCATGTCCTGCATCACCTTCGCGCACTCGGTGGCGAGGAACACCTGCTTGGCGATGCCGGCATAGTCCACATCGCCCTTCACCTGTCCCCAGCGCTTCATCTGGGTGAGGATCCAGATGGCGAAGGAATCGTAGGGGAAGGGCTCGAAGGCGACGCGGTTCGGGTCCTTCTTGATGTTGCCGAGGCCGTCCGCATAGGTGCCCGTGAGCACCTGGTCGAGCACCGTGACCGGCGCGTTCAGATAGTTTGCGGGGGCGATGACTTCCGCGATCTGCTTGCGGTTCTCCGGCTTCTGGGCATAGGCGCTGGCATCGATGATGGCGCGCAGCAGGGCCGCATAGGTGTTGGGATTGGCGGTGACGAATTCCTTGCTGGCCGTGAACGAGCAGCAGGGATGGCCGTCCCAGATCTCCTTGGAGAGGATGTCGATGAAGCCCACCCCGTCATAGACGGCGCGCTGGGCGATATTGTCGGGGGCGAGGAAGCCGTCGATATTCTCGGCGCGCAGGTTGGCGACCATTTCCGGCGGGGGCACGGAGCGCAGCTGAACGTCCGTGTCGGGATCCAGGCCGTTCTGCGCGAGATAGTAGCGCAGCAGGTAATTGTGCATGGAATAGTCGAAGGGAATGGCGAACTTCATCCCCTTCCAGTCCTTGGGATTGCGCCGGTCCTTGTGCTTCATGGCCAGGGTGATGGCCTGCCCGTTGATGTTCTCGATGGCCGGCACCGAGAAGGGGATCGGGGTCGATCCGAGGCCCATCGAGATGGCGATGGGCATGGGCGAGAGCATGTGGGAGGCGTCGTATTCCTTGTTGATGGTCTTGTCGCGGATCACCGCCCAGCCGGCGGTCTTCACCACGTCCACATTCAGGCCCTGCTTGGAATAGAAGCCGAGCGGATGGGCCATGATGATGGGGGTGGCGCAGGTGATCGGGATGAAGCCGACCTTCAGGTCCTTCTTCTCCAGCGCGCCGGACCCTTGGGCAAAGGCGTCGGTGACGCTGCCCAGCGGCAGGAACTGGGACACGGCGGCGAGCGCCGTGGCGGAGCCCACCGTCTTCAGGAAGGCGCGGCGGGTGGGGGTGTGCGGGAACACCGCGCGCATGACCGCCGTCTCGACGAAGCTGGAATAGCGCTCGTCCTCGCTGCCCGTCACCTTGCAGGCGAAGTCGTGCTCGCTTTGGGAGGCATGCTCGCCGCACGAGCAGCCCGAAGAGATGCCGGAACCGCGCCGGAATGTGTCGAAGCTCGCCATCTATCGCCTCGCTTATGGTGGGCCCCTGCGGGGCACTCGGGAAGGTCGCCTTACCCAACGCAAGAGGTGTGCCACGCCGCCCCGACCGCGCTGTCCCGCGCCAGTGCTGGAAAATCGGAAAGTGGGCCAATTCACGAAATTTCGTGATTTACGATTTTTCGGGATCGCGTTACGATTTTTCGTGACCTGAGGAGACGCCGTGCCCCCCGCCCCTTCCCTTGCCGCCGCCCATGCCGGCCCGTTCGGCCCGGCCTTCGACGGCGGCATCGAGGCCCAGCTCGCCATCGACCTGGATACGGGCGCCATCGTGGATGCCAACGGCGCGGCGGCCCGGCTCACCGGCCATGACCGAAGCCGCCTCAAGGCCATGCAGATCTTCGACCTGCATCCCGGGCAGGCCTCGGCCCTGGTGGTCTTCACCCAGGCCGTGCAGGCCCACGGCACCTATTGGACACGCTCCCTCTCACCCCGGCGCGCGGACGGCACGGCGCTGCGGGTGGAATGCGCCGGCACCATCGCCAACACGCCGCGCGGCCCCCGCCTCATCCTGACCCTCTGCGACCTGGACGCCCGCGCGCGGCGCGACATCGATGCGGACGCCGAGAGCTTCATGCGCGAGGGCGTCGCCGAATGGCAGCGCGTGGAGCGCGCCTTCCGCGACATCGAGCGGGAGAACCGCCTGCTGCTGGGCGCCGTGGGCGAGGGCATTTACGGCGTGAACACTGAGGGCAAGACCACCTTCGTCAATCCCGCCGCCGAGCAGATCCTGGGCTGGACCGCCGAGGCCATGATCGGCCGGGACATGCACGCCATGGTGCACCATCACCACCCGGACGGCTCCCACTTCCCCCACGAGCAATGCCCCATCTATGCGGCCTTCCGGGACGGGATCGTGCACCGGGTGGACAATGACGTGTTCTGGCACCGCTCGGGCAAGCCGGTCTGGGTGGAATACACTTCCACCCCGCTGCGCGACCGGGGCGTGCTCATCGGCGCCGTGGTGGTGTTCCGGGACGTGACCCAGAAGCGCGAGGCCCACGAGCAATTGCGCCTCGCGCTCGACGAGGTGGACAGCCTGCGCAAGCGGCTGGAACTGGAGAATGCCTATCTCCAGGAGGAGATCCGCGCCGAGACCAGCCATAGCGGCATTATCGGCCGCTCCGCCGCCGTCCAGAAGGTGCTGCGCCAGGTGGAATTGGTGGCCCCCACCGAGGCGACCGTGCTCATCACCGGCGAGAGCGGCACCGGCAAGGAGCTGATCGCGCGCGCCATCCACGAGGCCAGCGAGCGCAACCAGCGCCCGCTGATCCGGGTGAATTGCGCGGCCATCCCGCGCGAATTGTTCGAGAGCGAATTCTTCGGCCATGCCAAGGGGTCGTTCACCGGCGCGCTGCGCGACCGCATCGGCCGGTTCGAGCTGGCCGACCGCGGCACCCTGTTCCTGGACGAGGTGGGGGAAATTCCCCTGGAGCTTCAGAGCAAGCTGCTGCGCGTGCTGCAGGAGGGGCAGTTCGAGCGGGTGGGCGAGGAGCGCACCCGCTCCGTGGACGTGCGCATCATCGCCGCCACCAATCGCGACCTCAGGGCCGAGGTGCATGCCGGGCGCTTCCGCGAGGATCTCTTCTACCGCCTCAACGTGATGCCCGTGGAGTCCGCCCCCTTGCGCGAGCGGCGCGAGGATATCCCCCTGCTGGCGCTCCATTTCCTCGTCTCCCTGCGCAAGCCCGCCCATGGCGCCCTCCAGCTGAGCGAGGGGGATATGCAGCGCCTCGCCGCCTATGACTGGCCGGGCAATGTGCGCGAGCTGCAGAACGTCATGGAGCGGGGCATCATCCTGGCGCGCGGCGGACGGGTGATGATCGACCTGCCCCGCACCGAGCGCCCCGCCCCCGCCCGCTCCGCGCCCGCCCAGCAGCCGGCGGTGGAGACGGAGGACGAGCGGCGGGCGCGCATGAAGGCGAGCATCCTCGCCGCCCTGGAAGCGGCGGGCGGACGGGTCTCCGGCCCCGGCGGGGCGGCGGAGCGGCTCGGCCTGAAGCCCACCACCCTCGCCTCCCGCATGAAGACGCTGGGGATCACGCGCCCGTCCTGAAGCCATGATATTTTTTGCGGAAGGCGTGTCGGAACGCCGGACGCAGGCCCGTCTTCACATCATGGCGGCCACGCTCCGGCGTCGGAACCACGCCGCGCAAGGAGAGGGCACGCTATGGTGGATCAGATCTTCGTCAACCTTCCGGTCGCGGACCTTCCCGTGGCCAAGGCGTTCTGGGAGAAGCTGGGCTTCTCCTTCAATCCCCAGTTCACCAATGACGATGCCGCCTGCCTCGTGCTGGGCGAGCATGCCTTCGTCATGCTGCTCACCAAGCCCTTCTTCTCGGGCTTCACGGACAAGGCCATCCTGGACACCAAGACCCATATCCAGGTGATCAACGCGCTGTCCGTGAAGGACCGCGAAGCGGTGGATGCCATGGTGTCCGCCGCCATCGCCGCCGGAGGCCGCTCCCCGCGCCCGGCGAAGGATTACGGCTTCATGTACCAGCACAGCTTCGAGGACCCGGACGGGCATCTCTGGGAAGTCTTCTTCATGGGCGCCATGCCGCCCCAGACCCCGGCCTGAACGCCGGCCATCCCCTTATCTCACCGGAGACACCCACATGCTCGTCCAGCCCTATCTCTCCCTCGAAGGCCGCGCGGAAGAGGCCATCGAATTCTATGTGCGCACCCTCGGCGCGCAGGTGGAGATGATGATGCGCTTCTCCGAAGCGCCGCCCATGCCGGAAGAACCGGCAGGCTGCGCCATGCCCGAGGGGGCGGCTCCGCCGCCCGCCCACAAGATCCTCCATGCCAGCCTGCGCATCGGCAACAGCGTGGTGATGCTCTCCGACGGCCTGTGCCAGGGCACGGCGGACTTCAAGGGCATGGCCCTCTCGCTCACCGTGGCTGATCTTGCGGAGGCGGAGCGCGTGTTCGCGGCGCTGGCGGAGGGCGGCACCGTGCAGATGCCGCTGGCCGCCACCTTCTTCTCGCCCGCCTTCGGCATGCTGGCTGACCGGTTCGGGCTCGGCTGGATGGTGGTGGTCGCCGCGCCCGCGTGAGGGCGGCGGGGCGTGACTGTCGGTCAACCTAGACCGTCTTCGTCCTGCGCAGATGGATGATCTGGGCGGTCAGGCCGACCACGAGCAGGGCCAGAAGCGTGAGTTGGGCGCCCACCAGAAGCGGGGCGCCCATCTGCGTCACCAGAGGGTGACCGTCCGGAACGCGGCGCAGCGTTTCCGACACGGCGGGCACCATGAGAAGGAAAGCGCTCAGGCTGAGGCACACCGTCTCCACATAGCGCGCCGCGCGCGGCAGGCCGGGAATGCGCCCGACCCCGTATCCAGCGATGAGAACCAGGAGCGTGACCGCGCCGATGACGCCGCTCACCGGCTGATGGGCCACAAGGAACACGGTCACGGCGCCGATGACCATGGAGACAAAATAGACCACGCCCGCCGGGGATCGCGGCACGATGCGCCCGTACCGCGCGAACATGTAGAGCGCGACGGGGATGGCGGGCAGGCTGCCGAGGGTGTGCAGCCAGCCGAGGGGGGAGATGCCGAACATGGGCCTGATCCTTTTCAGGAAGGACGGCAGGATGCGGGGTCCGACGGCAGAGAGGTGACGGCCGACGCATCTACCTACTAGTTGATAGTTAGCCAGGGCATGCGAACACGGACGCGACGGGCCGGCCCCGTCAGCCTTTGGACGTGAGCCGGTCCAACAGAGGACGCAGAATGAGGGGATAGGTTTCAGGCTTGCCGTAAGCGCGGGCCGACAGCATGGCGCCATGGACGGCCGAGAGCAGAATTTCCGCCTCCACCTCCGGCGTATCACGCAGCGTCAGCGCGCCCGCCGCCGCGCCGCGCCGCAAGACCTCCGCCAGCCAGGACGACACGACCTGAAAATGCGCGCGCACCTCCCGCACGATGTCCTCGGGAAGCACCGGCGCCTGACTTGCCAGGAGGGCGTTGATACAGAAAGGGGCGCTCCCATCGGCGATGCAGGCCTGCCAATAGCCCACATAGGCACGCAATTGGTCCGCCGGGGCCGGCACGCTCCGCTCCAGTTGGGCCAGCCCTTCAATCGCGGCCTCGCGATACCGGACGACGAGGGTGCGGACGAGATCCACCTTGCTGGGAAAGTGGTGGTGAATGCTCGCATTGCGAATGCCCACCACCTTGGAGATGTCGGCATAGCTGAAGCCGTTATACCCACCCGCCATGAGGAGCGTGTGCGCGCAGCTCAGTATGGTGTCTGCTGTGGTCGAAGGAGCGCCCATGCGCCTACTTACCTTCTAATAGGTAGGCACACAAGTCCTGATACACCGCTTGCCGCCGCCGCCCGGAAAGACCGGCGCGACGCCCGCGCAATGGGGCGCCGCGACGGCCGGGGCGTGGATGTTCAGGCGATGCCCCCGTGCGAGGGGGCGTCCGCTCAGGAGGCCAGGAGGTTCACCTTGCCGGTGGACAGGTCATAGACCGCGCCCACCACCTGCACCTTTCCGTCCGCCACCATCTTGGAGAGGATGGGGCGGGCGGTCTTCAGCCGCTGCACATTGAGCACCACATTGGCGGCGATGGACGCATCCAGCAGGTTGGCCGGCTTCTGCGCCTTCGCCTTTTCCACCGCCGGCTTGATGGACTTGACCAGGTCCGGCAGGTGGCCGGGCAGCTTGGCATTGTCCTTCAGCACGTTGATGGCCGCGTCCACCGCCCCGCAATTGCTGTGGCCGAGCACCATGATGAGCGGCGTGCCCAGGATTTTCGCACCGAATTCCAGGCTGGCGAGGCCGTCCGTATTCACGAAATTCCCGGCGAGCCGCACCACGAACAGTTCGCCCGGCCCCTCGTCGAAGGCCAGTTCCGGCGCCACGCGGGAATCCGCGCAGCTCAGGATGGCGGCGAACGGAAACTGGGCGGAAGCGCGCGCCGCCCGGCCCGCCGACATGTCCTTCTGGTTGGGCGTGTTCGCCACATAGCGGGCATTGCCCTCCATGAGGCGCTTCAGCGCCGCATCGGGCGCAATGGCATTGGGGGCGGTCTGCGCCACAGCCGGCAGGGTCACCCCGCCGGAAAGCGCCACCGCAGCACCCGCGGCAAGAAAGCCGCGCCGGGACAATCCGAACCCATGATTTTCACACACGGCCGTAGTCCTCACGTCAAAGGAGAAGCCCGCCTGGGCGGATATCGCCCGAAGGTTCAAGGCACCGTATCTTTGGCACGAGGTTGCGGGCGGGAAAACTGGAACTTTACCAGACGCTTCACATTGAGACGGCGCCCCATGAAGCGCCCGGTCGCGCCTCGGCGACCGCCGCAATGGTCACGCCCGGATAATGAGCCGGGCACCTAATTTTCCTCTCAGGCCGTCAGGACGGAAAACCGGCCCGTGGCCAACGTGTAGAGGGCGGGCACCACGGCGAGCTTTCCCGCTTCCAGCGTCGCCCCGATCACCGGCTTGGAGGCCCGCAGCCGGTTCGCATTGATCCGCGCATTGGCCTCCACCGCCGCCGTCAGGAGATCGCTGCCCGTCTGCGTGCCGATCTGCGCGCGGGCCTGCGCCACGGCCGGGCGGAGCGCATCCACGAGGCGCGGCAGGGAGCCGGGAAACGCCACCTTCTCTTCCACCATCTCGATGGCTGCCGCGACCGCGCCGCAGCCGGTATGGCCCATGACCACGATGAGCGGCACGCCGAGCATCTTCACCGCATATTCGAGGCTGGCGACGCCATACTCGTCCACCACATTGCCCGCCACCCGCACCACGAACAGCTCGCCCGGCCGCTGGTCGAAGACCAGCTCGGGCGCCACGCGGGAATCCGCGCAGCTCAGGATGCAGGCGAACGGAAACTGCTTCTTCGCCCGCGCATAGACATCCACCGAGAAGCTTTTCTGGATGGGCCGGTTGCGCACATAGCGCTCATTGCCCTTCCGCAGCTTTTCCAGCGCCGCCAGGGGCGCGATGGCATTGGGCGGCGGCACCGGCTCGCGCAGTTCGGCGCGGGCGAGGCCGCCGCAGAACAGGCTGCCCGCCAGGGCCGCTGCCCCCGTGACCACCGCCCGACGACTGAGCGTCCCGCATCGCGCGCACATGATGTCCCTCCCCCTGGATCAGACGCACCATAGCACCGTCACACCAGCGCCATCAGGCTCGCATTGCCGCCCGCCGCCGCGGTGTTGGTGGAAACCACCTGCTCGTGCAGCAGCCATTCCAGCGGATAGTCGGCCCCCGCCGCCAGTTCACCCGCCGCAAGGCCGTGGACCGCCAGGATGGGGCCTTCCCGCGCGGCGATCTCACCGTCGAGGGTCAGCAGCGCGTCGCTGTCGCCCTCGAACAGAACGGCATCGAACGCCGCGTTCGCCCGCTCTCCCGGCCCGAGCCGCCGGACGCGCCCGGAGAGGGACACGGGCAGGCGCGCCAGGGCGTCTCCCACCGCAGGACCGGCATCCACGAGCGCTGTATTTCCCGTGGCGAGAGCGGTGCCCAGTTGGAGCGCCAGCCCCAGCGGCGTCGCCGCCACGCACAGGACCGTGCCGCGCGCGTGGAGGGAATAGACATTGTCCTCGCCCACCGGGCCGGGCAGGTGCCGCTCCGCCGACCGCGCGCCCCGTTCCGCCAGCGCCCGGCAGCGCGCCGCCGCCGCCGCATCGCCGGACGCCGCCAGATGATCGGCGAGGGCCAGCGCCGCCGGGTCCGCCACGCCGCCTTCGGACGCCACCGGCGGGCGCACGGTCAGCAGGCGGCGCAGATAGAGCGGCCCGCCCGCCTTCGGCCCGGTGCCGGAGAGGTTCATGCCGCCGAAGGGCTGCACGCCCACCACCGCGCCGATGAGGTTGCGGTTCACATAGAGATTGCCCGCCGCGATGCGCGCGGACACGTCCGCGATGGTCTCGTTTATGCGGGTATGAAGCCCGAAGGTCAGGCCGTAGCCGGTGGCGTTGAGCGCATCCACCAGCGCGTCCCGCTCGGCCCGGGCATAGCGCACCACATGGAGCACGGGGCCGAACACCTCCCGCTTCAGTTCGCCGACATGGCCGATCTCGATGAGGGTGGGCGGCACGAAGGTGCCGTGGCGGGCGGCCTCCGGCAAAGCGGCCTGCGTCACCCCGTGGCCCTTCTGCGCCATGGCCGCCACATGGGCGAGGATGGTGTCCCGCGCCTCGCCGCTGATGATCGGCCCCACATCGGTGGACAGGTATGCGGGATCGCCCACCCGCATTTCCGCCAGGGCCCCCTTCAGCATGGCGAGGGTGCGTTCCGCCGTCTCCTCCTGCAGGCACAGGATGCGCAGGGCCGAGCAGCGCTGCCCGGCGGAATCGAAGGCGGAGGCGAGCACATCCGCCACCACCTGCTCGGGCAGAGCGGAGGAATCCACCACCAGCGCATTCTGCCCGCCGGTCTCGGCCACCAGCGGAACCGGGCACCCGTCCGGCCCCAGGCGCGCTGCGAGGGTCCGGCGGATGAGCCGCGCCACCTCCGTGGAGCCGGTGAACAGAACGCCGCACACGCCCGGCTCCGCCACCAAGGCGGCGCCCACCGCGCCGTCGCCGGGCAGCAGCGCGAGGGCGCCGGGCGGCAGGCCCGCCGCCTGCAAGATCTCCACGGCGGCGGCGGCGATGAGCGGCGTCTCCTCGGCGGGCTTGGCGATCACCGGGTTTCCGGCAGCGAGCGCTGCGGCCACCTGCCCCGTGAAGATGGCGAGGGGGAAATTCCAGGGGCTGATGCAGACCACCGGGCCGAGGGGTCGGTGCGTGTCATTGTCGAAGGTTTCCGCCTGCCCGGCATAATAGCGCAGGAAATCCACCGCCTCGCGCACCTCGCCCACCGCATTGGGGAGCGTCTTGCCCGCCTCGCGCACGATGAGCCCCAGCAAGGCGGGCATGCGCGCTTCCAGCAAATCGGCGGCGCGACGCAGGCAGGCGGCCCGCTCCGTGGGGGGCGTGGCGGACCATGTGGCACCCAGCGTTTGCGCCTCGCGCACGGCTTCCGCCGCAAGCTCCGGCGCCGCCTCGGTGACGCGACCCACCTCGTCCCGCAAGTCGGCGGGATTGCGCACCGCCCGCCCCTCTTCCGGCCGGGGACCGCCCGCGAGCACCGGCGCCGCATGCACGGGATCGCGCGCGGTTGAGAGAAGCGAGACCGCGAGCGAGGCAAGGCGCTGCTCGCTGGAAAAATCCAGCCCTTCCGAATTCAGCCGCCCGTCCGGGAACAGGTGGCGCGGCAGGCGAATGTGCGGATGGGGCGCGCCCATGGGCGTGAGCGCGGCGGCCTCGGCCACCGGGTCCGCCACCAGCGCGTCCAGCGGCACGGCGGCGTCCGCGATGCGGTGCACGAAGGAGGAATTGGCGCCGTTCTCCAACAGGCGGCGCACCAGATAGGCCAGCAGCGTCTCGTGGCTGCCCACCGGGGCATAGATGCGGCACGGCCGGTTCAGCTTCTCGCGGCCCACCACCTCCTCATAGAGCGGCTCGCCCATGCCGTGGAGGCACTGGAACTCGTACTGGCCGGGATAATAATCCGGCCCCGCCGCCGTGATGATGGCGGACAGGGTCTGCGCATTGTGGGTGGCGAACTGAGGGAAGACCGCGTCCGGCGCCGCCAGCAACCGCCGGGCGCAGGCGAGATAGGCGACATCCGTGTGCAGCTTGCGGGTATAGACCGGGAAGCCCTCCAGCCCGTCCACCTGCGCGCGCTTGATCTCCGAATCCCAATAGGCCCCCTTCACGAGGCGCACCATGATGCGGCGGCGGGCGCGGCGGGCGAGATCGATCACGAAGTCGATCACGAAGGGCGCGCGCTTCTGATAGGCCTGGATGACGAAGCCGAGGCCGTTCCAGTCGGCAAGCGCGGGGTCGAGGGCCAGCGCCTCCAAGAGGTCCAGCGACAAATCGAGCCGGTCCGCCTCCTCGGCATCGATGTTGAAGCCGATATCGTGGCTCCTGGCGATGCGCGCCAAGGCGGCGGCGCGGGGCAGCAATTCCGCCAGCACGCGCTCGCGCTGGCCGCGCTGATAGCGGGGATGGAGCGCGGACAGCTTGATGGAGATGCCCGGCCCCTCATAGATGCCGCGCCGGGCCGCCGCCTTGCCGATGGCATGGGCGGCCTGCTCATAGGCAGCAAAATAGCGCTGCGCGTCGGCCTCGGTCACCGCCGCCTCGCCCAGCATGTCGTAGGAATGGCGGAAGCCCTTGGCTTCCATGCGCCGGGCGTTGGCCAGCGCCTCGGCGATGGTCTGGCCGGTCACGAACTGCTCGCCCATCATGCGCATGGCGATGTCCACGCCCGCGCGGATCACCGGCTCCCCGCTGCGCCCCACCAGCCGGGTGAGCGCGGCGGTGAGCCCCGTCTCGCTGGAGGTGGCGGTGAGCGCGCCGGTGACGAGAAGCCCCCAGGTGGCGGCATTCACGAACACGGAGCGGCTCTGGCCGAGATGGGCCGCCCAGTCGCCCTTGCCCACCTTGTCGCGGATCAGCGCGTCGCGTGTCGCCCGGTCGGGAATGCGCAGCAGCGCCTCCGCGAGGCACATGAGCGCCACCCCCTCCTGGCTGGAGAGGTCATATTCGCGGATCAGCGCCTCCACCGCGCCGCGCCCCGCCTTGTCGCGCACCGCCTGCGCCAGATCGCGGGCGCGGGCCGTGGTCTCCGGCCCGGCAAGGCCCGCTTCGGCCACCAGAGGCGGCACGCATTGCTCTTCCGGCAGGCGATAGGCGGAGGTGATGCGCCCGCGCAGCAGGCTTTCCGGCTGCACCGAGCGGGCGAAATCCAGGAACGGCATGGCGGGCGGGGCGGCGGCCAGCAGATGGGCAAGGCTGGCATCGGGCTGGGAGAGGTCGGCACCGCCGCCCGCCTCCAGCGTGTCGAGCAGAGAGAGGATGGCCTGCTTGGCGAGCCAGTGCGGCGTGCGCCCATGCCGCTCCGCCGCCACCCGCAGCCGCTCGCGCAGCGCCTCGTCAACCTTCACGCCAATGGTGGTTGCCATATCAAGCCCTCCCGGTTGCACCTTTCTTATCAGAGAAGGACAACCCGTAAAGGGCCGGACACTCGATACCGCCGTGCGCGCCCTGTCGGAACTTTTGTCCCCCGCGGCGCATTGTGGCGGGCACGGAGCCCGACCCATCCCGAACCCGCATGAAACCTGAATCAAACTTGGGCTGCGCCGCATATTGCGTGCCGCAATTCCATGCTATCGGGCTTTCGCCAGACTATCCCGCCCAGCGGAGAGGCCGTTCATGTTCCCGACGCCGAAGCCGTCCCTCGTGCCGAACACCTATGCGTATGAGTCCGAGCCCATGGTGAAGCCCACGGGCTTCCGGGAATATGACGCGCGCTGGCTGTTCCAGAAGGAAATCAACCTGATGGGCATTCAGGCGCTGGGCATGGGCCTCGGCACCTTGATGCATGAGATGAAGGTGCGCCCGGAGATCGTCACCGGCCACGACTTCCGGGGCTATTCCGCCTCCATCAAATATGCCCTCGCCTCCGGCCTCATGGCGGCGGGCATCAAGGTGCACGATATCGGCCTCGCCATGTCGCCCATGGCCTATTTCGCCCAGTTCGCGCTGGACGTGCCCGCCGTGGCCATGGTCACCGCCTCCCATAACGACAATGGCTGGACCGGCGTGAAGATGGGCGTGAACCGCCCCCTCACCTTCGGCCCCGACGAGATGACCCGCCTGAAGGACATCGTGCTCGGCGCGAAGTTCGACCTGCGCGGCGGCGGCGCCTATGTGTTCGTGGAGGATTTCCCCGCCACCTACTTCAAGGACCTCACCGACCGGCCCAAGCTGAAGCACCCCATCAAGGTGGTGTGCGCCTGCGGCAACGGCACGGCCGGCGCCTTCGCGCCCCAGGTGCTGGAAGCGCTGGGCTGCGAGGTGATCCCGCTGGACACCGACCTCGACCATTCCTTCCCCAAGTACAATCCCAATCCCGAGGACATGGAGATGCTCCATGCCATGCGCGACGCGGTGCTCGCCCACAAGGCGGACGTGGCGCTGGGCTTCGACGGCGACGGCGACCGCTGCGGCGTGGTGGATGACGAGGGCGAGGAGATCTTCGCCGACAAGATGGGCGTGATGCTCGCCCGCGACCTCGCCAAGCTCCATCCCGGCGCCACCTTCGTGGTGGACGTGAAGTCCACGGGCCTGTTTGCCACCGACCCCGAGCTGATCAAGCTGGGCGTGAAGGCGGACTATTGGAAGACCGGCCATTCCTACATGAAGCGCCGGGTGAACGAGACCGGCGCGCTGGTGGGCTTCGAGAAGTCCGGCCACTATTTCTTCAACGCCCCCGTGGGGCGCGGCTATGATGACGGCCTCGTCTCCGCCATCGCCATATTGGACATGCTGGACCGCAACCCCGGCAAGAAGCTCTCGCAGCTGCGGCAGGCTTTGCCCAAGACCTGGTCCTCGCCCACCATGTCGCCCCACTGCCCGGACGAGGCCAAGTACGGCATCGTCGCGCAGGTGGTGAAGCATTTCGAGGATCTGGCGGCGCAGGGCGCACTGGTGACCGGCCAGAAGATCCGCGACCTCGTCACCGTGAACGGCGTGCGTGTCACCACGGAGGACGGCTCCTGGGGCCTGGTGCGCGCCTCCTCCAACAAGCCGGAACTGGTGGTGGTGGTGGAGAGCCCGGTCTCGGAAGGCCGCATGCGCGAGATGTTCGAGGCCATGGACAGCGTGCTGCGCACCTTCCCCGAGGTCGGCGAATACAACCAGAAGATCTGATCGAGGGCGCACCTGGAAACGGGTGCGCCTTTCATCCCGGCCGGACCGCGCGAGAGAGAGACGCGCCATGGGCGGGCGCGCCCCGCCTGCCCGTCACATCGGCGTTGCCGGACTTTCAGGATGCCGGACTCGGAGAAACCGGCCCGGGACGATCCCCGGCATCGAAGCCGCCGGCGGCCGGCGATCCGCCGCCTTCGCGCACCCATACGGCCTGTTCAGGAGCCCCAGCCCGTGGCATCGGCTCCGCTCTCGGCACCAATACGGCTTTCCGAAACCAATAATTCCGAATAGACCGGCGGCGTCCATGGCAGACGTGCGATCGGGCCATTTTGCGCTTGAGCATCGTTCGGCCTCTGACGACCAGAATCTATTGATCCGACAGAGTCTGAAGGATGGATCGACACTGGTGTAGACGCCATTGAACCGACAACCTCAACCATCGCGCAGAGAATTCATTTGCCAGGGAAGTGATATATTTTAGATACAGGCAAAAATTGCAACCTATGAATTGACACGCAAATTCCCCTCCGTCAACCTGCCGCTCGGCCGCCAGAGGTACAACAGTAGATCGGAGGGGCTGATGGAAGAGGATTGGTACCTGGGGGAAATTCGCCTTTTTCCTTATGCCGACGATTGGGCTCCGTCGGGCTGGCTGCCCTGCGAGGGGCAATTGCTGGGCATCTATTCATACCAAGCCCTCTTCTCCCTGATCGGCACCACCTATGGCGGCGACGGGCGGAGCACATTCAAGCTCCCGGACCTGCGCGGACGCACGCCCCTCGGCTTGGGCCAGCTCACCACGGCCGCGGGCGCGGGCGACACCTATGCCCTCGGCCAGTCCGGCGGCGTGGAGCGGGTCCGGCTCGCCGCGCGGGAACTGCCGGTCCATAGCCACGGGGTGCGGGCGGTGCGCAGCGCCGGGGCCACCGGAAATCCCACCGACGCCTTCTTCGCCATGCCGAAAGCGCCCGGCTCCACCGGCACGACCAAGCCGCTCTTCCAGACGGGAGCCGGGGACCTCGTCTCCCTGGACCCGAACGTCGTGACCCCCGCCGGCCATGTGGATCCCCTCGACCCGGAGGGACGGGCGGCGGCGCACGACAACGTGCAGCCCTTCCTCGTGCTGGGATATTTCATCGCCACCACCGGCCTCTATCCGGAGGGATGAGCCACCATGGCCTATATCGGACAGATCATCCTCTATGCGGGCAACGTGGTGCCCAGAGACTGGGCGCCGTGCGATGGCAGGATCCTTCCCATCCAATACTATCAGGCGCTCTACGCTCTGCTGGGGAACCGCTTCGGCGGCGATGGCAGGACGACCTTCGCCCTGCCCGACCTGCGCGGCCGGGTGGCGGTGGGCCGCGCCGCCCAGAGCCGCGGGGACGATGTCATTCCCGCCACCGTCGGCGCGACGGGGGGAAACGACACCGTCGCCCTCGTGAGCGATCAGATGCCCCGGCATAACCATGCCTTCCAGGCCAGCACCGCCGTGCAGACCACGCCGACCGCCCCTCCCGGCGCGGTGGCGGCCGCGGTGCCGAACCATGCCTATTTCTATCTCGAGCCTCCGGCCACCGGAACGACCCTGGCCCTCCTCAGGGGCTCCGCCGTGCGGGAGGTGGGGGACAACACCCCGCACAACAACCTCATGCCGTGCCTTGGCCTGTCCTACCTCATCTGCCTGTCCGGCGATTTTCCCTCCCCCAATTTCGAGATGAAGTGAGGTTCGCCATGATCTCCGATGCCTTCGTCGGTGAAATCAGGTTTTTTCCCTACAGGCACAAATCGCCGGACGGCTGGCTGCCCTGCAACGGGCAGGTCCTGTCCATCGCGCAGTACCAGACCCTCTACTCGGTCATCGGCACCGCCTTCACGAATTTCTCCAGCCCGAGCACCTTCGCCATACCGGACCTGCGGGGGCGCGCGCCCATCGGCGCGGGAGCGGCCCAGGGCGCCATGCCGGTCGCGCGGGGGGACCGCCTGGGCACGGAGCGGGTCACCCTCGACCCCTCCGAACTGCCGGCGCACGCCCATTCCATCGGCACGCGGGGGATCAGCTACACCTCGCATCAGAGCGCGTTCAAGTCCGCCCCCACCGCCACGTCATGGCCCGGCCGCTATCTGGACAACACCACCGGCGCCATCGCGGTGGTCAACGCCTATCTGGTCGCGCCGGAATTCGAGACCGAGACCATGGACCCACGCACGCTCGCCGAAACCGGCGGCTCGCAGGCCCATGAGAACCGTCAGCCCTACCTCGCCCTGGCGCCGTATATCTGCGTCAGCGGCAATTATCCCTTCGCCGAGGACGCGCCGCCGGAGATCTGATGGGGACGGCTCCTGTCGTGATGGCGGTCGATCGCACGTCAGGAGGCATTCGCCGGCGGACCACCCCATCGTATAGGAGTGGTCGCCACAGCGGGGCGCTCGCCATCCGGCGCCGCCTTGCCCTTTCGACGGATATCCCCATGCCCGCCACGCCCGCCGCCCTGCTCGCCTTCCTTCAGGACAACGGCATCGCGGCGACCACCTACGACCATGCCCCGCTGCACACGGTCGCGGAGTCCAAGCTGCTGCGGGGCGACATCCCCGGCGCGCACACCAAGAATTTGTTCCTGCGGGACTCGAAGAAGAACTACTTCCTCGTCACCCTCGGCGAGGAGACGCCGGTGGACCTGAAGGCCCTGCGCCCGCTCATCGGGGCCAAGGGCGGGCTGTCCTTCGGCTCGGCCGAAGCGCTGTTCGAGAAGCTGGGCGTGCTGCCCGGCTCGGTGACGCTGCTGGCCGCCCTGAACGACCACAATCACGCGGTGACGGTGGTGATCGAGGCGGCGCTGCTGGCCGCGCCGCTGGTGAACTGCCATCCGCTCACCAATGAGAAGACCACCGCCCTCACGCCGGACGCGCTGCTCGCCTTCCTGGCGCTGACCGGGCACACGCCCCAGCGCCTCACGCTCGACGCCGCGCCGCAGACGGCGTGAGCGAGAGCGTTTCAGCTTTTCACGGAAATGCTGAAACGCTCACTCTCTTTGTTTTTCCGCGTTTCCGTCACGCGAACCGCTTCACACTTCGCTCGAAAACGCTATGCGGCGCGAGCTATTCCGCCTTCTCATGGGCGAGGCGGTGCTCGTTCACCGCCTGGGTGATGCGGCGGCGGATGGGCCAGGTGGCGAGGCCCACCAGCATCACCAGAAGGATGCCGCCCACCACGCCCCACATGCGCGCCGTGCCCTCGGCGGGATCCACATGGGGAATGGGCTCCTGCACGAAGATCAGCAGGAAGCAGATGCCCGCCTGAACGCCGGTATAGGAGACGATGCTGCCGCCGTGGCAGACCTGGGTGAACAGGAACAGCCCCAGAGTGAGGAAGGCGAGCCACGGCAGGTAGCCCGCATCCCCCACCAGCGCCACGCCCGAGAGCCCCACAATGGCCCCGAGCGCGCAGCCCACGATGCGGTTGAGCGACTTCCAGCCGATGCCCTCGCGGGCCGCGCTCACCACGATGAAGGCGGTGATGGGCGTCTGGTCGAAGCCCGGCAGGTGGAACACGGTCCAGATGAGCGGCACCAGGGTCACCGCGATGCCCACCGTGAGGGCATGGCCGATGAAGGCGGGATCCACCGGGCCGAACAGCGGCTTCAAGGGCTTGCGGACCGACTGGCGGCGCGAGGTGAGATAGTCCACCAGCGTGGCGATGGTCACGCCCAGGCACACCTCCGCGCCGCGCATGAGGATGGTGTGGGTGATCGGGTTTTCCGACGCCATGGCGTGATAGGTCATGAGCGGCACGGTGAAGCCCACCAGGATGAAGGCGTAGCTGTAGCGCGTGATGGCCTGGGCATAGACGGCGAACGCGCTGGCGAGCCCCGTGGCCACCCAGACCAGGGCCGCATTCTTCCCGTCCATCATGATGGCATAGGAGATGATGCCGCCGAGCACCGTGCCGGCGATGCGCTCCAGGCCCCGGCGCAAGGTGGCGTTCCTGTCGTTCTGGAACACGCGCAGCACGCTGATGGCGGCCCAGACCGGCATTTCGAGGCCCAGCATATGGGCGATGAGGATGGAGGCCACGATGGCGAGCGTCACGCGCCCGGCCACCAGCCCCCGCTCGCCCCACAGGGTGAAGGCCTTCAGATCCTCCCAGACGGAGCGCTCGAACCGCTCCACGGCGCGCAGCGGCGCCTCCAGAAGCTGCGCCGCCCCTTCGAGCGCCGCCTCCTCCAGGTCCGCCAGTCCGTCCCGCTTCTCCCGATCCTGCCCGTTTGTATCCAGCCCCTGCCCGGCCCCGCACCGCCCGGTCATTTCAAACTCCCCTTTCGCCCCAAAGCGATGATGCCGTTCGTCATCTTCTCATGCTATCGATTTCGGAGTCGCGTTGACGAAGGAGCGGGGCATGGCACCCAGGGTTGCGGATGTGATGGCGCGTATACTGGCCTCCGCCGGAGTGGAGCGCGTCTGGGGCGTGGTGGGCGACAGCCTGAACGGCTTCACCGATGCCCTGCGCTCGACCCCCACGGTCAAGTGGATGCATGTGCGCCACGAGGAAGTGGCCGCCTTCGCCGCCGGGGCGGAAGCCCAGCTCACCGGCAAGCTGGCGGTGTGCGCGGGAAGCTGCGGCCCCGGGAACCTCCATCTCATCAACGGCCTGTTCGACTGCCAGCGCACCCGCACGCCGGTGCTGGCCATCGCCGCCCATATTCCCAGCCCCGAGATCGGCTCGGGCTATTTCCAGGAGACCCATCCCGAGAACCTGTTCCGGGAATGCTCGCATTATTGCGAGCTGGTCTCCAGCGTGGAGCAGATGCCGCGTGTGCTGGAAATCGCCATGCGCACGGCGATCCAGAAGCAGGGCGTGGCCGTGATCGTTATTCCCGGCGACGTGGCACTGCGCCCGGCCGTCGGCTCCACCGCCGGCACCTTCACGCCCATTGAGCCGCCGGTGATCGTGCCGGAGGATTCCGAGATCCAGAAGCTCGCCGCCATGCTGGACGGCGCGCCGCGCATTACCATGCTGTGCGGCGCGGGCTGCGCGGGCGCCCATGACGAGGTGGTGGCGCTGGCCGAGGCCCTCAAGGCGCCCATCGTCCACACCCTGCGCGGCAAGGAGCATGTGGAGTTCGACAATCCCTATGATGTGGGGATGACCGGCTTCATCGGCTTCTCCTCCGGCTACCATGCCATGCGCGAAGCCGACCTGCTGCTCATGGTGGGCACCGACTTCCCCTATCGCCAATTCTATCCCACCGACGCGCAGGTGGCGCAGATCGA
The DNA here is from genome assembly GCF_003993795.1 of Aquabacter cavernae. Lineage (GTDB taxonomy): Bacteria > Pseudomonadota > Alphaproteobacteria > Rhizobiales > Xanthobacteraceae > Aquabacter > Aquabacter cavernae. The sequence continues at coordinate 329,060 of NZ_RWKV01000016.1, forward strand.
CATCCGCGCGGACGTGCTCGGGCGGCGTACCTCGCGCCTCGATCTCGGCCTCGTGGGCGACGTGAAGCCGACCCTCCAGAAGCTGCTGAAGGTGGTGGAGCCGCGCTCCGACGACGACTTCCTGAAGGCGGCGCAGAAGCACTACATCACGTCCCGCAAGGACCTGGACGCGCTGGCCGTGCCCGCCGGGCCGAAGAAGGCGATCCACCCGCAATATCTCGCCAAGATGGTGGACGAGGTGGCGGCTGAGGACGCGGTCTTCACCTGCGACGTGGGCGAGACCACGGTGTGGGCCGCCCGCTACGTGAAGATGAACGGAAAGCGCGCGCTCCTGGGCTCGCTCATCCATGGCTCCATGGCCAATGCCATGCCCCAGGCCATCGGCGCCCAGGGCGCCTATCCCGGCCGCCAGATCGTCTCCATGTCCGGCGACGGCGGCTTCACCATGCTCATGGGCGACATCGTCTCCCTGCGCCAGCTGGACCTGCCGGTGAAGATCGTCGTGTTCAACAACGGCCTGCTGGGCTTCGTGGACATGGAGATGAAGGCGGCGGGCTTCCTGAATGTGGGCACCGACCTCCAGAATCCCGATTTCGCGGCCATGGCCAATGCCATCGGCATCCTCGGCATCCGGGTGGAGGATTCGGCGGACGTGAAGCCCGCTCTGGAGCGCGCCTTCGCCCATGACGGCCCGGCCCTCGTGGACGTGGTCACCGACAAGATGGAACTGGTGATGCCCCCCGCCATCAAAGCGGAGCAGGCCATCGGCTTCTCGCTCTATGCCGCCCGCGCCATCATGAACGGGCGCGGCGACGAGCTGCTGGAACTGGCCAAGAGCAACCTGTTCCGCAAGTGAGCCTCCCCTGCGCCTGTGGGGGAACCCGCGCAGGCGCCGCCCGGTTGGACCACGACAGCTGAAGCCTGATCCGGGCGGACCCACATCCGCCCGGATCAGGCCGGCAATCCTTGACAGAGAACGTGGAGCGGCATGCGCAAGGTCCTCATCACGGCCCTCGCAGGCTTGGCCGGTCTCCTGGTTCTCGTACCCATCCTCGGGTTCCTGGCCTTCGCCCAATTGCCCGCCTTCGGCGACCTGCGGCGACAGGTTCTGGAGCGCAGCCTTGCCGCATATTGGGGCGAGAGCGTCACCGTGGCCGGGGAGGTGGAGGTGGCGCTCTGGCCGCGCCTCATCATCACCGCCAACGAGGTTTCCTCCACCACGGACGGAACGTCGCCCGCGCACGCGGCGCAATTGCGCATCCTGCTCGCCCGCTGGGAGCGCCTGCCCTTCGCATCCACTTTGTTCGCGCTCTCCGTCTCCAATGCGCGCTTCCAGTTCGCCCTCACCTCCCGGTCCGATGCCGCGCCGGGGTCGATCCTGTCCTCCCCCGTGGCCTTCTTCTCGGTGCTGCCGCGGCTGCGGCTGGACACCGTGACCTTCGACATCTCCGCGCCGCAGGACGGCTGGCAGTTCACGCTGGACGTGGATCACGTCCTGAGCCGCCTGCGCGACGGCGTCGAATATATGGAGGCCCGGGCGCAGCTGAACGGCAGGCCCCTCGCTTTCAAGTTCCAGTTCGACCGGGAGCCGCGCCCGCCCGCACCCGGCGACCTGCCCTATGGGGCGGTCCTCTCGGTGACCTCGGACGGCCTCGAAGGGCAGATGACCACCCGCTCGGCCCGTGCCGCGTTCGACGACGACCTGACCATGGCGGTGCAGCTCTCCTCCGGCTCCATCGCCGATTTGCTCTCCGTGGCGGGCCTCGCGCGCACCGTGGACGGCACCGCAAAGCTCACGGGCGCGCTGCATGCGGATGCGCGGCACCTGTCGCTGCGCAACCTCGCCCTCGACACGAGGTTCACGGAGGGCAGCACCACCCGCATCACCGGCTCCATCGCCGATCTGTCCGACTGGAGCGGCGTGGATATCTCGGCGGTGGCCGACATGGCCCCCGTCACCCCGGCCCAGGAGGCCACCGCGCGCCACGACATCGCGATCACGCGCCTCGCGGGTCATTTCCGGGACGGGCCGGAGGGCCTCATGCTCACGGATGCAAGCGTGGACACCAATGCCTTCGCCCAATCCCTCCAGGAGATCGGCCCCATCAGCGTGGCCGCCATCCGGCGGGACGAGGCGGGACGGCTGTCGCTGAACGACATCCGGGTGAAGAGCAATCCCGGCCCCAATCCCCTGTTCCAGCTCCATGGGGATATCCGGGACGTGCTGGACTGGTCGGGCATCACGCTGGATGGTCGTTTCGACCTCCCCGTCGCCGATGTCCTCTCCGTACCGGCCGCCGCCAAGGACATGCTGGGCCGCCTCAGCGGAACCACCGCCCTGTCCGACGCCCGCGGATCGCTCGAAATCGAGAGCCTCGCCGCCGAGGTGAAGAGCGACGCGCTCACCGCCACCGTGCGCATCGATCCCGCGCCGGCCACCTCCAAGGAGGCCGGGCCCATCGCCCTGAAGATCGACGTGCCGCGCCTCGGCCCGCTCCTCACCGCGCTGGGCACCCCCACGGAATTTGACGGTCCCTTCTCCTATGACGGCACCTTCACCCATGGCGGAGGCACGGCGACGGCGAAGGGCGCCCTCGTGGTGGGCGCCACCGACCTGAAGGGACAGCTGGCCGCCACCCGGCAGGAAACGCGACAGGAAGCACGACAGGACGCGCGGCCGGACGCGCGGATCCATGTGAAGGGCGAGCTGACCTCCACCCGCATCGCGGCCGACCAGATCCTGGCCCTTTTCGAGGGCATCGCGGACGAGGCCCGCGCCCCGGACGTGCACATTGCCGGAACCTCCCTGAAGCAGGGCGCACAGCCGCACGACCTTGTGGAGCGCACGGATCTCGACGTCACGCTCTCGGCCGATCGGGTCCAGGGGATCGGGCGCGCCGCCACGGCGTTGAGCGCGCGACTGCGCATGGATAACGGGCGCTTCAGGGCCGATCCGGTCAGCCTCAGCATGGGGGCCGGGCGCATCAAGGCGGCCATCTCGCCCGCCGGCGACGGCCGGTTCGCCGCCAAGGGCACGGGCGAGGGATGGCCCTTGTCCGATGTCATCGGGCCGGGAGCGCCGTTTTCCGTGTCCGGCTCCGCCAGCTTCTCCTTCGACGTGACCGGAGGGATGTCCCAGGCCGATCCCTTGCGGACCCTGGACGGCACGCTCACGGGCCGGCTGCATGGCGCGCGGCTGGGCACCGGCATGCTGGACCTCGCGGGGCTCGGCGTGCTGGGCGGCATCTTCAATCCCGCCGTGCTGAGCGGAGAGACGCGCGTGCGCTGCGCCACCATTCCCCTGCGCTTCGACAAGGGCGTGGCGCAGACCGCCCCCGCCATCGTGCTGGAGACGGAGAATGTGGAGGCGGAGGCGCGCGGCACGGTGAATTTCGCGCGGGGCACCATCGACCTGTCGGTCATTCCCCGCCCGCTGAATTCAAGCGTGGACGGCTATCCCTTCACCATCTCGGGCAGCCTCTCCTCCCCGAAGGTGGCCTTGAACGGCACCACGCGCCATGGGCATTCGCGGCGCGGGGGGGACTGCCGGGAATGAGATCCCCCGCTCAGGGTGAAGCGCCCTGAGCGCGTCAGGCTCCGGCCGGCGAGAGGCCGTGCCGCCCGGCACGCGAACGCAGCGGGCGGCAAGCGGTCAGGCGGTCAGGCGGCGATGGCGATTTCCTCGTCCCGGTCGTCGCCGCCGCGGTCCACGTCCTCGCCTTCCCACTTCGCCACGACGGTCGTGGCGATGCCGTTGCCGATGACGTTGGTGGCCGAGCGGCCCATGTCGAGGAACTGATCGACGCCCAGCACCAGCAGCAGCCCGGCGGCCGGCAGGTGGAACATGTCCAGCGTCGCGGCCACCACCACCAGCGATCCTCGAGGCACCGCGCCCATGCCCTTGCTGGTGATCATGAGCACCAGAAGCATGATGAGCTGCTGCCCCCAGCCGATCTCGATGCCATAGGCCTGCGCGATGAACATGGTCGCGAAGGTGCAATACATCATCGAGCCGTCGAGATTGAACGAATAGCCCAGCGGCAGCACGAAGGAGACGATCTTCTCGCTCACCGGCACCCGCTCAAGCTGGCGCATCATGGAGGGATAGGCCGCCTCGCTCGATGCCGTGGTGAAGGCCACCACGAAGGGCGCGCGCACCAGCGAGAGCACCCGCAGCGCCGTCTTGCGCAGGATGAGGTAGCCCACCCCGAACATCACGCACCACAGGATGAACAGGCTCAGATAGAAGGAGGCGATGTACTTGCCGTAGATGACCAGGATGCCCGGCCCGTGCTCGGCCACGATGGCGGCGATGGCGGAGAACACCGCGAACGGGGCCAGCGACATCACATAGCCCGTCACCTTCAGGATGACGTGGGAGCCTTCCTCGATCAGCGCCACCAGCACCTTCGCCTTGTGCCCCACCGAGGCGGCAGCGAGGCCGAACAGGATGGAGAAGATGACGATCTGCAGCACCTCGTTATTGGCGAGGGCGCCCACCGCGCTGTTGGGAATGGCGTGCTTGACGAAATCGTCCAGCGAGAACGAGCCGGTCTGGATGCCCGTGGAGGCGCCGGCCTGGGGCAGGGGGATGTTCAAGTTGGCGCCCGGCTGAAGCAGGTTCACCATCACGAGGCCGATGAGCAGCGAGCACAGGGACGCGCTGATGAACCACACCATGGCCTTGCCGCCCACGCGGCCGATGGTCTTCATGTCGCCCATATGCGCCACGCCCGCCACCAGCGAGGTGAAGACCAGCGGGCCGATGATCATCTTCACGAGGCGCAGGAAGATCTCGGTGATGATGGAAATGTGGTCCGCCACGGACTTGGCGGCTTCCGGCTCCAGGGCCACATGGCTGATATAGCCCACGGCGACACCCAGAACGAGCGCCACAACGATATACAATGTGAGTTTGTGCTTCACGAATTCCCCCGTCCCTGGATCGGCGCGCACAGGGAGGCTGGAAAGCCTTCCAGGCACTGGGCGGACCAGCGGGGCACACCGAAGCGTGCGGGCAGGCTCGCATTTTGTCAGAAATGTGTCGAGCGTGAGTTATGGGCAAATGGCGCCCAGAAAGCAGTCCCGCCGCCGCCATCCAGGCGGGGAAATACGTGGAATCATGAACTTAACATTTGGGTTTGGTTAACGACGTTGGTCCTCCCGGCATGGACGCAGCGGCAAGGTCCGGCTAGATTGGCACGTCAGGCAGACGTTGCGGGCTCAAGCTGTTGCGAGCATCTCTCCGGCGCCCGGCGTCGAGATCCTATTTCCCCATTTCGGTCGGGGGGCCTTTCGGTCCCGGCGGTCGCGCGCGTGCGTCCCGCACCCTGCGCGCCGGCCTGATCCTGTGCGCCCTCAGTGCGGGCGTCGGCCCTGCGGCGGCCGCGGATGACGTCACCTTCTTCGACCAGGCCATCGCCTGGTTCAATCCGTCCAACTGGTTCAATCCCGACGCGGGCAAGCCGTCCGAGCCGCCGCCGGCCGATGCGGTCCCCTATGCGGTGACGTTCGAGGTGACCGGCGACACGTCGGTGCGCGGCGCCGTGCAGGACGCCTCCAACCTCGAAAGCCTCAAGCGCACGCCGCCCGCGGGCGCGGCGGGGCTGGTGCGCCGGGCGCTGGCCGACCAGGACCGCATCGTCGCCGCCCTCTATTCGGAAGGCTTTTACGGCGGCACGCTCAACATCCTCATCGCCGGCCGCTCGCCCACCTCGCCGGACATCTTCAATGTGGTGGAAGCCGCCCGCGCGGCCGGGCCGGTGCCCGTGACGGTGCAGGTCAATTCCGGGCCGCGCTTCACCTTCGGCACCGTGCGGGTGCTCGACACGGCGGGCCGCCCGCTTCCCGATCCGCCCAGCCTGCGCGCCATGCGCCTCGTGGCGGGCGAGCAAGCGCGGGCCGGCAACGTGCTGGAGGCGGAAAACGTCATCATCACCCGCCTGCGGGAAGCCGGCTATCCCTTCGCCAAGGTGGCCGACAAGGACGTGGTGGCCGACCACGCCACCACCGCTCTGAACATCACCTTCAAGGTCGCGCCCGGCCCGCTCGCCACGTTCGGCCCCTTCACCGTGTCCGGCGCCACCTCGCTGCCGCCGAACTTCGTCTCCGAGCGCATCGACATCCGCCCCGGCGAACCCTTCACGCCCACCCGGCTGGCGGACCTGCGGCGGCGGCTTCTGGGCTATGAGATCATCGGCTCCGTGCGCTTCGTGGAGGCCGACCGGCTGAATGCGCTCGGCCAGTTGCCGATCGAGGTGCAGGTGAGCGAGCGCAAGCAGCATTATGTGGGCTTCGCCGCCAATTACTCGAACACGGACGGCTCCACCGCCAACGCCTTCTGGGGCTCGCGCAACCTGTTCGGCGGCGGCGAGACGCTGCGGCTCGACGCCCAGGGCACCTGGTTCACGGAAAAATCCGACGCCGTGCCCAATGCCGATCCCTACGGCTACAATTTCTCCGCCACCTTCATGAAGCCGGGCATCTTCACCTCCAACGAGGATCTGGTGGCCAGGGCGGCGGTGCTGCGGGAGGTGACCAACGCCTATGTGCGCGAGGCCATCACCTTCCTCGGCGGCATCCGCCACCGCTTCAACGACGACCTCAACATGCAGGTGGGCATCGACCTCGAAGCCTCGCGGGTGGAAAGCTCCACCGGCACGGGGGACTATCCCATCGCGGGCGTGCCCATCGACGTGAATTTCGACAATACGGATTCGCTGCTGGACGCCTCGCGCGGGGTTCGCGCCTCGGCCACCGTGGAGCCCTTCGCCTATTTCGGCGAGGCCGGGGCGGGGCCGGTGATGATGAAGGCCTCCATCGCCACCTATCATGCCCTCGACGAGGACAAGCGCATCATCCTCGCGGGCAAGGTGGCCGCCGGCTCCATCTTCGGCGCCAGCATGACGGAAGCCCCGCCCCAGCGCCTGTTCTATGTGGGCGGCGGCGGCACCCTGCGCGGCTATGACTACCAGGCCGCCAGCCCGCGCAACGAATACGGCATCATCGTCGGCGGCCTCAGCTATTTCACCGGCTCGGTGGAGGCGCGCCTGCGCATCACGGATACCATCGGCATCGTGCCCTTCTTCGACATCGGTGCCGCCTTCGCCTCGGAATGGCCGGAATTCTCGGGCCTTCAATATGCCTACGGCATCGGCCTGCGCTATTACACGGCGGTGGGCCCGCTGCGCATCGACCTCGCTTTCCCCGGCAATCCGGATGTGGCGGGAACCAATTACGGCATCTATGTCAGCCTGGGGCAGTCCTTCTGATGCGCGCCCTTCGCACCGCCCTCCTCTCCCTCGCCGCTTTGATGGCGGTCATCCTGGTGATCCTGGGCGGCCTGTTCGGCCTCGCCCAGACCGGGTTCGGCCGGGCCTATCTGGCGGAGCTGGCGAGCCGCCTCGCCTCGGGCAACGGGCTGAAGGTGGAGGTGAGCGGCCTGTCGGGCTTCGTGCCCTCCAATCTGCGGGTCGCGCGCATCGTCCTGTCGGACCCCGACGGCCCCTTCGCCAGCATCGACGACCTCGCCTTGCGCTGGCAGCCCTCGGCCCTCCTGTCGGGCACGGTGTTCGTGGAGACGCTGGAGGCGGGGCGCGTGGACATGCAGCGCGCGCCCGTTCTGCCGCCCGCCGCACCCACGTCCGGCGGCGGCCGCATGCCCGCGCTGCGGGTGGTGGTGGATCGCCTCGCCGCCCCACATATCGTGCTCGGCGAAGCGCTGCTGGGCCAGCCGGCGGAACTGGCCTTCGAGGCCGGGCTGCGCCTCATGGAGCCCTCGCGCGGCCTCTCCCTGCGCTTCGGGGTGAAGCGGCTCGATGCCGAGGGGACCGTGTCCGGCAATGTGGCCTACGCGCCCCAGAGCCGCACCCTCGACCTGGACATCACCGCCCATGAGCCGCCGGGCGGCGTGGTCGCCCGCCTCGCCCATCTGGAAGGCCTGCCCGCCCTCGACGCCAACGTAAAGGGCGCAGGCAGCCTGGACGACTGGCGCGGCACCCTGTCCGCCACCGCCGGAAGCCTCATCCGCCTGGACGGAACGGCGGCCATCCGCGCCGCCGCCGCCGGGGGCCATCTGGTCACGCTCACCACCGGCGGCGAGTTGGCGGGCGCGCTGCCCGCGAACGTCGCCCCGCTGTTCGAGGGCCGCTCGGACCTCAATGCCGAGATCGGCGTCGCCCCCGATTTCGCCCTCGACATCCGCCGTCTCGTCCTGACCTCGGCGGGCCTGCGCGGCGAGGTAAGCGGCACGCTCTCCGCCGACCGCCGCGCCAATCTCGCCTTCACCGCCTCGCTGGGCGAGGCGAAGCGCTTTGAAGCGCTCACCCCCGGCATCTCCTGGGCCACCGCCCGCGCCAGCGGCACGGTGCGGGGCGAGCCCTCCGCCCCCACCATCGCGGCCCTGTTCGACACGGAGCACATCTCCGGGCTCGGCTATGGCGCGCGGCGGCTCAAGATCACGGCAGGCACCGCGCCCGGCCCGGCCCGCCTCGTGCTGCTCACCGCCACCGCCAATGCCGAGGGCCTGAGCGCGCAGGATCCCGCCGTGTCCCGCGCGCTGGGCGGCACCGCCACTGCCAGCCTGCGCGGCCAATGGACCGCGGATACCGACCCCACCTTGACCGATGCGCGCGTGCAGCTTGAAGGCATCGACCTCTCCTTCATGGGGCGGGCGGGCGAGCATGCGGTGCGCGGCCGCCTCGACCTCGCCCGGCTCGACCTCGCCGCTCTGTCCCCGCTGGCGGGACGGCCCCTGAAGGGCATCGTGGCGCTGAAGGCCGACATCGTCCGCGACGGACGCCAGGGCGAGATCGGCCTGGACGGGACGGGCACCGGCCAGGGCATCGCCACCGGCGACCCGGCCCTGGACGGCATCGTGGCGGGCGACGTGCGCTTTTCCGGCGGCCTCTCCTACGCGCCGGGCGGAGCCGTCACGGTGCGGCGGCTGGAAGTGACGGCGCCTGGCGCGACGCTCTCCATGGACGGGCGCATCGACACCACCACCGCCAATCTGGCGGGCACCGCCACCTTGCCCGACCTCGCGCGCATCGACCCCCGCGTCACCGGCGCCGCCCGGGTGGAGGCCGCCTTCACCGGCCGCCTCGCGGCCCTCGGCGTGACCGCCCGCGCCACCGTGCCCCAGGGCACCGCCATGGGGCGCCCGGTGCGCGACCTCGCGCTCGACCTCACCGCCCGCGACCTCACCGGGCGACCTGCCGGAACGGCGGGCCTCACGGGCAGCGTGGGCGGCAAGCAGGCGCGCGGGGCCATGGCCTTCGCCACCGCCGATGACGGCGGCCGCTCCCTGTCCGGCCTCGACCTCGCGCTCGGCTCGGCGCGCCTCACCGGCGATCTCGCCGTCGCCCCCACCGGCCTTGCCACGGGTCAGCTCGCCTTCTCCGCCAAGGACCTGTCGGACCTCACGCCGGTCCTGCTGCAGGAAGTCTCCGGCCGCGCCGATGCGCGGGTCCGGCTCGATGGGACGGGCGGCGCCCAGCGGGTGGCGGTGGACGGCACCATGGGCAACCTCGTCGCCTCCGGGCAACGGGTGGACGACGCCCGCTTCGACTTCACCGTGGGCGATCCCCGCACCACCACCGACATTGCGGGCACCGTGGAGGCGCGCGGCATCGTCTCCGGGGGCGTCGATATCGAGCACTTGAAGCTCGCCGCGACCCCCGGCGCGGGCGGCATCGGCCTCACCCTCGACGCCGCCGCCCAGGGCGCGCAGATCACCGCCGCCGGGCGCGCCGCCGCCCAGGGCGAAGCCCAGACCTTCCGCCTCGACACCCTGCGCGTGACCCGCGAGCGCACCACCGTGGCCCTCTCCGCGCCCGCCACCTTCACCTATCGCGACGGCGCCACCACCCTGGACAAGCTGGCGCTGACCGCAGGCGGCGGCACGCTGGTGGCGCAGGGCCGGTTCGGCGACACGCTGGACCTCTCCCTGGACGCCCGCGCCATTCCCCTGGCGCTGGCCGCCATGGCGCAGCCCGGCCTTGCCTTGTCGGGAACGGCGAACGCCTCCGCCCGCATCACGGGCACGCCCGCCGCGCCCGCCGGGCGCTATGACGTCACCATCTCCCGCCTGAATGCCCCGGAGATCGCCGCCGCCGGCGTCGGCCCCTACGACATTCGCGCCAACGGCACCCTGGACGGGGGCCGCGCGCGGGTGAACGCCACCATTTCGGGTCCGTCTCTGTCCGGCGTCACGGTGAACGGCTCGGTGCCGGTCTCCGGCGGCGACCTGGATCTCGCCGTGCGCGGCACCATCTCGCTCGCCATCGCCAACGCCATGCTGGCCACCACGGGCGCGCGGGCCGGCGGCAATGCCGCCCTCGACGTGACCTTGCGCGGCACCTTCGCGGAGCCGCGCGCGGGCGGAACCGTGCGCATCACCAACGGGCGCTACGAGGATGCGCCGAACGGCGTCACCATCGAGCGCATCGAGGCCGTGCTCACCGGCACCGACCGCAGCGTGACCCTCACCAGCCTGCGCGCGGGCACGCCCAATGGCGGCACCATCCAGGCCCAGGGCAATGTGGCGCTGGACCCCGGCGCGGGCTTCCCCGGCCGCGTGGACGTGACGCTCAACAATGCGGGCCTCGTGAACAGCGAGATGATCCGCTTCGTGACCGACGGGCGCGTGGCGCTCGGCGGCGCCTTCGCGAGCCGCCCCACCGTGGGCGGGCGCATCGACGTGCGGGCGCTGGACGTGAACCTGCCGGACCGGATCCCCGGCGGCAGCGCGGCCAATGTGAAGGTGCGCCACGTCAACCTGCCCAAGGGCCTCACCCCGGCGAGCCCCCGGCCCCGCGCCGGGCGGGGCGCGCAATCGTCCGGCGCCTTCGTGACCACGCTCGACCTCACGGTGTCGGCGCCGAACCGGGTGTTCGTGCGCGGCATGGGCATGGAGGCGGAGATGGGCGGCACGCTGCAATTGCGCGGCACCAGCGCGGAGCCCGTCACGGTGGGCTCCTTCGAGATGTATCGCGGCCGCCTGGACATTCTCGGGCGCCGCCTCGACTTCACCCGTGGGCGCCTCACGTTCAACGGCTCCACCGACCCGGACCTGGACTTCATCGCGGAAAGCACCGCGGGCGATGTGACCGCCCGCATCATCATCGCCGGGCGCGCCTCGGAGCCGGAAGTGAGCTTCTCCTCCACCCCCGCTTTGCCGCAGGACGAAGTGGTGGCGCGCCTGCTGTTCGGGCGGCCCACCGGGCAATTGTCCGCCGGGCAGGCGCTTCAGGTGGCGCAGGCGGTGGCCACCCTTTCCGGCGCGGGCCAGGGCAGCCTCGGCGCGCTGCGCCGCTCGCTGGGGCTCGATTCCCTGGATGTGGGGATGAATGCGGCGGGCACGGGCGGCCAGATCGGCCTCGGCCGCCGCCTCAACGACAATATCTCCCTGGGCGTGCGCCAGGGCACCAATTCCAATTCCACCCAGGCCACCATCGATATCGATCTCGGCCGCAACATCCGCCTCCAGGGCGCCACCGGCGCGGACGGCGGTACATCGGTGGGCATCGGCGCGCAGTGGGATTACTGAGCCGCCGGACGGGCGGTGACGGGGAGTTCCGGCGTGGCGCAGGCATATGACGTGGTGGTGGTGGGCGGCGCCGTCATGGGCTCGTCCATTGCCTGCCATCTGGCGGCGGACCCCGCCTTTTCCGGCCGGATACTGGTGCTGGAGCAGGACCCGTCCTACCAGGGCTGCGCCTCCGCCCTGTCCGCCGCGTCCATCCGCCAGCAATATTCAAGCCCGGTGAACGTGGCCATCTCGCTCTATGGCATCGCCTTCCTGCGGGAGATCGGCGACCGGCTGATGGTGGACGGGGAGCGGCCGGACATCGGGCTCACCGAGGGCGGCTATCTGTTCCTCGCCGGGGCGGCGGGCGCCGGTGCCATGACGGCCGGGCAGGCCATGCAGGCGCGCCTCGGCGCGGACATCGCGCTGCTCGATCCCGAGGCCCTCACGGCTCGCTTTCCCTGGCTTTCCACCGAGGATGTGGTGCTCGGCAGTCTCGGCCTGTCGGGCGAAGGCTGGTTCGACGGCTACGGCCTCATGCAGGCGTTCCGCCGCAAGGCGCGGTCGCTGGGCGTCACCTATGAGGCGGCGCGCGCGGTGGGGGCGCAGGTTTCTGGCGGGCGCGTCACCGCCGTCACCCTGGCGGACGGGCGCGTCATTTCCTGCGGCGTGCTGGTGAATGCGGCGGGGACCGGCGGGCCGGACCTGGCCCGCGCGCTGGGCATCGACCTGCCGGTGCGCCCGCGCAAGCGCATGATCTTCACCTTCACCTGCGCCGACCCGGTGGAGCGCTGCCCGCTCCTCATCGACCCGACCGGCGTCTATGTGCGACCGGAGGGGACGGGCTTCCTGTGCGGCACCTCGCCCGCGCCGGAGAACGACCCGGACTGCACGGACTATGAGGTGGAGCACGGCCTGTTCGACGAGGTGATCTGGCCGACGCTTGCGGCGCGCGTGCCCGCCTTCGAGCGCATCCGGCCGGGCCGCGCCTGGGCCGGGCATTACGACCTCAACCTGTTCGACCAGAATGCCATTCTCGGCCCCGCGCCGGGCCTGCCCAATTTCCACCTGTGCAACGGCTTCTCGGGCCACGGCCTCCAGCAATCCCCGGCCGTGGGGCGCGGCATCGCCGAGCTCATCGTCCACGGCCGGTATGTGACGCTGGATCTCTCGGAGCTGGGCTATGGGCGCATCGCGGACGGCCGTCCGCTCACGGAAGCCAAGGTGGTCTGAGCCTCAGAGCGGTTCACACTTCGCTCGGAAACGCTCTGTCTCCTTGTTTTTCCGCGTTTCCTTCACGCGAACCGCGTCACACTTCGCTCGGAAACGCTTTAGCCCACCGGCCGGGGACGCGCGAGGCCGTAGGTGGCCGCCATGGTGTCGAAGGCACGGGCGGTGGCGGGGTCGATGGGAATGCCCGCCGCCTCCCGGCGCGCCGCCTCGGCCCATTCCCGGTCACCGGGCGCCAGCACCGTCCCGCCCGGAACCGGACGGGACGCGCGCAGGGTTTCGAGGTAGCGCGCCATGCCCGCCTCATAGGCGTCCTGCGCCAGGAAGGCGGATGGGCGCAGCGCCAGCACGAAGGCTCCCACATTGCGCGGCGTCGCCATGTCCGGCCCCGCCATGGGCGGAATGTCGAAGGACAGGCGCGCCCCGCTCAGGATCGCGCTGAACAGTTCCACCAGCCCCGCCAAGGCCGCGCCCTTGAAGCCGAACGCGCCGCCCACGGGCGCCAGCATCTCCACCAGGGAGGGATCGGCGGTGTCCGTGCCCTGCCCGTCCGAAGCGGTCTGGGCGGGCAGCGTCAGGCCGAGGCTGCCATAGAGCAGCACCCGGTTATAGGGAATGGCGCTGGTGGCCATGTCCATGAGCCAGGGCTGTGCGCCCGCCACGGGCGCGGCGGCGGCGATGGGATTGGTGCCGTGGAATCGCTCCGCCCCGTCATGCAGGCGCATGAGGCTGTCGGAATTGCAGAAAGCGAGGCCCACGCAGCCCTGCTCGGCGGCCGCCAGGGCAAACGCCCCCGCCGGGCCGAAATGGGAGGAATTGCGGATCGCCACCGCACCCACGCCGCAGGTCCCGGCAAAGGCCACCGCCTTGTCCATGGCGCGATAGGCGGCGAGCGCGCCATGGCCGTCGCCCGCATCCAGCGTGGCCGAAGCGGGCGTCTCGTTCAGGAAGCGCATGCGCGGGGCGCCCGCCACGCAGCCGCCGACGATGGACTTCACATAATGGTCCAGCAGGCGCACGCCGTGGCTGTCCACGCCGAGCCGCGAGCCGTGCATCATGGCGCGGGTCGCGGCCTCGGCGGTCTCCGCGTCGGCGCCGCAGGCAAGCAGGACATCGCGGCAGAAGCGCTCCAGCGCCGCCGCCGCATGCCGCTCGGCGAAGGCCGGGGCCGGAGAACCGTCCGTCATGGTGCGTCCTCCGGAGGGTGTGCCTTCAGAAGGTGATGACGTGGCGCACCACTTCGGCGCGATCCAGCTTGTCGAACGCCTCGTTGATCTCTTCCAGCGGGCCGGTGGAGGAGAGCAGCCGGTCCACCGGCAGCTTGCCGCTCTGGTAGAGGCCGATGAAGCGGGGAATGTCGCGCGGGGGCACGCAGCCGCCCTGGTAGCTGCCCTTGATGATCCGCTCCTCGGCGACGATGTTGGTCGGCGAGAGCGAGATGCGGGCATTGGGATTGGCAAGGCCCGCCGAGGCGGTGGTGCCGCCGCGCTTGGTGATCTTGTAGGCCAGCTCGAAGGCCGGCGCGGAGCCCGCCATTTCCAAAGCATGGTCCACGCCCCCGCCGGTGGCCGCGCGAACCGCTTCCGCCGCTTCCGGGTCGGTGGCGAGGAAGGTGTCGGTGGCGCCCAGGCTCCGGGCGAGGTCCAGCTTGGCCTGCGACAGGTCCACCGCCACCACCCGCTCGGCGCCCGAGGCCACCGCGCCCAGGATGGAGGAGAGGCCGACACCGCCGAGGCCCACCACGGCGACGCTCTCGCCCGGCTTCACCGCGCAGGTGTTCACCACCGCGCCCACGCCGGTCATGACCGCGCAGCCGAACAGCGCCGCGTCCACCAGCGAGATGTCCTTGGTGATCTTCACGATGGAGCGGCGCGAGATGACCGCATATTCGGCGAAACCCGACACGCCGCAATGATGGAAGGTGTCCGTGCCGTCATCGCAGCGCAGGCGCAGGCTGCCGGAGAGCAGCGTGCCCGCCCCGTTGGCGGCGGCGCCGGGGCCGCAGAGCTGGGCGCGCCCGTCGAGGCAGGGCAGGCAATGGCCGCAAGTGGGGATGAAGCTCATCACCACATGGTCGCCCACCTGAAGGTCCGTGACGCCGGGGCCCGGCTCCACCACCACGCCGGAAGCCTCATGGCCGAGCACCATGGGCGTCTGGCGCAGGCGGTCGCCATTGATGACGGACAGATCGGAATGGCACACGCCCGCTGCGGCGATCTTGATGAGCACTTCGTCCCGGCCGGGCGGGTCCAGATGGACCTGCTCGATGCTCATGGGCCGCGTCTGCGCATAGGGGCGCGCGACAGGTGACGAGCGCAGCACGGCTGCCTTCATACGCATGACCATCCTCCCGGAACCTAAAGTTCTCGAATGTCGCGCCTTTTTCCTTGGCGGCCGCATCTGCAACGCGGCCGTGGCACGACCCTGGCGCGCAAGATGGCGCCTCGCGAGGGAAAAGAGAAGTGAGGCATTATGGATAGCCGCGAGAACCTGCGGCGATAGCCGGGGCGCGCGGGATCAGCGCTCCGCGCGCACCACCACGTCCATGAGTTCCTGGACCTTGCGCTTCTGCTCCTCCGCATCGCCCGAGGCGATGGCATGGGCGACGCAGTGGGCCACATGGTCGCGCAGCACCTCTTCCTCCGCGCGCCGCAAGGCGGCCCGCACGGCGGAAATCTGCGTGACGATGTCGATGCAGTAGCGGTCCTCCTCCACCATGCGCGCAATGCCGCGCACCTGGCCTTCGATGCGGCTGAGGCGGCGGGAGAGGGAGGCTTTGGCGGAAGGGCCCATGGGCTTGTCATTTACCCCCATGGGGTATAAAACACAAGCCATATACCCCCCAGGGGTGTAAAAGACCCTTGCTGTCATGATCGAGTCTGAGACAGCGCAAAGCAGGACCGGCCGTGCCGGGCAGGAATGCGGACATGAGCGATCACCACGACCCGTCCTCCGCCCCCAAGGAAGCCGCAGGCTGCTGCGCGGGCGCGCCCGCGCCGGCTCCGAAGGCGGCCAGCCCCTGCTGCGGTGGCCATAACCCTGGGCATGACCACGATCACGACCACGCGCGCACCGTGAAGGATCCGGTCTGCGGCATGGATGTGGACCCGCGCACCGCCAAGCATCGCGCCGACCATGACGGCCAGCCCGTCTTCTTCTGCTCCGCCGGCTGCAAGACCAAGTTCGAGGCGGACCCGGCGCGCTATATCCCGTCCGCGAAGGCCGGCGGCTCCTGCTGCGGCGGGCACGACCATGGACACGGCCACGACGCATCCGCCGACACCGCCCATCTGGCGAAGGACCCGGTCTGCGGCATGGACGTGGACCCGCACACCGCCAGGCACCGCTCCGCCCATGACGGCCAGCCCGTCTTCTTCTGCTCGGCCGGCTGCAAGACCAAGTTCGAGGCGGACCCCGAGCGCTATCTGTCCGGCAAGGGCGCGCCCGCCGCGCCGGTGCCGGAAGGCACCATCTTCACCTGCCCCATGCACCCCGAGGTGCGGCAGGTGGGCCCCGGCACCTGCCCCATCTGCGGCATGGCACTGGAGCCGGAGACGGTGAGCCTCGATGACGGCCCCAATGCCGAACTGGTGGACATGACGCGCCGCTTCTGGATCGGCCTCGTCCTCACCCTGCCGGTCTTTGTGCTGGAGATGGGCCAGCATCTGCTCGGCCTGCACATGCTGGACGCGCAGACCTCCAATTACGTGCAATTCGCCCTCGCGACCCCCGTCGTGCTCTGGGCGGGATGGCCCTTCTTCCAGCGCGGCGCGGCCTCGGTGCGCAGCGGCCATCTGAACATGTTCACGCTGATCGCCATCGGCACCGGCGTCGCCTATCTCTACAGCCTCGCCGGCACCTTCGCGCCCGGCCTGTTCCCGCCCGCCTTCCAGGCCCATGGCGGGGCGGTGCCTGTTTATTTCGAGGCGGCGGCGGTCATCACGGTGCTCGTGCTGCTGGGGCAGGTGCTGGAACTGCACGCCCGCGAGCGCACCTCCGGCGCCATCAAGGCCCTGCTGGGCCTCGCCCCCTCCACCGCCCGGCGCATCTCCGGCGGCAGCGAGGCGGACGTGCCGCTGGAAGCGGTGGCGGCGGGCGACCTGCTGCGCGTGCGCCCCGGCGAGAAAGTGCCCGTGGACGGCGTGGTGGTGGAGGGCACCTGCGCGGTGGACGAGAGCCTCGTCACCGGCGAGCCGCTGCCGGTGCTAAAAACCGTGGGCGACGCGGTGGTGGCGGGCACGCTCGCTTCCGGCGGCGGCTTCGTCATGCGCGCCGAGAAGGTGGGCCGCGACACGCTGCTGGCGCGCATCGTCCAGATGGTGGCGCAGGCCCAGCGCTCGCGCGCGCCCATCCAGCGCCTCGCCGATGCCGTTTCCGGCTGGTTCGTGCCGGTGGTGCTGCTGGCGGCCATGGCCGCCTTCGGCGCCTGGTATTGGGTGGGGCCGGAGCCGCGCTTCACCTTCGCGCTGCTGGCCGCCGTCTCCGTGCTCATCATCGCCTGCCCGTGCGCGCTGGGCCTTGCCACCCCCATGTCCATCATGGTGGGCGTGGGGCGCGGGGCGCAGGCGGGCATCCTGGTCCGCGATGCCGCCGCGCTGGAGACCATGGAGCGGGTCAACGTGCTGCTGGTGGACAAGACCGGCACGCTCACCGAGGGCAAGCCCAAGGTGATCAAGGTGCGCCCCCTGGACCTGCCGCGCGACGAGCTTCTGCGCCTCGCAGCCGGCCTGGAAGCGGCGAGCGAGCATCCGCTGGCCGCCGCCATCCTGGCCGAGGCGCGCGCCCGGGGCGTCACCCCCGCCCCCGTCTCCAATTTCCAGAGCCCCACCGGCAAGGGCGTGACCGGCACCATCGAGGGCCGCGCCATCGCCATCGGGCAGGCGGCGCTCATGGGCGACCTCTCCGTCTCCACCGCCGCCCTGGACGAAGAGGCCGAGCGGCTGCGCCGGTTCGGCGCCACCGTGGTGTTCATCTCCGTGGACGGCGCGCTGGCGGGCCTCATGGCCATCGCCGATCCCGTGAAGGCCACCACCCCCGCCGCGCTCGCCGCGCTGCGGGCGGACGGCGTGCGCGTGGTCATGGTCACGGGCGATGCAAGGGGCACGGCGGAAGCGGTGGCGAAGGAGCTGGGCATCACGGACGTGGAAGCGGGCGTCGCGCCGGAGCGCAAGGCCGCCCTTGTGGCGCGCTTCAAGGCCGAGGGGAACGTGGTCGCCATGGCCGGCGACGGGGTGAATGACGCGCCTGCCCTTGCCGCTGCGGACGTGGGCATCGCCATGGGCACCGGCACGGACATCGCCATGGAGAGCGCGGGCGTCACCCTGCTGAAGGGGGATCTGGCGGGCATCGCCCATGCCCGCTCCCTGTCGCGCGCCACCATGCGCAATATCCGCCGCAACCTCTGGTTCGCCTTCGGCTATAACGCGCTGGGCGTCCCGGTGGCGGCGGGCGTGCTTTATCCCGCGCTCGGCCTCCTGCTTTCGCCCATGGTGGCGGCGGCGGCCATGTCGCTCTCCTCGGTGAGCGTCATCGCCAACGCGCTGCTGCTGCGCCGCTGGAAGCCCTAGCCCCTCGACGCGCTCCCCCATTGCGCCCGGCCCTCGCGCCTCTCATTCTGGTTGCGCAAGGTGGGAGCATTCCATGGGGATTACGTGGGGGCGCGGCTGGTCCGGCGCGCGGGGCTTCATGGCCCCCGCCGCGCGCCGCCTGCGCGCCGCCGGGCACGGACTGCTGGACCTCGTCCTGCCGCCCACCTGCATCTCCTGCGGCGCCATCGTGCGCGATGCGGGCGGGCTGTGCGGGGGATGCTGGGGGCGGCTCGCCCTCATCAGCCCTCCGGTATGCGAGCGGCTGGGCACACCCTTTCCCTATGCCCCGCCGAACGGCGCCCCTTTGCTCTCCCCGGACGCGCTGGCGGACCCGCCCGCCTTCGACCGGGCGCGGGCCGCGGTGCTGTTCGGCCCGGTGAGCCGCGACCTCGTCCACCACCTGAAATATGGCGACCGGCTCGACCTCGCCCGGCCCATGGCCCGGCTGATGCGGCAGGCGGGCGCCCCGCTGCTGGGCGAGGCGGACCTGATCGTGCCGGTGCCCCTGCATGCACTGCGCCTTTGGCGCCGCCGTTTTAATCAGGCGGCATTGCTGGCGCGGCATCTGTCAGCCCTCACCGAGCTGCCCGTGGCGCTGGAGGGCCTCGCCCGCACCCGCGCCACCCTCTCCCAGGTGAATCTCAGCCGCGCGGAGCGGCGTGCCAATGTGGCTGGCGCCTTCAGGGTTTCCAAGACGGCGGAAGGGCGCGTGGCGGGACGGCGCGTGCTGCTGGTGGACGATGTCTTCACCACAGGGGCGACACTGGACGCCTGCGCGCGTGCACTGCGGCGCGCGGGTGCCTCCCATGTGGACGCTGTCACATTCGCAAGGGTTGTCGAACAGGCATGAGCCGATTTATTATGCAACAGTTCGGTGACGGCGCATCGCCCTGTCCCGCCGAGGGTTGCATGAAATCGATCACGATCTACACCAAGAGTTGGTGCTCCTATTGCCATGCGGCGAAGGAGCTGCTGCGCCGCAAGGGATGGACTTTCACCGAAATCGACGTGACGACCGACCCGGCTGGACAGCAGGCCATGAGCACGCGCTCGGGCGGGCGCACCAGCGTGCCCCAGATTTTCTTCGACGATGAGCATATCGGGGGTTGTGACGACCTCTACGCCCTGGAGCGGGCGGGCCGGCTGGACGCGCTCGTGGCCGCCTGACCGCCGTCCTGCGGAACCGTAACCGGCTTGCCTCGCTTGGGCTTTCCGTGAGATGGGCTGAACTCCATCTCCGTCTTGCGAGCGAGATCAGATGAGCACATCCCCCGAAACGCTCCGCGTGGCGCTGGTCCAGATGCGCAGCGGGCGCGGCGTCGCCGCCAATATCGACAGCGCTGCCGCCCTCATCCGCGAGGCGGCCCAGGCCGGGGCGCGCTACGTCCAGACCCCCGAGACGACGAACATCATGGAACTGGACCGCGCGGTCCTCTTCGAGACGCTGCGCGAGGAAGGCGAGGACACCGCCCTCGCCGCGTTCCGCGATCTCGCCCGCGCCCACAAGATCCATCTTCATCTCGGCTCGCTGGCGCTGAAGGTGTCCGAGGCGCGCGCGGTCAATCGCGGCTTCCTCATCGCCCCGGACGGAGAGATCGCGGCGCGCTACGACAAGATCCACATGTTCGACGTGGACCTGGGCAATGGCGAGAGCTACCGGGAATCCACCGCCTACAAGCCGGGCGACCGGGCCGTCATGGCCAATGTGGACGGCATCCCCGTGGGCCTGTCCATCTGCTACGACCTGCGCTTCCCGGCCCTCTACCGGGCGCTGGCGGAAGGCGGGGCGGGCGTGCTCACGGTGCCCTCCGCCTTCACCCGCCCCACGGGCGAGGCGCATTGGCATGTGCTGACCCGTGCGCGCGCCATCGAGAACGGCGCCTATGTGCTGGCCGCCGCGCAGGGCGGAAAGCATGAGAACGGGCGCGAGACCTACGGCCATTCCCTCGTCGTCGATCCCTGGGGCCGGGTGATCGCGGAAGGCGGCGCCGAGCCCGGCGTGATCCTGGCGGAACTGGACATGAAGGAAGTGGCCGCCGCCCGCCAGCGCATCCCGTCCTTGCGCCATGGGCGGCGGTTCGAGGTGTCGGAAAACGGCCATGGGGGGCATTTGCATCTGGTGGAGGCCCCCAATTGATCCGCTACGCTTTGCACTGCATCCAGGGTCACGATTTCGAGAGCTGGTTCGCCTCCTCAGAAAGCTATGAGCGCCAGCGCGGCCTCTCTCTGGTCGCCTGCCCCCATTGCGGCTCCACCAGCGTGGACAAGGCCATCATGGCCCCCGCCGTGGCCCGCACCGACCGGGGCCGCGCCCAGGCCGCCGAACCGGACGCACCCGCCGCCCCGCCTGCGAACGCCGCGCCCGCGGCGCCCATGGCCATGATGGGTGAGGGCGAGCAGGATTTCCGTCGCATGCTCAAGGAGCTGCGCGACCACGTCACGCGGACCGCCGATTATGTGGGCGACGACTTCGCTGCGCTTGCCCGCAAGATGCATGAGGGCGAGGTGGAGCATCGCTCCATCTATGGCGAGGCGACACCCGACGAGGTCAAGGCGCTACGGGAAGACGAGGTGGAGGTGTTCCCGCTTCCGATCCTGCCCGACGATCGCAACTGAAAGCTGCATGATACCGCCAAAGCCGTTCCCGGCGACCCAGACTCGCGCCTCATTATCTGGAATGAATCCAGACTACCCTCAACTCGGCATTGTGCCCCGCGCGCGCTGCGCGCATATAGAAGGAGCATCGGGCATCAATCCGGCGCATGTTGGAGTTTGTCATCATGGGTGCTTTACGCAGTCTCTTGCTGGCGACCGTCTTGGTCGTGGCGGGTGCGTCCCATGCGGCCATAGCTGATCCCGGTAACGGAAACAGCTATGGGAATGGGAATGGCAACGGAAACGGAAACGGAAACGGGAAGGGCAATGCCAATGGCCACAACAAGGGGGCGCCGCTCCCGATCATGGGGGCCGGCCTGCCATTCCTTGTCGCTGCCGGCCTCTATTACGTGATCCGCAACCGTCGCCGTGACTGACGCGGTCCGCACCGGCCATCCTGGTGCCGCCGCGCACCTGACGCGGCGCGAAATGATGGCCGGGCTCATCCTGGTGGGCCTCGCCAACGGCATCGCGGCGCGCGCCGTTACCGCCGTAACGGAAAGCGGCTGGCAGGCGGCCCTCTTCGCCACCTTCGACATCAGCACAATCGTATGGATCGGCTGTGTCCTGGTCCTGCGCCTCGCATGGCAGGCGCCGGACACGCCTCTGCGCCGGTGGGACGGCCCGGTGGCCGTCCTGTGTCTCCTGGCCTTCCTCCTGCCCGTCGGGCAGGCGAGCTGGGTGGCGCTGACGCTGCTGGCCCTCCATCTCGGCCTTACCACACCCGCCGACTCCGCGCTGCGCCGGGCGGGTTTTCTTCTGTTCATGCTCTGCCTGCCCCTGTTCTGGGCGCGCCTGCTTCTCTCCACCTTCAGCGGCGTATTCCTGGATACGGACGCGGCCATCGTGGCCGCGCTCGCCGGCACCACGGCGATGCAGAACACGGTGCCCTTCGCGGACGGCTCCGGAATCCTCTGGATCGCCCCGGCCTGCTCGTCGGTGCTCAATCTCGCGCTGACGCTACTGTGCGCGGCACTCTTCGCGGTGGGCAACGCGCTGCCCTGGTCCTGGCGGCTGACGGGATGGACGCTGCTCGCCTGCATCGCCGTGTCCGCGGTGAATATCGCGCGCCTCACGGCGCTGGTGCTGTTCCCCGCCCAATATGACCGGCTGCACGGGCCGGAGGGCGGCGCCGCCTTCAGCCTGCTGATTCTCGCGGTGATGGTGGGCATCCTCGCCTTCGGAACCCGGCATGAACGCGCGCTGGCCGCTTAATTTGGCGCTGGGTATCGTGCTGGTATGCGGGGTGGCCCTGAAGCTCGGCATCGGGCACCAGGCGGCTCCCGACGCCCAGCCCGGCACCCCGGCCGCGGTCACCAGCTTCCTGGAACGGCAGGGCCTCGCCGTCACCGGCATGGAGGCCGACCTCGACCTCACCCTCATCCAGGCCCTTGCCCCCCCGCGCTGCCACATGACGGTGGCGCTCATGGCGCCGCAGGGATGGCACGGAGGGGTGCTGGCCAGCCTTGCCGTCCCGGGCACCCCGCCCTTCTTCGTGTTCGACGGGAAGGTCCATGACGCGCAGCCCGCGGCCCGCGCGCGGGCGCGGCTTTATTGGACGCTGCTGCTGCGCCAGCTCGGCATCCACGCCGCCTTCCACCCGCTCCTGGGCGTCATCGCGGAACCCGCCTGCCGGGCGCGGGACCTGCCCTGGCAGGACGTGGCGGTCATCGCGCCGCCGGATCAGCCGGGAATGGCGGCGAGGAAATAGTTCACGTCCATGTCCGCCGAGAGCGACCAGCGCCCGCCCAGCGGATCGAAGGTCATGCCGGCCTTCTCCGTCACCTGAAGCCCGGCAGCGGCGAGCACCGCCTCGAACTCGTCGGGCGTGACGAACTTGTCCCAGCGATGGGTGCCGCGCGGCAGCCAGCGCAGCACATATTCCGCGCCCACGATGGCGAGGGCGAAGCTCTTGGCCGTGCGGTTCAGCGTGGAGCCCACGAACACCCCGCCCGGCGCCACCAGCGCGCCCGCCTGACGGATGAAGAGGCTCACATCGGCCACATGCTCCACCACCTCCAGCGCCAGCACCACGTCGAACTGCGCGCCCGCCTCGACCAGTTCCTCGGCCGGGATGGCGCGGTAATCGATGGCAAGGCCGGAGCCTTCCGCGTGGAGACGCGCCACGTCCACATTGCCCGGGGCGGGATCGATGCCCGTCACCTCGGCGCCCATGCGCGCCAGGGGCTCGCTGAGCAGCCCGCCGCCGCAGCCGATGTCCAGCACCTTGAGCCCCGAGAGCGGCCGCAGGCCGCGGGCATCGCGCTCGAAATGCCGCACGAGCACATCGCGCAGGAAGGCGAGTCGCACGGGATTGATGGCGTGCAAGGGCGCCATGGGGCCCTTGGGATCCCACCATTGCTCGCCCAGCGCCTCGAACCGTGCCACCTCGGCGGCATCGATGGTGCTTGTTCCCTCGGTCATGGACGGCTCCTTCGCCGGGAATGGTTACGCCCCCCGCCGGGCGCCCGCAAGCGGACCCCGCCGCACACCCTCTGCAGTGCCGCATGGGATTGCTGCGCCGCAGGATTGACCCGCCATCGGATTGTCGGACAAACTCTGCCCAAGCTTCGCCGCAGCGCCGGTTCGCCGCCATATGCAGGACGAAGCATCGGGAGGAGTGATCACATGCCGGTTCCGCCAGTGCTCGCGCGCGGACTCAAAGCCCCCATCATCGTCTCGCCCATGTTCCTGGCCTCCGGGCCGGACCTTGTGGTGGAGACCTGCCGCTCCGGCCTCATCGGCACGTTCCCCGCCCTCAACCAGCGCACCACCGAGGGTTATGAGGCGTGGCTGGACGAGATCGCCGCGCGCCTTGCGGGGCAGGACGCGGCCGCGTTCGGCGTGAACCTCATCGTCCACCGCACCAATGCACGTCTGGAAGCGGACCTGAAGGCCACGGTGAAGCACAAGGTGCCCCTGGTCATCACCTCGCTCGGCGCCGTGCAAGAGGTGGTGGACGCGGTCCATTCCTATGGCGGCCTCGTCTTCCACGACGTGATCAGCCGGCGCCATGCGGAAAAGGCGGCGGAAGCGGGCGTGGACGGCATCATCGCGGTGTGCGCGGGCGCGGGCGGCCATGCGGGCGCGCTCAGCCCGTTCGCCCTGGTGCCGGAAATCCGGGAGGTTTTTTCCGGTCCCATCATCCTGTCGGGCGCCATGTCCACCGGCGCCCATGTGGCGGCGGCGCGGCTGATCGGGGCCGACTTCGCCTATCTCGGCACCCGCTTCCTCGCCACGAAGGAAGCCCTCTGCCAGGCCGAGCACAAGGGCATGATCGTGGGGGCGAACGCCAAGGACATCCTCTACACGCCCGCCATCAGCGGCGTGAACGCCAACTTCCTCATCCCCAGCATCGTCCGCAACGGCCTCGACCCGGAGAATTTGCCCACCCATGCGCGCCTCGACATGGCCAGCGAAGCCAAGGTGTGGCGCGACGTCTGGTCGGCGGGCCAGGGGGTCGGCTCCATCCATGACGTGCCGCCCGCCGCCGAATTGTGTGCCCGGCTGATCGGTGAATACAACGCCGCGCGGGCCGCTCTCGCGGCCGAATGAGAAGTTTGTCCGACAAAGATTTATGTTTGATACGAATACCTAACTCCAGTGGATTGACTTTGTCCGACAAAGTCACCTAGCGTAGCGGAAACGAGGACGCGATGGTGGAAGCAGGCTCCGGCCGGTTCGAGCGCATCCAGGTGGCCCCCGCCTACCAATTGGTGGCGGAAGCCATCGAGCGCGAGGTGGTGTCCGGTCGCCTGCTGCCCGGCGAGCCGGTGGGGACCGAGGCCGAGCTGGTGCGCCAGTTCGGCGTCAACCGCTCCACCGTGCGCGAAGGCATCCGCGCGCTGGAGGAAGGCGGCTTCATCCAGCGCGGGCCCGACAGGCGGCTCTATGCCTGCCTGCCGCGCTACAACCGCCTGTCCTCCCGCATGAGCCGGGCGCTCATCCTGCACGAGGTCACGTTCCGGGAATTGTTCTCGGTCGCCCTCGCGCTGGAAGTGGCGAGCGCGGAACAGGCGGTCGAGCACATTACGGACGAGATGCTGGACCGGCTGGAAGAGAACCAGCGGGAAAGCGAAGACGCCGCCGCGGCGGGGGATGCCGCCCGGCTGTCCGAGGCGGACGGCGCTTTCCACCATCTGGTGGCGAAGGCATCGGGGAACCGGGTTCTGCTGCTCTCGCGGGAGCCGGCGAGCCTGCTCTTCTTCCCCACCACGGAAATGATCTGCCGCCGCGTGCCCGAAGGGCCGGGGCGCATGATCACGGCGCACCGCCACGTCATCGACGCGCTGCGCGCGCGTGACCTGGAACAGGCCCGGCTCTGGATGAGCCGGCACCTTTACGACTGGCGGCGCGGCTTCGAGCGCGCCGGCCGTGACCTCGACGAGCCGGTGGAGCGCATCTATGCGCGCAGCCTGCCGCCGGGACTATCCGATTAGAGCATGTCCGGCGAACTCCGGTTCGCCGGACATGCTCTCAGATTTTGCTTTTGCGCATTTTCTTCACGCGAGCCGGAATCCACCCCGCTCGAAAATGCTTTAACGCCCGCCGGCCCGCAGGGATCGGAGGGAGGAACGCCAAGGACCTGAAAGAGCGCGAAATGCGCCGTCAGGAGGGAGGAAAGAATGAAGGCATCGCCTCAGAGGGGGCGTGCGCGCCTGCGCATGCGTGATGTTGGAGACCCGGCGCGCGGGATGGCGCCGGCGACGCGCGCCATATGGACCGTGCCATTGCCCCCTCCCCAGCCCTCCCCCGCAAGCGGGAGAGGGAGCTATGCGTCGTGTGGGCCGGAAAAAGCCCTCTCCCGCGTGCGGGGGAGGGTTGGGAGGGGGCCGAGCGCCCTGAGCCGTCTCGCCGCTCTGCAGGAGCGCGCCGCATGAGCATCCATGCCCCCCTTCTCTGCGTGGATGCGGTGAGCCTGTCCTTCGGCGGCCTGAAGGCGCTGTCCGGCGTCACCTTCGACGTGGCCCCCAATTCCATCACCGCCGTGATCGGCCCCAACGGCGCGGGCAAGACCTCGCTGTTCAACTGCATTTCGGGCTTCTACACGCCCCAGCAGGGCGCCATCCGCTTTGCGGGCGAGGACATCACCAAGACCCATCCGCCCCACCGGGCGAAGATCGGGCTGGCGCGCACCTTCCAGAACATCGCCCTGTTCCGGGGCATGACCGTGCTCGACAACATCAAGCTCGGCCGCCACGCCCACATGCGCACCAACCTCCTGGACGCGCTGCTCTATTGGGGCCGGGCGCAGAAGGAAGAAGTGGAGCTGCGCGCCGAGATCGAGGAGCGCGTCATCGACTTCCTCGAGATCAACCACATCCGCAACCAGCCGGTGGCCTCCCTCGCCTATGGCCTGCGCAAGCGCGTGGAACTGGCGCGGGCGCTCGCCATGCGGCCCAAGATCCTCATGCTGGATGAGCCGGTGGCGGGCATGAACCGCGAAGAAACCGAGGACATGGCCCGCTTCATCCTCGACGTGAAGGAGGAATGGGGCGTCACCATCCTCATGGTGGAGCACGACATGGGCATGGTCATGGACATTTCCGACCATGTGGTGGTGCTCAATTTCGGCACCGTCATCGCGCGCGGCCTGCCCGGCGAGGTCACGCAGAATCCGGACGTGATCCGCGCCTATCTGGGCGGCACAGACGTTGAGGCGCTCCAGCGCCGCATCCAGGGACGGGAGGCGGCGTGATGGATTTCGACTGGCTGTTCTTCACCGAAGTGACGCTGGCCGCGCTCGGCAACAGCGCGCTGCTCGCCCTCACGGGCCTCGCCTTCGTGCTCATCTACAAGGCGACGCGGGTCGTGAACCTCGCCATCGGCGAGATGCTCATGATCGGCGCCTATTTGTTCTTCTCCTTCACGGCGGGCATGGGCCTGCCGCCCTGGGGCGCCGTCATCCTCTCCATCATCGGCGGCGCGCTCCTGGGCGCGGCCATCGAGCGCTCGGTCATCCGCCCCATGCTGGGCGAGGCCGCCATCTCGGTCTTCATGGTGACCATCGGGGTGGGCTCCGTGCTCATCGGCCTCACCGAACTCATCTGGGGCGCCGAGCCCACCGCCCTGCCGGACTTCATGGGCAAGACGCCCATCTTCATCGGCGACGCCTATGTGTCGCGCAAGGTGGTGATCGGCTTCTCGGTGGCGGCGGCGGTGATCGCGCTCTTCCTCCTCGCTTTCCGCTTCTGGCGCGGCGGCGTGGCGCTGCGCGCCACCGCCAGCGACCAGGCGGCGGCCTATTCCTGCGGCATCAACGTGCCCGCCGTTTTCTCGCTGGCCTGGATGTTCGCGGGCGCCGCGGCGGCGGGGGGCGGCATCCTTGTGGGCGCGGTGGGCGGCATCGCCCCCACCATGGGCGTGTTCGGCCTCTCCGCCTTGGTGGTGGTGATCGTGGGCGGGCTCGATTCCATCGTCGGCGTGCTCATCGGCGGCATCCTCGTGGGTCTGCTGGAAGCGTGGTGCGGCACCTATCTGGGGGGCGAGTACAAGATGCTCGCCACATTCAGCCTGCTGATGCTGGTGCTGCTTGTGCGCCCCTACGGCCTGTTCGGCACCGTCGAAATCGAGAGGCTCTGACATGCGCATCGGAACGCTGAAAGAGACCTATGCCGCGGACGAGGCGCTGTTCGACACGCGCACGCAGCGGATCTGGCTCGCCTTGTTCTTCCTCGGTTTGGTGCTGTTTCCCTTCACGGTGGGGGAATACTGGCTCTACATCGCGTGCCTTGTGGCGATCCATGTGATCTCCACCACCGGCCTCAACATCCTCACCGGCTTCACCGGGCTCGTCTCCCTCGGCCAGGCGGCCTTCATGGGAGTGGGTGCCTATACGGTGGCGGTGCTGGAGGCGCGGCTCGGCACGCCGACGCTGCTCAACATCCTCGTGGCGGGCTTCGTCACGGCGGGGGTGGGCGCGCTGGTGGGCCTGCCCAGCCTCAGGGTGAAGGGGCTCTATCTGGCCATGGCGACCATCGCCGCCTCCTTCATCCTCCACTTCATCTTCGCCAACTGGAACAGCGTCACCCACGGCGTGTCGGGCATCAATGTGCCGCCCGCCGAAGTGCTGGGCTTCGAGATGGCGCGGCCGGTACAGCTCTATTGGCTGATCGTGCCGTTCGCGATCGTCATGGTGCTGGCCGCGTCGAACCTGTTTCGCACCCGCATCGGGCGCGCCTTCATCGCCATCCGCGACCGGGACATCTCGGCCGAGGTGCTGGGCATCCCGCTCTTGCGCTACAAGCTGATGAGCTTCGCCCTCTCCTCCTTCTATGCGGGGGTGGCGGGCGGCCTGTGGGCCTATTTCTTCCGCGTGGTGACGCCGGAAAGCTTCCCCTTCGTCTATTCCATCTTCTTCCTCGCCGCCGTCATCGTGGGCGGCATGGGGACCATATTGGGCGGCATCCTGGGCGCGGTGTTCATGACGCTGGTGCCCGAAGTGCTGAAGCTCGCCGTGGGCGTGCTCTCCCCGGTCCTGCCGGATGCAGTGGCGATCCTCTCGCCGGTGCGCACCATCGTGTTCGGCGCGCTCATCGTCGGCTTTCTCGTGTTCGAGCCCCACGGGCTCGCGGAAATCTGGCGGCGCACGCGGCGCTTCTTCCACCTGTGGCCTTTCAAGACGTGACGCTCAAGTAAACCTCAAAACAAAACAATGAGTTGGGAGGAATACCATGACCATGAACAGACGTGAGGCCCTCACCCTTGCCCTCGGCGCGGGCGCGGCCATCGGGCTCGGCATCCGCCCCTCTCTGGCGGCGGACGACATCGTCATCGGCGGCTCCATCCCGCTGTCCGGCGTGTTCGCCTTCGCGGGCATCGGCATCCATGCCGGCATCCAGGACTATGTGAAGATCGTCAACGACGCGGGCGGCATCGCCGGGCGCAAGGTGACGTATCTGGCCGAGGACACCGCCTATAAGGCCGACCAGTCGGTGGCGGTGTTCAACAAGCTCACCAGCCAGGCGAACATCAATCTCTATTATTCGGATAGCACCGCCTTCGCGAAGACCATCAATGCGGAGCTGGACCGCAAGAAGACCATCCTGATGGCCGGCGCCTCCTTCGCCAGCGAGCTGAACGATTCGAAGAAGTATCCCTTCCAGTTCATCTCCGGCCCCGACTACACGCAGATGTTCGACATCCTGCTGCAGTATGTGGCCAAGACGAAGCCGGGCGCGAAGATCGCCTTCGTGCATTCGGACACCGAATTCGGCCGCGACCCCATCGCCGCCGGCCAGGAGAAGGTGAAGGCGCTCGGCCTCAAGATGACCGAGGTCATCGTGACCCCGCCCACCGCCGTGGACGTCTCCACCGAAATCCTGAAGCTGCGCCGGGCCAATCCCGACTACACCATCTTC
Organism: Aquabacter cavernae; assembly: GCF_003993795.1. GTDB lineage: Bacteria > Pseudomonadota > Alphaproteobacteria > Rhizobiales > Xanthobacteraceae > Aquabacter > Aquabacter cavernae. Next base: position 358,420 of record NZ_RWKV01000016.1, read on the forward strand.
CACGGCTACGTGCTGGCGCCGCTCCCTGAATTCATGAGCCAGGCCAAGCAGATGGGCCTCGCCACCAAGTTCATGGGCACGTTCTGGTCCATGGACAACTCGCTCTGGACCAAGGTGGGCGAGCCCGCCGACGGCTTCATGGGCGTGATGCCCTACCGCTATTATTACGACACCGAGGGCAAGAGCCCCATGCTGGAGAAGATCCGGCAGATGCGGCCGGAATATCAGTCCACGGCCTATATGCAGGGCTTCCTCACCGCCATGCTCTTCCTGGAGAGCGCCAAGCGGACCCTGGAGGCCAAGCAGGAGCTGAACGGCACCAACCTGAAGGCCGCGCTCAACTCGCTCAAGGACTTCGACACCGGCGGCATCATCGGCGTCCCGATCTCCATCCCCGGCAATTCCATCCCGGTGGGGCGCGTCTATCGCTACGACGCGGCGAAGAAGCTGATGGTGGCGGATTCCGACTGGATCAAGGTCGGCGGCTGACGGCCGCCGCGGAGGCGAAATCCCCTCTCCCGTTTGCGGGGGAGGGGGCCGGCCGCAGGCCGGAGGACACCGCAAGCGAGGGGGAACGTCGGCTTTCTCCTCGCTTCGCTCGCCCCCTCCCCTCCCTCCCCCGCAAGCGGGAGAGGGAGTCCGTCGCGCTTGAGACATGTGTTGCACCCGGAGCGAACCCGAATGACCGACACCATCCTCGATGTCCGCAATATCGAAGTGGTCTACAACAACACCGTCCAGGTGCTGCGCGGCCTCTCGCTCAGCGTGCCGCGCGGGCAGGTGGTGGCGCTGCTCGGCTCCAACGGGGCGGGCAAGTCCACCACGCTCAAAGCGGTCTCCAACCTCCTGGAGCTGGAGGACGGCGCGGTCACGTCCGGCGCCATCACCTTCGACGGCACGCCCATTGCGGGCCTCAAGCCCCATGCTTTGGTGCGGCGCGGCCTGTTCCACGTCATGGAAGGGCGGCGCATCTTCGAGGACCTGACCGTGGAGGAGAATTTGACGGCCGCCACCTTCGCCCTCTCCGGGCGCGGCGTCGCGCCCACGAAGTTCGACACGGTCTACGAGTATTTCCCGCGCCTGTTCGAGCGCCGCACCGGCCGGGCGGGCTATCTCTCCGGCGGCGAGCAGCAGATGCTCGCCATCGGCCGCGCCCTCATCGCCCAGCCCAAGCTCATCCTCCTGGACGAGCCCTCTCTCGGCCTCTCGCCGAAGCTGGTGGAGGAGATCTTCACCATCATCGCCCGCATCAATCGCGAGCGCGGGGTCTCCATGCTGCTGGTGGAGCAGAATGCCGCCGTGGCCATGGCGGTCGCCCATACCGGCTACATCCTGGAGACCGGCAAGGTGGTGATCGACGGGCCGGTGGAGAAGCTGATGCGCGACGAGGACGTGCGCGAATTCTATCTCGGCGTCGCCGGAGAAGGCTCCGAGAAGAGCTACCGGGACGTGAAGCACTACAAGCGCCGCAAGCGCTGGCTTTCCTGAGGATCCGCCTATGGATTTCCCCGCTCTCACCCTGCCCCAGATGCTGCGCGAGCAGGCCCGGCGCATCCCGGACCGCACCGCCATCCGCCAAAAGGATTTCGGCATCTGGCGTCCGCTGTCCTTCGCGCAGTATTTCACCCGCGCCGGCCATGTGGGCCTCGGCCTGCGCTCGCTCGGCCTCAACGAAGGCGGGCATGTGGCCGTCCTGTCCGAGAACCGGGTGGAATGGGTCCTCGTCCAGCTTGGCGCGGGCCTCGTGAACGCCATCACGGTGGGCGTCTATTGCACCAGCCCCGCCAACGAAGTGGCCTATGTGCTCGGCCATTCCGACAGTGAGGTGGTCATCTGCGAGGACCAGGAGCAGGTGGACAAGGTGCTGGAGCGCCGCCACGAACTGCCCGCCCTGAAGCGCATCGTGGTGATCGAGCAGAAGGGCCTGCGCTCCTATCCCGCCGAACTGGTCCTGTCCTTCGCCGACCTGGAGACGCGCGGCCGCGACATGGCCGCCGAGCATGCGCGCGTCATCGAGGATTGCCTCGCCCGCCAGACCCTCGATGATATCGGGCTGATGATCTACACGTCCGGTTCGACGGGTAAGCCCAAGGGCGCCATGCTCAGCTACCGGAACCTGCGGGCCGAGGCCATCGCGCTTTCCGACTGCCTCAACGCGGACGAAAACACCACCCACCTCTCCTATTTGCCCTTGTGCCACGTGGCCGAGCAGATGCTCACCACCATGCAGCCCATCTATCTGGGCTCGCAGGTGAATTTCGGCGAGAGCATCCGCACCGTGCAGGAAGACCTGCGCGAGGTGGCGCCGTCCGTCTTCCTCGGCGTGCCGCGCATCTGGGAGAAGCTGAACTCGGCCATCTATCTGAAGCTCATGGAAGCGGGCGGCCTGCGCCGCGCCTTGTTCGAGCGGGCCTATGCCGCCTGCGAGCCCTTCGCGGAAGTGGCGCATGACAAGCGCACGCTCGGTCAGCGCCTCGTCTTCGGCCTGTGCTGGCTGCTCATTTTCCGCGCGCTGCAGAATTATATCGGGCTCGGCCGGGTGAAGGTGGCCATGACCGGCGCGGCGCCCATCTCGCCGCGCATCGTGCGCTTCTTCCGCACGCTCGGCGTGCCGCTGGTGGAGGTCTATGGCGCCACCGAGACCACGGGCCTCGCCTGCGGACAGAAGCTCTCCCATGTGGTGCCGCTCTGCGTCGGCCCCGCCGCCAAGGGCGTGGAGATGAAGCTCGGCGACATGGGCGAGCTTCTGGTGCGCGGCGATACGGTCTTCGCCGGCTATTACAAGAATGACGAGGCCACCCGGACCACCATCCGCGACGGCTGGCTCCATACGGGCGACGTGGCCGAACTGGTGGAGGGCCAGTTCAAGATCGTCGATCGCCTCAAGGACATCATGATCACCGCCGGCGGCAAGAATCTCTCGCCGTCCGAGATCGAGAACACGGTGAAGTCCAGCCCCTATGTGAAGGAGTGCATCGTCATCGGCGAGCGGCGCAAATATGTGTCCGCGCTCATCCAGATCGATGCCGAGACGGTGGGCCAATGGGCCGAGGCGCGGGGCATCGCCTTCACGCATTACCGGTCGCTGGCGGAAAACGAGAAGGTGCGCGAGCTGATCGGCACCGAGATCGACACCGCCAATGCCCAGCTCGCCCAGGTCTCCCATGTGCGCAAGTTCCATCTCCTGGTGAAGGAGCTGGACCATGACGACGACGAAGTGACCGCCACCATGAAGGTGCGGCGCTCCAACATCCAGACCAAGTACGCCGCCGAGATCGAAGGGCTTTACGCCCGGGCGTGAGGGTTGCCACAGGCGCGACCCGGCGATTTCCCCCTCCCTAGCCCTCCCCCGGCACCGAAGTCGGATGTTTCCGACTTCGGCACGCGCAGGAACCGAACTCGGCAGCAGCCGAGTTCGTGCGGGAGAGGGAACAACGCCCGAATTGGGGAACGGAACGCCCTGTCCGCCAGCGCCCGCCAAAGCCCTCTCCCGCTTGCGGGGGAGGGTTGGGAGGGGGAAGCGGCCACGCATGCACGCATTCAAAAGAGGAACAGGACCATGCAGGTAGAAGGACACGCCGCCCTCGTCACGGGCGCGGCCTCCGGGCTCGGCGCGGCAACGGCCCGCGCGCTGGCCAAGGCGGGCGCGAAGGTGGCGCTGCTGGACTTCAACGTGGACGGCGCCAGCGCCCTCGCCCAGGAGATCGGCGGGATCGCCGTGAAGGTGGACGTGGCCAAGGCCGAGAGCGCCGAGGCCGCGGTGGCCGAGGCCGCCTCCGCCCAGGGCCCGGCGCGCATCCTCGTGAATTGCGCGGGCGTCGTCGATGCGGGTCGGGTGGCCGGGCGCAACGGTCCCCACAGCCTCGACGTCTTCCGCCGGGTGATCGAGATCAACCTCATCGGCACCTTCAACATGATGCGCCTCATGGCGTCCGGCGCCGCCGCGCTGCCCCCGCTGGAGACGGGCGAGCGGGGCGTCATCATCTCCACCGCCTCCATCGCCGCCTTTGACGGGCAGGTGGGCCAGTCCGCCTATGCCGCCTCCAAGGCGGGCGTCGCGGGCCTGACCCTGCCTGTGGCGCGCGATCTGGCGGCGCTCGGCATCCGCGTCATGACCATCGCGCCGGGCATCTTCGAGACCGCCATGCTGGCCAGCCTCCCGCAGGATGTGCAGGACAGCCTCGGCGCCTCCGTGCCCTTCCCCTCGCGCCTCGGGCGGCCCGACGAATATGCGGCGCTGGCGCTGCACATCCTCGCCAATCCCATGCTGAACGGCGAGGTCATCCGCCTCGACGGCGCGCTGCGCATGGCCCCGAAATAATCACCGGAACGACGCCCCGCTCCCGCGCGGGGCCTCCCGCCATCCCACAGGACCGCACCCATGCCCGACGCCTATATCTATGACCATGTGCGCACACCGCGCGGACGGGGAAAGCCGGACGGCGGACTGCATGAGGCAACGCCCGTCCATCTCGCCACCACGGTGCTGGACGCCATCCGCACCCGCTCGAACCTCGACACGGCGCTGGTGAGCGACGTGGTGATGGGCGTAGTCATGCCGGTGGGCGAGCAGGGGCAATGCTTGCCGCGCATTGCGGTGCTGAATGCGGGCTATGCGCAGGAAACGGCAGGCGTGCAGATCAACCGCTTCTGCGCCTCGGGCCTGGAAGCCTGCAACCTCGCCGCCGCAAAGGTGATGGCGGGGCAGGCGGACATGACGCTCGGCGGGGGCGTGGAGAGCATGTCGCGCATCCCCATCCTCTCGGACGGGGGCGCCTGGAGTTCCGACCCGGCCGTGTCCTTCGCCACCAATTTCGTGCCCCAGGGCATCAGCGCGGACCTCATCGCCACCAAATGGGGCTATTCCCGCGAGGCCCTGGACGCGCTCGCCGCCGAGAGCCACCGCCGCGCGGCCCATGCCTGGAGCGAGGGGCGGTTCGACCGCTCCGTGGTGAGCGTGCGCGACGCGGTGGGCGACGTGCTGCTGGAGCGCGACGAGACCATCAGGGGCAATTGCACGGCGGACGATCTGTCGAAGCTCAGGCCCTCCTTCGCGGACATGGGCGCCAAGGTCGGCTTCGACCAGATCGCGCTGCTGCGCTACCCCGAGGTGGAGCGCGTGGAGCATGTGCACCATGCGGGCAATTCCTCTGGCATGGTGGACGGCGCCGCCGCCGTGCTGATCGGCACGCGCGATGCGGGCTATGCCGCCAACATCCGCCCCCGCGCGCGCATCCGCGCCTTCGCGGAAATCGGCTCGGAACCCACCATCATGCTCACCGCCCCCTCCTTCGCGGCGCAGAAGGCGCTGAAGCGGGCGGGGATGGACGTGCGCGACATCGACCTGTTCGAGGTGAACGAGGCCTTCGCCGCCATCTCCATGCGCTTCTGCGAGGCCATGGACGTGGACCCGGCGCGGGTGAACGTGAATGGCGGCGCCATCGCCATGGGCCACCCCTTGGGCGCCACCGGCGCCATGCTGCTGGGCACCGCGCTCGACGAACTGGAGCGCACCGACCGGACCACCGCCCTCGTGACCCTGTGCGTGGGCGCGGGCATGGGCGTCGCCACCATCATCGAGCGGATCTGACATGCTGACCACGACGCTGGACGACGGCATCGCCGTCATCACCATCGACCTGCCGGGCCGCTCCATGAACGTCATGGACGCCCCGCTCATCGCCGCGCTGGATGCCGAAGTGGCGCGCCTTGCGAGCCTCGACGCGGTGACGGGCATCGTCATCACCTCCGGCAAGAGCGCCTTCATCGCCGGGGCGGACCTCGCCATGCTGGGCGTGCTCACCGGCACGCCGCGCGAGATCGCCGCCAAGATCGGCGAGATGGGCGATGCCTTCCGCCGCATCGAGCGGTGCGGCAAGCCCGTGGTGGCGGCCGCCACCGGCACGGCGCTGGGCGCCGGGCTCGAACTCATGCTGTCCTGCCATTACCGCATCGCCGCCGACACGAAGGGCGCCATCTTCGGCCTGCCGGAGGTGAAGCTCGGCCTGTTTCCGGGCCTCGGCGGCACCCAGCGCCTGCCCCGCATCGTCGGCATCGAGGCGGCCCTGCCCCTCATGCTGGAGGGCCGCCCCCTCTCGCCCGCCGAGGCGCTGAAGGCGGGTCTCATTCATGAACTGGTCCCGGCGGACGACCTCCTTCTCGCCGCCATCCGCGCCCTGAAGGAGGGCCGGGTGGCCGCCGAGGCGCCGTGGGACCGCAAGGGCTTCGCCCTGCCCGGTGGGGCCCCCTCCACCTCTCGCCTCATGGACGCCTTCAGCCTCGCCAACGGGCGCGCGCTCTCAGCCTCCAAGCACAATTATCCCGCCCCGGAAGCCATCCTCACCTGCGTGTTCGAGGGCACGCGGCTGCCCATAGACAAGGCCCTGCGGCTGGAGGCGAAGCATTTCGGCGTGGTGTTCGCCGGCCCCGTGCCGCGCGCCATGATCCGCACCCTGTTCTTCGCCAAGCAGGCCGCCGACAAGCTCGCCCGCCGCCCCGCCGGCATCGCGCCGCGCAAGGTGGGCACGGTGGGCATCATCGGCGCCGGCTTCATGGGGCGCGGCATCGCGGAAGTCTCCGCGCTGGCGGGCATGGACGTGGTGCTGCTGGACGTGGATTCCAGCGCCGCCGAGGCCGCCCGCGCGACCATCCTCGCCACGCTCGACGGAGCGGTGGAGAAGAAGCGCCTGTCGGCCGAGAAGCGCGATGCCGCCGCCGCCCGCCTCACGGCGGGAACCGACTATGCGCTGCTGGGGGCCTGCGACCTCGTCATCGAGGCGGTGTTCGAGGATCGCGACCTGAAGGCCCGCATCATCCAGGCGGCGGAAGCCGCCATGCGGCCCGGCGCGGTGTTCGCCACCAACACCTCGTCGCTGCCCATTTCGGGCCTCGCCGCCGCCAGCGGGCGGCCGGACAACTTGGTGGGCCTGCATTTCTTCTCGCCCGTCCCGCGCATGGCCCTGGTGGAAGTGATCCGGGGCGCGGCCACCAGCGACGAAACTCTGGCGCTGGCGCTCGATTATGTGGGCCAGATCCGCAAGACACCCATCGTGGTGAATGACGGCTTCGGCTTCTACACTACGCGCTGCGTGGACGCCTTCATCCGCGAGGGGCTGCGCCTGCTGGCGGAGGGCACGCCCCCGGCCGTCATCGACAATGCGGCGGTGGCCGTGGGCATGCCCGTGGGGCCCATCACCCTGGCCGACGAGATCGGCCTCGACGTGATGCACCACATCAAGCAGGAAGCGCGCATCGCCTATGGCGAAGCCTATGTGGCGGACGCATCCGACGCCCTCTACGACACCATGAAGGCGCAGGGCCGCTTCGGCCGCAAGACCAAGGCGGGCTTCTTCGATTACGGGCCGGAGGGCAAGCGCCTCTGGGCGGGCACTGCCGCCTTGGCCCAGGAGGCGCGCCCCTCAAGCGCGCAGGACGCGGGCGAGCGGCTCCTCGCCATCCAGGCGGTGACGGCGGCGGGGGCCTTCGCGGAAGGCATCGTCACGGACCCCGCCGAGGCGGACCTGGGCGCGGTGCTGGGCTGGGCCTTCCCGTCTTATCTCGGCGGCCCGTTCGGCCTCATGGACAAGGACGGCCTGCCCGCTTTCGTGGTGGTGGCGGATCGCCTCGTCGCCGCCCATGGCAACCGCTTCCGCCTGCCCCCGGTGGTGCGGGAGATGGCGGAGCGGGGCGAGGGCTTCTTCGCTCCCGCGACGGCAGCGGCGGCGGCCTGAAGGCCACCGTCCCGCTCAGGGCATGGCGGAATCGAGGTGGATGGTGCGCCCGTCCACCACGAAGGCGCCATGGCCGCGATGATGGATGGTCTTGGGCCATCCCTGCGCCGGATCGTGCCACGCCTTCACCACTTCCAGGATGAAGAGGTTGTACTGGCTCACGAGGCGGGTGTCGGTGACCTTGCATTCCAGGTTGGCGAAGCATTCCTGGATCAGCGGCGCCGTCACCTTCTGCCCCGGCAGCGGCGTGAGGCCGATCTGCGTGAACTTGTCGGTCTCGCGCCCGGAGCAATTGCCCACCGCCACCACCTTCTCGGCCAGATCGACGGAGGGGATGGAGAGCACGCAATCGCGCGTGGAGCGCATGGCAGCGAAGGAAAAATCGTTGGCGGACACGACGCACGCAATATAGGGCGGCACGAAGTCCACCATCATGTGCCAGGACAGGGTCATCACGTTCGCCCGCCCGTCGCGACGGGTGGTGAGCAGCACCACCGGCCCGGGTTCAAGCAGGGGATAGACCTCTTCCAGAGGCAATTCGTCCACGGCCACGCTCATCCCTCGCGCCGGCCACGCCAGCGATTTCCTCATGCCCCAACCTTGGGCACGCACGGGCCGCCGCACCTTGACGTGCATCAAAGGCCCCGCACGGCGCGCCTGGGTTGATCCAGCGCAACGCTTCAGCCGGCGCGGGATGCGAGCGAAGGATGTCCCGCATCATGGACGCGCAGGGGAGTGACGGACCCATGAGACTGCCCCCGACCCTTCTGTCGGCGCTGGCGCTGATCGGCGCCCTCACGGCCTCGACCCTGGCCGCGCAGGCGGCCACCCAGGCCATGAGCCCGCGCGCCCAGCGCGGCCAGACCTTCGCGCAGACCAATTGCGCCCGCTGCCACGCCATCGCGACGGTGGGCGAGAGCCCCTTGCCCATCGCCCCGCCCTTCCGCACCCTGCACACGCGCTATCCGGTGGAGAATCTCGCGGAGGCGCTGGCGGAAGGCATCGTCACCGGGCATCCCAGCATGCCGGAATTCCAGCTGGACGGAGCGCAGATCGACGATCTGCTCGCCTATCTGAAATGGCTGGAGCGATAGGCCGGACGCCGGACAGCGGAGGGTGAGGAGATGGGGGAGGCGGGAACCGACGACCAGGCCGCCGTCTTCGCCCTTCTCGCGGATCCCCGCACCCATGGCGGCGCGCCGGTCACGCGCATCGATACCCATGCCGCCAGCGTCTTCCTGGCCGGTCCCGACGCCTACAAGGTAAAGCGGGCGGTGCGCTTTCCCTTCCTCGATTTCTCCACCCTGGAGAAGCGCCACGCGGCCTGCACGGGGGAGATGGAGGTGAACCGGGCCAATGCCCCCATGCTCTATCTCGGGCTGGTGCCCGTCACGCGCACGCCGCAGGGCCTTGCGCTGGGCGGCGGGGGCGAGGTGGTGGAATGGGCCGTTCACCTGCGCCGCTTCGATGAAACGAAGACCCTCGACCGCCTGGACCCGGAAAGCCTGACGGACCCGCTGCTCGCCAGCCTCGCGGCGCGCATCCTGGACAGCCATGGACGGGCGAAAGTGCGCACCGATCCGCGCTGGATCGACGCCTTCGTCCAAGAAGCCCGCGCCACCCTGGCCGATCTCATGACGGCCGGCGACGGGCTCGGCCCGGTCAACGCCTATGGCGCGGACGTGGAACAGGCGCTGGCCGTCCTTGCCCCCCTGCTGCGGGCACGCGGCACAGCGGGCGCGGTGCGCCGCTGCCACGGGGACCTGCATCTGCGCAATATCGCGCTGGTGGACGGCGCGCCGGTCCTGTTCGACGCCATCGAGTTCAACGAGGCCATCGCCACCTGCGACGTGCTCTATGACCTCGCCTTCCTGCTCATGGATTTGTGGCACCGGGGCCTTCCCGTTCCCGCCAATCGTCTGCTCAATCGCTATGTGTGGGGCACGCCGGAGCCCGCCGCCCTGCTGGACGGGCTCGCCGCGCTGCCGCTCTTCCTGAGCCTGCGGGCGGCGATCCGGGCGAAAGTGGCTGTGGATCTCGCCCGCCGCGCCACTGATGGCGCCGACACCGCCTGTGCCGAGGCCCGCTCTTATTTCGAGACCGCCCGCGCTTTGCTCGCACCGGGGGGATCGCCGCTCCTGCTGGCCATAGGCGGGCTGTCCGGCACCGGCAAGAGCACACTCGCCGCGCGGCTCGCCCCCGGCATTGGCGGCGCGCCGGGCGCGATCCATCTGCGCAGCGACATCGAGCGCAAGCGCCTGTTCGGATGTGGTGAACTGGAGCGCCTGCCCCCGGACGCCTATGGCGCGGAGGCCACCGCGCGGACCTACACGCAGATGCGCACCCTCGCGGCCCATGCCCTGAAAGCGGGCCGCAGCGTGATCCTGGACGCGGTCCATGCCCGGCCGGAGGAGCGCTCGGCCCTGGCGGATCTCGCGGCGGCGCACGGCGCGCCCTTCCACCGCGTCTGGCTGGAGGCGCCGCGCGATCTCCTGCACAGCCGGGTGGAGGCGCGGCGCGATGATGCCTCGGATGCCACGGCCGCAGTGGTGGATCTGCAGGCGGGCTTTGACGTGGGGCCGCTGGACTGGCCGCGCCTGGATGCGGGTTTGCCGCTATCCGACCTCGCGCAGGAGGTCGAGCGGGCCACAACCACAACTTAGAAGCAATATTTGCGCCATAAACGACCTGGGATAACGCGACATTTGATCGCGGATGAACGGCATTCGTGAAAGATTGTTCATCACTTACGCTCACGGCACGGGCTGGCGATGGCCAACCGGGGGCTTGAGCGGGTGGCGGGGATTGTGACGGGGCTTTCTTTCAAGCGGGCGCGCGAGCGCACGGACATGGCTGGGCGCGGCTCCTTGGCGGGCAGGCTCCGGCTCCCGCAGAACCGGCATGGGGCGCTTCTGCTCGGCGCCGCGCTGACGCTCTGCGCGGGCGCCGCAGCGGCGGCCGAGCCGCCGCCCGTGGCCGATGCCCGCGTGCGCCAGTGCGCGGCACAGGGCAAGGGCTTCGCCTATATTCCCGGCACGGACACCTGCCTGCGCGTCGGCGGCTTCATGGAATACGAAGCCTATTACAACAGCTACAACCAGGAGCCAGCGCAGAACGACCGGACCTATACCATCGCCACCGCCTCCCTGGTGATGGACGCCCGCACGGCGACAGAATACGGCACGCTGCGATCCTATACGGACCTTCGCTTTCGCTGGAGGACGGCCAACGAATTCTCGGATGGCCCCAGCACATCCCAGATCAGTCCTTACTACATGTATATCCAGCTCGCCGGCTTCACCATCGGCCACCAGCAGTCCTTCTTCGACTTCTACGCCAATGCCAATGTCTACGGCACGGATACCGGCACCGTGGGCGACCAGACGCGCCTGAACATGCTGGCCTATACGTTCGAGATGGACCACGGTTTCTCGGCGACAGTCTCGTTGGAGGATTCGGTCGCCCGCATGTCGGGAATCTATGCTTCCAACCCCGCTCTGGCTGGTTCGGTGCTGGACTATCAGACGCCCGACCCCCTGCCCGAGATCGTGGCCGTCTTCGGCCAGACGGGCGATTGGGGCCAGTTCCAGTTGTCCGGCGCGCTCCACCAGGTGGCAGGTTCCTGGAGCGGGCTGGAGGACACGCAGACCTGGGGCTACGCCCTCCAGGCGGGCGTGATGTTCAACCTGCCCTTCATCGCCGCCAACGACACGCTCTACCTGCAGGCGGCCTATGCCAACGGCGCCACCTCCTATCTGGGCATCCAGGACTGGACCGGCGACTTCGCTCCGCCCGACGCCTTCCTCACGCCCACGGGCGGGCTCTCCTTGGTTTCGGGCTGGAGCGCGGTGGCGCAGTTGCTGCACAATTGGACACCCGCCTGGAGCACCGTCCTGTTCGGCGGCTATGCGGAATTCGCCTTCAACGATGCCCTCGCCCAGACCGTGTACGGCTCCACCGGCGGCACGAACTACAATATCGGCGGCAATATCAACTGGATCCCCGGCAGCTATCTCCAGTTGACCCTGCAATATGACTACAACGTCTATCAGGCGTCGGACTATGTGCAGACCGCCTATGGCCTGCCCACCCAGTCGCAGCGGGCGCACCAGCTGGTCCTCATTGCCCAGCGCTTCTTCTGAGAAGAAAGCGGGCCGCGCGCCCGCTTGATCCAGGCTCGCTTGATCCAGGCCAAGGCCGGGGCCGCCGCAGCAGCTTAGTCTTCCCTCGCCCGTCCGGCTAAGGTCGGTTTCCGGGCGCGGCGATGAACCTGCGGAACGCCCGATGGAAACCGGCCCGGCCCCCTCGACCGTGTGCGTCCAGACCGTGTTCGTTCATGTGGCCGTGGCCGGTCGCCTGCGCCTGCGCGACCGGCGGCTCATGCGCCGCGCGGATCTGTGCCGTGCCCTGCGCGTGGCCCTCGCCGCCACCCGACCGGACCTCGCCGTGGAGGTCTCCAGCCTCACCGGCTCCATCCTCCTTCATGCGGCGCCGGGAACGGGCGCACAGGCAGACGCGGAAGCCCTGCGCGCCTTCATCGAGGACTGCATCGGGGCACCGGGTGATCTCCCTCCAGTGGCCCACGCCTTGTCGGCGGCGGACACAGCGCATGCGGCGCTGCCCTGGCATGCCCGCAGCCGCGATGCCGCGCGCGACGCGCTTCAGGCGTGCGACGATGGCGGGCTCACGGACACGGAAACGGCGGAGCGGCGCGCCCGGTTCGGGCCCAACCTGCTGCCGAAACCCCGCGCCCGCTCCACCCTCGCGGTCATCGTCGCCCAGCTTGCGAGCCTGCCCGTGGCCCTGCTCTCGGTTTCGGCGGCCCTTGCCCTGTTCACCGGGGGCCTCGCGGACGCGGTGGTGATCATCTGCGTGGTGGCGCTCAATGCGGGCATCGCCTCGGTGACCGAGCATCAGGCGGAGCGCACCATTGCCAGCCTCGCCGATTTCGCGCCCCAGCCCATCAAGGCGATCCGCCAGGGCGCGATGCTCGCCTTGCCGCCGGCCGATCTGGTGCCGGGCGATATCCTGCTGCTGGAGCCGGGCACGCTGGTGCCCGCCGATGCCCGGCTGCTGGCCTGCGAGAACCTTACCCTCAACGAAGCCGCCCTCACGGGCGAGGCCATGCCCGTGCAGAAAGACGCGGCCATACTGCTGGCCGACGCGGCGCCGCTCGCCGACCGGGCCAACATGGTGTTCCGGGGCACCGCCGTGACCGGCGGCCAGGGCCGCGCGCTGGTGGTGGCCATCGCGGGCGCCACCGAGATCGGCAAGGTGCAGGCCATGCTCGGCGCGCTTGAGGCGCCCCAGACGCCCATCGAACGCCAGCTCGGGGAGATCGAGCGCGAACTGGTGGTGGTGAACGGGGTCATCTGCCTCGCCGTCGCGGCCCTCGGCCTCATGCGCGGCGAGCCCGTGCTGAGCATCCTGCGCAGCGCCATCTCGCTGGCGGTGGCCGCCATTCCCGAGGGGCTTCCGGCGGTCGCCACCACCACGCTGGCGGTGGGCGTGCAGGACATGCGGGCGCGCCAGATTTATGTGCGGCGCCTGGATGCGGTGGAGACGCTGGGCGCCGTGGAAATGGTCTGCCTGGACAAGACCGGCACCCTCACCCTTCCCTCCATGTCCCTGGCGGAAATCCATGCGGACGGGCGCCTGATGCGCCCCGGCACGGACGCGGCCGACCCGGTGGTGCTGCGCCTTCTGGAAACCGCCGCCCTCGCCAGCGAAGCCCATATGGAAGACGGGCCGCACGGCCAGCGCATCGTCGGCTCCGGCACCGAAAGCGCCCTCATCGCCGCCGCCCGCGACCAGGGCCTCGACCTCGCCGCGCTGCGGGCCGCGCATCCGGTGCTGGAACTGGTGCCCCGTGCCGAGGGGCGCAAGCGCATGTCGGTTCTGGTGGACCGGCCGGACGGCGGGCGCCTGCTGGCGGTGAAGGGCGACCCGGCGGAGCTTCTCGCCCGCTGCACGCGCCTTGCCGTGACGGAGGGCACGCGACCGCTGACCGAGGCCGACCGGCGCGCCATCGGCGCCGCGAACGAGGGCATGGCGGGGCGGGCGCTGCGGGTGCTGGGCGTCGCGGTCCACGACGTGGGGGGAGACCCGCACGCGGAGGCGGACCTTGTCTGGCTCGGCCTCACGGGCATCGCCAATCCGGTCCGGCCGGAGGTGCGCCCGGTGGTGGTGGCCCTGCATCGCGCGGGTATCCGCACGGTGATGATCACCGGCGACCAGAGCGCCACCGCCTATGCGGTCGCCAAGGATCTCGGCCTCGCCGAGGGGTCCGATGTGCGGGTGTTGGAAGCGGGGCGGCTCGCCGGGCTCTCGCCGGACGTGCTGTCCGCCATCGCGGAGAATACGGACGTGTTCGCGCGGGTGAGCCCGGGCGAGAAGCTCAGCGTGGTCCAGGCCCTCCAGGCGCGCGGGCGCATCGTCGCCATGACCGGGGACGGCATCAATGACGGCCCGGCACTGAAGGCCGCCAATGTGGGCGTCGCCATGGGCGCGGACGGCACCGATGTCGCCCGCGAGGTGGCCGACATCGTGCTCGCCACCGACGATCTGAACGGCATGGTGGAGGCGGTGGCACTGGGCCGTGCCACCTATGCCAATATCCGCAAGGTGCTGCGCTATCTGGTCTCCACCAATGCCTCGGAGACGGCCCTGGTACTGGGGGCGGGGCTGGTGGGCATCCGCGAGCCCCTCACGCCCCTCCAATTGCTCATGCTGAACCTTGTGAGCGATGTCTTCCCCGCCTTGGCCCTGGGCCTCGACGCGCCCGAGGCGGGCGTGATGGACGTGCCCCCGCACGATCCCGCCGCCCCCATTCTGGGGCGATCGGACTTCCGCCGCATCATCCGGGAGGGGCTGGTGATGGGCGCCGTCTCCCTCGCCGGCTATCTCGCGCCCGCCGGTGTCCCGGCCACGGGACGGACGGTGGCGTTCCACGGCCTCACCTTGGCGCAATTGCTTCACGCTCTGCTTTGCCGCAGCGATGCGGGGCCGCTTTCCGGAGCCGGGCGGCCCGCCAATCCCTATCTGGCGCTCGCCATCGGCGGGGGCATCGCCCTCCAGGCGACGGCGCAGGCGCTGCCCGTCACGCGCCGCCTGCTGGGGCTGAGCCCCTTGGGCCTGGGCGGCATGGCGGGCGCACTCGCCATCGCCGCTGCCGCCACCATGGCCAACGGCGTCGTGGCCGCTTTGCCCCCGCCTCTCGCCCCTCCCCCGCCGGAGCCCGCATCATGCTGACCGACGACATGATCTTCACGTCCGAGAGCGTCACGCGCGGCCATCCGGACAAGCTCTGCGACGAGATCAGCGACGCCATCGTGGATGCCTTCCGGGAGCAGGATCCCGGCGCGCGCATCGTCGCCGAATGCGCCATCGCCACGGGCGTGGTGTTCGTGGCGGCGCGCTTTTCCGGCACGGCGGCGGTGGACATTCCCGCGCTCGCCCGGCGGGTGATCGCGGAAGCGGGATATGAGGGCGCGGGCTTCGATGCCCGCCGGGCCTCCATCCTCACCAGCTTCTCCGAAGGCGACGGCCGCGCCGGACCGCTTGATGCGGACGAGCCCGCCCATGAGCAGGTGAACGCCTTCGGCTTCGCCTGCCGCGACACGGCAGTGCTCATGCCTGCCCCCATCGCTGCCGCCCATCGGCTGGCCCGCGCCCTGGAAGCGGCGCGCGGGACATTCGACGCCCTCGCACCGGACGGCAAGGTGCAGGTGAGCGTGCGCTACCGGGGACACCACCCGGTGGCCATCACCGATGTGAGCCTGACCACCGCGCTCCTGCGCCCCGTTCCCCCGGCGCAATTGGAGGAGGCGCTGCGCACCCTGGTGCTCGCGCCCGCCTTCGCGGAGCACGATCTCGGGCCGTCGCCGCAGACGCGGGTCCATATCAATCCCGGCGGCGCGCAATTGTTCGGCGGCCCCGCCCACCATGCGGGCCAGACCGGCCGCAAGGCGGGGATCGACACCTATGGCGATTTCGCCCGCCAGAGCGGCTCCGCCTTGTGCGGAAAGGGGCCGCATCGCATCGACCGGATCGGCCCCTATATGGCCCGCCTCGCCGCCAAGGCCGTGGTGGCGGCGGGTCTTGCGGAGCGGGCGGAAGTGCATGCGGCCTATGCCATCGGCCGCGCCGAGCCGCTGAGCCTCACCGTGGACACGTTCGGGACCGGCCGGCGGCCCGAGGCGGACCTCGCCCGCGCGCTGGCGGAGGCGCTGGACTGGCGGCCCGGCGCGGTGGCCGCGCGCCTCGGCTTCGACGGGCGCGCCCATGCGCCCGGCTTCTTCCGCGCCTTGGCCTGCTACGGGCAAGTGGGGCGGGAGGATCGAGGGCTTCCCTGGGAAGATGTGGGGGATCTCGCGCAGATACTGCGCGCCGCCTGAGGCGCTACGCGAACTCAGCCGCCGGACTTGCGGGGCAGGCCCTTCAGCAGCGAGACCGCATACCAGACCAAGGTGAGGGCGGGCGGCAGCACCCGCCCGCGCGCCATCTGGAGCAGAGCGAGGCCGGAGAAGGCCGCCGCGCCCGCGACGCCCCCGCCGAGGCCCTTGCCCCGCCCCGGCGTGCGGGATGGGGCGGCGCCTCCCGGGCGCGCGGGCACAAGGCGCAAGGCCGGGTCCGCCTCGGGGCGGAAGCGCCCGTCATGGAGCACCAGAAGGCTCCCCGTTTCCGCGCGATAGGCCACCTTCAGCACGCCCGGACGGCCGGACAGCTCCGCCGCCACCGCCTCGATGCCGGAGAGCGGTGCACGGGCGAGGCGCAGCCGCAGGCGCCCCGGCATGGAATGGACAAGGACGACATCCAGGGGGCCGGACATGGCGGGCCTCAGCCCGGCTGGCCGGCGGGAGCGGCCTCTGGCGAGGAAGCACTCGCGGCCTCCGCCGCTGCGGCGGCGAGCCCTTCGGCGATCAACTCCGCCTTTGCCTCGGCCATGAGATCGTCCAGCCCTTCGGCGGCCTGGGCCACCTTCACCTGGGCCTCATAGGCGGCCACCATGGCGAGCTTCAGCGTCTTCTTGGCGGCGGGGCGGCCCTTCTGGGCGAGCTTCGGCGCGATCATCACGGCGGCGGCCCCGGCGACGGCGGCGACCAGATAGCGGGCGATCGACATGGTGGGCCTCGATTGGCGATGGAGACACGCCCTTACGGGGTGCCCCATATGTCCCATGCCGGACGGCGTCTCGCTTTGATTCAGGTCAGGCGCCTCAGCGCCGCCGCACATAGTCGCCCGGCGCGTCCGCGAGCGGGGGATAAGCGGGGCTGCCCATCAACGCAGGCGCCACGAAGCCGCTGGAGCGGGCGGCGAGCCATGCGCTCCATTCCTCCCACCAGGACCCCTGCTTGAGGGGCGCGGTGGCCCACCAGGCATCCGCATCCAGATGCTTGTCCTGCGCCAGCTTGGTGAGCACGCGGAAATGCCGCTTCGCCCGGCCGGGCTCGCTGACGATGCCGCCATTATGCCCGCCGCTGGCCAGCGCAAAGGTGAGGTCCGTGTCGGTGAGCAGATGGAGCTTGAACACGGAGTGCCAGGGAGCCACATGGTCCTTCTCCGTACCCACGGCGAAGATGGGCGCACGGATGTCGGCCAGCGTGACCGGTCGCCCGTCCACCGCGAAGCGGCCTTCCGCCAGATCATTGTCCAGATAGAGCCGCCGCAGATATTCCGAATGCATGCGATAGGGCATGCGGGTGGCGTCGGCATTCCAGGCCATGAGGTCCACCATGGGCTCGCGCTCGCCCATGAGATAGTCGTGGATCACCTTGGACCAGATGAGGTCGTTGGAGCGCAGAAGCTGGAAGGCTCCCGCCATCTGGCGCGTGTCCAGCGCGCCCTGGCTCCACATGAGGCTTTCCAGGAAGCTCACCTGGCTTTCATTGATGAAGAGCCGCAATTCCCCGGCCTCGGTGAAATCCGCCTGCGCCGCCAGCAGCGTCACGGTGGCGAAGCGGTCGTCGCCGTCGCGCGCCATGGCGGCGGCGGCGATGGAGAGCGTCGTGCCGCCCAGGCAATAGCCCGCCGCATGCACCTTCGCGCCCGGCACAACCGCATTCACCACCTCCAGCGCGGCCATGATGCCGAGCCGGCGGTAATCGTCGAAGCTGATGTCGCGATCGTCCGCGCCGGGATTGAGCCAGGACACCATGAAGACGGTGAAACCCTGGGCCACCAGATACTTGACCAGCGAATTCTGCGGCGAGAGATCGAGGATGTAGTATTTCATGATCCAGGCGGGCACGATCAGGATCGGCTCGGCCTGCACCGCCCCGGTGGTGGGCGCGTACTGGATCAGCTCCATCAGGCGGTTGCGGAAGATCACCTTGCCGGGGGTGAGCGCCACGTCGCGGCCCACCTCGAACGCCTCGGCGCCCACGGGCCGCTGGCCGCGCATCTCGCGCTCCGCATCCTCCAGCATGTTGGAGAGGCCCTGGGTCAGGTTTCGCCCGCCGGTAGCCGCCGTGCGGGCCTGCACCACGGGATTGGTCCAGGGGAAGTTGGAGGGGGAGACCACGTCCAGCATCTGGCGGGCGGTGAACTCCACGATGTCCTCGTTCGTCCCCGTCACGCCGCGCACGCCGGTGGTGGCGTTGTGCCACCATTGCTGGTTCAGGAGGAACGACTGATACATGACGTTGAACGGCCAACGCTGCCATTCCGGCGCGGCGAAGCGCTTGTCCTGGGGCAGCGGCTCGATGCAGGGCGCGGCGGCGCCGGGCTGGGCGGCGCAGGCGCCCATATAGCGCGCCAGCCGCGCCCATTTGCGCGCGAGCTTGATGCCCAATTCCATCTGCTTGCCCGGCGAGAAGGCCAGATGCATGGCCCAGTCCGCATAGGCATTGGCGAGCGCGGCGGGGGAGAGCCCACCCGTGAACCGGGCCATGGCGGCATGAACCGCATTGTCCAGCGTCTCGCCAACCAGCGCGAAATCCTCGCGCGGCTCGGGCGCTGGCGGCAGGTTCGAGCCGGACGGGGCGTTCTGGGGAGCATTCATGGGAAAATCCCTCTCAGGCCGGCACCGGACGGGCGCCCGCGCGGCGCCGCAGCACCTTGTCGATTTCCACCACCGCGACCAAAGATGCCGCGAGCGGCAGCAGGAGCAGCCAGACCTCCGGCCGGATGGGCGACACCTCCAGCACGTCCCTCAGTCCCGGAATATAGGGCGCCGCCAAATGGAGGAGTTGCGCCCCGCAGACCGCCGCCACCACCCACCAATTGTCGCGCAGCGGCACGCGGAAGAGGGAGCGCGTCTCCGATCGGCAGGCGAAGACATAGACATTCTCGAACAGGACCATGAGGAACAAGGTCACGTTGCGCGCCTCCGCCTCGCTCCAGCCCAGCGAGAGGGCATAGGCGAACACGCCATATCCCACCACGCCCATATAGAGGCCCACAATGGCCACCTGCCGCAGCATCAGGCGGTCGAAGAGAGGCTCGTCCACGGGGCGGGGGCGGCGGTCCAGCAGATCGGGCTCGCCCTTCTCGAACGCGAGCGCCACGTCCTGCCCGCCATTGGTGACGAGATTGAGCCACAGGAGCTGAACGGCGGTGAGCGGCGCGGGCAGGCCCGTGAGCACCGCCAGCAGCACGATCACCACTTCCGCCGCGCCGGTGGCGATGAGCAGCAGGATGACCTTGCGGATGTTGGCATAGGCCGCCCGTCCCTCCTCTATGCCCGCGACGATGGAGGCGAAATTGTCGTCCGCCAGCACAAGGTCCGACACGTCCCGGGCCACATCCGTGCCGCCGCGGCCCATGGCGACGCCGAGGTCCGCGCGCTTCAGGGCCGGGGCGTCATTCACCCCGTCGCCGGTCATGGCCACCAGATGCCCGCGCGCCTGGAGCGCCTCCACGATCTCCACCTTCTGGGAGGGCTCCACCCGGGCGAAGACGCGCGCGCGGGCGAGCCGTTCCGCCGCCCGCGCGCCGAGCCGCGTGCCCGCCTCCAGGTCGCGGCCGGTGACCACCTCGTCCGCCCGCTCCGCAATACCGAGGTCGCGGGCGATGGCGAGCGCGGTGGCCGCATGGTCGCCGGTGATCATCTTCACCTCGACGCCCGCCCGGTGGCAGGCCGCCACCGCCTCGCGCGCCTCCGGGCGCAGGGGATCGATGAAGCCTACGAGGCCCAGCAGGTCGAGGCCCCGCACCTCGGCCTCCAGCGCCGCCTCGGAACGGCCGCCGGGCACCTCGGCGAAAGCGCGCGCCGCCACGGCGAGCACACGATAGCCGTCCCCCGCCATGGCCTCCGCCTCGGCCAGCGCGCGGGCGGCGAGCGAGGGGTCGGCGCAGAGCGGCAGGATCACCTCCGCCGCCCCCTTCACGCTGAGCCGGGCGCCGGCACCGGCGGCACCGAGCACGGCGGCATAGCGGCGCGCCGCATCGAACGGCAATTCGCCCAGCCGATGCCCGGTCCGCGCCAGGGCCGCCACGTCGAGCCCCGCCTGGCCGGCAAGTTCGAGGAAGGCGATGTCCACGGCGTCTCCCGAGCCACCGTCATCGAGGCTCGCATCGTTGCAGAGTGCGCCCGCCTGGGCGAGGTCATGCGCCGTCTCCGGCAAGGCGGCGCCCGCCTCCACCGCCAGCATGCCGGACTGCGGCAGCCACAGGCGGCGGGCCGCCACCTTGTTCACGGTCAGCGTGCCGGTCTTGTCGGTGGCGATGACCGTGCAGGCGCCGAGCCCCTCCACCGCCGCAAGCTGGCGCACGATGACATGACGGCGCGCCATGCGCCGGGTGGCCACGGCCAGGGCGATGGTGACCGCCACGGGCAGCCCTTCCGGAATCACCGAGACAGCCAGCGCGATGGCGAAGAAGAAGGTTTCCCGCAGCCCCACGCCGTTGGCGAGCTGGATGGCCACCACCAGCCCCACCAGGGCCAGCGCCACCACGCCCAGCACGGTGGAGAAACGGTCCAGGCGGCGGATCAGCGGCAGTCCGGCAGAGGGGGCCTCCAGGGCGCGGGCGATATGGCCGATGGCGGTGGCGGAGCCGGTGGCCACCACCACGGCCTCGCTGCGCCCCCGCTGGAGCAGCGTCCCGGCATGCAGCATGTTGCCCCGCTCCGCGAGACGTGTATCGGCGGGCAAGGCGTGAAGCTCCGCCTTGTCCACGGGCAGGGATTCGCCCGTGAGCATGGCCTCGTCCGCCTGGGCGAGGCTGGCATGGATAAGGCGCAGGTCCGCCGGAACGCGGTCTCCCGCCTCCAGCACCACCACGTCGCCGGCGACGAGGTCGCGGCTGTCGATACGCTGGACGGCGCCCGCGCGCCGCACCCGCGCCTCGGTGCGGATGCGGGCGCGCAAGGCCGCGGTGTTGGCTTCCGCGCGATATTCCTGGGTCGCCCCAATGAGGGTGTTGATGGCCACCACCACCAGGATGAAGACGGCATCCTCATGGTCGCCGAGCGCGACGGAGACGCCGGCCGCCGCCAGCAGCAGCGCGATGAGCGGGCTGCGCACCTGGGCGAAGACGATCCCCGCAAGGCCGCGACGCGGCGGCTCCGGCAAGGCGTTCGGCCCGTCCTGGGCAAGGCGCCGCTGCGCCTCCCCGTCCGAGAGGCCGCCGGGCCCGCTCGCCAAAACCTCAAAAGCATCGGACAGACCGAGGGCGTGCCAGACCGGCGCCTGCGTGTCCGGGATCATAACGCTCACGAGCCGATCCTCCCTGACGGTGGCACGGCCCGGCAGGCCGCTCAGTGGGACATGAGGACCGGCACGGTCATGGAGGCGAGTATGCCACGGCTGGCCCCGCCCACCAGCGCTTCCCGCAGCCGGGAATGGCCGTACGCGCCCATGACCAGCAGGTCCGAGCCGGTATCCGCCATGTGGGACAGGATGGTGTCGGAGAAGGGAGTGCTGCTCACCAGGGTGCGGAAGCGCGCCTCGATGCCGTGCGCCGCCAGATAGGCGGTGACGCGGGCGGCGAGCCGGGCGCCATCGGGGGCGAAATCCTTCGCCACCCGCACCACGTCCACCACCTCCGCCCGCCGCAGCAGCGGCAGGGAATCCGCCAAAGCGCGGGCGGCGGGCGCGCTGCCGTCCCAGGCGACGGTCACGGTGCGGAACGGGATGCGGGGTCGCCCGGCATAGGGGATGATGAGGCAGGGTCGCCCGGATTCCGTCAGAAGGTCCTCGAACGCCTCGTCCGTGGCGCGCGGCACGCCCGGCTGGGGCTGGGGCACCACAACGAGGTCGCTCAGCCGCAGGAGATCGGTGAGCGTCTCATCGCAGACCGGCTCCTCCTTGCTGATGGCCAGAGCCTCGGCGGCGATGCCCACCGCCTGGGCCTCGCGGACCAGGGCCTTCGCCGCCACGTCCGCATGCTCCAGCGCGTCGCGCTGCTCCGCCTCCACCAGATCGTAGCGCACCTCCACCTGGGCGAGGCTCGCCACCCGCACGGACGGCACGAGACAGGCGGCGCGCAGGGAGGCACCGAGGGTGCGGGCGAGTTCAACGGCGGCATAAGCGGCGACCGCATCTTCCGCGCATGTCACCAGGGTCAGGGTCGGCAGGTCCGAGCGGGTCGCGGCCGGAGCCTGCGCAGGGTCGTTCAGCATGAAATGGCCACCTTCAGCACGCCGTCGCGCTGATGCGAGAAGAGATCATAGGCCGTCTCGATGTCATCGAGACGGAAGCGGTGGGTGACGAGACCGCGCAGGTCCACCCGGCCCGTGGCCACCACCTCCATGAGGCGGCGCATGCGCTCCTTGCCGCCGGGGCACAGCGTGGTGACGATGCGGTTGTCGCCCAGCCCGGCCGCGAAGGCGCCGAGCGGGATGGTGAGGTCCGACGAATAGACGCCCAGCGAGGAGAGCGTGCCGCCCGGCCGCAGCACGCGCAGGGCCGCCTCGAAGGTGGACTGGCGCCCCAGCGCCTCGATGGACACGTCCACGCCGCGCCCGTCGGTGAGCGCCAGGATCTGTTCCGCGGGATCTCCTGCGGAGAAATCCACCACGTCGTCCGCGCCGAGGCGGCGCGCCATGGCCTGGCGGGCGGGAATGCTTTCCACCGCGATGATGCGCGTCGCGCCCATGAGCCGCGCGCCAGCGGTGGCGCACAGGCCGATGGGGCCCTGCGCGAACACGGCCACCGCGTCGCCGATGCGCACGCCGCCGCTCTCGGCGCCGGAGAAGCCGGTGGACATGATGTCCGGGCACATGAGGACCTGCTCGTCGCTCAGCGCGTCGGGCACGGGAGAGAGATTCACCATGGCGTCGGGCACGAGGAGATATTCCGCCTGCGCCCCATCGATGGTGTTGCCGAAGCGCCAGCCGCCCATGGCCTTGAAGCCGTGCTTGGTGCCCGCCCCATCCTGGGAGGCACAGCCGCACAGGCACGCGGCGCTATAGCCGGACGGCGTGATGGCGCCGGCGATGACGCGCTGGCCTTCCTGGAAGCCGCTCACGGCGGAGCCGAGCTTCTCGATGATGCCCACCGGCTCGTGGCCGATGGTGAGCCCCTTCGCCACGGGATATTCGCCCTTCAGGATATGGACGTCCGTGCCGCAGATGGTGGTGGTGGTGACGCGGATGAGGGCATCGAGCGGCCCCACATCCGGAACCGGCTTGTCCTCCAGGACGATGCGGCCGGGTTCCACGAACACCGCCGCCTTCATCTTCCGCACCTGGGGCCGCGCGGGCCGGGACCGGGAGGCCTCCGGTTGCTCCGCGCCGAAAAGGTCCGCCGTCGATTGGGTCGCCATGGCGCCCTCCTTAAGTGAGGCGACGCCTTTATGGCCCCGGCGGCAGAACCGGGCTTTGACTTGTCTCAACCCGCCGCATCCGGGAGCACCATGTGGCTCTCGGCGCGGCGGGTCGGACACGCCGGGGCGGGGACGGCCCCGGCGTGCGTTCAGATGAAGCTGTTGATCATCTTCTTGCGCAGCGCGCGCTCGTCGATGCCGAACACGTCCGCCAGCCAGTCCGCCATCAGCTCCTGGCCCATGGTGGGATTGTCGTGCTGGCAATGGTCGGCGCCGGTCTCCTCCTCGGTGACGAGGCGGAGCGTCACGTCCACGCCCTTGGATTTGGCATAGTCGTAGACCTTCGTGGCGGAGGTCACGCCCAGCACGTCATAGCCGCCATGGACGATGAGATAGGGGCACTGCATGTTTTCGAGGTGCCCGTCCAGGGTGAAGGGCGCCGCCTTCTCCATGGCCGCGCGCACGCCCTCGGCGCCGAACACGGTCTTGATATGGTCGGCGAGGCCATGCTCCTCGGTGGCGGTCGCCCACAATTCGGGGATCGACCAGATGGCGCCGTGGGAAATGGCCGCCGCGAGGCGGTGCTCGTAGCAGGCGGAGCGGGCCGCGTAATAGCCGCCCAGCGAGGAGCCGCACACCGCGATGCGCGCGGGATCGATGTCGTCGCGGGTGAGGAGATAATCCACGCACTTGCCGATGGGCACTTCATAATCGGGCCGGGTGGTCAGCTTGTGGCGGCGCAGCGTGCCGCCCTGGCCGGGACCGTCGATCATCAGCACCGAGATGCCCCGCTGGAGCGCGGCATGGGCCTGCATGAACCACATCTCGTCCTTGATGGAATCCAGGCCGCCCATGCAGATCAGAACCGGCTGCTTGCCGGTGTCGAAGGGCGCGCGGACGAAATAGGCGAACAGCGTCTTGCCGTCCTCATAGGGGATCTGGAGCACCTCGCCCGCGGGATTGAGGTTCTCGATATATTTGCGCGAGCAATTCTCCATCTCGGTGAAGGCGGGCAGGCGGCGCGGGTCGGAATAGTCCAGCCAGAATTCGGTGTGGCGGTAATAGTTCACGGCCCGCAGCCAGCAATTCATGGCGGTGCGCACATGGCCCTTGGCGAACGCCGCGTCGCCACGCTCCTGATTGAAGTCGGCGATGCGCTTCCATTCCCGATGCCAGCTTTCCTGGTCGCCGGGGATCATGCGGCTGGCCGCGAGGAAGCATTCGGAGACGGCGCCGCCGCCTTCCTGCGTCTCGCCCAGCGCGCGGCGGAACTGGTAACTCATCCAGGGGAATTGCGGCCAATGGTGCCAGCCATAGGGCTGGTAGACGCCGTGGGTCACATCCATCTGCTGGTCGATCAGTAGCTCTTCCGCCATGCTCCGCTCCGGTTCTTTCTGTGTGGGCCTTGCTCTGTCGGCCTTGGCCATGACGTGAGACTAGAGGCGTCGCGCGATTATTCAAGTCACTTGATTTTTAGGAAAGCGCTGCGAAAGAACTCCTCTCCCGGAGTGACGCGGGCGGCGCGCTCCGGCATGGTGGGCACGGCCGCAGGAACAGGGCCCGAGGGAGAGGGCCCATGTTCATCCGTCAGCTTCGCTATCTGGTTGCAGTCGCCCGCGAGGCGCATTTCGGCCGGGCGGCAGAGTCGTGCAGCGTCTCCCAGCCCGCTTTGTCCGCCGGCATCCGCAAGCTGGAGGAGGAGTTGGGGGTGCCGCTGGTCATTCGCGGGCATCGCTTTCTCGGCCTCACCGAGGAGGGCCAGCGCATCCTCGGCTGGGCCCAGCGCATCGTGGCGGATCATGACGGGCTGCGGCAGGAATTGTCCGGGGTGGGATCCTCCCTCACCGGCGCGCTCAGGATCGGCGCCATCCCCACCGCTTTGCCCGCCTTGCCGCCTTTGGTGAACGCCTTCTGCGCCCGCCATCCCCTGGTGCAGGTGCAGATCCAGTCTTTGCCCTCCGCCGCCATCCAGAAGGGGCTGGACGATCTGGAGATCGATGCCGGCGTCACCTATCTGGAAAATGAGCCGCTGGCGCGCGTGCGCAGCGTGCAGCTTTATGCGGAAACCTATGTGCTGGTGACCTGCGACCCGCAGCTGCGGGAGCGCAGCGTGAAGGGAGAGCGCGTGACCTGGGAGGAGGCCGCGCGCCTGCCGCTGTGCCTGCTCACCCGCGACATGCAGAACCGGCGCATCCTGGACCGGCTGTTCGGGGAAGCGGGCGTCACCGTCCAGCCCCGCATCGAGGCCAACAGCTTCGCGGGCGTCTGGGCCATGGTGCGCTCGGGGCAATGGAGCAGCATCCTGCCCGCCTCCGAGGCCCAGAGCCGGAGCTGGATCGAGGGGCTGGTAGCCGTGCCGTTCGTGGAGCCCTCGGGCGTCCAGCCGGTGGGCCTCGCCATCTGCGACCGTGACCCGCCCCCGCCCGTCGCCGCCGCCTTGTTCCGGCTCGCCCGCGACCATGCCTCGGCCGCCTGACGCGGGCGATGCGTGACTGGGACTTCATCCGTCCCGTCTATGAATTCTTCCGAGCAAACGATTGGACGGGTCATCCCGCCTTCGGTTCACTGGGACCTGTAGGACGGAAGCCGCGCCGGCGCACGCCTCCTCCCTTCCAAGGCCGACACGGCACGCAGGCTCAGCCCGCGCCGCAAGCGGCCTGTCCCAGAACAGGAGGAAATCATGGCCAAGGTTGTCTGTGTTCTTTACGACGATCCCATCGACGGCATGCCCAAGAGCTATGCCCGCGACGATCTTCCCCGGATCGACCATTATCCCGGCGGCCAGACGCTGCCGACGCCCAAGGGCATCGACTTCGCCCCCGGCGCCCTGCTGGGCTCCGTCTCCGGCGAGCTGGGCCTGCGGAAATACCTGGAATCCAACGGCCACACGCTGGTGGTGACCTCCTCCAAGGACGGCCCCGACAGCGTGCTGGAGCGCGAGCTGCACGATGCCGACGTGGTCATCTCCCAGCCCTTCTGGCCCGCTTATCTCACCGCCGAGCGCATCGCCAAGGCGCCGAAGCTGAAGCTGGCCCTCACGGCCGGCATCGGCTCGGACCATGTGGACCTGCAGGCCGCCATGGAGAAGGGCGTGACGGTGGCCGAGGTCACCTACTGCAATTCCATCAGCGTGGCCGAGCATGTGGTCATGATGATCCTCGGCCTCGTGCGCAACTATCTCCCCTCCCATGACTGGGTGCGCAAGGGCGGCTGGAACATCGCCGACTGCGTCGCCCGCTCCTATGACGTGGAGGGCATGCATGTGGGCACGGTAGCGGCGGGGCGCATCGGCCTTGCGGTGCTCCGCCGCCTCAAGCCCTTCGACATGCACCTGCACTATACCGACCGCCACCGCCTGCCGGCGGAGGTGGAAGCCGAGCTGAACCTCACTTGGCACCCCACCCGCGAGGAGCTGTACGGCGCCTGCGACGTGGTCACGCTCAACTGCCCGCTCCACCCCGAGACCGAGCACATGGTGAACGCGGAGACGCTCAAGCTGTTCAAGCGCGGCGCCTATCTGGTGAACACCGCGCGCGGCAAGCTGTGCGACCGGGACGCCATCGTGCAGGCCCTGGAAAACGGACAGCTCGCCGGCTATGCGGGCGATGTGTGGTTCCCCCAGCCCGCGCCCCAGGACCATCCCTGGCGCTCCATGCCCCACCAGGGCATGACCCCGCACATTTCCGGCACCTCCCTCTCGGCCCAGACGCGCTATGCGGCGGGCACGCGGGAGATCCTGGAATGCTTCCTCGAAGGGCGGCCGATCCGCGACGAATATCTGATCGTGGATGGCGGCAAGCTGGCGGGCGTGGGCGCCCATTCCTACAGCGCCGGCAATGCCACCGGCGGCTCGGAGGAAGCGGCGCGGTTCCGCAAGGCGGGTTGATCGTCAATCCTACCCGGTGACGACGCACTGGGCCGGCCTTCGGGCCGGCCCTTCTTTTTGCGCGTCAGAAGGTGGGCGGCGTGTTCACGAACAGGATGCGCGCTTCGCCCTCGCCCACATTGCGATAGCCGTGGGGCAGTTCGGAGCGGTAGATGAAGGAATCCCCCGCCCCCACGCGATAGGTGCGATCCGCTAGGATCAGCTCGATGGTTCCCGCCAGCACATAGCCCACCTCTTCCCCGTCATGGCTGACGAGGCCATCGCTGCTGCCGCCCGGCGCGATGACGTGGACGGAACTCTGGAGCAGGTGGCCCTTGCTATAGGGAATGAGGCGCTCCATGCGCACCCCCGTGTCCGCGCCCGTGCCCAGCTCCACCACCACGCGCGCATCCTCGCGCACCACCACGGTCTCTTCCGCGTCCGGCGTCTCGAACAGCTGGCCGATGGTGAGGTTCAGCGCGTCGCAGATGCGCGAGAGCATGTTCAGCGAGGGGCGGATCTTGTTGTTTTCGAGCTTGGACAGCAGGCTCTCGGAGCAGTTCGCCGCCTCCGCCACGTCCTTCAATCGTGCGCCCAGGGTGAGGCGGGCATGGCGCAACCGCGTACCCACCTGAATCCGACTGTCCGGCGACATGCCGGCCGCGCCCACCCCTTCGCTGTCCATCGCTCCGCCCGACTGCCTGCCCGACCCGCTTCCGCAGGCCGAGCCGGCGGAACATAGGGGTTAGCTAGCACACTTTTGCCGGCGCTTGTCATGCCCAGGCTCCCGACTGGCGGGACCGCAAACGCAAGGCGCCCCTCCCGGTGGAGAGGGGCGCCCGGCGGTTCTGCCCGGTGGTCACATTACCCGGGCAGGGGATCAGGCAGCACGCACGGTGTCGAGGAAGCGCGACACCTCCACGCGCAGCGTCTCGGACTGCTTGGCAAGCTCGGAGGCGGAGGCCAGGACCTGGGTGGCCGCCGAGGAGGAGGTCTGCGCGACCTGGGTCACGCCGGCGATGTTCTCCGTCACCTCGCGGGTGCCCAGCGCCGCCTGGTGGACGTTGCGGGCCACTTCCGAGGTGGTCGCGCCCTGTTCCTCCACCGCCGCGACGATGGCGGACGAGATGTGGCTCATGTCGCCGATGGTCCGGCTGATGCCGGCAATGGCGGTCACGGCATCGCCCGTGGACCCCTGCATGCCCGTGATCTGGCCGGAAATCTCGGCGGTGGCCTTGGCGGTCTGCTCGGCGAGGCCCTTCACCTCCTGCGCCACCACGGCGAAGCCCCGGCCCGCTTCTCCGGCGCGGGCGGATTCGATGGTGGCGTTGAGGGCGAGAAGGTTGGTCTGGGCGGCGATCTCGCCGATCAGCCCCACCACGGCGCCCACCTGGTCGGCGGCGGACTTGAGGCCGGTGATGCGGGAATTGGCCCCGTCCGCCTCGGACACCGCGCGACCGGCGACGCTGGTGGACTGGGTCACCTGCTTGCCGATCTCCGCGGCCGAGGCCGCCAGTTCCTCCACGGCGGAGGCCACCGCCTGCACGTTCACCGAGGCTTCCTCCGCCGCCGCCACCACGGCGGTGGCACGGCTGGTGGTCTCCTCGGCGGAATGGGCGAGGGTGCTGGCCGCCGCCTGCAACTCGGTGGCCGCGGAAGAGACCATGTCCACGATCTGGCCCACCGCCGCGTCGAAGCGGTCGGCAAGGGCAGCCATCTCGGTCTTGCGCTCGTCGCGGGCCCGCGCTTCGGCGGCAAGCCGCTCTCCGCGCAGCCGCTCGGCTTCCGCAAGGCCGTCGCGGAACACCTGGAGCGCATCGGCCATCTCGCCGATCTCGTCCTGGCGCCCGCCATAGGGGATCTCGGCGGCGAGATTGCCGCCGGAAATCTCCTCCATGGAGGTGGTGATGCGGTTGATGGGCGTGGTGACGCGGCTGCGCACCATGATGAAGCCGCCAACCGAGACCACCACCGCCAGGATCAGGATGCCGGCGAAGATGAACAAAGCGCGCAGCGCCGCGTCGGTCTGCGCCTGGGCGAACGCCACCGCCTGGTCGGCGAAGGCCGAGGCGACCGCGCTGATGGTGTCGAGCGCGGGCGTCAGGTTGCTCCGGAAGTCGGTATAGGGAATGGACGCGGCTTTTCCGGCCGTCAGGTCACGCAAGGCGGCGGCCTGCATGTCGGAGAAGGTGCCCGTGAAATAACCCGTCTGGACAGCCTTCATGGCCTCCTGGAGGGCCGGGCCGGTCTCCACCACGCGATAGAGATCGCGCGTCGTCTCCCAGAAGGCGGTGGCGCGGGCATTGATGCCGGCGGTGTCGAAATTCTCGGCCGGAGTGAAGGGCCGCTTCTCCACCAAGGCGGTGAGGATGTTCAGCGCCAGCTGGCCATAGGCGGAGCGCACTTCCCAGGCCATCTTCTTGGCGAACAGGAAACTTCCCACCTCGGAATCATGCCGCTGCACGGCTTCCGCCAGCACCTCGGAAGTTTCCTCCAGCGTCTTCATGAACACGCCCATGGCGGACAGGAAGGCATTGGCGAAGGCCGCGTCGCGGCTGGCGAGCGGCTTGGCCAACTCGGCATCCGCCTGAAGGCGCAGCGCCTTCAGCGCCTCGAAGCTCGCCCTCAGCTTGGCCGCCGCCTGTGCCCAATGGTCAGCGGGGATGCTGCCGGCGTTCAGGACCGCCTGGACCTCGCCGTCCACCACGACACGGCGGGTCTTCACGCTGGCAACGATGGCGGTGGCCGCCGAAGGCTCCATCCGGAGGGCGGAGCTGACATCGCCGCGCTCATAGCGAAACGCCTGCAATGCCGTGAAGATCCGCTTGTCATAGGTGCTCAGCTCGACCGCGTCCTGCGCGGTGCGCAGCGCCGAATAGCGCTCCGAAACAGACCATATGCAGATCGCCACGAGGGCCAATGCCAGAACACCCACGAGGGCGCTGAGCAAGGTACTTAGCCTCATTTGTACCAATCGGACCATGTTCCCCTCGCGAATTGCCGGGCGCGATCAGGCGCGCCAAAAGAGTTCCGTTCTTGATTTTGCGGATACTCAAAATGCTCAAGCTTGCGCGAACATGTCGCACGGGTACCGCCCGGTCCGGTATTGGATCCAAATTGGAGGAACATGGTGCGGCGGCGAAAGGCCCGGCGGGCCGGCAGGCGCCACGCGCCCGCCCGAAACGGAAAGGGCGCCCGAACCGGCCCGCTAGGCAGACCGGCCCGAACGCCCTGACCTCTCAGGACAGGATCGCGGGAAAGGGCCTTATCTGGCCTGCCCGCGCGTCTTGTCCTCTTCCATCAACTCGTACCACATGGCGTTGAGCACCGCGAAGGCCGCCGCCAGCGGGAGGCCGAGAATCCAGGCGAAGTACCACATCGGTTCGGTCTCCTAGAGCAATTCCCGCAAAAGTGTGCGCGGTTTTGCGTGGGGAATTGCGATATTCAGGGAATAGTTCAGTAAGCGTGGCCGCTCTTGTCGGTGATGGAGGCTTCATCCACCTTGCCCCACAGCACTTTGTAGACCCAGGCCGTATAGGCCAGGATGATGGGCAGGAAGATCACCGTCACCACCAGCATGATGAACAGCGTCACATGGCTGGACGACGTATCCCACACCGTCAGGCTGGACCTGGGATCCAGCGAAGACGGCAGGATGAAGGGGAACATGGACAGTCCCACCGTCGAGATGATGCCGAAGATGCCCAGGGCCGAGGTGATGAAGGCGAGCCCCTCCCACCGCGCCCGCAGGCAGACGAAGGTGGCGAGCGGCCCCAGGAAGCCGAGCGCGGGCGCGGCCAGCATCCAGGAATGGGCGGCATAGTTGGCGAACCACGCGCCCGTCTCCACCACCACGGTCTTCAGCAGCGGATTGGACGGTCCCAGCACGTTGATGGGGCTGGTGATGACGTATCCGGGCACGAACAGCAGCAGGCCGACGCCGCCCAGCGCAAACAGCACGATGGTGAGGAGCGCGGTGACCGAGCCGATGGCGCGGGCGCGCTCGGCCACCGGGCCGGACGACTTGAAGATGAGCCAGCTCGCCCCGTGGGTGGTGAGCATGACCACGCAGAGCAGCCCGCACAGCAGCGCATAGGGGTTCAGCAGGCCGAAGAAGCTGCCCTCGTAGAACACCCGCAGGTCCATGTCGAAGTGGAACGGCACGCCCTGCAGCACGTTGCCCACCGCCACGCCGAAGATGAGCGCGGGCACGAAGCCGCCCACGAACAGCGCCCAGTCCCAGCGCGTGCGCCAGGCCGCATCCTCCCGCTTGCTGCGATACTTGAAGCCCACGGGCCGCAGGATCAACGCCGCCAGGATCGCGAACATGGCGAGGTAGAAGCCCGAGAAGGACGTGGCATAGAGCGCCGGCCAGGCGGCGAAGATGGCGCCGCCGCCGAGGATCAGCCATACCTGATTGCCTTCCCAGACCGGACCGATCGTGTTGATCACGACCCGCCGCTCCAGGTCCGTGCGGCCCACGAAGGGCAGCAGCGTCGCGACGCCCAGGTCGAAGCCGTCGGCGATGGCGAAGCCGATGAGCAGGACGCCCAGAAGGACCCACCAGATGAGCCGCAGGACGTCATAGGCGATGAGATCTGTCAGGATCATGGCTTCACTCCGCAGGCACGAGGCGGTTGTCCACGAGCACCGCTTCCGGCTTCGTGTCGGGCTCCGGGCCCTTCTTGATGGCGCGGACCATCAGGGTCATCTCGATGATGAACAGGATGGTGTAGATCGCCGCGAAGCCGCAGATGGTCATGAGGACCGTCCAGGCACCGAGGCTTGAGACCCCCGAGGCGGTGGGCAGGATGCCCTCGATGATCCAGGGCTGGCGGCCGAACTCGGCCACGAACCACCCGCATTCCGCCGCGAGCCAGGGCAATGGGATGGACAGGACCGCGACGCGCAGCAGAAGCGGGAAGCGCGTCAGCTGGCGGCGGGCCGAGAGCACGAAGAAGGTGAGGAAGAAGGCGATGAAATAGAAGCCGCACGCCACCATGATCCGGAAGGTCCAGAACAGGGGCGCCACTTCCGGCACCGTATCCCACGCCGCCTTCGCGATCTGGTCAGGCGTCGCCTGGCGCGGATCGTCCAGATAGGGCTTCAGCAGCAGGGCATAGCCCAGAAGATTGCCGTTCTCCTCGAAGGTCTTCGTCACCTCGGGCGGAACCCCGGCGGACCCCGCCGCGCGGATCTTCTGGAGCGCGTCATAGGCGAGGATGCCCCGCGCAATATGGCCCTTGGCGCGCTCCACCAGTTCCTCGATGCCCACCACGGGGGTGGTCAGCGAACGGGTGTCGATGAGGCCGCCCACCCAGGGGATCTCCACCGAATAATAG
Organism: Aquabacter cavernae; assembly: GCF_003993795.1. Classification (GTDB taxonomy): domain Bacteria; phylum Pseudomonadota; class Alphaproteobacteria; order Rhizobiales; family Xanthobacteraceae; genus Aquabacter; species Aquabacter cavernae. The sequence continues at coordinate 391,065 of NZ_RWKV01000016.1, forward strand.
GTCTTGCGCGCGTCCTGGTCGGGGAAGCCCACCACGGTGAAGGGCGCGGGCACCTCCTCGGTGTGCCAGATGGCCTCCATGGCCGCGAGCTTCATGCGCTGGTGCTCGGTGGTGAGGTAGCCGCTTTCATCGCCCAGCACGACCACCGACAGAGAGGCGGCGAGGCCGAACGAGGCCGCCACTGTCATGGAGCGCTTGGCGATGTCGATGTGGCGGCCCTTCAGCAGGTACCAGGCGGACACGCCCAGCACGAACATGGAGGCGACCACATAGCCGGCCGACACGGTGTGCACGAACTTCGCCTGCGCCACCGGATTGAAGATCACGTCATAGAAATTGGCGATCTCCATGCGCATGGTCTGCGGGTTGAAGACCGCGCCAACCGGGTTCTGCATCCAGCCGTTCGCGATGAGGATCCACAGCGCCGACAGGTTCGAGCCCAGCGCCACGCAATAGGTGGCGATGAGATGACCCACCCTCGACATCTTGTCCCAGCCGAAGAAGAACAGGCCGACGAAAGTCGCCTCCAGGAAGAAGGCCATCATGCCCTCGATGGCCAGCGGCGCGCCGAAGATGTCGCCCACATAATGGCTGTAATAGCTCCAGTTCATGCCGAACTGGAATTCCATGACGATGCCCGTGGCCACGCCCAGCACGAAATTGATGCCGAACAGCGTGCCCCAGAACTTGGTCATCTGCCGCCAGATGCGGCGGCCGGTCATCACATAGACCGTCTCCATGATCGCCAGCAGGACCGAAAGCCCCAGCGTGAGCGGCACGAAGAGAAAATGGTACAGCGCCGTCATTGCGAACTGCAGGCGCGACAAGGCGACGATATCGAGTTCCATAGGCATCCCCGTCAGGTCTTCCCCGGCGTCCTCTCCCTTTGCTCACCCGCCGTGACGACGGGGGCCCTTCTCAACCGCTGCACAACCCGTGCGCGTATTTTTCCGTGCTCAGTCCGCCCGCAGGGCGGCGAGCGTGGCAGCAAAGCCCGCCTCGCCCCGCGCCCACACGCGGACGATCCGCCCGTCCTCCACCACCACCAGCCGGTCGGCGAGGTCCGCCTCGCGCCGGATGTGGGTGGCGATCACCAGCGTGCGCCCCTCGGCCGCGACGCCCACGCGGTCGAGCAGGTGGCGCGCCGTCCGCGCGTCGAGCCCGTCCGTGGGCTCGTCCAGCAGCCAGAGCGGCGTGTCGCGCAGCAGCAGCCGCGCCACCGCGAGGCGGCGCCCCTGCCCGCCCGAAAGTCCAAGCCCTGCCTCCCCCATGGGGGTCTCCAGCGCGGACGGCAAAGCGCGGATGGCGGCGGCGAGCCCCACCTCCTCCAGCACCTGCCAGAGGCGCTCCTCACCGGCCGTGGGGGCCGCCAGCCGCAGATTGTCGGCGATGGTGTCGTGGAACAGCTGCGTCCTCTGGGTGAGAAGGGTGGCGGCGAGCGCCTCCGCCGTGCCCGCGCTCGGCGCGATTTCGCCCGCCAGCAGCGCGAGGAGCGTAGACTTTCCGGCGCCCGAGGGCCCCACCAGAGCGACCCGGCTCCCGGCCGCGACATCAAGATCGATACCCTGCACGGCAGGCACGGCGCGGCCCGCATGGCGCACCTCAACGCCCGAAAGCCGGGCGGCGAGACCGGGCGACGGAAGAGCCGGGCGCGCGGCAGGCGCCGCCTCGCGCAAACGGGGGCCGATGCGGCGCACGGCGAGCAGGGTCCGCCCCAGTTCCAGTGCGCCCCGGCGGAAGGCGGCGAAGGGTTCGAGCGCCGCGAGCGGCACCAGCACGCCGAGCGCAGCCACGGGCGCACCGATCACGCCGTGCTCCATCAGCGCGGCGACCCCCACCAGCGTGCCGGCAAGGGCGAGCGCACCCGCCGCGCCGAAGCCGAAGGCGGTGCGCACCTCCATGCGGTTCAGGGCATCGTCCGCCATTGCCACCGCCGCATCGGAAGCGGCGAGCACGGCCTGCTGGGCCGGAAGGCGGCCCGCCATGGCAAGCTCCGCCTGCCCGGCCACGAGGTCGATGACATCCGCGCGCAGGGTCTCCACCCCATGGGCCCGACGCCGGGCCGGGCGGCGGGCGGGCAGCGCCGCGAGCAGCGGCAGCCCGAGCCACGCCACGGCCAGCACTCCGGCCACGGCCAATCCCAGGCGCGGCTCCATGAGGCCGAGCGCGATGCCCGTGGCCAGCAAGGCGGCCACGGCTGCGGCCAGCGGCACGGCGAGGCGCAGATAGAGCGAATCCAGCGCATCGATATCCGCCGTAAGGCGAAACAGCAGACGGGCGGGCCGGGCTTCCAGGGCACGGGCCGCCCCCGGCTGCGCCCAGCCCCGGAACAGGCGCTCCCGAAGGCCCGCCAGCAGGGTCAGCGCCGCATCATGGGTGGTGAGCCGCTCGCCATAGCGCGCGCCGGTGCGGCCGATGGCCAGCAGGCGGATGGCGGCCGCCGGGGCGAACACGTCGAACATCACGGCGGTGGCCGTGGACAGGCCGGCAAGGGCCGTGGCGGTGATGAACCAGCCGGAAATGCCCAGCAGCGCCATGCCCGCGAGAATGGTGAGCGCGGCACAGGCGAGCCCGCCCGCCAGCATGCCGCGACGCTCGGCCAGGAACAGCCGGACCACCGGCTTCAGATCGCCCATCAGGCTCATGCGCCGCCTCCCAGCCGGATCACCCGGTCCATGCGTGCCGCCAGCGCGGGATCATGGGTGGCGACGATGAGGGTGCGCTCCTCCGCGAAGGCGAGGAGCGCCGCGCTCACCTCCCGCGCGGTCTGCGCATCGAGATGGGCCGTGGGCTCGTCGGCCAGGATGAGGCCGACGCGCGGATCGAGCGCCGCGCGCGCCACTGCGAGCCGCCGCACCTCGCCGCCGGAAAAACCGATGCCGCCCTCGCCCACGCTGCTGTGGGCCTCAGCCCCGCGCGGGAGCGCCGCGCGCGTGATGGCCGCCGCGAGCGCCGCGTCGCCGAAACCGGGGCGGCCGAGGGTGATGTTGCCGCCCAGTGTGCCCGCAAACACATGGGGCGCCTGCCCGATGAAGCCGATCCGCGCGCGCAGCGCCCCGGCCGTGGCGGCGCCAAGCCGGGTACCGCCCAGATGGATATCGCCCGTGGCGGGGGCGAGGCCCGCCAGAAGGGCCAGCAAGGTGGACTTGCCCGCCCCGCTCGGCCCCATCACCGCCACCCGCTCGCCCGCGCGGACCACGAGATCGAGGTTCTGAAGCACCGGTGCATCGCGGCCCGCATGGGCGAAGCCGACCCCGGTGAGGCGCACGTCCAACGCGCCCTCCGGCCGGGCATCGGACGGGACGGGCGATGCGTCCGCCCTCAAGACATGATCCGCGCCGGGCAAGGCCATGCCGGCGCCCGACAAAGCCTCCAGCCCCTCGAAGGCGGCGCGGCCCGAGGCGCGGTCATGCCAGGCGGCGGCGTAGTCGCGCAGCGGCTCGAAGAAGGCGGGGGCGAGCATCAGGATGAACAATCCCTCGCCCAGCGTGAGGCGCGCGCCCCAGGCCCCGAACGTCAGCTCGCCCAGGAGGTGGAAGCCCACATAGACCGCCACCATGGCGACGCCGAGCGCGGAGAACAGCTCCAGCACGGCGGAGGAGAGAAAGGCGATGCGCAGCACCGCCATGGTGCGGGCCTTCACCGCCAGGGCGTTCGCCTTGAGGCGGCTGGCGGTGAGGTCCACCGCGTCCAGCGCGCGGATGGTTGCGAGCCCGCGCAGCCGGTCCAGCAGGAAGGCATTCATGCCGCCCACTTCCACCATCTGCTGTTCGCTCGCCGCCTTCGCGCGCCAGCCCACCAGGGCCATGAACAGGGGAATGAGCGGGGCTGCCACCACGAGCAGCAAAGCCGGAACCCAGGAAAAGGGCAGGATCGCCGCCAGGATGACCGGGGGAACGAGCGCCATGCGCATGCGCGCGGGCATGAAGCGGCTGCGATAGGGTACGACGGACTCGGCCTGCTCGGCCAGGGCGCTGGCCGCCGCCCCCGAAGCCACCCGCCCGGCATCGAGCGGCGAGCGGGCCGCAAGGGCGCGCCCCGCCTCGGCGCGCAATTGCGACAATTCCCGCCGTGCCGCGCGGAAGGCGAGGCGCGCGCCAACGCTTTCCAGGGCGGCCCGCACAAGGCCGAGGGCCAGCACGCCAGCAGCGGCCGGCAGGATGGCCTCAACGCCCGCGCCGTTCGCGAGGTGATCGATGGAAAAGGCGATGAGCGCGGCCTGGGGCAGCCAGATCAGGGTCGCCAGAGCCTGGAGCAACCCGCCCATCTTCACGCCCCGCGGCGTGCCCTGCCCCGCGCGGGACGGCGCACGACCTGTGGCCCGTGACCGGGCACGCTTGCTTGGCGGCGCATCGGCGCGCGGGGGCGCGGCAGTCTCGCGTTCGAGGCGGATGGACGGTGCGCCCATGGCTCAGTCCGTCTCCCGCCGGGGACGGGAGCGGCCCAGGGAGACCACCTTGTCGGCGCCCTCCACCAGCCGGGAAATCTTGCGGCCCATGGACAGGAGCATGGCGAGCCGCGCGGTCTCCAGCCCCTTCACGTCGTCATACCAGGTGGTGAGTTGCTTGATGAGCCCGTGCATCTCGGCCATGCGGGCCTGGGCATGGCGCTCCTGCGGGGTCTGCGGCTCCTCCATCAGGATTGCGCGCAGCACGGAAAGCGTGGGATCCACCTCGCGCTTCTTGCGCTCCTCCGCGAGCGTGCGCAGGATCTGCCAGACATCGCCCGGCGTGGTGAAGAAATCGCGCCGGTCGTCCGGTAGGTGCTTGAGCAGCACCAGATTCCAGGCCTGCAGCTCCCGCAGGCTGATGGAGACATTGGAGCGGGAGATATCCAGCGCCTCGACCATCTGGTCGGCGCACAGCGGCTCCGGCGAGAGGAACAGCAGCGCATAAATCTGCCCTACCGTCCGATTGATGCCCCACCGGCTGCCCATTTCACCGAAATGCAGCACGAAAGCCTGGATCGTGGACGGCAGGTTCATTGCTTTCCATTCGACAGAAATTTCAGAAAATTCTGAAATCTACGAACCGATGCGGGCCAGACGGCCCTGCCCTTTCCCTGTGCCCGCCCGGCCGGGGCGCCACATTGATTCTCGTCAAACTCGAAGGAATGTCCCTGAAGCGCCCCGTGCGGGACGGTGGCCTGGAGCGGTGGGGACGGCTCTTTTAGGACACGGCGTCATGCCCAGGACAAGCCCAGGCTTGGCGGTCCTAGAAGACCGAAATCCATCCCGAGACCTGAATACCGATCAGCCCACAGCCGCACCCCGGCGGGGTCATGTCAGGCCGAATGTGATGGCGGTGATCACCAGATAGCGGCCGAGCTTCGCGATGGTGACGAGCAGCAGGACCATGGCAAACGGCTCGCGCAGGATCCCGGCAATGACGGTGAGCGGATCACCGACGATGGGCGCCCAGCTCAAAAGGAGCGACCATTTTCCATATCGCTGGTACCAGCCCTGTGCGCGGTCGAGGGACCGCTTGCCCACCGGGAACCAGCGACGATCCCGGTAGCGCTCGATTCCGCGCCCAAGAAGCCAGTTGATCATGGAGCCAAGCACGTTTCCGGCGGTGGCCACGGCGACGAGGGCCCACCAGGGATACGTATCGGTCAGCAACAGGCCGACGAGCGCGGCCTCCGACTGCATCGGCAGGAGCGTCGCGGCCACCAGCGCCGTCAGGAACAGCCCGGCATAGACGGTAAGGCTCATCATGGGCGCGCGTCACATGGGGCGTATCGGGCGCCCTCCCGGAGCCATGAACGGGGCATGCGCGAGATTGTCCGAAGATGCGGATCGACGGTCACGACGTCAGCGCGCGCGGCTCTCAAAAAAATCATGCCCGGGACAAGCCCGGGCATGATTTCGGTCTCAGAAGAACTCAAGGCGAGACTGTCGCCCGGTCCTAGTACTGCACGGACAGGGCGTCGATCTTGGGGGTCTGCGGGGGCGCAAACTTGGTCAGATCGATGCCTTCCACAGCGGCCTTGTACTCGTCAGCGCTGGGCGTACGGCCGAGGATCGCGGAGAGCACCACAACCGGCGTCGAGGCGAGAAGCGACTCGCCCTTCTTCTCGGTGGTGTCCTCGACAACGCGGCCCTGGAACAGGCGGGTCGAGGTCGCGAGCACCGTGTCGCCCTTCTCCGCCTTTTCCTGGTTGCCCATGCAAAGATTGCAGCCGGGGCGCTCCAGATAGAGGATGTTCTCGTATTCGGTGCGCGCCGTGTTCTTCGGCTTCGCATCATCGAATTCGAAGCCCGAATACTTCTGCAGGATTTCCCAATCCCCTTCGGCCTTCAGCTCATCGATGATGTTGTAGGTCGGGGCGGCGACGACGAGCGGCGCCTTGAACTCGACCTTGCCCTGAGATTTTTCAAGGTTCTTGAGCATCTGGGCGACGATCTTCATGTCGCCCTTATGCACCATGCACGAGCCCACGAAGCCCAGGTCCACCTTCTTGGCGCCGCCGTAATAGGAAACCGGGCGGATGGTGTCGTGGGTATAGCGCCGCGAGACGTCGTTGTTGTTCACGTCGGGGTCGGCGATCATCGGCTCGTCGATCAGGTCCAGATCCACCACGACTTCGGCGAAGTATTTCGCATTGTCGTCGGGGGTCAAAGCCGGCTTCTCGCCCGAGCGGATCTCGGCGATGCGCGCATCGGCCCTGGCGATCAGGCCCTTCAGCGTGCCGGCGGCATTGTCCATGCCCTTGTCGATCATGATCTGGATGCGCGACTTGGCGATCTCCAGAGACTCGATCAGCGTCTCGTCCTGCGAGATGCAGATGGACGCCTTGGCCTTCATCTCGGCCGTCCAGTCGGTGAAGGTGAAGGCCTGGTCGGCCAGCAGCGTCCCGATATGGACCTCGATGATGCGGCCCTGGAAGACGTTGTCGCCATGCTGCTGGAGCATCTGCGCCTGGGTCGCATGGACCACGTCGCGGAAGTCCATCCAGGGCTTCATCTTGCCCTTGAAGGTCACCTTGACCGACTGCGGGATCGGCATGGTGGCCTCGCCCGTGGCAAGCGCCAGGGCCACGGTGCCGGAATCCGCGCCGAAGGCCACGCCCTTGGACATGCGGGTGTGGCTGTCGCCGCCGATGATGATCGCCCAGTCATCCACGGTGATGTCGTTCAGCACCTTGTGGATCACGTCCGTCATGGCGTGATAGACGCCCTTCGGGTCGCGGGCGGTGATCACGCCGAAATTGTTCATGAAGGACATAAGCTTGGGAATGTTCGCCTGGGCCTTCTTGTCCCAGACGGACGCGGTGTGACAGCCCGACTGATAGGCGCCGTCCACCAGCGGGGAGATGACGGTGGCCGCCATCGCCTCAAGCTCCTGGGCGGTCATCAGGCCGGTCGTGTCCTGCGAGCCGACGATGTTCACCTTCACGCGCACATCCGAGCCCGCGTGCAGCACCTTGCCCGGGGTCACGCCGACGGCGTTGCGGTTGAAGATCTTCTCGACCGCCGTCAGGCCCTGGCCTTCGACGGTGATTTCCTTGTTCGCAGCGAAGACCGGGGTCGGCTCGACGCCGAGCGTCTGGGCGGCGAAGGTCTGGAGCTTCTTGCCGAAGACGATGGCATAGGAGCTGCCGGCCTTCATGAACTCCATCTTCTGCGGCGTGAAGGCGGCGGCGATGTCCACCAGCTCTTCGCCATTCTCGTCGCGCAGCTTCTTGCCCTTGGCGTCGATCTTCAGGACGGTGCCGGTCGCCACGGAGAATTTCTGGTCAAGGATCGGATTGCCCTCGTTGTTGAGGATCGGCTTGCCGTCCTCGCCGATCTTCTTGACCCAGTTCTTCAGATTGAGGCCGATGCCGCCGGTCACGTCCACGGTGGTGGCGAAGATGGGCGAGATGCCGTTCGTGCCCGCCACGATGGGGGCGAAGTTCACGAAGGGCACATAGGGGCTGGCGGGCTTGCCGGTCCACAGCGCCACGTTGTTGACGCCGGACATGCGCGATGAGCCCACGCCCATGGTGCCCTTCTCGGCGATCATCATGACGCGCTTGTCGGGATGCTGCTGCTGCAGCGCCACGATTTCCTGCTGCGCCTCGGGGGTGATCATGCACTGGCCGTGCAGCTGGCGATCCGAGCGCGAATGCGCCTGGTTGCCCGGCGACAGGAGGTCGGTCGAGATATCGCCTTCGGCGGCGATGAAGGTCACGACCTTGATCTCGTCCGCGACATCCGGAAGCTTGGTGAAGAACTCGGCCTTGGCGTAGCTCTCCAGGACGCCCTTCGCGACGGCGTTGCCCGCCTTGTAGGCGTCGCGCAGGCGGAACATGTCGGCGTCGTAGAGGAAGACCTGGGTCTTCAGCACCTCGCCCGCCTGCTGGGCGAGCACGGCGTCATCGCCGAGGGCGATGTCGAGCAGCACCTCGATCGACGGGCCGCCCTTCATGTGCGACAGCAGTTCGAGGCCGAAGGTGGGCGTGATCTCCGGGACGATCAGTTCACCCAGGATGACCTGCTTCAGGAAGGCCGCCTTCACCCGCGCCGCGCTCGTGGTTCCGGGCAGCGTGTTGTAAATGAGGAAGTTGAGGGCATCGGCGCGGTGCTCGCTGCCGGCATCTTTAATCAGCGTGATGAGTTCTTCAACAAGAACGCCATCATCAATCGGCTTGGGAGCGAGACCTTGGGTTTTTCTGCCTTCGATTTCGGCCAGGTAATCTAAATAGAGAGTCATCGCTATCCCAACGTCCTGAGGTGCATGGGGCTGAAACACAGCGCCGCCAAATCGGTGTTGTCGGTCGGCCTGGGGTCCGGTGGACCCCGGCTGCGCCAACGAAAGCCAGCCGATTAGGTACCACATTTCAGCGAAAAAATGGCACCCCGGATTCAGCATGGGACCGCTCGCAATGCCCACGCTCATGCATGTCGGGCCGGCTTCGTGGAAGTCAAATCTTTCAGCCCACTTTGTCTTACGACCGGCATGACGGATAAGTATTTCACAATTATATTTTCGAATTATGCGATTTATATGGGTATTTAACTTATAGTTCGGCCTGACTTGTCGCAGATTTCGACAATGAGCGATTGTGCGATGCACGCGAGTGGCGGTTCGATATTTTTGGAATGCCTCCAGACCGCCATTCCGGATCGCAGAAAAGTGATGCGGCCGCCCTGGCCTCGACAGGCACGCCCGTGCCCATCCACATCGGCCGGACCGTGCCGTTCGCCATTCCGGAACCCTGAGGATGGGATATAAATCCGCGCGACTCAGAACCGAACACGATGACGAGGCGACCATGAGGCCCCTGGGCTGGATCCTGCTCCGCACTGACGTGACGACGTGCTGATGGCGCTCACCCATCCGGTCCTTGAATGTCTCTCCTGATCACCCGGCTCACGACAGAACCCGCCCCGCTTCCCTGGCTTGAGCGTCAGGCATGGCATCCCTGGCTGGTGGTCGGCCTCGTTTCCATGGGCGCCTTCGTCGGGCAGTTGGACGCCACCATCGTCCAGCTCGCCTTGCCGAGCCTCGGGCATTATTTCGACGCCTCCCTTGAGCATGTGAGCTGGATCGCGCTGTCCTATCTCGCGGCGTTCGTGTCATTCCTGCCCATCTTCGGCCGCCTGTGCGAGATGTTCGGCCGCAAGACGCTCTACATCGCGGGATACCTGATCTTCATTCTCGCCAGCGCCCTGTGCGGCTCCGCGGCGAGCTTCGAGCAATTGCTGGTCTTCCGCTTCCTGCAGGGCGTGGGCGGCTCGCTCCTCGGCGCCAACAGCATCGCGATCCTGGTGAAGACCATCTCGCCGGCCCAGCGCGGGCGGGCGCTGGGCTGGTTCGCGGCGGCCCAGGCCGTGGGCATGAGCGCGGGGCCGGCATTGGGCGGCCTGATACTCGCCTCGCTCGGCTGGCGATGGATCTTCTGGCTGACCGTCCCGGTCGGCGCGCTGGCCGTCATCGTCGGCTGGCTGGCTTTGCCCCGAAGCACCGGCATGCAGCCGGAGCGCGCGTTCGACTGGGGCGGCGCGCTCCTCATCGGCCCCGCTTTGATGCTGATCGTAGCCATTCTCAATCATGTCTCGACCTGGGGGCTGGGCGCGCCGGTGACGCTCGCTGGGCTCGCCTTGGCCGCGCTGTTGCTCGCGCTGCTGGTGTGCAGGGAGCGCATCTTCCCGACGCCCTTGATCGATCCCGCCTTGTTCCGGAGCGCCGCATTCTGCAGCGCCGCGGCGGGCGTGGCGCTCGGCTATGCGCTGCTGTTCAGCATGTTCTTTGTCATGTCCTTCGCGCAGGGGCACGGCTATGGCCTGCCGCCCGGCACGGCGGGCCTGCACCTCGCCATCATTCCGGTGGCCATCGGGCTGACGGCGCCGTTCAGCAACAGCGTGACGGAACGGTTGGGCATGCGCTGGGTCGGCATGGCCGGCATGGCGATCAGCTTCGCGGCCGTCGCCCTCCTGATTGCCACGCTCGGGCGGGTCGAGGATCACTTTCTGTTCGATGCCACCGCCTATGCGCTGTTCGGCGTGGGTCTCGGCCTGTTCATCGCACCCAATAATCATGTGGCGCTCGCGGCTGTCCCGGCGGCCCAATCGGGCCCCGCCGGTGCGCTGCTGAACCTGATGCGCGCGCTGGGAACCTGCCTCGGTGTTGCCGGCGGCGCGACCATGCTGGCGTTGAACCTGGAGGGTCCCGGCGAGGCCACGCGAACCTGGATGTCCTCAAGCGGCCCGCAAATGCTCGTGGCGGTGCGAGACAGCCTGCCGCTGCTGGCGGCCATGGTAGTGCTGGCGGCCATGGCCACCGGCTATGCCGCGCGGCAGGTGGCGCGCCAAAGCGAGAACAATACAGCGACCTCCGATTGAGGTGTGCCCGCCCGGGGCGCTGACATTCGGTCGCGCTCGGCTACCGCCCTCCATAAGGGCGGGCGGGTCTATAGTGTGTCGGCGGGCCTTTTCCGGGGAGGGCCTGCAAGGGGGAAAACATGACCACGGCATTCGTCGCTCTCGATTTCATCAACGACATTGTCGATCCCGCCGGCAAGATCGCGGGTTCCGCCGCCGAGATCGCCGCGCGCGGTACGCTGGCGAAGGCCCATGATGCGCTGGCAGCGGCGCGGGAGCGGGGCTGGCTCACGGTGCTCGTGCGGGTGGGCTTCGCCGAGGGATATGCGGCGGCTCCCAAGACCAGCCCGATCTTCGGCCGCGCCGCCCAGCTCGGAGCGCTGAAGCTCGGAGGCTGGGGAACGGAATTCCACCCGGCCCTGGGCGCGACGCCGTCCGACGCGGTCATCCTCAAGCCGCGCGTCAGCGCCTTCTATGCCTCGGGCCTCGAAGCGCTGTTGCGCGTCAACCATGTGGAGCGGCTGGTGGTGTGCGGCGTCTCCACCGCCTGGGCGGTCCAGGCGACCGTGCGGGACGGGCATGACCGCGACTATGAGATGGTGGTGGTGGAAGACGCCTGCGCCGCCGCCGACGCGGAGGAGCATGCCGCCTCCCTCCACCTGCTCTCGCGGATCGCGCGCATGGTGCGCGCGGAGGATCTGGCCGGCCTATGAGCGGATTCGAGGCTCCGGCGGCGAAGCTGCGCGATTTTCTCGCGCGCGAGGTGAAGAGCCGCGAGGTGCTTCACGCCCTGGCGGTCATCGGCCCGCTGGTGGTGGCCTATCTCGTCTCGGGCGAGACGGCCCTGCTCAGCCTGGGCCTCATCGCCATTTCCCTGTTCGTCCCCGCGCGCAAGCTGCGGCTCGGGCCGAAAATGGTGGCGCTGCATTTCCTGGTGATCCTCGCCGTCTTTTCCGTCCTGTTCATCGCCCTGCCGTTCAAGCCCGTCTTCGTACTTCTCACGGCGCTTGCGGCCTTCCTCGCGGTCGCGGTGACGCATTATGGAAACGAGCTGCGGAGCCTCGGCAATTGGGTGTTCATCCCCGCCGTCTATCTCGCCTGCGAGGTGCGCGAGGGCGCGGGGATGGACGAGGCGTGGCGCCATGCGGCGCTCATCGTGGCCCTGTCTCCCGTGGCGCTGGCGCTGGTGTGCGCCGGGCAGGTTCTCGACCGCAATCGCCCGGCGGGTGCCCCGCCCGACTATGGGCCGGCCGCCGCCAACTGGCTTCTGCCCGCAGGTGCAACCGCGCTCGCCGTCCTCGCCGCCGCCGCTTTGGTGGAGGCGTTCGACATCGCACAGGGGCAGTGGCTGATCTGGTCCTCGGCCAGCGTGATCGTGGGCGACCTCTCCGCCACCACCGGCAAGCTGAAGATGCGGGCCATGGGCGCGTTGATCGGCGCCCCGCTCGGCCTTCTTGTGGGCCTGGCCCTACCGGCGAGCCGGCTCGGCTATTCGCTTGCGGTGCTCGGCGCCATCCTCACCCTCATCGCCTTCTCCCGCTACGTGGTGGGGTTCGGCTCGCGCTGCTTCCTCATTGCGCTCGCGGCGGCCTTCGGCGGGGGCGCGCACGGCATCGCGGAGGAGCGCGTCGCCAACGTGATCATGGGCGGCGCCTTCGGCCTCGCCGCCGTGGCGCTCACCGAAGCCATCTGGCGCCGTGCGGCCAAGGCGCAGGAGGGTGGCTAGGTGGAAGGCGTTGACGGGCTTGTGACCAGCGGCATTTCGACTGCGAAGCGGGCCTCTTTCCGGGCGCGTTTCGGCCGCAACCGCCGTTCCGGCCTGGATTCCCGACCTCCGCCAGGGACACCGCCGGGCGGGTCACCTGCGGCGCCCTCTCGTTGGCACCTACCATTGAACCGTTTATAGGTCGGCTCCAGATCCTGCGGCCGTGCTTGCGCTCGGCCTTGTGGGAATATGTCTTTGTTTTCCAGGCGAGTAAAAGAATGCGGGCACCCGGTGCGTCCTTGCCGCACGTCACGTTACGGCTCAGCACTGGGTTTGTTCTCGGATGCGCTTCGGCGCTTGTATCGCCGGCTGCGGCGACCTCCTGCATTTTCGACGCCAGCACCTCCAGCGTGAGCTGCACCGGAGAGCCCACGCTCCCGATCCTCTATTCCAATATCGCGACGACCACCTTCTCCGCATTGACGGCGGACCTGATCGCCCCTTCCGGGACGTCCATCGCCGTCATTTCCAATGCGGGCGGCTCTCCGGGCAATGGCGCACCGAATGGCGCTCTGTCGTTTCAGGGCGGCGCCTATGGCTTCGCGACAGCCAATGCCTCCGGCCTCGTCCTGTCCGCCGTCGGGGCCGCCGGGGGCGGGAATGGCGGGGTCGTCACCCTCACCGTCGATGCCCCGTCCGTTTCCGTCTCCGGCACCGGCATGGCGGCCATATGGGGCGCCAGCATCGGCGGCACGGGCGTAGCAGGCGATCCGCAGCCCATTCCACCGGACCATGACAATGTCCATGGCAGCGCCAGCGGGGCCGGTGGCTATGGGGCGGCGGCCAGCGTCACCGCCGCCATCGGCACGCTCAGCATCACCGGAGGGGCGACGGGGATCTCCCTGGCCAGCACGGGCGGCGCGGGCGGCAGCGTCGGCGCGGGCACCGAAACGGCGGGGCAGAACAATGTGGTGGGCAGCGCGGGCGGAGCCGGCGGCAATGCCGGCATGCTCGGCGGCCTGAACGCGGCGCTCTCTTTGTCCTCGGTCACGCTCAACGGTGCCTCCGGCGCGGCCGTCTCGATCAGCGCCACCGGCGGCGATGGCGGCGACGGTGGCATGGCGGTCTCCGTCATCGGCTTGGGACAGGGCCTCGCCACGGGCGGGGCCGGTGGGGCGGGCGGCAATGGCGGCGCGATTTCCGTCATGGGCAGCCTCAACCTCTCGGGCACGACCGGATCGGGGTTCGTGGGCCTGCTGGCGCAGTCGCGCGGCGGGGCGGGCGGCGATGGCGGCGCGGTCTCCGGCTATACCGGCTCCAAGGGGGGCAATGGCGGCGCAGGCGGCGCGGGGGGCAGCGTCACGGTCGGGACCGCCGACAGCGCATTCCTGCTCACCGCCAGCCTCAGCGGCGACAATGCTCCCGTGCTGGTGGCCCGCTCCTATGGCGGCGCGGGCGGCGACGGGGGCGAGACGCAGAATTCCTACGGCCAGAAGGGCACGGGCGGTGCCGCCGCAGGCGGCGGCGCGGCGGGCGATGTGAGCGCTTACCTCACCGGCAACGCGGCGACCGCGGGCACGGGCTCCACGGCGCTCCTGATCCAGTCCGTCGGCGGGTTTTCCGGTGCCGGCAACATGTCCTACGGCGCGGGCGCCCAGAGCTACGGCGCCGGCGGAAACGTGACGCTTGCCGCGACGCTGGCGCCGGCGTCCAACGCCTATGGCCTGGCCACCACCGGAAACACGTCCGACGCCATCCTGGCGCAGTCCATCGGCGGCGGCGGCGGCGCGGCGCTCCAGAGCCTCAACATCACCACCCTCGGCGGCGCGGACATGGCCGGGGGCGATGCCGGCGCGGTGACCGTCACGGTCGGCGGCGCGCCCATCCAGACCTCCGGCACCTTCTCGCGGGGCATCTATGCCGACAGCATCGGCGGCGGCGGCGGCAGTGGCGGCGGGAATACCGGCATCACGGTGATCGGCGCGGCGGGCGGCTCCGGAGGCTCCGGCGGGGCGGTGAGCGTGACCAGCGCGGTTCAGATCGTCACCACCGGCAACGGCTCCGACGGCCTGTTCGCCGCCAGCCGGGGCGGCGGGGGCGGCTCGGCCATGTCGAGCGCCGCTTCGAACTGCGTCAGCAGCGGCTCCGGCTTCTGCATCGGCGGCGGTGTGGGCGGCGGCGGCGGCGCGGGCGGCACGGTCTCGGTGAACTTCACCAACGGCATTTCTACCTCCGGTTCGGATGCGGGCGGCCTCGTTGCCCAGTCCATCGGCGGCGGCGGCGGCGACGGCGCCAATTCCGTCGGCACGGGCATCGTCTATGTGCAGGCCATCGGCGGCACCGGCGGCAAGGGCGGCGACGGCGGCACCGTGGGCGTGACCCAGGCGAGCGGCGCGCAGGGCCAGATCGTCACGCAGGGAGACCGCTCGCGCGGCCTGTTCGCGCAATCGGTGGGCGGTGGCGGGGGTGACGGCGGCAGCGCGGTGACGGTGGGTGCCATCGCCTCCTACACCCATACGGTGGGCGGCAGCGGCGGCGCGGCCGGCGACGGCGCGGCCATCACGGTCGATCTGCTGGTGCCGGTCAGCACCCATGGCCATGTCGCCGATGCCGTGTTCGCGCAATCCATCGGCGGCGGCGGCGGTTCGGCCGGCGGCGTGATCGACGCCGACATGGGCGGCCTCGTCTATTTCCAGCACAATGTGGGGGGCACCGGCGGCGCGGGCGGCTCTGCGGGCGGTGTGTCCGTTTCCACCCTCGGCGCCATCTCCACCACCGGAAACCAATCCTCCGGCATCGTGGCCGAGGCGACAGGCGGCGGCGGCGGCCATTCCAGCACGGTGGTCTCGAACTCCACACTGGTCGCGGCGAACATCGCCGTCTCCGTCGGCATGGCGGGCGGCGCGGGCGGCGATGTCACCGGCACCATTCTCGTGAATGCGGGCGGCGCGGTCACCACCACGGGGAAATCCTCCGGCGCCATCGCCGCCCATTCCACCGGCGGCGGCGGCGGCCATGCGGGCACGGTGATCTCCACCGGCGATGCGCAGATCGGCGAAGTCGCGGTGACCATTGGCGGAAACGGCGGCGGCGGCGGCGATGGCGGGGCCGTCATCGTCACGACCACCGGCCCCATCTCCACCGCAGGTGGGGCTTCCGTCGGCATTTCCGCCATCTCCACGGGAGGAACCGGCGGGACCGGCGCGCTGGTGGTGGAAGCCTCGGCCCTGTCGCTGGGCAATGTCGACGTCACGCTCGGCGGCTCCGGCGGCGCGGGCGGGAATTCCGGCACGGTTTCGGTCACGTCATCGGGCAACATCATCACAGCGGGCGGGCTGTCGGACGGCATCTTCGCCTCCTCCGCCGCAGGCTTCGGCGGGGATGCGGCCTTCAGCTTCGCCAGCACCGTGGCGGCCAATGCCGCCTCCCTCGGCGACATCACCGTCACCCTGGGCGGCCATGGCGGCGCGGGCGGCACGGCCGGCAACGTGACGGTCGTCAATACGGGCAGCATCGCCACCGCAGGCCCCTTGTCGTCCGGCATCTTCGCGCAGTCGCTGGGCGGCGGCGGTGGCCGGGCGCACGGTGTCATGGCCGGCAATGTGGGCGATGTGGGCAATGTCTCCGTCACCCTGGGCGGCGCGGGCGGCGTGGGCGGCATCGCCGGGGACGTGCTGGTGACCTCGCTCACGACCGGCACCACCATCACCACCGGCGGCTCCTCCTCTCACGGTATCGTGGCCATGAGCATCGGCGGCGCGGGCGGCTCCGGCGGCTTTGCCAGCGAGGTGTCGTTCAATGTGGGGACGCAGGCCACCGGAGGCGTGTCCGGCGCCGTTTCCGTGGCCATCGGCGGCGGCGGGGCCGCCGGCGGGCGGGCGGGAACGGTCGAGGTGGAGAACGCCTCCGACATCCTGACCCAGAATTTCGGCAGCATCGGCATTCTCGCCCAGACCGTGGGCGGCAATGGCGGCACCGGCGGCAGCGTCTATGCCGGCAATCTGAATGTTAGCAATAACGGCTCCATCAATGTCAGCGTCGATATCGGCGGCAATGGCGGCTTCGGCTCCGCGGGCAACACGGTCGGTGTCGCCAATAGCGGTGCCATCACCACCACCGGCCATTTCGCGCCCGGCATCTCCGCCAGTTCCACGGGCGGCGACGGCGGCAACGGGGGCTCCACCTATGTGGTGTTCACCCAGATCGGCCCGGCGGCGCAGGAAAAGCTCCAGGTGAGCGTCGGCGGCGCGGGCGCGGGCGGCGGCGATGCCGGCGCGGTGACGGTGTCGAACCAGGGCGCCATCAGCACGGCCGGCGGCAGCTCGGAGGCCATCTTCGCGCAGTCCGTCGGCGGCGGCGGCGGGCGCGGTGGCAGTGCCGGCTATATCGGCGTCGATTTGACCCTGCCGACGGCACATGACAACGATGCCTGGAATGTCAGCCTCAGCGCCAATGTGGGCAAAGGCGGGGGCGGCGGCAGCGGCGGTGACGCAGCGGCCGTGACAGTGACAAACGCGGGCGCCATCACCACCACCGGCACGCGGGCGCGGGGTATCTTCGCCCAGTCCGTGGGCGGCGGCGGCGGCGACGGCGGCACCGCCTCGGCCACCTCCTTCGGCCTCAGCGACATCTGTAACTGGGGCCTGAAGGGCGACTATATCTGCCCGGCCGCCAAGCCGGGCCAGGACGGCAAGGTGCCGGTGTCCGTCACCCTCAGCGCCACCGTCCAGATCGGCGGCGGCGGGGGCACCGGAGGCAACGGCGCGGCGGTCACGGTCCATAACACCAGCGCCATCACCACTGCCGGCCAGCTCAGCCACGGCATCTATGCGCAGTCGGTGGGCGGCGGCGGCGGCAATGGCGGCGAAGGCGCGCTCGGCATCGAGGCGTGGACCACCAATAGCGTGGCCCTCATGGTCACCGATCTGCCGAGCAATTTCCTGCCCAGCTTCACCTCGATCGATATCGCGGTGGGCGGCACGGGCGGCGGCGCGGGCAAGGGCGGTGCGGTGGAGGTGACAAATTCGGGCACCATCCACATCCAGGGGCCGGACCCCTCTTATGTCCAGAAATATACCGGCGTCTCCGGCGGCGTAACCAACATCCTGCCGTTCCTGGCCGGGGGCGCGGGCATCTTCGCCCAGTCGGTCGGCGGCGGCGGCGGTGACGGGGGGGCGGGATCCTCCAGCCTCACCGCCATCGTCACCCTGGGGAATACCGGCGGGGGCGGGGGCGATGGCGGCACCGTGACGGTGAACAATTCCGGCACCATCATCAACGCATCCGGCTATTCGGGCACCGGCATCTTCGCCCAGTCCGTGGGCGGCGGCGGCGGCACCGCCGGCGACGTGGGCCTCGCCTTCTCCGACAAATGGGACGACCTCAATATCGGCGTCGGCCTCGCCGCCACGGCGAATGGCGGCGCGGGCGGCAATGGCGGCGATGTGAGCGTGACCACAAGCGGCGCCATCACCACCAGCGGCACGGCGTCCGTGGGCATCATCGCGCAATCGGTGGGGGGCGCGGGCGGCATCACCGGCGTGTCCGGTCATTCCGAGCGTGCCTTCGCCGGCAGCACGGGCGCGGGCGGCAATGGCGGCACCATCTCGGCGAACGTGAACGCGCCCATCGCCGTCACGGGTACGGGATCGGTGGGCGTCGTGGCGTTGAGCACCAGCGGCATCGGCACGGGCGACTCGAGCGGCACGGTCACCGTCAACGCCAATGCGGACATCGCCGCCTCCGGCAGCGGCGGGCGCGGCATCCTTGCCTCAAGCGCCAGCTACCAGAACGGGGCGACGGGCGACGTACTCATCACCGTGGCCCAGGGCGCGAGCGTGACGACCGGCGCCGCAGGCGCCGAGACCATCGGCGTGACGGAAGGCGGTGGAAACTCCACGATCACCAATAATGGCACCATCACCAGCGGCAATGCGGCCGGCTACGCCATTCGGGTGAACACCTCCAACACCTTCGCCATCTATAATTTCGGCACCATCAACGGGTCGGTGCTCGGCAGTCCGCCCGACCCCACATCCAATCTCGGCATCTACAATTTCACAAATTACGGCCTGCTGAATTCAGGTGCCGAGATCACGCTCGCCGCCGCCAATTCCTACTTCCAGAACGAGGGGACCATCTCGCCCGGCGGGCTCGGCACTCTCGCTACTACCGCCATCAGCGCCACCCTATCGGTCAACCTCAACGCCAACGGCACCTATCAGGCGGACTTCGATCCGAGCCGGGTGCTGAGCGGGACCACGGTGGCGAGCGATAGACTCACCCTCGCCACCGGATATGGGACCACACCGGGGATCACATATGTGGAGGGCACCATCGCGCCTTATGTGGTGGTGTCCAATCCCGGCAATGCGCTGCGCTCCGGCACGGCGAACATCCTGCAGAGCGCCCAGGCGTTCGACACCTCGCTCCTGTCCGTCTCCAACAGCGCGACCGTGCAATACGGCCTGTCGGTCCGTTCCGGCGTGCAGCCCGGAGAGACGATTCTGGCCCTGTCCTACGTCATCGACACGACGCCCTGGTCCGGGCCCATCGCCGCCACCTTCCCCACCTCCGCCTTGGGCCGGGTGAATGCGAACCACGATGCCTTCGGCACCTATATGGACGGCCTCATCTTCCAGAACACGGCGCCGGGCGCCCAGAGTTTCGTCAGCAGCCTGAGCGGCCTCGTGCTGAACGTGCCGGACGGCAACACGCTTCTGACGGTCTACGACAATTACATCGCGGACGAGGCGTTCGCAGTGCCCGACGCCACCTTCCTGTCGGCCCTGATGTTCTCCAACGAGCTGCACAGCTGTGACCGGAGCCGGGCCGAGAGCGTCGTGCGGGTGGGCGAGGACGGCGCGTGCGCCTGGGCACGCATGTATGGGCGGGTGCTGGACACCAACCAGGACAAGGCCGGCCCCTCCTACCGGGAGAACATGTTCGGCATGTCCGCCGGCGCGCAGTTCACGGTGGCGCCCGGCACCCTTCTGGGCATCGCGGGCGCCTGGGAGACCGGCTCCGTGGATATGGACGTGGCGGGCAGTGCCGATGTCACCCGCTATTTCGGCGGCCTGATGCTGAAGCACGATTTCGGCGCCTTCACCCTGTCCGGCTCGCTGGAGGGCGGCATCTATTCCTCCAATCTCGATCGCGCGCTGAATGGCTTCGGCGCCTATCTGATCGCCGACAGCGACCAGGATGGCGGCTACGTGGCGAGCCATGCCCGTGTGAGCCGCCGGTTCGATATGGGCACCCTGTTCCTGGAGCCGGTCGCAGACATCGGCATCACCTGGCTGCGCCAGAACGCTTTTACCGAGAGCGGGGCGGGCGACTTCAACGCCTCCCTCTCGGCGCTCAACCAGACCACCGTGAGCGTCAATCCGTTCGTGAATTTCGGCGGAACGGTGAACCTGTCGGGCTATGCCGCCAGCCTCAAGCTGCGGGCCGGCGTGCTGGCCTTGTTCGGCGACGATCCCGTTCTGACCGCGTCACTCGCCGGGACCGGGACGTTCGGCCCCTCCTTCACCATCCAGAACAGCCAGAGCAACCTGTTCGCCGATCTTGGGGCCGGGATCGGCGTATCGCTGGCGCAGGATCTGTCCCTGAGCGCGGACGTCTCCGCCTTGCTGTCCGAAACCCAGGCCGCCTACGGCGCCCAATTGCGGCTGAACTATCGGTTTTGAAGCAAAGCTCGATCGGCACGGCTTGATGCGCCCTCGACCAGCCAGACCACCGGCGGGATATTCGTGTGCTTCGCGATGCCGGTGACCATCAAGGCACACCGCCGGAGAGGCATCGAACCGGCCGCCGTGCTTCATGCGCGCTTTCAAGAATTATCCGGCGACGGTCAAAACCATGCTACAAACAGGTTCCGTTCTCGCGCGGGATCTGAACAAAGATCGCGGCGTCATGAATGACGAATATCGACTGGAAATAATTTGCAGATCTTGGTTCGGGACAACAATATTGAACAGGCTCTGAAGGTCCTCAAGAAAAGAATGCAGAGAGAAGGCATTTTCCGCGAAATGAAGCAGCGGAAAGCCTACGAAAAGCCGTCGGAGCGTCGGGTCCGCGAAAAGGCTGAGGCGGTGCGACGGGCGCGCAAAGCGGCGCGCAAAGTTGCCCAGCGTGAAGGCCTGATCCCGATGAAGCCCAGGAAGCCGAGAGCGGATCGCTCCCCCTCCATGCCGAGATAGATCCTTTCCCGACACTGGAAATGACAGGAGCTGTCGCATGGCAAAAGGTCAGAAACGAAGCAATCGCGAGGTCAAGAAGCCGAAGAAGGTCAAGCTTGCCCCTGCGCCGACGTCAGCGCTGACGAAAGGCATTGCGATTGGCGGAGAGGCATCGAAGAAAAAATAGCCGACACCGCAGCAGGGCCGGGCGCGCTCCGGTTTGGTTCAGCCTGTCAATAGAATGGGCGCGTGAGCCTGGCGCTGGCCAAGGCCCTGCCCTTGGCGTCCATCGCATCCACGGTCCATGTATACATCCCCCCGACGCACGGGGATCGGAATGAGACCGCACCGCGAGGAATCAGCCCGAGAAGGGGGGCCGGCACGTCCGCGCCTCCTAACTCACTGCCATCCGTATTGGTGAGCACGAACCGCAATTGGGTGGTTCCGCTCGGCATGTTCTCCACCTGGAACCTAGGGCTGCTCGATTGCGAAGCGCAGAGACTTGTCCCGATCCATGTGAAATCGAGCGTCATGTCCTCAGACAGCGCAAAGGCCGAGGACGGACATGCACAGAGAAAGCAGACCAGCGCGCTCGCGATTTTCATTCCGGTTCCTCCGGCTTCGGTGCCGAAGCTGATCGCACGCTATCATGATGCGGGCTTCCCAACGGGATGAACTCGAAAATAAAAATGTTCTTTCATAAAAATAAAACCTCTCCACTTACGAAGTGTGGTAGAATAAACTATGAGTGCAAAATTCAAGATCGACGGTCGCGTCGAATTTGTTGCTGGCTTCGGCTCACCGCCTGGACAGTTTCGAATTATTCGTGAGCTGCCGTCCGAGAGAGACGAGCCGAGCTACCGGCTCAAGGGCGAGCACGAGGCATTTGAGCGTGTGGCCCGGGAATCGCAACTTCGCCGGGTTGTCGAAAATTTAAAATAATTTAAATAGCCACACCTGCCTTCACATCAAGAGCACCCCTCCCACGGGGAATGCATGATATTGAATGGCAGTTTCAATTAACACGAACGTGCGTGTGGCGATTTTTATTCAATATATATTTCCAACTCTTCTGAAATTTTCAGAAATCAAATCTGTGCGATTGAAGGGAAACAGTGATGAGTGTCGGTACCGTGAAATGGTTCAATGCCACCAAGGGCTTTGGCTTCATTCAGCCCGAGGATGGCGGGGCGGATGTGTTTGTGCACATCTCGGCCGTCGAGAAAGCCGGAATGGCGACGCTTTCCGAAGGGCAGAAGGTGCAGTTCGAGCTTGTTCGTGACGAGCGCTCCGGAAAGAGTTCCGCAGGAAACCTTCAGGCTGCGTGACAAACCCATGCCATTGACCGTGGATGTATCGGGAATGGCATGAAGCGCCCTGAAGGCGAAAGTATCAGGCTCCGCCTCGCCGAGGCGGAGCCTGTTTTTGTGAAAGGGACAGCCCTTTGGCTTAAAATAAGTCGGCTCTGCTGGACCGACATCCTTGCGCGCCCTGCCCGCCCCTCCGCTTCGATGCGGTGGATCCCGGCGACACTGCCGAGCGCGCCCAATCCATTTCCGCAGGGAAGGACACCCTCTCCAATGTGGGTCGGGGGGTGCATCACGGTTGTGACTTTCCCGACGAGATAGCCGGGCCGACCGCAGGGAACGCCTCTGAAGCCATTCGCGCCGGCTTGAAACCCATCTACGTCAACGATGCGAAGTCGCGAGATCGTCACTCGCGAGATCGACCTCCGCCTTGGCGGCGCGTCCGAACGTCGCTTCCGACGCCTGATCGAGGGCGAACCTCACATGAGAAGCTTGGCGCTTTTTGGCATCCGAAAGCATCGCGCGAAGTAAGATGGCCTTCGGCGCATCGCGCCCCTCTGCCGCGACATTGATGATCCCCTCCGGCTTCTCCACACCTTGAAAATGAGCTCACTCTTCGAGAAGCTTATTGTAAGCACAACTTACATTAATTCGCTTCCCGCGAATTATCGTTAGGTATTATAATGAGTGTTGAAATATTTATTTCGTGATGATTACATTGCGTGATCACATCGGAACATGAATGTGGCTGCACGAAAAGGAGAGATGGCTCTCTCCATTCGATGCGAGTGCGAAATGAGCGTTTCCGGGGGCGGAAATGGATTCGACGCGCACAAGTCATTGCCCTCCAAGGGGCACGTCCGAACAGGCCTACACCTCGCTCATGCCCAGGCTCGAGTTGCTCGCGCCGTGTTTCGTGGCGCTTCTGCATCCCGACGGCGGGGACATGGACCTTAACGGCGTGATGCGGCGCTATCCGTCAGCCCTCGCTTTGCTGTCCGCCTGCGCGGAGTTTTCCGGAAGCGCCCATCTGGGCATCCTGCTGGCCCAAATCTGGCCGCTCCCGGAGCTTCACCCCTCCCCGGCCGACACACCCACCTGGACCGTCCTGAGCGCGGCTCTGGCGGATGCGCGCGGCACCCTTGACCTCAACCAGCACGGCCAGATCATTCTGGGGTGGGCGCCTGGAACCGTGCGTGTCAATTATGTCATTACCGACAATGCCATGGAGAGCGGGGCGGTCGCCGCCGATTTCGAGATCGCCATGGCCTGCCGAATCCTCTGCAAGCTGCTTGGCCCGGAATTCACGCCCGAACTGGTGGAGCTTCCGCGCCGTGCGCCGCGGGATGCGCGCGCTTACAGGCGCGCCTTCGCCTGCCCCGTCGCCTTTAACGCCAGCGTCGCGACCATCCATGTGAACGCGGCCGCCCTTCAGGCGCCCACCAAGCTACGGGTCGGCCGGAAGGACGGGGTGGGAGCGGACTGGGCCACGGACCCTGCCCCGCTCGGGGATCTCGTCGCGCGTGAACTCGCCCTCAAGATCGCCCTGGGCGAATCCCCGTCCGCTGCCCGGGTCGCCACTGTCCTCAACATGGGATGCCGGACGTTGCAGCGGCAATTGGAGCACGCGCAGACCAGCTTCCGGCTGCTCTGCGACGGCGTCCGTTTTGGAATGGCCAAGCGGCTGCTGCGGGATACCGATATCGACCTGACCAACATGGCCTTGTCGCTCGGCTATTCCGACGTTTCGGTTCTCACCCGCGCCTTCACCCGCTGGGCCGGCACCTGCCCATCCAACTGGCGGGCGAGCCACCCGGCCCGCGAGCCGGCCTCACGCCGGGCGCCAGAGATGACGGAAGGACGGTGAGCGCGCTCACGGAGCGGGGTCCAGGCGGTCAAAGCGGATCAGGCGCGGCACGAGGCTGACGCTCCACGCGACCCCCACGCCCAGCAGCGTCTCCAGGAAACGATTGATCGCGTAGTCCCACGACCCGCCCATGTGACCCACGAGGATAAGGCCGGAAATATAGCCCGCCACCTTCGCGCCCTCACCGATGCGGGCAAGCTGGCAGCAGACCATGGACAGGAAGATCCCGAGGCCCAGCGTTGCCAGATGGGCGGGGAACATGGTGCCGAGCGCGGCGCCCACCGCGGTTCCCACCATGGTGGCGGCCACGCGGACAAGGCCCAGCCGCCGGGAGATGCGGGGCGACAGGTCCGTCACGATGATCGACGCAATGAAGGCATAGACCGGATGGTCGAAATTCAGGGCTTTCGCCAAGGGCAGCGTAATCAGCGCGGCCACGGCGACCCGTAATGCGAGCTGAAGTCCTGTAATGGCGTTTCCCATGGATGATGCCCGTTCGGATATCTGAGTATCCGGCATGAGGTTGGGCGCATCATTGTCTTCGGGTACGCGAAGGCGGCCGATCTCGCGAAATCGAACATGTAATCAATCCACGATGCTTGACATTTCGCGACAATAAATCAGATCGCCCCGTTCAAGAATCGATGTCGCAAAATATCAAGCAGCGCGGGATCGATGATGATCAATATCGAATGCCTGAATGTCTCGTGTCGCCGGCAATCACAATGCCGGCGCGGACGATTTCTGATGTATAAAATCAATCAGTTCGAGGGAGAGATGCCATGCCTGATCAGGCGGGGCCGCAGATCGACGCCTTCTTTCTCCTTCACTCCGTCCGGCCGGACCATTGGCGCGGTGCGCTGACCGTGATCGAAGCCTGGCATCGGGGCGAGGCCACGGCGAATGACGTGAAGAGCGCACTGGCGGCGTTCGAGGTCATCGAGGAATTCCATGCGTTTCCCGGCGTTGGCGCCATGGCGCGGCTCCACCAGCTCATCGCGGCGGGGGACACACTGGGCACCATGAAGCTGGTGCGTTCGCTGTCCGATGCCATCATCTCCGGGCACGAGCGCGGCGAGGCGCTGGCGGAAGCCGCCGGTGAGGCGGAGGACCTGCTGCCCTTCACCAGGGGCGACACAGGCCAGAAGCGCCCCTCCTTCGAGACCCTGTTCGTCACCGCCCAGCCGTCCACCCGCTGGCCCGCGATGGTCGAGGAGGTTCGGCGCCTGCGCCGCAAGGAGGACCTGTTCGTGTACGACGCCCTGTTCGTCGCCTCGTTCGAGGATGCGGTGTGCGCGGCGGTGGCCAATCCCCGCATCGCGGCGGTGGTCACCATCGACGACATGCCGTACCGCTCGCGCCACGACACGCCCGTCCTGCGCTCGCTGCTGGATCCGATCCTGAACTATTCCGGTGGCCAGGCATCCGGCATTGACCTCGCCGATGTGCTCAAGGCCATTCGTCCCGAGCTGGACATCTATGTGCTGTCCGACCGCAACGTCGAAGCGCTGGCCGGAATGCAGCAGAGCAGTGTCGCCCGGCGGATCTTTTACGCCGTGGAGGAGCCGCTCGAACTGCATCTGTCCATCCTGGAGGGCATCGCGGCGCGCTACGAGACGCCTTTCTTCGACAATCTGAAACGCTATGCAGAGCGGCCCGTCGGGACCTTCCACGCCTTGCCGATCGCGCGCGGGAAATCGGTCTTCCGGTCCGAATGGATCGGCGACATGGCCGAATTCTATGGGATCAACCTGTTCCTCGCGGAAAGCAGCGCGACCACGGGCGGGCTCGACAGCCTCCTGGAGCCCACGGGCAACATCAAGAAGGCCCAGGAATACGCGGCCCGAGCGTTCGGCGCCGATCATGTCTTCTTCGTCACCAACGGCACGTCCACCAGCAACAAGATGGTGGTCCAGGCGCTGATCAAGCCCGGCGACATCGCGATCATCGATCGCAACTGCCACAAGTCCCACCATTACGGCATGGTCTTGAGCGGCGGCCAGCCCATCTATGTGGAGGCGTATCCGCTCACGCGCTATTCCATGTATGGCGCGGTCCCGCTGTCCGAGATCAAGCGGGCCATGCTCGCGCTGCGCGCCGAGGGCCGCCTCGACCGGCTGCGGCTGCTGGACCTCACCAACTGCACATTCGACGGCCACATGTACAACACCCGGCGGGTGATGGAGGAATGCCTCGCCATCAAGCCGGACCTGATCTTCCTGTGGGACGAGGCGTGGTCCGGCTTCGCCCATTGGTCTCCTTTCCTGCGGCCGCGCACGGCCATGGGCGCGGCTACTGCCATCGAGGCGTGGATGCGAGAGCCGGCATCCATCGAGGCTTATGAGCGCCAGCAGCAGGACCTCGGCGGCTCGCCCTCGGACGAGACGCTCATGGAGACGCGCCTCATTCCCGATCCGCGCCAGATCCGGCTTCGCGTGTACCAGACCAATTCCACCCACAAATCCATGTCCGCCATCCGGCAGGGCTCCATGGTCCTGGTCCGTGACGTGGATTTCGCCCATGTGGAGAGCCAGTTCCACGAGGCGGTGTTTACCCACGCCTCCACCAGCCCGAACCAGCAACTGATCGCCAGCCTCGACGTGGCGCGACGCCAGATGGAGCTGGAGGGCTATGGGCTGGTGACGAACGCCATTTCCATCGCCCTGAAGATCCGGATCGCGGTCAACCGGCATCCCCTGATCTCCCGCTATTTCCGCATCCTGGGCGCGGACGACCTCATACCGTCCGAGTTCAGGCAGTCGGGCTTCACGGATTTCCTCTCGGAAGGCGTGACCTGGGGCGACATCGCCCGCGCCATGCGCGAGGACGACTTCTATCTCGACCCGACCCGCATGACCCTCGTATGCGGGACGGCCGGCTTCGACGGCACGCAGTTCAAGGGAATTCTCGCGAACCGCTACAATATCCAGGTCAACAAGACCTCCCGAAACTCCGTGCTGTTCCAGTCGAACATCAACAATACCCGCAGCGACATCGCTCATCTCATCCGGGTCCTGGCGGAGATTGCCGGGGAGATCGACGCGCGGCTCAAGACCGGCGGCGCGGGCGTGAACGACGCCTTCGCCGCGCGCGTGCGCTCCCTGATGGACGATGTGCCGGACCTGCCGAATTTCAGCCGGTTCCACGATGCGTTCCGCGCCGATGCCGGCGACAAGACCCCGGAAGGCGACATGCGCACCGCCTTCTACGGCGCCTATGACGAGGCCGGGTGCGAATACCTGCCCCTGATGAGCGCGGATATCGACCAGCGCCTCGAAGACGGGCCGGAACTGGTCTCCGCGAACTTCGTGATCCCCTATCCCCCGGGCTTCCCGATCATGGTGCCCGGACAGGTGCTGACCCGGGAGACCATCGACTTCATGCGCAAGCTCGATGTGAAGGAAATCCATGGCTACGAGGCCGCCAAGGGCCTGAAGCTGCTGCGCGCGGACCGTCTGGACGGCGCGCGCGCCTGAGCGGGGAGGAGAACGACCATGTCCGGCTTCTTTCATTATCTCGCCGCCAACCCCTACATCCTCCTGTTCCTCACGGTGGGGGGAGCCGTCTGGCTCGGGCGGCAGTCCGTGGGCGGATACGGCCTCGGCATGGTGGCCTCCGCCATCATCATCGGCTGCGGCCTGTCGGTCTGGGCTTCCAGCTACGGGGCGAAGCTGGAGCTGAACAACTTCACGAAATCCATGTTCTACTATCTGTTCATGTATGGGGTGGGCCTTCGCGTCGGCCCGTCCTTCGTGAACAGCCTGGGCGGGGACGGCCTCAAATTCACCGGCCTTGCCGTCGTGAGCTGCGTGATCGGCTTGCTGCTGGTGGTGGCCGGCGCGCGGATCTTTGATCTTCCCGCAGGCGCCGCGGGCGGCATGCTGGCCGGCTCTCAGACCATGTCGGCGGCCATCGGCTCGGCGGAGGAGGCGGTGAATTCCGGCGTGGTCAAGCTGGCGGCGGGCACCACCGCCGAGCAAGTCTCCTCCATGATCGCCCTGTCCTACGGCATCACCTATATCTGGGGCACGGTGGGCATCATCCTCATCACCAAATACCTGCCGACCTGGTGGGGCGTGGACGCCCGCAAGGCCGCCCAGCGCTACGAGGTGGAGCACGGCGTCGCCAGCGGCGACACACCGGCCCTGAGTGCCTGGATGCCCGCCGCAATCCGCGCCTACCGGCTCGAAAACACCCTCTGGGCCGGCCGGACGGTGGGGATGCTGCTGGAGGAGAACCCGGAATACCGCGTCGTCAACGTGGTGCGGGACGGGCAGCGTCTGGAGCTGTCCGACGACCTCACCCTCGCGCTCGGCGACATCATCGCCCTGGGCGGACGGCGCGAGACCATGACGGATAAGATGGGGCTCGTCGGCCCCGAGGTCTCCGATCGGCTGGCCCTGGACATTCCCCTCGACCAGGCGGAAATCCTGGTGACCAACCGCGACATGCTCAAGCTGACCCGCTCGGAGATGCGGCACCTGCCGGACGTGAACCAGGTCCAGGTGACGAAGCTGGAGCGGGGGGGCGTCCCGCTACCCATCGGGTCCGACACCAAGCTCCAGCGCATGGACATCGTGACGGTGGTGGGCCTCAAGGATGCGGTGGGGCGGGTCGGTGCCCTGTTCGGGCGGGTGGTGCGCCCCAGCACGGCGACGGACCTGTTCACCCTCTCGGTGGGGATGGTCCTGGGCTTCCTCATCGGCGCCATCCAGTTTCCCGCCTTCGGGGCGTCGGTCGGGCTTGGAAATGCCGGTGGCCTGCTGGTGTCGGGCGTCATCATCTCGTCCCTGGCCTCGCGGCTCCGGTTCTTCGGGAATACGCCCAACGCCGCCCGGAACATCCTTGAGGATCTCGGTCTCGTGGTCTTCGTGGCCATCGTCGGCATCAATGCGGGCAATTCCCTGCTGGCCCAGCTCACCGGCGTCCTTGCCCTGAAGATCTTCATCGTGGGCTTCGTCGCCTGCTCCATCCCCCCGGTGATCGTGTGGATGATCGGCTACCACGTCTTCAAGATGAACCCGGCGGTTCTCATGGGCGGCGTCGCGGGCGCGCGGAGCCATTCGGGTCCCTGCCGTGAGGCAGCGGTCGAGATCCAGAGCAACGTGCCCTGGATCGGATTTCCGGTGGCTTATGCCGTCTCCGGCGTGCTGCTCACCGTCTTCGGCTATTTCGCGATGGTCCTGGCGCAATAGGCCCGCATCCGTGCCCCGCCGCCTTCTCCCCAGGCGGCGGGGCGGGGGACACCGGGCCGGCCTTTCTCGCCGGCATTCTCTCCGCCATGTCCAAGCACTCGCACATCCAGCCGGGCATGAGCCTGACGGCGCTCACTGTGCGCTGCCCTCTTCATTGCGACCATGCTCACCGTGCCGGCCAGGGCTCACAGCCAGGATCCGGCACCGGCTGAGTGAGACTTGGGGTCACGCAGTGGTGCGGAGCGCGACACTGCCACGCCTCGCGCTCTCTCCAGATGGCGCGCCTGGAGGGTTTCAGCTTTTCATGGAAACGCTGAAACACTCTATCTCTTTGTTTTTGCGCATTTCCTTCAGGCGAACCGCGTCACGCCTCGCTCGGAAATGCGCTAGAAGCTGATGGTCGCGCGGGTATTGATGGAGCGCCCGGGCCCTGCAACTGGATAGCCCCAGGCCGCTGACGTGCCCATCATGCTCGACACCTGATAGTTGACGAGGTTCGCGCCACCGAGCGGCAGGTCATATTGGGTGTCGAGGATGTTATCGATCCCGAAGTCCAGCTTCAGTTGACCGGCCGTGTAGCTGGTGCGGACGTTGAGCAGGGCGTAAGCCGAGGTTTCCAGCTCGTTCCGTACTTCGTTCACCAAGGTCTTGGCGCCGACCAACTGGACCTCGATGCTCGAACTCCAGTTGCCCAGCGTATGGTCCAGGGCCAGCGTCGTGTTGACGGGCATGATGTGGTAGAGATTCTGCCCGTCCGTCCGCTGCCCGCGAACGAAGTTCAGGGCCCCGCGGAATGCCCCCTGGCCCCACCCCGGATTGTCCCAGAGCGCCAGCTTTCCGTCGATATTCACGCCATAGAGCCAGGCGTCGAAATTGGCGAACTGCAGGAAGACGAAGGTGTTTTCGGCGGTCAGGTTGTTCGGCAGATTGGCAAGGCAGCCAGCCAAGGCGCAGCGCTGCGCGTCGATATAGTCCTGCACGTAGCTGTAATAGGGCGAGACGCGAACGTGCCAGATCTTCTGGGACGGGTCATGCCAGTCGGCCGTGAAGCTCACGGTGTGGGCCTTTTCAGGCTCCAGGTCGATATTGCCCACATAGCCGTTGCCGTCGCCGAACCAGCCGATCATCTGCATGGCCATGCCATTGGTGGACCATGCATAGCGCTCATACAGGTTGGGCGAGCGCGTCTTGCGGGACAGGCCCAGCTCATAGAGGCTGAAGGCATTGGCCTCGTAGCGCAGGATGGCGGAGCCATCGATGTTGAAGTCGGTGCGCGCGTGGCTCTGGTCGTTGAATGCGGCGGCATTCGCCCCATACATCATCATATTATAGCCCTGAACGTCGCCGGTATTCATCCAGACGATGTCGTTGCGCAGGCCCACGACGGCGGTCCACTGGGCATCGATGGCCCGCTCCCACTCGCCGAAATAGCCGAAGCGCAGACGCTGGCCGTTATTGATGTTCTCGAACGTATCCGGCCCCATCATCATGGAGCCGGCCACGGGCGGCCACCAGTCGTCAAGATCGTTGTAGTAAAGCTCGTTGCCGATACGGACCGTGTCGATGGGCGACGTTGCGAACGTGGCCTTGACCTTGTAGCCGAGATCGGTGCTGCGGGTGTCCATGGGCATGTCGCCGGTCTTGTCCGGCTGGATGAATCCCATGGTGTGCCGCACGCGATTGGCGAAGAGCGAGGCTTCCAGCTTGCCCCAGTCGAACAGCCCTTCGTAGCTGCCGTTCGCATAGATGCTCTTGTTATCGACCATGTCCATGTACTGGTTGACATAGCCTTGGTAGGGAATGAACTGCCCGCCGATCTGGAAGGTGAACAGGCTCTGGTTCACCTGCTTGGCAATGGTCAGAGCGTGGTTCTGCGTCTCGTACATGGTGGACTTGATGACCGTGCCATTGCCGGACGTATAGTCGCTCGACCGCACCCAGCCGCCGGTGTAGCGCACGCTGGTATCCTCGTTGGACACGGTGCCGTTGAAGTCCACGCCATATCCGGTGCCGTTGCTGCGGAAGAAGCCCGAAAGGCTGCCGGAAACGGAGAGCGCCTGGCCCTGGGTGAATTTGGGCGGTGCCACGGTCACGTCCGCTTTCGCGCCGGTATAGTCGCCGCCCACGCTCACCGGCGCGGTGCCCTGATAGACCTTCACGCTCGAGATCATCGCCGGGTTCACATAGGACATGGGCGGGTTCATCTCGTTCGGACAGGCCGGACTGAAGATCATGTTGTTGATGGCGATCTGAACCCGGTCAGCTCCCATGCCATTGATCGCCGGCAGGCTGGACACGCCGCCCGCGCCCCATGTCGCGCCCCCCGGAACGCGCGAAAAGAGCGATCCGGAATCGCTGGTCCAGAGCGTCGCATTCTGTGCCGCGGGTCCGGAAATGAAGGTGGCGTCGGCAGGCATGAAGGAGCCGGTGCCTTGAGCGCTTGCGACGGCCTCCGGAGTGGAGGGCCTGACAAGCACCATGGGAAGCTCAGGAGCCGTCTGGGCCATGGCCGCATCGTTTGTTAACGCCATCATGGCCAAGGCCGCGAAGGACCCACAGCCAAGGGCGGTGGTCGCGTACAGTGAGCAGTAAAGTCGGGAATTCGTCGTCCGTTGCATTGGAAGAGTCCAAGTCCGTTCGCGGCCACGCGGCCAGACGTCACGCCTTCGCGCGCGCCTCCGGCAAGCCGAAGTCGAGAAAAAGCGGCGCAGAGCGCCATCGACGGGTCAAACGGAAGCTGGAGGTCCTCGCGGCAGGCATTTGCGCTGCACGTTCAACGGGGAGGCTGAGATTCCCTCGGGGCCGCGAAGCTCGACGACCATCTGGCGGCGCTGGATGTCCGCAATGGCCGGCGGGATAGGCAGAATCGCCGCGTCGGCCCTTGGAAGGCAGAGGGGGCAATGAACCGCCTTCTGCGCCGTGTCGTCCGCGCCCCCGTGCTCAGAGGCATCGGGCAGGGCACCGAAGCAGATCTGGGCCGGGTCGGCGCCCGTGGCCGCTGTCTGGCTCGCGATGAGCGTACTGGTCAGGACAAGCTGAAAGACGAGCGCATACGCAATCGCCCAGGCGACTGCCGACACTCCTTTCCAGCGTGACCCCAGCGCGTTGATCATCCAGCCTTCCCCGCCCGGACTATGTCTGTTGTCACAGCGAAAATACAGTCGGGGGGTGCGTGGTCATTCTGTCCCAGGCAGGAGAGGAAGCGGCCGGCGGCATGATGCACGGTGCGTGCGATCCACAGATATGTGCGGCCATCCGGCATCTGCGCCACCTGGGTCAGGATGCGCCCAGGCCGAGCCAAGGCCTCGTAGACGTTCCAGAGGGGACATATGCCGCCGCCCCGGGAGACATCAATGTCCGTGGCGGACTGCCACTCCGAGATGTTGCCCGCCCGGTCCATGCGGATGAAGAAGAACGGCACGCCTTGGGCGCCCGGCCAACGCTGGAGCAGGAGTTCGCGATCTTCACCGAGGTGCAGTTCGTGGCTCTTTCCCTGCTCGCTGGTCGCGAATGAACCGCCGGCGCAGGCCGCGCACGGTATGAAGCGCTTAATTCATTGAAATAAAACAGAAAAATAAAACCCAACGCCGGATGAGATGCAAAATTGGTGTCCCGGAAGGGAATCAATCTGAAGTTCTATTTCAATGAAAAGTATGAATAATATTTTTCATTCTGCCAGCATGCCCACAAAAATGCCTACACATGGCCGGCGTACGCGCGCGAGGCATCATGTCGCCTGCGTGGAGCTCATTTCACATCCCTATTACGGAGGCGTTTAAACTGCGTCCGATCAAGTGAAAATCACGGTTTTTCAATGCATTATTGACATTTAGACGGTAATATGATATTCTCATAGGGGCGGAGTGCGCCGCCTCCTTCTCGAAGGAGCTCCCCTATGAACGACAAGTCGAACGTCACGCCTCTCGCTGCCGCCAAATCGACGGAGAAGGCCACCAGCGGCAAAGTCGGCACTGTTGTCGCCTCTGCCGAGCCGAAGGCCGTGGCGGCCTCTGCGCCCGCCTCGGACGCTGGCGGTGGCGCCAAGGTGAAGGCTGCCGCTGTGCCGGCTGCGCCTGCGGCTAAGACGGCCTGGCAGGACGGGCCGTGGCAGGCCGTCGCCGCCGGGGAGGTCGTCCTCATCGCCGACAACAGCGATGGCGAGTTTCAAGGATGGTGGCCGGCCAAGGTCATCTCGCGTTCCGGCGACTTCGTCACCTGCGAGTTCCTCGGCTACGAGAGCATGGGCCGCTTCACCAAGCCGCTCAGCGCGCTGAGCCTCATGCACCCCGCTCACAAGGACTGAGCCGAAGGAGGCGCCGCTTTGCGGCGCCTCTCTCTCATGTCTCGCATGCGGAGGACATCCATGAGCAGGACGCAAAGGCGCCGTCGCGCGGGTTGGCGGCCGGCGAGTACGATTGTTCGCGATTGCCTGATCTATGCCCAGTCAATCGCCGCGCTCAAGGCGGCGCACGAGATGGATCCTGATCCGGAGGGCCGATACGCCGCCCATCACGCAGAGCATCTGCGCGAGCGGGGCGCCCGGGCACTTGAGCGCCTTACTCAGACCGAAGCCGCCACACCGGATGAGCTGAGGGGGAAGGCCAGGGTGGCGGCCCTGTTGATCGCCGATGGACATGGCGCACTCGAGGCGGAGGTGGAGGCCTTCATGACGGCTCTCCTTCTCGACATCGAGTTCTGCCTGCAAGGCGCGATCTTTGTCCCGGGCCCGTCATTCGAGCAGTGGCGGTGATAAGCCCGCGCCACGTCACTTCGGCTTGAGGCGTGGCGCGCGCTTGCGCTCCGTGAGCGGCGGACGGGCGTCTTCATCCTCTTCGAACAGCGCCTTGATGCTGACGCCCAAGGCCTCGGCCGCATGCCAGACCGTCACCACCGTTGGATTGCGGCGGCCGGCTTCCAGGCTGCTGATATAGGCGCGGTCCACGCCCATGCGGGCGGCGACGTCCTCCTGGGACAGCCCGGCGGCGAGCCGCAGCCTTCTGACATTCGTCCCGACAAGTTGCCGCGCATCCACCATGGGGTGGAAACGGCCTAATTGTGCACTCTTGTGCTACGCACTATAATGCACGTTATGGGTGAGGAGCATTGCAGATGGGGGAATTTCGAGGATTGCCGGCAGCTGGCCTTGCCTGCCTCGCCACGACACTGGTTGTGATGGGCGGTCCGCCCGCCGCAGCTCAGGCTTCATTCGAGTTCGGCTACAAGGATCGGATCTTCAAGCAGCAATACGTTCTGCCCGAGGAGATTCCGGCTTCGAGATTGAATGAAGTGGCGTTAGCTCTCGTGGCTATCGCCATGGCAAACCCGACAACGGCCACGGTTGTGACCGATCCGAACGTATTGAGGCGCCAGCTTCAGGGGGAGTGCGGGGTCATTCTTCTGCGAAGACTTGCGCCGGGGCCCATGACGGACGCCCAGCGTGCACTTGCCAAAATGCCGGATGCCCTCGATCCGATGCCGGATCGGCTCATCAAGGTCACGTGCAATGCCCAGGTTTTATATTTTGTAGCGGCAAGCGCAGATCCTGCTTCTACCGATCGCCAGCTCGACGATTTGGCACGCTACATCCCGGAGCGGTTCCGAGATGATTGGGTCATGATTGACCGTATCCAAGATGCGCGACTTTTGCCGTCATTAAAGAAATTCGCAACCCTGTGGTTTCGCGCCGATCTCTTGAAGCGGAAAGGGGTTTCCGGCGCAGCTGATATTCTCTCCGAACTTGAGAGCGGTCCGTTCAGCCTGCGGCTTTCGAAGTTCGCCGACGCCGAAGGCTACGACCCCGTGGATGCGCGGTTGACGTCATTGGAGAACGACGCTGTTCAACGTCTCCCCCGCCTTCAAGCGGAAGATGCCGCTTCCAGGAAGGAGAGGGAACAGGCTGCGTATGCCGCTCGGCTGCTCCGAGAAGCGGACGACGCCGTAGCGCGTGCCGAAGGGTACCTGAAGGGCAAGACAGAGGAATACGAAAACGCGGCGATGCGAGCCCGCTTGAATCCGGACCCCACAAGTACGGCCGCACGGGTGGCGGCGTTTCTCGAGGACCAGGTCACGCGCGCGAAGGCTGATCTGAAGGGGGTCATTGCCGACCGTGAGACGCTAAAGGCGCATCTCGCACAGGTCGCCAATGGCACGCCTGCCACGCCCGCGCAGCCCCAAGCGCAAGCCCAGCCCGGCGATCCCTCCATGTGCTTTGCCGGGGAGCGGTGCAGTATTCTGTCGAAGACGATCTTCTGCGAGACGCTCGGCCAGATGCAGGCCGTGCTTGCGAAGCCGGCGGGCCCCCAACGCCGCAAGCTGCTTCATGACCTCATGGCGAGACGCGTCTGCCTGGTGCTCGAGCCCGGCACGCTTCTCTATCCCCATGGCGACCTTCTGACGGTCACCCCCATCGGCGAGGCGCCCACCAAGGCGGTTGCGGCGAAACTCGAGACAGGGCGCGAAGGCTTCGTCCTCGAAAGCGCTGTCGGTAGCCATCAGACAGCCAGCCGCTAGAGGTCGCGACATCCATGAAAGTCTGGCTCATCAACCCGAAGACGGGCGCGTTGAAGCACGCGCCCGTCAAGGCTTCATCGCTTCACTCAACGCTCGCTGTGTGGGCCGTGCTGGCCGTGTGCTTGATCGTGCTGACGCTCTTCGAGCCGCCCTCGTATAGCAGCATGCTCAGGATCATCTGGGCCCCTATGGCGGCCTTCAGCATCTTCATAACACACCGCCGCCTTGGGAAGTCGATGTATCTACGCGGCTGGCGGTTTGCCGACCCCGATGGATTGGATGCCCGCATGGCGCGGGCTCAGTGGGACCTCCCGCCCGTCGAGGCTCCTTCCGAGAGACCGAGCATGGCAGCGCCTTTCGTGCTCAACGAAGCCGCCTTTCTCGCCGAGGCAACCCTCCCCGCCAGCGCCCCTCCGCAGGCCATCCGAATGCCCCGCATCCCGCACATGTCCGGAGGAACGAACTTCATGCGCTTCATCATGTATGCCGTGGCCGTGCTGGCCTTTCTCGCCGGCATTCTCTCGGTCGTGTCCATGCGCTCAGACATCCAACTGGGCATGAGCCTGACGGCCTTCATCGGCAGCTTCATCCTGCTTGGCCTCGGCCACATCATGGGAAGGCTGGCGCGATGAAGGGTGTCACGTTCGTCGCTCTTTTCGCCGCCATTGCGGGTGTGGCGCCGGCCAGTGCTCAGAGCCGGGATTCAGGCACCGGTTGGCAGTGCTTCGACAACATGGAGCAGTTGAGGGCCTTCGAAACCGAGGGTCCCATTCGGCTGAACAACATTTCGATCCGAGAGGCGCCCGATCTTATCTCCGGCGTCTCGAAGATCACGTTCAAGGCGTCCATCGCCAATCGCAGTCGCTCCCGCGTCGTCGCTTCGGTGGAGATGATCGGTTCAGCGGGCGCCACCTCCTTGTTCGCCATATCTGCTCGCCCGAGCTTCGATGTCGTGAACCCGGGCGACAATGCCGAACTGACCCAATCCATCTTCGCCGAGAAGGACACGCTCGCCAGGGCCGATGGCGGGTGCATCAAGTTCGTGGCTTTTCCGACGAAATAACCGGGCCGCCTGCTGCGATGGCCTTGCGGCGGCTCGCTCGTCACAGCAGCACAAGGCGGCGAGTCAGGCCGCCGCCCTCCCTATTTCAAGACCTGGGGGTATCATGAAAGTTCTTCTGCACAATCCAAACAGCGGCGAGCTAAAGGCCGTGAAGATCGGCTGGAGCTGGACATTGTTCTTTTTCAGCGGCTTCTTCGGTCTGCCCCTGTTCCTTCGCAAGCTCTATTACTGGGGGCTGTTTTTCCTGATCCTGCCCCTCATGTTCAGCTTTGCGCCCGAGATACCCGAGGACAAAGGCGAGCAGGCCGTGATCGTGCTGACCTACCTATTCAGTGTGCTCATCCAGTTTGGGCTATACGTCTTCATCGCCATCAAGGGTAATGAGCTGACGGCCAAGAACCTGCTGGAAAAGGGCTGGAAATTCGCCCATCCAGAGGCCGTTGAGACGCAGTTCGCGAAGCACAAATGGAGGCTCATGTGAGTGTCTCCTTCGACCACCGGCTTGTTTTGAAGCCAAGCTGCCGCTTGCCCGTTGACTATCGCGCACCGGGGCGGGTGACGTCAGGGGGTTGGGCCCTTATGCGCAAAGGATTTTCCACGATCCTCATGAGCGATAGAAGGGTTATCTATAAATCACAGACTTGCTAAAATAAGAGCTATAAAGAGGCGTTCTATAGCTCACGGCATGGAACTGGGCCCAGCGCGGATGGCCACGCTTCACTACGATATGGCCGCTCTCGAGGCGATGGAGCGGCAGTTTCTTCTGCTATCCGGGGAGGTGATCGGGGCTGTCCGCCATGTGAGCGACGGAGAACGCGATCTGCTTCGGATCGAATCCCTCAGCAACGAGGCCGTCAAGACCAGCGCAATCGAAGGCGAAATGCTGGATCGTCTCAGTATCCAATCATCTCTGCGCCGGCAGCTCGGGCTCGATGCCGATAATCGCGACGTGAAGTCGTAGGAACGTAGCGTCGCTGAAATGATGATTGATCTCTATCGCACCTGAGAGGCTCAACGAGGTTGCGCTCGACGGATTTCGGCCCATGAAAAATTCGATCTCTGCGCCGGATGCCAAGCATTCCAGCACGGTGGCGCGGATACCATCATCGTGCAGGGCGGAATAAACATGGACGCTACCACGTTGCCCGTACAGGCATCAGGCGGCCGCAGCGTTGCCAGAGCTGAGAAGAGCCACCCGGTCACGCCGAGTTCGCGATACCGGCTGAGCGCCATGGACGCACCACATGCATTGAAGCTACAAGTGGGATCGATCGGCTCGTCCTTCAGATAGAGATGCGGCAGGCCTGAGGTCTGTCCGAATGTTTCGAGGCGAACAATAGGCGTGAATCCTTCGCCCATATGCACGCTTTGATCTGAGATCACGTCATGGTCCGCCATCCGCCGCCATTGTTAAATGGAAGAGGAGATTTCAACGCGAGCCACATGGCGGATCCGCTTGCGGGCCGAGCGATTTCTGAAGCGACCGCGCGAGGTTCGCGAGTTGGGGCGCGATCTGCGTTTCCAGCACGGACGTGGACAGGCTGGCGGCCGGGGCCCCGCAATTCAACACATAGGGGACCGTGCCATCGGGCATCACGAGGGGCACCGCCACCGTGTTATAGGCCTTGTGGTAGACGCCGATATTCAGCACGAAGCCGGTGCGCCCATAATCCAGCAGGGCCTCTTCGAGGCAGGCCCGCGCCGTACTGAACCGCGCTTCATCCTGCGCGGTGAGCTCGTTCAGGATGCGCGCCCGCCCATCTGGCCCATGGCCCGCGATGAAGGCCCAGCCCAAAGCGGACGTGGCGAGCGGGACGGTGGAGCCGACGCGCAAATTCATGAGGAGTTGGTTCTGGCCCTCGCACCGCTCGACGAACACCATGTCGAGGCCGTCGCGCACGCCGATGCCGCAGGCCGCGCCGTATTTGGAGGCGAGTTCCTGCATGTAGGGGCGGGCGAGATCGATCACGCTCATTCCCGACAGGGCGCTATATCCCAGCCGCAGCACCGCGAGGCCCGGGCGCATGCGCTCGTTGGCCACCATGGTCAGCATACCCAGTTCCAGCAGGGTATGGCACAGCCGCCAGACGGTGGGCTGCGGCAGGCCGGTGATCTTGGCGATCTGTGAGCCGCTCAGCTCCGGACGGTTCACGCTGAAGCACTGAAGAATCATCACGCCCCGCGCCAGCGCCGTCACGAACTGCCGGTCCTTGCCGCTCTCCCCTGCCTCATCCGCCGCCGCGCCAGCCGCGCCTTGGGCCTCGCCCCCGACAGGGTGCGTGGCCAAGGGCAAAGGCGGCCGTCCACGGCGACGGGGGGCTCCATCCTGCGTGCTCACCATGACCTCCACTTGTGCTGCACCATCAAGCATGACATAAATATTCGCTAAGCAATATATATATTTGCATAGCGAATTAAAAGGAAATCTTCCGCGGTACACGCGGTCCGAGGAGAGGACATGGAACCAAGGCTTTTCCAGCCGCTGGACATCAGGGGCGTTACGCTTCGGAACCGCATCGCGCTTGCGCCGATGCTGACCTATGGCGCGCGCAACGGCTACGTCACCGATTGGCACATGGCCCATCTCGGCAAGTTCGCGGCCGGCGGGGTTGGCCTCGTCTTTCTGGAATCCACCAAGGTCGATCCGCGCGGCTGCACCACAGCCAACGATCCCGGCATCTGGAAGGACGACTTCATCGCGCCGCTCCAGCGCATTACGCAGTTCGTGAAATCCCAGGGCGCGGCGGCGGGCATTCAGCTAGGCCATTCCGGGCGCAAGGCGCGCAATTCCCTTCCCTGGCTCGGCCGCGCGCCGCTCGCCTCGGCGCCGGGGGTCGATCACGGAGAAGAGTGGGAACTCATCGGCCCGAGCGCCATCCCCCATTCCCCCCAGGCCGGCGTCCCGCGCGCCATGACGGTGGATGACATCGCCGAACAGGTGGAGGCCTGGGGCCTCGCCGCTGTGCGCGCCGACCGGGCCGGATTTGACGTGCTCGAAATCCACTGCGCCCACGGCTATCTGCTGCACCAATTCCTGTCCCCCATGGCCAACGCCCGCACCGATGCCTATGGCGGCAGCTTCCTCAATCGCGCCCGCTTTCCTTTGGATGTTGTGGAGCGCGTGCGGGCCGCATGGCCCGCCGACAAGCCGCTGTTCGTGCGCATTTCGGCAGTGGACGAAGGCGGCTGGACCATCGAGGAGAGCGTCGCCTTCTCCCGTCTGCTCAAGGAGCACGGCGTCGATGTCGTGGATTGCAGCGCGGGCGGCATGACGCCCGCATCCGTTACCGAGGTGGGGCCGGTGCCGGTGCTGGGATATCAGGTTCCGTTCGCCCACCGCATCCGCCAGGACGTGGACATGAAGACCATGGCGGTCGGCCTGATCATCCATGCCGATCAGGCGGACGCCATCCTCACGGATGGCTCGGCCGACCTCGTGGCCCTGGGACGGGAACTGCTCCACAACCCCAATTGGGCACTGGACGCGGCGGAAAAGCTGGGCCGGGCCGATGTCTTCGCCACCGTGCCTCCCAACTATGGCTATTGGCTGGAAAAGCGCGCCCGTGCGGGCTTCGCGCGCCGCTCCTCCACATGGCTCGCCGGCAGCGACCAACCGCGCGGAGCCGCCTGACATTCTGCTGGCCATACTATGAATAATCAATTTGCATAGCAAATAGGTGATGATGTGAGCGAAGCGAAGGACGCGGTCGGCGCGGAACACCAGAGCGGTGTTTCCGGCGGCCCGCTCAGCGGACTGAAGGTGGTGGAAATCGGCGTCGCCATGGCCGGTCCCTTCTGCACCATGACGCTCGGCGATTACGGCGCCGATGTCATCAAGATCGAGAAGCCCGTCGAAGGCGATGACAGCCGGAGCTGGACCCCGCGCTTCCACGACACGCTCGGCTACTATTTCGCCTCCGCCAACCGCAACAAGCGCGCCGTCGCCCTGGATCTGAAGCAGCCGGAAGGGGTGGAGATCGCAGCCCGGCTGATCGATCAGGCGGACGTGCTGGTCCACAATTTCCGGCCCGGCGTGCTCGAACGCCTGGGATTGGGATGGGAGGCGCTGTCCGCGCGCAATCCGCGCCTCATCTATTGCGCCATCAGCGGCTTTGGCGCCTCCGGTCCGCTCAGCGCCAAGCCCGCCAACGACCTGTTCATGCAGGCCTATTCCGGCGGCATGAGCATTACCGGCGAGCCCGGCGGCTCACCCGCCAAGATGGGCATGTCGGTGGCGGACGTGGGCGCCGGCATGTTCGCCGTCATCGGCATCCTCATGGCCATCGAGGCGCGCCGGCAGACCGGGCGCGGCCAAAGGGTCGATACCTCGCTCCTTGAGGGGCAGATCGCCATGCTCGCCCATTTCATCACCCGCTATTTCGCGAGCGGCGACGTGCCGGGGCCGAGCGGCAGCGGCGCGCTCAGCAGCCCCATCTACCGCGCCTACAAGGGCAGCGACGACTGGATCGTCATTTCCGCCTTCAACCAGCGCATGTGGCAGGGCCTGTGCCGCGCGCTGGAACGGCAAGAATGGATCGAGGACCCGCGTTTCCTGGATGCCGGGCTGCGCTCCACCAACCGCCATCTGCTCATCGACATGATCACGGCGGTGATCGCTCCGCGCACCGTCGCCGAATGGGAAGAGCGGCTGGTGAAGGAGGGCGTGCCGTGCTCGCCGGTCAACAAGATCGACCGCATGGTCGCCGAGCCGCAGGTGGCGGCCTGCCAGATGATCCAGGACATCGACCTGCCCGGCCTCGGCCCCATGCGCATGGCGGGGCTGCCGGTGAAGCTGTCCGCCTCCCCCGGCGGCGTGCGCCGCCATCCGCCCCGGCTCGGGGAGCACACCGCCCAGGTGCTTGAGGAGCTTGGTCTTTCCCCTTCGGACGTGGCGCGCCTCGCGGCCAGCGGCGTGGTCGGCCTCGATGCCGGCTGGCTGGCGCCCGCCTCCACCGCCCAGGCCGCCCAATAACCACGTTGCCCCA
This sequence comes from Aquabacter cavernae, assembly GCF_003993795.1. Classification (GTDB taxonomy): domain Bacteria; phylum Pseudomonadota; class Alphaproteobacteria; order Rhizobiales; family Xanthobacteraceae; genus Aquabacter; species Aquabacter cavernae. The sequence goes on from NZ_RWKV01000016.1 coordinate 432,684, forward strand.
TGACGGGGGCTGATGAGGAAACGCCAGAATGGCACTGCTGACTGACGACGTGCGCAGCTATATCGGCCGGACGAGCGAACCCTGGTTCGCCTGCGACGCCATCGAAGCGGGAGCCGTGCGCCGCTATGCGCAGGCCATCATGGACCCCGACCCGGCCTATGCCGGTGAGGGCCGCGACCGTTTCGGCGGGCCGGTGGCGCCCCCGCTCTATCCCGCCTTCATGTTCCGGCTGCCCTTCGGCTCGCCGGACTATCTGACGGAGAATGCGGAGAACCCGGACTTCGACGGCCTCGCCACATCGGTCTCCAGTGGCCTGCCGGAGCTGCCGCTGCCAGGCCTCGCTTTGCTCAATGGCGGCGCCGAGATCGAGCTGTTCCGCTACGCCCGCCACGGCGAGCGCGTGCTCCAGAAATCCCGCTACGCCGACATCACGGAACGACAGTCCAAGGCGGGGCCGATGCTGCTCGTCATCGTGGAGACCACCTACGAGACCGAGGCCGGCGAGGTGCTGCTGAAGGTCCGCAAGACCTTGATCCGGAGATGATGGACATCATGCGACGCAATTTTGAAGACGTCCTGGCCGGCGACGAGTTGACCGTGCTGGTCAAGGGACCGCTGACCACCGCGCATCTCATGCGCTGGTCCGCCGCCACGGAAAACTGGCACAAGATCCATTACGACCTGCCGTTCGCCACAGGCCACGACAAGCTGCCGGGCCTGCTCATCAACGGGTCGCTGAAGCAGCAGTTCGTGGCCCAGTTCCTGAAGGATTGGGCGGGACCGGACGGCTGGGCCTGGAAGATCGCCTTCCAGTTCCGCGCCATGAACCTGGCCGGCGAGCGCCTGGAATTATGGGCGCGCGTCACCAGGCTGGAGCGGGCGGAGGCCTTCGGCCTCGTGCATCTGGAACTGGGCGTCCGCAACGGGGAGGGCAAGGAATCCACCCCCGGCAGCGCCGTAGTGGCCCTGCCCTACCGTGACGGACCGGCGGTTCCCTACCCGTTCGTTCCTCCCGTCCTCCCATCGGCGGAGGCGGCAGGCGCATGACCAAGCTCACTTCTGAGGTGCGGGTCGCCTGCGCCGAGATCGACATGCTGGGCGAATGCCCCATGTGGCACCCCGTGGAAGAGCGCCTCTACTGGGTCGATACGCGCCGACCCGCCTTGCGGCGGCTTGAGGCGGACAACAGCATCACCTCCTGGCCCATGCCCAGCAATATCGGGTCTTTCGTCTTCCGCAGCCGCAGCGGCATCGTGGCGGGCCTGAAGCAGGGCTTCTGCACGGTGGACCTCGAAACCGGAGATGTGGCCACCCTCCTCCATCCCGAGCCGCATCTGGCGGAGAACCGCCTCAATGACGGGCGCTGCGACCGTCGCGGCCGCTTCTGGTGCGGCACGCGCGATCCCGGCAACGACAATCCCGGCGGCTCGCTCTATCGGCTGGACCCGGACTTCTCCGTCACCCGCATGGATAGCGGGTTCATCGTCTCCAACGGCATGGCCTTCAGCCCGGACGACCGGACCCTGGTGTTCGGCGACAGCCGGGGCGACACCATCTGGCAATACGACCTCGACATGGACAGCGGGGCGCTCAGCAACAAGCGGCTCTATCTGTCCACGGCCGGGCTTCCCTGGCGGGTGGACGGCGCCACCTTCGATGCCGAGGGCTATTATTGGTGCGCGCTGATCGGCCATGGCGCCGTCGGCCGCTTCGACCCGCTCGGCCGCCTGGACCGCATGGTCCTGCTGCCGCTCACGCACCCCACCATGTGCAATTTCGGCGGGCCGGACCTCGGCACCCTCTATGTCACCACATCCTCGGTCCTGGTGCCCGAGGAGGACCGCGCGCGCCAGCCGCTGGCCGGTGCGGTGCTCGCCATCGAGGGGCTGGGGGTGCGCGGCGTGCGCGAACCCCTGTTCGCGGGATGAGACACGCCCGCATGCCGCTTCCCGATCCGCTTTTCCGCCGGGGCCACCCCGCCGCAGCCGGAGCCGACTATGCCTAGCTTCCCGAAATTCGTTCAGATCAACGAGGAAGGCCCGCGCGAGGGCTTCCAGATCGAGAAGGGGCCGATCCCCACCGATCGCAAGATCGCCCTCATCGATGCCCTCTCCGAGACCGGGCTCTCGCAGATCCAGACCGTGTCCTACGTCAATCCGGCCCGCGTGCCGGGCATGGCGGATGCCGAGGCGGTGGTGGCCGGTTTCACCGCGAAGCCGGGCGTGCGCTATACGGGCCTGTGGCTCAACGACAAGGGCCTGCTGCGGGCCATCGCGAGCGGCAAGCTGTTCGTGCGCGGCTCCATCTCCCTCACGGCCTCCGAGGCGTTCCTCCAGCGCAACCAGCAGCGCACCATGGAACAGAACATCGCCGCCCAGGACGGCATGGTGGCGATCTTCAAGGCTAATGGCGTGACCGTGGACCGGGGCGCGATCATGGCCGCGTTCGGCTGCAATTATCAGGGCGAGATCACGCCCGCCGACGTGCTCCGGCAGGTGGAAGCTATCCTGGAGGTGGCGGGCCGTCACGACCTGCCCATTTCCATCGTCTCCCTGGCGGACACCATGGGCTGGGCGACGCCGGACAAGATCCGCCGCACCGTGGGCGCGGTGCGCGAGCGCCATCCCGACCTGCGCATCGCCCTGCATCTGCACGACACGCGCGGCATGGGGATCGCCAATGCTTATGCCGGCCTTGAAATGGGCGTCGATACATTCGACGCGGCGGTCGCCGGTCTCGGCGGGTGCCCGTTCGCGGCCAATGCGGGCGCGGCCGGGAATGTCTGCACGGAGGACCTGGTCTTCATGCTGCACGAAATGGGCATCGAAACCGGTATCGACCTGGAACGGCTGAACGACGCCGCGCGCCTCGCGGAAGACATTGTGGGCCATCCCCTCCCCGGCAGCGTGAAGATCGGCGGGAGCCTCACGGCGCTCCGCCAGCGCATCGCCGGCCACGCCTGAGGAGGCCCCGATGGACCCGTCGAACGCAGCCCTCCACGCACCGGCCAACGCCTTCAAGCGCCAGCTCTATTCGGGACAGCCGCAGATCGGCCTGTGGGCCGGCCTCGCGGATGCCTATGTCACCGAACTGCTCGCCACCGCCGGCTTTCACTGGCTGCTGGTGGACGCCGAGCACGCCCCCAACGACCTGCGCTCCATCCTCGGGCAGCTCCAGGCCATCGCCCCCTATGCCAGCGCAGCGGTGGTTCGCCCGCCGGTGGGCGAAACCTGGATGATCAAGCGCCTGCTGGATATCGGCGCGCAGTCGCTGCTGATCCCCATGGTGGAGAGCGCGGCGCAGGCCGAGGCACTGGTGGCGGCCACCCGCTTTCCGCCCCACGGCGTGCGCGGCGTCGGGCTCGCTTTGGCCCGCGCCTCCGCCTTCAACGCGCGGACCCGCTATATGGACAGCGCCAGCGCGGAAATTTGCCTGCTGGTGCAGGTGGAATCCGCCCTCGGCCTGGAGAATATCGAGGCCATCGCGAAGGTGGACGGCATCGACGGCATCTTCATCGGCCCCGCCGATCTGGCCGCATCCCTGGGACATCCCGGCAATCCCGCTCACCCGGACGTCCAGGGCACCATCGATGACGCCCTGCGCCGCATTCAGGCGGCCGGAAACCGGGCGGGCATCCTGACCTCCGATAACAAGCTGGCGCAGCACTATCTCGATCTGGGCGCCAGCTTCGTCGCCGTGGGCACCGACGTCACCTTGCTCGCCAATGCGGCTCGGACCCTCGCGGCGCGGTTCGGCTGCCGGCCGGAGACCGCGCCCGCACCGGCCGGCCCCTACTGAAACACCCGATGCCGATGCGCCGCAGGCCCATCGCGCGCCGTTCGAATAACAGGGAGGAGAAACACATGATGAAAAAGACGCTACTGACCGCCGTGACGGCGGGCGCCATGGCCCTGGGTCTGCTGGCGCCCTCGGCCCAGGCCGCCGGCTATCCCGACAAGGCGGTGAAGATCATCGTTCCGTTCGCCCCCGGCGGCCTCACGGACATTCTCGCCCGCATCATCGCCCAGCGCCTTCAGGAGCGCAGCGGGCAGCCCTTCGTGGTGGATAACCGGCCCGGCGCGGGCGGCAATACCGGCATGGAAGCGGTCGCCCGCTCGGCGCCCGATGGCTACACGCTCGGCATGATCATCACCTCCCATGCCATCAACATGACCATGCCGCCGAAGCCCAATTACGACGTGGTCAAGGACCTCACGCCCATCTCGATCCTGACCCTGTCCAACAATGTGCTGGTGGTGAACAACAAGCTGCCGGTGAACTCCGTCAAGGAGCTGATCGCCTACGGCAAGGAGAAGGATCGCAACCTGACCTTCGCCTCCTCCGGCAACGGCACGACGCCGCATCTGTCGGGCGAATTGTTCAAGCAGATGACCGGCGTGAACATGACCCACATCCCCTATCGCGGCGCGGGCCCGGCCATGGTGGATGTGATCGGCGGGAACGTGCCCATCATGTTCGACGCCATCTCCACCGCCGAGCCGCACATCCGCAGCGGAGCCGTGCGCGCCCTGGCGGTGACGGGCATCGAGCGGTCCCCGCTTCTGCCCAACGTGCCCACCATGGAAGAGGCCGGCCTGAAGGGCTATCGCATCGATGGCTGGCTGGGCCTCGTGGCCCCCGCCGGGACGCCCACGGCCGCGCTCCAGTGGCTCTCGGCCCAGACCACGGAAATCATGAGCGACCCCGAGGTCCAGAAGAAGCTCATCGATCAGGGCATGATCGTCGCGAACTATACCGGTCAGGCCGCGAGCGACTTCATCGCCAATGAAGTCAAGAAGTGGAATTCCATCGTCGTGAACAGCGGGGCGAGCCAATGACAACCGCGCTGATCCCCCCTGCCGCGACGCGCCTCGGCGCGGATCTCGCGCGCTTCGCGGATGCCGACTTCGCGCCGGCCGTCTGGGAGAAGGCCAAGGCCTGCGTTCTGGATTCCGTCGGCCTCGCGGCCATCGCCCGCGAGGAGAACACCACCCGCGCCATGGCCGATCTCGTCTCGCCCGCCGCCCCGGGAGCGGCGGCGGGACGCATCTGGCCCTATGGAAAGCGCGCGCCGCTATCGGAGGCGGTCACCGCCAACGCGGTCGCGGTTCACGGCCATTTCCACGATGATTCCGACCCCGCCTCCTGGTGCCATCCCGGTTCGCTGATCGCCCCCGTGGCCCTGGGCCTGGCGGAGGCCAACGGCGCCTCCGTCGGCACGGCCCTGCGCGGGCTCATCGCGGGCTATTCCGTGCTCAACTGGCTGGGCGACAAGGAGCATGTGGCCCATGCCCTGATCCAGCGGGGCGTGCGCACCAGCCCGTGCTTCGGCACCATCGGCGCCGCCGCGGCGGCCTCGGTCTGTCTCGGCCTCGACGCGGTCCAGAGCGCCAATGCCATCTCCATCGCCGCCAGCATCACCGGGGGCACCCTGGCGCCCCTGCGCGCCGGATCGGACGAATGGCGGGTGCAGAATGCGCAGGCCGCCCGGGGCGGGTTGCTGGCGGCCCAACTGGCGCAGCGCGGCGTGGTGGGCGCGGCCGGCGCCCTCGAAGGGCCGAAGGGGCTGCTCCAGGCCCTGGCCGGGCTTTCCGACATCCCCGAGGGCTGGCAATCGCCCCTGAGGGAAGAGGCGATTCTGGACATCTACGCCAAGCCCTGGGCGACGCTGGGCGACAACATGGCAGCCGTCCGCGCGGCCCGCCTTATGGTAGAAGACGGCATCGATCCCGCCGCGATAACCTCCGTGGAGGTCTATATCTGGCGGGCCTTCTTCGACTATCCTGGCACGTCGTATCGGGGCCCGTTCGACCTGCCGGTGCAAGCGCTCGCCAGCACCGCCTTCGCCACCGCCGCCATGCTGATGCTGGGCGATCTCGAATATGACGTCTCCCTCGACCAGCGCACCAATCCGGCCCTGCTGGACCTGATCGCCAAGACCAAGGTGCTGCCCAGCGACGAGGGCGGGAAGCTGGCCTCCACCCTGACCGTCACGTTCGCGGACGGCACATCCCGCACCCGCCGGGCGTCCGAGGCGCCGCGCACCTGGCTTTATCATGACGCCCCCCGCGCCATTGAGGTCCTCGACCGCCGCATGTCGCAGTGCGGGCACCCGGCCGGCAAGGGCGCGGCCTGCGCCGAGGCCCTGTTCGCGCCCGCAGGAGACGATCTCTCCATGGCCGCCTTCCTTGAGCAATTGGCGCCCTGGGGCCCGTCTCACCCCTGACCCATCGCCTCTAACGTTTTGAAAAAGAACACGTTGTCCGACCAGTCCGCATTGCGGGCCGGTCGGCGCGTGCCTAAACCGAGGACTTCGCCGTGCATCACGCCGCCACCACCGACAATGCCTATCGCCTGCCTGACGACATCCAGGAATTCTGCGAGGTCGCCCGCCGGATCGTGCGGGACGAGCTCCTGCCGCTGGAGCAGGAATATCTCGCCAGCTCCAACCACGCCTATGGCGTCAAGGAGACCATCAACCTGAAGAATGTCTTCGGCCCCAAGGTGGTGGACCGGCTCACGGACCTGTCCAAGGAGACCGGCCTGTGGAACCTGATGGTGCCGGAGGAGCACGGCGGCGCGGGCCTCTCCATGCTGGCGCAGGTGGCGATCCTGGAGCAGTTCAACTACACGCCCGTGCCCTTCCCCTTCGCCAATGTTCCCAACATCCTCTATTTCTGCAGCGGCCCGCAGATCGAGAAATATCTGAACCCGGTCATCTCCGGCGAGAAGACCACCTGCTTCGCCCAGACCGAGCCCAATGCAGGCTCCGACCCCGGCGGAATGATGCAGACGCGCGCGGTGCGCGATGGCGACGGGTGGGTCATCAACGGGACCAAGATGTGGATCTCCATGGCGGCGGAGTCGGACATCATCATGGTCCAGGCCGTCACCGATCCCGAGAAGCGCCAGCGCGGCGGCATCACCATGTTCCTGGTGGACCGCAACAATCCCGGCGTGAAGATCGAGGAAGGCGGAATCCGCACCTGGCTCGGCCCGAAGCCGTCCCAATATGTGGTCCATTTCGACAATTGCCGTGTGAAGGACGAAGACGTTCTCGGCGAGGTGGGCGGCGGCTTCTCCATGGGGCAGCGGTGGCTGACCATTCACGACCGCCTGCTCCGGGGGCCCTATGCGCTGGGGAAGATGCAGCGCTCCCTCGACATGTCCGTGGAATGGGCGAAGCAGCGCGTCACCTTTGGCCGCCCCATCGCGGAGCGCCAGGCCATTCAATGGAAGCTGGCCGACATCCATATCGATATCGAAGCCCTGAGGGCGCTCACCTATTCCGTCGCCGCGCGCGCCGATGCGGGCGAGGACGTGCGGGCCGAGGCGGCGCTCGTGAAGCTGGTCTCGACGGAATGGGGCGCGCGGAGCGTCAACGAGGCCATTCAGATTCACGGAGCCATGGGCGAGGCGCTGGAACTGCCGCTCACCCTATTCTACCGCTATCTGCGCCACGCGCAGATCGGTGGTGGAACGAGCGAGATCCAGCGTGTCCTCATCGCTCGTAAGCTCCTGAAGGGATGATCGTAGCCCCCGTCCCATCGCGTTTGGTGGGACGGGGAACTGCATTGCGAAGGAGCGGTAGTCCCGGGCTGCCGAGGATCACGCATGGGACAGCGGGTTGGCGGTTTGATCCTCAATCGCCATACCGCTCAGGATGTCAGCATCCTCCCGGGTGGCCCGTGTTTTTCTGTCAGGGCGACAAGCTCCGGCCAGGTGTTTAGTCCCGGCATTTGATGGATTGGATTAAGCGTGAACTGTTCCGGCTCTAAAGCCCAGCGTTTGCAGATCCACTCGCAAGGCGTGAGGCCTTGGAGGGTCTTCAAGCGGTTGCCGAAATTGGAGGCTGAGCGTAGTCCTGAGGTGACGTTCGAGCTGGTTGTGGTTGTCGTAGTGGGACCTTCTGCTTTTCGGTCACCTCAGGGCGCAAGCGCAGGTCGAGTTATGACCATTTGGTCAGGAGCGGCGAGCGCGGCGCAAAAATCAAAAGTTTTGAGACGTCTGCCGTATGCAGCAATCACAATGGCTTAGGCGTCTCATTTTTTAGTCTCGAAAGTGCTGAGGCACGGCTCGAGCCAAGCCCCCCTTGCAAGCATTGTTCGCTCAGCGAGCCACCCAGCGGCCGTGTCGCCGGCATGTATAAGGTGTCGCCTCTAATGGGCGCTGAATGGGGACTGGGGGGCAGCGCAGGCTTCGAAATCCTTTCTTGCATGCGGTAGTAAGCTTGCCTACCATCGGACAAAAGGAGAACCACTTAATGGCCAACGTCGAGAAGGTGAGTGTCGCGCTCACGCCGGAAATGGCGGCGATGATGCGCGAGGCGGTGGATACCGGCGAATACGCGTCCGCGAGCGAGGTCATGCGCGAGGCGTTGCGCGATTGGAAGTATCGGCGGGCTCAGCGTGCCAAGGCCATCGAAGAATTGGGCCGCTTGTGGGATGCTGGTATGGGCAGCGGGCCGGCCGTCGATGGCGAAGAAGCCTTTGCCAGAATTAAAATGAACCTCGACGACAAGATTGCCCAGCGTGGAGAAGAATGAGCTACCGTCTTCGACCGCAAGCCGAGGCGGATATCGAGGCCATCACCCTTTATATCGCAGAAGATAACCCGTCGGCTGCCTTACGCTGGTACGAAGAGCTGCAACGACATTGTCAGCGGATCGGAGACATGCCGGGCATCGGCGTTGCGAGGCCGCAGGTGCGACCTGATCTGAGAAGCCTTCCGGTCGGCAATTACTTGATCTTGTACCGTCAGGTCGATGAGGGGGCGGAGATCGTCCGTGTCGTGCATGGCGCACGACAGTGGGAAGACCTTCTCTAGACTGCCGCTGTTGACCCATACCTGCCCCTCGACTGCCCCTTCAGCGACGTCCGCTTTGCGCCCCCATTACCGTCATTTAGCGATCTTGTGCGAGATCCTGAGAGCTGCCGTCTAACGTCACATCACCACGTTGAACCTTTTGGGGTTGGCTCGGTACACGGGAGCCGGGTCCGCGGGATCCGGATAACACGCTCATGTGGAGCAATAGAATCTAAGGCGGGTATTCGCTCTCGCACAGGCTGTCTGCATTGCGTCCCAATGCATCAGGAATTGCCGCAAACGGTTCTCCCACGGTGCCTGATCTAGACCGTCTGCCAGCGCTTGTCTGCGCGCCATCTTCGCACCGACAATCCAGATTTCACGATCAAAGGACGGATTGCGACACGAGGCGCGCAGCAGATCGTTCATTTGTTCGGCTGTGAGCCCGTCAGGATTCCGGAAGATGCGGCTGCGGCCATCCAGCGTAACCCTGTTTGCGTGTACGTCGGTTTGCCAACGTTCAGGCGTCCAGATAGTTGACGGCTGCCCGCGCGAGATAAAACCTAGGCTAGCCAGCGCCTGTCGACCGACATCCTGCAAGCCGCCGACATTGAACCCCTGCCCTCCCCCCTGATGTTTGCCGACCTTCGCATGAACAAGCATGATCTTTTTCCCATCGGGATCGACTCCGATGAAATCCGCAGCTTCGCGATTGTCGTCGTCGCAGAGCCATATGGGAACCGCTTCGATTGCCTTGGTCAGATCGTCGTCCGCAATGCCGTTCGCATCACGGACTTCATCGCATGTCGCTGAAAATAGACCGAAAATGGATTGACGATACCAATCGCCTCTGTTGGCCGCGTAGTCGTTCTCGCCCTTCTCGCTCTCCACTGCGTCCAGCGTCGCCGATGCATGGACATATTCGAGAACCGGCTTGATGCCGCCCTCCTGGACCCATTGCATTTTCGGTTCGTAGAAATTGCCCTCGGAATACACAACGCCTCGACGCTGCGTGAGAATGCGAAAAGCTTGTCCTTTGTTGAGCCGCTGCACGAGTGTCAGTGCCTGACGCCTGCCGTCCCCCTCCGGTGTGGGAGCAAGTTCATCCAGTCTGTTGCTGGCGAGCCTGTACTTGCCCGTTTCGGAAACGAACTCGACACTGCACGCCACATCCTCCTCGCCGATCCGGATCGTGAACTCGCCGGTCCCGGCATCCACCTCGGCACAAAGATCGAAGTAGTCTATGTCCTCGTGCAGAACCCAAGCCGCCCCACCGGCCTCGTCGTCCCGCATGTCGTCAAGAGATGGGTCGAGCAAGATGGAAATCGGTTGGGCTTCCTGCTCGCTGATATCCTCAACCAAGGCGGCGTAGCGGTCGAAGACGCGGCTTCGCGCGCGATCAGCATCCTCTAGCTCGGCGGCAATTTCCTGCGTCCATGACACATACTCATCAACAGGAACATAGCGCTCTGAGGCATCGCGCAGACGCGACCGGCTGAAACCAACATAGCGCGCGGTTCCGTTCACAAAACCGGCGGCAGTTGCGGGAACCAGTGAGGGATCGAGCAAGTCGGTGAAGGCGTCGGCAAAAGATCGGGTGCGCAGCGCCATTGCCCGGATTGCATGTTGCGACATGTCGAGCGAGGAAAAGGACATGCGGGAAAGTCGGGACGGGCTGGCTTCGTCTTCGGGAAAGGCTTTCTCCATGACGGCGCGCCCGGCACGTTTGAGGCTCAGGCCATCCATATCGACTACGAGCCCTTCAGTATCGTGCATGAAGACGAACGCGCCCTTCTGAACAGCAAGAAATATCCCGAGTTTCCACTCCGAGAAGAAGCGATCGATCAGGTAGGGGGAGTTTCGCCAAGCATAGTACGAAAAGCCCATCGAGCCATCCGGCATCCCTTCGATCGGCGTGATCTTGAAGCGGTCCTTGTCCATGATGGCTTCCTCGATCACCGTGCCAAATGCACGGATGTCGGGAAGCGGTTCGGCTGTTCTTAGCACGGCGGCGGTTCTGGGAAGTTGAATATCGCCCGCGGCCAGCGGCTGCTCGAACTCGAAACGACCGCGAAACTCACCGCTAATGTACTGGTACTCAGCCATATATTCGAGCAGGCGATCCGGCAGCGTGACCTCGTTCGTGACGATGTGCGCTGTGTTCCTTGCTGCGTAGTCCTCGTATCCCTGATACCGCTCCCACGCCGTTCGAATACGTTCGGCGTTAGCAGGCGACGCGAGTACGAAGCCGGTCTGCCTCACTCGTCCATCGCCATTTGAGTATCTTGTGACACGTCCAATTTGCTGCACGAGCTGGCGAGCGTTTCCCATTAAATCAAATATCCCAACTGCCACGAATGTAGGATCGTCGATTCCCTCCATGAGTTTGTTCTGGTGAATCCAGAACTGCGCGTCGGCCCGTGATCGTTGGGCCGATGCGACACTTATGAACATGTCGGAGTTATACGCGGTCTTCTTTGCTCTGTCATGAATAACGACAGCCCGGGTCTCGAAGACGCGATTGATCTCGGCTTGCAGTAGCGTGAGCGTCTCGAGGTCATCACCACGCACCATGACTTTTGGCGATGCGCCGTTACGAAACCAACGCCGCGCTTGTTGAAGCCTTTCCGGCAACGCATGGTGCAGATTGGCGACAAACTGCGTTATTGCAGCTTCTCGCCCTTCAGGTTGGTGGACGTCTTGTGGTTGAATGATCTCGGCAGGGCGGATAATGCTTCCATCGACAGCCTGCCGGTAAGGGAAGTTGAAGAGGTATCGTCCACGAACGCGGAACGATTTGTAGTCGTTCCGGTACGGAGTGGCACTCAAGAGAAGAGTCGGCAGATTAAATTCCCGAACGCCCCGTGACCACGAAATCGCGGGCTCGTAATGACCTTCATCGACAATCACGAGATCAAAAATGTCCTGAATGTGGGCCAGCAATGCGACGCAATTTGCCGATCCCTGCGATTCCGGATTGTGAGCTCTTTTCCGGATATCTCCAAGTGCCTGGTGAGTGCCTACGAGGATTGCCCGACCGCATTCCGCTTCGATCAGGTGTTGCACCATCATGTCTACGTTCTTGGGTAAAAACTGCTCGACGTATACGCTTTCCAAGGCACTACCGAACTCTTCCGCTTCGGCAGTGAAGAGCGCCGTTCCTTCGTGCTCGAAGCCCATGTGCTTCCAGAAGCGATAGCGAATGTCCGCCATCAATTGCTCGGTCAGCGCTGTACGAGGAGTGAGCACGAGCACGCGGCGCACGTCCGGAAGACAGCGCGCGAGAACGGCTACGATGCCGGATTTGCCAGTGCCCGTTGGAAGCTTGAGAAGCGCGGCCTCCTTTTGCTCGGGCCGTTCGGGAATCGCCTTCTCACCATTTAAGTAGGCGAGGACGGTAGCGATGGCGGCTTGCTGGTGTTCCCACAGCCGCGGCATGCCTTCTATGCCATCCCAAAAATTGTAGCCTCGGAGATGTCGTAGCGCACGCTCGTAGGCTGCACCATCAATCACATCCTGCCGTATTGATGTACGGTTATCTCTAATGAGTTCGCTTAAATTCACGTTAATTCCATAGCTAAAGAATTAGAGTGCCACTGAACGCACGAACCGCTTCGAAGTTTGCTCCGAATAATAGAATATAATACCCCATGATAGAAGAGGAAGGGCCTTTCAGTGACCCGACCTGCACCCATCGGACATTTCGGTTCAGTCGTCGTGCATGGCGGGACAGGACCAAATGCAGTCGTCCGCTGCGTTGGTCGCTAAGGCAGGCTTTAGAGCTGAAAGTTAAGGCTAGCCCAAGTTGCGGGAACGACCGCTTTAATAGGGCGTCTTCCAGAACCCGACTGTCCGCTTCCGGCCCCGTAGCCGTCTGTCAGCAAAGCGCCGCGATTTCGGCCATAGAGGTCGGACGAGCGATTTCCTGAAAGCAGAAGTTGCGGTTACCGCTCTGGAGGTCGTGGTTGCGCCAACTGCAGACATTGGAGTCTTGCCAGTAAGCGGACATTAGGGACACTAGGCTAAAGGAGCCACTTCGACCCGTGGCGGACACAAGGCGGTCTGATCGGACATCGGGGGCGAGCGTCGTGGACTTCATACAAATCGCGATCTCAGCGCGCTTGGCCCACGCCGACCTTATCGCGGGGGGGACCGCGATCTTGAGGCGGGCCCCAGCGACCCCGCGAGCCGCCTCATCCTCATCAAGCAGCTGCTGGTGACGTGCACCAATGTCAGCGACCTGGAGGGGATCAGCCGGGCCCTCTACCAAGCACACCCCGAGCTTGGCGACTTGATCACCGCTCACAAGCGCGGCTTCGAGTTCGCCAAGTACATCCGTAACATCACCGTGGGTCACGTGAACCCCGCGCTTTGCCATAAGGCAATCGAATGGCGGCCGGAGCTGAACGCGCTGTTGGCCGACCCCAAGGAGGGCGCGGGCGTGTTCCTCGGCTACGCGGTCCTGGAAACCGCCATCAACACATATGTCGATGGCGAACGGCATCGGATTTTCGAGAGCGACACAGATCTGGCCTATCCGCCCGACATGACGCGGTTCCTCAACTTCCTCGGTCAGACCGTCCATCTCGGGATCGCCTATTGTGAAGCTGTTGGCGCCGTGGCGGTGTCTGAAGCGAAGCTTCCCGACTTCCAGAAACACCTTCTCGATTTGGCAACGAAAGCCGCACAGACGGACTTCAAGTTCATCATGAGAAAGGGGGAAGCGTAGTAAGGGAAAGCCTTTCTCTGCGTTCGAGCCGACGTCATCTCGCTCGACCTTTCGGTACGATTCGACTCTAGGTGTTGAAGGACGAGAAGCGATTCATCTTCACCGCCGCTACTCAAGCCCAGCAGGCAGCCGATTTCCTGCATGAGCGGCAGCCTGCACCTCAGGCGGCTTGACCCGCCTCAAGGGCGAGTTCGATATCGCCTGGCGTCTTCACGTTAATCGCGACCAAAACGCTTGCGGATCCAACCGAGCAAAAGGGCCATGCGAGAATCCGGAACACTGACCGGCGGTTCGACGGGCGCGGGCTGGCCGAGGCGTTCGAGATAGCGACGAACGTCGAACATCGGATCGCCGACCGCCTTGGCTGGGTAGTGGGAGCAAGGCTTGCCGCGCCGCCGGGCTAGGCGGTCCGAGGGGCTCACCGTCCCCAGGTTGGCGTCGTAGGCAAAGTAGGCGCTGCGGGGCGGATCGGAGATCCAAGGCGTCAGCAACTGGACCACCAGGCCAACAGCAGTCGACGCGAGCAAGCCATTCGGCCAGACCACCTGCGGCCGGCTGCCGGCGACGCCATAGCGCTGCGCCTCTGCCTTCAGCCGCTCGTCGGTGACCAGTTGCAGGCACCGCAGACAAGGCTCACCCGGCATGGACAACACCACCTGCCCGCTGACCAGGCTTTGGCCAGCGCCGGGCAAGGGCGTTACGTCCATGCCCATGTCGATGTAGGGGGTCATGAAGCGACGGCAGAAGGCCTCCAGTTCGTCCTTCGAGCCGATGTGGTCGAGGCCGCCCACGATGATGTCGCAGCCCTTCAAGAGGTCGCCGACTTCCTGCCACTTGGCCTTGCGCATCACGATGCGGGCGTCCGGATTGACCGCTCGAATCACGCGCGCCGCGATCTCGACCTTTGGCCGGTCTGCTTTGACGTCGTCCAGGGTCCCGCCGACGAGCCTGTTAAGATTGGTCAGAGTGATGATGTCGTCATCGAGCAGAACGAAGCCGCCGACCCCCAGGTGGGCCAGCTGCTGGACCACGTGGGAATTGCCGCCGCCAAGCCCCACCAGGCCGACCGTCGTCGCCGCCAACCTGGCGTTGCTGTCCGCGCCTAGGAAACTCTGTCGATCAAGCCAGGACATGGGGCCCCCATTCGCGCTGCAGAGGTGCGTCGATGCGTTGGAATTGGTCGATGGCGACCGGCAGGCGGTCGTTGGCGAGCCACAAGAGGCCGTGGGCCGCGTCGTTGCTGAGGACGAGCAGGCCGTGTGGCATGCGCGGCGTGGTTTCGAAAAAGCCGGGGACGAAGTCATCGGCGCTGTTCAGGTCCACTCGGCTGAAGCCCGGCTTGCCGCGGCCGCCGTGGGTGTGGACGTGCAGGAGCGCGGCCGCCGGCCTGTAGGCTGACTGCACCGCCTTGCGCATCGCCGCCGAGCCGATCTTGGCACCAACCTTATGGTCGATCTCATAGTCTTCATCGGCGACCGGCATGTAGTCGCGAACCGTCAGGAGCAGCCGGTCGCCCAAGTCGGCAGTGCCGGCGGTGAAGAAGCCCACCCGCTCGTGGGCGAAGGGATGCGGCCGGTGCAGGTCCATGCGGACATAGTCCAGCAGCCGGCCGTCGATCTTCAGGTGTACGGTCATTGCAGAGGCCTCAGATGGGCACCCAGGATTTCGTCCCAGCCGAGGCTGGGATCTACGCCGTTCCACGACATGGCGTGCCAGGGCGCGCCGAGGATGTTGTGCGTGGTCCAGTTCTGGCCGCGGGCGGGAAAGGGCTTCGACAGGAAAAGCCGCGAGCTATAGCCGCTGTGCTGGCCGGGGCAGAGAAGGCCATCGACCGTCTCCACCCCGCCCGCATACTGGATCCGCAACTCCGGAAGATGGACGAGCGGCTGTCCGCCATCTTCGTGGAGTTCAGCCCGGCGGCAGATCCGACGCAGCTTGCGCAGTTCCGACGCTGGGTCCCTCACGACGAGTGCCCCGCCGGCGGGTGCGACGAGAACTCCAGACCTTCGCGGATCTTGATCAACTCGCCGGGCTTGAGCTCGCGGAACTCGCCGTCCTGCTCGATCAGGTCTAGCAGGTAGCCGGCAGGCGCCGAGAAAACCGCGATCAGCTGTTCGGTGGTGTAGGCACCGCGCTCCAGTTCGAACGGCGCTTCCTTGTAGTAGACCGTCACCGTCTTGGGCGGGTGGCGCAGCATCAGCCGTTCCACGCCCTTGGCGGCAACGTCCACCAAGTCGTCGTCATCGAGGACGACGTCGCCGCCCTCGCTGTCGAGCACCAGCACTTGGCCCTCTTCGGCTTTGGCCAGGAACTTGATGTTCTTGGCGGCCAGCTTCGCCTTCGGCCACTCCATCGACAGGCCCTCCACGGTGAACCGGTGAAGGTCGTCACCGCGGATTACGAAGAACCGCTCCACTCCCTCTTCGCCCAGGTCGACGACCTCGGTGGGGCGGATTGACTCCAGTTCGCCCGAGCGCAGATGGCGCAGGATGGAGAACGCTTCGATCGGATGGGCGCCGGCGGCTTCAGTAATCTGTATGCCGACAACCTTGCGATCGTCAAAGCGCACGCGGCGAAACTTGAAGGTTTCGTCGCTGAGCTCGACCGTGAAAACGCCGGCGGCGCCTCGGTCGAGGGCGCTCTCCTCTTGGGGAATAAGCTGACTCATGGGGTGGGTACCTCGGTCTTGGTGTGAAAGGGCCGCGATGCCGACCCGCGACAATAGGGATGACAGCGACTCGCGGATGAGTCAATATCAAGCACCAAACACATGCAGTATGTTTGTGACAGGCACGCTTGATGTCAGCCCCATTGACACCGCTTCATGAGGTTGTCATTATGTTCCTATGGACGACATGGAAATTTACCGGCAGCTTGGCCAGAAGGTCGCTCGAGTGCGCGGCAAGCTCGGCAAGACCCAGGCCGAGATCGCTGTGCAGATCGGCCTGACTCGCGCGTCGCTGGCCAATATCGAAACCGGTCGCCAGAAGGTACTGATGCATCATGTCTTTCGGCTGGCCAACGCGCTTGAATGCCCGTCCGTCCTCGATCTCATTCCAGAGACGTTCGTCTTCGCCGACGACGAGCCGCCAGTCACAACGCACGGAAGCCAGCTCAACGACCAGCAGCACGCCGCAGTGCAGCGGTTCGTCCAGATCGCTGGAAAGCGCTAACCATGGCCGATAAGGTAAGGGCCAGAGCGGAAGCCTTGCGGCTCTTCGAGGCCAGCGCCGTCAAATCCGCGCCCGTGCCGCTCGACCGCATCGCCCGCGCGGCCGGTGCTATCGTGCAGTACGCGCCGTTCGATGGCGAACTGTCCGGGATGGCCTTCATCAAAAATGGCCAGGCGATGATCGGCGTGAACTCCCTCCATGCGCCGACCCGCAAGCGGTTCACCTTGGCGCACGAACTTGGCCACTTGATCCTCCACCGTCATGTTCTGGAGACGGCGGGCGTCCATGTAGACAAGGGCATCCTTCGCCGCGACACCTTGGCGTCCCAAGGCACGGACGACCGGGAGATCGAAGCGAACAACTTCGCCGCAGAACTCTTGATTCCAGAACCCCTGCTCGCCGCCGCGCTCGATGGGCGAACCCTAGACCTTGAAGACGACGAGGCGGTGCAGACCCTGGCCAAGCGTTTCAACGTCAGCGCCAGCGCCCTGGTCTACCGGATCCAACGGTCTTAGGCGGGCGGGTCGATGGGCTTCGTGATCTATGACCTCGAGACTACGGGCCTCAACAAACGGTTCGACCAGATTCTGCAGTTCGTGGCGGTCCACACCGACGCGAACCTTGAGGTGCAGGAGCAGGTCGAATTTGAGGGACGCCTGCGCCCCCACATCCTGCCGTCGCCCGGCGCCCTGCATGTCACGGGCAGCCACTACGCGAACCTGATCGACCCTTTGCGGCCGTCCTACGACGCCATGCTGGGCAACATCTATGGGACGATGAAGCGTTGGAGCCCTGCGATGTTCGTTGGCTTCAACTCCATCAGTTACGACGAAGAGGTCCTGCGCCAAGCCTTTTACGAATCCTTGCGGGCGCCGATCTACATCACCAACAGGGATGGCAATTCGCGCGGCGACCTCCTCAAGCTGGCGAGGGTGGTTGGGACCTTGCAACCCGACGTTCTCAAGACTATCCGCGGTCCGGACGGCCGGCGCGTGTTCCGCCTAGCCGACCTCGCCCAGGCCAACGGAATCCATCCCGGTCAATCGCACACGGCGTCTGCCGATGTCGCGACCACCCTGGCGCTTTGCAGGCTGATCGCTGCTGAAGCGCCAATTCTGTGGTCGAGCTTCATGCGGTTCTCAAACAAGGCCGAGGTTCTGAGCTTCATCGCCGAACGTGACGCGTTCGCGGTGTTCGAGTTCAAGAGGGGCGTTCAGGACGTTCACCCGGTGACAGCGATCGGGTCCAAGCCCGCCGACAAAAACGTGCACTACTGCCTGGACCTGACGGCGGACCTCGCCGCGCTTCGGCGGATGTCGCCGACGGAGTTGATGATCGAGATCGGAAAGCCCGATGGGCCGATCCTGCGCATGAAGGCCAACGGCTCGCCCATCCTCGCCGAGCTTTGGGAGCTTGACCAAGCTCTGTTTGGCGACTTCACTGAGGCTGAGTTGGAGACGACGGCGGCCAATGTGCGCGGCGACACGGCTTTTGTTCAGCGCCTCGTCACTGCGGCCATCGCCTCCGAGAGAGTCTGGCCGAAGTCAAAGTACGTCGAGTTCCAGATCTACGAAGGCTTCATCAACGACTTGGACGAGGATGTGTGCCGGCGATTCCATAGCGCCGCTTGGAAGGATCGGCCAGCGCTGATCGACCGTTTCCAGGACCCGCGGCTGAAGAAGCTGGCCCGGCGACTAATCTATTTCGAGCGGCCTGATCTTCTCGACCCCGATATTCGCGGACAGATCGACCGGGCGATCTGGGGGCGCTTGCGGGGAAATGAGCCCGACGCACCCGGCCGAAGCTACGCCGCCACGCTTCAGGAATTCGACGGCCTGGTGGCCGAGATCCAGATCGTCAGCCCGTCCCTGGCGAGCTACCGCGACTATCTTCAGTCGCAACTCGTCGCGGCCGCCTGAGGCGCTTGGTCTCGATGTCGAGGTAAATGCGCATGCGGCAGGTCCTCCTGTAACCTCTCCCCATAACTCGCGTCCGCCCCAACAGACGATAGAGCGCTGGCACGCTGATATGACATCTGCCAATCTGATCAGGCAACGGCTCGAAGAGGCTGTCGGATCGGGGGGTCGATGCTCACTAGAGTCAGCAGATTGAAAAATCTGGGCGTATTTGCGGACTACACTTGGGGCGCACAGCTTCCGAAATTCGAGCGATACAATCTCATCTATGGAGACAACGGCTCGGGGAAGACGACGCTCTCCCGCCTGTTCGAATGCCTGGAGGTCGGCGCGCACGACGACTATCCGACGCTCGAATACAGAATCGAAAGCGAATCCGGCGATATCGTTCATGGTCGGGCGGCACACCGAAAGGTCCGCGTCTTCAATGCCGACTACGTCCAGCTCAACATTGGACCCATCGATGGCGCGCTCAAGCCGATCCTGGTCGTCGGCGAGGAAAACAAGGCGATCGCTGACGAGTTGGTGATCGAACAGGCCGAAATTTCCAGTCGAACGCAGCTGATCAACGCCGCGAAGGACGCGATCAGCACCTTGGAGACGAGCCGCGGCAAGGTCTTCACCGCGATAGCGAAGACGATCAGCGAGGCTACCAGTGGCAGCACGGTTCGCAATTATCGAAAGAATAACGCCGAGGCCGCATTCGCAAAGCTAACGGCCGACTTGACGCTCTCTGCGGCGGCCCTCGAACTCCGCCGCGCGACGCTCCGGCAGGAGCCTATGGACGATGTCGCCTCCCCAAGCGAGCTACAGGTCACGGTCGGGGACAGCGCCGTTACAATAACGGTCGCAGTCAGTTCCCTGCTGCAGGAAGCATCGCGTCTTTGCAGTCGGTCGGCGATCTCGGATGCAATCCACCGCCTGCGAGACCATCCCGACATAGCCTCGTGGGTCGAACAAGGGCACGCTCTCCACAGACAACATGGCAGTACCGACTGCGAATTCTGCGGCCAACCGGTTCCGACGGAGCGTTGGAGCCGGCTTGAGGCTCATTTCAGCACCGAGGACCAGGCGCTCAAGTCGGCAATCGAAGCGTGCGCGGCGTCAATCGGTGCACTCATGGCGCCACTCAATGCCGTAGTGCTTCCCGATCGGCTCGCACTCTACAGCGACTTGCGGGACCGCTACGACGCTGCAGTTGCGGCTTGGCAAGCGGCCAAGCAGGAAGCTGACCGGCAGGTGCAAGCGGTCTTGGAGCGCCTAGCCGCCAAGCTAGCCGCCAGGACGGAGGCCCTTTCTTTCGACCTGGAGGTCGACCTATCGGCAGTCGCGGAGGCCCATGCGGCGCTCGCGGCCGTAATCAAGGATCAGAATGAAAAGACGGCGGGGCTTGGGCAGGCAAGCGACAAGGCACGGGCCGAGATCGAGCAGCACTACCTGACCAGCATCAAGGCCGACGTCGCGGATTGTGATCAGAAGATCCGCGACAAGCAGGATCAGATCACGCTCGCAACCGAGGGGACGGCGGCCGAGGGGAAGCCGAGCCTAGAGGCACTCCAGACCTCTACAGCAGAGAAGCGCGCCCAGATCTCGAATGCGCATAAGGCCGGCGAGCGGCTGACGAAGCTGCTTCACACTTTCCTTGGCCGCAGCGAGTTGGTCTTCAACTCAAGCGACGAGGGCTATCGAGTCCTACGGAACGGCAGGGTTGCCAAGCGACTGAGCGAAGGAGAGCGAACCGCGATCGCGTTTATCTACTTCATCGTGCAGCTGGAGGATCAAGATTTCGACCTAGCCGATGGCATTGTCGTCATCGACGATCCTGTATCCAGCCTAGACGCAAGCTCGGTCTACCAGGCGTTCGGCTTCCTGAAGGCTGCCGTTAAAGGCGCGAAGCAGGTGTTCATCCTCACGCATAACTTCAGCTTTCTCCGTTTGCTCCTTAATTGGCTCCAGACCTTGCCAAGAGCCGAGCGCAAGAGCGCGTTCTATATGCTGGTTTGCCGCACGGACGCCGACAGCCGCACGTCGACCATCGGCGCGTTGGACAAAGCGCTGATCGATCACCCGACGGAGTACCACTTCCTGTTCAAGGTTCTCGCGCGCTTCCAAAACGACGGCACGATCGCCGGCTGCTATCACATCCCCAATGTGGCTCGAAAGGTGCTTGAGACCTTCCTCGACTTTCAGGCACCCGCACCCGAAAAGCTGCATGCGAAGCTTAACTCCGTCACCTTTGATGAGGCCAAGAAGTCTGCGATCTACAAATTCTCGAACGACTTGTCGCACCGGACCGGCCAAGGCTTTGAACCCGGGCTCGTTCAGGAGAGCCAGAAAAATGCAGCCTATCTTCTGGAAATGATCAAGGAGCTCGCACCCGCGCACTACGACGGGATGATGGCCTCGATCGCGTAGCGGCATGCGGGAAATGGGCGCCATCTCCTTTAGGCCATCTGAATGCTTCCAGGCCTGATAATCCGGTCGTCGGCTAACGGTCAGGTGCAGAAGGGCAGCTATGCGGCATTCCCCACCCGATAGCTGACGGCCCGGAGACGGCCCCAAACCGGCCATTCATCGTCCCGCAGCTAACGTCGGCTTCTGGCGCAGGCGTCGCCCTGCGATCCGGCGCACAAAGGGCAAAGAATGTTTTGTCCGCTCCGGAGGCACCAACCTTGCCGATAGCATCGCTATCGCGGTTGTGAACCAACTAGATGCGGACGGCGGGCTTGCCATATGTAGCCGTATTGGTCTCTCGGCCAGCTAAGGTAGTAGGATTTGCACACCGCAGAAGTGATCGCCGATTCGTATTGAGCCGGGCACAGCGACGACCATGAAGACGTCGAGATCACGAATCCCTCTCGGGACACTTGAACCGATGCAGGCGATCTTCGACAAAAATATCCAGACGCTGCCAGAACGCTATATTCAGAGGATCATCGCCAAGCGAGCGAGTGCGTCGGGCATAGAGCTGAAACCACATGAGACCGAAGCTCTAGCGAAACACCTCCTCGCCGGCAACTGTACCCCACTTCAACTGGAGGAACGCCCCGGCCTGATGTCGGCAACGCTAACGTTGACGGAAGAAGATATCGACGAGATCGCTGACTTGGCAGACCGCTTCGAAGCCAAGTTGACACGGGCCATCGAAGGGATTGCTAAGGACGCCTCGAACATCCTTCTTCGCAGCATCCGCAAGCAATGGCGGGAAATTCAAGCCGAGCACGAGCGAAATCGCGCGAAGTTTATTGAGACTATCCAAATAATCTGGGGCGATGCTTTCGATAAGCTCGATATGCTCATGGCGGCGGCAGACAGCGTCGGCGGTCAAGCCATCGCCGTCGCGCACGCCGCCGGCTCGAAGCAACACCTCGCCATAACCACGGCCCTCGACCGACTACATATCCGTGGCATCCAAGTCGCAACCGAAGTTCTCACATTGCTACGCGAAGGTTTCGCCGATGCCGCCTTCTCGCGATGGCGAACTCTGCACGAGGTATCGGTCGTCGCGATGGTGCTGGGTGACCATGGCGAAGACATCGCCATACGGTACCTAGACCACGATTCGGTGGAGGCGCAGCGGGCCGCTGAAGCCTATCAACGCTGCCACCCTAAGGAGGCAGCGAAGGAGAGCAACGTTGCCGCACTCCACCGAACCAAGGCAGAATATGACGCTGTGCTTGCGCGCTATGGTCAAGCGTTCAAATCACCCTATGGCTGGGCCGCCCAGCACCTCGGCAAACAGAAGCCGACCTTTCAGGACCTGGAGGAAGCTGCAAACCAGGTGCAGATGCGGCTACAATACAAAGCCGCAAGCTACGGTGTTCATGCTGGAATCGAGGGCCTCACAACCTCGGTGGCCGACGTCTTTGGTGAAGGACCGCCGGGGCGCGCAAGCATCGGCGGCCTGCATGAGGCCGGAATTGAAACTGCCTTTAGCATCGTGCGCCTGACCGGTCCTCTCCTAGGGCCGAACTGGTCGATCGACAAGCTTGCTGGTCTCAACGCGCTCATCGAGTTGCGAGACATCGCCGCCAACGCCTTCTGGGAAGGCGGCGAAGCGATGCGTCAAGCGACCTGGGTCTCCGAGGAAGAGATGGAGGCTTGGGAGCGAGAGGTGCAGAACAACCGGAACGCAGAGGAGCAGGAGGACTAATGGATCGCTTGCTTAGCCTGCGACAAGATATCTACGATCATTTCCACTCCTCGACTATTCGAGGCGATCTGTTCCTTGCACCTGGCAACCGGGACCGCTTCGCGCAGTATGAGATCGCCATGGTGCTGATCCAGGACACCGGCGAAGCGCTGTGGACCCACATGCATCGTGATTTCTCGACGTCACCAATGGCGGCATACATCGAGTTCTGGGGCGTGATGCAGGCCGTCATCATCCAACAGGACGCGCTGCTGGAATTGGCGGCGGCGCTCGGCTCCCCCAAGCCATCGACAGGCAAATCCTGGAAAGCGATCCGCGATTTTCGGAACGTGTTGGCAGGCCATCCTGCCAAGAAGATCTCCGGTTGCAATCCCCTTGGCGCAAAACCTACACTACGCGCGTTTATGGGGCGCCAACAAAAGTCGTATCGTGAGTTGATCTACGAGGTTTGGGACGCCAGCGCCGAACAAATCACTCACCCGCAGGCCAATCTCGGTGCGATGATCGGCGCCTATGAAGCCGAAGCCGCCGACCACCTCGCGAAAATCCTCGATCACATGCGGCGGAGTTGGCCTGTAGAGCCAGACCACGGAGCGCTGGCCGCCTGCTAGGAGGCATATGCCGATGAGCAGGTTCACGTCTGAATGAACCAACGGGGCATCCGAGAAAGTCGCGCTCAAGCCTTTGGGCGAATGTCTCTTACTGGTGCTCGAGCGAAGGTCGGCTCCTGGCGTCGGCACGCCGGCGCCGACCTCTTCGCGGCCGGCTCTTATGGCATTAGCCTAATCGGGGCTGCTCCTCGGAAGGAGGATGCCATGCACGTCAATCAAGACACGCACTCACAGCACGAGCCTTGGAACGCCGGCCGGATCGTCGGAGCCAAGCCTCCCTTGAAGCCCAAGCACATATGGGCCCTGCGCACGCGGCTGCAAATTGCCAACCGGGTGCGCGATCTCGCTATGTTCAACCTTGCCATCGACAGCAAGCTGCGTGGCTGCGATCTGGTCACACTGAAAGTCGGCGACGTATTCTCCGGCAGCGGCATTCGCGCGAGATCAGTGGTCGTCCAGCACAAGACCGGCCAGCCGGTCCCCTTCGAGATCACTGAACCGACGAAGGACGCACTCGCTGCGTGGCTCGCAATCCGGCGCGCAAAGGGAAGCGATTGGCTTTGGCCAAGCCGTAGCCACAGCGGAGGACACGTCACCACTCGGCAGTACGGACGTCTCGTCGACCAATGGGTCGGCCTGATCGGTCTCAACCCAGCGGATTACGGGACGCACAGCCTGCGGCGAACAAAGGTCTCTATCCTCTACAAGCGGACCGGAAATCTGCGTGCCTGCCAACTCCTGCTCGGTCACACGAAGCTCGAAAGCACCGTGCGGTATCTCGGGATCGAAGTTGACGACGCCTTGAGCCTATCGGAGCAAACGGAGATTTGAGGTTCGGCACATCAGCGACGCTTGCCGTGGCACCCAAGCTAATCCTCGGAGTATTGGGCCGCATTGCTCCCGGAATCATGGTTTGCAGGCTGCTCCCGGCAGATTCAGATGGTAGCGCGTATATCGGCGCTCGCCGGTTCGCGTCAGGGCGCCTTTCTCGACCAGATCGTGCAGGTCACGCGTGGCGGTCGGACGAGAAGTGCCGGTGATCGCGATGTAGTTCTCCGCGCTCAGGCCACCCGTGAATCCGCCGGGGCCTTCACGGAATAGCCGGGCGATCACCTTCTCCTCGCGGTCGTTCATTTTGTCGCGGAAGCGATCGTAAAAGTGCGTCTTGGCGATGTGGAAGGCGACGCGGCCCAGTGTCGTCCGCTGGGCTGTGATGATCGTCTCGGCGAAGTAGGTCAGCCAACCGGTGATATCGAGTGTCCGCTGGTGGACCTCGAGCTGTTCATAATAGGCCTTGCGGTGCTGCTCGATGGTATGGGCGAGTGCGATCAGCGTCGGTTGTCCGATGTTCTGCGCGAGGGACTTTTCCGCGACGGCGCGACCAATCCGGCCATTGCCATCCTCGAAGGGGTGGATGCTCTCGAAATAGAGATGTCCAATCCCGGCACGGGTTAGGGCGGGCAGCGGCGTGCCACCGTTCGGTGCCGAGCCGTTGAACCAAGCGAGATAGGCGGTCATCTCCCCGGGAACCCAAAAGGATGGCGGGGCCTCAAAATGCACCGTGGGCCGATCGTAACGGCCGGACACGATCTGCATCGCGTCTTCGTGACGGCGGTAACCGCCAATCGTCTCCAGATGCTGGCTGTCCGCCATGAGCATGCGATGCCAGCGGAACAGGGTATCGTCTTCCAGCGGATCCGCCCAACTCCGGTACAGATCGGCCATCATCTCCGCGATACCGCGCTCCTTCGGCTTCACGGCACGATCGTCGGTGTCGAGGCCGAATTGCCGGCGCAGCGAGGATTGCACGCTCAGGCGATCCAGGGCCTCGCCCTCGATCGCGCTGGTTTTGACCGCCTCGTCACTGAGAAGTTCGATCCGCAGCAGGTCGCGGTCATCGTCGCCCACATGCCGGACCGCGCCGATCACCTCACCGGAGAGCAGCAGGAAGTGCCGCTCCAGCGGTTCAAGAGCGGCCGGATCATAGGTAAAATGCGGCCAACGGGACTGCGTCCAATTCCATGCCATGAGCGATAGAATCCTCCTCTATAGCTCGCATATTAGCCGATATATGATTTATAGAAAACTATCCTATCGCTCACATGGCCCACGGGGCCGAAGTGCATTGTGGAACGAAGGGCGCGACTTTCTCCTCCTTGGCGTCGAAAACGCAATATGATGGCGCGGATCAGGGATGGGACATGGGATTCGGCGTCTTCATTCACCGCTCCGACTCGATCTACGATGACAGCCCGGCCGAGCGATATCAGTTTCCACCCCAGTATCTCGGGCGGGTCGAAGCCTGTGTCGGCGACTGGATCGTCTATTACGAGCCACGGAAGATCGCGGAGACACGCGGCTATTTCGCGATCGCCAGAGTCGAGCGTGTGGTGCCTGATCCGACGGCGCCCGGCATGTATCTGGCGCTGATCGAGCCCGGAAGCTATCTCGATTTCGTCCATCCGGTGCCGTTCAGCGATGCCGATGGTGTCATCGAGCTTGGCGTGCTGAATGAGGAAGGGCGGATTTCAGGTCGAGCGCAGGCCGCCGTGCGCGCGCTCTCGCCGGACGATTTCGATCGCATCATCCGGCTCGGGCTGGATGACAGCGAACCGTTGCTTCCGCGCGTCGACGATGACGCGCCCGTTGCCGGCTTTCATGAAGAGCAGGCACCGTTCTTATTCGAGCAGAATCGGGAACGCGTCAGCAGCCTTTCATCGCGGATCGTGCGGGATCGGGTTTTCCGGCGGGTGGTACTGCGCGCCTATGATGAGCGCTGTGCGATCAGCGGGCTTAAGCTGATCAATGGTGGTGGGCGGGCCGAGGTCGCTGCGGCACATATCCGACCGGTGGAAGCGAACGGGCCCGACATCGTCAGCAACGGCCTGGCATTGTCGGGCACCGCGCACTGGATGTTCGATCGCGGTCTGATCAGCCTCTCAGATGATCTGGAGATACTGATCTCCCGGCAGGCCAACGACCCCGATGGCGTGCGGGCCTTCATCAACCGGAGCGGCCGCGCCATCGCGCCGAGAAAGGCGTTCGAGCGACCGCATCCGCATTTCCTGCAATGGCACCGGCAACACTGCTTCAAGCAGTGAAGCGGTGCCGCTACGCCGCCTCCCAGACGCGATTGAGGATCTGTGCGGCGAGCGCCGCCTTGTCCTGCGGCAGGAAGCGCCCATAGTGCTTGGCCACCATATCGGGCGTGTCCTGAATGGCGTAGCTTGCCTGCTCGTAGGAGCCGGTCTGCTTCAGGATATGGGTGGCGAGCACGTCGCGGACATTGTGCGGTCCGTGGGGCAATAGCCCCCTGATGGCGCCGCGACCCGTATAGGGGTTGTGGATGCCGTAGCGCTGGATCGTGAGCCGCCACGCCTCATAGAAGGTGTTCTGGTCGTACGCGGCGTCCTTGCTGGTGAGTTTCACCGTCTTTACGAACAGCGTGCCGGGATCGGCGGCATTCTTCAGCAGTGCTCTCCGGTGCCGGTCGATATAGGCGTCGAGATAGTGGTAGAGGCCGCCGAGGTCCGGCAGGATCAGCCGGAACGGCTTGCTGCCGAAGAAGGACGAATTCGCGTTCTTGAAGGCGACGGAGGGGATGAACACTTCCCAGCCTCGATCCCGTTCGCTCCAGCGCAGTTCGCCGCGCTTCAGTTCAGTGAGGCGACGTTCCGAGCTCGGAATGTGTCCGCGCGGGCAGACGAGGAGCTGGCGCAGGTTCTTCTCGCGTAGCCCGAGATGCAGGCCGAGCCGGAGCATCAGGAAAGCCCTCACGGCTTCAGCGGCGGCGCGCGGGTAGCGCTTCTCGTCCGGCATCAGCCGCAGGATCTCCTCGGTGATCTTGCGGTACTCGCCCACAGGACTGTCGGCTTCCAGCACGACCATGATCGGCTCGAAGGGATCGCGATGGATGCGCGCGACACGTTGGACTTCCCTGGCGCGGGCAAGTCCGTGCTTGTGCATCTGCTCGCAGGCGCCGGCCCAGTCGGCGCGGATTGCGGCGATGTCGCGCTCGGTGATCAGATTGGGGATTGGCCGGATACGCTCGGCGAGCTGTGGGCTTTGACGCAGCCACCCGGTATCGACCCGCGTCAGCGCGATGGCGATGCGCAGCATGTCGACTTCCCATGCGGTGTAGAAGCCGCGCCGACGCTCGCGCCATTGGATGTACCAGTCCCAGACGATCGGAAAGACGAGAAGACCGAAGGTGAGGCTCTCCAGCGGCACGCCGAAGCCATGAACGGCCCCGCTCGGCGCCGCCGCCAGGGCGCCGAACATCAGGCCGAGATGCTCGACCTTCTGCGAGGCGGTCTCCTCACCCCAGACGCCATTGCGCTGATAGCCGAAGGCTGTCAGCGTCGCCGTCTTGAAACGGACGAGGTCCGCCATCTCCTCGGAAAGCTGGGCTGGTGCATCGACAGCGGCGACCGCAAGCTCGGGATCGGGCAGGCTACCATCCTCTTCCCGACAGAAGCGATAGAGCCCGCGTGGGCGCGTGGATTCGCCGAGCACGCCGGGAAAACGCACCGCGTAGCGCTGTCTCATCGCGGCAGCCTGGAACCGACGATATTCCGTTGATCCGGAGATGACCACGCGCTGCACCCATTCGAGGATTTCCTCCCGTTCCTTCAGCGGACGGCGATCGAAGTCGAAGGGCAGGTGCCAGGCGAGGCGTCGCCGCTCGGCGCGACTGATGCCGGCAATGGCGCCAGCCGAGGTGCAGCGGTCGGTCATCGGTAATTTGTGCCTGAAATAGCCGGACGGCAGGCGATAGCGCCGCTCGATGAACTCCAGCGCCGCAAGGCTACGGGCTGCGCGCGGCACCTTCACGCCGCGCCGCCACATGTTGAGGGTCGTCTCGTCGACCTGACTGGCGCCGTTCGCCAGGACGCGCGCGAGATGCTTCGAACTGTCGCCGTGCCGGCGCATGTGAAGGTCAAGAGCATCGGCGAAGGTTGCGGGATCCTCCCATGGCTTGCCGTCGCTCTCCGGAAACTCCACGATTGGTCTTGCACGCACGCCCGGCTTCCGGCGCGGCGGAGCGGGCGTCTCTGGTCGCGGGTTGGAATCTGCCGCCTCTCCATGGTTGCGGTGCGTAGTCGCACGAGGTGCCCGGCGAGACGCGGCGCGGCTCGCCTTCCTTGGATGGAGACCTCCATTCTGGCGAATGTCCCGCGTCAGGGCATCAAGGCCGGGCGAGAGGACGCGTGCGGCGCGTTGGAGGTCGGCATGACCGACGCCGCAGGCATCCGAGATGGCGAGCCAATCGTAGTCGTGCCCGGCCTTTGGCGGAGACATCCGGGCGGCGAGCAGCCCGAGGAGCCAGTTCTGGAACAACGCTGCATCGCGCGGGGACAGAATGGTGGTGACGCGCTGCTGGCAGAATTTCTCCAGCATGCGCGCGAAGGTCAGTCGGGGCATGTTTGATCAGAAGGACGCAATGGTGAGGAGGCGAATCGCCTCGGGGCGGGCAGCATTTCTCGGCAAGAGAGATCGCTCGCGAAAGCCCTTCAAGCCGTTGATCCACTGATCGATTAAGCGAATTGCGATGTCGGCCCGCTGCGTGATCGGAGCGTTGACGAACGCGCGGTCACGCTTAACTACATCTGCCTACAACGTCCGGTTTCGGACATCTCATCAACGTCAGCTCCTGGCGCTTCAAGCCGCCCCGATGCGCCCGATGGTGGCCTTGCTGACGCCCATGATGCGGGCGATGTGCCTGACGCTTTCGCCTTCGGCCTTTAAGCGCGCCACATATTCCTGCTGATCGGGTGTGAGCTTCGGCTTGCGGCCGAACTTGATGCCTCGTGCCTTTGCCCGTGTACGGCCTTCCCCAGTGCGCGTACGTATGAGCTCGCGCTCGAACTCTGCCAGTCCCCCAAGAATAGTCAGCATGAGGCGCCCGTGCGGGGTCGTTGTGTCGGCCCATGCGTCAGAGATTGACCGGAACGCCGCGCCCTTTTCCGCGACCTCCGCCAGGACATTCAGAAGATCGCGTGTCGAGCGAGCGAGGCGGTCCAGGCGCGTGACGATCAGAACATCACCGGGCTTGAGCTTTGCGAGGCATTTGCGCAGTTCACGGCGCTCGGTCTTTGCGCCGCTCGCTGTCTCTGAGTAAATCAGCTGACACTCTGCGGTGTTGAGGTGTGAAATCTGACTATCTAGAGACTGCCCATCCGTCGAAACACGCGCATATCCGTATATCATGAATGTATGATAGTAAATTGCAGATTTTATTCAATAAAAAATGCGAGCCATCATTTTGATGGCTCGCCTTGGCTTCACTCGCTTTCCATCCACTCGATAAACTGCTCCCAAGTGACGGCGACGCCATTCTCTCGCTTGCTCTTACCCTTTGCCCAGATCAGACCCGTGCGAGTCAGATACACGTCGCCCAGCAGCTGACCATCATTGTCGTTCACTTGGAATTCGATACCTTTGTTCTTCACTTCGAGTTCGACGTGAAAATCCTTGATGACAACTTTCATATCAAAAACCGCTCCCTCAACGCCTGATTGTGAGGGGAGTTTTAAGGCGCTCCGGAAAAAACGTCATTGCCTAGGTTCAGTTTGCGCGCGTCCTATCCACAGCCGCGTAAAGACCCTTTTTATCGCATTTTCTTCTATTTCGTGCGTTATATAGCGCTTAAGAGGAAGCATGACCTCCGGGAGCAACAATGACCGACGCTGAGTATGATGAAGAAGCCGAGTTCGAGCAGCTTGCCGAGCGCGCCCGCGAACTCAAAGCGACCGATCACTCAGCCCGCGTCTTCTTCGAGGTGATGGCGCAGCGCGAGCGGGATCCGTCAGCCACAAGCATCGAGAACCTCGCCAAGATCATCCGGTCTGACCGCGCTGCAGCTGTCGAGTTGGCTCGCCTCTTTCATAATGCCGGTTTCGGCAAGTTTTTAGTCGGCCGCCGGGGAGGCGTGTCCCGCTTCGAATGGTGGTGGAGCGCAACAGGCCTGGCGCAGGTGGCGCTTGGAACGGACACCAATATCCCGCGCGTTGATCCCACCCAGGCAGGAGATGATGAGGCGAGTGAGGAGGCCCGGGAAAAGGACAGCGACGAAAAGCCTGCGCGCACGCCTTCACCGCCTCTCATGTTGACCATTCCCCAAGCCAAGGAAGCGCTGGCGCGCACACTGGGCGTTCCGGTGGAAAACATTGAGATCATCATTCGCGGCTAGTGCTTCAGAGTGAACGTCCACGCGCCCGTCGAAGGGAGGTGCCGTGCAGCCTTCTGCAGGCCTCGTCGTAACCCTTGTCCGTCGCATTCAGCGCGGCTTTCCGCTCCTCGGGCAGGACGAGAATGGTGTCCATTGAGAGCCTCTTTCCTACGGTCTTGAAGGCGTACTCCGTCATGTAGTCGGGCGTACTGAGCACGCGGCCTACCCACAGACGAGCAATGTGCGTCTCGTCGATAAGCTGATCATGATTGGCTTTGGCCCAGAGGTGGAATTTGCGCTTGAACCGCGACACAGGCGGCTGAAGAAACATTGCGTGAAAATGGAGGCCATCATTGATCGAGACATCCTGAATGCTCGATTTTGCCGTCTTGGGAACCGGTAAGTCAGGAGCCGCGAGCATGATGGGGAGCTTACTGCGCTCCTGGATATCATTGGGATGATGGGCGAAGCGGGTGACGATGCGGCTGTAGAAGCGCCGAATGTCCCCCTGGGCGAGCGGCACAAAATTCTCCTTAGGAGAAAAACCGACGGGCCGAAACATGAAGCTCAGAAAGAACGGCTTGTATCCTTGATCAACGAGGTCCTTCACCCATTCTCCGTATGAACGACGAACCCTATTCGAATTTGAGAAATCGCTATCATGAGAAACGTCTTTG
Source organism: Aquabacter cavernae (assembly GCF_003993795.1). Classification (GTDB taxonomy): domain Bacteria; phylum Pseudomonadota; class Alphaproteobacteria; order Rhizobiales; family Xanthobacteraceae; genus Aquabacter; species Aquabacter cavernae. Next base: position 463,919 of record NZ_RWKV01000016.1, read on the forward strand.
TACATAGAGATAACATCCAATCTGTATCAATGATTACATCTGATTAATGTAATGAATGCACTTTCGTGCAGTGATTATATTGATCACACGCAATCAATTGATTGATTTAAGAATGACTCCTCACGACCCTATGTAAGCTCACATCTATTATTCACATGTAATATACAGTAAATATATGTGAATAATAGATGTGATTTGCATATCGCGGCGTGAGCCTCCGCGTCTTCGTGTAAAGACGGGGTCGGGCGCGGAATCCGGATTGCCTTGAAACTGCGTTTAGAGCGACAATACTATTTACAGTATTGGCCAAAATACCAAGACGGATCTCCGGAATGCGGATCAGAAGAGATAGATGCCCCCCGCACCATGTGCGGAGGGCCGAATTTGTCACCAGATGCACATTCATTTCGCGTGGAGCTGAGTTGCTGTCAGAGTAAGTTTGTCTTTGTCCGCGAGCACGGCCACAATCTTGAAGTAACTGCCCTCTTCGGCGTCACGGATAGTCTCGAAATGATCGGATTCCAACTCTATGCGAACAACGCCATCAAACTCTCCATTGTCATAGGGAGCGCTCATTTGCGCGTCTTCCCAGCTACCCTCCTCGTCATGATACGTCTTTACGGTTCTATCTGTAGATTTTTCCGGTTTAGCCGCTTGTGCTCGAGGCTTTTTGATCTTGTTATAGATTTTCGTCACACCGCCGCGCTTCTTTAACTCGCCATAAAACTCCTGCGGCAGGACGCCATGATTAAGTAGATGCTTAGCGACAATGGCTCGCTTGGATGCCAATTTATATGTTCCACCCATGTAAATCATAACGGCATGCATCAGGTCTTTAGGAGATTGTTTTTGCTCCCAAAACGCATCGTTCTTGAAGTTACTTAGCTCATCTTCGTCATCTCTTAATGCACAAGCGATACCAGCAGCATCCGCAATATGACGGCGCAACTTTGTACTGTGTCGGCGATTTTCCTCAGAATATTCTGATCTTAGCGCTACCAACCTTTCATACGGGGAAATCTGTATTAAGCCTGCGGTATTCTCCGCGCCACCCTTTCGTCTGGGGAGCGAAGGAGAGATGTTGCGGTCCTCCAGGCTATCTCTCGCAGGGTGTTTATTGCGATTTTTGGAGCTGCGCTTACTAATGGCGTTTTTCTTAGTCATTGATATTTCCTTTCGGGGATCAAGTGTCCGTGTATTCAGTCAGCGATTACTTGGAGCGTTGTCGTTGCTGTAAAGCGCTGTAATTTCGCTTTCACGCCAGCCTCGAATGCGTTCGCTTATGATGACGGGCTGCGGGTAACGCCCATCCTTCACGCCCCGCCACCACGTGCTGCGGGACACTGGGATGGGGCCGTCTGGGGCAATCACCTGCTGAAGACGGAGGAGGCGTTCGGGGGTGGTCCAACCATTTTTCATTGCGGACTCCAGAATTTAGGGTGCAAGGGGCCGTTCGCCGCAAAGGCGTTTTTCAAGCCGCATGTGTCGGGGATTGGCCAAGTAGGCCGGAAGAGAGCGGGTTTTCCTGATCAGGGAAGGTGGCCCGCCACGGTCCTTGTTGTGCGCTTTGGAGGCGTTTAGGATGCAGTCATATCAGGCCTCGCTAATGGGATGAAATTACCCCATATAATCCCTTATATATCCATATAATCGCTTTTCAATCTTAAAATTGAAAATGCCCAAAAAATCTCATTCCGTCGGCGATTTGATTTTGAGCGCCCGGAAATCATCCAGCATGTCGGCCCAAGCCTGCATCATCGAGACACGCTCTGGCCAGTAGGTGGCCCGGTTGTAGGCGCGGCGCACGGCGTTCGGCTCCACATGCGCCAAGGCTGCCTCGATAACGTCTGGTGGGAATCCGCGCTCGTTCAGAATTGAGCTAGCTGTCGCGCGAAAGCCGTGGGCCGTCATCTCTTCTTGCGTGAAGCCCATGCGGCGCAAGGCGCTGTTGAAGGCATTTTCACTCAGCATCTTTTTGTGGGAGCGAACTGAGGGGAACACGAGGTCGCTGGCTCCCGTGATGGGGTGCAGGTCTTTGAGAACCTGAACCGCCTGCCGCGAGAGCGGCACCAGATGCGGCCGCCGCATCTTCGTTCGATGCTCCGGAATCGTCCAGATCCCTTTCTCAAGGTCAATTTCGACCCAAAGTGCGCCGCGCACCTCTCCTGGCCGGCAGAAGGTCAGTGCGTTGAACAGCAGCGCAGCGCGCACGGAGGGCCAGCCGGTATAGGTGTCGATGGAGCAGAGAAGGGCACCGACCTCCTTCGGGTCGGTGAGCGCCGCCCGATGAACCACCTTCGGTGGACGAAGGGCGCCACGGAGGGGGCCGGTGGGATCGGTCTCGGCACGCAAGGTTGCGATGGCGAGGCGAAACACGCCGCCGATAGCACCGCGCAGCTTTTTCGCCGTCTCGAGGCGTCCGCTACGCTCGACGCTTTGCAGGACGCTCAGCACCTCTACGGGCGTGATCTGCGCAATGGGGCGATTGCCCAAGGCGGGACCGGCGAGCTTTTCGAGAAACCAGCGATTCTTGGCCATCGTGGCCTCAGCTGATCCCTTTGCTTGCAAGCGCTCAAGATATTCCGCCGCAATGAGGCCGAACGTGTTCTCAGCCGTCGCGGCTGCCTCGATTTTCGCCATCTGACGAACCACCGATGGATCCTCGCCATTGGCGAGCGCACGCTTGGCTTCGTCGCGCTTCTGCCGGGCATCTGCGAGCGAGATGGTGGGATAAGGTCCGAACGAGAGCTGCTTCGCCTTCCCGGCGAAACGATACGCGAGCCGCCAGAGGCGGCTGCCGGTGGGCGTCACGAACAGAAAGAGGCCCCCACCATCGAAAAGCTTGTAGGCCTGCTCTTTCGGCTTGGCGTTGCGAATGGCGATGTCGGTCAGCGGCATGTGTAGGCATCTCAAATCGGCCAATGGCCGCAATGCCTACAAAAATGCCTACAATTTCGTGAGATGCAACGGCGGCCGATGCGCACGCATGAGGCGTTGAGACACGATCAACGCTTTGATTTTATTGCGAAATGAGACTCAATGAGATGTCATGCACCGCGCAAATGGTGTCCCGGAAGGGAATCGAACCCCTGACCCCAGGTTTAGGAAACCTGTGCTCTATCCTGCTGAGCTACCGGGACACGCCCCTTCCTTTTACTGACGCTCGCCCCGCTACGGAAGGGGCAACGGGCGACGGGCTGTGGTCAGGCCGGGAAAAGCAACGCAACGCAAGGTGATGGCCCACGGCTTTTTTACCGGAGGCCGGGCGGGTAAACTGTCCTTATTCCTTTTGGTTCAAACCGAGCAAATGCCGTTTTTCGCGTGTGCCCCATGGTCCAGATTGCGCGCGGCCCCGCCGCCACCCCGGCGCTCACGTCATCGTGGGCAAGCGGTCGGCCACGGGAAAACGGCTGCGGAGCGGAAGCGCGGGCAGGCGAGGCGAAAATCGGCCTCGGCCTCGCTCCCGCCACGATGACAGGCACTCTCGCGCACATACGCGCAAGACGATCGAGGCTTTGCGCGCAAGGAGACGCGGCGGTGAGGCAGTGGGGGACGAGGACCGGCAGGACCGGCGGCGCGCGTAGCGCACGCGCCGTGCTGCTGGCCGCCTGCGCCCTCGCTTTGTCCAGCTGCGCCAATCTCGACATGGACGCCATGCCCGTCTCCGAGGCGCGCATCCAGCCCGCCGCGCTGCGCTCGTCCGACATGGACATGATGACGCCCGCCCAGCGCCGCGAGCATGAACGGCTGGTGGCGAGCTATGGCGGGGCCTATGACGACCCCGAGCTGAAGGCGCTCATCCAGCAAGTGGTGGAGCGCCTCGTGGCTGCCTCCGAGCGGCCGGACCTGAAATACCGGGTCACGGTGCTCAATTCCGCCGCCATCAACGCCTTCGCACTGCCGGACGGTTCGCTCTATGTGACGCGCGGCCTGCTGGCGCTCGCCAACGACACGTCGGAACTCTCCTCCGTCCTCTCCCACGAGATGGCGCACGTCATCGCCCGCCACGCCTCCATTCGCGAGGACCAGGTGAAGCAGGCGGTTCTGGTGAGCCGGGTCATCTCCGATGTGGTGAACGACCCCGACCTCGGCGCGCTGGCCATGCAGAAGTCGCGCATGTCGCTCGCCAGTTTCTCCCGCGGCCAGGAGCTGGAAGCGGACGCCATCGGCGTGGGCATCGCGGCGCGCGCGGGCTTCGACCCCTATGGCGCCTCCCGCTTCCTCACGGACATGGGCCGCCAGTCGGCGCTCAAGAACGCCTCGGTGGGCGGGATGTCCTCCACCACGCCCGACATGGACTTCCTGTCCAGCCATCCGGCGACGCCGGAGCGCATTTCCATCGCCATCGCCAATGCCCGGCAATATTCCGTTGCCTCCGGCGCCGGCACGTCCAGCGGGGAGAAGGACCGCAACGCCTATCTCTCGGCCATTGACGGCATGGTCTATGGCGACGACCCGAAGGAAGGCTTCGTGCGGGGGCGCAAGTTCTTCCACCCCAAGCTGGGCTTCACCTTCCTGGCGCCCGAAGGCTTCACGCTGGAAAACACCTCCCAGGCCGTGCTGGGTGCCAACGGCTCGGGCACCGAAGCGCTGCGGCTCGACGCGGTGCGCGTCTCCGGCGACCAGTCGCTCGGCCAGTATCTCGCCTCCGGCTGGATCGACGGGGTGGAGGTGAATTCGGTGGAGAGCCTCAGCGTGAACGGCTTTTCCGCCGCCACCGCCGTGGCGCGGGGCGAGCAATGGTCGTTCCGCATGTTCGCCATCCGCTTCGGCTCGGACGTGTACCGCCTGATCTTCGCCGCCCGCAACCTGACGCCGGAGCTGGACAAGCAGTTCCGCGCCGCCGCCGAGACCTTCCGCCGGGTCTCCAGCGACGAGGCGGATTCGGTGAAGCCGCTGCGCCTGCGCACTGTTTCCGTGGGCCTCGGCGACACGGTGGAGAAGATGGCGGGCCGCATGCAGGTGCCCGACCGGCCGCTGGAGCGCTTCCTCATTCTCAACGGCCTCGACCGGGATTCGAAGCTGAAATACGGCGAGAAGCTCAAGATCGTCGCCGAATAAGACCGCTCCGCCGGGCTGGCCGGCCGCGCGTCAAGAAAATGGTTACCATCATCGCTTAGCGTAGCCACCAGCAGATATTGATCTGAATATCTGCTGGTTTTGGACGCTTTTCCGTCCCCTTTGGCGGAAATCCTCCTCGACCAAGACAGCAACGCGCAGCTTGGGCATCCGAACCGGATGCCTCGGACAATATCCCCCTGCCCCGTAGACCGGGACAGGGCAGGTCCCGTGCGTGCCGTTTTGGAGGAAGTCTTGGGCCGGTCTCCGGCCCACGAGCGTTCGATACCTCTCGTTACTGGTCGCGTCAGGCGTAAGGGGACCCATGAGCAGCATCACCGCACAGGCCGCCCGGCTCCCCGTCGCCGATTTCGATGCGGAGCCCGCGCCGCGCCTCAGCCTGCGCCTCGCCGGCGCGCTCCTGGGCGTGGGCGGCATCGTGGCGGCGGCGCTGCAGTCCGCCGGCTTCATTCCCCATCCCGGACTGGAAATGTCCTTCGTCCGCGCGGTGGAGCAGGATCTCGGCCCCGCCATCTTCGGGCCCATGGCTGAACCCGCGCCGCCCGTCGCGCCCGCCGCTCCTCCCCGCCAGTCGCTCTCGCAGGCGGCCCCGCAGGCCGCGCCGCAAATGGGCGAAACGCGCGTCAATGCCGGCTGGGCCTTCGCGCCCATCGGCGGCAGCGCGCCCTTCACCCTCACCATGTCGGTGCCGGAAGAGGTGGTCATTTCCGAGCACCCGGCGCGCACCCGCATGGTGCCGCTGCCGCCCGCCAATCCCCTGCTGGCCTTGGAGAGCGCCGCGCCGGTGCCCCCGGTGGTGGCGACCCCGCCGGTTCCGGCCCGCAACCCTCTGCTGGGCGTGGAGCGCAAGCTGGCAAGCCTGCCGCCCACCGATGACGATCGCGACCTGAAGCCCGCTCCGGTACCGCGCGGTTCCAACGTGCAGTTGCCCGGCCCCAGCGACCGCTACGCCATCTATGACATCACCGCCAAGACCGTCTACATGCCCAGCGGCGAGCGCCTGGAAGCCCATTCCGGCTACGGCTCCATGTTCGACGACCCGCGCCATGTGGCCCGGAAGATGCGCGGCCCGACGCCCCCCAACGTCTATAACCTGACCATGCGCGAGGCCTTGTTCCACGGGGTGGAAGCCATCCGCATGAACCCCACGGACCAGGGCAAGATGTTCGGCCGGGACGGCATTCTCGCCCATTCCTACATGCTGGGACCGCGCGGGGATTCCAATGGCTGCGTCTCGTTCGCGGACTATCCCCGCTTCCTCGCCGCCTTCAAGCGGGGCGAGGTGAAGCAGATTGTCGTGGTGGCGAAGCTGGAAAACAGCCCGGCGGCCAACCCACTTCTGTCCTGGCTGATGCCGCGCTGAGGCAGACACGACGTAAAAACCCGGCGCCCCACAGGGACGCCGGGTAAAGATGCTTCAGGCTGGTCATAGGACGTACACCGGACCGAAGCCCGCCGCAGGATGGCGGCAACATGCGCGCCCGTATGCGCTTTCGGCGCAGCATATGTGCCGCGTCACAGCGGCCCCGGGCCACGTCTGATTTCAAATGAAATCCGGAACGGCGGAAAACGCGCGCGCCAACCGGGGCTTACGCCCCGGCCGCAGGCTCACTGCTTGCGCGTCGTTTCCTCGCGCATGGCCGCTTCGTGATACCAGCTGTCGCACACCACCGGCGCTGTCGCCGCGATGTCCGGCTTCCCCTGCCGGGCCACACGCACTCCCGCGCGGCCACCCTTGGGGAACACATAGATCTTGGCGCCTTCGCCTCCGATATTGGCAGTCATTTGATGCCTCGTCTTTCCCGGATCGGCGCGAGCGCCTTTCCCATGACAACACCTTAGCAGAAGTCGAAACGTGAATGCACAACAATTAGATCAAATTTGCGCAAAATGATTAAACTTTGTGCACGCCTAAATTAATTTCTATGCACTTGCTTCTTGAAATGCAGGATCCCTTATTGGCGAATATTGCACCGCGGCGAGGACTGCGCTGCTGAAGAAATGTCCAGTGGCGCTTTTTTGTTCCTTCGCGTGTCGTGTATCCCAACCGCAACCGCGCGCCCTGTCACGAAACCTGCATACAAGGCGACCCGCAAGAACTTGAGCCACCGTCACTTTTTCCGCTCCGGCCCCGGCTCGCAGCGAAATGGCGCCTCTCTGGCACGGACCGTGCTTCTCTCTGTCGCGATCGTTGGCGACCGTGCTCGCCCTCGATGGAGCCTCACCCTGACACCGCGCCAGCGGACCAGGGGTGGTGCCTCATCCGTTCACGAGAGAGTGGCAATGACGAAGTATAAGCTCGAGTATATCTGGCTCGACGGGTACAAGCCGGTTCCCAACCTGCGTGGCAAGACGCAGATCAAGGAATTCGATCACTTCCCCACCCTTGCCGAGCTGCCCCTGTGGGGCTTCGACGGCTCTTCCACGCAGCAGGCCGAAGGCCATAGCTCCGACTGCGTGCTGAAGCCCGTGGCTGTTTATCCGGACCCGGCCCGCAAGGACGGCGCGCTGGTGATGTGCGAAGTGATGATGCCCGATGGCGTCACCCCGCACTCCACCAACAGCCGCGCCACCATCCTGGACGATGCCGACACCTGGTTCGGCTTCGAGCAGGAATACTTCTTCTACAAGGACGGCCGTCCGCTGGGCTTCCCCGAGCACGGCTATCCCGCTCCGCAGGGCCCCTATTACACCGGCGTCGGCTTCAAGAATGTCGGCGACGTGGCCCGCGAGATCGTGGAAGAGCACCTTGAGCTGTGCCTCGACGCCGGCATCAACCACGAAGGCATCAACGCGGAAGTCGCGAAGGGCCAGTGGGAGTTCCAGATTTTCGGCAAGGGCTCCAAGAAGGCGGCCGACGAGATCTGGATCGCGCGCTACCTGCTGCTCCGTCTCACCGAGAAGTATGGCGTGGACATCGAGTTCCACTGCAAGCCGCTCGGCGACACCGACTGGAACGGCTCGGGCATGCACTGCAACTTCTCCACGAAGCACATGCGCGAAGTGGGCGGCAAGGCCTATTTCGAGGCGCTGATGGCTGCTTTCGACAAGAACTGGAAAGAGCACATCGACGTCTACGGTCCGGACAACCACCTGCGCCTGACCGGCAAGCACGAGACGGCGCCGTGGAACAAGTTCAGCTATGGCATCGCCGATCGCGGCGCGTCCATCCGCGTTCCGCACTCCTTCGTGAAGAACGACTATAAGGGCTATCTTGAGGATCGCCGCCCCAACTCCCAGGGCTGCCCCTACCAGATCGCGTCCCAGGTCCTGAAGACCATCGCGGAAGTTCCGACCAGCGGCAGCGCCACCGTCGCCGCCTGATCGCGGACACGTCACTGTTCAACGAAGCCGGCGCGGGCCCTGCCTGCGCCGGTTTTGTTTTGGACTGAATGTAGGAATTTATTCTAGGAATCTTATCCGACACCCCTCCAAACGGCCTTACCCTATCCGGCGGCGCAACAGCCGGAGGATGGAGAGGTGCGATACGACGGATATGAGGAGCTGGACCTCGAGCTACTGGAACTGAGGGCCGATTGGGCTGAACTGGCGCTGGAACTCGTCCTGCTGAAGCAGGCGGTCCGGGCAAAGGCCAATTTCAACCCAAATCAACCCCGCGTGCCCGCCGGCCACGAAGATGGTGGCAGCTGGACCGATGGCAATTACGGACCGCCGACACGGTCCGGCCCTCGCCGTGTGGCACCGAAACCACCACCGCTTCCCGCAGCGACCAAGCCGTCGCCCGAGGCGCACCTTCCACCCCAAGACGGCACAGGCAAACCCGCCCCTGCCTGGGACGGACCCGCGCGGGTCCGTCCCACATTCGACGTGGCCCTCCCGGTTTTAAAGGAACCGGGCCTGCCGCCGCATATCCTGGCGTCCGCGCCCAAGGTCCCGGAGCAGCGGCCCCCGACGCCACAGGAGCGCTTCCGCACCGTCCGCGCGGTCGCCTTCTGGGCGTCAAAGGTAACCCTGCAAAGCGGCGGCAATCCTCGCGCCATTGCGCTACGCCTCTTGGCAGAAGGCGCCCATTGGCTCGTCCAAGAATATTGGCCCTATGTCAGTGAGTATCTCGAACCGCCCAAATCCCTGGCGCAATTGCGGGCCGACGTCCGCGCCCCTCGACCGGGAACGGAGGTCCATCACATCGTCGAGCAAACCAGTGCGATCCGGGCGGGGTATAGTCGCGATCTCGTGCACCATCCTGACAATCTGGTGCGGATTTCGACACTACGCCATTGGGCTATCTCGGCTTGGTATCAGATCCGCCATGAACGCTTCGAGAATATCACGCCCCGCGACTATCTAAGAGATAAGCCCTGGCACGTTAGATATGAAATTGGCCTTGAAGCCCTTCAAGAACACGGGATACTTGCGCGATGAAACGAAAACTCGCTCAACTAACCGACACAGCGCTGCGTGACCTCTTCGAGGCCCTGTGCATCGAACGAGGTCAAAAGTGGAACCCGGAAAATGTACGTCCATATAATAAATTATACTTAGAGATTGTGGACGTTGCGGAGGAGTTGAAGCGACGGCCGGGCGATGCACGTCACCTGCTCATTCCCCTTCTGAAACACGAAGACTGGCACGTCCGGCTCAAGGCAGGGACAAACACCTATGCCCTCACTCCCCAAGAGGCCCGGGAGGCATTGCAATGGCTGAGGGAAACACGGCTCGAGCCATTTGGCGCAGAAGCGGGCATGTTCCTTTCGGGCATCGACCGTGGGGAGTTCACCCCGAGGTGAGCTGAAGACACGCCCAAACAGCCTTTTCGAGAGGATAATCGATGTGCCCGGACCGTAGATCTAAATTTACTGTTCGGGTACACTCCCCTACGTTTTAGGAGTACTCCCTCCACCCGATTGGAATCGCGCGCACTTTCTGAGATTTAAGCCATGAAGCAAAATTTTTCACGCTTAACAGAAATTGAACTGCGCGATCTCTTCGAGGCCCTATGCATCGAGCAAGGTACAAAGTGGAATCCCGAGGGTCTACGCCGATATAGAAAGCTTTATTTTGAGATAAAGGCGGTGACCTGAGCCGCATTTCTCCTCCGGTTTATGGGAGAGTCCGCAGGTTGATTTGTGGCCTCAGGCGGCCACGGTTTCCAGTGTGAGTGTTGCGGCGAACTCGGCGGGGGATCGGTTGCCGAGCGCCGAATGGGGTCGGTTCAGGTTGTAGTCCTCCTTCCATGAGCTGATGGTGGCGCGCGCCTGCGCCAGGTTCGAGAACAGGGTCTCATTCAGGCACTCGTCCCGGAACCGGCCGTTGAAGCTCTCCACGAAGCCGTTCTGCATGGGCTTGCCGGGAGCGATGTAGTGCCATTCGACGCCGGTCTGCTGGCACCATTTGAGAATTGCCATCGAAGTCAGCTCCGTGCCGTTGTCGGAAACGATGGTTGCAGGCCTGCCTCGAATGGCGAGCAGCGCATCCAGCTCACGCGTCACCCGAAGGCCGGACAGCGAGGTGTCGGCGACCAGCGCCAGGCATTCCCGGCTGAAGTCGTCGACCACGGCCAGCACCCGGAAGCGCCGGCCGTCGGTGAAGGCATCCGACACGAAGTCGAGGCTCCAGCGGACATTGATCCGATCCGGGACCAGCATGGGCCGCCGTGTGCCGAGCGCCCGCTTGCGCCCTCCGCGCCGGCGCACCTGGAGCTTCTCCTCCCGGTAGAGCCGGCGCAGCTTCTTGTGGTTCATGACGATGCCCTGGCGCCTCAGCATGACGTGGATCCGCCGGTAGCCGAACCGGCGGCGCTCGCCGGCCACGGCTCTCATAGCCTCGCGCAAGCCGGCATCGTCGGGACGGACGCTCCGATAGCGCATGCTGGTGCGATCGACGCTCAAGGCCTTGCACGCCCGACGCTGGCTCACCCCGTGCGCGGCACAGGCGTGGGCCACGGCTTTACGCCTCGCATCGGGCGTCACCATTTTTTTGAAGCAACATCCTTCAGGATGGCGTTGTCCAGCATCTGCTCGGCGAGCAGCTTCTTCAGGCGGGCGTTCTCTTCCTCGAGCGCCTTCAGCCGGCGGGCATCGGACACCTCCATCCCGCCGTACCTCGCCTTGAACTTGTAGAAGGTGGCCGAGGAGATGCCGTGCTTGCGGCAGACGTCCGCCGTCTTCGCGCCCGCCTCCTGCTCCTTCAGCATCCCGATGATCTGCTCCTCAGTGAACCGTGAGGCTCGCATCGTCCGTCTCCGTGATCGACGGACTCTACCCAAATCTGGAGGAGGTTCTGGGGCTCAGGTCAATCCCGTTGATCACCCGGCGGTCATCCACCCGAGCGACACCCCGCACCTTATTCGGCAGCAGTGGCGCGATGATCCTCCATTCCTCATCGGTCAACTCGTGGCGGCGCATCTCTTAAGCTCCGTGGGGCAGGAGCTTGAATCACGACAGCCACGAGGACGCAAATTTATGGGGCCACAGCCTAACGCACGAAGACTGGCAAGTCCGCCTGAAGGCGGGAATACACACCTATGCAATCGCTCCGGAAGAGGCCCGCAAAGCATTGCAATGGCTACGGGAAACACGCATCGCACCGTTTTGCGGGGAAGGAGGCTTCTTTCTCTCGGGTATCGATCGCGGAGAATATACTCCAACCTAAACCCAAGACGCGCTCAAACAGCTTTCACTGAAGACTGTTCAGCTTGCCCGAACCGTAGATTTAAATCTATCGCTCGGGCACACTCCTCTAATATTGAGGGGCGCTCCCTCCACCAAATTGGAATCTCGCGCACTTTCTGAGGCTTACGCCATGAAGCGCAATCTTTCACGCTTAACGGAAGTGGAGCTACGCGATCTCTTCGAAGCCCTGTGCATCGAGCGGGGTGAGAAGTGGGACGTGGAGAATGTGCGCCCTTATAATAAGTTATACTTGGAGATAGTAGACGTCGCAGCGGAGATGAAGCGACGGCCGGGCGATGCACGTCACCTGCTCATTCCCCTCTTGAAACACGAAGACTGGCAAGTTCGGCTCAAGGCGGGAACAAACACCTATGCTATCGCTCCCCAGGAGGCCCGGGAAGCATTGCAATGGCTGAGTAACACCATGGTCTCACCAATTGGCCCGGAAGCAGGCTTTTTTCTCTTTTGGATCGACCGTGGGGAGTTCATTCCCACCTGAGCCGAAGACACGCCGAAGCCGTCTCGGGTGACGCCGCGCCCCTACCCGCACGTCCAGTTCAGGCCGCGCACCACATGCACCGCCCTTACATAAGCCTCACGCCCACTCGCCCCTGCGGAACACCGGCACCCGGCGGCCGTCGGCATGGACGCCATCAATGTCCACTTCGCCGGAGCCGATCATCCAGTCGATGTGGATCAGGCTCTTATTGCCGCCCTGGGCCGCGATCTGGTCGGGGGTGAGGTTCGCCCCGTCCACGAAGCATTTGGAATAGCACTGGCCCAGCGCGATGTGGCAGGCGGCATTCTCGTCGAACAGCGTGTTGTAGAAGAGCAGCCCGCTGGCCGAGATGGGCGAGGAATGGGGCACGAGCGCCACCTCGCCCAGGCGCCGCGATCCCTCGTCCGTGTCCAGCACCTTGTTCAGCACCGCCTCGCCCTTGGCCGCCTGCGCCTCCACGATGCGCCCGCCCTCGAAGCGCACGCTGATCTCGTCGATGAGCGTGCCCTGGTAGGAGAGCGGCTTGGTGGAGGACACACGCCCCTCCACACGCAAGGCATGGGGGGTGGTGAAGACTTCCTCGGTGGGAATGTTGGCGTTGCAGACGATGCCGTTCTTCGCCTCCGATGCGCCGCCCTGCCATTCATGGCCGTCCGCGAGTCCCACCGTCAGGTCCGTGCCCGGGCCGGTGAAGTGGAGCGCGTGGAAACGGTGGTCGTTGAGCCATGCGGTGCGCGCCCGCAGCGCGGCATTATGGGCATCCCAGGCCGCCACCGGGTCCACCGCATTCACCCGCGAGGCGGCGAAGATGGCCTCCGCGAGCTTCGCCACCGCAACGTCCTCCGCATCGTCCGGGAAGACCAGCTTCGCCCAGGCCGGGCTGGGATAGGCGACGATGGTCCAGTTGATGTCGAAGGCGGCGATCTTCTCCAGCGCCGGCTGGTAGGCGATGGAATTGGCCTTGTTGGCGCGGGCCACCTTGGCCGGGTCCTCGCCCGACAGCAGCATGGGATTGTCACCCACGATGGCGAGGCGCGCCGTATTGGCCGAAAAGGCCTTGGCCACCCCGTCATAGAGCCAGGACGGCGCCCGCTCGAAGCTGGCCTCCTCGGCATTCTGGAAGCGGGCCAGCGTCACCTGCTCGTCGGAGAGGATGGGGGTCAGCAGCCCCGCGCCCGCCTTGTAGGCCTGCACCGCGATGCGCCGCACCAGCGGCAGGGCCGAGACCGGCGCGGTGAGGAACACGTCCTGGCCGGGACGCAGCGCAAGGCCCACCTTCACGGCGACTTCGGCGAGCCGGTCCAGCTTCACGGGATCGACGGGCACGGGCGGGCGGGGCTGGTGGACGGTCATGGCGGGGTGCTCGGGAACAAGTTGATCCTCCTGTGAACATAGGCCGATCCCGCCGATCCGCCAGCGCCCGCCGCCCTTCCCGCAGCGCAGCATCCTCTTTTCCCGGCGGACGCGGGCATGACGGGATGCGCGAAACGGTGCGCGCCCTTGCAATTGCGTCATTTCTCCACTAAGTCAGCCCTGTCCGAGACAGCGCCCCACAAGGCGGAAGTCATCCGGGCGGGCCGGGAGCGCGGGATACGTGCTCCTCGATCTTCAGGAGGCAGCCCGCCTTGGCTTTCGTCGGCGCCGGATCCGACACCACAATCCCAGCTTCATTCCGCGCGGCCTTGCGCCGGCCCATCGGCTTTGCCGATGGCGGCCCGGGTGTCATCCGGGCTTCCGTGCGGAGTGAGGCGTCTTGCAACCCAAGACGCCGGCGCCGACACCTTGGAGACTAGATGTCCCCCGAAACGACCCGTGAAGATTTTGCGGCCCTGCTCGACGAGAGCTTCGGCCGCGCTGATGTCAATGAAGGCGCCGTGGTGCGCGGCATTGTGGTCGCCATCGAGAAGGATCTGGCGATCATCGACATCGGTCTGAAGACCGAGGGCCGCGTGGCCCTGCGCGAGTTCGCCGGCCCCGGCCGCGAAAGCACCATCACTGTCGGCGACGAGGTCGAGGTCTATCTCGAGCGCGTCGAGAACGCCATGGGCGAAGCCGTCCTCTCGCGCGACAAGGCGCGCCGCGAGGAGAGCTGGGTCAAGCTCGAGAAGGCGTTCAATGCCGGCGAGAAGGTCACCGGCGTGATCTTCAACCAGGTGAAGGGCGGCTTCACCGTCGATCTCGACGGCGCCGTGGCCTTCCTCCCCCGCTCGCAGGTGGACATTCGTCCCATCCGCGACGTCGGCCCGCTGATGCACAATCAGCAGCCCTTCCAGATCCTCAAGATGGATCGTCGCCGCGGCAATATCGTCGTGTCGCGCCGCACCGTCCTGGAAGAGACCCGCGCCGAGCAGCGCCACGAGCTGGTCCAGAACCTCGAAGAGGGTCAGGCCATCGAGGGCGTGGTCAAGAACATCACCGATTACGGTGCGTTCGTTGACCTGGGCGGCATCGACGGCCTGCTGCATGTCACCGACATTGCGTGGCGCCGCGTGAACCACCCCACCGAAGTGCTGAATATCGGCCAGACGGTGAAGGTGAAGATCATCAAGATCAATCACGAGACGCACCGCATCTCGCTCGGCATGAAGCAGCTCCTGGGCGATCCCTGGGAAGGCATCGAGGCCAAGTATCCGGTGGAGGCCCGCTTCAAGGGTCGCGTCACCAACATCACCGACTACGGCGCCTTCGTGGAGCTGGAGCCCGGCATCGAAGGCCTCATCCACGTCTCCGAGATGTCGTGGACCAAGAAGAACGTCCACCCCGGCAAGATCGTCTCCACCTCCCAGGAAGTGGAAGTGCAGGTCCTCGAGGTGGATCCCGCCAAGCGCCGCATCTCGCTCGGTCTCAAGCAGACCCTCCAGAACCCCTGGGAGGCCTTCGCCGAGAAGTATGCCCCCGGCGCGGTGGTGGAAGGCGAGGTCAAGAACAAGACCGAGTTCGGCCTGTTCCTCGGCCTCGACGGCGATGTGGACGGCATGGTCCATCTCTCCGACCTGGACTGGAACCGCCCCGGCGAGCAGGTGATCGACGAGTTCCGCAAGGGCGACGTCATCAAGGCCGTGGTGCTCGACGTGGACGTCGAGAAGGAGCGCATCTCGCTGGGCATCAAGCAGCTCGCGGGTGACCCCTTCGCCGACGCCGGCGAAGTGAAGAAGGGCGCGATCGTCACTTGCGAAGTGACGGACGTGAAGGACGGCGGCATCGAGGTGAAGCTCACCGGTACCGACCTCTCCACCTTCATCAAGCGTTCCGAGCTCGCTCGCGACCGCAACGACCAGCGCCCCGAGCGCTTCTCCGTCGGCGAGAAGCTGGACGCCCGCGTCACCCTGTTCGACCGCAAGGCGCGCAAGGTGCAGGTGTCCGTCAAGGCGATGGAGATCGCCGAGGAGAAGGAAGCCGTGGCCCAGTACGGGTCGCAGGATTCCGGCGCTTCTCTGGGCGACATCCTGGGCGCGGCGCTCAAGCAGCGTGCCAAGGACGGCGACGAAGAAGAGTGATCCGAGGGGCCTTGTGCCCCAAGGTTGCACCGAACGGGAAAGGCCGGCCTCGCGCCGGCCTTTTTCATTTCGCGCTTCATTGCGCTGTCACGGGCCCTCACCCATGCTGCGGGGCCCGCCGCCGGGCGGGCTTCAGGCCGCTCCGAAAGCCATGAAGCCGTCCGGCGTATTGCCTGACCGCGTTTCCGTCCCGCGCGCCACCGCACGCGCCGCTCGGAAACGCTTCATTTCCGGAGCGCCCCGCATGCGCCGCGCCATCGCCCTCGGTCTTTTCCTGCTGCCGTTGGCGGCTCCCCTGTGGGGCGCGAGCGCGCAAGTTCCCACCACCATCCCCCCCGTGGTGGACCAGCCGGACATACAGACGAACGATCAGAGGATCCTGCCGAAGATCGAGGCCGAGATGGCCCGCGGCATGAAGATGTTCGATGTGCCCGGCGTTGCCATTGGCATCGTCCACCAGGACAAGCTCATCTATGCCAAGGGCTTCGGCACCCGCACCAAGGGCGGCGCGCCGGTGGACCCGCGCACGATGTTCCAGATCGGCTCCACCACCAAGGCGTTCCTGTCCACCACCCTTGCCATGGCCGTGGACAAGGATGTGCTGAACTGGGACGACCGGGTGGTGATCCTCGACCCGTCCTTCCAACTGGCGGATCCCGTCACCACCCGCGAGTTCCGGGTGTTCGACCTCACCGCCCAACGCTCGGGCCTGCCGCCCTATGTGAATGACGTGATGACCATCCTCGGCTATCCCGAGGACCGGCTGATCCACTCGCTGCGCTATGCCGATCCGGTGGCGAGCTTCCGCACCACCTTCACCTACACCAACATCACCCATCTGGCGGCGGGCCGCATGCTCGCCCATCTGAGCCGCGAGCCCAGCTGGAATGCGCTGGTGGAGAAACAGATTCTCACGCCGCTCGGCATGAAGGAGACCACGGCGACCGCCGAGGCCATCCGCGCCGCGCCCAACCATGCGGAAGGCCATCGCTGGACCCCCAAGGGGTCCGTGCAGATCCCCTTCGATTCCTTCTTCCCCTATGCGCTGGGCCCGGCGGGCAACCTCAATTCCAATGTGGAGGACATGGCCCGCTGGCTGCGCCTGCAGATCGCGGACGGCGAATTCGAGGGCAAGACGCTGGTCTCCCGGGCCAATCTGCTGACCACGCGGATGGCCAAGGTGGGCATGACCGAAACCATTTCCTATGGCGAAGGCTGGGTCATCAGCCAGACCCCGCGCGGACGTGTGATCTGGCACAATGGCGGCACCAGCGGCTTCAGCGCCCATGTGGGCTTCCTGCCGGATTACGGGGTCGGCATCGTGGTGCTGGCCAATCTCCAGAACCAGGGCTTTCCCGATGCCCTGGCCATGACGGCCTATGACCTCATCCTGGAAAATCCCCCGACCGACCACCTCTCCACCGCCCTCGACAAGGCAAAGGCGGACGCGGAGCAGAACGCGGCCGCCTTCGTGCGCCCCGAACAGCCCACCGCGACGCCCGACCTTGCGCGGCTCGCCGGCCCCTATGAGAGCGCCGTGCTGGGCCCGGCCACCCTCGCGGTCGAAGGCGGGCGCGCGGTCCTGACCCTCGCGGACACCAGCGCGCGGATCGCCCTGGAGCCGTTCGACGGCGCCGTGTTCATCGCGCGGTTGCTGCCCGATGGCCGGTTCCGGTCGGTCATGGAGATGGCCGGTCACGAGCCCATGGGCTTCCTCGCCTTCGCGCCCGATTCCAACGGGAAGCTGACGCGGCTCGACTGGCTTTATACCGAGGGTCAGACCTACAGCTTCCAGCGCCGGTAACGGGAGCCGGCGAGACGGCGGGGTGCGAATGCTTCATCCCGCCGCTTGCAATGAGGGGAGCCCCCGTCTTTAGTGGCCGGCGCGGGGCAACGGAGAGCCGGAATGTCGTTGGACGTGGACCAGATCGTGGATCGCCGCCGCCTGCGCAGCAAGCTCACCTTCTGGCGTGTGGTCGGGGTGCTCGCTCTGGTTCTGGCCATCGGCGGCGGCGCCTATGCCGCGCTGGGCCGTCCGTTCAATGAAAGCTCGCCCCATGTGGCCCGTATCGTCATCGGCGGTCTCATCCGCAATGACCGTGAGCGGGTGGAGATGATCGAGAGGGTGGGCCGCTCCAACGCTGCCGCCGTGCTCCTTTCCATCGACAGCCCCGGCGGCACGGTCACCGGCTCCGAGCAGCTTTACGATGCCCTGCGCCGCCTCGCCGAGAAGAAGCCGGTGGTGGCCGTGGTGGAAGGCGTCGGCGCCTCCGGGGCCTATATCGCCGCCATGGGCGCGGACCATATCATCGCGCGCCGCAACGCCATCGTGGGCTCGGTGGGCGTGATCTTCCAATATCCCAACGTCACGGAACTGCTGAAGACCGTGGGCGTGACGGTGGAGGACATCAAGTCCAGCCCGCTCAAGGCCTCGCCCAACCCCTACCAGCCCACGTCCCCGGCGGCGCGGGCCGCCATCGATAGCCTGGTGGTGGACAGCTACGACTGGTTCAAGGGGCTGGTGGCGGATCGGCGGCGCATGTCTTCGGACAAGTTGGCCTCGGCCACGGACGGGCGCGTCTTCACCGGCCACCAGGCGCTGGAACTGCAATTGGTGGACGAGGTGGGCGACGAGCGCACCGCCCGCGCGTGGCTCGCCCGCGAGAAGGGTGTGCCGGAGCGCCTGCGCACCCGCACCTGGCCCGCGCCGGGTGTCGCCAACGAGTTCGGATGGCTGCGCGGCAGCGTGGAAAGTGCATTCGGCGCCGTGGGCCTCGCCTCCCTCGCCCCGCTCGTCGCCCGGCTTGCGGGCGATGCGCTGGAGCGCACCCAGCTTGACGGCCTGCTGGCCCTCTGGCACCCTTGATTCACACGATGAAAATCCCGCCAGCACAAGCTTTTCCGCCGCCCTCCGGACGCTCCGGTCCGGCCGCGCAGAGCCAGGGTGGACGCCGGGGCAAGGACCTTCTCAGAGGCTCTTGGGGCAGAGGCTCTTGGGGCAGAGGCTCTTGGGGCAGGGGCCGGAAAACGGAACAGGGCACGCTATGATCAAGTCTGAACTGGTCCAGAAGATCGCCGACGCCAACCCGCACCTCTACCAGCGGGACGTGGAGAATATCGTCAACGCCATCCTGGAGCAGGTCGTGTCCGCCCTGGCGCGCGGCGACCGGGTGGAACTGCGCGGCTTCGGCGCCTTTTCCGTGAAGAAGCGCGAGGCCCGCACCGGGCGCAACCCGCGCACCGGCAAGCAGGTGGACGTGAGCGAGAAGGCGGTCCCCTATTTCAAGACCGGCAAGGAGATGCGCGAGCGTCTCAACGGCCAAGCGTGAGTGGCGACGTGAAACGTGTCCTGTCTGTCGTAATCGGCCTGCCCCTGTGCGTCATCGTGGTGGCGCTGGCGGTGGCGAACCGCCGCGCGGTCCCCCTCTCCCTCGACCCGTTCAGCCCGGACACATCCGCCCTCACCGTGCATGTGCCGCTGTTCGTCATCATCTTCGTCGCGCTGATCCTCGGCGTGGTGGCGGGCGGCTCGGTCTCCTGGCTGGGGCAGGGGCGCTTCCGCCGCGAGGCGCGGCGCGTCCGCAAGATCGTGCCTGCACCGGAAGCCTCCGTGCGCGCACCCGGCCTTCCCGCTCCCGTCCGTCGCGGCTGAGGCCGTCGCGGCCTTCACAGGCGCCCCTGCGATCAGTGGCCGGGCCGGAGGGACGTGCTTCCGGGCGCGGCTTCGGATGCAGTCAACCGCTCCCGCTCGGTATCGAACCGCTCAATGATGAGCTTCGCCACCAGCGTCAGCAGCGCCACCGCCGCCAGGATGGTGGCGGCCGCGAAGGCCGCCGTCGCCTGGGCGTCCTGGTAGAGCAGCTCGATCTGCAGCGGCAAGGTGGAGGTCTGCCCCCGGATATTGCCCGACACCACCGACACCGCGCCGAACTCGCCCATGACGCGGGCGTTGCACAGCGCGGCCCCGTAGAGCAGCGCGAAGCGCACATTGGGCAGCGTGACCGTGCGCAGGATGCGCCACCCGGAGGCACCGAGCGTCACCGCCGCCTCCTCCTCCTCCCGGCCTTGCGCCATCATGAGCGGGATGATTTCCCGCGCGACGAAGGGCGAGGTGACGAACAGGCTCGCCAGCACGATGCCGGGGACGGCGAACATGATCTTGATGTCATAGGCCTGCAGGACCGGCCCCAGCAGCCCCTGCGCCCCATAGACGAACAGATAGGCCACGCCCGCCACGATGGGCGAGATGGAGAAGGGCAGCTCGATCAGCGCCAGCAGCAGGCCGCGTCCGGGAAAGGTGAACTTGGTCACCGTCCAGGCGGCTGCGATGCCGAACCCCACATTCACGGGCACGCAGATGAGCGCGGTGAACAAGGTGAGCCACACCGCATGGAGCGTGTCCGGCCGCAAAAGGCTCTGGCCATAGACCGCGAGGCCCCGTGACAGGGCCTGGGAGAAGATGACCGCCAGCGGCGCCAGCACCGCGAAGGCGGTGATCAGCAGCACCGTGCCGAGCAACACCCGCCGCGTAGCAGCGCCGTCCCCTACCCGCCTGCGTCCGGGCTCGGCCATGGCTCAGTCCTCCCGGATCGCGCGGCGCTGGTGCCACGCCTGGATGAGGTTCACGGTCAGCAGCATGAGAAAGGCGAAGCCCAGCATGGTGGCCGCGATGGCCGCAGCGGCGGCGTAATCATATTCCTCCAGCCGGATGAAGGTGAGCAACGCCACGATCTCCGTGCGGAAGGGCTGGTTGCCCGCGATGAACACCACCGCCCCGAACTCGCCCAGCGACCGGGCGAAGGCCAGCGAGGCGCCCGCCAGGAAGGCGGGGAAGATGGCGGGCATGATGACCGTGCAGAACACCCGCAACTCCGAGGCACCAAGCGTGGTGGCCGCCTCCTCCAGGTCCGCGCTCAGGTCTTCGAGCACCGGCTGGACGGTGCGCACCACGAACGGGATGGAGGTGAAGGCCATGGCGCACACGATGCCCGCAGGCGCATAGGCCACCTGGATGCCCCAGGCCTCCAGCGGGGCGCCGAACCAGCCGTTCTTCGCGAACAAGGCGGTGAGGGCGAGGCCCGCCACGGCGGTGGGCAGGGCGAAGGGCACGTCCACCAGCGTGTCCAGGAAGCGCCGGCCGGGAAACTCGTAGCGCACCAGCACCCAGGCCAGCATGAGTCCGTAGAGCGCGTTGAACACCGTCGCCACGGCGGCCGCGCCGATGGTGATCTGGAACGAGGCCAGCGTGCGCGGCGAGGTGATGATGGTGATGTATCGCGCGAAGCCCACGTCGGCCGCCTGCAGGATCAGGGCGGCGATGGGCAGGAGCACGATGAGGCCGAGATAGGTCAGCGTGATGCCGAGCGACAGGCGGAAGCCCGGTATGACGCTGAACATGGGGCTGGCCCTCTCGGATCACGCGGCGCGGGGCCGGGGTCGAGCGGCGTATATGACGGCGTCCCGGGCTTTTGTCGAGCGCCGGGACCGCCCGGTCGGGCTCAGTAGCCCGGCAGGTAGAAGCGGTCTGGCAGCGGATAGCGGCCGGGCACGAAGCCATTCTCGCCCGCACCATAAGTGGGGAAGAAGTAGCTGGAGGGCAGGGCATAGTCCAAATAGGACTTGGAACCCGGCTTCACGACCGTACCAGCATCCAGCGGCGAACGCTTGGTGATGTCGATGACGATGCGCTTCTTGGGCTGGGTGCTGGACGAGGAGCCGGTCTGGGCTTCGGCCACGCCGACGGCCGCGAGGCTCAAGGCGGCGGCGAGGGTGAGAAGCGGCGCGAAACGCATGGAATCCTCCCAGGGAAGCGTCCTGTTGCGACGCCCCATTGAACCGAACCGATTCCGGTTACGTCACAAACGCAGTCTAGGCAAGGAACGGCTGCAGGTCGAGGGCGGTTCCCGACGCAAGGGCATGCCGCAGCGATCATCGCGACCCATGGCAAATCAAGGGTTTCCCGAAAATGCTCCCGCGCGGCGCCGGTCCTTGGCCTGGCGGGAGGTGGCGCAGCGTGTCGGGCGCGCCACACTGCGCGGGCAGGCCAGCGCGCCTTGACGTTGCGCCCTAGGCCGCAAAGGCATAAAAGCTCGGTCTTCCGGCACCTTGCCGGCTGCTAGTGAAGGTCTGTCATGGGTTACAAGATCGCCGTTGCCGGCGCCACGGGGAACGTGGGCCGGGAGATCCTGTCGATCCTCGACGAGCGGGGCTTCCCCGCCGACGAGGTTGTCGCGCTCGCCTCGCGCCGCTCCATGGGCGTCGAGGTCTCCTACGGCGACAAAACCCTGAAGGTGAAGGACCTCGCCACCTACGACTTTTCCGACACCGACATCTGCCTCATGTCTGCGGGCGGCTCCGTGTCCAAGGAATATTCGCCGAAGATCGGCGCGCAGGGCTGCGTTGTCATCGACAATTCCTCGCAGTGGCGCACGGATCCCGATGTTCCGCTGATCGTTCCGGAAGTGAATGCCGACGCCATCGTCGGCTTCAAGAAGAAGAACATCATCGCCAACCCGAACTGCTCCACGGCGCAGCTCGTGGTGGCGCTGAAGCCGCTGCATGACGCGGCGACCATCACGCGGGTGGTGGTCTCCACCTACCAGTCCGTTTCCGGCGCCGGCAAGGACGCCATGGACGAGCTGTTCAGCCAGACCCGCGCGGTGTTCGTCTCCGATCCGGTGGAGCCGAAGATCTTCCCCAAGCGCATCGCCTTCAACCTGATCCCCCAGATCGACGTGTTCATGGAGGACGGGTTCACGAAGGAAGAGTGGAAGATGGTGGTCGAGACCAAGAAGATCCTCGACCCGAAGATCAAGCTCACCGCCACCTGCGTGCGCGTGCCGGTCTTCGTCTCCCATTCCGAGAGCGTGAACGTGGAGTTCGAGAAGCCCCTGTCGGCCGAGGAAGCCCGCAAGATCCTGCGGGCGGCCCCGGGCATCCTGGTGGTGGATACGCGCGAGCCGGGCGGCTACGCCACGCCCCACGAGGCGGCGGGCGAGGACGCGACCTATATTTCGCGCCTGCGCGACGACCCGACCGTGGACAACGGCATCGCCTTCTGGTGCGTGTCGGACAATCTGCGCAAGGGCGCGGCGCTGAACGCGGTGCAGATCGCGGAAGTGCTGGTGAACCGCAAGCTCATCACCTCGCGCCGCAAGGCCGCCTGAGGCGGGCTCAGAGCCAAATGGAAACGGCGCCCCTCGGGGCGCCGTTTTCGTTTCAGCTGTCCCTTGCGCCGGCCAAAGGCGGGGGCCGGTGGCGTCAGGCGCTTTTCCTCAAGACCTCGGGCAGCATGGAGCCCGTCTCCTTCGCCCGCAGGTGCCAGGAGAAAGCCTCCTCCATCACATGGGGCGTATGGCCGCCGCGCTTCAAAGCGCGCTCGTAATAATCGGCCAGTTCATCGCGATAGGAAGGGTGGACGCAATTGTCGATGATGCGCTGGGCCCGCTCGCGCGGCGCCAGTTCCCGCAGGTCGGCGAGGCCCACCTCGGTCACCAATATGTCCACGTCATGCTCGTTATGGTCCACATGGGGCACCATGGGCACCACGCTGGAGAGCGCCCCGCCCTTGGCGATGGACTTGGTGACGAACACCGACAGATAGGCGTTGCGTGCGAAATCCCCCGAGCCGCCAATGCCGTTCATCATGTGGGTGCCGCCCACATGGGTGGAATTGACGTTGCCGTAAAGGTCGAATTCCAGCGCCGTGTTGATGGCGATGATGCCGAGGCGGCGGATGATCTCGGGATGGTTGGAAATCTCCTGCGGCCGCAGGATGAGGCGCGGCTTGTAGCGCACGATCTCCGGCATCACCGCGTCATGCTTCTCCTTCGACAGGGTGATGGAGGAGCCGGAGGCGAAGTTCAGCTTGCCCGCGTCGAACAGGTCGAACGTGGAATCCTGCAGCACCTCGGAATACATGGTGAGGTCGTGGAACGGGCTGTCGATGAAGCCGTGCATGACCGCGTTGGCGATGGTGCCGATGCCCGCCTGGAGCGGCTGGAGCCGCGTGGTCAGGCGCCCGATGCGCACCTCCTGCTGGAGGAAGTCCATGAGATGCCCCGCGATGGCGGCGGTCTCGGGATCGGGCGGCAGGACGGTGGAGGCGGAATCCAGCTTCCGGGTGATCACGATGGCCGCGATCTTCTCCGGCGGGATGGCGATGAAGGGCAGGCCCACCCGGCTCTCGGGCGACACCACGGGAATGGGCTCACGGAACGGCCGGCGCGTGGGGATGTAGATGTCGTGCAGCCCCTCCAGCTCCGCCGGCTGGGACAGATTGATCTCCACGATCACCTTCTCCGCCAGGATGGCGAAGGTGGCCGAATTGCCCACCGACGTGGTGGGGATGATGGCGCCCTGCGCGGTGATGGCCACCGCCTCCACCACCGCCACGTCGATGGGGCCGAGCTGCCTGGTGCGCAGATGCTCCACCGTCTCGGACAGATGCTGATCGACGAACATCACCTCGCCGGCATTGATGGCCTTGCGCAGCGCGGGGTCGGACTGGAACGGGATCCGGCGGGCGAGCACATGGGCCTCGGTCAATTGCTTGTCGAGGTCGTTGCCCAGCGAGGCGCCGGTGACGAGGGTGATCTTGAAGGGCTCGCGCCGCGCCCGCTCCGCCAGCGCCATGGGCACGGCCTTCGCCTCGCCCGCGCGGGTGAAGCCGCTCATGCCCACCAGCATGCCGTCGCGGATATGGGAGGCGGCCTCCTCGGCGCTGACGACCTTTTCGTGGAGCGATGCGAGGCGGATACGATCGTAGGGCATGGCTGTGTCCATTTTCGGCGCGTGACAGGAGCACGCACCGCCCCCAGGGCCAATCCGTCATTCCGCCTAAGTCGAAGGACGGATGCGCGCCTC
Organism: Aquabacter cavernae; assembly: GCF_003993795.1. Taxonomy (GTDB): domain Bacteria; phylum Pseudomonadota; class Alphaproteobacteria; order Rhizobiales; family Xanthobacteraceae; genus Aquabacter; species Aquabacter cavernae. The sequence continues at coordinate 488,491 of NZ_RWKV01000016.1, forward strand.
ACGCATGGATGGCCACCGGAATGCCGAAACCGTCCAGCCCCGCCACATAGTCCCCCATGGCCGCCCCTCCAGTCCGGCTGTTCACGATGTCCGCGCGCGACGGGCGGACACGGCAGATTCCGGTTCCTTCGGACCGTATCGCGCTCTAGCCTTGGTTGAAACCGCGCCAGGGGAGAGCCTTCCGTCATGACCATCCGCCCACGCCGCAGCGTCCTCTACATGCCCGGCTCCAATGCCCGCGCGCTGGAGAAGGCGCGGACCCTGGCCGTCGATGCCGTGATCATCGACCTTGAGGACGCGGTCGCTCCCGACGCCAAGGTGGAAGCGCGCGGACGGGCGGCGGAGACGGTGAAGGCGGGCGGCTTCGGTCCGCGCGAGACCATCATCCGCATCAACGGCCTGGACACACCCTGGGCCATGGACGACCTGGAAGCCGCCGCTTCGGCCGCCCCGGACGCCATCCTCGTGCCCAAGGTGCAGGACCCCGAGCAATTGCTGACCGTGGGGCGCCGCCTGGAGGCGCTGGGCGTGCCCGACACCACCCGCGTCTGGGCCATGATCGAGACGCCCATCGCCATCCTCGACATCCACGCCATCGCCGCGTCCCGCAGCCCGCTGACCCGTCTCGACGTGTTCGTGCTGGGCACCAACGATCTCGCCAAGGAGACCCGCGCGGCCCTGGTGCCGGGACGCGCGCCCATGGTTGGCTGGCTCATGCAGGTGCTGGCGGGCGGGCACGCTTATGGCATCGACGTGCTGGACGGCGTGTGGAACCAGTTCCAGGACATGGACGGCTTCAAGGCCGAGTGCGCCCAGGGCGTGGAAATGGGCATGGACGGCAAGACGCTGATCCATCCCAGCCAGATCGAGCCTTGCAACACAGCCTTCAGCCCGCCCGAGGCGGAAGTGGCCAAGGCGCGCAGCATCATCGCCGCCTTCGCCCTGCCGGAGAACCAGAGCAAGGGCGTGATCCAGCTGGATGGCCGCATGGTGGAACGCATGCACGCGGACATGGCGCAGCGCACCGTGGCGCTCGCGGACGCCATCGCCGCCAAGGCCTGATGCCATGGCCACCCGCATCGTCATGGTGGTCTATCCGGAGCTGGACCAGCTCGACCTGACGGGGCCGTTCGAGGTGCTCGCACGGCTGCCGGGGGCACAGGTCCAGCTCGCCTGGAAGAAGACGAAGCCGATCCGGGATACGGCCGGGCTCGCCTTGGTGCCGGACGTGAAATTCTCCAAGGTCAAGGACTGCGACGTGCTGGTGGTGCCCGGCGGGCCGGGCCAGCTCGCGCTCATGGAGGACGAGGAGACCCTCGCCTTCCTGCGCCGCATGGCGGAAAACGCGCGCTACGTCACCTCGGTCTGCACGGGCGCGCTCCTCCTGGGAGCGGCGGGCCTGCTCATGGGCTATCGCGCCACCACCCATTGGCTCTCCCTGGAGCAATTGTCGCTGCTGGGCGCCATTCCCGTGGGCGATCGCGTGGTGGTGGACGGCAACCGCATGACCTGCGCGGGCGTCACCTCGGGCATCGACTTCGCCCTCACCCTGGCGCGCGAACTGGCGGGCGAGAACGAGGCGCGGCGCATCGCCCTGTCCATGGAATATGACCCGCGCCCGCCCTTCCCGCCCTTCGCCGACGAGGATCCCCGCCTCGTGGAGGAGGTGCGGCTGCGCACGGAAGACTTCCAGCGCCGCCGCGTGGCCGTCGCGCGTGCCGTGGGCGCGCGCCTCCTCAACCAACCGGACCTGACATGAAGCTCTATCGCTACCTCACCGGCCCCGACGACAACGCCTTCTGCAAGCGCGTGAGCGCGGCGCTCAACAAGGGCTGGCAGCTCTACGGCGCGCCGACCCTCACCTTCGACCCGGTGAAGGGCCGCGTCATCTGCGGCCAGGCCATCGTCAAGGACGTGGCGGGCGAATGGTCCGAGGACGTGACCCTGTCCGACTATTGAGGCCGTCCGCCCGCGCGGCCGGAGCCGTGATTCAGGCTGCGTGGGTCTCCGCCAGGGTGGCGGCGAAGGTGCGGGGGGTGGGTGCCATCAGCACCACCGCCACATCCACCTCGTCGCCCACCACCGCGAACTCCTCCTTCACCTTACTGGTGAGGTCCGCCACGGCATCGCGGGCCCGCGCCACGCTCCAGGCGGGGTCGAAGCCCAGATGCAGTTCCACCATCATGCGCCCGCCATGGCTGCGGGTGCGGATGTCGCCCAGCTCCTCGAAATCGTCGAAGCAGCGGGTGAGCGCCTTCAGGATGCGCAATTGCCCCGCCTCGTCGATGGCGCGATCCAGCAGGGAGCCCAGCGAATTGGTGAGCATCTCGTAGATGTTGAACACCATGAAGCCGATCACCACGAAAGACGCGAGCGGGTCGAGATAGGCGATCCAGTTCACCGAATGCAGGTTGGACGTGATGAGCGTCACGCAGAACACCGAGCCGGACGAGCAGGCGGACACCAGATGCACGCGCGCCTGTGCCATCAGGACGGGGGAGCGCGCGCTGCGCGCGAGACGCCGGGCCTTGATGTGCAGGTAGATGTTGCCGGCCGCCGCCACCGCCGTCACCAGAAGGCCGAGCGCAGCGCCGCTCACATGCTCGGGATGCAGCAGGCCCACCACCGCCCGCGCGGTGGCGACGATGACCAGGATCACCTGGAGCACGGCGATCAGCAGTTCCGCGAGATTTTCCAGCTTGCCGAGCCCATAGGCGAAACGATGGGCCTTGGAGCGCTCCGCGATGCGCAGAACCAGATAGCAGGCGGTCAGCGAGGTCAGGTCGAAGCAGGTGGCCAGCATGTCCGTGAGGACCGCCGCCGAATTGGCGAGCGCCGCCGCCAGCACATAGAACGGAAACAGCGCCGCCACGAAGCACATGGCCTGAAACGACAGTTTCTGACTGGACGAACCCGACACGCCGCCTCCCCGCTTTGCCGGCAAGAAAGAAGCAGTCCGGCACGAGCGTCAAGCGCGCGAGTTGCACATGCACGGTGTGCCCTGCAACATGACGCGAGCTGCGCGGTAGGAGAGGCTGATGAGCAAGACGAATGCAGGCAATTTCTTCGAGGACTTTTCCGTCGGCCAGGTGATTCGCCACGCCACGCCACGCACCGTGACGGTGGGCGATGTGAGCCTCTACAGCGCCCTCTATGGCACGCGCTTCGCCGTGCAGTCCGCCGACAGCTTCTCCCAGGCACTGGGCTATCCCCGCGCGCCGGTGGACGACCTGCTGGTGTTCCACACCGTGTTCGGCAAGACCGTGCCCGACATCTCCCTGAACGCGGTGGCGAACCTGGGCTATGCGGGCGGCCGCTTCCTGGCCCCGGTCTATCCCGGCGACACGCTCCAGGCGGTGTCGGAGGTGATCGGCCTGCGGGAGAATTCCAACGGCAAGAGCGGCGTCGTCTATGTGCGCTCCACCGGCTTCAACCAGGACGGCATCGAGGTGCTGGACTATGTGCGCTGGGTGATGGTGCGCAAGCGCGACGCCAAGTCCCCCGCGCCCGAGCCGGTGGTGCCCACCTTGCCGGCCGCGCTCGCCCCCGACGCCCTGGGCGACGCGGTGCCGCCGCTGGACATCGAGGAATGGCGCGACGACCTCTCCGGCTCGCCGTTCCGCTTCGGCGACTATGAGGTGGGCGAGCGCATCGACCATGTGGACGGCATGACCGTGGAGGAGGCCGAGCACATGATCGCCACGCGCCTCTACCAGAACACGGCCAAGGTGCATTTCAACCAATATACCGAAGGCCAAGGCCGGTTCGGCCGCCGCCTCATCTATGGCGGCCACGTCATCTCCATCGCCCGCGCGCTCTCCTTCAACGGGCTGGGCAACGCCTTCCATGTGGCGGCCATCAATGGCGGACGGCATGTGGCCCCGCTGTTCGCCGGCCTCACCGTCTTCGCCTGGAGCGAGATCCTGGACGCGGCCGAGCTGCCGGGGCGCTCCGATGTGGGGGCCCTGCGGGTGCGCACCATCGCCACCAAGGACCAGCCCTGCAGCGCCTATCCCCTGAAGGGCGAGGAGGATTACGACCCGAGCGTGATCCTCGACCTGGATTACTGGGTGCTCATTCCCCGCTGAGCGGGCGATTTCGGCGCGCCCTCGGCGCGCCGCTGCCCGCTCCCCTTCAGGGGCGAGGGCACCGGCAGGGGCACCGCGCCCATTTCGGCGGGGGGCGGGCCGAGCCGGAAGCGCGCGAAGAAGGCGAGGGATTCCTCGCCCATGTCGATGTCCCGGTTGCGCAGGCCGAGGAAAGGCGTCGCGAGGCCCGGCTTGGTCTCCACCCGGGCGGGCGACTGGTGGCCGCCCCGGTTGATCTTGTAGAGCACCACCTCCACGCCATCCGCGCACTGCGTGTAGCGGCGCACGGAGACGGTGGTGGCGTCCATGCCCACGATATCCGGCAGGTCCTGGTCGCTCGCCTCGCTGCACTGGTCCAGCTTGGCATAGAGAGCCGCGCTGTCGGGCGCGGAGAGGGTGGCGCCCAGCGGCGTCCAGAAGCCGTTCCAGGCGATGACCCCGTCGGCGGTGCCGTGCACGAACATGATGGGCACGGGCCGCTCGGGGTGGCATTCCTCGCGATAATTGGCGGGCGCGGTGGCCATGGCCACCGAATAGGCGGCGAACAGGCCGGCAAACTCGCAGGCCATGCGCTCCACCATGAAGCCGCCATTGGAAATGCCCATGAGATAGAGCCGGGCGGGATCGGCGATGCCCTGCTCCACCAGCCTCTGGGCCAGCGCCACCAGGAAGGGCACGTCGTCGCCCGGCGTCAGCACCGCCTTCAGCCGCATGGCGGCGGGGCGACCGTCATTCCACACATGGCCGATGCCCTGGGGATAGACCGTCACATAGCCCTCCCGCTGGGCGGCAGGCTCCAGGCCCAGATAATCCCGCAGCCCCTCCGAAGTCTGCCCCGCCGCATGCAGGGCGATGATGGTGGGGCGCGGCTGCGCGGGAACGGGCCCGGCGGGGCGGCTGAGCAGGTAGGAGCGCGTCTCGCTCCCCACCTGGATGCGCTCCATGCTGCTGCGCGCCGGCTCCATGGCGGGCGCGGCCGCCGGAGCGGCGGGGCGGGGCGCCGTCTGTGCCAGCGCCGATGCCTGGCCGCCCCCGGCGAGCAGGCCCGCGAGAAGGACGACACGCAGAGGCCGGACGAGACGGCTCAGGGCAAGGCGGACCAGGGACAGGGACGGGAAAACGACGCGCATGGTGCGAATGAATCGCCGTTCGGCGGGCGATGCAAGCCGGATGGCGATCCACACCCACCGCCCCACCGGTTGTGGAGCGCCGCATCCGCCGGAAATCCAGTGTCCGCAAGGCCGGGAAAACCCGGATGTCACCTGAAAAGCACAAGGCTTCCCCATCCCCGCGCCGCCATGGCGAATTTGATCCAGATCAAATCCGCCGGGCAGCACACGGCACAAGCCTTACAAAGTTTCAAATCTGCACGATGGGATGTGGGGCATGATTAAGGGCATTTGGGGGCGCACCATTGCCGGGGCGACCGTGGGCATGGCGATGCTGGGCAGCGCGTTCGGCGCCATGGCGGCGGACCTGTCGCCCGTCTACAAGGCGCCCGCGGCGCCGGTGGTGAGCGAGCCGAGCCCGTGGATGATTCGCGTTCGCGCGCTCGGCGTGCTGCCGGCCGGCGGCGGCCACGTGAACGGCGTGGCGGGCTCCAGCCTCTCCTATTCCGACTCGGTGGTGCCGGAACTGGACATCAGCTACTTCTTCACGAAGAACATCGCCGCCGAGCTGATCCTGGGCGTGACGCCGCACAACATCTACGGCGCGGGCACGCTGGGCGGCCTGAATGTGGGCAAGGTGTGGCTGCTGCCCCCGACCCTCACCCTGCAGTATCACTTCACCGACTTCGGCGCCTTCAAGCCGTATGTGGGCGTGGGCGTGAACTACACGGTGTTCTTCAACACCAAGACCTATGACACGCAGTCGCTGGACGTGAAGAACACCTTCGGCTGGGCGGTCCAGGCCGGCTTCGACTACATGATCGACAAGCACTGGGGCGTGAACGTCGATATCAAGAAGCTCTTCCTGGAGCCCGACTTCACCGTGGGCGTGGGCAATGCCGTGCTCACCGGCACCGCCGACCTGAACCCCTGGATCGTCGGCGGCGGCGTCACCTACCGCTTCTGATCTCTCGGCGGAATTCTGCGCAGAGCTTTCCGGCCACCCATGCGCCACGCTCATGGGTAGCCGGCACGGGACTGCCGGCGCCCCTTTGGACCAAGCAATCACGCGAAGGCGCGGGTTTCCCGCGCCTTTTTGCATTTCCTGCCCTACCCCGGCTGGCGGTATCGCGGCATCGGGCGTAGCATCCGGCCGCATTCACGCCGTCTGCATCGCGCCAATTCCGGTACCGCATTGCGGCATTTTGGTGCACCCTGCCCGAATACCTGCTTTGGAATCGTTGCGAACTGGCAACGATTGCGATACCTGATCGGGCGATTTTCGGAGGAGCCCCATGGCCGACAGTCCGTCGCGTATCGAGCGCCCGCTCTCTCCCCACCTGTCGATCTACCGCCCGCTGTTCACGATGGTCATGTCCATTGTGCACCGCATCACCGGCGGCGCGTTGTATTTCGGCACGGTGATCCTCGTATGGTGGCTTCTGGCCGCCGCTACGTCGCCGGGAGCCTATGACCTGTTTTCCAGCATCGCCGGTTCCTGGATCGGCCGACTGGTGCTGCTCGGCTACACCTGGGCGCTGATCCATCATGCGCTCGGCGGCATCCGCCATTTCATCTGGGACTTCATCCACGGCTTCGGCGCCAAGGAGCGCGAGCTGATGGCCAAGGCGACGCTCGCCGGCTCCATCGTCCTGACGGTGGTCGTGTGGATCATCGGCCTGGCGCTGAAGGGCTGAGGAGGGACGTATCGTGAGCAATCCCAAGACCCATCACGCCCCCATGCGCACGCCCCTCGGGCGGGTGCGCGGCCTCGGCTCGGCCCGTTCCGGCACCGAGCACTTCTTCATGCAGCGCGTGACGGCGGCGGCCACGCTGCTGCTCTCCGTCTGCTTCATCGTCATCGTCATCTCGCTGGCGGGATCCAGCTACGAGGCCGCCAAGGCGACCCTTGGCCATCCCATCGTGGCGGTGATTATCCTTCTCACCCTTCTGTCGGTCACCACCCACATGCGCATCGGCATGCAGGTGATCATCGAGGACTATGTCCACGATGAGGGGAAGAAGGTGCTCTGCATCATCGCCAACACCTTCTTCACGGTTGCCGTCGGCCTCGCCGGGGCGTTCGCCGTGCTCAAGATCAGCCTGGGAGGCTGACAATGGCCGCATCCACCGAAACCAACGGCTCAGCCGCTCCTGGCGTCAACGGCGCGGCCTATCCCATTATCGATCACACCTATGACGTGCTGGTGGTCGGCGCCGGCGGCGCGGGCCTGCGCGCCGTGGTGGGCTGCTCCGAGGCGGGGCTGCGCACCGCCTGCATCACCAAGGTGTTCCCCACCCGCTCCCACACGGTGGCCGCCCAGGGCGGCGTCGCCGCGTCCCTCGGCAATATGGGCCAGGACAAGTGGGAATGGCACATGTACGACACCGTGAAGGGGTCGGACTGGCTGGGCGACCAGGACGCCATCGAATATCTGGTGCGCAACGCGCCTGCCGCCGTCTATGAGCTGGAGCATTGGGGCGTGCCCTTCTCCCGCACCGAGGACGGCAAGATCTACCAGCGCCCGTTCGGCGGCATGACCACCCATTTCGGCCAGGGCACCGCCCAGCGCACCTGCGCGGCGGCGGACCGCACGGGCCACGCCATGCTCCACACGCTCTACGGCGCGGCGCTGAAGCACAAGGCCGAGTTCTTCATCGAATTCTTCGCCATCGACCTCATCATGGACGAGGACGGTCGCTGCTGCGGCGTCGTCGCCCTGAAGATGGACGACGGCACCATCCACCGCTTCCGCTCGCACCTCACCATCCTGGCGACGGGCGGCTACGGGCGCGCCTATTTCTCGGCCACCTCCGCGCACACCTGCACGGGCGACGGCAATGCCATGGTGCTGCGCGCGGGCCTGCCGCTCCAGGACATGGAGTTCGTGCAGTTCCACCCCACCGGCATCTACGGTTCGGGCTGCCTCATCACCGAGGGTTCGCGCGGCGAGGGCGGATATCTCACCAATTCGGAGGGTGAGCGCTTCATGGAGCGCTATGCCCCCTCCGCCAAGGATCTTGCCTCCCGAGACGTGGTCTCGCGCTCCATGACCATGGAGATCCGCGAAGGCCGGGGCGTGGGCAAGGCCAAGGACCACATCTTCCTGCATCTCGACCACCTGGATCCGGCGATCCTGCACGAGCGCCTGCCCGGCATCTCCGAGAGCGCCAAGATCTTCGCGGGCGTGGACGTGACCCGCGAGCCCATCCCGGTCATCCCGACCGTGCACTACAATATGGGCGGCATCCCCACGAACTATCACGGCGAAGTGGTCAACAAGGCCGCCGGCGACCCCGACAAGGTGGTGCCCGGCCTGATGGCCATCGGCGAGGCGGCCTGCGTGTCCGTGCACGGCGCCAATCGCCTGGGCTCCAACTCGCTCATCGACCTCGTGGTGTTCGGCCGCGCGGCCGCGCTGCGGGCCGCCGAGGTGGTGCATCCCGGCGAGAAGCATCGTCCCCTGCCCGAGAACAGCGCCGAGCGCGCCCTCTCGCGCCTCGATCGCTTCCGCAACGCCTCCGGCTCCACCCCCACCGCCGAACTGCGGGCGCGCATGCAGCGCGTGATGCAGAACAATTGCGCGGTGTTCCGCACCGGCGAGGTGCTGGAAGAGGGCCGCACGCTCATCCATGACGTGTTCTCCGGCACCCCCGACATCCGCGTCTCCGACCGTTCGCTGGTCTGGAATTCGGATCTCATTGAGACGATGGAATACGACAACCTGATCTCCCAGGCGGTCGTGACCATGGAGAGCGCCGCGAACCGCAAGGAAAGCCGTGGCGCCCATGCGCGTGAGGATTTCCCCGACCGCGACGACCACACCTGGATGAAGCACACCCTGGCCTATCTCGACACCGTCACCGGCAAGGTGCAGCTCGATGATCGGCCGGTGCACACCTACACGCTCTCCAACGACATCCAGTATATCGAGCCCAAGAAGCGCGTGTACTGATGCGCGTTTGCTGAGGCGCGGAAGCTGAGGACCGGAAAGGGTTTCGCGGTGGGAAAGAAGGCTCCTGGCAAGAAGAAGGTGGGCGCGCTGATCCTCGATCGGCTCGCCCAGCTGGACGACAAGCTGGAAGCTCTCGCCGAGAAGATCGAGGCGCTCGAAGAGCGGATCGATCTCGCGACCCTGGAGAAGACGCGGCGCGATCATCGCGACGCGCGCATCGAAGAGCGCCGCATCGCCTATGAGCGGCGCTTCGATGTGGGTGAGGATTGAGATTCAACAGGCCGGCTCCGCCGGCGATGAGGACGGAACATGGTTGAACTGGCCCTTCCGAAGAATTCCCAGATCACCGGCGGCAAGTCCTGGCCGAAGCCTCAGGGCGCGTCCAAGCTCACCGAGTTCCGCATCTATCGCTGGAACCCGGACGACGGAAAGAACCCCTCCATCGACACCTATTACGTGAACCGCGAGGATTGCGGTCCGATGGTGCTGGACGGGCTCATCTACATCAAGAACAAGATCGACCCGACGCTGACCTTCCGCCGCTCCTGCCGCGAAGGCGTGTGCGGCTCCTGCGCCATGAATATCGGCGGCACCAACACGCTGGCCTGCACCAAGGGCATGGACGAAGTGCTGGTGAAGGGCGTGGTGAACGTCTATCCGCTGCCGCACATGCCGGTGGTGAAGGATCTCGTTCCCGACCTCACCCGCTTCTATGCGCAGCACGCCTCCATCGAGCCCTGGCTGCAGACCGACACCGCCGCCCCCGAGAAGGAATGGCGCCAGTCGAAGGAAGACCGCGAGCAGCTGGACGGCCTCTATGAGTGCATCCTGTGCGCCTGCTGCTCCACGTCCTGCCCCAGCTATTGGTGGAACGGCGACCGCTATCTCGGCCCCGCCGCTTTGCTCCAGGCCAATCGCTGGCTGAAGGACAGCCGCGACGAGCGTACCGGCGATCGTCTGGACAATCTGGAAGACCCCTTCCGCCTCTATCGCTGCCACACCATCATGAATTGCGCCCAGGCCTGCCCGAAGGGCCTGAACCCGGCGAAGGCCATCGCCGAGATCAAGAAGATGATGGTCGAGCGCCAGATCTGAATTCTGCGGACTTTCGCAGGTGAAACGGCCGGGCTTGTCCCGGCCGTTTTCATTTGGCCCGCTCGTTTCCTGGCCAGGTCGTGCTCGCGATATCTCACCCTCGCCGCGGCACCACTAACTTCGCCTGGAGCACCTGAACCACCTCGCCCTTCTGGTTCAGGGTCTGCGTCTTCAGCAGCACCATCCCCCGGTCCGGCCGCGAGCGCGACGGCGTCACCGACACCACCTCGCTCTCCGCATGCAGCGTATCGCCCGGCCGTGTCGGCCGAGGCCATGCGATGTCTCCGCCCCCGCCGATGACGCCTCCGGCAATGGGCACGCTCTCGACGATCATGCGCATGGTAAGCGCCATGGTGTGCCACCCGCTGGCCGCGAGCCCGCCGAACAGGCTGTCCTTCGCCGCCTCCTCGTCCATGTGAAAGGGCTGGGGATCATAGGCCCCCGCGAACGCCTTGATGGCGTCCGCATCCAGCGTCACCGGCCCGCTGACGAAACGCCGCCCGATTTCCAGGTCGTTCAGATAGAGCAACCCGCCCTTCGCCTGTGCCGATTCCGCCTCTGCCATGGCCGCCTCCCGATCCCGTGATGCCCAGTTACTTGCATCATGATAGTAACAAGCCTACAGAGGGTCTGCCAAACGTTTCCATAGGCTCTCCCATGAAGCGCACCAGTTTCGGCACCATGGCCTGCCCCATCGCCCGCTCGCTGGAGCGCGTGGGGGAATGGTGGAGCATCCTCATCCTGCGCGACGCGCTGAACGGCTTCACGCGGTTCGACGATTTCCAGCGCAGCCTGGGCATCGCGCCCAACATGCTCACCCGCCGCCTCGCCGCCCTGGTGGAGGACGGCCTGCTGGAGAAGCGGGCCTACAGCACGCGCCCGCTGCGCCACGAATATGTGCTCACCGAGCGCGGGCGGGACTTCCGGCCGGTGGTGGTGGCGCTGCTCGCCTGGGGCAACAAGCATTTCGCGCCCGAGGGCGAGAGCGTGGTCGTCCGCAACATGGAGACCGGCGAAGTGGCCGAGCCGATCCTGGTGGACCGCGCCACCGGCCGTCCCATCACGGACCCCATCTTCCGCACCATGCCGGGCCCGGCGGCGGGGCCGAGCACCCATGCCCGATATGCCGCGCTGGCGGCGGCCCGGGAGAGGACGGCCTGACATGAACATGGTCACCCCTCCTCCGTCGGCTCCGGCGCCCGCCATTCCGGAGCGCACCCGGCGCCTGCTGGAGGCGCCCATCGTGCCCCTGCTCCTCATCATGGCGTGGCCCAACATCCTCATCATGGTGGCGCAGGCCTCCACAGGGCTGATCGAGACCTGGTGGATCGCGCATCTGGGCACGGACGCGCTGGCGGGCATGGCGCTGGTCTTCCCGCCGGTCATGCTCATGCAGATGGTCTCCAACGGCGCCATGGGCGGGGGCATCTCCTCCGCCATCGCCCGCGCGCTCGGGCGCGGCGACCGGGACGGGGCGGACGCGCTGGTGCTCCATGCGGTGGTGATCAACATCGCCATCGCCCTGGTCATCACCGCGCTCATGCTGGCCTTCGGGCGTCCCATCTATCGCGCGCTGGGCGGGCATGGCGGGGAGCTGGAAGCCGCGCTGGTCTATTCCAACGTCGTGTTCGCCGGCATGGTCACCGTCTGGCTCATGGCGGGGCTGGCCAGCATCATCCGGGGCACGGGCAACATGCTGTTTCCCGCCCTCGTCACCTGCGGCGGCGTGGTTCTGCTGATCCCGCTCTCCCCGCTGCTCATCTTCGGCTACGGCCCCATCCCGGCCATGGGCGTGGCGGGCGGCGGGCTGGCGCTCATTCTCTACAACGTGGTCGGCGTGGTGGTGATGGGCTGGTACATCCTCTCGGGCCGCAACGTGGCGCGCTTCAAATGGGTGAAGCTGCGCTGGCCGCTGTTCCGGGAAATCCTGCGCATCGGCGCGGTGGCCACCATCAGCTCCATCCAGACCAACGTCACCATCGCCCTCGCCACCGCCCTGGTGGCGGGTGCGGCGAGCGTCGATGCGGTGGCCGGCTTCGGCACGGGCGCGCGGCTCGAATATCTGCTGGTGCCGCTAGTGTTCGGCCTTGGTGGCCCCCTGGTGGCCCTGGTGGGTACGAATATGGGCGCGGGCCAGTATGAGCGGGCGCTGCGCATCGCCCTCATCGGCGGCGGCATCGCCTTCGCCCTCACCGAGACCATCGGCATCCTCGCCGCCATCTGGCCCGCCGCCTGGCTATCCCTGTTCAGCACCGATCCGGCCATGATCGAGACCGGCAGCGCCTATCTGCGCGTGGTCGGCCCTGCTTATGGCTTCTTCGGCCTCGGCCTCTGCCTCTATTTCGCGTCCCAGGGCGCGGGGCGGCTGCTCTGGCCGCTGGTGGCCGGGACATTGCGGGTGATCATCGCGGTGGGCGGCGGCTGGATCGCGCTGCGCCTCACCGGCTCTCTCACCGCCCTCTTCGTCGCCTTGGCGCTCGGGCTGGTGGTCTACGGCATCACCCTCACCGCCGCCGTGAAATCCGGCGCCTGGTTCAAGAGTCCGGCCTGAAACGCAAACGGCCCGGCTTTGGGCCGGGCCGTCGCGAACGTCTCGGGCTCAGGCTCAGGCGGTCTTCGCCGGCGCCTTCTTCACCGCAGGCTTGGCACTCGCGGCCTTAGGGGCAGTCTTGGGGGCAGACTTGGGAGCGGCCTTGGGCTTGGCCGAAGCCTTGGCACTCACCACCTTCGGGGCGTCCGCCTTAGGCGCTTCGACCTTCGGGGTGTCAGCCTTGGGGGCGTCAGCCTTCGGGGCCTCAACCTTGGGGCTCGCCGCCTTCGCCTTCGTCACCTTGGCCGCCGCGGGCTTCGCAGCGACAGGCGCCACTGGCTCCGTCTTGACTGCCGTCTTGCCTGCACTTTTGGACACCTCCTTTGCCGCCGGAGCGGCCTTCGGCGCTTCGACAGCAGGCTTCGCGGCGGGCTTGGCCACCGGCTTGGCGGCCACGGGCTTTTTGGCAGCGGGCGCCTTGGTGGCGGAGGCCTTGGTGGCGGGCGTCTTGGCAGCGGGGGTCTTGGCAACAACCTTCTGGGGAGCGGCCTCCGGCTTGGCGGCTTCCGGCACCTTCACTTCGGCCACCGGCTTCGCCGTCGCGGGCGCAGCCTTGGCGGGCGCAGCCTTGGCAGACTTGGCCGCAGCGGGCTTCGCGGCCGCAGATGTCTTAGCGGCGGGCTTGGTCGCAGCAGGCTTAGCAGCCGGGCTCGCGGCGGGCGTCTTCACAGCAGGCTTGGCAGCGACGGTCTTCGCCGGAGCCGGCTTCGCCTCGGGCGCGGGCGCCGGGGATGCGGCTTCGGCCTTGGGCTCCACCGTGGCCTTCACGGTCCCCTTGGCAACCGCCTTCGGGGCAGCCTTGACCGGAGCAACCTTCGGAGCGGCAACCTTGGGAGCGGCAGTCTTCGGAGAAACCTTGGCGACCGTCTTCGGGGCGACCTGGGTCAGGACCGAGGCGGCGAGGGCGCGGATCTCGTCGGGAGTCACGCTCGCGGGGTTTCGCAGGGCCTTCGCGGCGATCTTGCTCACCTCAGCGCCCGACACTTCGCTCTTCGCCATCAAAGCCTCCGAATGGGTCTGGATCCGAATCCAGCTCTCTGAAAGGCCTTTCGCGATTCGCTGAAGGCCCGGAGGCATCCATGTGGGGGAAGGTTTTACATTGGGTTAACCGTGCAGTCTCAAAGGCGTGGATGCCCGAAACGCGCTGTCATCGTCGCGTTTTGGCGGCGCGGCTAGCGTCCGCCGTGTGATTCGGGCGCGGCGGTCCGGTCCCCGGGCCTTCAGGCTCTCATGTTTCACCAGGACCGCGCGCTCCAGCGGAGGCTTCATCATGCGGCGATCCCCCATCCGTCCCCGGGCGGCGATCCTGTTCGCGTGCCGGGACAATGGCGGCCTGAGCCTTCTGGCCGAGGCCCTGGCCCATGGGCGCACCCCGCACCTGCGCGCCTTCAGCGCGGGCGTGCAGCCGGGGCCGGTGGATCTTGCGGCGGTGGAGTGCCTGCATTCGGCGCGGATCCCGGTGGACGGTCTCTCAGCCAAGCCGCTGGAAGTGTTCAGCCTGCCCGGCGCGCCGCGCATCGATGTGGTGGTCTCGCTGGTGGAGGGGATCGAGGCGGAGATGGAGAGCTTCGCCCGCCGGGTGCGCTGCATCGCCCATCAGCGCTGGCGCCTGGATGACGCAGCGGCGCTCGCCGATCCCCATGCGCGCCGCCTCGCCTATCGCCGCCTGCTGCCGAACCTCGTCTCGGCCATCAGCGAACTCGGCCGCACCCACGCCTTCGCGGCGTGAGCCGCTCCGGCCAGACCAACGGCCCCAGTCCTTGGCCGGTGCCGCGTGGGCCTTTGGTGTCAGACCGCGATCTTCCCGCCCAGTTCGTCCTCGATATGGATGCGGATGATCTCGTCGAAGCTCGCTTCCGCCGTGAAGCCCAGCGCCAGCGCCCGAGCGGCATTGAAGCGGCGAGGCCAGCCCGCGACGATGGTCTCGATGACCGGGTCCGGCTGGCGGCGGATCAGCGCCACCGCTTTGTCGCCCGCGACGCGCCGCAGCGCCTCGATCTGCTCGCCCACGGTCACGGCGAGGCCCGGCATGGTCAGGCTGCGCCGCGCGCCCATGGGCGCGGTGTCCAGCGTCGCGGCATGAATGAGGAAGCCCACCGCCGCGCGGGGCGAGGCATGCCAGTGCATCACCTCCTCCGACACGGGGAGGATGGCCTCCTGGCCCGATAGCGGCTCGCGGATGATGCCGGAGAAGAAGCCCGAGGCCGCCTTGTTGGGCTTGCCCGGCCGCACGCAGATGGTGGGCAGGCGGATGCCGATGCCGTCCATGAGGCCGCGTCGCGAATAGTCCGCCAGCAGCAATTCGCCGATGGCCTTCTGGGTGCCGTAGGAGGTGAGCGGGGTGGTGAAGAAGTCGTCCCCGATGGCCTCCGGGAACGGCGCGCCGAACACCGCGATGGACGAGGTGAAGACGAGGCGCGGCACATAGCCCTCGATCACCCGCACCGCATCCAGCAGGAAGCGCGTGCCGTCCAGGTTGATGCGATAGCCCTTGTCGAAATCCGCTTCCGCCTCGCCCGAGACGATGGCGGCCAGATGGAAGATCACGTCGGGCTTGTCCGCCACCAGCGCCGCCGCCTCGCCGGGCACGGAGATGTCGGAGACGCGCGCGGTGATGGGGAACGGCGCCTCGATGCGGGCCGGGGCCACCACGTCATGGGCCGTGAGCGCGGTGATGGGCCTGCCGCCCAGGCGCCCGTCCTTGGCAAGGCGTTCGATGAGCTTGCGGCCGACCATTCCGGCGCCGCCGATGACGAGAATGCGCATGGATGAAAGTCCTGATTCGCGCGGGCCGCTCAGAGCGACCAGCCGCCGTCGATGAGGTGGATCTGCCCGGTGGTGAAGGCGCTCTCGTCGGAGGCGAGATAGAGGGCGAGGTCGGCAATCTCCTGCGCCGTGCCGAGCCGCCCCATGGGCTGGCGGCCCACGAAGTCCGCCCGCACATCCTCGCGCGTGCGCCCGAACTGGGCCGCCACCGCCGCGATGCGCTCATCCAGGGAGGGCGACTGCACCGTTCCCGGGCAGATGGCGTTGGCGCGGATGCCCTTGGTGATGAAGTCCGCCGCCACCGACTTGGTGAGGCCGATAATGGCGGCCTTGGTGGTGCCGTAGGCATAGCGGTTCGGCACGCCGCGCACCGAGGAGGCCGCCGAGGCGATATTGATGATGGAGCCCCCGCCCTTTGCCAGCATCAGCGGCACGAAGGCTTTCAGGGTGCGGTGCATGGACTTCACGTTGAGGTCGAACGAGAAGTCCCAGTCCGCCTCCGAGCAGTCCAGCAGGGAGCCCTGGTGCACATAGCCCGCGCAATTGGCGAGCACGTCCACCGCGCCGATCTCCCGCGCCAATGCCTCCACGGCCTCGGTCTTGCGCACGTCCAGCGACCGGACCTCACCGGCGAAGCCGTCCAGCTTGCCCATGTCGAGGTCTGTGGCGACCACCCGCGCGCCCGCCCGCACAAACGTATCGGCGATGGCCCGTCCGATCCCTTGCCCCGCCGCCGTGACGAGGCAGGTCTTGCCTTCCAAGCGTCCACTCTTCTCGAAGCGTCCACCCATGGTCGTCCGTCCCTGTTGTCCGGCTGTTTTCCAGCCTTGAAATCTTGGCCCTGCGCCCGCTGCCCCTCTCTCCAGCCCTCCCCCGCAAGCGGGAGAGGGAGCACGGCGCAGGCTCAGCGCTCGTCGCGGATCGCCTCCAGGCGGTGCTTCTGGCGCCCGTCCGCATCGAAATTGTCCGGCGCCAGCCACGCCTCGAAGGCCGCCTTGGCGTGCGGCCATTCGGTGTCCAGCAGCGAGAACCAGGTGGTGTCCCGGTTGCGGCCTTTGGAGATCATGTGCTGGCGGAACTCACCCTCGAAGGTGAAGCCGAGCCGCAACGCCGCGCGGCGGGAGGGTGCGTTGAGCGCATTGCATTTCCACTCATAGCGCCGGTAGCCCAGATCCTCGAAGGCATGGCGGGCCATGAGATACATGGCCTCGGTGGCGGCAGGCGTGCGGGCGAGCGCGGGGGTGAAGAGGATGTTGCCCACCTCCACCACGCGCTGGGCGGGCTCGATGCGCATATAGGTGGCGTGCCCCAGCGGCGCGCCGCTGTGCGGGTCCACCAAAGCGAACAGCAGCGGGTCCGCCTTCACCGCCAGTTCCTCATAGGTGCGCCGGAAGCTCGCCTCGTCCGGGAAGGGGCCCACCGACAGATAGGTCCAGGGGTCGTCCAGGCCCGGCCCGTGCGACGCCGCATAGAGGGCGGCCACGTGCCGCTCCGGCTCGAACGGCACGATGGCGATGTGCCGCCCCTCAAGGCGCGTGCGCTCGGGCCGCCGGGCGGGCGGGCCGTCCACGATGGCACCGACGGGCTGGGTCTGGATGTCCATGGCAAGCCTAGTGATTGTCGCGGGGAATGCCCATGGTCTGGGCCACCCGCTGGTACTTCACGGCGGGCTTCAGCACCATGCCCTCGTCGAACTGCTCCACCATGCCGCGCTGGATCTCCTGCCAGGGCGTCTGGCTGGGCGGGATGGGGAAGCCGCCCGCCGCATCCAGCGCCGCCCGGCGCTCGGACAGCTCGGCATCGGACAACAGGATGTCCGCCGTGCCCTTGCCCAGGTCGATGCGCACCCGGTCGCCGGTGCGCAGCAACGCGAGGCCGCCGCCCGCCGCCGCCTCCGGCGAGGCATTGAGGATGGACGGCGAGCCGGAGGTGCCCGACTGGCGCCCGTCGCCGATGCAGGGCAGCGCCATGACGCCCTTCTTGATGAGGGCGGCGGGCGGCTGCATGTTCACCACCTCCGCCCCGCCGGGATAGCCGATGGGGCCCGTGCCGCGAATGAAGAGGAGCGTGTACTCGTCGATGCCGAGGTCGGGATCGTCGATGCGGTGGTGGTAATCCTCAGGCCCCTCGAACACCACGGCCCGCCCCTCGAACGCATTGAGGTCATTGGGATTGGAGAGGAAGCGCGCGCGAAAGTCCGGCGAGATGACGCTGGTCTTCATGATGGCGTTATTGAACAGGTTTCCGCGCAGAACGATGAAGCCCGCTTCGGCCTTCAGCGGGTTGTCATAGGAGCGGATCACCTCACGGTCCCAGGAGAATTTGCCCCGGCAATTCTCGCCCATGCCGCGCCCGTTCACGGTGAGCGCATCCTCATGAATCTTGCCCGCGCCGATCAGTTCCGCCACCACGGCAGGGATGCCGCCGGCCCGGTGGAATTCCTCGCCCAGATATTCGCCGGCCGGCTGCAGGTTCACCAGCAGCGGGATCTGATGGCCCACGCTCTGCCAGTCATCCACGGTGAGCGGCACGCCCACATGGCGGGCGATGGCGTTGAGATGGATGGGCGCATTGGTGGAGCCGCCAATGGCGGAATTCACGCGGATGGCGTTCTCGAACGCCGCGCGGGTGAGGATGTCGGAGGGCTTCAGGTCCTCCCACACCATGTCCACGATGCGCTTGCCGGTCTCATAGGAAATCTGGCCGCGCTCGCGATAGGGCGCGGGAATGGCCGCGCAGCCCGGCAGCGACATGCCCAGCGCCTCGGCGAGACCGTTCATGGTGGAGGCCGTGCCCATGGTGTTGCAATGGCCCACGGAGGGCGCCGAGGAGGCCACCACATCCATGAAGGTGTCGTAGTCGATTTCCCCCGTCGCATGCTGGGCGCGGGCCTTCCACACCACCGTGCCCGAGCCGGTGCGCTCGCCCTTCCACCAGCCGTTCAGCATGGGGCCGCCCGAGAGCACGATGGCCGGAATGTTCACGGTGGCCGCAGCCATGATGCAGGCGGGCGTGGTCTTGTCGCAGCCGGTGGTGAGCACCACGCCGTCCAGCGGATAGCCGTAAAGCACCTCCACGAGGCCGAGATAGGCAAGGTTCCGGTCCAGCGCCGCCGTGGGGCGCTTGCCGGTCTCCTGGATGGGGTGGACGGGGAATTCAAAGGGAATGCCGCCCGCCGCCGCGATGCCTTCGCGCACGCGCTTGGCCAGATCCAGATGGTGGCGGTTGCAGGGGGAGAGGTCGGAGCCGGTCTGGGCGATGCCGATGATGGGCTTGCCCGACTGCAGCTCCGCGCGGGTGAGGCCGAAATTCAGGTAGCGCTCCAGATAGAGCGCGGTCATGCCGGGATTGTCGGGATTGTCGAACCAGAGCTGGGAGCGCAGCTTGCGGCCTTCAGCGCCGTTCTTATGGTTGCCCGCACCCGCCATGGCTGTCTCCCTGATCCGCTGCACGCGGATATCTAATCGATTTGATCCGGGAGCGAGTTATGCGCCGCGCCTTAGATGAAATCAATTCCAATAAGGCCGGCCGGGTGCTCTCAGGCCTCGGACCATTCGCGCAGCAGGTTGTGATAGACGCCCGTGAGCTGCACCGCCGAAGGGTGGCCGGGATGGTCCTGGTTGAGGCGCATGATGGCCATGTCCATGTCGAACAGCAGGCTGCGCCGGCCGTCATTGCGGATCAGGCTTTGGGTCCAGAAGAAGGACGAGATGCGCGCCCCGCGCGTGACCGGCGTGACATGATGGAGCGAGGTGGCGGGATAGATGATGGCATCGCCCGCCGGCAGCTTCACCCCGTGGGTGCCGTAGGTATCCTCCACCACCAGCTCGCCGCCGTCATAATCCTCCGGCTCGGAGAGGAACAGGGTGGTGGACACGTCCGTGCGCATGGTCTCGCCGGTGGTGCGGATGCGGCGGATGGCATTGTCCACATGGGAGCCGAAGGTCATGCCCTCGTCATAGCGATTGAACATGGGCGGCAGGATCCGCAGCGGCAGGACCGCCGACATGAACAGGCCGCTGCGATGGAGCGCGGCCACGATCATCTGCCCGCACTCCAGCGCTTCCGGGTCATCGTCCGGAATCTGGAGGTTGCGCTTCACCGAGCTGGTCTGCGCGCCCGCCGTCACCCGCCCGTCCACCCAGCCGGCCCGCTCGAACATGCGCCGGCAGCGCGCCACCTGGTCGGGGGTGAGGACATTGGGAATGTGCAGCATCATGGACGGGGCGCCTTGAAACGAAAGGACCCGCGCCGCCGGAGGTCAGGGCGGCGCGGGTCGGCCTTTGCGAAGATCAGAACGTCGCGCGGGCCGTCAGCGTGGCGTAGCGCCCGGCGGCGGGCACGGCGTGGCCGCCATAATACTGGGCGTAATAAAGCTCGTTGGTCAGGTTGTAGACGTTGAGCTGCACCTGGAAGTTCTTGGTGAACTGGTAGCTCGCCATGGCGTCGAAGTTCCAATAGGACGGCACATAGACCGTGTTCTGGACGTTGGCGAACGTGTCGTCGTTGAAGGTCGCGCCGCCGGCAATGGTGAGCTGCGGGGTGATGTCGTAGCTCGTCCACATGGAGAAGGAGTTCGGCGGCGCATTGGGCAGCTCCTTGCCGACGGTGGCGAGGTTCGCCAGCGTGGGCGCGGGGCCGACGCTCAGCACATCGGTCTGCATGTAGGTGTAGCTCAGCGTCAGGTCCCACTGCTCGGTGAGCGCGCCGCCGGCGCCCAGCGAGATGCCGCGCACCCGCTGCTCGCCGCCCAGCACCTGGGGCGGCAGGCCCGCCACCGGATCGGTGGGCACGCGGGTATTGGTCTTCGTGGTCTGGAACACGGCGCCGGTCAGGACGACGCGGCCATCCAGCACCTCGGCCTTCACGCCGGCTTCCCAGGTGTTGTTGCTCTCGGGCGCCAGGGTGACGGTGCCGGTGTCGAGCACGCCATATTCGGACGAGGGGTTCGAGGACGTGCCGTAGGTGACGTAGAGGTTCACCGTCTGGATGGGCGAATAGACGACGCCGAACCGGTAGTTGAACAGGCTTTCGCTATTATCCAGCGTCGTGACCGCACCGTTGGCGGCCACCGACTGGTAGGTGGTATCCGCCATATCCCAGCGGAAGCCGCCCATGACCTGCCAGTGGTCGCCGATGGCGATCTGGTTGCCGCCATAGAAGGCCACGTCGGTCATGTCGGTATTGTTGGAGGTGGGCGCGTAGTTGGCGAAGCCGCCGACGCCCAGATTGGGCGAATAATTGCTGGGCGCCCACAGGCTGGTGCGGCACTGGGCAGCCGTGGGGCTGCACAGGTTGGTGCGCTGCTGGTCGCGGGTTTCCTTGGTCAGCTCCATGCCGGCATTGAGCGTGTGCTTGAAGATGCCGGTCTCGAACTTGGCCACCATGTCGGTGATGTTCGAGAGCTGGGTGTTGTCCGTGATGGTGTTGAACCGCTGCATGCCGATGGTCATGCTCTGCACGGGATAGAGGCTGGGAACAGTGGTGTTGTTCGAGGCCGTTCCCAGGCTGCGCGGCGCGGTGACGATCACGTTGCGATCATTGGCCGTGTAGCGCGTGCCGTTGCTGAGCGTCACGAAGTCGTTCAGCTCATGCTCGATATAGAGCGTGGCCATGTTGGTGTCGGTGGTCACCTGGTCCGCGAACGGGCCGTTGGTCACGCCGTACCAGTTGCTGCGCGGCACCGGCACCGGGGCGGTCGCCTGACCGTTGCCGTAATAGCCGCCCGTGGGCTGGCCGAAATTCGCCGCCGACGTGCTCAGCGAGGGCGAGGGCAGATAGGGCACGCCATAGTCCGGCACGCCGCTCTCATGCTGGTAATAATAGGAGGCGGTCACCGTGGTCTTGTCGTTCAGATTGAACGTGACCGACGGCGCGATGCCCCAGCGCTCGGAATTCACATTGTTGCGGTCGGCGGTGTCGACATTCTGGCCCATCAAATTGATGCGGCCGAACAAATTGTCGTTCACCTTGGCGTTCGCATCGAGGGTGGCGCGCCAGCCGCCCTGCGAATAGCCGGTCACGTCACCTTCCACGAAGGTGGCGTCCTTGGGCAGCTTCGACACCATGTTGATGACGCCGCCCGTGGAGCCGCGCCCGAACGCGAAGGAGGAGGGGCCCATGAAGACCTCCACCGCCTCGATGTTGAACATGTCGCGCGTGTACCAGCCGGTGTCGCGGATACCGTCGCGGAAGATATCGCCACGGGCCGAGAAGCCGCGGATGATGGGCGCGTCGCCCTGGTTCCCGCCCTCGCCGGCGCTGAAGGTGATGCCCGAAACGTTGCGCAGCGCCTGTTCCAGGGTGGTGTCGTTCTGCTGCTGCAACACCTTCTCGGTCACCACATTGACCTGCTGCGGCATGTCGAAGATCGGCACGGGCAGGCGGGCGACGCCCGTGGTGGTGGCCACGAAGCCGCCGGTATTGTCTTGCACCTGGACCGTGGGCAGCTCCAGTTCGGAGGTGGAGGCCGCCTGCTGCGCGTAGGCGGGAACGCCCACCATGGCCGAGGCGACGCCCATGCCGAGCTGCAGCGGACCCTTGAGGGCGCCACGCGCGTCGGCATGTTTCATTGACCGGATGCCCGCAAATGATCCAGCGCGCCCCATCTTCCGACTCCTTTAATATCCCGCCCGCAAAATTGACGATTGATTGCTTTAGGGCGCGATTTCTAGGGTCCGGACTTTGTCTACTGCAAGATACGCCGGGAAACATATGAATTAGACTGATTTCAAAAAGGTATTATGAGCCTCTATTTAGATTAAGAAGAATTCTATACTGTAGGGGGGGGCCGAAGATCGCAATCGCGTGCGGTCCCTTGAATGATCTTGGCTTTTCAGAGCCGGTATCCCAGGTGGTGGCGACAGGAGTGCCGTCCTATGGCATAGTTGCTGGAATGACACAGGTGCCCGAAACCACCTCCCCAACGGGAAATCCCATGCCATCCAGCCCCGAAGACACTGCAAGCGAAGCGCCCGCCCCTCCTCCCGCGGAGATTTCCGAGGGCCTCGGCCTGCCGCTGGCGGCACGGCTCGAGTCGGCCCTCGACAAGGTGCAGCGGGCCCTGGCGGCGGGCGATCCGGTGGTGATGGTTCATGATGCCCGCAAGGCATTGAAGGAATATCGCGCCTTGCTGCGCCTCATTCCCGGCAGTGACGCTCAGGCCGCCCGGCGCAGCGCAGCGGCGGCGGCGCGCGAACTGTCCGGCGCGCGGGACAACCAGGCCTCGCGCGATGCGCTTGCAGACCTGGTTGCGGCCGGCCTTGCCCATGAGGATTCGGCCCGCGCCATCGACGCCCTCTCCACCTCGGCCGATGCCGCTTCAGATGCCGCACCCCATGAACGGGTGCTTCAGCGCTGGCTGAGCGACACCCGGCGGCGTCATGCCCGCACCCTGGACGCCCAGGCCGCCCGGGCGGACGTGGTGGCGGGTCTGCGCAAGGCCTATGCGAAGGCGCGGGACGCACTGGATGTGTCGGATCCCGAGGCGCTGCATGATCTGCGTAAGCGCGTGGTGACCCATCGCTATCAGATGTCCTTCCTCGCCGATGTGGCGGCGGGGCGCGGCGCGGAACGCGCCACCCGCGCCCAGAAACTGCGGGACCTGCTTGGGCGCTATCAGGATATCGAAACGTTGCGCCACCGTCTCGACGCGACGCGGGGCAACCTGCCCGACGATCTCATCGAGCGGATTGATGGCATCGCGGAGACCCACCAGGACTCCTTGACCCGCAAGGCGCGGCGCCTCCATGCGGAGCTGTTTCGCGTCAAGCCGCGCGCGTTCGGGCGCAAAACCGCGCGGCGGGTTCGGCGGGCGCGCAGCAAGCAGGAGGCTGCGGCGCAGGCATAGCCCTGGGCAGCGGTTCCGGCCTCCGAGGCATGTGCGGTTTCGCAGGATTTGAGCCGCTCTCAACGCGGGAGGCTGGCGTGATGCGTCCGCGCTGACAGCTCTGGTGCTGGATTGCGATTGCGTCCTGCCCGCTTATGCGGCGCGTGCCGGCCGCCCCGTCCCCGTTCCCGGCCTCCGAAACGCACAAAACCCCCACTGCATTTCTGCGATGGGGGTTTTGCGTTGTTTGGTATCGTGTTGAGGGCAATCCCTTACGTCATGTCCTTTGCAGGCCTGGCAGCGACCTACTCTCCCGCGTCTTGAGACGAAGTACCATTGGCGCAGTGGAGTTTAACGGCCGAGTTCGGGATGGGATCGGGTTCAGG
>NZ_RWKV01000017.1 GCF_003993795.1 Aquabacter cavernae
TTCGCCAAACTCAAGGACTGGCGCCGCATCGCCACACGCTACGACCGATGCGCCCACACCTTCTTCTCCGCCATCTGCATCGCAGCAACCGTCATCTTCTGGCTCTGATCAATGAGTCCTGAACCTAGCGCGTTTCCGGCGGCAATTGCTTCGGCCGATGCCGAACCATCCATACTGGCGCATGCGCTGCGCGATGCTAGGGTTCAGCCATGTCCAGCATCGCGTCGGGAAACACAATCGCGGAGGTGGGCGGCCTCATGGGCGACGCCGCGCGCGCCAACATGCTCATGGCCCTCATGGGCGGGCAGGCGCTCACCGCCGGAGAGCTTGCGCGGGTGGCGCGGATCACCCCCCAGACGGCCAGTGGACATCTTGCGAAGATGATCGAAGGCCGCCTCCTGGCCGTCGAGAAGCAGGGCCGGCATCGCTATTATCGGCTCGCCTCCGGGGAGGTGGCCCATGCCATGCAGGCGCTCATGGCGCTGGCGGCGGACGGGCACCGACGGCACCATCCGCTCGGCCCGCGGGATGCCGCGCTGCGCCTCGCCCGCACCTGCTACGACCACATGGCCGGGCGTCTCGCCGTCGCCATCGCGGACGCGCTATCGGCACAGGACTGCATGGTTCTGTCCGATGGCGCCGCTGTCCTCACGCAGAAGGGACGCGCCGTCCTGGATTCTGTCGGCCTCCCTATGGACGGCACATCCGCGCGCCGTCCCTTGTGCCGCACCTGTCTCGACTGGAGCGAACGCCGCCCGCGTCTGGCCGGTCGCCTCGGCGCGGCCCTGCTCGCGCGCGCGCTGGACTTGGGATGGATCGTGCGCACGCCCGGCAACCGGGCCCTCACGCTTACGGGCCAGGGCGAGGAGGGCTTCCGCCGCGCCTTCTCCCTGCCGGTCGATTGGCGCGCGGGTCCGTCCCCGTAAGTCCTCTCAGCGCCCCCGGCGCGCCATGGGCCGCCCCGACAGCGCACGGACGAGGCTGGTCTTCACGCTGGCGACGTGCTCGCGCATGAGCATTTCCGCGCGATAGGCGTCGCAGGCGAGGATAGCATCATAGATGCGGTGGTGATCGTCGTGGCGACGGCGCACGTCCATATGCTCGAACGAGATGACGTTCCGGTGCGAGGAATGAGGCACCGAATGGCACATGCGGATCATGTCCCCCACCATGCGGCACCGCGCGGCGCTGTGAATGGCCTCGTGGAAGGTGGTGTTCACCGCGCTGTAGGCCAGCTTCTCGTCCTCGCCCAATTCCTGGGACGCGAGGATGTCGTCCCCTTCCGCCAGCACGCGCTCGATGGCCATGCGCTCCGCCTCGGGCAGGCCGCGCTCCGCCGCGAAGCGCGCGGCGAGCGCCTCCATCACCGCACGGATCTCGTAGGCATCCACGATCTCGGCGGTGGAGAAACGGCGTACGGAATAACCGCGATTGGGCGCATATTCGAGCATGCCCTCGCTGGCGAGGCTCTGGAGCGCGGAGCGGATGGGCGTGCGGGAGACGCCAAGCCGCTCGGACAGGCGCACCTCATGCAGGCGGGCGCCGGGCTCGAACTCGCCGGACAGGAGGGCGGTGCGGATCCGGTCGGCGACCGACAAGGTACGGGTCGCCGGGCGCGCCTCGGAGAGAGGCTCGTCCGGAGAAAAATGGTGAAGATCGACGTCCGTCATGAAAGGCATTTCCGGCGCGACGCGGTGCTGCACCGCAACAGGGTCATTTCAATACATTCATGCCACGACCTGCGAAATGGTCAATTGGCACATTGGTGCACGCGCAAATCCTTTTTCAGTGTGTCTTCCCGCTGGGCGGGCACACCAAAAAAGCGGCATCGAACGCCCGATAAAGAGGCTTTCTTTGTATACATTGTAGCTTGACCGACAGGAGATTGTATTCAAACCTTATCCGAGACGCTTCCTGCGCCGGATGACCCGCCCATGCCCCGCATTCTGGCCCGCCCCGCACGCTTCCGGCTCCTCCCGCCTCCGGGCTGGAGCGCCCTCGTGAGCGCGGCCCTGCGGAGGTCTCGCCCGTGACGCGCCACGCCAAGACCGCCATCG
This sequence comes from Aquabacter cavernae, assembly GCF_003993795.1. Taxonomy (GTDB): domain Bacteria; phylum Pseudomonadota; class Alphaproteobacteria; order Rhizobiales; family Xanthobacteraceae; genus Aquabacter; species Aquabacter cavernae. The sequence goes on from NZ_RWKV01000017.1 coordinate 2,058, forward strand.
AGGCCGGACGGGCGGTGATCGCCGTCAATCCCGGCGGCTGCGCGCTGCCGGTGGTGGACATCATCGCGGCCCACGGGGCGGACTGCCTCTTCATCGATTGCGAGCGCACGGCTGTGGGCATCGAAAGCGTGCCCATGCTGGCCCGCTCGGCCCAGGCGCACGGCCTCTCCGCCGTGGTCCGCTCGCCCTCCCGCGACCCCGCCATCCTCACCCGCTATCTGGATTGCGGCATTGACGGCCTCGTCCTGCCGCAGGTGGAATCCGCCGAGCAGTGCGCCAGCCTGCGCGCCATCGCCCGCGCCGCCACGAAGGGCCGCGAGGGAACGCTTCTGCTGATCGCCCAGATCGAGAGCGTGGAAGGCCATCGGCGCCTCGATGAGATCGCGGGCGCGCCGGGCATCGACCTGATCCTGGTCGGCCCCAACGACCTTGCCCATTCCATGGGCTTCCTCGGCGACACCACCCGCCCGGAAGTGGTGGCGGCGGTGGACGACATCACGGCGCGCCTCGCGGCGCGCGGCGTCGCCTATGGCCTGCCCGTCACCGCCGCCACGGCGGGAGACTGGGTCGGGCGCGGGGCACGCTTCCTCTACGCCTCCCTTGATTCCCTTCTGAAACCCAGCCTCGGCGCCCTGCGTGCCGCGGCGGGCGGTTGACGGTTTTTCCTTCGAGTTTTTGCGGAGAACAAGAATGACAATGCAGCCCAGAGAGCGCGCGCCTTACTCGCCCATCGTGGACCGCCCGCCGCTCAAGCTTCCCGGGAATGCCCGCGTGGTCCTGTGGTCCATCGTGAACCTGGAAGTGTGGGACATCGGCCGCCCCATGGCGCGCCAGGTCATTCCCCCGCCCACCGGCCAGACCCTGCTGCCCGACGTGCCCAATTGGAGCTGGCACGAATACGGCATGCGGGTGGGCGCTTGGCGCTTCTTCAAGCTGTACGAGAAGCTGGGCATCCGCCCCACCCTCTCCATCAATGCGCGGGTGTGCGAGGATTATACGCGCGTCGCCGCCCAGGCGCGGGACGCGGGCTGGGAATTCATGGGCCACGCCTATGACCAGATGCCCATGCACAAGCATGACGACCCGCGCGACATGATCTTCAAGTCCATGGATATCCTGGAGAAATTCACCGGCAAGCGGCCGCGCGGCTGGCTCGGGCCGGGCCTCACCCAGCTCATGGACACGCCGGAAATCCTGGTGGAAGCGGGCGTCAAATATATCGGCGACTGGGTGTGGGACGACGAGCCCGCCACCATCAACACCGCCAAGGGCCCGCTTGTGACGCTGCCCTATACGGTGGAGCACAACGACATCCCCATGATGGCCGTGCACCATCACGAGTCCGCCTACTGGTTCACCCGCTTCAAGGACGCCATCGACCGCCTGCACATGGAAGGCGCCGAGCGCCCGAAGGTCCTGGCAGTGGCGATCCATCCCTACATTTCGGGCCAGCCGCACCGGATCAAGTATCTGGAAGCCATCTACGACTATGCGGCGAGCCTGGGCGACGTTCTGTTCTGGAACGGCGACGACCTGCTGGACTGGTACCAAGGCGAGCGCGCCAAGGGCTATCCCATCTGAGGACAGTGCGCGCGGGCCACGGCCCGCGCCTTGCATCGCCGGCGCCAGAACGGCGCCGGCGCGCCAATCATAAAACCTTTCGCGACCGGGACTTCCTCAATGCTGCCCACCGAGCGCATCGCCTATTCCGCCATCTCCCAACGCCCGAAGCTGCGCCTTCCGGGCGGGGCTCGCATGGCGGTGTGGATCATCGTCAATATCGAGGAATGGAACCCGCGCGAGACCATGCCGCGCACCGTCCTCACCCCGCCCGCGGGCGGGGCACCCATGCCGGACATCCCCAACTGGGCCTGGCACGAATACGGCAACCGGGTGGGCTTCTGGCGCCTGCTGGACGTGTTCGACGACAACAACATTCCGGCCGCCCTCGCCATCAACGGCTCGGCCATCCAGGCCTATGAGCCCATCTCCCGCGCGGCTTTGGACCGGAATTGGGAGTTCATCGGCCACGGCTTCAGCCAGAAGAACATGCAGAAGGTGGAGAACGAGGCGGCGGACATCGTCCGGACGACCAAGGTCATCACCGACTATACCGGAAAGCGCCCGCGCGGCTGGCTCGGGCCGGGCCTCACCGAGACCTGGGAGACCCCGGACCTCCTGGTGGAGACGGGATACGACTACGTGCTCGACTGGGTTCTCGATGACGAGCCCGTGGTCCTGAAGACCCGCACGAAGCCCATCCTCAATATTCCCTACACCCAGGAATGCAACGACGTGGCGATGATGCTGATCCAGCATCACAAGGCGAGCGAATATTACGATCGCGCCATCGACCAGTTCGAGCAGATCTACGAGGATTCCCGGGATTCGGCCCGCATCATGGCGCTGGTCATCCACCCCTACATCATGGGCGCCCCGCACCGCGCGCGTTACTTCCGCAAGGCGGTTGAGCGCATCTGCTCCTATGACGACGTGGCCTTCATGACCGGCGAGCAGATCTATGACTGGTATCTGCGCGAGCGCCCGAACGCCCTCACCGAAGGCGCGGCGGCATGAGCGGCCTCAATACATTTCAACTTCTGAACGGCCTGACGTTCGCGGCGCTGCTCTTCATCGTGGCGTCGGGCTTCACGCTGATCTTCGGCCTGCTGCGCATCGTGAACCTTGCCCACGGCGCGCTTTATCTTCTCGGCGGCTATTGCGCCTATGCGATCGCCTCCACCACCGGCTCCTTCTTCATCGGCCTGCTGGCCGCCATGGTGGCGGTGGCCGTCACCGGCCTCATCCTCGACCAAGGCTTGCTGCGGTTCGTGCGGGGGCATGAATTGCGGCAGGTGCTGCTGACGCTGGGCGTCGGCCTCGTGCTCAACGACATGATGCTGGTGGTGTTCGGCGGCGACACCTACACCGTCCCAACCCCGGAATTCCTGCGCGGAGCATTGCGATTTGCCGGGTTGTTCTACCCCAAATACCGCTTGTTCGTGTTGGTTCTCGGCGTTCTGATCTTCATCCTGCTCTGGCTGCTCCTCAACCGCACCCGGCTGGGCGCCCTCATCCGGGCGGGCGTGGACGACCCCGAGACCATCGAGGCCATGGGGGTGAATATCCGCCGGATCTTCCTGCTCACCTTCATGCTGGGAGCGGCGCTTGCCGGGCTCGGCGGCGCGGTGGGCGGGGCCTTCCTCACCCTCTATCCCAGCGCCGACGCGGAGATCCTCGTCTTCTCGCTGGCGGTGGTCATCATCGGCGGGCGCGGGAGCCTCGTTGGGGCCGCCGTGGGCGCGCTCATGGTGGGCATGCTCAATACGGTGGGACAGGTCATGTTCCCGGAATTCGCCTACTTCGTCATCTTCGGCCCCATGGCGGCGATCCTCGCCTTCCGTCCGCTCGGCCTGTTCGGGAGGACCGCATGAGCGAGATCGGCATTCCACGCCTCGGCCTCGCGGCCATCCTGTTCGGCGCGCTCGCCTTCGCCATCGTGCCGCTGTTCGTGCCCACCTATCAGGTGAGCATCCTCACCGAGGTGCTCATCTATGCGGTGCTGGCCATGTCGGTGGACATTCTCGCCGGCTATGCCGGGCGCACCCCGCTGTGCCTCGGCGCCATCTTCGGCGTGTCCACCTATGTGACGGTCTACTGGACCTCCACCATGGCGGGCTCGCCTTATGTGGGCATGATGCTGGGCATCTGCGCGGCCACCCTGGTGGCCATGGTGTTCGCGCTGCTCGCCATCCGCACCACCGGCGTCTACTTCATCCTGCTCACCTTGGCGCTGGGCATGATCATCTGGGGCATCTGCCTGCGCTGGACCTCGGTGACCGGCGGCGAGAACGGCCTGCGGGGCAATGTGCGCCCGGTGGAACTGGCCGCGCACCTGCCCTTCTACTATGTGGTGTTCGCCGCCGTGGTGGTGATCACCTTCGCCATGTGGCGCTTCGTGCGCTCGCCGTTCGGCCTCACGCTCCGGGGCATCCGGGACAGCGACAGCCGTATGCGCTCGCTCGGCTACAACGTGTCGCTGCACATGTTCATCGCCTTCACCGTCGCCGGCATCTTCGCCGGCGTGGCGGGGGCGCTCTATGCCATGTTCAACGACTTCGTGAGCCCCTCCACCGTTGCCCTGACACAGTCGGTGGAGGGCCTGCTCATGGCCATCACCGGCGGCGCGGGGACGCTGTTCGGCTCCTTCATCGGGGCGCTCGCCATCATCGGCCTGGAGAATGCGGTCAGCCTCTACACGGAGCGCTGGCAGACCGTCATGGGCGTCGCCTTCATCCTCATCATGATCTTCGCCCCCGAGGGCATCCTCGGCGGCATCCGGACCCTGCTCGCGCGAAAGCGGGGCTGAAACAGACCAACCAGATAAAACCAGCAGGAGTGGGACAGATGGATCGCAGGACATTCCTCAAGACCGGCGTCGCGCTTGCGGCGGTGGGCACCGTGGCCTCGCCCTATGTGGCGCGTGCCCAGGGCACCGGCACCATCAAGATCGGCCTCATGGCCCCGCTCACCGGCGTGGTGGCCGCCGGCGGCCGCGAGATGGTGGACGGCTTCCAGATGTACATGGACGAGAAGGGCGGCATGATGGGCGGCCGCAAGGTGGAGGTGATCGTCGAGGACGACGGCGCCAACCCCGACATGGCGCTGCAGAAGGCCCGCCGCCTCGTGGAGCAGTCCGGCGTGAACATGCTGATCGGCAACCTCCTGGCCAATACCGGCCTCGCGGTGGCCAATTACGTGAAGGGCAACGGCATGCCCTACTTCATCCCCATCATCGCCGCCGACGAACTGACCCAGCGCAACCGCATCAAGAACGTGGTGCGCGTGGCCGGCTATACGGGCAGCCAGTTCCCGCGTCCGCTCGCCGACTGGTGCCTGAAGCAGGGCTACAAGAAGGCCGCCACCATCTCCCAGGACTACACGTTCGGCCAGGAGCAGTGCGGCGGCTTCTGCCAGACCTTCACCGAGGGCGGCGGCTCCATCGCCGGACAGTTCTGGCACCCGCTGAACACGTCCGACTTCTCGCCCTATCTGGGCCAGCTCGCCAATCTCGGCGTGGACGTGATCTTCGCCATGGAGACCGGCGCGGACGCCACCCGCTTCATGCAGCAATATGCCAATTTCGGCCTGAAGGGCCAGATCCCGCTGGTCGGGGCCATGAACATGACCGACCAGTCGGTGATCCGCACCATGGGCCCGGAAGCGGAAGGCGTCATCGTGGCCGCCCACTTCGCGGAAGGCTCCCCCGCGCCCGTGACGAAGAGCTTCGTCGAGGCGCACATGAAGAAGTACAACAAGTATCCCTCGCTCTACGGCTTCTCCATGTATTCCGGCGCCATGTGGCTGGACGAGGCGGCCAAGACCATCAACGGCAATGTGGAAGACCGCGACGCCTTCCTCGCCGCCGTCTCCAAGACCCAGCTCACCGGCTCGCCGCTCGGCCAGACCGTGAAGCTCGATGATTACGGCAACCCCATCTACGACGTGCACATCCGCAAGGTGGTGAAGAACGCCGACGGCAAGCTCTGGAACGCGCCCATCGCCAACTATCCCAACGTGTCGCAGTTCTGGACCTACAATCCGACCACCTACATGGAGCAGCCGCCTTACTCGCGCACGTTCCAGGGCATCAAGAAGAGCTGAGGCGAGAGGGCCCGGCGCCGCTCCTCGGCGCGCAGCCCCCTCCCCACCCCTCCCCCGCAAGCGGGAGAGGGAGTTTGCCGCGCAAAGGGGGGAGGCTCGCGCCTTTCCCCGATGTGGGAAGACAACGACCTTCTTTCCCCGCGTGCCCTCATCCCCTCTCCCGCGTGCGGGGGAGGGTTAGGGAGGGGGAAGGGCGGATCGTTACCGGGAGAACGGCCCGCTTCGGCGCGCGGCCCCCTCCCCACCCCTCCCCCGCAAGCGGGAGAGGGAGTTTGCCGCGCAAAGGAGGGAGGCTCGCGCCTTTCCCCGATGTTCGAAGCACAACGACCTTCTTCCCCCGCGTGCCCTCATCCCCTCTCCCGCGTGCGGGGGAGGGTTAGGGAGGGGGAAGGAGCCTGCCGCGCAAAGGGGCAAAACTCTCCCGCGCGCCTGACACGCCAACAGAAACGGACCCGCCAGTGAGCGACTTCCTGCAACTCGACACCGTCACCGTGCAGTTCGGTGCCCTGAAGGCGGTGGACAGCGTGTCGATCCGCGTGCGCGAGGGCGAACGGCGGGCCATCATCGGCCCCAACGGCGCCGGAAAGACCACGCTGTTCAACGCCATCACCGGCATGGTGCGCGCCACCACGGGCCGCATCCTGTTCAATGGCGGGGACGTGACCCGCGCGCCCATCCATGAGCGCGCCCGGCGCGGCATGAGCCGCACCTTCCAGATCACCAATCTTTTCCCCAATTTGACGGTCGCCGAGAATATGCGCCTTGCGCTGCGCGGCCTCTCGCCCCGCAAATTCTCCATGTTCGGCCCGCCCGCCTTGACCGACGAGGAAACGGACCGCGCCCGCCGGGCGCTGGAAATCTCCCGCCTCCATTCGCGGCAGAACACCGTGGTGAAGGAAATGTCCTATGGCGAGCAGCGCCAGCTGGAGATGGCCATGGCGCTGGTGGCCCAGCCCAAACTGCTGCTGCTGGACGAGCCCGCCGCCGGCCTTTCCCCCGCCGAGCGCGTCATCGTCTCCGACATCATCCGCGCCTTGCCGCGCGACCTCACCCTCGTGCTCATCGAGCACGACATGGACCTCGTGCTCTCGCTGGTGGACTACGTGACGGTGCTGAACAACGGCAAGCTCCTGGTGGAGGCGCCGCCCTCCGAAATCCGTGTCAACAAGGACGTTCAGGACGTCTATCTGGGCAAGGCGCGCCACGATGCTTGAGGTCAGCGACATCCATTCCTATTACGGCGACGCCCATGTGCTGCACGGCGCGACGCTCAATGTGGGCAAGAGCGAAGTGGTGGCGCTTCTCGGGCGCAACGGCATGGGCAAGACCACGCTCATCCGCTCCGTGATGGGGGTCTCCCCGCCCGGCGTGCGCGCGGGCAGCATCACCTTCAAGGGCCAGCCCATTCTCGGCCTCTCCCCCCATCTCATCGCCAAGCTGGGCGTGGGCTATGTGCCCCAGGGGCGGCGGCTCTTCCCCTCCCTCACCGTCACCGAGCACCTGACCGTGCTGAAGCCCGCCAGCGCCACCCATGGCTGGACCGTGGCGAAGGCGTTCGAGTTCTTCCCGCGCCTCGCGGAGCGCCGCCATCATCGCGGCAACCAGCTTTCCGGCGGCGAGCGGCAGATGCTGGCGGTGGCCCGCGCGCTGATGATCGACCCCGAGCTGATCCTCATGGACGAGCCCTCCGAGGGCCTGGCGCCGGTGATGGTGCAGCACCTGGAAGGCATCATCCAGGTGCTGAAGGATGCGGGCCTCTCCATCCTGCTGGTGGAGCAGAACCTCTACAGCGCCCTCGCCGTCTCCGACCGCGTCTATATCCTGGAGACGGGCCGCGTGGTGCACCACGCCACCTCCGCCGAGATCGGCAAGGAACCGGAGACATTGACCCGCTTCCTGGGCGTGCACTGACATGAGCGACGAGACCGCCCGCGCACTGCTGCGCGAGACGCACGGCGTCACCGTGGATGCCGCCGAGGCCGAGGCGGCGCGGGCGGTGGCGCAGGCGGCGGGGCGCGCGGTCGCCGCCGCCGCCGACCGGCTGATGACCCTGGACGAGACGCCCTGGAGCCTCGACACGCTGCGTGCCCAAACCAAAGGGGAGCGCCCATGACCGCCTCGGAGAGCCTGCACGCCTTGGGGGTGGTGGAAGCGGCGGACGCCGTCGCGAGCGGGGCCGTCTCCGCCGAGGCCCTGGCGCTCTGCGCCCTGGAGCGGCTGGAGCAGATCGGCCCCCGCTTCAACGCCGTGGTGGCGCTCGATGCCGAACCGGCCCTTGAGGCCGCGCGGGCGGTGGACAGGGCGCGGGCGCGGGGCGACGGGCTGGGTCCGCTCGCGGGCGTGCCGCTGGCCCACAAGGACCTGTTCTATCGCGCCGGGCGCACCTGCGCGGGCGGCTCGCTGATCCGCCGGGATTTCGTGCCCGATGAGACCGCCACCGTCCTGGAGCGGCTGGACGCGGCGGGCGCGCTGGATCTCGGGCGGCTGCATCTGGCCGAATTCGCCCTCTCGCCCACGGGCTTCAACGCCCATGACGGGCATGGGCGCAATCCCTGGAGCCTCGACCATTGCTCGGGCGGCTCCTCCTCCGGCTCCGGCGCGGCGGTGGCGGCGCGCCTCGTGAGCGGGGCGCTGGGATCGGACACGGGCGGCTCCATCCGCCATCCCGCCGCCATGTGCGGCATTACCGGCCTGAAGCCCACCCACGGGCTGGTGCCGCTGGCCGGCGCCATGCCCCTCTCGCCCAGCCTCGACACGCTCGGCCCGCTCGCCCGCAGCGCGCGGGACGCGGCGCGGCTGCTGACCGTCATCGCCGGGCCGGACCCGCGCGATGCCTCCACGCTGGCAGCACCCGTGCGCGACTATGAGATGGGGCTCGACGGCGACCTCTCCGGCCTCACCATCGCGGTGCCCGCGGGCTATTATCGCGAGGCGGCGACGCCGGAAATCCTCGCGCTGCTGGATGCGAGCCTCGACGTGCTGAAGGCGCAAGGCGCGCGGGTGGTCGAGACGCATGTGCCGGACATGGCCACCCTGAATGCCATGATGCAATTGGTCATGGGCGTGGAGGCGGCGGCGCTGCATCGCCGCTGGCTGGAGGAGCGGCCGCAGGATTACGGGGCGCAGGTGCGCGCCCGCATCCTGCCGGGCCTGTTCTATCCCGCCACCCGATATGCGGAAGCGCTGATGCTGCGCGCCAAGCTCGCCCGCGAGTGGCTGGACACCGCCATGGCCGGGGCGGACATGGTGCATATTCCCACCCTCGCCGTGCCCGTGCCCACCATCGCCGAGACCACGGAAGGCGCGCCCGCCGACATCGCCGCCGCCATCGGCCGCGTGACCCACTGCACCCGCGCGGTGAATTATCTTGGCCTGCCCTCCCTGAGCCTGCCCTGCGGCTTCACGGGAAGCGGCATGCCCGCCGCCTTCCAACTGGTGGGCCGCCCCTTCGGCGAGGCCCTGCTGCTGAAAGCGGGCGACGCCTACCAGCGCGCCACCCCCTTCCACCGCGCGGTGCCGCCGGGCTGCTAGAGCTGCTTCCCCCACCGCGAAGCGACCGAACGCCCAATCGCGCGGCAGGGGGCGCCCGCTTTTACCTCTTGCCTCGGGACACCCGGACGCGGTCTGGTAGGAATGTGGAGCGGCATCGATCATGCCGCCTGTCGGGGGACAGCGAGTGTCTGGGTCACTGAAGAAGGGGGCGCTCGGCCTCCTCGACACCTTGATCATGGCTGTGGCGGGCTCGGCCCCGGCCTATTCGATCACCGCCAGCACGGCTGCCCTTGTGGCGGCGGTGGGCGTTGCCGGGCCAGCCGCGCTCTGGGTGGCGTTCCTGCCCATGATCGGCATCACCGTCGCCTTCTCCTATCTCAACAAATGGCGCTCCGATGCGGGCGCCGCCTATGCCTGGGTGGGGCGCGCCATCCATCCCGCGCTGGGCTTCCTCTCCGGCTGGGCGCTGCTGAGCCTCTCCACCATCTTCATGGTGGCCGCCGCATTGCCGGCGGGCGAGGCGACGCTCGATCTGTTCGCGCCGGGCGAGCTGCACAGCGTGACCTGGGCCACCGGCATCGGCGTGGTCTGGTTCCTGGGCGTGCTGACGCTGGTCACCATCGGCATCACCGCCACCGCCCGCGTGCAGGTGGCCATGACGCTGCTGGAGCTGGGCGCGCTGCTGCTGGTGGGCACGCTCGCCATCTGGAACGCCAGCGCGGCCCCTGTGGCGGCTTTCTCCTGGGACTGGTTCCTGCCCACGAGCTTCCCGAGCTTCCAGGCCTTTTCCGCCGGCATGCTGGTGGCGGTGTTCTATTATTTCGGCTGGGACGTGTCCTCCAACCTCGCCGAGGAGACCGCCGACGGCGAGAAGAATGCCGGGCTCGGCGGCATGGTCGGCGTGCTGGTCATCTTCCTGATCTTCATCCTGATCCAGGTGGCGGTGCAGATGGCGCTCACCCCCGCGCAGGTGCAGGCCAACAGCGCCAATCTCATGCCCGCTCTCGGCCATGCGGCGCTGCCGGGGGCCTGGGCCTCCATCGCCGTCCTCGCGGTGATGGTGAGCGCGGTGGCGACGCTGGAAACCCAGCTCCTGCAATGCACGCGCCTGCTCTATTCCATGGCGCGTGACCGCGTGATCGGGCCGTCCATGGGGCATCTGCACCCGCGCTTCCAGACCCCGTGGCTGGCCGGCTTCGCAGTGGCGGGCGTGTCGCTGCTGCTGTTCGCGGTGTCGGCCACCGTGCCCACCATCAACCTGCTCATGAGCGACCTCATCAACGCCATCGGCGTGCAGGTGTCCTTCTATTACTCCATGGCCGGCATTGCCTGCGCCTGGTACTACCGCAAGGTGCTGCTGACGGACTGGCGGGTGTTCGTGTTCGCCGGGTTCATCCCCCTGGCGTCCGCGCTGTTCGTCGCCTGCGTCGGGCTTTACCAGTTGCCGCAACTGGGCTGGCGCGTCTGCGCCATCAGCATCGGCACCATCGTCATCGGCCTCGTCCCGCTCTGGTATTATCGCCGCCGCTACGGCAGCCGCTTCTATACGGACCCGCCGGAATGCGCCGAGGCCCCGCCGCGATAGGAAGAGCTGTCACATCCACAAGCGGCCCCTGCGGCTTTATTGGGCTCGAAAGCGCCATGCGAGAGGCTTAGGCTTCATCTGAGCCGTGCGCGGGGTGTGCGGTCGAGCTGTGAGGACCATCATGAAGGTTGTGATCCTGGGGTCGGGTGTCATCGGTGTCAGTCTTGCCTATTACCTCGCCGAAGGCGGCCACGAGGTGGAGGTGGTGGACCGGCAGAGCGGGCCGGCCCTGGAAACCAGCTTCGGAAATGCGGGCGAAGTGTCCCCCGGCTATTCCTCCCCCTGGGCCGGGCCGGGACTGCCCTTCAAGGCCATCAAGTGGCTGGCCATGGAGCATGCGCCGCTGGTGGTGCGCTGGTCGCGCATGAACCCCGCCATGGCGCTGTGGGGCCTCAAGCTGCTGCGCAACTGCACCACCCACCGCTACGAGGTGAACAAGGGCCGCATGGTGCGCATCGCGGAATATAGCCGCGACTGCCTCCTGGCCCTGCGCCAGAAGACCGGCCTGCAATATGACGCCCGCATGCAGGGCACCCTGCAGCTGTTCCGCACCCAGGAGCAGATGGACCATATCCACGGCGACACGGAAGTGCTCGACCGCTACGGCGTGCCCTATGAGGTGCTGGACCCCGCCGGCTGCATCGCCGTGGAGCCGGCTTTGGCGCGGGTGCGCGAGAAGTTCGTGGGCGGCCTGCGCCTGCCCCATGACGAGACCGGCGACTGCTTCAAGTTCACCAACGCCCTGGCGGACCTCGCCGCGGCCAAGGGCGTGCGCTTCACCTTCGGCCGCTCCATCCTCTCCATCGAGCAGGACAAGGGCGCCATCACCGGCGTCGTGACCGATGCGGGGCGGATCGTGGCCGATGCCTATGTGATGGCGCTCGGCTCCTATTCGCCGCGCTTCCTCAAGCCGCTGGGCATCTCCATCCCGGTCTATCCGGTGAAGGGCTATTCGCTCACCGTTCCCATCACGGACCCGGCGGGCGCGCCGGAATCCACCGTCATGGACGAGACCTTCAAGGTGGCCGTCACCCGCCTCGGCGACCGCATCCGCATCGGCGGCACGGCGGAACTGGGCGGCTTCGACCTGTCGCTCCATCCCGAGCGCCGCGCCACCCTGGAGCATGTGGTGGGCGACCTCTTCCCGGACGGCGGCGATGGCAAGGCGGGCACCTTCTGGACCGGCCTTCGCCCCATGACACCCGACGGCACGCCGCTGCTCGGCCCCACCCGCTATCCCAACCTGCACCTCGCCACCGGCCACGGCACGCTGGGCTGGACCATGGCGGCGGGCACCGGCCGGGCCATGGCGGACCTGCTTTCCGGCCGCAAGCCGGAGATCGACATGGACGGCCTCACCATCGCCCGCTACGGCTGAACCGCGCGGAGCCACATCTGCGCCGCGCCCGACGTTCCTGTCGGCGCGGCGCAGTCGTTTCGTAATTTAGTGTAATAAAACAAGCCGAGGCAGGTCACGAAACACACATATATCTTCGTATAGATCCGCCCATTGCCTTCGGATCTTACGAGACCCTCATGACTTTCCCCGGCACCTTGAAGACCATCCTCGTTTACGGATGTCTCAGCCTCGCGTCCCTCACGCCGGCTGTCGCGCAATCGGGCGGGGGAAGCGGGGGCTCCAACGAGACCCGCCATGGTGCCTGGACCTTCTTCACCCGGCCCGACCCGCAATCCAAGAAGACCGAATACACCATCTACAATCCGGCCCAGAAGGTGGAGAACGTGGCCCTGATGTTCCGCTGCACCCCGAACGGGCTGTGGGGCTTCCTCTTCGACGGCACGCAGCACAAGGCCGGGGCGGCCCTCAAGGTCAGCTTCAAGTTCGACGGCAAGACCACCCAGGCGGTGGAGGCGGCGGCCGGAGACGGCGATCCCGTCATCATGCTGCGCGTGACCGACGCGCTGATCAGCGACCTCATCAAGGCCCGCACATTCTCCATCACCGCCAGCGGCGAGGGCCCGGCCAAGACCTACAGTTTCGACAATGCGGAAGCACAGGCGGTCTTCCTGCTGTTTTCCCAGAACTGCCAGGGATGACGGTCTAGGGACTGATAGAAGCGAAGAGGCCCTCCCCCGCATGACGGGAGAGGGCCTTTTGGGTCACGCGGGCGAAGCGGCGCCCGCCGTCACTTCCGGCCGGTGGTGCGCACCGTGCCGCGGCTCACATGCTTCTCGGCCCAGCGGGCGAGGCGCACGAAGGGCAGGCCCAGCAGCAGATAGACCGCCGCCACCAGAAGGCCGGTGCCGAAATAGTCGTAATAGGTGGTGGAGATCTGTTCGTAGGTCTTGGTCAGCTCCACCAGCGAGATCACGGAGACCAGCGAGGAATCCTTGATCAGCGAGATGAAGTCATTGGTGGTGGGCGGCAGGACGATGCGCGCCGCCTGGGGAATGATGACGTTCCGCAGCGCCTGCCGCTCGGTCATGTTGAGGGCGATGGCGGTTTCCATCTGGTGGCGCGGAATGGCCAGCAGGCCCGCCCGGTAATTCTCCGCCTCATAGGCCGCGTAATTCAGCCCCAGCGCCAGCACGCCCGCCACGAACGGGTCCAGCTGGATGCCGATCTTGGGCAGGCCGTAATAGATGAACAGCACCTGGATGAGCAGCGGGGTGCCGCGCACCACCTCGATATAGACCTGGGCGAAGCGGTCCAGCACCGTGCCGCCATAGACGCGGCAGAGCGCCAGGGTCGCGCCCAGCGCCACGGCGAGGATCATGGCCAGGATGGAGATTTCCATGGTCATGACCGCCGCCCAGAAGAGCTGCGGCAGGAAGCGGATATAGCGCTCGATCTGCGCCTTCCAGCCGCGCGGCTGGGTCTCTTCCACGAAATTGGTATAGGCGGTGGGCTGCACCTGCATGGGGCGGGTATCGCCGGTCACCTGGGCCATCATGGGCGTCCAGATGGCCCATTTGTCCAGGATCTTGCGCATCTCGCCGTCCTGAATCATCTGCGAAATGCCGCTGTTCAGCTCCGCGAGCAGCTTGGGATTGCCACCCTTCTTCACCGCGATGCCGTATTCGATGCGGCCCACCGGCGTGCCGGTGAACTGGAGGGCATCGTCGGGCTGGGCGTAATAGACCGCGATGGGGAAATCCATCACGGTGGCGTCGATGCGCTTCAGCTTGAGATCGGAATAGGCGTCGATCTCTTCCTCATAGGAGCGCACGTCGATGCCGCCAAAATTGCGCAGCACCCGCTCCATCTGGCTGGATTTCAGCGTGCCCACGCTCTTGCCGCGCAGCTGTTCCAGCCCAGCCACCTCCGGATCGCCCTTGCGGATCACGATCTGGCCGTAGGTGACGTAATAGGGAATGGTGAAATCCGCCGCCGCCTGATGCTCGGGCGTGATCTCAAGGCCGTTGATCACCGCATCGTAGAGGCCCGCATTGAGGCCGGGGATGAGGTTGCTCCAGTCATTCTGCACGAACTCGACCGCGCGGCCGAGTTCCTTGCCGATCTGGGTCATGATGTCCGACTCGAACCCGACGACGATGTTCGGGTCCGCCGGATCCTTGAAGGTATAGGGCGCGCCCGACGTGGCATCGCCGCCATAGCGGATGGTGGGCCCGCCGAAGGTGGGGGCGGCGGCCGGAGCCTGGGTCTGGGCGATGGCCGAGGTGAGCGAGCAGAGCGTGAGAAGGGCTGCGAAGACGAGGCGCATGGCGGTCCCCGAAGAGGAGAGGAAAAGGATCAGACGAAGCGGCGCAGAAACTGGCGCGTGCGCGGATCCTTGGGATTGGTGAACATCTCGTCCTCGTCGGAGATTTCGACGATGTCGCCCTTCTCCATGAAGATGATGTAGTCGGAGGCGTCGCGCGCGAAGCGCATCTCGTGGGTGACGCAGATCTGCGTCATGCCCTCATTGTCCAGCTCCTTCATCACATCCAGCACCTCGTCCACGAGGCCGGGATCGAGCGCGGAGGTGGGCTCGTCATAGAGCATGATGCGCGGCGCCATGGCGAGCGCGCGGGCGATGGCGCCGCGCTGCTGCTGGCCGCCGGACAGATTGATGGGGAAGCGGTCGCGCTGCTCGTAGAGGCCCACCTTGCGCAGCAGGCGCTCGGCATTGGCGAGTGCCTCGGCCTCCTTCACGCCCTTCACCACCATGGGCGCCATCATCACATTCTGGATGAGCGTCTTGTGGGGGAAGAGCTGGTATTGCTGGAACACCATGCCCACGTTGCGGCGCAGGCGGTGGGAGACCTCGCCGGGAATCTCCGGCGCCCCGACCTTGCGCTCCATGCGCACGCCGCACGCCTCGATGGCCCCGGAATCGATGGTCTCCAGCCCGTTCAGGCAGCGCAGGAGCGTGGACTTGCCGCAACCGGAGGGACCGATGATGGAGACAAGGTCCCCTTCCTCGATCTGGAAGCTGACGCCCTTGAGAATCTGAGTGGTGTCGAACGACTTATGAACGTTTTCGACCCGCAGGATCGGCTGCATGAAGAGTGTCCCCCCGCGGCATGGAACCGCCAGCGTCCCACCGCGTAATGACGCAGCGTGACAGTGAGGTGACAATCTTCCTGTACCTCCGATCTTCCGCAAGGGAGGAACGTCATTCCCAGCGTGCGCAGGAATGACCGGCACACGCGGGGAGGGAAAACCGGGGCGGACCTACTGGGCAGGGACCGCCGCCGCGCGCTGCTTGTCGCCCAGCCGCACCGCGCCATAGGCGACCCCCGCCGCCGCCAACGGCACAATGGCCGCCACCCAGGGAATGGCGCCGAGACCCGGCCCGTGGTCGATCACCGCCCCGCCCAGCCACGCGCCGATGGCGTTGCCCAGGTTGAAGGCCGCGATATTGAAGGAGGAGGCGAGGCTCTGCCCCGCGCCCTCCGCCTTCTCCAGCACCCACATCTGGAGCGGCGCCACGGTGGCGAAGGCGGCCGCGCCGAACAGGCCCATGGCCACCACCGCCGCGATCTTCCCGTGGATGGCGAAGGTCATCAGCGCGAGCACCAGCGAAAGCACGATGAGCGTGCCGAACACGGTGGGCACCAGACGCCGGTCGGCGAGCCGCCCGCCCAGCAGGTTGCCCACCACGAGGCCGCCGCCGAACACCAGCAGGATGGGCGAGACCGCCGCCTCCGAGAAGCCGGTGATCTGGGTGAGGATGGGCGCCACATAGGTGAAGCCCGCGAACACGCCCACCCAGCTCAGCACTGTGGTGAGAAGTCCCAACAGCAGAGCGGGGCGCGCCATCACGGCAAGGTCCGCCTTCAGGCTGCTCTTCTCCTCCTGCGCGCCGGTATCCTTGGGCACGAGCAGCGCGATGACCGCCACGGCGAGGATGCCGATAATTGTCACCGCCCAGAAGGTGGCGCGCCAGCCGAAGGCCTGGCCGAGCCAGGTGCCCAGCGGCACGCCCAGGATGTTGGCGACCGTCAGGCCCGTGAACATGATGGCGATGGCGCTCGCCTTGCGCTCGGGCGCCACAAGCCCGGTGGCCACCACCGAGCCGACGCCGAAGAAGGTGGCATGGGCGAAGGCGGTGAGCACCCGCGCGGCCATGAGGAAGGTGTAGTCGGGCGCCAGCGCGCAGGCGAGATTGCCCAGGGTGAACACCACCATGAGCCCCACCAGCACCGCCTTGCGGGGCCAGCGGCCGGTGAGGATGGTGAGCAGCGGTGCGCCCACCACCACCCCCAGCGCATAGCCGGAAATGAGCAGGCCCGCGGCGGAGATGGAGACGTGAAGGTCGGCGCTCACCTCCAGCAGGAGGCCCATGATGACGAATTCGGTGACGCCGATGCCGAAGGCCCCGGCGGTGAGGGCGTATAGCGCGATAGGCATGGAATGGATTCCGGGACTGACGGTGGGGCGACCGGCCACACGGCCGCGCCCCCTTTCGCATTGCAACATGACGATGCCGGTGCTTTTGAACTAGTCTCTCGGAATGCACATCATCTGTGAGATGAATTCATCATGGCCCGCATGGACGTGAACCGCTCCGGCGAGCTGGAAGTGTTCGTGCGCGTGGTGGAGCGCGGCGGCTTCTCGGCTGCCGCCCGCACGCTGCGCATGAGCCCCTCGGCGGTGAGCAAGCTGGTCTCCCGGCTGGAGGCGCGGCTCGGCGCGCGGCTGGTGCAGCGCTCCACACGCCGCCTGGAACTGACGCCGGAAGGTCGCGCCTTCTATGAGCGGGGCGTGGGCATTCTCGCGGAACTGGAGGCGGCCGAGCGCGCCGCCTCGGCCAGCGAGCTGGCGGCCGGGCATTTGAAGGTCACCACCCATGTGCCGTTCGGCGTGGGCTTCCTGCTGCCCGCCCTGCCGCCCTTCCTCGCCGCCCATCCGCGCGTGAGCGTGGAGGCGGTGCTGACCGACAAGGTGGTGGACCTGCTGGAGGACCGCACCGACATCGCGGTGCGCTCGGGCCCGCTGAAAAGCTCGCGGCTGGTGGCCCGCAAGCTGGGCGAGACGCGCATGGCCATCGTCGCCGCGCCCGATTACCTCGCCCGCATGGGCCGTCCCGAGACACCCGGCGCGCTGGAGGGGCATAACCGCCTCTCCTTCTGCTATGCGCGGGAGAATGACGGCTGGCCGCTGCGCACCGAAGGCGGCATCACCCGCCACATGCCCCTGGGCAACGCCACGGTGAGCGACGGGGAAAGCCTGCGGCGGCTGGTGGTGGAAGGGCTCGGCCTTGCCCGGCTCGGCGTGTTCCAGGTGGCGCGGGACATCGCGGAAGGCCGCCTCGTGCCGGTACTGGAGGCGTTCAATCCCGGCGATCTCGATCCGCTGCACGCGGTCTATATGGGCCAGGGCGGTCCCCTGCCCGCGCGGGTGCGGGCCTTTCTCGACCATCTTTCCGGCCATGTGGCCCCGCGCTTCGCGGCGCTCGGCCGCGCGGACCCGGAGACGCTTGCCGCTACGGGTCGCCTGCCGGACTGAAAAACGGAAGAAGCCGCCGGTGGGCGGGGGACCACCGGCGGTTCACGGACGGCGGACGGGGAGGCCCGGCCGCGTCACGTTCTGGATCAACGGGACCGGTCTTCGACCGGCCCCGAGCGGGTTTCGCTCAAGCGCCGCGCGGGCTTTGCCGAGGCCCCCCACGGGAGGGCGTTGGCCTCACGCCGCGCTGGCGGCGGCGATGAGGTCGGCGAGGGACGGAACGGCCACCTGGGCGCCCGTGGGGCTGATGAGGCCGCGCGCGCCGTCCAGCGCACCGGCCTTCAGCTCCAGGCCGAGCAGGCGGTGGCGCTCATAGGTGCCGGGCATCCACAGCGCGCCGGTCTTCTGCGCGGAGAAGCCGAAGCGCGCATAATAAGGCGCGTCGCCCACCAGCAGGATGGTGTCATGGCCCCGCGCGCGGGCGGTGCCGATGGCAGCCTCCATGAGGCGCGCACCCAGGCCGCAGGCGCGGAACCAGGGATGCACGGCGAGCGGGCCCAGAAGAAGGGCGGGCTTGCCGGGGCCGGCGGTGACATGCCACAGGCGCACGGTGCCGACGAGGCGACCGTCCGGGCCATGGGCGGCGAGCGAAAGTCCGTCCGCGGGCAGGCGCCCCTCGCGGATGCGCTCGGACGACTTCAGGTGACGCTCCGGCATGCACAGGTCCAGCAGGGACTCACGCGCGGCAGCCTCTTCCCATTTCTCAGCGACAATCTCAGTCACGGGCACCTCCTGTGCCATAACCGAAGGCCGAAAGACGCCGACCCGGCCGGGCATAGGCCCGGCCATCATGTCCCTTGCGAGGCGCATGCGTGCCTCTGCCACATGGCAGGGCTGCGCAAACGCCGCGCGCGGCAGGGTCGGAACGGAAGCCGTGATCTCGATCAGATCACGTAGGACTTCAGCGGCGGGAAGCCGTTGAAGGCCACGGCCGAATAGGTCGTGGTGTAGGCGCCGCAAGCCTCGATGAGGATCTTGTCGCCAATGGAGAGGGACACCGGCAGGTCCACCGGGGTCTTCTCGTAGAGCACGTCCGCCGAATCGCAGGTGGGACCGGCCAGCACGCAGGGGGCGGTGTCGTCACCGTCGCGCGGGGTGCGCAGCGGGTAGCGGATCGCCTCGTCCATGGTCTCGGCGAGACCGCCGAACTTGCCGATGTCCAGATAGACCCAGCGCACCGCCTCGCCTTCCGCCTTGCGGGAGATGAGCACCACTTCGGTCTCGATCATGCCGGCATTGCCGACCATGCCGCGCCCGGGCTCCATGATGGTCTCGGGAATGGCATTGCCGAAATGCTTGCGCAGGGCGTCGAAGATGGCTTCGCCATAGGCCTTCGCGGACGGCACGTCCTGGAGATACTTGGTGGGGAAGCCGCCGCCGAGATTGACCATGGACAGCGAGATGCCGCGCTCCGCGCACTCGGCGAAGATGCCGGCGGCGGACGAGAGCGCCTGGTCCCAGGCATTCACGTTCTTCTGCTGCGATCCCACATGGAAGGACACGCCATAGGCCTGGAGGCCGAGCCGGTGCGCGTGCTCCAGCACGTCCACGGCCATTTCGGGCTCGCAGCCGAACTTGCGCGAGAGCGGCCATTCGGCGCCCGCGCCGTCGCACAGGATGCGGCAGAACACCTTGGCGCGCGGGGCGACGCGGGCGATCTTCTCGACCTCCTCGTAGCAATCCACGGCGAACAGGCGCACGCCCATCTTGTAGGCGCGCTCGATGTCGCGCTCCTTCTTGATGGTGTTGCCGAAAGAGATGCGCTCGGCGCTCGCGCCCGCCGCGAGGGCAAGCTCGATCTCCACAACCGAGGCGGTGTCGAAGCACGAGCCCATGTCCGCCAGCGCCTTCAGGACGGCGGCGTCGGGATTCGCCTTCACGGCATAGAAGACGCGGGTGTCCGGCAGCGCGCGCGAAAACGCGGCATAGTTGGCGCGGACCACGTCCAGATCGACGACGACGCAGGGACCATCCTCACGTCGGGTCTTGAGAAACTCGCGGATGCGATCGGTCATGGAAACCTCCCCGTGACCTGAAGCCTCGTGAAGCGCGGGGTTCCGCGCGACGACAGGACGGACATGCCTTCTGGGCCTGTCCGGGACACGCGCTCGCGGGAGGAAGGCGGTGTGGAGGCGCCAACATCCCGACGGGCCGTGCCCGCTTCGCCGGTCTCAAACCGGCCGCATCTTCGCGCCGAATGCATCCCCTGCCGCGAATCGGCGACAAGCCGATGCGAAGCATGAAGTGAGGACGCGCGCGCTTGGAGAAGGAGTGATCCCGCTCCGCACGGCCGGCAAGAAGTAGTGCCTCTTCAGTAACGCCGACCTTTGGAGGGCCGACTGAGACCAAAAAAGCCCTTACGTCGTTGCTTCAAGTCACGTCCCCCGCGTGAGGAGCGGGGTGTGCCGGTTCCCTCCGGCTATCGATCGTCCTGGCAGCTTTCCGGCCTCTTGTCCGGAGTTCCACCGATCGACACGCAACCACAGGCACGTGCGAATTTGGGCAACCGCGATGTATGAAATTTCGCCCGCCTCCGCAAGCGGCATTTTGATGAATTTTGCTCCACATTGGCGCCATGATCGCAGGACGGCTGATCATTTGCCGGGCACTGTTTCTCGAAGGCACCCGAAGAACCACTGAACGCGCGCTCGCGCGCGAGCTAACGCGCTCGTGATGGCGGCCCCCACGGGGAACAGCCGCGCTTCATCGCCGCGCAGGGCCTTTAAGGCTTGATCGGCATCAAGGCAGGAGGCAATGTGCGCACTTAAAGATTGGAAGAATTCGCGAAAGCTTTCCTGAAAGTCGCGGGTTCGGCCCACCCCGCGCCCCGGGACGATACATGAACTACGATTCTTTCTTCGCCGATGCCGTCGATGCCCTGCGCCGCGAGCGGCGCTATCGCACCTTCGCCGAGATCGAGCGTGACGCGAACCGCTTCCCCCGCGCCATGTGGCATTCGGCCGGCGGACCCCGCGAAATCGTGGTGTGGTGCTCCAACGATTATCTCGGCATGGGCCGCCACCCGGTGGTGATCGAGGCCATGCGCGAGACCGCCGCCCTGCGCGGCGCCGGTGCCGGCGGCACCCGCAACATTTCCGGCAACAGCCACGAGATCGTGCAGCTTGAGCAGGAACTCGCCGACCTGCACGGCAAGGAGCGGGGGCTGGTCTTCACCTCCGGCTATGTCTCCAACGCCACCGGCATCGCCACCATCGTCAAGCTGATTCCCGACTGCGTGGTCATCTCCGACGAGCTGAACCACAATTCCATGATCGAGGGCGTGCGCCAGGGCGGCCGGCAGAAGGCCATCTTCCGCCATAACGACCTCGCCCACCTGGAAGAGCTGCTGCAGGCGGCCGGCAACCGGCCCAAGGTGGTGGTGTTCGAGAGCGTCTATTCCATGGACGGCGACATCGCCCCCATGGCCGAGATCTGCGACCTCGCCGAACGCTACGGCGCCATGACCTATCTGGACGAAGTGCATGCCGTGGGCATGTACGGCCCGCGCGGCGCGGGTGTCGCCGAGCGCGACGGCGTCATGGACCGAATCGACGTGATCGAGGGCACGCTGGGCAAGGCGTTCGGCGTTGTCGGCGGCTATCTCACCGGCAAGCGCGTGGTGATGGACGCGGTGCGCTCCTATGCGCCCGGCTTCATCTTCACCACGGCCCTGCCGCCGGCGGTCGCCGCGGCGGCCACCGCCTCCATCCGCCACCTCAAGACCTCCCAGGCCGAGCGCCAGGGCCAGCGCACCCAGGTGGCCAAGGCCAAGGCGGCGCTCGCCGCCGCCGGCCTGCCGCAGATGGAGACGCCCACCCACATCATTCCCGTGATGGTGGGCGACGCGAAGGCCTGCAAGGCGGCGAGCGACGTGCTGCTGGCCGAGCACGGCATCTATATCCAGCCCATCAACTACCCCACCGTGCCGCGCGGCACGGAGCGGCTGCGCATCACCCCCACCCCGTTCCACACGGACAAGATGATCGCGCATCTGGCCGAATCGCTCAGCGACGTGTGGGCGCGCCTCGATCTGCCCCGCGTGGCGGGCCACCAGCCCCAGGTGCCGCTGCGGGCCGCCATGGGCGCCAAGAGCATCGCCCTTCCCATCGCCGGCGGCTGACCGGGTGCAAGGCGGTCGATCGGAGCGCATTCGGTCGAGACATGCGGTGCTCGCGTCTCTCGCGGGCGCCGTGCTGCTCACCCTCTCCTTGCCCGCCGCAGCCGCCCCGTCCTTCGATTGCGCCAAGGCGCGCACGAAGGTGGAAAAGGGCATCTGCGCCAGCCCCGCATTGTCCGCGCTCGATCAGCGACTCGCCGCCGCCTATGCCAAGGCCATGGCGCGCCTCGACCCGGCGGGGCAGCGGGCCCTGAAGGCGGACCAGCGCATCTTCCTCGACGTGCGCGACCGCTTCTTCGGCACGCCGGACTATGACCTGAAGTCCGACCTCGCCGAGCGCGCGGCGTGGCTGGAGCGCATCGACCCCTCCGCGACCAAGGGCTGGGACGGCACCTGGGGCAGCGTGATGGGCGAGATCACCCTGTCCAAGGGGGGCGCGGCCGCCGATATCAATACTGTCGCCCTCACCCAGGGCCACCCCACCTGCACCCTCGAAGTCGCAGCCATCGTGGACGGCGACACCCTCCTCGTCGGCGGGGCGCCCGCCGACCTGAAGGAAAATGACGGCTGGAGCGTGCGCCTGGCACGGTCCGGCACCGCGCTCACGGCGGAGCTTCTGCCGCCCAAGGCAAGCGACAGCGCCGGCGGCCCGCCCTTCTGCGGGAATATTCCGTCCATCGGCGGCGCCTTCCTTCCGCTGCGCGCACTGCCCGACGAGCCCGCGCCGAAGAAGTGACCCGCCCCGCCCCCGTCCCTGCCCAAGGGCCGGGTCCGGGCATCCGGATCGCACGGACGCCCCGTGCCCCGCTTATCAAGCGGAGCCGTTGGTATAAGCTGCCGAGCATCATATGAGCGGGTGGGCAGATGCTGACGAGGCGGAGTGTCATGGCGGGATTGGCGGGGACGGCGGTGGCTTCGCACGCATTCGGGCAAGGCACCACAGCCCCGCCCCTTCCCGAGATCGCCCTGTTCCGGGACGCCACCGAGAGCCTGTTCGCCGTGGCCGATCTGCGCCGCGTGGCCGATCCCTCCGCGCCGCCCGTTCCGCCCCGCCATTTCGTGAAGGATGCCGACGAGGCCCATTCCCTCGCTTTGGGCGGTCCCATTCCCGTGGTGGGCATGTCACTGGACGATTTGTTCGACTGCCGCCGCATGGACCATCCCGGCGCGCGCGATCTGGTCGCCTTCTCGGCGGTCCATCGCGGCTTCCTCCAATTGATGGCGACATCCGGCATCACCACCATCGCGGACCTGAAGGGCAAGCGCGTCGCCGTGGATACGGACACCGGCTATGCCAGCGCCCTGTTCGAGATATTGCGGCGGCACGATCTTCTGCGCGGGCGGGACTATGAGGTGGTGTATGCGGGCGCCACCAATCTGCGCTACGCCAAGCTGCTGGACGGCGCCTTCGACGCCACTCTTCTCGGCGCGCCCTTCACGCGCATGGCGCAAGCGAAGGGCTTCCGTTCGCTGGGCAGCGTCATCGATGCGCTGGGCGGCTATCAGGCCATCGTGCTGTGCGCCCGCACGCCCTGGCTGGACGCCAACCCCGCTGCCGCCCGCGCCATGGCCGACTGCCTGACGGGAACGCTGGCCTTCACGCGCACGCCGCAAGGTGCTCCCGCAATTGATGCCTATCTGGCCGCGCTCCTGCCCGACGGCCCCGCGGAACTGCGCGCCGGAATCGGTGCCGACTTGTTCGGGCCGAAGAGCGAATTCCTCGCGGACGGACGCCCCCATGCGCGGGACGTGGAGGTGGTCATCGAACTGTTCAATGCCTCGCGCGGAACCAAGCTCACGCCCGCCGAGGCCGCCGCCGCGTGGCGGCTGATCTGACGGCCCCTCACCCCTTGAAGGACCGCAACGCGGGGCGACCCGCGTTGCGCAGAAGCCGGGCCGACGCCCCGCGCGAAGGCCGTCAATCGGCGGCGAGATAAGCGTATTCCGCGAGGCGCTGCGGGCGGCGCACCAGTTCCGCATTGGCCTGGCCGAGGGGCTGGATGGTCCAGGTGAAGTCCGAATTCAGCGTCGCCACCATGGCATAGACATTGGCCGGGAAGGCCACGTTGGCGGGGTTGCTGATATTGGTGATGTCCAGCACCTGGCCGGGCAGGTAATTGCCGAAAGCCACCCAATATTGGGGGTGGGGCGTGAAGATGGCATTGTCATTGGGATAGGCCTGGACCGCGAAGGTGCCCGAGCCCGACATGCCGATGCCGATGGCCGCCTGATTGGCCGGGAAACCGCCCGCTGTATTGATGATGAGGGAGCCCGGCGTGCCGCCCGTGGAGGGCTGCTCGAAGCCGTAGGCGCCATCCACATAGTCGAACTGGATCTTGTTCACGCCCGCCGGATCGGCCGGAACCACCTGGCTGGCGATGAAGGTGACGCCGGGCGTGAGCACGCCGGTCTGCGACCAGACGAAGGAATAGTCGATGGTCCAGGCGAAATCGATGACGGTGCCGGGACGGGCCTGCTTCGCGAACCAGGCCAGCGACACCACTTCGGGAACACCCAGGTTCGGATCCTGCTGGTAGCACAGGAAAGACCGGGTGGCCGAGCTGTTGTTGATGAAGCGCAGCGTATACTTGGTCATTTGCTTCTCTCCAGATGGGAATGACGGAGTGTCTTCCGGCGAGGATCGCCGGACTGGTCCCTGCAACCTGCCCGGCCTGCGCAGGCCCCTTCCCTTCAAGACATGACCCCGCCCGCCCCGCACTGTCGGCGCGGGGATGATGCTGCGCAGCGGGGCCTTCACGCGCCTGGACAAGCGCATGCGGGCGGCCGCCGGGCGGCGCTGGGACAGGAGTCTTGGCGTGAACGCAAACGGAGCCAGGAGGCCGCCGCCGCCGCGCATTTCCAGACAGAAAGACGCGGCGCCGGCACGGAGCGGCAGGACAGGCACGCCTCAGGCGAGCCGGATGGACACTACACCTTTTGCGATTGTCGTCAATAATTGACAACCAATAATTGCATTGATTACCGTCCGGGAACCTGCGGTGGGCCCCACCACATGAAGATCAATCGAATATCACTCGATTTCTTTAGGCGCCTACACAGACGCAGGCTCACACGGGAGCTTCAAATGCCTTGGACCATTACAAACCAGCAAGCAGACCCCATGGCCTTTACTCTGGACAACGGAATCGTGAGCAATGCCCAGGGTGGGCAGGCCGTGGTCGTGGCGGTGGGTGTAGCGCGGGTGGCCTATCACAAGCTGAACTATGCCCGCGTGGGCATCTGGCCCTTCCCGGACGGGCAGGCGCTGAACGCCAGCTATGACGGGGGCCAGAACATCCGCATCCAAAACCCGGCGACGCAGGTGACCTGCATCTTCAGCTACACGCAGCCCGCCGACTGACGCGCCCGTCGCATCTCCGCCTGCCCCGGTGCCGGATGTGTCCGGCTTCCGCCCGCCGGCCTTCCGAACGCGGCACGCGCCGCGTTCGGGCGGGAAGCCGAGGCCGGAAGAGGCTCACGCCTCGGGCGGGTCGTCAGCCACTTCCTGCCAGAAATCGAGGCAGGTGCGGGCCATGCGCAGGCCGAGATCCAGCGGCGCCATGCGGCGGCGGCCCTGGCGCGCGCTGTAATGGATGGCGATGGCCTCCAGCACGGCGATGCGCTCGCGATAGAGCCGCACCTGGTCCTGCGCCAGCGTGACCAGCCCGTCGCGGGTCATGAATTCCGAGAAGAAGAGCTGCAGGACCGCCATGTCCCGCATCTCGAACACCTCGCCCGGCGGGCTCACCAGCCAGCCATCCAAGGCCGCGCGTCCGGCTTGCGTGAGGCTATAGACCTTGCGGTGGCGCCCGCCTTCCTCCCGCTCCTCCTCCAGCAACCCGGCCGCCGTCAGGCGCTCCGGCTCGCCATAGAGCTGGGAATGGGGGAAGGGCCAGAAATAGTTCACGGACCGGCCCGCCGCCCGCTTGAGCTGATAGGGCGTCGAGGGCCCGCGCAGGCCCAGCAGCCCCATCACCAGATAGGAGACGGGACTAAGGCGCAGAGGCGGGTCCGCCTTGAGGGAGGTCGGCAGTTTTGACATAGTCCGATTCATACCGTACGATAAAAACCGTTCCAAGGAGATCGGCCGTTTCAGGCCGACGCTGGGAGGAGGTATGGCATGATCGGCGCGAAACGCACGCCGGAATTGACGCGCGCCCATTGGATCGCCGACACGTCCGAGCCCGTTCTCGAGACCAGCATCGGCGACGCGCTGCGCCGGGCCGCCACCGCGTTCGGTGCCCGCACGGCCCTGGTTGATGGCATCGAGGGCGGCGGACGGCGCTGGACCTATGACGGGCTGCTGGCGGACGCCGAGCGCACCGCCCGCGCGCTTTCCGCCCGCTTCGCGCCCGGCGAGCATGTGGCCATCTTCGCCGCCAACAGCCCGGAATGGGTGATGGCGGAATTCGGCGCCGCTCTGGCGGGCCTCACCCTCGTCACCGTCAATCCCGCCTTCCTCGCCAAGGAAGTGGCCTATGTGCTCGGCCAGTCCCGGGCGGCCGGCGTCATCGTGCAGAACCTCTATCGCAGCCGCGATCTCGTGGCCGTGGTGGAAGAGGCCCGCGCGGAGCTGCCCGGGCTGCGCGAGGTGATCGCGCTCGACGGCTGGGACGCCTTCCTCGCGGGCGGGGATACGCCCCACGCCTTGCCCGCCGTCGCGCCCACGGATATCGCGCAGATCCAGTACACGTCCGGCACCACCGGCTTTCCCAAGGGCGCCCAGCTCACCCATCGCGGTCTTGCCAATAATGGCCGCTTCTTCGCCCGCTCGCTTCATGCGAGGCCGGAGGATGTGTGGGTGAACCCCATGCCCATGTTCCACACCGCCGGCTGCGGGCTCGTGACCCTCGGCGCGCTCCAGACCGGGGGCGTGCATGTGCTGCCGCCCGCCTTCGACCCGGCTTTGATGCTGGCTTTGTTCGAGGCGGAGCGGGGCACGCTCATGCTCTCCGTGCCCACCATGCTCATCCGCATGCTGGATCATCCGGATGCGCAGACCCGCGACCTCTCCGCCTGGCGCCTCTCCTCGCTGGGCGGCGCGCCGGTGCCGCCCGAACTGGTGCGGCGCGCCCGCGACCGGTTCGGCGTGAAGGTGGCCATCGGTTTCGGCCAGACGGAAGCCTCGCCCTATCTCACCCACACCGTGCCGGACGATCCCCATCCCAACTGGATCGAGACGGTTGGGCCGCCGCTTCCCCAGACCGAGCTGAAGGTGGTGGACCCCGCCTCCGGCGAGACGCTGGGCCTCGGCCAGACCGGGGAAATCTGCGCCCGCGCGCCGGGCGTGATGGCGGGCTATTTCGACAATCCCGGCGCCACCGCCCAGGCGCTGGATGCGGAGGGCTGGCTGCATACCGGCGACCTCGGCAGCATGGATTCCCACGGCTATTGCCGCATCGAGGGGCGCCTCAAGGACATGATCATCCGGGGCGGGGAGAACATCTATCCCCGCGAGATCGAGGACGTGCTCTTCACCCATCCGTCCGTGGCGAGCGCCGCCGTCTTGGGGGTGCCGGACACGGAGTGGGGCGAGCAGGTGGCCGCCTTCGTGCAGGCCCGCCCCGGCGCGACGCTGGACGAGGCCGCGCTTGCCGCCTTCTGCCGCGCCCATCTCGCCCCGTTCAAGGTGCCCCGCCTGTGGCGGATCGTGGACCAGTTTCCCCAGACCGCGTCGGGGAAGATCCAGAAATTCGTTCTGCGCGACCAGTTCCGCGCCCAAAACCAGGAAAACATCTGATGGCATCGCTGACGGGAAAGACGCTGTTCATCACCGGCGCCTCGCGGGGCATCGGCCGCGCCATCGCGCTGAAGGCCGCCGCCGACGGGGCCAATGTGGCCATCGCCTCCAAGACCTCCGATCCCCATCCCAAGCTGGTGGGCACCATCCATTCGGTGGCCCGCGAGATCGAGGAGGCGGGCGGTCGCGCTTTGGCGCTTGAGGTGGACGTGCGGGAAGAGACCGAGATCGCCGCCGCCGTGGCCAAGGCCGCCGAGGCATTCGGGGGCATCGACATCCTCATCAACAATGCCTCGGCCCTGTTCCTGGCCCGCACGCCCGACACGCCCATGAAGCGCTTCGACCTCATGCACCAGGTGAATGTGCGCGGCACCTTCGCCACCACCCAGGCCTGCCACCCGCATTTGAAGCAGGCGGCGAACCCGCATGTGCTCGTCCTCTCCCCGCCGCTCACCCTGGAGCCGGACTGGTTCGCGGACCACTGCGCCTACACCATGTCGAAGTATGGCATGAGCATGTGCGTGCTGGGCATGGCCCGCGAGTTCGCGGCGGACGGCATCGGCGTGAACGCGCTCTGGCCCTCCACCATGATCGAGACCGCCGCCACCAAGGCCATGGGCGTGCCCCAGGCGGGATGCCGCAAGACCGACATCATGGCGGATGCCGCCTACGCCATCCTCACCCGCGACGCCCGCGCCTGCACCGGCAATTTCTTCATCGACCAGGCCGTGCTGGAGCAGGAGGGCATCACCGATTTCGAGCCCTATGCGGTGGTGCCCGGCACCCCGCTGGAGCGCGACCTGTTCGTCGCCTGAGACGGGCTCACTGAAGACAACGGTTCGACCCGGCGGCACCACCGCCGCCGGGACCGAAGACACGCGCCCGCGCAAGACGGGACGCGCCCATAAGGGGGAAACCATGCCAAGGACAAACAGCTTCCGCTTGAAGGCCGGCGCCCTGGCGCTCGGTGCCGCTCTCCTCGCCACGCCCGCCGCAGCGCAGGTCTCGGACGATGTGGTGCGCATCGGCGTGCTCAACGACCAGGCCGGCCCGCTCTCCGGCTATTCCGGCCCCGGCTCCGTGATCGCCGCGCGCATGGCGGTTGAGGATTTCGGCGGCACCGTGCTGGGCAAGCCGGTGGAAGTGATCGTCGCCGACCATCGCAACCTGCCGGACGTGGCCGTGAACACCGCCCGCGAATGGTTCGACGTGAAGGGCGTGGATGTCATTTCCGACCTCACCTCCTCCACCATCGCGCTCGCCGTGCAGGGCATCGGGCGCGAGAAGGGCAAGGTGGTGATGCATGTGGGCGGCGGCACCGACCGGCTCTATGGCGCCGATTGCTCACCCACCGGCTTCCTGTGGGTCTACGACACCTATTCCTTCGCCCGTGGCCTCGGCCTCGCGCTCACGGGCGGGCCCAGCGGCACCTGGTTCTACATCGCCTCCGACACCGCCTTCGCCAAGGCCATGGAGGCGCAATTGACGCCGGTCATCGATGCCGCCGGCGGCAAGGTGCTGGGGGCGGTGAAGCACCCCGTGGGCACGTCCGACTTCTCCTCCTTCCTGCTCCAGGCCCAGGCGTCGGGCGCGAAGAATATTGCGCTGCTCAATACCGGCGACGACACCGCCAACGCCATCAAGCAGGCCACCGAGTTCGGCCTCGCCCAAAGCGGTCAGTCGCTGGTGGGCACGGTCATCTATCTCCAGACCATCCACGCGCTGGGGCTCCAGGCCGCCCAGGGGCTGAAATTCGTCACCACCTTCTATTGGGACCGCACGGACGGCTCCCGCGCCTTCGCCAAGCGCTTCGCGGAGCGCAATGGCGGGCGCATGCCCTCCCAGGTGCAGGCGGGCATGTATTCCTCCACCCTCGCTTATCTACGGGCGGTGAAGGCGGCGGGCACGGACGAGGGCAAGGCGGTGGCGGCCAAGATCCGCGAACTGCCCGTGGACGACTTCTTCGCCGAGGGCGCGCGGGTGCGGGCGGACGGGCGGCTCATGAACGACATGTTCCTCGCCACCGTGAAGACCCCGGCCCAGTCCAAGGGACCGTGGGACTATTACACCCTCACCACCCGGCTGAAGGCCGACGAGATCATCCGCCCGCTGGCGGCCGGCGGCTGTCCTTATCTGCAGCAGTGAGGGACACCGGAGCGGGGACGGCGCTGACGCTTTCCCCCTCCCCAGCCCTCCCCCGCAAGCGGGAGAGAGAGTTTTACGTTGTGCGGAAGGGAAAGCCCTCTCCCGCTTGCGGGGGAGGGTTGGGAGGGGGAATTCACCCCAAGCAGACCACTCCGAAAGGGTGCCCCCCTCAGCGCCGCCCGCCCAGGAACGTGTCCACGAACCAGCGGTCCAGGGTCATGGGCTCTTCCTGGCGCGGTGCCTGCTGGGGCGGGAGGGTGCCCACCACGGCGGCGGGCGCCTCGTCCGGCAAGGCGCCGGGGGGCAGTGGCTGGCCGATGCCGAAGAAGGCCGACCGGGCGCCGCCGGGCAGTTCCGCCACGGGCACGCCCTGCAGCGCGCCCTTCATGTAGCGGCTCCAGATCTCCACCGGCAGATTGGCGCCGGACGCCTTCTTGGTGGGCGAGGAATCGTCATTGCCCAGCCACACCGCCGTGACCAGCCGGGCCGTGTAACCCACGAACCAGGCGTCGCGATAATCCTGCGAAGTGCCGGTCTTGCCCGCCGCTTCCCAGCCCGGCAGATCGGCGCGGCGGCCGGTGCCGGTGATGAGGGTTTCCTCCATCATGCGGTTCATCATGGCCGCATATTCCGGCGCCATCACGCGGCCCGGCCCGGAGGCGGCGCGGGAATAGAGCACGCGCCCGTCCGCCCCCTTCACGCTGTCGATCACATAGGGAATGACGCCGATGCCGCCATTGGCGAAGGGCACATAGGCGGAGGCGAGTTCCAGCACCGAGACCTCGGACGTGCCGAGCGCGATGGAGGCGTTGGGCTCAAGCTGGGAGGCGATGCCCAGCCGATGGGCCGTGGACACCACCGCCTTCGGCCCCACTTCCAGCACGAGGCGCACGGACACGGTGTTGAGCGACAGGGCCAGCGCCTGCTGGAGCGTCACCGCGCCGCGATAATCATGGGTGGAATTCTCCGGCCGCCAGCCCTTGAGCTGGATCGGCCCGTCCTCGCGCACGGTATCCGGCGTCAGGCCCTTTTCCAGCGCGGTCAGATAGATGAAGGGCTTGAAGGCGGAACCCGGCTGGCGCCGCGCGGTGACGGCGCGGTTATACTGGCTCTCCTCATAGGAGCGCCCGCCGATCAGCGCCTTCACGGCCCCGTCCGTGTCGAGCGAAACCAGCGCCCCCTGCCCCACACCGAATTTGGCGCCGGATTTCGCCAGCGTGTCCGAGAGCGCACCTTGCGCCTGGGCTTGCATATTGGCGTCGATGGTGGTGCGCACGGTCACATCGCCGGACAGTTCGCCCACGAAGGAATCCAACTGCTCGGCCACCCAGTCCGCCACATAGCCGATGGAGCCGGGTGCGGAGGGCGGCGCCACCGTGGCGGGCTTGGAAACCGCCATGGCCTGCATTTCGGGCGAGATCAGCCCCTGCTCGCGCATGGAGGATAGGACCAGGGCCGCCCGGTCCTGGGCGGCCTTGAGGTTGCGCGTGGGCGCAAGGCGCGAGGGGGCGTTGACGATGCCGGCCAGCATGGCGGCTTCCGCCAGCGTCACATTGCGCGCGGACTTGCCGAAATAGCGCTGGGCCGCCGCTTCCACCCCATAGGCGCCCGCGCCGAAATAGACGCGGTTCATATAGAGGTCGAGAATCTCGGCCTTGGTGAATTTCTGCTCCAGCCAGAGCGCCAGCACCACTTCCTGGATCTTGCGCGAGAAGGTGCGCTCCTGGGTGAGGAAGAGGTTCTTCGCCAATTGCTGGGTGAGCGTGGAGCCGCCCTGGCGCACCCGGCGCGAGAGCAGGTTGGTGGCCATGGCGCGGCCGAGGCCCACGGGATCGAGGCCCCAATGGTCGTAGAAGCGCCGGTCCTCGATGGCGATGAAGGCGTTGGGCAGATAGGTGGGCAATTGCTTGAGCGGCACCGCCGCCCCGCCCATGTCGCCGCGCGTCGCCAGGGGTTTCCCGTCGGCGGACTGGATCATGATGGTGGGCGGACGCTTGGGCACCATCAGCGTCTGCATGGGCGGCAGCTTGGAGGCCTCATAGGCCACGATTCCGGCAACGCCCAGCGCCACCCAGACGCCCAGGATCAGGCACCATTTGATGAGGAAACCCAGCAGGGAGAAGCGCTTGCGCGGCTTGCGGCGCGCCGGTTCGGCGCTGCCCCGGCCACCCCTGCCCTCGCCCCGCCCGCTGTCGCCGCGCGCGGCCTTCTCGCGCCGCGGCTCGGCCTTTTCGGGCTTCCGGGCACTTGGGGAGGATCGGGTGGACCGCTCGCGCGCCACGGGCTCTCCTTCCGGTTCGGGCGGCGGCGACTCGGCACGGGTCCGGCGCTTGGGCCGCTCCTCCTCCCGCGCGCCTCCGGCGCGGTCGCGGGCATCCAGGCGAATGTCGAACGGGGTCTGCGCCCGTGTCTCGCCCGGCCGTGCGAGAACGGGTTCGCGCCGTTCGTCCTCACCTTTTCCGCGCCACGCCATGCGATCTCCGCCCGCTAGAGCCGGATGTGTTTGGAGAGCATCGCTCCGCGATCCCGTCCAAACACTGAAATCCGTCTCTTTTCAAAAAAGGAGAGAACGACCCGCGCCTGCACGGGTCGCGCTCTATGTCTCCGAGCAGACCTGAAAGACCTTCGATTGCGGCCATTTAAGGGGCGGTTAACGGCAGCGGCATGGGCATTGGATGCGGCGCGCAGAAACCGAAGGCTGCCATATACCGCCGGCAATACCCGTCTTCTACCGCGCCGCGCCGTGACGGAGCCGCGCGATTGCGATAAA
Organism: Aquabacter cavernae; assembly: GCF_003993795.1. Taxonomy (GTDB): domain Bacteria; phylum Pseudomonadota; class Alphaproteobacteria; order Rhizobiales; family Xanthobacteraceae; genus Aquabacter; species Aquabacter cavernae. The sequence continues at coordinate 34,487 of NZ_RWKV01000017.1, forward strand.
CGAGGTGATCCGGCTACAGGCCGGCCGAGCCACGTCCTATCCGAGCCACGTCCTGGGCGACCTCGCTCAGGGTCATCGACGAGCACCCGACCGCATGCCCCGGCTTCCGCGCACCATTTCCGAACCGTTCCTCGGCACCCAACTGAAGGCCGACGTGCTGGAAATCGCGAAAGCCCATGCCGGGCGCGATGCCGAGCTGAAGCGGGCGGTGGTCACCCATATCAAGCAGGCGCTGGCCGACGCGCGCAAGGAAGCCGAACGGCTGCTGCTGGAGGAAGGGTGCGGGCGCTGCTGCTCCCAGCGCCTCTCCGCCTTCGAGGATGCCATCATCGCCGCCGCCCATACGGTGGCCACCACCATCCTTTATCCCGTGGACAAGCCCTCGCGGGCCGAGCGCATGGCCATCGCCGCCGTGGGCGGCTACGGGCGCGGCATGCTGGCGCCGGGCTCGGATACGGACATCCTGTTCCTGCTGCCCTACAAGCAGACCGCCTGGGGCGAGAGCGTGGCCGAGGCCATCCTCTACATGCTGTGGGACATCGGCCTGAAGGTGGGCCATGCCACCCGCTCGGTTGAGGAATGCCTGCGGCAGGCGCGTGCGGACATCACCATCCGCACCTCCATCCTGGAAGCCCGCTTCCTGGTGGGCGAGAAGGACCTGTTCGACGAGCTGGAGCAGCGCTTCGACGCCGAGGTGGTGGAGGGCTCCGCCGCCGAATTCGTGGCCGCCAAGATGGCCGAGCGGGAGGAGCGCCTGCGCAAGGCGGGCCAGTCGCGCTATCTGGTCGAGCCCAATGTGAAGGACGGCAAGGGCGGCCTGCGCGACCTGCACACGCTGTTCTGGATCGCCAAATACGTCTACCGCGTGCGCTCCACGGGCGAACTGGTGGCCAAGGGCGTGTTCACCCGCGAGGAGGCGCGCCTCTTCACCCGCTGCGAGGATTTCCTCTGGTCGGTGCGCTGCCACCTGCACTTCCTCACCGGCCGCCCGGAGGAGCGCCTCTCCTTCGACGTGCAGCGGGAGATGGCCGAGCGGCTCGGCTATACGGAGCATCCCGGCCAGAAGGACGTGGAGCGCTTCATGAAGCACTATTTCCTGGTGGCGAAGGAGGTGGGCGACCTGACCGCCATCCTCTCCGCCGCGCTGGAAGCCCGCCACGACAAGCCGGTGCCGCGCCTCAAGGGCGTCATGGACCGGCTGCGCAAGGGTTCGGGCCGCACCCGCCTGAAGGACAGCCCCGACTTCGTCATCGACAATGACCGGCTGAACGTGGCGGATGACCAGGCCTTCGCCCGTGCGCCCATCAACCTCATCCGCATGTTCCAGATCGCGGACAAGCGGAACCTCGCCTTCCATCCCGACGCCATCCGCCTCGCGGCGCGCTCGCTGTCGCTCATCGATTCGAGCCTGCGGGAGGATCCGGAGGCGAACCGCCTGTTCATGGACGTGCTGTGCTCGAAGAACGACCCCGAGCCGGTTCTGCGCCGCATGAACGAGGTGGGCGTTCTCGGCCGCTTCATCCCGGAATTCGGGCGCGTCGTGGCCATGATGCAGTTCAACATGTACCACCACTATACGGTGGACGAGCATCTGCTGCGCTGCATCGGCATCCTTCATGAGATCGAGCGCAAGACCAGCCCCGAGAACGGCCTCGCCAACGATCTGATGGGCACCATCAAGCAGCGCCACCTGCTCTATGTGGCCCTGCTGCTGCACGACATCGCCAAGGGACGGCCCGAGGACCATTCCATCGCCGGTGCGCGCATCGCCAAGCGCCTGTGCCCGCGCTTCGGCCTCTCGCCGGTGGAGACGGAGACCGTGGCCTGGCTGGTGGAGCAGCATCTGGTCATGTCCACCGTCGCCCAGTCGCGCGACCTGTCGGACCGCAAGACCATCGAGAATTTCGCGGCGGTCGCCCAGAATCTCGACCGCATGAAGCTGCTCACCATCATCACCACCGCCGACATCCGCGCCGTGGGGCCGGGCGTGTGGAACGGCTGGAAGGCCCAGCTTCTCAAGACCCTCTATTACGAGACCGAGCCGGTACTCACCGGCGGCTTCTCCGAGGTGGATCGCGGCAAGCGCGTCCAGGTGGCCCAGTCCCAGCTTCGCCACGCGCTCACCGACTGGAGCGACGAAGGCTTCGCCGCCTATGCGGCGCGCCATTATCCGCCCTACTGGCTGCGTGTGGACCTGGACACCAAGCTGCGCCACGCCCGCTTCATCGCCGAGACGGAGACGCAGGAGCGCACGCTGGCGACGCGGGCGGACCTGGAAGGCGCGCGCGGCATCACCGAGCTGACCGTCCTGGCGCCCGACCATCCCAAGCTGCTGGCGGTGATCGCCGGAGCCTGCGCGGCCACGGGCGCCAATATCGTGGACGCGCAGATCTCCACCACCACGGACGGGCTGGCGCTGGACACCATCGCGCTGCGCCGCGCCTTCGACCGGGACGAGGACGAAAGCCGCCGCGCCCAGCGCGTGTGCGACGCCATCGAGCGGGCGCTGGTGGGCGAGGTGCACCTGCCGGAAGTGATCGCCCGCAAGACCCCCAAGGGCCGCCGCACCTTCTCGGTGGAGCCCGAGGTGACGGTGAACAATTCCTGGTCGAACCGCCATACGGTGGTGGAAGTCTCCGGCCTGGATCGGCCCGGCCTGCTGTTCGAGCTGACCACGACCCTGTCGCGGCTCAACCTCAACATCGCCTCGGCGCATGTCGCCACTTTCGGCGAGCGGGCGGTGGACGTGTTCTACGTGACCGACCTCATGGGCGCGAAGATCACCAGCGCCGCCCGCCAGTCCGCCATCCGCCGGGCGCTCATCACCGTGTTCGAGGGCTCCTTCGACGAGGACGAGCCCGAGCGCCGGCTGGTGCGGGCCTGAGACGCGCCGCTCCCCTGGACGGCGCTCTTCCCCCTCCCCGACCCTCCCCCGCAAGCGGGAGAGGGAGCGCGGCGTGGCGCCGAACCTTTTGCCCCTCAAGAACTGATAGTTTTTTAGTTATCCGCCCGTCCAGCCCGGCGGGAGATCGCCCTCGAAGCGGGCGAGGCCGTCATCCGGCAGGGCGTACCAGGACGCCCGGCTCGACAGCCAGATATGGGCGGCGGGCCGCATCTCTTCCGACTGGTCCAGGCTTGCGGTGGTCACGTCCAGCGTGCCGTCGGCGGCCTCCACTGAGGCATCCACGCGGAAGGTGAGCTGCGTGCCGCAATCGGCACAGAAATGCCGGGTCGCCCAGGGCGACGAGCGGAACGCAGCGGGCGTGCCGCGTGTCCAGCGCAGGGCCGCGACCGGAATGGTCGTCCACGTCACGAAGGCCGCCCCGGATGCGCGGCGGCACAGGCTGCAATGGCAGTGGCAGGAGACCACGGGCGGCGCATCCACACCATAGCGCACCGCCCCGCACAGGCATCCACCCGTGAGGGACATGGTCAGGCCCAGCCGGGCTCGTCGAGGGAGCGCTCGGGCGCCTCGATGGAGAGGAGATTGGCCAGGTCCGGCCCCTGGAGCGGAGCCGCCATGGGACAGGTGACGCCCGGCATGACCGTCACGTCGAACAATTCGCGGATCCCGCCCTCCAGCCGGATCCACTCCACCACATCGCCGGTCTGCAGATTGATGATCTGCACGCCGCACCAGGGCTGTCCGCCGCGCCCGGCGATCTCGTCCTCGATGGGCAGGCCCTTGAAATTCAGGTTGCGCGGCAGGGACAAGGTGACGATGGCGTGCCCGTCATGGAAGGCGAGGCCGCGCATGAAGCCGGGGCAGAAGGCGATGTCCGTCTTCGCGCCGGTCGCGGGGTCCACGCGCACGATATAGCCGCGCCCGGAATCCAGCACATAGACCGAGCCGTTATGGACGCGCGGCGAATGGGGCATGGAGAAGCCGTCCGCCAGGATCGCGTCGTCATCCACCCGGATCAGCACGCCGCCGCCCGCCTTGCTGTCGCGCCAGCCATCCACCACGTCGGTGCGGCCCACGGCGGTGACATAGCGCACCTTGCCGTCCTCCAGGCCCAGGCCGTTGAGGTGGCAGCGATCCTCCGCCGCGAGGCGGCTGACGAATTTCGGCTTCCAGAGCGGCTTGAAGCTGTGGGTGAGGCTGAAGGTGGCGAGGCAGGAGAATTTGGTGTTCACGAACACCACGCGCCCGCTCGCCTCCACCGCGACCTCATGGGCATCCACGTCGCCGGTGATGCGCGCGGTGCGCGGCATGTAGAGCGCGTCGAAACTCTCGTTCGCCCGCTCGTGCGGGGCGAGCACGTTCTCCAGCCGCCAGACCTGCACCATGGAGGCGAGGAACAGGCGGCCGGGCTCGTACCACAGCCCCATCGCGCGCTCGAAATCGCGCTGGTGGAAGGAGAGCGAGCCATTCGGCAGGCGGCCGATCAGGAAGAGCTGCCCGGTCTGGTAGGACGAGAAGGCAAGGCTCACCTGATGCTGCGCGAGCCAGCTTGAAAAGCCGCGCGAGCAGGTGATGTCGGTGGTCTGCGGGGCCGGCGGAGGCGCTTCCGCCGCCGGCTCCAGGGTCTCCAAAGCACTCATCAGAAGTGCACCGCAAATCGGGCCATGCCAGCCTGGGAGGTGTAGTTGTCGCCCAGGCTCAAGCCGTAGTCGAGCTTGAATTCCCAGCGGTTCGGCAACAGCGCCTGGAAGCCGATGTCGAAGTTCGCCAGCGTGCTCGGCATGTAGGTGACCGTGTCGAACGTGCCGGTGCCGAGCGGCGCCCCGAGGAGGGCGGCCGTGGTGGTCCAGCTGTCGTTGGTGGAGAACGACATGCCCGCCGTCACATAAGGCCGCAGCACCGTGCCGCTCTCCATCACATAGCGCGTGCCCCATTCGAGGGCCGGCGAGACGATGAAGGTGGTCTGGTCGCTGCCATAGACCAGCAGCTCGGCGCCGCTGAACCCGTTTTCCACATAGCTCGGCGCGTTCACGTAGGACACGTCGAAGTCCACATAGGGCCTCAGGTAGAAGTCCTTGAACGGCATGTCATAGGCCATGCGGAAGCGGCCGGTGACATTGTAGGTGTCCGAGGAGGAGGACGGGGTCGTGCCCATGCTCACGATGGTGCGGGTGCTGTCCGCATTCATCCAGCCGAAGTCGGCGGCAAGGGCGAACAGCCACGGCCCGTTCTGGTATTTGAGCGCGGCGCTCACGTCGAAGCCGGAGGCCGACGTCCAGCTGCTATTGCCCGCGCCCGTGGTCCAGGCTTCCTGATAGGCCACCGAGAAGGCGGTGAACCAGTTGGGCGCCACCTGCACCTGCACGCCGGTCTGGGCGGTGAGGGTGTCGGTGCTGAAGCCCTGGTTCTCAGCCGTGGAGGTCTGGGTGGTCCGCCCGAAGATCATGCGGGCCCAGGCGCACTGGTCCTCCACCACCAGCATGGTGCCCTCGGCGAAGACCGGGCAGCTCATGGTGCGGTTCAGCACCGCGCGGCTCTCGGAGGTGCGGGTGGAGGCGGTCGCCCCCAGCAGTTCCGGCGAGAGGTCGTTCAGGGTGTCCTGGTAGATCGCCTGGGTCGAGGAGGACCCGGCGAGCGAGGAGAAGACCTGATTGGTGGAGGTGCTGCCGCCCGCATTCCAGGCCGACTGGAGGTGGGCCGCGGTGGCCTGCTGGTTCGCCGAGAGCGTGACCCCGCTCGGCGTGAAGTTCGCCTGCGGCGTCACGGTGGAGCCCCACCCGCCGCCGGAGATCTGCTGCAGGCCGCCCTGCCAGGCATAGATGATGGAATTGTCGGTGTAGGTCGCCGAATTGATCAGTTCCGGCGAGGTCAGATAGGTGAGCGTCACGTTGGGCGCCATGGACAGCGGGTTCACGAACACGCTGCCCGAGACCGAGGCCGTGCCGGTCACCGTGATCAGGTCCGCCTTGGCATTCATCAGGTCCACGTCGATGGCGATGGTGCCCGCGGCGGAATTGTTCAGCAGGCCGGTAATGGCCGTGGTGCCGATCTTGCCCGTACCGAGGGGCGCCAGCGTGCCGTTATTGTTCAGCAGGCCGCCGTTCAGCTGAACCACGCTGCCGGCATTGAACAGGCCGCCCGCCTGGTTGGTGAAGCCGTTATTGCCCAGGCCGAGATCCACGCTGCCGGTAACGGTGCCCGAATTGATCACACCGTCATCGGCGGCGCCGGCCAGGACGGCCATGCCGCCGAGGCCGCTCACCAGTCCGCCGGAGGCCACCCAGATGGCGTTGCCATTGCCGCCGGAGAGGGTGATGCCCGCCCCCTGCGCGCCCGTGCCGCCGATCACCGAGGCGCCGGAATTCACGTTGATGGTGATGGTGTTGGCACCCGTGCCGCCGAGGCTGGCGGCGAAGATGCCCGGCGCGTTCTCGCCCGAGGCCGAGACCGTGCCGTTGACGGCCACATTGATGATGCCGCCGGTGCCGGTGCCGCCCGCCGACCCGACGCCGGTGCCGCCCGAGGTCTGGATGGTGCCGCCGCCGCCGCCGATGGACTGGATGTTCACCGCCGCCGCCCGCGCGCCGCTGGTGCTCACCGTGCCGTTGATCATGGCGGTGATGATGCCGCCGTTTCCGTCGCCGCCGCCCGCGCCCACGCTGGTATGGGTGGTGTCGAGGATGGTGCTGGCCATGTCGCCGGCAATGCCGCCGCCGCCGCCGATGGACTGGAGGAACACGCCGTTGGCGCCCGCGCCGTTGGTCTGCACGGTGCCGTCCACGGTGGCGGTCACCGCCGCGCCGTCGCCGCCGCTGCCGCCGCCCGCGCCGCCGAAGGAGAGGCCGAGCAGTGCGTCGGACGAGGTGGTGGCCACCTTGCCGCCGCCGCCGCCGATGGACTGCGCGAGAATGCCATGGGCATTGCGGCCGGTGGTGGAGATCAGGCCGCCCTGGGCGACCGTGACCGCGACCGTGTTGCCGTCATTGCCGCTGCCTCCGCTGCCCCCGATGGTGACGCCCACCGAGGCCTTGCCGTTGGAGTCGGAGGAGGTGGCGAGCATGTTGCCGCCGCCGCCGCCGATGGACTGGGCGAGCACGCCGTCCGCATTGGCGCCGGCCGTGGAGACGGTGCCGTTGACGGTCACCCCCACCTGGCCGGCCACATTGCCCCAGCCGCCGCTGCCGCCCAGTGTGACCGCACCCGTGACGGTGCCGCCATTGGAGCTGGAGGCCACCGCCGAGGCCCGGCCGCCGCCGCCGCCGATGGACTGGGCCGCGATGCCGGCGGACGCCTCGCCATAGGTGGAGATGGTGCCGCTCTGGGCCACGGTGACGAGGCCGCCCGCCCCGCCCGTGCCCCCGGTGCCGCCGAGGCTGAGGGCGAGCGCGAGGTCGCTCTTGTCGTCATTGCCGATGGAATTGGTGAAGGCCGCATTGCCGCCGCCGCCGCCCACGGACTGGGCGAGCACGCCGTCCGCGCCGTGCCCATGGGTGACGATGGTGTTGGCCACCGTCACCTGGACGGTGTAGCCGCTGCCGCCATTGCCGCCCGTGCCGCCGAGCGAGCCGGACAGGGCCACCTTGGACGACCCCGCCGAGCCGGACGACGTCGCCCCGCCCTTGCCGCCGCCGCCGCCGATGGACTGCGCCACGACGCCTGCGGATTCATGGCCCGTGGTGGAGATGATGCCGCCGCTGCCCGCACTATCATTGATGGTGACGGCGCCGCCATTGGCGCCCGTGCCGCCGGTGCCGCCCAGGGACAGGCCCAGCGAGACATCGCTGCCGCTCGCCCCGTCCGCCTTGCCGTTGCCCGCGCCACCCGCGCCGCCGCCGCCGCCGATGGACTGGGCGAGCACGCCGTCCGAAAGGGCGCCGGTGGTGGCAATCTTGACGTTCTGCTGCGTGTTCAGGTCCACCTGGACCACGCCGCCCTGGCCACCCTGGCCGCCGGTGCCGCCGAGATCGGCGCCGAGCGCGATCTTGCCGGTGACCGCATTGTTGGTGGCCCCCGCCGTGCCGCCGCCGCCGCCCACGGACTGGGCGAGAACCGCTGTCGCATTATGGCCGGACGTGTAGATGGACCCGCCGAGCTTCACCTGCACGCCGCCGCCCAGGGAACCCTGGCCGCCGGTGCCGCCCAACCCGAAGGTGAGGGTCACCTTGCCGCCGTCGCCGCTGTCATGGGTGGCCCCGGCATTGCCGCCGCCGCCGCCCAGGGACTGGGCGAGGATGCCCACGCCGAACGCGCCCTTGGTGGTGAGGACGCCCTCATTCTGGACGGAGACCTCCCCGCCCACGCCGCCCGCGCCGCCGCTGCCGCCGAGCGAGGCAGAGATGTTGGCGTCGGCCTTGGTGTCGGCCGCCCGGCCGCTCGCCAGCGCCGCGTTGCCGCCGCTGCCGCCGATGGACTGGGCGAGGATCGCCGCCGAATGGGCGCCCGTGGTGTGGATGGTCCCCGCATTATTGATCTGGACCGCGCCGCCCTGGGCGCCGCCGCCGCCGGAGCCGCCCAGCGATGCGCTGACCGCCACCACGCCCGTGCCGCCGGTGGTGGAGGCCGATGCGCCGCCGCGTCCGCCGCCGCCGCCGATGGACTGCGCCACGAGGCCGTTGGCATGGTCGCCCGTGGTGGAGATGATGGTGGTCGCGCTGCTCCCGGCATTCCCGATGATGACCTGGCCGCCCTGGCCGCCCTGGCCGCCGGTTCCGCCCAGCGTCACGTCCAGCGAGCCGCCCTGGCCACTGGCGCCGTCCGCCTTGCCGTTGCCGGAGGAGGCATTGCCGCCGCCGCCGCCGATGGACTGCGCCAGCACCGCGTCCGCCCCCACGCCGGACGTGGTGATGACGGAATTGGCCGCGCCGCCCAGCTGCACCAGCACGTTGCTGCCATTGCCGGCCGCGCCGCCGCCGCCGCCCATGGAGCCGCCCACGGCGATCTTGCTGGTGGCCGCATTGTTGGAGCTGCCGCCGGACCCGCCACCGCCGCCGATGGACTGGGCGAGGATGGCGGCGGCGTGGGCACCGGACGTGCCGATGCTGCCGCGCATCATCACCTCGACCTCGCCGCCGGACGTGCCGTCTCCGCCCGCGCCGCCAAGGCCGAGCGAGACGCCCACCTTGCCGCCCGTGGCGCTTTCCTGGCTCGCCGCCGCATTGCCGCCGCCGCCGCCGACCGACTGCGCCAGGATGCCCACGGACGAGGCGCCCTCGGTGACGATGGTGGACGCCACCGTCACCTGGACCGTGCCGCCGGCACCGCCGACGCCGCCCGCGCCACCGAGCGTGGCGGAGACGTTGGCATCGGCCTTGGAATCGTCCGCCGCCGTGCTGGCCGTGCTGGCATTGCCGCCGCCGCCGCCGATGGACTGGGCGAGGATGCCGCTGGAATGGTTGCCCACCGTCTTGATGTTGCCGCCGGTGATCAGCTGGACAGTGTTGCCCGAGCCGCCCGCCCCGCCGGTGCCGCCGAGCGTCGCGGACACGTTCGCCACGCCGCTGCCGTCCGTGGCGCTGGAGGAGGCGCCGCCGCGCCCGCCGCCGCCGCCGATGGACTGGGCCACGAGGCCGCTCGACATGACGCCGGTGGTGTAGATGGTCGCGCCCTGGCCGGGCTGCGTGCCGTTGATGAGATTGACCGCGCCGCCATTGCCGCCGAAGCCGCCGGCGCCGCCCATGCTGAGCGCCACGCCCACGCCGCTATTGCCGGCGCCCGCCGCCTTGCTGGACGCGGACGAGGCATTGCCGCCGCCGCCGCCCACGGACTGGGCCAGGACCGCGTCCGCGTGGCTGCCGCTGGTGGAGATCTGGATGGGCGTGTTGCCCTGCGCCGCGATGGTCACCTGCACGTCGCCGCCCGAGCCGCCGCCACCGCCCACGCCCGACAGGGTCGCGCCGACGCCGATCTTGCTGGAGGCGCTGTCGGAGGCGCTGCCCGAATGGCCGCCGCCGCCGCCGATGGACTGGGCGAGGATGGCGATGCCGCCCGCACCTGCGGTCTGGATGCTGCCGAAATTATCGACGCGCACGCCGCCGCCATTGCCGCCTTCGCCGCCCGAGCCGGACAGGCCGAAGCTGACGCTCACCTTGCCGCCGTTGGACGTGTCCGCCGAGCCGCCCGCGACACCGCCGCCGCCGCCCACCGACTGGGCGAGGATGCCCAGCGACTGGTCGCCGGAAACCGTGATGGTGCCGTCATTCACGACGTTGACGTTGCCGCCCACGGTGCCCGCGCCGCCGGAGCCGCCCAGCGAGGCGCTGATATTGTAGGACGCGCCCGCGCCCTTCGCGGCTACGTTGCCGCCCTTGCCGCCGCCGCCGCCCACCGACTGGGCGAGGATGGCGTTGGCATGCGCGCCGGCCGTGGTGATGAGCCCGTTGTTCGTCACGTTCACCGTGCCGCCCACCCCGCCCACGCCACCGGAGCCGCCCAGGCTCGCCGAGAGGGAGACGCTCTCATTGCCGGAGGCATGGTCGTCCGCGCCCGCCGAGCTGCCGGTGCCGCCGCCGCCGCCGATGGACTGGGCGAGGATGGCATCCGACAGCGTGCCGAGGGTGGAGATGGTGCCGCTGGTGGTGACCGTGACATTGCCCCCCTCGCCGCCCGCGCCGCCATCGGCGCCGATGGCCCCGCCCAGCGCGATGTGGGAGGTGGTGGTGCTGTTGGTATTGCCCGCCCGGCCGCCGCCGCCGCCCACAGACTGGGCGAAGATGGCGATGGAATCCGTGCCCGCGGTGGCCACGTTGCCATAGGTGGAGACATTCACCGCGCCGCCCGCGCCGCCGGAGCCGCCCGTGCCGCCCAGCGTCAAGGAGAGGGAGACCTTGCCGCCGCTCTCGGTGCCGGCGGAAGTGCCGCCCTTGCCGCCGCCGCCGCCCACGGACTGGGCGAAGATGGCGCTGGAATGGTCGCCCGACGTGGTGATGCTGGCACCCGTGGCGGAGGTGCCGGACACGACCGTGACCGCGCCGCCCGTGCCGCCGCCGCCGCCCGCGCCGCCCAGGCTGGCCGAGAGGCCGAAGCTGGAGCTGGAGCTGCTGGGAATCATGCCGGAGAAGCTGGAGGAGCCGGTCTTGGTGGTGCTGCTGGCGCTGCCGCCCACGCCGCCGCCGCCGCCGATGGACTGGGCGAGCACGCCGTCCGCATCGTCGCCGGTGGTGGTGATGCTGCCGTAATTGGAAACGTTGACGGCGCCGCCCGTGCCGCCGCCCCCGCCCGTGCCGCCCAGCGTGAGGCTGGCGCCCACGGTGCCGCCGTTGGAATTGGCCGTGCCGCCGCCCGCGCTGCCGCCACCGCCGCCCACGGACTGGGCGAAGATGCCGCGCGCGCTGGCGCCGGAGGTGGAGATGGCGCCGCTATTGGTGACGGTGACCGCCGTCAGCGTGGTGACGCCGTTGACGATGCTGGACGTGTAGCCGTTGCCCGGGCCGCCGCCCGAGCCGCCGCCGCCCAGCGAGATGGAGATGCTGGTCTCGCCCGGCATGGTCGCCGCGGCGCCCGACGTGGTGCCCACGCCGCCATTGCCGCCGCCGCCGCCGATGGCCTGGGCCTGGATGGCATCCGCGAAATCGCCGGACGTGGTCACGGTGCCGCTATTGGTCACGGTGACGGCGCCCGCATTGGCGCCGCTGCCGCCCGAGCCGCCCAGCGCCACGGAGAGGTTCAGCGCGCCTTCCGGAGAGCCCGCCACCGACAGGGCGCTGGAATCGCCGCCCGCGCCGCCGCCGCCGCCCACCGACTGGGCGAGGATGCCCGTGGAGCCGAGGCCCGAAGTGGCGATGGTGCCGGAATTGGTGACGACCGTGTTGCCGCCCACGTCGCCGCTGCCGCCCGAGCCGCCGAGCGCCGCCGAGACCGACGCCGCAGGCGCCTCCAGCGACACGGCGATGCTCTTGGCGGACGAGGCGCCGCCATGGCCACCGCCACCGCCCACGGACTGGGCGAGGATGCCGAAGGAATCCATGCCGGTGGTGGTGATGGTGCCGCTATTGGTCACCGTCACCGTGCTGCCGACACCGCCGCCGCCGCCGCTGGCGCCCAGCGAGACCGCCGCCGCGAAATAGAGGCCCGCCGTCTTGGTGATGGCCGCGCCGCCGGAGCCGCCGCCGCCGCCCACCGACTGGGCGATGATGCCGTTGGAGCGGTCGCCCGAGGTGAGGATGCCCGCCTCGTTGGAGACCGTGACGGTGCCCGCATCGCCGCCATTGCCGCCCGAGCCGCCAATGCCCAGGGAAACGAAGCCGATCGCCGTGGCACTGGCGCCGCCGCCCGCGCCACCGCCGCCGCCGATGGACTGGGCGGAGATGGCGGCCGCATGGTCACCGGAGGTGGACAAGGTGATGGTTGTGGCGCTGGCGCCGGTATTGGTTGCATAGACGTTGCCGCCATTGCCGCCCACGCCCGCGCCGCCGCCGATGGCGGCGGACACGCCGACGCCGATGCTGGTGGCGCCGCCGCCACGCCCGCCGCCGCCGCCGATGGACTGGATGGCCAGCGCGAAGGCGCCATAGCCGCTGGTGGCGACCGTCCCGCTATTGATCACCGTGGCCGCGTCCGCATTGCCGCCGCCGGAGCCGCGCCCGCCCAGCGACACCCAGCCGCCCGCGCCGCCGCCATTGCCGCCGCCGCCACCGATCGACTGGACCAGGATGCCGTCGGAGAAGTCACCCGATGTGGTGATGGCGCCGTAATTCTTCGCCAGCGCCTGCGCACCCGTGCCGGAGGCCGACTGGTTCGCCGTGCCGCCCACGGAAATCTGGGATCCCGCACCGCCGATGAGGCTGCCGCCGCCGCCGCCCACGGACTGCACGAGCATGGCGTGGGAATAGGCCCCGGTGGTGTTCACCGCGCCGTTATTGATGCCGGTGGCACCGCCGGCATCGCCGCTGGTGGCGCCGTTGCCGCCCATGGAGGAGAAGACCGTGCCGGACGAGCCGCCATTGCCGCCGCCGCCGGCCACCGACTGCACCACGATGGCCACGGACCCGCCGCCGGAGGTCTGCACCGTGCCCGAATTGTTCAGATAGACATAGCCGGAGGCGCCGCCCGCGCTGCCGGAGCCCGCGACGCCGGAGAAGAAGCCGCCCACGCTGGCACCGTTCGCGCCCGTGCCGCCCAGGCTCTGGGCCAGGATGGCGTTGCTGGCATAGCCGGTGGTCCACACCTTGGCGCCGGCCTGGACGGTCACGTCCACCACCTTGCCGCCGAGGGCAGAACCGCCGAGGCCGCCATTGCCGCCGGCCTCGTTCCAGGAATCGTTGGCCGGCGCGCCGTTGCCGCCCGCGCCGCCATTGGCCGTCACCTTGATGGCGATGGAACCCGCGCCGCTAGTATAGATCTGGGAGCCGGCGCCCACGCTCACGCTCGCGGTGCCGCTGGTGCCACCCGTGCCGCCATTGCCGCCCCAGCCGCTATCGTCCGCCCGCGCATTGCCGCCCACACCGGCATTGCCGCCATTGGCCGTGACATAGACGGCCGGAGAATTGGCTGCGCCGGTGGAGATAAGGGTATTGTTGGCGATGGTGATGGACGCCGTTCCACCCGCTCCGCCAGAGCCGCCGGTGCCGCCCCAGGCATCGGAGAAGCCGCCATAGCCGTAGCCGCCGCCACCGCCGACGCCGCCGTCCGTACGGCTGACGATGGCCGCGCCCGCGGACTGGACCGTGCCGGTTACGGTGATGAGGATCGAGCCGCCCGCGCCGCCCGTGCCGCCATTGCCGCCCGTGCCGTTGGCGAGGGTGGAATTGCCCTCGCCGCCCCAGCCGCCCTGGCCGCCGAAGGCGACGATGTTCACGGACTGGGAGACCGTGCTGTTGAACGTGCCGCCCGCCCAGCCGCTGTTGCCGCCGCCGCCAGTGGCCGCATCGAAATGGTTATGGACGTAGGTGCCGTCGCCGCCCGATGGGCCGGAGAGGTTGATTAAGGTCTGGGCCTGGACGGCCACGGGCGCCAGGGTCAGCGCCGCGAACCCCGCCAGAGTGGACGACAGCGCCGTCGAAAGGCGCAAACGCGCGCTGGATGCACCGTAAACGCTGCCGCTGGCCTTCCCGGCCCCAATCCCGCCCCGAGACATGTACGACCCCCGCCGCCACAAGATAGGCAATCGCCCCGCCATAAGGGCAGGAACGTTCATTACGGAAGTACCACACACGGATATCGAGCACTACCCCAGGACGGGATAGAGGGTCAGATGCCGCCTAATAACAACGTTACAAATCCGCAATAAATCCATTCATAATAAGATATTTATGAGCATTCATCAGATGAAAATCACCATCCCTGATTCACAGGCGGAAAACAGCAGATTTCAGAACGATGATAGAAGGGAATAAATTTTTCTATGAACGTTCATTCATGAAAATGAACGGAAGAATACAGAACCCTATAGGATCTGGCCGAGAAATTCTCGCGTGCGCGGGTCTCTCGGATCGGAGAAGAACGAGGCGGGTGGTCCGTGCTCCACGATGAGGCCCGCATCGGTGAAATAGACATGATCGGCCACTTCCCGCGCGAAACCCATTTCGTGGGTCACGAGAATGCAGGTCATGCCCTCTTCCGCCAGTTCCCGGATGGTGACCAGCACCTCCTTCACCGTCTCCGGATCGAGCGCCGCCGTCACCTCGTCGAACAGCATCACGTCAGGGCGCATGGCGAGCGCGCGGGCGATGGCCACACGCTGCTGCTGGCCGCCGGACAGCTCGCCGGGATAGGCATTCTCCTTGCCCGAGAGGCGCACCTTGGCCATGAGCGCACGGGCCCGCGCCTCCACCTCCTTCTTGTCCTGCTTCAGCACATGGATGGGGGCCATCATCACGTTCTGGAGCGCGGTGCGGTGGGGAAACAGGTTGTATTGCTGAAAGACCATGCCGACCTTGCGCCGCAAGGTGAGCTTGTCCAGCTCCGGGTCGTTCACCTCCTGCCCCTCCACGCGGATGGTGCCGGAATCGATGGGCACCAGCGCGTTGATGCAGCGAATGAGCGTGGACTTGCCGGAGCCGGACGGGCCGATGATGCACACCGCCTCGCCCTTCGCCACGTCCATGGACACGCCCTTGAGCACCTCCAGCTCACCGAAGGACTTGCGCACGTCCATGAGGCGCACGAGCGGCTGGTCCGGCGTCCATCCATTGTCGCCGGGCGAGGAAACGGGGGGCACGGCGGTCTCCGTCACTGGTTCAACTGGAAACGGCGTTCCAGATAGAGGGTGAAGCGCTCGATGGGGTAGCAGTAGACAAAGAAGCAGAGCATGGCGAAGCCGTAGAGCGGGGCCAGAAGGTCCGGTCGCCCGCCCTCCGCCGCATGCACCTGCGCGGTGAGGGTCAGCATCTCGCTCACCCCCACGATGGACGCCTGGACGGTGGCCATGGTGATGAGGGAATAGAGGTTCATCCAGGGCGGCAGCATGCGCTTCACGCACTGGGGCAGGATGATCATCCAGAGCGTCTGGCGGCGCGAGAAGGCCAGCGATTCCGCCGCCTCCCACTGCCCGCTGGGCAGCGAGGCCACCGCCCCGCGCACGATCTCCGACATGTTGGCCATGACCGGCAGCGAGAAGCCGATCACCGCCTTCACCCAGTCCGGGAACGGCACGGTGGTGCCGAACACCCGGAACTGGAACGGGATCATGAACATGGCGAAGAACAGCAGCACCAGCCAGGGCGCGTTGCGGAAGAACTGGGTGGCGCTCCAGGCGAAGCCCCGCAGCACCTTGTTCTCGCCGATCTGCAACAGGCCGAGGCCCACCCCCGCGGCCGTGCCCAGCACCATGGCCAGAACCGACATGAGGATGTTGAAGCCGAAGCCGGAGAGCAGCAGGGGCGACCATTTCCAGATCACCTCCAGCGCGGGCAGCCGGGCGCCGCCCTGTTGGGCGAAGGCGCTGCCGCCCACCAGCAGGATCAGCCCCGCAAGCCCCACCATGTGCGTGAGGCGCAGGCGCGGCCAGCGCCAGGGCGCGCGCTCGGGCGTCTTGTAAGGCAGCAGGACTGCGAGCGGGCGGCCCTCGCGGGTGCGCCCCACTCCCTCTCCCGCCCGAACTCGGCTATTGCCGAGTTCGGATTGCTGACGTGCCGAAGTCGGAAACATCCGACTTCGGTGCGGGGGAGGGTCGGAGAGGGGGAAGATGCCGGCTCGGCTCCCATCCCCCCCCTGTCCGCGTGCAACACCGTCCGCGTCGCTCTGCTGAACCGCCCCCTCCCTGCCCCTCCCCCGCAAGCGGGAGAGGGAATCCGGCTCGCGAGCGGGAAAGGGAACGGGCTCATAAGCCACCGTCATCGCGCCCCTCCTTGCCCGTAGCCGGGAATGGCGAGGGCCTTTTCCCAGCGGTGCATGATGAAGACGAGGATGCCCACCAGCGCCGTGTAGACGCACAGGAGCACGATCATCATCACCGGCACGTTCTGGCTGTCGGTCCAGATCTGCTTGGAGACATAGAGCGTCTCTGGCACCGCGATGGCATAGGCCAGCGTGGTGGTCTTCAAGAGGTTGACCAGATTGTTGTTGAGCGCCGGCAGGCAGATGCGCACCGCCAGCGGCAGCAGCACATGGCGGTAGATGCCGAAGCGGGTATAGCCCAGCGCCTGCGCCGCCTCCGTGGTGGTGCGCGGCACCGCCTCGATGCCGGAGCGGAAGATCTCCACGTTGAACGCGCCCGCGAACAGCGAGAGCGAGACAATGGCCCATTGCACATTGGTGAGGATGGGCACGCGCATGCCGTCCGCATCCTCGATGCGGGGCAGGATCTGGCCGAGGCCGAAATAGAAGAAGAAGATCTGCACCAGCGGCGGCGTGTTGCGGAAGACCACCACGAAGCCGTTGACGAGGCCGCGCACCACGCGCAGCGGCGAGCCCTGCGCCCACGCCCCCACCATGCCGATGGCGATGGAGATGAGGATGCAGACCACGGAGAGATAGACCGTCATGCCGAGGCCCGACAGGAAGCGCTTCCTGTCATAGGCGTCATAGACGATGGTGAGGTTGATCCCGGTGGTCTCGTAGAGTTCGAGAAACCAGTGCGAGATGGCATCCATGGCCATGCGGGGGGATAAAGCCGTGCGGGCGAAAGGCGCGGCGGGACGAGCCCGCCGCGCGCGCGCTCATCAGCTGCCCTTCTGCTTCTCGTGCATGCGCTTGGAATAGTCCGTGGGCTCGATGCCCCACTTCTTCTCTTCCTGCACGATGAAGCCGGTCTTCATCCAGTCGAGGGTGGTGTCGGTCATGAACTTGGCGAAGGCTTCCTCGCCGGGCGCCACCGCCAGGATCCAGGGGGCTTCCATCACGCCGGGCAGCGGCATGGCGTAGTCGGCGGTCCATTCGGAATCCAGGAGCTTCCCCTGGATGAAGGTCTGGTCATAGAGATAGCCGATGCACTCGCCGCCCTTCAGGGCGAAGAGCGGCTTCTCGGAGCCGTCGAACGCCTTCACCTCGGCCCCGTATTTGGCCGAGACCTCCTTGTTGTACCAGGCGCCGGACGTGCCGCAGAGCACCTTGCCCTTCAGGTCTTCCCAGCTTCCCAGCTTGGCCTTCTTGGAGAGCAGGATGTTCACCGAGTCCGAGTAGTAAGGCGGGTCGATGGCCAGCGTCACCTTCCGCCGCTCGGGCTTGTCGGACATGGTGGCGATCATCAGGTCGATCTTGCCCTGCTGCAGGAACTCGATGCGGTTGGAGGAAACCACCGGCACCAGTTCCAGCTTGACGCCCAACCTTTTGGCGACATCTGCCGCAAGATCGGGCTCGATGCCGACGATGGCGCCCGAGGGATCGCGGAAGCCGAAGGGCTTGTAGTCGGCCTTCACGCCCACAACGAGGACGCCCTTCTTCTTCACATTCTCCAGAACATCGGCCTTCGCGGGCAGGATGCCCGCCGCGAGAGCGAGGCCGGCGGCGATCAGAAACGTCTTCATGAGGTTCCCCTTCCTGTGCCGGCGGCTCCGGCGAATGGATCAACGGCCTGTGCGGCGTGGCGATAAGACCTGTGGGAGACTGGCAACGGGAGTCTTGCAAGACGCGGACCAGATTGTTTGTGTGCCTCCAGACGGCACCCCGCGCCCTCGATATGTCTCGGAAAAACGTGCCCCCCGCATTTTCGGTTGCATTATGTTTCTGATGATTTATAAAAATCGTCAGTTCACACAGAGACACATTCCGTGGCGCCCGTGACCCGCAGCAGAGAGACCGCCGAGGAGACCCGCGAGCGCATCGCCCGGGTGGCGGAGGAACTGTTCCGCCGCATGGGCTTCGCAAAGACGGCGGTGGCCGACATCGCCGCTGAGCTTGGCATGTCGCCGGCCAATGTCTACCGTTTCTTTCCCTCCAAGATCGCCATCGTGCAGGCCATCTGCTCCCGCTGCCTGGAGGAGATGGAAAGCGAGATCCGCACCATCTGCGGTCTCCCCTTGCCCCCGCGCCAGCGCATCTTCGACCTGTTTCAGGCCATCCTGGTCTATCACCGGGACAATTTCCTCTCCGAGCGGCGCGTGCACGACATGGTGCAGGTGGCCATCGAGGAGAATTGGGGCGCCATCGACGCCCATAAGAAGCGCATCTGCCACGCCATCGCCGACCTTTTGACGGAAGGCGTGGAGGATGGCGTGTTCGTGCCCCACGACACGGCGGGGTCTTCCGAGATCCTGCTCGGCGCCATGATCAAGTTCTGCCATCCCATGCTGATCGCCGAGTTCATCGACGGCGACCTGGAAGGCCAGCAGCGGGCGACCCTCACCTTCATGCTGCGAAGCATCGAAGTGGATCGCACCCCCATCTGAGTTTCGCGATGCACGCCCCGTCGGTGCGCATCGTGCTGCGTAAACTGTGACGAAAATCGAAAATCATCATCCGTGATTCAACACTCATCAGGAGTGAGCCGCATGCTCCCGGCCGTCCCCGTTCCGGTCACCGCCGTCCGCCTCGCGGCGGCTTTCTCCCTGGCCGCGCTTCTGGCGGGCTGTGGCGATCCCGCCCCCGCCGAGCAGGCCGGTCCCCCGCCCCGCCCCGTCCAGGTGGTGGAGGTGGCGCTGCGTCCGCTCGACGCCGACAAGACCTTCGTGGGCGTCATCCGCGCCCGCCGCGAGATCGACCTCTCCTTCCGCGTGGGCGGAAAGGTGGCGCAGCGGCTGGTGGAAGTGGGCGACCGGGTGAAGGCCGGCGACATCATCGCCAACCTCGATCCCCAGGATCTTGAGCTTCAACTGGAAAGCGCCGAGGCGGAGTTCGCCGCCGCCACCGCCAATCTCAACCAGACCAGCGCCGAGGATGCCCGCACCCGCACCCTCACCCAGCGCGGCTTTGCCTCCAATGCGGATCTCGACCGCAAGAGCGTGGCCAAGGACGAGGCGATCGGGCGCCTGGAGCGCGCCCGGCGCTCCCTGAACCTCGCGCGCAACCAGCATGCCTATGCCAACCTCACGGCCGATGCGGACGGCGTGGTCATCTCCACCGCCGCCGAGCCCGGCCAGGTGGTCGCCTCGGGCCAGACCGTGGTGCGCGTCGCCCGGCTCGACGAGAAGGAAGCCGCCGTCGCCCTGCCGGAGACGGCGCTGGCCGCCGCCCGCGCCGATACCGCCACCGTCACGCTCTGGGCCGATCCCGGCCGCGCCTACAAGGCGCGCCTGCGCGAACTCTCGCCCCAGGCGGACGCCACCAGCCGCACCTATGGCGCGCGCTTCGCCCTCGAAGATGCCGACGACAAGGTGACGCTGGGCATGACCGCCACCGTTACCCTCCACCCCAAGGCCCCCGCCGACGTGGCGCGCCTGCCGCTCTCCGCCGTGTTCGACCGGGGCCTCGGGCCGCGTGTCTATGTGGTGGATGCCAAGACCCGGACCCTGTCCGCCCGCCCCGTGGAGGTGGCCGGCTATACGGCGGATTCGGTGCTGGTGGCCTCGGGCCTCGCCCCCGGCGAGAGCGTGGTCGCCATGGGCGTCCAGACCCTTGAGCCCGGGCGCGCCGTGCGCACCGTGGCCGCCCGCTGAGGAGGGGATGATGGGGGGCTTCAACCTTTCCGCCTGGGCCATCCGCCACCGCGCGCTGACCCTGTTCGCCATCCTCCTTTTGGCCGCTTCGGGCACCTTCGCCTATTTCAAGCTGGGCCGGGCCGAGGATCCCTCTTTCACCATCAAGGTCATGGTGGTGAGCGCGGTGTGGCCCGGCGCCACCGCCGACGAGATGCAGCAGCAGGTGGCCGACCCCATCGAGAAGAAGCTCCAGTCTCTGGGCCATCTCGACCGGCTGGAAAGCTATTCGCGCCCCGGCGTCTCGGTGATCCAGGTGGTGCTGAAGGACACGACGCCCCCCAAGTCCGTGCCGGACCTCTGGTACCAGGTGCGCAAGAAGGTGGGCGACATGCGGGGCGAACTGCCCTCCGGCGTGGTCGGCCCCTTCTTCAACGACGAATATGGCGACGTCTATTCGGCGCTCTACATCCTCTCCGGCGACAAGGTGGCCCCCGCTGAACTGAAGCGGCAGGCCGAAGCCATCCGCCAGAAGCTGCTGCGCGTGGCCGACGTGCAGAAGGTGGACCTGATCGGCGAGCGGCCCGAGCGCATCTATATCGAGTTCAGCCACGCCCGCCTCGCGACGCTGGGCATCACGCCCCAGCAGATCTTCCAGAGCCTTTCGCGCCAGAATGCCGTGGTTTCCGGCGGCGCGGTGGACACGAAGGCGGACCGCATCAATCTGCGCCTCACCGGCGCCTTCTCCGGCGTGGATGCCATCGCCGCCGTGCCGGTGGCGGCGGGAAATGCCGTGTTCCGCCTCGGCGATGTCGCCACCGTCCGGCGCGGCTATGAGGACCCGGCCTCCTTCATCATCCGCCAGCACGGGCGCGATGCCATCGGCATCGGCGTCTCCATGGAGGCGGGCGCCAACATCCTCACCCTCGGCCAGAACCTGAAGACCGCCATGGACACGGCCATGGCCGAATTGCCCATGGGCATCGACGTGACGCAGGCGGCCGACCAGCCCCATATCGTGAGCGAGTCCGTCGGCGAGTTCCTGAAGACCTTCGCGGAAGCCCTCGTCATCGTTCTGGTGGTGA
The DNA here is from genome assembly GCF_003993795.1 of Aquabacter cavernae. Taxonomy (GTDB): domain Bacteria; phylum Pseudomonadota; class Alphaproteobacteria; order Rhizobiales; family Xanthobacteraceae; genus Aquabacter; species Aquabacter cavernae. The sequence continues at coordinate 55,423 of NZ_RWKV01000017.1, forward strand.
GCTTCCTGTCGCTGGGCTTCCGCACCGGCATCGTGGTGGCGCTGTCCGTGCCGCTCGTGCTCGCCATCGTCTTCCTGGTGATGTTCGCGGAGGGCATGGACCTCCACCGCATCACGCTGGGCGCGCTCATCATCGCGCTGGGCCTCTTGGTGGACGACGCCATCATCGCCATCGAGATGATGGTGGTGAAGATGGAGGAAGGCTGGGACCGCGCCAAGGCGGCGAGCTTCGCCTGGACCTCCACCGCCTTCCCCATGCTCACCGGCACGCTGGTGACGGCGGCGGGCTTCCTGCCCGTGGGCTTCGCGCGCTCCTCCTCCGGTGAATATGCCGGCGGCATCTTCTGGGTGGTGGGCATCGCGCTCATCGCATCCTGGTTCGTGGCGGTGATCTTCACGCCTTATCTGGGCTACATGCTGCTGCCCAACTTCAAGGCGGCCGGCGCGCACGGGCATGCGACCCATGACGGGCGCCTCTACCGCGCGTTCCGCCGGGTGCTGGACGCCTGCCTGCGCCACCGCTTCCTCGTCATCGGTGTCACGTTCGGCGCCTTCGCCGCCTCCATCGCGGCGTTCGGGCTGGTGCAGCAGCAATTCTTCCCCACCTCCACCCGCACCGAGCTATTCCTGGAGATGCGCCTGCCGGAAGGCACGTCCATCACCGCCACGGAGGCCACCACCAAGAAGGCGGAGGGGCTGATCGGCGAGGATGCGGACATCGTCTCTTCCACCTCCTATGTGGGCCAGGGCGCGCCGCGCTTCTGGCTGGGCCTCAACCCCGTTCTGCCCAACCCGAACTTCGCCCAGATCGTCATCGTGACGAAGGATCTGGAGGCCCGCGAGCGGGTGAAGGCCCGGCTCGACGCGGCGCTGGCGGACGGCGCTCTCGGCGAAGCGCGGGCCCGCGTGGACCGCTTCGTGTTCGGCCCGCCCGTGGGCTTCCCCGTGCAGTTCCGCGTGGTGGGGCCGGACCCCATGCGGGTGCGCGAGATCGCCGAGCAGGTGCGCCAGGTGATGGCGCGCGACCCGGACCTTCTCGACGCCCATCTCAATTGGGGCGAGCAGGTGAAGTCCATCACCCTTGAGGTGGACCAGGACCGCGCCCGCGCCATCGGCCTCACCCCCAGCGACGTGGCCGAGACGCTGCAGACGCTGCTCTCCGGCTACACCGTGACCCAGCACCGCGAGGGCAATCTGCTCATTGACGTGGTGGCCCGCGCGGTGCCTGACGAGCGGGTAGACCTAGAGCATCTGCCGACGCTGACCGTCGCCACGCGCAACGGCATCGCGGTGCCCCTCTCCCAGGTGGCGCGCATCGCCTATGGCTCGGAAGAGCCCATCTTCTGGCGGCGTGACCGCGACCTCGTCCTCACCGTCCGCTCGGACGTGAAGGACGGTGTGCAGCCGCCGGACGTGACCACCCGCCTGCTGCCGCAGCTTGCCGCGCTCAAGGCGTCGCTGGGGCCGGACTATCGCATCGAGACCGGCGGCTCCATCGAGGAAAGCGCCAAGGCCAATGCCTCGCTGGCCGCCGTCTTCCCCATCATGATCGTGGTGATGCTCACGCTGCTGATGATCCAGTTGCAGAGCTTCTCGCGGCTCGCTCTGGTGCTGGCAACGGCGCCGCTCGGCCTCATCGGCGCGACGCTGGCGCTGCTCATCGCCCACAAGCCCTTCGGCTTCGTGGCGCTGCTGGGCCTCATCGCGCTCGCCGGCATGATCATGCGCAACACGGTGATCCTGGTGGACCAGATCGACCGGGACATCGCGGAAGGCCACGCCCCGGCGCAGGCCATCGTGGACGCCACCCTGCGCCGCGCCCGGCCCGTGGTGCTCACCGCGCTGGCGGCTGTGCTGGGCATGATCCCGCTGGCGGGCAGCATCTTCTGGGGGCCCATGGCCATCACCATCATGGGCGGCCTGCTGGTGGCCACCGTGCTCACCTTGCTGGTGGTCCCGGCCATGTATGCCGCCTGGTTCCGCGTGAAAGTGGGGGCACCCGCTGTTCCCCACGCGGACGACCACGCTCCCGAAGGCCACGCCACGCCCGGCGCACCGGCCTGAGGATACGATTCCCCTGGCCTCCGGGCCGGGGGATGGGAGAGGGACGGCGGGGCGCGCGATACCGCCCCCATCACGCGGCCCGCCGCCCTCTTCCGCCCTGATTTACTCGGCCGGGACACCACCCGGCACGCCCCCTCCCAACCCTCCCCCGCAAGCGGGAGAGGGCTTTTGCGATCCGCGCAACGCCAAGCCCACTCTTCTCTATCGAGACGGCCTCTTCTCACCCGCATGCCGAAAACTCCCTCTCCCGCTTGCGGGGGAGGGTTGGGGAGGGGGAAAAGGTTGCAGGAAAAAGAAAAGACCGCCCACAGACACGGCCCGCAAAACCCTTACACCGTCAGCACGCACGCCCCGCCGGTGAGCCCGCCGCCCGCGGCGGTCATCAGCACCACCTCGCCCGCCCGCAGGGGCCGTTCCTGGTGGGAGAGGGACAGGGACAAAGGGATGGTTCCGGAGGAGGAATTGCCGAAGCGGTCAATGGACCGGGCCACCTTCTCGTCGGGAATACCGAGGCCGTGCGCCACCGCATCCACCAGCCGGGCATTGGCCTGATGGGCGATGAAGCGGTCCACCTGCCCCACACTCAGGCCCGCCTCGGCAAGTGCCGCGCGGGCGCTGTCGCTCATGAGCCGCACCGCCCCCAGGAACAGCGCCTTGCCGTCGGTGAGCGTCATGCGGGTGTCCTCCACCGGCAGGTCCGGGGAGAAGGGACGGTTCGATCCTCCGGCGGGGATATGGACAAGCTCATAGCCGGTACCATCCGCCGCGAGGCTGATGCCGCGCAGGCCCCCCTCGCCGCCCGGCCCAACGACAACCGCGCCCGCGCCATCCGCGAAGATCACGCTGGAGCCGCGCTCGGCCGGATTGATGCGCCGGGACAGAAGGTTGGCGCCGATGACGAGGACCGGCCGCCGCCATGTGCGCACGAACGACTCCGCCATCACATAGGCATAGAGGAAGCCCGCGCAGGCGCCCGCCAGATCCACCGCGCCGGACTTCGTGAGGCCCAGCCGGTGCGCCACCAGCGGGGCGGAGGGCGGGAGCAGATGGTCGGGCGTCGAGGTGGCGAGAAGGGTCAGTCCCACGTCGGAGCGGTCGATCCCGGCTTCCGCGAGCGCCATGGCCCCCGCCTCCTGCGCGAGGCCCGACAGCGTGTCCTCCGGCCCCGCCCAGCGGCGCTCCCGAATGCCCGTGCGCCGCTCGATCCAGCCCGGCTCCAGGCCGAGGCTGGCCTCGATCTCCGCGCTCGTCACCACCCGCGCGGGGGCAGCATGGCCGATCCCCAAAAGGCGCGTATTGCTCACGCCGCGCTCCCGAACAGGGTGCCGGCCTCGTCGATGGCGTCATAGAGGGCGCCCAGCTCGGCGCCGGTGACGCAATAAGGCGGCATCACATAAAGCACATTGCCCAGGGGGCGCAGGAGGAAGCCGCGCTCCAGGAAGAAGGCGCGCAGCTTCGGCCCAACCTCCGCCAGATAGCCGCCCACCGGCACTTTCAGGTCCAGCGCCGCGATGGTGCCGCAGGAGCGGACATTCTCGAAGCGGGCATCCTCCTCGAACCGGGCCACATGCTCGGACTGGGCCGCGCACAAGGCGGCGATGCGCTGGGCCACGGGCTCCTCGCGCCACACCTTCACATTGGCGAGCCCCGCCGCGCAGGCGATGGGATTGGCCGTGTAGGAGGAGGAATGGAAGAAGGTGCGAGAGCGGTCGGGCGAATAATGGGCCTCGAACACCTCCTCGGTGGCGAGCGTGGCGGCCAGCGGAACGGCGCCGCCGGTCAGGCCCTTGGAGGTGCACAAGATGTCCGGAGAAACATTCGCCTGGTCGCAGGCGAACAGGCTGCCCGTGCGGCCCCAGCCGGTCATCACCTCGTCGGCGATGAGCAGCGTGCCGGTCTCCCTGGCGATGCGCGCCAGTTCCTTCAGCACGGCCGGGGAATAGAAGAGCATGCCGCCCGAGCCGAGCACCAGCGGCTCCACGATGAGGGCGGCGGCGCGACGCTGGCGGGCGATGGCCTCGAAGGCGTCCACCACCTCCTGTTCCCGGCCGGCAACCGGCACGGGGATGCGGTCCACCTCGAACAGCAGCGGCTCGTAGGCGGCATTGAACACGCCCCGCGCGCCCACGCTCATGGTGCCGATGGTGTCGCCGTGATAGCTCGATTCCATCACCACGATGCGCGAGCGCGCCTCGCCCCGGTTGCGGTGGGTGCCCAGCGCCATCTTCAGCGCCACTTCCACGGCGGTGGAGCCGGAATCCGAATAGAAGACCCGCGTGAGACCGGGCGGCGCGAGGGTCACCAGCTCCCGCGCCAGCGCCTCGGCGGGCGGATGGGTGAAGCCCGCGAAGATGAGCTGGTCGAGGCTTTCGCTCGCCTCGCGGATGGCCGCCATGATGGTGGGATGGCGGTGGCCGTGGGTGGTCACCCACCAGGAGGAGATGGCGTCGAGGATGCGGCGCCCGTCGGACGCCTCCAGATAGGCCCCCTCGGTGCGCAGGATCAAGGTGGGCGCCGGCTCCGTCGCATGCTGCGTGAAGGGGTGCCAGACGGGCGATTGGGTCATCACAGAAAGTCCCGGATCTCGAACGCTTGCCCGAAGGCGGCCGCCACGGCGTCCGGGGTGAGCGGAGCGATGGGCGGCAGACGGCCCAGCACCTTCACCCCGGAAAAGGCGGCGATGACGGCCTGGCTGTCGGCCATCTCCTCGCCGATGAAAGCGATGCCCTTCACCGGAATGCCGCGCGCCTTCAGCGCCTCCACGGAGAGCAGCGTATGGTTGATGGTGCCGAGCGTGGTGCGCGCGCACAGCACCACGGGCAAGCCCCAGCGGGCGAACAGATCGATGGTGAGCAGGCGCCGGGTGAGCGGCACCATGAGCCCCCCCGCCCCTTCCACCACCAGCGGGTCGTGCAGCGGCAAGACGAGGCGGTCGGGATCGATTTCCACGCCTTCCGCCTCGGCGGCCAGATGCGGCGAGGCGGGAAGCTGGAGCCGGTACGCCTCGGGCAGGATGCGCGCCGCCGGGACGCCGCCCACGCGGGTCACGGTCTCGCTGTCGGTGGCCTCCTCCAGGCCGGACTGGACCGGCTTCCAGTAGAAGGCGCCAAGGGCGGCGGCGAGGGCGGCGGAGAAGACGGTCTTGCCGATGCCGGTATCGGTGCCGGTCACGATGAGGCGGCTCATGCGGGAACCTCGTCCATGGCGCGGGCGATGGAATCCACGAGGCCCATGACCGTTTCCGCATCCACGTTGAGCGTGATGGAGATGCGCAGGCGCGCCGTGCCCTCGGGTACGGTGGGCGGGCGGATGGCCCGGCAATCATACCCGTCCGCCCGCACCCGGGCGGCGACGGCGGCGGCGCGGGCATTGGAGCGCAGCAGAACGGGGATGATCTGCGAGCCCGAGGCCGGAACCCCAAGCCGCTGGCGCAGCGAGCCTTCCGCCACCTTCACCAGATCGGCGAGGCGGGTGCGGCGCTCCGGCTCGTCCTTCAGCATGCGCAGCGCCTCGCGCACGCCCGACGCCACCAAGGGCGAGGGCGCGGTGGCATAGATGAAGGGCCGGGCGCGGTTGACCAGGAAGTCCAGCAGCGCCGGATGGGCCGTCACCAGCGCGCCTGAGACGCCCAGCGCCTTGCCGCAGGTGTGCACGCAGATGAGCCCCTCGCGCCCCTCATAGGGCGCCGCGAGCCCGCGCCCGTCCGGGCCGAACACGCCCGTGGCGTGGGCCTCGTCCGCCACCAGGAAGCCGTCATGGCGCTCGGCGATCTCCATGAGGTCGGCGAGCGGCGCCGCGTCGCCGTCCATGGAATAGATGCTCTCCACGGCGATGAAGGGCGTGCCCTTGCCGCCCGCCGCGCGCCAGGCGCGGATCGCTTCCTCCACCCGGCCGGGATCGTTATGGCCGCCATCCACGCACTCCGCCTTGCCCGCCTGCATGCCCGCATGGACCGAGGCGTGGATCAGCGTGTCATGCACGATGAGGTCGCCCCGGCGGGGCAGCGTGGAGAAGATGGCGAGGTTCGCGTCGAAGCCGGAGGCGAAGAACAGGCAGGCGGGCGCGCCGAAGAAAGCCGCCGCCTCGCGCTCCAGCGCCTCATGCTCGGGATCGTTGCCGCGCAGCAGCCGCGAGCCGCGCGCGCCGATATCCACGCCCCGCTCCAGCGCATCGGCCATGGCCGCGCGCATGCGGGGCGCGACGGCGAGGCCGAGATAATCGTTGGATGCGAAATCGTGGCCGGTGCGCGGCTCCAGGGCGCGGCCCCGGCTGCGCTCCCGCAATCCCTCCAGGGTTGCCGTGAAGCGGCCGAGCCGCCCTGCGCTCATTGCGCGGTGTCCAGCTCCTCGGCGCTCACGCCCAGCCGCCGGAACAGCGCCGTGTCATGGTCCTCGCCCGGATTGTCGGCGGTGAGCAGGCAATCGCCGATGAAGATGGAATTGGCGCCCGCGAAGAAGCACATGGCCTGCAGTTCGTCGCTCATCTCCGTGCGTCCGGCGGAAAGCCGCACATAGGAGGTGGGCATGAGGATGCGGGCGAGCGCGATGACGCGCACAAACTCGATGGGATCCACCTTCGGCGCGTTGGCGAGGCGCGAGCCGGGAATGGGGATGAGCATGTTGATGGGCACGCTCTCCGGCGGCACCGTCATGTTGGCGAGGGTGAGCAGCATGTCGATGCGGTCGCCCTCGCTCTCGCCCATGCCCAGGATGCCGCCCGCGCACACCTTCATGCCCGCCTCGCGCACATTGGAGAGGGTCTCCAGCCGGTCGGCGAAGGTGCGGGTGGTGATGATCTCGCTGTAATAGCGCTCGGACGTATCGATATTGTGGTTGTAATAATCGAGGCCCGCCGTGGCGAGGCGCTTGGCCTGGAACGGGTCCAGCATGCCCAGCGTCATGCAGGTCTCCATGCCGAGGGCTTTGACGCCCTCCACCATGGCGATGACCATGTCCATGTCGCGCTCCTTGGGGGAGCGCCAGGCGGCGCCCATGCAATAGCGCGTCGCGCCGCCGTCCTTGGCCTTGCGGGCCTCGGCCAGCACGCGCTCCACTTCCATGAGCTTGGACGCCTTCAGCCCGGTGGGGGCGAGGGCGGACTGGCTGCAATAGCCGCAATCCTCGGGGCAGCCGCCGGTCTTGATGGAGAGCAGGCGGCTCATCTGCAGCTTGTTGGGATCGAAATGGGTGCGGTGGATGGTCTGCGCCTCGAACAGGAGATCGTTCAGGGGCAGGTTATAGAGACGCTCCGCATCCTCGCGGGTCCACAGGCTGCGCACCTTATCGTCCTGAGGAACGGGCACCACCACATTCATTGTTTTCGACCCATCTGTTCGCTTTCCCCCATGGAATTATACCCGAATGGCGGGATGAGAAAGAGCCCTGCGTTTCATGGCGCCCCCTGCCGCTGCGTCGCCATGCCCCGAAGGGGCCTCGCCGAGGGCGCTTCGGGCTGGACGGGCCCGGCGCGCAGGGCCAATGTCGCTCGCCTTTACCGCGCCTTGCGCAACCGGGATCGCCCATGAAGCTGCATTCTCTCGACCGCTCCACGGCGGACATCATCGACGCCCCCGTCAAGCCCGAGGCCCTGATCTCCGGCGCGCCCGATCCGCGCGCCCTCGTCACCTACGACGCCCCGGCCGAGCGCCTGTGCGCCGGCGAATGGGAGGCGGGCGTCGGCAAGTGGCGCGTGACCTATGACGAGTGGGAATATTGCCTGATCATTTCGGGGCGCTGCATCGTCACAGGCGACGACGGCACCGTGATCACGGCCGGCCCCGGCGACACGTTCGTGCTGGAACCGGGCTTCGCGGGCACCTGGGAGGTCTTGGAGCCCATGCGCAAGCACTGGGTTGTCCGCACGCCCTGACGCAAAAAGGCCCGTGAGATGTGTCTCACGGGCCTTCCGCCAGATCGAAAAAGACACCCGCCGCCGTATCAGGCGGCGTCGGAAGCCGAGGTCGCCGTCAGCAGCGCATGGATGGCGCCGCCATCGCGGGTGGCGCGCAGCTTCTCGGCAACCGCCGGGTCCCGCAGCATGCGGGCGACCCGGGCGAGTGCCTTCAGATGGTCCGCCCCCGCCGCCTCGGGCGCGAGCAGAAGGAAGATGAGGTCCACCGGTTCGCCGTCCAGCGATTCGAAATCGATGGGCTTCTCCAGCCGGGCGAAGGCCCCGAACAGGCGCGGCAGGCCGGCCAGCTTGCCGTGCGGAATGGCGATTCCATTCCCGACGCCCGTGGAACCCAGCCGCTCGCGCTGGAGCAGCGTCTCGAAGATTTCCCGCTGGTCCCGCCCTGCGAGATCGGCGGCATGAAGCGCAAGCTCCTGGAGAGCCTGCTTCTTGCTGCTCGCCCGCAAGGACGGGAAGACCGCCTCGGGGGCGAGAAGATCGGCAAGGGGCATCGAACCAATATCCCGGATCTAGAGCGCGACCGTCCCCCTCGAAGCGCCTGGGCACCTCAAGGGGGACGTGAATCGCTCTGTAATCAATGGTTTAGAGACTGATTCACCGCTCAGGCTGAATCAACCTGAGCGGATCAGGCTCTAACGCACCGTCCGCGCCGGCGCCGGAGTGGCGTCGGCGACGCGACGGAGCGGGTAGGACGGCGCAACACCGTCCCCGCCCCTCGTGGGGCTCAATGTTTTTCCTCGGAGAAGGCCGCAGGATCGATCCATCCCACATGCCCGTCCGGGCGTCGATAGACCACGCTCATGCGCCCGTGGCTGGCATGACGGAACACCACCACCGGCGCGCCGGTAATCTCCAGTTCCATCACAGCGTCGGCCACGGTCAGCTCGCGCAGCTTGGTCACCTGCTCGGCGACCACGGTGGGGCTCCAGCCGGAGAGGTCTTCGTCCTCCTCCCCCTCGGGCGCCGCCTCAAGCACATAGGCCTGAGCGGCGAGCGCGCCGTTGGTATTGCTGTTGCCGTGGCCCTGGCGATCCTTCATGCGCTGTTTGTAGCGCCGAAGCCGCTTCTCCACCTTCTCCAGGGCGGCATCCGCGCTGGCATTGGCGTCGTGAGCGCTTCCGTGGGCCTGCAGGTTCACGCCGGAGTCCAAGTGCAGCATGCATTCCGAACGATAGCCGGAGCCGTCGCGGGACACGGTGACGTGTCCGGACCACCCGCCGTCGAAATATTTGCCAAGCACTTCGGAAACGCGGTCCGACAACCGGGTGCGGAGCGCCTCTCCAACGTCGATATTCTTACCCGACACGCGTAAGGCCATGCGATTTGGTCCCCTTTGGAGTTGGTCGCGGGAAGCTCCCCCGTGCCCCTCCCGTTCTTACAAACCGGCCGGCCCATCAGTGGTAGGATCGCTGCGACCAACTGTCAACGACGCAGCAAACGCAAGGGCCGGTGGCACCGTCCCACCTGCGCCGAACCACGAGAATCACGCCTTGAGCAGGGTCAAATGCCGCCCGCGTCACAAAAGGCATCCTGGATACGCCTTTTCTAAACGAAACTGCCCCGGCAAACCGCTGAGGGTCGGCCGGGGCAGCAGTCGCAAAGGGGCCGGAGCCCGGTCTCACATCTGGTCGTAATCCACCACCACGCGCGGGCTGGTGGGGTGCGCCTGGCAGGTGAGGACGAAGCCCGCCTTCACTTCCCACGGCTCCAGCGAATAGTTCAGCTCCATCTGGGTCGTGCCCTCGACCACCTTGGCCCGGCAGGTGGAGCACATGCCGCCCTTGCAGGCGAAGGGCAGGTCCATGCCTGCCCGCAGCGCGGCGTCGAGGATGGATTCGCCCTCGGCCACCGGCACGTCGCGCCGCTTGCCGTCCACGATCATGGAAGCAACGTGCGCGGGCGGCGCGTCGGCCTGGACCACGGGCTTGGGACGCGGCTTGCCGCCCAGCGCGGAGACGAAGCGCTCCACATGGATCTTGTCCTCGCCCAGGCCGAGATCCTTCAGCGTCGCCTCAAGGTCGTCGATCATGCCCGTGGGGCCGCAGACGAAGGCGTGGTCCACCGCCGCCGCCGGCACCATGGCGGTCAGCAGCAGGCGCACCTTCTCGCCGTCCAGGCGCCCGTTGAGGATGGGCAGGTCCTGCTCTTCCTTGGACAGGACATGGAAGATGGACAGGCGCCCGAGGAAGCGGTCCTTCAGCTCCTCCAGCTGCTCCCGGAAGAGAATGTCGCCGGTGGACTTGTTGCCGTAGAACAGGAAGAAGCGGCTGCGCGGCTCGCGGGTGAGCACGCCGCGCACGATGGACAGGATGGGCGTGATGCCCGAGCCCGCCGCGAATCCCACATGCAGGCGCCCGTCCTCGGCCGCCGCGAGGCCGAAGCGGCCGGTGGGGGTCATCACCTCCAGCGCGTCGCCGGCCTTGAGCGTGTCGTTCACCCAGGTGGAGAACAGGCCGTTCTCGACCTGCTTCACGGCGATGCGCAATTCCCCGTCATCGGGGCCGGAGCAGATGGAATAGGAGCGGCGCACATCCTCGCCCTCCACCATGGCGCGCAGCGTCAGATACTGGCCGGGCGCGAAGGCATAGTCGCCGGCAAGGTCGGACGGCACGTCGAAAGCGATGGAGACGGCATCCTGCGTCTCGCGCTTCACGTCGCGCACGTTGAGGCGGTGGAATTTGGGGGCAGCGGCCTTGGTCGGCGCGGCGTTGTCGGTAGCGGGCATGGCGTCACCCTTCAGTGGCATTTGAAGTAATCGAACGGCTCGCGGCAGGTCTTGCACTGCCAGAGCGATTTGCAGGACGTGGACCCGAACGGGGCGAGTTCGGCCGTGCTGGTGGAGCCGCATTGCGGGCAGGCCACCTGATCCTCGCCGAACAGGGCCCGGCGCCCGCCGCCCTTGGCGGGCGGCGCGATGCCGTATTCGCGGAGCTTGCGGCGCCCGTCCTCGGTCATCCACTCGGTGGTCCAGGCGGGCGAGAGCACCGTCTTGACCGTGACGGGGCCGATCCCCGCCTTTTCCAGCGCCAGCTCGATCTCCAGCGCGATCATGTTCATGGCCGGGCACCCGCTATAGGTGGGGGTGATGGCCACTTCCACGCGCCCGTCCACGATGGCGACGTCCCGCAGGACGCCGAGATCGGCAATGGACAGGACCGGGATCTCCGGATCGGTGACGGCTCCCGCCACGCGCCAGACTTCGCCGCGCAGCGCCTCAGAATCGTGAAGCGCCGCGGACATCACCAGGTCGCCCCGGGGAAGGCACGCTGCATGTATTGCAGGTCGCTCAGCAGGTGGCCGAGATGCTCGGAATGCTCGCCGCTGCGGCCGCCCTTCTGCATCCAGGCGTTCTGGGGCAGCGTGAGGCCGGCCTGCGCCACCACCTTGGCGACGCTCTCCAGCCACACGGCGCGCAGCGCCTCCGGATCGGGAACGATCCCCTCGGCGATCAGCGAGCGCTCGCCCGCATCGGTCTCGAACATCTCGCCGGTGAAGGCCCAGAGGCCGTCCAGCGCCTCCTGGGCCCGGCGGTGGCTCTCCGGCGTGCCGTCGCCCAGGCGGATCACCCATTCGGCGGAATGGCGCACATGATAGGCGCTTTCCTTCTCCGCCTTGGCGGCGATGGCGGCCAGGGTGGCGTCGGAGGAGCCCATCAGCGCCCGCCAATAGGGATCGATGAAGGCCGAATAGAAGAGCTGGCGCACCATGGTGGCGGCGAAGTCGCCGTTGGGCTGCTCCACGAGCAGCAGGTTGCCGTAGCCGCGCACGTCGCGCAGATAGGCATAGGCATCCTCGTCGCGGCCGGCAGCTTCCACTTCGCCCGCATAGGTATAGAGCGAGCGGGCCTGGCCGATGAGGTCGAGGCCCATATTGGCGAGGGCCATTTCCTCTTCCATCATGGGCGCCTTGCCGCACCATTCGGACAGGCGATGGCCCAGGATCAGCGCGTCGTCGGCGCGCCGCAGGAGGTAACGGACGAGCGGCGTCTCCGCCACGGTAATGGACGCTCCGGCCATTGGTGTTTCCTCATTTGCTGACAGCCCGTCCCGCATCCGGGATCGGAACGCGGCCGCATCACGCGCAGCCGCCGCAACTTCCTCCCTGCCCGCACGCGCGAGGCCGGGATCTCTTCCATTAAAGAGGGGCATGGGGGGCGGCCCTCAAGCGCGACGCACCCATCCGCGAGGAACCCGCCCGCCCCGTCCTCCCCCGCAGGCGGGAGAGGCCCTCCGTCCGCCCCGAAGGGCGGACCGGATCACATGTGGCCGACTTCGTCGGGCACTTCATAGAAGGTGGGGTGGCGATAGATCTTCGAGGCGGTGGGCTCGAACATCATGCCCTTCTCCGAGGGATCGGAGGCGGTGATGGCGTTGGACGGCACCACCCAGATGGAGAGCCCTTCGCCGCGCCGCGTATAGAGATCGCGGGCGGACTGGAGCGCGAGGGTGGCGTCCGGGGCGTGCAGCGAGCCCACATGCTTGTGGGACAGGCCGTTGCGGGAACGGATGAACACTTCCCAGAGCGGGATGGTCTGGCCGGCCATGATGCGTTTCCTCAGGAAGATGGGCGCCCGGCTGACCCGGGCCGCCTCGGTTGGTTCGGACCATCGGCACCGGCCATGGCCGGTGCCGCAGGGATTTCGCTCAGGCCGCCTCGGCCTGGACGCGGCGCTTCTCGGCGAAGGCGAGCGCGGCCTCGCGCACCCAGGCGCCATCCTCATGGGCCTGGCGGCGCGCGGACATGCGGTCGCGGTTGCAGGGGCCGTTGCCGGCGATCACCTGCTTGAACTCGTCCCAATTGATGGTGCCGTAGTCCCAGTGGCCGGTTTCCTCATTGAGCTTGAGGTCCGCGTCGGGGAGCGTCAGGCCGAGATACTGGGCCTGGGGCACGGTGGCATCGACGAACTTCTGGCGCAGCTCGTCATTGGAGAAGCGCTTGATCTTCCACTTGGTGGACTGGTCGGAATGCATGCTCGCCGCATCGGGCGGGCCGAACATCATGAGGCAGGGCCACCACCAGCGATTGAGCGCGTCCTGCGCCATCTGCTTCTGCTCGGCGGAGCCCTTCGACAGCGAGATCATGATCTCGTAGCCCTGGCGCTGATGGAACGACTCTTCCTTGCACACGCGGATCATGGCGCGGGCATAGGGGCCGTAGGAGCAGCGGCACAGCGGGATCTGGTTCATGATCGCGGCGCCGTCCACGAGCCAGCCGATGGCGCCGATATCCGCCCAGGTGAGGGTCGGGTAATTGAAGATGGAGGAATACTTGGCCTTGCCGGACAGGAGCTGGTCCACCAGTTCCTCACGGGAGGTGCCCAGCGTCTCGGCGGCGGCATAGAGATACAGGCCATGGCCGCACTCATCCTGGACCTTGGCCAGGAGCGCAGCCTTGCGGCGCAGCGAGGGCGCGCGGGTGATCCAGTTGCCCTCGGGCAGCATGCCGATGATCTCGGAATGGGCATGCTGGGAAATCTGGCGGGTCAGGGTCTTGCGATAGGCCGCCGGCATCCAGTCATTGGGCTCGATGCGGTCTTCGTCATCGATGCGCTCCTGGAAGCGCGCCACCAGCGCGGCATCCTCAAGGGTGCGGTCACCGGCATCCGGATTGGCGTTCAGGGCCTGCGTGTACATGTGGCTCCTCCCTATGTTGGAATCACTATATGTAACAAAAAATCTAAACTCAATCTAATTCTGTAACGCTTTAACCTCGACGCGCGGTTCCTGGATCCCCGACACCGAAAAGCCCCTGTTTCGACTTGCCTTGGTCGTCACAAAGCAGTTGCATCCCTCGGGCAAGCCACGCTGGCCACATTCCTGCCGCCGCCCCCTCCCCATAACGCGAAGAGGCAAACGTGACTGAGATGCGCACTGAAACCGACAGCCTGGGCGAAGTCCAGGTTCCGGCCGACAAGCTCTGGGGCGCCCAGACCCAACGGTCCCTGGAGCATTTCAGCATCGGCAAAGACCTCATCCCCCGCGAGATGATCACGGCCTATGCCACGCTCAAGAAGGGCGCCGCCGCCGCCAACCACAAGGGTGGCCGGCTGGGCGAAGAGCAGTTCAAGCTGATCACCGCCACCTGCGACGAAATCCTGGCGGGCCAGCACCACGATATGTTCCCGCTGCACGTCTGGATGACCGGCAGCGGTACCCAGTTCAACATGAACGTGAACGAGGTGATCTCGAACCGTTGCTGTCAGCTGGCGGGCACGCCCATCGGCAGCAAGACGCCGGTCCATCCCAACGACCACGTCAACATGTCCCAGTCGTCCAACGATTCGTTCCCCTCCGCCATGCACATCGCGGTGGGCGTGAACGCCACCACCCGCCTCATCCCGGCGGTCGCCGCCCTGCGCGACGCCATCACGGCCAAGGCCGAGGAATGGGCGGATGTGGTGAAGATCGGCCGCACCCACATGCAGGATGCGACCCCCCTCACCCTCGGCCAGGAATGGTCGGGCTATGCGGGCATGCTCACCGACGACCTGGACCGCCTCAACGACGCGCTGAAGGGCGTCTATCGCCTGGCGCTGGGCGGCACGGCGGTGGGAACCGGCATCAATGCGGCCCCCGGCTTCGCCGAGGCGGTGGCGGCCGAGATCGCCAGCCTCACCAGCCTTCCCTATGTGACCGCGCCCAACAAGTTCACGGTCCAGGGCGCCCATGATGCCCTGGTGCAGTTCTCCGGCACCCTGCGCACGCTGGCGGCCTCGCTCTACAAGATCGGCAACGACATCCGCCTGATGTCGTGCGGCCCGCGCGCGGGCTTCGCGGAGCTGATCATCCCGGAGAACGAGCCCGGCTCGTCCATCATGCCCGGCAAGGTGAACCCCACCCAGGCCGAAGCGCTCACCATGATCGCGGTGCAGATGATGGGCAACGACGTGGCGGTCGGCTTCGGCGGCGCCAGCGGCTACCTGGAGATGAACGTCTACAAGCCGCTGATGATCCACAACATCTGCCACTCCATCACCATCGCCACCGACGGCTGCACCAACTTCCGCACCTTCCTGATCGAGGGCACCAAGCCCAACTACAAGAAGATCCAGGAATATGTGGACCGCTCGCTCATGCTGGTGACCGCGCTTGCCCCGGTCATCGGTTATGACAAGGCCTCCAAGATCGCCCACCACGCCATGGACAACGACCTCACCCTCAAGGAGGCGGCGCTCGACCTCGCCTTCGTCACCGAGGAGGAGTTCCTGCGCGTGGTCGATCCCGCCAAGATGGTGGCGCCCTACGTCGCCAAGGAAGATGCCTGAGGCCCACAGCCGCCTCGCTCTCCGTCTGCTCCTTTCCCGCCGCCCCTCCGGGTGGCGGGTCACCCATATGAGGGACACCGCATCATGTCCGAGACTCTGACCGGCCAAGCCCTGCTGCACAGTCCGACCTTCAACCGCGGAAGCGCCTTCGCCGAGGCCGACCGCGCCCGCCTCGGGCTTGAGGGCATGCTGCCCCCCGTGGCGGACACCCTGGAAACCCAGATCGCCCGGGTGCATCTGCAGCTCGAAACCCTGGACAACGACCTGCAGAAATACCTGCTGCTGAGCGACCTCCAGGCGCGCAACGAGACCCTTTATTACGCCGTGCTCCAGTCGGACCCGGCCACCTTCATGCCGCTGGTCTATACCCCAACCGTGGGCGAGGCCTGCCAGAAGTTCGACCATGTGCTGCGCGCCAGCCGCGGCATGTATCTGCCCATCACCGCCAAGGGGCGCCTCAAGTCCATCCTGGCCAACTGGCCGCAGAAGGACGTGCGCTTCATCGTCGTCACCGATGGCGAGCGCATCCTGGGCCTCGGCGATCTCGGCGTGAACGGCATGGGCATTCCGGTGGGCAAGCTTGCCCTCTACACGGTGTGCGCGGGCGTTCCCCCGGAGCTGACCCTGCCCATCACCCTGGATGTCGGCACCAACAACCCGCTCTATCTCGACGACCCGCTCTATCTGGGCCTGCGCCAGAACCGGGTGCGCGGCGCGGAATACGATGCCTTCATCGAGGAGTTCGTGACCGCCATCACCGAGCTTTATCCCAAGTGCTGCCTGCAGTGGGAAGACTTCGCCAACATCAATGCCGTGCCGATCCTTGAGCGCTACAAGGACCGCACCTGCACCTATAATGACGACATCCAGGGCACGGCCGCCGTGGCGGTGGCCGGCATCTATGGCGCGCTGCGCATCTCCAAGGAGAAGCTCACCGACCAGACTTTCCTGTTCCTGGGCGGAGGCTCCGCGGCCACCGGCATCGCGGAACTCATCAGCGAAGCCATGGTGCTGGAGGGCCTCACCATCGAGGAGGGCCATGCGCGCAACTGGCTGTTCGACATTAACGGCCTGATGGTGAAGTCGCGCACCGACCTCGCCGACTTCCAGAAGCCGTTCGCCCACGACCATGCGGCGTGCACCTCCTTCGTGGAGGCCATCGAGCAGATCAAGCCCACCGCCATCATCGGCGTCAGCACCGTGCCGAAGCTGTTCAACCAGGCGGTGATCGAGGCCATGTCGCGCATCAATGCGCGGCCCGTCATCTTCCCCTATTCCAACCCCACCTCGCGCTCCGAGTGCACGGCGGAAGAGGCCTATAAGTGGTCCGCCGGGCAGGCCATCTTCGCCTCGGGCAGCCCGTTCCAGCCGGTGACTTTGGGTGACAAGACCTTCGTCCCCGGCCAGGGCAACAACGTCTATATCTTCCCGGCCATGGGCATGGCGGTGCTGGCCACCCAGGCCACCCGCGTCACCCAGGACATGTTCATCGTCGCCGCCCAGGCGGTGGCCGAACTGGTGACGCAGGAGGACCTGGACAAGGGCCTCATCTATCCGCCGCAGAACGACATCCGCAAAGCCTCGCTCCATGTGGCGGCGCGCATCGCCGAGCGCATCTATGACAAGGGCCTCGCCCGCGTCCCGCGCCCGGACGATATCGCCGCCCATATCGAGGCGATGGCCTACCAGCCCGCCTATCCGAAGGTGTGAAAATGAAGGCGGGCCCCATGCCGACAACAGCGACCGACGAGCGCAAGCAGGCGCTCGCTTTGGTGGAGGCCACGGCCCGCCTTCTCTTCACGAACGGCCAGACAACGGAGCGTACCGTCCATGCGGTGGTGCGCCTCGGAAAGCATCTGGGCTTCAACTTTGAAGTCACCGCCCGCTGGGGCGAGTTCACCCTGCGCAGCCTGGAAGAGGACGGCTCCGACCAGATCACGGTGCTTTCCCTCGTCCCTATGGGCGTCGAGATGCACAAGGTGATGGAGGCGCTCCATATCGTGGACAAGGTGTGCAGCGGGGCGCTCACCGTCGGCGCGGCGCTGACGCAGCTCAATCAGGTGGCGAAGCTCAAGCCGGTCTCCCTGCTGCGCTTCGGCCTCCTGGCCGCCCTGGGCGCCTCTGCGCTGGCCGTCATCGGCGGGGCAACGCAGCCGCTCGTGCTCCTCATCGTCTTCGCCAGCACGCTTGCGGGCGCGTGCCTGCGCCGGGGCATCGCCCACGCTTTCCCAAGCCCCCTGCCCCAGCCTCTGGGCGCGGCCTTCCTGGCAGGGCTTGTGGCCACCGCCGCCTCCTGGTTCCTGCCGCCCGAATCCGTGTTCCTGATCGCCTTGTGCCCCTGCATGGTCCTGGTGCCGGGGCCGCACCTGCTGAACGGAACGCTGGACATCGCCCATCTGCGCGTTCCCCTGGGCGCGGCCCGGCTCGCCTATGGCAGCGTGATCATCCTGCTGATTTCCATCGGGCTCATTTCCGGCCTGGTCTCCGGCGGGCGGAACCTACCGCTCGCCGGCGGCCTGGACGACGTGCCGCTCATCATCGACATGATCGCCGCCGCCCTGGCGGTCGCCGCCTACGGCACCTTCTTCTCCATGCCCTGGCGGATGCTGCCGTTTCCCATGGTGGTGGGCATGCTGGCGCACGCCCTTCACTGGCTGGGCCAGAGCGCGGGGCTCGGCCTTGCGCTCCCGGCCTTCATCGCCTGCCTGTTCGTGGGCTGCGTGGTCACGCCTCTGGCCAATCGCCTGCGCCTGCCGTTCGCGGCGGTGGCGTTCGCCTCCGTGGTGTCGCTGGTGCCGGGCTCGTTCGTGTTCCGCATGTGCGACAATCTCATTCAACTGGTGAATGCCAGTGCCGCCACGGCCCCGCCGCTCCTGTTCGCGGCCATGGTCAACGGCACCAATGCCGCGACCATCCTCATCGCCATGGCTTTCGGCCTCATCCTGCCGAAGACGATGATCGAGGACCTGTTCCCGCCGCGCTATCTGACGCCGGAGCGCTCCTGAAGCGCCGCCAGTTCTCCTCGCCCGGCGGCAGCGGTTCGCCATATTCGTTCACCGCATGGGCATCGAGCCAGCGCTCGGCGCCCGGCAGCAGCGCGCCATAGACCTCCGCGCAGAGCCGCCGCGCCTCGCCGCCCGGCCATGCGGATGGCAGAAGCTCCTCCGGCAGCATGGGATCGCGCAGCACGATGCGGCGATATTCATGGATCAGCAACACACGGGCCAGCAGGCATTCGATGTCGGAGAGCGCATCGCCTTCGGCCAGCGCCGCGCGCAGCGGCCCGAACGTCTCCAGGAAGCGCCCATAGGCGGCGCCGGTCGCCTCCAGCGCGAAGGCGCGCGTCGCCAGTGCCCGGCTTTGCGCCGCATCCCCCGTGGCGCTGAGGCGCACCAGCCCGTCCAGGTCCGGCACAGGCGTGCCGCCGGGCGCCACCCACACGCCGGGCGCCAGCGTGCCGAAGCCCGCCTCCTCCATGACCGGACGCGCGGCGGGATCACCCGCCACCAGCTCGAACCGGCCAGCCCAGGGCGGCGGATCGGCGCTGTAGATGTGGGCCGTGGCCTGCCGGAAGACGTCCCGGCCCTTTTCCGCCAGCCGGTAATAGGAATTGCGCCCCACCTTGGTGCGCTCCAGCCATCCGTCCGAGGCGAGGCGCGACATGGCCGTGCGCACGACACCGTCCGAAATGCCCATGGCCTTGAAGAAAGCGGAAAGCGTGCCGAGCCAGACGCTGCCGCCGCGCGGCACGATGGCGTCGCCATAGATGGTCACGATGATGGACCAGGTGCGCGAGGGCTCGGCGCGGATATGGTCGAGGATGGCGTCAAGGGGATGGGACATGCCCGATCCATAAAGCCCCGCGAGACCTTGCGGAAGCCGTCACGCCCATGCAGGACGCATCCGTGCGGTCAAACCGTCCCGTGGGCGCGTCAGAGCGCCTTTGCCGGAACCCGCGCTTTCGCGGCGGTGGCGCGCGGCTTGGCGGCCGCCGTGCGGGGCTTGGCCGGCGCCTTCACGCCCGCCGCCGGCGTGGGCCTGGGGGCCGGTGTTGCAGCGGCCTGGCCATTCTCTTGCGCGTCCGCGCCCTTCGCGGGCACTGCCTCCGCCTCGACGCCCACCGAGGCCATCGCCTGCGCCGCGCCGCCGGAGATGAGCGCGGTGACGAGCCGGGCATAATCGGTGCGGGTCAGGCCCTTGCCGTCGCGGAACCAGAGATAGTGCCAGTTCAGCATGCCGAACAGGGACATGGTGACCGGCTTCAGCAGCGGCCCGCGCCCCACTTCCGGCACCGCCTCGGCGATGGCGTCGGAGAACAGCACCACGATGGTCCGCTCCATGCCGCGCAGGATTTCCTGGCGCTCCTTCGGCAGCAGCTTGAGATTCGCGATCTGGATCTGATGCTCGGCATCGGCATCCCGATAGGCTTCCAGCAGCGCCGCGCAGATGGCTTCGAGGCGCGCCTTCGGGCCCTCCGCCGCAGCGGCCGCCGCCTCGACCGCCTGGATCAAGCTTTCGAGATGGGCCGAGATGATGTCGAAGAGCAGCGCTTCCTTGTCGGAATAATAGTGATAGAGCAAGGCCTTGGACACGCCGCACGCATCCGCGATCATGGTGATCGAGGTGCCGGAATAGCCGAACCGCGCGAACAGCTCCGCGGAGCTGTGCAGAATTGCCTGCCGCTTGGTGTCGTAATCCTGTGCGCGGGTGCGAGCCATCCTTAAGTCCATCCATCCTTCACCGGAGCCCGGAACCAAAACCCGTCCCCCGTGGGAATTCCGTCCGGCCCTTCAAACATTGTCCGGTTGGCCGATCAATGTAACGGAACATCGCGGGGGCCGCCACGGATAAGATTGACCAATCGGTCGGTTAATCTTAGATTGGCAACGTCGCCGTCCTTCCCTAAGGTGGCGGCCGGGAGGCGGGCCAAACCCGCTCCCATCGATCAGGACCCTTTTGGGAGGAACGCCACATGCGAACGTCCGTAACCGGACGGTGGGCGCTGCGCGCCGTCGCCCTTG
Source organism: Aquabacter cavernae (assembly GCF_003993795.1). Lineage (GTDB taxonomy): Bacteria > Pseudomonadota > Alphaproteobacteria > Rhizobiales > Xanthobacteraceae > Aquabacter > Aquabacter cavernae. The sequence continues at coordinate 75,681 of NZ_RWKV01000017.1, forward strand.
CCGCCGCCATTTCCACGAGCCTTGGATCCAGCTTCGCCCTCGCGGCGGACCCTGTGAAGATCGGCTCCGTGGTCTCCGCCACCGGTCCGGCCGCCTTCCTGGGCGACCCCGAGGCGAAGACGCTGAAGCTTTATGTCGAAGAGCTGAACAAGAAGGGCGGCCTGCTGGGCCGGCCCGTCGAGCTTGTGCTCTATGACGACGGGGGCGACGCCAACAAGGCCAAGACCTTCGCCACCCGCCTCGTCGAGGACGACAAGGTGGTCGCCATGGTCGGCGGCACCACCACCGGCACCACCATGGCCATGATCCCGGTCTTCGAGGATGCCAAGGTGCCCTTCATCTCGCTGGCCGGCGCCATCGAGATCATCGAGCCGGTGCGCGAATTCGTCTTCAAGACCCCGCACACGGACAAGACCGCGTGCCAGAAGATCTTCGAGGACATGAAGGCCAAGGGCTTCACCAAGATCGGCATGATCTCGGGCACGGACGGCTTCGGCAAGTCCATGCGCGCCCAGTGCCTGAAGGTGATCGGCGACTACGGCATCACCGTGCTGGTGGACGAGAATTACGGCGCGTCGGATTCCGACATGACGCCCCAGCTCAACAAGATCAAGAACACCGCGGGCATCCAGGCGGTGCTGAACCCCGGCTTCGGCCAGGGCCCGGCCATCGTGACCCGCAACTACGCCCAGCTCGGCATCACCCTGCCGCTCTATGAGAGCCACGGCGTCGCTTCCAAGAGCTACGTGGACCTCGCCGGCCCCGCCGCCGACGGCGTGCGCCTGCCCGCCCCCGCCTTGCTGGTGGCCGACAAGCTCGCCGCAGACGACCGGCAGAAGGCGGTCGTGATGGAGTACAAGACCATCTACGAGAAGGCCACGGGCCAGCCGGTCTCCACCTTCGGCGGCTATGCGTTCGACGGCATGCAGCTCATGGTCAAGGCCATCGAGACCGCCAAGTCCACCGACCCGCAGAAGATCCGCGACGCCCTTGAGAACACCAAGGACTATGTGGGCGTGACCGGCATCTACACCATGTCTGCCAAGGACCATCTCGGCCTCGGCACGGACTCCTTCCGCCTGCTCCTCATCAAGGGCGGCGACTGGGTCATCGAAGGCAAGTGAGCCGCTAGCTCCCTCCTCCCTTCCCCCTCCCCACCCCTCCCCCGCACGCGGGAGAGGGAGCTGGGACAGGTGTAACGGAAAGCCCTCTCCCGCCTGCGGGGGAGGGTTGGGAGGGGGCCGACCAGGCAGTGCGGCATCGCCTGGGTTTCAAAAACCGCAGCCCTTTCCTTATCGTCTCTCCTCCCGCTCACGGGAGAGGAGCCCCCTTCAACAGGACCCGCGCGAGCAATCCATGGCCGAGTTCCTGCAATTGGTGTTTTCGGGTCTGACGGTGGGCGCGGTCTACGCGCTCGTCGCGCTCGGCTTCACACTCATCTACAACGCCTCGGACGTCATCAATTTCGCCCAGGGCGACTTCGTGATGATCGGGGGCATGGGCACCGTGTTCCTGGCGGCTGCGGGCATCGCGCTGCCGCTCGCGGCCCTCATGGCCATCGTGGGCGCGGTCATTGTCGGCCTGCTGCTGCACCGGCTCGCCATCGAGCCCGCGCGCGGTGCCTCGCCGGTGGCCCTCATCATGATCACCATCGGCGCGTCGATCTTCATCAAGGGCATCGCCCAGGTGGTGTTCGACAAGCAGTTCCATTCCCTGCCCGCCTTCTCCGGCGACACCCCCATCCAGGTGGGCGGCGCCACCATCCTGCCCCAGAGCCTGTGGGTCATGGGCGTCGCGCTCGGCCTGTTCGTGGCGCTGTATCTCTTCCTTGAGAAGACCCTGCTGGGCAAGGCGCTGCTGGCCACCGCCGCCAACCGGCTCGCGGCGCGCCTCGTGGGCGTCAACGTCACCATCATCCTCGCGCTCGCCTTCGGCGTCTCGGCGGCCATCGGCGCCATTGCGGGCGTGGTGGTCACGCCCATCACGCTCACCCGCTATGACGTGGGCACCATGTTCGCGCTCAAGGGCTTCGCCGCCGCCATGGTGGGCGGCATGGGCAATCCGCTGGGCGCGGTGGTGGGCGGCCTGCTCATCGGCCTGCTGGAAGCGTTCGGCGCGGGCTACATCTCCTCCACCTACAAGGATGCCGTGGCCTTCGTGGTGATCCTCCTGGTGCTGTTCTTCCTCCCGCGCGGCCTGTTCGGCGGGCGCTCCGTGGAGCGCGTGTGATGGCGGCGAAGCTTCTCAATTCGCGTCTCGCGACGCTGGTCTTCCTCGCCATCATCATCGGCGTGATCCCCTATCTCGCCCCGTCCGCCTTCTATCTGCGGGTGGCGGCGGTGGTGTGGGTGTTCGCGCTCGCCGCCCTCGGCCTCACCGTCCTCATGGGCTATGCGGGCCAGGTGAGCCTCGGCCATGCGGGCTTCCTGGGCATCGGCGGCTATGCGGTGGCCATCGGCCCGGCCCAGTTCGGCCTTCACCCGGCGCTCTGCCTGCTCATCGGCGCGGTGATCGCGGGCGTGCTCGCCTTCCTGGTGGGGCGACCGATCCTGAAGCTAAAGGGCTATTACCTCGCCATCGCCACTTTGGGCTTCGGCGTCATCCTCTCCCTGGTCTTCCACAGCGAGAGCCAATGGACCGGTGGCCCGGACGGCATGCAGGTGGCCCGCGTCACCCTGTTCGGCTGGCGCCTGTCGGGCTCGGCCAACTGGTATTGGGTCACGGGCGGCGCGCTGCTCATCGGGGCGTGGCTGGCGCTGAATATCGGCGCGAGCCCCACGGGGCGGGCGCTCAAGGCACTGCACGACAGCGAGGTGGCCGCCGCCGGGTCCGGCATCGACGTGAGCGCCAAGAAGCTCGCCGCCTTCGTCATCGGCGCGGTCTATGCGGCAGTGGCCGGCGGACTGCTGGCGGCCATGAACGGCCTCATCACGCCCGACGCGGCCGGCTTCATGCACTCCATCGAGCTGGTGGCCATGGTCATCATCGGCGGCCTCGGCTCGGTGCTGGGCGCCGTGGTGGGCGCCGCCTTCCTGGTGGTGCTGCCCCAGGCCCTCACCTTCATGCACGATTACGAGCAGGCCGTGCTCGGCTTCCTCATCATGGCGTTCATGATCTTCCTGCCGGCGGGCATCGTCCCCACCGTGCGCAAATGGCTGCTGGAGCGCCTGTCATGAGCCTCCTTTCGGTCGAAGGCATCGGCATCTCCTTCGGCGGCCTCGTGGCCGTGGACAATGTGGGCTTCAACGTGGAAGCCGGTCAGGTCTTTTCCATCATCGGGCCGAACGGCGCGGGGAAGACCACCCTCTTCAACCTCGTCACGGGCATCTACAAGCCGCTGCGGGGCCGCGTCTCCATGGCGGGCGAGGATGTGACGAGCCTCGCGCCCCACCTGCTGGCGAAGCGCGGCATGTCGCGCACATTCCAGAACCTGCAGATCTTCTTCCGCATGACCGCGCTGGAGAATGTGATGGTGGGCCGCCACATGGCGGAACGCTCCTCGCTCCTCTCCGACATTCTCGGCCTGCCCACCGCCGGGCGGCAGAACGCCCTGACGCGGGATGCCGCCATGGCGCTGCTCGCCCGCGTCGGCCTCACCGATGTGGCGGAGGCCACCGCCGGCTCGCTCTCCTATGGCGTTCTGAAGCGCCTGGAGATCGCCCGCGCGCTCGCCGCCGAGCCGAAGGTGCTGCTGCTGGACGAGCCCGCCGCAGGCTGCAACGCGGTGGAGACGGAAGCCATCGACCATCTCATCGGCGAGATCGCCAAGAGCGGGGTCGCGGTGGTGCTGATCGAGCACGACATGAAGCTGGTCATGAAGATTTCCGACCGCGTGCTGGTGCTGGCCCAGGGCCGCCACCTCGCGGAGGGCCCTCCGCGCGAAGTGCGCGAGAACCCGGCGGTGATCGCGGCCTATCTGGGCGAACACGGCACCCGGGAGGCGGATCGTGCTCACGGTTGAGAATCTCAACTCGGCCTATGGCCGCATCGCCGTCCTCCACGACGTGAACCTGGAAGTGAAGGCGGGCGAGATCGTCGCGCTGGTCGGCTCCAACGGCGCGGGCAAGACCACGCTGCTGCGCACGCTCTCCGGCGTGCAGCCCGCCGCCTCCGGCCGCATCCTGTTCGAGGGCAAGCCCATCGAGCGCATGGAGGCCCATGCCCGCGTGGCGCTGGGCATCTCCCAGTCGCCCGAGGGGCGGCAGGTGTTCGGCCCGCTCTCGGTGGAGGACAATCTGCGCCTCGGCGCCTTCCGCCGCCGCAGCCCCGACAAGAACACGCTGGCCCATGTCTATGACATGTTCCCCGTGCTGGCGGAGAAGCGGCGCATCTCGGCCATGAGCCTGTCGGGCGGGCAGCAGCAGATGCTGGCCATCGGCCGCGCGCTGATGGCCGCGCCCAAGCTGCTGCTGCTGGACGAGCCCTCGCTCGGCCTCGCCCCCCTGCTTATCGACCAGATTCTCGGGGCGGTGGTGAAGCTGAAGGCCGAGGGCATCACGGTGCTGCTGGTGGAGCAGAACGCTTCCGCCGCCCTCGCCATCGCCGACCGGGGCTATGTGCTCGAAACCGGGCATGTGGTGCTGGAAGGCAAGGGCAGCGACCTGCTGGAAGACCCCAAGGTGCGCGCGGCCTATCTGGGCGTCTGATCGACTGCACATTTTATAGGCAGAACCGATCCCGCGCGACGGGCGCCGGACGCGCCGCCGCGCGGGCCGTATTGGCCCGGCCTATGGCACATGGATTGCTTCACCCAGGGAAACCCCCGGGAGAACACCATGAGGTCCTTCGTATCCACTTTCGTCGCCACCGCCGTCATGGGCGCCGCCCTTGCGGGCGCGACCCTTCCCGCGCGGGCCGACACGGACATCAAGTTCGCGCTCGACTGGAAGTTCGAGGGCCCCTCCGCCCCCTATTTCGTGGCCATCGACAAGGGCTTCTACAAGGCCGAAGGGCTGAACGTGACCATCGACACGGGCCCCGGCTCGGTCGCGGGCATCGCCCGGGTGGCGGCGGGCACCTATCCGCTCGGCTTCTTCGACATCAATTCGCTGGTGAAGTTCCGCGACCAGAATCCGGACAAGGGCGTCAAGGCCGTGCTCATGGTCTATGACAAGCCGCCCTTCTCCATCGTCACCCTGGTGAAGACCGGTATCTCCAAGCCCAAGGACCTGGAAGGCAAGGTGCTCGGCGCGCCCGCGCCGGACGGCGCCTTCGCCCAGTGGAAGGCCTTCGTGAAGGAGAACGGGATCGACGCCGAGAAGGTGAAGATCGAGAATGTGGGCTTCCCCGTGCGCGAGCCCATGCTGGCGGACGGCAAGGTGGATGCCATCACCGGCTTCTCCTTCTCCTCCTATTTCAACCTGCTGCAGAAGGGCCTGAAGCCCGAGGACATCAAGGTCATGCTCATGGCCGATTACGGCCTTGTCCTCTACGGCAATGCGGTGATCGTGAACGACGAATTCGCCAAGGCCAATCCCAAGGCCGTGGCCGGCTTCGTGCGCGCCACCATCAAGGGCATCCAGTACACGGTGGCCAATCCCGAGGACGCCATCAAGTCGGTCATGAAGCGCAACGAGACCGGCGACGAGAAGATCGAGCTGGCCCGGCTCAAGATGGCCATCAAGGACAATATCGCCACCGAATGGGTGAGCGCCAACGGCATCGGCGGCATCGACCGGAGCCGCATGGACAAGTCCGTGGACCAGATCGCCGTCACCTACGACTTCAAGAACAAGCAGCCGGTGGCCATGGATATCTTCACCGAGGAATTCCTGCCCCCCGCCGCCGAGCGCAAGCTGAAGTGAGCCGATGACGGACGGCCTCCTCTCCCCTGCGGAGTGCGGAGGGGAGGCTGAACGGCCCAGTGACCGGTATCTGGCTGGAGGTGCCCGCCCGTGATCCGCCTTCTCGACGTGACGCTTTCCTACCAGGGCCGGGCCGGAGAGGTCACCGCCCTCTCCCAATGCTCCATGAATGTGGAAAAGGGCGAGTTCGCCGCCGTGGTCGGCCCGTCCGGCTGCGGCAAGTCCACGCTCATGAAGCTGGTGACCGGCCTCATCCGCCCCACCAAGGGCAAGGTCGAGGTGGACGGGGAGGATGTGACCGGCCCCGTGAAAATCGCGGGCATGGCCTTCCAGGCCGCCAACATGCTGCCCTGGCGCACCGTCCTCCAGAACGTGATGCTGCCCCTGGAGATCGTGTCGCCCCATCGCGGCCGCCTCTCGCGCGACAAGGCGGCCTATCGCGAGCGGGCCCTGAACCTGCTGGGCGTGGTGGGCCTGCGGGATTTCGCGGACCGCTATCCCTGGGAGATGTCGGGCGGCATGCAGCAGCGCGCCTCGCTCTGCCGCGCGCTCATCCACGAGCCCGCCTTGCTCATGCTGGACGAGCCCTTCGCGGCGCTCGACGCCTTCACCCGCGAGGAATTGTGGGTGGTGCTGCGCGATCTCTGGCAGCGGCTCGGCTTCACGGTGATCCTCGTCACCCATGATTTGCGCGAGGCGGGTTTCCTCGCCGACACCATCCATGTGATGAGCGCCCGGCCGGGCCACATCGTGGAGACCCGCACCGTGGACTTCCCCCGCCCCCGGCCGCTGGAGGTGCTCTACGAGCCCGCCTTCACCGACCTCGTCCATTCCCTGCGCAACAAGATCGCCGAAGTGAGGCAGGCATGAAGATGACCGCCGAGGATCTCACGCCCGTCGCCTTCACCCTGGCGCTGTTCGTGCTGTGGGAGCTGGCCTGCGTGGTGTTCCGCATCGACAGCTTCATCCTGCCGGCGCCCACGGCCATCTTCTCGGCCATGGTGCAATATTGGTGGCCGCTGCTGCGCAACTCCTTCGTCACGCTCTGGACCACCGCCGTGGGCTTCCTCCTGGCGGTGGCCTTCGGCATCGCGCTCGGCCTTGTGGTGGGCTGGTCGCGGGCCATCTATCGCGGCCTCTATCCGGTGATGATCGGCTTCAACTCCATCCCCAAGGTGGCTGTGGTGCCCATCCTCATCATGTGGTTCGGCATCGGCGAGATCCCCGCCATCCTCACCGCCTTCCTCATCTCCTTCTTCCCCATCGTGGTGAACGTGGCCACCGGCCTTGCCACCACCGAGCCGGAGTTGGAGGACGTGCTGCGCGCGCTCGGCGCCTCCAAGTTCGACATCATGCGCAAGGTGGGCATCCCGCGCACGGGACCCTATCTGTTCGGCGCGCTGAAGGTGGCCATCACGCTGGCCTTCGTGGGCTCCGTGGTGTCGGAGACCATCGGCGCCAATGCGGGGCTGGGGCACCTCATGGTGCAGGCGGGCTCCAACTTCCAGATGCCCCTGGTCTTCGCCGGGCTCATGGCCCTCGCCATCGAGGGCATCCTCATGTACGCGGTGTTCGCCGCGCTTGAGAAGCGCATGGTGAGCTGGGCCTTCCGCTCCTCCTCCAGCGCCGCCGCTTGATCGCCACGCGGCGGGACGGCGATTTTTGGCCCGGTCAGTCTTCGCCATGGCGGGGGGTGGAATCCGTGGGCTAGACGCGGCCTGTCGTCATCAACCGGCAGGATCCCCACATGCCCATTCGTGTCATGACCCTCGCCCTCGTTTCCGTGCTGTTCACCGGCGGCGCCGCTCTGGCGCAGCAGAACCCCCTCGTCACCTATTGCCAGGCCGACATCGCGCGCTTGTGCAAGGGCGTGCCCGCAGGGGACGGCCGCCTCCTCGCCTGCCTGCAGAACCATGGCCAGCAGATCAGCGTCGGCTGCGCGAAGGCGCTCCAGCAGTTGAAGAAGAATATGTGAGAACGGACTGCGGATGCCGGGAACCCGGCATCCGCAGTCGCTGTCAGGCCACCTTGCGGGGGGCTTCCAGGACCGGCAGGGCAACAGAGCGCGCGCCCCTCAGGTCCGCCACCTTGTTGTCCACGCCGTTTTCGTCGAGGAAGGTCTTCATCTCGCGATAGGTCATGAACCAGGCGCGGTTGAACTTGTCGAACAGGCCCTGGTCCCAATGCTCCTCCTCGATGGTGTTCTGCCACTTCATGCCGCTATGGACATAGTTCGACCCGCGCAGGAACACGTAGTCGTATTCGCTGCGCAGCCGCTCGATATCCTCCATCTTGAGATTGGCGATGGGCAGCACGCCGAGCTTGTCGTAATTCATCCGCTTCAGCGATGAACCGAAGACGAAGGCGTCACCGATATTGTCGACATGATCGATGGACCGCTGGATATCCTTGTAATTATACCAGCGGACGCAATCATGATCATACACTTCACCGGACGGGATCATCACGAGGACACGCGCCACTCAAGCCTCCCTTGGGTTCAGGCGGTACGGACCACGGCTGCTTCGGGGGAAGCCTCCGCGGGGGGCCGACGCTGCTCGCGCAGGCGCCGGTAAAGGTCGAGATGGGCACGGGCGAAGGACAGATGGTCCTGCGGCGCCCGGATTCCGGCGCGCAGGCGGTCCCACACGGTGGCGTCGCCCACCGCCTCGAAGACAGCGCGGGGCAGCATGCAGCATTGCACCGCGCCCGCCGCCACCTCGTCGGGCTCGGCCATGTCCAGCACCGCGCGGGGATAGCCCACATAGCGGTCCACCAAAGCGCGGGCGGTGCCCTCCCCTTCCATCACCGTTCCCGCCCAGCGGACGGAAGCGGCCTCGAACAGCAAGGTGGGCGCGGCGAGGCACTTGCCGCCCCGCGCGATAGGCGCGCTCCAGAAGGCCGAGCCATCCCCGCGTGCGCGGCAGCACATCGCCCGCCATCAGCACCAGATGCTCGGCGCTCGTGGTGCGGATGCCCGCCTCCAGCGCGTCGCACACATCGAGCGCGCCCTCTGCCCGCACGAGGCGCATGCGCATAGCGAAGCGGCGGACGTGCTTGAGCTTGTTGAAGCATCGCTCGATGCGGTTACGGTGTTTGTAGCTGGCGATGTCATGCGGGATGGCGATCTTGCGGCAGCAGTTCGACGGGATTACCGCCTCGGCGCCCATGCCGGCGATCAGCGCGCGCAAGGCATTGCTGCCATAGGCTTTATCGGCGAGCACGGCTTCGGTGGGCATCGCGTCGAGCAGGGCTGGCGCGGCGGTTCGGCCAAGCGCATCGGCGAGCATGTGAATCTTGGTGGTCAGCCCACCTCGGGAACGCCCCAGCGCCTGATCCGAGGCCCCCCTTTTCCGGTCGCTGCCTGCTGGTGGGCGCGGACGATGGTGCTGTCGAGCATCAGATACTTGTTGTCCCGGTCCGCCCCCAGCGAGGCGAACACCCGTTCCCATACGCCTGAATGGCACCAGTGGCTGAACCGCTTGTGCACCGTCTTCCAGTGCCCGTAGCGCCCCGGGAGATCGCGCCGGTGCGCGCCCGAGCGCAGCATCCACAAACATCCATTCACGAACAAGCGGCTATCCGATCCCGTCCGGCCTCGATCGCCCGCCTTACCAGGCAGCAGGCGTTCGATCCGCAGCCATTGCGGCGCGCTCAACTCGTATCGATTGATCCCCATCCCACGCTCCGCGCCAAAACACGGAACCTCATGAATCAGACAGCAACAATATCGGGAATCATAAATGTCGATCCGGCCTAGGGAGCGGGCCGAGGCGGAACGAAGCCGGCAAGTCCCCCCTCCTACAAGCTGCTCACCCTGAGCGCGCAGGCGTCGGCGCCCTTCGACGGCTCCAGGGGCGCGAGCGGGGCGTCGAAACGCATGCGGGCGCCCGGCCGGACGCCGTAGCCGTCATAGAGGATGCCCAGCAGCATATCGGCGATGACCGGAAAATCCCTGCCCGGATGGGTGATGACAAATTCTCTCTGGAAATTGCCCGCCGATATGTCGGTGGAGAAACCCGCCGCCCCCATCACCTTCAGCCGCGCGGGCGGCACCGGCGGGGGCGTCTCGCCCTCCGGCACGGAGAAGAATCCCGACGCCGCCTCGCAGAGCAACCGCCGGCTGTCATCCTCCAGCAGGCATTGCACATAGGCGCCGGGATAGCGCGCGGGGAAGACCGCCAGGTAGCGATGAGCCTCGCCCGGCTGGCTGTGGATCATGTGCAGGCGAACGATGATCGCGCAGCGATTGTCGGCGATGAACTTTTCCCGGGGCGTCTGCGCGGCCACGGGCGCCGGCTGGGCCAGAAATACCGACAGGCAGGCCGCGATCCCCACCGCAATGCGTCGCCTGCGCTCGCCCCTCATCGCCGCCCCCCGGTGCGCCGGGAAGCACCCTAATATACCCGCACTGATTGTACAGGCTGAACCGCCGCACGCGGCGTCGCAGGGGCCGGGCGATGCGCGCCCTACCCCTGCGAAAACCTCAGCCTTCCACCATGTGATTGTCGAAGCGCGGCCCGCCGGTATGGCGCGCGGCGACACCGACGCGGCCCTCTTCCACGGCCACCACGATCACCTCGCCATAGCCGCTGGTGGCGATGAAGCGCCCCGGCTCCGGCGTGGAGGCGAGGCCGCAGCCGTCATTGAGGGGGATGGCGCCCACATAGCGGCCCGCGCGGGTCCACACCGCCACCCGGTTGCCGCGCGGCGTCGCGCACGCGACATAGGCGCCGGAGCGGTCGATGGCCACCGAGCCGATATAGCCGCGCAGCGCGCGCCATTCCTCGTCCGGCGCCTCGAAGGGCGAGAGCGCGCCCGAAGCCGCGATGCCGAACATGAGCGGACGGGCAACGCCGTCCTTCAGAAGGTCCTGCGCGGCCACCACGGTGAAGCCCTGGCCATCGCGCGCCAGATGGCGCAGCGAAAGGCTCCCGAGATCCCCGGAGAGCACGCCCTCCCCCTTCTGTGCCCCACTGGCGGGATCGAACAGAGCAATGGAACTGCCCGTCACCTCGGCGTCCCGCGCCTCGGGCGTGTTGGGCTCGATGCCGCCATTGGCCACCACCAGGGAGGCGCCGGAGCGCATGAGATCGTGCGGACCATCGCCCGCGCTCGGCCATTCCGCGACGATCTCGAAGCCGCCATCCACCCGCCGGGCCGCGACGATGCCGCGCCCCATGCCGCGCACGGGCCCGTCAGGCGCCCGCTCGATCTCGGTGGTGAGGAAGATGTCGCCTTCCGGCGAAAAGCGGCCATGGCCGGCGAAGACCCGGCCCGCGCCGGGCGTGAACGTGCCCACCTGCCCGCCCTTCACCCGGTCGAACACCAGGGCCACATGGCCGGGGCGACGGCCCACCGCCACCGCGAGCGGCCCGGTGGGGCTGCCCTCGATGCCGTGCAGGCGCGCGGCGGAGGGGGCCTTGGCGGCGGCGTCCAGCCCGTCCGCCACGGCGAAGGCGCCGAAGCCCTCGCCCTCGCCCGCCGTGGTCAGCCAGCCGCCCTCCAGCGCGTGGGAGCGGGCATGGATCTGGTTGTTGACCTCAGCCAGACCCTGGGCGAACGCGCTGCGCGGCAGGAACAGCGCAGCGGCGGACGCGCCGATGAGGGCGCGTCGGGATAGGACCACCATGGGCTCAGTCGCCGTCCAGGGCGTTGAAGCCCAGGGAAATGCCGAAATAGGCGGCGATGGGCCGGTAGATGGTGATCTGGGCGCCCTTGAAGAGCTTGAGCGCCGCCTGGATCTTGGCCGCGCCGTCGCTGGTCTGCGCCGCCGCGCCGAGATCGGCGGGGAAGTCGGCGGCGGCCTTGTCGGCGGCGGTGGCGGCCTTGTTCACGGCCCATTGGGTGCGGCTCGGCAATTGCTTCGCCACTTCCTGGAGCAGCGCGTCGCCGGAGGTGATCATCACCTTCACCACCTGCCCCGAGCGGCCCGAGCGCCAGCCTTCCGCGAGGGTCGGCTTGGGATCGCCATTGCCGAGAACAGGCAGCACGCGGGTGTCGGAAGCGCGCTGATAGGCGCCCGACAGGTCGGTGAGGATCATGCCCGGAACCGCCACCACATCGGGGAAGAAGACCGGGTCGCCCTTGCCGGACACGATGGCGCCGAGCGCGCCGGAGGTCTTGTCGCCCCAGCCCGTCCGCACGTCCTTGGCGATAGAGGCAAGGTTCAGTGCGATGGCCGTGCCGTACTGGCAGCGCACCTTGGCCTCGGCGCCAGCAGCCAGCGCGTCCGCCGCGCCCTGCTCGAACAGCAGCCGCTCCATGGCAGGCAGGCCCTGGGCCGCCGCGCTGGACTTGCCGAAGCGCTCCGCCTCGAAGCGCCCCTCGTCGGTGCTGGCCAGCACCTCGGCCATGCCGCGCTGGATGGCGTTGCGCCGGTCGGGGAAGAAGTTGAAGCGATCCGCCCGCAGGGACAGGCTGATGGGGCCCATGGTGACGAATTCCACCGCGGTCCAGGCATCGGCGGTCTTCAGGAAGGCGGCCTTCAGCGTGTCCACGCCCGCCGCGGAGGGGGCGGCGCAGAAGGTGGTCCAGGCGGCCTGCTGGTCCACGCTGGTGGACACCAGCGTGTCATAGCGCGGCAGGAGCCAGGTCTCGATGATCGGCACGGGATCCAGCGCCGGGGCGGCCTGCACGGGCTGGACGAAGGCCGCCAGCGCCAGAACGGCGGGGGCAAGGCGGGCGGTGATCGTCTTCATCCTAATGGGCTCCCATCCTCGGATAGTCGAAGGGTCTCATAAACTGGAAACGTAGGCGACGAGCGCGGCGCGGTCGGCCGCGTTCAGCGCCTGGAAGGCGCGGCGCGCGCCATCCGCCTGCCCGCCATGCCAGCCGACGGCCTCGGCCACGCTCTGGGCGCGGCCGTCATGCAGCAGGCCGGTCTTGCGCTTGAGCGCGTCGGAGATACCCGCCAGCGGCGCGGTACGCCACTCGCCCGCCGCGACGCCCGGCTCGGAAAGCGTGTCGGCAAGGCCGGGGCCGAGATCGTGCAGCAGCAGGTCGGTGAACAGGCGGGCGGTGCCGCCGCTCGCGGTGGGCAGAGCGGGCTGGTGGCACTGGGCGCAACCGGCGGCGGCGAAGACCGCCGCGCCTTTCCGGTTCGCTGACCCCTCCGGCTGCGGCACCGGCAGGGAGGCCACATAGGCCACCACACGGACGAGCAGCGACTGGGCAATTTCCACCTGGCCCTCCGCCTCGATCCCGTGGGGCGCGGCGCGGCACGCCTCCTGGGCGGCGGTGCAGTCGCCCCAGGGCTCGGGATGGAGCGGGGTGGAGAGGCCCATATCAAGGAAGAAGGCTTCCGAACTCTGCGCTTCCAGGCTCGGCTGGGAGGCTTTCCAGCCATAGCGCCCCAGCGCCTTCGTCCCGTCGGGCAGCGTCACATGGCGCAGGCGCCCGCGCACCGCCTCGGGCTGGGCGGCGGCGATGGCGGCCAACGCCGCCTCGGGCACCTCTTCCAGAAGACCGCGCCCGCGCAGGTCCGGCGCGGCGCGCAATGACAGGCCGGTGGCGGGATCGAGCGGGCCGTACGCCAGATGGCGCGGCGCGGCGACGCGCGCCTTGCGCCCGTCCGGCAGCACACGCTCCTCCACGGCCAGAACGCCCTCGGGGGTCAACCCCTGCACCGCATCGATCTGGAGGCGACGCCCATAGACCGGGTCACCGGACCCGTCCGGCCGCCCGAGCGCCAGGACAGCGCCGCGCCCTTCCAGCGTGCCGTCCGCCTCCACATGGATGGAGCCGCGCCCGTCGCGAGGATGGCAGGAGGCGCAGGCGCGCGCATCGAACAGGGGGCCGAGGCCGTCATCGGCCTTGGTGGAGGCGGGCGCCACCACCCAGGCGCGATCGAACAGCGCCTTGCCGATCTGCACATCCAGGGCGTCGAGCCCGGCGACGGCGGACCCGGCTGCGATCAGCCCGGCCGCAGCCAGCCCCGCGCCGAGCGCCGCCCGCGCCCCGCTCACGCGATCCGGAACCAGCCCATGAGGCCGGTATCCATATGTTCGAGGATATGGCAGTGGAACACCCAGTTGCCGCTCGCCGCCTTGAAGGCGAACTGGACGCTCTCATTGGGCTCCACGAGCACCGTGTCCGCCAGATATTGCGGCATGGTCTTCTTCTTGGAAGACGACAGAACCTTGAACACATGGCCATGCAGATGCATGGGATGCACGTGCTTGGTCACGTTGGTGCAGGTGACCACATAGCTGCTGCCCGTGGCCAATTGGCTGAGCGGCGGCGGCAGGCGCAGCGCCTCGTCGGTGGACCAGGAATCCCGGCTGATGGCCCAATGGGTCTTCTGGCCGACGCACAGGGAATCCACCAGCGCCTTGGAGAGCGGATCGTCCGCCGGCAGAGGCGGGCTCACGATGGTGGCCCCGGCGGAGACCTGCACCAGATATTCCAGCGGCAAGGTCTTGGCGAGGTCCGGCATGGGCGCGATGGACGCCGGCAGCGCCTTCGGCTTGAAGGCGGTCTTCTTCAGCCCCTTGTCCACCGCCACCAGCGTGGTGAGCAGATAGGGCTCGCTGGTGCGGTAGTCGAAGATCTTCACTTCCTCGCCCGGCCCGGGCATGCGCACCTGGAGATCGGCCCGCATGGCGGGGCCCATGCGCCAGATGCCGTCCGGCAGATTGTCCAGCACCTGCGGCGGCAGCAGCGCCTGCCCGTCCACGGCGATGAGGGCGGCATCGTCATGGTCGGTGCCGAGATCGATGACGCGGGTGGAATCGGCGATGATGACGCGCACGCGCGCATCGCCATAGGCCGGCACTTCCACGCGCGGCGGCGTGACGCTGCCATTGGTGGCGCGCACGGTGCCGAAGGTGCCCGCCGTGGAGGCGCCCTCGTCGGTGCTCATGGCGATCCACTGGCCGTCATCGCCCAGGCGCCAGTCCTTCACCACCACGAAGCATTCGGCGTCGAACTTGACCTTGCGCTCTTCCGCATCGTCCACGATCAGCAGCGAGAACAGGCCGCGTCCCACCTGTCCGGTCTCGTCGCAATGGGGATGGAAGAAATAGAAGCCGGCATCCGGCAGGGGCACGTTGTAGGCGAAGGTGCCGCCGGGCTGGATCACGTCCTGCGTCAGCGGCGCCACGCCATCCGACAGATAGGGCCCGCGAATGCCGTGCCAGTGCACGGTGGTGGGGTCGGGCAGGTTGTTCTTGAAGTCCACCGCCAAGCGCGTGCCGCGCTCGAAGCGGAAGATCTTGAAGGGCTCGCCGTCATAGGCGCAGAAATGCTTGGTGGCCGGCTTGTCCGGGCCCAGCAGGTGCACGTCCATCTCTCCGGCGGAGAGGGAAAGGCGCTTCACCGGCGCGTTGGGTGGCAGGGTATCGATGGAGGCGGGCACCTGGCCTATGGCCGAGGGAATGGCACTCAGCATCCCCGCCGCAGCACTTCCGAGCAACAGTCCGCGCCGTGAAATCATCGCCCCACCCGCCGGGGGCGTACGGCCCCCTCTCTCTCGAACGCCGGGCCGAGGCCCCGAAGATAAAGCGGGCGCGCACGGCGCCCGCTCCGGCTGCGGCTCCGGTCAGGACCGGCACCGCATCTGCTTGGCTCCCGCCGTGCGGGAGTGACCGAGGGCCGGCGCGTCACACGCGCCGGCCCATGGCCTCACGTCTTTGCCTCACTTCTTCTTGGCAGCGTCGGGATTGTCGAGGCTGTCCGAGCCCTCGACCTTGATCTGCAGCTTGAGCACCGCGACGCCGCGCTCGATGGCGTGGGCCTGGGCGACCAGGGCATCGACGCCGTTCTGGATCATCTGGTTGCCCTTGGCGTTCCCCTCCGCGAGCATCATGTCGTAGAACATCTCGCCGCTGTCGGCGGTGTCCTTGATGACCTTGATGGCGGCGAGGGCGGCGGCCATCTTGGCATCGATCTCGTCGGCCACCTTGGGGTCGGCGGCGCGCACGAGGTCAGCTACGGAGGGGCCGCTCATGGTGGAGCCGTCGATCTTGGTGAACCGGCCGTAATAGATGTCCTGGATGCCCACTTCGTCATAATAATGCGAGTTGTGGGTGTTGTCGGAGAAGCAGTCCTGCTCCTCTTCGGGATCGTGCAGCAGCAGGCCGAGCTTCATGCGCTCACCCGCCAGTTCGCCATAAGAGAGCGAGCCGATGCCGGTGAAGATGACGGCCAGCGCGGCCTTGTCCTTCTTCTTCAGCAGCGCCGCGCGGGCAGAGCCCTTCGGACCCCAATCATCAGCCATTTCCTTCAGGTCGGCCACGAGGGTGTCGGTGGCCACCTTCAGATACTGGGCGCGCCGGTCGCAATTGCCGCCGGTGCAGGCCTTCAGGTCATAGTCGGTCCACGGACGCTCGCCCGCGCCACGCTCGGTGCCGTGCAGGTCCTTGCCCCACAGCAGGAATTCGATGGCGTGCCAGCCGCTGGCGACGTTCGCTTCCACGCCCGCCGCAGAATTCAGCTGGTGCAGGAGCTGGGGCGTGATCTTGGAGACATCCACCGTCTTCTTGCCGATGCGGATCGTCTTGCTGGCGATCACGTTGGCCGCATAGAGCGGATTCTCATCGGAGGACTGGGGGCGCGACTTGTCGAGATAGTCGATCAGACCCTCGTCCAGCGGCCAGGCATTCACGTTGCCTTCCCACTCGTCCACGATGGAATTGCCGAAGCGGAAGCCCTCGGTGATCTGGTAGGGATCGCGGGCCTTCTTCCAGGCCGCCTTGGCCGCCTGATGGGTTTCGGCGCTGGGGGCGGCGAGGAAGGCGTTGATCGCCGTCTGCATCGCCACCGCGGCCTGATAGGAATTGGTGTACATGGCCTGCGCCTGATTGGCGTAGTGCAGGACCACGTCGCGAGCCTTTGGGGCAGCCGCAGGCTTGGCCGAGGCTGCGGGCTGAGCGGAAGCCGCGGGCTTGGCCGGGGCCGAGGCGGGTGCCTGGGCGAAGGCCGGGCCGGACAAGCCGACCGCAAAGGCAATGGCGGCGGCAGCGAATGGCGCGCGCATGAAACTCTCCCCTGATGAACGAACCGGCTGCCCCACGGGCCTGCCGGGCGACGCACGGGGCCGCATGGGTCCGCTTCGCGCCGATCCCACCCTAAACGCTGCCATGGCGAGCGAACAAGATTACCAAGCGACTATGGAACAGTTCTATGTTCTTCTCGCAAACAACGCTGATTCCAATATAGACGCGGCTTCGCGGGCGGTGCCGCCGAACCGCTTTTGCGGCGAGTGCGGCATAATGATGCCGCCAAGGAGCGAATTCCAAGGCCGCGCTGAAGCTTTTCCAGGCTCTTCCGGAACGGAAATTGTGCGCTGTGAACGCGCCTTCCGGGCCGCTGCCAGCATCTCCGGTCAAAACATTAGATTTGAATAATTCCAATCAATGTCGGAGGCGGTGACAGGCCCGATCCCCGCGTGTACCAAAAATATAGTCCAAGCATTCGGATTGTGCAGGTCGGTTCGGCAACCTGTCGAGTCTTGAACGTACGGCCGACGCGATCGGCCGATGGGGTGCGCCGGCCGCCCCGGAGCGGGAGGGGGCCCATGCTCGCAGCCTTCATCATCGTCTTCCGCGAAGTGCTGGAAGCCGGACTCATCGTCGGCGTCATGCTCGCCGCCACGGAAGGCGTCGCCGGGCGCGGGCGCGTCATCGCCCTCGGCATCGGCGGCGGCGTCCTGGGCTCCGCCCTCATCGCGCTGTTCGCCGAAAAGATCGCGACCCTGTTCGACGGCTCGGGCCAGGACGTGCTGAACGCCGCCATCCTGGGCGTGGCCGTGATCATGCTGGTCTGGACCGTGGTGTGGATGGCCAGCCACGGCAAGGAAATGGTCATGGAGATGAAGGCGGTGGGCCGCGAGGTGCGCGAAGGCAGCAAGCCTCTCGCCGCCGTCGGCATCGTCGTCGGCATGGCCGTGCTGCGCGAAGGCGTGGAAGTGGTGCTGTTCATGTACGGCATCGCCATCGGCGGCGAATCGCCCCTCAACGTGGCGCTGGGCTTCGCGCTGGGCGTGCTGGCGGGCGCGGCGGTCTCCTTCGCCCTCTATCGCGGCCTCGTGGCCATTCCGGTGAAGGCGCTCTTCAAGACCACCACCATCCTCATCACGCTGCTGGCGGCGGGCCTTGCGGCGCAGGCTGTCGGCATCCTCCAGGATACCGGCTTCATCCAGTCCTTGTCCGACCCGCTCTGGGACACGTCCTGGCTGCTGTCCGACGACGGTCCGGTCGGCCGCGTGCTGCGCACCATGGTGGGCTATCGCGCTCAGCCCACGGGCATGCAGGTGCTCGCTTATATCGGCACGGTTCTGGTGATCGTGGTGCTCTCGCGCATCGTCAACGGCCAGCTGCAGAAGGCGAAGAAGGCGACCCCTCGCCCCGCCTGAGCGGACGCATCCCGAAAAGACGAAAGGCCGGGCATTGCCCGGCCTTTTTTCATGTCTGCGGGATGGAGGCACGGTGCGCCTGATGCCGTGAGGGCTGCGCACGTCCTCACTTTCCGAGCGGAGCGGGGCCGAACGCGGTTGGAGCACCGCCGGGCGCAACATCCCCAATCGGCCATCCGCCAGCCGTTCGCGCCCCTCTCCCCCCGGGGGAGAGGGTGCCGAGCAAAGCGAGGCGGGTGAGGGGGCGGTGCCGCCTGGCGCAGGCTTTCCGACGTCCGCGCGCGCGGAAAAGCCCCCCTCACCCCAACGCTCTCCCGCGAGGGGGGAGGGGGCGCGGCGCATCGCCGGCGAGCCCCATCAAACAAACAAAAAAGCCCTCCCCCGCTGGCGGGGAAGGGCTCGAAACGGAAACCGGCACGCGGGACGAAACGCCCCGCCGCGCCTCACTTCTGCGGCAGGTTCAGCCGGACATGCAGTTCGCGCAGCTGCTTGGGCGCCACGTCGGACGGCGCGCCCATGAGCAGGTCCAGGGCCTGCTGGTTCATGGGGAAGAGCGAGATCTCGCGCAGGTTCGTAACGCCGCACAGCAGCATCACGATGCGGTCGATACCCGCCGCCATGCCGCCATGGGGCGGCGCGCCATACTGGAAGGCGCGATACATGCCGCCGAACCGCTCCACCACGGTGGCCTCGTCATAGCCCGCAAGCTCGAACGCCTTCACCATGGCCTCGGGGCGATGGTTGCGGATGCCGCCGGAGGCGATCTCATAGCCGTTGCAGGCGATGTCGTACTGGAACGCCTTGATGGTCAGCGGGTCCTGCCCGTTCAGCGCATCCAGGCCACCCTGGGGCATGGAGAAGGGATTGTGGGAGAAGTCGATCTTCTTCTCCTCCTCCGACCATTCGTAGAAGGGGAAGTCCACGATCCAGGCCAGCTCGTAGCGGTCATGATCGACCAGCTTCAGCTCCTCGCCCACCCGGGTGCGGGCAAGGCCGGCGAACTTGTAGAATTTGGACGGGTCGCCGGCCACGAAGAAGGCGGCATCGCCCGCTTTCAAGCCAAGCGCCTCACGGATCGCCTCGGTGCGCTCCGGGCCGATATTGTTGGCGAGCGGGCCGGCGCCTTCACCACCCTCGCGCCACATGATGTAGCCGAGGCCCGGCTGGCCCTCGCCCTGCGCCCACGAATTCATGCGATCGCAGAAGGCGCGCGAACCGCCGGTGGGACCGGGAATGGCCCACACCTCGTTCTTGGGGTCTTCCAGCATGCGCGCGAACACCTTGAAGCCGGAGCCCCGGAAGTGCTCGGAGACGTTCTGCATGATGAGCGGGTTGCGCAGGTCCGGCTTGTCGGACCCATACTTGCGCAGCGCCTCCGCATAGGGGATGCGCGGCCAGTCCTTGGTGACCGGCTTGCCGTTCGCGAACTCCTCGAACACGCCGGTGATGACCGGCTGCACGGCCGCGAACACGTCTTCCTGCTCCACGAAGCTCATTTCCAGGTCGAGCTGGTAGAACTCGCCCGGCAGGCGATCGGCGCGCGGGTCCTCGTCGCGGAAGCAGGGGGCGATCTGGAAGTAGCGGTCGAAGCCGCTCATCATGATCAGCTGCTTGTACTGCTGGGGCGCCTGGGGCAGCGCGTAGAACTTGCCGGGATGGATGCGCGAGGGCACGAGGAAGTCGCGCGCGCCTTCCGGCGAGGATGCCGTGAGGATGGGCGTCTGGAACTCGAAGAAGCCCTGCCCCTTCATGCGCTGGCGCAGGCTGTCGATGATCCGCCCGCGGGTCATGATGTTGTTGTGGATGCGCTCGCGCCGCAGGTCGAGGAAGCGGTAGCGCAGCCGGATGTCTTCCGGGTAGTCCTGCTCGCCGAACACCGGCAGGGGCAGCTCGGCGGCCGGGCCCAGCACTTCCAACTCTGTGGCGTAGATCTCGATCTTGCCGGTGGCGAGGTCCAGATTCTCCGTACCCTCCGGGCGCGGGCGCACCTTGCCGTCGAACCGCACCACCCATTCCGCGCGCACCTTCTCGGCGGCGGCGAAGGCGGGGCTGTCGGGGTCCACCACCACCTGGGTCAGGCCGTAATGGTCCCGCAAATCGATGAACAGCACGCCGCCATGGTCGCGGATGCGATGGCACCAGCCGGAGAGGCGGACGGTCTCGCCCACCTGCGCCTCGGTGAGCGAACCGCAGGTGTGGGTGCGGTAGCGGTGCATGGAGACGGCCTTTCGGACATGAAGGATCGGCGCGGCAGCCGCCGGGCGGCGCCACAGGCCGCCGGAAAGGGCATGGGAGCCCTGCCTTGTCAAGCGCGGCTCGGCACGGAGGTGGCATTCCCCGCTAGAAGCGGCCATTCGGGGGCTGGGGCGAACCTCTACGCCTTAAAGCCAAATTGTGCCGCGAAACAATATCTTAGAGTTTGATAGGAACGAACTGACGGAAGCGGCCTTACTCAATTCAGGTTAGGTTGGAGCCGCATCGGACCGGGATCGAGGCACACCCCTGTCTTGGAACGCCGAAGGGATCGGATGGTGGCTGGGCGCGCGCAGGAGCAGAAAACGTCCGAGGAACCAGGCATCGAGGCGCATCTCCCCCCCCATGAGCGGGTGACGCGGCGCACCCGCTACCTGGCCGGATGCGTCTGCGCGCTGGTGATCGCGCTTGCCGCGCTGCTGGCCCTGCAGGCGGGCGAGCGCGCCATGTCCGACCGCACCCGCGAGCTGGGCAATCTCGCCCTCGCCTTGGCGGGCCAGACCGAGCGCGCGTTCCAGGGCGTGGAACTGGCGCAGCGCGCCATCATGGACACAATCGCCACCGCCCGCATCCAAACCCAGGAGCAGTTCGAAGCCGTCATGGGCAGGGAAAGCGTGCACCGCATGCTGCAGGACAAGATCGACGCCCTGCCCTATGTGGATGCCATCACGGTTGTCGATGAGAATGGCCGGCTGCAGAATTTCAGCCGCTACTGGCCCATCCCACCCATCGTGGTCTCGGACCGGGACTATTTCCAGGCCCTCCTTCAGCCGGACAATCCGGGCATCGCCGTAAGCGCGCCGGTGGCGAACCGCGCCACGGGAACCGTCACCATCTATCTGGGGCGGCGCATCAGCGCTTCGGACGGCCATTTCCTCGGCGTCCTGCTGGGGGCGCTGCGGCAGTCCTATTTCGAGGAAATCTTCAGCACCATCGATCTCGGCCGCGAGGCCGCCATCGCCATGTTCCGCTCCGACGGCACCTATCTGGCCGGCTATCCGCACGCTCCCGCCCACCGGAATGAAACCCCGGCGGCGCGCGCGGCCACAGCCCGGCTCCTGGACAGCGCCGAGATCGACGGCATCACCTCGGAGGGTCTCATCGACGGGCGCGTCCGGGTCTATGCCATGCGCAGGCTGGCGGGATACCCCGTGAGCATCCTGGTCACCGACAGCGAGCACGCCCTCATGCGGCGCGCATGGGGACAGGCGCTCCCCATCATGGCCTTCGCCGTGGTGATCTGCCTGGGCATCGCCGCCGCCGTGGTCCTCACCGAGCGGCGCCTGGACAATCAGCGCAAGGTGGCCGAGGCCCTGATGGCCGCGGCTCGGCGCGACAGCCTCACCGAGTTGCCCAACCGCCTGGGGCTGGTGGAAAACCTGGACGGGCGGCTGGGCACCGCCGGGGAGCGGCCGGATTTCGCGCTGCTCTTCCTCGACCTCGATTATTTCAAGTCCATCAACGACACGCTGGGGCATGTGGTGGGCGACGCCCTGCTGCGGGCGGCGGCCGAGCGCATCTGCATGGTGGCGTCCCATGCGCTCATCGTCTCCCGGCTGGGCGGCGACGAGTTCGCCATCGTGCTCCCGGCGACGGACGAGGAGCGTGCCATCGAAATCGCCGGCGCCGTCATCGAGGCCATCAAGCAGCCCTTCGACCTCGACCATAACCGCATCGTCGTCGGCGGCAGCATCGGCATTGCCATCGCCCCCCAGCACGGGCAGACGCTGGAGGAATTGCTGAAGAACGCGGACCTCGCCCTCCACCGCGCCAAAGCGGACGGGCGAGGACAGGCCCACGTGTTCCAGCGCGAGATGGAGCGCAATGCCCTGGCACGCCGCGTGCTGGAACTGGACCTGGATGCCGCCTGGCAGACCGGACAGTTCTTCGTGGTCTACCAGCCCATCTTCGACTGCCGGGACAGGCGGGTGCGCGGGTTCGAGGCGCTGATCCGCTGGCGCCATCCCACGCGCGGCGTGGTGAGCCCCGCCGCCTTCCTGCCCGCCGCGGAGAGCATCGGCCTCATCCTGCCGCTGGGCGGCTGGGTTCTGGAGGAAGCCTGCCGCGCGGCCCTCTCCTGGCCTGAAGACATCTTCATCTCGGTCAACCTGTCCACCATCCAGTTCCGGGCGAACCGCGTGGCGAACCAGGTGGCGGAGGCGCTGTCCGCCACCGGCCTGCCGCCCGGCCGCCTGGAGCTGGAAATCACCGAGAGCGCCCTCATGCAGGAGGGCCCCGTGGCGACCGAGATCATCGAGGGCTTCCGGCACCAGGGCATCCGAATCGCCCTGGACGATTTCGGCACCGGCTACTCGTCCTTCGCCTATCTGCGCACCCTGCCTGTGGACCGCATCAAGATCGACCACGCTTTCGTGGAGGGGCTGGGCATCGAGCGTCAGAGCCTGCCGGTGCTGCGCGCCATGCTGGCGCTGGCCAAGGCGCTGCCGCTGGAGACCACCATCGAAGGGGTGGAAACCGAGGAACAGCTTGAAATCCTCAAGGCGGAGGGCTGCACCCTGGTGCAGGGATGGTACCTGGGCGCCGCCGTGGAAAAGGAGCAAGCGACCGCCATGCTCCTCGGGGAAATGCGCGAGACCCATTAATCAGGCCCTTTCAAGGCAGCCATCCGGCGCGCTATGGTTCCCATATGGATCCCATCACCTCCACCGAGGCGCTCGCCGCGGTCTGCTCCCGGCTCGCCCGCCACGACTTCATCACCGTAGACACCGAGTTTCTGCGTGAGACGACGTTCTGGCCCAAACTCTGCGTCATCCAGGCGGCCTCGCCGGATGAGGCCGTCATCGTTGACGCGCTCGCGCCGGACCTGGATCTGACGCCCTTCTTCGAGCTGATGGCCAATCCCCGCGTCACCAAGGTGTTCCACGCCGCCCGGCAGGACATCGAAATCGTCTGGCACCGTGCCGGGCTGATCCCCCATCCCGTGTTCGACACCCAGGTGGCGGCCATGGTGCTGGGCTATGGGGACAGCATCTCCTACGACCAGCTGGTGCAGCGCATCTGCGGCCACGCGCTCGACAAGTCGTCGCGCTTCACCGACTGGTCGCGCCGCCCCCTCTCCCAGGCCCAGCTCGTCTATGCGATCGCGGACGTCACCCATCTGCGCGACATCTACCTCGCCTTGCTCAGCGACCTGGAGCGGCGCGGGCGGGGCGAATGGATGGGCGAGGAAATGCATGTCCTCACCTCCCCCGCCACCTACCGGCAGGAACCCGAGCATGCGTGGGAACGCCTGAAGTCCCGCGTGCGCAAGCCGCGCGAACTGGCGGTGCTGGTGGAAGTGGCCGCCTGGCGCGAGCGCGAGGCGCAGACCCGCGACCAGCCGCGCGGACGCATCATCAAGGACGAGGTGATCGGCGAGATCGCCCTCCAGCAGCCCCAGACCCCCGAGAAGCTGGCCGAGCTTCGCTCCCTGCCCAAGGGCTTCGAGCGCTCGCGCTATGGCGAGGCAGTGCTGGACGCCGTGCGGCGCGGGCTGGAGCGCGACCCCAAGACCCTGCCGCGCATCGAGCGGGACCGGACGCTGCCCAACGGGGCCACCGCCACCGTGGAGCTTCTGAAGGTGTTGCTGCGCATGACCGCCGAGCAGCACGGCGTCGCCGCCAAGGTGATCGCCACCACCGACGATCTGGAACGGATCGCCGTGAACGACGAGGCGCCGGTGCCCGCGCTGAGCGGCTGGCGCCGCGAATTGTTCGGCGAGCGCGCCATCGCGCTCAAGGCCGGGCGCCTCGCCCTCGCCGTGGAGCGCGGGCGCGTGGTGGCTGTGGATCGCGAGATCGACTGAAGGCCAGGGCCGGTCCCTGATGGGGGCCGGGCCAAGCGTTTCTCACGCCTCGAAGGATGGGCCAGAGGCCCGTCAGGCCGTCTCGGGCGCCGCGGTCTCGTCCGCCTCATCGGCGGCATCGTCCTTCGCCGGGCGCGCGCGGCCCCGGAAGCCAGTGGCGAGCACGTAAAGCTCCGCCGAATCCGCGCGGCTCGCGGCAGGCTTCAGGTGCTTCACCTGGGCGAAGTCCTGCTTCAGGTTCGTCAGGAGGCTGCCCTCCGTGCCCCCCTGAATCACCTTGGCGACGAACGCCCCACCCGGCGCCAGCACATCGCGGGCGAACTCGGCGGCAAGCTCCACCAGCGCCACGATCTTCAGATGGTCCGTGGCCCGATGGCCCGTGGCATTGGCCGCCATGTCGGACATGACAAGATCGGCCTGCCCCTGGAGCATCTCCATGAGGCGGCGCGGGGCATCCTCGTCGAGGAAGTCCATCTGCGCGAAGGTGACGCCGGGAACCGGGTCCATCTCCAACAGGTCGATGGCGACGATCTTGCCCTTGCCCTCCTCCAGGCCGATGCGCTGGGCCGCCACCTGGCTCCAGCCGCCCGGCGCGGCGCCGAGATCCACCACCCGCATGCCGCGCTTCAGGATATGGACCTTGTCGTTCATCTCGATGAGCTTGAACGCGGCGCGCGAGCGCCATCCCTCGCGCTTGGCGCGCACCACATAGGGATCGTTCAGCTGGCGCTGAAGCCATTTCTGGGAGGAGGTGGTGCGCCCGCGCGCGGTCTTCACGCGGACTTTGAGGGGGCGGCCGTCCGGGCCTTTGGTCGAAGTGCTCATGGGGTGGGCTCCATGGCGGCGGAGGGCCCGGCCGTACGGCGCCAGACGCCGTCGGCGCGCATGAGCTGCACGAGCATGCCCTCGCGCAGGCCACGGTCCGCCACCCGCAGGCGATCAGTGGGAAAAGCTTCGCGCACGGCTTCCATGATGGCGCAGCCGGCGAGCACGAGATCGGCGCGCTGGGCGCCGATGCAGGGATTGGAGACGCGCTCCTCGAACGACATGCCCACCAGTTGGTCCACCACCCGGTTGATGTCCTGCGCGCGCAGCCACGCGCCGTCCACGCGGGTGCGGTCATAGCGCTGGAGGCCGAGATGGATGCCGGCCACGGTGGTCACCGTGCCGGACGTGCCCAGAAGATGCATGCGGCCGGGCGCCCGAAGGCCCCAGCTCTGGCGGACCCCGTCCAGGCGCTCGGCCACTTCGGCCACCATGGCGTCGAACAGCTCGCGGGAGACCTTGACCCCGCCGTGACGCTCGGCGAGCGAGACCACACCGGTGGGAAGCGAGGCCCAGGAGCGGATGCGGGCGCGGGGCGGCCCTTCGTCGCCCGCCGCCCGGCGGCCGAGCCAGACCACTTCCGTGGAGCCGCCGCCGATATCGAACAGGATGGCGCCGTCGCAGGTGGGATCCACCAAGGGCGCGCAGCCGGCAGCGGCGAGGGACGCCTCGGTGCGCCGGTCCACGATCTCAAGGCGCAGGCCCGTGCGCTCTTCCACCTTGGCGCGAAACTCCATGCCGTTCGCGGCGGCGCGGCAGGCTTCGGTGGCGATGATGCGGGCGCGCGTGACGCCCCGTGCGGCGATCTTGCCCGCGCAGATGTCCAGGGCACCCAGCGCCCGCTCCATGGCGGCCGCGCCCAACTGCCCGCTGGCGGCGACCCCCTCGCCCAGGCGCACGATGCGCGAGAAGGCATCGATCACGCGAAAGGAGCGGCCGGTGGGACGGGCCACGAGAAGGCGGCAATTATTGGTGCCGAGATCGACGGCGGCATAGACGCGCTCGTCCCGCGCACCCGGTCCGGGGGCGACGGCAGCCTCCGCCCCCTGGGATGCGCGGGGGCGATTCTGGCCCGACGGCGCCGGATCCCTGCAGGATCCGAGCGTCTCGTCCCTCATCTCAATCCCCTTGTCACCCGGCTCGGCGCCATACGGGCACACGGATTCCAGGCTCACATTGCTAAAATTCGCGACGAGTGTAGCAGGCGGGCCGTGGGGCGCAATCCATTGCCTAACCCTCCGTTCACCACGTTGCGTGACCACCCGCCCACGGCAAGGGTTGGGAAAGGAGCGTCCGGCCACTCTCAGGGGGGTGATACGGGAGCCTGATCTTACCGTGGCGAAGCGGATACCGGCTTCGGCATGGGGGTGAAACGCTCTCCATCAATGTTTCAGGGGCTGGTTCTCCGGTGAGGTTGCTTCAACCGGATCGGATCGGTCTCCGGGCGGGCCTTGGGACAGAGCGATGATTTCTGCGGATATGGTGGAGCGGATGGCCAAGGGCGCGCACACGGCGGCGCGGGAGCGCTACCCGCTGCTTGAGCCCTGGGACCGCCTCAGCCTGGACCGCCGGGCCTATCAATGCGCGCTCATGGCGAAGGCCCTGTCCACCCTCACTGCCCGCGACGTGCTGGGCCTTGCCAATTGCGTGCCGGAAGTGGTGGTGCTCCCGGCCGAGCCGAGCCCCTTCGCCCTTGCCGAACTGCAGGAGGCAGCCATCGGCGACAGCGGCACGGTGACCGACGCCAAGCGCCGCTACCGCTCGCTCCTCTCGGTCGCCGCGCGCCCACTGCGCCAGCGCGTCGGCCTGCCCGGCGGGGCGGGCTGATCACACCATGGTGCGCCGGGCCACCTGCGGCCCCACATTGAACACGCGCTTGTAGCGCTCCACCTCGTCCGGCGGCCCCATGGCCTTGGTGGGATTGTCGGAGAGCTTCACGGCCGGATGGCCGTTGGCCGAAATCACCTTGCAGACGATGGAGATGGGGTCGAGCGCCCCGTCCGGCGCAAGGCCCCGGAAATCGTTGGTGAGCAAAGTACCCCAGCCGAAGCCCAGGCGCATGCGGCCGGAGAAGCGGGCATTGATGCGCGCCAGCTCCTCCACATCCAGCCCGTCTGAGAAGATGGCCAGCTTCTCGCGCGGGTCCTGGCCGCGGGCGCGCCACCAGGCGATGGCTTCCTCCCCGCCCTCCAGCGGATCCTTGCTGTCGATGCGGATGCCGGTCCAACTGTCCAGCCATGCGGGCGCATTGGCGAGGAAGCCGGTGGTGCCGAACGTGTCGGGCAGCATGATCCGCAGATTGCCGTCATACTCCTCCTGCCAGTCCGCCAGCACCTGATAGGGCGACCAGCTCAGTTCCTGCTCGGACCGCGAGAGCGCGGCATAGACCATGGGCAGCTCATGGGCATTGGTGCCCGCCGCCTCCACTTCCCGGCGCATGGCGATGAGGCAGTTGGAGGTGCCCAGGAACGTCTCGCCCAGCCCCTCGATAAGTGCCTGGATGCACCAGTCCTGCCACAGGAAGCCGTGGCGGCGGCGGGTGCCGAAATCGGCGACGTTCACCTGGCCCAGCGTCTTCAGGAAGGCGATCTTTTCCCACACCCGGGACATGGCCCGCGCATAGAGGATCTGCAGCTCGAACTTGCCCAGGCCCTTGAGCACCGCGCGCGAGCGCAGCTCGTTGATGATGGCGAGGGCCGGGATTTCCCACATGGTGGTTTCCACCCAGGGGCCCTCGAAGGTCAGCTCATATTGCCCGTCCCGCTTCTCCAGATGGTAGGCGGGGAACCGGAAGCGCTCCAGCCACGCCACATAGTCGGGCGAGAACATCTGGCGCTTGCCGTAGAACATGTTGCCGCGCAGCCAGGTGGACTCGCCCCGGGTCAGCGACAGGGTGCGCACATGGTCCAGCTGCTCGCGCAATTCGCCCACGTCGATGATCTCGGCGAGGCGCACATGGCTTGAGCGATTGTGGATGCCGAAGGTCACCTGCACGGCCGGATGGCGGCGATGGATCGCCTGGCCCATGAGGAGCTTGTAGAAGTCCGTGTCGAGAACCGACCGGACGATGGGATCGATCTTCCACGTATGATTGTAAACGCGGGCCGCAATATCGATCATGACCATATCCCAGGGACCATCCCGGGCAACCGGCGGGTGCCGCCGGCCCGGCCGGGCGGCCTGCCAACCGAATCGGCTCCACATTGGCGCAGCCGGGGCTCCGGGGGAACCGCCTCCCCCGCGCCATTTTCGTTTTGACATATCAGCGGACAGGCCCCGCGCCTATCGGCTCCGGCGGCAGGAGTGCAAAAAAGCGCCGGTTCGGCGGGCGGTATCCGGCGGATCAAATAATCCTCGGCTGAGATGACACGAAATGATAAGGGGTGGCGCCTTTTCGAAAATCTTGACCGAGGGGAAGGGGTCAGTTTGGCGCGGCGCGGCGGGGATACGCAGGTGACGAAAGAGCAAGACGCCCACGCCGCAAGCCGGCGGGACGGGGCGGAGTCTCTGCGTGCGCTTCGCGAATTGCTGAACCTCGACGATGTCTGCCTCGAAGCTCTTTACGATGCTTATCTCGATACCGCGAGGCGGGTTTTCGGCCTGCGGACCGGCGTCGTCGGGGCGATCGAGGGCGACGCCATGGTCTTCCTGTGCGTGCGCTCGGACGTGCCCGTTCCATTCCTGGAAGGCGCGTCGCGCCCGCTGGACACGCTGTTCGTGTCCCTCGCTCTGAAGCAGCATACCAGCCTGCTGTGCCACCATATCGCAGCCCATGAGAGCCTGCGGGCCCACCCCATCTATCTGGAAGGCAACTTCGAGACCTATGCCGCCGCCCCCATCCGCGTGGGCAGCACGATCTTCGGCGTGCTGAGCCTGCTCGATCCCGAGCCGCGCGACCGGCCATTCGACGAAGCGGACCGCGCCTTCCTGGAACTCCTGGCCGACACGCTGGGGCGCGCCATCGAGCGCGCGGGGCTGGAAACGCGGCGGCGGGAAGCCGAGACGAAGCGGCGCGAGGCCAACGTCATGTTCAGCGCCGCCTTCGCCAACGCCCCCATCGGCATGGCGCTGGTGGGCCTGGACGGCCACCTGCTGGAGGTCAACAAGGCCGCCTGCGCCCTGTTCGGCTACAGCGAGGCGGAACTCCTGAAGCTGGATTTCCAGTCCATCACCTATCCCGCCGACCTCCCGGGGGACCTGGAGATGGTGCAAGCGCTGCTGGCCGGGAAGGCCAAGGACTACCAGATCGAGAAGCGCTATGTGCGGCCCGGCGGCGAGGTGGTCTGGGCCCAGCTCAACGCCACGCTCGTGCGGTTCGAGGACGGCACGCCCCGCTGCTTCGTCTCGCAGATCCAGGACATCAGCACCCGGCGCTCCATGAGCGCGGAACTGGCGGTGCGGCAGGCGGAGCTGGAGGAAGCCAACAGCAAGCTGCTCCAGCTCGCCGCGCACGATCCCCTGACCGGCACGCTCAACCGCCGCGCCTTGCGCCAGCGGCTGGACGCCGACATGCAGGACGCCCAGCGCACCGGCGCGCCGCTGGGTTTCATCATGGTCGATGTGGACCACTTCAAAGCCTACAACGACGCCCACGGCCATCTGGAAGGGGACTTCGCCCTGAAGGTGGTGGCGCAATGCCTCATGACCGCCGCGCGGGAGAGCGACGCGGTGGGCCGGTTCGGCGGCGAGGAATTCCTGCTGGTCCTGCCCAACACTTCGGAAACCGATGCGAAGAGCGTCGCCGAGCGGCTGCTGAAGCGCATCGCCGCCTCCCGCGATTTGCGCTGGCCGCTCACGGTGAGCGCCGGCGTCCATGTGCTGCGCACCCATGGGGAGCATGTGGCCATCGACCGCCCCATCGCGCGGGCGGACGAAGCGCTCTACCGCGCCAAGCAGAACGGACGGAACCGGGTGGAAGTGGCCTGAGCGGCCTCCCCTGCGATTGTTTCCATTTTGGAACGAATGTACTTCCAATTCTTGCCATAGAAGCAATTACGGTCCGGGCGTATCCCTCTTGAAAAGCAATTTCGGGAGGAAGCCATGGCTCGCATGCGTGCCGTCGATGCGGCGGTCCGGGTTCTGGAAAAGGAAGGCATCACTTGTGCCTTCGGTGTTCCGGGCGCGGCAATCAATCCGCTCTATTCCGCGCTGAAGCTGCGCGGCTCCGTCCGCCATGTCCTGGCGCGCCACGTTGAAGGCGCCTCGCACATGGCCGAGGGCTACACGCGCGCCGTCGCTGGCAATATCGGCGTGTGCATCGGCACGTCCGGCCCGGCGGGCACGGACATGATCACCGGCCTCTATTCGGCCCAGGCGGATTCCATTCCGATCCTGTGCATCACCGGCCAGGCGCCCCGCGCCCGCCTCTACAAGGAAGACTTCCAGGCGGTGGACATCGAATCCATCGCCAAGCCCGTCACCAAGTGGGCGGTCACGGTGCGCGAGCCCGCGCTCGTCCCCATGGTGTTCCAGCAGGCCTTCCACGTCATGCGTTCCGGCCGCCCCGGCCCGGTGCTCATCGACCTGCCGGTGGATGTCCAGTTGGCCGAGATCGAGTTTGACGAGGACACCTACGCCCCCCTGCCCGCCTACAAGCCCAAGGCCACCCGCGCCCAGGCAGAAAAGGCGCTCTCCTTCCTGCTGGACAGCAAGAAGCCGCTGATCGTGGCGGGCGGCGGCATCATCAATGCGGACGCCGCCGACCTGCTGGTGGAACTCGCGGAAGTGACGGGCGTGCCGGTCATCCCCACCCTCATGGGCTGGGGCACCATTCCCGACGACCACCCGCTCATGGCGGGCATGTGCGGCCTCCAGACCTCGCACCGCTACGGCAACGCCAACATGCTGGCGTCCGACTTCGTGCTGGGCATCGGCAATCGCTGGGCGAACCGCCATACGGGCTCGGTGGAGGTCTACACCAAGGGCCGCAAGTTCGTGCATGTGGACATCGAGCCCACCCAGATCGGCCGCGTCTTCGGCCCCGATTTCGGCGTGGTCTCCGACGCCAAGGCGGCGCTGGAACTGTTCGTCGCCATCGCCAAGGAGTGGAAGGCGGCGGGCAAGCTGCCCGACTATTCCGACTGGGCGGACGAATGCCTCGCGCGCAAGCAGAGCCTCCAGCGCAAGTCGCATTTCGACAATGTGCCGCTCAAGCCCCAGCGGGTCTATGAGGAGATGAACGAGGCGTTCGGCCGCGACGTGACCTATGTCACCACCATCGGCCTCTCGCAGATTGCGGGCGCGCAGTTCCTGAACGTCTATGAGCCCCGCAACTGGATCAATTGCGGACAGGCCGGCCCGCTCGGCTGGACGCTGCCAGCCGCCCTCGGCGTGCGCGCCGCGCGGCCCGACGCGAAGATCGTGGCGCTCTCGGGCGATTACGACTTCCAGTTCATGATCGAGGAACTGGCGGTGGGCGCCCAGCACAAGCTGCCCTACCTCCATGTGGTCGTGAACAATTCCTATCTCGGCCTGATCCGCCAGGCCCAGCGCGGCTTCGAGATGGACTTCGAGGTGTCGCTCGCCTTCGACAACATCAATTCGGAGGAAGCGGGCGGCTATGGCGTGGACCATGTGGCGGTGGCCGAGGGCCTCGGCTGCAAGGCCATCCGGGTGCGCACGCCCAACGAGTTCAAGGACGCCTTCGCCCATGCCGAGACGCTCATGAAGGAGCATCAGGTGCCGGTGGTGGTGGAGTTCATCCTGGAGCGGGTGACCAACATCGCCATGGGCGTGGAGATCGACAAGATCAACGAGTTTGAAGAGATTCTCGACCTGCCCGTCGAGAAGGTCCGGCAGCCCGAGCCGGCGGAGTGACCTCCCCTCCGGACATTGGGTAAACTAGAGTGCGATCATCCCATATCGAAGCAAAGCCTTGCTTCGATATGGGATGTGAATCGCTCTCTCGATAAATGAGAGGCTGATTCACCGATCAGGTTTATTCAACCTGATCGGATCAGGCTCTAACCCTCCGGCCATCAGCCGGAGGGTTCTTCGCGACCGGCCGTCTGCCGGCGCGGCGCATCCAACATCAGGCCAAAAACCAAGGCTCAGCCAAGCGGAGAGGTGAATGCCCAAGTTCGCTGCCAATCTGACCATGCTCTGGAACGAGATCGACTTCCTCGATCGGTTCGAGAAAGCCGCCAAGGCCGGCTTCACGGGCGTGGAATATCTGTTTCCCTATGCCTATCCGGCCGAACAGCTGAAAGAGAAGCTGGAGAAGAACGGCCTGACCCAGGCGCTCCATAACCTGCCCGCCGGCGACTGGGCGGGCGGCGAGCGGGGCCTCGCTGTGCTTCCCGACCGGGTGGGCGAGTTCCAGGACAGCGTGGGCAAGGCCATCGACTATGCGAAGGTGCTGGGCACCCAGACGCTCAACGTGCTGGTCGGCCTCACCCCCAAGGACGTGCCCGCCGAGAAGGTGCACGAGACGCTGGTGTCGAACCTGAAGTTCGCCGCCGCCGAGCTGAAGAAGGCGGGCATCCCCTTCGTGGCCGAGGCCATCAACACCCGCGACATTCCCGGCTTCCACCTCACCGGCACCAAGCAGTCCATGGCGCTGTTCGACGAGGTGGGCGCGGACGACATCTTCCTGCAGTACGACATTTATCACATGCAGATCATGGAGGGTGACCTCACCCCCACGCTGCGCGCGCTCATGCCCCGCATCAAGCACATCCAGCTTGCGGACAATCCGGGCCGCGGCGAGCCCGGCACGGGCGAGATCAATTATCCCTTCGTGCTCAAGGCCATCGACGATGCCGGCTACACCGGCTGGGTGGGCGCCGAATACAAGCCGAAGACCACCACCGATGCCGGCCTCGGCTGGCTCGATACCTATCGCTGAGCATCAGGGCGGCGCGCCCCGCGCGGGGCGCGCCGCACATCTCGCCACGTACCGGCATCGGGAACACCCGAGGCCGGTGGGCGCCCCCCACACGGGCGCGCCGTCCATCCCCCGCCGGGCAACATCCGGCCGGGCCGTCAAAAACAGATAGCGCTGGAGGCACGCACATGAATGTGGGTTTCATCGGTCTCGGCATCATGGGCACCCCCATGGCCGGCCATCTCATCGACGCCGGTCACACGCTCTTCCTGCATGACGTGGTGAAGGTGCCCGCCGAGCTGACGGCCAAGGGCGCCACCGCCTGCGCCTCCTCCGCCGAAGTGGCGAAGAGTGCCGATGTGATCATCCTCATGGTGCCGGACACGCCCCATGTGGACGAGGCCCTGTTCGGCGCGAACGGCGTCGCGGAAGGGCTTTCGGCGGGCAAGATCGTGGTGGACATGAGCTCCATCTCCCCCGTGGCCACCAAGGGCTTCGCGGAAAAGATCAACGCGCTGGGCTGCGACTATCTGGACGCGCCGGTCTCCGGCGGCGACGTGGGCGCCAAGGCCGCCTCCCTGACCATCATGGTGGGCGGGCCGGAGGGCGCGTTCGAGACCGTGAAGCCGCTGTTCGAGAAGATGGGCAAGAACATCACGCTGGTGGGCGGAAACGGCGATGGGCAGACCACCAAGGTCGCCAACCAGATCATCGTCGCTCTGACCATCGAGGCGGTGGGCGAGGCGCTGCTGTTCGCGTCCAAGGCGGGCGCGGACCCGGCCAAGGTGCGCCAGGCGCTCATGGGCGGCTTCGCCAATTCGCGCATCCTCGAAGTGCATGGCGAGCGGATGGTGAAGCGCAATTTCGCGCCCGGCTTCCGCATCGAGCTGCACCAGAAGGACCTGAACCTCGCTCTGTCCTCGGCGCGGGCGCTCGGCCTGTCCCTGCCCAACACCGCCACGGCCCAGGAATTGTTCAATTCCGTGGCCGCCCATGGCGGGGGGAAGCTGGACCATTCCGGCATGGTGAAGGCACTGGAACTGCTGGGCAACCACACGGTCGCCCCCGACGCCTGAGCCCCACGTCATCCGCACGACATCCCCCCTCTCCCGCTTGCGGGGGAGGACTGGGGAGGAGAAACGGCCGCAACCGTGAATGCCTGTCGCGCGAATGACTGCATTCACGGGTATAAGTGACGCAACGCCAAAAGGGCCATCAAAGGGAGGAAAGCCATGACCATCCGACGCAACAGGTCCACCAAGATCGTTGCCACCGTAGGTCCCGCCTCCAACAGCGCGGAAAAGCTCCGTGCCCTGTTCCTGGCCGGCGTCGATGTCTTCCGGCTCAATTTCAGCCACGGCACCCAGGCCGACCACGGCACGGTCATCGACCGCATCCGCGCGCTGGAAACCGACACGGGCCGCCCCATCGGCATCATCGCGGACCTGCAGGGCCCGAAGCTGCGCCTCGGCCGCTTCACCGAGGGCGCCATCACCTTCGCGCCCGGCAAGGTGCTGCGGTTCGACGCGGAAGTGGAGCGGCTGGGTGACGAGAGCCGCGTGCCCATTCCCCACCCGGACATCATCGAGGCCCTGACGCTCGGCTCCACGGTGCTGTGCGACGACGGCAAGGTGCGCCTGAAGGTGGTGGGCAAGGGACCGGGCTGGCTGGACGCGGAAGTCATCAGCGGCACGCGCCTGTCCAACAACAAGGGCTTCAACATCCCGGACGTGCTGCTGCCCCTCTCCCCGCTGACCCCGAAGGACCATGCGGACCTGCTGTTCGCCCTGTCCAAGGGCGTGGAATGGATCGCGCTCTCCTTCGTCCAGCGGCCCGAGGACATCCACGAGGCCCGCGCCATCATCGGCGACCGGGCGGCGGTGATGCTGAAGATGGAGAAGCCCGCCGCGGTAGAGCATCTCACCGAGCTGGTGCAACTCTCCGACGCCATCATGGTGGCGCGCGGCGATCTCGGCGTGGAACTCTCTTTGCCGGAAGTGCCCGCCATCCAGAAGCGCATGATCGCGGAATCGCGCCGCTTCGGCCGCCCGGTCATCGTCGCCACCCAGATGCTGGAAAGCATGATCACGGCGCCCGTGCCCACCCGCGCGGAAGTCTCGGATGTGGCCACCGCCGTCTATGAGGGCGCGGACTGCGTGATGCTCTCCGCCGAGAGCGCCGCCGGACAATATCCGGTGGAAGCGGTGGCCTTCATGGACGAGATCATCCGCCATGTGGAGCGCGACCCCGGCTATCGCCGCACGCTGGACGCCATGCCCGCGCCCAGCGGTACGGGCATCGGCGACGCGGTGATCAAGGCCGCCACCCAGACCGCCACCGCCGTGGGCGCCAAGGCGCTGGTGGCCTATACGCTGTCGGGCACCACGGGCCTGCGCGCCGCGCGCGAGCGGCCCGCCCAGCCCATCCTCGGCATCACCAGCCGCATCGAGACCGCCCGCCGCCTCGCCCTCTCTTATGCCGTGCACGCCGTGCACGCCCCGCAGGACATCCATTCCTTCGGCGAGATGGTGGACAATGCGGTGCGCATCGCGGTGCATGAGGGGCTGGGCACGCCGGGCGACCGGCTCGCCATCACGGCCGGGGTGCCCTTCGCCCGTCCGGGCACCACCAATATCCTGCGCGTCACCATCATCGGCGACACCGATCCGCCCAGCAAACACGACGTGGAGCTGGACGTGGCCCCGCCACCCCGCGTGCGGGAACCGGCCTGACCCACCCCGGTAGGTTCACCGGCCGTCCGCAACCGGACGACGGTGAGAACAGCGCGGCGCCCCCACCGGGCGCCGCTGACCACCATTGGGAAAAAATACGGTGCGCCAGCGGCATTTTTCGCTTCCCCGCGCCGCGCGGGCACGCCAGAGATAGGCGGTTCGCGTCGCGTGGAAGGCGTTCATGGCTGTCGAAATCGAGCGGAAGTTCCTGGTCGCGTCCGATGCGTGGCGTGAGGGCGCGAAGGGGCAACGTTTCCGGCAGGGCTATCTGTGCGTGTCCACGGATGCCACGGTGCGCGTGCGCCACGCAGGCGAGCGCGCCTATCTCACGGTGAAGGGCGCCACCTCCGGCATCTCCCGCGCCGAGTTCGAATATGAGATCCCCCCCGCCGACGCGGAGGTGATGCTTCGGGACCATTGCCTGAAGCCGCTCATCGAGAAGACCCGCTACGAGGTATCGTTCGCCGGCAAGCTCTGGACCGTGGACGTCTTCGAGGGCGAGAATGACGGCCTGATCGTCGCCGAGGTGGAACTGGTGCACGGCGCGGAGGTGGTGGACCTTCCGCCCTGGATCGGCGAGGAAGTCACCGACGATCCCCGCTACCGCAATTCCGCGCTCATCAGCGCCCCCATCACCGGCAAGTGACATCGACGGCGCCGGGCTTTGCCCGTGGCCGTGGGCCTTCCGTCCTTAGCACCCGTCATGCCCGGGCTTGTCCCGGGTATCCACGCCTCTGGGTCGAGCGCGCACCCGGCCGAACCCCGTGGATGGCCGGGACAAGCCCGACCATGACGGTGGTAGGTCCGGGCTAAAGCGCGCGCAGGTGGCGCACCGGGCGGCCGGGGGCGATGGACTGGGCGGCAGAGACGATGGCCGCCGTGTCGATGCCGTGGTGCCGGTAGAGGTCGTGAAGCGTTCCGGTCTGGCCGAAATGCTCCACGCCCAGCGCCCGCGTGCGATGGCCGAGCACCGAGCCGAGCCAGCCGAGCGTCGCGGGGTGGCCGTCCAACACCGTCACGAGACCGCAATGGCGCGGCAGCGGCGCCAGCAGGCGCTCCACATGGCTCATGGCGTCCCAGTGCCCCGCCTCCCGCGCCCGCGCGGCGGCGGTCCAGCCGGCATTGAGCCGGTCGGCGGAGGTGACCATGAGCAGCCCCACGTCCCGCCGGTCCTCCGCCATGAGGCCCACCGCCGCGATGGCCTCCGGCGCCACCGCGCCCTGCACGGCCACCACCACCTCGCAATTGGGGCCGGGCTCGCGCAGCCAATAGGCACCGTCCACCATGTGGCGACGCTGAAGGTCGGTGAAGCTCCGCGCGGGCTGCTCCAGGGTGCGGGTGGACAGGCGCAGATAGACCGAGCCGCCGGTCTCGTCGCGCAGCCAGTTGCGCGCATCGG
The DNA here is from genome assembly GCF_003993795.1 of Aquabacter cavernae. Lineage (GTDB taxonomy): Bacteria > Pseudomonadota > Alphaproteobacteria > Rhizobiales > Xanthobacteraceae > Aquabacter > Aquabacter cavernae. The sequence continues at coordinate 112,679 of NZ_RWKV01000017.1, forward strand.
GCTCGGCATCGCCGTCGCGCTGCACATAGTCGAAGGCGAAGCCCATGAGCACGGCCAGCTCGTCCACGAAGGCGGGCTCGAACGAGGCGAGGCCGTCCTGCGCCATGCCGATGAGCGGCGTGGAGATGGACTGGTGCGCCCCGCCCTCCGGCGCCAGCGTGATGCCCGAGGGCGTCGCCACCAGAATGAAGCGGGCATCCTGGTAGCAGGCATAGTTCAGCGCATCGAGCCCCCGGCAGATGAAGGGGTCATAGAGCGTGCCCACGGGAATGAGCCGCGCGCCGAACAGGGAATGGGAGAGGCCGAACGCGGAGAGCATGAGGAACAGGTTCATCTCGGCGATGCCCAGCTCCATGTGCTGGCCGTCCGGCGAGAATTCCCAATTGAAGGTGGAGGGGATGCGCTCGCGCTTGAACACATCCGCCAGCTCCCGCTCGGCGAACAGGCCGCGCCGGTTCACCCAGGGGCCGAGATTGGTGGAGACCGTCACGTCCGGCGAGGTGGTGACGATCCGCGCGGCAAGGTCGCTGTCGCCCTTGGCGAGGTCCTGCAGGATGAGGCCGAACCCCGCTTGGGTGGAGAGGCTCGCATTGCGCGGAGGCTCCACCGGCGGCACGGGGAGCGCGGGCGCGGTGAAGCGGCGCGTGCCCTCGCGGCGGAACGGCACGTCTTTCAGGAAGGCGGACAATTGGGCGGGGGGCGTGGCGAGCCCCTCGAACAGGTCCCATTCATGGCCGGGGCGGATATTCATGGCGCCGCGCAGCGTGTCCATCTGCGTGGCGGTCATGAGGCCCGCATGATTGTCCTTGTGGCCCGCCAGCGGCAGGCCCGCGCCCTTCACCGTGTAGCAGAGGAAGCAGACCGGACGGTCATGGTCGATGCCGTCGAAGGCGTCGATGATGGTGGGCAAATCATGGCCGCCCAGATTGGTCATGAGCGCGGACAATTCCGCGTCCGAGCGGCGCGCCAGCAAAGCCGAGACTTCGCCCTGGTCGCCCAGATCGTCCATGAGGCGCTTGCGCCATGCGGCGCCGCCCTGGAAGGTCAGCGCTGAATATTCGGTGTTGGGGCAGGTATCGATCCAGGCCTTCAGCTTCTGGCCGCCCGGCTCGCGGAAGGCGGCTTGCTGGAGCGACCCGTATTTCAGGATCACCACCTGCCAGCCCATGGCCTCGAACAGGCCGATGAACCGCTCATAGAGTCCCTCGCGCACCACGGCGTCGAGGCTCTGGCGGTTATAGTCGATGATCCACCAGGTGTTGCGCAGATCGTGCTTCCAGCCCTCCAGCAGGGCCTCAAACACATTGCCCTCGTCCAGCTCCGCATCGCCCACCAGGGCGATCATCCGCCCTTCCGGCCGCTTCAGCAGGCCGTGGGCGCGCACATAGTCCTGGGCGAGGCTGGCGAACAGCGTCTGGGCGACGCCGAGGCCCACCGAGCCGGTGGAGAAGTCTACGTCGTCCGTGTCCTTGGTGCGGGAGGGATAGGACTGCGCGCCCTTGAAGGCACGGAACGCCTCCAGCTTCTCCCGCGTCTGCTGGCCCAGCAGATACTGGATGGCATGGAAGACCGGCGAGGCATGGGGCTTCACCGCCACCCGGTCCTGCGGCCGCAGGGTGTGGAAATAGAGAGCCGTCATGATGGTGGCGAGCGAGGCGGAGGAGGCCTGGTGGCCGCCCACCTTCAGCCCGTCCACGCTGTCGCGGAGATGGTTCGCGTTATGGATGGTCCAGCTCGCGAGCCAGAGCGCCTTGCGCTCCAAATCGGCGAGAATCTTCAGCGTGCGCGCATCGACGGCCATGACCGGCCTCCCCGGTTTTCTTATCCGCGCATCATAGCGCCGGGGATACGCACGAAATGCATCGATTTTTGCTGCCGCATCATTGAGTGCGCACTATCCTTGCGCAAACGAAGAACAGATTGGCAAGAACATGCAGATCGATGCCGTCGATCGCCGGATCCTCGCTTTTCTCCAGGAGGATGGCCGCATCAGCATTTCCGACCTTGCCGCCAAGGTCGGCCTCTCCCCCTCCCCGTGCCTGCGGCGGGTGCGGGCGCTGGAGGCATCGGGACTGATCGACCGCTATGTGGCGGTGCTGGACCAGCGGGCGGCGGGACTGCCGGTGAGCGTGTTCGTCTCCATCAAGCTGGAGCGCCAGCGCGAGGATGCGCTCGATGCCTTCGCGAACGCCATCCGGCGCTGGCCCGAAGTGCTGGAATGCTATCTCATGACCGGGCAGCGCGATTACCTGCTGCGGGTCGTGGTGGCCGACCTCGACAGCTATGAGCGCTTCCTGAAGACCAAGCTGACCCGCGTGGAGGGGATCGCCTCCATCGAAAGCTCCTTCGCGCTGGAGCAGGTGAAATATTCCAACGTGCTGCCCCTCGCCTGAGGCGATGGGACGCCAGCCTCGCGCAAGCTTCGCGTGCGATCATGAGCCATAGTTTTATTTTGATTTCCGAATTTTCAGTTGGCTCGTTTTGCCAATGCGTATCTGAAGAGATCGGATCAGGGTCCGCGACGAAACCGAAGCGAGGCGTTGATGATCACTCCCGTAGGCGCTGTCGGGAAGGTGGACGAAGCGTCCTCCGCCGCGAAGCCGTTGAACGATGACCTGCGCACCGCCCAGGCGGCCGCGACCTTCCTCCAGCAGGCTCCGGCCCTGGAGCCGATCCCGCCGGTCTATATCGGCGGCGACACCACCGTGGGCGACTTCATCTATAATTCCACGGGCCAGATCGACACCACGGCCCACCCCAGCGGCACCGTGTCCGTGCCGGGCGTCGGCGTTTTTCCCGGCCTGACGGACGCCTCCTACACGTCCAGCCCCGTGCGCTACGAGATCAAGGTGGGCGGCGTGCTGGTGGCGCGGGTCCATGACAACGGCGTCGTGGTGTCCGTGGAAGGCTTCGACTTCACGCGCATGGGCTTCCCCTCTTCGGAAGAGCGCGGGCAGTCGGGCTCCCAGGTGGCCGCCGGGCGCCTGGAGAAGCTGACCGCCTATCTTTCGGGCCTGCCCATGTCGTTCGATGTGACGGACGGGGCCGGAAACCTGCTGGCGGTCAACCCGGAAGGCCAGCCGGTCACGGCGCCGCACATCGTGGCGGAGAAGCAGATCACCCCCCTCGCCACGCCCTTCGGCACGGTGCTCCAGGAAAGCGTGCGCCTCACCCAGATCACCGGCGCCTGACGGAGGCGGCCTGCCCGCTTTTACCCGTCCTTCTGGATATCCACCGGCCCGCCAATGCTCGCCTCGGCGATGCGGGCCGGTTTCTTCCGGCGCACCGGGCGCTTTCGGGCCGGTGCCGGATCATAGACATGCAGCATGGTGCCCGCGCGCGTCAGGACGGCGAACATGAGCGCCGTCGAGGAGCCGAACAGCAGCATGCCGTTCGCAGCGGTGATGGGCCCCAGGATGCGCCACCGCGGCACGCCGAGAACGTCGCCGTAGCCCAGCGTGGTGAAATTGACGAAGGCGAAATAATAGGCGTCCCCTTCCTTCACCGACCCCACCAGCGTATAGGCCCCCGCCCAGATCCACACCTGGATCATATGGGACAAGGTGAGCACGGCCGTGGTCAGCATCATGGTCAGCGCCAGCGCGAGGACGCGATGCAACTGCACATCCTTGCGCTGCAAGCCACGCATGAAGCGCACCAGGGAGACGATCACCACGCAATGAATGGCGATGTTCACGAGGCTGAAGCACAGGCCATAGACCAGTTCCACCGGCACCCAACCGGCGTTGAACACGGCACTGTCCCCCATCGCCCGCTCCTCGTCCCCGCCGGGCGGAACCCGCCCGTGCCGTCCCCGTTGTTCCGGGAGGCTGGGGAAAAGGAGACCCGCCATGTCGCATCGCATGGAGGCGCGCGAATCCGCGCCGGTCAAGCTGCAATACTGGTCCACATCCCATTGCGTGAACGCCCCGGAGGCCTGGCCCGAACCCTATGGGTTCGCGACCGTGGAGGACGCGGTCGTCTTCGCCATCACACAGGCCCCCGCCAATCGGGAGCTGGCATGGCTGCGCACGGCCGATGGGCAGGTGATGAAGCCCGACCAGATTCGCCGCGCTTTCGAGCTGCGGCGGAGCTGATCGGAGGCTAATCGGGCGCGAACCGCGACGGCGCATTGATTTGCGGCCGCTCTCGTGTATTTTTGCGCCGCAAAATTCCCCTTGGAGCGGACCTGAGGATTCAGGCCCGCCTTTTGCTGTTGGAACCCCATGAAGCTGCGCAACATCGCCATCATCGCCCACGTTGACCATGGCAAGACCACCCTGGTGGACGAGCTGCTGAAGCAGTCCGGCGCCTTCCGCGAGAACCAGCGCGTCGCTGAGCGCGTCATGGATTCCAACGACCTGGAAAAGGAGCGCGGCATCACCATCCTCGCCAAGGCCACCTCGGTGGTCTGGAAGGACACGCGCATCAACATCGTGGACACGCCCGGCCACGCCGACTTCGGCGGTGAGGTGGAGCGCATCCTGAACATGGTGGACGGCGCCATCGTGCTGGTGGACGCCGCCGAAGGCCCCATGCCCCAGACCAAGTTCGTGGTGGGCAAGGCGCTCAAGATCGGCCTCAAGCCCATCGTCGCCATCAACAAGGTGGACCGCTCCGACGCGCGCGCCTCCGAGGTGATCAACGAGGTGTTCGACCTCTTCGCGGCGCTGGACGCCACTGACGAGCAGCTCGACTTCCCGATCCTCTACGGGTCCGGCCGCAACGGCTGGATGGCGGACGCCCCCGAAGGCCCCAGCGACCAGGGCATGGCGCCCCTGTTCGACCTCGTGCTCAAGCACGTCCCCGAGCCGAACGTGGACGCCTCCGGCTCCTTCACCATGATCGGCACCATCCTGGAGGCGAACCCCTTCCTCGGCCGCATCATCACGGGTCGTATCGCCTCCGGCACGCTGAAGCCCAACCAGACCCTCAAGGTGCTCTCCCGCGACGGCACGCAGCTTGAGCAGGGCCGGGTCTCCAAGATCCTCGCCTTCCGCGGCATCGAGCGCCAGCCCATCGAGGAAGGCATTGCGGGCGACATCGTCGCCATTGCCGGCCTCACCAAGGGCACCGTGGCCGACACCTTCTGCGCGCTCGAAGTGACGACGCCCATGGAGGCGCAGCCCATCGATCCGCCCACCGTCACCATGTCCTTCATCGTGAATGACAGCCCGCTGGCAGGCACCGAAGGTGACAAGGTGACCAGCCGCGTCATCCGCGACCGCCTGCTGCGCGAAGCGGAAGGCAACGTCGCCCTCAAGATCGAGGAATCGGCGGACAAGGATTCGTTCTTCGTGTCCGGCCGCGGCGAACTTCAGCTCGCCGTGCTCATCGAGACCATGCGTCGCGAGGGCTTCGAGCTGGCCGTGTCGCGTCCCCGCGTGGTGTTCCAGAAGGATGAGGCCACCGGCCAGATGCTGGAGCCCATCGAGGAAGTCCTCATCGACGTGGACGAGGAATATTCCGGCACGGTCGTTCAGAAGATGAGCGAGCGGAAGGCCGAGATGATCGAGATGCGCCCCTCCGGCGGCAATCGCCAGCGCCTCGTCTTCTACGCCCCCACCCGCGGCCTCATCGGCTACCAGTCGGAACTGCTCACCGACACGCGCGGCACGGCCATCATGAACCGGCTGTTCCACGAATATGCCCCCTATAAGGGCGAGATCGCGGGCCGCATCAACGGCGTGCTCATCGCCAATGCGGCGGGCGAAGCGGTGGCCTATGCCCTGTGGAACCTCGAAGATCGCGGCCCGATGATGATCGAGCCCGGCTGGAAGGTGTATCAGGGCATGCTGATCGGCGTGCACAACCGGGACAACGACCTGGAAGTGAACGTGCTGAAGGGCAAGCAGCTCACCAACATCCGCACCACCTCCAAGGACGAGGCGGTGCGCCTGACCCCGCCGATCCGCATGACGCTGGAGCGCGCGCTGGCCTGGATTCAGGACGACGAGCTGGTGGAGGTGACGCCCAAGTCCATCCGCCTGCGCAAGCGCCTGCTGGATCCCAACGACCGCAAGCGCGAAGAGCGCAAGCGCGAGAGCGAGCTGGCCTGAGGCCTTCAAGCGAGCGAGACGAAAGAACCCCTCCCTTGCGGAGGGGTTTTTTATTGCCCCTCGCCCGCTTTCAGGGCTGCTTCCACCGCCAGCAGGTCGCGCCAGACCATGCGCTTGCCCAAGGGCGTGCGCAGCAGATAGGCCGGGTGGAAGGTGGGCATGGCCTTGATGGTGCGCGTGCCCGTGTCATAGGGGAAGAAGCGCCCACGGGTCTTCGTGATGCCTTCCGTCACGCCCAGCAATGTCTGGGCCGAGGGATTGCCCAGGCAGATCAGGAAATCGGGATCCGCCAGTTCCACCTGCCGCCGGATGAAGGGCAGGCAGATGGCCGTCTCCTGGGGCGTGGGCGTGCGGTTGCCCGGCGGGCGCCAGGGAATGACATTGGCGATATAGGCGCTGGTCCGGTCGAGCCCGATCGCGCCGAGCATGAGGTCCAGCAGGCGCCCGGAACGGCCCACGAAGGGCAGGCCCTGGGCATCCTCGTCGCGCCCCGGCGCCTCGCCCACCAGCATGACCCGCGCCTTGGGGTTGCCGTCCGCGAACACCAGCCGGGTGGCGGTGCGCTTCAGGGGGCACCCCTCGAACCGCTCCAGAATCTCCCGCAATTCCTCCAGCGAGCCGGCCGCCCGTGCGGCCTCGCGCGCGGCCATCACCGCCTCGTCGGGCGGCTGGGCGGCGAGATTGGGCATGGGCAGAACGGACGCACCGGCAGGCGCCGGCGCGGGACGCGCAGACGCCACGGGCGCGGCGGCCGGGCGGGCACCGGCAGGCGCGGGCCGCGCCTCCTGGGCCTGCGGCGCCACGCGCTTGAGATCGCGCGCCGCCGCGGCGGTGGCGAAGCGGTTCACCGGCGCCTCTTCGAGGGCGGCATCCACCCCGGCCTGCGCATGGAAGGCAAGGATGTCGCTAAGGGAGGAAAGGTTGGAATCCATGGGCCCGCGCAGATTTGCCCCCACCATAGAGCATCCGTGCGCGGACCGCGATTCCGCCTGTGGGCGGGGTGCGGTGGAAAGCGAATTGTCAGAAAGCCTCAACCATGGAAGAACTCCAGGTTGATTGATGCGATGCGCAAGGACGCGGGAATGACAGAGGCGGAACTGCCCGAACGGGACGGCATGGATTATGACGTGGTGGTGGTTGGCGGAGGGCCGGCGGGCCTTGCGACGGCCATTCGCCTCAAGCAGGCTGCCGCCGAGCGGGGGGAAGAGATTTCCGTTGTGGTCGTGGAGAAGGGCTCCGAAGTGGGCGCCCACATTCTCTCCGGCGCCGTGATCGATCCCATCGGGCTCAATGCCCTGTTTCCGGACTGGGCCTCGGAAGGCGACGCGCCCCTGACCACCCAGGTCACCGACGACCGCTTCTATCTGCTGGGCCCGGCGGGCGGCGTGCGCCTGCCCAATTTCGCCATGCCGCCGCTGATGAACAATCACGGTAATTATATCGGCTCGCTCGGCAATGTGTGCCGCTGGCTCGCCACCCGCGCCGAGGGGCTGGGCGTCGAGATCTATCCCGGCTTCGTGGCCTCCGAGATCCTCTATGACGACAAAGGCGCGGTGCGCGGCATCGCCACCGGCGACATGGGCGTGGGCCGCGACGGCGCGCCCAAGGGGGAATTCACCCGCGGCATGGAGCTGCGCGGACGCTACACCGTGTTCGCCGAGGGCGCGCGCGGCCACCTGACCAAGCAGCTCATCGCCAAATATGCCCTCGATGCCGGCCGCGAACCGGCCAAATTCGGGATCGGGCTGAAGGAATTGTGGAAGGTGAAGAAGGACAAGCACCAGCCCGGCCTGGTGCAGCACGGCTTCGGCTGGCCGCTGGACGGCAAGACCGGCGGCGGCGCGTTCCTCTATCACATGGAAGACGAGCAGGTGATGGTGGGCTTCGTGGTCCACCTGAACTACCAGAATCCCTGGCTCTCGCCCTTCGACGAGTTCCAGCGATTCAAGACCCATCCCTTCTTCCGCGACACGTTCGAGGGCGGCAAGCGCATCTCCTACGGCGCGCGCGCCATCACCGAGGGCGGCTGGCAGTCCGTACCCAAGCTCGCCTTCCCCGGCGGCCTCCTGGTGGGCTGCGCGGCCGGCTTCGTGAACGTGCCGCGCATCAAGGGCAGCCACAACGCCATGCTGTCCGGCATCCTGGCGGCGGACCAGCTGGCGACGGCGCTGGCGGAAGGGCGCGCACAGGACGAACTCTCCAGCTATGAGGCGAGCTGGCGCGGCTCGGCCATCGGCCACGATCTGCACAAGGTGCGCAACGTGAAGCCGCTCTGGTCCAAGCTCGGCACCTTCGCGGGCATTCCGCTGGGCGCGCTGGACATGTGGACCAACACGCTGGGCTTCTCGCTGTTCGGCACGCTGAAGCACGGCAAGAGCGACGCGGCCACCCTGAAGCCCGCCGCCGCGTGCAAGAAGATCGTCTATCCCAAGCCCGACGGCGTGCTCACCTTCGACAAGCTCTCCTCGGTCTTCATCTCCAACACCAATCACGAGGAGGACCAGCCGATCCACCTCAAGGTGAAGGACATGGCCCTTCAGAAAAGCTCGGAGCACGACGTGTTCGCGGGCCCCTCGAACCGTTATTGCCCGGCGGGCGTCTATGAATGGGTGGAAGAGAACGGGGCCGAGCCGCGCTTCCAGATCAACGCGCAGAACTGCGTCCACTGCAAGACGTGCGACATCAAGGATCCCAACCAGAACATCGTCTGGACCGCACCCGAGGGCAGCGGCGGGCCGAACTATCCCAATATGTGAAGCCCCTCCCCCGCCGCACGCGGCGGGGGGCGATCCATAGGGGGACGGGGCCTCTTCGTGCTTTCCCCCTCCCAACCCTCCCCCGCGAGCGGGAGAGGGCTTTGAGCGCGTTCCGGTGCGTTCCCTCACATGGGCAGGGCTTGAGGCGCGACCTGTGGGGCCAGCTGGGACGCCGGCATCAATGCCCCGGGAAGCTCAGCAGGGTGCGCACCGGCACGTCCATGGCCCGCAGCTTCTCCGCGCCGCCCAGGTCCGGCAGGTCGATGATGAAGCAGGCGGCCTCCACCTTCGCGCCGATATTGCGCAACAGCTTCACGGCGCCTTCCGCCGTGCCGCCGGTGGCGATGAGATCGTCCACCAGCACCACGCGCTCACCGGGCGCCACCGCATCCACATGCATCTCCATTTCGTCCTCGCCATATTCGAGGGCGTAGGCCATGCGCACGGTCTGGTGGGGCAGCTTGCCCTTCTTGCGGATGGGCACGAAACCGGCCGAAAGCTGGTGCGCCACCGCGCCGCCCACGATGAAGCCGCGCGCCTCAATGCCCGCCACCTTGTCGATCTTCGCTCCCGCCCAGGGCTGAACCAGTTCGTCAATGGCGCGCCGGAAGGCCCGTGCGTCCCCCAGCAAGGTGGTGATGTCGCGGAACAGGATGCCGGGCTTCGGATAATCCTTGATGGTGCGGACGGCGTGGGACAGGTCAAAGGCGGGGGGAACTTGCATCGGTCGTCCGGTGGTGGCCCGGACCGGGCGCGGGATGCGCCGCCTCGGGTCAGGTGCCATCCAACACCGTCCCGGCGCCCTTGAAAACCACCCGTTCCGCAATCCCACAGCATGATGCGAGTGGATAGACACAGCAGAAGCGGGTATCAGTGCGCGTATGACCACAGCCTGATCGGCCCGCTTCAGTCCGAGTTCGGATGGGCCACCGCCGACATCTCTTCCCGCCTTGCGGTGCGCCTCGTTTTGTTCGGCCTCCTGGGGCCGTTCGCCGCCGCCTTCATGAACCGCCTCGGCATCCGCCGCGTGGCCGCCTATGGCGCGGGCTTCAGCCGGACCTTCTACCAGACCTATCTGCCCGCTTGCTTCGTGGCCGGCGTGCTCTGCCTGTTCGCGGCGCTGGCCATCGTGCTGGTGCGCGAGCGCTCCGGCCCCGCGCCGATGCCCCGGCAAGCTTGAGACCAAGCCCGGCCCCCGAAAGCAGAAAGGCCGCAGGCACCATGTGCCTGCGGCCTTTCTCGTCTCATATCCGGCGAACCGAGCCTCAGTGGGCGATGTTCTTCCAGATCTTCTTCTTCGTGAAGTAGAGCAGGCCCGACAGCACGATGAGGAAGATGAACACCTGGAAGCCGATGCGCTTGCGGGCATCGAGATGGGGCTCGGCCAGCCACATCATGAAGGCGCTCACGTCGCGGGAATACTGGTCCACGGTCTGCGGCGCGCCGTCCGTATATTCCACCTGCCCGTCGGACAGGGGCTTGGGCATGGCGATCTGGTGACCGGGGAAATAGGTGTTGTAGTGCAGGCCCGGCTGCACGGTGGTGCCCGCCGGAGGTTCCACATAGCCCATCAGCAGCGCGTGGATATAGTCCACGCCGTGCTCCTGATACTGGATGAAGGCGTCGGTGATGAAGCCGGGGAAGCCCACATGGTAGGAGCGCGCCTTGGCCAGTACCGAGAAGTCCGGCGGATAGGCGCCGCCATTGGCCACGCGCGCCGCCTGCTCATTGGGGAAAGGCGCGGGCCAGTGGTCGGAGAGACGGCCGGGGCGCTGGAACATCTCGCCCTGGTCGTTCGGCCCGTCCGTGACCTGGTAGGAGCTTGCCACCACCTTGGCCTGCGCCTCGGAGAAGCCGGGGCCGCCCGGCTGGGCGAGGTTGCGGAAGTAGAAGTAATTGGCGGAGTGACACGAGGCGCAAACCTCGCGGAACACCTTGAAGCCGCGCTGGAGCTGCCCCTGGTCGAAGGAGCCGAAGGGCCCCGCGAAGGACCAGGATTCCCGGTGCGGACGGTCCGTGCCTTCGGCCGCGTTGGCGGGGGCGGCGAAAATCGCCACCGCCGCCAGGGCGCCGAGGAGAATGCTACGCTTGATCATGTCTCTCTCCCCGCGCTCGTTCAGGCCTTGGCACCAGGCGCCGCAGCGCCCTTTGCCCCTCGTGCGAGCACTGCGTCCGCAATGGATGCAGGCATGACCGATGGCCGCTCGATGAGGCCGAGCACGGGCAGGATGACCAGGAAGTGGACGAAGTAATAAACGGTGAGGATGCGCGAGGCGATGACGTAGCCGCCCTCGGCCGGCATGGCGCCCAGATAACCCAGGCCCACCGCCACCACCGCGAAGATCCAGAAGAACTGCTTGAACAGCGGCCGGTAGCGCGCGGAGCGCACCTTGGACGTGTCCAGCCAGGGCAGGAAGGCCAGCACGGCGATGGCGCCGAACATGGCCAGCACGCCGCCCAGCTTGTCCGGCACCGAGCGCAGGATCGCGTAGAAGGGCAGGAAGTACCATTCCGGAACGATGTGCGCGGGCGTGGCGAGCGGGTTGGCCGGGATGTAATTGTCCGAGTGGCCGAGATAGTTCGGGATGTAGAAGACGAACCAGGCGAAGAACATGATGAACACCACCATGGCGAACACATCCTTGATGGTCGCGTAGGGGGTGAAGGGCACCGTGTCCTTGGCCACGCTCTTCACGTCGATGCCGTCGGGATTGTTCTGGCCCACATGGTGCAGCGCCCAGATGTGCAGGCCGACAATGCCCGCGATCATGAAGGGCAGCAGATAGTGCAGCGAGAAGAAGCGGTTCAGCGTGGGGTCACCCACCGAATAGCCGCCCCACAGCCACAGCACGATGGTCTCGCCCACATAGGGGATGGCCGAGAACAGGTTGGTGATGACGGTGGCGCCCCAGTAGGACATCTGGCCCCAGGGCAGCACATAGCCCATGAAGGCGGTGGCCATCATCAGCAGGTAGATGATCACGCCGAGGATCCACAGCACTTCGCGGGGCGCCTTGTAGGAGCCGTAATACATGCCGCGGAAGATGTGGATGTAGACCGCGATGAAGAACATCGAGGCGCCGTTGGCGTGGATGTAGCGGATCAGCCAGCCGTAATTCACATCACGCATGATGTGCTCGACGCGCGCGAACGACACCGGCGCATAGGCCGTGTAGTGCATGGCCAGCACGATGCCAGAGACGATCTGGCAGATCAGCATGAACGTGAGGATGCCGCCGAACGTCCAGAGATAGTTCAGGTTCCGCGGGGTCGGATAGGAAACAGCCGACGAATGTAACAGCCCGACCAACGGCAGCCGGCTCTCGAACCAGCGCGCGATTTTTCCCTGGGGCTGGTAGGTGGAATGTCCTTCCATGGGGTCCAACCTTCTTTGAGCGAGGCGACGCGCGCGTCAGCCGATCACGATCTTGGTGTCGGAGGTGAAGGTGTAGGGCGGCACCGGCAAGTTCAGCGGTGCCGGTCCGACACGGACCCGGCCCGAGGAATCGTACTGGGACCCATGGCAAGGGCAGAACCAGCCGTCATAATTGCCCTGGTGGCCCAGCGGCACGCAGCCCAGATGGGTGCAGATGCCGACAACCACTAGGAAATTGTCGTGCCCAGACTTCACCCGGTCCTGGTCCGGCTGGGGGTCGATGAGCTGGCTCATGGGCACGGCGCGTGCCGCCTCCACGTCCTTCGGGGCGCGGTTGAAGATGAAGATCGGCTTGCCGCGCCACTGCACGGTCACGATCTGCCCTTCAGATATGGGAGACAGGTCCACCTCGGTGGTGGAGAGGGCGAGAACCGACTGGTCGGGCTGGAGCTGGGAGATGAACGGCCAAGCCAAGGCGGCCGCGCCCACCGTCCCGACCGCGCCCGTGGCGATGTAGAGAAAGTCTCGACGGTTGGTTCCCGAGGTCTCCGTATGTGCCACGGCGTTCTTCCTCACTCGTCTATATATGGCCAGACCGTCGCGGCACGCATGAAAGCGGGAAACAGCTTCATGCGCGGGAAGCCCCATTCCGCGCGCGACGCGAGGCCTTATGAGCAACAATGCCCTCTTGAAGAGGTTTGCCACTTTCGATTGCCTCTAATTGCACCCTACCTTTACCCTTGTCCAGATCGTGACTATGCGGCACGCGGTCCTGTGGCAGCGGCATGAACGCGCAAGGGACATGGGGCTCTACCGCATTGACAGACAGACCCGTTCCGGCACCCGCCGGCCTCGCCCCGGTCCTCGCCCTCTATTGCCCGGACATTGCCCAGAATACGGGCACCTGCCTGCGCACGGGGGCGTGCCTGGGCGTTCCCGTCCATCTCATCGAGCCGGCGGGCTTTCCGGTGGGCAGCGCTGCCTTTCGCCGCGCCGGGATGGACTATCTCGACGTGGTGGACTTCGTGCGCCACCCCTCCTTCGCCGCCTTCGATGCCTGGCGACAGGCGCAAGGGCGTCGCCTCGTCCTGTTCACCACGAAGGGCGCCACGCCCTATCACCGCTTCGCCTTCCAGCCCGGCGACGTGCTGCTGTTCGGCCGCGAATCCGCCGGGGCGCCGCCGGAGGTGCATGACGCCGCCGACGCGCGGGTGGTCATCCCCCTGCGCCCGGGCCTGCGCTCGCTCAATGTGGCTGTTTCGGCCGGCATCGCGGTGGCCGAGGCGCTGCGGCAGACCGGCGCCCTGCCCGAGGTTCCGTCGCCGCCCGAAGCGGATTAAAAGCCGGACGCATCGCCACCCAGGATCGCCCCCAGGAACGCCACCCAGGAAGGACCGCCCATGCTCCCCCCCGGCATCGAGGACCAGAAGGCCCAGGCGCGGGCCTGGTTCGAGACCCTTCAGGGCCGCATCACCGCCGCCTTCGAGGCGCTGGAGGACGAAGCGCCCGACGCGCTGTATCCCGGCGCGCCCGGCCGGTTCGAGCGCACCCCGTGGCAACGCACGGACCATAGCGGCGCGCCCGGCGGCGGCGGCACCATGGCCATGATGCGCGGGCGCCTGTTCGAGAAGGTGGGGGTCCATGTCTCCACTGTGTTCGGCGAGTTCGCCCCCGAATTCCGCGGCCAGATTCCCGGCGCCGCGGAAGATCCGCGCTTCTCGGCCACCGGCGTCTCGCTCATCGCCCACATGGCGAGCCCGCACATTCCCGCCGTCCACATGAACACCCGCTTCGTCACCACCACGAAGCGCTGGTTCGGCGGCGGGGCGGACCTCACCCCGGTCCTCGCGCGCCGCCGCACCCAGGACGACCCCGACAGCCTAGCCTTCCATGCGGCCATGGAGGGCGCCTGCGCGGGTCATGCGGTGGCGGACTATGGGAAGCTGAAGGCGTGGTGCGACGAATATTTCCACCTGAAGCACCGCAACGAGCCGCGCGGCATCGGCGGCATCTTCTATGACTGGCTGGACAGCGGCGATTTCGACGCGGACCTCGCCTTCACGCGAGATGTGGGGCTCGCCTTCCTGGACATCTATCCGCGCCTCGTGCGGGCCAACCTCGCGGCGCCCTGGAGCGTGGAGGACCGCGAGGAGCAATTGGTGCGGCGGGGCCGCTATGTGGAGTTCAACCTGCTTTACGACCGTGGCACCATTTTCGGCCTGAAGACCGGCGGCAACGTCGCCTCGATCCTCTCCTCAATGCCGCCCGTGGTGAAATGGCCCTGACCGGCGGCTGGTCCGGTCCTGTTGTCCCCGTTTCTCCCGCCCGCCTCCCCGGCCGACGATTGTCAGCGCGCGGGCGATAGGGTAGAGGGTTCTTCGGCGTCAGCACCCGTAGCTCAGCTGGATAGAGCGCTGCCCTCCGAAGGCAGAGGTCGCACGTTCGAATCGTGCCGGGTGCGCCAATAAAATCAAGCGCTTAGCTTATTTCATACTCCCCTGACGAAACAACGAATCGCCACCAGCGGCGGAAATGCCAGCTATCTAGCGGAATCAAAAACCCCGCCGCCCGAAGGCGACGTGTAGCGCGCAAAATCGAATGTCATCGCGCGCAGGATCATATGTCACCCCCAGTGGACGGGGTGAAATACAACCGATGATTGGTTGTGCGAAGTGAGCGGGATGGCGGTCAGGGTGCCATCCCGCTCGGGGCTCACCGCGATTTCAGGGTTCGCGACCGGCCCTCTCCTATACATACGCTTGCGCCCAATTCGACAAGCCTATGTGTAAAGCCCACCGGAAGCGGAAACCCCGAACCTTCCGCCAAACCCTTGCGAGATAGGCCCGTCGCCTGCCAGATCATCGAGCATGGTGCCGCGAACGATTTCTTGCACCATTACGGTGAGCGTAGGCGTCCCGTCCGGCCCCATGGTGACGGGGCCTGTCGAGACGGCGGCGCCCCCATGGTTGTTCTGGATGCTGACGTTGACCTGCGTCCCGCCTCGCTGTGCGCCGCCCCCACCCCTCAACTCGACGGGAATGCGCCGCCCATCAGGCAGCGGAACTGCCGCCTCCGGGCCAGCTTCACCGAAGACGGATGCCCGCGTCGCGACGCCACCCTTCGCGAACATCGGCATGGGCATGCCTAACATTCCGGAAAGCAGGCTACCGCCGATCCCAAGCAAGCCAGAGAACAAACCACCGCCCCCGCCACCACCACCGCCGCCTAAGTCACCCATGGTTCCGTAGTTGGTCCCGAACAGGGCGTTCTTAAGCGGATTGGTCACCGCGAGCTTCATCGCGCTGCTGGCGACATCCTCCAGGACGCTTGTGGCAACATCACCCCATGACTTCCAGGAACCACCATTGCGGAGCAATGTGTCCGTCAGGGAATCGATGCTCTGTTCCCCCGTATTGCGGAAGGTCTGGAGCGCGTCCTGCTGCCGCGTAAGCTGCGTTTGCATGTCGGACGTTTCGAGGGCTTGCCGCCGCAACTGCTCTGCCGCCGGACTGTCCTTGCCGATCCCTTGGGCGCGGATTTGCTGCTCTACTTGCAACAGGGCAATGGCGCGCGAGCGCGCGCCCTCGCTCTGCCCGAGAAGCGAGATTTCGAGCCGCAACATCTCGGATTGCTCGCGCTGCGTGGCCAACAGGCTTCGCGCCGCCTCGCCCGAGGCCGATGTCATTTCCATGAGCGCCCTGGAGCGCGCCTGATTGGCCCGAACCTCAACTTCGGCCGACGTGATCTCTTCACCCGCCAGCGCCAAGCGCTCCCGACGCGCGATCAGATCGGCGCGGGCGATCGGGTCACGTTCGCGGGCAATCTGCACGTCCAGGCGGTCAACCTGCGTCATGCGTTCTTGGGCCGTAGTGAGGCCCTTCAGCGCGTTCTCCTTCGCCTGGATGGCGCGAGTGATGCTTTCGTTTTCAGCGTCGCTGAGGCCACCCGCGCCCTGCCCGGTGCGCAAGGCGGCTATCTGGTTTTCCAACTCGCGACGCCGGTTTTCCATGTCGTTGGCGGGCGAACCTCGGGCGATATCAAGGGCAGCTGATCCGCGCCTATCGTCGGTCGCAGCCGAGGTGGCGTTCGCCTGAACGCGATTGCGCAAGCGTATTTGCTCTTGAAGGTCGGCAATCTCTGCCGTCAAAGCCTGCCGCTGATTGGGGTTCTGAAGGCGGCCTGCGAGCGTGGGCATGTTGCGCAGGCGGTCCTGTAACTGCGCAAGGCGGCCTTCCAGGCTGTCAGGGCCACCACCGAACAGCCGATCCACGGCGCTCCCCATGGAACCCCAGAGATTGTCCCACATGCGCGCGGACCATTCGGCGGCCCGCCCGATGGCCGTCGTTGCCGTGGCCGCTCCCTGAAGGCGCGGCGTCACGGCGTTCAGCAGAACGTTGCCCGCCTCAACCGTCCGGTTCTGGTCGTTCAGCCGTTTGACCAGGCGCTCGGTGGCGCCGTCCAAAAGGCCCATCTGGCGCAATTGGGCCGCACCCTTCGCCGGGTCTCCGAAGATGTCCCCGAGCTTCCCGCTCGCGCTCGCGACATCCGTGTTCATCACCGCCGCGAAGTCCTTGGCGATGGCGGTCAAGCCTAGGAGTTGGTCCGCTCCGATCCTGCCGGATCGTGTCAGAGAGGTGGCGATCTCGCGCGCCATGGACACCGACACATTCCCGGCCGCCGCCGCCTGGGCCGCCACGCGCTCGATGTCGGCGGCGGTGGTGCCGGTCGCAAGCCCGAACGCCTGCGCGGCGATGCGCGCTTCCTTGAGGCGCCCCGTGTAATCGACCCATGCCGTCGCACCCACACCGAGCGCAACGGTCATGCCGCCCAGCAAGGCAGCCACGGGCGGAATGGATTCACGGGCGATTTTCAGCGCGTTGCCGAAGCCGCCCACAGCTTCCACGATCTGCGGACCCTGCTGCACCGCCACCATGGAAGGAGACATGCCCATGGCGAGGGAGCCCACGATATCGGGCGCCTGACGCATCACGCCGAACCGCTGATCCGGCCGAAGCTGAGACCATGTGGAGCCCACCGGCTGGCGGGCATTGGCGTTGCCGCCCCGCATCGACTGCGCCGCCTCACGTTCAGCCGCGCGGAGTTGGCGCACTGCCACCGTCGCTTGGCTCGCAGCATGCCCCTCGGCTTCGAGCGCATCCGTGAGGCGGCCAATGCCGCCGGCCGCCTTCTCCGCCTCGCCCTTGAGACCCGAGAGTTCGGCCCGCGTCTCCGCGATGCCCTTCTTCGCTCCGGCGGAATTGGCGGTGATGTCAATGGCGAGTTTAAGGGTCATTCAACATCACCTAAAGCTAGTGGAAGGCAGAGGCGGAACCTGAGGTCATTGCCGCAGGATCGGACCGAACCCGTCGCGCTCGTCTTCCAGGTGCGCCTTCAGAAGGCTGCCGAAGTGTGTGTTCTCCAAACACCCGTAGGCGTTCACGTACAGCGCAAAGCGGAGTTCCTGGAGGATCGCTTCGATCTCCAGGAGCGTGCGCCCTCCCAGGTCGGATGCGAGCGTTGCGGCGACGGGCGCACGGGCATAAAGCTCCACCACCGCCGAACGGGGTGAGCCACTGAAATGGCTCACCCACAGGATTTTGCGCGCATCTTCGATGGCGTCTTCCGCCGCCTTCATGTCGAGCGTGATCAACTGCTGGTACAGCACGCGGGCGGTCGCGGTCACGCGCTCGGCCACCGGATCATGAGGCGCCATCATGCCGCCACCACCGACTTGAACAGGCCGCGAAAATCCGTGATCGCCCCGCCATAGACGTGCCTGATCTTGTACGTGATCACGTCATTGGTGAACATCGAACCCGAGGTCGGGTTGTCCTGCACGAAGAGTTGCGGCTCTTCATTCCCGTCCAGAAAGCCGACTTCCACCGAGGGAATATCGGCCTTGTCGGCAGACAGGCACCAGTCGTTGGCGTCGGTCCAGTACCACACGGGACGGATCTGCCACTGGAGCGACTGGACGAAGCTCGCTTCGTTGTTCGTGCCGAGGCGGAACAGATCGAAGGCTGTCTGCTCTAGAGCGTCGGGCACCCACAGGAAGCGAGGGGGGATGCCCACCGCCTCTTCGCTGTCCTTCTCCTTCTGGCCCTTCATCGCCAGCCGCCCGGCCGCGATGGAGGGGCCGGACAACGCGGCCGTGCCAAGATTGCCATGGTCGGCATGGAACAGCGCCTTGCCGTCATAGATGGTGCCGTTCACCCGCAGGAAGTCGAGGACGAACTTGGACAGCGTGCGCTTCGCCGCGCGCGACATGCGCAGCGGCACCTGGATCATGGCGGCCACGTCGTCATTCTTCATCATTTCCAGCGTCACGGTTTCCGTGCCGCCGCGCTTCTGGACCCGATAGACCGCCTCTTCATCGGTGGGGCTGTCCACGGGCAGATAGGGTGCGGCCTCGTTGACGGTCGGCAGGTCGCCGTATCCACCGAAGCGTACCCTATGCTGATCGCGGAAGTCGCTCACCGGCACGATATTCGCGAGGTCGCGCCACACGTCATAGATGCCCAGATTGCGGTAGTCCGTGAGCATCCGCCGCTGGATGGCCTCCCCCAGAACGTCAGGGAAGCTTACGGTAGTGAGCGCTTCCGAAAACCGCCCGTGACGTGGCACCCGGCCGGTGATGTCCCGGTCCCCAGTGATCGCGACATAGCACTCGCGAATGGAGCGCACGGAATTGTCCTGGGGATCGAAGAAGGCGTCGAGCATCCGTCCTTGCTTGTCTTCCTCGGCTTCGATGATCCGCGCGCTGGAGCCGAGGCCCTTCACCTTTCCGGCATGGCTGACGGAACGGGCGATTTCCTCTTCCTGCTGCAAGGCTTCGTTGATGGCCTCGGTCAGGCGCGCTTCGGTGACGTCATCGGCCTCTTCGAGGTTGCTGATGAGACGATCTTTCGAGCCCGCGCACAGGGCGGTGCGCTCAATGCGGCGGCCGATTTCAAGGGGGGACAGGACGTCCATGAATGTGGCTCCTAAAGCTTCGGTGATGCCGAGCACCGCGCCGCCGGCGCCCGGCGCGACGATGACATCGACGGAATTGACCTTGGTGAACTTGGTGACGACGCGCTGCCCGCCTTGCGCCCGGTACGCCGCTTCCGCGTCGATGGAGAGGCCGAACAGGCCCGTCATGTTCTGGCGCACCGCTTCGGTCATGCGACGAACCATGGGATCGGTCGGGTCCAAGGGCTCAAGCACCGCGTCGATGCCAGCCGGTTTGGAACCAGCGGGCGGAACAAATTTGGGCTCGACGATGCGGCCGATGAGGTTGCGTACGTCCTTGCCACCCTTCGAAAGGTGTTCCGCGTCGGACTTCACGAACACGCGCACCCCATCGAAGAGCGGGACGGCCGCGCGCAAGACGGCATCGGGATATACGTTGTTGTTGCCGGAAGGCCCGGCATTGATGACGCGTACCGCAAGCCGCGTGCGCGGTGCTCCGGCTGCATAGGCCGAAGGTGTCTGGACGGGAGGTGCGTCGCTCATCGGCGCACCTTCTTGGGCGCGTCGGAGGTGTCCTTCACGCCCTTCCTCCCGTTTCGGAGGATGTCCCGCACGCTCACATCGGAGACATGGAGCTTGCGGGCGATCTCCTGGATCGACGTGCCTTTCGACCGCATATGGCGGGCGATGAAAGCATTGCCGAGAGGAACGCGCTCGACACGTCCGCCGAAATGCTCGGCAAGAAGTTGAATTTTTTCGACGCTCAGAATTTCTCTGAGCGCGCTAATCTTCTCCGGGCGCGCCGCGAAATAACTCGTGGCGCCACCAAAATTGAGCAGGAGGGATGCGGTGTCATCCTCTCCAATGATGCGCACAAATTTTGCGATGTGCTCCGGAATGAGCGCCTTGTGCTTGACGCCACTCCCGCATGTCCATTCTTGGTACATGCACAGATCATGAATTGGTCGCAAGGGTTTGTTTAGACCCAACAGCTTGTGACCAAGTAAATAGGTGTGCTTTTGATCCGTCTCGTGAAGGATCTACGCGGCTGTCTGCCAGAAGAATGGGCGACAATTCCAAGCGCAGCCAGCGTCCGATTTCAGCTTCGGGCACCCTGAGCGCGGAAAAGCGTAAAACGGCCGCTCAGGGCTTTCAATGGCCCTTTAACGGCGGGATTACGAAGGCCAGGATGGTCCGGGAGCCGCCTGACAGCTCAAAGCGCCCGCTAAACGCACATTCCGGCGAACCTGGGACCGGCGCCTTCCCGGACTATGCCCCCTGGGCTAGCCGCTTAAGCCCGCGCTGCTCAATGAGTTTGTCCAGCTTGCGCAGTTCGCGTGCGAATGTGCCCGCCAGTTTCTTGTTGCCGGCCTCCTGCGCGGCGGCGAGAGAGGCCGCCACCTCGTCGTGCATGGTGATCACCTTCCGCGCGAATCCCTCCGGCGTGAGCATCTCGGCAATCTTGGGGTCGATATCTGCCATCGCGCTTCCTGTCTCCAATCCTGTGCGGACCAGCACTCTATATTTCAGAGGCTGGTTTGCGAGCGCGCCGAGGTTTTGATGGTTCGGGAACGTCCGAGGGCGGGGGAAGGGCTGGCGGGATTGGGGGCTCGGCAGCTTCAGCCGCCCTCAGTCCCAACTCTACTAGCCTGCGGATGGCTTCTGCATCGCGCTTTATACGGGCTCGAAACTGATAGTCCTCGATCCGCTGCCAAAGGCTGGTCGGAAGCGAAACGGTCTTTCGGATTGGGGGATCAAACTTGTCGCTCATAAACGGAAGTTAACTGATATGCACCACTGCTGCAATGGTGCGAATGGTGCTTGCCTAGGGCGCTTTGTGGTGCAATGGTGTTTTGGTGCAAATGCACCATTGCGACCGAATGCGGCGTTGAGACCGCCGCATTCGGTCTGACCTCAAGCGCGGATGAGACCCATGCAAAAGGCTATTTTCATCAGTATCAGAAGGCCGGTGCCCACAGAAGGCGGGCGCCGCGCCACCATTCAGGCCTTCGCCCTACACACACCGGTGGGACGCCCTTCCGTTCTCACGGTCGCGGCACCGCGCCCTGTGCTCACGCCTCAGCCCTTCACCGACGCTTTCCAGGCCGTCGACCTCGCGCGGGAGGGCAAGTGACATGGCCGCCTCTGTAACCGTCGCAGCACAAGTGCCTCCAACAATGGTAGAGGAAATCCATGCTTGGATGGAGAAGGAGTTCGGCCCGGTCGGCCCCAGCCGATCCGAAGCAATTAGGCGGCTACTGAGGCAGGGATTGGATGCCTGCCAGTGGGCGTCAACAAGGCAGGAGCCACTGCTTCTCCCTCCGCCGTTTCCCTCCGAAGATTCGGCCGCACTCACGCTGACCGAAGTCGCCACGCTGATCCGCAAGGCGGCAGAAACCAATCCCTTCGTACGCCCGCTCGCGGACTATCTGGAAGGGAGGGTCTGACCATGGCCGATCTCATCCCGAAATACCGCGACACGCCCTTGGACAGCCTGAACGTCCTGATCGAGGTCGCGCATGCGCTCACTGCGGTTTTCCAGTGCAACGATGACGACCTTCTGGAGAGCGAGAACGTGCGCAGCGGCTTCGGCCGCATGGCGTCCGCGCTCGCTGAAAGCCTTGAGGAATTCCAGGGCAGGATGGGGGATCACCTTCGCTCCACCACGTTCCTGATAGCCGAGCGCGACCGCGCCCGGCAGGAGGCGGACGCCCTTGCCCTCAAGCTGCGGCGGCTGGAGGCAGAGCGCACCCCTCTGGAGGGTCAGCGAGCCCACCCCGCGCCCGATCTCTCGGAACCTGCTGCGTCCGACGCGGCGGGCGCGCTGCGGGGAGGGCTGGCGTCATGATCAAGCTCACTCCGTCGCTCGACAGCGCGGTCGAGACCATCGAAATCCTGCGTGACTTCGCGGACACCTTCGCCTCTGTCCTCGGCAGCCCCGACCGCGAGCTTCTGAGTCATGAAGGTACCCGCAGCGGCTTTATGTACATCGCTATGGGCATGAGTCGGTCCCTCACCGAGCTTGAACGGCTGGTTGAACGCGAGATGACCGCCGCCCGCGCCACGGAGCGCGAGCGGGACGCGCTCGTGGAGGAACTACACCGGCTCCGGCGGCACGAGGCAGGGCGTGACGCACCGGACCTGTCGGAACCCGCCCCGCCCGAGCGAGGGCGCGGCACCGCAGCCGCTGCGGGCTGAGGCCCGGTGATGCCGCAGGTGGGGCGAAAGCCCCACCTTTTTCTTGTCCTCTCCCATCCGGCGAGGGTGTCATGGATGATGACGTATTGCCTCTTGAGGTGACAGTCGCGGCGGAAGAATGGTCCCGACTGAACATGCGCGTGCGCTATCTGGAAGCCGCCTTGGTGCAGGCGTATCGCGGCCAGCGACAATTGAGAGAGTGGTTTTCCGCGAGCGACCTTCTGGCGCTTCAACTACCCACCGTTCCAACCTCCCGGCGCGGGCTCCTGCGGCGTGCTCACATGGAACACTGGGAGACCCGAACGGCGGAGGGACGCGGCGGCGAACGGTTCGAGTTCCACTTTTCGAGCCTGCCCCGCCACGCCTTCGCGGAACTGATCCGGCGCATCGTCGCGCCTTCCGAGCACCAGGCGCAGGAAAGGCGGGAACCGGGACCGGGAGTAGCCCGCCAGTCAGCGGCCGTGCAGCCGCCCCGCGTGCTTCCGGAGAACGCGGAGCCGCCTTGGCTATTGCCGCTCATGCGGCTGCTGCGGAGCGACGCGCATCTGTCGCCGGAGGAAGCGTGCCGCCGCCTCTCGGTGTCTCTGCCACCCTCCGTTCCGCTACCGACGCCGGAGGAAGTTCTCACTGCGTTCAACCGGCTACGCTGACGGCCCGGAAAGGCACGCAACCCGACCCGGATCCGCGTGAAAGGTAAGAAAGACCTTGGAAGCCAGTCGCTCCAATCGGAGCGGCTGGCTTTTCCATGTGCGATACGCAACCTTGGGTGATGAACGGCCCCACTCGCCGATTTCGGAGTTCCCCACCGGAGACTAGGACGATTGAGCGGCTAAGCCATTGTTTCTTAGGTGATATCGCAACTCCGAAAAAGCGCCTTGATTGTTGCCCGTCGTTTCGGCGTTCCAACCGCGAAGTCCTAAATCATAACCACCCTCGCCGGACCAGACCGGGAGGCGAATCACCAGGATGTCAGGGCCAAGCTCACGTGGGCATCACAACCAATGGGTGGTGCGCGTCGCTAACCGTGAGTTTCTACCTGATCGGCCCGAAATGGATGCAGAAATCTATATAAACAATTGATTTACAATTACTTTCGTAGGTCGAAACCAGTTCCTACCTGCGCCGTAATAGTTCCTACGGATCGACAGCAGCCCGGAACTGCCTCTTTCAGTGACCGATCCAGGGCCGCGCCGTCAGAATGGCGCAGATTAACGATTTTGGGCCGCTGAAAGTGCTTTCAACCGAGGATACGTCCGTTTCAGCGGCGTGACGTGCCGGTGAAAAGGACCATGCACCCCACCAAGGCGCAGCAAGTGCCAATGCTGCACGAAGTGCCCACCGGATCAACCATCTGAAATATCGGGATAATGTAGGTTTGGCATCTGCCAACCCTACCTGCGGATTTGCCAACCCTATGTGTGGAAGGGTTGGCACGAATGGCAGTGTCCGAGCGCAAATGGCCGACTGGCGCTTCCCGTCTTGGTTGCGGCTGATGGCGGCGGGCAATGTAACACCTGTGCCAGTGAAAAGCGCCGCAAGGATCGACCTAAGCCACTGATTTTATAGACACTTACGAGCCGTTGCGCATGTAACGGCTCGGCGGGCTGTGCGTAACACCTGTTGTTGGGCAACGTCGCGGGCGCCCCTCATCGGAACGCTGGTGGCTCAACGGCTTTAGCCGATCTCCGGCGGTGACATATGATCCTGCGCGCGGCCCCTTCGACGCAAAGGGGTGACATTTGATCTTGCGCGCCTCGCGTAGATGGAGCGGCACCGCGACCATCCCGCAAACCCTTACAATCATTGTCGCTATCCGGATATTCCCGGCTTAATCCGGCGAGGTCCGGAATTGGGTCAGAGATGACACCTGATCCTGCGCGTTACACGACGGGGCTACGGCCAGCGATTAGACGCCGATCTCGAACCCCGCGTCGCGGAGCGTGGCCAGTTCGTCAATCAGCAAACGCCCGACGACGAATCCCAAGCAAATGCCCCGAAAATAGTCCCGGGGCACGACCTGCATTCTGGCGCCCGGCGTGGCGCCATAGGCGGGATTGTCGGAGATCAGGCCGACTTCACCTTTGCCCCATAGCTGCACCCGCCTGACAGCCGCGCCACGCCCATCCATGTCGAGGACATAGAGGCCCTCGTGTTGGAGATCGTCGCAGGGCAGCATCACCACCCAGTCACGCTCGCGTCGAAGTCCCGGTTCCATATTGTCGCCGCGGACCTGGACCATGCGCACGCCACTGCTGAAAGCTGGCGTTGGGAGATGGAGAGGAACGAGGGTCATTCCGCCGCCTCCAGGCTCGCAGTGGCAGGCAGGCTGGTGGCGCCAGTGACAGCGCAGAAGTCCGCCTCCAGAAGCGCCCAGATCTCGGGTTGCGCATCCAAGATGCAGGCGTAGTCATCGATGACGCTGCGCCACACCCTGAGCTTCGCAGAGAGGTCAGCCGCGCTGGCAGCCGGAAGGCTGAGAATGCGGTCCCGAATGAACTGTAGCCGAGCGCGAAGTTGCCGAACGCGATAGGCGTGGACCCAGCGGCCACGTCGGGCATGCCTTCATCGATCTCCACCGGATACACCGCCACTAGGAACGCGGAGGCAGCTGCATCCGTCGATGAAGACCGACTGATCGCGACGCTCTTTGCAACGGATGCCACCTCTCTGTGCGGCCTTTCGGCGAAACTCGACGCTTTGATCGCCGTCGGGGCTGAGGGCGCGGAGGGGCGGCAATTCCCGTGGCCGGAGCTGCGGCGCATTCGTAGAGACGTTGCGCGCATAGTGCAGTTACCGCGTTATGATACCGCCGACTTCACTGCTTGAAGCCGTCCTCACGATGCTAAAGCAGGGATTGGAGACACGGGGCTTCTAGGCCCAGTACGGGGCAGTGCAGCGTCCGGTCCGGTTGATGAAGGCGCGCATGCTATCGGTATAGGTTCACACTTAGAAATCATCATGTCGCGATCATCGGATGGACTGATCAGATCAAGATCAGTCATTCCAATGAAAAACTAAAAAATTACATGATAAATAATACGCCTGGTCTACTTTCCATCAAGACCCAATATAGCCTTCTTGTCGCCGTGCAGACCTTTCAAAAGATGCGTTTTTGCATCAGGGGCGAAGCCCTGCCAAAGTTCAAAACCGGCGGTACATAACAATAAGTGGTGCATTAACTCCTCGCCTTGTATAAAGGTCGAAAGAGCAAGATCGTGAGCTGATTTATAAAAGCTAATATTGTCAAGTGAAGAGTGCGCATTCCAGGCACCAGGGACCTGGCCGTGCACCACTGCCGACACTTGCGAATACCATTTCTCGATCTTTCCTATAAGGTCAAATGCCTCTTGACGTTTTGTAAAATTTGGCGTGTGGAGCTTATGATATTCTATAAGCTCGCTCTTGTTAACATAGTACTTATCTACTCGCACCAATGTAGCCAGTTCGCTTGGGTGGGTACGAAAATAAGTGTAATATAGGCACGTCTCGAAAAGAGCTCGGGAAGAGGCTGCTGATGCCTTATATATGCAGAGGCTTAGTATCGCAGCAGCCTGCTGTGCTGCTATCTGCGCCTCTCTTATAAAACATAGGGCCGGGTTTTCCTTGTCGCAGATCTCCAGTTGCTTCGACCAAACTGCAATCCGCATTAGAGCCGATTCGATGCGAGCTAAGTCGTCCGCGTTGACGAGCGCGGCATCGATGTTTTTGTGCCAGTCGACGCTTTTCAAAACGGACAAGAGAGACATTATTACTTGTCTCTCTCCGAGATTCCCTTTAGATATGGATCAGTGTTCCCGGAGGAAGTGATAATATCTTTAAACTTCTCCAACTGTCGCGGAGAGGAGGATAGTAAAAATTCCTGAAGGATTTGGCGCATTGTGGCTGCTTCTTGTGCGGTCGACCTCGCGTCTATGCTGGTAATAATGTTTTGAATTGCCGCCTTCGTAAGTCTTTTATCTTTTACAAGGCGCTCCAACGCACGCAAATCTGAGCTGGTTTCTCTAATCGGGTCCTGGAAATGGGATGCGGCCTCCTCGACCATATAGGCGAGTTCATCGCCCAAGCGCCCCCTCCTCAGCTCCTCTGCCAGCAAGCGCAGGTCAGAAGCGCTCAGCTCGGACTGCATCACGCTCGCAAAGAGTGATCTCAGCAGGGCTTTGTATCGGGTGCTTTGCATCATCATAAGGCGATCTTTGTTCGAAACTCGCGCGCGACGGCAGATAGATTCAAGAAGGCAGACGTGCTGTATGGCTTATTGCTTTGCCACACAAACCCCGAGCCGCCCTCCGGTTCCCCAAACGCCTTATACCATTTGAGCGTACTGGCGAGGCAGTACGGCGCATATTTTCCGTCGGCGCGAATGGTCGCCTCCTCGGACGATGTTCCGGTTCGCCCGGTTGAATTAAATAGGATTAGGGGCTCAGGAGCCTTCGTCCCCGCCTTTTTAGCCTTCATAAACTCCATCATCAGACCTATACCGCGTACCGCATATTTTTGCGGGACAACGGGGATCAGAGCAAAATCCGAATTGGTCAATGACGTTTTCGTAAAAAGAGATCCAGCGGGATGGCAGTCAATCATAATAAGATCATAGTGAAGTCGGCACTCACCTATGAATTTCTCAAACCTCTCTTCAATTGGTTTGGTATTGGTAGTTGCTTGACCTAGCGCGACGTACATCAAATTTAGTGTAGATGGCACAATATCTAATTTGGCACCAGTGTGATGCGCAAATACATTTGTGACAAGAGAAGATACGCTAGGTGGCGAATGATTTCCAGATACTTGTAATTGATAGGGGTTCAGTGCGGTTCCACTATCCATTAGAATGGCTAGCGTTGTTTTATACTTTTTTTCTAGAGCAAAATATTCCTTGGGCGGTATGTAGGCTTGGGACAGGTTGAACTGAGGGTCGTAATCGATCATCAGCACGCGTAAAGCTGGCCGACCTCCGACGTTGTACCGCGCTAACAGGCCTGCGAGATTTAGGGTAACCGTTGTTTTTCCGACTCCCCCTTTCATATTCATCACAGTAACAACCGCCGACATAGTTTGCCCTCCCCGAGCGACCGCATCTTCGAGAGATGAGGTAGGTGCGAACAACAGATATCGCGCTCAACACCTAGCGGAACCCCCAAAGCCCCAAAAGTACCTCCCGTACTAAGGCCTATTTTTCCTAAGCGTGCAACTTCTGCGGCCGCCCTCTGCGGCATTGCCACCTGTGGGGGCTGAGGTCGTGGAAAGAGAACGATCACAGCAATTGACGTGGAGGCTCCGCGCAGGGGAGCTGCGCTAAGGACATTTTGAAATCAGCAGTATTTTCATATTGTTAGCTGGGGCAGTAGAGCGCGAAAGGAATACGAACTGGGCTCTCACTAGTACTGATCAGCCATACTGAAATTCGCATCCTAGAGAGCCGCGGCGAAGACGTAGTTCTCACTTTTATCAACGTCGGTGCGCCATTCCGGTCCCAAACCGTCAACGCTTGGTTGGTTGGGCCGAGTTTCCGAAACAGTTCCGAGCAGGACACCTCATCGCCGCGCGCGAGAAGCGCTTGCGTTGCATCGTCCTTCTCTGGATCGAAGGGCCCTGCTGATCCGTGGTCGGAATTCAAGAAATCACGCCACTCCCGGACCCGGAAAATGCCCACGCCGAATGCCTGGTCGCAGAGCCCGGTTCACGGCCCGCGACAGGTTGCGTCAGCCCAAAGCGTGGTGGCCGAGCATGTGGGTTCGGCCCTCATGGCGTGCCTTGCCTCCGTGAGGGACGCACGGACATGAGGCGTGGCGCCATCGGATGAGACCTGCGCGCCAGCTTATCCGCAGATCAGCAAGAGATTGAAAGCCCTCTCTCCCGGATCGGGCGTTGCCAATGCCGCCCGCTGCCGGTTCTGCAGGCAAACGGCGGTAGCGCGTCGCCGCACCCGCAGCGACGCGCCACCCGAGGCGTCATGGGCGCCCGAGGGCGCCGCGCCTCAAGGCACCAGGACGATGGCTCCCGTGGTGCGCCGTGCCTCCATGCTTTCATGGACGGAACGGACATCATCCAGGGACGCGGTCAGGCCGATGGCGGGGGTGATCAGGCCGCGCGCGATGGCATCGAACACGCCCTCGGTGAGCGCCGCGATGTCTGCGGGCGTGCGGGTGAAAGTGGCGAGCGTCGGCTTCGCCAGGAAGAGGGATCCCTTCGCGGCGAGGACACCCAGATCGAGCGGCGGGACCGGGCCGCTGGCCTGGCCGAAATTCACCATCAGGCCGAGCGGCTTCAGGCAATCCAGGGACGTGTCGAACGTGTCGCGGCCCACGGAATCGAACACCGCGTCTACCCCCGCGCCGCCGGTGAAGCCGCGCGCCGCCTCGGCGAAGTTTTCCGCCCGGTAGTTCACCACCAGATCGCAGCCGGCCGCCCGCGCCACCTCCTTCTTTTCATCGGACCCCACCACGCCGATGACGCGCACGCCGAGGCGGCTCGCCCATTGGCACAGGAGCTGGCCGACGCCGCCGGCCGCCGCATGCACCACGATGCTCGCCCCCACCTGGGCGGGCCAGATGCGGGTGAGGAGATAGAAGGCGGTGGCACCCTTCACGAGCGATGCGGCCGCCTGCCGGTCGTCCACCGCGTCGGGAATGGGCACGAGGCGCCATGCGGGCACGAGGCGGCGCTCCGCATAGGCACCGAGGAAATTCCAGTAGGCCACACGCTGGCCCGGCTTCAGGCCCTCCACGTCCGGCCCCACCGCCTCCACCACGCCTGCGGCCTCCACGCCGAGGGTGGCGGGGCGCGGGATGGCATATTGCCCGGCGGTGCTGGAGCGGTGGTAGATGTCGACGAGATTGACCCCGATGGCCGTGTGCCGGACCAGAACCTCGCCCGGCCCCGGCGCGGGCACATCCACCGTCTCGATGGTCAGCACGTCAGGGCCGCCTGCGGCGTGAACCCGAACAACTTTCGATTTCATTGGTCATCCCCGTGTGCAGGTGCGCGCCGCCGGCCCTCAGCCGTCCGGCGCGGGATGTGGGAAGGCCGGACCCCAGGGGTCAGCGGCCGGAGATCATCTTGAAGACATAGCTGAAATCGCGGTCGCCATGGCCGTTGGCCACGAGCATCTGGTAGATGGCGGCGGCCGTGCCTGCCAGCGGCGTCGCCGCCGAGGCGGCGGTCGCCGCCTCCTGGGACAGGCGCATGTCCTTCAGCATCATGTGGCCCGAGAAGCCGGGGGCATAGTCCCGGCTGGCGGGGGATGTGGGGAGCGGGCCGGGCACGGGGCAGTAATGCTCCAGCGCCCAGCAATTGCCGGACGAGCCCAGCATCACGTCCCGCACCACGGTGGGATCGAGGCCGAGCCGATCGGCAAGCGTGAAGACCTCCGAGATCGCCACCATGCTGATGCCGGTCATCATGTTGTTGCAGATTTTCAGCGCCTGCCCCGCACCGCTCTCGCCGATATGGAAGAAGCGGTGGCCCATGGCCTCCAGCACCGGAACGGCGCGCGCATAGCCCTCCGCCGTGCCGCCCACCATGAAGGTGAGCCGCCCGGCCTCGGCCGCCGGCACGGCGCCGGAGACCGGCGCGTCCACCATGGTGAAGCCCGCCTCGGCCGCCGCGCGCGAGACGGCGCGGGTGCTTTCGATGTCGATGGTGGAGCTGTCGATGAGCAGGGCGGCGGCCGGAGCGTGCGCGAACACGCCGCCGGGGCCTTCATAGACCGCCCGCACATGCCGCCCCGTGGGCAGCATGGTGAGCACGCAATCCGCCGCGCGGACCGCATCTCCGATATCCGTCGCCGCCCGGCCACCGAGCTGTTCGAGGGCGGCGCGCCGCTCCGGCGAGAGGTCGAAGCCGGACACGGCATGGCCGGCCTGGATGAGATGGCGGCACATGGGATGGCCCATATTGCCGAGCCCGATGAATGCAATGTTTGCCACGGCGCTTCCCCGTTCCGGCGCGACGTATCCCCGGCCTGCGGCGGAGGGTCCATGGCGCCTGTTGGTGTCTCCCTGTCTTCCCTCCGGCCGGCACGAGACCGGCCGGAGGGAAGCCTTGCTTCCGGGCCTACTTGGCCAGTCCTACTTGGCCAGCCCTACTTGGCCAGCCCTACTTGGCCAGCCCTACTTGGCCAGCCCTACTTGGCGGTGGCCTTGGCTTCCTTCACCAGGGGGCACTTGGAGGCGGAGAGGGGCGCGGCGGTGTCGCCATCGGGGATCTTGTCGAGGACCTTGAAATAGTCCCACGCGCCCTTGGATTCGGCGGGGGTCTTCACCTCCACCAGATACATGTCCGTGACCATGCGGCCATCGGGACGGATGCGGCCGTTGGGGGCGTAGGCGTCGTGGACGGGCGTCGCGCGCATCTTCTCGGCGACCGTCGTGCCGTTGTCGGTGCCCGCGGCGGCGATGGCCTGGAGATAATGGAGCACGGCGGAATAGGTCGCCGCCTGCACCACGCCCGGCATGCGCTTGGTGCGCTCATAGAAGCGCTGGGAGAAGGCGCGGGTCTCGGCATTGTGGTCCCAGTAGAACGGGGTGGTCACGATGAGGCCCTGCGCCGCCTTGAGGCCCAGCGCGTGCACGTCGCTGATCACCACCGCGAGGCCCGCGAGCTTCTGCCCGCCCGCCGCGATGCCGAACTCGCCCGCCTGCTTGATGGCGTTGATGGTGTCCATGCCGCCGTTCGCCAGGGCGACGATCTGCGCCTTGGAGCTTTGCGCGCGCAGCAGGAAGGAGGAGAAGTCGGCGGCGCCCAGCGGCGCCTTCACCTGCCCCACGATCTTGCCGCCCTTCGCCGTGACCACGCGGTCCAGCTCGGCGGTCATGGCGGCGCCGAAGGCATAGTCGGCGGCGAGGATGAACCAGTCCTTCTCATTGCGCTGGAGCAGCGCCGAGGCGGTGCCCACGGACTGGGAGAAGGTGTCCCATCCCCAGTGGAAGCCGGTGGGCGAGCAGCTTTCGTTGGAGAGCGCCGTGGTCAGCGGGGCGGTCATCAGCGTGATCTTGCCGAGGTCCTTGCCCATCGTGTTGACGGCAATGGCGACCGCCGAATTCGTCAGGTCGGCGATGGCGTCCACGCCTTCCGCCTCGAACCATTGCTTGGCGATGGAGGAGGCCACGTCCACCTTGCTCTGGTGGTCGGCGGAGACGATCTCCACCTTGATGCTCTTGTTCTTCGCGTTGAAGTCCTCGGCCGCCATGCGCGCGGCATCCACGGAGGTCCGGCCGCCGAAATCGGCATAGACGCCGGACTGGTCGTTCAAGACGCCGATCTTGACCACGCCGCCCGAAATATCCGCCGCATGACACAGCGACGCGGACGCAAGGAGAGCGGCAAGGGAAGTCATTATTTTCATGGCGTTCCTCCAGTTATATTTGTTGGTCTTTATGGGTCCTCACGTCCTTTGGTCCGTGAGGACGGGAGGGACGCGCACGCATCCCTCCCCGGTTCGGCCGCCGGTTCGGCGGGCGCGAGGTCAGTCGTTGCTGGGGAAGGCGAGCGAGAGCGCGCGCTCCTGCTCCGCGTCCGGCTCCGGCCAGCGCTGGGAGATGGTCTTCATCTTGGTGTAGAAGCGCGCCGCGTCGGGGCCGAACATGTGGGCGTCGCCGAACTTCGAGCGGCGCAGGCCACCGAAATTGTGGTAGCCCACCGGCACCGGGACGGGGACGTTGACGCCCTGCATGCCCGCTTCCACGTCCATGTAGAAGCGCTGCGCCGAGCGGCCGTTGCGGGTGAAGATGACCGCGCCGTTGCCGTATTCGTGGGCGTTCACCAGCTCGATGGCGTCATCGAGCGAGGCGACGCGCATGATGCCGCGCACCGGGCCGAAAATCTCTTCCTTCCACATCTGCATGTCGGCGGTGACGTTATCCACCAGCGAGGCACCCACATAGAAGCCGTTGAGGCCCGCGCCCGCATTGCGGCCGTCCACCACCAATTCCGCGCCCTCGTCCACCGCGCGCTGGATGGCGGTCTCCACCGTCGCCTTGGCGGCGGCGGTGACCACGGGGCCGAAATCGGCGGTCTTGTCGTCATAGGAGCCGACGCGCAGCTTCTCCACCATGGGCACGATGAGCGCACGCAGCCGGTCCGCCGTCTGGTCGCCCACCGCCACCAGCAGCGAGATGGCCATGCAACGCTGGCTCGCCGAGCCGTATCCGGCGCTGACGAAGGCAGTGGCCGCCGCTTCGAGGTCGGCGTCGGGCATCACCACCATGTGGTTCTTGCCGCCCGTATAGGCCGCCACGCGCTTATTATGGGCGCAGCCCTTCTGGTAGATGTATTCGCCGACGCGGGTGGAGCCCACGAAGCTGATGGCCGGCACGCTGGGATGCTCCAGCAGCGCGTCCACCACCTCGGCATCGCCATTCACCACGTTCCACACGCCGTCCGGCAGGCCCGCCTGCTTCCACAGGTCGCTCACGAAGGCCGTGGCGCCGGGCACGCGCTCGGACGGCTTCACGATCACCGAATTGCCCACCGCCACCGCCATGGAGCCCATCATGATGGGCACCATCACCGGGAAGTTGAACGGCGCGATGCAGCCCACCACGCCCACCGGCTGGCGGATGGAGAAGGTGTCGATGCCGCCGCCCACATTGATGGAATATTCGCCCTTCGTGACCTGCGGGGCATTGGTGGCGAATTCCAGCGCCTCGATGGCCCGGCCGATCTCGCCCTTGGCGTCGTCGATGGTCTTGCCGTGCTCCAGGCCGATGATCTTGGCCAGCGCCTCGGTCTGGCCGATCACCAGCTCGCGCATCTTGAAGATGACCTGCAGGCGGCGGGCATGGGACTGGCGCGCCCAGGCGCGGCCGGCCGCGACGGCGACCTTGGCCACCGCGTCCACCGTCTCGCGGTTGGCATAGTGGCAGCGATAGATCTCCTCGCCCGTGGAGGGGTTGAAGACGGGGCCGGAGCGGGTGCCGGAACCGGCGCTGAACACGCCGCCGATATAGTGGTCGATGCCGTACATGAAGGGAACTCCTTGGGATTTCGGCGAGCCGGTCAGGCGTTGCGCGTGTAGAGGGTCTGGATGCAGGAGAAGTCCAAGGCGGGCGCGCCCTCTTCCTTGGAGCGCAGGGCGTAGAGGTTCTGGGCGAGCGCCCCCATGGGCGCGGCGGCGCCGTGCGCGCGGGCATTGTCGAGGGCGAGGCCGAGATCCTTCAGCATCAGGGCCAGCTGGAAGCCCGCCGCATAGCCCTTGCTCGAAGGGGAATCCGGCAGCACGTTCGGCCAGGGATGCCAGCGCTCCAGGAAGAAATTCCCGCCGGAACTCTTCTGCATGATGCTGGTGAGAACGGCCGGGTCGAGCCCGTTGCGGGCGCCCAGCTCCATCACCTCGGCAGTCCCGGCCATGGCGATGGCCGCGAGCATGTTGTTGCAGATCTTGGCCGCCTGCCCCGCGCCGTTTCCACCCGCATGGACGATGAAGCGGCCCATCTGCTCCAGCACCGGCCGCACGCGGGCGAGCGCATCCTCAGTGCCGCCCACCATGAAGCTGAGCGTGCCCTCGGCGGCACGCAGCACACCGCCGGACACCGGCGCATCCAGCATGGCGAAGCCCGCCTCCTGCGCGGCGGCGGCGAGGGTGCGCGCCGTCTCCGGGGCGATGGTGGAGCAGTCCACCAGCAGCGGTCGGCCCTGGAGGGTCGCGAGCAGCCCTTCGGCGCCGAGATAGAGGTCCGCGACCACCTTGCCGTTGGGCACCATGGTGATGACGAGGTCCGCCCCCTCGGCGGCGGCGCGCGGGCTTTCCGCCGCCTGCGCGCCCTCGGCGGCGAGGCGCTGCACCGTCTCGACCGAAAGGTCGAACGCATGGACCTCGTGACCGGCGCGCACGAGGTTGGCCGCCATCGGAAATCCCATGTTTCCGAGGCCAATGAAGGCAATCCTGGACATTGATACGCACTCCCCGGGCCCGTCCATTCTCCACCTCCGCCCATGGCTTCGGCTTGAGCGTCACTGCGGTTTTCGCGGCGCGCTCGGGGATCGGTGCCCTCAGGGAAATTGGTAACACGCAGGTCGCGGGCTTGAACCCACGCTCCACGCAAGGCTACTGTTCAAAAATGCACAAGGACGACGGACGCCGATGGAATGGGATGATCTGAGGTTCTTCCTGGAGCTGGCGCGCACCCGCACCCTGGCGGAGGCCGCGCGGCGGCTGGACGTGCAGCACACCACCGTTTCCCGCCGCATCCAGCGCCTGGAAGTGGCCATCGGCGCCCCCTTGTTCACCCGCACGCCCTCCGGCCACGACCTGACGCGGCGCGGGCAGAACCTGATGGCGGAGGCCCAGGCCATCGAGGACCTGTTCCTCGGCATCGACGGCGAGCAGAGCGCGCCTACGGAATCCGTGTCCGGCATCGTTCGCGTGGGCTGCACGGAGGGTTACGGCGTGGGCGTTCTCCCCATGGACATGGACAAGCTGCGCGCCCGCCATCCGAACCTGCGCGTGGACCTGATCGTCATGCCCCGCCCCATCCTCCTCGCGCGCAACGAGGCGGACATCGTCATCACCATCGACCGGCCGGGGCGCGGCCCGTATCTCATCACCAAGCTCTACGACTACACCTTGCGGCTCTACGCGGCCCGCTCCTACCTGGAGGCGAACCCACCCATCCGGAGCCTCCAGGACCTGCGGGATCACCATTACGTGAGCTATATCGAGGAGACCGGCCCGGCGAAGGGGTTGCCGGTCATCTGGGAGATGGTGCCCTCCAACCATCCGGGCATCCGCAGCACCAGCGTCTTCTCGCAGATGGCCATCGTCGCTTCCGGCGGCGGCATCGCCATCCTCCCGTCCTATCTGGTGCGCGACCGGCCGGAATTCACCCCGGTCCTGGGCGGCGAGGTGAGCTTCCAGCGCACCTACTGGATGATGATGCCGGTGGAACTGAAGCGCATCGCCCGCGTGCAGGCGGTCTGGCAGTTCCTGAAGCGCACCAACAAGGAGCACAGCCAGCGGCTCATCATGTAGGCGCCAGCGGGAGGGCGTTAGGTCCGTCTCTTCGCGAAGAGAAAGCAGGAGCATCACTGGCCCGCAATGCAGGCCGCGTCGGCATTCCAGATCACGCCGACGGCTCTGCCCACCTCGATGGCGGCCCGCCATCGCCCACGCGGCGCGCAGGTCAATCGCGCTTCGGGCCGGCAGAACCGTCCAGATAGATGAGGTCGGTAATCCCGGTCGAAACATCCAGCGTCGTCGGCTCGTAGGCGATCTCGATGATGGTGTGATAGCCGGAATGGCGGAAGCACATGTGCCAGCGATGGCGAACGGCCGGGTCAAGCTCAAGGTCCGTCATGCGGTCGCTGACGCCGCTGACAATGCCAAGCTCCCCTTTGACGATGTCCTGGTAGAGCGTCGTGTCGGTGGCCAGCGTCTGCACCTCGTTGACCAGATGATCCCGCATGGACTGGCCTTCCAGGGAGGCATATCGCGGCCAGAGCGCCTGGAAGCCGGCGGACGCCGTGAGCAGAACCGCCCCGTCGAAATCATACAGCGCCCGCACGCTGCCCTGCCGCCGTGTGAACGCCTTTTCCATGGCGAGTTCGTCCCGCGTGGAGGCCGCGATCAGGTCGTTGATCTGGCTCATCTGCACGGGCCCGGGCATGTCGCGCCCGGTTTCCCAGAAGGAGACGGCGGACTGGGAGACGCCCAGCATGTTCGCCAGGGCCACCTGCTTGATGCCGTTCAGCCGCCGCCAGGTCTTCAGGCGATGGGCGAAGTCCGCGGCAGCGGCGGACAGCGGCAGGTTCGGATCGAGGCTTCCAGCATCGCGGCTCGGCTTCTTGCGGTGCGGTGGCATGTGGAAATCCCCTGACTGCAAACCGTTCGGGCGGTGGCCCCGATCTCTCCGGAACAAGCGCCGATCAATAAGGGAAAGGGCGGTTCGCCGAGCGGGAAAAGCCCATCTGCCCGGATCGCACTCCCACGAAGCAAAATGCGTCTCGCAACGTCAATGACTGTGCGGTTCAAGCGAGAGAAGAGCAAGACTCTTCACGACCAGTTGAGCACACACGGTCGATTTCATCCCAGATAGCCCCGGAAACATGAAGCCTGCGCGACGCTCCCCCCGCCGGCGGACAGGCCCGAGAATTCGCCGGCCTTAGGAGGCGAGCGGATCCAGCCAGCCCCGCTCGGAAAGGGGGCGATCGGGCGCCTCGATGGTGATGAAGCTCGCAAGGTCCGGCCCGAAGGTGGGAAGCGCCATGGGGCAGCGCACGCCGGGCAGGACCTGCACATCGAACAATTCGCGGATGCCGCCCTCAAGGCGCAGCCATTCCACGATATCGCCGTTGCGGGTGTTGACGATCTGGATGCCGCACCAGGCTTCCGTCCGGCGCTTGTCCAGCTGGTCCTGAAGGTTGAGGCCGGAGAATACCCCCTCGTGGCGGGCGAGGGAGAGGCCGATGATGGCGTGCCCCGCATGGAAGGCGAGGCCGCGCATGAAGCCCGGGCAGAAGGCCACGGTCTCGCGTGCGCCCCCGTTCGGGTCCATGCGGACAAGCGCGCCATTCCCGGAATCCAGCAGCCACAGCGCCCCGCCATACAGGCGCGGCGAATGGGGCATGGACAAGCCTTCGGCGACGATCTGGTCGGTGGCCACATTCACCACCACGCCGCCGTCGCGCCGGTGGGCGCGCCAGCCATCCACCACGTCCGTGGTGGAAACGGCCGTCACGAAGCGCGGCACGCCGTCCTCCATGGCAAGCCCGTTCATGTGGCACCGATCCTCCGGCGCAAGGCGCGAGATGAAGGGCGGGCGCCATACCGGCTTGAAGGAATGCAAAGCACTGTCCGTGGCGAGGCAGGAATAGCGGGTGTTGACGAAGATCAGCCGCCCGGCGGCATCGATGCCCATTTCATGGACATCCAGATCGGACACCGTCTGCCCGCGCCGGGGGACATAGAGCCGGTCGAAATGCTCATTGGCCCGCTCCTCGGGGCCGAGGACATTCTCGAAGCGCCAGATCTGGGCGAGGCCCGCCAGCAGAAGCGTCTGCGCGCTGGCCCACAGGCCCATGGCGCGCACGAAATTGCGCTGGTGCAGGGAGAGCGAACCGTCCGGCAATACGCCCACGAGAAAGAGCTGCCCGGTCTGGTAGGAGGTGAAGGCGATGGAGCAATTGTGCATCGCCAGCCATTGGGCAAACCCGCGCGAGCAGGTGATGCTGGTCTGCAGCAGGGTGTCGGCCTGCGCCGCATCTGCGGGAGCGGGGGCCGAAGCATCGGTGGTCATTATCGGAAATCCTGTGCGGCTGGCGCCGTGGCGACCCATGAGGGGGAAAGGCCGGACCGCCGCCCGGCGCCCGGCCCGAACCTCGGTCAGAAGCGGAAATTCAGGAACACGGACCCGCCATGGGCCTGGAAATCGGTGCCGATGGCCCCGTCATACTGAACCTTGACCTGGAAGCCCGCGCTCTGCGGCAGGTCCAGACCCAGGCCGATGCGCGCAAGGTCTCCGGCAATGGGAACGGAACTGCTGAAGGCATCCATGTCGGATACGCCCGCGAAGGTCGCGCTGGTCTGCCAATCGTCGCCGGACATGAAGGTGGCGCCGAGGCTGAGATAGAGGCGGCCCGCGCCGCCCGGCAGGTTCAGCCGCTGGCCGAATTCCACGCTGGGCGTGATGGCATAGAAGCTCTGGCTGTTGCTCCGGACATTGAGGTTCAGCGCCCCGGCCCCGCTCTCCGTATAGCCCTGCTGGTGGACGGCGATCACATCGAGATCCACCGTCGGGCGCATATAGAAGTCGTTGCCCAGCAGAACCTCGTAGGAGCCGCGCAACCGGCCGAACAGGAAGCCCGATTCCGGCGATGCCTCCGCCTGCGCGTTGTAGGTGCCGAGGCTGATGAAGCGGCTGCTCTCGGTCCAGCTATATCCGCCGCCCATGGCCGCCGAGAAGAGCCAGGGGCCGATCTCCTTTTTCAGGGCCACCGCCAGAAGCCCGGTGGTGGCGCTCGCCTGCTCGCCATTGCCGGTGCCCGTGAAATTGCCCCACAGCACGCCCGCGCTGCCGCCCAGATACCAGCCCTCCCCCAACGCCGTCTGGCCGCCGAGCTGAAGCCCGCCGGAGGCCATGGAGAAGCCGCTGGCATCGAAGGCGCCGCTGCGCCGGGCCATGCCGCCGATGCCGCGGCTCCAGGCGCAGGATTCCTCCTGCAGGACGGCATCCGTGGTGAAGGTCGGGCAGTCCAGCACGCTGGCGGCGGTCATCATGGCCATTTCCACCGCGAGCACATTCACCGCGCCCGCCGTCTCCGTGGAGACCGCATCCATCATGTCGCCGACCGTTGCCGGCTCGGAGCCGTGGAAGGCCGCGAAAGCCGCGCCGATGGAGATGCCGTCCGTCGCCGCCTGCTGTGCGCGGCCGCTGGCCAGCGCGTCCCAGGCATTCTGCAATCCGCCGGCCGCCGCCGCGCTGTTCGCGCCGAGCCCCTGCCCCGCCCCCGCGAAATCGGCCTTCGCGATGCTGAACCCGGTCCACCCGCTCGCGTCCTGGGATGGCGTGGTGAAGCTGAAGATGTGGCTGGACAGGACCGTGATATCCGCCGTGTTCTCGCCCGCCACCGATAGGAAGTTCACCTTGGCGTTGGGAAGCAAGGTGGTGGGTTTCAGGCTCAGGCCCCATGTGCCGCTCATCCGGCCGTCCACGATGATGCGGTCGCTGGTACCTGCGGCCATGTCCACGTCGAGATCGGCGATCACGCCCCCACGGCTGGAGGTGGCGGTGCTCCAGGTCTGAGCCTGCGCACCCCGGAAATAGCTCCGGGCCTGGAACTGCGCGCCTTCGCCCGTGGTGACGAGATCGCCGGTGAAACGGGTGGTCTGGGTGGTGCCGGTTCCGCCCACATTGAGGGTGCCGTTGATGGTGGAATAGGCCACGTCCACGATCACGCCCGGCTGGAAGGTGCCGGTGCCCTCCGTCACCAGCCGCCCGGCTGTCACGCCCTTGCCGGTATTCAGCATGACGTTGCCCGCCAGATGGCCGCTATTGGTGATGGTCAGCGCCGCGCCTTCATTGCCGAACAGCGCCACCGCGCCGCCGGAATGATAGGCCCCCGCATAGCCGGACACCGCGCCGCCGGGGCTCACCACCACGCTCGCATAGGTATTCTGCGTCTGCCCCCAGACGGCCCAGGAATCCGGGCCGGTGGTGGTCACGCTGCCGGCGACGGTGACCTTCACCCCCGCCTGGTTGTTGTCCCCGTTCCGGTGCAGGGAGCCCGCATAGAGCTTGCCCCCGCGCTCGAAGATGCCGCCCGTCCCGGCGATGGACTGGGCCACGATGCCGTGGGCATAGCGGCCGGTGGTGGTGATGGAGGCCCCCGCCGCCACGTCCACGGTCACGATGCCGGAATGCCGGCCGTGATGGTCATGGGCATAGCCCGGATTCTTCCTCAGGGAGGCGGCGGTGGTGGTGTAATAGGCGTAGATCCAGCCGTTCATGTCCGCCGCCAGCCCGCCGCCGCCGCCGATGGACTGCGCGATGATGCCCGCGCTGCCGTCGCCGCTGGTGACGATGGAGCCGTTGCCGCTGAGCGAGACATTCACGGCATAGCCGGCGCCGCGCGTCTGGTCGGCGGCGAACTTCACATCGGCAAGGTTGGCCTCCGAGATGGACAGCAGGCCGCCGCCGCCGCCGATGGATTGCGCGATGATGCCCGCCGATCGCGTGCCGCTGGTGACGATGGTCCCGGCATGGTCGATGGAGACCACGCCACCATCCAGGGTGTTGACATTGTTGGGATTCATCGTGCCGCCCAGCGTCATGGTCACGATGTTCTGGAGCGTGTCGTCATTGATCCGCGCGGATGTGCCGAGCGCGATCCCCATCATGCCGCCGCCGCCGCCGATGGACTGCGCGACGATGCCGTTGGCATTGTCGCCGCTGACCTTGATGTGGGTGCTGCCCAGCGTCTTCACGCTCACCGCGCCGCCGGAGGCATTGTCCGACTTGTCGGTGGAGGTGGCGCCCAGCGACGCCGTGATGGCGGA
This sequence comes from Aquabacter cavernae, assembly GCF_003993795.1. Lineage (GTDB taxonomy): Bacteria > Pseudomonadota > Alphaproteobacteria > Rhizobiales > Xanthobacteraceae > Aquabacter > Aquabacter cavernae. Next base: position 153,008 of record NZ_RWKV01000017.1, read on the forward strand.
GACGGCATAGCCGGAAAACTCCGCATTGCCGCCGCCGCCGCCGATGGACTGCGCCACCACGCCATGGGCGCCGAAGCCGGCGGCCTGCACGCTGTTGGCATAGACGGTGACGGCGCCGCCCTTGCCCGAGCCCCCGCTGGACGAGCCGGTGGTGAAGGTCGCGAAGCTCGCCGTGCCCTTCAGGCTCTTGAGGTCGAAGCTCAGATTGTCCTGCAGCCATTGGCCGAGCGCGTTGCCGCTCTGGCTGAGGGAATAGGAATTGGCGGGCGAGGCCAAGGACGACATGCCGCCGCCGCCGCCCACCGACTGGGCGACGATGCCGTGGGCGAAGGTGCCGACGGTCTGGGTCGTGCCGATGGAAATGGACGTGCCGGTCTTGGCCACGCCCACGAACACCGTTCCGCCATCGCCGCCGCTGCCGCCATTGGAGCCGGTGCGCATGGTGCCGGTGACGGTGAAGGAGGGCGAGTTGAGGCCCACCTTCAGATTGTCGGCCACATAGGTCTTCAGGGCGGCGTTGATCTTGTCGCCCGCCTGCTCCGCCAGGAAGGGGGTCATCTGGATCTTCTGGGAGACCGAGCTTGTGCCCGATCCGCCCTGCCCGCCGCCGCCGCCGATGGATTGCGCGAGCAGGCCCACGCTGGCATCGCCGGTGGTGACGATCCTGCCATTGTTCCAGGCATAGACGAGGCCGCCCTTGTTGCCGCTGCCGCCCGTCTCGCCGATGCCGATCTGGATGACGGTCTTGCCGGCCCCGGCCCCCGCGCCCGCGCCACCCTTTCCGCCGCCGCCGCCAATGGACTGGACCACGAGGCCGGATGAATTGTGCCCGGTCGTATAGACGGAGCCGGTATTGCCCACGCCCCCCTGCACCTTGCCGCCCAGGCCGCCGGTCTCGCCCTTGCCGCCGGCGCTCAGATCGGCCGACGCCGTCGCGGCGGAGATGAAGGAGACGCTCTGGGCATCGCCGGAGCCGCCCGCGCCACCACCGCCGCCGATGGATTGCAGCAGGATGCCGTCCGCGAAGTCGCCCGAAGTGGAGATGCGGCCGAGATTATGGGCATAGCCGGTGCCGCCCACATTGCCCGTGCCGCCGCTTCCGCCGAAGGCGAACGACAGGTCCATGGTGAAGGCATCGTCCTTGAACTTCAGCATTTTCGGCAGAACCGCGCTGCCGAGAATGTTGCTCATGGTGGTGACGGTGGACGAGGACAAGGCATCGCCGCCCGCGCCGCCGCCGCCGCCGATGGATTGCACCACCATGCCGCTGCTGCCGTCACCCAGGGTGGCGATGGAGCCGGTCTTGTCGAGAATGCCGGACACGGCACCGCCCGCGCCGCCCGTGCCGCCCGTGCCGCCCAGCGTGGCCGCCACCGACAGGCCCACCGTCTCCTTCGGGTTCTGCGGAAGGGGCACGCCGATGGTCATGCTGTGGGCGCTGGACCCGCCGCCGGCCCCGCCGCCGCCGCCGATGGACTGGACCAGCATGCCGTAGGAATTCTGGTAGAGCGTGCTGACTTTGCCCGCATTCTCCACCTTGGCGGAGCCGCCGGCCCCGCCGGTGCCCCCCGTGCCGCCGAACGCGACGCTCATGCCCACAAGCAGGCTGTCCGTGCTCTGCTTCGACGAGCCGCCGATGCCGCCGCCACCGCCGATGGACTGGGCGAGGATGGCGTGGCCCATGGTCCCCTGGGCGGTGATATCGCTGGTCTTGGAGGTCTTGACCGAGACGGCGCCGCCATTGCCGCCCCCGCCCGCGGACCCGCCCACGGAGACACCGATCTCGTGCGACCAGCCGGCCGCCCGGCCGCCATTGCCGCCGCCGCCGCCGATGGACTGGACGATGATGCCGCTGGCATAGTCGCCCACCGTGAGCAGCGTACCGGCATTGTAGGCATAGGCTTGTCCGCCATTGCCGCCGGCCCCGCCGCGCCCGCCCACCGTGACCACCAGCCCGGCCTTGTTGCGCCCGCTGCCGCCGCCGCCGCCGATGGACTGCACCATGATGGCGTGGGCCTCGGACGCTGCGGTGGAGACGGACCCGTAATTGCGTACCCCGGCATAGCCGCCGTTTGATCCGCCCAGATCCTTGATGGCGGCGGAACCGCCGCCCATGAAGCCCAGAACGCCGGTGCCCGTATTGGTGCCGCCGCCGCCGCCGATGGACTGGGCGAGGATGCCGATGCCCCCGCCGGTGGTCGCGCTTTCCGGCGGGAGATAGCTGCCGCCATCCGCGGAATACTGCCTGATCAGGCCGCCATGGGTGATGATGACGCCCGTATTGACCACATGCACATCGGAGCCGTGCGTGGTGCCCACATTGCCGCCCACCTGCTGGCCGGTGCTCGTGCTCGTGGCTGTCAGCGTGCTGAGATCGGCGGGGCCGTTGGAGGTGAGCAGGCCGCCGCCGCCGCCGATGGACTGGGCGACGATGCCGCCCGCATCCATGCCGAAGGTTTCGATCTTCCCGCTATTGGTAACGTGGACGTCGTTGCTTCCCGGGCCATAGGAGTTGTTCGTGCCCCAGACGATATTCTTGCTGCCGGAATTCACGAACAGGCCGTCGCCCTGGGTGGAGGACGTGGACTGGGCGACGATGCCGTGGGAATAGCGGCCGACTGTATAGATCGAGAAGTCGCTGGTGACGGTGACGACGCCGCCGGTCGCGGCATGGACGCTGCCCTTCACCCCATAGGCGCCCTGCCCGCCGACGGAATGGGCGAGGATGCCAAAGGAATGCTGGCCTTCCGTGGCGATGGTGCCGCCACCCGCGAGCGTCACGGTCACCGCGCCGCCATTGCCGCCGACAACCTTCGGCGCCGTTCCATTGTGATAGGCCCCGCCGCCCAGGCTCTGGGCATAGATGCCGGGCGAGGCATCGCCGATGGTCACGATCCGCGCCGCCGCCCCGCCGTGAACGGTGACATTGACGGCGCCTCCGTCTCCGCCGTTGTAATAGGAGTGAACGCCGGAATATTTGTAATGGCCGAGGCCCCGCCCCCCGGTGCTGTGCGCGACGATGGCGCCGCCCGTGGACATGGCCAGCCGGCTCGCGACAACGCCGACGCTCTTGGAGGCGATGGTTCCGGCGAAGGCGGCATCGGTGCTGCCGAGCGTGACATCCACCTGCCCGCCCGCGCCGCCATTGCCCATGGCGAAGGCATTCTTGAGGCCGTACGCATAGATGGCGTTGGTCTGGAAGGTTGCGTTTCCGCCATAGGACGCGCCGAGAATGGCGGGGCCGGCCGAGAGCGATGCCACATCGCCCGTGACGGTGATGGCCACCTGCCCGCCCGCGCCGCCCGCAATGCCGCCCGAGCCGAAATGCTGCCCCTTGGTGACGCCGGATGCCCCGCCAATGCTCATGCCGACCACGGCCGCACTCGATGAGGTCGCCTGTCCGCTGGTGGTGATGCTGACGTTGCCGCCCGCGCCGCCGCTGCCGTAATAGGCGTCACCACCCACCGACAGACCGTAGATCGCGGCCCCGGACGGTGTCGTGTTGGCCAGCGTTCCCGTATTGACGATGGTGACCACACCGCCGGTCCCGCCCCTATAGCGCGTGTACCAGCCCTTTACGTGCGTGCTCCAGGCATTGCTGCCGCGCGACACCACCGAGAGCGTGGAGGACTGCTTCTGCGGCTTATGGGGCGGCTTGCTGGCCTGCGGGGCGGCGGCGAGGAGCGAGAAGCTGGAATAGCTCGTGGCGACCGCAAGAGAGAGGCCGTTGGTCAGCGTGATGTTGAGCCCCGGCTGGCCCGCGATGGCGCCGGCATAGCTGTATTTTTTCCCGCTCGTCTCCTGCCGCACCTGCTCGGGCGGAGCGAAATAGAAGCTGTAGGCGCCGCCATAGGCATAACGGGGCCTGTCCAGCGGCGTGTCGTCAACGGGCACGACGCAATTGAAGGTGACGGCGGGCACCTTGGTATTGGGCTTGCCGCCGGCACTCGCACCGCTGACGGCATAGGTCGCCACCACCGGGCTGCAATTCTGCGCATAGGCGCGCGAATAGAAGGCGAAGGGGAAACCCGCGAGGGTGCCGGCCAGTGCCGTTGAGCGAAGCAGGAAAGACGGGACTTGCCGCCTCAAACGGCTGCGGAACGATGCGCGCCCCTCGCCCCGAGAGGTGTCTTTCGAAAGGGGGCCGACAGGGCCCGCCTGACCATGACTGTCAGCCACCTAATGCATCCCCGCTTCGATGCGGCGGGGATATCCAATTCAGTTTTTTATGTCCACAGTCGATACTCAAATATTTTATGTATATTTGACTAAGCGTATAGACAAATGGACAACAAACACACCTGCGATTCGGCTTTAAAATATAATATTAGTTTAAATGATCAACCGAATGTGTCATGCGTGCGTCGCTTTGGGTGCCGTGCAAACATCTCCTTTGGCGACACACTTACGTACGTGCAAAATATCTGAAAATGTTTCGCTTACGCCCTGTAATTTTATGAAATTTATGTAATAAAATTATTTATACGACTAAACTTATAATAAAATATATATCAGAAATACAATATTAATACATCTTAATTTCAAGAATCCTTGCTACGAGGGCGCCATTGGGTCGCTCTGCAAACTTTTTCTCTGATTGCGATCCCATTTTCTGGGACGACCGGACGGCTCCAATGCGTCCGGCGCATGAATTTAAGCCCGTTTGCCGGGCGACGAGGAGATTGCCGTGCTGCGAGATTTCGATGCCCTGCCGTTTGCCGGCACCGTCCTGCGCGCACCCGCCGATGTCGGCAGCCTCGCCGCCAATGCGGCCCCGGTGCTGAGCGCAACAGGGCCGGTTTCCGGCCTCCTTTTCCAGGCTGCAGGCGCGGGCACGGGCACCGAGCTGTGGTTCACCGACGGCACGGCCGGCGGCACCAGGCTGGTCAAGGACATCTATTCCGGCACATCGGGCTCAGGCGCGCAGCTTTTGACCGATCTCGGCAACGGAAAGGCGGTGTTCGCCGCCAATAACGGCGTCAACGGCAATGAATTGTGGGTGACGGACGGGACGGCGGCGGGCACGGTCCTGGTCAAGGACATCCGGGCTGGTGCCAACAATTCCAGTCCCTCGGACTTTCAAGCCCTAGGCGATGGACGGGCCATATTTTCCGCCTACGACACGACCAACGGCACCGAGCTATGGATCACGGACGGGACGGCGGCAGGGACAACTCTGCTCAAGGACATCAATCCCGGAAGTGCCAGTTCCAGTCTCGGCGACATGACGTCCATCGGCGGCGGCAAGTTTGTGTTCTCTGCCCTCACCGGCGCAGCCGGACGTGAGCTATGGATCACCGATGGGACGGCTGCGGGCACCGTGCTGCTCAAGAACATCGATCCCGGGACAGCGAACGGGTTTCGGTCCGGGTTCGCTGTCATTGGAGATGGAAAGTTCCTCTTCCGCGCCGATGACGGCACCACGGGCGATGAACTCTGGATATCCGACGGGACTGAGGCCGGAACGGTTCTCCTGAAGGATATCCTCCCAGGTGCTACGGGCTCCTCCCCCATTAACATCACGCCGATTGGCGGCGGAAAGGCGGTTTTTGCCGCCATCACCGACAATGGGAATGAGCTTTACATCACCGATGGGACGGCAGCCGGCACCACCCTGGTCAGGGACATCTATTCAGGTGTCGGAAATTCAAACCCTTCCAACTTCACCGCTCTCGGCTACGGAAGGTTCGTGTTCCAGGCCAGCGACAGTGTGAGCGGCAGCGAGTTGTGGATCAGCGACGGGACCCTCGCGGGCACCAATGTGCTGAGGAACATCAATCCCGGAAGCGGGCATTCCGTCCCGCAGAACATCACGCTCATCGGCGACGGGACGTTCATTTTCCAGGCCAATGGCGGCAGCAGCGGCGCCGAATTGTGGATCAGCGACGGGACCTTTGCGGGAACCGTTTTGCTCAAGGACATCAATCCCGGCAGTGGCAATTCCGCACCCGCGAATTTCCACGCCCTGGGCGACGGCAGGTTCGTCTTTACAGTCAATGACGGCACCAATGGTTCCGAATTGTGGGTCACCGACGGGACCGCCGCAGGCACCGTCCTGTTCCAGGACATCAATCCCGGTAGCACGGGATCATCGCCCACCGCCTTGACGCCCTTCACCTATGTCCCCACGCCGTCCGTCGCCGCCTTCACGGAGAATGGCGCGGGGGTGCTCATCGCCGCCACCGCCGGCCTCACCGATGACGACAGCGCGGCCCTCTCCTCGCTCGTCGTCACCCTCTCCAGCGCCCCGGACGGGGCTGCCGAGACCCTGTCCATCGCGGGGTCGCTGCCGGCGGGCATCACCGTCGTCTATGATGCCGCCACCCACACCTTGACCCTGTCCGGCGCCGCCAGTGCCGCCGACTACCAGGCGGCTCTGCGGCTCGTGGCCTATGCCAACAGCTCCGAAGACCCGGACACCGCCACGCGCAACCTGACCGTGGTGGCCACCGACGCCGATGGCGCCGCGAGTGCGCCCCTCTCCCTTCCGGTGACGGTGACCGCCGTGAACGACGCGCCCGCCGGCGCGCCCACCACGCTCCTGCCGCGCGGAACCATGGACACCGCCTACACCATCGCGGCGTCCGACCTTCTCGCGGGCTTCAGCGATGCGGAGGGCGACACGCTCCAGGTGACCGGCCTCACCGCCTCCTCAGGCACCCTCGTCAACAATGGCGACGGCACCTGGACCCTGACGCCGGCCGCCGGCTTCACGGGCGCCATCACGCTCACCTACGGCGTTTCCGATGGCACCGCCATGCTCGGCGGGCAGTCGCTGGCCCTGACCTTCACCGAGGAAAACACCGCGCCCGTGGTGCGTCCCGCCGAGCCGCTCTCAGGGTTCCTGTTCCAGGCCAATGGCGGCGAGGGCGTGGAGCTCTGGTTCACCGACGGGACGACGGCCGGCACGGTTCAGCTCAAAAATATCGCTTCCGGCACCGCTGACTCCTTTCCCCGCGGCTTCACGGACCTCGGCGATGGGCGGTTCATCTTCACCGCCATGACCGCGTCGCAGGGCTACGAATTGTGGGTGACAGACGGTACGTCAGCGGGAACGGTGCTGTTCAAGGAGCTTTACTCCGGCGTCAATGACGGCGTGTTCTCCAGCACCAGCTTCACGCCCGTGGGCGAGGGGAAGTTCGTCTTTGTCGGCAGAAGCGGGACTACTACCGGCCACGAGCTTTGGGTCACTGATGGGACCTCGGCCGGAACCGTCCTGCTGAAAGACATCAATCTCGGCACCAATACGTCCAACCCGGCCAATTTCACGGCGCTCGGGGATGGCCGGGTCGTGTTCACGGCCACGAATGGCACTAACGGCATCGAAACGTGGATCACTGACGGGACCGCCGCCGGCACCCGCATGGTGAAAGACATCAATCCTGGTACCGCAAATGGTGTGACTACGACGCAGGTCTTCACGCCGATTGGCGACGGACGCTTCCTGTTCGGCGCCAATAATGGGACCCAGGGCATCGAGTTGTGGATCAGCGACGGCACCGAGGCCGGGACTGTTCTCCTCAAGGACACCTATGTCGGATCCGGCAGTTCCGGCATTTCCGGCATCACGTCGCTGGAGAATGGCAAATACGTGTTCGTCTCGAACACCGGCGGCGATGCCGAGGTGTGGATCACCGACCTGACGACGGCGAACACCACCCTTGTCAAGAATATCAATATCACCGGCAGCAGCTCGCCCACGGGCCTCACATATCTCGGCAATGGCAAGGTTCTGTTCGCCGCCCAAGACGGCGTTACAAACGGCCCCAATACCACCGGCCGCGAATTGTGGATCACCGACGGCACCGAAGCCGGAACGGTCCTGCTGAAGGACCTGTATGCCGGCACGGGCAGCTCTTCCCCCGACAATTTCACCGCGCTCGGCGACGGGCGATTTGTCTTTATCGCCATCTCCGCCACGCAAGGCCGAGAGCTGTACGTCACAGATGGGACAGCTGACGGCACCTTTCTGGTCAAGGACATCACGCCCGGCGCAACCGGTTCCACCTTCGCGTCTTTTACCAGCCTCGGCGATGGGCGCGTGGTGTTCCGGGTCACGGACGGGACGCACGGCGCCGAATTGTGGGTGACGGACGGCACCGAAGCGGGCACCGGCCTCCTTAAGGATATATTTCCAGGCTCCAACGGATCGAACCCGGCCAGCTTCGCGCCGGGCGTCTTCATCCCCACCGTTGTCCCCGCCGCCTTCACGGAGAATGGCGGGGCGGTGCTCATTGCCGCCAGCACGAGCATTACCGACGCCGAGAATTCGCCGCTCACCTCGCTGGTGGTGACTCTCTCCAACGCCTCGGACGGTGCCGCCGAGGCCCTGTCCCTGGCGGGGGTCCTGCCCTCGGGCATCACCGCCAGCTATGACGCGGCCACCCACACCCTCACCCTGTCCGGCACGGCCAGCGCCGCCGCCTATCAGGCCGCGCTGCGCCTCGTGGCTTATGTCAACAGCTCGGAAGACCCCGACACGGCCGCACGCATCCTGACCGTGGTGGCCACCGACGACGAAGGCGCCGCCAGCAGTCCCCTCTCCTTCACGGTGACCGTGAGCGCCGTGAACGACGCCCCCACCGGCGCGCCCACCGCGACGCTGGCGCGCGGAACCGTGGACACCGCCTACGTCTTTTCCGCCGCCGACCTCCTGGCGGGCTTCAGCGATGCGGAGGGCGACACGCTCCAGGTGACCGGCCTCACCGCCTCCGGCGGCACGCTCGTCAACAATGGCGACGGCACCTGGACCCTGACCCCGGCCACCGGCTTCATGGGCACGCTCACCCTCACCTATGCCGTCTCCGACGGCACCGCGACGCTTGCCGGACAGACACAGGCCGTCACCATCGCCGCGCCCAATGCCGCGCCCGTACTGGAGGGTGGGGCAAGCATCCAGACAATCTTCTTCCGGGCGACCGACGCCACCAATGGCTCGGAAGTGTGGGTCACCGACGGAACGCCTGAAGGGACACGGCTTTTCAAAGATATCAATCCGGGCAGTGGAGGTTCCGCGGCCACAGGTTTTACCGATATCGGCGGCGGCAAGTTTGTTTTTCGGGCGAACCACGCCGACACCGGCACCGAGGCGTGGATCAGCGATGGGACGCCTGAAGGAACCGTGCTTCTCAAGGACATCGCTCCGGGCATTGCCTCCTCCAGTGCCACGAACTTCACCCCCATCGGCAATGGCAGGTTCGTGTTTCAAGCCACGGACGGCGTCAGTGGCACCGAGCTGTGGATCAGCGACGGGACCACGCAGGGAACTGTGCTGCTGAAGGACATCGCGGCCGGCGCCTTGTCGTCCAGTCCCGGAAAAATCGTCAGTTTGGGAAACGGCACCTTCGTCTTCGTTGCCAGTAACGGCACCTCGGCCAATGGCAACGAACTGTGGGTCTCTGACGGAACCACCAGTGGAACCACGCTTCTCAAGGATATTGCTTCCGGCAGCGCATCCTCTAACCCGACCAGCCTTATCGCCATCGGCGGCGGCAGGGTCGTGTTTGCCGCGGACGACGGAGAGGTTGGAACGGAACTGTGGATCACGAACGGAACAGCGCAGGGAACGAGCCTTCTCAAGGAGATACGGCTGGGCTCCGGCGGCGGCAATCCCACCGGTCTCACGGATATCGGCGGTGGCAAGTTCGTCTTCCAAGCCAATGGCGGCTCGACCGGCCGTGAGCTATGGATCAGCGACGGAACCGATCAAGGGACTGTCCTCCTCAAGGACATCGCGCCGAACGCGGCCCATTCAGACCCGACAGCCATCGTGGCGCTGGGTGGGGGCAAATTCGCCTTCCAGGCCTCGGACGGACTGACCGGTGGCGAGTTGTGGATCAGCGACGGCACGGCACAGGGCACCCTTCTCCTCAAGGATATCTATCCCGGCATCAACCCCTCCAGTGTCTCCGGCATCACGGATATCGGGGGTGGAAAGTTCGTGTTCCGGGCCAATGACGGGGTCCATGGTTCCGAGCTGTGGATCAGCGATGGCACGGAGCAGGGAACGGTCCTCCTGAAGGACATCGCACCGGGCACGGCAAGCTCGTCTCCCGGTCAGATATAACCCCTCGGCGGGGGACGTTTCCTGTTCGGTGCGGATGACGGGACCAATGGCTCTGAAGTGTGGATCAGCGACGGGACCAGCCAGGGAACCGTTCTGCTGAAGGACATCAATTCCGGCAACGGAAGTTCGGACATTCAGGGCGTGCTTGTTCGCACGACCTCCGTCGCGCCGGCCGTGAGCTTCACGGAGAATGCGGGCGCCGTGTTCATCGCCCCCATCGCGACGCTCACGGACGACAGCGGGACGCTCGCCTCGCTCACCGTCACCATCGCGAGCGCTCCCAACGGCGCCGCCGAGACGCTGTCCATCGCCGGAACCCTGCCGGCGGGCATCACCGCCAGCTATAATCCCACGACCCATACCCTGACCCTGTCGGGCGACGCGAGCGCCGCCGACTATCAGGCGGCGCTGCGCCTCGTGGCCTATGCCAACAGCTCCGACAGCCCCAACACCGATCCGCGCACCATCTCCGTGGTGGTGACCGACGCCGACGGCGCCGCGAGCACCCCCGTCTCCCTCACGGTGAGCGTTGCCAATGTGAATGACGCGCCCACCGGCGCGGTGAGCCTGACCGGCACGCTGCGGGAGAATTTTGTCCTCACCGCCGGCCACACGGTGACTGACGCGGACGGCATGCCGTCATCCCCCACCTATCAGTGGCAGCGGCTCGACGGCAGCACCTGGACGGACATCAGCGGCGCCACCGCCGCCACCTACACCCTCACCGACGACGATGTGGGCCATCGGGTGCGGGCCGTGCTGCGCTACACGGACGGCCAGGGTACGGCCGAGACGATCATCAGCGCCTCCACCAGCGCCGTCGCCGCCGCCAATTCCACGCCCGCCGGCACGGTGAGCATCACCGGCACGGCAGAGGAAGACAGCGTCCTCACCGCCGCCAGCACGGTGGCGGATGCGGACGGCATGCCCACGGCCGCGACCTATCAATGGCAGCGGCTGGACGGCAGCACCTGGGTGAACATCTCCGGCGCCACCGCCGCCACCTACACGCTCTCCCAGACCGATGTGGGCCATCAGGTGCGGGCCGTGCTCAGCTTCACGGACGGCCAGGGCACGGCCGAGACGGTCACCAGTGCCGCCACGACTGCCATCGCGAACGTGAACGACGCGCCCACGGGTACGGTGACCGTCAGCGGCACGACGACCCAGGGCGCGGTCCTCGCCGCCACCAACACGGTGGCGGACGCGGACGGCATGCCCACGGCCACCGCCTATCAGTGGCAGCGGCTGGACGGCAGCACCTGGGTGGACATTTCCGGCGCCACCGGCGCCACTTACAGCCTCACCCAGGCGGATGTGGGTCATCTGGTCCGCGCCCAATTGCGCTACACCGACAGCCAGAGCACGGCCGAGGCGGTCACCAGCGCGGCCACCAGCGCCATCGCGAACGTCAATGACGTGCCCACCGGCACGCCCGTGGCGACGCCGCTCGCGGGCATGGAGGACACGGCCCTCACCCTCACGGCCGCCGACCTGCTCACGGGCTTCAGCGACGCGGACGGCGACACCCTCTCCATCACGGGCCTCACCACCAGCGCGGGCACGCTGACGGACAATGGCAACGGCACCTGGACGCTGACGCCGGCCGCCAATTTCTCCGGCACCGTCACGCTCACCTACAGTGTCGCGGACGGACAGGGCGGCACCCTTGCCGGGCAGACCCGCGCGGTGGCCTTCGCCGCCGTCAACGACGCGCCCACCGGCACGCCCGTCGCCGCGCCGCTCTCGGGCACGGAGGACACGGCCCTCACCCTCACGGCCGCCGACCTGCTCACGGGCTTCAGCGACGCGGACGGCGACACGCTTTCCGTGACCGGCCTCACCGCCTCCGGCGGGACGCTCGTCGCCAATTCGGGCGGCACCTGGACCCTCACCCCCGCCGCCAATTTCTTCGGGACGGTCACGCTCACCTACACCGTCTCGGACGGACAGGGCGGCACCCTCGCCGGGCAGACCCGCACGGTCACCTTCGCGCCCGTCAACGACGCCCCCACCGGCCTTCTCACGGTGACGGGCACGACGGCGCAAGGCGCGGTTCTCACGGTCAGCGACCTGGTGGATGATACGGACGGGCGCTCCGCCGCCAGCACCTATCAATGGCAGCGGCTCGATGGCGCCACATGGGTGGATATCGGCGACGCCACCGGCACCACCTACACCCTCACCCAGGCCGATGTGGGCCATCAGGTCCGCGTGCACCTGCGCTACACGGACGCTCAAGGTGCGGCCGAGACCGTCGCCGGCACGGCGACTTCAGCCATCGCGAACGTGAATGATGGGCCCATCGGCACGCCCGTGGCGGCGCCGCTCTCCGGCACGGAGGACACGGCCTTCACCCTCACGGCCGCCGACCTGCTCACGGGCTTCAGCGACGCGGACGGCGACACGCTTTCCGTGACCGGCCTCACCGCCTCCGGCGGAACGCTTGTCGCCAATTCGAACGGCACCTGGACCTTAACTCCCACCCCCAATTTCTTCGGGACGGTCACGCTCACCTATAGCGTCGCGGACGGACAGGGCGGCACCCTCGCCGGGCAGACCCGCACGGTCACCTTCGCGCCCGTCAACGATGCCCCCACCGGCACGGTCACGGTGGGCGGGACGGCGGAGCAGGGAGCGGTGCTCACCGCCGCGAACACGGTGGCTGACGCGGATGGTCTGCCGGCCTCGCCCGCCTATCAGTGGCAGCGCTTCGACGGGACCAGTTGGGTGGATATCGGCGGTGCCACAGGCACCACCTACGCCCTCACCCAGGCCGATGTCGGCCATGAGGTCCGCGTCCAACTGCGCTACACCGACGCCCAGGGTGCGGCCGAGGTGGTGACCAGCACAGGCACCGCTCCGATCGCCAACGTGAATGACGCGCCCACCGGAACACTGAGCGTGACCGGCACGGCGCGCGAAGGGGCGATGCTGACCGCCGCCAGCACGGTGGCGGATGCGGATGGTCTTCCGGCCTCGCTCACCTATCAATGGCAGCGCTTCGACGGGACTGCGTGGGTGGATATCGGCGGCGCCACAGGCACCACCTACACCCTCGTCCAGGCCGATGTGGGCCACGAGGTCCGTGCGCAGCTCAGCTATATGGACAACCAGGGCACCGCCGAGGTGGTGACCGGCACCTCCAGCGCCGTGGTCGCCCCCCTGAACACCGCACCCACCGGCACGGTCAGCGTGGCCGGGACGGCGGAGCAGGGCGCGGTGCTCACCGCCAGCGACACGGTGGCGGATGCGGACGGCCTTCCGGCGTCCCTCACCTATCAGTGGCAGCGGCTCGACGGGGCCACATGGGTGGATATTGGCGGCGCCACCGGCACCACCTACACCCTCACCCAGGACGATGTGGGCCATGAGGTCCGCGCGCAACTGCGCTACACCGACAACCTGGGCGCGGCCGAGGTAGTGACCAGCGCCGCCACGAGCGCCATCGCCAATGTGAATGATGCGCCCACCGGCGCCGTGACCGTGACGGGTACGGCGGAGGAAGGCGCTGTGCTGACCGCCGCAAGCACGGTGGCGGACGCGGACGGCCTCTCGGCCGCGCCCACCTATCAGTGGCAGCGGCTGGACGGCGGGGCCTGGGTGGACATTTCCGGCGCCACGGGCGCGACCTACGCCCTCACCCAAAGCGACGTGGGCCACGAGGTCCGCGCCCAGCTGCGCTATACGGACGATTTGGGGAGCGTGGAGAGCGTCTCCAGCGCGACCACGGGCGCCATCGCGAACGTCAATGATCTTCCCACCGGCACGGTCAGCGTAGCCGGCGTGGCGGAACAGGGCGCGGTGCTGACCGCCACCAGCACGGTTGCGGACGCGGACGGGCTTCCCGCTTCGCCCGCCTATCAGTGGCAGCGGCTGGACGGTGGGACCTGGGTGGACATTACCGGTGCCACCGGCACGACCTACACGCTCACCCAGGCGGAGGTCGGCCATCAGGTCCGCGCGGAGCTGCGCTACACCGATGGCCAGGGCACCGCCGAGACGGTCACCAGTTCCGCCATCAGCCCCGTGTCGAACGTCAATGACGCGCCCACCGGCGGTGTAGCCGTGACCGGAACCGCCGTTCGAGACGGGGTGCTGACCCTCGCCAACACCATCACGGACGCGGACGGCCTGACCGGTTCGTTCGCCTATCAGTGGCAGCGCTTCGACGGCGTCGCCTGGGTGGATATCGGCGGCGCCACGGGCGCGACCTACGCCCTCACCCAGGCCGATGTGGGCCACCAAGTGCGGGCGCAGATCAGCTACACCGATGGCCTCGGCACGGCGGAGACGGTGACCAGCGCCGCCACCGCGTCCGTTGCCCACCTGAACACCGCGCCCACCGGCACGGTGAGCGTGACCGGCGCCGCCACGGCCGGCGCGCTCCTGACCGCCACGAATACGGTGGCGGATGAAGACGGCCTGCCCTCTTCGCCCGTCTATCAATGGCAGCGACAGGTCGGCGGCACCTGGGTGGATATCGCCGGGGCCATCGGGGCCACCTACAGCCTCACCCAGGCGGATATCGGCCATCAGGTCCGCGCCGCCCTGCGCTACACCGACGCCATGGGGGCGGCCGAGGCCGTCGCCAGCGCGCCGACCGGCGCGGTGGCCCCGCTACCGGGCCCCAATGGGATGCCCGCGGCACAGAGCGACAGCTTCGCGTTCGCGGCCGGAGAGGCCGTCACCATCGACGTCCTCGCCAATGACAGCGACCCGGAGGGCGACACCCTGCGGATCACCGCCATTGACGGCCATGCCATCACCGCAGGCAGCGCCGTGGCGGTCGATGGCGGCGCGGTGGCGCTCGCGACAGACGGCACGCTGCGCTTCACCCCCGGCGCGGGGACGACCGGCTCCGTCACTTTCAGCTACACGGTGGCCGACCCGGCGGGCGGAACCGCCACCGCCATGGTCACCAGTTCCGCCGTCCTCGCCGACCTGCTTCCCCGGTTCGAGGAAGCGCTGGGAAATATCGGCCTCACGGTGAGTGAACCGGGCGTGCTGCTGCCCGTCCTCTCGGTGATCTTCCCCGGGGTCCTGGGGGGCGCCGGTGGCGCGTCAGGACCCGGCGGCTATGTCCTCCCGGCCGGTTTCGACTTCGACCCGGACAGCCTCTCCGGCGATACGGGCGGCCTGCTGAACGCCATGCTCATGATCGCCCAGGGGCTGAATGCGGATGCCCCCGCCTTCATGACCGCGGACGGGTCCGGCGGCTGGACCAGCGCGACGCTCCAGAGCCTCGCCATCCAGTCCCTCTCCGGGGCGGATCCCGACATCACGGTGGGGACGGGAGACGAGGCAACCGGCTTCTCCGGCGGCATGACGCAGGATCTCGCCTGGACGCGGGCCTTCGCGCAGATGGTGCTGCGGCCGGACTTCGATCCCGCCAGCGTCATCGCCTATGACCGCAACGCACAGGCTGCGGCGCACCAGAGCGATGTGGGCGCGGGCGCCCGGCTGGACGTGAAGATCGACGGCACGCAGGCCCTCTCGCCCCATGCCGATCTCTCCAGCCCGTTCGGCCTCGCGGACTTCCTCACCGAGGACGGCGGCAGCGCCGTGGGCGTCGCGCGGCTCGTCACCACCGCCCACACGCTGGGCGGGGCCGATGACCAGCAGGCCATCATCCGCATGCGCCAGAACGGCATGCAGGACGTGGAGGTGATGTTCTACGCGGTGGACGACTATACCGGCATGGTGGACGGGCTGCGGCCGGGAGATGCGGGCTATGATGCGGCCAGCCGCTCCCATGCCTACCAGACCGATAGCGGGGCCGTCTGGATCGCCGGGGCGGGCTACGGCCAGTATGGCGAGGCGCGCCTCTCCGGTGTGGATGACGGCGACCTGATCGCCATGCGCCTCAGCGCGGGCGGGCATGATTTCTACATGTTTGCCACTGCCAACGAGACGGTGAACGGCGAGAGCGTCAACCATGTGTGGAATTACGGCCTGAACACCTGGGGCTGGGAAGACCTCCATGGCGGCGGCGACCGCGACTTCAACGACCTCGTGGTGCAGATGGACTTCGTCTCAGCCGCACTCGCCGACCAGGTGCTGTGAGGCCGTTCGGCGCGGACGGCTCGGCCCTGTCGGCGGGATGACTTCGGATGGAGCGAACCTCGCGCTCCATCCCATCCTTAAGACCCCGAGGGGCCGGTGCCGGGGCGGCGGATGACGACGCCCCGGCAGGTGCTCACGCGGGTTCCAGCGCGAGGACCGACTCGAAGCCCTCGAATTCCGGCGGGCCGATATAGTTCACTTTGTTGTTGCTGGCGTCGCGGTGCGCGGCGCGGAACGCTTCGGACTTGGTCCAGGCCTCGAAATCGGACTTGGTCCGCCAATGCGTATGGGAGACGTAGAGGACATATTCGTCCCGCGACGGGCCCTTCATGAGGTTGAAGGTCACGAAGCCGGGAACCGCAGCGATATAGCTGTCGCGCTCGCGCCAGACGCGCTCGAACTCGGCTTCCGATCCGTGCTTCACCTTGAAGCGGTTCATTGCGATGAACATGAGATATTTCACCTTACGCATGGAGTGGGCTTCACCGGGTGAAGCCGCTGGGGGACAGGGAGGCGAGATAGCCGTCGCCGAACTTGATGGTGAGCGAGCCCTTGAACGTGATGCCGGCGCTGGGCAGGAACTGCTGATACTGCGTGTATTGCTCGTTCAGCACGTTCTCCACCGAGGCCGCGGCCAGGACGTTCTCGCTGGGGCGGTAGCCCACATAGAAGTTCACGAGATTGAAGGACGAGGTCGGATCATAGACCGAGCCGACCGGAAGGTCCGCCGCCGTCACGGCCGCCACCGCCACCCAGCGGGCGGACATGGTGAGCTTTCCGTCCATCATGCGCACGCCGATGGTGGTGGCGATGTTGTCCGGCATGATGGTGGAGAGCGGCTGCCCGTCCTCGGTATTCTCGCCGCGCGTGATGGTGCCGTTCACGCCCAGGAACCAGATCCCGGTGTCGTACATGCTCTCCAGCTCGTAGCCGGTGATCTTGGCGGACGCGATGTTCTGATACTGGGCATAGGCCGTGGTGCCGTACCGCGACCGGCCATACTGGACCAGCTCGATATAGTCGGAGACATCGTTCTGATAGGCGTTGGCCTTGAGGCGGATCTTGTCGCCCTTCACGAACAGGTCGTCATACTTGATGTTGACGCCGATTTCCTTGTTCTTGCCCACCTCGGCCTGAAGGTTCGGGTTCGGCATGAAGCAGAAGGTGCCGTAGCTGCCATCCGGGCAGGTCACGATGGGGATGGCCGGGGGATGTGCGCCCGACACCAGCGTCTCCGTGACGGTGGGCGCGCGGAAGGCTTCCGCATAGGTGCCGTAGACCGTGAACCACGGGAGCGGCGTGACGCCGAGGGTGAACTTCGGCGAGAAGCGGCTGTCGCTGTTTGACGTATTGCCGCCGTTCAGGGAGTAGCTGTCGTAGCGCACGGCGGCGATGGCTTCGAGCCAGCTCGAATAATTCCCCTGCCACTGCACGAACGCGCCGCCCACATCACGCTCGCCGCTCGGATTGTAGCCGTCGCCGAAGCCGTAATTGTCGATGTTGGACACGTTGTCGTTGAAATACTCGCCGCCGATGGTGACGGCGTTGCGCACGCTATAGAAATCGAAGCGGGACGTGTTGTTCGCATCGAAGCCCGTGGTGTCGATGGTGAAGGAGCGGGGGTTTCCGATGGCGCCGGTGATGGCGCTCGGGGTGCCCGCCACCTTCACCTGGTTCTGCTCGACCCGGTTCCAGTAAACCGTGCTGTTCCAGTCGAACAGATTGTCGTCCGGATTGGCGTAATTGTAGCTGGCGGTCAGGGTCTGGTTGATGACCTGCGTGCCATACTGGCTGAGGCCTGGGGTGGGAACGTCGTTGCTGGTCGTATAGGTCGAGTTGTAATTGAGCGCGCTCACCTTCACTTCATGGAAGTCCGCCGGGCGGAAGGTGGCCTTGGCGATGCCCGTCCAGGTGTCGAAGGCGGTGCCGGGAACGTCGTCACCATTGCCGTCCTGATAGTCGGTCGCCTTGCGGTAGGTGCCGCCGACGAACAGGTCCACATTCTGGCCGACGCGCGCCGCGCCGAACATGGAGCCGAAGCCCATGGGCCCGTTGCTGCCGAACTCGCCGGTGCTCTCCACGCCCCAGGTCTGGCCAGGCTTCAGGATGTCGTCCGCGTCCTTGGTGCGGAAGGTGACGACGCCGCCGATGGCGCCCGAGCCATAGATGTTGGACGCCGGTCCCCGGAACACGTCCACGCTCGACAGAAGCGCCGGCTCCAGGAAGAAGCTGCCCGCCGCGTTGGCATGGCCGAGCTGGGTGAAGTTCTGGCGGGCGCCATCGACGAACACGGCGACGCGGCCGAAATCCTGCATGCCGCGAATATTGATGGAGGTCTGCTGGCTGTTGCCGTTCTGGATGGCGGTGACGCCGGGCATGCCGAGGAACAGATCGGAGGTCTGGTTCGCCATCAGCTGTTCGAACTGATCCGCGCGCAGCACGCTCACGGGGCCGAGCGCATCCACCGTCTGGATGCCCGTGAGGGTGGAGACCACCGTGATGGAATCGAGGGCGATCGAGTCATTGGCCGCGACCGGCTGACCGGGGGCGGTGGGCGCGGTCTGCGCATATGCCGATGTCGCGAGACCCGTGAGGAGCGCCGCACCTGCGGCACTGGAGAGCCAGAAGCAACGGAAGCTCGGGCAAACGCCGCCCTTCGCCAAGACGCGAATCATAGAAGTCTCCAGATGTCGTGTCAGCTGGCTACCGCCTCCAGGGAGGCTTGGCGGGCTGGAATGCCTGTGAACCCATGCGGTCGGACCGAACGGGACGACTGAAATACGTCGCGTGATGACGCCGACGAGGCTGACCATCATCTCGAGCGTTGCGTTACCGCCTATGGGTCACGCCGCGATGAGTCAAGTTGATTCGCGAGAATGTTTCAATATTACCCTGGTGATGCACTTATATTTCAACTATTATAGGAATCAACGCACAAGATTTAGAATATAAAAATTCTAAAGAGACATTTTATAGATACAAGATACGGATATAAGTGAGAGATCGCCGGATAATGTCGGACATGAAGCCGCGAGATACGCGAAATTGGAGCTGTCTGGCCGCCATCTTTCTGGCGGTCATTTGCCTCGCCTCGCACCCCGGGGGTGCGGCAGAAACGGCGCGTGTCATCCGGGACGCCGCCGGTCGAACCGTGAGCGTGGCGGATACCAGCCGTATCGTCTCCATCGGCAGTTCGGTGACGGAGATACTGTTTGCTCTCGGCCTTGGCGACCGCGTCATCGCGGTGGACCAGACCAGCGTCTACCCCGCCGCCGCGCGGGCGCTGCCCAATGTGAGCTATTCCCGCACGCTGGCGCCCGAAGGCGTGCTGTCCGTGGCGCCGAGCCTCATCCTGGCCATCGAGGGGGCCGGCCCGCGGTCCACGCTCGACGTGCTGGAGCGGGCGTCCGTGCCGGTGGTCATCATTCCCGATGCGCAATCGCCCGAGGCCGTGGTGCGCAAGATCGAGGCTGTGGCCGCCGCCGTGGGCGAGGAAGCGAAAGGGCGCGCGCTGGCCGAAGCGGTGCGGGCCGACTTCGCCGCCATCGAAGCGAGCGTGTCCGGCCTGAAGCCGGCGCCGCGCGCCGTCTTCGTGCTCTCCGCCGCCAACGGCACAGCGGTGGTCGGCGGCAATGAGACATCCGCCGACGCCATGCTGCGCCTTGCCGGGGCAACGAACACCATGAAGGGCCTGAAGGGCTACAAGCCCGCCGTGGATGAAGCCGCCTTCAGCGCCGATCCGGAGGTGGTGGTGGTCATGCAGGGCGGGGGGCAGGTGCTCACCGCCGACATGCTCTTCTCCCTCCCCGCCTTCAAGGGCACCACCGCCGCGCAGAACCAGCGCCTGCTGGCTCTGCCCGGCTCCTATCTCCTGGGGTTCGGCCCGCGCACGCCGCAAGCCGTGCGGGATCTGGCCGTCGCGCTCCATCCCGGCATCACCCTGCCGGCCCTGCCGTCGCGCTCCTGGAGCGCGGAGCCCAACCCGTGAGCCTCGCCACCTCTCACGCGGCGCCCGGACGCATGGGATGGGTGCGCTCGCGGGCCGTGGTCGGGCTCGGCACGCTCGCGCTGCTTGTGGTCCTGGCCTTCTTCGCCGCCCTCTGCCTGGGGCCAGTCAGCATTCCCCCCGCCCGCGTGTGGCAGGTCCTCGTCGAGGCTCTCACCGGCCCGGTTTCCGGGGCCGGAGCGGGACTGCGCGAACGTGTCATCGTGCTGGATGTGCGCCTGCCCCGCGCCGTGCTGGGCGCCCTGGTGGGCGCGGGCACGGCCCTTGCGGGGGCCATCATGCAGGGCGTGTTCCGCAATCCGCTCGCGGATCCCGGCCTCGTAGGCGTCTCACCGGGCGCGGCGCTGGCGGCGGTGGCCTTCATCGTGCTCGGCGGCAGCCTCCACTGGGCCCTGCCGCCGGTGCTCGCGGCGGTGGGCCTGTCCCTGGCCGCGTTCGTGGGCGGCCTCCTCACCACCCTGCTCATCGCGCGCCTCGCCATGCGGGACGGCTACACCTCCATGGCCACCTTGCTGTTCGCCGGGCTCGCGCTCGGCGCCATGGCCAGCGCGGGAACGGGCGTCCTCGTCTTCATGGCCAGCGAGCAGCAGTCGCGGGAATTCCTGTTCTGGACGCTGGGAAGCCTCGGCGGGGCCACCTGGCTGAAGACCGCCCTTGCCGCGCCCTTCGTGTTCGCTTTGCTGGTGGCATCGCCCTTCCTGGCGCGCGGGCTCGATGCGCTGGCCCTCGGGGAGGCGCAGGCCTTCCACATGGGGATCGCCGTGGAGCGGCTGAAGCGGATCGCCATCATCGTGGTGGCCTGCGGCGTGGGTGCGGCCGTCGCCGCCTGCGGCGTCATCGGCTTTTTGGGGCTGGTGGTGCCGCATCTGGTGCGGCTCACGCTCGGCGCGGGCCATCGCCTCCTGCTGCCGGGCTCGGCCTTGCTGGGGACGGCGGTGCTGCTTCTTGCAGATGTGGCCGCCCGCCTCGTGGCCGCCCCGGCGGAACTGCCGCTGGGCGTGGTGACGGCCCTGATCGGGGCTCCCTTCTTCCTGTGGCTGCTGGGCGGCCGTCGCGGCATTCTGGGCTGAACCATGTACGAAATGCGCAATGTCACGGTCGAGCGCAGCGGCCGGAAGCTCCTGTCGGACGTGGGGCTTGCCCTCCAGCCCGGCCGGGTGACCGTGGTGGTCGGGCCCAATGGGGCGGGCAAGTCCACTTTGCTCAAGGTACTCGCGGGAGAGATGCGCGCCGACGCGGGAGAGGTGATGCTGGATGGCCGCCCGCTCTCCGGCTTCTCGCCGCGCGCCCTCGCCCAGCGCCGCGCGGTGCTGGCCCAGCACACCGAAGTGGCCTTCGCCTTCAGCGTGGCCGAAGTGGTGAGCCTCGGCCTGTCCGGCGCCAGCGCAGCGCAGACGACCCGCAGGGTGGAGGAGCTTCTGACGGCGGTGGACCTGCCCGGCTTCGCGGCCCGGCGCTATGAATCCCTGTCGGGCGGCGAGCGCCAGCGTGTGCATCTGGCGCGGATCCTGGCCCAGTTGCGGACCGGCGGCAGCGAAGCGCCCGGCTTCATGCTGCTGGACGAGCCCACCGCCAGCCTCGACCTCGCCCACCAATTGCTGGTGCTCCAGGTGGCCCGCGCCCATGTGGCGACGGGCGGAGCGGTTCTCGCCGTGCTGCACGATCTCAATCTGGCGGCCATGTCCGCCGATCATCTGGTGATGATGAAGGAAGGGCGCGTGCTGGCATCGGGGCCGCCCGCCGAGGTCATGACATCGGCCCTGCTGCTGGACGCCTTCGGGGTGCCGGCGCGGGTGAATGCCGTCCCGGCCGGGCCGTTCGTCCTTCCCCAGAGCGTGGGGGATGGCGTTGCGGCAGGCTGAGGTTCGATGAAGCGCGGCGCGGCGCCGGCCATGCGCCGATAAAGCCTCCCCCGCTCACGCGCTCAGCAGCAGAATCCAACCCGCCGCCACCACCATGCAGGCGAGGGTGACGGGCACGCCCGCGCGGGCGAATTCGCCGAACGAGATCTTCACGCCCTTCGCCGCCGCCTGCTCCACCACGATGATGCCGGCAAGGCTGCCGAACACGATGAGGTTGCTGGAGAAGCCCGTCCCCAGCGCCAGCGCGGCGCCGAGCGCCTCCGCGTCCGCGCCGGGCTTCAGGAACGGCGTCAGCAGCATCACGGCGGGGTTGTTGCTCACCACGTCGCTGAGGATCGCCCCCACCCAGAACAGCGTGAAGGGGCTGTTCAGATCGAGGCCCAGGTCGCGCGCCTCCGCCAGCAGCATCTGCGGCAGGCCGGTGGCCGCCATGGCGGCATTCACCACGAACAGCCCCATGATGAGCAGCAGCAGATTGCCGTCCACGTCCTTGAGCAGATCATGGGACGAGACGCGGCGGCTCATGAGTAGCAGGCCGGCCGCCGCCAGCGCGATGAGCTCGCGCGGCCAATCGCTGAAGATGAACGCCAGGACCACCGCAATGGTCACCACGCCCGCCTTGAGGGTCTCCCCCACATCCAGCGGGACGGGCGCGGCAGCGGGCTGCGCGGCTCCGGCGGCGGGCGCCTGCAAGGTCCAGCGCCCGCGATACAGAAGCACCAGAATGCCCCACACGATGGGCAGGGACGCGAGCGCCGGCACGGCGGTGGCGCGCAGGAAGCCCATGAAGGACAGGTCCAGGCCCTGCGCGATGATCATGTTCTGCGGGCTGCCGATCAATGTTCCCGAAGAGACCGCATTGGCCGCGAAGCAGAAGCCCAGCAGGAACGGCACGGGGTTCAGCCCGCGCGTCAGCGTCACGGCGACCAGCAGCGGCGTCATGGCCACCACCACCACGTCATTGGTGAGCACGGCGGACAGCAGCCCGCCCGTCACCGTCAGCACGGCCAGCAGCACGGGCGGCGTCACGGGAAGCGACGCCATCTTGCGCGCCGCATAGGCATAAAAGCCGGACACCACCAGAGCGGACGACACCACCATGAGGCCGAACAGCATGCCCACGGCGCTGTAATCGATGGAGTCCCACGACGCCTTGGGGCTGATGCTGCCGACCACGATCATGGCCATCGCGCCGATGATCGCAGCCCCCGTCCGATCGACCTTGAGCCACGGTATCCGCCCGAAACCCATGGCCACATAGACGAGCAGGAAGATCAGAAGAGTGATGTCCATGACGCGCCCCGCCGGGCCTCCCAATTCAGCCCGACCGGCACCCCTGAAGCGACGCCCGACGCACGTGGAAGGACCTCCTTAGCGCGCCTGTGCCCCGCGCGCACGCCTTACGGACGGCGTTGCGCGAACAACGACCCGGCCGTCTCTCCCAGGCCCACGCCTGTGGAGGGCAGGCCGACGCTGCCGCACGTCAGGCGCGCTTGTGCAGCCAGACGGCGACGCCCAGCGCCCCGATCAGCAGCACGGCCACCATGCCCAGCGACACGATGAGGGCGGACTGGTCGAGCCACGCCACCACCGGCACGCACAGCGCCATCACCACGCCGTTCAGGCCGATGCGCCAGGACACCGTGTGGACGCCCGCCACGAAGGTGCCGAGCGCCAGCAGGAGCAGGATGACGAGGCTGGTGGAATCCGCATCCGCCACCGCCTGCACGCTTGGGAGGAAGGCGAGCGTCATGGTGGCGAGGAAGGCGCCCCAATGGAGCACCTGCGTCCAGATCAGCCGCCAGCGGCGGCCTTCATCCCGGCGCCAGCCCTCATAGATGCAGGCGGCGCAATTGAAGAGTGCCACCAGCTCCCAATAATGCTGGAGCGGGCTGCGCGTCATGGCGGAATAGGCCACGCCGCACAGCGTGAGCCCGAGCATCACGACATAGGGCAGCTCATGCAGCCATCCGCGCAATCCATGGGTGGATGCATGCGCGGCGGCCGGGGGCAGATTGGTATCCGACACGGCGTTTCCTTTCACGCTCAGCCGCAAGGCCAGAGCCTGATCCAATCAGGCTCTAAGCCATTGATGGAGAGTGCTTCACGGTGGGCGACCGCACTCTAAGCGCCCGCCAGGAAAACGCCTATCCCCCGCATGCAATTCAGCGCGCCTGCACCCAAGCCGTTCGCCGCAGGGGCGTCTGGATCACTGTGCGCCGCTGCGGACGCGGCGATGCCACCGCGTCCCATGAGGCGCACAGGATCACTGCTGCTCGATGCCGGCATCCTTGACCACCTTCACCCAGCGGTCCGCTTCCGTGGCGATGCGCTTGCGCATCTCCGCCGGCGTGCTGGTCTTCACCTCGCCGCCCACCGCCGCCTCGATCTTGGCCTTGGTCTCGGGGTTGGCGAGCGCCTTCACCACTTCGTCGTGCAGGCGCTTGACGATGGGCTCCGGCGTGCCCTTCGGCGCCACGAGGCCCGCCCAGGTCACCACCGAGAAGTCCTTGATACCGGCCTCACCCATGGTGGGAACGTCCGGGAAGGCGGCGAGACGCTTGTCGGAGAACACCGCCAAGGCGCGCATCTTGCCGCTGCGGATCTGGGATTCCAGCGTCACGGGGCTTGCGACGATCATGGGGATTTCGCCGCTGAGGATGCCCGTCACGGCGGCGGCCTCGCCCCGATAGGGAATGTGCGTGATGGTCACGCCCGCCGCGTTGGCGAGAAGAACGCCCGCCAGATGCTGCGTGGAGCCCACACCCGCCGATCCGAAATTGATGGCGGCCGGATCTTCCTTCGCCTTGGCGAGAAGCTCCGCGAGGGTCTTGTAGGGGCTGTTGGCGGGCACCGCGAGCACGAAGCTGTAGTCGACCACGTTGGAGATGGGCTCGAAGTCATCCACGGGATCGAACGGCAGGGTCTTATAGAGGCCCTTGGCCACGGCGTGACCGCCGGTGACGAGGCCGATCGTGTAGCCATCCGGCTTGGCCCGCGCCAGGGTATTGGCGGCCAGCGTGCCCCCGGCGCCGGGCTTCGGCTCCACCACCACGGGCACGCCCATGCTTTCATACATGGGCTGCGCGAGAAGCCGCGAGATGGTGTCGGCGCTGCCGCCGGGGGCATAGCCCTGGATCAGCATGATGGCGCGGCTTGGATAGTCGGCGGCCTGTGCCGCGCCGCCCATGGTGCAGAGCGCCGCAACGATGCCGATGATGGTGCGCCTCATGGTTCGTTCCTTCCCTTATGTTGTTTGCCGTGTTTGCTTTTTGGTTTTGATCTTGGTGTCGAAGACGGCTGGACTTGCCCGGTCCCGGGACGCCCCAGCCCGGGCGGACATCACTCGTCCACCACTGGATTTCGGAGCGTGCCGATGCGCTCGATTTCGACGCTCACCACGTCGCCCGCCTTCATGAAAACCGGCGGCTTGCGGGTGAAGCCCGCACCGGCGGGTGTCCCGGTGACGATCACGTCGCCCGGCACCAGATCGAAGATGGTGGAGGCGTAGCTGATGAGCTGCGGGATCTTGAAGATGAGATGGGATGTGTCGGAGGCCTGCACCTCTTCCCCGTTCAGTAGCGTGCGCAGCGTCAAAGCATTGGGGTCGGGGATGTCATCGGCCGTGACCAGCCAGGGCCCGAACGGGCCGGTGCCGACGAAATTCTTGCCCGAAGCCACCTGCTGGGCGTGCTTTTGCCAGTCGCGGACGCTGACATCGTTATAGATGGAATAGCCGGCCACATGGGCCATGGCGTCGGCCTCCGCGATATGGCGGCCGCCCGTGCCGATCACCACCGCAAGCTCGCCTTCCCAATCCAGCTGGGTGGACACTTTGGGCCGGATCACGGGCGCTTCATGCCCCACCTGCGAGCGCCAGACCCGCAGGAAAATGGGCGGGAAGGCCGGCCCCTCGCGCTTCGCGCCATCGGGCGCCGCATCCTGGCCGGGCTCAAAATAATTACGGAGCACGCAGACGATCTTTTCCGGCCGGGGGATGACCGGCAGGAAGGTGATGTCGGAGAGGGGAATCTCCGCCTGGGTGGCTGTGAGCAGGGCCTCGCGATCCGCGAAATCCGCGCTGCCGAGGAAGTCCGCCAGCGTCGCGTGTTCAGGCAGGGCCTTGCCGAGGTCGGCGACCCTGTCGCCCACCACAGCGCCCCAGGAGGCCACAGGCCCCACGGAAAAAGACAGGAGCTTCACGGTTTGCCGTCCAATGGTTGCGCCCGAGGCGGAATGATTTTCGAAATTTTTCGACCAATAGCGCGGTGATCTTCATGCAGTGTCCGCAGCGCCGGAGCGCTGCGGAAAATCCGGTTCAAACCGGCAGGGCCTCGACGCCGAGGCGCGCGGCGAGTTCGGCAAGCTTGGTGGCCGTGCCCTGCGCCAAGGGAATGCCCGACCGGCTGCGTTCCGCCGCCGTGCGCCGCCCCCGCTCGCCGGGCAGCAGCACCGCTTCCGTACCGGCCGCCGGTTCGAGACCGTGGATGGCCACTGCCAGGGCCTGCACATTGGCGAGGAAGCGCTCGCGGCCCATGAAGGCATCGGGATCGATGGCGATGGCAAGGCCGTTGAAGCCCACCGGATCGGCACCGCCCAGCGCCGGGGCGATGATGGGATTATCCGCCAGCAGGCTGCACAACACCTCGATCATCAGCGAGAGGCCCGCGCCCTTGGCCCCGGCCATGGGCAGGAGCGCCTTCACCTGCGCGGCGTCGGTGGTGGAGCGGCCTTCGCCGTCCATGCCCCACCCCTCAGGGATCGCGCGCCCGGCATCGCGGGCCGCCAGGATCTTGCCGAGCGCCACGGCGGCCGTGGACATGTCGAGCACGATAGGCGCGTCCGCGTCCGCCGAGGGGGCGGCGATGGCGAGCGGATTGGACGACACCGCCTCGCCGCGCGCGCCGGGATAGGCCATGAGCGGCTTGGAGGCCGTCATGATGATGCCCACCAGGCCCGCATCCGCGATCCTGTGCGCGAAATAGCCGATGGCGCCGGCATGGGTCACGTTCCGCCCCACGCAGAAACCGGCCCCGCTGCGGGCGGCGATCTCCACGGCCTTGAGCGTGACGCTCTCCATGCCCGTGGCGCCGGGCGCGAGGCCCGCATCGATGAGGGCCACCGCCCCGGATTCCCGGACGACTTTCGGGGTCGCCGCCGGGTTGATCAAGCCCTGCTGCACCATCTCCACATAGCGGGGAATGCGCAGGACGCCGTGGGAGTCCACGCCGCGCAGATTGGCCCAGACCAGCAGCTCCGCCGCCTTGGCCGCGTCCTCGGGCCGGAAGCCGCCTGCGGTGAGCAGGCGCTCGGCGAAGTCGCGCAGAGCCTGCGGCGACACCGTGCGTGTTGCGCTCGCCATAGCCTAGACCGCCAGCGGCGAGGGGAAGAACTTGTCGAGCCACCCCTTGATCATCGCCTTGGTGCGGGGCGCATCCTGCGCCGAAAGCGGGAAGTGGGAGGTGCCGGTGATGAGCATCAGCTCCGCCGGCTGTCCCGCCTTCTCGAACAGGCGAATGGACTGCTCGGTGGGCGTGATGCCGTCATCGGCGGTGTGGAAGAACAGAGCGGGACGGGGCGAGATGTTGCCCACCACGTCATCGGCCCGGAACTCATACATGCTGATGGCGGTCTCGACCGGGATCTCCATGATCGCCTTGGGTGAGAGGTTCTTGCGCAGCGGCTCGGGGATCGGCACCGCGTCGAAGCGGGAGATCCACATGCTCGTCCCGGTCTCGCGCTTGTGCTTGCGGCCCTGCTCCAGAAGGCCGGTGAAGCGCGCCCAGGCTTCCGGGGTGGGATGCTGGCCGCGGAACTTGCGCTCGCCATCGCCCCAGCCGCAGGAGGAGATGACGCAGGCGAAGCGGCTGTCCACGCCCGCCGAATAGACCGCCACGGCGGCGCCGAAACTATGCCCGACCACGCCGATGCGCGCCGGGTCCACCTCTTCGCGGCCGGCCAGGAAGGTGAGCGCGTTCTTGGCGTCGGCCACCTGGTCGAAGCAGCGCACCTGGGCGCGCTCGCCTTCGCTCTCCCCGCAGCTGCGGAAGTCGAAGCGCAGCGCCACGTAGCCGAAATCCTCCAGCATGCGCGCCTGGATCTCGGCGTGGGATTCGTCCTTGGACCCCACGAAGCCGTGCAGCACGATGAAAGCGGGCAGCCGCTCGCCGCTCTTGCGGCCTTCGGGAACATGCAGCACCGCGGACAGCTTCAGGCCGTCCGACATGAATGTCAGCTTTTCCTGCATCTCAGAACTCCCGGCTCGACATCAGCTGATGGCCGCAAAGGGGAAGTGGAAGGTGCGCCATTCCAGCGGTGCGGGCGTGCCCCACACATTCATCTGCCGGACATTGCCGGGCCGCTCCAGATTGGTGATGACGTTGGCCGTGAAGGTCTCGTCGTCGGAAATGAGCGCCATCTCGCCGGAACATTCCACCATCGCGCCCGATGCGTCGGTGTAATAGGCATAGGTATTGTCGCCGGGACGATGGCGGCCGGGACCCCACATCATCTGCTTTCCGAAGCGGTCGAGCGTATCGCCGAGGCGCAGATACTGGTTGAACTCGCGGAACTCGAAGGAATAGTGGTGCAGGCCCACCGCACCCTTCACCAGGCCGAGAATGTGGTGCTGGCGGTTGCCGCCATACATCCAGCTCAGGCTGTCATCCACCAGCCGCTCGGAGAGCCTCATGCCGCCGATGGCTTCCAGATGGCCGCGCGTGGCAGCGGGATCGGGGGTGATCAGATTGACGTGGTCCATCCGGTTGGGGCCGACGCCGTGGGTGGGATGGCGGCGGTCATAGAGGGTGTCCCGGATGGGCGTATGGATCTCGAAGCGCAGCCCCTCGGGCGTCGCGAAGGTGACGCCGGCCGCGATGCAATCCAGGCTCGGCGCGCTGGAGAGGATGCGGCAGCCGGCCGCCTCCACCCGCGCCTCGGCGGCGCGCACCGCGTCCACGGTCAGGGCTTCCAGGGCGATGGTGTGGGTGGCGTTCTCGTCCGAATGAAGCAGCACCAGCTCGGCGGCGCGCCCGTTGGAGCTGAGCCAGGTCTGGCCCTGTTCCTGATGGGTCACGCGCAGGCCCAGTATCTCGGTGGCATCGTGAATGACCGCCGCCGGGTCGCTCACATTGATCTTCATATGCCCCACGGCATGGACGATATGCGCCATCGTTTCCTCTCCCTTGGGCTCGGTTGTCGCCGGAGCCATTGCCGGCGGTGATACGGCAAACGGGAGGGGGATTCAATAATTTTCGAAAAAATCAGATTTATCGCAAAAACAGATCATGTCGGACATTTCGGACGGGTTCGTCCATTTCCTCGACTGGCGCGTGAACAGCGGAAAATATTGATTTTTTCGAAATTCCCAATAGGGTATCCAAACGCTCCCAGCCGATCGCGAGAGGACGAGCGAGGCGAGCCAGTGAGAGCGGGGCCCGGAATGGCAGACAAGCAGAAGCAGCCCGGCGAGACCCGCGCGGCCGACGTCCTTCACCGCATGCGGCTCGACATTATCAATTGCGAATTGCAGCCCGGCGAAAAGCTCCGGTTCGAGGCCCTGCGCGCCCGCTACACGGTCAGCTTCTCCACCCTGCGCGAGGCGCTGTCGCGGCTGGCGGCGGAAAGCCTCGTGGTGGCGGAAGGGCAGCGCGGCTTCATGGTGGCGCCGGTCTCCATCGAGGATCTGAACGACCTCACGGACACGCGCGTCCTCATCGAGAACGAGATGCTGCGGCGCTCCATGCGCTATGGCGACGATGACTGGGAAGCCAATATCCTCGCCAGCTTTCACCGCATGGACAAGATGCAGAAGCGGCTCGGCCGGGAATATTATCTCTCGGAAGAATGGGCGGCGGTGCACAGCGCCTTCCATGCGTCGCTGGTGTCCGAGTGCCGGTCGCCCACCCTCATCGAGTTGCGCGACAAGCTGTTCGAGCGCGCCCAGCGCTATCGGCGCATGTCCTCCCAGTTCCGCAAGAAGTGGCGCAAGAAGGATGTGGAGCACAAGATGATCGTCGATGCCGCCTTGGCGCGCGACGAGGATCTGGCGCTCCGCCTGATCGAGCGGCACATCCGCGAGACCAGCGAGAATGTCATCGCGCACGCGCAGCACCTGTTCCCGCAGGAAACGCCGCACGCTTTCTCCGCGAACCCGCAGGCGGCCGAATAGGCCCCGCCTTCATCGTGGGCCGGGGGACCGCTCAGCCGTCCCCCGTCCGCAGGATCACGCGCGCAGCGCCACGCTCAGTTCGATCTCCAGCATGCCACCGCTCGGCAGGCTCGCCACACCCACCGCCGCCCGTGCATGCTGCCCGCGCGTCTCGCCCAGGGCATCGATCAGAACGTCGGAGGCGGCGTCCATCACCTTGGGATGGTGGATGAAATCGGGCGCGGAGCGGATGAAGCCGCGCACCATCAGAACCTGTTCCACCGCATCCAGCCCGCCGATCGCGTCGGAAAGCACGCTCAGGCAGCGCAGCATGGACCTCCGGGCCGCTTCCTGGGCGGCGGGAATATCCGCCTCGCCCGCCGCGATGCCGGTCAAGGTCACCTCATTCTCGTCGCGCGAGACCTGGCCGCTCACATAGGCGACGCCCCGGTGGACGATGACCGGGCGATAGCGCCCTCTCGGCTTCGGGGGCGTGGGCAAATCCACCATGGTGTTCTCCTCATCTCCATTGAGTGTTGTCGCGCGACAGCGCGGCGTGCGACCCGTCTTCAGGACGTCGCGACGCCCGCAAGGAACGGCGCCAGGGTGATGCCCGCGCCCTCCAGCGTGGCGCGGATCTTCAGCGCCATCTTCTGCGCATCCGGCGTGTCGCCGTGGACGCAGACGGACTGCGCCGCGAGGGGGATGGACGGCCCGTCCACGGTCGGCATCAGCCCCGTGGAAACGAAGTCCACCAGACGGCGGGCGGCGGCCTCCGCATCATGGATCACCGCCCCTTCCCGGGAGCGCGGCACCAACTGGCCGTTCGCCAGATAGGCGCGATCCGCAAAGATCTCGCTGAATACCGCGAGCCCCGCATCCCGTCCCGCGCCCTCCAGCGCGGTGCCGGAAATGGCGAGGATCCCGAGATCGGCCGAGACGGCGCGGGTCGCGCGCGCCACGGCTGTGGCGGCGGCCGGATCGGCGGCCGCCCAGTTCCCCAGCGCACCATGGGGCTTCACGTAGCGCACCACGGCCCCGGCGAGGGCGGCGGCACCCATGAGGGCGCCGATCTGCGTCGCCACCAATTGCTCCACCTCCCGGCCCGACAGGGGGATGAGGCGGCGGCCGAAGCCCTCCCGATCGGCAAAGCCGGGATGGGCGCCGACGCTCACCCCGCGTGCACGGGCGAGTTCCAGCGTCTCCACCATGGTGGCCGGGTCGCCTGCATGTCCGCCGCAGGCGATGTTGGCACTGGTGACGATGTCGAGAAGCGCGGCATCATCCCCCATGCGCCACGGGCCGAACCCCTCGCCGAGGTCCGCATTGAGATCGATGGTCCGCGTCATGGGATGGTCCCGGATCAGGCCGCCGTCCGGCGGAAGGAGAAGACGATGCGCGCGGCGGGCGGCCCCAGGCCCCTCCCCTCACGCGCCATGGAACGGCAGGCGCTGGAGGAGTTGCCGCAGGATCGCCAGACGGTAGGCGCCGCTGGCCTCCCCGTCATCCAGGGGCAGCACATCCAACATGGCGGCAAGCTCCACGTCGGGGAGAGAGCCCCGCGCGGCGGCCAGGAGCGTGTCGGCGTCGCGCACCAGGAAGGGCCGCGCGCCATAGCCCGCCACGGCGATCCGAAGATCGCCCGCCACGTCCCGCGCGCCCGTGACGCTCACCAGCGCCGGGCGTGCCGGGCGCGGGCGGAAAGCCTGATGGGACACCTGCCAATGCGTCGGAATTTCCACGCCCAGGATCAACTCGGCAGGCGGCCGATCCCGGTTTTCCGCCCGCTCCGCGAACCAGTCGAGCGCAAACGTACGGCGCCCTGCGGCCAGCACATCTGCATCGGTCGCCATGAGGAAGGACGGATAGCTGCCGTTGCGCCACGCACTCACCATGGCGCCGCCCAGCGTTCCCCGGGCGCGCACATAGATGTCGCCCACCTTGCCCGCGAGCCCGGCCAGGTCCGGCAGGGCTGAGCGCACCGGCTCAGAGGCCGCGATCTGCCCATGGGTGCATCCCGCGCCCACGAACAGCCGGTCCCCCACCACTTCGATGCGGCCCAATTCCGCGATACCGGCGATCTCCAGCAAGGACGGCTCGGCCTGCGCGGAATGCTGCAGCAGGGGCACCAGATGTTGCCCACCCGCCAGCCAATAGGCACCCGGCCGCGCCTGCGCCGCCGCGCACGCCGCCGCCACGGTGCGGGGCGCGTGCGCCGAGACGCGCGGAACAGGCTTCGCGCCGTGCGGCGCGTGGGCCGCCTGCGCCATGGCCCGCGCCGCGCCTTCCACGGCGCTGACGATGGCCTGATAGCCCGTACAGCGGCACAGCAGGCCGGCGAAAGCCGCCTGGATGTCGTCCCGGCCGGGCTCCGGCGTCTCCTCCAGCAGCGCCTTGGCGGCGAAGAAGAAAGCGGACCGGCAATAGCCGCACTGGAACACGGAAGGGCCTGCCAGCGCCTCCATGAGCGGCGCCAGCGCGCCCGCCTCCTGCTGGTAGGCGTCCAGGGTCCGCATCTCCGCGCCATCCAGGGAGGCGACGGGCACGGTGCAGGATTTCACGGGCGTCCCGTCCAGCACCACGGCGCAGGAGCCGCAATGGGCGCCATCGCAGGCGGAGCGGGCAGAAACCGGCCCCACGGCCTCCGGAAGCCATTCCAGCAGCGTGCGGTCATCGTCCGGCAGCAGGGCGACATCCCGGCCGTTCACGCGGAGGGTGCCGCCCGCTCCCGCGGGGCTGGTCGCAGTTGCCTGCATGGTCATCGCCTCCCCTCGGCGTGGAGCGCCGCCCAGACCACTTGCGGCGTCGCGGGCATCTGGATCATGCCATCGACTTCGCCCCGCAAAGCATGGTGGAGCGCATTCATGACGGCGGGGGGCGAGGCGCTGATGCCCGCCTCGCCGCAGCCCTTCAGCCCGAGCGTGTTGGTTCGGCAGGGGGTTCCCTGGAACACCAGCTTCATCTGCGGAATGTCGGAGACCTGCGGCAGGTGATAGGCGGCGAGGTCGCCCGTCGCCAGCGTCCCGTCCGCATTGTAGCGGCAATACTCGGTCAAAGCCTGCCCGATGCCCTGCGTGATGCCGCCCTCCTGCTGGGATACCACATCGGCCATGCGGATGATGGTGCCGAAGTCCGACACCGCCGTGTAGCGGTCCACGCGCACCATGCCGGTGGCGGGGTCCACCTCCACCTCGCACACATGGCAACCGTTGCCGAACGTGCCGGAGCGGATGGTGGAGGTCACCTGCGCATCGAAGGGATGGCCATCGGCGGCCTCGAACTCCGCCATCCGCACCGCCTCCATGAGCGGCACGGGCGTGCCGTCCAGGCGGAAGGCGCCATCCTCCCACACCACCTCCGCCTCCGGCCGCTGCGTGCGGGAGGCGAGCCATGCCCGCGCCCGCGCGATCACCGCCTCGGCCGTCTCGATGATGGCCGTTGAGCCCGACAGCATGGATTTGGAGCCCCCCGTGCCGGTGCCCTGGCGCAGGCGATCGGAACGGCCCTGGAACACCTCGATGGCCTCCGGCGACATGCCGAGGCGCGCCGCCAGCATGTCCGCATAGGCGCCGCGATGGTCCTGGCCACTGCCCTGCGTGCCGATGTCGAGATGCACGCGCCCCTGGCCGGTGAAGGCGATGCGGGCGGTTTCCAGCGGCAGGCTGCCATTGTGGCGTTCCATGATCTTCGCGAGGGCGAAGCCGCCATTGGTCTCCAGGAAATTGGCCATGCCGATGCCGCGCATGAGCCCCTTGGCGGCGCTGGCCGCGCGCCGATGGGCGAAGCCCGCATAATCGGCCTCTTCCTGCGCGCGGCGGATATTGGCGCGGAACATGCCGGAATCGAGCCGGATGCCGGTGGCGGTGACGGCCGGAAGCTGCGTCTCGTCCAGGGCGTTGCGCAGGCGCAGGGCGAGCGGGTCGAGGCCCAGTTCGTGGGCGGCTTCGTCGATCATGCGCTCCAGCACATAATGGGCCTCGGGGCGCCCGGCGCCGCGATAGGAATCCATGGGCGTGGTATTGGTGAAGACGCCGCGCACGCGGGCATGGACGAGGCCCACATCATAGATGCCGCACAGAAGCGGCGTGCCGCAATTGGTGGAGCTGAACGGCCCGTAATTGGACAGATGCGCGCCGAGATTGGCGATGGTGTCGGTGGTGATGGCGAGGATGCGCCCGTCCGCATCCAGCGCGAGGGTGGCGTCCGTATGATTGTCGCGGCCCTGCACGTCGGTGAGGAAGGCTTCCTTGCGGGTGGAGACCCACTTCACGGCAGCATTGAGCGCCGCGCTGGCCATGAGCACCAGCACCTGCTCGGGATAGACGAAGATCTTGCAGCCGAAGCTGCCGCCCACCAGCGGCGTCACCACCTCCAGGCGGCCGGGATCCCAGCCGAGCACGTCGCGCGCGATGATGTCGCGGGACCAGTTGGCGCCCTGGGTGGCGGTGACCAGCACGAAGCCGTCCGTGCCGTCCACGGGCGCGGCGATGGCGCTGCGGGTCTCAAGCGGCGCGATCACGAGGCGGTTGTTGCGCAGCCTCCGCCGCACCACATGGGCCGCCCCGCGCAGGACCGCGTCCCTGGCGGCGGCATCGCCCAGTTCCCAGTCGAAGCAGACATTGCCGGGGGCCTCGTCCCACAGTTCGGGGGCGCCCGCCTCCACCGCCGCCGCGCCATCTGTCACGGCGGGCAGCACGCGATAGGTGACGCGCACCGCCGCCGCCGCGCGATTGGCCGCGCGCTGGGTCCGCGCCGCCACCATGGCGACGATCTCGCCCTCGTGGCGGCAGCGCGATGCGGCCATCAGCACATGGGGCGGGTCCGCCCGGTCCGTCCCGTCCCGGTTCACGATGGGCACGATGCAGGGAATGGGCGCATGGGACGGCAGGTCCCGTGCGGTCCAGAAGCCGAGCACGTCCGCCGGCGCCGGCGCCTCGATGGCGACGATCTCCGCATGGGCATAAGGCGAGCGGACGAACGCCACATGCACCGCACCGGGCGGGTTCACATCCGCCGTGAAGCACCGGCCCTCATAGGCATCGGCGAGCCAGGGCAAGGCGTCCGGCAAGGCGGCGGAACGGGGCGCGGCGGCGCTCATGGCTAGACCGGAAGCAGGCGGGTATCGGCGGGCGCCCAGGACACATGGAGCGCCGATCCGGGCTGGAGCCCCGCCGCGAGGCCCGCATCGCTGTTGGGCAGCAGGATGTTGAAGCTCTGCCCGCCCGCCGTGGCGATGGAGACCTCGATGGACTGGCCGAGATAGGTGGCCGTCTTCAATTCCCCCGCCAGCACATTCGCGCCCGAGATGGTGTCGGGTGGAGTGGCCGTGATCCGGGCGCGCTCGGGACGGAAGCTGAGGAGCGCTTCCGCGCCGGGCGTGAAGCGGCTGGTGTCGCAGGAGAAGACCGTGTCGGACGCCGCACACCGGAACCGCCCGGCCTCCACCACCGTGCCGCCGATGAAGTTCGACTTGCCCATGAACTCCGCCACGAAGCGATTGGCCGGGTTCTCGTAGACTTCCGCCGGCTGGCCGATCTGCTCGATGCGCCCCTGGTTCATGATGACCAGGCGATCCGCCATGCTGAGGGCCTCGTCCTGGTCATGGGTGACCATGAGCGTGGTCAGGCCGGTCTCCTGCTGCACCTGCCGGATCTCCGCCCGCACCTCATGCCGCAACCGCGCATCCAGAGCCGAGAGCGGCTCGTCGAGGAGCAGCACGGCGGGATCGATGACGATGGCCCGCGCCAAAGCCACGCGCTGCTGCTGGCCGCCGGAGAGCTGGCGGGGCAGGCGATCCGCCAGAGCGGACAGCCGGACCCGCTCCAAGGCACGGGTGACGCGGCGGCCGATCTCGGCCTTGGGCAGGCGGCGCATCTCCAGCCCGAACGCCACGTTCTGCGCCACGCTCATGTGCGGGAACAAGGCGTAACCCTGGAAAACCATCCCCGTGTTCCGGGAATAAGCGGGCACAGCGGTGATGTTCCGACCGTCTAAAAAGATGGATCCGCTGGTGACGGAGACGAAGCCGGCGAGCATGCGCAGCGACGTGGTCTTCCCGCACCCGCTCGGGCCCAGCAGGGCCACCATCTCGCCGCGCTCGATGCCGAGGTCGAAATGACTGACGGCGCGCACGCCTTCATAGTCTTTCTGGACGTCGTTGAATTTCAGATAGGACATTCCGCTGGTCCTCAGAATGCGCGGCTAAGCTTGATGTAGGGATCGGAGATGATCAGCATGAAGCCGATGAGGAAGATCTGCACCGCAGCGACAGCCGCCACCGTCGGGTCGAGGTTCCACTCCAGGTAATTGATGATGGCGATGGGCAGTGTTGTACTGCCCGGGCCGATCAGGAAGATCGACTTCTCCAGGTCGGTGAACGACATGATGAAGCTGAACAGCCCGCCCGCGATCAGGCCCGGCCGCACGGACGGCAGGGTGATGCGCCAGAACACCCGCCAGGGATGGGCGCCGAGATTGAGCGCCGCCTCCTCGATACTCTCATTGGCACCCACCAGCGAGGCGGTCACGAGGCGCACCACCCAGGGAATGGTGAGCACCACATGGGCCGCCACGAGGCCCGGAAAGGTCGCCGCGAGCTGGACGTTCGTGAGCAGTTCGAACTGGATGTAGTAGATATAGACCGCGCTGCCCGCGACCACGCCGGGGATCATCATCGGCGACAGCAAAAGCGTGCTGATGAAGGACTTTCCGGGAAAGCGCCCCCGCACCAGCGCCAGCGAGGCAGGCACCGCGATGACGAGGCCGATGAAGGTGGCCACCACCGCCACCTTCAGGCTGAGCAGGAACCCGCCCCGGAAATCGTCCAGCCGCCAGGCATTGAGATACCAGGTGAAGGAATAACCCTGCGGGGGCAGGCTGATGAGCTTGTTGCTGAAGAAGCTGACCCAGATGACCGTGATGAGCGGCGTCACCACGAACAGCATGGTGCCGAACACCAGCGCCCGATAGGACCAGGAGGAGATGTGGGCCTTCATGTGCGTTTCCCCCCGCTTTGCGGGTCGTAGCGCCCCAGGAGCCAAGCCGACAGAACGGTGAGGACCAGCGTCGTGAACATGAGCACGAAGGCCAAAGCGGCGCCGAAGGGCCAGTTGCTGGCACGGGTGATCTGCTCATAGACGGCGGGCGCCATCATCTGGAATTTCGGACCGCCGATGAGCAGCGGCGTGGCGTAGGAATTCATGGCCAGGATGAAGCACAGCACGGTGCCCGCGATGACGCCCGGCATCATCAGCGGCAGGACCACCCGATAGAAGGCGCGCAGCGGGCTGGCGCCGAGCCCCAGCGCCGCCTCTTCCAGAGGCCGCGCGATATTCTCGATGACGCTCTGGAGCGTGATGATCATGAAGGGCAGGTTGACCGAGATGATGCCGATCAGCACCGCCTTGCCCGTATAGAGCAGCTCCACCGGCGCGGAGGTGAGCCCCGTGAAGGTCAGGAAGGCGTTGATGACGCCGCGATCGCCCAGCAGCACCATCCAGCCCGCCACGCGCACCGCATTGCCCATGAGCAGCGGCAGCACCACGCAGATGATGAGGATGGATTTCAGCCGCGCCGAGCGGACCCGCGCGATGTAATAGGCCGGCGCGATCCCCAGAAGCAGGCAGCAAATGGTGCTGACAATGCTGATCCCGATGGTGCGGAACAACACGTCCCGATAATAGGGATCGGAGAAGAAGCGCGTGAAATTCTCCAGGGTCACGCCTTCGGTGGCGAACTCCCCGGGCACGAACGGATTAAGGCTGTAGCGGCCCAGCAGGATCAGCGGGAACGCGAGCAGCAGCACGATGGCGAGGATCGATGGCGACAGGAGACCTGCCGCCATACGACCTCTGGGATGAAGCGGACCGAGCTGGGGTTCCACCGATCAGACCTTGATTTCTTTGTTCCACCATTCAAGCCAGGCGGCCTGGTTCTTGGCGGTGTATTCCAGGTCGAAATGCCGGAGCAGCTTCTGCTCCTCGGGCGTGAAGGCGACCTCGGCGGCCAGCGCCGGGGGCAGGTTCGCATTGTCGATGGGCACCTGGTAGAAGGTGTATTCGGCAAGGCGCAGCGCCACCGGCGGCGTGAGCATCGCGTTCAGATAGTGGTAGGCATTGTCCTTGTTGCGCGCGCGCTTGGGGACCACCACGCCGCCCTTGAAGGCGATGGCGCCTTCCTTGGGATAGGCCGGCTCCACCTTGATACCTTCCTTCTTCCACTGGGCCGCCCGCGCCTTGTAGTTGGCGGTGATCCAGATCTCGCCGGATTGCAGCGCGGCGGCAGCCTGCTGGTGGGAGGGATAGATGCGCGGCTGAACCGCCTTCTTCAGCTCCTTCAGCTTCTCGAAGGCCGGGGTCACATCGCTCATGGAGCCGCCGTTCAGCAGCGCGAAGGCGAAGAAGTAGTTGAAATAAATCTGGTCGATCAGGCCGACCTTGCCCGCATATTCCGGATTGAGCAGGTCCGCATAGGAGGTGGGCGGCGTCTTGATCTTCTCGGGATTGTAGATGATCACCATGCCGCTGATGTTGAAGGGCACGAAGTAAGGCGTCTTCATGTTCGGCAGAAGGTGCGTCGCATTGGGGATCTTGGAATAGTCGATCTCCTCCAGCGCGCCCTGGAGGTTCAGCTCATAGGCGTCCGCATCGGTGAACTGCGCCACGTCGATGGTGCCGCGCGGCAGGTTGCGCTCGGCGATGATCTTGGTCTTGCGGGCGGGGGCGGAGGCCAGATCCCGCTTGATGACCATGCCCTTGGCTTCGAGTTCCGGCTCCTCGAAGGCGCGGACCACGTTCGCGTTCCAGTCGCCGCCCCAATTGGAAACGACCAGTTCGCCGCTATATTGCTGCGCGGCGGCGGAACCGAGAAAGCCGGGGGCGAGCAATGCCCCACCGGCCACACCCATGCCCTGGAGGACCCGGCGACGGGACAGGAGCGTGGAAGAACTGTTCTGGAAGGTTAGATTTTTTTTCATTTCCGATATCTCTCCACCATTGCAACGATACGATCCACCGCAGCGAGAGCGGCATCACGATCCTGGGAAAAGTTGAGACGAATACTGTCGCCCGAGTTCGTGCCGAACTGGCTTCCCGGCGCCACGATCACGCTCGCCTGGAGCCGCAAGGCGTGGACGAAATCACCGAGCGACAGGTTGAGCGCGGGCAGGCGCGGGAACACGTAGCTGCCGCCCTGCGGCCGGCGCACCCGCACGCCCTCGGCGGCGGCGAAGCGCTGGACCACACCGTCCCGGATGGCCTCATGGAGGGCGATGCGCTCCTCGATCCAGCCTTCGGGCTCGGCGAACCAGGTGCGCAGCGCGGCCTGATTGTAGCCGGCGGCCCGCAGCGAGACGATGGACTGCAGCTTCTCCATGCGCTCCACGATGCGCGGCGCGCCGAAGGCCACGCCCAGGCGGAAGCCGCTCAGGGATTCCGTCTTGGACGGCCCCATCACAGTGAGCACCTGGGCGGGGTCGATGTCCTCGGCGCTCACATGGTGATAGGTCTCGCCGCTATAGAGCAGGCGCGAATAGAGCTGGTCGGCGATGACGGTGACGCCATAGCGCCCGGCAAGCTGCGCGATGCCCTTCACCTCCTCGGCGGAATAGATCGCGCCGATGGGGTTGTTGGGGTTCGAGAACAGCATCACCTGCACGCCGCCCTTGAAGGCGTCTTCAAGCTGCTGGAGATCGAGGCCCGCGCCCTGCCCATTGCCGAAATAGGCGAGGTCGATGGGAACGACCTCCCCCTCCATGAACTCCACCAGCTTGCGGTTGGCGAAATAGTCCGGCTGGATGATCGCGACCTTGGTGCCGCGCGCCACGGTGGAGGCGACCGCAAGGAAGAGCGCGCCCTGTGTGCCGTTGCTGATGATGAGGTTGTCGCCGGTGATGCTGCCACCGGTGAAGGCCGCCAGCCGCTCCGCAACGCCGGCGCGGATCTCGGCGCTGCCGAGATATTCCGTATAGGCCTGGGCACCGCCCGCCTCGTAGCCCGCGAGGAATTCATCGAGCGCGGCGGGGATGGGCGTGAACGCATCCACGTCGCCGTGCGAGAAGTCCACCGGGCGGCCTTCGAGCTTGTCACCGCGCAAAGCAAGCGTGGCCTCGGAGATGCGCAGGCGCACCTCCTGTCCCGGCGCATCGGCGGTTCCCAGCTTCGCGAATTTTTGACCCAAGAGGTCCATGGTCTCAACCTTGTGCTTTTGCGCTTCGTTTCTTGAAAAACTGACGTTTCCCGACTTCAAATCCCGTTTGCCCGACTGTGGGCCGGAGCTAGGGCGTGGGTTCGAGGCTGACCAGAATCTGGTCCTCCTCCACCATGTCCCCCTCATTCACCAGGATGGCGGAGACGGTGGCCGCCACGGGTGCCTCGACGGGGAATTCCATCTTCATGGCCTCCAGGACCATGAGCGCCTCCCCCGCCCCCACCGTGTCGCCGACGCCCACGGCAATCTTGGCCACCACCGCGCCGATCTCAGCCCTCACGTCCATCTCACCACTCTCCTGTCGGGCTCTCATGAGCACCGCGCGCGGCCGGAGCCGGCACGCGCCGCGTCAGGCGGTCCCGTTTTCCATCGCGCCGAAGACGCGAGCCTGCGACACCGCGAGGCGCTGGGCCTCCGCGAGGTCGATCCATTCAAAGCGCAGCCGGGCGCCGGGCGCGCACTGCGCCAGCCGCGGCAGGTCCACCCAGGCCACATGGGCGATGCGCGGATAGCCGCCGGAGGTCTGGCAATCGGCCATGAGGACGATGGGCTGCCCGTCCGGCGGCACCTGCACGGTGCCGGCCGTCACCGCTTCCGACAGCATCTCGGTGGTGCGGCGGCGCTCAAGGGGCGGGCCCTTCAGGCGATAGCCCATGCGGTCCGATTGCGGGGTGATCTGGTAGGCCTCCGCACCAAAGGCGCGCAGGCTCTCCTGCGTGAACATGTCGTGCTCGCGGCCTGCCATCACCCGCAGCGGCGCGTCCGGCTCCCGCATGATGTCTGCGGCGAAGGCGGGCAAAGCGCCGCGCACGGGCAAGGTGCGGCCCGGCGCCGGAGACAGGGGAATGGAAACGTCCTTGCGCAGCGGCTTGCCGCCGAGGCCGCCAAAACCCGCGCGAACATTCGTGCTCATGCTGCCCATGACGGGCTCCAGCGCATAGCCGCCTTCCACGGCGAGATAGGCGCGGATGCCCCGCTTCGGCGCACCGAAGGCAAGGACATCGCCCGCCGCCGCCTGCACCGCCTCGTTCAGGGGCACGGGCTGGCCGTTCAGTGTGGCCGACAGGTCGGCACCCGACAAAGCGATGCGCACCGGCGCGCCGAACCGCAGATTGGGGCCGAGAAGGGTCATTTCCAGCGTGGCCGCACCCGGCGCATTGCCCACCAGCCAATTGGCCGTGCGGTGGGCGCGCTCGTCCATGACGCCGTTCAGCGGCACACCCAGATGCTGCTGCCCGCGCCGTCCAAGATCCTGGAAGGTGGACAGGAGGCCGGGCTTGACGACCTCGATGCTCAGGGGACCGCTCATGGCCGCCCCTCCTGCCCTGCGGCAAGGGTCTCGAACGCCGCCGGGTCGATGGCGACGAAGCGGACCCTGTCCCCCGCCACCAGCAGCGAGGGCTCCGCGCGATAGGGATCGAACAGGACCAGCGGCGTGCGTCCGATGAGGTTCCAGCCGCCGGGCAGGCGCGTGGGGTAGATGACGCTCTGGCGGTTGGCGAGGCCGATGGTGCCGGCCGGTACATCAGAGCGCGGAGACGAGCGGCGCCCCGGCGACAGGCGGGCATCGAAATAGCCCACATAGGGATGGCCCGGCGCGAACCCCACGGCGAGCACATCCACCGGCGCCGCCGTGTGGAGCGCGATCACCTCCTGCGGGGTGAGGCCGCTTATGTCGGCCACCTCCTGGAGGTCCGGCCCGTAATCGCCCCCATAGCAGACGGGAATGGTGATCTCTCGCCCGGCCGGAACCCGGTCGAGATCGAAAGCGGCCATGCGCGCCCACACCTGCTCGGCGAGGATCGCATAGGGCGAGCTGCCATCGCGCAGAGGCTCGGGCGCCGCATCCAGCACCCGGTCGGGCGCATAATGGAGCGCCACGCTCACCATGGCGGGAACGACGCCGTCGATGCCCGCCGGCAGGTCATCCGCCAGAGCCCGCGCAAGCGCCCGGCACCAGCCATTGGCCACCTTGGGATCCTCGTGCGTGCACAGGATCACCAGCGAGCGGTCGCCGGAGGGATGCAGGCTCCAGGTCGGAGACATGGGCTCGGGCGCGTCCACCATCATGCGGCCCCCGCATCGCGTCCGGCCGCATCGCCCAGCAGCGTGCCGAGTTCGCGGGTGACGAGCAGCGTGTCGAGCTGTCCCGCGCACAAAGCGGGGTGGCGCAGCAGGCGCGTCAGGAAGGGGATATTGGTGTGGATCCCCTCCACGCGCGCCTCGCCCAGCGCCGCGAGCAGCCGCTCGAACGCCTGCGGGCGGGTCTCGTCCCAGGCGATCATCTTGGCGATCATGGGATCGTAGAAGGGCGTGATGCGGTCGCCCTGCCGCACGCCGGTATCCACGCGCAGATTGGCCACCTGCGGCGGGAAGCTGCAGACATCGAGAACGCCGGGCGCGGGCATGAAGCTCTTGGCGGGGTTTTCCGCATAGATACGGCATTCCACGGCGCAGCCCCGGCGCACGATGTCGGCCTGCGCCAGCGGGGCCAACGTGCCCTCCGCCTGCCGGATCTGCATCTCCACCAGGTCGCGGCCCGTGACCATCTCGGTCACGCCGTGCTCCACCTGGATGCGGGTGTTCATCTCCAGAAAGAAGAACGCGAAGCTGGCGGCATCCACCAGGAACTCCACCGTGCCCGGCCCCGAATAGCGCTGGTGGCACGCGATGGCGACCGCCGCCGCGCACATCCGTTCCAGCACGCTGTCGGGCAGCCCCGGCGCCGGGCTTTCCTCGATGATCTTCTGGAAGCGGCGCTGGATGGAGCAATCCCGCTCGAACAGATGGATGGCGGTGCCGTCGCCGAAGCCGAAGACCTGGATCTCGATGTGGCGCGCCTTGGGAACGAAGCGCTCCAGATAGACGCCGCCGTCGCCGAACGCCTTCTGCGCCAGGGCCTGCGCCTTCGTCACCGTGGACGCGAGCGCCTCCGGCTGATCCACCCGCTGCATGCCGATGCCGCCGCCGCCCGCAATGGCCTTCACCAGCAGCGGGAAGCCCACCTGCGCGCCCATGTCGGCGAGCGTATCCACGTCGCCCGTCTCCACGCGCCCGCTGCCCGGAAGCACCGGCACGCCGCAGGCCTGGGCGATCTCACGGGCGCGGTTCTTGTCGCCCATGCGGGAAATGCAATCGGCCGACGGGCCGATCCAGATCAGGCCCGCCTCTTCCACCGCGCGGGCGAAGTCGGCGCTCTCCGACAGGAAGCCGTAGCCGGGATGCACACCCTCCGCGCCATGGGAATGGGCGGCTTCCAGCACACGCTGCGCGTCCAGATAGCTGCGGGCGGCGGGCGGCGGGCCAATGGGCACGGCCATGTCCGCAAGCTGCACATGAAGCGCGTCGGCATCCGCCTCGGAATAGACCGCGATGGTCTGCTTGCCGAGTTGCTTCGCCGCCCGGATGACCCGGCACGCGATCTCGCCACGATTAGCAATGAGCACGCGACGCATATCAGCGCCCGCCCATGGCAGGAAGACGATCGAATTGCACGCGCTCGCCTTCCGCGCCCACGGCGAAAACCGTGAGAAACGCGGCGAAGACGACGTCGTGACCCTCTGGATTCTTGGTCATTTTTTCAACGTCGGAAGGTTCTTGTTACCGACATAGTGAGAGAAGAAATTTTTGATGAAAAGCGATGTTTTTTATGATGACTGATTGAAAATTTTGATTAATCGTTAGCCCACTGCCTGAGACCTCCACGCCCTCTCAGGGGTGCCATGTGGGACTGCCATGCTCTCCGAACTGCGCACATTCCTGGCGGTGGTCCGCTTCGGCAGCTTCGCCAAGGCGGGCGACAATATCGGGCTCACGCAAGGCGCGGTGAGCGCGCAGATCCGCCGCCTGGAAGAGCAGGTCGGCGTGGTCCTGTTCGACAGGTCCGGCCGGCGCGCCGCGCTGACGCCGGAAGGGCGCGAGATTCATTCGCGCGCCGAGGATATCGTCGCCTCCATCCTGCAGCTGGGAACCGCCGCATCGGAGAGCACGGCGCGCGGCGTGGTGGTTCTCGGGGCCATCACCTCGGCCCAGCAATCCTGGCTGATCGACGCCATCGCCGTCATCCGCCGGGAATTTCCCACCATCAGCGTGCGGGTGACACCGGGCGATTCCTTCCGTCTGCTGGGGCAGGTGGATGCGGGCGAGATCGACCTCGCCGTGATGGTGCGCCCGCCCTT
The DNA here is from genome assembly GCF_003993795.1 of Aquabacter cavernae. GTDB lineage: Bacteria > Pseudomonadota > Alphaproteobacteria > Rhizobiales > Xanthobacteraceae > Aquabacter > Aquabacter cavernae. The sequence goes on from NZ_RWKV01000017.1 coordinate 197,541, forward strand.
CGGGCTTCAGAGCGAACTCAGCTGGCTGTCGCTGGCCCGTGAGCCGTTCGTCCTGCTCGTGCCCTCCAGCTTCGAGGGCGACGACTGGCAGGAGGCCATACGCTCCCGGCCCTTCATCCGCTACGAGCGCACCTCCTTCGGCGGTCGCGTGGTGGACCAATTCCTGCGCAAGGCGGGCCTGCATGTGCAGGAAGCCATGGAGGTGGACGAGATCGACGCCCTGATCCGCGCGGTCGAGTTGGGCATCGGCCTGTCCATCGTGCCGCTGAAGACGACGCATATCCCCCTTCCCGAGAGCGTGCGCGTCATACCGATGGAAGATGCGTCCCTTTACCGGGAAATCGGCGTTGCAGTGCGGATCAACAAGAAACATCCGACGATCGTGGATCGACTGATTGAGCTTCTTGAGGAAAACGTGCCCAGGCGGTAGCCGAAACCGATATCTGAAATTCATATATGCACGCAGATTGTAGCGTGCCCCGCGCATCGGCTGGAGTCATCTCCGGAAGCATTTCTGTCATCCGGCGTCGAACAGCCTGTGGGAACACCGGCTCGGCATCCTCGAGGCCGTGACGGCCAATACGCAGGTGGTATTGGCAGGCTTGACGCGGCTTCGGATGGAACCGGCTCCAGCGACCATCAGACAGACGTCACGCCAGATCACGCCCAGCCGAGCGCCATCGATGCCCCCGCCCCCGCCCCGCGATCCGATTGACAAGTTCATATTTCTATAATTTCTATTGATTGAATCATTTTGGAAAAACCATGACGTCTTCTCCTCTGCGCGCTGGTTCATGGGCGCCGGTTCACGGGGCGCTCGCCGCCTCCCTCCCGCCCAGCGCGGAGCTTGCCCATTGGCGGGCGCTTTTCGATGAGATCGGCGCGGGTTCGTCCGAGCGCGAGCGGGAGCGCATCCTGCCCTTCGCGCAGGTGAAGCTGCTGAAGCAGGCCCGCTTCGGCGCGTTGCGGCTGACAGCGGCGGACGGCGGGGCGGGCGCCTCGTTCCGCCAGCTCTATCATCTCACGCTGGAGCTGGCGGCCGTGGACGCCAATGTGGCGCACATCTTCCGGAACCACTTCACGGTGGCCGAGCAATTTGCCCGGCACCCCTATGATGCGCGCAGCCGCCAGTGGCAGACGGCGGTGCGGAGCGGGGCGGTGTTCGGGCTCGCTTCTAGCGAGGCCGGGTCGAACCCGGCGGGCGGCTTCGCGCCCGATACGCGGCTCCTGCCGGAGGGCGACCGCTTCCGCCTGGAGGGCGTGAAATATTACAGCACCGGCACGCTGTTCGGCGATTCCATGCTGGTGCGCGCCGCCACACCGGACGGGCGTGTGGCGGCGGTGATCATCCCCACGGGGCGCGAGGGCATCGAGATCGTGGATGACTGGGACGGTGCCGGCCAGCGCCTCACCGCCTCCGGCACCACGCGCTTCCACGGGGTGCGGGTGGAAGCGGACGAGGCGGTGTTCGACACGCCCGAGCGCGGCTATGGCCTCGCTTATTCCAACACCCAGGCCCAGCTCTTTCTCACCACCGTGGTGGCCGGCATCGCCAAGGGCGCGCTCACCGATGCGGTGGCCCTGGTTCAGCGCCGCAAGCGCAGCTTCTACTACGCCCCCACGCCCGTTCCGGCAGACGACCCGCTCCTTCACGAGGCCATCGGCCGGCTCGCCGCCAATGCCTTCGCCGCGGAAGCCATCATCCTGTCCGCAGCGGACGCCATCGACCGGGCAAGCGAGGCCCGCGAGCGGGGCGAGACGGCGGAGGATTTGTCGGCCGAGGCCGCGAAGGTGGCCGCCCAGGCCAAGCTGGTGATCGACGACCTCGCCCTCAAGTCCGCCTCGCTGCTGTTCGACGTGGGCGGCGCCTCGGCGACGGAGCGCGCGGCCAATCTCGACCGGCATTGGCGCAATGCCCGCACCATCGCCTCGCACAACCCCTCCAGCTACAAGGCCAAGGCCATCGGGGCGCTTCTGGTGACGGGCGAACCCCTGCCCTCCAAGGGCTTCTTCTGACCCAATCCCGGCCGGGAGGACCGGCCGGGATCTGGTTCAGCGCAGGCCGAAGCCCAGCGCTTCCAGGGCCGCGCGCATGCGGTCCCGCCCGCTCAGGGATTCCGGCCCCTTCACGCGCTTCAGCACGACGGACGACCAGCCGAGCGGCGGCATCTTCTGGCCCTCCTGGAAGGTGGTCAGCGCTGCCTCATACTGATCGAGCGCGGCGGCGGCGAGCGCGGGATCATAGCGCTCGCGATGCAGAACCAGGCTCTGCGGCAGGCGCGGCTTCACGTCCGCGGGCCGCTCCGGATCGGCATAGCCCACGCACAGGCCGAACACGGCCAGCACGTTCTTCGGCAGTCCCAGCAGCTCCGCCACCTCTTCCGGCCGGTTGCGCAGCGCGCCGATATAGACCGAGCCGAGGCCGAGGGATTCCAGCGCCACCACCGCATTCTGCGCGGCAAGCGCGGCATCGATGATGCCGACGAACAGGGTCTCCAGATAGGACAGCCCATCGGTGGGCACGCCCGCGCGACGGCCGATCTCCTCCAGGCGGGCGAGGTCCGCCAGCCAGACGAGGACGAGCGGGGCCTCGATCACATGCTTCTGTCCGCCTGCCACCTGCGCCAGACGCGCCTTGGTGGCCGGGTCTTCCACCGCCACGACGCTGAAGGTCTGGAGATTGGAGGAAGAGGCGGCCGACTGCGCCGCCGCCGCCAGCGTCTCCACCAGCCCTTCGGGCAGCGGCCGGTCCGAGAAGGCCCGCACCGAGCGATGGGCGAGCAGGCCCGCAATGGTGTCGTTGAGGATCAGGCGCGCGGGCGCATCGGCGGCACCGTAGCGCGCATCCAGAAGGGCGGCGACATCGTGCGCGGGGGCCGGGGCGGAAGACGGAACGCTCATGCGGTCTCCAGGATGCGGATCCCGCGCAAGGCGGTCCACGGGTTGAGGCGGCGTGCCGGGCGGCACCGCGGGACGGGGACGGAAGGGCCGAGGCACGCCCGACCCCAGCCATGGAAAGTCATAACCGGGATCGGCTCGGCCCGGCCGGATCAGGTGAAGTTGTGGCAGGTCGCGGCCCGCCGCGCCTCACACGTTTTGCGGGCAAGAGCGACCGCCGCTCACGCGCTCAGTGCAGGCCGGGGCGCCGGCGCGCGCGCGGAAGGCGGCGCCGGGATGGGTGTCCGCCAGAAACGGGCCGCGTCCGGGAAACAGCTTCTCCCGCAGTGTGCCTTCCTCATAGGCGGTCTTGTAGACGCCGCGATCCTGAAGCTCGGGCACCACAAGGTCCACGAACGCCTCCAGGGTCTCGGGCGAGACCAGCCGGTTGAGGTTGAAACCGTCGAGATCCGCCTCCCGCGCCCAGGCCACCAGCCCGTCCGCCACCTCGGAGGGCGAGCCGACCAGGAAGGGCGCGCGGGCGCCGGTGGCGGAGAGGGTGGCGAGGTCCCGCACCTTCAGCGGCACGGTGCTGCGCAAGGTGAGGTTCTCCAGGGCGGACTGCATGGCATTGCTCTTCACATAGGCGATGGCCTCGTCCGGGTCCGCCTGGGAGAGATCGACGCCGGTCCAGCCGGAGAGCAAGGCGAGCTGGCCCGCCGTGTCCACATGGCGGGCATAGTCGGCCAGCAGGTCCTGCGCCTCCGCGCGGGTGGGCGCGACGATCACGGTGGCGCCCGCGAACATGCGGATGTCATAGGCGTCGCGGCCCGCCGCGACCGCCGCCTCGCGAATGCCGCGCACCGCCTCGCCCAGGATCGGCACCGTCTGACCGTTCAGGAAGATCGCCTCCGCATGGCGCGCGGCAAACAGGCGACCGCGCCCGGAGGTGCCCGCCTGGTAGAGAACCGGCGTGCGCTGGGGCGAGGGCTCCGTGAGCTGGATGCCGTCCACCTGGTAGTAGGGCCCGTCATGGACGATGCGGTGGACCTTGGACGGGTCGGTGAAGATGCCAGCCGCCCGGTCGCGGCGCACCGCGCCCTCCTCCCAGCTCGCCTCCCACAATTTGTAGAGCGCCGCGAGAAAATCCTCCGCCGCCTCGTAGCGCAGATCATGGGCGCGGTTCTGGCCATGCCCCATGCCCTTGGCGCCGCTCTCCAGATAGCCGGTGACGATGTTCCAACCGACCCGCCCGCCGGTCAGATGGTCCAGCGTCGCGAAGCGGCGGGCGAACAGATAGGGATGCTCGTTGGTGAGGTTGGCAGTGACGCCGAAGCCGATATGCCGCGTGGCGGCGGCCATGGAGGGCACCAGCAGGGTCGGGTCGATCTGCGGCGCCTGGGCGGCGGTGCGCAGCGCCGTCTCCGGGCCGCCGCCATAGACGTCATAGATGCCGAACACGTCGGCGATGAAGATGCCGTCCAGCAGGCCGCGTTCGGCGGTCTGGGCGAGCTTCACCCAGTAGTCCAGCGTGTTGTAATCGGCGGCGGTGTCGCGCGGATGGGCCCATAGGCCGGCCCAGGTATGGCTCGGCGCCGCCATGTTGAAGGCGTTGAAACGCAATTGCCTCGGACGGCTCATGAAGGGTCTCCGGCGCGGCGCGCCTCAGCTATAGAGGGGAACCGCGGTGATCCGGCCGTTGAGGGCGTAATTGCCCACCTCGCGGGCCTTGTAGAAGACCGGGTCATGCAAAGTGTGGGTGCGGATGTTGCGCCAGAAGCGGTCATAGCCGTGCCGCCCGGCGGTGGCCCGCGCGCCCATCAGCTCGAAGATGCGCGACGTGATCTCAAGGGCCGTGCGGCCCGCATGGACCTTGGCGGCATAGATGGCGGCAGCGGCCACATCCCGCTCGCCGGGCGTGATGTCGTTGCCCCGCGCGGCCGCCGCCTCGAAGCTGGCCGCCGCAACGTCCGCCAGCGCGAGGGACGCGCGCAGTTCCACGTCCAGCGCGCCGTAATGCTCCAGGATGTAGGGATCCTCGCTCGCCCGCTCCACACCGGACGTGGCCCAGGGGCGCGAGACGGTCCGCACATAGCGGTTCGCCTCGGCCAACGCCCCCTCGGCGGTGCCCAGATAGAAATTCACGATCAGGAGCTGGTGGAAGGGCACGACGAGGCTGGTGCGCGGCGGCGGCGCGGCACCGATGCCACCCAGCACCTCGTCCGCCTCCACCCGCACAGTGTCGAAGGTCACGGTGCCGCTCTCCGACAGGCGCTGGCCAAAGGCGTCCCAGTCATTGGCATGGGTCACGCCCGCCCTGTCACCGGGCACCACAAGCACGGCGAAGCCCTCGCCCAGCTGTGCACGCAGCGTGATGCGGTCGGCCAGCGACGCATTGGAGGCGAAGGTCTTGCGGCCCGAAAGCCGGAAGCCGTCTCCCTCCGGCACCAGAACGGATTCCGGATCGCGCGGATTGGACGCCCCGCCCCAGAACCAGCGCCCCGCCACGGACGCGCGGGACAGGTGCTCCGCCTGCCCCGCATCCGCCCGCCACAGGGCATTGGTGAGATGCAGGTAGTGATAGGAGAGAAGCTGGGCGATGGAGGTGTCCGCCCGGCTGACGATGCGGGTCGCCCGGAAGGCGTCGGTGAAGCTGCCCCCACCCCCGCCATGGGCCGCCGGGTTCAGCAGAGCGAGAAGCCCCACCTCCCGCAGCAGCGCCAGTTCCCGGAGCGGGGCGGCGCCCGCATGGTCGCGGTCCGCCGCATCCACCGCCAGCGCCTCCGCCACCGCCCCGGCAATGGCGGCCCAGTCGATAACCGGCGCGGAGCGCGCCGAAGCGAGGGGTAGGACGGAGGAACGGGTCATGGAAGCGGCTCCTTCAGGGATGGTCCGACGACGCTCTCACCACGCGGGCAGGATGCTGCCCTTGAAGCGGGCATCGACGAAGTCCTTCACCGGCTGGGAGCGGTAAACCTCGATGAATTTGAGGATCCGGGGATCGTCCTTCCGGTCCGTGCGGGCCACGAAATAGAGCGTGAAATAGGGCTTGGATTCCTCAAGGGAGGTCTCCGCCACCAGCGCCTTGTTGAGGTCGAGACCGGCCAGATAGGCATAGTTGGAGGAGACGAACGCCGCCGCCACGTCATCCAAAGAGCGGGAGAGTTGGGCCGCGTCCAGTTCCACGATCTGGAGCTTCTTGGGGTTCTCCGCCACGTCCAGCGGGCTGGCATTGAGCCCCGCGCCGGGCCGCAGCTTGATGAGCCCCGCCTTCTGGAACAGCAGCAAGGCCCGCCCGCCATTGGTGGGGTCGTTGGGGATGGCGATCTTCGCCCCCACCGGGATGTCCTCGGCCTTCGTGTACTTCTTGGAATGGATGCCCCCCGGCACCAGAAGCGAGGTGTCCAGCGCCGTGAGCTGGTAGTTGCGGGTCTTGATCTGGTTGTTGAGGTAGGGCTGCGTCTGGAAATTATTGAGGTCGATATCGCCCGCCTGGAGCGCCGCATTGGGCTGGTTCCAGTCGCTGAATTCGATGATCTCCGCCGTCACGCCCTGCGGCGCGGACAGGCGCGCCGCCTCGCGCAGCACATCCCCATAGGGACCGGCGGACACGCCGATCTTGAGCGGCTTGTCCGAAGCGGCGGGCGCGGCGGGCGAAGCCGCAGGCGCCTGGGCACCGGCGGGAACCGCGAGCGCCACGGCGGCGAAGGCCGAAACGGCCAAGGTGAGGAAGCGGGAGCGCAGGGACCAGGTCATGGGATGTCCATCGGTTTGGGGCCGCGAGATCCCCCCAATGGGCACCCCGCCAGCCTGCTTCTGGGATTAATAGAATTAATTTTATTGAATTAGTAAACTAAAGATTGGAACACACCTCTCCCGATCCCGGCACACCGACAGGGCGGGCCGGGCTTGGGGCATCACGCGGTCACGCGGGCCTCGCGGGCATAGAGGCTCTCGGGGCGCGGCAGGCCGAAATGGTCGCGCAGGGTGCGGCCCCGGTATTCACTCCGGAACAGCCCGCGCCGCCGCAGGATCGGCACCACTTCCGACGCGAACAGGTCGAACCCCGCCGGATACCAGGGCGGCATCACGTTGAAACCGTCCGCCGCCCCGCTCTCGAACCAGAGCTGGATCTCGTCGGCGATCTTTTCGGGCGTCCCCACCGACACATAATGGCCGCGCGCCCCCGCGAGCCGGTCGATGAGCTGGCGCAGCGTGGGCCGCTCGCGGCGCACGATGTCCAGCACGAGTTGATAGCGGCTCGCCGCCTTCTTGGCGGGCGGAGCGGCCTCGAAGGCATCCTGCGGCACCTCGGCCTGGAGCGGATGGCCGGAGAAGTCGATCCCCGTGATCTGCCGGAGCTGGTTGAGGGAATAGTCGGTCTGCACGAGGGCATTGAAGGCGTCATACAGGCGATCCGCCTCCACCTGGGTGGAGCCGATATAGGGGCTGATGCCGGGCAGGATCTTCACATGGTCCGGGTTGCGGCCGAGCGCCTTGGCCTGCCGCTTGATGTCCGCATAGAAGTCCCGCGCACTGGGCAAGGTCTGGTGGGCGGTGAAGATGGCCTCCGCATAGCGCGCCGCGAAGGAGCGCCCGTCATCGGAGGAGCCCGCCTGCACATAGACCGGCCGCCCCTGCGGGCTGCGCGGGGAATTGAGCGGTCCCTTAACACGGTAATGGCGACCCACATGGTCGATGGGATGGATCTTCGCGCCGTCCGCGAACACGCCGGAGGCGGCATCGGCGATGAGCGCGTCATCCTCCCAGCTGTCCCAGAGCTTGGTGACCACATCCAGGAACTCGGCCGCGCGGGCATAGCGGTCCGCATGGGTCGGCACGTCGGACAGGCCGAAATTGGCGGAGGCCTGGGGCACGGCGGTGGTGACGATGTTCCACCCGGCTCGCCCGCCGCTGAGATGGTCCAGCGAGGCATAAAGACGGGCGAGGTTATAGGGCTCGTAATAGGTGGTGGAGGCGGTGCCGATGAGACCGATATGACTGGTGGCCGCCGCGATCGCCGAAAGCCAGGTGAGCGGCTCCAGCCGGAAGCGCGAGGCAAAGCGGATGTCGTCCGCCTGGACCGGGCTGTCGGCGAAGAACACCGCATCCAGCTTCGCCGCCTCCGCCGAGCGGGCGAGGTCCTGATAGAAGCCGATATCCAGCAGCCGCTCCGGCCGCGCCCCCGGATAGCGCCAGCCCGCCTCGTGATGACCGCCGGGATAGATGAACAGGTTGAGGGTCAATTGGCGCTGCGGCGCGGGGGCCATGGAATGCTCCTTTCCGCCCGAGGACGGGATTTCGGAAAGGATAGGCACCGCTGAAGTGTACAGTCAATAAATTCTATCAAATTTATATACTAAATAGATCGCGTGGCGCGCCCGCACGATCCGCGCCCGGCAAGCGGGCATGGCCGCACCGCCGCGCGGAGGGCGTTTCAACGGGCGTCGGATGTGAGGGAAGGAGCAGCCACGGGAGATGGCGCGCACGGCCTCCCGATCCATGGCCGGGAGGCCCCGACCCGTCCTCAGAAGCGGATCTGGAGCGCGCCCGAGACGGCATTCTCCGATGCCGTGGCGGCAATCTGGCCGTCATAGCGCAGGCTCAGGAACGCCTGTGAAGTCAGGGCATAGGTCAAATTCGCCCCCAGCACGGCGGCATCGGCGGCGATGGGAACGCCCCAGATCGGGAAGGCCGCCGAGCCGCTGGCATACGCCATCACCGTCTGTGGCGTGGTGTCCCCGAAAGCGTGGCGCCAGCCCAGCGTGAGGCCCGGCGACAGGGTGCGGCCCGCGACAGCGATGTCGGCCCCCGCGCGAACGCCCAGCGTCGTGTAAAGCGTGTCCATGGCCGACGACGAGAAGACCAAGGCGGAGCTGGAGCCCGCCTCGGTGCCCGAGCCGCCATCCAGGTGCACATAAGCGAGGCCCGCGAAGGGCTGGACCGTCACGCTCCCCGCCGCCACCGCATAGCCCAGCTCGCCGAACGCCTGGGCGAGCCCGGCCGTGTAGTCGGCGCTGTTGGTGCCGAGATAACCCGGGAAGGAGACCGTGCGCGACACGCCCACATCGTGCCAGGAATAGCCCGCGCCCAGTTGCAGCGACCAGGGGCCGCTGCGGGCGCCCGCATAGAGGCCGATATCGTAAGTGTCCATGGAGCCGGAGGAGAGCCGGTCCGACACGTTGAACCAGGACTGGCTGAAGCCGCCATAGGCGCCCACCCGCCACACATCGCCCAGCGCCACGTCCGCGCCGCCCATGACGCCGCCGATGGAGGAGGAGATGGTGGCCGCATTGCCGTCCGAGAAGCTGCTGCCCCACCCACCGAAGGCCTGCGCCCAGAGAACCGGGGTCCAGCCCGCGCCGAGTGTGGCGGTGGCCGGGCCGCCGGCGCCATAAGCGAGCGGCGCGGTGCCCGCAGCCGCCTCCGACTGGCGCAAACGCCCGCCCACCGCGTCCCGCACATAGGCGGATTGCTGCTGCATCACGGTTCCGGCGGAGGCGTAGATCTCGCCCGAGAGCGCATCGAAGGCGGCGAATGCCTCGCCCTGGAGCTGGGAGGCCACCGCGTCATAGACCGCATTGCCCGCCACCAGCGTCTCCGTGCCCATGGCGGTGGAGCGCTCGTTCAGCGTATGCGCCTCGGAGGCGAAGGCGAGGGTGTTGCGCACCAATGTCATGTCCACGAACGTGGCGCCATAGGTGAGCACCGGCGTCAGGAAGGCGAAATTGGTGGTGGCCGAGGAGAAGGCCCCGGTGATCCCGCCGTCTGCCGTGATGATGTTGAAGGTCCAGGAATTGGCATAGGTGCCGCGGCTGCCGATGATGGCGACCGCGCTGCCGTCCGCGATGGTGACGGCGCCCCCGGCGGCGATGAGATCGTGGACGCCGCCGGGCTGCACCTCGGCCCGGTAGAGCGAGCCGGACTGGAACGTCCCGTCGCCCGCCACCGCCAGCGTGCCGGGCGAATAGCCCGGCGAAACCGTGCCGCCATCGCCGATGGTGAGGGCGCCGATGGTGCCGGTTCCGCTCAGCGTGCTCGCCCCGTTCACCACGAAGCTGGCGGAGCTGGAGGCGCCGTCCGCGAGCTGCAGGTTCGCGCCCGACAACGTGACCGTGCCGCCATAAGACGAACCCGCGAACACCGCCGTGCCGCCCCCCGTGAGGGTGACGCCGCCCGAGCCGGAGAGCAGCTCGGGGAAGACATAGGTGCCGGAGAGGTCGTAGACGAGGCTCGCCGCATTGCGGATCGGCCCGCTCACCCAGCCCGCGCGGCCGCCATTGCCCACCTGGAGCACGCCCTCGGTGATGGTGGTGCCACCCTCGGGGGCGAGCACGCCCGTCACCACCAGCGTGCCGGCGCCGGTCTTGGTGACGCTGCCCGTGCCCGCCAGGGTGCCGGAATAGAGCCCGGCGGTGGCCTGGTTGAAGGTGAGCGTGCCGTTATTGAGGATATCGCCCACGAGGCTGCGGCTGTCGCCGACCACGCCACCCTCGGCGATGAAGAAGCCGCCGCCATAGCTGTTGGCGCCGGAGAGCACCAGCACGCCCGAGCCGCCCTTGGAGAGCAGGCCGGAGCCGGAAATGGCTCCGGACAGCGTCAGCGTCTGACCCGTGACGATGTTGAACCCGCCGCCACCCGCATCCAGCGTGACCGCGCGGTCGGACGTGAAGCCCTGCGTGGCCAGCAGCGTGCCGGAATTGAAGGACAGCCCGCCCCCGGTAGCACCGACGCTCGCGTCCGACGCCACGGAGAGCGTGCTGCCCAGGATGCGCGTGCCGCCCGCATAGGCATTGGCGGCGGAGAGGGCCAGCGTGCCCGGTCCCGTGACCGTGAGGCCGCCCTCGCCGGTCACCGCGCCGGACAGCGTCAACGTCGCGCCCGCCGCCACATCCACCGTGCCGGTGGCCGTCACCACGTCCCGCGCGCTGGAAAAGGAGGATGTGGCCAGCAGCGTGCCGCCGATGAGGAACACGTCCGAGGCCGCCCCGCCCAGATTGGCGTCGGAGGCCACGGAAAGGGTCGCCCCGGTCTGCACCGTCGCGCCCCCGGTGAAGCTGTTGGCTGCCGTCAGTTGCAGAATGCCCGCCCCGGTCTGCACCAGGGCGCCGGAGCCGGAAATGGTGCCGTCGAAGACGATGCTGCCCGCCCGGTCGAAGACCAGCGTGCCGGTGTTCGCCACGTCTCCCACGATGGAGCCGGAGGACGCGCCGTCGCCCACCACCAGCGTGCCCGCCGAGATGAGCGTGCCGCCCTGATAGGTGTTCGTGCCGGTGAGCACGAGGGTGCCCGTGCCCGCCTGGACGAGGCGCCCGGAACCGGAAACGGCGCCGGAGAAGGTCCATCTGTCGGAGCGCTCAACGCGCAGCGTGCCGCTATTGGCCACGTCGCCCTGGATGGAGCCGGACGTACCTCCCGTACCAAGCTGGAGCGTGCCTGCGGCGATCACCGTGCCGCCGGAATAGTCGGCGTTCGCGGCGAGAACCAGCGTGCCCCCGCCATCCTTGGTGAGGCCGCCCGTGCCCGAGACCGGGCCGGTGAGGGTCAGCGTGCGGGCGTCCGTCACATGGACCGCGCCGCCGCCCGCCAGCGCCACATGCCGGGCGCTTTCGAAGCTGGCCGTGGCCGACAGCGTGCCGCCCTGCAGCCGCACCGCGCCGTCGGCGCGGCCGAGATTGTCGTCGCGGGACACGCGCACCGTGGCATCCGCCCCGATGGTCGTGCCGCCCGCATACGTATTGGCGGCGGTGAGCGTAAGGACGCCCGCCACCTGCTGCACCGCGCCGCTGCCGGAAATGACATGGTCGAACACCATGTCGTCGGTGCGCGCGAAGCGCAGGATGCCGTCATTGACCACCGGGCCCGACAGGGAGCCCTGCGTCCCGTAATTACCCACCTGGAGGATGCCGCGCTCGATGCGCGCGCCGCCCGTCAGCCGGGTGTCACCCGTGAGGCCCAGCGTGCCGCTGCCCGCCTGGACCAGCGTGCCGCTACCGGAGATGTTGCCCGCAAACAGAAAGTCGGAGGACAGGTCGAAGGCCAGCACGCCGTGATTGACCACGTCGCCGCGCAGGGTGCCGTCTCGCCCGCCATCGCCCACCTGGAGCCGCCCGGCCGCGATCACTGTGCCGCCCGAATAAAGGTTGTCCCCGGTGAGAACCAGGGTGCCCGCGCCGCTCTTGGTGAGGGCACCGCCCTCCACCGCGCCGCGCGAGATGAGAGTGTTGCCCTCGGTCACATGGATGGTGCCGATCCCGCTGATGTCGATGCGCCGCCCGGAGGTGAAGGAGCCGGTCACCGACAGCGTGCCGCCCTGAAGGGCCAGCTCCGCCGCGTCACTGCCGAGATTGGCATTCTCCGATACCCGGAGCGTGCCGCCGTTCGAGACCAAGGTGGTGCCCGAATAGCTGTTGCGGCCGGTGAGGACCAGCGTGCCGCTGCCGATCTGCGCGACATCGCCAGCCCCGGAAATGGCGCCGTCGAACACCACGGTGTCGGAGCGGTAGAAAACGAGGCGGCCATCGTCCACCACGTCGCCCCGGATGGCGCCGCTGGTGCCGCCCTCGCCCATTATGAGCGTACCGGAGGTCAGGGAGGTGCCGCCGGTATAGCGGTTGTCCCCGGTCACCACGAGGGTGCCCCCGCCGGTGAGCGCCAACCCGCCGTCGCCCGAAATGCGCCCGGCGAACAGGGTGGCGGCATTGCCCCCGATGGTCAGCGTGTTGCTGCCGAGATCCACCCGCCCCTGTCCCGACAGGGAGCCGATGGTCTCGCTCGCTTCCAGGCTGAACACGGCGGGCGCGGCCACGCTCACCGCCGAAGTGTCGGGAATGGCGCTGCCGCCCTGCGTCAGGAGGATGCCAGCCACGATGTCGGTGGCGCCGCCATAGGTGTTGGTGCCGGTCAGCGTCAGGCGGCCCTCGCCCTCCTTGCGCAGGCTGCCGCTGCCGGCAATGGCGCCCGACAAGGTGAGCGTGGCGCCATCCGCCACGTCGAAGGTGCCGCGCGTCTCCAGCGTCACCGAGCGGGCGCTGGAGAGGCTGGAGAGCGCCGCCAGCGTGCCGCTCTTCAGCGTCAGGCCCCCATCCGCCGCGCCCAGCGCGCTGTCCGCCTGGATGGCGAGCACGCCGCCCGAGACGGTGGTGCCGCCCAGATAGGTGTTGGCGCCCGTCAGGATCAGTTGCCCGGCACCGATCTTGGTGAGACCGCCCGTGCCGGACACAGGCGCCGCGATGGTGGCGGTGACATCGTGCCCCTCCACCCAGAGCGTGCCGCCATCCGCGAAGGCGAGGCCGGACTCCGGGTTGCTCCCGTCCGCCCGCAGCACATAGCCGGAGGTGACGAATTCCAGCTTCTCGAACGTCTGGCGCCCGGAGACGGTGACGATGCCCGCCGCGCCTGTGAAGATGCCGATCTCCCCGCCCCAGGGGATGGTGATGCCCGCCGCAGGCTCGTTCCAGGTGACGGAGGTGTGCGACCAGAGGCCCGACCCGCCCAGGCTGGTCCCGCCATTGGCCGTCCAGATCTGGAACGGGCTTTCGTCGGTGAGGAGCACATTCACCTGGCCGCCATTGGAGGCATCGATGGCGCCCACATAGCCCACCGGCACGGAGCCCAAAACCAGCGTCTCCGCCAGCGCGCCGGTATAGGTGAAGGCGCGGTAATAGCCCGCGCCGTGGACCGCATCCCCGGTCACCGTGAGCGTGCCGGCGGCGGTCAGGTCGCCTGACACATGGGCGACGCCGGAATTGGCGAGGATGCCCAGGGTGAGGATGGAGCTGGAGCCCGCCGCGAGGGTGAGATCGCCCGTGGTGAGCGGCGCGCGGGTGGGATTGTCCGTGCTCGTCACCCCGCCCCGCAACGTGCCGCCGGAGAGGACGGACACATCGCTGGAGAGCGTGCCGTAGCCGGTGAGTGTCGCGCCGGACGCCACCGTCAGCCCGGCGCTGGAAAGCGTGCCGCCATAGAGCGCGAGGGTCCCGTTCGCCACTGTGGCGGTGCCGGAAATGGCGCTGGTCCCGGTCAGTGCCAGCGTGCCCGGACCGGTGAGGGAAAGCGCGCCGGCGCCGGAAAGAGCACCCGACAACGTCAGCGTCTCGCCGCCGGACACCGCGATGGCCCCGCCGGAGGTGCCGAGCGAGACGGCACGGGCGGAGGTGAAGCTATCGGTGGCCGCAAGCGTCGCCCCATTCAGCGACACGCCGCCGGACGTGGCGCCGAGATTGGCGTCCGCCGACACGGAAAGCGTGCCCCCCGTCACCTGCGTGCCGCCGGAATAGGTGTTGGCGCCGGACAGGACGAGCGTGCCCGCCCCCGAGACCAGCAAGGCAGACGGATTGATCTGCGAAATGGTGCCCGACAGGGTCAGCGTCGCGCCGCCCGCCACCGCAATGTTATTCGGCGCCTGGGACGCCAGAATGACCGCACGGGCGCTCGTGAAGCTGGCATCGGCCGCGAGCGTGCCGCCCTCCAGCCCGATCGCGCCTGTGGTCGGGGAGGTGCCGGGCGCGGCGCCCAGGTTGCTGTCCTGCGACACATGCAGCGTCGCGCCGCCGGAGATCACCGTTCCCCCGGCATAGGTATTGGCGCCCGAGAAGGTGAGGTTACCCGCCTGGAGCAGCACCGATCCGGCGCCGGACAAGATCCCGCCCACCGTGTTGGTGGCCGTGGTGTCGAAGGCCAGCGTCGCGCCGGAGGCGATGGCGACATCGCCCACGATCCAGCCGGAGGCGCCGCCCGCGCCCACCGCGAGGATGCCCCCCGAAATGGTGGTGCCGCCCGTATAGGAATTGGTGCCCGTGAGGACCACCGTTCCCGCCCCGCCCGTGACGGTGAGGGAGCCGGAGCCGGAGATGGGGCCGGAAAGCACTGTCTGCCCGGCCTGGACCACCACCAGCGCGGAATTGTTGACGATGGCGCCCTGGAAGGCGCCGGGCGTCGTTCCGTTGCCGATCTGCACCGTGCCCGCCGAAATGGTCAGGCCCGGGCCCGTCAGGTCGGTGGTCCCGGCAAGGGTCAGGGTGCCGCCGCCGACCTTCACGAGGCTGCCGCCGCTCATGGTGCCCTGGAAGACGGTGCTCGCCCCGTTCGCGCCGACGGTGAGAACGTTTCCGCCCAAAACCACCGTGCCAGAGCCGGACAGGCTGGCGAGAGTCTCACTGGCCCCGAGCTGGAGCACGGCGCCGGAGGACACCGAGACCGGGCTCGCATCGGAAAGGGCCGACCCGCCCGTGAGCAGCAGCGTGCCGGAAGCGATGGTGGTGGCCCCCACATAGCTGTTGACGCCAGAGAGCGTCGTCGTGCCGCTGCCCGCGAAGGTCACGCTGCCGCTGCCCGTGATGGAGCCGGAAAAGACGCCGCCGGGGCCGGTCAGGTCCAGCACATTGGGGCCGCTGGTCTCGACGACACCCGCGCCCGTCAGCGTGCCGATGGCGATGGATTGGCGGAGCGCCAGCGTGGCGCCGCCGGCCACCATCACCCCGGCGCCGCTCGCCAGTTGCGTGTCGTCCTCGATCACCAGCGTGCCCGCGCCGACGGAGAGCCCGTCGATGCCCAGGGTCGCGCTCTCGAACGTCAGCGTGCCCGTGCCGGTCTTCGCCAGCGTGCCGCCACCCGAAAGGGTGCCCGTGAAGCTGGAGGTGGCATTGTTGAGGCCCACCGTGAAGGCGGTCCCCGCAAGGTCCACCGTTCCCGCGCCGGACAGCGCGCCGATACCCGCGGCCGCGCCGAGCCGCAGCGTGGCGCCCGCCGCCACGGTCACGGGCGTGCCGCTTCCCAGCGACCCGGCGGCGGCGGCCACGAGCGTGCCGTTCGAGACCATGACACCCGCGCCGAAACTGTTGGCGGCCCCGAGCGTCACCGTGCCTTCACCGATCACGGACAGCAGGCCGGAGCCGGTGATGTGGCGGGAATAGAGGGTGGAGCCGGACATATCGAAGATGAAGGTGCCGTCATTGGTGACGCCGACCCCGAGCCCGCCACCCTCGCCCAGCTCCAGCGCCGCGCCCGCCGACACCGTGACGGCATCGAGGCTGCTGGCGCCGGTGAGGGCCAGCGTTCCCGTTCCCGCCACCGTCAGGCTGCCGCCGGTCATGGTGCCGGTGAAGGCGGAGGTGCCGCTGGCCGTCACCGTCAGGGCGGTCCCGTCCAGCGTCACCGTCCCTCCGCCCGTCAAGTTGCCGATGGACAGCGTGGCCGCGCTCACATCGAGCGTCGCGCCGGCCTCCACATTCACCGTCCTGCCCGTGGGAAGGGCGGTGGCGGTGCCGATCTCCAGCGTTCCGGCGCGCACGATGGTGCCGCCCGTATAGCTGTTGGTGCCCGTCAAGCTGACGACGCCCTGCGTGTCGATGCCCACGACACCCGCGCCGGAAATGGCGCCGGAATAGGGACCCGGCGACATGTCCAGGAAGCGCAGCGTCGCGCCCTCATTGACCGTGACGTCGCTGGACAGCGTGCCCGCCCCGTTCGGGCCGCCCACCTGGAGCACACCCGCCGAGACCGTGGCCCCGCCCGTCACGGCCAGAATTCCCTCCAGAGAGAGGGCGCCCCCGCCGGACAGCACGAAGGCTCCGGCGCCGGACAAGGTGTTGGCATAGGCCGCAGAGGTATTGGCCCCCGAAACCAAGAAACCCAGCGTGCCGCTCTGGACGGTGATGTCGGTCTGCTCGGCCTTGGTGAGCGTCAGCGTGCCCGCCCCGGTCTTCAGGACGGTTCCGCTGCCCGCGAGCGCCAGGGCGCTGGTCACGTTGCCCGCATAATTGAGCACCAGCGTGCCGCCGATGGCGCCGGTGAGGCCGTCGAGGATGCCCCCGCCCGCGCTGTCGGAGACCGTCAGCGTCACGCCCTGCGCCACGGAGAGCGTGCCGTTGGAGGCGCCCGTCACCGACCCGGTGAACAATGTGCTCCCGGCCTGGGCGGTGAGGTTCACGGCCGTGGAGCGGTTCGCGGCCACACTGATGTCGGTGTCGAACGTGTAGCCCGAAGCGGTGTGATTGAAGACGAGGCTGGTGGAGACGCCCTCTGTCTGGATGGCCGCCGTGTTCTGGAGGAAGCCGGGCGCCACCGCCGCGCCGCTGGCGCTGCCGATGACGAGGGAGAAAGTGGAGCCGCTCGCCTGGGTGAGGGTCCCCGGCGTGGAGACGCTGCCCAGCGACAGGATGCCCGCATTGGCCAGGGTCACCTGGGCTTTGGCATTCTGCGGCACCTGCGCCGTTCCGCTCACGGTCCAGCTCGGCACGCCATAGCCCGGAGTCTGGGAGATGAGGACCGTGCTCAGGCCCACCGGAACGCCGAACGTGGCGGTCGTGGAGGTGAGCACGCCGTTATTCTGGATGGTGAGATAGCCCGCGACACCCGAATTCTCGACGGGGATGCCCACGTAAACAGCGTCATAGGTCTCATGGGTCAGGACCAGCCGCTGGCCGCCCACATACAGGTCCTCCGCCCGGCCCGGCGCGCACAGCGCCGTCGCCGAGAGGAGCACCGCCGCGAGGCCCGTAAACGGGCGGACTCGCCCCGCATGTCGCGCCAGACCGGTCACCTGTTCCCCCGCCCTCTGGATGCGTCGTCAGAAGTGGACGGCGAATCGCGCCATGCCCACTTGGGAGGTATAGTCGTTACCTACGCTCAGCCCGTACTCAAGCTTGATTTCCAGATTGTCCTTGGTCAGCGCCTGCACGCCGAGATCGAGATTCCCCAGGATCGCGGGCATGGGCGTCGTCACCGAGAAGCTGGGCGTACCCGGAGGGGCCGCCACGAAGGACGAGGTGGAGGTCCAGCTGTCATTGGACGCAAAGGACGCGCCCAGCGTGAGGTAGGGCCGCAAGACCGTCCCGTCCGGCAAATCCCACCGCCCGCCGAACTCCACGGCGGGGGTCAGGATGAAGGTGCCCTGGCTCGCCGCGTTCATCTGCATCTCGGCGCCGGAGGCACCCTGCTCGGTGAATCCGGGAATGTTCACATAGACATAGTCCACGTCCACCATGGGCCGCAGATACCAGGAGGCATAGGCGAACTCATAGGAGGCGCGCAGCCGCGCGGTGGCGTTCATCACCTGCGACGAGGAGGTGGGTGCGCCGATGCCGGGCACGACGCGCACATTGTCGTAGGAGACCCAGCCGAGGTCGAAGGCGGCGGAGAACAGCCAGGCGCCCACCTGCCGCTTCACCGCAATGCCCACGTCCGCGCCGTCCGCGTCCGCCTGGTAGAGACCGCCCGCGCCGGAGACGCTCGCCTGGTGATAGGCCGCCGAGGCGGCGAAGAACCAGTCGGTGGCCAGCTCGCGCTGGATGCCCGCATGGAAGGTGACCGAGTCCGCCGTGAAGCCCGGCGTGTCGGCGGTGGTGGACTGGGTGGTGCGGCCCAGGATCACCCGCGCCCAGGCGCACTGGTCCTCGTGGAGCTGGACGCTGTCCTCGATGAAGACCGGGCAGGAGAGGGTCCGGTTCAGGAAGGCGCGGCTGTCCACGGTGCGCATGGCGACGGAGGACTGGAGCGCCTGGGGCGACAGGTTGTTCAGGTCCTGCTGGTAGAGCGCCGCCGTTGTCGCCCCGATCAGGGACGAAAATACCGGGATCATGGCCGGTGTTCCGCCTGCATCCCAGATGTTCTGGAGATGAGTGGCAAGCGCCGCCTGGTTCTGCGTCAGGGGCACGCCGGGCGCCAAGAACTGCGCATTGGGCGACACGCTCACCGTGGTGGGCGTGGTGGTCATGGCCCAGGAATAGGGGATGGACACGTCCTGGGTCTGGGCGGTGTTAGTGACGCTCTCCGCCGTGAGGATGGTGAAGCTGGTATTGGGCGCGATGGAGGAGGGCAGCGCGAAGACGGTGCCTCCCAGAAGCGCGGTGCCGGCCACGTTGATCTGGTCGGAGACCTGGTTCAGCGCGTCCAGGTCCACCTGATAGGTGCCGGTGGAGGTGAAGCCCGCCGTGAAGGCGGTGCTGGAGGTCACGCCCCGCCCGCCGGGGTTGAGGGTGCCGGCATTGAGCATGAGCGCGCCGGAATTCACCCGCGCGCCGGAATTGAACAGGCCGGTCGCCGCATTGGTGAAGCTGTCCGCGCCGGTGCCGAGGTCCACCGAGCCCGAGATTGTGCCCTCGTTGGTGAGTTGCTCGCTGCCGCCGCCCGCCAGGATCGCGATCTTGGAGAGGCCGGTCACCACGCCGCCGGACTGGACCAGGATGGTGTTCTGCGATCCGCCGGCCACCATGATGCCCGCGCCCGCATCGCCCCGGCCGCCCACCAGGCTGCCCGTGCCGCTCACCGTAATGGCGATGTCGCCCGCCCCACCCGCGCCCGTGCTGATGGCGAACAAAGCCGGCGCGTTCAGGCCGGTGGCCGAGACCGAGCCGCCGATGGTGGCGGTGATGGCGCCGCCCGTGCCGGTGCCGCCTGCCGTGCCGATGGCGACGCCGGTGCCGGTCTCCACCTGCCCGCCACCGCCACCGATGGACTGGAGGTTCACCGCCCCCGCATTGGTGCCGGTGGTGGTGGCGGTGGAGCCCGCCGCCAGCGTCACCGTGACGGCGCCGCCCGAGCCGTTCCCGCCGCCGCTCGCCACCGCCGTGGAGGAGACCGAGAAGGCGGTGCGCGCCGCGCTGCCCGCAAGGCCGCCCCCGCCGCCGATGGATTGGACGAGCAATGCAGCCGCGCCGTCCGCGCCGGTCTGGAGGAGACCCGCCACCTGCGCGGTCACCGCGCCGCCGTCACTGCCCCCGGCCGTGCTGGCGCCGCCGAAGGTGACGCCCACCGTGCCGTTGGCCTTGTCCGTGCCCGCCATGCCGCCACCGCCGCCGATGGACTGCAGCACAGCCGCATGGGCGTTCACGCCCTGGCTGACCAGTTGGGCGTTGGCGCCGATGGTCACGTCCACCGCCCCGCCATTGCCGCCCGCCCCGCCCGAGGCGCCCAGTGTCACCGCGAGAGACGCCGTGCCCTGCCCCTGCGCGGCCGCCGTGGCGCCCACGCCGCCGCCCCCGCCGATGGATTGCGCGAGCAGCGCCACCGCCGTCTCGCCATAGGTGAAGACGTTGCCGGTCACGGTGGCCGTCACCCGGCCGCCATGGCCGCCCGCGCCACCGGAGGCGCCGAGGCCCACGCTGCCGCTGAACTCGCCCCCGCCCGATTTGGCATTGACCGTGGAGGCCCGCCCGCCGCCGCCGCCGATGGATTGCAGGACGATGCCGTTGGCCTGCGCACCGTTGGTGACGATCTGGCCGCCCTGTTCGAGGGTGACCGCATCGCCATGGCTACCCGCGCCGCCCGAACCGCCCAAGGTGAGGCTGGCATGGATGGCGCTGTTGCTGCCGGTGGCGGTGCTGTTGGCGAGCGCCGCATTGCCGCCGCCGCCGCCGATGGACTGGAGCAGCACGCCGTCGGAGGCATCGCCCATGGTGAGGATGTTGGTCTTCACCATGGCATCCACCTGGCCGCCATGGCTGCCCGCGCCGCCCGCGCCGCCAAGGCTTGCCGACAGAGTGGTGGCGCCGTGGCCGGACGCCGTGGAGGAGGAAAGGCCGCCCTTGCCGCCACCGCCGCCGATGGACTGGGCGACGATCGCAGCCGCATCGCTGCCGGTGGTGGACAGATGCACCACGCCGTCCGTGCCGGTGTCCACGCTCACGCTCACCCGGCCGCCCGTGCCGCCGGAACCGCCGCCCCCGCCCAGCACCGCGGAGAGGGCGAGGCTCGATCCGCCCGCCCCGTCCACGCCGCTATTGCCCGAGCCGCCGGCGCCGCCGCCCCCGCCGATGGACTGGGCGAGGATGGCCTCCGCCATGTTGCCGGTGGTGGAGAAACGGGCACCCGTGCCGCCGGTGACGACCACCCGGCCGCCATCCCCGCCGGATCCGCCGCCGCCACCCAAAGCGGCGCCGATGGCGAGCTTGCCGGTGGCGGAATTGTTGGCCGATCCCCCCGCGCCGCCGCCGCCGCCGATGGACTGGGCCAGCACCGCGCTCGCGCCGAGGCCCGCCGTGGCGACGGTGCCGGTGCTGGTGACGGACACGCCTCCGCCCGTATTCCCGCTGCCCCCGTCGCCCGCCAAGGTGAGGGTGACGCTGGTCTGGCTGCCCGTGGCCCCGTCGCTTGTTGCGCCCGAGGCGCCGCCGCCCCCGCCGATGGATTGGGCGAGGATGCCGAACGCCCCCGAGCCGGCGGTGAAGATGGCCCCGGCATGGGTGACGTCCACCGTCCCGCCGGTCCCACCGCTTCCGCCGGTGCCGCCCAGGCTCGCGGAGATGTCCGCGCTCGCCTTGGTGTCGGATGCCGCCGCATGGGTGCTCACCGCCGCGCCGCCGCCCCCGCCGATGGACTGGGCGAGGATGCCGCTGGCATGGTGGCCGGAGGTGGAGATGGTGTTGGCATTGGTGACGGTCACATGGCCGCCGCCCGATCCCGCTCCGCCCGCGCCGCCCAGATTGGCGGAGAGGGCCACGCTGCTGGTTCCGCCGCTGCTGGATGTGGCCGCGCCCGCCTTGCCGCCGCCGCCGCCGATGGACTGGGCCGCGAGGCCGTTGGCGCCGATGCCGGTGGTAACGATGATGAGGCCGGACGTGCTGGTGCCGTTGCGCACCTCCACCCGCCCGCCGGTGCCGCCCGAGGCCCCCGTGCCGCCCATGGCGAGGTCCAGCGACACGCTGCTGCCGCCCACGCCGTCCGCCTTGCCGGTGCCCACGCCGCCGCTGCCGCCGCCCCCGCCGATGGACTGGGCCAGAACCGCGTCCGCCCCGTCGCCGGAGGTGATGATGGAGGCGGCAGAGAGGCTGTCGAGGGTGACGGATACCTTCTCGCCCGCCCCGCCGCTGCCCCCCGTGCCGCCCACGGAGGCGCCGAGGGCGATCTTCGCCGTGGCCGCATTGGTGGCGCTGGCGGAGGCTCCGCCGCCGCCGCCGATGGACTGGGCGAGCACGCCCGCGCCATTCTGGCCGCCCGTAGAGATGGAGGCGCCCACGGACACATAGACCTTGCCGCCGTCATTGCCCGAGCCGCCGTTTCCGGCGAGCGAGAGCGAGAGGCTGGCGGTCTTGGCCGCCGAGGTTTCGGCAGAGGCGCCGGACAGGCCGCCGCCGCCGCCCACCGACTGGGCGAGAATGCCGTTGGACTGCGCGCCCGCAATGCTGATGGTGCCGCTGCTGAGCACGGTGACGAGGCCGCCCGTGGCGCCGCTGCCGCCGGATCCACCGAGCCCGGCGGAAATGCCATAGCTGCCGCCGCTGCCCTTGCTGGTGGCCGAGCCCGCCTTGCCGCCGCCGCCGCCGATGGACTGGGCCACGATGCCGTTGGCGCTGTCGCCGGAGGTGGAGATGGCCGCCCCGTTGGTGACGGTGACATAGCCGCCGCCGGCTCCCACGCCGCCCGCGCCGCCCAGCGTGAGGCTGGCGGAAACCGCGCCCTGGCCTGTGGCGTGCGCATCGCTGCCCGCCGTGCCGCCCACGCCGCCGCCGCCGCCCACGGACTGGGCGAGGATGGCGTCCGAGAGCACGCCCTGGGTGCTGATGGTGCCGCCGCCGGTGGTCACATAGACCGCGCCGCCCGTATTGCCGCCGCCCGCCGACCCCGCAATGGCGGCGCCCAGCGAGATATGGGAGGTGGTGGCGGCGTTGGAATTGCCGGCGATGCCGCCGCTGCCGCCCACGGACTGGGCGAGGATGCCCACCGCGTCCGACCCGGCGGTGGAGATCTTGCCGCCGGTGACGACGGTGACGGTGCTGGCATAGCCGCCGGAGCCGGAGGTGGCGCCGAGGGTGAAGGTGAGCGCCACCTTGCCGCCGGTGGCCGAGCCCGCTGCCGCGCCCGCCTTGCCGCCGCCGCCGCCGATGGACTGGGCCACGATACCCGCCGCATGGTCGCCGGTGGTGCTGATCACCGTGGCGCTGGGAATGGAATAGACGTTCACGGCGCCGCCGCTGCCGCCGGAGCCGGACGCGCCGCCCAGAGTGGCGGTGAGGGTGAAGCTGGCGCTGCCCGCGCTCACCGCCCCGCTGCCGCCCGAAACCTTGCTGTGGCCGCTGGCCGAACCGCCCGCGCCGCCGCCGCCGCCGATGGACTGGGCGAGGATGCCGTCCGCGTCGCCGCCGGTGGTGAGGATGGAGCCGGTATTGGTGACCGTGACCGTGTTGCTGCCGCCGCCCGGCCCGCCCTGGCCGCCCAGCGAGACGGACAACGACACTTGCCCGGAGGAGGCATTGGCCGTGCCGCCGCCCGCATCGCCGCCGCCGCCGCCGATGGATTGCGCGAGAATGCCGCGCGAGGTGGCGCCTTCAGTGCGCACCGTGCCGGCATTGCTCACCGTGACGGTGTTGCCGGTGCCGCCCTGGCCGCCGGCACCGCCCGCGCCCAAGGTGAGCGAGATATCGAGGCCGGTGCCTTTCGCCGCCGTGTCTGCCGAGGAGCCGCCCACGCCGCCGGTGCCGCCGCCCCCGCCGATGGACTGCGCCTCGATGGCGTCCGCATAGTCGCCGCCCGTGGTGACGCTTCCCGAATTGGTGATGATGACGGCGCCGCCATACCCGCCGCCGCCACCGTTTCCGCCCAGCGACACGCCCACGGACAGGGCCATGGAGGGGCCGAGGTGATAGGCCGAGGCGATGGCCGACGCATCCCCGCCATTGCCGCCGCCGCCGCCGATGGATTGGGCGAGGATGCCGTCCGATCCCGCGCCGTGGGTCTCCACCCGCCCGGTATTGGTGATGCTGGTGCCCTGCGCGCCGCCCGCGCTGCCGCCCTTGCCGCCCAGCGACGCACTGATGCTGATGGAGGGGATGTCGCCGAAGCCCACCGATGCGGACTGCGCCGCCGAGGACCCGCCGGTGCCGCCGCCGCCGCCGATGGACTGGGCGAGGATGCCGATGGAATCGAGCCCGGTGGTGGCGATGGTGCCCGCCTGGGTGACGGACGCATTGCCGCCCGAGCCGCCATTGCCGCCCGAGCCACCGATGGCGACGCTCGCGGACACCAGCAGGCCCGCCGAATAGGCGCCCGCCGCCCCGCCGCTGCCGCCGCCGCCGCCGATGGACTGCGCCGCCACGCCCGCCGAATGCGCACCCGCCGTGCGGATCACGGCATCGGTTCCGATAACCGCGCTGGCCAGCTCGCCGGAGCCGCCCGTGCCCGATGTGCCGCCGATGGCGAGAGAGGCGCCGAGCGTCAGGCTGGTGGCATTGCCGCCCGCGCCGCCGCCGCCGCCGATGGACTGCACCATGACGCCCGAGGAATAGCCGCCCGACGTGGTCAGGCTGCCGGAGATGTTCGCATAGGCCTGCGCGGCATTGCCGCCCGCCGTTCCCGCGCCGCCGATGGCCGCGCTGATGCCGACGCCCATGCTGATGGCGCCGCCGCCCCGCCCGCCACCGCCGCCGATGGACTGCACGAGCGCCGCCACGGAATCGGTGCCGGAGGTGATGACCGAGCCGCTGGATTCAAGGCTGGCATTGGCCGCATTGCCCGCCGCCCCGCCCTGGCCGCCAATGGCGAGAATGCCCGACGCGCTGCCGCCATTGCCGCCGCCGCCGCCCACGGACTGGGACAGGATGCCGTCGGAATGGCTGCCATAGGTGCGCACGCTGCCCGCATTCGTGACCTTCGCGCCGCCCGCATCACCCTCGCCGCCCACGGCCGGATTGCCGTTCATGGCGGGGGTGCCGCCGATGGCGAGGCCCTGGGAACTGCCATTGACGAAGGTGCCGCCGCCGCCGCCCACGGACTGGGCGACGAGGCCCTGGGCATAATTGCCCCGCGTCACGATGCTGCCGCCCGCCACGTTCACGGCGGTGGCGCGGCCCGCCGCCCCGCTCTGGCCGCCATTGCCGCCCAGCCCCACAAGGCCGGAGCCGCCCGCGCCGGCACCGCCGCCGCCCGCGATGGACTGGACGAGGATGCCCGCGGACCCCACCCCGCTGGTGACGATGGCGCCGCTCGACCCCACATAGGCCGCACCGCCCGCGCCGCCCGTGCCGCCATTGCCGCCGCTGGAGAAGAACTGGCTGTAGCCATCCGCCCCGCCGCCGCCCGCCCCGCCATTGCTCTGCACGAGCACGGCCGTGGAATAGCTGCCGGATGTGGTGATGGCGACGTTCGATGCGATCAGGGCTGAGGCGCCATAGACCTGCTGGCTGCCATAGGCGCTGCCGCCGGCGCCGGCCGACCCGCCCTCCGTATAGATTCCGAAGGCGGAGCGTCCATTGCCGCCCGTGCCGCCATTGGCCTGGACGACGATGGCGCCCATGCCGTTGCCCGAGGTGACGATCTGCGACCCCGCCGCGATGGACAGGCGCGCGATGCCGCCCGCCCCGCCCAGGCCACCATCGCCGCCATGCAGGTCCGTGGAGGTGGTGGCGGCGCCGCCATATCCGCCCGCCCCGCCATTGGCGGTGATGGTGATGGCGGCGCGGGCCGTCAGCGCAGTGGTCGTCGTGACCGATGTGGACAAGGCGCCCGAGAAGGTGACGTTCTGATTGCCGCCGGCACCGCCCACGCCACCCGTGCCGCCATGGGCCGAATTGAAGAGGCTGCCGTCACCCACGCCACCGGTGCCGCCCACGCCGCCATTGGCATAAGCGACGAAAGCCGGCGCGCTCGCATTGGACAGGGCACTGGTAATGGTAATGGTCAGCGCCGCGCCGGTGCCGCCCGTGCCGCCCGTGCCGCCATAGGCGCGAGGAGCGGTGAAAAGAAAATAAGTTGCCTGGGCGTCGCCGGTACCGCCCATTCCGCCCGCACCACCATTGGCATAGATGGTGGCGCCGGGATTACCACCGGAAGAAACGGTGCCGCTGATGACGATGGTACCAGACGGCGAGCCGCCGCCACCCATGCCGCCGGTTCCGCCGGTCACGTTCTGGCCGTAGATCCCCATATAGGTCGCTTGGCCGCCACTGCCGCCAAGGCCGCCATTGGCGCAGGCGACGCCGTTGGACATGGACGTGTTGAAGGACGCGGCATTACCGCCCATGCCACCCGTTCCCGCGGTCTGATCGTCCGTATTGGCCCCGCCGCTGCCATTGCTGCCGGAGACCTGGATCACCGGGCTGCCGGCGCATAGGGCCTGTGCCTGCGAGGGGGAGGAGACACCGGCGGCGGCCATGAAGGCCAGGGCACAGAGCGTCGTGGTCAGGGCCGTGGATTGGTTGAGGCGCGCCGCGGACGCACCATAGACACTCGTAGCCCTCGGCTCCGCCCGTTCCTTCAACGCCGCCCCCCAGCCATGCGCGCGCAGGGCATATCCGCCCGGCGTCAGGATCCCCTGGGTTCTTGGATACCATGTGAGGCAGGCGAGGGAAACGGGAGATGCAATCCAGGGCGTTTAAATGAGAGGCACCATGAAACCATCAACAGGACGCCGCCTCACGCGGCGCGATGGAGAGATTCCTTCCCTTGGGTGAGAGCCGCCAGCACCGCCGGAGGGGCCTGCTCCTCCGGCAGCGCGCAGATCCGCCAGCGCTCCAGCGCCCGTCCGAGACGGGGGTCCGCCGTGACCACCGCCAGCGGGATGGCCAGCAGCCCGCCCGCGATCAGCGGCAGGATCCAGACGAGCAACCCCGGTGCGAGGGCGAGCGTCAGCCCCGCCACCAGCAAAGCGAACAGCGTGGGCGCCGCAAGGTCGCGCGCCGCCCGGCCCCAGGACAAAGCATGGGCATCGCGCGCCTGCCCGCCCCACTCCCACCGCCGCCCACCCCGCCCCGCATGGAGCGCGAGGCGCAGCAGCAGGACGGTGGTGGCGACCGCGCTCACCGCGCTCAGCAGGAAGGAGAAGGCCAGTTCGATCCCCGCCGACAGCGCGAACCGCCCCGCCCCGCCATAGCGCGCGGCCATGCCGGGGGTAAGGGCCACGTCCAGGAAACCGGCGAGCTTCGGGAACAGGCTCAGCACCATCAGGCCGAGATAGAGCGCCGCCGCCGGTCCCGCGACACCCTCCGGGGCCGCGTACGCGGCGAAGGGGAGCGCCAGCAGCGCCAGGGGCAGAGCGGGAATGGTGGCGAACATGAGCACCGCCCAGGCCAGCTGGAAGCGCCCCATGGGATGGGCGCCCGGCAGGCGCAGCAGCTTCAGATATTGCATGTTGCCCACGCACCAGCGGGCATCGCGGGCGAGGAAGTCCGGCAGAGCGGGCGGGTTTTCCTCATAGCTCTCGCTCTCCACGGGGACCACGCGCACCTCGTATCCCGCCCGGCGCATGAGCACCGCCTCCACCTGATCGTGCGAGAGGATGGGCCCGCCCAAAGGCGGCGGGCCGGGCAGGTCCGGCAGGGTGCAATGGGCGCGGAAGGGGGCGATGCGCACCAGCGCGTTGTGCCCCCAGAAGGGCCCGCAATCGCCCGCCCACCAGGTGGCGCCGAGCGTGTAGCAGCGCATGCCCGCCCGCATGCCGAACTGGAACAGCCGCGCGAAGGCGCTCCGGCTCGGCAGGCCCACCACGAGGCTCTGCAGGATGCCGATGCGCGGATGTGCCTGCATGATCCGCACCATGCGCAGGATGGCCGGGGCGCCCATAAGGCTGTCCGCGTCCAGCGGCAGCATCAGCTCATAGCCCGCGCCCCAGCGCTCGCAGAAATCGCGGACATTTCCGGCCTTGAACCCGGTATTCTCGCTTCTGCGCCGATAGAACAGGCCGCGTCCGCCCATGTCCGCGCGCCAGCGGGCCACGGCCGCCTCCTCCGCCGCCGCAACATCGGGGCGGGAGGTGTCGCTGAGCACGAAGCAGTCGAACATGCCCCCGAAGCCGGTCCGGTCCAGCTCGGCCTTGACCGCACGAAGACGTGAGAGCGCCCGCTCGGGATCTTCGTTGCGGAGCGTCATAAGAAGGGCGGTGCGCACCAGGACCGG
Source organism: Aquabacter cavernae (assembly GCF_003993795.1). Lineage (GTDB taxonomy): Bacteria > Pseudomonadota > Alphaproteobacteria > Rhizobiales > Xanthobacteraceae > Aquabacter > Aquabacter cavernae. Next base: position 225,243 of record NZ_RWKV01000017.1, read on the forward strand.
CGCATCGCTGTCGCTTCCGCTCAGGAAGGGCGCGGCGCGGGCGACGCCGTCGCGCGTGCCATGGAGCAGGACGAGACCCACCAACGCATTCCAGAACCCGATGGCATGCCACGGCGTTATGGCTATGACGCAGAGGACCAGGATGATGTCTGCCCCTGTCCAGCCCCCGGAGGCCGCGATGCTTGCGGCGACTGTCGCAATGATGAAAACCGTCGCAAGGTTCAATGCGAGCATGAGCCGGCGCCGCCGCGACAAAAGGCGCGCCTGCTCCTCGGGGGGAGGCGGCGCGATGGAGGCCGGGTCGATGCGCAGGGTCATGGCAGCTCCGCGTGAAGACGCGCCGGGGACGTTAAGTCATGGGGCGGGCCTGCGGGCAATCACGAGGCCGGGACCATGAACCTTCCTGCCGCGACGAAACGCCACAGCATTGCCGACACCAAGCCCGGCGCGCCCGATGCACGGGCGCTCTGGCATGTGGCCCCCTCCAGCGCACGGCTGCTGCCCCAGGCGCTGCCGGCTCCGGCGGCGGGCGAAATGCTCGTGCGCACCCTGTGGAGCGCGGTGAGCCGGGGCACGGAGCGCCTCGTCCACCAGGGCCTCACCGCCCCTGAGCATCGCGACCACATGCGTGCCCCCATGCAGGAGGGGGATTTCCCCTTCCCGGTCAAATACGGCTATTGCGCCGTGGGCCGGGTGGAGATCGGCCCGGAGGAGAGCGTGGGCCGCCTCGTCTTCGCCCTCCACCCCCACCAGGATGCCTTCATCCTTCCCGCCGCCGATGCGGTGCCGGTGCCCGACACCGTGCCCGCCCGCCGCGCGACGCTCGCCGCCAATATGGAAACCGCCCTCAACGCGCTGTGGGATTCCGGCGCCGGGGCAGGCGACCGCATCGTCGTGGTGGGGGCCGGGCTCATCGGCCTGCTCATCACCTATCTGGCCGCCCGCCTGCCCGGCGCGGAGGTGACCGCCCTCGACCCCAATATTGCCCGCCGCCCCCTGGCGGAACGCTTCGGCGCGCGGTTCACGGACGATCCAACCGCCGTGGGGGAGGCGGACGTGGTCTTCCATGCCAGCGCCACCTCGCAGGGCCTGCGCACCGCCCTCGCCTGCTGCGGCACGGAGGCGAGCCTCGTGGAAGTGAGCTGGTATGGCGACGAGGACGTCACCGTGGGCCTCGGCGGGCCCTTCCATTGCAAGCGGCTGAAGCTGATCTCCTCCCAGGTGGGCGCCCTGCCCCCGTCCCGGCGGCCGCGCTGGACCCGGCGCCGCCGCCTGGAAAAGGCCCTTGCCTTGTTGGCCGACGACGCGCTGGATGCCCTCATCACCGGCGAGGTGGCGTTCGACGACCTGCCCCACGCGCTGGACCGCATCTTCACCGGCGCGCCGGACGAGGTGGCGACCCTCGTGCGCTATCCCGCCTGATCCATTCCCTTCCCGAACCCCTTTCCCAACCCCCTGGAGCCGCCCATGTTTGCCGTCGAGGTGCGCGACCACATCATGATCGCGCACAGCTTCAAAGGCGCCCTGTTCGGCCCCGCCCAGGCGCTGCACGGCGCCACCTTCGTGGTGGATGCGGCCTTCATCTCGCCGCGCCTCACGCCCGAGGGCGTGGTGGTGGACATGGGCAAGGCCCATGAGGTGCTGAAAGCCGTTCTGGCGCCCCTCGCCTATCGGAACCTGGACGAACTGCCGGACTTCGCCGGGCGCAACACCACCACGGAAGTGCTCTGCCACCACATTTTCGAGCGCATCGCCGCGGCGGTGCGAGCGGGCGAGCTGGGCGAGACCCCGCCGACCGCCCTGCGCATCACGCTGCACGAATCCCATGTGGCCCGCGCCTGGTTCGAAGGGCAGATCACGCCATGAGCCGGGCCTTCCCCATTCGCGCCGTCCTGGCCTTTCCCGGCGCCCTCGACACCCCCACGGGCGGCTATGCCTATGACCGGGAGGTGCTCGCCCATCTGCCCGCGCAGAATGTGGACGCCGCGCCCCTGGCGCTGCCGGAAGGCTTTCCTCTGGCAACACCGGCCGCCGTGCGGGAGGCGCTGCGCCGTCTGGCGGCTGCCGACCCGTCCACCGTGCTGCTGGTGGACGGCCTCGCTTTGGGCGCGCTGCCCGCCGAGGGATTGGCGCCCTTCGCCGACCGGCTGGTGGCCCTGGTGCATCATCCCCTGGCCCTGGAGGCGGGGCTGAGCCCCACGGACGCTGCACGGCTCAAGGCAAGCGAGACCGAGGCGCTCGCCCTCTGCCGCCATATCGTCACCACCAGCCATCCCACGGCCCACACCCTCACCCGGGATTACGGTGTCGCCGCCGGGCGCATCAGCGTGGCCGAGCCCGGCCTCGCCCCCGCCCCCCGCAGCCCGGCGGACGGCGACCCGCCGCGCCTCCTGTGCGTGGGCACCGTCATTCCTCGCAAGGCCCATGGCGTGCTGGTTCAGGCGCTGGACAGCCTGCGACACCTGCCCTGGCGCCTCACCATCGTGGGAAGCCTGGAGATTGACCCAGCGGAAGCGGATCGGGTGCGCACCGCCTTGGCGCAAGCGGGCCTTGAAGAGCGCGTGCATCTGGCGGGAGCGCTTGCGCGCGAGGCTTTGGACGCCGCCTATCTGGAGAGCGATCTGTTCGTCCACCCCTCCCTCTATGAAGGCTACGGCATGGTATTGGCGGAAGCGCTGCGGCGCGGCCTGCCTGTGGTCTGCACCACGGGCGGGGCGGCGGCGCAGACGGTGCCGGACGGGGCGGGCGTGAAGGTGCCGCCGGGCGATGCGGCGGCCCTCGCCGCCGCGCTGGCGCCGCTCCTGGCGGACCCCGATGCCCGGCGCAGCCTCGCCGCCCGGGCCTATGCGGCCGGGCAAGCCTTTCCCGGCTGGGACACAACCGCCGCCATCATTGCAAGCGTGCTGCACGCTGCTGCCGGGCGGGTAGCGGCATGAGCGACGTGGCCGCAAGCGGGTTCTCCCCCTCCTGGCTCGCCTTGCGTGAGCATGCCGACGCCCGCGCCCGCAATGGCGATCTCGCGCGGGACATGGCGCTGAGGCTGGCGCGGGTGCCGACAGGCAAAGAGGGGCTGCGCGTGGTGGACCTGGGCGCCGGAACGGGCGCCAATCTGCGGGCCACCGCGCCGCTTCTCCATATGGACCAGCATTGGTACCTGCTGGACCATGCGCCGGACCTCACGGATGCCGCCCGCGCCACCCTCAGCGCCTGGGCGGACACGGCGGCACCCACGGCGGACGGCCTGGATCTGGTGAAGGACGGGCAGCGGATCACGGTGTCCCTCGTGCTCACGGACCTGTCGCGCTCGCTGGCGGCGATCAGCGCGGCCGCGCCGCATCTGGTCACCGCCTCCGCCTTCTTCGATCTGGTCTCCGGCCGCTTCGCGGATGCGCTGGCGGCGGAATGCGCGCGGCTGCGGGCCGCCTTCTTCACTGTGCTCACCTGCGACGGGCGCGATGCCTGGACGCCCGCCCATGGGGACGACGACACTGTCGCGGCCGCCTTCCTGGCCGACCAGGGGCGGGACAAGGGATTCGGCCCAGCGCTGGGGAATGCGGCCACGCACAGGCTCGAAACCGCTTTCCGGGCCAACCTCTACCATGTGCGCTGCGCCGACAGCCCCTGGCGGCTCGATCCGGCGGATGCCCAAGACGCTGCACTGATCCGGGCCCTTGCGAACGGCACCGCCGCGGCGGCCGCAGCCGGAGGGCGGATGGCGCCCGACCACGCCCGCGCCTGGGGCGCCGCACGCAGCAGCGCGGCCTGCGAGATCGGCCATCGCGACCTGCTGGCCGTGCCGGATGCGTGGGATACGCCCTGAGGCCGGGCCTCAGCGTCGAAACGAAGCCGGGAGCATGCGGGAGAGCACCCCGTCCCCCTTCAGCGCATGCATGAGCGCCCCGCCAATGTGAAGCAGCACCAGCCCGGTCATGACGAAGCCCAGAAGCCCATGGGCCTGCCCCAATAGATCCGACAGGTGCTCATTCTTCGCCACCAGATCCGGCAAGGTGAAGAGGCCGAACACGCTCACCTTCGCCCCGAACGCCGAGGAGGCGCCCCAGCCCAGAAGCGGCATGAGGAAAATGAGCACATAGAGCAGGTGGTGCACCGCCGTCGACAGGATGCGCTGCCAGGGGGCAAGGCCCGGCGCGGGCGGCGGCGCCCCATAGGCCACCCTTACCGCCACCCGCAGGACGGCGAGGCACAGAATGGTGAAGCCGATGGAACGGTGAAGGTCGAACAATTGGTCCTGCCCCGGCCCGGAGGGCAGGCGCATCATCACGAAACCGAAGGGAATGACCAGCAGGACGCAGAGCGCGGTGATCCAGTGGATCCACCTAGCCGGCACCGAATAATGAATCCTCGCGCTGTCGAGCATGGCTTTCCTCCCGCGCCCCGTGGCGCATGTCACAGTCGAATAGAACGTCGCCGTCCGGGAACAAAGTGACGCAAGCGGGCGGGCGCAGAGCGTCGCCCAGCCCGGCAATGGGAGTGAGATCGAGCCCGGTTCGGCCCGACCCCAGGATAACCGGCGACACCACCACATGCAGCCGGTCCAGCAGGCCGGCTTCGATAAAGGCGGCGAGCGTCGCCGGGCCGCCCTCCACCAGAATGCGCGATAACCCGGCCGCCGCAAGGGCCGAGAGGATCGCCCGGGGCGCGATCCGCCCCTGTGCGTCCGGGCACACGACGAGGACTTCCACGCCTGGCGGGAGGGTGCTTCCCGCCGCCGGGGTGCGCACCACGAAGCGCCGCGCCCCGTCATCGGCGAGGCACCGGGCGTCAGGGTCCACGCGGCCGGAGGGGTCGATCACCACGCGGGCCGGGCTGCGGCCCTCCACCCGGCGCACCGTCAGGAGCGGGTCATCCGCGACCACGGTCCCCACCCCCACCAGCACCGCGTCCACCGCCGCGCGCAGGCGATGCAGATGGTCCAGGGCGCAGGAGCCGCTGATATATTTCGACTCGCCCGACAGCGTCGCCACCCGCCCGTCCAGCGACTGGCCGAGCTGGCCGATCACGAGCGAGCGAGCGGAGAGATCCAAGCCTGCCGCTGGTGCGTAAGATGCGTCATGGTCCATGATGCACGGGTCTGGCTCGACGCTTGCGGGAACGCAATGCAAGGTTGGAGGTTTCAGTCTAATTTCGCTCTTTGCCCGCCGGAAGACCTGTCACAAGGTGGAGAGCGTCTTGAAACCGACCGTGGAACGGCACATGTAGCGACTGGTCAAGAGGTTCGCATGTCTTCTGAGCGTCCTGCAGTTTCCAGCCAAGCCCTGAGCCCGCAGCCCCTGAGCCCCGAGGAACGTGCAGGTCACGTCGCGGTGGAGCGGGCGATGGCGGAATTGCGTTCGGGCCGGGCCGTGCTGCTGGAGCACGGGGAGGCGCGCGCCCTCGTCCTGGGCGCGGAGGCCATCGACACGGAGAGCGCCGCGCGCCTTGCCGCCGTCGCCCCGCTGCGCGCCCGCCTCGCCTTGCCCGCCCCGCGCCTCACCCATCTCGGCCTGCCCCGCACCCAGCCGGGTACCATCGCGCTGCCCGGAATCGCGCCCGCGCGGGTGGAGACGCTGGCGCTGCAGGTGGATGCCCGCATCGATGCGCCCGTCTCGGGCGCCGAGCCCCTGGATGCGGGGGCGCTTGAGCTTCTGCGTCTCGCGCTGGTCCTGCCCGCCGCCGTGGTGGCGCCGGTGGAAACGGGCACGCCGCCCTCGGACGCGCTGCGCGTCTCGCTGTGCGACGTGCTGGCCCATCGCGGGCGGCAGGCGCGCTCCCTGCGCATCGTCGGCCGCGCGCCGGTTCCCCTGGACGGCGCGCCGAAGACCGAATTCGTGGTGTTCCGCGGCGGCGAGGGCCTGCGCGACCAGGTGGCGGTGGTGGTGGGTACTCCGGACCTCTCGCGGCCGGTGCCCGTGCGCCTGCATTCCGCCTGCCTCACCGGCGACCTGTTCGGCTCGCTGAAATGCGATTGCGGCGACCAGCTCCGCGACACCGTCGCCCGCATGGCGGCGGGCGCGGGCGGTATCCTGCTCTATCTGGACCAGGAAGGCCGGGGCAACGGCATCGCCAACAAGATGCGCGCCTACAAGCTCCAGTCCGAGGGGATGGACACCTATGACGCGGACGAGGTGCTGGGCTTCGGCCTCGACCAGCGCCGCTTCGATTTCGCCGCCCAGATGCTGCGCATGCTGGGGGTGGAGAAGGTGGAACTGCACACCAACAATCCCGAGAAGATCGCCGCCCTGAAGGCCGCCGGCCTCACGGTGGCGGCGGAAGCCAGGGTTCTGGGCCGCCCCACCCAGGAGAATGTGCGCTACCTCGCCGCCAAGCGCGACCGGGCGGGCCACCATATCGACTTCGACGCCCTGGCCGCCCGCATCTCCGAATAGCCGCATGCAGCGGGCGCGGGGCATTCCGCACGTGCCCGCCCGTCCCGGCGTTCTCAAATCCCGTCTTCTGAGCTAGAGCGTGATCACGGGCGAGGCCATCGCCCGCGAAAGAACAACACGCCGGAGAAGACGCCATGAGCCAGGATGCGCCTCAGCAGAAGATCGCCCTCGTCACCGGGGCCGGAAGCGGAGTGGGCCGCGCGGTGGCGCTCGGCCTGTCGGAGGCGGGCTATGCGGTTGTGCTGGCCGGGCGACGCCCCGACGCGCTGCAGGACACAGCCGACCGGCGCCCCGGAGCCACTTTCCTCTGCGTGCCCACCGACGTCACCGACCCCGCCTCGGTCCAGGCCCTGTTCGACCGCGTGAAGGACGTGTTCGGCCGCCTCGACGTGCTGTTCAACAATGCCGGCACCGGCGCGCGCCCCGTGCCCATGTATGAGCTGAGCTATGAGGAATGGCGCAAGGTGGTGGACACCAACCTCACCGGCCCGTTCCTGTGCACCCAGGCGGCCATGCGCCTCATGAAGGACCAGTCGCCGCGCGGCGGGCGCATCATCAATAACGGCTCCATCTCCGCCACCGCCCCGCGCCCCTATTCGGCGCCTTACACCTCCACCAAGCACGCCGTCACCGGCCTCACCAAGTCCACCTCCCTGGACGGGCGCGCCTATGACATCGCCTGCGGCCAGATCGACATCGGCAATGCCGAGACCGAGATGACCCAGCGCATGAAGTCCGGCGTGCCCCAGGCCGATCTCACCCTGAAGGCCGAGCCGGTGATGGACGCCAAGCATGTGGCCGACGCCGTGGTCTACATGGCGGGCCTGCCTTTGGAGGCCAACGTCCAGTTCATGACGGTGATGGCCACCAAGATGCCCTTCGTCGGGCGCGGCTGACCCGCCCGCCCCGCACACTCCCTGCCGGAGACCCAAGTGAACCGGAGATACAAGTGAAGATGCGCGACCTTGCCCTGGAAGACTTCCCCATCCGCACCCATGACAAGCTGCGCTATTCGGACACGGACCGGCAGGGCCATGTGAACAATGCGGTGTTCGCCACCTTCCTGGAAACCGGCCGCACCGCCCTTCTCTATGATCCCGAGGAGCCCATCGTGGAGCCGGGCACGGCCTTCGTGCTCGCCCGGCTGCTGCTGGACTATCGCGCCGAGGTCCATTGGCCCGGCGACGTATGGATCGGCAGCCGGGTGCTGGAAGTGGGGCGCAGCTCCATGCGCATGGAGCAGGTGATCTTCCAGAACGGCAAGCGCGTGGCCAATGGCGAGACGGTGATCGTGATGGTGGACACCACCACCCGCCGCTCCCGCCCCCTGTCGGATGCCGCCGCAGCCCGCCTGCGCAGCTTCATGACGCCGGAAGGCTGAAGCCCGGCGCCAGCTTGGAGCCCCGTCCGACCTCAGCGGATCGGACTCCCGAGCATTTTCGAGCGAAGTGGCCTCCGGTTCGCGTGAAGAAAATGCGTAGAAACAAAACCTTAGAGCATTTCCGGCGAACCGGAGTTCGCCGGAAATGCGCTAAGCGCGGGCCATGAGCGCGAACACGCCCCAGCCCAGATAGTCCCGCGTATAGGTGGCGTAGCGCCAGGGCTCGGAGGTCAGCTTGGCGCGGACCTCCGCCGCGAAATCGTCGTCGGGATTGGCGTCCAGCCATCGGCGCATGGTGAACCATTTGGCCGCCTCGTAGCGGTCCCAACCATCCTGGTTCGCCAGCACCATTTCCACCACGTCGTAATCAAGCTTGCCGAAAGACGCGATCAGGTCGGGCAGTGCCAGGAAATCCGCCACCGCACCGGCCCCGCATCCCCTCGCGATCTCTTCGGTCGGCCACACACGCCAGTAGGGCTCTCCGACGAGGATGATTCCGCCGGGGCGAAGGCTTTTCGCCAGAAGCGCGATGGTGCCCGCAACGCCCCCGCCGATCCATGTGGCGCCCACACAGGCGGCCACATCGACCTTTTCGTCGGCCACATGCCCGGCAGCGTTTGCATGAATGAAGGTGACACGATCGGCGACACCGAGCTCTTCCGCGCGGTGCTTCGCCTGTTCGCTGAACAGCCGGCTCATATCGATGCCGGTGCCGACGATCCCGTGATCGCGTGCCCATGTGCACAGCATCTCGCCCGAACCGCTGCCGAGATCGAGCACGGAGGTTCCGGCCTCCAGGCGCAACGCCTCCCCGAGCGTGGCGAACTTGTCCGGCGTGAAGGGGTTATGGATTCGGTGGGCGCTTTCGGTAACGTTGAAAATCCGCGGAATGTCCACAGCAGGAAACCCCTTCATGTGCAAAGAGATGCACTGACAGGCCCCCATATACATCTTTGCCGGACGGCATGCAGGTTCTCGTCGCGGCCGGCCTGAAGATGACAGGCGAGAACCGGATGGACGCAGATCCCTCAGAAGAGCACCCCCCTCACGGGTGCAGATAGAGCGCGAGGCGGGCGGCGGCGTTCTTCAGATGGGCTTCGGCCGCCGCGCGGGCGTCGGCGGCGTGGCCCCGGCTGATAGCCTCGAAAATGGCCTGGTGCTCCTGCTGCACCGCCTCGGTCAGGCCGTGGAGCCGCGCGGAATTGGAGCGGGCGGTGCGGATGAAGCTGCGCACGCGCCGGTCCAGGAAGTCCGATAGGTCGCGGAAGAAGGGGTTCTTCGTGGCCTCCACGATGGCCCGGTGAAAGGCCACATCCTCGTCCACCCCCGGCTCGCCGCGCTCGATGGCCTCCTGCATGGCGTCGAGCTGGGCCTGGATATGGGCGAGGTCCGCGTCCGTCCGGCGCACCGCCGCATGGGCGGTGGCATTGGCCTCCACCGCCATGAGCAGTTCCACGATGTTGCGGATCTCGTCCTTGTTGGAGAAATCCGCGATATCCAGCCGGAAGGTGGAGACGGCGCCCGGCTCCGCCACGAAGGCGCCCGCGCCCTGGCGGCTATGCACCAGCCCGTCATGCTTCAGGCGGCCGACGGCCTCGCGCACGATGGGACGGCTCACGCCGAAGGTCTCCGAGAGCTGCACCTCGGTGGGCAGCTTCTCGCCCGGCTTCAGGCGCTGGGACGCGATTTCCTCGCGCAGGCGCTGCGCGACCACCTCCGCCAGCGAAGGGCCGCGACCGATCACGTCCTGTGCCAGACCGGTTCCGTTTCCCGCGCGTCGCGCCATTCTCCTCAATCCTTGCTGCGCCGAACCCCTTAAACACCCGTTCGGCCGTGAATCGCTTCTATCAATCAGTCAGACTCTAGCTGGCAATATACAGGCCACCATTCACATGGATGGTCTCGCCCGTCACGAACCCCGCCCAATCGGAGCACAGGAAGGCCACCACGCGGCCCACCTCCTCGCTGGTGCCGAGCCGTTTCATGGGCGTCATGTCCAGCAGCACCTCGCCCTTCGTCCGCATGAGGGCCTGTACCATGGGCGTGTCGATGAGGCCCGGAGAGACCGCATTCACCCGCACCTTGGGGGCAAGCTCGATGGCGAGCGAGCGGGAGAAGCCGAGCACCCCGCTTTTCGCCGCCGCATAATCCGCATGGCTGTAGCTGCCGCGATGCCCGGCCATGGAGGCCACATTCACCACCGCGCTGCCCTGCGCCATATGGGGAATGGCCGCGCGGCAGGTGTAGAAAACGCCGTCCAGATTGACCCCGATGCCGCTGCGCCAATGGGCGTCGTCCATGTCAGCCACCAGCCGCTCGCGATAGAGCCCGGCGGAGGTGACGAGGGCATGGACCGCCCCGAACCGCGCCTGTGCGGCGCTGAGCGCCGCGTCCGCATCGGCGGCGCTGGCCGCATCCTGGCGCAGGGCCAGGGTGCGAGTGCCGGAAGGGTCCAATTCCCGAGCGAAGGTGCTCACCCCGGCGAGATCGATGTCGGTGAGCACGCAATTGGCGCCGAGATCGAAGAAGATGCGGGCGATGGCGCGCGAGATGCCGCCATTCGCGCCGGTGAGGAACAGGGTGCGGCCGGAAAAGTCGAACATGGCGCGCCTCACGTCATCAGCCAGCCGCCGGCCACATCCACCACCTGGCCGGTGACGAAGGCGGCCTCGCGGGAGGTGAGGAACAGGCAGGTGCCCGCCACATCCTCCGGCGTGCCCAGGCGGCGCAGCGGCGTGGCGAGACGCGCGGCCTCGTTGGCCTCCGAGGCCGTGCCGCGCATGAGCGGCGTGTCGATGCGCCCCGGCGCGAGGGCGTTCACGGTGATGCCGTGGGGGCCAAGCTCCCCCGCCAGATGCTTGGTGAGGCCGATGAGCCCCGCCTTGGACGCCGCATAATGCACGCCGACAATGTCGCAGAAGGTGCGCCCCGCCACCGAGGAGGTGGACACGATGCGCCCGCGCTTCAGCGCCACCATACCGGGGGCAACCAGCCGCACGCAGTTGAACGTGCCGGTGAGGTTCACGTCGATGACCCGCCGCCACTCGTCCGGGTCCATGGCGAAGGTGTCGGCGCGCCGCCCGTCCGCCCCGCTCTTGGGGGAGATGCCCGCATTGCTCACGAGAATGTCGATGGGGCCGAGCGCGACCCGCGCCACTTCCACCGCGCGCTCCAGGGCCGCGAAATCGGCCACATCCGCCATGAGGCCCACAGCCCGCGCACCGCGCGCGGAGGCCGCGTCCGCCGCCTCCCGCGCCAGATTGAGGTCATGGTCCACATAGGCCACCGCCGCGCCCGCATCCGCATGGGCGTCCGCCATGGCGCGCCCGATGCCCCGCCCCGCGCCGGTGACGAAGGCCACATGTCCCGCATGGCTGCTCATTTGCCGGTCTCCAGCATGATCTTTCCGGAATGGGCCGAGGATTCCATCAACTCATGGGCGGCGCGCGCCTCTTCCAGGGGGAAGGTGGCGTGGATGACCGGGCGGATGGTCCCCGCCTCCAGCAGCGGCCACACATCGCGGCGCAGATGGTCGGCGATGGCCGCCTTCAGGGCCACGGAGCGGGGCCGCAGCGTGGAGCCGGTGAAGGTGAGGCGCCGCAGCATGACGGGGAGAAGGTCGACATCCACCCGGCTCGGCTGGAGGAAGGCGATCTGCACAAGGCGCCCCTCGAAGGCGAGGCAGGCGAGATTGCGCTGGACATAGGGGCCGCCCACCATGTCGAGGATCACGTCCGCGCCCCGCCCGTCCGTGAGGCGCTTCACCTCCTCCACGAAATCGGCGGCGCGGTAATTGATGGCCTCGTCCGCGCCCAATTCCGTGCAGAAGGCGCATTTCTCGTCCGAGCCCGCCGTGGCGATGACCCGCGCGCCCGCATGGTGGGCAAGCTGGATGGCGGTGGAGCCGATGCCGCTCGACCCGCCATGCACCAGAATGGTCTCCCCCTTGGCGAGCCGCCCGCGGGTGAAGACGTTGTCATAGACGGTGAAGTAATTCTCCGGCAGGCCCGCCGCCTCCAGCAGCGACAGGGGCTTGGGAATGGGCAGGCAGAGCGGGGCCTCCGCCACGCAATAATCCGCATAGCCGCCGCTGATCACCAACGCGCAGACTTCGTCGCCCAGGGCCGGGCTGGTGACGCCCTCGCCCAAGGCCACCACGCGGCCCGCAATCTCCAGGCCCGGCACCGCCGTGGCGCCGGGCGGCGGGGGATAGCCGCCCGCGCGCTGGAGGCAATCGGGCCGGTTCACGCCGGCCGCCACCACTTCCACCAGCACCTGGCCGGGACCCGGACGGGGGACGGGAGCGGTCTCCCAACCGATCACATCGGGACCGCCGCTGCCGGCGAACACAATTTGGCGCATGGTTTCGGGAAGGGATGGCATGGCGTCGGTCCTCCTCATTGTCCAAGGCAAGACCCGCGCCCGCGCACACGCTTCCGGCTCCGCTGAAGGCGGGCACGGACCGGCGGGCGAGGCGTTTCTTCCCTTTTGTCTTATTCCCTCCCGGCCGCGCCGCAGCGCCCGCCGGACAGGTTTGGCGATGGGGGAACGTTAGCGATTTTCTACTTGTCAGGCAACTTGGTCATCTGCATTATCCGCCCCAAGACTGCCCGCCAGGGTGGCACGGACACCGGTCAACGGTACCAATGGGAGGAAACAATGAGGAAGGTCGCACAAGCGGCGTTTGCCGCCGCGTTCATGCTGGGCGCTGCCCAGATGGCGGGCCCCGCCGCCGCACAGCAGACCCTGAAATTCGGCGCGCTCTATCCCTTCTCCGGCGGCCTCGCGCTGCTGGGCGACGAGAGCTTCCGCGGCCTTGAGATCGCCGCCGAGGAGCGCAACGCGGCGGGCGGCATCAACGGCAAGCAGATCACCCTGGTGAAGGGCGACGCGGTCGATCCCAATCAGGCGGTGGGCGAGGCGCGGCGCCTCACCTCGGTGGAAAATGTCTCGGTCATTTTCGGCACCTATTCGTCCTCGCTCTCGCTTGCCGCCACCCAGGTGGCCGAGCTGGCCGGCATTCCCTATTTCGAGCTGGGCGCGGTCTCCGATCCCATCACCGAGCGCGGGTTCAAGTACGTCTTCCGGTCCAACGCCACGGCGAAGGACTTCTCGGTGCAGATGGTGGATGCCATCCCCAATGCCATCGCCCCGGCGTTGGGCAAGAAGCCCGAGGAGCTGAAGGTCGGCATCATCTATGAAGATTCCCTCTACGGTCAGACCATGGCGGGCTACCAGAAGGCCCGGGCGGCCGAGAAGAAGCTGAACGTGGCGGAAGTGCTGCCCTACTCGGCCAAGTCCGTGGACCTGACCCCCGTGGTCCTGCGCCTCAAGAGCGCGGGCGTGGACGTCATCCTCCAGACCTCCTACCAGAACGACACCGTGCTGTTCTTCCGGCAGATGAAGGACCAGGGCTTCAAGCCCAAGGCCATCATCGGCGCGGGCGGCGGCTACTCGCTGCGCGACACCATGCTGGCGGTGGGCCCGGAGAATATGGAAGGCGCGCTGGACGTGGACTTCACCCAGTACAAGACCAATCCCAAGGTCGCGCCGGGCATGGAAGACTTCCTGAAGAAGTACAAGGCGAAGTATAATTCCGAGCCGCGCTCGGGCCACAGCCTCGCCAATTACATGGGCGCCCGCGTCTTCTTCGACGCCATCGCCGCCGCCAAGGACCTGAAGGCCGACACCATCCGCGCCGAGGTCATGAAGGTGGACATCCCCGTGGGCGCCACCCCCACCGGCTGGGGTGCCAAGTTCTCCGAGCAGGGCCAGAACACCCGCGCGGTCCCCTTCCTGATGCAGTGGCAGGGCGGAGAACTCGTCACCGTGTTCCCGCCGGACGCGGCGGTCGCGAAGATGAAGACCGGCGTCGGCACGAACTGACGCTCCACCCAAGACCGGACACGGCTTTGCGCACATCCCGGCCGCCGCGCGCGGCGGCCGGACGCCTGAGCCTTGTCCGCTCCCGGCCCGCCGAGACGGCGCGGCCCAGACCTCACAGTCCGCACGGAATCACAGCGCGATGGACGTCTTCATCCAGCTCCTGATCAACGGCATCCTTCTGGGAAGCATGTACGCGATCATCAGCGTCGGGCTCACCATGATCTTCGGCATCGTCCGCGTGGTGAACTTCGCCCATGGCGAATTCCTGATGGTGGGCATGTATGCCGCCTACCTCCTGGCCGCCAAGTTCGGCCTGCACCCCTATGCCTCGGTGGTGCCCATCGTGCTGCTGCTGTTCGCCATGGGCGCGCTGGTGCAGCGCTTCATCATCCAGCCGCTGCTCTCCGCCGACGAGCATATCCAGATCTTCGCCACGGTGGGCCTCTCCACGGCGCTGGTGAACCTCGCGCTCCTGGTGTTCGGCGCGGACCTCTATTCGGTGCCGCCCTCCACGGTGCAGCGCTCGGTCATGGTGGGCGGCTATTCGCTGGTGATCGGGCAGATCGTCATGTTCGTCTGCGCCCTGGCGCTGGTGAGCGGCCTGCATCTGTTCATGCAGTCCACCCCGCTCGGCCGCGCCATCCGCGCCACCGCCCAGAACCGCACCGCCGCCCTCCTCATGGGCGTGCGGGTGGACCGCATCTACGTCATTTCCTTCGGCATCGGCGCGGCGTGCGTGGGCCTTGCCAGCGCGCTGGTGATGCCGCTCTACCCGGTGTCGCCCACCATTGGCACCTATTTCGTGCTCACCGCCTTCGTGGTGGTGGTGCTGGGCGGCATGCGCTCCATGTACGGCGCCTTCTTCGGCGCCATGATCATCGGCCTCGTGGACAGCCTCTCGGGCTACTACATCGCGCCCGACCTGAAGGAAGTGGTCTATTTCGCGATCTTCATCGCCATCCTGATCTTCAAGCCAACGGGCCTGTTCGGCCTCGGCCGTGGCACGGAGTAAGTCCATGACCGCAAAAGCCAATCCGGCTCCCGTCGCGGCCACGCGCCGCCCCGGCTTCCTCGCCCGCCTCACCCATCCGCGGCTCTATTGCACGGTGATCCTGCTGGCGCTGCTGCTCGCCATTCCGCTGGCGTCCGGCTCCACCTTCATGGTCCACGTCTTCGTGACCATCTGCGTGTTCGCCGCCCTCGCCACCGCCTGGAACATCGTCGGCGGCTATGCGGGCCAGCTCTCGCTGGGCCACACTGTCTTCTACGGCGTCGGCGGCTACACCACGGCGCTGCTCATCGCCCATTTCGGCCTCACGCCCTGGATCGGCATGATCCTCGGCGCGGCGCTGGCGGCGCTGGTGGGCATCGGCATCGGCTATCCCTGCTTCCGGCTGCGCGGGCCTTTCTTCTCGCTGGCCACCATCGCCTTCCTGGAAGTGGTGCGGCTGCTGGCCATCCATTTCAACGGGGTGACCGGCGGCTCGGCGGGCCTCATCGTGCCGCTGAACCTCGGCTGGACCTGGATGATCTTCCGCGAGAAGGTCAATTACCTCTACATCGCCTTCGGGCTTCTGTGCCTGACCATGGTGGTGTCGTGGGCGGTGCGCTCCTCGCGCCTGGGCTATTACCTGACCGCCGTGCGCGAGCGCGACAGCGCGGCCCAGGCGGCGGGCATCAACGACACCAGCGTGAAGCTCATCGCCATCGCCATCTCCGGTGCCCTCACCGCGCTGGTGGGCGCGTTCCACGCCATGTACCTGACCTTCCTCGAACCGGCGACCATGTTCTCCCTCGCCACCTCGGTGGAGATCGCCATGTTCGCCCTCATCGGCGGGCTCGGCACGGTCATGGGACCGCTTCTGGGCACGGTGCTGGTGGTGCCGCTGGCGGAACTGGCGCGCGGCTGGCTGGGTGCCTCCGCCAACGGCCTGCACGGCTTCGTCTACGGCTCGGTGCTGGTGCTCATCACCCTCACCTTGCCCGGCGGCCTCGTGGGCACGTTCGGCCGCCGCGTCACACGCTGGATCGACGCCTTGCCCGGCGGCGCGCAGTCCGAGCCCGTGGCCGCCCCGGCCCTCGCCGAGGTGGGCGGCACGCGCGGCGAGCCGATCCTGGTGGCGAAGGACCTCGTGAAGCGCTTCGGCGGCCTCACGGCCACCGACAACGTGTCCCTCACCCTCAAGCGCGGCGAGATATTGGGCGTCATCGGCCCCAACGGGGCGGGCAAGACCACGGTCTTCAACCAGCTCTCCGGCTTCCTGAAGCAGGACGCCGGCACCGTGGACGTGATCGACGCGGCGGGCACCCGCCACCAGCCCACGACACCGGACGGCTTCGCGCGCCTCGGCGTCGGCCGCACGTTCCAGATCGTCCAGCCGTTCGGCAAGCTGACGGTGCTGGAGAACATCATGATCGGCGCCTTCCTGCGCCACCATTCGGTGGAGAATGCCCGCGCCTCGGCGCTGCGCGTCGCCCGCCTGGTGGGGCTGGAGGACGTGAAGGACGTGGAGGCCGCGACGCTCCCCATCGGCGGCCTGAAACGCCTGGAAGTGGCCCGCACGCTGGCCACCGAGCCCTCCATCCTGCTGCTGGACGAGGTGATGGCGGGCCAGAGCCAGGCGGACACCGTGAGGATGGTGCAGCTCATCCGCGCCATCCGCGACACCGGCGTCTCGGTGATCGCCATCGAGCACAACATGCAGGCCATCATGAGCCTGTCCGACCGGATCATCGTGATCGATTCCGGCAAGGTGATCGCCGAGGGCGCGCCGCAGGAGGTGGTCCGCCAGCGCCGGGTCATCGAGGCTTATCTCGGAGAGGACTTCGTCGATGCTCAAGGTCTCTGACGTCACCGCCGGATACGGCCAGACCGTCATCCTCCAGGACATCTCCATCCAGGTGGGCCAGGGCGAGGTGGTGACCATCATCGGCGCCAACGGCGCGGGCAAGACCACGCTGCTGCGGGCCATATCGGGCCTCGTGAAGCCGAAGTCGGGCACCATCACCTTCAATGGCGAGCGCATCGACCGCATGGCGCCCGCCGATATCGTGGGGCGCGGCCTCATCATGGTGCCTGAGGCACGCCAGCTCTTCCCGGTCATGACCGTGAAGGACAATGTGCTGATGGGCTGCTACCACGCCAATGTGCGCGAGGGCTCCGCCCAGCGCCTGGAAGAGGTGCTGGACATCTTCCCCAGGGTGCGCGAGCGCCTGACCCAGCTCGCGGGCTCCCTCTCCGGCGGCGAGCAGCAGATGGTGGCCATCGCCCGCGGCCTCATGGCCCGCCCCAAGCTGCTCATGCTGGACGAACCCTCCCTCGGCCTCGCCCCGCTCATCGTGCAGCAGATGTTCGATGTGGTGGACCGCATCTGCAAGATGGGCACCACGGTGCTCCTGGTGGAGCAGAAGGCGTTCCACGCGCTCAAGATCGCCGACCGCGCCTATGTGATCGAGAACGGCCACATCGCGCTGGAAAACACCGGGCCGGGCCTGCTGGCCGACCCCCATGTGAAGACCGTCTATCTGGGAATCTGAACCATGGCCGAGATCACCGGCACCACCCGCCTGTTCGGCATCCTCGCGGACCCGATCCATCATGTGCGCACGCCCCAGGCGGTGAACGCCGCCGCCCAGGCGCGCGGCTATGACGGCGTGCTCGTGCCCATGCATGTGAAGCCCGAAAACCTCGCGAGCGTGGTGGACGGCCTCCGGCGCATGGAAAATCTGGGCGGCGTCATCGTCACCGTGCCCCACAAGACCGCCATCGCCGCCTTGTGCGACGAGCTGAGCCCCAGCGCCCGGCGCATCGGCGCCGTGAACGCCGTGCGCCGCGAGGCGGACGGGCGGCTCGTGGGCGAGATGCTGGACGGCGCGGGCTTCGTGCGCGGGCTGCAGGTGAACGGCATCGACACGTCCGGCATGCGGGCCTATCTCGCCGGAGCGGGCGGGGCGGCCAACGCCATCGCCTTCGCGCTGGCCGGGGCGGGCGTCTCGTCCCTCACCATCGCCAACCGCACCCGCGCCAAGGCGGATGACCTCAAGGCCCGGCTGGCGGACGCCTTCCCCGCTTTGCCCGTGGAGATCGGCACGCCCGACCCCTCCGGCCACCATCTGGTGGTGAACGGCACCTCGCTCGGCCTGAAGGACGGCGACGCCCTCCCCTTCGATGCGGAGCGCCTGACGCCGGACCAGATCGTCGCCGAAATCATCATGCAACCGGAGGAGACCGCCATCCTCGCCGCCGCCAAGGCGCGCGGCTGCTGCACCCATCCCGGCCGCCCCATGCTCGCGGAACAGGTGGCCCTCATGTGCGACTTCCTGGGGATCCGGTGATGGCATCGGCCGCGCAGGGACGCCTGTCGGGCAAGAGCGCGCTCATCACCGGGGGCGCCTCGGGCATCGGCCTCGCCATCGCCCGCGCCTTCGCGAACGAAGGCGCCCGCATCATCCTGTTCGACCGGGACCGCGCCGCCGCCGAGGCGGCCGCCGCGACCCTTCCGGACGCGCGCGCGCTGGAGGGCAGCGTCACCGTCCGCGCCGACCTCGTGCGCGCCTATGACGATGTGATCGCCACCGAGGGCTCGCTGGACATCGTGCTCGCCAATGCGGGCGTCTCCCAGAACCAGCCGACGCTGGATGTGACCGATGCCGACTGGCAGCGGGTGATGGACGTGAATTGCACGGGCGTCTTCCTCACCGCCCAGGAGGCGGGGCGGCGCATGACGGCGCAGGGCAGCGGCGTCATCCTCATGATGGCCTCGCTCTACGGCCTCCTCGCCGCGCCGGAACGGCTCGGTTACTGCGTCTCCAAGGCTGGCGTCGTGATGATGGCCAAGGCGCTGGCGGTGGAATGGGCCGCCAGCGGCGTGCGCGTGAATGCGCTGGCCCCCGGCTATGTGGAAACGCCCTTCCTCTCCGACCTCATCGCGCGCGGGCGGCTCGATCCCGCCCGGCTCAAGGCCCGCACCCCCATCGGCCGGCTCATCACGCCGGAGGAGGTGGCGCGCGCCGCCGTGTTCCTGGCGGAGGACGGCAGCGCCGCCATTACCGGCCATGTGCTCGGCATCGACGGCGGCTGGACCGCCTACGGCTACGTCTGAGCGCCCGGCGCTCGCAACAGTGAAGGGCGCCCTGCGCCCGCAAGAAAAAGACGGCGCCCCGCGCCCGGAGGAAGACATGGCGGACCGGACCGAACTCTCACCCGCGGCACCCTGGATCCAGCTTTCCACCACCAAGGCGGACTGGGCGGCGGCGGACCCGAAGCTGCTGGGCGACCTCCTCACCCAGATGAGCCTGATCCGCGCCTTCGAGGAAACGGTGCTGGAATTTGCGGGCGAAGGGCTGGTGCACGGCCCGGCCCATTCCTCCATCGGCCAGGAAGGGGGAGCTGCGGGCTCCATCGTCGGCCTGCGGCCGGGCGACCATGTGAACGGCTCTCATCGCGGCCACCACCAGTTCCTGGCCAAGGCCCTGTCCTATGTGGCGCCCGGCCTCGATCCGAAGGCCGCTTTCCCCGCCCCCATCGAGCCCCTGCTCTATCGCTCGCTGGCCGAGATCTGCGGCCTGGAGCCCGGCTTCGGCCATGGGCGCGGCGGGTCCATGCATCTGCGCTGGGGCGAGGCGGGGGCCATCGGCACCAATGCCATCGTGGGCGGCGGCGTGCCTTTGGCGGCGGGCGCGGCCATGGCCCACAAGCTGGCCGGGACGGGGGACGTGGCCCTCTCCTATTTCGGCGACGGCGCGGTGAATATCGGCGCGGTTCTGGAGACCATGAACCTCGCCGCCGCCTGGAACCTGCCGCTGCTCTTCTTCATCGAGAATAACGGATATGCGGTGGCCACCACCGTGGAGGAGGCGACCCGCGACCCGCGCCTCTCCGGGCGCGGCCCCGCCTTCGGCATCCCCTCCTGGCGGGTGGACGGCATGGACCCGCTGGCGGTGCACCTCGCCACGCAGGAGGCGCTGGCCGTGATGCGCTCCGGCCAGGGCCCCGCCGTCATCGAGGCGGAGGTCTACCGCTATTTCCACCAGAACGGCCCGCTGCCCGGCTCCGCCTTCGGCTATCGCACCAAGGAGGAGGAAGCCGCGTGGCGCGCCCGCGATCCCATCATGCGCGTCGCCCGCGCCATGATCGCGCGCAAGCTGCTGACCCAGGGCCAGTTCGACGACATGACGGAGCGCTGCAAGGCGCTCATGACCGAGGTGGGCACGCGGCTGGTGGAGCCCCAGGACAATCGCCGCCGCATCAAGCCGAGCCTGTGGCCGGACACCGGCTTCGTGGACCAGGGCATCAGGGGCGATCTCTCCGAACTGTCCGGCGCGCATTCCGCCGAGGCGGACGCCTTCGCCGGGCCGCTGGTGGAGCGCAAGTTCGTGGACGCCATCGCCGACGTGCTGCACCGGCGCTTCGAGACGGACGAGCGCCTCGTCATCATGGGCGAGGACATCCACAAGCTGAAGGGCGGCACCAACGGGGCGACACGCGGCCTTGCCGCCGCCTATCCCGGCCGGGTGTTCGGCACGCCCATCAGCGAGGGGGCGTTCGCGGGGCTGGCGGGCGGCATCGCCATGGACGGGCGCTACCGGCCCATCGTGGAATTCATGTATCCCGACTTCATGTGGGTGGCCGCCGACCAGGTGTTCAACCAGATCGGCAAGGCGCGGCACATGTTCGGCGCGGACGTGGACGTGCCCCTCGTGCTGCGCACCAAGATCGCCATGGGCACCGGCTACGGCTCCCAGCATTCGCTGGACCCGGCGGGCATGTTCGCCACCTCCCCCGGCTGGCGCATCGTCGCCGCCTCCACGCCCTTCGACTATGTGGGCCTCATGAATGCGGCGCTGGCCTGCAACGATCCCGTGCTCGTCATCGAGCATGTGGACCTCTACCAGACCCAGGGCACCATTCCGGCCGGTGATCTCGACTACATCATCCCGCTGGGCAAGGCGCGGGTGGCGCGACCGGGGCGGGAGCTGACCATCCTCACCTATTCGGCCATGGTCCATCGCTGCCTGGAGGCGGTGGAGCGGCTGGGCGTGGACGCGGAGATCATCGACCTGCGCAGCCTCGACCGGGCCTCGCTGGACTGGGAGACCATCGGCGCCTCCCTCATGAAGACCAACAATGTGGTGGTGTGCGAGCAGGGCTCCTCCTCCACCGCCTACGGCATCCTGCTCGCCGACGAGATCCAGCGCCGCTACATGGACTGGCTGGACCAGCCGGTGCAGCGCGTGTCCGGCAAGGTGGCCTCGCCCACCATCTCCAAGGTGCTGGAGCGCGCCGCCTTCGCCGGGACGGAAGAGGTGATGGCGGGCCTCGCCTTGGCCATGGCCGCCAAAGGCACCCCCATCACCGTGGCGGCCGAGTGATGGAGACGTTCGACCATGTGATCGTGGGCGGCGGCACCGCCGGCTGCATCCTCGCCGCCCGCCTCTCCGAAGATCCGCGCCGCTCCGTCCTGCTGCTGGAGGCGGGCGGCCGGGATGACGGCTTCTGGATCCCCATCCCCGCCGGCTTCTCCAAGCTGCTCTCGGGCAGCGACTTCAACTGGCGCTTCTCCACAGAGCCGGAAGACGGCACGGGCAACCGCACCATCGTGGTGCCGCGCGGCAAGGGGCTGGGCGGCTCCACCCTCATCAACGGCATGATCTATGTGCGCGGCCAGCCGCGCGATTTCGACGGCTGGGCGCAGATGGGCGCCAAGGGCTGGTCGTTCGACGACGTGCTGCCCTATTTCAAGAAGCTGGAGACCTTCCAGGCCCCCGATGCGGACCCGGCCGTGCGCGGCACGTCCGGCCCCATGAACATCGTGCGGGTGGGCGAGCGGGCGGTGCTCGCCGAAGCCTTCATCGCCGCCGGCACGCAGGCGGGCCTGCCGCAGAACCCGGACTATAACGGCCTCGATCAGGAAGGCGTCGGCTACTATCAGGTGAACCAGAAGAACGGGCGTCGCTGGACCGTGACGGACGCCTATCTGCGCCCCGCCTTGGGCCGGGCGAACCTGAAGGTGATCACCCACGCGCAGGCGACCGGCCTCGTTCTGGAGGGGCGTCGCGTCACCGGCGTGCGCTTCCGGCGCGCGGGCGTGGAGGAGACCGTCTCAGCACGCGCCGAGGTGATCCTGGCGGCGGGCGCGGTCCAGTCGCCGCATCTGCTGGAAGTGTCGGGCATCGGCCATCCCGATGTGCTGGCCAAGGCGGGCATCGGCCTCGTCCATGCGCTTCCCGGCGTGGGCAACAATTACCAGGACCATTTCGCCACGCGCATGAACTGGCGGGTGTCCCAGCCCATCACCCTCAACGAGACCAGTCGCGGCTGGCGGCTCGCCCGCTCGGTGGCGCAATATTACCTGACCCGCAGGGGTATCCTGACCCTGGGCACCGGGCTCGCCTTCGGCTTCGTGAAGACCCGGCCGGAGCTGGAAACGCCGGACGTGCAGTATTTTTTCATGCACGCCAGCTACGCCAATGCCGCCGACCGGGCGCTGGATCGCCTGCCCGGCATGACCATCGGCGTCACGCAATTGCGGCCGCAGTCGGTGGGCTCCATCCACGCCAAGAGCGCGGACCCGCTCACGCCCCCCGCCATCCGTCCCAATTTCCTCGCGGTGCAGGAGGATTGCGACGCGCTGGTGGGCGGCATGCGGATCGCCCGGCGCATCATCGAGCAGCCGGCCATGGACCCTTATCGCGCCTTCGAGATGAATCCCGGCCCCGAGGTGAACACCGACCCCGAATGGCTGGATTTCGCCCGCCGCACGGGCCAGACCATCTATCACCCGGTGGGCACCTGCGCCATGGGCGCGGGGCCCGCCGCCGTGGTGGATTCCCGCCTGCGCCTCCTGGGCCTGGACGGCCTGCGCATCGCCGACGCCTCCGTCATGCCCACGCTCGTCTCCGCCAACACGGCGGCGGCGGTGATGATGATCGCGGAAAAGGCCGCCGACCTCATCGCCGCCGACGCGAAAAGGTGAACCGGAAATCGCCGCCGCACTGCGACGCACAAGGTTTTTCACTTTTCCTTCGCTTCCGCCTCGGATAATCGAATCTGAAAGCGCGCTGCTGGGGATGGCGCGCGGGCGGCGCATGCCGCCCTGGGGGCAACGGAATAGAGGCCGGCTGAAATGGCTTTCACTTTGAAGATCCTGTCGCGGACCATGCTGCTCCGGGTCGGCGCATTCGCTTTCGGCGCGCTCACCTTCGGCTCCATCGCCATGGCCCAGTCCACGCCGGTGCCCCCGCGCGGCATGGGCGCGACCATGGATATCGGCGACCAGCCGGGCCGCGAGGCTCCTGCCGACGACGAGGTGAGCATCGACCCCGCCTATCGCCGCCAGCCGGTGTATTTCCGCACCACCGAGGCGCCGGGCACCATCATCATCTCCACCAATGACCGCTTTCTCTATCTGGTTGAGGGCAACAACCGGGCGCTGCGCTACGGTATCGGCGTGGGCCGCGACGGCTTCACCTGGCAGGGCCTCGTGAAGGTGGAACGCAAGGCCGAGTGGCCCGACTGGAC
The DNA here is from genome assembly GCF_003993795.1 of Aquabacter cavernae. GTDB lineage: Bacteria > Pseudomonadota > Alphaproteobacteria > Rhizobiales > Xanthobacteraceae > Aquabacter > Aquabacter cavernae. The sequence continues at coordinate 248,416 of NZ_RWKV01000017.1, forward strand.
CCCGCCCGCCGAGATGATCCAGCGCCAGCCCTATCTGCCGCGCTTCATGGCCGGCGGCCCCGGCAATCCCATGGGCGCCCGCGCGCTCTATCTGGGCGGCACGGTCTACCGCATCCACGGCACCAACCAGCCCGAGACCATCGGCTATGCGGTGTCCTCCGGCTGCTTCCGGCTCGTGAACAGCGAGATCATCGATCTCTACAGCCGCGTGCCGGTTGGCGCCAAGGTCATCGTCCGACAGGCCGTGACCCTCTGATTTCGACGAAGGCCGCCCCGGGGCGGCCTTCCTTTTATCTGCGCGCCGTCCTCCGGGCGGTGATCCCGAACTCCTGATTTCCTTATCGGAACGAGGCTTCCCATGAAGACCTTCCTGGCCCTGGTCGCCGGCGCCGCCGTCGCGCTCGCCGCCCACGGCGCGTCCGCGCAGACGCTGAAGACCGTCAAGGATCGCGGCACGCTGAATTGCGGCGTCAGCCGCGGCCTGCCCGGCTTCTCCGCGCCGGATGCCAAGGGCGTCTGGACCGGCTTCGACGTGGATTATTGCCGCGCAATCGCGGCGGCCGTGTTCGACGATCCCAGCAAGGTCACCTTCTTCCCCCTCTCCGCCGACGAGCGCTTCCCGGCCCTTCAGAAGGGCCAGATCGACGTGCTCTCGCGCAATTCCACCTGGACGGTGGAGCGCGAGGCCGGGCTCGGCCTGCTGTTCAGCGCCATCACCTATTATGACGGCCAGGGCTTCCTGGTGCCCACCAAGCGCAACATCGTCTCGGCCCTGGAGCTGGACGGCTCGAAGGTGTGCGTCCAGAGCGGCACCACCGCAATGGGCTACACGCAGGACTTCTTCACCGCCAACACCATGAAGCTGGAACTCGTGACCGTGCCCAACACGGACGAGCTGGTGAAGGCCTATGAGGACGGGCGCTGCAACACGCTCACCACCGACGTGTCGCAGCTCTATGCCCTGCGCCTCGTCATGAAGAAGCCGTCCGACCACATCGTGGTGCCGGACGTGATCTCCAAGGAGCCGCTCGGCCCGGTGGTCCGCCAGGGCGACGACCAGTGGTTCAACATCGTCAAGTGGACCCACTACGCCATGCTGAACGCCGAGGAACTCGGCGTGACCACCGCCAACCTCGCCGAGGGGCTGAAGTCCCAGAAGCCGGACGTGAAGCGCCTGCTGGGCCAGGAAGGCGCCTATGGCGAGCAGCTCGGCCTCACCAAGGATTTCGCGGCCCGCATCGTGAAGGCCGTGGGCAATTACGGCGAGGTCTATGAGCGCAACGTGGGCACCGGCTCGCGCCTCGCCATCCCGCGCGGCATCAACCAGCTCTGGAGCCTCGGCGGCATCCAGTACGCCCCGCCCTTCCGCTGAGCGCGACACCTCTTCTTCCATCCGCGTGCAACGGGGGCTTCGGCCCCCGTTTTCTTTTGGGCGAGGCGTTTCGGGCGGGCGAGAGCATGACGTTAGGGCAGATTGAAATCTCCCCCCTTTGCCCCATTCGCGCGCCTCGCAGAAACGTGAGGGGGTGCCGGCCTTCCATGCTCGGCATTGACGTAGCGTCGCCTTAGAGTGCGATCGCCTGTCGCGATGCACTCCGGTGCTTCGCGACAGGCGTGAATCGCTCTCTATCGATGAGTGAGAGGCTGATTCACCCGTCAGGTTGATTCAACCTGACGGGATCAGGCTCTGAGGTTCGCCCGCCTATTTTCAAGGAGGTGACATGCCTGCCTTTTCGCGACGCGACTTTCTCGCGGTGACCACCGCCGCCGCCGCCGGCTCCGTATTGCCCGCCGCCGGGACCGCTCACGCCGCCGCCCCCATCGCCACCACCCAGGTGCCCAGCGCCTATCGCTACAAGGTGGGCGATGCGGAAGTGACGGTGATCAGCGACGGCATCCGCACCATGCCCTTGGCTGATACGTTCGTGCGCAACCAGCCGCGCGAGGCGGTGAATGCCGCGCTCAAGGCGGCCTATCTTCCCGAGAATCAGGTCACCATCAATTTCAACACCCTGCTGGTGAATACCGGCGGCAAGCTGGTGATGATCGACACCGGCAACGGCGCCCCCCAGGGCACGGTGGGCCTCACCCAGGGCACGCTGGCCGCCACCGGCACCGACCCGAAGAATGTGGACGCGGTGGTTATCTCCCATTTCCACGGCGACCATATCAACGGCCTGCTCACCGCCCAGGGCACCCCCGCCTTCCCCAATGCGCAGGTGATGGTGCCGGAGGCCGAATGGGCCTTCTGGATGGATGACGGCAATATGAGCCGCGCCCCCGAGGCCATGAAGGGCGCATTCCAGAATGTGCGCCGCGTCTTCAAGCCCTTCGAGGGCAAGGTGGAGCGCTATGGCTGGGACAAGGAAGTGGTGAGCGGCCTCACCCCCGTGGCCACCACGGGCCACACGCCCGGCCACACCTCCTTCCGCCTCGCTTCGGGCGACAAGACGCTGTTCGTGCAGTCCGACGTCACCAACATCCCCGCGCTGTTCCTGCGCAACCCCGGCTGGCACGTCATGTTCGACATGGACGCGGCCAAGGCGGAGGAGACCCGCCGCAAGGTCTACGACATGGTCTCGGCCGACCGCATGATGGTGGCGGGCTATCACTTTCCCTTCCCCGCCGCCGCCTATGTGGAGAAGACCGGCTCCACCTACGGCTATGTGCCGGTGAACTGGATGCCCGTCCTTCTGTGATCCGCGCGGCGCCCTCCTGTGGGAGGGCGCCCGCTCACGCCAGCGGGTCGCGGCCGAGCCCGGGCTTCAGGGCCAGCAGGCCCGTGCCGATGGCGACCCAGGCCACCACCACATAAGGCCATAGATTGTCCGGGAAGGCCGGCACCGGATAGACAGAATTGTAGAGCGGCCACGCCATGGCCAGCGTGCCGAGCCCGCCGATCACCAGCCAGATGCGCCCCGCCCCGCGCGCGCCGTGCAGCATGGCCGCCGCCGTCACGCCGAGATAGGCGAGGATGAGCGCCAGCACCCCGATGGTGCCCACATCGTCGTAATAGTTCGCCGGCCCGATGAAGGGCGCCCAGGCGAGCAGCCCCGCCAGCATCAGGACGCCGATGACGCACACCGCCACCGCCGGCGTGCCGTGGACGGGATGCACCTGCGCCGCCCGCTCCGAGAGCCCCGCCCGGCTGAGCGCATAGAGCATGCGCGCGCCCGCCGACAGCGTGCCCAGCACGGCCGAGATGGCGGAGACGGCGGCGGCGATGTCCAGCACCGTCGCCATGCGCAGCGTGCCGTATTTCAGCGCCAGGGTGTTGAGCGGCGCCTCGTCGGCGGCGAGCGCCTTCATGTTGTCGAGGCCGAAGCCCACCACCTGGATATAGGAGGCGAACACGAAGAACAGGCCCGCAAGGCCCACCGTGCACACCAATGCGAGGGGGATGGCGCGGCCCGGCTGGCCCGTCTCCTCCGCCAGGGTGGTGGCCGCCTCGAAGCCGGCGAAGGAGAGCACCGCGAACACCACCGCATAGCCCACGCCCCACCAGCCCGTGGCGGGATCTGGCCGGAACGGCGCGGCGGTGAGCCCGCCCTCAGCGCCCACCGCCATGAGGATCTTCACGCCCAGATAGATGATGACCGCCACGGACGAGAGTTCGAGCACCAGCATCAGGCGGGCCGCCACGGACATTTCCCGATAGGCGAACACCACCGCCAGGAGCAGGGCGGCCACGGAGATGACCAGCCAATAGCCGCCCACCCGGATGCCGTGATCCTCCAGCGCCGCCCGCAGGAAGTCTCCCACCAGCGCCGCGCTGCCCGAGCCCGCCGCGGTATAGAGCAGCAGCATGCACCAGCCCGCCAGGAAGCCGGCCTTGGGACCGAACGTGTCGCCGATATAGGCGTAGGCCGAGCCGGTGCGCGCCACGCGGCGCGAGAAAAAGACGAAGGACAGGCCCACCACCACGACCATGACGGTGCCCACCGCGAACCCCAGCGGCGCCGCCACACCCGCCGCACCCACCGCCAGCGTCACGTTGAGCGCCATGGCCATGGTGGGCGCGATCACCGACAGGGACAGGCCGATGGCCTCGAACAGACCGAGATTCCGCTTGAGCCCGACCATGCCACCTTCCCCCCGCAAGATGATCCCTGGTTTTGGGCCATGCGGACGGTAAGCACCAGCGGCAGAGATTGGCCGAATCGCGGATTTACGGGACAATCCCGCCCGGCGCCCGCCCTCGCCTTGACGCGGTGCGGGGGCGCCGATAGGCCGGATATATGACCTCGCGCGCTTTCATCACCGGCCTTGCCGGTCCGACGCTCCTGGAGACGGAGCGCGCCTTCCTGAAGGAAGCCGCGCCCTGGGGCCTGATCCTGTTCGCCCGCAACGTGGAGACCCCGGCGCAGGTGCACGCCCTGGTGGACGCGGCGCGCGACGTGCTCGGCTGGCAGGCGCCCGTGCTCATCGACCAGGAAGGCGGGCGCGTGCAGCGCCTGCGACCGCCTCATTGGCCGGACTATCCGCCGGGCGAAGCCTTCGGCGCGCTCTATGCCCGCGACCGTGCGGCCGGCCTTTCGGCGGTGCGCCTCAATTCCCGCCTCATGGCCGACGACCTGCATGCGCTCGGCATCGACGTGGACTGCCTGCCCGTGGCGGACCTGCGCCTGCCGGAAGGCCACGGCATCATCGGCAACCGTGCCTATGGGGAGACGCCGGAGCAGGTTTCAGCGCTGGCCCGCGCTGCTGCTGAAGGGTTGCTGGAAGGCGGGGTGCTGCCGGTGGTGAAGCACATTCCCGGCCATGGCCGCGCCCCCGTGGACAGCCATGAGCGCCTGCCGGAAGTGCGCGCGCCCCGCGCTGTGCTGGAAGCGACCGACTTTGCCGCCTTCCGCCCCCTCGCGGACCTGCCGCTCGCCATGACCGCCCATGTGGTCTATGCGGACATCGACCCAGACGCCCCCTGCACGACGTCTCGCCGCGTGATGGACGAGATCGTGCGCGGCTTCATAGGCTTTTCCGGCCTCGTCATGAGCGACGACCTCTCCATGGGCGCGCTCTCCGGCACGGTGGCGACCCGCGCGGAGGCTTCGCTGGCCGCCGGATGCGACATGCTGCTCCACTGCAATGGCAAGATGGACGAGATGAGCATGGTGGCGGGCGCGGCGCCCCTCCTGTCCGGCCTTGCCGCCGCGCGGGCGGACCGGGCGCTGGACGCGCGCCTCTCGCCCCAGCCCTTCGACCGGAGCGAGGCCGAGCGCACGCTCGCCGCTTTGGTGGGCGCGCCGGCCTGATCCCATGAACGAGGCGCCAGAATGAGCGAGACGCCCCAAACCCCCGATTTTGCCGAGGACATCCCGGCCGAAGCGGGGGATGGCGCCTTCGTGGTGGATATTGACGGCTTCGAGGGGCCGCTGGACCTGCTCCTCGCCCTCGCCCGCACCCAGAAGATCGACCTGACGCGCCTCTCCATCCTGGCGCTGGCGGACCAGTATCTGGCCTTCATCGAGGCGGTGCGGAAGGTGCGGCTGGAGCTGGCCGCCGACTATCTGGTGATGGCGGCGTGGCTCGCTTACCTCAAATCCCGCCTGCTCCTGCCCCCCGCCCCCAAGGAGGATGGCCCGACAGCCGAGGAAATGGCGGACGCCTTCGCCCGGCGCCTGCGGCACCTGGAGCGCATCCGCAAGGCGGCGGAACTGATGATGGCGCGCCCGCGCCTCGGCCTTCACGTCTTCCCCCGCGCGCCCGTGCCCGGCGACGCGCGGCCGCCCGGCCGGGTGGTGCATGACGCCAGCCTCTATGACCTGCTCTCCTCCTATGCCACCCAGCGCCAGCGCAACGCGCTGTCTTATGTGACGCTGAAGACCCGCGCCGTCTGGTCACTGGCGGAGGCGCGCGCGCGGCTGGAGCGGATGGTGGGCGCCTCGGCGGGCGACTGGATGCGGCTCGACCAATTCCTCATCGACTATCTGGCCGAGCCCGCCCAGCGCGCCACCGCGCTCGCCTCCAGCTTCTCTGCGACGCTGGAAATGGTGCGCGAAGGCGTGCTGGACATCCGCCAGGACGCCCCTTTCGCCCCGCTCTGGCTGCGGCCGCGCGAGACGCAGGAGACGCTGCTGTGACCCGTGCCGCGCCCCGCATAGACCTGTTCGACGCCCGCCCGCTGGACGAGCGCGAAGCCGCTCTGGTGCGCGACCTGCGCGTGGTGGAGGCGCTGATCTTCGCTTCGCCCTTGCCCATCGATGCCGCCGCCATCGCCCGGCATGTGCCCAAGGGCACGGATATCGCCGCTCTCATGGACACGCTCACCGCCGACTATGCGCGGCGCGGCGTGAACGTGGTGCGCGCGGCCGGCGGCTGGATGCTGCGCACCGCGCCGGATCTGGCGGACGTGGCGGGCGAGGCCGCCCCCGAGGTGCGCAAGCTCTCCCGCGCCGCCACCGAAGTGCTGGCCATCGTCGCCTACCACCAGCCCACGACGCGCGCGGAGATTGAGGACATACGCGGCGTCTCCACCTCCAAGGGCACGCTGGACGTGCTGCTGGAAACCGGCTGGATCCGCCTGCGCGGACGCCGCCGCGCGCCCGGCCGCCCGGTCACCTACGGCACCACCTCCGCCTTCCTGGTGCATTTCGGGCTGGATGCGATCCACGATTTGCCGGGCATCGAGGAGATGAAGGGCGCCGGGCTCATCGATCCGCGCGTGCCCTCCGGCTTCGCCATCCCGCTGCCCTCCGACGACGATCGCCTGCGCGAGGACGAGGAGCCCCTGGAGCCGGAACTTCTGGACCTGATCCTGACGCCCGAGCCCGAGGCGGAATCCGGAGAGGAGGACGCATGACCATGGCTTTGCGCCAGGACGCGCTCCCCGCCCGCGCCCAAGGTTCCGCCCAGGGCCTCGTCTTCGATGACGTGCGCCTCAGCTATGGGGATGTGGAGGCGGTGCGGGGCGTGAGCCTTCAGGTGGAGCCCGGCGAGGTGATCTGCCTGCTGGGCCCCTCCGGCTGCGGGAAGACCTCCCTGCTCCGGCTGGCGGCGGGCATCGAGATGCCCGATTCCGGGCGCATCGCCATTGACGGCCAGGAGGTGGCGGGCCCGTCCGCCTTCGTGCCGCCGGAGCGGCGCGGCATCGGGCTGGTGTTTCAGGACTATGCGCTGTTTCCCCACCTCACCGTCCTCGACAATGTGAAATTCGGCCTTGCCCGCGTGCCCCGTGCCGCCGCCGACATGGAAGCGCGCGCCGCCCTCGCGCGGGTGGGGCTGGAGGACCATGCGGGCGCTTATCCCCATGAATTGTCCGGCGGCCAGCAGCAGCGCGTGGCCCTGGCGCGGGCGCTGGCGCCCCGGCCCGGCATCCTGCTCATGGACGAGCCTTTCTCCGGCCTCGACCGGCGCCTGCGCGACCAGGTGCGCGAGGATACGCTGGATGTGCTGCGGGATGTGCGGGCCACCGCCATCATGGTCACCCACGATCCCGAGGAGGCCATGCGCCTCGCGGACCGGATCGTGCTGCTGCGGGCCGGGCGCATCGCCCAGGCGGGGCCGCCGGAACAGCTCTATCGCGCGCCCGTGGACCTCTACGTCGCCCGCTTCTTCTGTGAACTGAACGAGCTTCCCGCCATGGTGCAAGCCGGGCGCGCAGAGACGGTGCTCGGCGCCTTCCCCGCCCCCGGCGTCGCGGACGGGCCGGCCGTGTGCGCCGTGCGCCCGCAGGGGATCTCCCTCCAGCCTGTGGGCGGAAGCCTTGGCAGCACAGGCATTTCCGGCCGCGTCATCGAATATCGTTCCCTTGGGGAAGTGGATCTGGCGCGGGTGGCGCTGCCGGGGCTCGACCGGCCCTTGACCGCGCGGCTCAAGCCGCGCTCGGGGATTGCGGCGGGCCAGGACGTGACGCTCCGTGTGGACGCAGCGGAAGTCCTTGTTTTCGCCTTGTCCGGGTCCTAGTGTCGCCGGACGAAGATGGCGCAGCGGGAACACCTGCGCGCGCCGAAAAGAAATCCCGACGGAGGGCGAGTGATGGGTTCGATGAGCATCTGGCACTGGATCGTGGTGCTGGCCGTGGTGCTCCTGCTGTTCGGTCGCGGCAAGATCTCCGACCTGATGGGCGATGTGGCCAAGGGCATCAAGTCCTTCAAGAAGGGCATGGCCGAGGACGAGACTCCGGCCGCCTCCACGGCGCCCGAGGCGCCGCGCCCCCTGCAGCACCAGGCCTCCCCGGCTCCCGAGGCCGAGAAGAAGCCGGTCTGACACCACCCAAACGGCGCGCGACGGGAGGGGGCGGCACATGCGTGCCCGGCCCCTCGACCGGCAGCGCGATACGACCCATCGGATAGCGGCGGCTGAGCCGCAGGAAACAGGCGGTCATGTTCGACATCGGCTGGTCCGAGCTGATGCTGATCGGCGTTGTTGCGCTGGTCGTCATCGGTCCCAAAGAGCTGCCCGGCGTCTTGCGCACCGTGGGCAAGACGATCACGAAGCTGCGCCGCATGGCCGGCGAGTTTCAAGGCCAGTTTCAGGATGCCCTTAGGGAAGCCGAACTGTCTGAAATCCGCAAGGAAATCGGCGACATCGCCGGCGGCGCCGCCGACACCGTGAAGAAGAATTTCGCCGGCATGGATGTGCTGGATCCGCTGCGCTCCATCCGCGAGGAGATCCGCTCCACGGTAGAGGGCGCGACCGCGACCGCCGCCGCCCCAGTGGCTGCCCCCGAGGCCGCGGCCATTCCGCCCGCCTCCGCCGCCGCGGCATCCGCCGCCGCTGCCGCCATCGCCTCCGAGCTGTCCGGCTTCGCGCCCGCCGCCCAAGCAGCGCCCGTTTCGGCAGCGCCCGTTATGGCCGAGCCGCTCCCCGCCGCGCCGACGACGCCGGTCATCGCCGAGCCTCTCGTCCCCGAGCCTCTCGTCCCTCTGCCGGAGCCTGCCGCCCAACTGGTGCTTGACCCGCAGCCGGCGCCCGCGCAGAACGCCGAGACCAAGACGTCGCCGGAAAGTGGTTCGCCCGTATGAGCGAGGACGAAATCGACGCCTCCAAGGCGCCTCTCATCGAGCATCTGGTGGAGTTGCGGTCCCGACTCATCAAGTCGGTCATTGCCTTCCTGCTCGCCTTCTTCCTGTGCTTCCTGTTCGCCAAGCAGATCTACAACATTCTGCTGTGGCCCTATGAGTTCGCGTCCGGCTTCTCCTCCGGCGTGAAGCTCATCTACACGGCGCCCCAGGAATTCCTCTTCACCCAGATCAAGCTGGGCATGTTCGGCGCGGCCTTCATCTCCTTCCCGGTGGTGGCGAGCCAAGTCTACATGTTCGTGGCGCCGGGCCTCTACAAGCACGAGAAGCAGGCCTTCCTGCCCTATCTGGTGGCCACCCCCTTCTGCTTCCTGGCGGGCGCGGCCTTCGTCTATTTCGCCGCCATGCCGCTGGCCATGACCTACTTCCTGAACATGCAGCAGGCGGGCGGCGACGGGCGGGCGGAAATCGCGCTGCTGCCGCGCGTGTCGGAATATCTCTCCCTCATCACCACGCTGATCCTGGCCTTCGGCCTCACCTTCCAGCTGCCGGTCATCCTCACGCTGCTCGCCCGCATCGGCGTGCTCACCGCCGACCAATTGGTGAAGGCGCGGCGCTACGCCATCGTCGCGGTGTTCGTGGTGGCGGCCGTGCTCACCCCGCCGGACGTGATCTCGCAGCTCGCCCTTGCGCTCCCGACCCTGCTTCTCTACGAGGTCTCGGTCTATCTGGTGCGCATCGTCGAGAGGCGCCGGGCGGCGGAAGAGAAGGCCCGCGAGGCTGAATCGTCCGAAGCCTGAGGCGTCTGCGCCGCGCGCGCGCCACGTCTTTCTGGGACGGGGCTCCCTCCTCGCGCCCGTCATGGCCGGGCTTGTCCCGGCCGCCCACGGGGTTGGTCCAGGCGCGCCCGTGGATGCCTGGGACACGCCCGGGCATGGCGGCATATGGGGCCATCGTCCTGCCGGAGCAGGTTCGAGATGCACGATATCAAATGGGTCCGCGACGAACCCGAGGGCCTCGTCCGCGCGCTGACGCGCCGCCAGATGCCCGAGGCCGAGGCGATTGCCCTGCGCGACAGCCTGCTCGCGCTCGATGAGCAGCGCCGCAGCAACCTGACCACGCTGGAAACCCTGCTGGCCCGCCGCAACGCCGCCTCCAAGGAGATCGGCCAGGCGAAGGCGCAGAAGGACGAGGCCAAGGCCGCCGCCCTCATGGCGGAAGTGGCGAAGCTGAAGACCGACGTGCCGGACCTGGAAACCCAGGTGAAGGCCGTGGACGCCGAGCTTCTGGCCACCCTCGCCGCCATCCCCAATGCCCCGCTGGACGTGGTGCCCGAGGGCAAGGACGAGCACGACAATGTGGAGCTGAAGGTGGTGGGCGAAAAGCGCGCCTATGCCTTCGCGCCCAAGCAGCATTTCGAGATCGGCGAGGCGCTGGGCCTCATGGATTTCGAGACCGCCGCCAAGCTCTCCGGCGCCCGCTTCGTGGTGAACAAGGGCCCCATGGCGCGGCTGGAACGGGCGCTCGGCCAGTTCTTCATCGACACCCACACCGGCGAGCATGGCTATACGGAAGTGAGCCCGCCTTTGCTGGTGCGCGACGAAGTCATGTTCGGCACGGCGCAGCTTCCCAAGTTCCGCGACGACCAGTTCTTCGCCACCCGCTGGGTGCCCGAGACGGAGGGCGCGGACGCCGCCGTCCTGTCCAATGACGGCCTCTGGCTCATCCCCACCGCCGAGGTGCCGCTCACCAATCTGGTGCGCGAGGCCATCCTCTCGGAAGACGAGCTGCCGCTGCGCCTCACCGCCTGCACGCCCTGCTTCCGGGCGGAAGCCGGGTCGGCCGGGCGCGACACGCGCGGCATGATCCGCCAGCACCAGTTCACCAAGGTGGAACTGGTCTCCATCACCACGCCGGAACAGTCGCTGGAAGAGCATGAGCGCATGCTCGCCTGCGCCGAGGCGGTGCTGAAGAAGCTGGACCTGCACTATCGCGTGGTGACGCTTTGCACCGGCGACATGGGCTTCGCCTCGCAGAAGACCTACGACATCGAGGTCTGGCTGCCGGGACAGAATGCCTTCCGGGAAATCTCCTCCTGCTCCGTGTGCGGCGACTTCCAGGCGCGGCGCATGAATGCCCGCTTCCGCCCCAAGGACGGCAAGGGCCCGCGCTTCCTGCACACGCTCAACGGCTCGGGCGTGGCGGTGGGCCGCGCTCTGGTGGCGGTGCTGGAGACCTACCAGCAGGAGAACGGCGCCGTGGCGGTGCCCGACGCGCTCAAGCCCTATATGGGCGGCCTGAGCCTGATCGAGAAGGCGAACTGAGGCGGAACATCCCTCTCCCCTTGCGGGAGAGGGTGCCGAGCAAAGCGAGGCGGGTGAGGGGTTCGGCGCCGTCCAGCGCAGCATCCCAAGCCCACGCGAACGCCCCCTCACCCCATCCCTCTCCCGCGAGGGGAGCGGGGGCAGGTCGCGACGGCGAAGATGTGAAGGACAGAAAAACATGCGCATCCTGGTGACGAACGACGACGGCATCCACGCGCCCGGCCTCGATGCCTGCATGCGCATCGCGCAGGCGCTCTCGGACGATGTGTGGGTGGTGGCCCCGGAGTTCGACCAGTCCGGCGTCGCCCATTCCCTCTCGCTCAGCGACCCGCTGCGCCTGCGCCCGGTGGCGGAACGCCGGTTCGCGGTGAAGGGCACGCCCACGGACTGCGTCATCATGGCGGTGCGTCATTTGCTGGCGGACCAGCCGCCGGACCTCATCCTCTCCGGCGTCAATCGCGGCCAGAACATCGCCGAGGACGTGAGCTATTCGGGCACGGTGGCGGGCGCCATCGAGGGCACCATCCTGGGCATTCCCTCCATCGCCTTGTCCCAGGCCTTTGGCCCGGCGACCCGCGACAATCCCAGCTATGAGACCGCCGAGGCCCATGGGCCGGGCGTCATCCGCACGCTGCTGGCGGAAGGCATTCCCGCCGGCATCGTCATGAACGTGAACTTCCCCGACCGCCTGCCGAACGAGGTGAGCGGCATCGCCGTGACCGCCCAGGGCAAGCGCGACCAGAAGCTCATGCGCATCGACGAGCGGCGCGACGGGCGCAACAATCCCTATTTCTGGATCGCCTTCGAGCGGCGCGTGCACACCACCTCCCCCGGCACGGACCTGCGCGCCTTGGACGAGGGCCGCATCTCTGTGACGCCGCTGCGGGTGGACCAGACCGACGAGCCCTTCATGACCCGCCTCGCGCGGGTGTTCGCGGACGCCGGCAGCGAGGCCGCGGGCCTGGCTTGAAGCCGCTCCGGGAAGGTGATGCACCGACACCCATGTGGCGCGGCGTGATATCGGTGCCCCCTCGCTTGCCGTGGCGGGGCATCGCTGCTAAGAGCCGCGATCCGCGCTGCGGCGCGGTTCTGCGACTTTCTAAACATAATAGGACGGTGATCATGGCGATCGAGCGCACCTTCTCGATCATCAAACCCGACGCGACGCGCCGCAATCTGACCGGTGCCGTCAATGCCGTCATCGAACAGGCCGGGCTGCGCATCGTCGCCCAGAAGCGGATCGAGATGACCCGCGCCCAGGCCGAAACCTTCTACGGCGTGCACCGCGAGCGTCCCTTCTTCGCGGACCTCGTCGCCTTCATGACCTCTGGCCCCGTCGTGGTCCAGGTTCTGGAAGGTGAAGGCGCGGTCGCGAAGTATCGCGAAGTGATGGGCGCCACCAATCCCGCCAACGCGGCGGAAGGCACCCTGCGCAAGCTCTTCGCCGAGTCCATCGAGGCCAATTCGGCCCATGGCTCGGACAGCACGGAGAATGCGGCCATCGAGATCGCCCAGTTCTTCTCGGGCAACGAGATCGTCGGCTGATCCCGGCCCGGCCTGCTCAGGCCGGCGGATCCGGGCCTGGTTGATCCAGGCTCCCTCGACAACGTGCGCGGGCGGCTTCGGCCGGCCGCGCCGCAATATGTTTTTTGCGCGTTGCATTGTCCGGTTTTGGTTGTGACGAATAAAAGCGTCCAGTAGCTTTCCTTCCGGCATCCATAATACGGCGCACCAGACGCCTGTATGCCTGAGGAAACGCGAAGGCGAGGAAGGGGAACGATGTCGCTCGACTCTCCGGCGCTATGGCTGGCGCTGATACAGATCATTTGGATCAACATCCTGCTCTCGGGCGACAATGCCGTGGTCATCGCCATGGCCTGCCGGTCGCTGCCGGAGAAGACCCGCAAATGGGGCATCATCACCGGCGCGGGCGTCGCGGTGGCGCTGCGCATCCTGTTCACGGGCATCGTGGCGACCTTGCTCGCCTTGCCGTGGCTGAAGCTGATCGGCTCCCTGGCGCTCATGTACATCGCCGTGGACCTCGCTCTGCCCAATGACGGCAATGACGAGGCGGTGGAAGCCAGCGACAGCCTCTGGAAGGCCGTGGGCACGGTGGCCGTGGCCGACATCGTCATGAGCCTCGACAATGTGGTGGCCGTGGCGGCGGTGGCCAACGGTAGCTGGCTGCTTCTGGGCCTCGGCCTCGCCATCTCCATCCCGCTCATCGTCGCGGGCTCCTCGTTGGTGATGGCGGTCCTCGATCGCTTCCCGCTGCTCGTCTGGGCCGGCGCCGCGCTGCTCGGCTGGGTGGCCGGCGAGATGCTGCTCACGGACGTGGCCGTGATGGACCGCATCGGCGGCGCGGACGTGGCCCATCACTGGGAATATCCGGTGGCCGCGCTCGGCGCCCTTCTGGTCGTCGGCATCGCCTATGGCGTCGGGCGCCTGCGAAAGGCAAAGGCGCACGGCGAAGCCTGAGCCCGGAACAGAAAAAGGGACGTTCGCGGCCCTTTTTCTTCGCGTTCCGCTTTACCCTGCGGAACAATACAACCACGCTCCCTGACCTTCGTTCAGATGTTCGAGCCGCAGCCCGGCCACGAATACCAAGAGGACCGCGATGGATTTCTCCTCACCCACCTTCTGGCTGTCGCTCCTGCAGATCATCTGGATCGATCTGCTGCTGTCCGGCGACAATGCCGTCGTCATCGCCCTCGCCTGCCGCTCCCTTCCGGAGAAGCAGCGCCGCTGGGGCATCCTGCTGGGCGCGGGCGCGGCGGTCGGCCTGCGCATCATGTTCGCCCTCGCGGTCTCCTACCTGCTGGGCGTGCCCCTGCTGAAGGTGGCGGGTGGCCTGCTGCTGCTCTGGATCGCCGTGAAGCTCGTCACCGACGGTGACGGCGAGGCCCATCATGTGGAAGCCTCGGACAGCCTCTGGAAGGCAGTGCGCACCATCGCCATCGCCGACGCGGTCATGAGCCTGGACAATGTGGTGGCCATCGCCGCCGCTTCCCGCGGCCACCCCGAACTGTTCATCTTCGGCCTGCTGCTCACCATTCCGCTGATCATCGCGGGCTCGCAGCTGGTCATGGCCCTGCTCACGCGCTTCCCGATCCTGGTCTGGGCCGGTGCCGCGCTGCTGGGCTGGATCGCCGGCGAGATGGTGGTGAGCGACGTGATCTCGCTCCAGTACATGCAGGGCTACGATCCCGAACTGGTGAAGCCGGACCCGGATTCGCCCATAGGCATGAAGCCCGCCCATCTGCCCCACTATCTGGCCAGCACCATCGGTGCCGTGTTCGTCGTGGGCCTGGGCTGGTTCCTGCGCCAGAGGAACCGCGCACAGGCCGCCTGACGCGCCGTTCGAGACTGTCAGCAAATGTTCATGGCCGGGCATCGCCCGGCCATGACGCATTTTAAGAACCCTTCTATGATCAGGCACGATCCGTTGTTCGAGCCTGAACCGCTCCGGGTGCCTCTTCAGGCGCGGACCAGGCTCCGGGAGTTCTCGATTCCATGACGAAGCATGTGGCGATCCGCGCCTCCGTCTGCCCCCATGACTGCCCCTCCACCTGCGCACTGGAGGTGGAGATCAAGGAAGACGGCCGCATCGGCCGGGTGCGCGGAGCGGCCGACAACAGCTACACGGCAGGCGTCATCTGCGCGAAGGTGGCGCGCTATGCGGAGCGGGCGCATCATCCCGACCGACTCACCGTGCCGCTGGCCCGCACCGGCCCAAAGGGCTCCGGCCAATTCGCCCCCATCTCCTGGGACGACGCGCTGGACCGCATCGCGGATGCGCTGCTCGCCATCGAGCGGACCCACGGAGCGCAGTCCATCTGGCCCTATTTCTATGCGGGCACCATGGGCCATGTGATGCGCGACGGCATCAACCGCCTCACCCATGCCAAGGGCTATTCCCGCTTCTTCTCCAGCATCTGCGTCAATCCCGCCTGGACCGGCTACATGGTCGGCACCGGGCGCCTCGCGGGGGCGGACCCGCGCGAGATGGGGCGCTCCGACCTCGTGGTCATCTGGGGCACCAATGCGGTGGCCACCCAGGTGAACGTGATGACCCACGCCGTGAAGGCGCGCAAAGAGCGCGGCGCAAAGATCGCCGTGGTGGACGTCTATCGCACCCCCACCATGGAGCAGGCGGACATCCCGCTGCTGCTGCGGCCGGGCACGGACGGGGCGCTCGCCTGCGCCGTCATGCATGTGCTGTTCCGCGACGGGCTGGCAGACCGGGACTATCTCGCCCGCTTCGCCTCGGGCGCGGAAGAGCTGGAAGCCCATCTCGCCACCCGCGATCCCGCCTGGGCGGCGGCCATCACCGGCCTGTCGGTGGCGGACATCGAAGCCTTCGCGCGCCTCGTGGGCGAAACGCCGCGCGCCTATTTCCGGGTGGGCTACGGCCTGTCCCGCAGCCGCAACGGCGCCGTGAACATGCATGCCGTCACCTGCATCCCCGTGGTGTCGGGCGCCTGGCAGCATGAGGGCGGCGGCGCCTTCCATTCCAATTCCGGCATTTACGGCCTGCGCAAATCCATGATCGAGGGCCTGGACCTGCGGAACCCCGCGACCCGCGCCCTGGACCAGTCCCGCATCGGCCCCATCCTGTGCGGGGAAGAGGACGCGCTGGCGGGCGGGCCGCCGGTGAAGGCCCTCCTCATCCAGAACACCAATCCCCTCACGGTGGCGCCGGACCAGGAGAAGGTGCGGCGCGGCTTTGCCCGCGAGGATCTGTTCGTGGCGGTGCACGAGCATTTCATGACCGACACGGCCCGCTATGCGGACATCGTACTGCCCGCCACCATGTTCACCGAGCATGACGACCTCTACACGGCGGGCGGGCACCAGCACATCCTGTTCGGCCCCAAGCTCACCGACCCGCCCGGCGAATGCCGCTCCAACCACGACGTCATCCGCGCCTTGGCCGCGCGGTTGGGCGCGGAGCATCCGGGCTTCGCCCTCTCACCCCGCGAGCTGATCGACCGCACCTTGCAGGATTCCAACCGGGGAACGCTGGCGGAGCTTGAAGCCGCCCGCTTCCTGGACGTGCAGCCGGATTTCGAGACCGCCCATTATCTGAAGGGCTTCGGCCACCGGGACGGGCGCTTCCGCCTGAAGCCCGACTGGAGCCGCATCCCCATCCCCACCCCCGGCACGTTCGGCCCGGCGGACCAGATGCCGCCTTTGCCCGATCATTGGGCCATCATCGAGGAGGCGACGCCCGAGCATCCGTTCCGGCTCGTCACGGCGCCTGCGCGCAATTTCCTCAACACCACCTTCACCGAGACCCCCACCTCCTCGCGCCGCGAGGGCGCGCCCTCCCTCCTCATTCATCCCGAGGATGCGGCGGCGCTCGGCGTCAACGAAGGGGACCGGGTGCTGGTGTCCAATCCGCGCGGGCGGGTGGTGCTGGAAGCCCGCCTGTTCGACGGCCTGCGGCGCGGCGTTGTGGTGTCCGAGCAGATCAAGCCCAACCATGCCCATGAACAGGGGCACGGCATCAACACGCTCACGGGCGCGGACCCGGTGGCGCCTGCGGGCGGCGCCGCCTTCCACGACAACCGGGTGCGGATCGAAAAGGCGGCGTGAGGCTCGGTTGGAGGGCGACCTGTCCCCGCCTCTTCCTCACAATTCGTCCTGTTGAATTCGTCCCGTTGCCCCCTCCCAAACCTCCCCCGCAAGCGGGAGAGGGCTTTCCCGCCGGTCCGAGAAACTAAGCGTCCGTATCCCCTCAGGCGTGACAAGGTCCCCTCTCCCGCTTGCGGGGGAGGGCTAGGGAGGGGGAAATCGGAGAGGGGGAAGTCGCCAACGGCCCGCTCGCGCAACGCCTCGGCGCGGCAGCAGACATACCTGCTCGGAGAGTGTGACGGTCGGACAGGCCGGAAAGCCGCTCAGGCCTCGGGCGAGATCATCACTTCGGTGGGGAAGCGGGCGCCGGTGATCTCGACCCGCTCATTCTCCACGCTCAATTGCCCGCCCGCCAGCAGGCGCAGGGCCGCCGGATAGATGGCGTGCTCCTGGCGCAGCACCCGCGCCGCCAGCCCGTCCGCATCGTCCTGCGGCAGCACCGGGACGGCCGCCTGGAGGATGATCGGCCCGCTATCCATCACGGGGCGCACGAAATGCACCGTGCAGCCATGGAAGCGCACGCCCGCCTCCAGCGCCCTTCCATGGGTGTCCAGGCCCGGAAAAGCCGGGAGGAGCGAGGGATGGACGTTGATCATGCGATTGCGCCAGCGCTCCACCAGCCAGGGTGTGAGCAGGCGCATGAAACCGGCGAGGCAGACGATGTCGATGCTCTCGATGCGCAGATGGGCGTCGAGCGAGGCATCGAAGGCGATGCGGTCGGCGAAATCCCGGTGATTGAGCACCAGGGTGCGGATGCCCGCCGCCTCGGCCACCTGGAGGCCCGCCGCATCGGGGCGGTTAGAGATGACGAGGGAAATCTCGGCGGGAAAATCGGGGGCCTCCGCCGCCGACAGGAGGGCGGACATGTTGGAGCCGCGGCCCGAAATCAGGATCGCCGTGCGCTTCTTCTGCATTTCAACCCCAGCCACGCCACCAGAGCCTGATGCCATCAGGCTCTCCCCTATTGATCGGCACACAGTGCCGGGGCCGCAACGCCCCGCTTTGTCCATTCATCTAGACCATGCCCGGTCGGCGGATGCAAAAGCCGCCCGCCGCCCGGACCGCTTCGGCCGCTCACAGGCCGAGGCTGCCCTCATAGACCACATGGGCCGCGCCCTCGCCCGGCTCGATGACGCCGAGGCGCACCACGGTCTCGCCCGCATCGGCGAAGGCGGCGGCCACCGTCTCCTCTGCCTCGGCGGGCACCACAACGGCCATGCCGATCCCGCAATTGAAGGCCCGCAGCATCTCTTCCGGCGCGACGCCGCCCGTCTGGGCGAGCCAGCGGAAGACCGGGGGAACCACCAGATTGCCAAGATCAATGCGCGCCACGGTGCCCTTGGGCAGCACGCGGGGCAGGTTCTCCGTGATGCCGCCGCCGGTGATGTGGGCCAGCGCCTTCACCGCTCCGGTGGAGCGGATGACGGACAGGACGCTCTTCACATAAAGCCGCGTGGGGGTCAGCAGGGCAACGCCCACGCTCTCACCCGGCGCGAACGGGGCGGGGTCGTGCCAGCCGAGGCCCGCCCGCTCCACCACCCGGCGCACCAGGGAATAACCGTTGGAATGCACGCCCGCCGAGGCGAGGCCGAGGATCACGTCACCCGCCTGAACATCCGGCTTGGGCAGAAGGTCGGGGCGCTCCACCGCGCCCACAGAGAAGCCCGCGAGATCATAGTCGCCCTCGGCATACATGCCGGGCATCTCGGCGGTCTCGCCGCCCACCAGCGCGCAGCCGCTCTCCTTGCAGGCGAGCGCGATGCCGCGCACGATCTGCGCGCCCACTTCGGGCGAGAGATGGCCGGTGGCGAAATAATCCAGGAAGAAGAGCGGCTCGGCGCCCTGCACCACCAGGTCGTTCACGCACATGGCCACGAGGTCGATGCCGATCGTGTCGTGCTTGCCGGTCTCGATGGCGATCTTGAGCTTGGTGCCCACGCCGTCCGTGGTGGCCACCAGCAGCGGGTCCGAGAAGCCCGCCCGCTTCAGGTCGAACACGCCGCCGAAGCCGCCGATATCCGCATCGGCGCCGGGCCGCGCGGTGGCCTTCACCAAAGGCTTGATGAGATCCACAAGCCGGTTGCCCGCGTCGATATCGACGCCCGCGTCGCGATAATTGAGGCCGTCCTGCGCCATGGTGTCCTTCCGATCCTCCGCGCGGCTTAACCGCGAACGACACGGGAGGCAAGGCGGGCCAGCGCATTCCAGCCCGTCACGCCCAAAATGCGCGCGTGGACGGGCGAATATTACCCGCTCCGGCGCTCCCTTCGCCTGGGACGGGAGCGGGCTCGGCATCGTGACCGCCGCTCCGATCCGCCCGGCTCCCACACATCCCTGCCTGCGCGCAAAACGGAAAGAGCCCACCGAACGCAGCCTGCGATAGGTCAAAAAGTGTCCTAAACATTTGTCCATCTTCCCCGTGGTCACGCTGACGATGGTGCGGGAAGGTGGTAGTGCTCCGCCCAGGCTGAGGGCCGAAGGAGGTCACACATGGACACCGCGCGATTACTGGCACAGGGTCGGCTGGCGGGACGCACCGCAATGGTCGCACTGGCCGTCTCCGGGCTGGCTCTGCCCCTCGCGGCCTATGCCCAGCCCGCCCCTCCCGCGCAGCAGGGCAACCAGAACGCGCCCCTCGGCGCCGCCGGCATCGCCTGGCCGCGCACCTTCGACCTCGGCGACAGCCGGCTTGAAATCTACCAGCCGCAGATCGAGACCTGGGACGGCAACAGCATTTCCGGCCGCTCCGCGCTGGCCATCGGCCCCAAGGACGGGACGCCCACCTACGGCTTCGCCCATTTCGTGGCCACCGCCACCATCGACAAGGCCGCGGGCCTCGTCCAGCTCTCCAACATCACCGTGGACAAGGTGGAAGTGGTCACCGCGGCCGTGAAGGCCGCCATCGACCAGCGCCTGCCCAAGACCGGGCTGGTGGTGCGGCTCGACCAGTTGCAGGCGAGCTATGCGGTGAACCAGAAGATCGCGGAGCTGCGCACCCAGCCGGTGGACAACACGCCCCCGCGCATCGTGTTCACCGACACCGCCACCATCCTGGTGCCGGTCTCCGGCGAGCCTTCCATGCGCTCGGTTGACGGTGCCCCCACCTATCAGCGCGTCATCAACAGCCGCGCCCTCATCCTCCAGGATTCGAACGGCGTGTTTCACCTCCAGGCGGCCGGCACCTGGTACCAGACCGGCCAGCTCACCGGCACTTTCGTGGCGAACCCCAACGCCTCGGACGAGTTGCAGGCGGCCACCAAGGCCGCGCTCAAGCAGACCCCGGCCGATCCGCTGCTGAACAAGGACGGCAAGCCCGTGGTGCCACCGCCGGCCATCCTGGTGTCCATGGTGCCCACCGAGCTGGTCCAGACCAACGGCCCGGCCCAGATGCTGCCGGTGGCGGGCACGCAATTGCTCTCCATGAGCAATGCCGACCACGCGGTCTTCATGGAGACCGCCACCAACACCTTCTACGTGCTGATCTCGGGCCGCTGGTTCAAGGCGCCGGGCACGGATGGTCCCTGGACCTTCGTGGCCTCGAACGCCCTGCCCGCCGACTTCGCGAAGATCTCGCCCAAGGACCCGCAGGCCAACGTGCTGGTCTCGGTGTCGGGCACCCCGCAGGCCAAGGAAGCGGCCATCGCCGCCACCATCCCGCAGACCTCCACCGTCCAGCGCAACGCCACCACTAGCGTGACCTATTCCGGCGGCGCGCCGCAATTCGCCCCCATCGAGGGGACGGCACTGAAATACGCCGTCAACACCCCCAATCCGGTGATCATGGTGGGGCCGGAGAGCTATTACGTGGCGGTGAACGGCGTGTGGTTCACCGCGCGCACGCCCACCGGCCCCTGGGTGGTGGCGGCGCAGGTGCCTCCCGCCATCTACACCATTCCCGTTGCCTCCCCGGTGCATTACGTGACCTATGTGCGGGTCTATTCGGTGCAGCCCGAGACGGTCGTGGTGGGCTACACGCCCGGCTATATGGGCGTCATGGTCGCCCCCGGCGGCACCGTGGTCTACGGAACCGGCTATAGCTGCACGGGCTGGGCGGGCGTGAACTACTGGTATTCATGCCCGGCCACCTACGGCTACGGGGCGGGCTTCGCGCTCGGCTCCACGGTCGGCTTCGGCTTCGGCTTCGCCGCCGGCTGGGCCTGGGGCGCCGCGGTCACCCCGTTCTGGGGCCCCTATTGGGGCGCCGCGCCCTACGGGCACTGGGGCTATACCAATGTGAACCAGGCCAACATCTATGGTCGCTGGGGCGGCTCCGCCACCGTGACCCAGGCCTGGGGCACCACCTGGAACGGCACGGAATGGGGCGCGCGCTCGGGCTTCGGCACCACGGCGGGCGGCACCAACGTGGCCGGCCGCGCCGCGGGGGGCTTCAATCCCTATACGGGCAATTATGCGGGCGCCCGCGACACCAGCCGATACAATCCCTATACCGGCGCGCGCGGGGCCTCCTCCGCCTCGGTGACGGGCAATGCCTATACCGGCAATTTCGACGCCACACGCTCCTCGGCAGGCGCCAACCCCACCACCGGCACCGCCCATGCATCCACCACCTCGGTGAGCCGGGAAGACGGCCAGCTGAGCGTGGACAGCAAGGGCGTCGCCACCAACCAGCGCACCGGCAATTCGGTGGCCTGGAACAACGGCAACGTCTATGCGGACCATGACGGCAACGTCTACCAGCACGACAACGGCCAGTGGAACCGCGCCACCAGCAGCGGCTGGCAGCCCGTGGACCACTCCTTCAACAGCCAGCAACTCGACAATGAGCGCCAGGCCCGCGACTTCTCGGCCCAGCGCTCGTTCAGCGCCGGAGACCGTTTCAGCGGCGGCGGCGCGCGGGTCGGCGGCGGCGGGGAGCGGTTCCGCCGCTGACCTGGAGCCTGATCCCGTCAGGTTGAACCAACCTGACGGGTGAATCAGTCTCTAACTCGTTGATAGAGTGCGATCGCACTCTTGATGCATTTGGCAGGACAGGCGCCCGAAAGGGCGCCTGTTTCATTTGAGGGGTCTTGTATCCCCTTTTCGCGGCACGGCTTTTCCGCTACGCAGAGGAAGCGCCGCTGCCTCGCATGACGGCCGCCAGCCGCAGACACTCATCGCAGGAGTTGCCGGTGACTGACGAAAACGATCATTCCCATCACGACCATACCGGCCACGAAACCTGCCGCGACATCCGCCATCTGGTGGAAGGCGTCCAGCGCTTCAAGGCGCGCTTCTACGAGCAGGCGCCGTCCTTGATGACGCGGCTCGCCCAGAAGGGACAGGCCCCGGCCACCCTGATGATCTCGTGCTCCGATTCGCGCGTCGATCCGGCCATCCTGTCCGGCGCCGAGCCGGGCGAGCTGTTCGTGGTGCGCAACGTCGCCAATCTCGTGCCCGCCTATGCGCCCGATGACGGGCTGCACGGCACCGGCGCGGCGCTGGAATATGCGGTGCGCGACCTCAAGGTCGATCACATCGTCGTGCTGGGCCATGCCCATTGCGGTGGCATCAAGGCCATGCTCTCCACCGCCGGGGGCGAGCGCCCGCCGCGCGAGTTCGTCGGCCCCTGGGTCGAGATGGCCCTCAAGGCCAGCCGCCTTCATATCCCGGACCAGACCGTGGAAGGCGGCAAGCGCGAGATGTCGCTGGATCACCTGAAGGAAGTGCCGTTCCTCGCCGAGCGGGCCTCCATCCTGGGATCGCTGGACAATCTCATGACCTATCCCTGGGTGCGCGAGCGCGTGGAGGCGGGAACCCTCCAGCTTCACGGCTGGTGGTTCGACCTCGACAGTGGCGACCTCTGGGTCACCGACACGCCCGGCGCGCCGCTGCTCCCCGTCACCTGACGGGGACGGGGATGCGCAAACCGGACGGTCTTGTCTATGGCGTGAACGACCTGCCGCCCGCGCGGGTGGCGCTGCTTGCCTCGCTCCAGCAGGTGGCCTTCCTGGCCGCGCTGCTGGGCGTCCCCGGCCTGGCCGCCATGCGGCTCGGGCTCGACACGCAGATCTTCTTATCCTTGACCGCCACCACCCTGTTCTGCGCCGGGGTGGTCTGCATCATCCAGGGCTTCGGCCGGTTCGGGCTCGGCGCGGGCCTGTTCTACCCGCTCCAATGCACCACGGCGGCCATTCCGGCCCTGATCTACGCCTCGGATGAAGGGCTGAGCCTCGCCCAGAACTTCACCATGGTGGGGGTTCTCGGCCTCTCGCAGATCCTGTTCTCCTTCATCATCTACCGCCTGCGCGGCATCTTCACGGTGGAGGTGGCGGGGCTCGCCGTGTTCCTCATCGGCGTGGGGCTCGGCCAGCAGGGCCTGGTGCTCATCCTCGACGTGCCCACCGGCCACACCAATGCGGTGATGCATCTGGGCACCGCCGCCTTCACCCTCGCCACCCTCATCATCCTGCACGTCTATGTGCGCCACCGCATGCGGCTGTTCACGAACCTGATCGGGCTCGCGGCCGGCCTCACCGTCAGCGCCATCCTGGGCCAGTTGGACCCGGCGGACGTGGCGCAGTTCAAGGCGGCTGCCTGGGTCAACTTCCCCTCCCTGCCGCTGTTCGGCTGGTCGTTCGACACCGGCGCCATCACCGCCTTCGCCGTCACCGGCTTCGTCTTCGCCCTCACCTCCATGGGCGTGCAGACCATTGCCCAGCGCAACAATGACAAGGACTGGAAAGCGCCGGACCTCGTCTCCATCGGCAAGGGCATCCGCGCCGAGGGCGTCATGCACATGCTGGCGGCGGCGCTCAACGCCCTGCCCATGGTGGCCTCGGGCGGCGCGGTCGCCCTCGCCGCCGCTTCGGGCTGCACGGCGCGGACCCTCGCCTTCTGGACCGGCGGCCTGCTGATCCTGTTCTCGCTGCTGCCGAAATTCATGGGCTTCTGGTTCATGATGCCGGATTCGGTCACCGGCGCCCTGTTCCTGTTCCTGGCCACCTTCACCACCGTGAACGGCCTGCAACTGGTGGCGAGCCGCGTGCTGGATGCGCGCAAGGTGGTCGCCATCGGCATGGGCTTCGTCACCGCCATTTCCTACGAGCCCCTGCGCCATCTGCTGGAAGGGCGGGCGCCGGAACTGCGCATCGTCACCTTCTCCTCCTTCGCCGTCACCATCCTGGTCACGGTGACCTTGCTGGCGCTGTTCCGCATCGGCGTGACGCGGCGCGGCGTGCGCCAGTTCCCGGCCGGGCAGGCGAGCCATGACGAGGTGGCCACCTTCATCGAGGCCGAGGGCGGGCGCTGGGGCGCGCGGGTGGACGTGGTGCAGCGCGGCGCCTTCGCCGCCTGGCAGGCCATCGACCTCATCGGCCGCGATCTGGTGGACGCGGAGAAGCCCACCATCGAAGTGGCCACCAGCTATAACGACCTCGTGTTCGATATCATCCTGCGCTACGAGGGCATCGCGCCGCCGCTGGCGAACCGCCCGCCCACGGCGGAGGAACTGCTCGACGATCCGAACCGCGCGGCCCAGCTCACCGGCTATCTCATCTCCAAGCTTACGCCGGACCTCCGGGTCCAGCGCGTCCACCATCGTTGGGAACTGCATCTGCGCCTGCCGGTGTAGCGCGCGCCCGCCGTCGCCCGCTTGCCGACCCCGTTTGCCCGGCGGATAAGATGGGCGTGACGCTGCCGTGTGCAGGGGCCGCTCTCCGCCGCCCTTGAAACCGCGCGGTGCCGCACGAGAGACTGCGTGACGCGATCGGCTTGCCCCGGCAATCCGGTCGGATCGCGCGCCAGGAAACCACGCTCCGGGACAACCACGCTCCAGGACAACCACGCTCCAGGACAACCACGCGCCATGTGCAGTGCGCAGAGGGCCGACGCATGACGGACCTGGGAATGGCGCGGAACCCCGAAGGGGACGGCGCCGCGAGCACCGGGCGGGACCGGCGGGGCTGGCGCCGCGGCATCCGGCGCGTGATGGCCATCGGCCTCCTGAGCGCGGGCATCGCGGTGGCCATCGTGCTGGCGGTGGGCTTCGCCAGCTTCCGCGAATTCGCCTCCGCCAACCGGCTGCGGGAAGAGCTGCTCTATTCCTCGCTCATCCGCGACCATCTCCAGCACATCTTCGAGGACCTGCTGAGCGCCGAAAGCGGCACGCTCGGCTATGTAGTGACCGGGCGGGAGGAATTCCTCGACCCGCTCACCAGCGCCCAGGAAAACGTGCGCCAGGACATCGAGGCGCTGAGCCGCCTCGCCTGGGCGCGCCCGGAACACAGCGTCGCCCTGACGGAACTGAGCCGGTTCGCGGAGGAGGAGATCCGCCTCCTCCTGGAAATGGCGGAGACGCGCAACAAGGCAGGCGGGCTTGCCGCCTCCACGGTCATGGAGGCGCGGCGCGGCAAGGCGGTGATGGACCGGATCCGCCGCGTGGTGATGGACATCTCCGCCGCCGAGGTGGCCGCCGCCGAACAGCAGACCTTCCAGGTGCGCCTCGCCAGCCAGAGGACCAAGCAGACCCTCCTCCTGCTCCTGTCCGCCGCCATCGCCGTGGTGGTGGGCTCCACCTTGGTGATGATCGCCCATCTCATGGGCCGGCGGCGCGCGGAGATGGTGCTGGCCGACACGCTGGGGCGCCATCGCGCGACCCTCGCCAGCGCCATGGATGCCATCGTCACGGTCAATGACAAGGGGCAGATCGAGACCGCCAATCCCGCCACCACCCGCATGTTCGGCTGGTCCTTGGAGGAACTGGCGGGGGCTCCCGTCGCCCGGCTGTTCCTGCCCCCCGGCGAGACCGCGGCGCGCCGCCCGGACATGCTGGACCAATTGGTGGCCCAGGCGGCGGACGGCGGCGCGGCGCGCGAATTCGAGGGCCTGTGCAAGGACGGCTCCCCTTTGCCGGTGGACGTGGTGGTGGGGCGCATGCAGTCCAGCGACGGCAACCGCCTCGTGGCGATCTTCCACGACATCACCGAGCGCAAGCGGGCGGAGATCATCAAGAACGAGTTCGTCTCCACGGTCAGCCACGAATTGCGCACGCCGCTCACCTCCATCGCCGGCTCGCTCGGGCTGCTGAACGGAGGGGCGGTGGGCGAACTGCCCCCGCCCGCCAAGCGCCTCGTCTTCATTGCCCATGAGAACAGCCGGCGGCTCGTGCGCCTCGTCAACGACATCCTCGACATCCAGAAGATGCAGTCGGCATCCATGACCTTCGCGCGCGAGCCGGTGGTGATGGAAGAGGTGGCGCGGCTCGCCATCGAGCAGAATACGGGCTTCGCGGCCGAGCACGGGGTGCGCCTCACGCTCCATGCGGACGAGGCCGACACGTCCGTGGTGGGCGACCAGGACCGGCTCATCCAGGTGCTCACCAACCTCATTTCCAACGCGGTCAAATTCTCCCCCGCCGACGGCGTGGTCGCGCTGAGCGTGGAGCGGCGGGAGGACGTGGTGCGGGTCTGCGTGCAGGACCACGGGACCGGCATCCCCGAATCCTTCCGGGCCAGCATGTTCACCCGCTTCGCCCAGGCCGACACCACCGACACGCGCCAGCGCGGCGGCACCGGCCTCGGGCTCGCCATCGTCAAGGAAATCGTCGATCGCCATGCCGGACGCATCTCCTTCGAGAGCGAAGAGGGGGTGGGCACCAGTTTCTATGTGGACCTGCCCGCCCGCCTCATGAGCACCCCCGCGCCCCGGCAGAAGGAGCCCGCCCCCGTGCTGCTGGTGGAGAGCCACACGGCCTCGGCGAAGGTGCTCACCGCCGACCTCGCCCGCGAAGGCATCGCCACGGAACGCGCGGAGACGGCTGCGGAGTGCGAGGGGCGCTCGGTTCTGCGGGCCTATCGCGCCATCCTCATCGCGCCCCTGCTGCGCGACCGGGACGGCATCTCCCTGGTGCGCTCCCTGCGCCGGACCGAGCGCACGCGGACCACGCCGCTGATGATGGTGACGCTTCCCCTGACCCCGGAGACGGAGGCAGAGGCGGAGGGTGAAACCGCTCCCCGCCCGCTGATGGCCCTGCCCGTGGCGGGATGGCTCGATTCCCCGCCGGAGCGGGCGCGGATCACGAGCCTTGCCGCCGGCCTCGATCACCCGCCGGTCCTGCTCCATCTGTGCCTGTCCGGGCCTGCCCGCCGGGCCATGGCGGAGGCGGCGCGCGGCTGCGCAGACGTGATTCCCGCAGGCAACCTCGCGGAAGCCCATGCCGTTCTGGCGCTGCGGCCATGCGACTTCCTCGTGGTCCAGTTCGACGATGCCGCCCTGTCCCCGCAGGACCTTGAGGCGCTGGTCCGGCAGCCGCCGGGCACCCTGCCGCCGCTGGTGGGCTGTTCGCCCGCCGATCTGGACGCGGTCCAGGCGCGCATGCTGGCGGACCTCATGGCGAAGGGCGCGGGCGGCCTCGCGCATCTGACAACTCTCGCGGAGTGGCGCGACACGGCGCGCACCGGCGGACCGGAGCGGAAGGGGCCATGACCTTGCACGTACTCTATGTGGACGATGATGCCGATATCCGGGAGATCGCCGCCCTGTCCCTCGGCCTCGACCCCGCCATCGCCGTGGAGACCGCCGCCTCCGGGCAGGCGGCCGTGGAGCGGGCGCGGCAGGGCGGGCTCGACCTTATCCTGCTGGACGTGATGATGCCCCAGATGGACGGGCGCACCACCTTCGCCGCCCTCCAGGGCCTCAACCTCACCCCGCCCGTGCCCGTGGTGTTCGTGACCGCGCGGACCCAGGCCCATGAGATCGCTTTGTTCAAGGATCTGGGCGCCATCGGCGTCATCGCCAAGCCGTTCGACCCCATGACGCTGGCGCGGGACATCCGCGCGCTTCATACTGCCGCTTTGGCCTGACGCCCGCCCCGTCTGGAACCCGTCCCGGGGAGCGAACCGGGCCCTTTCTTTCGCTGACACATCACCTTCAGACAGAGGCGGCACAGTGCCGGCTCATTTCTCGGGGGCGGGAGATCAGCCACATGGAAAACACCACCTTGGCCCGTTCGATCCGTGGCATCGGATATTCCATCCGGTCCACCGATCCGAACTTCGCCGACCTCCCTGCGAAGCTGGACGAAGCCGAGGCGCTGGGTGTCGATTTCGTTGAGCTGCCGCTGTTCTGCTGGACCCTCATTGCCAATGGGCAGGTGATGCGGGAGCCGCTAGAGCGGCTCGTGCGAGCCACCCGTGGCCGCCCGTTCGGCTACACAGCCCACGGCCCGCTCGCCATCAACCTGATGGAGACGCCCGCGCGAATCGGCGCGCATGCCGCGTTGCTGGATGCCGCCATCGGCGTGGCCCAGGCGGTGGAAGCGGAGCATCTCGTCATCCATACCGGCTGCGTGCGCGATCCCGACGAGACTTTCGCCGTGGGCTATGCCCGCCAGCGCGAGGCGCTCCAGCGGGCCGGCGACCGGGCCGGACGGGCGGGCGTGACGCTGTGCGTGGAAAACATCTTCCGCTTCGCCCCCATGCGCGAAACCGCCAGCCCCTCGCGCCTCGCGAGCGAGATCGACGCCATCGCCCACCCAAGCGTGCGCGCCACGCTGGATGTGAGCCACGCCTATCTGCGCTGCGCCGACGGAAAGCTGGACCCGGTGGCGGAGATCGCGGCGCTCGCTCCCTATGCGCGCCACATCCACGCCCATGACAGTTTCGGCCTTCCCTCGGTGAGCTGGGCCATGGACGAGGCCGAGCGGCTGGGACTGGGCGAGGGCGACCTGCACCTGCCCATCGGCTGGGGCAGCCTGCCCTGGAAGACGCTGGCCGCCAGCCTCACGCCCGAGGCGGGGGCGATCCTGAACCTGGAACTGCATGGCCGCTATTGGAGCGAGCTGCCGGCGCAGATCGACATGCTGCGCGCCTTGACCGGGCGCGCGCCGCTGCCCCGCGCGGCCTGACCGGCGCCTGCGGACAGCCGATCCATCCGTCCCGTGTGAGGCATGTCCCGGCGGCGCCCTGAGGGCTCCGCCGGGTTGTTTTTCCTGCGCCCTCGGCCGAACCGGCGCTGCGCATCCAACCCATTGAGGAAGCGCCATTTCCAATCCGCAGGCCCGCGCGGACGCGCTTCCATGCAGATCAATCGCATTCTAGAGTGCGATCGCCCCATCCCGAAGCACCAGAGCGCTTCGGGATGGGGCGTGAATCGCTCTCTATCAATGAGTTAGAGACTGATTCACCCGCCAGGTTGATTCAACCTGACGGGATCAGGCTCTAATGTGCGGCCGGAGCGCATCGGAGAAGAAGCGCGAGAAGCGCGGAGGGGAACCCATGCAAGGCCTGCTCGATCCCAGCACAAAGAAGCTCATCCGGCGGTACGGCGTATTCGCCGCCGTCGTCATCCTGTGCGTGTTCAGCCTCATCCTGTCGTTCGGCGGCGGGCACCTCTGGCTGTTCGTGTTCTGCGTGCTGTTTCCCCTCGCCTTCGTGGGCGTGTTCGACGTCACGCAGAAGCATCACTCGCTGCTGCGCAACTATCCCATCGTGGCCTCGGTGCGCTGGATGTTCGAGGCGGTGCGGCCCTATCTGCGCCAGTACATCGTGGAGGGCGACCTGGACGGCGCGCCCTATAACCGCAAGGCGCGCAGCCTCGTCTATGCCCGCGCCAAGGGCGAGGAAGACCGCCAGCCCTTCGGCACCGAGCTGGACACCGGGGCGCCCGAATATGAATGGATGACCCATTCCATCGCGCCCATGCCCGTGGCGAGCGAGCCCTTCCGCGTGCGGGTGGGTGGCAAGGACTGCGCCAAGCCCTATGAGGCGGCGGTGCTCAACGTATCCGCCATGAGCTTCGGCTCGCTGGGGCGCAACGCCATCGAGGCGCTCAATCTCGGCGCGCAGAAGGGCGGCTTCTATCACGACACCGGCGAGGGCGGCCTCTCGCCCTATCACCGCATCCATGGCGGCGACATCGTCTGGCAGGTGGCCTCGGGCTATTTCGGCTGCCGCAACCGCGACGGCACCTTCGCGCCCGAGCTGTTCGCCGAAAAGGCGGCGGACGATCAGGTGAAGATGATCGAGGTGAAGCTGAGCCAGGGCGCCAAGCCCGGCCATGGCGGCGTGCTGCCGGCCGCCAAGGTGACGCCCGAAATCTCCCAGATCCGCGGCATCCCCATGGGCGAGGACTGCATCTCACCCGCACGCCATCCCTCCTTCGCCACCCCCTCCCAGATGATGGAATTCGTGGCGCGGCTGCGGGAACTCTCCGGCGGCAAGCCGGTGGGTCTCAAGATGTGTGTCGGCCATCCCAGCGAGGTGTTCGCCATCGCCAAGGGCATGCTGAAGACCGGCATCACGCCCGACTTCATCGTGGTGGACGGAGCCGAGGGCGGCACCGGTGCGGCGCCGCAGGAACTCACCAACCATATGGGCATGCCGCTGCGCGAGGGCCTCGTCCTCATGCGCAACGCTCTGGTGGGCGCGGGCCTGCGCGACCGGGTGCGGCTCGCCGCCTCCGGCAAGGTCACGTCCGGCTTCGGCATGGCCGCCAACATGGCGGTGGGCGCGGACTGGTGCAACGCGGCGCGCGCCTTCATGTTCTCGCTGGGCTGCGTCATGTCCATGCGCTGCCACACCGGCGACTGCCCCACCGGCATCACCACCAATGATCCCCATCTCCAGCGCGGCCTGGTGGTGGAAGACAAGGCGGAGCGCGTGGCCCGCTTCCAGCGCCACACGGTGGAGGCGCTGGCGGATCTGGTGGCGGCGGCGGGCCTCGCCCATCCCACGGAGCTGGAGCCCCACCACATCTGGCACCGCCTGACGCCCGTGGAAGCCAAGCCCCTGGACCGTCTCTACCCCTTCCTCGCCAAGGGCATCCTGCTGGACGCCCCCGACGAGACGCCCTACGCGGCCGAATGGGCGGCGGCGAGCGCCGACAGCTTCACGCCGCTGAGCAGCGTGGGGCCCGCCCGGGCGGCCTGAGGACGCGCCTCTTGTCGAGGGGCGCCTGAGCCCCCATATCGAGCCGGAACGGGATGCCGAACAGGGTCCCGAGGGAGCGGCGAAACCGCCGCTCCGGTTCCGCAAAGTCGCTTGATGAAGGACTTTGGCTCATGTCGCGTATCTCTTCGCTGTCGAATCCCTTCCTTCTCGGGTTCGACGAGGTCGAGCGGGCACTCGACCGCGTGACGAAGGCATCCGAGGGATATCCGCCCTACAATGTGGAGCGGATCGATCTCGCAGACGGATCGCCTCTGCGGCTGCGCATCACCCTTGCGGTGGCCGGTTTCACCGAGCAGCAGCTTGAAATCACGCTTGAAGAGCGGGAGCTGACCATCTCCGGCCGCCAGGTCGAAGAGCCGGGTGAGCGTGTCTTCCTCCACAGAGGCATCGCAGCCCGCCAGTTCCAGCGCACCTTCGTTCTCGCCGAGGGCATGAATGTGCTCGGTGCGGAACTGCGCAATGGGCTTCTGTCCATAGACCTCGCGAGGCCCGAGCCCACACGGCAGGCCCGGCGCATCGACATCGTATCCCTCTCGTGAGGGAACCGAAGGTGCGGTGCGGTGCGTTAGCGGACAGAGAGGATATGATTATGATCGCCAAGACCGAAGCTGAAACCCCGGTGGACACCCAGACCTCCACCATGACTCCCGAAGCCCTTGCGGGCCTCGGCGGCGGGCATCTCGCCTATATGCGCACCATCCGTTCGGAGGACGTGCAGCGGCTGTTCCCCCAGGCGCCCGCCATCGCGCCGGGCCTGACGCTGTTCACCCTGCATGCGGCGGATGGCACGCCCATCCTGCTCACCGACAATCGCGAGGCGGCCTTCGCCAATGCCAGCGAGCACGACCTCATGATGGTGAGCCTGCACTGAGCCCGCGGCCCCGGTCTTCGACCGGGGCGAAAGCGGCGCGGCGTTGGACCTTCACGCCTGCCGGCCATGGCCCCCGCGCGCGCTTGCCGTCAGGCGTGCGCCTGAGCGGGCAGCCCGAGTAGCTGGCGCGCCGGGGCATCATCCTCCGCCCCCACCAGATTGAGCAGCGGCCGAACCGAGCCGGCGAGCCGCCCCTGCCCCGCAAGGGTGGCTGCATGATCGGCAATAC
The DNA here is from genome assembly GCF_003993795.1 of Aquabacter cavernae. Classification (GTDB taxonomy): domain Bacteria; phylum Pseudomonadota; class Alphaproteobacteria; order Rhizobiales; family Xanthobacteraceae; genus Aquabacter; species Aquabacter cavernae. The sequence goes on from NZ_RWKV01000017.1 coordinate 280,323, forward strand.
CTTCGGCCAGCGCGGCGGATACGTCCGCACGCACCTCGGTCTTCCCGGCATGGGCCGTGGGCGGCAGAAGGGTGTCCGCAAGCAGGTCCAGTCGCCCGGCAAGCCGCGTCGCGACGGGCGCAGGCAGGTTGCCCTGAGCCAGGAAGCTCTTGAAGAAGAAGCGCGAATCCCGCGCGCGCTTCTCCTCCGCCTCTGTAAGCAGGAAGCCGAACCCCTGCACGTTCACGTCCAGCATGCTGCGCATCACGCGCTCGCAGCTATCCACCAGATCCACGGTCCAGCCCATGCCCACCAGGGCCACCTGCATGCCGGGGCGCAAGCCCGCACGGGCCAGCAGGCTGAAGAGTTCGGACCGCGTGCGGTTGGCGACGCGGAAGAACTCCCATTTGAAGGCGCGGATGAAGCGGTGCGTCAGCTCTTCCTGCCCAAAGCCGAACCGCCGGTCGTCGGTCAGGCCCAGATCCGACAGGACATGGTCCGCCGGGGTCGCCATTCCGAACTTGGCGAACACCTCTCGCGCATTCAGCCCGTGAAACCCCACGGCCAGCGAGACGAGCCCCTCCTCGATCATGGAATGGGATAGTTCCGCGAGGCGCAAGCGCCCTTCCGACCCGTGGATCCAGAGTTCGTTGGCGGCGGGAAAGGCCTGGGAAACCGGCCGCACCCAGCCGCAGGAAGGGTCGATGAACAGCACGAAGTCGATGGAATAGCACTCGACCTCGGAGCGCACCCATTGCAGGTAAGCCGCGAGCGCCGGGCCGGAATATGCCCGCCCCACATCGCGCGCCGAAACTAACGGATCGTTCAGACTGGTCACCCCGCCCAACCTCTTCCTCTTCCAGACATCGCCGACCACCCGCAAAACGATCAGGAGGCCCAGACGGGCCAGAAATATCCGGCCCTATACCTGAAGCTTGAAACCTACATCGTTCGGATGAAGGTTTTCGTTAAAGAACGGATCCTTGAGATAAAATCCCGGATGCGCGAGATCGAGCCGCTGCTTATCCAGCCGCAGGCGCGCGCGCTTTTCCGGATTGATATGGTCGATTCCGCGGCTGAGAGACTCGTAGTGCAACAGCTCCACCGCGGGGCACAGGACGTTGAAATATCCCGCCTCGATGAGCCTGTAGCAGAGATCCACGTCGTTATAGGCAACCGGGAAGCTCTCATCGAACCAGCCCACGCGCTCGAACTTGGAACGCTCCACCATGAGGCACGCGCCCGTCACCGCGCTCCAATTATATTCCAGCAGCGTCCGGGCGAAGTAGCCGGGCTCGTTGCGGGCGACACCGAGGAAGGCGTGGCTTGGCCCCGGAGCGATATTGACCACGCCCGCATGCTGGACGCGCAGGGAATTGGGATAAAGGAGCTTGGCCCCCACCGCCCCCACATGGCCGCGCTGGGCGAAGCCCGCAAGGCGTTCGAGCCAGTCGCCGTTCAGCACCTCGGTGTCGTCGTTCAGGAACAGCAGGATCTCGCCCGCAGCCGCGCGCGCGCCCACATTGCACAATTCGGAGAAATTGAACGGCCGGTCATGGGGCACGAGCCGCACACGCGGATGGGTCGCCAGCGTGGCGAGGTAGGAAAGCGCCGTTTCCTGGGTGGATCCATTGTCCACCACTACCACCTCGTAATGGTCATAGGTGGTCTTGGCGAAGATGGAATCCAGGCACTTGCGCAGCACCGCCGGATTGTTCTTCGAGGGAATGACGATGGAGACCAGCGGCGTGCCGGCCACGAAATAACGCACCCGGGAATAGGCGCCGCCCGGTCCCAGATCCTCCACCGTGCCGGAAACGTTGCGACGGCGCATGGCATCGAGCCGCAGCGCCTTGGCCGCGACCAGGGCTGCGGGCTTCGCGTCATAAGTGCCGGAGGTGGACCCCGGAATGATGCGCCAGTGGTAGAGCACCTTGGGGATGTGGGCGATCTTCGTGGTCTGCTCGGTCACGCGCAGCACCAGGTCCCAATCCTGTGAGCCGTCATATTCGGGCCGCAGCAGGCCGGTCCGCAGCAACAGGCTCTTGCGGATGCAGCTGACGTGGCACGTATACATCAGGCTCATGAGCGTATCGGGAGACCAGTCCGGCTTGAAGAACGGCTCCACGAAATGCCCCTCGGGCGTGATCTTGTCCTCGTCGCTATAGATGAAGTCCGCGTCTTCCCTGTCAACGCACAAGGCCAGCTCGTAGAGGCAGTCCTCGGTGAGTTCGTCATCATGGTCCAGGAACACGATGTAATCGCCGCGCGCCGCATCAATGCCGGCATTGGTGGCCCCGGCGATCCCGCTGTTCTGGGACTGCAGCAGCTTGACGATGCGCGGATCATCCAGCGCGGACAGGGCGGTGCGCACCTCGTCCCTGGGGCTCGCATCGTCCACCAGCACCAGCTCCCACCTGTCGTACCACTGGGCACGCACCGAGGCGACGAGGCGCGAGAGCAGGTCCGGGGGCGTGTTGTAGAGCGGGACGACGATGGAAAAGAGCGGCTTGCGGACAAGGCCGTCGAGGCGCGCCTGCAGGTCAGTGGGCGGCGCGGGCGGAATATAGGTATAGGCACCCTCCACCGACCAGCCATAGGTACCGCACTGGTCCGCCGGAGCGTCGGCGGGCGCATCGGCGTCCGGCACGAAGCTCACCTTGCACAGATACTTGGAGGACATCGCCCGCGGGCCGCCCTTGGTGATGAGAGGGCGGTTCGCCTCCTGGTGAACCGTGGACGCGATCCAGCGGCGCCATGAACGGGTGAACAGGCTCCCGCCCTTGATGGGCAGGCTGGGATGGGCCTTCTCGATATAATCAGCGAGCGCCAGCTCGTCCGCGCCCAGCTCGGGATGGGCGGCCCGATACTCCATGGGATCGAAGACCGGACTCGGCCGCCGCCCCTGCGGCTCTCCGATGGTGATGTAGTGCAGCAGCGGATTGATGCCGCTCGCGCTCACATCGGGATTGCTGCGCAGATAATATTCGCTGTCGAAGAGCGGGTTGGGATTCCGCCCCTCATAGGCGCCGAGCAGCATGTAATCGACGACGGGCTCGACATTGTCGAGCATGTCGTTCTTGTAATTGTAGATGTAGTAGCGCCGATTGAAGAGGCTGGATCGCGTGAGGATCCCGCACTGGTCGATCAGGGGGCTGGAGCCATAGCGGCGTACCAGCGCGCCCACCGCGCCCTTGAAACCCCGACGCGCGCAGGAAATATGGGCCGACGCCAATTCGGCTGTGCGGACCCGACGCTCATGCTCGGCTTCGACCTGCGCTTCCAGCCTGCGAACCTCCTCCGCCAAGCCGGCGACCTCTTCCGCATTGTGCCGGCGCTGCGTCGCGAGTTCGCCGCTCAGCCGCGCCACGATCTCGGCCTGAGGACGAGAACCCCCAGGAAATGCAACCGGTTCCCGCCCGGCCGACATTTCCATGGAGGCTTCGATCCCCATGCGCTTGGTATTGTCCTTCAGGGCATGAAGGTCGCGCGCCATGTTTTCGAGCTGGGCTTCCAGGCTCTGGGCCATGCGCTGCAGTTCCGCCTCGCGCAGGCCCCGCCGCACTAGATTGGCGCCGATGGTGGCGAAATAGGACTGGATGGCGGTGTCGGCACCGGGATCCAGCACCTGGCCGGGCGGCATCAAGAGCCCTTCGAGGCCCGCCGGCATCTTCTTGCCAATGGCCAGCACGCCGAGGCCGTGGCCGTGGTGAAACTCGAAGGTGGCGTAGCGCTGGCGCAGTTCGTCAAACAGGCGCCACACCCCGAAGCCGCGATCATGCACCTGGGTGTCGTGGAACAGCACCACCGCATCGGCGCTCAGCTTCGGGAGCCAGCTCTCGAAATCGTGGCGGACGGCCTCGTAGGTGTGCAGCCCGTCGATATGCAGGAGATCGATCGAGCCGTCCTCGAACCGCTCCACCGCCTCGTCGAACGTGCAGCGAAGCAGTTGCGAGAAATCGGCATAGCGCGCCTCATTATAGAGGTTCAGCTCGCGGAAGATGGTCTCGCTATAGTGGCCGGCATGCTCGTCCCCCTGCCAGGTGTCCACGGCGAAAGCGCGCGCCGGACGCCCGAGAGTGCGGAAGGCCTGGCAGAAGGCAGAGTAGGAAACGCCGGTATGGGTACCCAGTTCCACGAACTGGCGTGGGCGCAGCACCAAGGCAAGCCAGAAGGCGAAAGGCACATGGGACAGCCACGCCGAGGTGTCGCCTCCGAGGCGCTCGGGCTCTCCCAAAACCAGCGGATGAACCATCCCGAGGCGATACAGCACGTCCTGCTTCTGATTCACACCGCTCATCCGGCAAACCTGACTCGGGGGCCTTGGGGGCACCCTTAGCTCACCAGAGAATAAGCTTCAAGCACACTTGCGTGCGCTACTGCCCGCACCCTGCGGCGATCCTTGATGAAGGCGGCCGGACATATCCGTTTACTCAGGGCAATCCCTGTTGTCCGTGGCGGTCAATTGCGTCGGTCATCTGAATCATAACGTGCGCCCCGAAACCGGGCGCCCGGATGACTGGAGAAGGCGCGAGCGGAATACACGAATTTCTGAAGATGAATGCCCAGGCCGGACATGGGATCGACTATGACGAATGCTGCGTTGCAACAACATGGAACCTCTTTAATTGGCCACGCCGCGCAGGGGAACGGGCGCACTCTTGAAGGCGTGGCCGAGGACGGCACATGACGCCACGCACGCCTGCGTCATCCGGGTCTTGAAGTCCCCAGAATACGCCCGTCCGTGCCGGAATGCCCCCGCAAATGAAAAGACCCGCCCGGCCGAATGGCGGGGCGGGTCCTTGAAAGGGTTGGACACGATCGGCAGCGGCGCCGCGCGCCGCTGGCTTCACGCCTGCGGCTGGGGCTCGATGGTGCCGGTGCCGCCCGGACGGGGCCGGTTCTTGCCGGCGGTCGGCACAGCCGAGCCGCGCGGATTGGCGGGCTCGATGACCGTGTCGCGCACCGGGGGCTTGCCGTCCAGCAGGTCCACGATCTCGTCGCCGGAGAGGGTCTCGTATTCCAGCAAACCGCGCGCCAGGGCTTCCAGCTCCTCGCGCCGCTCGGTGAGGATACGGGTCGCTTCCGCATAGCCCTCGTCCACAAGGCGGCGAACCTCCTTGTCGATGAGCTGGGCGGTGGCCTCGGAGATGTTCTGGTGGCGCTGCATGGACATGCCCAGGAACACTTCGTCCTGGTTATCGCCATACGCCACCTGGCCGAGCTCGGAGGAGAAGCCCCAGCGCGTCACCATCATCTTCGCGAGGCGGGTGGCCTGCTCGATGTCGGAGGCGGCGCCGGAAGTCACCTTCTCGTGGCCGAACACCAGTTCCTCGGCGACACGGCCGCCCATCATGATGGCGAGGCGCGAGGTCATCTGCTCGTAGGACATGGACAGCTTGTCCCGCTCGGGGAGCTGCATGACCATGCCCAGCGCGCGGCCGCGCGGGATGATGGTGGCCTTGTGCACCGGGTCGGTGGCCGGGACATTGAGGGCGACGATGGCGTGCCCGCCTTCGTGATAGGCGGTCAGCGCCTTCTCGTCCTCGGTCATGACGAGCGAACGGCGTTCCGCGCCCATCATCACCTTGTCCTTGGCGTCCTCGAAGTCGCTCATGGTCACCATGCGCTTGTTGCGCCGGGCGGCCATGAGGGCGGCTTCGTTGCACAGGTTCGCCAGATCCGCGCCCGAGAAGCCGGGGGTGCCGCGGGCGATCACCTTCAGGTTCACGTCCGGCGCCACGGGGATCTTGCGGGCATGCACCTTCAGGATCTGCTCGCGGCCCACCACGTCCGGATTGGGGACGATCACCTGCCGGTCGAAGCGGCCGGGGCGCAGCAGCGCGGGGTCCAGAACGTCCGGACGGTTGGTGGCGGCGATGAGGATGATGCCCTCATTGGCCTCGAAGCCATCCATCTCCACGAGGAGCTGGTTGAGGGTCTGCTCGCGCTCGTCATTGCCGCCGCCGAGACCGGCGCCGCGATGGCGACCGACCGCGTCGATTTCGTCGATGAAGATGATGCACGGGGCATTCTTCTTCGCCTGCTCGAACATGTCGCGCACGCGGCTGGCGCCGACGCCCACGAACATTTCCACGAAGTCCGAGCCCGAAATGGTGAAGAAGGGCACGTTGGCTTCGCCGGCGATGGCGCGGGCCAGCAGCGTCTTACCCGTGCCGGGCGGGCCCACCAGCAGCACGCCGCGCGGGATGCGCCCGCCGAGCCGCTGGAACTTCTGCGGGTCGCGCAGGAAGTCCACGATCTCGGTGAGATCGCTCTTGGCCTCGTCGATGCCGGCCACGTCCTCGAAGGTCACACGGCCGTGCGCTTCGGTGAGCAGCTTGGCGCGGCTCTTGCCGAAGCCCATGGCCTTGCCGCCCGCGCCCTGCATCTGGCGGGACAGGAAGATCCACACGCCGATCAGCGCGATGAAGGGCAGCCAGGAGACCAGCAGGCTCACGAACCACGGCACGTTGTCCGAAGGCGCGCGGGCGGTGATGGACACGCCCTTTCCATAGAGCCGCTGCACCAGCGAGGGGTCGTTGGGCGCATAGGTCTGGAACTGGCGGCCGTCGGTGAAGGCGCCCGAAATATTCGGTCCCTCGATCACCACGTCGCGCACGCGGCCCTGGTCCACGTCGGACAGGAGCTGGGAGAAGGAGATTTCGTTCGCGCTCGTGCGCTGCCCGGGGCTCTGGAAGAGCGAGAACAGCGCGAGCAGCAGCAGAACGATGATCACCCAAAGGGCGAAGTTACGTAAATTGGCGTTCATTGATCCCTCACGGGGACCACATCGGACACGCCCACGCGCGGTCTCACCGGCCAATTGGCCGCGCCTCGCACGCGATCGCTCCCGTTGCGTCCGGTGCCTAATCTAGGTGGCCCTCCCTCCCTTGCCAAGGATGCGGGGCTCTATCGGGTTGAATTTGCCGCGATCAGGGCCGCCTTTTTCCCCCGGGGCGGTGCGCTGGTAATGCTCAGCACCCCCTTGTCCATCCGCGCGAGCGCCCCCGCCAGCGTGCCCGACCGGCCCTCCCCCACCCGGACGGCAGCGGCCATAAGCCCATGCAGGCGCTCGGCTTTGGCAAGTTCCACCTCCTTTTCCAGGGCGAAAGCGGACAGCGCGTCCACCAGCACCCGGAGGGAGATTTCGTCCGGCTCGGCGAACAGGCTGTGGGCGTCGAGCCGCAGGCGGAACACGGTCCGTTCCAGCAGGCAGCGGGCCGCCGCCTCCACCGCCGCCGCGCTCAATGCCGCCTCGGCGCGGGCGAGACGACGTCCCAGAAGCGCGAGGCGGGCGGGCGTGAGCCCCTCGGCGGCCAGCAGCGGCGCCGCCGCCCGAAGGCGCGGGCGGGCGTGGCGCGGGTCGAGATTGGAAGGGTCCCGGGCATAGGCGATGCCGCGCGCATCCAGATGCCCCACCAGCCGCGCCTTGGGCACCTCCAGCAGCGGGCGCAGCAGCGTCACGCCCGCCCGCACGGAGCTTGGGCGCATGCCCGCCAGCCCCGCCGGTCCCGAGCCGCAGGCGAGGCGGAACAGGATGGTCTCGGCCTGATCGTCCAGCGTATGGGCCACCGCAAGCGCGCCCGCACCCACGGCGCGGGCATGGGCCAGCAGCAGGTCATAGCGTGCTATCCGGGCGGCTTCCTGGATACCGCTCTTCGGCTTGTCCCCCACCCAGTCCAGGATGGCATGGGGCACGCCGAGGCGCGCGCATACCGCTCCGGCCGCCTCCGCCTCCACCCGCGCGGCAGGGCGCAGGCCGTGATCCACCGTGGCGGCGCTTAAGAGCGGCCCCTCCCCTCGCGCCATCAGCCAGTCCTGGGCCAGCAGCAGCAGAGCGGTGGAATCGGGACCGCCCGAAAGGGCGATCAGCACATGGTCGTGGGTCTCGAAGGGCGCGAAAAGGCCCTGCAGCTCCGCCGCCGCGAAATCCGGATGCGGGTCAGCAGCCGGCACGCTTCTGCTCGCGCTCCACCGCCTGGCGGACGCTGGAGCTGGCGCGCGGATATTTGCGGTCCACCTCGGCGAAGGTGGCGCAAGCCGCCTCCCGCTCGCTCAGCCCCGCCAGGGACTGGCCGAGGCGCAGCAGCGCTTCCGGCGCGCGGGGCGCGTTGGGGAATTTGGTGGACACCTGGAGATAATATTCGGCGGCATCCTTGTAGTTCTGCCGCAGGAACAGGCTCTCGCCGAGGAAATAGGTGGCCTCCGGTACCAGCCGGTCGGAGGGATAGGTCTGGAGGAACTGCCGGAAGGTCTGGTCCGCCGCCACATAATCCGTCCGCTGGATTTGACCGGTACCGAGGTCGAACATGTCCTTCGGTCCGTTGGAGGGCGGCAGCGCCGCCACCTGCGTGCCGGGCCGGGCGACGCCAGCGGGCGAGATGTCGGCCGGGGCGCCGAGACCCGCGGACGAGGAGCCGGGCGAGCCCAGAGGCTGGGGCGCGCCGGGCGCTTCGGGGATCATGGCGGGGTCGAATGCATCGGACCGCTTGCCCGCGCCGGTGGGCGCGGTGCCGGGCGGCGGCGCCAAGGGCGCGCTCTGGGGCACGGAAACGGGCGCGCGATTGGCGGTGGGGGGCGGCAGAGCGGGTGCGGGCGTGCCGCCCACCGGGCGACCGCTGGCCGCCTCCATCTGCTGCAGCCGGTACTGAAGCTGCTCCACCTGCCCCGTGAGCTGGCGCACGGTGTTCTCCAGCCGCTCCATGCGCAGCACCATCTCGGCCTGGGCGGTGGCGGTGGGGTCCACCTGCTGCTGCTGGGGCACGGAGCCCGGCGGCTTGAAGATGTCGGTGAAGATGTTGCCGCTGGACTGGGCCTGGGCAGCCGGAACGCAGACGGCGCCGAGGAGGACGGCGAGGATGCAGGCGCGCAGGCGCGGACGGAGACGAAAGCTCGGCATGATCCCCATTCGGTCGGGACGTAGGGCACGGCGCGCGGGCACGGCGCGACCAGAAATTAGAGCGGGGATCACGTCCAAAGTGTGACCCCTCCGGCCCTTGCCCGCGGGGAGATTCACGCGAAAAAGCCGGCGCCGCGGGGGCACCGGCTCTTCGTGTCTCTCAGCGGACGAGATCAGGCGCCGCCGGTATTCAGGACGGTGACCGCGCGGCGGTTCTGCGACCAGCAGGAGATGTCGTTGCACACCGCCACCGGGCGCTCCTTGCCGTAGGAGATGGTGCGCATGCGGGCCGGATCGATGCCACGCGAGACCAGATAGTCCCGCACGTTCTGGGCCCGCTTGGCACCCAGCGCGATATTGTATTCGCGCGTGCCGCGCTCATCCGCATGACCTTCGATGGTGAAGGTGTAGCGGTTATATTGCTGCAGCCACTGGGCCTGACGGTCGAGGGTGGCCTGGGCCTGGGGCGACACGTCGGTCTGGTCGGTCTCGAAGAACACGCGGTCGCCCACCGCCACCACGAATTCCTGGGGCGAACCGGGCGGGCCGGCGGCACCGCTCTGGGCATTGGGATCCGGCGTGTTGGCGCAAGCCGCCAAGGCGAGCATGACGCCGAACAGGGCCGCGAACCGGAAGCCGCGGACAAAACCAAAATCACGCATCCGGTAAATCCCTTCTCAACGCGAACCGGCGGTCTCCATGTAGCAGGGACTTGGTTAAATGAAGGTTCCGCAGCGCACGGCACGCGCCTGATCGGACCGCCTTCAAGCGGAAGTCCTGCTTATGGTTTCCAAATTGTATACGGCGCGAGCGCCGACTTGCCCGTAACTGGACCTGCCCTTACTGGACATGCCCCGTGGCAGGATCATGGCACGGGAAGGGCGAGCCGAAGCCCGCCCACACCGTGACCTTCCTGCCACAGCCGGTCTCAGGAGCGCAGCGGCGACCAGGCCGGATCGGACGCATAGCCGGGCGTCGGCTCCCGCAATTCGTTGTAGCCGGTGATGTCCACGGTGAAGAGGCTCGGTCCGCCCGCGCCAGGAGGATCGCGGAAGAACATGATCACGCGGCCGTTCGGCGCGAAGGTCGGGCCTTCATTGTGATAGCCCTCGGTCAGCACGCGCTCGCCCGAGCCGTCTGGCTTCATCACGCCGATGGCGAACTTGCCTTCCGACTGGCGCGTGAAGGCGATGAGATCGCCGCGCGGCGACCAGACCGGCGTGTTGTAGCGGGCATTGCCGAACGAGATGCGCTTGGCGCCGGAGCCGTCCGCATTCATCACATAGATCTGCGAGGAGCCGCCGCGATCGCTCTCGAAGCAGATCTGGCGCCCGTCCGGCGAATAGCAGGGCGAAGTGTCGATGGCGGACGTGTCGGTGAGGCGCGTGGTGGCCTTGGAGCGCAGGTCCATCACGAAGATGTTGGAATTGCCGCCCTGCTGGAGGCTCAAGATCACCTTCTGCCCGTCTGGCGAGAAGCGCGGCGCGAAGCTCATGCCCGGGAAATTGCCCACCACCTCCCGCTGGCCGGTCTCGATGTTCAGCAGCAGGACGCGGGGCTCGCCCCGCCCATAGGACATATAGGTGATTTCCTGGCTGGTGGGCGAGAAGCGCGGGGTCAGCACCAGTTCGTCACCGCGCGTGAGATAGCTCACATTCTCGCCGTCCTGGTCCATGATGGCGAGGCGCTTCACACGGCGGTTGGCGGCGCCGGTCTCGTCCACGAACACGATGCGGGTGTCGAAATAGCCCTTCTCGCCGGTCAGGCGCTCATAGATGGCGTCGGCGATGATGTGGGCCACGCGCCGCCAGTTGGCGGGCTGCGTGAAATATTGCTGGCCGAGCAGCTGCTGGCCCGCGAACACGTCCCACAGGCGGAATTCCACCTTCAGCCGCCCGTCGCCCTGGGGCAGCACGCGACCCGTCACGAGGCCCTGCGCATTCACCGTGCGCCAGTCCGGGAAGCGGGGGGCGAGGTCCGGGTTCTGGATGCTTTCCGGGAACGACTTGGCGTCGATGGGCGCAAACAGGCCCGAGCGCTTGAGGTCGTTGCTGATGACGCCCGCAATGGCACGCCCCTGTTCCACCGCGCCCACGAAGTCGGTGATGGCGATGGGGATGGGCTGGGGCGCGCCGGACTGGATGTCGATGCGCAGCGCGGCGCGTGCCGGACCCGCCACGAGGCCGGTGGACGCAAGGCCGGCCGCGCCGGCCAGGATGAGGCCCCGGCGGCTGATATAGGGCTTGGCGAGATCGGAGGCGTTGGTCACGGTGTCCTCTTCTTGTCTCTGCGGCCAGGGCCTGTGACGGCCCGTGCCAAACGCTGCGGCGAGGCACCTCGCGCGCGATATGTTCGTCAGGCTCCCCCGAACATGTTGGGGAAGAAGCGGGGTTCGAGTTCCTTCCAGAGGTCGTACTTCTCCGGCTTGAACATCGTGTAGGGCTGGCACTGGATCAGCGCCCGGATGGCGCTGGCGGCAAAGGCGTCGAACAGCGCGCGCTGGTCGGGGTTCATCATGCCGTCGGTGATGACGGGCGGCTGGGCGAGCGTGCCGTCCCGGTTCAGCTTCAGCAGAATGTAGGCGAAGATCTTGTCGTCATTGATGTGCGGCATCTTCCAGCATTGCTTCACCTTCTCGCGGAAGGCGTCCTGCTCGGAGAGGCTCAGCGTCTGCGACTGTCCCTTGGGCGCGCCCTGGGAGGAGATCTGCGAAACCTGCGGCGCGGTCGCGGCCTGGCGCTGGGGCGCGCGCTTGTCCAGCAGGGCGGCGATCTTGTCCGCGTCGAACTTCTGGTCCGTGGGCGGCTGCGGCGTGGCGGTCTGCACCGGGGGCGCCGGCTTCTTGGGCGGAAGCGGCGTCGGCTGTGCCTGCTGCTGGGGCTTGGGCTCGTCCTTCTTGGGCTCGGACTTCAGCGCCTCGTCGGCCTTGGGCGGCGGCGGCTCGGCCTTTGCGGGCGCTGGCGCGGGCTTCTGCTCCTCGGCCTTGGGCTGGGGCGTGGGCGGCGGCGGCGGGCTGGGGGCGGTGGGCGCCACCTCCTGCTTCTCGGTCACCTTCAGGTTCGGATCGGGCGTGGGCTTGTCGGCATCCACCTTCTCGGCCACCACCTTGGGGGGCTCTTCCTTCTTGCCCTTCTCATTGCCCTTGGTGACCTTGGAGACATCGGTGGCCGAGACCACCTCCACGGGGATCGCTTCCGGAGGCATGTCGAATTGCCTCGGCACCGCGAAGGACACCAAGGCGAGCACCAGGATGCTCCCGTGCAGCACAGACGATGCGACAAGACCGACGCGCATCCCTTTCCTTCTCAGCCCCCCTGCTCGGCTTCAGTGACAAGGGCGACGCGCTTGAAGCCGGAGCCCGAGAGCCGTCCCATCACCCGCATGACCGTTCCGTAGTCAACCTTCTTGTCGCCGCGCACGAAGATGCGCTCGTCCATGTTGCCCTTGGTGACCGTCTGCAATTTCGTGACCAGATCCGCATAGGCCACTTCCGCGTCGCCGATATAGATCTGGCCCTTGTCGTTCACCGAGACGGTGATCGGATCCTTGTTCTGGTCCATGGACTTGGCGGACGTCTGCGGCAGATCGATGGGCACGCCCACGGTCAGCAGCGGCGCCGACACCATGAAGATGATGAGCAGCACCAGCATGACATCCACCATGGGCGTCACGTTGATTTCTGAGATGACGGCCCCGCCGCCCCGCCGCCGGGAGCGCCGCGAGCGCCAGCCGCCGCCGTTTCCGCCGGACATGCCCATCGCGCTCAGCTCCTCTCGTCGATCTGGCGCGACAGGATCGCGGAGAATTCGTCGGCGAAGCCTTCCAGGCGCTGGGCCTGCCGGCTCACCTGGGTGCTGAACTTGTTATAGAAAATCGTCGCGGGGATGGCCGCGATAAGGCCGATCGCGGTCGCGAGCAGCGCTTCCGCGATGCCGGGCGCCACCACGGCGAGGCTGGTATTCTTCGAGGCCGCGATGGACTGGAACGAGGTCATGATGCCGATCACCGTGCCCAGCAGGCCGATGAAGGGGCCAGCGGAGCCCACGGTGGCCAGCACCAGAAGCTTCGATTCCAGCCGCTCCACCTCCCGCGAGATGGTCACGTCCATCACCTTGTCGATGCGCTGGTTGAGGCCGGCGAGGGAGCGGGTGCCGCTCTCATAGGTGCGCTTCCACTCCCGCATGGCGGCCACGAAAATGGCGCCCATGGCCTGATTGGGGCGGCCGGACAGGGAGCGGTACAGATCCTCCAGGCTCTGGCCGGACCAGAACACCTGCTCGAATCGGTCCATCTCCTTGCGGGTGCGGCCCAGCAGCAGCGTCTTGTCGATGACGATGGCCCAGACCCAGATGGAGGCCACCAGCAGGCCCACCATGATCAGCTTCACGATGAAGGAGGCCTGGAGGAACAGGCCCATGAGCGTGACATCTGCGGCCGGGACATTGTCGGCGGCAAACCCCACCTGGCCGGACGGCGCGACGGCGGCAGGCGGCGGGGAAGCGGGAGCCGCCGTCACCGGGGCGGTCGGCGCCGCAGGGCCGGACTGGGCGAAGGCAGGCGCGCCGAGGGACACGGACACGAGCAGCGCCAGGGCCACCAGAAACGTTTTCGCCAGCGTCATCAGGCCCGTCCTGTGGGAAATCATGAGTCGGTCCCAGTTAGCCGCGTCCGAAATGGCCGCGCAGAGTGACGCCGGTTCCACGGCGCACGCAGGCCCGCAACCTGCCGAGGCCCAAACGCACCGGTCTTGAACCGGCTGAGTCTGTCCAAACTTTGGCGGCAGGCCGCGGCGGTGCACCGTCCGCCGTGTCCCAACAACAACACCAACAGGGTTAATGCACCGTTATCGCTGCGGTGCAACAGTGCCGTTCGCCGCGTGAGCGTCGGCCAAAGTCGCCTGGCGCAGGGCATCGGGGATGCGGCGCGCGCGCCCTTGGGAAACAAAGGCCACGCGGACGGTGGCGGAGACCAGAACCTCCCCTGCCCGGCGCACGCTCTGGGCCAGGATGATGGAGGCGCCCTGGACCTCCTTGGAGAGCGTCACCACCTCCAGCACGTCGTCGATGCGGGCGGGTTTCAGGAAATCCAGCTGCATGCCGCGCACGACGAAGTGAAAGCCCGGCGCCTCCTCGGCGGCCTGGGCGAACAGCTCGCCCTGCACCACGCCCAAGAGGCGCATATAGTCCGAGCGGCCCCGCTCCATGAATTTCAGGTAGTTGGCGTGATAGACGATGCCGGAGAAGTCCGTGTCCTCGTAATAGACGCGCAAGGCGAGGCTGTGGCCGCCGGAAATGAGGCGTCCCGCCAGATGCGGATGCTGCTCGCGCTCGCCGGGCGCGAGGGCCCGCTCGCCGGAAATATCGTGGTTCATGCCGGTCCCACTTGCTGAAGGGGAAAAGCCCTACTCCCCCTCGTCGAAGAGAGGCAAGGCGTTTGGAGGGCGCTGCGGCTCCGCGAGCCCCAGGTGGCGGAACGCCCCGGCGGTGAGCATGCGCCCGCGCGGCGTCCGCTGTATGAAGCCCTGCTGCACCAGGAAGGGCTCGATGATCTCCTCCAGGGCGTCGCGCGGCTCAGAAAGCGCCGCCGCCATGGTGTCGATGCCCACCGGCCCGCCGCCGTAATGCATGGCGATCATGGAGAGATAGCGGCGGTCCATGGCATCGAGGCCCGCATGGTCCACCTCCAGGGCGGACAGGGCCCGGTCGGCGATGGCCCGGTCGATGCGCTCGGCATCCGCCACCAAGGCGAAGTCGCGCACCCGGCGCAGCAGGCGCCCGGCGATGCGGGGCGTCCCGCGCGCCCGTTTCGCGATCTCCGTGGCGCCGTCGGGCGCGATGCCGATGCCCAGCACCCGCGCGCCGCGGGTCACGATCAGCTCCAGTTCCGCCACCGTATAGAAGGCGAGGCGCACGGGAATGCCGAACCGGTCGCGCAGCGGCGTGGTGAGCAGGCCCGAGCGCGTGGTGGCGCCCACCAGGGTGAATTTGGGCAGGGAGATCTTCACCGAGCGCGCCGCCGGCCCCTCGCCGATGACCAGATCCAGTTCGTAATCCTCCATGGCGGGATAGAGGATTTCCTCCACCGCCGGGGACAGACGATGGATTTCGTCGATGAACAGAACGTCCCGCTCCTCCAGATTGGTGAGGATGGCGGCAAGGTCGCCCGCCTTGGCGATCACCGGGCCGGACGTGGAGCGGAAGCCCACGCCCATCTCCCGGGCCATGATCTGGGCGAGCGTGGTCTTGCCGAGGCCCGGCGGGCCGACGAACAGCACATGGTCCAGCGCCTCCTGCCGGACGCGGGCCGCCTTGATGAAGATTTCCAGATTGGCCCGCGCCTGCGCCTGCCCGACGAAATCGGCGAGCCGCTGGGGACGCAGGCTCGTATCCTCGTCCTCGGTGCGCTTGTCGGGGGTGATGAGGCGGGTGTTCATGGGGCCTTTGTGCGATCGACGCTGGGAAGAGTCCAGACCGGGAATGGACAGGGTGCGTCAAGGCGCGGCTGTATGCAGGCGCGGGTCCAGCGCAAAGCGCTCCTGTTCCACGTCGCCATAGGCACCAGCCGCAAGCGAGGCGACGAACAGCAGGTTCCAGCTATGGCTGGAGACAACACTGGGAAACACCACGAATTTGTGCCGGGCCAGCAGATCGTCGCCGAACTGCCGTTGGCCGGGGCTGGGGATGCCGGGATGCAGCCAATTGGGATTGGGCACGTCGCTGGGCTGCACCACATGGACAGCGGCAGGCTCAAGCACCGTGAAGCGGGTGAGCGTATGGGCAACCGTGTCGAGGATGCGAAAGGTTTTATGGACCGCCACTTCGAGAATCGCCGTGGCAGGATCGAGCGCGCAATAGACTGCGCGCACACCAGGGCTGTTCCAGCGCCCCCCGGACAGGAAAGCGCCCTCTCCGCTGTCCCAGGTTGCTCCATGGCGCGCGAGATCGAGCCGCCAGCCGGTGAGTTCGCCACCGCCCAATATCGCGGGAAGTGGGGTCACACATAGACGCCGTATTCGATCTGGGTGAGATACGTCTCCACCAGCTCAAGGCCGGCGGACGTCTCCATCAGATCAATGGGCGCGTTCTGGTTGAGACCCAAGGCGGGCCGCATGAGCCAGGCTTCCGCGTCGGCGCGCGAGCCGAACGCCAGGATGGCCTTGGTCAGAATCTCAGCGAATTTGTAGGTGCGGCTGCTTTGCTCAAGGCTGAGGCGCCCGCCCTCCTCATTTCTCTGGCGCTGATAGGTGCGCACGCTGATGCCAATGCCCTGCTCCAGGACGACGCTGTCCTTCAGGACTTCCAGCGTGCCCACGAGGTGCTGCAATGCCTCGCCCGGAAACCCTTCGCGGATCATCCGATGCGCATCGAGCGCTGAACGGAGAGGTCCGTTCAGGAGGTTGGGCCCGCCCAGCAACTCTGAGATTTGGTGGAAAGGATCGCCCGTGTTTCTCTCGTCCCGCTGCGCCCACTCCTGCTGTCGCATCAAGGCTTGGAGCTGTTGACGCACAGTGGCGCCTTCCTGCTGCGACTGACCCAGCCATGGGTCATCCATTCGAGACATGCGCACCTCCGACACTTGTCGTAAAAAATACGCCATACGTCGCAGATCTGCAATATGCAGACCTCGCCTACCGCGCCAGCTCCCTAAGCCCCAACCGGATCAACGTCTCCGCGCTCGCGTCCTCCCCGGCCCCGCGCAGTGCGGCGGCGATGGCGGCGGTGGCCTGGGGCACGCCATAGCCGAGATTGGTCAGGGCCGAGACGGCGTCCGACGCCGCCCCGCCGGACGCCGCCGGGGTTGTGCCGGACAATTGCGCCACCAGGGGATCGCCCAGGCCGAGGCTCGGCGTCTTGTCCTTCAGCTCGGTGACGATGCGCGTTGCGACGCGCGGTCCCACGCCCGGCGCGCGGGCCACCATGGCCTTGTCGCCCAGCGCGATGGCCTGGGCGAGTTCGGCCGGGCTGAGGGTGGAGAGGATGGCGAGGGCGGTCTTGGCGCCGATGCCCTGCACCGCCTGCAGCAGGCGGAACCATTCGCGCTCCGCCTCGGACTGGAAGCCGAACAGGCGGATCTGGTCCTCGCGCACGAAGGTCTCGATGAACAGCACCGCCGCCTCCCCCACGGGGGCGAGCGCCTGGAGCGTGCGGCCGGAGCAATGGACGAGATAGCCGACGCCGTGAACGTCGAGAATCAGGTGATCCTCGCCATAGCTGTCCACGGTGCCTTTGAGTTTTCCGATCATCACACGAGCGCCCAGGCGAAAACGAGAGTGGAAAGGGCGCCGAGGCCCGTGCGGACCATATGGAGCTGCGCCCAATTGTCGATGAGGCGGGCACTGTCCTCTCCCGCCTCGGCATCGGACATGGCCATCAGCCGCGCATTGGTGGGCATGATGGCGATGAGCGTATAGGGCCAGTTGCCCCCCAGGAGCACGCCGCCCGCCAGGAAGCGCCACTGGCCGGTGGCGAAGAAGGCGCCAATGCCCAGCACGAGGCCAAGCACCGCCAGCGAGGCCTGCATGGCGAAGCCCCGCCGGTAGGACGGCTTCCATTCCCGCAATTGCGCGGCCGGATCGAGCATGGCGCGGGCGGGATGTTCCACAAGGTTGATATAGAGCGCCGCGCCGGTGAACAGCGCCGCCACGACCAGTCCGAGAAGCCCGAAGCCCATCCTCGCCCCCACTCGCCTGCCATCCGGCGGCCGCGTCCCCCGACGCCACCCGTGTCACCGTACATCATCGGTTGCCGCGTGGGACCGGCCCCACTCACCGTGCGGCCGCGAGCCGCGCACCGGGCGCGGTGCGGTGATGGGCATGGGTGACCGCCACCGCCAGTGCGTCGGCCGCATCCTCGGTCTTCGGGTCGGCCGCCGGCAGCAGGATGCCGATCATCATGCGGATCTGCTGCTTCTCCGCGCGCCCGGCCCCCACCACAGTCTTCTTCACCAGCAAGGGGGCATATTCGGCCACCGGCAGGCCCGCCTGGGCGGGGGCCAGCATCACCACGCCGCGCGCCTGCCCCAGCTTCAGGGTGGAGGCGGGGTTCATGTTCACGAACGTCTCCTCCACCGCCGCCTCATGGGGCGCGAAACGGCGGATCACCTCCACAAGGCCTTCATGCAGGCGGGCGAGGCGCTCGGCCATGGGCAAGGTCTCGGGCGGCACAATGGTGCCGCACGCCACATGGACGAGCCGGGAGCCCTCGGCTTCCAGCACGCCCCAGCCGGTGCGGCGCAGGCCGGGGTCGAGGCCGATAATACGAATCGCGCGTGTCATGGGCGCAGGGTGCGCCGCGCGGACGCGGCCACCAAGCCCCGCATGTGCATCAGGTGCCGGAGGCCCGGGCCGGAGCGGCTTGCGGCGCGGCGGCCTGAGGGGCGGCGGGTTTGGGCGCGGCAGCCTGGGGCGCCGCCGGGGCGGGCGGAGAAGCCGCGGCCTGGGGCGCCATCGCGGGAGGCGCAGCGGCCGGAGCCGGAGCCGGGGTGGCCGCTGCCTGCGGCGCAAGGCCTTGAGGGGCAAGACCCTGGGGAGCCAGGCCCTGGGGAGCCAGGCCCTGGGATGCCAGGCCGTGGGGCGCGATCGCCTGGGCGGTGGGCACGCCGTTCCATTCCGGCTTCGCGCGCACCGTATTGGCCTGCGCATCCGACATGCCCGGCACGAAGGCGGCTGCCAGGGCACGGGCCTTGTTGAGGGACGGCTCGTCGGCGCGCCGCGCAACCTCGTCGCGCTTGCGGGCCGAGGCGGTGTCGCCCTGGCCGGCGGCCACGGCGAACCACTTGAAGGCCTCAGCCAGATTGGTTTCGCCCGCGAGCCCACGGGCATAGATGACGCCCAGATTGTGCTGGCTGTCGGCGAGGCCCATTTCCGCCGCCTTGCGGAACCACTTCAACGCGCCCGCCCAGTCTGCCTGCCCTTGGGCGCCTTCGGTGGCGAGGACGCCCAGATTGTGCATGGCGCGCAGGTTGCCGCGCTCCGCCGCCCAGACGTAGAGGCGGCGCGCCTCCACGGCATTGCGATCAGTATATTCATAGATGGTGCCCAGCCGGTAGGCGGCCGGCACCGAGCCGCGCGACACCGCCAGGGCGAACCACTTCATGGCCGCCGCCTGGTTGGTCTCCACGCCGCGCCCATCGGCAAAGCGCATGCCCACCTCGTAAGCCGCCTGCGGATCACCCGCCAGCGCCGCCGTGCGCAGGGCGTCGGACACGGGCGGCATGGGCAGGCTGGCCGCATCCGCCGCCTTCACGGGCATGCCTGCCATGGGGAGTGCCGCCACCGCCACGCCGCCGGGCGTGGTGCGGGCATAGGAAGCGGCGGGGCGCGCGATCTGCAGCACGGTGACGCCCGCAAGGCCCACCGCCGCCATCAGAACCGCGGCGCGGCTGGCCAACACAAGCACACGCCGGCTCTTATTCACGTTCGCCGCCGGGGCGGGGCGCAGCTCGGTGCGTTCCACCGCCGCCAGCCAGTCGCCCCGTGCCTTACGGGCCGCGACGGAATGGTCGTCGCCCAGGGCGCCGTCGAAGATGGGGCGGTCGAGATCGAGCGGGAAAGAGCCGAAGTCCGGCGACGGCCCGAGCGGCGCGGTCCCGAGCGACGTCGTCGCGCGCGGCGCGCTGTCCTGCGGCGGGCGCACCATTTCGAGATCCGCGAGCCCTTGCAGCTCCATCTCCGCCGCGCGCACGAATTCCACTTCACGGGTGAGGAAATCCTCGGTGCGGGCCTCGAACTCCCGCTGGCGCGCCTCCAGCGCGGCAAGGCCCCGCTTCAGGCCGATGACCGCCGGGGCGTCGTCCCGCGCGGAAAGGCGCAGCGCCACCGCCTGCAGCGCCTCGGCCGACACATCGGCGGAGGCCATCTGGAGGTCTTCCATCTGGTCGGAGATGCGGTGGAGGGTCATCTCGATGCCGTCCAGCCGCTCCAGGCGCTGCTGGGAGGCCAGCACGCGCTCGGTAAGCGTCACCAGATGCCGCTCGATCACGTCCACCAGCGGCGACAGGGCCGTGGCGTCGATGCCGGGGCGGTCCATGCGGTCGAGAAGAAGGTCCACCTGCTCCGCGAGGGCGGCGGAAAACTCCTCCGGCAGCGTGCCGATGCGGTCGGACAGGCCATGGAGGCGCCCCCGCAGGCCGTCCAGTTCCCGCGCCACCCGCTCCTGCCCGTGCAGGGTCGCCTGGGTCGCGTCCCGCACCGCGCCGGCATATTGAGTGAAGGGAACGATCACCGCGTCCGCGCGAGCATCGGACGCCTCATGGAGGCGCAGGGCCCGCTCCACGGCGCCGCGCAGCTCGGCGGTCTGGATCTCCAGGCGCCGCAGCGCCACGGGATCAAGCGCCTTGGCGTTCAAAAGGTCGATCTTGCGGCCCAGCGCTTCCAGCGCGCCTTCAAGCTGGCCGGCCTGGCTCTGCCCGCCGAGGCGCGTGAGAACGAGGCGGATCGTCGATAGCTCGTCGGTGAGCGCCATGGGCGTTGTCACCGGAGCGGCGGGCACCTGCGGGGCAGGCGCCGACACTGTGGAGGTGGGCTGGGGCTCGCCGGCCGGCAGGGTCGCCCGCATCCGGGCCACCCGCTCGCGCAGTATATCCAGAGCGCCCGGTGCGAAGGCGGGCGGGATGGGCGGCTCGGCGGGAGCCGCCGGATATACCACGTCGGGCATGGGGGTTGCGCGCCGCTGCGCCCGGAAGGTCGCACCAGCGGCCCAGGCGGGTTCCACCTCGTCTCGCACCGGGTTGTACATGGGCTCCATGCCCGCCTCCCCTGACCGCAAGCTGCGACGCAAAGCGCCGCTGCGAATCGATCAGAGAAGATTCGGAGGTTTTGGTAAACCGGTCGTTAATTCCATCCGGCAGTTCCAAAGACCCGGCCGAAAACCCAGCAATTCCGGGCGATGTAACTGTTACTTTCCCTTAGGGAGCCCGCGACCTTCTCCCCCTTTTCCCCAACCCGTCTTATTTCGATCTGAGCGGTCGGTTCCCGCAGAACGCCGCAGGTTTCCATGACGGCGGCGATCGACCCGCCCGGACGAGGAGTAATGCGGATGGACGTGTCGATTTCCGGAGCGCGGGAGCCCATGGTTCACCACAGCTCACCCCTGAGCGCCGTGGTGTTTGCGGACGAGGTCCACACGATCGGCGACCTGTCACGCGATTTCGGCGTCACGCTGCGCGCCCTGCGCTTCTACGAGGACAAGGGCCTTCTCTCGCCGCGCCGCGAGGGCCTGTCGCGCCTCTATTCAACCAAGGACCGCGAGCGCCTGTCCGTGATCCTGAAGGGCAAGCGCCTCGGCTTCACCCTGGCGGAGATTCGCGGCCTCATCGCCGCCCATGAAGGCACCACCGGCGCGGGCGGCCTTGCCCTCACCCGCGAGCGCTGCCTCACCCAGCTTACCCAGCTTGAGCGCCAGCGTGGCGAGATCGAAGCGGCCATCGCGGAACTGCGCGACACCGCCGACCGGCTCGCCGCCGCCTGAGCGCGACCACCAGACGCGCATTGGCCTCGCACTCCCGAGGCATCCTGGCCCGCCGGTTCCCCCGGCGGGCTTTTTCTTGTCCGCGATAGGCGCCTACCGCACCTCGAAGGGCAGATTGCCGGTGGCGGCCGCGCCCCGGCCATCCTTCACCGTCACGAACAGCCGGTACTGGCCCGGCTCAAGGTCCGCGATGGTGGCTTCCGTGGGGCCCGGCGCGCGCACGGCAAAGGTGGGCGGCACGGGTTCCGCATCGCCGCCCACGCCGCGCACTTTCTGCTCGGCCATGATCTGCCATTCCACCTTCAGCGGATCGCCGTCCGGGTCGCTCGCCGACAGCACCGCCTTGGCGGTTCCCCCGCGCGGCAGGCTCGGCACGCCGTCCAGGCGCAAGGAGAGGATGCGCGGCGCGTGATTGTCGCCGCCCGGCGGCTTGCCGCCCCAGGTCTGCGCCATCACCTCCACCGGCTCGGTCCATTCGCCCGTGGGCAGGAACAGGCTGTGCCAGGTGGGCGTCACCTCCTGCTTCTGGCCCCAATAGAAGGGCATGGCGGCAACCTTGGCCTGGGCGAGCACGCCGAGATAGCGGCGCATCTTGTCCGCCTTCTCCGTGGAGGTCAGCTCCACCGGCGCGCCCCACGCGGTCATGCCCGCCTGCCATTGGCCGAGCGCGCCCAGCTCCGTCACCAGGATCGGCCCGGTCCAGCCCTGGCTGCGGGCGCGGGCCTGGATGCTCAGCACGCTGTCGCCATAGACATTGAGCCCCAGCAGGTCCACCGAGGGCGCCTGCTGCTTGAGGCGCGTCACCTTGTCGGTGCCCGTATCGGCCAGCACCGCCATGACGGGATGGGCGCCGTCCAGGGTATGCACCAGCTTCGCCGCTTCCTCGATGGCCGGCCAGACGGGGGCGGCCTGTTCGGGTGTCAGCTCGGTCTCCACCTCATTGCCCACCCCCCATGCCAGCAGCGCGGGATGGGTGCGATAGCGCTCCACCATCTTGCGCAACTCGCCGAGCTGCGCCTCCACCGCCTGCCGGTTTCCATAATCGAAGCCGCGTCGGGGATGCTCCATCCAGAAGCCGACGATCACCTTCAGCCCGGCCCGCTGGGCGGCATCCAGGATCTCGCCCGGCTCCTCGCCATAGGTGCGCAGCACGCCCGCGCCGGTGCCCCTCAAATCCCCCAGCCGGTCGAGGCCGGAGGCGCCATTGGCCACGAAGGGCACGCCGTCCACCATCAGCTCGGTGCCCCGCACCGTCACCGACGAGGCGGCGGCCGGCAGGCTGGCGCCCGCCGCGGACAGGAGGAGACCCAGGGTCACAACCACCCTCGGCCAGGAACGGCACCACACGGTCACTCTCATGGGATGATCCCTGAAACGCAAAGCCCCCGCCCCGGGGCGCCTTTTCGGACACGGCACGCCCAAAAGCGAGGGGGGAGACAAACGCAAGAACGTGAACATATTGTGCCCGCTCGTCCGGCGCACGTCGCCGGACGAACAATAGCTCCCCGAGGGGGTCCAGCCTGCCCCGACCGGCGCCCGCCGCCGTACGGGCCATGGATGCCCTCGAAGAGAGCAGCATGGGAGGACACGTCATGAATCTCGCCCGCAAGCTTCGCCAACGTGCCGCCGAGGGGCGGCCGGTGCGCGTCGGCCTCATCGGCGCCGGCAAGTTCGGCTCCATGTTCCTCGCCCAGTTGCGCACCACGCCCGGCATGCACCTGCTGGGCATCGCCGACCTCTCTCCCGAACGCGCCCGTGCCGCCCTCGCCCAGACCGGCTGGGACGCGGACGCGGTGATCGCCCCCGATTTCGACGCGGCCCGCCGCACCGGCGGCACGGTGCTGACCGAAGATGCCGCTGCCCTCATCGCCGCCGATGGGCTCGACGTGGTGGTGGAGGCCACCGGCAGCCCCGGCGCGGGCATCGCCCATGCGCTGGCCGCCATCGCCCATGGTCGCCACATCGTGATGGTGACGGTGGAGGCGGACGTGCTGGCCGGCCCCTTGCTGGCGCGCAAGGCGAACGCGGCAGGCGTGGTCTACGGCGCCGCCTATGGCGACCAGCCCGCGCTGGTCTGCGACATGGTGGACTGGGCCGAGACCTGCGGCTTCCGCGTGGTGGCCGCCGGAAAGGGCACCCGCCACCTGCCCGCCTATCACCAGTCCACCCCCGAGACGGTGTGGGACAATCTCGCCATCCCCCGCGAGATGGCAGCGGCGGGCGGCATGAACCCGCAAATGTTCAACTCCTTCGTGGACGGCACCAAATCCGCCATCGAGATGGCCGCCATTTCCAACATGACCGGCCTGAAAGCACCCCGCGACGGCCTGCTGTTCCCGCCCTGCGGCGTGGACGACTTGCCCCGCATCCTGCGTCCCCGCGCGGACGGCGGCATCTTGGAGGAGGAGGGCATGGTGGAAGTGGTCTCCTCGCAGGAGACAGACGGGCGCCCCGTGTTCCGCGACCTGCGCTGGGGCGTCTATGTGGTGCTGGCGGCGGACCCGTCCCAGCGCGGCGACTATTCCCGCCGCTGCTTCAAGGAGTACGGCATGGTGACGGACCCGTCGGGCCGCTACACGGCGCTCTACCGGCCTTATCACCTCATCGGCATGGAGCTGGGCATCTCGGTGGCGGCGGCGGCGCTGCGGCACGAAGCGTCGGGCAGCGCCATCGGCTTCTTCAGCGACGTGGCCGCCACCGCCAAGCGCGACCTCGCGGCCGGCGAAATGCTGGATGGGGAAGGCGGTTACACCGTCTATGGACGCCTGATGCGGGCGGAAGATTCGCTGGCGAAGGGCGTCCTGCCCATCGGCCTTGCCCATCATGTGCGGCTGAAAGCCCCGGTCCGCCGGGGCGAGCCGGTGCGCTGGGCGGAGGTGGAGATCGCCGAAAGCGACACGGTGCGCGTGCGCCGGGAGATGGAGGCCGCCTTCACACCCGAGCAGCGCAAAACCGCCTGACACCAACAAAAAGGGGCCTCCACCCGGTGCGCAGGCCCCTCCCGTCAACCCACCGGACCGGCGCCGGAGCGGGGTTCCGCTCAGGCCGCGCGCGGTCCTGTGACATGAGGGGACTGGAACCGCGGCCCGTTCCGCGCTTTACAGTCCCGGTCGCACGTCTCGCAAAAGGCTGTCTGGCGCATGTTCGTTCTCGCCCATCTGTCCGACCCGCATCTCGGGCCCATTCCGGAGGCCCGCATTTCGGAACTCCTGGGCAAGCGCTTCTTCGGCATGATGAACTGGATCGGCGCGCGGCGGCGCAATTTCGGCGCCGCGACCCTCGCCCCCCTGCAGGCAGACCTGCTCGCCCAGCGGGTGGACCATGTGGCGGTGACCGGCGACCTCGTGAATGTGAGCCTCCCGGCCGAATTCGACACCGGCGCCACCTTCCTTTCCTCGCTGGGCGCACCGGACCGGGTGACCGTGGTGCCGGGCAATCACGACGCCTATGTGCATTCGGCGCTGGCCTATCACCTGGAGCATTGGGCTCCGTTCCTGTCCGGGGACAACACCCATCCCGGCACGCCGATCGACCGGGATTCGTTTCCCTTCGTGCGCCGGCGCGGGCCGGTGGCCATCGTCGGGGTCTCCACCGCCATTCCCACCGCCATCTTCCTCGCCAGCGGCGAGGCGGGCCGCGCCCAGCTGAAGCGCCTGGAGGGCCTCCTGGTGGAGCTGAAGCAGGAGGGCCTGTTCCGGGTGGTGATGATCCATCACCCGCCCGTGGGCGAGCGGCCGTTTCATCGCGACCTCAGGGATGCGAAAGCCTTCCAGCGCGTCATCGAGCGGGCGGGCGCCGAACTGGTGCTGCACGGCCACGACCACCGCGCCTCCCTGGGCTGGCTCCCCTCCCCCGATGGGCAGGTGCCGGTGGTGGGCGTGCCCTCCGCCTCCGCCGGGCCGGACGATGCGCGCGGCGCGGGCCGGTACAATCTCTACCGCATCTCCGGCACGCCCGGCGCCTGGCGCTGCGAGATGGAAAACCGGGGCTACGCGCCCGGCGAGAGCCGCGTGGCGGAGCGCGGGCTTAAAGTCCTCATCGGCGCCTGACGAGACCAGATCACCTCTCAAGTCCAAGATTCATATCTAAACTATCTGCAATGTACCTGAATTTCTGTTCAGATTTTCAAAGATGAACGGGAGATCAATTACAGAAGTTTAAGTTGAGCCTGATCCTTCCTGGCCCCATCCTCCGAACATCAACGGAGGATGATACATGAAGAAAGCCCTCATCGCCGCTACGACCGCCGCTCTACTGTCCGGCTCCGTGTTCGCCTACGCCGCCAATCCCGCCCCAGCGGGCGGCCCGCCGGCTGGTGGGCCTGAGAAGCAGGAGCGCTGGAAACCCTCTGCGGAAGACCGCGCCGCCCTCACCGACGCGCGCATCGCCGCCCTGAAGACCGGCCTCACCCTGAGCCCGGACCAGGAGAAGCTGTGGCCCGCCGTGGAGACCGCTCTGCGCGATGTCTCCAAGGACGCCTCCGCCCGGCGCCAGAAGATGGCCGAGCAGCGCCGCGCCGGACCGCCCCAGCAGCCCGACGCCATCGCCCGCCTGCGCGTCCAGGCGGACATGATGACCCAGCGCGCCGCCGATCTCACCAAGATCGCCGATGCCGCCCAGCCGCTCTACCAGACCCTCAATGACAGCCAGAAGCACCGCCTGCAGATCCTTCTGCGGGAAGAGTTCCGGCCCATGGGCGGTCCGCAGGGCGGCCCGCACGGCAAGGGCGGACCGGGTCCGCACCGAGGCTGATACCAAGGGTCCGTGAGCGTCACTCACGGACCCTTGGTCAAGCCCGCGCGGTGCTTGAGCGAAACCCACGCGGCACCGGTCAAAGACCGGGGCCGTTGGTACAAGGCGCCTCCCGGCTCCGGGCGGCCTAGCCTGAGCGGGCCCCCGCCCCGCAACGGCCCCACCGCCTGAAGCCCGGCGCCTTCCGTCGCCTGCGGACCACGCCCCCGGTGGTCCGCAGGCGCACGCTTCTGCGCCATGCATGAAGTTTCCTCATGGATAGCGTGACGAAGTTTGATTTCTACGGTGCCCTTTCGTTCTTTATGGTGACATCCGAAACGGTTCGGCCCAGACCGAGACCCGCACGGAAATACCCTCATGACGAAGTCCACCGCCGCCTCGGCCTCGACCCTGCTTATTCTCGTGGCCGGGTGCCTGATCGCGATGCTGACCTTTGGTCCGCGCGCCAGTTCGGGCTTCTTCCTCATTCCCATGTCCAACACCTATGGCTGGGGCCGCGACGTGTTCGGCCTCGCCTTGGCGCTTCAGAACCTGCTGTGGGGCCTGGGCTCGCCCTTCGCGGGCGCCATTGCCGACCGGTTTGGAACCGTGCGGGTGCTGTGCGTCGGCGCCCTGCTCTACGCGGCGGGCATCGCCCTCATGGCCAGCGCCTCCACCCCCGCTCTGCTGCATCTGTCGGCGGGCGTGCTGGTGGGCTTCGGCCTTTCCGCCTGCTCGTTCAACCTCGTGCTCGCCGCCTTCGGCAAGCTGCTGCCGGAGCGCTGGCGCTCGCTGGGGTTCGGCGCGGGCACGGCGGCCGGCTCGTTCGGCCAGTTCCTGTTCCCCCCGCTCGCCACCGGCCTCATCGCCCAGGTGGGCTGGCAGGAGACGCTGCTGGTGTTCGCGGCCATCCTGCTTCTGGTGCTCCCGCTCTCCTTGGCGCTCGCCACCCGCGGCACCCAGGCGGTGTCGGCGGCCAACGTGCCCAACCAGTCCATCGCCGGCGCCCTGCGCGAAGCGTTCGCCCACCCCAGCTATGTGCTGTTGGTGCTGGGCTTCTTCACCTGCGGCTTCCAGCTCGCCTTCGTGACGGTCCACATGCCCGCCTTCCTCGCCGACAAGGGCATCACGGCGGGCATCGGGGCTTCCACTTTGGCGCTGATCGGCCTGTTCAATATCGTGGGGTCCCTGAGCGCGGGCGCACTGGCGAGCCGCTTCTCCCGCAAATGGATGCTGGCGGTGATCTATGCCCTGCGGGGCGTCGCCATCGCAGTGTTCATCCTGCTGCCCATCACGCCGCTCTCCTGCCTGATCTTCGGCGCGTCGCTGGGCCTGCTCTGGCTCTCCACGGTGCCGCCCACGTCCGGGCTGGTGATGCTGATGTTCGGCACCCGCTACATGGCCATGCTCTACGGCTTCGCCTTCTTCAGCCACCAGGTGGGCGGCTTCCTGGGCGTGTGGCTGGGCGGCATCCTCTATGAGGGCACCGGCTCCTACGACATCGTCTGGTGGCTGTCGGTGGCGCTCTCCTTCGCCTCCGCCGCCATCAACCTGCCCATCCGCGAGCGCCCGGTGGAGCGCCCCGCGCTGCAGGCGGGCTGACCTAAAGTGCTTTCAGCCTTTCAAGGACAGGCTGAAAGCCACTTTATCTCTTTGTTTTTCCGCGTTTCCGTGGCGCGAACCGCTTCACACTTCGGTTGGAAACGCTTTCAGCCCCGGCCGCCGCGCGGTGAAGCGGGCGGCCGGGCCATGCCCTGTCAGGGGCAGTCCTTGTGGAGCTGGCGCACCGCCGCCGTCACGCCGTCCAGCGAGAAGACATAGCTGGTGCGGTTGCCGCGCCGGGAGGTGGCGGTGAGCGACATCTCGTCCCCGCCCTTCATGGCCTCCAGCAATTCCCGCTCCTGCTCCGCCGCCGCGAGCCAGGCATTGCCGCCGCTCACCATCATCTCGAAGCGCGCATCGCCGATCTCCGCGCGCACCTTGGAATCGGCGGCGAAATCATAGCCGACGCTGAAATTCGCCTCGGTCCGGTTCGCCGGCTGGCGCACGGAGCGCACGAAGAAGGAGACGTCCCCATGGTCCAATTGGGCAGGCGTCTTGGCGCTGGCGGTTGCATAAATATAACAGTTCTTCCGACCGCCCTCCTGGTAGGTCCAGGCGCTCCAATCGTTGAACGATCCCGCAACCTGCGGTGTCGCGGCATAACTGGTCGCAGAAGCGCAGACCATCGATAGAACAAGGACTGCTCTTTTCAGCATCATGTTCTCCTCTGTTCAGGAATCAGACCCGAAGAGAGGAGGGCATCCGTAATTTTAAGGCCGAGTTAACGTTCTAGACGCATCAACCTTGAACTTGGCATTGAAAGCTACCTTTCAACCTCTGAAGCGCGGCGCGGGGGACACAGGCAGCGGGAAAGCACCTCCGCCCCACCCCGGCGCTTGCGCGCCCCGCCCAAGCCGCGCATCGTATTTGTTAACCATCGTCATCGTATGTAGGGGTCATGCGAAGCATTCTTCTCGCGGCAGCCGGCATCGCCTTCTTCGGGACTGGGGCGGCCAGCGCTCAAAATCTCACTCCCGAACAGGCGCGGGCCTTTGTCGTGGGCCGCACCTTCGCCTTCAGCTGCTTTGAGGGCTCCACGGGCGCCGGCCGCATCTTCCCTGACGGGTCGGTGGCCGGAACCATCACCATGCAGTCCCAGGGGACCGCGCGCTTCGTCCGCCTTCCGCCCAATACGGTGCGGGTGCGCACCGAGAATGTGTGCGGCTTCGTGGAAGGCATGACGTTCGAGCCGTGCTTCGAAGTGGTCAAGACGGGCCCCACCACCTTCCGCGGCCAGCTCGCGGGCGTGGAGACCATGTGGTGCGACTTCACCCGCCTCGGCACCGAAAGCCAGCAGGTGGCGAGCCGCCGCAAGACCCGCGCGCCTTCCAGCAAGGTCGCCTCCGAGACCACCGCCGAGTAATCCCCCTTCGCCGAATGATTGCCGCACGAGGCGTCACAGCGTGACGCCTCACGGCGCGAGGTCGGACGGTGCCTCCTCGCGCCCTTCGATCTGCCCCTTGCGGCGCAAAATCTCCTGCCCCGCATGGTCCATGAAGGCCCGCACCCGCGCCGTGGTGCGCAGGTCCGGATGGGTCAGCAGCCACAGGCTGGAATCCAGATCCTCCAGCGGCCCCGACAGGCGCACGAGGCCGGGTGTGATGGAGCCGATGAAGCAGGGCAGGACGGCGAGGCCGATGCCCGCCGCCGCCGCATCCGCCAGCCCCAGCATGGTGTTCACCCGGTAGCAGACCCGCCCGTCGCCCGCCCGCTCCCGCAGCCATTTGGCCGGGCGGATGCCGGAGAGCGCATCGGCGAACCCGACCCAATCATGGGCGCGCATGTTGGCGGCATCGAACGTCGCCCCGCCCAGCGCGTCCGCGCGCCCATAGATGCCCCAGGCGATGGTGGCGAGGCGCCGCCCCACCAGCGTGTCGCCCGGCCGGTCACTGGCGCGCAGGGCCACGTCCGCGTCGCGCTTGGTCAGGTTCAGGGACTGGTTGGAGATGAGCACGTCCAGCTGGATCTCGGGATAGGCGCGCCGGAACGAAGCCAGGATCGGCGTCATCAGATGCACCAGCAGCGTGTCATTGGTGGTGATGCGCAGTTCGCCGGAGGGGCGCAGGTCCTGCCCCGTGATGCGCCGCTCCACCGCCGCGATCTCCTCCGCCATGCGCTCGGCGAGGCGCACCATCTCCTCGCCCGTGGCGGTGGGCGCATAGCCGGTGCGCGAGCGCTCGAACAGACGGGCCCCCAATTGCCGCTCCAGCGCGCCCAGGCGCCGGAACACGGTGGAATGGTTCACGCCCAGCGCGTCCGCCGCCCCCACCAGCGACTTGGTGTCCGCCACCGCCTGCACGAGGCGGAAATCATCCCAGGCGATCATCGATTGCACCTGTGCAAATAAAACTCGGCATTATCACTTATCGCATTGCAAATGGGGCGGCGCTACATCTTTTGCCATAACGAACCTCATGGAGGCAGAAATGATCGACCTTCGTACCGCTCCCTACGGCCTGTTCCTTCTTCGCGCCGCCCTCGGGCTGATGTGGATCTCCCACGCGCTGATGAAGCTCTTCGCGTTCGGCATCACCGGCTTCGCCGGCTATCTCTCCTCGCTGGGCATGCCCGGCTTCCTGGCCGGCCCGGTCATCCTCATCGAACTGGTGGGCGGCCTGCTCATCCTGTTTGGCGTCTTCGCCCGCCCGGTGGCGGTGCTGATGATCCCGGTGATGCTGGGCGCCATGTCGGCCCATTTGGGCAATGGCTGGCTGTTCTCGGTGCCCGGCGGCGGCTGGGAATATCCCGCCTTCCTCATCGTCTCGTCCCTTTCGGTGGGCCTTGCCGGCGAGGGCGCCTTCGCCCTGCGCTCCACCGCGCTCATCCCCGGCCTGAAGCCCGCCACGGCCTGACCGCGCCGGCTTCCCAAATGAAAAATCCGCCCGAGCCCCAGGCCCGGGCGGTTTTTTTTTGCGTTCAGACCAGCGGCGACAAGAGCACCAGGAACATCCCCGCCATGGCCACGGTCCAGACCAGAGAGCGCACATAGGGCACGCCGAACGCATAAAGCGGCACATAAGCGAGGCGCGCCCAGAAATAGAGCGCGGCGCCACCCATGGAGAGCCAATTGTGCGCCCCCGCGAAATGGGCGACGGCCACCGCGCCCACGAACAGGGGAAAGGTCTCCATCATGTTGCGATGGGCCCGCTCCAGCCGCCCGCCCAGCCCGTCCAGGGGCGGCATGGGGACATCGCGCGGCCCGGCATTCCAGGCGAGGCCCCGCGCGCGGGTGGCGATGCCGATGGGCAGCAGGAGCTGGATGAAGGCGAGGACGATGCTCAAGGCGAGATAAACCAGCTCAACGGTCATCGGCAGGCTCCTTCGGCGGGGTGGTCACGTAGCCGGCGCGCTTCAGGCGCACCAAGGCGAGATCCAAGGCGGAGAGGAAGGCCGAGCGGTCCCGCGCCGAGAAGGGCGGCGGCCCCCGTGTCACCTCGCCCGCCGAGCGCAGCGAATCCATGAGATCCCGGGTCGCCAGCGCGTCGCCGATAGTGGACGGCGTGAAGGCGCGCCCCGTGGGCGAGAGCACGTCGGCCCCGGCAGTGACGCAGCGATGGGCCAGCGGAACGTCCGCCGTCACCACCACGTCGCCCTTGGAGACGCGCTCGGCGATATAATCGTCGGCCACATCCGGGCCGCTCGGCACCACCACGCGCTCCACCTGCACGTCGCGGGGAACCGCCAGGGGCGCGTTGGACACCAGCACGACATGCACCCCGTGGCGCTCGGCCACGCGATACACCTCGTTCTTCACGGGGCAGGCATCGCCATCCACATAGAGGACGATGGGCGCGGCACGAACGGCCGCCGGAGGACGGAAGGACATGCCCCTTCATACGCCATTCGCCCGCCGCCCCCAACCAATGGGAGAGTTGACGGGACGCCCCGCCAAGGCTTCATTCCCCCCATGACGCAGCCCAATTCGCGCCTCGGAGCCTGGCTCCGGAAACTCCCGGTCATCGGCCCTGCTTTGTCCCATGTGGTGCGGCTGGAATGGCTGACGCTGGCCATCATCGCCGTGGCGGCCCTGGCCTTCTATGGCTTCCTCGTCCTGGCGGACGAGGTGATGGAAGGCGAGACCCATCAACTGGACGAGCGCATCCTCCTGATGCTGCGCGAGCCGGGCAATACCGCCGACCCCATCGGCCCCAGCTGGCTGGAAGAATCGGTGCGCGACCTGACCGCGCTCGGGGGCACCACCATCCTCACCCTGGTGACGCTGGCGGTGCTCGCCTATCTGCTGCTCACCGGCCGACGCCTCACGGCCTTCACGGTGTTCCTCTCGGTGGCCGGCGGCACCATCCTGTCCAGCGCGCTGAAATGGGGCATCGGGCGCCCGCGGCCGGACCTCGTGCCCCACGGCATGGAGGTCTATACGGCAAGCTTCCCCAGCGGCCACTCCACCATGTCGGCCGTGGTCTATCTGACGCTGGGCGCGCTCCTCGCCCGCACCGAGCCGCGCTGGCGCGTGAAGGTCTTCCTGCTGGGCCTCGCCGTCGCGGTCACCGTTATCGTGGGTATCAGCCGCATCTATCTGGGCGTCCACTGGCCCACCGACGTTCTGGGCGGCTGGGCGCTGGGAGCGGGCTGGGCGTGCCTGTGCTGGCTGGTGCTGCTCTGGCTGCAGATGCGCGGCGAAGTGGAGCCGGAAGGCAAGGTGCCCACCGAGGGTGATGCGCCCGCCGTGGGCAATCGCGGCTGACGCTGGCGCGCGCCAAGCGGAGGAGCGTCGCTATCTCCCCGCTCCGGCTTGCGAGTGAAGGCTCTGGAACGGGCAAGGTCGCGCACTCTCGGAGCGACCACCCGTCCTCCCTCCCCCCCCGCAAGCGGGAGAGGGCTTTTCATGCGCTGCGAACCGCACGTTCTACGACAGGTTGTTGTTCCGCTTGCAGGGAAGAACAGGAACCGGCGAAAACAGAGGAAGGTTGCGGGGACGCGGTAGCTTCCAGGCGGCGTCGATCAACCCACAGGGCAAAGCCCCGCGCGTAACGGCCCTGGGAACGCCTGGCGATCCTCGCGATCAGTCGAACAGCGAGGAGACCGATTCTTCGTGCGCCGTGCGCGCGATGGCCTCGCCGATCAGGGTGCCGATGGAAAGCACGCGGATGTTGCGCGCCACCCGCACCGCCTCGGTGGGCTGGATGGAATCGGTGATCACCAATTCCTTCAGCTTGGAGGCGGTGATGCGGGCCACCGCGCCGCCGGAGAGCACGCCGTGGGTGATGTAGGCATGCACTTCCAGCGCGCCGCGCGCCAGCAGCGCCTCGGCCGCGTTCACCAGCGTGCCGCCGGAATCGACGATGTCGTCCACCAGGATGCAGGACCGGCCTTCCACATTGCCGATCACGTTCATCACTTCGCTCTCGCCCGGCCGCTCGCGGCGCTTGTCCACGATGGCGAGCTGGGCGTCGATGCGCTTGGCGAGCGCGCGGGCGCGCACCACGCCGCCCACGTCCGGGGAGACCACCACGAGGTTCGAGGTGTCGAACCGCTCCTTGATGTCGCGCACCATGACGGGCGCGGCATAGAGATTGTCCGTGGGGATGTCGAAGAAGCCCTGGATCTGCCCGGCATGCAGGTCCAGCGTCATCACGCGGTCGGCGCCCGCATGGGTGATGAGGTTGGCCACCAGCTTGGCGGAGATGGGCGTGCGCGGGCCGGGTTTGCGGTCCTGGCGGGCATAGCCGAAATAGGGAAGCACCGCCGTGATGCGCTTGGCGGAGGCACGGCGCAGCGCATCGATGATGATGAGCAGCTCCATGAGATGGTCATTGGTGGGAAAGGACGTGGACTGGATCACGAACGTGTCCTGCCCGCGCACATTTTCCTGGATCTCGACGAAGATCTCCATGTCCGCAAAGCGCCGGACAACCGCCTTGGTCAGCGGCGTCTCCAGATAGGCGGCTATGGCTTCGGAAAGCGCCCGGTTGGAATTGCCGGCCACAAGCTTCATGGATCCGTTCTCGCTCGACATACTATCCCCGCCCGAAGGCTGGCCCCAGCCGCCCCGCGCGGCATTGATTGGCGGCGCGCGGCGCCTTTGTAAAGCCTGTTACTGCGCCGCGTAGGCGAGAGCGTTGGAGTGCGGCGCTTCGGCCACGGGCGGGCCGTCGCCGTTCACCGGCGGCGCGGCCGGCTGCGGCGCGGCGGGCGCCGGCTCGGCCGGGGCAGCGGCGGTCGCAGGAGCGGCAGGGGCGGCCGACGGAGCCGGCGGCGGCGCGCCAACGGTTTCCGCAAGGGCCGCCATGGACATGCCGGCGATGCGGTTCAGCACGTCCTCGTCGCAGGCCTGCCAGGCATCGCCCTTGGCGCGCTTCACCACTTCCTCGCCGGTGAGCCGGGCGACGCGCTGCTTGTTGGCGTCGAACACGTCCCACACATAGGTGACGGCGGTCTTGTCCTTGGTGCTGTTCACCGCCAGATAGCCGCGCACCCGGTAGGCGGCAGGCTCGGAGCGGGAGACCACGGACACCTTCTGGGTCTGGGCCTCGGTGGTGAGCTGGGTCACGAGCTTCTCGAAGGTCGCCTTGGGCGGGCCGTCGATGGATTCGAATGCGAGGCTTTTGGAGCCTGCCGAGGCGTAGCCGGTGCCGTCGGTCTGGCAGGCGGCGAGCGCAAGGCCCATCCCCAACAGGACCACACGGCCCGCGATAAGAAAGAGGCCGCGCCCCCGGCTTACCGTCGCATCGCTCATGCGGCTTCCCCTCGTCAGATGTCCGATGAGAGGAGGGTTACCGTTTATTAACCGGCAGGTCCAGAGTGCCGTTAAGAACCTGTTAAGGAGCGACGGATTTCCGGGCCTTTCCAAGGCGCTCGCGCGCCGGGCCGGACGCCCTTCGAGGGCGCTTTGGCGCGGGTTTCCGGCGGCCCTTAACTATTCGGTCATGTTTGTGTGGTCGGCGCCAGCGTGATGGCGGCCACCAGCCGGCCGTAATCCGGCTCCTTGCGGTGGGTGGAGCGGCGGTAGCTGAAGAAGCGATCCTCGTCGGAATAGGTGTCGAGGCCCAGATCCTCGATGCGCTCCACGCCCGCTTCCCGCAGGCGGTGGGCGATGAAGCCCGGCAGGTTGAACAAGGCATGCCCCGGCCGCTCGGCGGGCTTGAAGAAGCGCGCGAAGGCGGGGTCCGTGTCGAGGAAGCGGGCCAGGAAATCCTCGCCCACCTCGTAACTGTCCTGCCGGATCAGCGGGCCGATGGCGGCATGGATGTCCCCGCGCCGGGCGCCAAGCCGCTCCATGGCGGCGAGCGTGCCCTCGATGACACCGCCGAAGGCCCCTTTCCAGCCCGCATGGGCCGCGCCCACCACACGGGCCACGGGATCGGCGAACAGGACCGGCCCGCAATCGGCCACCGTGATGGTGGCGCCGAGGCCCGGCACGGCGGTCACCACCGCATCGGCCTTGGGCGCGTCCTCGCGGGTCCAGGGGGTTTCCAGGATGACCGCGTCGGGGGAATGCACCTGCCAGCAGGCCACCAAAGCGGCCGGCTCGATGCCCAGCGCCCCGGCCATGCGGGCGCGGTTCTCGCTCACCTTGGCAAGGTCGTCCTGCGAGCCCATGCCGCCATTGAGGCTGGCATAGAGGCCCTCCGACACGCCGCCCCGGCGGGTGAAGAAGGCATGGCGGATGCCGGGCAAAGCGGCGAGGGAGGGGGCTTCGATCTTCATGCGTCCGGCTCCGCGACCGCTTCCTCCGCCGCGAATCCCGGCGGCGGGCCTGCCTTTGGATCGCACAGGCTCAGCACCTTGAACAGGGCGCCCATCTCCCCCTCGCCCCGTCCGGCAAGGCGGGAGAGGGCGGCGGTGATGGCCTTGCGCTGGGAGGCGTTGGTGCTCTGCTGCAGCCGCTCCGCCCGCTGGACGATGCCGAGCCGCATGAGGAAGTCCCCCTGGGTCAGCGGGCCATAGGCGGCCGCCCCTTCCACCAGCGCCCGGCGGGCGAGAGCGGTGAAATCCACATGGGCGGTGAGGTCCGCCTCCCCCGGCGCCTCCAGCGGGTCCGCATAGCGATGGGCCCGCACCGCCTGGAGCGTGTCGCCGACGCCGGGGCGGGCCGGACCGTAATCGATGATGAGCGCCGCGCCGCCTTGCTCGGCGATGCGCCGGGCCAGCGTGGCGGCCGCGCCGCTCTCCAGATGCTCCAGCACCGCGCCCTCGGCATGGGCGCCGGGCACGAAGCGCGCCAAGGCGGCGCCGAGCGGAGCGGGACGCGGATCGAGCCCGAAGGCGAGCCGCCCGTCCGGGCCGAAGCCCACGCGCCGCTCATGCCAGCCCTCCGCCCCCCTCACGAACTGGGAGATGGGCAGGGCGTCGAAGAATTCGTTGGCCAGCACGATGGCGGGACCGGGCGGCACGTCCTCCAGCCGGTCGTGCCACTGAGGCGACACCTTGGGCAGCGCCGCCTTCTGGCGGGCGCGCAAGGCGGGGCTCGTCTCCACCAGATGGACGCTCACCCCCTCCCCGAAGGCGGGCACCACGCGCGCGGCGCGCAGCACATCGGCCATGAGCGTGCCCCGCCCCGGCCCCAGCTCCACCAGCCGCACGCCCTCGGGCGATCCCATCTGCTGCCAGGTGGCCACCGCCCACAGGCCCAGCAATTCGCCGAACATCTGGCTGATCTCGGGGGCGGTGGTGAAGTCGCCCTGCGCGCCGAGGGGATCGCGGGTGATGTAATAGCCGTGCACGGGATGGCCCAGGCACAAGGCCATGTAGCGCGAGACCGGCATCGGCCCTTCGGCGGCGATGAGGTCGCGGATCTCCCGCTCCAGCGCGGTCATCTGTTCGGTCATGACGCGCGGGGCTCGCTCTTGACGGCATGGAGCACCAGAAGCGCCCCGCCGATCACCAACGGCAGCGACAGGAGCATGCCCATTGTGGTGCCGAAGGCGAGATAGCCGAGCTGCGGGTCCGGCTCGCGGAAGAATTCGCCCGTGATCCGCCCCAGGCCATAGCCGATGCCGAAAATGCCCGCCGCGAGGCCCGGCCGCCTGAGCACGCCGAGCCGCACGCTCACCAACATGACCACCAGAAGAAGCGCGCCCTCAAGCGCGGCCTCGTAAAGCTGGCTGGGATGGCGGGGCACGTTGCCGCCGGAGGGAAAGATGACCGCCCAGGGCACGTCCGAGGGGCGGCCCCACAACTCTCCATTGATGAAATTGGCGATGCGCCCGAACAAGAGGCCCACCGGCGCCACCACGCCCGCCACGTCCAGCAGGCAGAGAACGGGAATGCCCCGCTTGCGGGCGAACAGGATGAGCGCCACCAGCGTGCCCGCCAGCCCGCCATGGAAGGACATGCCGCCCTTCCACACCATCACGATCTCGGCGGGATGCTGGAGGAAATAGTCGGGATTGTAGAACAGCACATAGCCGAGCCGCCCGCCCAGGATGACGCCCAGCGTCGCCCAGAACAGCGCATCGTCGAAATCCACCGGCCGCATGGGCGAGGTGCCGCCCCACACGCCGGGGCGCGCGGCGATCATGCGGGCGAGCTGCCAGCCGATCAGCAGGCCGAAAATATAAGCGAGCGCGTACCAGCGGATGGCGAACGGGCCCAATGCGACCAGCACCGGGTCGATGGCGGGAAAGGGCAGCGCGAGCATCATCGGGGAAGCCGTCCTCCAGCCGGGGCAAGGCCTCCGCATGTGCCTGCTGGGTGCCTGGGCGTCAAGGCGGGCCGCACGAAGCGGCCACGCGCGTCACCCCCCGGCCGACCGCCCGCCCCCCTGTTCAGCCCATTCCAGGCATGGTTCAAAGCTGCGTGACACAGGGGGGACGCGGGGGCGGAGCCGAGCTTGGAAACCATTGGGATCACACTCGTCCTCCTGCTCGCGGTGGTGGTGAGCGGCCCGCTGGAGCGGATCCTGCCGCTGCGCATCCCCCGCCCGCTGATCCAGATCGCGCTCGGCACCGCCATCGCCGTCTTCACCGATCTCGGGGTGGAGCTGCACCCCCAGCTCTTCTTCCTGCTGTTCCTGCCGCCTCTCCTGTTCCTGGACGGGTGGCGCACGCCGCGCGAGGGCCTCGCGCGGGATTTCGGCCTCATCATGGCCCTCGCCTTCGGGCTTGTGGTGTTCACCGTGGTGGGGCTGGGCTTCTTCATCCATTGGATGATCCCCATCATGCCGCTACCCGTGGCGTTCGCGCTGGCGGCCATCATCTCGCCCACTGACACGCTCGCCGTGTCCGCCATCCTGTCGGGGCGGGCCATGCCCGAGCGGCTCATGCGGGTGCTGGAGGGCGAATCGCTCCTCAATGACGCCTCCGGCCTCGTCTGCATGCAGTTCGCCGTGGCGGCCGCCATGACCGGCGCCTTCTCGCTCACCGCCGCGGCGGAGGAGTTCGTGTGGCTGGCCACGGGCGGCGCCGCCGTGGGCATCGCCGTGACGGTGGTGGCGGGCATCGCCAAGAACTGGATCTCGGACAAGTTCGGTGAGGATCCGGGCGCGCAGGTGCTGATCAGCATCCTCATTCCCTTCGGCGCCTATCTGCTGGCCGAGCAGATCGGCTGCTCCCCGGTCCTGGCTGCCGTGGCGGCGGGCCTCACCATGACGGGGCTGGAGCAGAGCGGCCATCTCCAGGCGGTGTCGCGGCTCGATCGCAAGGTGGTGTGGGACATCATCCAATACACCGCCAACGGCATCGTCTTCGTGCTGCTGGGCGAGCAATTGCCCCAGGTCATCGGCCGGGCCGCCGATCTCGTGCGGGACAATAACGGCTTCGACCTGTCCTGGCTGGCCCTCTACACCGTCGCCATCGTCGGCCTCCTGGCGGTCATGCGCTATTCCTGGGTGTGGGTCTCGCTGTCGCTCGCGGCGGCCTGGGCGCGCTACAGGGGACAATCCTACCAGTCTCCCGACAAGCGCCATGTGGGCGCCGCCACCTTGAGCGGCGTGCGCGGCGCGGTGACCCTCGCGGGCGTTCTCACCTTGCCCCTGCATCTGCCGGACGGCACCCATTTCCCGGCCCGCGACCTCGCGGTGTTCCTGGCCGCCGCCGTCATCATCGTCTCGCTGGTGCTGGCCTCAGCGGGCCTGCCGCTGCTGGTGCCCCGCGCAAGCGCACCGCGCGCCATGCGC
This sequence comes from Aquabacter cavernae, assembly GCF_003993795.1. Lineage (GTDB taxonomy): Bacteria > Pseudomonadota > Alphaproteobacteria > Rhizobiales > Xanthobacteraceae > Aquabacter > Aquabacter cavernae. The sequence continues at coordinate 319,078 of NZ_RWKV01000017.1, forward strand.
ACCACGAAGGCGCTGAGCGCGGTGCAGGTGGACGCCTCGGAAGCGGCGATCCGCGCCATCGAGGCCGCCCGACACAAGATGTCCGAAGGGGAGGACGGCGGTGCGCCCCTGAGCGCGGAGGCGGCGGCCCACCTGATCGAGATCTACCGTCGCCGCATCGAGGCCAACAGCCAGGACGAGGCGCAGGCCGACGCCCTGTTCCGAACCGGCGAGATGGAGCGGGAGATGCACATCGCGGCGCTGCGCGCCGAGCGCGGCGTCTATTTCGAGGCGGCGCGCAAGCGCAGGGTCAGCGAAGAGGACGCCCGGCGCCTCGTCATGGCGCTTGACCTGCTGGAGGCACGCCTCGTCAGCCGCTAGGTGTGGAGTCCCGGAGAAATCAAACCACTCGGCCGCTCATATTTACATTCAATCAGATTGTATGTTACTCGGATCCGGAATTTCATTGGGCACGTTCGCTTCTGAGCGGCGGAGTCCAACGCCAATCCAGTGGGTCCCATCATGCCGTCCAGCACGCATTTCCTTGGCGTCGCCATCGTCTTCGCCGCAGCATCGGTGTTCGCGCCTGCTCACGCTCAGACCGGCGCTCCTCCTCCCGATGTGGGCATTGTCACCGCTGCTCCTGAGCCCATCGTTTTCGCCAATGAGCTGCCCGGCCGCATCGCGCCCACGCGCATCGCCGAGGTGGTGCCGCGCGTGACCGGAATCATCCTGGAGCGCGTGTTCGAGCAGGGCACCATGGTGAAGGAAGGTGATGTGCTCTACCGCATCGACCCCGCCCCCTTCCAGGTGCGGGTGGCGAGCGCCAAGGCGACGCTGGAGCGCGCCAAGGCGGTGCAGCTCCAGGCCCGCCAGCTGACGGACCGCCAGAAGGAGCTGCGGGAGCGCAACGTCAACAGCGCCCAGGCGCTCGACAATGCGGTGGCCGAGCTTGCGGCGGCGGATGCGGACGTTGCGGCGGCGCAGGCCGGCCTCGACGAAGCCCAGCTGAACCTGCGCTATGCCAGCGTCACCGCGCCCATCTCCGGCCGCATCGGCCGCGCCACCATCACCGAAGGCGCGCTGGTCTCTTCTTCCACCGGCTCCCTGGCCACCATCCAGCGGCTCGATCCGGTCTATGCCGACTTCACCCAGTCGGCCACCGAGATGCTGCGCCTGCGCCGGGCCATGAAGGACGGCACGCTGCAGGAGGTCGCGCCCGACGAGGCGCGCGTCAACCTCATCCTGGAGGACGGCACGCGCTATCCCGTGTCGGGCAAGCTGCTGTTCTCCGAAGCCGCCGTGGACGCTTCCACCGGCCAGGTGGTGCTGCGCGGCGAATTCCCCAATCCCAGCGGAGACCTCTTGCCCGGCATGTATGTGCGCGTGGAGATCGACCAGGGTGTGCAGAAGAATGCCCTCGCGGTGCCGGTCCAGGCCGTGCAGCGGGACACCGCCGGAACTGCCCAGCTGTTCATCGTGAAGCCCGACGACACCATCGAGCGGCGCACCGTCACCGCCGGCCGCATCGTCGGTGAGCGCTGGGTCATCGATGCCAATCTGAAGCCCGGCGACCGGGTTGTGGTGGACGGTTTCCAGAAGATCGGCGCCGGCGCCAAGGTCACGCCCAAGGACTGGACGCCCGCCAAGGCCGATGCCGCGCCCGGCGACACGAAGCCCGTCAACTGAAGGCCTGATCCATGCCGAGCTTCTTTATCGACCGGCCGGTCTTCGCCTGGGTCGTCGCCATCCTCATCTCGCTGGCGGGTCTCATCACCCTGCCCATGCTGCCCATCTCGCAATATCCGGACGTGGCCCCGCCGCAGATCACGGTGCAGACCGCCTATCCCGGCGCCTCGCCGGAGGAGATCTACCAGGGCGTCACCCGGCTCATTGAGGAAGAACTGAACGGCATCAACGGGATGCTGTATTTTGAATCGACCTCGGACACGTCCGGCCGGGTTGAGATCAACGTCACCTTCGCCCCCGGCACCTCGTCCCAGCAGGCCGCCGTGGAAGTGCAGAACCGCATCCGGCGCGTGGAATCACGCCTGCCCCAGGCGGTGACCCAGCAGGGCGTGCAGGTGGAGGAGGCCGGACAGGGCTTCCTGATGGTGGTCGCCATCACCTCCACCGATGGCGCCGTGGATGCCATCGGCCTTGGCGACTATGCCAGCCGCAACGTCTTGAGCGAGATCCGCCGTATTCCCGGCGTCGGTCGCGCGCAGCTTTTCTCGACCCAGCGCTCCATGCGCATCTGGATCGATCCCGAGCGGATGGTCGGGCTTCGCCTGACCCCTGCCGACGTCACCAGCGCGATCTCCGCCCAGAACGCGCAGGTGGCGGCCGGCCGCATTGGCGCCCTGCCCAACCCCGTCGGCACGCAGATTTCGGCAACGGTTCTGGTGAAGGGCCAACTCACCTCACCCGAGGAATTCGGCGCCATCGTGCTGCGCGCCAATCCAGACGGCTCCTCCGTGCGCCTGCGCGACGTGGCGCGGGTGGAAGTGGGTGGTGAGGACTACAACTTCTCCACCCGCCTGAACGGCAAGCCGGTGGCGGCCATCGGTGTGCAGCTCACCCCCTCGGGCAATGCGCTGCAGACCGCGACGGCGGTGCGCGAGCGCATGACCGAGCTGGCCCGCTTCTTCCCGGCGGGCGTCGAATACACGGTGCCCTACGACACGACGCCCTTCATCGAAGCCTCCATCGAGAAGGTGGTGCACACGCTCCTGGAAGCCATGGCGCTGGTGTTCCTGGTGATGTTCCTGTTCCTCCAGAACATCCGCTACACGCTCATTCCCACCATCGTCGTGCCCGTTGCGCTGCTCGGCACCTGCGCGGTGATGCTGGCCACGGGCTTCTCCATCAATGTGCTCACCATGTTCGCCATGGTGCTCGCCATCGGCATCCTCGTGGATGACGCCATCGTGGTGGTGGAGAATGTGGAGCGGATCATGGCCGAGGAGGGCCTTCCGCCGAAGGAAGCCACCCGCAAGGCCATGAAGCAGATCACTGGCGCGGTGATCGGCATCACCTTGGTTCTGGTGGCGGTGTTCGTGCCCATGGCCTTCTTCCCCGGCGCGGTGGGCGTGATCTATCGCCAGTTCAGCCTGACCATGGTCACCTCGATCCTGTTCTCGGCCCTGCTCGCCCTCTCGCTGACCCCGGCTCTGTGCGCCAGCTTCCTGAAGCCCATCGCCAAGGGGCACCATCACGAGAAGAAAGGCTTCTTCGGCTGGTTCAACCGCGTGTTCGATCGGTCCTCCCGCAGCTACGGCAACTCGGTGGGCTGGCTGCTGAAGCGCTCCGGGCGCGTCATGCTTATCTATCTCGTGCTGGTGGGCGCGCTCGCCTACATGTTCGTGCGCCTGCCCTCCTCCTTCCTGCCCAATGAGGACCAGGGCTTCGTGCTGGTGAACGTGCAGGCCCCCTCGGAAGCCAGCGCCAACCGCACGTTCGACGTGATCGAGGGCATGGAGAAGACCATTGCCGGCGAGACGGCCGTGAGCGAGACGGTGGCCATCATGGGCTACAGCTTCAACGGCATCGGCTCCAACGCGGCCCTGGCCTTCGTGACCCTGAAGGACTGGGACGAGCGCGGCGCCGAAGATTCCGCCGGCGCCATTTCCGGCCGCCTCAGCATGGCGTTCGCCGGCGTCCGCGATGCGATCATGTTCGCCCTCTCCCCGCCGCCCATCCAGGGGCTCGGCAACTCCAACGGCTTCTCCTTCCGCCTGCAGGATCGTGGTGGGCAGCCTCCCGCGGCGCTTCGGGCCGCCGAGCAGCAATTCCTTGCGGAAGCGGCCAAGAGCGCGGTCCTCGCGGGCGTCATGGTGGAGGGCATGCCCGATGCGGCGCAGGTCAATCTCGTCATCGACCGCGAGAAGGCCAACACGTTCGGCGTCACCTTCGCCGACATCAACACCACGCTGAGCACCGCGCTCGGCTCGGCCTATGTGAACGACTTCCCCAATGCCGGCCGCATGCAGCGCGTGACCGTGCAGGCCGACCAGCGCAGCCGCATGCAGGCCCCCGATCTGCTGAAGCTGAACGTGCGCAATGCCAATGACGGCATGGTGCCCATGTCGGCCTTCGCCACGCTGGAATGGAGCCGGGGCTCGTCTCAGGCGGTGGGCTATAACGGCTACCCGTCCATCCGCTTCACCGGCCAGGCGGCGGACGGCTATTCCTCGGGCGATGCCATCGCGGAGGTCGAGCGCATCGCCGCCACCTTGCCCCCTGGGTTCGGCTATGAGTGGAGCGGCCAGTCCCTGCAGGAGATCCAGTCGGGCTCCCAGGTGCCCATGCTGCTCACCCTGTCGTGCATCCTCGTCTTCCTGTGCCTCGCGGCGCTGTACGAGAGCTGGTCCATCCCGATTTCGGTGATGCTGGTCATCCCGCTCGGCATTATCGGCTCGGTGGTGGCGGTGATGCTGCGGGACATGCCCAATGACGTGTATTTCAAGGTGGGCCTGATCACCATCATCGGCCTCGCCGCGAAGAACGCCATTCTCATCATCGAGTTCGCCAAGGATCTGCGCGCACAGGGCAAGTCGCTGACGGAAGCCACCATCGAGGCCTGCCATCTGCGCTTCCGGCCGATCCTGATGACCTCGCTGGCCTTCACGCTGGGCGTGGTTCCCCTGGCGATCGCCTCGGGCGCGAGCGCCTCCAGCCAGCAGGCCATCGGCACGGGCGTGATGGGGGGCATGATCTCCGCGACCGTTCTTGCGGTGTTCTTCGTGCCCGTCTTCTTCGTCTTCGTCATGAAGCTGTTCGCACGCTTTAGCCGCGCCAAACCGGCGGAAGTGCCGCAGCCTCCACAGTGATGTCAGGCAATGACGGAGCCCGGGCCCGGGCGATACGGTGCGTCGATCACGATCCAGGTGATGAATAAGACCCGAGCAGAGGTCAGGAGCGATGCGACGGACGAAAGCCGAAGCCGAGGAGACGCGCACGCGCCTCCTCGATATTGCCGAGCAGCTTTTTTTTGAGCACGGCGTCTCGCCCGTGACGCTGGAAAAGATTGCCGCCGCCGCGGGCGTGACCCGTGGCGCGATCTACTACCATTTCCCCAAGAAGGCCGACATTCTCCGCGCCCTGGACGCCCAGGCGTCCGTCGATATCGAGCGCCTCTTCGAGCAGGCCCTGCAGGAGGACAGCCCCGACCCGCTCGGCCTCGCGTGCAACCTGGCCCTGGAGGCCATGCGCCTGATCGCGACCGATGATCGGCGACAGCGGATTTTCAGCGTCCTGCTGCGGAGCGACTATCGCGGGGAGCTTGCGGAACTGCTCAAGTGGAAGCAGGAAATCAACGAGCGCTACCACTCCCAGACCATCCGCCTGTTCGAGGCGGCCCATGCCAAGGGCCATCTCAACGCCATCTGGCAGCCGGGCGTGGCCGCGCGCCTTTACGACTGGTTCTTCATCGGCCTTCTGTTCGACTGGCTGGATGATCCGCGCGCCTTCGATGTCCTGACGAAATGCCAGGAAGCCCTCACGGCGCTGCTGGCGAGCTGGTCCAGCCCCACCCGCCTCGCCATCGCCCCGCCCTGGCCTGCTGCGCAACTGGGATAGAGGCGGATCTCAATAGAGCGGGTTCTGAAGGAACCGCGTCTCCTTCACCGCATGCTTCGTCAGGCGGATCAATGCCTCGATGTTCGCCGAGGTGGCCTCCAGCCGATAGGCCGCATACATCATGGAGCTTTCCACCGGCGGATGGGCTTCGAGGATGCACAGGCGCCCGTCCGCATTCTCGGCATCGATCAGCGGACGGGGCAGCGTGCCGATGCCGATGCCCCGCTTGATGAGCTGGGCGATCACATAGACGCTGTTGCACGGAATGAGCCGCGTGGGCTCCACCCCGCAGCTGTTGAACCACCGCGTCACCGACGTTTCCGGTGACCCGCCGCGCGGGGGAATGGTGAGGATGGGCATGTGGCGGATCTCCTCCGCGACGAGGGGCTGCTTCAGCCCCGATTTCAGCCCGCCCGCCCAGCGCCGTTCGAGATAGCCGAGCGGCACCATCTGGAGATGCTGGGGCCGTGCCGGCTCGATGATGAAGCCGAGGTCGATGCGCCGCTCGCGCAGATCCTCCAGCAGGTCGGCGCTGGTGGAAATGTGCAGTTCCACCCGCAGATAGGGATGCACAGTCCCAAGGCTCCCCAGCAGCACCGGCAGGCAGCACACGGCGAACACTTCCGGCATGCCGATGCGCAGGGTGCCGCGCACCGCGGTCTCGCTCTGCGACAGGCTCTGGATGCGCTCGGCCTCTCCCAGAACCAGGAAGGCCCGCTCCATCAGCTCGGTGCCGGCATTGGTGAGGCGCATGCCGGTCCGCGACCGCTCGAAGAGCGTGGCGGAGAGCGCGATCTCCAGCTCCCGGATGCGCAGCGAGACGGAGGGCTGAGACAGGTTCAGATGCTGCGCGGCATCGCGCACGGTGCCCTGACGCGCCACCCAATAGAAGGCTTCGAGCTGGGCAAGCGTGAATCTCATGATTGGAAATTCCTATCGTAAGACCTCAAATATTCAAAATAGATTTGAGAATTTTTTCATCTAGAGTTCAATCCTGAGGCGACCAAAGAGCCGCCCGCACAGACCAAAATCCAGAGTTTGAACACCCCGGGCCGTGCCCGGCGAGCGCAGCTTTTTTCCGCATACGGCCCGCACGCAGCGGCGCCGTGCGTCATGACCGGCCGCTGTCCAGGGTCTCTGGCGCGGCATCGCGGCCATGACGGCTGCAACCCGCCAGCCGGGCGGCACAGCACTGTCGATTGCCCATTCACCCCTCGAGGCAATGAAGAAGACCGCCATGACGAGAAACGACCCCTTCACCGCCGCCTCCGCCAGCGACCTTGCCCAGCGCGAGGTGCCCGACGCGCTGCGCGCCACCGTCCGCACCGAGCTTCAGCCCGAACTCGATGCGATCCGCAGCGAGACCATGCGCGATCAGGTGGTGGAGGCCTGGGCCGTGGCCATCGCCCATTCCTCCTTCTCCTGCATCAGTGATCTGCGCGCCTCGGGCATGTGGAACACCGACCGGCTGGTGCGCGGCACCCAGGCGGACCATTTGCGCGGCGTGGCGGCCATCGCGCTGCAGATCGCGCGCGTGCTCAAGGCGCAGTTCCCGGAGCTGCCGGTGGACGAGGACATCCTGGTGGCCGGCGCCCTGTGCCACGACGTGGGCAAGCCCTACGAGTACGACCCGGTGAAGCGGGCCGCCCGCAAGGCGCAGCCGAGCAAGGCCGGCTGGCCCATCTTCCGCCACCCGCCCTACGGCATGCATATCTGCCTGACGGTGGGCCTGCCCGAGGAAGTGGCGCAGATCGCGCTCGGCCATTCCTATGAAGGCGAGGTGCTGGCGCGGAGCCCCGAATGCACCATCGTCCATTATGCCGATAAATCCTATTGGCAGACCCTGCGGATCAGCGGCCTCATGATCGATGATTTCAAGGAGAGCGATGCGTCCTGACCGGCGCGCCGCGACCCCGATCTGCATGAGGTGCCCATGACACAGGAACACGCCATCCCCCCCGCAGGTACGCGCATCGACGCCCTCGATACGCCCTGCCTGCTGCTGGACGAAGGCCGGCTCGACGCCAATCTCGCCCGCATGCGCGCCCGCTTCGCCCATAGTGGCGTGGCGTTCCGGCCGCACCTGAAGACGGCGAAGTCCGTTGACGTGACACGGCGGGCGCTGACGGGCACGCCGCACGGCCCCGTCACCGTCTCCACCCTCAAGGAGGCGGAGGTGTTTGCCGGGATCGGTGTCACCGACATCATCTATGCGGTGGGCATCGCCCCGTCGAAGCTGCCCCGCGTCCAGGCCCTGCGCCAGGCGGGCGTGGACATCGCGGTGATCCTCGACAGCGAGGCGCAGGCGGCAGCCATCGCCGCCGCCGCTGGCCCGCCCATCCCCGCGCTCATCGAGATCGATTCCGACGGCACGCGGGCCGGGCTTCTCCCCGAGGATACGCAGGCCATCGTCGCACTCGGCAAGATGCTGCATGCCTGCGGAGCGCTGCGCGGCGTCATCACCCATGCGGGCGGCAGCTATTCCGCCCGCACCGTCGCCGAATACGAGGCCCATGCCGAGCGTGAGCGGGCTGCGGCGGTGAGCGTTGCGCGGACACTGGAGACGGCGGGCCTGCCATGCCCGACAGTGAGCGTCGGCTCCACGCCCACCGCGCTCTATGGGCGCAATTTCGAGGGCCTCACCGAGGTCCGGGCCGGCGTCTTCATGTTCTTCGATCTGGCTCAGGCGGGCATCGGCGTCTGCACGTTCGACGATATCGCCATCTCGGTTCTCGCGACCGTCATCGGCCATCGCCGGGACCGGGGCTGGATCGTGGTGGATGCGGGCTGGACCGCCATGTCACGGGACCTCGGCACGTCGGCACAGGCGGTGAACCAGGGATACGGCTTGGTCTGCGACCTCGACGGCACGCCCTATGGCGACCTCATCATGGTCAGCGCGAGCCAGGAGCACGGCATCCTCGCCTTGCGCCCCGGCAGCACCGGCTCGCTGCCGGACCTGCCGGTGGGCAGCAAGGTGCGCGTGCTGCCCAACCATGCCTGCGCCACGGCCACGCAGCACGACGGCTACGTCCTGGTGCGGGAGGGCTCGGCCGAAACCCACGGCTTCTGGCCGCGCTTCCACGGATGGTGACACCAATGTCCAAAACCGATGCCCCTGCAAACGCCTCCGACATCGTCGCCGTCTCCGCACCGGGTGCGCCGCCGCCGGGCGGGCACTATTCCCAGGCCATCACCCATGGCGGGCTCGTCTATGCGTCCGGGCAGCTCCCGGTCCAGGCCGGAAAGCCGCACGATGCGGCCCCGCCGTTCGAGGCGCAGGCGCGCCGGGCCCTGGCCAATCTCTTCGCGGTGCTCGCGGCGGCCGGGTCCGGCCCCGAGAGCCTGCTGAAGGTGACGGTCTACATTGTCGGCGTGGAGAACTGGCCGGCCTTCAACGCCGTCTATGCCGAGATCCTCGGCGACGCCCGTCCGGCACGCTCCGTCGTGCCGGTGCCGCACCTCCATTACGGATATCTCGTCGAGATCGACGCCATCGCCGCGCAGAACCCGAAATAAAACGAACACGGGCTGCGAATGAAGACAAACACCTTCCAGAAAAACGAGGCAACGCCCGCAAGACGTGAACCAATCCAATAAGGGGAACTTGCATGCACATCTTATCACGCCGCGCCTTTGCACTGGCGCTCGCAGCCGGAATTGGCGCTGTCTCGGCCCCCGCCGCGCGGGCCGAGACGGACCAGATCCGCATCGCCAAGCAATATGGGCTCGCCTATTTGCCCCTGATGGTGATGGAGAAGGAAAAGCTCTACGAGAAGCGGGCGGCTGAGCTCGGCATCCCCACCAAGCCCGTCTATCTCACGCTGGGCAACAACACGGCGGCGAACGAGGCGCTCATCTCGGGCAATCTCGACGTGATCACCAACGGGCCGCCCGGCTTCCTCATCTTCTGGGGGCGCACCAAGGGCACCCGCAACGAGGTGAAGGGCATCGCGCCGCTGCTCAGCCAGTCCATGTGGCTCAACACCCGTGATCCCAACGTGAAGTCCATCAAGGACTTCACCGAGAAGGACCGGATCGCGCTGACGGCGGTGAAGAATTCCACCCCCGCCATCCTGCTGCAGATGGCGGCGGCGAAGGAATACGGCCCGGCCGAGTTCGCCAAGCTCGATCCCCTGACCGTGTCGCTCTCCCACCCGGACGGCATGAGCAGCCTCTTGTCGGGCAAGACAGAGATCACCGCGCATTTCACCTCGCCCCCGTTCCAGAACATGGAAGTGAAGACGCCGGGCATCCGCACCATCCTCACCTCCGAGGAGGTGATGGGCGGCCCCTCCACCTTCAACCTGCTCTTCACCACGTCCAAGTTCGACGCGGACAATCCCAAGGCGATCGAGGCACTGGTCAAGGCGCTGGACGATGCGCAAAAGCTGATCACTGCCGACAAGGAGAAGGCGGCGGACATCTATATCGAGATGTCGAACGCCAAGAACACGCCGAAGGCCGAGGTGGTGGAGCTGCTGAGCGATCCGACCACCGTCTACAGCCTGACGCCCCAGAAGTTCATGGCCTTCGCCAAGTTCCTGAACAGCATCGGCACGCTGAAGACCGCGCCGACCGACTGGAAGGACCTGTTCCTCCCCTACATCCACGATCAACCCGGCAACTGAGCGCCCGACACGCGCGGCCGGCGCCAGCCGGCCGCGCCGCGGTCCAGTGCGCCGGAGGAGGGACAATCGATGACACGTATAGAGGCGCGGCCGCTTGTGGACGTTCGCGACGTAACACTTCAGTACAAGACGCCTGAGCATCTTGTGACGGCGACCTACAAGGTGAGCTGTCAGGTGGAGGCGGGGGACCGCTATGTGATCCTGGGGCCTTCGGGCTGCGGCAAGTCCACCTTGCTCAAGGCCATTGGCGGCTTCATCAAGCCCGTCGGCGGCTCCATCGTCGTCAACGGCCGCGAGGTCCGCGAGCCCGGGCCGGACAGGATGATGGTGTTCCAGGAGTTCGAGCAGCTCATGCCCTGGAAGACCGTCCTCCAGAACGTCATGTTCCCCATGCTGGCGGCCGGAAAATATCTGCGCTCGGAGGCGAGGGACCGTGCCCTCTCCGCCATCGAGAAGGTGGGCCTCGCCAAGTTCAAAGGCGTCTATCCCCACATGCTCTCCGGCGGCATGAAGATGCGCGTCGCCATCGCCCGCGCCATGGCGCTGGAGCCGGACGTCCTGCTCATGGACGAGCCCTTCGCAGCGCTGGACGCCCTCACCCGGCGCAAGATGCAGGAGGAGTTGCTGGCGCTGTGGGACAGCCTGCGCTTCACCGTCCTCTTCGTCACCCATTCCATCGAGGAGGCCATCGTGGTGGGATCGCGCATCCTCATCCTCTCCCCCCATCCCGGACGGGTGCGCGCGGAGCTGGAGGCGGGGGCGCTCTCCTATGCGGACGTGGACACGCCCGAGTTCGGCGCCCTCTCCAAGCGCATCCATTCCCTGCTGTTCGAGGAGCATGCGGCACCGTCCGCGCTCACCCCGGAGCCCAAGCTCCAACTCGCCGCAACCCCGCGCTGAAGGAGGGCCAGCCATGTCCGTCACCCATCCCTTCAAGGGAGTTCCTGCCCGCCCCCGCCCCGACTTCGAGTGCGAGCCCCTGGATGCCAGCGGCATCGGCGACGTGGAGCGCCGCCTCTCGCCCATCGAGCGCATCCTCAACAATGATGCGGTGCGCCGCGCGGGCGTCCTCATCGCGCTGCTGGTGGTGTGGGAGCTCTATGCCCGCTGGGCCGACAACCCGCTCCTCTTCCCCACCTTCACCACCACCCTGGAGACCTTCGTCCACGACCTCCTGGACGGCACCCTCCTCGACCGCACCCGCACCTCGCTCTATCCCCTGGCGCTGGGCTATGTGGGCGGCATCGTGCTGGCCGCCATCCTCACATCGCTGGCCGTCTCCTCCCGCATCGGCGCCGACATCCTCACCACGCTCACCGCCATGTTCAACCCGCTGCCCGCCATCGCGGTTCTGCCGCTGGCGCTCATCTGGTTCGGCCTGGGCATCCCATCGCTGGTGTTCGTGATCATCCACTCGGTGCTCTGGGCGGTGTCGCTCTCCACCCTCACCGGCTTCCGCTCGGTGCCCGAGACCTTGCGCCTGTCGGGACGCAATTACGGGCTGAAGGGCATCCGCTACGTGGCGCTGATCCTGATCCCCGCGGCCTTCCCCACCATCCTGGCGGGCCTGAAGATCGGCTGGGCCTTCGCCTGGCGCACCCTGGTGGCCGCCGAGCTGGTCTTCGGCGTCTCCTCCCGCTCAGGGGGCCTGGGCTGGTACATCTTCGAGGCCCGCGCACAGCTCGAAACCCCAAAGGTCTTCGCCGGCCTCTTCACCGTCATCCTCATCGGACTGCTCGTCGAATCCGTCATCTTCAGAGCAATCGCGGCAAAGACAATCCAAAAATGGGGAATGCAGAGGTAAGGGTCAGGCTCCAGGGCCGGAACTCATTCGAGCCGGCCCGCAGATAAAGCGATGATGACGAGGCCCGCCGGATAATTGTCCGGCGGGCTTTTTCTCAACGGGATGGCGCCAGCCGGTGCCTTTGCGCCCCTTGTGAGCCTCTTCGCCGGAAGGGCAGGCGCGTCGTGCGAACCCCGAATCTCCGCGCCGCATCAGGCGACGAGCCTAACCAGGCCACCGGCATCCCGGCCCTTACCGACCGGCACCCAGCGGAACGGGGTCTCGACCTGGATCAAGGCCACGAGATGTCCTGATGCTGCTGGTGCTGAGGGCCGGGACGCAGGGGTGGCCGCGCCCGTCCTCTCAAAGGTCTAGAGGCGGATAAGCCCCTCAGGCTGACTTAACTCGAGGGGTCCAACTCTACTGCGCCGCCGCCTGCTCCTCGCGCCGACGCACGGTCTCCTGGTGTTTGGTGGCGATGGAGGCGATGAGCACGATGATGGCGATGAAGCCGATCATGACCGTGCAGATGGCGTTGATCTCCGGCGTCACGCCCATGCGGACCTGCGAATAGATGCGCATGGGGAGCGTGGTGGCGCCGGGGCCCGTCGTGAAGGAGGCGATCACCAGATCGTCCATGGACAGGGTGAAGGCCAGCATGAAGCCGGAGATCACCGCCGGCAGGATGAGCGGCAAGGTGATGATGAAGAAGGTCTTGGCCGGCGAACAGCCGAGATCCAGGGCCGCCTCTTCCAGGGAGCGGTCGAAGGTGACGAGGCGCGACTGCACCACCACCGCCACGAAGCACATGGTGAAGGTGGTGTGGGCCAGCATGATGGTCCAGAAGCCGCGCTCGAAGCCGATGGCCACGAACAGCAGCAGCAGCGACAGGCCGGTGATCACCTCCGGCATGACGAGGGGCGCATAGGTCATGCCCGAGAAGACCGAGCGGCCGGTGAACCGCCCGTAGCGGGTGAGCGCGATGGCGGCCAGGGTGCCGAGCACGGTCGCCACCAGCGAGGACAGGGCCGCAACGCGCAGCGTGACCCACACCGCGTCGAGCAACTGCTCGTCATGCAGCAGCGCCACATACCATTCCGTCGAGAAGCCGCCCCAGATGGTGACGAGGCGCGACCCATTGAAGGAATAGATGATGAGCAGCAGGATCGGAATGTAGAGGAAGGCAAATCCCAGCACCAGCGAAGTGACGTTGAACCAGGTGGGGCCGCGATTCATTTTCCCGCCTCCAGCTGGCGTGCCTGGATGTTCTGGTAGATGACGATGGGCACCACCAGCACGATGAGCAGCAGAACCGCCACCGCCGAGGACGCAGTCCAGGAACGGTTCACCGTGAACTCGGTCCACAGCGACTTGCCGATCATGAGCGTGTCGGACCCGCCGAGAAGATCGGGGATGACGAACTCACCCACGGCGGGGATGAAGCAGAGCAGCGCGCCCGCCGCCACACCCGGCAAGGAGAGCGGGAAGGTGACCAGCCAGAAGGCCTTCATGGGCGGGCAGCCCAGATCCTCCGCCGCCTCCAGCAGCGTGCCGTCCATCTTTTCCAGCGCGGAATAAAGCGGCAGCACCATGAAGGGCAGGTAGGAATAGACGATGCCGATATAGACGGCGAGGTCGGTATTGAGGATCTCCAGCGGCGTGTCGATGATGCCGAGCGCCGTCAGCGCCTGATTGAGCAGGCCGTCCTGGGAGAGGATGCCGATCCAGGCATAGACGCGGATCAGGAACGAGGTCCAGAACGGCAGGATCACCATCATCACCAGGGTCGGCTGGATGGAGCGCGGCGCGCGGGCCATGCCGTAGGCGATGGGATAGCCCACCAGCAGCAGAAGCAGCGTGGAGACGCCGGCGATGATGAGGCTGGAGCCGTAGGCGTTGAGGAACTCGTTGTTCCAGTCCAGCACGTAGCCGTAATTGTCGAAATTGAGCTGCGAGAAGAAGTCCTTCAGGCCCGCCCATCCCTGGGAGAGGTCGAGGAGCGGTGTGTAGGGCGGCTGCGCGATCACGTCCTGCGACAGGCTGATCTTCAGCACGATCAGGAACGGGACGACGAACAGCAGCAGCAGCCAGAAGAAAGGGACCGCGATCACCAGTCGGCGACCGATCCCCCGTGATCCAGGAAGGGCCATGGTGTCCCTCCTATCGGCTCAACACCACGCCGGCATGCGGCGTGAAGGTGACATAGACCTTGTCTTCCCAGGTGATGGGCCGCTCGACCACGCGCGAGAGATTGGGCTGGGACACCTTGATGCGCGTCCCGCAGGGCAGCTCCACATGGTAGACGGACAGGTCGCCCAGATAGCCGATGTCCCAGATCTCGCCCTCGAAGCAATTGCCCGCCGCCGCGTCCGGCGCATCCAGCGAGATGCGCATCTTCTCGGGGCGAATGGCGAGCCACACTTCGTCCCCCGGCTTCTGGTCGCCCGAATGGGTGACCTGGAGCGGATGGGGCGTGAGGGAGGTGGCGAGCCGCAGGTCGCTGCCGAAGCAGCCTTCCACCTTGCAGGCGATGATGTTCACGTCGCCGATGAAGTCCGCCACGTATTTGGTGGCCGGCTGCTCATAGATGGTCGCGGGCGGATCCACCTGGACCAGCACGCCGTGATTCATCACGGCGATGCGATCCGCCACCGTCATGGCCTCTTCCTGGTCGTGGGTCACGATCAGGAAGGTCATGCCGAGGCTCTGCTGCAGGTCCATCAGCTCGAACTGGGTCTCTTCGCGCAGCTTCTTGTCCAGCGCGCCCAGCGGCTCGTCCAGCAGAAGCACCTTGGGGCGGTTGGCCACCGCGCGCGCCAGGGCCACGCGCTGGCGCTGACCGCCGGAAAGCTGGTGCGGCTTGCGCTTGGCGAAGGATTCCAGCTTCACCAGCGCCAGCATCTCCTCCACCCGCGCCGCGATCTCGCCCTTGCCCATGCCCGCCTGCTTGGGGCCGAAGGCGATGTTGTCCGCCACGCTCATGTGGGGGAACAGCGCATAGGACTGGAACATCATGTTCACGGGCCGCTCATAGGGCGGCACGCCGGTAAGATCCTGGCCGGCGAGGGTGATGCGCCCTTCGGTGGGCTCCTCGAACCCCGCGAGCATGCGCATCAGCGTGGTCTTTCCACAGCCGGACGGCCCCAGCAGCGCGAAGAACTCGCGCTCATAAATGTCCAGGCTGACATGGTTCACGGCGGTGAAGGCGCCGAAGCTCTTCACCACATTCTCGAACCGGATCAGCGGCGTGGCGGAGGGATCGGTCCAGGGCGAGAAGGTGCGCCTGACGGCGCCGATGGTCTGCGTCCGCGCTTTGGCCATGAAGCCCCGCTTATCCCCTCGTTGTTCTTAGTGAGAGGCTATCCGTCTCCCGCGCAACGCTCAAGCCTTGTGCAGGCGCAAAAAAAGAGCGCACCGCACCACGGACGCATCAATATGCGGCACGCCCAAGCTGCGACCGGCCTTCTCCGCAGCATCTTCAGGCTTCGCGGCGGGTGCGCATGGCCCTCCACCGGTGATCAAGACGCCCGATTGAGCAGCCAGGGTGATTCACTCCTGCCGAACGAAGCTCCGGTGGAGAAGCCGCACCTTTTCGGCGCACAGGGGCTGGGGGAGGCTTGCACCCTCCGCCGGCTTGTGGCAGGAACGGCGCACTCGCGGCGGACCTCCCGCCGCTTCCGCTCCTGACAGCGCCCTTCGACGGCGCGAGCCGGCTTCCGGCACCAGGCGCGACCCGGACGCTGCGGTAGCTCAGTGGTAGAGCACTCCATTGGTAATGGAGAGGTCGAGAGTTCAATCCTCTCTCGCAGCACCAGTTTTCCCGATACGTCACCAACTTGCACACAGGCCCCGAACGCACGGCTGCGTCGCCTGTACATGGTGCAGCCCCACGTCGCGGAGCGCCTTCCAGGCTTGAACGGGGGGTGGAAGCGGTCTATCGCCCTGCGCGGGGTGCCCGCGCGCGCTGGCGCCTTCCTTACTCCCCGCCCGCGCCCGCGCGGGCCTGCAGCAGGAATTCGCAGATGACCATCGTCCGCCTCGACAAGGGCGCCCGCATGAGCGAGGCCGTCATCCACGGCAACACCATCTATCTCGCCGGCCAGGTGGCCGAGGGGCCGGACGTGGCCGCCCAGACCCGCGGCGTGCTCGCCTCCATCGACGCGCTCCTGGAGCGTGCCGGCTCCAGCAAGGCCAACATCCTTTCCGCCACCATCTGGCTCTCGGACATCGCCGACTTCGCCGAGATGAACAGCGTGTGGGACAGCTGGGTGGACAAGGACAATCCCCCGGCGCGCGCCACCAGCGAGGGCAAGCTGGCCGCCCCGAAGTTCAAGGTGGAAATCATCGTCGTCGCGGCGAAGCCCTGATGCCGACGCCCCGCGCGGCTCGCGCGGGGCTTTCCCCTCAGGCGCCTCTGCGGCGCTTGCGATACTCGCGCAGGCCGTAGGCGGTGAAGGCGCTGATGAGGGCGACGATGACGCCCGACCAAGTGGTGCTCGGGATGGCGAAGGCCGCCATCAATGCGTGCAGCACCGCATAGCAGATGAAGAACACCCCGAAATAAATGATCGTGTCGGTGGCGTTCATCACCCTCTCCCACAATAGCCGCGCATCACGCGGCGTCCTTTAATTTCAGCAGCGCGGCATGGAGCCGGCATAGTCCGTCCTTATAGGGGGCCGATGCCGCACGGAAAAGCGGACGCGAGGCCGCGCGCCGCATGCCCCTCCCGAGGCTGTTCCAGCGTTTCGCGGAAACGCTCAAGGCACGCCCGCCGAGCGCCTCATAGGCCACATCGATGCGCGCCTGCACGGTCACGTCGCCTGCCTGGGTGTAGCCCGCAAGGCCAAACGTGATGCCGAGGGGGCGTCGCGCGGGCAGAGCGCGCCGCGTCCAAACGCTTGAGACGACACACCCGCCCACGGAGCCCGGTCCCGACCGCGCACTGCATCCTTGAAGCGGATGGCGGGCGGGAAGGCCCGGCCTCGTTCAGGCCGGAGCGTCCAGCAGCGGGTCGCCCTCCGGCATCAGCCCCGGCAGGATGATGGTGAAGACGGCGCCGTCCGCATCATTGGCCACGCTGAGATTGCCGCCATGGTCGCGGATGATGCCGAAGGAGACCGAGAGGCCGAGCCCCGTGCCCTGCCCGGCGGCCTTGGTGGTGAAGAAGGGCTGGAAGACCTTGCCGATGATGCTCTCCGGCACGCCGCCCGCATTGTCGCGCACCACCAGGCGCACGGTGCAGGCATTCCCCTCCCCCGGCTCGCTCACGCAGGTCACGTCGATGGCGCCGCGATAGCCCGGCGTGCCCTGGCGCCGGGCCCGCACGGCATCGCGGGCGTTGAGCAGCAAATTGATGAGCACCTGCTCCAGTTGCTCCTGACGGCACAGCACCTTCACGTCCGGACCCGTGGGCAGTGGCGCGGTGAGGGTGATGTCGTCGAGGCGGATCTGCGTGCCCACCACCTGCAACGCGCCTTCGATGGCCGCCGCCACCGAGGAGGGTTCGCGGCGCAATTCGCTCTTGCGCCCGAATATCCGCATATGGTCGATGATCGCCTTCATCCGGCCCGTCTGGTGGATGATGCGGTTGAGCTTCTCTTCCGTATGCTCGGGCGGCAGGCCGCGCTTGAGGCCACTCAGCGCATTGGCGGCCGCAAGGCGGATGACGCCCAGCGGCTGGTTGATCTCATGGGCAAGGCCGGTGACCAGTTCGCCCAGGGCCGCCATCTTCGACATCTGGTAGAGGTTGTTCTCCTCGGTGCGCGCTGCCGTTCGGTCGAGGGCGAACACCACCATTTCCCGCTCGGGCACCTCGCCCTGGGGCGCGGCGGCATTCTCCAGATTGCCGATCTGCGCGACCACATATTGGATCTCGTGCTCCTCACCATCCTGGGTGAAATGCTCGATATTCACGGAGGAGGCGTCGCTGGCGGCGAGCCGCGACACGAACTGGCTGCCGCGCACATAGCGCGCCACCGGGGAGGCATCGTCGGAACTGCTGGCGCCGATGGGGCTCGCAACGTCCCCGCTCACATGCACGACGCTGACGCCGGGCATGTTGCCGAAGGCCCGCAGGAACTGCGCCTCGCGCTGGCGCGCGCCCGCATGGAACTCCTTGGTGCGCAGCCGCTGCTCCAGCCGGTTGTTGCGGATGACCATCACGCCCAGCACCAGCAGCGCCACGCCGAGACCGGCGGAAACTGCGCCGGTGGCCACCATGAACTCCTCGCTCTGCCGGCGCACAAAGGTCCGGTCGGAGGCCACGAGGACCGTCAGGGGAAAGCGCTTGGACGAGACGAAATAGCCGATGCGCTCCACCTGATCGAGCGGACTCACGGACTGATAGACGCCCTCCGGGCTTTCGCGCATGAGCTGGAAGGCGGCGGAGTTGCTCATGTCCTGGCCCACGCGATCGCCCGCCCCCGCACCGGCCGCGCGGGCGCGGATGACGCCGTCAAAGCCCACCAGGACCACCAGTACATTGGGGTCGGTGCGCAGGCGGCTGTAGAATTCCATCAGGTCCGCGATCTCATAGGACGCCACCAGCACGCCCAGCAGCCGGCCATGCTCGTTGCGCACCGCGCGGCTGAACTGGATGGTCCAGACCTTGGACACGCGGCCCTTTACGGGCTTGCTGACGAAGACATTGTCGCCGGCGAGCCCATCCAGATGCACCCGGACATGATCGCGGTCCGACAGGTCGAAGGGGTTTCCGGGCGGCGCCAGATTACTGGCGATGAAGCGGCCGCCCGCATCCACCAGGGACAATTGAATGACGGAGGCCGGAAGCGGGGCATTCCGCAACTCACGGTAGATGTCGTCGGAACTCCATTTGTCGCCCAGGTAGGTCCCGAAATTGATCATGAAGCTGTCGATCGCCTCGATGGTACGATCGAGATGGGACATCAGGACATAGGCAAGGCGCCGGGATGTATCGACGGATTCCTTCTCCGCCTGGCGGACGTGCAGTTTATACGTGAGGATCGCCAGGCTCGGCGGCGCACAGCACACTACAGCGAGCACGAGCCAAACGAAGATCGCCCGCGTGCGGGACTGTGGCCGACCTCCAGTTGTTTCGTTGTTTTCCGATCGCCCCATGAGAAACCGCAGCCTACCCCATTATTAGCGTGTCCGATCCGCCCTCAAGCTGCAAGCGCATTGTCGCTGACGACGCGAAACCTACCAGGGGATGCATAAAAACTTAACATACCCGCATAAGGCGAGATTGCATCCAAACTGGTGCCATCACCTCCTGGTCAGCGCCAAAATGGAGCGGGTGCCAAGCGCTTTCCACCCATTGCTATGGCAACTTACGCGATAGATTAACATCGTCTTAAGTTTTGATTCGCGCCGTCTCCCTGCACCCTCTCGCGAGAGGATGAAGCCGAAGCATGCCTCGCACCGCCCTCATCGCCAGCCTGCTTCTCGCCTGGCTGAGTATTCCGGCTGCGGCGCAGTCGGTGCTCGTGCGTTGGGCGGGCAAGGACGGAAAGGTCCTGAGCCAGCAGGAGCTGACGCTTGCGGCGCTGGATGCCCTGCCCCAGGCCAGCATCGAAACCTCGACCCCCTGGGAGGATGGCCGCCGCCACTTCACAGGCCCCCTCCTCGCCTCCATCGCCACGCTCTCCGGACGCGATCCGAGCGAAGTGCAGGTGGGCGCGCTCAATGACTACAGAATGTCCATCCCTGCGGAAGATTGGAGACACAACGGCGCCTTATTCTCGACCAGGATTGATGGAAACGTCATCCGCATAAAAGATAAAGGGCCGTTTTGGATCATGTATCCAATCGACAGCGACGCCAAATTTCGTCAGGCTTACTATAAGGCCCGTATGGTTTGGCAGGTGAAAAGCCTTGACTTCGTGGTCGAATAAGATGCGCGCCCCCTTGCGCTCCTGGTCGGCCACGCTCTGCGCGGTGACCTTCTGCCTGTTCGTGGCCACGACGCTCCTTTACATCTGGGAGAACAAGCACCGCGCCGTTCTCTCGCAGACCGTCACCAATTCCGGCTGGGTCGCCTATCAGGCGCAGCTTGAGCATGTGAAGTCGGCCGCCGCCATTGAGCATGCGAAAGACCATTTCACCCCGCAGGTGGTGGCGGATCTCGCCCTGCGGCTGGAAATCCTGCGCTCGCGGCTGCCGATCCTCTATGCCTCCGAGGAAGGGCGCATCCTGCCCGAGATCGCCGCCATGCAGCCCGCTTTGCAGGCCTATGAGCGCCTGCTGGACCGCATGATCGACGAGTTGCCCGCGCTGCATCCGCCCGACGCCGGCACTCCCGAAATGCTTGCCCGCTGGGCCAGCGCCCTCGCCCCGCTGGGACCCGAGCTTCAGACCGTGCTGATGGCGTCCGTCGCCTATAACAATTCGCTGTTCGAGCGCGAGCGCACCCTCGCCACGCAGCTCGCCATCGTGCCGCTCGCCTTGCTGTTCCTGTCCGGTACGAGTCTGGTGGCCATGCTGCTGCTCCAGAGCCGCCGCGACACCGCGCGCATTGCCGAAGTGGAGCGGGCGCGCCGGGCCATCGCGGACATGGAGGGAAACCTGCGGGGGGTGATCCAGGCGGCCCCAACCGCCATGGCCGTCATCGACCCGAGCCGCAATGCGGTGCGCTTCGTCAATCCGGCGGCCGCGCAGATGGTGGCCGGCTCGCTCGACCATCCCGATTGGAAGCGCCTGATCGAAGTCGCGGCCCAGGATGTGCGGACCGGCGATGCCGAGGGCGCCACGGTCAAGATGGCCCTCACCAAGGCCAATGGCGACGTGATCTCCCTCAGGGGCCATCTGTGTCCGGTGACCTGGGAAGGCCGCCCGCAGGTTCTCGTGGTCATGATCGACACGACCCGCGCGCAGCATGCGGACCTGCAGTCGCTCCAGGCCGCCAAGCTGGCCGCGCTCGGCGAGATGGCGAATGCCCTCTCCCACGAAATCAACCAGCCCCTGGCGGTGATCCGCATGGCGGTGGCGAACGCTCATCGCCACCTGGAGACGGAAGGCGCGCGGGACGCGGTCGCGGCCAAGCTGGAACGGGTCTCCACCCAGGTGGATCGCGCCAAGCGCATCATTGAGCAGGTCAGGCACTATGGGCGCCTGCCCAGCGGCACTGCCGAGATCTTCCCGCTCGGACAGGCCATCGAGTTGGCGGCCGGGTCCGTCGCCGAACAGTATCGGTCCGCGGGCATCCGCCTCGCTTTGCAGCTCGACCTCCCGCCCGAGCACACCGTGAGCGGCGACCGGGCCATGCTGGAGCATGTCATCGTCAACCTGCTGGTGAATGCGCGCGACGCCTTCGCCCTGCAGGACGACACGCGCCCGCGCACCGTGTGGCTGCGCGCCCAGGCCCAGGAAGGTCGCGCCGTCATCGAGGTGGAGGATGCGGCGGGCGGCATCAGCGACGACCTGATGTCGCGCATCTTCGAGCCCTTCTCCACCACCAAGGTCGCCCAGAAGGGCACCGGCCTCGGCCTCGCCCTGGCGCGCAGCGTGGTGCGCGACATGAACGGCCAGATCATGGCCGAGAACATGCGCTACGGCGCATGCTTCACCCTTGTCCTTCCCCTCGCGCCGGCGGCGGCCTCCTCGGCAGAACGCGAGGCCGCATGATCCGCGAGCCGTCCATCCTGATCTGCGACGACGAGGCGGATCTCGCGGGAGAACTCGGCGAGTTCTTCGCCGCCTGCGGATGGCGTGCCATGGTCCACACCAGCGCGCCCGACGCGCTGGAAGCGCTGCATGCGGGCGCGGCGCCCACATGCCTGCTCACCGACCTGCGGGTCGGCCATTTCAGCGGCGCCGAACTGGTCTCCGCCACCCGCCGCCTGCCCAACCAGCTTCAGCCGCTCATCTACTGCATCATGACCGGGCACGTGCTGGATACAACCGCCGCCAAGGATTTCGGCGTCGATCTGCTGTATCTGAAGCCCATCGATCCCGATCTGGTGCTGAGCGATATCCAGTCATTCCTGGAAGATACTTTCAAGCTTCCCACGGGGACCTGATCCCATCGGGCTCCCTGCGGCGGCGGCAGTCTCCCCCCGGAGGGAGACCGCTTCAGGACGGCTCTCCATTCATGCCCGTGCCACGCCCGGGAGGCACGCCACGGCCAGGCGTGGATCGGCCATGGCCCCGATCATCTCACTGGGCGGAACCCGGAGACATACGCGCGCCTGCTCTTCACGGAGCTGTCCTGGATCGGTACCTGTGGGACGAGGTTGGGGCCCGGATCACGCCCGTACCGGCGGTCCGGACACTGTTCTCCTGGTCCACGGCCCGAAGGTGGATCGCTCCCGGCGCGCAAGCCGGGATACCGTTCGGCCACCTGTGATCGAGCACGGCCGAAACGATGCGTGCGGGTCGATGCCTGCAGGAAGCGCGACCGACGGTGGAACAGCGCGCCTCAATCTGCCGCCCGAGATGCCCGACGGTCGCGGCGTGGCTGAGACACTTTCGCGCATCGCCGTCCGGGAGATGTCCCCACCGCCCTGCCCGCATCGGGAGCGGCCGAGCATGCCAGGATGAAACGCCTCGGGGCGTCCCGGCCGCCCACCCCCTCGCCCGTCTATGGGTCCTCGCGGCTGGACGGACCACAAGGGCCAGCGCCGGAGCGGCCTCCTTCCGGTTTCCCACGTCCCCATGGGCAGGATGGACAGGCGCCGCTCGGACCCGCACCGCCCTTGATAACGGCGGGGAAACAGGGGGATTTCCATCTCCTCTGCGCACACCCGAGCGCTTGGGCCAGTTCCGGAAAAGCGATGGGGTGTTGCATATGGCTGACCTGACGCTAGCGCGCGGTGCCGGTGTGGATTACATTCATGTCCATCTCGTCTCGCGGAAGCGGCCCCTGTATGAGCTGCTCGCCATGCAGGCCGTGCTTGGCGGCACTCGCGAACCTTCGGTCGAGCCGTTGCAGGAGTGGCCTGATACATGAGCGAAGAGGCGTCGGAAGCGCCCCGGGTGCTTCTTGTTGATGACGACCCCGATATCCTCGTGGAACTGAGCGAGGGCTTGGCCTCGCTCGGAATTATCTCGCGGACCGCCGACACCGCGGTGAAGGCGCTGGACCTTGTGCATCGGCACGAGGAGTTGCAGGTGATCGTCACCGACCTGCAGATGCCGCGCATCGACGGCATTGAGCTTCTCCAGAAGCTCTCCATGCGCAAACGCGCGCGCCCGCTCGCCGCCATCGTCATCACCGGCCACGCCTCCCTCGACCGTGCGGTGGGCGCCTTGCGCCTGAAGGCGGTGGACTTCCTCCAGAAGCCCCTGCTGCCGGAGGAAGTGGCGCACGCCATCCAGCGCGCGCTCGCCTTGCTGGCCGACGAGGAATCCGAGATCGCGGAGGAGGACGGCCCCACCCGCACGACGGTGACGACGGCCCGCCCCAATTATCTGCGCGCTTTGGTGGCCGCCCGTGCGGACCGCGACGCCATCTTCCAGGCGGGCCTGTTTTCCGATCCCGCCTGGGACATGCTGCTGGACCTTGCCATGGCGGAGGCCACGGGCCGCCCCATCTCGGTCACCAGCCTGTGCATCGCGTCCGGCGCCCCGACCACCACCGCCCTGCGCCGCATCGAAGACCTGAAGGATGCCGGACTGCTGGATCGGATCCCCGACCCGCAGGACCGCCGCCGCGTTCTCGTCCTCCTCACCGAGGAAGGGCGCAAGCGCATGGAGGCCTTCGTGCAGCGCCAAGCCTCCCGCCTTGGCATTAATATCGACTGATATTAACCATCCAATTTGGAAGTGTCATGCTTCCGCGGGCCGATGAAAACCTAAAACATGGTTAACAAAAGTGCCGATACCGGCCGGTATGGGACTTTTTCTGCAGGCTCCGCTGGAACCCATTGGAAGGCGCCGCCGCGCCCGTGGATGTCCACAGGTCCCGATGAAGCGAGATCGGGTGTTCCCGAGGCTCCGATGCCCTCTTGAGCCGCAAGGCTCCCTCCCCCCCGCGCACAGGAAGGGAATGGGACGGCGGGCCATATCCGAACGCGCAAAAGAAAAGGGACGGACAAGTTGCCTTGCCGTCCCAAGATGGCGTCGGATTGGGGGTGCGGGCGGGGGCCCGCCCGACGCTAGGAGATGAGAGCTGACCGGCCGCGCCTGAGGCGACAGGACCGGGCCAGGGCATGAAACCTGGGAGGAGAAGGCGTCACCGGCCTGACAAGGCCGGCCCTGAGCCGTTCAGAGGGACCGCAAGATCCGGTCGACTTGCTGCGCAGGCCGATCGGCGGGGGCTCTAGCCGACATATTGGTAGCCGAGATAGCGCTTGGCATCGATCACGTCGTGACCGACCTGCTGGCGCAGCTTCTTGCGCAGCTTGCTCATGTGGCCTTCCACGACGCTCTCGTCCACGTCGTCGTTGAAGATGCCGTAAATCGTGTTGAAAATCTGAGTCTTAGTCACCCGACGGCGGCTGTTCTTGACCAGATATTCCAGGATGTGGCGCTCGCGGCGCGGCAGCGGGAGCGGATCGCCATTCACTTCGGGGTCACGCCCGTCGAAGAAGACCTTCAGCTTGCCTTCGCTGCTGGGCGCCTTCGGCGTCACCACCGTGCGGCGGCGCACGGCCTCGGAGCGGGCCACGATCTCGCGGATATGGACGGGCTTGCGGACCACGTCGTCGATGCCGGCGGTGAAGAGTTCCAGCGTCTGCGAGAGGCACTTCACGTCGCTGAGGGCAATGATGGGCGCCTGGCAGTGGCTGCGGATGATCTCCGGATAGTTGGGGCGGGTCTCGAAATCGCCAAGAAGGAAGCCTTCGACGGCCTCAAGGTCATTCTCCGAAGCAGCCTGGAGCCACTCCTTGAACTCACCTTCCCCCAGCCCCAAGGACGAAAAGCCTTCGCGCATGAAACCCGAGACGTAACTGCCGGCCACAGCTTCTCTATGATCAACGATTACGTACATGACATCCCCCTTACCTTACAGCACCTGGGATACGTCGAGCTTTTCAGGGAGTTTTTCACTTCCCTGCCCCGTGCTCGCCGCCGGTAAGCAACAATTAAGACTTGGCTTCCCTCCACTCAACGCGAGTTACTACGGATTTGACGGGCAGATTCGGTCCAATTTGGCGCTTTTTGGACTCGCATCTCGGAATCGCGCATAGGGGGAATCGCAACATGAAAGAGGCGCCGTCCGGAAATGACCGGCGGCGCCTCTGACCTGGAAATCGATGGCACTCTCAGCACGGCCCAGCCCCGTGGGCTCAGGCCTCGAACACGTTCTCGATTTTGCTCTTCAGGGTCTGCGCGTTGAAGGGCTTCACGATATAGTTGTTCACGCCGGCCTTCTTGGCCGCGATCACGTTCTCGGACTTGGCTTCCGCGGTCACCATGATGAAGGGCAGGCCGTTCAGGTCCGCATCGTCACGCACGCGCTTCAGCAGCTCGTAGCCGGTCATGGGCTCCATGTTCCAGTCGGAGATGACAAGGCCATACTGCCGCTCCTTCAGCTTGGTCAGCGCCTCGGTGCCGTCCGACGCCTCGTCCACATCCTCGAAACCGATCTGCTTCAGCAGGTTGCGAATGATGCGGACCATGGTCTTGTAGTCATCGACCACGAGAACCGGCATCGACAAATCAACCGCCATGTCCCACTCCTTCGGAAGGCAGCAAGTAGTGCTTCGGGGAGTTCTACTCCCGTTATCCTTGGTCTTTTAGTCCGCGCGAGCTTGCGCGGAGCTTGCGCAGCCAATTGGCGGGGTCTTTTCCTCCCATCCAAGTTTAGTCTAAGAATTCGTGATATGCGCCTTAAACCCGGACAAGGAGGCACGGATGCCGACGAGCATGCGTCCGTTTCGCATCGAGAACGCCGTCCACTCCAAGACAGGGACTTCCAACGTGGTGGCGACCATCCCGCTCGACCAGCTTGACCGTATCCTCACGGAACTCGCCGCCCTTCGGGCCGACCTGGCGCGAGCCACCCGCCTCTCCCCCGAGATCGAGACCGAAGACAGCAAGGGCGTGCTCTGGCAGGGCCTGGAGACCATCCGCGAGGCCATCGCCAACACCAAGTCGGAAATAGCCTCCATCCAGGCGGGCCACCATAGCGGCGCCAATCTGGACCGCGCCACCTATGAGCTGAGCGCCGTGGTGAGCGACACCGAGGCGGCCACCGAGGTGATCCTGTCCGCCGCCGAGAATATCGACGACCTGGTGAAGCGGCTCGGCCGCGACCTGACCGGCGAGCAGAAGGACATCGCCCACCAGATCCACGACAATGCCGTGCAGATCTTCGAGGCGTGCAATTTCCAGGACATTACCGGCCAGCGCATCAGCAAGGTGGTGGGGCTGATGCAGTTCGTCGAGCATCACATCTCGCGCATGATCGCCATCTGGGGCGGCCCGGAAGACCTGCACCGCATGGCCGGCGACCTCAAGAAGGAGCGCGAGCGCGAAGGCGATGCCGCCTTGCTGAACGGCCCTGCTTTGTCGTCCGACAACAATGTGGTGTCCCAGGACGACATCGACTCGCTCTTTTCCTGAGGAGGGGCGCCTCCTCCGGTCCGCGTGTGGGACGGTTTCTGTTTTTGAGACTTCACCTCCAACCGGGCGCCAACGCCCGGTTTTTTTTCGCCGTGCTCCATACGGCATGGGCCGCGCGACACGTCCTTGCGGCACGCGCAGGGAGCAGGCCAGGACCCAAAGCCGCGCGTGGGAGACGAAGATCCCGCGCGCGGCTGACTCGGCCTTCAGGCCATGCAGCGTCAGGTGCGGGGTCTGAGCGATCCGCAGCCCGGTGGGGTGCCAGCACCCGTTTGCGGCGGCCGCCCATCTGGCCCGGCGTCACCGCGCCCGTCGCCAGGTGGCGCTGCGACCACTTCACGACAGAGGACACCGCAACCCCAAAACGGGCAGCAACCGCGCGGCTCGCCTCTCCGGACAGAACCGCAGCGACAACACGTTCGCGCAAATCGTTCGAAAGAGGTCGGGCCATGCGATGCTGGCTTCCGCTCAGCCAGCATCTTGAATCACAATCCGAACGGATCGGGAATCCCAAACGATTCAGTCAAAAACAGCAACGCTCTGGCCCTCCAGAGTACGCCGCCCGTCACTCCCACTCGATCGTCCCCGGCGGCTTGCTCGTCACGTCGTAGACCACGCGGTTGATGCCGCGGACCTCGTTGATGAGGCGGGTGGCCGTGCGGCCGAGGAAGGTCATGTCGAAGGGATAGAAATCCGCCGTCATGCCATCCACGGAGGTCACCGCGCGCAAGGCGAGGACGTGGTCGTAGGTGCGCCCGTCGCCCATCACGCCCACGGTGCGGACGGGGAGGAGGACCGCGAAGGCCTGCCAGATCACGTCATAGAGGCCCGCCGCGCGGATCTCCTCCAGATAGATGGCGTCCGCCTTGCGGAGGATTTCGAGCTTCTCGTGGGTGATCTCGCCGGGGCAGCGGATGGCGAGGCCGGGACCCGGGAAGGGATGGCGGCCGACGAAGCTGTCCGGCAGGCCCAGTTCCCGGCCGAGCGCGCGCACCTCGTCCTTGAACAGGTCGCGCAGCGGCTCCACGAGCTTCATGTTCATGCGCTCGGGCAGACCGCCCACATTGTGGTGGCTCTTGATGGTCACCGAGGGACCGCCCGTGAAGGACACGCTCTCGATCACGTCGGGATAGAGGGTGCCCTGGGCGAGGAAGTCCGCGCCGCCCACCTTCTTCGCCTCGGCCTCGAACACGTCGATGAACAGGCGCCCGATGGTCTTGCGCTTCACTTCCGGGTCGGTGACGCCCTCCAGCTCCTTCAGGAACATGTCGGACGTGTCCGCATGGACAAGCGGGATGTTGTAGGTGTTGCGGAACAGGGAGACCACCTGCTCCGCCTCGCCCAGGCGCATGAGGCCGTGGTCCACGAACACGCAGGTGAGCTGGTCGCCGATGGCCTCGTGGATCAGCACCGCCGCCACGGCGGAATCCACGCCGCCCGACAGGCCGCAGATGACCTTGCCCGTGCCCACCTGGGCGCGGATGCGGGCGATGGCCTCCTCCTTGAAGGCCCCCATGGTCCAGGTGCCCTCAAGGCCCGCGATGCGGCGCACGAAATTGCGCAGCAGCTTGGCGCCGTCCGGGGTGTGAACCACCTCCGGGTGGAACTGCACGGCGTAATAGCTGCGCGCCTCATCGGCGATGGCGGCGAAGGGGGCATTGTCTGAGGTGGCGATGGCCTCGAAGCCCTGAGGCAGCGCGGTCACCCGGTCGCCATGGCTCATCCACACCAGATAGCGCTGGCCCGGCTGCCACACGCCCTCGAACAGGGGGCTCGGCCGCTTCACTTCCACTTCGGCCCGGCCGAATTCGCGGTGATGCCCGCCTTCCACCTTGCCGCCCAGCTGGTCGGCCATGGTCTGCTCGCCATAGCAAATGCCGAGCACGGGAATGCCCGCCTCGAACACTTCCTGCGGGGCGCGCGGGCTCTCGCCCTCGATGACCGAGGCGGGGCCGCCGGAGAGGATGACCGCCTTCGGCTTCAGGCGCGCGAAGGCCTCGGCCGACTTCTGGAAGGGCACGACTTCCGAATAGACGCCTTCCTCGCGCACCCGGCGGGCGATGAGCTGCGTCACCTGGCTGCCGAAATCGATGATGAGGACGGTGTCTTGCATGGAAAGGGCCTTCCTGTCGGCGGTGGCCCTTCCTTTAGCGGGAAAGTCGCGATTCCAAAAGCAAGGCCCGCGTCGCGGCGCGCAGACCTCTCATGCATTGGGCAGGGGGGACGGCTCATACCAAGGGTCCGTGAGCGTTGCTCACGGACCCTTGGTCAAGCCCACGCGGCGCTTGAGCGAAACCCACTCGGCACCGGTCAAAGATCGGGGCCGTTGGTATCAGGTGGCCGTCCAATGCCCCTCGCAGCCCTCCGGCGCCGCCTGCGCGCCCGCATGGCGCTTCTTCAGCTCCGCGCAGCCATAGGCGCGCGCCTGATCCGGCAGGTGGGAATTGATGGTGGAGCCGATCTGGTCGTAGGGCGAACCGGCGGCGAAGACATAATAGGCCCAGTAGCTGCCCACGGCGACCACCAGCAGGACCAACAGACGGATGATGAACATGGGTGCAGTCCTCGGCATGGGGCGAGCCCCGTCATGTCAAAGACGCGCCCACAGCCGATTCCGTTCCCGCCGGGCAGATCATGCCCGGCCCAAGCTTCACGCCGTGCGGGTCAGCACGCTCACGAAGAAGCCGTCCGTCCCCGTGCGGCGGGGGGTCATGAGCAGCCCTTCCGGGCTCTCCAGGGCAGCGGCCCGCAAGTCCAGCCCGCGCGCGCCCAGCGCCAGTACCGCCTCGGCCGGGGGCACCACCGCGAAATCGCCGTGGCGCTCCAGGAAGCCGCGGATCTGCGCGCCGTTCTCCGTGTCCAGCAGCGAGCAGGTGATGTAAGCAAGCCGCCCGCCGGGCCGCACGAAGCGGGCGGCATCGGCCAGGATCTTCGCCTGGTCGGCGGTGCGCTCGGCCAGCGCGCCGGGGCGCACGCGCCATTTGGCGTCGGGGTTGCGCCGCCAGGTGCCGGTGCCCGTGCAGGGCGCGTCCACCAGAACGAGGTCCATATGCCCTTCCAGGTCGCCCAGCACGTCCGCCGTGCCGCGCGGCGCGCGCACCTGCACGTTGCGCACATGGGCGCGCTGAAGGCGCTCATGAATGGGCTTCAGGCGGCGGATGTCGGAATCATGGGCATAGATCTGGCCCTTATTGTCCATGAGGGCGGCCAGCTCCAGCGTCTTGCCGCCCGCGCCCGCGCACAGGTCCAGAACCTGGCTGCCGGGAACCGGCGCGGCGAGGATGGCGGCGATCTGCGAGCCCTCGTCCTGCACCTCAACGAGGCCCTTCAGGAAGGCGGGCTCGGCCACCAGCGGGGGCGCCTTGCCCTCGGCATCCAGCGCGATGCGCAGGGCGAGCGGCGACCAGCTTCCCGGCACGGGCGCATGATGGGCCAGATCCTCCAGCACCGCCTCGCGGGTGCCGGCGAGGCTGTTCACCCGCAGGTCCAGCGGCGCGCGGGAGGCAAGCGCCCTGCCCTCTTCCGTCCGCTCATCCCCGAACACGGCGGACAAATAGGGATCGAGCCATTGGGGATAGTCCCCCTTCACCCACGGCGCGGCGCTGGAGAGATCGGGGGCCGCGAGACGGGCGCTCTCGTCCGCGGACAACGCGGCGGGCGCGAAGCGGGCGCCGTCCGCCAACCGCGTGATGGCGTCGAGATCGAGCCCGCGCACCACCGCCAGCATGCCCAGCACCAAAGCGCGCGGCTCGTCCGAGCCCATCACATAGGCGGCCGAGGCGCGCCGCCGCAGCGTGTCATAGACCAGCCCGGCAATGGCGGCCCGGTCTCCCGATCCGGCGAAGCGGTGCTTGAGGCCCCACTCCTTCAGGCATTCAGCAACCGGACGGCGGCGGGCGGCAAGGTCCGCCAGGACCTCGATGGCGGCGGACAGGCGGGCGGCAGGGGTCATGAACGCGGCCTTGCGGGCAGGAGATGTCCGGCCTCCGCCTGGGCGGCGAAGGCGTCGAGGGCGAGCGCGAGCTTCTCGTCGATGAGGTGGAGATAGTCCGACCAATCCTCGTAGCGCGACAGTTCCGTGCGCCCGTCGGTGATGCCGCGCAGGCCCATCAGCGCGATGCCGAAGCGGTCGGCGGCGCGCAGCACGGCGAAGGTCTCCATGTCCACCATGTCGGCGGCGATGGCATCATAGGCGCCGCCCGAAATGATGGCGCCGCCCGTGGACAGTGAGGCGGAGGGCACGCCCGCGATGCGGTGCGGCAGCGCGATCACCGCCGGATGGTCGCAGAACGGCGTGCATCCGCGCTCGAAGCCCAGCGGGGAAGCGTCCATGTCGCGATAGGAGACGCTTTCCACCTGATAGACGCCCGCATGGTCGAGGTTGCGCGAGCCGGCGGAGCCCAGGGTGAAGACGAGGTCCGGCACCACGCCCAGATGGCGCAGGAATGCCAGAGCGGCCGCCGTGGACGCCGCCGCCTCCACCGGGCCGACGCCGGTGATGAGCGGCTCGATCCGGCTGCGCAGATGGGGCCCGTATTCCATGGCCGTCGCCATGACGAACAGGATATCGAGCCCGCCGATGGAGCGGACGTGGCGGCGGGGGTCTTCCATGCGAGGCACCGTCGGAATTTTCGCCCGCGTTCCTCTGCCGCGCGGCGCCCCGTGTCAATGGCGTCTTCAGATGTTGAGCAGGATGGCCAGCGCGAACAGCACCCACATGATGAGCAACACCAGGGCCCCCACGGCGAACAGCGGGAAGCGCAGCTTCACGTCGTTGGAGGTGACGTGCACGAAGGCATGGGCATAGCGCGTGGCCACGAACACCCAGGACAGCACCACGAAGACTATGTCCGCCTTGCGGGTGACGAAGGCCAGGATCGCCAGGACGAAATAGAGGACCGGCAGCTCGAACTGGTTGGCGAAGGCGTTGGCGGCCTGCTGGCAGCGCTCGGGGAAGGCGCGCGGATCGAGCGGCGCCTCGCGCCCCACTTCCCCGCGCGCCACCGCGCCCCAGCGCATGGGGCCAAGCCAGAACAGCAGGATGAAGATGAGCGCCACCAAGGCAAAGGTGGGGGCGAGGATCATGGCTGCGGTCAAGGTGGTCTCCCTCCATCAGGTTCCGGATACAGGAACCTTGAACTCGGGCATGCGTTCCACCATCGGAGACAACAGCATGCCGGACGTGAACCCCATCCCCACCCTGCGGGCCGCAAGCGAGGGGCCTGCGCATCGCCCCTTGTTCACCCGTGTGTCGCAGGCGGTGTCGAAGGCCGCCGGCAAACCCGTCACCTTCTTCCTGGCCGTTGCCGTCATCGTGGTCTGGGGGCTGACCGGCCCCCTCTTCGGCTACAACGATACCTGGCAGTTGATCATCAATACCTCCACCACCATCGTCACCTTCCTGATGGTGTTCCTGATCCAGAACAGCCAGAACCGCGACACCGCCGCGCTCCAGATCAAGCTGGACGAACTGATCGCGCGCACCGAGGGGCCGCGCAACGTGCTGCTGGACCTGGAGGATCTGGACGAGGAGACCCTGGATCGCCTGCGGGCCGATTATGCCCGGCTCGCGGACATTGCCCAGGAGGAGGAAGGGGAAGGCGCCGAGATCTCCACGCCGGACCGGCGTTTCAGCGACGTCTGCACGCCGGCGGCGGACGGCAAGGCGACGGACGGCAATTCCACCGCGGAACAGAAAAGCTAAGCCACGGGCGGGACGGAAAAGGCGGCGGGCGGAAGCCCGCGCTGCCAGCGGTCCACCATCTCCTCATAAGCCGCTTCCAGATGGGCGCTGTAGCGGTCGAGCCGGAACAAGGGCGAGGTCGCCCGCGCATCGGCGAGGCGGGCGCGCAGCGCAGCCCGGCGCGCGGGGTCGCGGGCGAGGTCCAGGGCGAGCGCCACATAGGCCTCGGCGTCCTGCGTCACCAGTTCCGGGCACCCCATGAGCGTGACGAGGCTGGCGGCGACGCGCGACGCGAAGGTGCGCCCGCGCAGCGTCACCACCGGCACGCCCATGCGCAGCATGTCGTTGGCGGTGGTGTGGGCGGTGTAGGGAAAGGTGTCCAGGAACAGGTCGGCCAGGGGCACACGGGCGAGATGCTCGGCCACGCCCGCGCGGGGCGCGAACACCAGCCGCTCCGGCGACACGTCGCGCGCCTGCGCCTCGCGCCGCACATTCGCCTCCGCCGCCGGGGCGGCCAGAAGCCAGAGCACGCTGCCCGGCACCTGCCGCAGCAGGCCCATCCAGACATCGAACATGGCGGGATCGATCTTCTGCGGGCTGTTGAAGGCACAGAAGACGACGCCCTCCTCCGGCAGGCCGCAGGCCGCGCGGTCCGGCGTCGGAGGAAGGACGAGGTCCGGGTCGCACGGCTGGTAGGTGTCCGGCAGATGCACCACCTGCTCGCTGAAGGTGGCGGCGTCCGACAGCGGCAAGGTCGCCGCATCGGCGATCACATAGTCCATCCCCGCCGCGCCCGTGGTGCCGGGATAGCCGAGATAGCTCACCTGCACCGGCGCGAGGCGGCGGGAATAGAGATCCACGCGATTGCCGCCCGTATGGCCCATGAGGTCCACGAGGATATCGATGCCCGCATCGCGGATCCGCCGCGCGAGGGCATCGAGATCATCGCCCGCGCAATCGATGAAACGGTCTGCCGCCTGCCGGACGCGCGCGCGATAGGTGGACCCGTCATCGATGCCGACCGACAGGGCGACCACCTCGAACCGCGAGCGGTCGTGACGCTCCAGCAGGCGAACGAGGAGATGGGTGACGGGATGCTCCCGGAAATCCGCCGACAGATAGCCGATGCGCAGGCGACCCGGCGCCCGCTCGGTTATGGCGTCCACGCGCTCGGGCGTGCTGCGCGCCATGCGGCGGCGGGCGACGGCGAGTTGGAGGTCGGGATCGTCCAGCATGAGCGTGTCGAACGGGGATGCGGGCGCATGCGCGGGGTCCGCCCCGGCTTCCAGCGCCGCCGTCAGGCGCGCATGGTCGCTCCAGTCGCACAGGCGCCGCCGCGCGGCAAACCACAGGCCGAGGCATTCGGGGGTCGCGGGGTCGCGGGCCACCGCTTCCGCATAGGCGTTTCCGGCCTCGTGGGAGAGATCGGCTGCATTGCAGATGAGGCCGAGATTGTACCAGAGCTTGGCATCGTCCGGCCGCCGCCGCAGCGCATCCCGGTAGAGCCGGATGGAATCCTCGTAGCGCCCCTGCTTGCCGCGCACCATGGCCAGCAAGTGGATCGCGTCGACGGCGTCGGGCGCCTTCTGGAGGAGCTTGCGATAGGCGCGCGCCGCATCCTCCAGCTGGCCGCGCATCTGGGCCTGATAGCCGTCCTGCAGCAGTTTCATCAGGTCCGGCGGCAAGGGTGGGGCAGCATCTGTCCGGGACAAGCGGGTTCTCGCAACGAGAGGTCGAGCCCGGCGGGCGTATCGCCGATCACGCCGCCTCTAGCATAGGGGCGGACCACGTTATAGTGAGCATCCAGGACGAATAGCGGGGATCCACCTGATGCCGATCTATGCCCTCGACGACGCGACGCCCGAACTGCCCGAGGAGGGCCACTACTGGGTGGCGCCCGACGCCACGGTCATCGGCCGGGTGGTCCTGAAGGACGAGGCGAGCATCTGGTTCGGCAGCGTGCTGCGCGGCGACAACGAGCCGATCGTGGTGGGCGAAGGCACCAATATCCAGGAAAACTGCATCCTCCACACCGATCCCGGCTTCCCCATGACGCTGGGGTCCAATGTGACGGTGGGGCACGGGGCCATCCTGCACGGCTGCACGGTGGGCGATGACAGCCTCATCGGCATGGGCGCCACCGTGCTGAACGGCGCGCGCATCGGCCGCAACTGCCTGGTGGGCAGCAATGCGCTGGTGACGGAAGGGAAGGAGTTTCCCGACAATTCCCTGATCGTCGGCGCCCCCGCCAAGGTGGTGCGTACGCTGGACGATGAGGCGGTTGCCCGGCTCAAGGAAACGGCGCTGCGCTATCAGGCCAATTGGAAGCGCTTCGCCAAGGGCCTCAAGCGCATCGACTAGGGCGTTTTTAGCGTTTCCTCCGCGCGAACCGCTTCACACGTCGCCTGGAAACGCTTTCGGGGCGGGCGCTCAGCGCCCGCCGCCCACCACCGGGGGAGAGCGGCTGTCGCCCAGCGACACCCAGAGCGCCGGATCTCCCTGGGACTGGCGCTTCACGAAGCGGTAGCCGGTTTCCTTCCAGGGCAGGATTTCCGCCGCCTGGTTGTCCAGGATCAGGTCGCCATGGTCGGTGACCACGGTGAGCACCGCATGGCCGTCGCCGTCCTTGTCGCGCACCACGGTGATGAGCAGGACCGAGGCGGGCCAGCCCATGCCCAGCAGCGCCTTGCGCTTGGCGAGCACATAATCCTCGCAGTCGCCCTTCCCGTCCGTGGGATAGGCCCAGCGCTCGGTCTCGCCGAAATGCTCCATGTCGGTGACCGGATCCACCGCCTCGTTGATCCCGGTATTCACCTTTTCCAGCTGGCCGAGCCGCGCCTTGTCCAGCTCCATCTCGAACACCATCTCGCCGGACGCGACGCAATCGGTGCCGTGATCGGCACAGAAGCGCACATAGCCGATGGGCGGGGTCGTGCCGCCGATGGCGGTGAGATGGGCGGGCTGGGTTCCGGACAGACCGCCATTGGCAGGCGAAAGCGCTGCGGTGCGGGTCTCTCCGGCGGCAACGCCCGTCGCACCTGCCAGGAGCAGGCCGAGGGTCAGGAGCAGGCGGGTGGGGAGCGGCATGGCGGCGATCGGGTCTCGGTTAACAATTTGATAATGCCCCATCGCCGCCGCATTTGCGCCGTCAACCACTCCTTAACCTTAACGTCCGGGGTCGCGTTTTCGTGATTGCGGCAGCGCTTCAGCTGCGGGCCGGATCTCCCGCCGTTTGTCCTTGCCTGCGCTGCGGCTGCGTCCTATGTCCGAAGGGTGCTTAATCCCGACGAATTGCGCCGCGCGCCGCACCGACAGCCGGTTCTCAACGTCCCCGGCGTGGTGACGGGGCTTTCCGCGGTCATGGCCGTCATCGAGTTGATCCGCGGCTTTCTGAGCGAGATGGCGGACATCGAGATCCTCGCCCTCTTCGCCTTCATCCCCGCCCGCTATTCCGGCATCCCGGAATTCGCCCTGCCCGGCGGCCTGGGCGCGCAGGTCTGGACCTTCGTGACCTATGCCCTGCTGCATGGCGGCTGGATGCATCTGGGCATGAATCTCGTCTGGCTGCTGGCGTTCGGCACGCCCGTGGCACGGCGCTTCGGCACCGCGCGCTTCCTCGCTTTCTGCGTGGTGACGGCGGCGGCGGGTGCGCTCGCCCATCTGTTGTCCTATCCCGGCGCCATGGTGCCCATGATCGGCGCCTCCGCCGTGGTGTCCGGCGCCATGGCGGCTGCGGTGCGCTTCGCCTTCGCACCCGGCGGCCCGCTCGGCCCCATGAATTATGGCCGGTCCGGCTTCGGCCGCTCCGGCCACCTGCCCGCCGTGCCCCTCGTGCGTGCGTTGCGCGAGCCGCGCGTGCTGGTGTTCATCGCGGTGTGGGTGGGGCTGAACTTCCTGTTCGGCGTCGCCGTCAGCCTGCCGGGCACGGAAGGCGCGGAAGTGGCGTGGCAGGCGCATCTGGGCGGCTTCTTCGCGGGCCTCCTCCTGTTCTCCCTGTTCGACCCGCCCGCCCCCGAGGCACACCGCACCGCCTTTCCACTTTAGACTCGCAACAATTGCGGGTTGCGCACCGGGCCCCTTGGGAGGATCATTCCCTAACGGCCGGTGTGATGCGGCACAGGCGGCTTCCCGTCTCCCACGGTGGTCCCAGGACCGCCGGCGGGTGCCGCTTCTATCCGGCCCGACAAGAAGGACCGAACGGCCGGAGCGTGTGCGCCCGGTGGTCCTCGCCATAAGGGAGCGGAGATATCGTCATGACAGTGCGCCAGCTTTTGCAGAAGAAGTCCGGTTCCCTCGTCACCATCTCTCCCGACGCCCCCCTCACCGAGGCGGTGAGCAGCCTTGCGGGACACAGGATCGGCGCCATCGTCGCGGTCTC
This sequence comes from Aquabacter cavernae, assembly GCF_003993795.1. Classification (GTDB taxonomy): domain Bacteria; phylum Pseudomonadota; class Alphaproteobacteria; order Rhizobiales; family Xanthobacteraceae; genus Aquabacter; species Aquabacter cavernae. Next base: position 355,600 of record NZ_RWKV01000017.1, read on the forward strand.
GCCCACGGGACGCCTGGAAGGCATCCTCTCCGAGCGTGACGTGGTGCGCATCCTGGCCGAGAAGGGCACGGACATCCTGTCCTCGCCCGTCTCCTCGGTCATGACCCGCGCCGTGGTCACCTGCACCCCCGACGAGACCGTGCCGGTCATCATGGAGCGCATGACCCGCGGGCGGTTCCGCCACGTTCCCGTTGTGGAGAATGACCGGATGATCGGCATCATCTCCATCGGCGACGTGGTGAAACACCGCGTGGAGGAAATGGAGCGCGAGAGCGCGGAACTGCGCGACTACATCATGACTGCCTGAGAGCAGGCACAGCCCGCCGAGCGTTTCGCCGATCGGGCGCCAACGGATCGACCTTCAAGCGGTCTTTTATGGAACAGCGTCATGGCCGGGCTTGTCCCGGCCATCCACGGGGTTCCGCTGGGTGCACGCTCGACCCACAGGCGTGGATACCCGGGACAAGCCCGGGCATGACGGGCCGTGAGAGGCGCGAAGCCGTCCGTGGAGCGGATGCCGGCCGGGCGTTAGCCGAGGGCGGTGATGGAGGCCTTGATGTCCTCCATCATCCGCTCGGTGGCCTCCATGCCCGCCTCCATGGCCTCTCCGGCCCGGTGGAAGTCGAACAGGCCGATCTTGCCCAGCTTGGGCGAGACCAGCACGTCCGGCGGATCACCCGCGAGGCGCGAACGCGCGATGCGGTCCTGCATCACGTTGAAGGCGTCGATCATGACCCCCGACAGCGCGCGCGGGCCGGTGGCGGCAGCGCCCGTCAGCGGCGTTCCCCGCAGCAGGCGGTCGGGCCGGAGCATGCGGGCGAGCCCCATGGGGCGGCGCATGGCGACGACGGGCTCCTCCTCTTCCAGCAGCGGCCCCCCGTGATCCTGGATCACGGTGCCGCGCCCGAACACCTCTGAATTGAGATTGACCGCGATCACCACCCGCCCCCCCAGCGCACGGGCGGCGGAGACGGGAATGGGGTTCACCAGCGCCCCGTCCATGAGCCAGCGCCCGCTCACATGGGCCGGGGTGAAAATGCCCGGCAGGCAATAGGAGGCATGGATCGCCTCCGACAGCAGGCCGCGCGTCAGCCAGATTTCGTGCCCGGTACCCAGCTCCGTGGCGATGGCGCCGAAGGTGACCGGCAATTGCTCGATATCCACGCCGCTCAGCTCATTGGCCAGGCGGTCGGAGAGGCGCTTGCCGCTGATGAGGCCGGGGCCGCGAAACACCGGGTCGATATAGCGCAGGATGCCGCGCTTGGTGAGGTGCCGCGCCCAGTCCTCCAGCGCGTCCAGCTTGCCCGCCGCCCACAGGCCGCCCACCACGGCGCCGATGGAGGTGCCCGCGATGATGCTGGGCCGCAAACCGTGGCGCTCCAGCACGCGCAGCACGCCGATATGGGCAAAGCCCCGCGCCGCCCCCCCGCCCAGGGCCAGCGCGACGGAGGGACGATGGGGCGTGGGCTCCGGTGGCGGCGGAACGGGGCCGTCCCCCTCGGGTGCGATGGCCTGCCCGCCGCCCGAGAGATCCGCCGCCCGGCCGAAGAATGAGAAACCCTGCATCATGCACGCCTCCGCGCCGCATCGGGTGCCGCGAGGCGAAAGCCGGGGGCACCCGGAGTGCGTTCGCGCGCCGATGGCAGCACGCCCGTGCTCCAAACGCCCCGCGAACCGCGCTCCCACTGCTTTAAGACCGTTTTCCCGACCCGGTTGTTCCAACCGGACAAGATCAAGCCTTAGCAGCGAACGTGCCTGTTTTTGGTGACGGAAGCGTGGCCGGGCTCTCAGCCCTTGCCATAGACCTTCGCAGGGTCGAAGCGCGGGGTATCTCCGGTGAAGGAGAGACGGGCCTCGGCGGCGGGCACGCCCACGGGAATCCGGCGATAGAAGCAGGAGCGGCGCCCCGTGTGGCAGGCCGCGCCCGTGCCGCCCATCTCCACCTTCATGACCACCGCGTCCTGGTCGCAATCCACCAGCAGGTCCACCACCTTCTGGGTATGGCCGGAGCTTTCGCCCTTCTTCCACAGCGCCTTGCGGGAGCGGCTGTAATAATGGGCCTCGCCGGTCTCGATGGTTCGGGCAAGCGCCTCGGCATTCATATGGGCGAGCATGAGCACGTCGCCGCTGGCCGCATCCACCGCGATGGCGGTGATGAGCCCGGCCGCGTCGAAGCGCGGCGCGAGGCGCGTGCCCTCTTCCAGCTCATGGTGATCGGCGGCCGCGCCGAAGGAAGTGACGTCGCTCATGACATGCAAGCTCGCAGTGGACGGGCTCAGCGCCCGCGCACCATGGAGATGAAGCGCACCTGCTCGGCCGGGTCGTCGCGGAACGCGCCGGTGAACTGGCTGGTGAGGGTGGTGACCCCGGCCTTGGCGATGCCGCGCATGGACATGCACATATGCTCCGCCTCGATCATCAGGGCGATGCCGCGCGGCTTCAGCGTCTCGTCCAGGGCGCGCACGATCTGCGAGGTCAAATGCTCCTGGGTCTGCAGGCGGCGGGCATAGACATCCACCACCCGCGCGATCTTGGAGAGGCCGACCACCCGGTCCACCGGGAAATAGGCCACATGGGCCTTGCCCACGAACGGCACCATGTGGTGCTCGCAATGGGAATAGAAGGGGATGTCGCGCATCAGCACGAAGTCATCAAAAGTGCCGATCTCGCCGAAGGTGCGGTCGAGGATTTCCTCCGCATCGTGCCCGTAGCCGGCATACAGCTCGTCATAGGCGCGGATGACCCGGCGCGGGGTATCCTCCAGACCCTCGCGGGTCACGTCCTCGCCGATATAGGCGATGAGGGTGCGGATGGCGTCTTCCGCCTCCGCGCGGCTGGGGCGGCGGGTCGGCACAGCCTCGCCCGCCTGCGGCTCCGTTACCGCTGCATTCATTTTCAAACTCGTCACAACCGCGTCCATGCCCAACTCCGTCCGACCCGCCTTCCGGCGGGGAGTGTCACCGGCGTCGGCTTCGATAAGCGCGGAGCGATCCGGCCCGCACCCCGCCGGGGGTGCACATGCCGGAGCCCGACGCTTGCCGTTCAAGCCTATGGGAACATCCGGGCGCAGCCTCTTTTGCCGCGCCGTCCGTCCCTTATATAAGAGGGACATAGCGCGCGGCAAATGCGCGAATTGCCGACCACCGCAGTGCGGGACGCATGGCGCTCGCCGGAAACACCGGCGAGAGGCCGATGGAACCGGCAAGCGGGACAAGCACGTGGGACAGGGACCGGAACGTCCGCGATGATCAACGAGATGTACAATACCCGCATCCTGGCCTTCGCCGCCGACATCCCCCGGCTTGGCCGCCTCGATGCGCCGGATGCAACCGCAACCGCCCATTCGCGCCTGTGCGGCTCCACCGTCACCGTGGACCTGAAGGTGGCGGACGGCCGGGTCAGCGACTTCGCCCATGAGGTGCGCGCCTGCGCGCTCGGGCAGGCCTCCTCTTCCATCATGGGCCATCTGGTGGTGGGCTCCACCATTGAGGAATTGCGGGCGGTGCGCGAGGAGATGCGCCGCATGCTGAAGGAGAACGGCACGCCGCCCGGCGGGCGCTGGGCGGATCTCGCCGTTCTGGAGCCGGTGCGGGACTTCAAAATGCGCCACGCCTCCACCCTGCTCACCTTCGATGCGGTTGTGGACGCGCTCGACCAGATCGACGCCCGCGCGACGACGCTCGCCGCCGCGCAGACCTGATCAGCGCGCCGGAGCCGGGCTCGCGGCGGGAAGCGCGGGCGCGAGCGGCGGCGCGGCCACCTGCGGAAGCTCCGGCAGGCCGAGAAGCCCGCGCAGTTCCGTGCGGGCGGCCGCGAAGTCGGTCTGGAATTTGGGGCTGTTCATCATCACCGCGATGATGGCGATGCCCGCCTGGCGCCCTGCCTCCACGTCGCTGGGATAATGGACGCCCGCAATGGCGCGCTCGAAGCCGAACTGGATGCCGCGCGCGAACAGGGCCTCGGCCTTTTCCGGCAGCATCTGGGCCAGAAGGATGGCGGTTTCCATGCCGAAGGCGGCATGGCCGGAGGGATAGGAGAAGGTGGCCTCGGGCGGCACCGCCACCTTCACCTCGGGAAAGGCGAGATAGGGCCGCGTGCGCTTCCAGTGGTTCTTGGCCAGCGCCATGATGGCGGCGGCATCGGAGCCCACCTTGTCGAAGACGGCATTGGCCACCGGCGCGCGGGCCGGCGACAGGTCCGTGCCCGTGACCTCGGAGAAGCGGGAGAGGGTGCGCGGCACGTCCGCATTGGCCATGGCCACCATTTCAGGCGTCCGTACCGCCTGGAGGTCCAGGAGCACGCGCACATCCTCGCGGGTGATGGCGGAATCGGGCGCGGGCGCCGGGGCGAGAAGCGTGGTGAGATCGATGTCGGCGGGGCCGATATAAGAGGGGTCCGCCGCGTGCGCCCCGCACAGGGATAGAACGAGGACGACGAACGCGAATGCAGCGCGACCCATGTGACGAGCCCCCCGGTACCGATGGCGTGAGCCCGGTCATGGCATCGTTCGCCGACTGCAAGCAAGGGCACAAGCGCGCGCCCGGCCCCCTCGCCCGCCTGCCGCGCCTGCTGCTGCGCGCGCCCATCCTTTTCTACCGCTACACCCTGTCCTCCTTCATGGGGCGGCAATGCCGCTATCTGCCCACCTGCTCGGACTATGCGGACCAGGCCATCTCCCGGCACGGGGCCTGGGCGGGGGGCTGGATGGCGGGGGCGCGCATCTGCCGCTGCCATCCCTGGGGCGGGCACGGCTTCGACCCGGTGCCGGACACGACGCCCGCCGAGGCGCGCTGGAACCGGCCGTGGCGCTACGGCGACTGGCGCGGCCCGCGGGACACGGGATAGAACCCACCATCAAGGAGGAGGCGATCGGGGATGACGGTGGTGGAGACACACAAGCCGGCGCGGACGATGATGCAGCGGCTGAAGCATCACCTCTACAGCCATTTCTACATCAAGATGACCGTGGTCATGCTGGTGTCGATCCTGATCTTCCCCGCCATCCATAAGATCCATGCGGGCGTCGCGGCCATCGTCATGGTGGATGTGGTCATGATGATGATGACCATGCAGATGGTCACGTTCGCCTCCCGGCAACGGCAGCTCCGGCGCCTGATGCTGATCTTCTGCGGCGTCGGCGCGATCATTTTCGACATCTATACGGCTCTGCAGCCGAACGAGTTTTCCATCATCCTGTCGTCCGCGTTCTTCTGCGTGTTTTATGCCTACGCCATCTACAGCATGCTGAGATACGTGCTGCTGCCGGGCCGCATCACGCTGGACCGCCTCTTCGCGTCGCTCACCGCCTATATGACCATGGCGCTGTTCTGGGCGCTGATCTATCGCATCCTCTTCGTTTTCGACCCCACCTCCTTCCGCTTCGACAGCAGCATCCAGCGGTCCGAGGTGCCGTTCTTCGATTTCATCTATTTCAGCTATGCCACCATCACCACCACCGGCTATGGCGACATCGTCCCGAACACCCATCAGGTGCAGTCCTTCGCCATCGTGGAGCAGATGGTGGGGGTGCTCTATGTGGCGATCCTCGTGGCCCGGCTGACCAATCTCTATACCACCGCCAATGAGGGGCCCTTGGACGAGACGCGCGCCTGAGAACCTGCAAGCCCCGCGCGGGGCTGCGGCTTTACGAGCGCGGGGCCACGGCCTAAAGGAGGCCCGTCAAAAACGCCTACCTGCGTGGTACGCAGGAGTGGGCAGGAGAAAAGCCATGATCCACCTGACCTTCCCCGACGGCGCCGTGCGCGACTATGCCGAGGGGACCTCCGGCGCGGACATCGCCGCCGCCATCTCCAAATCCCTGGCCAAGAAGGCCGTCGCCGTGACCCTGGACGGGGAACTGGCCGACCTTGCCGAGCCCATCACCAAGGATGCGCGCCTGGAGATCGTCACCCGCGACGACCCGCGCGCCCTGGAACTCATCCGCCACGACGCCGCCCATGTGCTGGCGGAGGCGGTGCAGGCGCTCTATCCCGGCACCCAGGTCACCATCGGCCCGGTGATCGAGAACGGGTTCTATTACGACTTCGCCCGCAACGAGCCCTTCACCACCGACGATCTGCCGAAGATCGAGGCGAAGATGAAGGAGATCATCGCCCGCGACCGTCCCTTCACCCGGGAAGTGTGGAGCCGGAACCAGGCCAAGGCCGTGTTCGCCGAGAAGGGCGAGGCGTTCAAGGTGGAACTGGTGGACGCCATCCCCGAGGACCAGGACCTCAAGATCTACAAGCAGGGCGACTGGTTCGACCTGTGCCGCGGCCCCCACATGCCCTCCACGGGCAAGATCGGCACCGCCTTCAAGCTCATGAAGGTGGCGGGCGCCTATTGGCGCGGCGACAGCAACAATCCCATGCTCACCCGCATCTACGGCACCGCCTGGCACGACCAGGCGGCGCTCGATGCCTATCTCCACCGCCTGGAAGAGGCCGAGAAGCGCGACCATCGCCGCCTCGGCCGGGAGATGGACCTCTTTCACTTCCAGGAGGAAGGGCCGGGCACGGTCTTCTGGCACCCCAAGGGCTGGACCCTGTTCCAGAACCTCGTCTCCTACATGCGCCGCCGCCTGAAGGCGGATTATGACGAGGTGAACGCGCCCCAGGTGCTGGACAAGTCCCTGTGGGAGACCTCGGGCCACTGGGGCTGGTACAAGGAGAACATGTTCAAGGTGCAGTCGGCGGGCGACGAGACCGACGACGAGCGCGTGTTCGCGCTCAAGCCCATGAACTGCCCCGGCCATGTGCAGATCTTCAAGCACGGCCTGAAGTCCTATCGCGACCTGCCGCTGCGCCTCGCCGAGTTCGGCGCGGTGCACCGCTATGAGCCCTCCGGCGCGCTGCACGGCCTCATGCGCGTGCGCGGCTTCACCCAGGACGACGCCCACATCTTCTGCACCGAGGAGCAGATGGCGGCCGAGTGCCTGAAGATCAACGATTTGATCCTTTCGACCTATGCCGATTTCGGCTTCGAGAACATCGTGGTGAAGCTCTCCACCCGGCCCGAGAAGCGCGTCGGCTCCGACGCGGTGTGGGACCATGCCGAGGAGGTGATGACCCGCGTGCTCGCGCAGATCGAGGAGCAGTCGGGCGGCAAGATCAAGACCGGCATCCTGCCGGGCGAAGGCGCCTTCTACGGCCCGAAGTTTGAATACACCCTGTCGGACGCCATCGGCCGGGAATGGCAGTGCGGCACCACCCAGGTTGACTTCAACCTGCCGGAGCGGTTCGGCGCCTTCTATGTGGACACGGACGGCAGCAAGAAGACGCCGGTCATGATCCATCGCGCCATCTGCGGCTCCATGGAGCGTTTCACCGGCATCCTGATCGAGCATTTCGCGGGCCATTTCCCGCTCTGGCTCGCGCCGGTGCAGATCGTGTCCACCACCATCACCTCGGAAGCCGACGACTATGCGGCGGAAGTGGCCGCCGCCGCCCGCGCGCTGGACCTGCGGGTGGACCTCGATCTGCGCAACGAGAAGATCAACTACAAGGTCCGCGAGCATTCGCTGGCCAAGGTGCCGGTCATCCTGGTAGCGGGCCGCAAGGAAGCGGCGGAGCGCACCATCTCCATGCGCCGCCTGGGCTCCAACGACCAGACCGTCCTGCCGCTGGACGAGGCCCTGGCCCTGCTGGCGGCGGAAGCGACCCCGCCGGACGTGAAGCGCCGGAACGGCTGACGCCTTAGGCCCGTTGCTCGGAACTGCTCTCGATTTGGCGGCATTTCACGAGCGAGGCCAGCTTCATAAATACGTCATGGCCGGGCTTGTCCCGGCCATCCACGCCCCGCTGTGCAACAGTGAATTGATAGACATGTATATCGGGAATTGCCGGACGGTAATATATTGCGCTCAGTCATTCTTGGAACGCGAGCCGAAACTTCAGAAATTGTCATGACTACGCAATGAGGTGCCAGTGTCGCACCTCATTCAAATCCCGCACCGGTTGTACTACGCTCCCCCATACCACGGCATGGGGTTGGTGATGGCGACGTGTAAGTTGTGCGGCAAGTCCGGTTGGTTTCTGAAGGTCAACGATCTCAGTCTGTGCCAAATTTGCGCACCGGATCACGACATTCACATCAGAGATATCGCAGCAAAATTGAAATATTTTGCTGAGAGCGCAGGCAAGCCAGTAAGCATAAATTATAAAATACAAAATATAATTTCAGCTATTTCTGAATGTAATGAATTAATTAAATTAAAAAAAGAAGGATTACTTCCACACGAAATAGATGCGCTAGGAATTCACAGAGACCTAGATAGCGATTTAAAAAACGCTATTCAGCAACTCATCGCCGATATGTTCTTTGATGCACGAATGAAAGCAAAAGATGCATCGACGGATGCGGGAAAATTGGGCGGATATGCCAAATCCGTTGAGCGCCTCGTTAGTACAATGGGGCTTGTCTCAGATGTGACGAAGCTCGAGCGGGCAATTTTGGATCTTCGTAGCGAACGAGATCTGCTTAAGGTCAAACTTTTGCAAAAGAAGGCGGATGCCTTTGTCGCAAAGGGTAACAACAAAAAGGCAATAGACGTTCTAATCGACGCTCTTATAGAGATGCGCCATGATACGACGCCTGATGGCGATCAGGCAGGCTTGGTTCGGAAAATTGAAAGCCGCATCATCTCGCTTGGTGGATCTCCGCCGATACTCTAAGATCAATCAAAATTCAAGAATTTAGCAAACACAACGGACTTCCATTAAATATCTACTTAGCGGAACCCCGTGGATGGCCGGGACAAGCCCGGCCATGACGCCATTCTAGACTTAGTCATGGGCATTCATGCAGATCATCCCTAACCGGCGCGCCGGATCCACAGCCCCGCCGCCCGGCCAGCCCGCCCCTCAGGACGAGAGCAGGGTCTTGCGGAAACGGATGGCCGCATAGGCGAAGAAGGCGCTGCCCACCGCCAGCAAGGCGAGAAGCTGCGGCCACACGATGCCCAGGCCCGCCCCGCGATAGAGGATGGCCTGGGAGAGCGCCACGAAATGGGGCGCGGGGGAAAGCTGCATCACATATTGCAGCCAGACCGGCATGCTCTCCATGGGCGTGGTGCTGCCCGAGAGAAGGTTCATGATGATGAGCATGGGCATCGCGATGAGGCCGAACTGCGCCATGGAGCTGGAGAAGGTGGCCAGCAGGATGCCGAGTGCCGTCACCGAGAATTGGTAGAGGATGCTCGCCCCCACGAACAAGGCGAGCGAGCCCGCCACCGGCACCCCCAGCAGCCATTGCACCACCACCACCAATGAGAAGGTGGCGGCCGCGACGATGACGAAGCCGTTGGCCCAGATCTTCGCCAGCATGATCTCGATGGGCGTCACGGGCATCACCAGCAGATGCTCGATGGTGCCGTGCTCGCGCTCGCGGATGAGCGCCGCGCCGGTGAGGATGACGGAGAGCATGGTCACGTTGTTGATGACCTGCATCACCGCCGTGAACCAGGAGGATTTCAGGTTCGGATTGAACAGCGCGCGCACCACCACGGAGATATTCTCCTTCGGCGCCAAGGCGGGATAGGTGGCGAGCACCTCGTTCATCACGATGTTCTGGATATAGGAGGCGCCGTTGCCCGCCTGGGACATGGCGGTGGCGTCGATGTTCAGCAGCAGGGTGGGATGGCGCCCGGCGATCACGTCCCGCTCGAACTTGGGCGGGATCTCCAGCACGAAGACATAGCGCCCCGCATCCATGGCCGCATCCACCTCGGTCGCCGCGATCAGCGCGGGCGGCTTGAAGAAGGGGGCGATGAGCGCGTCCCGCAGGCGCGCGGACAGGATGGAGCGGTCCTCGTCCACCACCGCCACCGAGGCATTCTCCACCTCGAACTTGGCGCCCGTGGCCACCGAATAGATGGCGAAGGTGAAGGTGTAGATGATCAGCCCCATGAGGACCGGGTCCGCCTTGAGGCTGTAAAGCTCCTTGATGCCCAGCCGGAACACCCGCATGGCCCGCGCGAGAAGGCCGTGCCGCATGCGTTCGCGGGTGGTCTGGGGCGCGCCGGGTGCCTGCTCCGCCATGTCAGGGGCTCCCATGTCAGGCGCTCCTTTTGCGCAGCGCCACCACGGAGGCGGCGATGAAGGCGATGGCGAACAGGAACAGCACGATGATCTGCGGCCAGAGATCCGCGAAGCCGAGCCCCTTGGCGAACACCCCCACCGTGATGGGCTGATACCAGGCCGCCGGGAAGGCGAGGCCGATGAGGCGCGCGCTGCCGGTGAGCGACGAGACGGGCACCATGAGGCCGGAGAAATTCACCGCCGGGATGATGGCGATGATGGCCGTGGCGAAGATGGCCGCCACCTGGCTGCCCACGAAGGACGAGACGAACAGGCCGAAGCCGGTGGTGGCGAGGATATAAGCGAGCGAGCCCAGCACCAGGGTGGGCACGGAGCCCTTCAGCGGCACGCCGAACAGGAACAGCGTGATAAGCACCAGCGTGACGAAGCTCACCGCCGCGATGCCCACATAGGGCAATTGCTTGCCCAGCAGGAATTCCAGCTTGGTGACCGGCGTGGACTGGAAATTGGCGATGGAGCCGGTTTCCTTCTCCTTCACGATGCCGAGCGCGGTGGTGATGGCGGGGATGAGCACCAGCATGAGCATGATGACGCTGGGCACGATGGCATTGGCGCTCTTGAAGGCCTGATTGTAGAGGAAGCGCTGCTCGATCCCGATGGGGTAGGCTTCCACCGCCCGCCCCTGCTGGCGCAAGGTCTCGTCCGCCACATAGGACTGAGCAAGGCCCGTCACATAGCCCCGCGTGGTCTCGGCGCGGAACGGCATGGCGCCGTCCAGCCACACCCCCACCTCGGGCGTGAGGCCGCGCAGGAGATGCTTGCCGAAGTCCGGCGGCACCTCGATGGCGAGCTTCAGCTCGCCGCTCTGCAGGCGCCGGTCCATCTGGGCGGGAGAGGTGATGGCGGGCTGCTCGTCGAAATAGCGCGAGCCCTGGAAGCTCTCCAGCAATTGGCGGCTCTGGGCGCTCTGGTCCTGGTCATAGGCGGCGAAAGCGAGATGCTCCACGTCGAAGGAGATGCCGTAGCCGAAGGTGATGAGCAGCAGAGCGGGGCCGAGCAGCGCGAAGGTGAGGCGCGCGGGGTCGCGGCGGATCTCCAGCATCTCGCGCCACGCATAGGCCCACAGGCGGCGCGGGTCGAAGCGCTGGGGCGGCCCGCTTGCCGCCGCGACCGCCACGGGCGCTGCCTCGGGCGCGGGGGCGATGGTGGCCACCTGCGCCTGTTCCAGCACGCCGATGAACACATCCTCCAGGCTCGCCCCATTATGGGCCGCCCGCAGCGCGGCGGGTGAATCCACCGCCAGCACCTTGCCCTCATGCATGAGGGAGATGCGGTCGCAGCGCTCCGCCTCGTTCATGAAGTGGGTGGAGAGGAAGATGGTCACCCCCTCCTCCCGCGACAGGCCGATGAGGATGCGCCAGAAGGCGTCGCGGGCGATGGGATCGACGCCGGACGTGGGCTCGTCGAGGATCAGGATCTCCGGGCTGTGGATCAGCGCCACCGCCAATTGCAGGCGCTGGCGCATGCCCAGCGGCAGGCGCTCGGGACGCGCATCCGCCACCTCGGCAAGGTCGAAGCGCGCCAGCATGTCCGCGACGCGCGCCGGGATGTCCTGCGGCGGAAGCTGGAACAGCTGGGCATGCAGCACCAGATTCTGGCGCACCGTCAGCTCGCCATAGAGCGAGAAGGCCTGCGACATGTAGCCGACACGCCGCCGGGTCTCGATGTCCCCGGCGTCCAGCTTCTGGCCGAACAGCCGCGCCTCGCCCTCGCTCGCGGGCAAGAGCCCCGTGAGCATCTTCATGGTGGTGCTCTTGCCCGAGCCGTTGGAGCCGAGGAAGCCGAAAATCTCGCCCCGGCCGATGCGGAAGCTCACATGGTCCACGGCGGTGAAGGCGCCGAAGCGGCGCGTCAGGCCCTCCGCCTCGATGGCGGGCGGGCCGGTGTCCGGCACGCGGGTCGGCACGGTCAGCGGTTCGACGGTGCCTTGCGCCTCCGGCAGCAGGCGCACGAAGGCGGTCTCCAGGCTGTCCGCCCCGGTGCGCGCCTTCAGCTCCGCCGGGGTGCCGGAGGCCACCACCTTGCCGTCATGCATGGCGGCCAGCCAGTCGAAGCGCTCGGCCTCGTCCATATAGGCGGTGGCCACCAGCACGCTCATGCCCGGCCGGTGCGCGCGGATGCGCTCCACCAATTCCCAGAACTGGCGGCGCGAAAGCGGGTCCACGCCCGTGGTGGGTTCGTCCAGGATGACGAGGTCGGGATCGTGGATCAGCGCCGCGCAGATGCCGAGCTTCTGCTTCATGCCGCCGGAGAGCTTGCCCGCCGGGCGGTCGCGGAACGCGGCAAGCCCGGTGGCCGCCAGCAGGTCGTCGATGCGCGCCGCCCGCTCCGCCTTGGGCTGGCCGAACAGGCGGGCGAAGAAGTCCAGATTCTCCTCCACGCTCAGCGTGGGATAGAGGTTCCGCCCGAGCCCCTGGGGCATGTAGGCGACCCGCGCGCAGATGGCGCGGCGATGGGCGGTGGACGCCATGTCCCCGCCGAGCACGCTCACGCTGCCCTGCTGGATGCGCGTGACCCCCGCCGCAAGGCCGAGCACGGTGGACTTGCCCACCCCGTCCGGCCCGATGAGCCCCGCCAGCACCCCGGCGGGCACGGACAGGTCCACGCCGTCGAGGGCATGGACGGCGCCATAGCGATGCACGATCCCGGCAAGCCGGACGGCGGGCTCGCTCATTGCGGCAGCTTCACCGCCAGATTGGCGGGCCAGGGCGTCCGGGCATTGGTGCGCACATAGGCAAGGCCCCGCACGCCCACCTTCACCAGGGCCTCATATTGCTTGAGGAGCGCGGGCGCGATGCGCAGCTTCACGCGGAACATCAGCTTCTCGCGCTCGTCCGTCGTCTCCACCGTCTTCGGCGTGAACTGCGCCTGGGTGGCCACGAAGGAGACCGTGGCGGGCACCACGAGGTCCGGGGCGGGATCGAGCACGATGCGCGCCTCGTCCCCCATGGCGAGGCGCCCCGCCACCCGCGCGGGCAGGAACACGGTCATGTAGACATCGGAGAGGTCCAGCAGCGTGGCGATGGGCGCGCCCGCCGCCACCACCTCGCCCGACTGGACCAGCTTGTATTCCACCCGCCCCCGGCGCGGCGCCACCAGAACCGCGTCCGTGAGCAGGGACTGGATGCGCGCCACGTCCGCCCGCGCTGCATCCGCGGAGGCTTCCGCCGCGTCGAGGCTGGCGGAGGCGGCCCGGTAGCCGGCTTCGGAGGCGTCGAGCTGGCTGCGCCGCTGGTCCTGCTGCTGCACGGTGCCGTAGCCCTTCTGGGCGAGGCTGGAGGCGCGCTCGAATTCCTGGCGGGCGAGGATGCGCTCGCTCTCGCGCTGGGCGATGGCGGCTTCCGCCTCCGCGGCGGCGCGCTCGGCCCGGCGCACCTGCGCCTGCGCACCCAGAAGCTGGGCGTCCAGCTCGGCCGTGTCCATGCGCGCCACCACGGCGCCCTCGTCCACGGTCTGCCCCTCCTGCACCAGCACCTGCGAGACGCGGCCGGCGAACTTGGCGGAGACCAGAACCTGCTCGGCCTCCAGGCGCCCATTGGTGGAGACGATATCCGCCGGCAGGCGCTCGCCCGCGAAATGCTTCCAGATGGCGCGCAAAGCGGCGGCCGGGCCCTTGGGCCCGTCGGGGGCTTCCTGCGGCGGCTGGGATGGGGTGGATTGGGCCGGCTGCGCAGAAGCGACAGAAAGCGGGAGGCAGGGGCCGAGCACCAAAGCGGCACTGGCGAGGCAAAGTCCGATCACGCGGCGCAACAGCTTGCTCCGGTCACTATGATGAACAACGACGCCCTTATCCTGGAGCTTCGCATCGCCCCGGCATTGATGCAAATCATCGGCCCGCCCTCGGGGGATGCCGGGCATTGCCCCCTGCCCGTCCCGCGCGCCATTCTCCCGCCCGCCCTTATCCCCGGAGTGCCCTCGTCCATGCCCGAGCCCCGCGACATCGCCACCTTCCCCTCCTATCGCCTGCCGGCCCTGGACCAGGACTTCCTGCTGGGCGATTCCATGCGCGGGGTGCGCTTCCTGCTGGAATATTCCAAGGCGGAAGAGGCCCTGCGGGCCTGGCAGGTGCGCTCCACCATCGTGGTCTTCGGCTCGGCGCGGGTGCGGGAGAACGGGCCGGGACCGCAGGCCCGCTGGTATGAGGAAGCCCGCCGGTTCGCCCGCATCGCCTCCGAGCGCGGCGGCGCATTGCGGCAGGAGGAGCGCATCCGGGACAATGTGATCGCCACGGGTGGGGGACCGGGCCTCATGGAGGCGGCGAACCGGGGCGCCATGGAGGCGGGGGCGCCGTCCATCGGCTTCAATGTCGCCCTGCCCCACGAGCAGGCGCCGAACGCCTATACCACCCCCGAACTGACCTTCCAGTTCCACTATTTCGCCATGCGCAAGATGCACCTCGCCATGCGCGCCAACGGGCTGGTGGTGTTTCCCGGCGGGTTCGGAACCCTGGACGAATTGTTCGAGATCCTGACCCTGCGCGCCACCGACAAGTCGCCGCCCGTGGCCATCGTGCTGTTCGACGAAGCCTATTGGCGCTCCATCGTGAAGTTCGACGCGCTGGTGGCGCATGGCATGGTCACGCCGGAGGAAGTGGCCCTGTTCCGCTTCGCCGACGACGCCGAAGCCGCCTGGACCGCTTTGGAAGACCAGGGCCTGTGCTCCATCCGGCGATAAGTCGTCGCCGCCTGCCCGGGCGCCGACGCAAGGGGTGTTGATGTCGGCGGACCCGGGGGATTTCACGCCATCCCCAGCCGGGATATGAGGGCGGACCGAAGAATCAAGAAACGGGCGAACGCCATGTCCTCCTCCGACGCCTCCACCTCCGACGCCACCTCCTCCCCGAAAGTTGCCCTTATCACCGGCGCCGCGCGCGGCATCGGGCTCGCCGTCGCCCGCCGCTTCCTGGCCGAAGGCTGGTGCGTCGCGCTCATCGACATTCTGGGCGACCTTCTGGCGGACGCCGCCGCGCGCCTTGAGGCGCCCGAACGGGTGCTGGCACTCCCCTGCGACGTCTCGGAGGCGGCAAGCGTGGCGGCGGCCCTGGAGGCCATCGAGGCCCGCTTCGGACGGCTCGACGCCCTGGTGAACAATGCCGGCGTCGCGGTGTTCAAGCCCATCCTGGAGACCGAGGACGACGAGTGGCGCCGGGTGCTGGAGGTGAACCTGACCGGCCCCTTCCTGTGCACCAAGGCTGCCGTCCCCCTCCTGCGCGCGCAAGGCGGCGGGGCGATCGTCAACATCACGTCCATTTCGGGCCTGCGCGCCTCCACCCTGCGCGCGGCCTATGGCACCAGCAAAGCGGGCCTCGCCCACCTCACCCGGCAATTGGCGGTGGAGCTTGCGGGCTACGGAATCCGGGTCAATGCGGTGGCCCCCGGGCCGGTGGAGACCGCCATGGCGAAGGCCGTGCACTCGCCGGAAATCCGCGCCGACTATCACGACGCCATCCCGCTGGCCCGCTACGGGCTGGAAGAGGAGCTGGCCGAGGCGATCTTCTTCCTGTGCAGCGACCGGGCGAGCTACATTACCGGCCAGGAACTGGCGGTGGATGGCGGCTTCGATGCCGCCGGCATCGGCCTTCCCACCCTGCGCGCCGCCCGCCGCAACACCTGAGGGCCGGAACCGCTCTAGCCGCCCGCCCTGCGCCGTACCACCCTTCCCAGCGCACGCGGCACCCGCAGCAGCGGATAGAGGAAGTGCAGCGACGGCGCGAGGTGCAGCGCGCGCGCGTCGGCCTCGGAGACGAACAGGGAGACCAGCTCCTTGCGGGCATAGCCGCCCCCTTGCAGGAGAAGCACCCGGCTGGCCCTCCGCTGGAAGATGATCCCTTCCATCTGGCTGAGATCCTCCCTTTCCTCCAGCAGAGCGGCCCGCGAGAATGCCAGCAGCAGGCGCGCCGCCAACGGCCCGCGCGCCTGCCTGAGCACCGCCTCGGGCACGCTCAGGCCGAGAAACGCATGGCCCAGTGCCAGCGCCACCGCGGAGGCGCGCCCGGCGCCCAGCGCCCGCGCCCCGTCATGCAGCGCCGCCACGTCCGCGCCCGTGGCGCCGATCAGCGCCACAAGGTCCGCGAGCCATTTCAGCCGCTCCCAGGCATGGCCGCCGCCATGCACGCACAGATAGGTGTAGAGCGCCTCGGGCGCGAGCGTGCGCACCACGCCCCCGCCCAGGGGCACCGCCTGCAAAGGCGGCTGCTCGCCCCAGGCCGCCAGGGCCGCCGGATTGCGGTGAAGCCTGAAATGCAGTTCCACCAGGTGGCCGGACGTGGAATGGCGGAAGGCCCGGTGCTTGGCGAAGGTGTCCAGCAGCGCCATCTCCGCGTCGGTCAGCGGCGCCTCCCCCTCCGCCGCCGCATAGCCTGCGTCTTCCAGAAGCGCGGCAGCGGCACGCAGATGGGCGCGCGGGACCACAAGGTCGATGTCCCGCGCATGCTTCAAGGCGATGTTGCCATAAGCGAGACGGGCGAGCGGAATGCCCTTGACCACATAGGCGGGCAGGCCCGCCCCGTCGAACAGGCTCTGGAGGCGCAGGGCCTCGGCGGCCATGGCGAGGGTGCCCGCCGCCCCGGCGACTGCAGCAGCAGACAGGCGTGCCCGCACCGGCGCGGGCGCCGCCGGGCAGGCGGAAAGGCCATTGGCGGCAAGCGCGGCCACCCGGTGGCGCACCACCAGACGCTCGAAGCGCGCCCAGTCCAGGGGCCGGGCGGCCGCGGCGGCGATGGTCGCCGCACGCGCGCCATCCGTCGGCGGCCGGCAGCAGGCGGCAAGCAAGGCGAATTCGGCACAAACCTCGGTCACGGCGCCGCCGCCCGCAGCGGCGCCGGGGCGCGGAGCGTGCCCTGCTCCAGCGTCACCACCCGGTCGCACAAGGCCAGGGTCTCGGCGCGATGGGCCACCACGAGGATGGCCGGGCGCGGATCGAGCGCGCGCAGCGCCGCCATGATTTCCCGCTCGCCCTCCGGGTCGATGGCATTGGTGGCCTCGTCCAGCAGCAACAGGCGCGGCGCACGCAGCAGCGCGCGGGCGAGCGCGAGGCGCTGGCGCTCGCCGCCGGAGAGCAGCACGCCCCGCTCGCCCACCACGGTGTCGAGGCGGTGGGGCAACCGCTCCACCAGCGCCAGCGCCCCGGCACGGCGCAGGGCCTGCGCCATGGCCTCCGCGTCCGCATCGGGCCGCATCCAGGCGAGGTTCGCCCGCACCGTGTCGTTGAACATCACCGGGTCCTGCGCCACATAGGCCAATTGCTCCCGCCAGCGGGCGGCCCGCGCCGCATCCAGCACCACCCCGCCCACGCGCACCTGCCCCTCCTGCGGTCGGACGAGGCCGCTCAGAAGATCCAGCAGCGTGGTCTTGCCCGCGCCCGAGGGGCCGGTGAGACCCACCACCTCGCCCGGCGCCAGCACCAGCGAAGCGCCTCGCACGCCTCCGCCGCCGGCATGGCGATAGGTGACGCCTTCCAGCCGCACCGCCCCCTCCGGAGGCGGCTCGGCGGCGGGCGGGGGCGGCTGCGTGTCCCGCTCCAGTTCCGTGGACAGCGCGCGGACCTCCTCCCAGGCGGGCAGGCTGTAGGCGATCTGCTGGAGGCCGAGCTGGAGCTGGGAGGCGGGGCCGGCCACACGGCTCAGCACCACCAGCAGCGTCAGCAGGACCGGCGCGGGCAAGGCCAGCCAGGCGAAGCCGGCCCACACAACCGCCACCGCCACCAGCGCGCCCATGAGGCTCCACAGCCCGCGCATCAGGGATTGCTGGCGGATGAAAGCGGTCTGGTCGCGCCGGGCCGCCTCAAGCGACCGGGAGAAGGCGGCGACGAAGCGCGCCTCCAGATTCTGGCTGCGGGCGATCTTCATGCCGGAGAGGAAGCGGCCCACCTCGTCCAATACCGCATGATTTGCCAGCGTCACGCCTCGCCCGGCCCGGTGGGCATGGCGCATCAGGCCGCCCAGCAGGAGCGCGCCGCCGCCCATGAGCACGAACGCCCCCACGGCCAGGACCGGCGAAAGCAGGACCGCCACGCCCACCTGGACGATGATCATCACGCAGGCCGTGCCCGCCTGGAGCAGGAAATGCACGCCGGCCCCGCAGCGCTGCACGTCCCCGCCCAGAAGGCTGTTCACCCGGGCATGGCCGATGCGGGCGAGCGCCTCCCACGGGGCAGCGGCAAGGCGCTGCGCGAGGCCCGCGCGCAGCGCCTCCACATAGCCCACCTGGAGCGCGGACAGCCGCACGTCCCGCAGCCAGAGCACCGCGACGCGGATCACCATCAGCACCGCGAACACCCCCAGCAACACGGCGAGGCGATGTGCGGGGGTCAGGCCCGGCGGCAGAAACCCCACCAGCGCGGCGAGCGGGCCGCCGGGATCGGCGGCACCGAACAGGGTGGCGAGCACCGGCACCAGCAGCGCGATGCCGATTCCGTCCAGCATCGCGCCGAGCCCCACGAGCAAAGCGGCAACCACGCCCGCTCCGCCCGCATGGCGCGCCACATCGGCGCCGAACGCGGCGCACCGCCTGAGCAACCCTTGCATTCGTCCTCCCCCGGACGATCAGAATGCAACCGTTCCGCGAAAATCGCCAGACGCCTCACGCTTCGGGCACGTTGGCGGCCAGCTCCGCGAGCCAGGGCCCCGGATCCCCGTCGGAGGGCGCACGCCAGTCGCCGCGCGGGGAAAGCGAGCCGCCGGAGGTGATCTTCGGCCCGTTGGGCAAGGTGGAGCGCTTGAACTGGCTGGTGAAGAAGCGCCGCAGGAACACCTCCATCCAGTGGCGGATCTCCTTCAGGTCATAGGCGCGCTTCTCCGCCTCCGGCAGGTCCACGGGCCAGCTTCCGCGCGCCGCCTCGCTCCAGGCATGGTGGGCAAGGAAGGCGATCTTGGAGGGGCGGAAGCCGTAGCGCGTCAGATAGAAGAGGGTGAAATCCTGCAGCGCATAGGGGCCGACAATGGCCTGGGTGGACTGGATGGGCTTGCCCGCCTCCGCCGGCACCAGTTCCGGCGAGATTTCCGTGGCGAGGATGGCGTGCAGCACCTGGGCGGTGTCGCCCGACACGTCCCCCGAGGCGGCGACGAAGCGGATGAGATGCTGGATCAGCGTCTTCGGCACCGAGGCGTTGACGTTGTAATGGCTCATATGGTCGCCCACCCCGAAGGTGCACCAGCCGAGCCCCAGTTCGGAGAGGTCGCCCGTGCCCACCACGATGCCGCGATGGTGGTTGGCGAGACGGAACAGATAATCGGTGCGCAGGCCCGCCTGCACATTCTCGAAGGTCACGTCATAGACCGGATCGCCCGCCGCGAAGGGATGGCGCAGGTCCGCGAGCATCTGCCGCGCGGCGGGGCGGATGTCGATCTCCTGCGCCGTGACGCCCAATGCGCGCATGAGCGCCCAGGCATTGGCCTTGGTCTCGTCGGAGGTGGCGAAACCGGGCAGCGTGTAGGCGAGCACCTTGCTCCGGTCGCGGCCGATGGATTCCATGGCGCGGGCGGCGACGATGAGGGCCTGGGTGGAATCCAGCCCCCCCGAGACGCCGATCACCGCCGTTTCCGCCCCTGAGGAGGCGAGGCGCTTGGCGAGGCCCTGCACCTGGATGTTGTAGGCCTCGTAGCAATCCTCCCGCAGCCGGGCGGGATTGGAGGGCACGAAGGGGAAGCGCTCCACCGCCCGCTCCAGCGGCACGGGGCGGTCGGGCGCGGGGAGCGCGAACACCACCTCGCGATAGGCCGGGCCACGCTCGCCCTCCTCCCGCATGCAGGTGCCGAAGCTGTTCACGCGCATGCGCTCCTGGCGGATGCGGCCGAGATCCACATCCGCCTGCGCCATCACCGCATGGGGCGGGAAGCGCGGCGTCTCGGCCAGGAGGTCGCCATATTCGAACACCGCCGCATGGCCGTCCCAGGCGAGGTCCGTGGTGGATTCCCCCGGCCCCGCCGCCGAATAGGCATAGGCGGCGATGGTGCGGGCCGACTGGCTGGCGCACAGCAGGCGGCGGGTCTCCGCCTTGCCGATGGTGATATTGCTGGCCGACAGGTTCAGCAGCAGCTCCGCCCCGTTCAGCGCCGCGCGGGTGGAGGGCGGCAGCGGCACCCACACGTCCTCGCACACCTCCACATGGAAGGTGACCTTCACCCCGCTTGTGGCGCGGAACAGGAGGTCGGTGCCGAACGGAACCTCGGCGCCGCACACGCCGATCACCCCGGAGGTGTCGGCGCCGCCCGTGAAGTGGCGCTGCTCGTAGAATTCCCGGTAATTGGGCAGATAGGTCTTGGGAACGACGCCGAGAATGGTGCCCTTGTGCAGGACAACGCCGCAATTATAGAGCCGCCCGCCCCGCCGCAGCGGCGCGCCCACCACCAGGACGGGATCGAGCGCGCGCGTCGCCTCACGGATGCGCCCCAGCGCCGCCTCCACCGCATCCAGCAGCACGTCCTGGAACAGCAGGTCGTCGATGGCGTAGGAGGACAGGCCCAGTTCCGGGAACAGCAGGATCGCGACGCCCGCCGCGTGCCCCTCCTGCGCGAGGCGCAGCGTCTCGGCGGCCGCGAAGTCCGGATCGGCCACCCGCGCCCGCGGTACGCAGGCGGCGATGCGGATGAAATCGTGGCTGTAGAGTGAATAGAAATCCATGGCCCGGCGCCCTGCCCAGTGCGCGATCCGGGCGAAGGAAACCGACCTGCCCGGAAAATCCGTCTCCAACCCGTCCCGGAGGACCATCGTCCACCAAGGGAGCGCAAGGTCGTGGATTTCCGCGCAGAGGGCAAGGAGGAGGTAGAGGTGCGGCCCGCCGCCGCGCCAAAGCCTGCCAGAGACGCCCGACTGTGTTACAGCAGGCCGGGAAGGGTTCGCGCGGGGCGGCACATGCCGGCCTTGCCGCAGCCCACCGGCTTTGCACGGACAGAAATCACTCCATGCCCTCGCCTTCCCTGCCCCGGCACGTGCTGATCCCGCTCATCGTCGCCTGCGCCCTGTTCATGGAACAGGTGGATTCCACGGTCATCTCCACCTCGCTGCCGGCCATCGCCGAATCGCTGAACGAGGACCCGGTGTCGCTGAAGCTGGCGCTGACCTCCTATCTGCTCAGCCTCGCGGTCTTCATCCCGGCCTCCGGCTGGGCGGCGGACCGCTACGGCGCGCGCACCGTGTTCCGCGCCGCCATCGTCATCTTCACCCTGGGCTCCATCCTGTGCGGGCTGTCCACCAGCCTGTCGGACTTCGTGCTCTACCGGATCATCCAGGGCATGGGCGGCGCCATGATGGTGCCGGTGGGCCGGCTGGTGATCCTGCGCTCCATTCCGAAGTCCGAACTGGTCTCCGCCCTCGCCTGGCTCACCGTGCCCGCTTTGCTGGGGCCGGTCCTGGGGCCGCCCATCGGCGGGCTGATCACCACCTATTTCGACTGGCGGCTCATCTTCTTCATCAATGTGCCCATCGGCGTGCTGGGCGTGATCCTGGCCACGCGCTTCATCGAGAATGTGCGCGAGGAGGACGTGCCCCCGCTGGATCTGAAGGGCCTCGTCCTGTCGGGTGTCGGCCTTGCGGGCCTCGTCTTCGGCTTCGCGCTGCTGGGCGAGGAACAGACGCCGCTCTGGATGGCGCTGAGCGCGGTGGGCGTGGGCGCCGTCACCTTCACCCTCTATGTGCTCCATGCCCGCAAGACGCCCCATGCGGTGCTGGATCTCGGCCTGCTGCGGCTCTCCACCTTCCGCGCGGGCGTCATCGGCGCCTCCGCCTTCCGCATCGGCATCGGCTCGCTGCCCTTCCTGCTGCCGCTCATGCTGCAATTGTGCTTCGGCCTCTCGCCGCTGGCCTCGGGCCTGCTCACCTTCGCCTCCTCGGCGGGCGCCATGATCATGAAGACCACGGCGGCACCCATCATCCGCCGGTTCGGATTCAAGCGCGTCCTGGTGGTGAACAGCCTGATCTCGTCCGCCTTCATCGCATCCAACGCGCTGTTCACGCCGGAAACGCCGCATCTCGCCATCACCGGCGTGCTGCTGATCGGCGGCTTCTTCCGCTCGCTGGAATTCACCGCGCTGAACGCCATCGTCTATGCGGATGTGAGCCAGCACGACATGAGCCGCGCCACCTCCTTCGCGAGCGTGGCGCAGCAGGTCTCGCTGTCCATGGGCGTGGCGCTGGCGGGCATCGTGCTGGAGACCATGCGGTCGTCGCGCGGCTCCACCGAACTGATCCTGTCGGACTTCACCCCCGCCTTCCTGCTGGTGGCGGCGGTGAGCGCCCTGTCGGTCTTCAGCTTCCTGCGCCTGCCCAAGGATGCGGGCGCGGAAATGGCCGCGCCCAAGACGGCGCGCGCCAACACCATGCCCGATCCGCGCAGCGAGATGTCCGACCATTGAGGCCGGCCGGGCAACGGCCCGGCGGTTCAGTGCCGGGAGTCTCAGTGCGCCCGGCGGCTCAGCGCTTGGCGGCGGTGTAGCGGTCGGCCCAGGCCAGGACGACGGCGAAGCCGGCGAACAGGATGACGATGGCCGAAACGACGATGGCGGTGTCGGTGGGCATGGCGAAGTCTCCCCTTTCTAGGAAGAGCACCACCGCCCGGCCCGCCCGGCCTTGATCTGGCTCAAGGCCGCGCACCCTGGAAAAGCCGTCATTGCCTCCCCATGTAGAATTCATAAGTAAAAAAGGGAGGACGAAATGTCCGTTGCATTCCATCGCCAGGGCCACACGGCCGCCGAGACTGCGGCTTCCGCTTCCGCCGCACCCCATACCGCCCAAAAGGAAAGCGCCCCCCCGGCGCCCCGGTCCATGTCCGGTGCGCCCTCGGGCGGTTTCACGGGCGGCGCCCCCGGCGCCTCGTTCGGCATGACCGGCGGCATCTCCGCCCACAATCCGGACGGACCGGACCGCAAGATCAAGCTGTCGGGCGGCATCGGCTGACACCCCGTCCGGAGGCGGGACGCTTTTCACCGCTCGGGCTGCATGAGCCGGAGCGGTGAAGCGGTCCCTGCGCCGGACGGGCGAAGATCAGAGATAGGTCTCGTATTCCAGGGGAAGGATGGTGCGCGAGAACGCGGCCAGTTCCTCCTCCTTCATCACCGCATAGACGCGGCGATACTCCGCGCCGAACGCCCGCTCGATGAAGGGCGAGCCCGCGAAACGCGCGATGGCATCCGCCATGGACGGCGAGAGGCTGGGCGCGGCGTGGTCATAGGCATTGCCGGTGAGCGGCTCCGGCGGCTCGATGGCCGCCTCGATCCCTTCCAGCATCCCTGCGAGAATGGCCGCGAGCACCAGATGCGGGTGGGCATCCGCCCCCGCGATGCGGTGTTCCAGGCGCGCCGCCTCGGGCGGTCCATTGGGCACGCGCACCGCCACCGAGCGGTTGTCGAAGCCCCAGGTGATGCCCGTGGGCGCATAGGAGCCCGGCACCAGCCGCCGATAGCCGTTGAAGTTCGGCACGAACAGCAAGGTGGAATCGGCCATGGTGGAGAGCAGGCCGCCGGCCGCATGGCGCATCAGCCGCTCGCCCTCGCCCGGCACGCCGAAGACATTGGTGCCGCTCTTGTCCTGCAGGCTGACATGCACATGCATGCCATTGCCCGCGAAATCCAGCAGGGGCTTGGCCATGAAGGTGGCGCGCAGGCCGTGGCGGCGAGCAACGCCGTCGATGAGGCGGCGCAGCAGGATGGCGTCATCTGCCGCCCCGAGCGCGTCGTCCTTGTGGTAGAGGTTGACCTCGAACTGGCCCGGCGCCGCTTCCGAGATCACCGTGTCGGTGGGCAGGCCCTGGGCGGCCGCGGCGGTGCGCATGTCGTGCAGCAGGGGCGCGAAGGCGTCCAGGTCCGACATGGAATACATGTTCTGCCGCGCCTGTCCCTCCGTGGAGAAGACCGGCCGGGGCGGCGCCCCGTCCTCGCCCGGCTTGAGCAGGTAGAATTCCAGCTCGAACGCGCAGCAGGCCGAGAGGCCGCGCGCGGCGAGCCGGTCCACCACCCGTGCCAGTTGCTGGCGAGGGTCCAGCATCCAGGGGGCGCCGTCCGGCTGGTGCATGGTCATGAGCACCTGGGCGGAAGGGCGCGGCGACCAGGGCACCGGCTTCAGCGTTCCGGGGATGGGCCAGCACAGGCCGTCCTTGTCGCCGGTCTCGATATGGATTCCGGTCTGCTCCACTTCGCAGCCCCAGATGTCCAGGCCGAAGATGGAGAGGGGGATCGGCACGCCGCTCTTCCAGATCTTGCTCATGGCGCTGCCGGGGATCCATTTGCCGCGCAGCACGCCGCAGGTATCCGGGAGGAGGACCTCAACGATTTCGGGAAGGCCGAAAGCCTTGAGGAAAGCGACGGTCTCCTCGCTCTCCGTGCCCTGCGAGGGGCCTTGCGTGCGCGGCTCGCGTTCGTGTGCCTGCATGATACTCCAACGGAAAAATTCCAGCTCTCTATCCAAGCGCGTTCCGGGCGCGGCCACAAGCTACAGCTATGCCTTTATGGATGGTTTTTTTGCTTGCGCTCTACTGGAATGTTGTTCAGTCAGTGAATTCGCAGCCGCGAAACGTCACAATCGGGCCTGCGCGCCGGAGGCGGGTCGGCCGTCTTCCCCCGTTCTTTGCTCCGGAGCCGCACGCCAGAATGATCAGCAAACTTTCGTCCGCTGGGCCCCGGCTCACGCATTTCGGGCAGCCGACGCTGTTGGCGGTGGGGTTCGCGCTGCTGATCGCCATTAGCGGCACCTCCATCTGGCTGGTCAACCAGGCACGCGGCGATGCCGCGGCTGTCGCCCATACGCTGGAGGTGGAGAACACCCTGTCGTCGGTCCAGCTTTTCCTGCGCCGCGCAGAAAGCGGCCAGCGCGGCTTCCTGCTGACCCGCGACCAGAGCTATCTCCGGCTCTTCAGCGCCTCCTCGTCTTCCCTGGGCCCGGGGATCGACCAGTTGCGCAAGCTCGTCGCCGACAACCCGGCGCAAGTTGCCACCGTCGATACCATCTCGGAAATGGCCGGCAAGAAGATGGCGGAGATGCAGCGCACGGTTGATTTCGGGCTTCAGGGGCAATGGGAGGACGCCCTGCGGGTGGTGGCGAGCGACGAAGGCGAGAACCTCATGCGCTCGCTCGCGCAGACCGTGCAGGGCATGAAAGTGGAGGAGAGCCGGCTGCTGACGTTGCGCACGGCCTCCGCCACCCAGTCCGCCAACTGGCTGCTTTATGTGAACCTGTTCGGCGTGGTGGCCATCATCACGGTCGCCGCCATCGCGGTCCACTTGTCCCAGCGCAACACCCGCGCCCTGCGCCAGGCGCATGCGGCCCTCTCCGTCATCAACGAGGATCTGGAGAAGCGGGTGGAGGAGCGCACCGCCGACCTCCAGGAGGCCAACCAGGAGATCCAGACCTTCGCCTATATCGTGAGCCACGATCTGCGCTCGCCTTTGGTGAACATCATGGGCTTCACCAGCGAGCTGGAGGAATTGCGCACCGACCTGTTCCACCGGCTGGAAGCGCTGCGCACCCGCGCGGGCGACACGGACGCGGCGCAGGACCAGGAACTCGCGAAGGATTTCGACGAAGCCTTCGGCTTCATCAAGGCCTCCATCATCAAGATGGACCGCCTCATCAAGGCCATCCTCGATCTGTCCCGCCAGGGGCGCTCCGAACTCCAGCCCGTGCCGGTGGACATGCGGGGATTGGTGGACGGCATCGCCGCCACGGTCGCCCACCAGCTCATCGAGCGGGAGGCCCGCATCGAGATCGGCCCGCTGCCCGCCATCGTCTCCGACCGCATGGCGCTGGAGCAGATTTTCACCAATCTGATCGATAACGCCGTCAAGTACTTGCGCACGGACGTGCCGGGCCGCATTGAGGTTCAGGCAGTGGAAACCTCCGCCTATGTGCTGTTCAGCGTCTCGGACAATGGGCGGGGCATCGATCCCCGCGATCGCGGCCGGGTGTTCGAGTTGTTCCGGCGCTCCGGTCCGCAGGACCGCCCCGGCGAGGGGATCGGGCTCGCCCATGTGCGCACCCTGGTGCGCCGGCTCGGCGGTTCGGTGCTGCTCGATTCGCAATTGGGGAAGGGCACCACATTCAAGGTGACGCTGCCGAAGACCCTGGCGGCCCAACGCAAGGGGGAGGAGTGAGATGGTCAACCACGTCACCATAGTCATGATCGAGGATGACGAGGGCCATGCCCGCCTCATCGAGAAGAACATCCGGCGCGCGGGTGTCCTCAACGACATTGTCGGCTTCAAGGACGGCACCACGGCGCTCGCCCATCTGTTCGGGCCGGACGGAAGCGGGGCGGTGAATGCCGGGCGCGCGCTGCTGGTGCTGCTGGACCTCAACCTGCCGGACATGACCGGCGTGGAGATCCTGAAACGCATCAAGGAGAACGAGCATCTGCGCCGGTCTCCGGTGGTGGTGCTCACCACCACCGACGACAAGACCGAAATCCAGCGCTGCTACGATCTCGGCGCCAACGTCTATGTCACCAAGCCGGTGAATTACGAGAATTTCGCCAATGCCATCCGGCAGCTCGGGCTGTTCTTCTCCGTCATCCAGGTGCCAGAGGCGAAATAGACCCATGGTGCCCGACAGCGGCGATCCCGCATCCGTGGACAGCGTGCCCGGCAGCGAAGCGCCGTCGGCGGGCGCCGGCGTGCGCGTGCTCTATATCGACGATGATCCGGGCCTCGGACGCCTCGTGCGCCGCAAGCTCGCCCGCATCGGCTATGCGGTGGATCTGGCCACCAGCGGCCCGGAGGGCCTCGCCTTGCTGGAAGCGGGCGGCATCGACGCCGTGGCCCTCGACCATTTCATGCCCGGCCAGGACGGGCTGGAGACCCTGGCCGCCATCCGCGCCATGGCCGATCCCCCGCCCGTGGTCTATGTGACCGGCACCCAGGAGAGCCGCATCGCGGTCGCCGCCCTGAAGGCGGGCGCGGCGGACTATGTCATCAAGGAAGTCGAGGGCGACTTCATCGAGCTGCTGCGCTCGGCCCTGGACGGCGCCATCCAGAATGTGCGCATCCGCAAGGCCCATGAGGCGGCCGAGCAGGAGATCCGCGCCGCCCGCGACCGGTTCGAGGCGCTTGCCGCCGAGCGCGCGCTGCTGCTGCGCGAGATGAACCACCGGGTGGGCAATTCCCTCCAGATCATCATGTCCATGCTGCACGTTCAGGCGGCGGCCACGCGCAATCCGGAAGTGGAGGACGCGCTGAACGCCGCCCGGGGCCGGGTGGCGGCTGTCGCGCAGGTGCACCGCCGCCTCTACACCTCCGAACAGGTGGGCAGCGTCGCATTGGACCAGTATCTGGTCTCCCTCGTGGACGACCTGCAGGTGTCGGCGCGCAACGGCACGACGGGCATCGCCCTGACGGTTGAAGCCGCGCCCCTCGCCATCGATCCCGACCGGGCGGTGGCCCTCGGGGTCATCGTCACCGAACTGGTGATCAACGCCTCGAAATATGCCTATCCCGGCGGAAGCGGCCCGGTGCGCATCGCCCTGCGCCCGCAGGAGGAGCCGGACGGCACGCATGTGCTGCTGATGGTGGAGGATGACGGGATCGGCCTGCCGGAGACGCTGGAATCCCCTACGTCGGGCCTGGGCAACCGCATCGTCCGGGCCATGGCGACGAAGCTCGGCGCGACGCTGAGTTTCGCGCCGGGGCAGCCGGGCACGCGGGTGAGCCTCACCTTCGCGGCGCCCTGAGCGCCGTCTGCGTTCGCCCTATCCGCGCTCCACGGGGAAGCCCGCAGCCTTCCAGCCGAGGATGCCCCCCTGCATATGCTCCTCGCAATCGAGCCCGGCGGCCTGCGCCATGGCGGCTGCGCGCTGGGAGCGCTGGCCCGAGCGACAGGAGAAGACAAGGCGCTTTCCCTCGGGATCCGGCAGGCTGGCGGGATCGAAGGTGCTGAGCGCGACGGCGGTGGCGCCGGGAATGCGCTCGGCGGCGATCTCGTCGGGCTCGCGCACATCCACCAGGAGAATCGTTCCGTCCTCCAGGCCCGCCTCCACCTCCTGCGGGGTCAGGTGGGTGATCCGCCCGCCGAATGGATTGGGTTCGCTCATGGGGTCATCTCCTCAGCGTGCAATGGACCGGCATCCGGCGGATTGCGATTCGCGTCCTAACTTATTCAATGAAACCGGAATCGCCACCGGCACCGGCCGCTTTGTCGCTCTTCGCGCTGCCCGCTGTCCGCGCACGACGGGACCGTACCTGCCGCGGCCATTATATGAATGACCGCATTGCACGCACAGGTTGATGAAATCTCTCCATCCGTTCAGGACGGTCCGCGCCACGCCCATTTTCTGGGCCGCGCATGCCCCTGGATCGCGCACAATCCTGTGAAGCACACATGACAGCCGGCTCGAATTTCTACAGTTTTATCATCTGAGAAAAAAACCATGCAATCTATGGGGTTACCGGCGTTATCCCGCGCCTTTCCCGGGCCGAACTTCAGATCGAACCGCAAATGATATTAATATATTACCACCATAACGCCTGAGGCCACGTTCTCGCTCATCTGCCGTTCATGTTGGGCTTGGTATGAATTAATCAACAAATTGAGGCGCGCTCCTCTATCAAAGGTGGCACGTCTCGAGGGATCGTCGGAAAGCTCCCCCGCATTATCCGCACGGTCCCTTTCCTGGTCTATTGATCGGTTTCGTTCCCCCGCACGGTTCCGGTCAGTGGAAAGGCGTCGGCGCAAGCCGACGCCTTTTTCATTTGGGCGTCCTCACGTGCGCCGTGGCGCCCCACCGTGGCGGCGGCTCTCTTCATTCACCGGCCACGGTCGTGCTACGCCTGTGACATGCCGCAGCCCATCCCCGCGCCGCCATCCACCGCCGCTTCCAGCGCCTCGCGCCGTGGGCTCCCGAGCCTTGCCGAATTGCGGACGGGCGGCAAACGGCTGGTCGCCCAAACCCTCGCCGCCATCGAATCCATGCGCGGCCAAGCGCCCCTGGTGGCGCTGCTGGACGAAGCGGCCCGCGCCGGGCGCGCGCATGTGCTCGGCCTCACCGGCCCGCCCGGCGTCGGCAAGTCCACCCTCACCAACGCTTTGGTGCGCCGCGCCCGCGCAGACGGACAGAGCGTCGCCGTCCTGGCGGTGGACCCCTCCTCCCGCCGCACCGGCGGTGCGCTGCTGGGCGACCGGGCGCGCATCCAGACCGACCCGGACGACCGGCAGGTCTTCATCCGCTCCATGGCCGCGCGCGACCGGCTGGGCGGCCTCTCGGACGATGCGGTGGCGGCCGTTGTCCTCCTGCGCGCCATCTTTGACCTGCTGATCGTGGAGACCGTGGGCGTCGGCCAGTCGGAAGCCGACATCGACCTCGTGGCGGACACGGTGGTCCTGTGCATCCAGCCCGCGTCCGGCGACAGCCTGCAATTCATGAAGGCGGGCGTCATGGAGTTGCCCGACATCATCGTGGTGACCAAGGCCGACATGGCCGAGGCCGCACGCCGCGCCGCCGCCGATGTGAGCGGGGCATTGTCGCTCGCGGGCGGCGTTGCGGACTGGCGCGTGCCGGTCATCCGCCTGTCCGCCGCCAGCGGCGAGGGCCTCGACGAATTCGCCGCCGCCGCCTCCGATCACCAGGCGCACCTGTCGCAATCTGGGCGCGGTGCCGCGCGGCGGGCGGAGCAGGAAAGGCGCTGGGTGGAGGAAGCGATCCGCGTGCGGTTCGGCACCGACGGCCTGCGGCGCTCCCGCGCCTTCGCCGCCGACGCCTCCGGCCCGTTCACCCGCGAGGCCGGGATCGCGGCCCGTTTAACCTCCCCGTAAGCTTAATGGGCGAAAACCATGGGACCGGATGTCCCGTGGTGCATTGCCCTTTGGGTGCTGCTCTCGCCGGGATGTCCACCGCTCGAACATCCCGGAGCGTCCGGCCCGGCCTCCCCTTGCGGGTGGCGGAGCCGGGCCTCGCAGGCGGCCGCGTTCCGGCCGCCTCCGCGTTGAAGGCGCTGCCATGGCTGTCCGTCCCTCCGGCCTGTGGCCGGCCTTCGTCCTCGCCGCTTTGCTCGGCCCGCTGCCGGCGCTCGGCCAGACGCTTCCTTCGGACGCCTTCCTCTCGCGCACCGCCGCCGAGCGCACCCAGCCCCCGCTGCTGGGCGCCCCCGCCCGCGCCCTGCGCATCGCCACGCTGGAATGGCCCGCCCCCGGCCTCACCGACGCCGCCCCCCATGCGGACGTGACCGGCGAGAGCGCCTATGCCTATCCCGCGCCCCTGGTCCTGGCCGCGCACACCACGGCCACCCCGGACATTGCCGACGCCCCCGCCGTGTTCGGCCCGACCCCCACCTCGGAGCTTGCCTATCTCGAACTGGCGCTGGACATGGTGATGAGCCTGCCCGGCATCGACGAGGAGACGCGGCAGGCGGCGCTCGCCGACGAGCCCGAGCTGCCTCTGTTCGGCCCGGACCTCGGCGGCCCGGAGCAATTGGGCAACGTCATGGCCCACACGCCCGCCACACGTCCCGCGCCCACCGAACTGTTCGACCTCTCGCAGGTGACGCGCCTCGACATGGGCGCCGGCATCGTGTTCGGCGATCCAGAGGCCGGGCCGCTCTATCGCGACCCATCCATGATCTTCGATGCGGAGACGGTGGGCACGCTGCATCTTGCGCTGGAATATGCCGCCCTGCCGCAGAGCGTCACCATCATGCCCCTGCCGGCCGCGCCCCCGCCGCCGCCCGACGATGCCGAGACCGACGGCATCTTCCCCTCGCCCGCCGTGCGCCTGTCACTGGAAGGCCCGGCCCGGGCGCGCGCGGAAAAATGCCTGGCGGAAGCCATCTATTTCGAAAGCCGGGGGGAGACCAAGCGCGGCCAGATCGCCGTGGCGCAGGTGATCATCAACCGGGTCTTCTCCGGCTATTATCCCAACGATGTCTGCAAGGCGGTGTACCAGAACGCGCACCGGCACCTGGCCTGCCAGTTCACCTTCGCCTGCGACAATGTGAAGGACGTGATCCGCGAGCCGGACATGTGGGTGCAGGCCAAGCAGATCTCCTCTGACATGCTGGACGGCAAGCTCTGGCTGGAAAGCGTCGGCCACGCCACCCACTACCACGCTTACTGGGTGCGCCCGAACTGGATCAGCGAGATGCGCAAGCTGGACAAGATCGGCGTCCACACCTTCTACCGCCCGCGCCGCTGGGGCGATGGCTGAGGCGGCCTCACCAGCTCTCAGTCACCCTTGCCGATGAATTCGCCCTGCCGGCAGATATAATAGCCAAGGGCCTGAAAAGGCTGTCGATTTTCGTGCGCCCTGCCAGCACCCGTAGGCTGAAGGCTGGCGTCATGCATATTCACCCGCTGCTGTGGGACGCCCCGCACATAGTTGAACTGGCCATTGGTGCGGGAAATGATCTTGCGGTTGGATGGCTCATCCTCGAGTTGCCCGGCTACGCTCGTATACGCTCCCAGAATCGGGTGGAAATGTCTCGGCATCTGCTCCACCGTCAGGCTCACATGATCGCTGCCCCAAGTATTGCCGACCTGGTGCGAGGTTAGTGGGGCCATGGCATTCGCACCTACGGCCGCGTGCCCCCGCAGGTCTGGAACATTGAAGTAACGCATACTGTCATTTCCTCCGAAAGCGTAGCCGATCACGGCTTCCAGGTTCGGGTATCGCGAGCCCTGCAACAATCGGCCATCGCAAGGGATCCATTCCTCGCCGATATTTGGCCAGCCCAAGGCGAAGCAACGAATCTCTCCGGCAAATGGATACCCACCATAGATCGATCCATAGGTGCGATGGGGGTCGTTCGGAGGAGTGACGCCTGCGATTTCCGGAAAGTCCCCTCCAACCGAAATGATGTAGTTAAGCGCCAGCGACGGCATGTAATTGTCGTGGGCCGCATCCCCACCCTCTGAGGTCACGCTTTCCCGATTGAACTCCACCTCGATACGGCCCGACGCTCCACTGTCCAGATACAATCCTTTCGCGGAAGCCGTAGACTTCACCCGGGCCAGCAATTTTCCGTGCGGGTTCAACGAATTGGCCACGCGATCGGAGGTGCGCATTGCATGGGTGTGGCTTGCCAGTTCGGCGACTTCCTTCTCCTGCCCCATCTTTTCGCCGAACCGCCTCAGCGTCAGATTTGGGCCTGCCCCCTGGCAGACGGGCACGAGCCCACGCAAATCCGGAAGGAAGAAACTGTCGTCCAACTCGCCCCAATGGGAGCCGATCAGTTCGTAAAGATCGCTATATTCCTTCTTAAGCACCGCTGCGCCGTTACAGAACTTCCAGCCGCGCGGAGCGTACTGCCCAGCGAAGAGACGGATTTCTCCAACAAATTCATCAGAAGTCGCATTCAGCATCTTCCACCCCTGTGAGATACCGAGAAAAATATCCGAACACGCTACTTAGACGGATATTGCCCAGATGCGCATATGCAGTAGTTGAGAACAATTGACGGCTGCATGTTGCCGTGGCCGCGTTGTCGCCCGGTTGCCGGCAGAACCGTCCCGGGCGCCAGTTCCCGGAGCCGGAGCGGGATGGGCGGGTCACCATAGATCGGAATGGGGGAATGCGCCTGGGAGGCCATAACCGCGGGCGCAGCGAAGACACCACCTTTGGGAATGGGAACGCTCGCCGGCTGGTCGGTCGCGACAACCATATGATGATGGGTGGGCAGTTCCTCTTCCGTCAGGAAAACCGTTTCCTGTCCCCCCCTCTCGCCCAGCGTGTAGCGCGTGGCAGGCGTCGCACTTCGGTCCGCGTGCAAAGACGCCCCCAGGATGACGCGCCCCCGCAGATCCGGCACACCGAATGTCGTCTTACCGTCGCCCCCATAGGTGTCTAGGAGGAGGCTGAAGAGCGGAGTGTTTTCAGCGCGGCTGTAGATCTTGCCGTCACAGACCAACCATCCGCCGGGAATTTGAGGGAAAGCAAAAAGTCGAATTTCGCCGAGATTGGCCACCATGGCGCTCCCCCCAACCGTTTACCCCATTTCATGAACATTAGTTCAAAGTTACGAATCCCAAAAACACAACCTTCAGGCGCAATTTGCCGCAGCAGGCCCGCACGGCGCCGTGATAGCCAGCATTATCGCAGGCTCAACTAATGGTAGAGTTGCAGCTTGTCCCGGGCACGCGAAGAGCTTAAGCGTAAGCGCTGAAACTTGGATACGTGGAGGTTTTCATGAGCGTAGAGACAGGGTTTCCCCCTGCCGCTGCGGGCGAGGCGCTACAGTCGACACCACAAAACGCCCCGGCAGCGAAGCGTCCGTGGGTCCGGCCGACCTGCCGTCAGGTCCTATGGGTGCACGAAACGGCCAATTCCAACACCAGCGGCAGCGACGGCATTTTTTTCTCCTGAACGCCATCCGCCCCGGCCGCATGCGGCCGGGGCGCCGCCGGGCCTTCACATGGCGCCCTGGGCTTCCACCACCGCCACGGCCGTCATGTTGACGATGCCGCGCGCGGTCACCGTCGGGCCGAGAATGTGCGCCGGCTTGGCCGTGCCCATCAGGATGGGGCCCACGGGCAGCGCATCGCCCAGAACCTTGATCATGTTGTAGGCGATATCCGCCGCATCGAGGTCGGGCATCACCAGGACGTTGGCGACGCCCTTCAGGCGCGAATGCGGGTAGATGCGCTCGCGGATCTCCTCCAGGAGCGCCGCGTCCGCCTGCATCTCGCCGTCCACTTCCAGGTCCGGCTCGCGCTCCTTCAGGATGTCGAGCGCCGCCCGCACCCGGCGGGCGCACGGGGTCTCGTTGCTGCCGAAATTGGAATGGGACAGCAGCGCCACGCGCGGCTCGATGCCGAAGCGGCGCACATGGGCGCCGGCCAGGATGGTCATCTCGGCGAGGTCCGCCGGGGTGGGCTCGGTCTGCACCTGCGTGTCGCAGATGAAGAAATTGCCCTTGGAGGTGATGAGCAGCGACAGGGCCGCAAGCTCCCGCACCCCCGGCGCGATGCCGATGATGTCGCGCACATGGCGCAGATGGCGGGAGAAGCGCCCCTCGATGCCGCAGAGCAGGGCATCCGCCTCGCCCTTGCGCACCGCCAGCGCGGAAATGACCGTGGCGCTGGTGCGCACCAGGGTGCGCGCCGCGTCCGGCGTCACGCCACGGCGGCCGGCAATCTCCACATAGGAGCGCACGAAGTCGCGGTAGCGCGGATCGTCCTCGGGATTGATGACGTCGAAATCCACGTCGCGGCGGATGGACAGGCCGAAGCGCTGGAGACGGGTCTCCAGCACATTGGGGCGCGCCACCAGGATGGGACGGGCAATGCCTTCCTCGACCACGGCCTGGACCGCGCGCAGCACGCGCTCGTCCTCGCCCTCGGCATAGATGACGCGCTTCTTGTCCTGCTTCGCCTGCTGGAACAGGGGACGCATGATGAAGCCGGAGCGGAAGACGAAGTGGTCCAGCTTGTCCACATAGGCGTCGAAATCGGTGATGGGCCGGGTGGCGACGCCGGTCTCCATGGCCGCCTTCGCCACCGCCGGCGCGATGCGCAGGATGAGGCGCGGATCGAACGGCGAGGGAATGATGGAATCCGCACCGAAAGACCGGGTCTCGCCGCCATAGGCGCGGGCCACCACGTCGGAGGGCGTCTCGCGGGCGAGCGCGGCGATGGCCTCCACGGCGGCCATCTTCATCTCGGAATTGATGTCGGTGGCGCCCACATCCAGCGCGCCCCGGAAGATGTAGGGGAAGCACAGGACGTTGTTGACCTGGTTCGGGAAGTCCGAGCGGCCAGTGCAGATCATGGCGTCGGGGCGCGCGGCGCGCGCCTCTTCGGGCATGATTTCGGGGTTCGGGTTGGCGAGCGCCAGGATCAGCGGGCGATCCGCCATGCGCTTCACCATGTCCGCCTTCAGCACGCCGCCGGCGGACACGCCGAGGAAGATGTGCGCGCCGTCGATCACTTCGCCCAGGGTGCGGGCGTCGGTCTTCTGGGCATAGACGGACTTGTACGGGTCCATGAGGGTCTCGCGGCCTTCATAGACCACGCCCTCAATGTCGCAGACCCAGATATTCTCGCGCTTGGCGCCGAGCTTCACCAGCAGGTTGAGGCAGGCGATGGCCGCCGCGCCCGCGCCCGAGGCGACGATCTTCAGGTCCTCGATCTTGCGGTTGCCGATTTCCAGCGCGTTGCGCACGGCGGCGCCCACGATGATGGCGGTGCCGTGCTGGTCGTCGTGGAAGACCGGGATCTTCATGCGCTGGCGCAGGCGCTTCTCGATCTCGAAGCATTCCGGCGCCTTGATGTCCTCAAGGTTGATGCCGCCGAAGGTGGGCTCCAGCGCGGCCACCGTCTCCACCACATGGTCCACCTCGGTGGCGGCCACCTCGATGTCGAACACGTCGATGCCGGCGAACTTCTTGAAGAGGACCGCCTTGCCCTCCATCACCGGCTTGGAGGCCAGCGGGCCGATATTGCCGAGGCCGAGCACGGCGGTACCGTTGGACACCACAGCGACGAGATTCGCGCGGGTCGTCAGTTCAGCCGCCTGGAGCGGATCGGCCACGATGGCCTCGCAGGCGGCGGCGACGCCGGGGGAATAGGCAAGGGCCAGATCGCGCTGGTTGCCCAGCGGCTTGGTCGCCTGGATCTCCAGCTTTCCGGGACGCGGCAGGCGGTGATACACCAGCGCGCCGGACTTCAGATCCTCGGAAATATTCGACATGTTCGACGCCATGTCCCTCCCCCAACCTTGCTTGGCCGCCTCGACCACGAAAATCGGCCGGGCTTGGCATTAACGCGAAACGGGGGCGCACGGTAGCGGCAGGACGTAGTGCTGTCATCCTTTCTGCGCATGGCTTAGAGCGGGATATGTCTGGACAGAAGCGCGCAGCAATTGCGCCCGGCGGGATCGCGGCCGAGCCACAGCTTGGAACGCGCGTCCGATAAGGCGTGGTTGAGCTTCCCGCCCGCCCGATGCACGCTGCGGGTCTGGGCGGAATGGATGCGGCACCGGAGAAGACCTCATGAAGAAGTTCCTCGTCGGCCTCGTTGCCCTCATCGTCCTCGCCGGGGCCGGCTTCTGGGGCGTCACCTCCTATGCCCACATGCGGGCGCAGTCCGAGGTGGAGGCCGTGTTCCAGGGGCTGCGCGCCTCCGGCCGCACCGCCCAGCACGGGCCGGTGGGCTTCGACCTGTTCGCCAAGACCCTGGATATTCCCGACATCTCCATCCTTGAGCCCGACGGCGCCTCGGTTCGGGTGGGCCGCATCATCGCGGCGGGCCTGTCCAATCCCGTGAAGGGCCGGATCGGCGTGCGCACCATCGAGGCCAGCGACATAGTGGTGGAGATCCCGTCAACGCCGGGCCGGGTGGGCGCCCGCTATCGCGTGCCGCGCGCGGTGCTGGAAGGCTATGAGGGGCCGGACACCCTGCTGCCCCAGGAGGGCCGGGAGAATGTGGCCCTGCGCCTCGTCTTGAAGCAGCTCGCCGCCACGCGGGCGGAGCGCCTCACGCTGCCGGAAGCCGTGGTGCGCATCGACGCCGCCGGGAAGGACGGCGTCGCCACCCATTCCACCTACAAGGACGTGGTGTTCGAAAATCTCGACCAGGGCCGCATCGCCCGCGCCGGCTTCGCCTCCATGACGTTCGAGACCATCGCGCCCACCAATGCGCCCGAACTGGCCATGAAGGGCCGGGTGGAGGGCCTCGCCTTCACCGGCATCGACACCGCGCCCGTCCGCGCTTTGCTGGAGCCCGACCCGAAGCCCGGCCTCGTCACCCTCTATGAGCAGGTGGTGGCGCGCGGCTACAGCCTCACCCGCGCGGACGCCTCCACCATGGCGGTCAGCAGCGTGGAGGCCCGGGGCCTCGCCCTCGACCCCTCGCGCCTCAGCTTCGCCCGCCTCAACGAATTGCAGACGCTGAGCCAGATCCAGCCGCCGCTGAACGAGGACGACACCCGCCGCCTCATGGAAGCCTCGGGCGACATCGTGCGGGCCATCGGCTTTTCGGAGATCAGCCTCAAGGGCGTGAGCGTGACGGAGCCCACCGGCAAGGCGAGCGTCGGCCTCATGCGCCTGACCGGCCAGAAGGACGCCCGCCTCGACCGCTTCGACATGGAAGCCCTGACCGGGCAGGTGGAAGGGGAGAAGCCCTTCAGCCTCGACCGCCTCTCGCTGCGCGGCCTCAACCTGCTGCCCGTGCTGGAATTGTCCGCCCGCGCCCCCGCCGACGAGGCCGCGCCCACCTTGGATAGCGCCCTCGCTCTGTTCCGCGCGCTGGAAGGCGTCGAGATCGCCGGGCTGCGCGCCTTCATGGCGGACAGCGACGCACCCGTGGCCATCGGCGCCATGAAGCTGGACTGGGGCCAGTTCATCGGCCTCGTGCCGACGCGCTTCTCCTTCTCCGGCAGCGGCATTACCGGCCCCATCAGCGACGCGGACGGCCCGCCCTTCTCCTATCTCGCGGCGGCGGGCGCGAAGGACGCGACGCTCGGCTTCGACACGGTCCTCGCCTTCGACCCGGCGGCGCAGACCCTGCGCCTCTCGCCCGCCTCCACGCGCATCGAGACGGCGCTGGCGGTGGATTTCGACATCACCCTCACGAAGGTGCGGCCGGAGGCGTTCGAGGATCCCATCGCCGCGCTGACCGCCGCGCAGCAGATCGCGGTGGGGCCCGCCAAGCTGGTGGTCACCAATCTCGGGATCGCCGACGTGATCCTGAAGGAGCGGGCCACGCAGGCCAACACCACCCCCGAGGCCCTGCGGGCGGAGACGGTGGCGCAGATCCGCGCCTATGCGAAGGAACTGGCCCCGCTGTTTCCCGAGGCCGGGACGATCGGGGACACGCTGGCAAGCTTCGTGGAGAAGCCCGGCACCCTCACCGTGACCCTGACACCGCTGGGCGAGGTGAAGGCCATGGACCTGCTCGCCGCCGACCCGCTGACCCTGGTGCGCGATTTCAAGGTGACGGCGGCGGCAACGCCCTGATTCGCCGGAACAAGTCCGGCATGCGCAGGGTGTGATCACCCTGTCACGCAAGCGGTCTAATGCGTCGGGGAGCATACGCGCGCGGCCCGGTGATCGGGCCCGGCGCGGTGCGCTCTCGCAGGAGACGAGACGATGGCCATTGCACCGGGTGAGATCGTCCAACTGAAGTCCGGCAGCCCCGCCCTCACCGTCATCGCCGTGGACGGCGATGTGGTTGAAGTGGTGTGGTTCGCCGAGGATGTTTCGGAGTTCCGCACGCAGAAGATCCCGGCCGTCGCCCTCGATACGCTGGAGCTCGAAGAGTTCGACCTCGACGAAGAGGATGAAGACGAGGACGAGAACGAAGAAGAGGCGCACTGACCCCGCCGCCCCATCTCTATGGGTGGGGCGGTTTCTTCAGGGCGTGTGGTCCGCTCCGGCCACGGCCTGCCGGGCAAGGTCGAGCGCAACGGCCTCGCCCTCGGGGAAATCCGCGGCGATCCAGGCCTGCTTCGCGCGGGCGAGCGCTTCCCCCAGAACGCGCCCCGGCTCCAGGCCCAGCGCCTGCAAATGGCGCGCCCGGACCGGAAAGACCGGTTCATTCCAGCGCTCGGCGGCCGCGACCAGTTCCCGCAGGGATGCCCGCGAAACCGGGCCGGCATCGCGTGCCGCCGCAAGAAGCGCCCGGTCCACCACGCCGTCCGCCCCCACTTCATACAGCAGGACGCGCAAGGCCCGCTCCGGCACGGGACCGGACATGCCCGGCTGCGCGGCCCGTGCGAGGCGCTGGTGCGCTGTCTTGGAGAGGCGCAGGCGCGCCTGCAGCCGGTCGGCATCCTCCGTGACGCGCACCGCCAGCGCACCGAGACGCAACACCACATCGGGCGACCGGCCGAGATCGCGCTCGATCTCCACAAGGCGCTCCAGCGCGCCGAGGGCCGGAACGCCCCCCAGGACCGGGACCAGCAGCCCCGCATCGCTCATGTCGCGCAGCACCGTCGCCGCCCGGCCTGCCGCCAGCAGCTTCAGCATCTCCGCGCCCACCCGCTCCCGCGAGAGCCCCGCCAGCCCCGCCCGGCACCGGATGGCGGCGGACAGAGCGGGCGGGTCCAGCTCCCCCGCGCCATAGGCGGCATGGAAGCGGAACAGGCGCAGGATGCGCAGATAATCCTCCCGGATGCGCTGCTCGGGCACGCCGATGAAGCGCACCGTCCGGGCATCGAGGTCCGCCCGCCCGCCCACGAGGTCGATCACCTCGCCCGTGCGGGTGGCGAACAGGGCATTCATGGTGAAGTCCCGCCGGGCCGCGTCGCGCGCCCAGTCGCGGCCGAACCGCACCACCGCGTGGCGCCCGTCCGTCTCCACATCCTCCCGCAGGGTGGTCACCTCGAAGGGCGTGCCCTCCGTCACCACCGTCACCGTGCCGTGGGCGAGGCCGGTGGGAACCGCTTTGAGGCCCGCCGCCTCCGCCCGGCGGATGGTCTCCGTGGGCAGCGCGGTGGTGGCGAGGTCCATGTCGCTTACCGGCAGGCCGAGAAGCGCGTTGCGCACCGCCCCGCCCACCACCCGCGTCTCCTCGCCCGCCCCGTTCAGCGCGTCGAGCACGCGGGCAAGGCGCGGATCCGCCAGGAAGGGCAGAGGCGCGTCACTCATTCGTAATGGCCGGGCTGGAACACCCCGTCGCGGATCTCCGCCGGAACATAGCGGCTGCCGGGCGGCGCGCTGCCCTCCCCTTCGAAGAGGACGAGGCCGAGCGCCATGAAGGCCACCGCCAGCAGGGCGCAGACACCCATCGCCCGCGCCGACCAGTTGGCGGGCACCAGCGAACCACGGGTCGCCAGCAGGATGACCGCGTAGAAAACGAACGGCGCCAGGAACAGCGCGCCTTCGATGAGAATGGTCCGGATCATGCCGCGTACATCCGCTCATACATATTGCGCAGCATCCCCGCAGTGGCGCCCCAGATGAAGCGGCCCTCATAGGGGACCGCATAGAAATGGCGCATGACGCCGTTGCGCATGGCCGAATGGCGTTCATAGCTGTCCGGCGACATCAGGACGGAGAGCGGCACCTCGAACGCCTCCTGCACCTCGGCCGGATTGATGGTGAGGCTGTAGCCGGCCTCCACCCGCGCCACCACGGGCGTGATCCAGAAGCCGGTGCCGGACAGATAGCCGTCCAGGAAGCCCAGGGGCTCGATGCTCTGCGGCCCGAGGCCCACCTCCTCCCAGGCCTCGCGCAAGGCGGCGGCCATCTCGTCCTTGTCTTCCGGGTCGAGCCGACCGCCGGGAAAGGAGATCTGGCCCGCATGGGTGGAGAGGGTGGTGGCGCGCAGGGTGAGCAGCACCGTGGGCTCCGGCCGCGCCACCACGGGCACCAGCACCGCCGCATGGCGCGGCTCCCGCTCGAAGACCTCGGCGGCGGGATCGGGCGCGAGGACATGGTCGCCATTCACGTCTTGGACGCGCGCCCGCGCGAAGCTGGTGGGCGGCGTCTGCCGCAGCCCACGCCGGGCGCGGACGAGAAAATCCTCCAGCGGTCCCATCAGGGTCGCCTCGCTCATGACACCTCCAATTGCGCGGCGGGCATCATGGGATAGAAACGCCCGGCCGACGCGACCCCGAACATGGGTTGCCCCTCCACGGATCGCACCTCGCCCGCCTCCGCCAATTCCATGAAAACGGCGCGCGTCAGGCGCGCCTCCAGACCCCGCCGCACATGCAGGTAGGGAATCACCTCTCCCGGCGTCTCCCCCGGCGCGAAGCGCAAATCATGCCCCTCCCCGCACCGCACGAGGTCATCCAGATTGGTGCGGAAGACCAGGGTCGCGCCCGTTTCTCCCTCTTCCCGCGCCATATCCACAGCCAGGAAAGGGGCGTCATCCACCCGGATGCCCACCTTCTCGGCCGGGGTCTTCAGAACAAATCGCTCCCCCTCCCGCGTCAGGACGGAGGCGAACAGCCGCACCAAAGCCTGCCGGCCGATGGGCGTGCCGCCGTAAAACCAGGTGCCGTCACGGGCGATCCGCATGTCGAGATCCCCGCAATCAGGCGGGTTCCAGCGCTCCACGGGCGCCGGGCCGCGCCCGCCGGCGGCAGCAACGGCGGCCATCAGGCTGTCCATTCGCCCCCCGGCCGCAGCCCCGGATGTGTCCCCGCTCTCGCCGTCCGCCACAATCAGAACCTCGCAAGGAGTTGAGCGTACCGCCTTCCAGATAGGCATTCGGGCGTCTCGACGCACCCCGAACATAGCGTAAGCTGCCCATCCGGCTCCATGCGGTGTTTCTTGCATGGATCGGTCGGACCTCGTCCTGCCGTCTTTCGGCGGCAGCGTCGGGCTCCTCAAGGGAGATGTGCATGTCGGCCCAGAGCGAAACCTTCGACCTCGACCAGATGATCGTCCGCAATGCGGAAACGGCTGCGGCCAGCATCGCGGCGGCCCGCGCCGCCATCGGCGCCGTGATCTTCGGGCAAGAGGCGGTGGTGGACCGGGCGATCATCACCATCCTGGCGGGCGGGCATGCGCTGCTGGTGGGCGTGCCGGGCCTTGCCAAGACCAAGCTGGTGGAAACGCTGGGCACCGTGCTGGGCCTTGACGCCCGCCGCGTGCAGTTCACGCCGGACCTCATGCCCTCGGACATCCTGGGCGCGGAAGTGCTGGAAGAGAGCGCCGAGGGACGGCGCGCCTTCCGCTTCATCCGCGGCCCGGTCTTTGCGCAATTGCTCATGGCTGATGAGATCAACCGCGCCAGCCCGCGCACCCAGTCGGCCCTGCTCCAGGCCATGCAGGAATATCATGTGACGGTGGCCGGCGAGCGGCACGATCTGCCCAAGCCCTTCCACGTCCTCGCCACCCAGAACCCGCTGGAGCAGGAAGGCACCTATCCCCTGCCGGAAGCCCAGCTGGACCGCTTCCTCATGGAAATCGACGTGGATTATCCGGACCGGGACGCGGAGCGCCGCATCCTGTTCGATACCACCGGCGCGGAGGAGACCCGCCCCCGCGCCACCTTGAGCGTGGAGGATCTTCTGGCCGCCCAGCGCCTGGTGCGCCGCCTGCCCGTGGGCGAATCGGTGGTGGAAGCCATCCTCACTCTGGTGCGCTCCGCCCGTCCCGGCGGCGAAGGGCCGGAAGCCCGCCTCATCGCCTGGGGCCCCGGCCCGCGCGCCAGTCAGGCGCTCATGCTGGCGGTGCGCGCCCGCGCTCTGCTGGACGGGCGTTATGCGCCCTCGCTGGACGATGTGGCCGCCCTCGCAGAGCCTGTCCTCAAGCACCGCATGGCGCTCACCTTCGCCGCGCGGGCGGAAGGGGAGACCGTTCCCGCCCTGATCCGGCGCCTCGCGGACCGGCTCGGCTGAGGCCGGCATGGTGGACGAGGCCCGCCAGACGCTCGATAGCGCGACCCGGCAATCCGCCGCGCTCGCCGCCGCCATGCCCCGCCTCGTGCTTGAGGCGCGGCGCATCGCCTCCAGCGTGCAGCATGGCTTGCACGGCCGCCGTCGCGTGGGAACGGGCGAGAATTTCTGGCAATACCGCCGCTTCGTGGATGGCGAGCCCGCCGCCCGCGTGGACTGGCGCCGTTCCGCGCGGGACGACCATCTTTATGTGCGCGAACGCGAATGGGAGGCCGCCCACACGGTGTGGATCTGGCCGAACCTGTCCGCCTCCATGGACTATTCCTCCGGCCGCAACCCGCCCAAGCTGGAGCGCGCGCTGGTGATCGCCTTCGCTTTGGCGGACCTTCTCGTGAAGGGCGGCGAGCGTGTCGGCATTCCCGACCTGATGCGCCCCTCCGCCTCCCGCCGCATCGTGGAGCGCATGGCCGAATCTGTGATGCATGTGGCGAACGCCCCCGCCTTGCCGCCCCGCTTCGCGCCCTCGCCGCTGTCGGAGATCGTGCTTCTGGGCGACTTCTTCAGCCCCACGCAGGAGGTGTGCGCCGCCATCGCCCGGCTCGCCGGAACCGGCGCGCACGGCCATGTGGTGCAGATCGTGGACCCGTCCGAAGAGGCCTTCCCCTTCTCCGGCCGCGTGGAATTCCGCGCGCCCGGCCAGGCGGCGGCCTTGACCGTGGGCCGCGCCGAGACGTGGCGCGCCGATTACCAGACCCGCCTCGCCGACCACCGCGCCGCCATGCGCCAGGAAGCCCAGCGCATGGGATGGGGCTTCACCGTGCATCGCACCGACCGGCCCGCCAGCGAGCTTCTGCTGTCCCTGCACGCGCGCATGGGCGCCGGAGGCGCCGCCACACCGCCCATGAAGGATGTTGCCTCATGATGGGGCTTCCCCTCGGCTTCGCGACGCCGCTGATCCTCACCGCCTTCCTCGCTCTGCCCCTGCTCTGGTTCCTGCTGCGCGTGGTGCCGCCCAAGCCCCGCGAAGTGGTGTTCCCCCCCACCGGGCTGCTGCTGGACATTCCCCCGAAGGAAGAGACCGCCGCGCGCACGCCCTGGTGGCTCACTGTGCTGCGCCTGCTGCTGGCGGCCCTGGTCATCCTGGCCGCCGCCGGGCCCATCTGGAACCCGCCCACCGCCGCGCCGGGGCCGCGCGGCCCCTTGGTGCTGCTCATCGACCAGGGATGGGCCGCCGCCGCCACCTGGGACGCCCGGATCGAGACCGCCACCGGGCTCGTGATGGAAGCGGAGACCGAAGGGCGCGGCGTGGCGCTCATTCCCACGGGCGACGTGCCCAAGGATGTCTCGCTGCTGCTGCCCGCCCAGGCCCGCGACCGGCTGCGCTCGCTGAAGCCCGTCGCCTATCTGCCCGACCGGCGGGAGGCGCTGGACCTTGCCGCGCGGCATCTGGCGGCCGAGCCGCAGGCCGGGCTGGTGTTTCTCAGCGACGGCGCCGACCTGAAGGATGCCCCCGCCCTCACCGAGGCTTTGGGCGCGCTGAAGCCCGCCACCCCGCCCGTGGTGCTGGTGGGCGGCCTTGCCACGCCCCTCGCCTTGACCGCCCCCGACAATGCCGCCGGCGCCCTCACCGTGAAGGTGCTGCGCCCCGATACGGGCGGTGCCCGTGCCGGCCATGTTGAGGCCCGCGACCTCAAGGGCCTGCCGCTGGGCACCGCGCCCTTCGCCTTCGAGCCCGGCGCCACGGAAGCGGAAGCGCGCTTCGACATGCCGGTGGAACTGCGCAACGAGATCGCCCGGCTGGAAATCACCGGGGAAGCCTCGGCCGGCGCGGTGCAGTTGCTCGACAAGAGGTGGCGCCGCCGCGCGGTGGGTCTGGTCTCCGGCGCCTCGGCCGATACCGGCCAGCCGCTGCTCGCCCCCACCTATTATCTCTCCCGCGCGCTCGCGCCGTTCGCGGACATTCGGCAGGCGGAGGGCGGCGCGCCGAGCGAAGCCATCAACCGCTTCATCGACCAGCGCGTGCCGGTCATCGTCCTCACGGACGTGGGCACCATTCCGCCCGCCACCCGCCAGAGGCTGCTGAAATATGTGGAGGATGGCGGCGTGCTCATGCGCTTCGCCGGGCCGCGCCTCGCCAATGCCCAGGACGACCTCCTGCCCGTGCGCCTGCGGCGCGGCGGGCGGGTGCTGGGCGGCTCGCTCTCCTGGGAGACCCCCCAGGCGCTGGGCAGCCTCACGGCGGAAGGCCCCTTCCATGACGTGCCCTTGCCCAACGACGTGACCGTGACCCGTCAGGTTCTGGCGGAGCCGGACGGCGCGCTCGGCGAACGCACCTGGGCGACGCTGACGGACGGCACGCCGCTGGTCACCGGCACGCGGCGCGGACAGGGCAGCCTCGTCCTGTTCCACGTCACCGCCGACACCTCCTGGTCGAACCTGCCGCTTTCTGGCACATTCGTGGAGATGTTGCGCCGTGTGATCGCCCTTGCCGACACGGCCGCCCTCGCCGAAGAGGCGCCGGCCGCCGGTTCGCCCGCGCCCGCCACACAGGCGAGCCTGCCCCCCAATCGCCTGCTGAACGGCTTCGGC
Organism: Aquabacter cavernae; assembly: GCF_003993795.1. GTDB lineage: Bacteria > Pseudomonadota > Alphaproteobacteria > Rhizobiales > Xanthobacteraceae > Aquabacter > Aquabacter cavernae. Next base: position 400,479 of record NZ_RWKV01000017.1, read on the forward strand.
GCCTTCGAGCCCGCCGGTCCCTTCGCCCGCCCGCTTGCCTCCGGCTATGCGGGCCGCGCCGCGGCCGAGCATCCGCCCGGCTTCTACGGCCCGCCGGACGGCATGGTGGCGCTCAATGCCCTCCTGCCAGCCGACCGCCTGGTGCCGCTGGACCTTGCCCCGCTCGGCGGCACGGTGGAGCCGCTGCGCGTGGGGGAGCCGCGCGACCTGCGCGGGCCTGTCCTCATCGCCGCCATGCTCCTGCTGCTGCTGGATGCCCTGGCCGTGCTGTTCCTGGCCGGCGGCCTCGCCCGCCTCGGCCGCCGCCGGGCCGCCTCCGCCGCGCTCATCGCCGCCCTGGCTGTCGGCACGGGGCTCCTCGTCACGGGCCTGCCCGCTCCGGCCTTCGCCCAGTCCAATGCCCAGAAGGCGGCCGATCCCTTCGCCCTCGAAGCCACCGGCCAGACCCGCCTCGGCTATGTGGTGACGGGGGACACGGAGGTGGACAACGTCAGCCGCGCGGGGCTCGGCGGGCTTGCCACTTTCCTTGGCCAGCGCACCGCCCTCCAGGCGGGCGAGCCCATGGGCGTGGACCTCACCCGCGACGAGCTGGCCTTCTTCCCCCTCCTCTACTGGCCCATCCTGCCGGACGCTCCCATGCCCTCGGCGGCGGCGCTGGCGCGGGTGAACGCCTTCATGAAGCAGGGCGGCACGGTCATCTTCGACACCCGCGATGCCCTGGAGACCTCCGGCGGCCCCAACGCGCCGCTCACCCCCGCCGCCCGCCGCCTGCGGGACATCCTCTCGGCCCTGGACATTCCCGAGCTGGAGCCCGTTCCGCGCGACCACGTCCTCACCAAGGCCTTCTACCTCCTGAAGGACTTCCCCGGCCGCTTCACCGGCGCGCCCACCTGGGTGGAAGCGCTGCCCGCCGCCCGCGACGGCGACGAGCGCCCCGCCCGCGCGGGCGACGGCGTCTCTCCCGTCATCATCACCGGCAATGACCTTGCCGGAGCCTGGGCGGTGAACGAGACCGGTGAGCCGCTTCTGCCGCTCACGCCCGGCGAGCCCCGCCAGCGCGAGATGGCGTTCCGCACCGGCGTGAACATCGCGATGTACGTGCTGACAGGCAATTACAAGGCCGATCAGGTGCATGTTCCCGCGCTGCTCGAACGGCTCGGACAATAGGACGGCCCATGACCTACGGCCTCGCTTTCGACCCCTTCGTCTCGCTGCCCGTCCTGGCCGCCGCCGCCGCCGTCGCGGCGGTGCTGGCCGGACTGCTGCTGGCCTCGCGCACCCGCGGCGCGGTCTTCCGGGCGTTGGCACTGGTTGCGGGCCTTGCGGCGCTCGCCAATCCCTCCCTCACACAGGAAGAGCGCCAGCCGCTCTCCTCCGTGGTGGCGGTGGTGGTGGACAAGAGCACCAGCCAGGATTTCGGCGAGCGCACCGCCCAGACGGAAGCCGCCCGCGTCGCGCTGGCCGAACGGCTGGCGCGCATTCCGGGCCTTGAGGTGCGCAACATCGAGGCCAATGCCCGCGACGGCGAGACCGACGGCACGCGCCTGTTCAGCGCCCTCTCGGCGGGCCTCTCCGACGTGCCGCCCGAGCGGGTGGCAGGCGCCGTCATGATCACCGATGGGCGCGTGCACGACGTGCCCGCCGACATCAACGCGCTTGGCTTCTCCGCCCCCGTCCACGGCCTCATCAGCGGCCGCGCGGGCGAGCGCGACCGGCGCGTGAGCCTGGAGAAGGCCCCGCGCTTCGGCATCGTGGGCCAGAAGCAGAGCCTCACCTTCCGCGTGACCGACGAAGGCGCCCCTCCCGGCGCCCGCGTAGGCGTGACCGTGCGGCGCGACGGCGAGGTGATCGCCCGCCCCGTGGTCACTGCCGGGCAGAACGCCACGGTGGACGTGGAGATCGCCCATGCCGGCCCCAACATCGTGGAGATCGAGGCGCCGGGCCTGGAAGGCGAGCTGACGCCGGTCAACAACCGCATCGCCGTCTCCATCGACGGGATCCGCGACAAGCTGCGGGTGCTGCTGGTGTCGGGCGAGCCCAACGTGGGCGAGCGCACCTGGCGCAACCTGTTGAAGAGCGATGCGAATGTGGACCTCGTCCACTTCACCATCCTGCGCCCGCCGGAGAAGCAGGACGGCACGCCCATCAATGAATTGTCGCTGATCGCCTTCCCCACGCGCGAGTTGTTCCAGACCAAGATCCGCGACTTCGACCTGATCATCTTCGACCGCTATTCCCAGCAGGGCGTGCTGCCGCAGGTCTATTTCGACAATATCGTGCGCTATGTGCGCAATGGCGGCGCGGTGCTGGTGGCGGCGGGCACCGATTATGTGGAGCCCGGCTCGCTCTACAACACGCCGCTGGAAGAGATCCTGCCCGGCATGCCCACGGGCGAGACCACCCAGGTGCCGTTCCACGCCCGCCTCACCGATCCCGGCAAGCGTCATCCCGTCACCCGCTCCCTGCCCGGCGCCCAGGCCGAGCCGCCCCAATGGAGCCGCTTCTTCCGGGTGATCGATGCCGATGCCCGTTCCGGCGTCTCCGTCATGTCCGCGCCGGGCGACAAGCCCATCCTGATCCTGGACCGGGTGGGCGAAGGCCGCGTGGCCCTGCTCCTGTCCGACCATTTCTGGCTCTGGGCGCGCGGCTATGAGGGCGGCGGACCCTATATCGACCTGCTGCGCCGCCTCTCCCACTGGCTCATGAAGGAGCCGGACCTGGAGGAAGAACGCCTCAAGCTCACCACCTCCGGCCGCGACCTGGTGGTGGAGCGCCAGACCATGGGCGACAGCGTGCCCCCCGCCCGCGTGACCCCGCCGGTGGGCCCCGAGCGCACGCTGACCCTGACACAGGTGGAGCCGGGCCTATGGCGCGCCACCACGCCCGCCGACCAGCTCGGCCTGTGGCGCGCCGCCAACGGGGACCTGAACGCCCTGGTGAATATCGGCCCGCTGAACCCGAAGGAGTTCGCCGAGGTCACCAGCACCAAGGACGTGCTGGCCCCGGTCGCCACCGCCACCGGCGGCGGACTGTGGCGGCTCGCGGACCTCTCCGGCTCCGTGCCGCGCGTGGTGCCCGTGACCTCCGGCGAGCGCCTTGCGGGCGCCGACTGGATGGGCCTGCGCACACGGGATGTGAGCGTGGTGACGGGCGTCGGCCTGTTCCCGCTGTTCGCCGGCCTCTCCGGCCTGCTGCTCCTCCTGGGCCTGCTGGCCCTGAGCTGGGTGCGCGAGGGACGCTAGAGCGCTTCCGAGCGAAGTGTGAAGCGGTTCGCGTAAAGGAACCGTGCAAAAACAAAGAGATAGAGTGCTCCAGCGTTGCCATGAAAGGCTGGAGCACTCTAAGGAGTCCACCATCGGCCACGGCCTGCGTCGTGGCCGCACGCTGCCTTCAGCTTGTCAGGGCGTCGCCTTGCGCAGCGCGCCGAGCGCCTCTTCCAAGGCCCTGGAGAGGAAGAGCGAGCCCTCCACATTCAGATGGCCGCCATCATAATAAAGCGGCACGTCGCCCGTGCGGGGATGACAGCTCTGTTCGTCGCAGAACAGGGCGCGGGGCATGAAGACCGCCACGTCCTTGTGGCCCTTCGCCAGCGCCTCCAGCGCCTGCTCGGTCGCCCGGCCCTCCGCGTCGGAGGCGGCGCGGGTGGTGCCGCACATGCTGTCATCCGCGCCCATGAAGGCGCGCCGGACGAGACAGCGCCCGCCGCCATTGGGGAAGGTGCCGGGCGGCGCCACCAGCAATACGGGCTTGCCCGCCGCCGTAATGGCCTCCACCGCCGTGGCAAGGCGCGCCATGGCCACATCCAGCGACGTCTCATTGGTCCAGCGGCCGGAAATCACCGCGAAGGCCACCTTGGGATCCTCCACGATGCGCCGGATCGCCTCGGCGCGGGAGGCATTGCATTGCTGGACGGCATTGCTCTGCCATCCGCTCCCCTCCGGGTCCGGCGCCTGCGGCGCGCAGCCCGCGCGGGAGAACTGAAGGAAGCCCATGCCCATCTTCTGCGCCACCGCGTCCAGCGCCGGGCCGTGCTGGTCGCCCTGGGAATCGCCCCACATGATGAAATAGGGCGCATCGGGGCGCGGATCACCGAAGCGGCACGCCGTCTCGCGATCCTTGGTCCGCCCGATGAGGCACGCCTCCCGGCCCTTCCAGAAGGTGTTCACGATGGCCTCGGTCTTCAGGAAGCTCGCGCTCGCGCGCCCCGGCAGGCCGCCCGTGGCGGTGAACAGGGTGCCGATAGCCACCAGGACGGCGAGAGCGCCCACGCCGACCCCGACGCTCACCCATTCGCCGCGCGTGGTGGACGGCCCGGACCGCCGGAACGGCGCCTCGATGAAGCGCCAGGAGAAGGCGGAGACGGCCACCATCACCGCGAACAGCAGCACGCACTCCAAGGGGCCGGGCGCGCGGAAGGTGAGGTAGCGGTGAATGGCGATGACCGGCCAGTGCCACAGATAGAGCGAATAGGAGATGAGCCCGATGCCGGCCACGGGCCCGAAGGACAGGAGCCGCCCCACCAGGGTGGTGCGCCCCTCCTCTCCGGCCCAGAGGATGAACAGGGCACCCAGCGTGGGCACGAGCGCGCTCACGCCGGGGAACAGGATCTTCTTCGGATCGAACAGCGCGAGGGACACGAGGATGAGCACGAGACCGAGCCCCGCCACCCCTTCCGCCACCCGCGCGCTCCTGAGGCGCGGCAGATAGCCGAGCGCCAGGAAGGCGCCCAGCAGAAGCTCCCAGAAGCGCCCGTTGGAATTGTAGAAGCCCGCCACCGGCCGCAGCACCGCGTTGCGCGTCGCCACGTATAGCGACACCAGCATGAGCACCACGAGGATATAGGGCAGGAAGCGCCGCAGCTTGGGATGGAACAGGACGGCCAGCAGCAGCGGCCAGCCCAGATAGAACTGCTCCTCCACCGAGAGCGACCAGGTGTGCAGCAGGAACAGTTCGTCCGGCGCCGCGCCGAAATAATGGGTGACGGACAGGAAATAGCGGTTGGCGAAGAAGATGGAGGCCGAGCGCAGCGAGGCGCCGAAATCCTCCAGCAATCCGGGCGGCAGGATGAACAGGCTGATGAGCGCCGTGACCAGTGCCACCGCCGCGAAGGCGGGCACGATGCGCCGCAGTCGCCGGTCGTAGAAGCGCAGCAGGCTGAACCGCCCCTCGCGAAGATCCGCCGCGAGGATGGAGGTAATCAAGTAACCCGATATGACGAAGAAGATGTCCACGCCGACGAAGCCGCCGGGAAGCCACTGCTCGTTGAAGTGAAAGAGAACGACCGGGAGAACCGCGAGAGCGCGCAAGCCGCTGATATCTGACCGATACTTCATGACCTCGAACTGATTCTGCGGGACCTTGGAAAGGGCGCGGATCGTAAACGGGTGTTTCCCGATTGCCCAGCCCTTCACACCGCGCGCTTTCTTGCGCGCCCGCGCCGCATCCCCGAGGCCGCGTCCCGTGTCGCTGTTGAATGGAGACGCCACGCCCACCCGGTGTTTGCGGAGGCGAGAGGTGAATCGACCTTGGCGAGCCACCGGATTAAGCTGCAACTTAAGCTCGCCTGATCGTCCCCTTCCGGAGCGGCGGCAGGATCGGGGCCGCGAGGCACGGCGAACACTCTGTCTCACAGCATGCCGCGTGGGCCCGCATTCCCAGGCCAGCGCGCAGAAGCCCGGCACATGGAGGGAGGCGCCGCGATGTTCATGGGTTTCATCCCGTTCCTGGTGGCGTTCGGGGCCGCCCTGCTCTCGCTGCGCCATGAGCGCCTGGCCCGGGCGGCCTGGGGCGCGACCGCGCTCCTGCTGGCGGTGTGGGCCGTCTATCACGGCTCGCACCACATGCCGGTCCTCTCCACCTATGGGGCCTGGTGATGCGAACCGCGCGCACGTTCGACCTGCTGGCCCTCGCGGGCGTCTGCCTCACGCTGGTGATGGCTTTCTACTACCAAATCGTGCTGGGGGAGTTGCCCTGTGCGCTGTGCAATCTCCAGCGCCTCGGCTTCATGGTGTTCGGGGCCGGGCTGCTCCTCAACGTCCGGTTCGGCACGAGCCCATGGAACCATGTGCTGAGCGCGGTCGGCGCCCTGTTCGGCAGCCTCACCGCCTTGCTCCAGGTCTTCGTCCATGTCCTTCCGGGCACGCCGCCCACGGGAACCGCGTTTTTCGGGCTCCACATGTATGACTGGACCTATGTGGTCCTAACGGGTGCGCTGGTCTATTGCGTGCTCGCCCTCGCCTTCCAGGCCGCCTCAGGCCGGACGCGGGCATGCGAGGACCCAACATGGCGACCGCCCGGCGCAGGCCCGGTCTCGGCTGTTTTCATCCTGCTGGTGAGCGCCAACCTCGTCTCGGCCTTTCTCGAAAACGGCTTCGAGCCCTTCAAGAGCGGCGGGCAATTGCATTACCGGATGCTCTATGACGGGGACATCATGAAGCCGTAGGGTCCGTACGCAATGGGAGAGAGTCCCCCCTCAACGCCGATCCGTCTTGGATACGGACCCAAGGGGCCGATCAGGATGAGGCGGCCTGCGCGCTGAAACCCGTCCTTCCCTTGACCCCTGCCTTCTCTTGACCCCTGCCTTTTCCTGAACCTTGCTTTTTCACTTGCCGCCGAAGCGCCGACAATGCATCGGCCTTGGATCGCGTCCCTCAGGGGCACGGGCCGGTTGGCGTGATGCCTGGGGCGCTCACGCGCATGGGGGCGGGGTTTTACATGGCTGTGGTGATTGGGCTGCTGTGCGGGCTCGGCTTCATTTTCATCGGAACGCAGTTTCTCACCGCCAACATGAAACAGGTGGTCGGCCCCGGCTTTCAGCGCCTCGTCGCGCGGGCCACCGGCCATCCGCTGCGCGCCTCGCTGGTGGGCATCCTGGCGGGCGCCACCATCCAGAGCACGAATGCGGTGACCTTCATCGTCATCGGGCTGGTCTCGGCAGGCGCGGCCACGGTCCGCTCCGCCATGCCCATCGTGACATGGTCCTCCGCGGGATCGACCCTGCGGCTGCTCCTGGCCTCCTTCGATATCGGCCTCGTGGTCATGAGCGGAATCGCCCTCATCGGCCTCGCCTATCTGCTGGGCTATGACCGGGACGCCCGCTATCGCAACTTCATCGCGGCCATACTGGGCCTGTTCCTGCTGCTCTACGGCGTGCAGCTGATAACCGGCGCCTCCGGCTCGCTGCGGGAGTCCGAAACGCTCAAGGCGGTCCTGGCCTTCGCCGACCAGTTCTATTTCTGGGGCTTCCTGGCGGGAACGGTCCTTGCCGCCGTGGTGCAGGGGCAGACGGTGGCGGTGGTCGTGGTGGCCCTGGCGGCGGCGAACGTGCTGTCCATGGACCAGGCCTGCCTGATCGTGGTGGGCGCCAATTTCGGCACCGGCTTCATGACGCTGGCGCAAGGGTCCGGCCTGAAGGGCACGGCGCGCCAGCTCAACCTCTACCAATTCGTCCTGAAATCGCTGGGCGCGGCGATCCTGCTGCCGCTGTTCACCATCGAGCATTATACGGGCATCCCCCTCCTTCTCGCCTTCGTCACCAGCATCACGGCCGATGCCGCTTTGCAGGTGACCGCCGTGCATTGGATGTTCCAGATCTCCTCGGCGGTGGCGGCCTCCACCATTAACGGCCCCCTCTTCGCCCTGATCGAGCGGCTGAGCCCGCCCACGGAGGCGGAAAACCTCAGCAAGCCCATGTTCATCACGGCCTATGCGGAAAGCCTGTCGGTGACGGCCTTGAAGCTGGCCGAGCAGGAGCAGCGGCGCCTCGTGCGCCGGCTGCCGCACTTCCTCGACCGCGTGCGCCACAATCCCGGCGTCACGCCGGCGGATGACGAGACCACGGCCACCGCCGCGAACGCCTCGCCCAAGGACCTGCGCCAGGCTGGCACCGAACTGGCGCGGGACCTGGATGTGTTCCTGAAGCACGCCTTGCAGAACCCCGGAACGCCCGCAGAGCAGGATGCGCTGATGGGCCTGTGGAATTCCAACCAGCTCCTGCACGGCCTGCACGCCGCCCTCGGCACCATGGCCGGAAACCTGGAGGATCTGGCAAAGGCGCCCGCGCTCACGACCATCGCCTCCCGGCTGGCGGACGAGACGCACGCCATGCTCGCCGCCGTCATCGCCCGGCTGGAGACCTTCGATGCGGGTTCCCTTGCCGCGATCCGCGCCTTGACCTCCGAACGCTCCGACGCGCTGCGCCAGATGCGCGACGACATCCTGAAGGAGGCCCCGGACCTGCCGGCGGACCAGCAGAAAAAGATCTGGCAGACCATGGACCATCTGGAGGAAACCACCTGGCTCCTGCGCCGCCTCACGGCAAACCTCGCCGCCGGGCCGCTGGGAGACCTTGCGGCGCCGCGCGCCTGATGTGGGCCGGTCTGCGCGTTCCCCGGCCGGGATGCGCCGCACAGAATTCTGGGCAGGGGATGCCGCCGCCGCTGCGGCGCCCCGCCCCTTGCGATCCGCAGGCCCCGCCCCCATTCTCCAGCCCATCTCAACCAACCGCCCGAGCGAGGCTCCCATGACCCAGACCACAGGCAAGCTTTTCGACGAGATGGCGCGCCTCGTGAACGACGCCGCGGGCGTGGCCCAGGGCGTGCGCCGGGAAGCCGAGACCGCCATGCGCGCCCAGATGGAGCGCTTCCTGCGCGACATGGACCTGGTGAAGCGCGAGGAATTCGACGTGGTGAAGGACATGGTGGCCGAGGCGCGGCTGGAGAATGAGCGCCTCGCCGCCCGCATCGCCGAGCTGGAAGCCCGCCTCGGCTCCCCCGCCCCCGTTCCGGGCATGCCCCCCGAGGTCAGCTGATCTTAAGCTGTTCTGGGGAAAGATGCGGGCGCCGCAATATGTCGTAGTGGCACGGCGTTGCGGCGCGATATAGTGATTAGGTGGCGATTCGGAGCCGGATCGTCGCGCGATGCGCGACGGGGCGCAGGTCGTCACGGCACACCGGCCCCTGGGGGCGGTGGAGCCGCGGGTACGCTGCGTCGCGCAAGTTACGGGTCGCACGTTCTAGGTCGCATGAAGCCTGGCCGGCCGACCCTGGTTTGAGTGCCGTCGAGTACCGCCGTTCGACCGTCTCCGCGCCCCTCCAACCGCGAGGTCGAGGCATGTCTCTCATTGACATCGAAGACATCGAAGCCGAAGCACCGGCCAATCCCGTCGATTTGGTCGAACGGCTCGCCGCCGTGCATGATTGGTCCTTCGAGCGCTCCGACGAGGACGAGATCACTCTCTCTCTCAACAGCCGCTGGACGGACTGCCATGTCTCGTTCCAGTGGATGGGCGAGATCGAGTCGCTGCATCTCGCCTGCGCCTTCGACTTCAAGGTGCCCGAAGGGCGCCGGCCGGAGGTCCTGAAGCTGCTCTCCCTCATCAACGAGCAGATGTGGGTCGGCCATTTCGACCTGTGGGACCAGGAAGGGGTCATCATGTTCCGCCACGCCCTTGTGCTGGCGGGCGGGGCGACCGCCTCGGACCGGCAGTGCGAGGCCATCCTCGATGCCGCCATGGACGCGGTGGAACGCTTTTATCCCGCGTTCCAATTCGTGGTCTGGGCCGGCAAGACCGCGCGCGAAGCCATGGAGACGGCGCTTTTCGATACCGTCGGAGAAGCTTAAGAAGGAACATCCTTCCCCACGCGCGGCGCCGCCTGATGGCGGCGCCCGCGTTCATCCAGGCTGTTCCATGCCCATTCGATCCCTTGAGAGCTTGAACGGTCCCGTCGTCCTGGTGGGTGCCGGCAAGATGGGCGGTGCCATGCTGGAGGGCTGGCTGAAGCTCGGCCTGCCGCCCAAGCACACCGTCGTGCTCGACCCCAACCTGCGGCCCGAGGTCGCGGCCGACCTGACCGCCAAGGGCGCGCGGGCCAATCCCGATTTTTCCGAGATCGGCACCCCCGCCGTGGTGGTGCTGGCGGTGAAGCCGCAGGTGGCGCCGGTGGTGCTGGCGACCGTGCGCGCTTTGGTGGGGCCTGAGACCCTTGTGGTCTCCATCATGGCCGGCCGCACCCTGGACTTCATCTCCGAAGCCCTGCCCCATGGCGCCGCCGTGGTGCGCACCATTCCCAATACGCCCGCCGCCATCGGCCAGGGAATCACGGTCGCAGTGCCCAACGCGCAGGTGACGGCGGACGGGCGCGCCTTGACCGACGCTTTGCTCTCCGCGCTCGGCCCCGTGGAATGGATCGCGGACGAAGCCCTCATGGACGCGGCCACCGCCGTCTCCGGCTCCGGCCCCGCTTATGTGTTCCTGCTGGCCGAGGCGCTGGCGGCGGCGGGTGCGGCGGCGGGCCTTCCCGCCGATCTTGCCGAGCGCCTTGCCCGCGCCACCGTGGCCGGTGCCGGCGCCCTCATGATCCAGTCCGGCACCGAGGCGGCGACCTTGCGCGAGAACGTCACCTCCCCCGCCGGAACCACCGCTGCGGCGCTGGGCGTGCTGATGGACGAGACGCGCGGCTTCGGCCCGCTGCTCACGGATGCCGTGGCCGCCGCCACCCGCCGCTCGGTCGAACTGGCCTACTGACCGGACGCCGCCCGGGCTGAAACGTCCGGGCGGCCTGTCCCTCTTTGAAGACCGCCCGCCGGGCCGGCCCTTGCGGGTGTCGGGCTGAGCGCCCACTTGCTCGAAGGGGGCGGACCGCACACGTCCCAAGGTGGCAAGGAGCCCGTCCATGGCGTCCGAAACCCTGCGCGAGGCGAGCCTGCGCGCCTTTCTCGACCTTCTGGCCTATACGCCCCTGGAGCGCATCAGCTTTCCCCAGCTCGCCGAGCATGCGGGCCTGCCGCTCTCGGAATTGCGGGCGGCCTATGCCACCACGGACGATCTCCTGGACGCCTTCCTGCGGGACACGGACCGGCAGGTGCTGGCGGAAGGGGGACCGGACGAGGGGCTGGACCTGGGCGAACCCGCCCATGAGCGCCTGTTCGAGGTGCTGATGCGGCGCCTCGACGCGCTGGAGCCCCACCGGGAGGCGGTGGCCTCGCTGTTGCGCTCGGCCCGTTACGATCCGCGCCTCGCACTCAGGCTCCTGTCCGCGTCCACCCGCTCGCAACGCTGGATGCTGGCGGCGGCGGGCATCGACGCCACCGGCCTGCGCGGAGACCTGAAGGCGCGTGGCCTCGCCGTGATGTTCGCCCGCCTGCTGGAGATCTGGCTGAAGGACGAGGATCCCGGCCTATCGCGCACCATGGCGCGGCTCGACGAGGAATTGCGCCGGGGCGCCCGCCTGCTGGGCATGGCCGAGAATCTCGCCACCATCGCCCGGTTCGGCCGCCCGCCGCGCGGCAGCACCCGGACGCGGGACAGTGCCGCGACACGGGATGGGGAAGCGGACGCGGAAACCCCGGCACCCCTACATTAACCTGCCATTTGGAAATGCGGCGGACTTGGGGCGCATCCATGCGGTTCGCGCCGGGCTCATTTTTCCGCCCAGCCAAATCCGCAAATCGGGTTGCGCGATAAATCGGTTAAAAACCGCAGGCCGACCTGTGACGGACCTGTAGCCCGTGTCCCTCCCCTTCCCGCCTTCTTCCGCGCGCCGCGTTCCTGGCCGCGTCGGAGCCCGCCCGTGATCCCCGCCGGTCCCCTGCGCGGCATCGTCGCGATGATCTGTGCCATGAGCATGTTCATCACCAATGACGTGCTCATCAAGCTGGCGCTCGCCGAGCTGCCCATGGGCGAGATCATCAGCCTGCGCTCGGCGGCGGGTGCCCTTGTCCTGCTGGTCGTCATCATCGCCATGGGCGACGGACGGGCCATCCTCCTGGCGGGCCAGCGCCGGGTGGCGCTGCGCTCCGGCCTCGACGGGGTCACCACCTTTACCTATGTGCTGGCGCTCAGTGTCCTGCCCATTTCCACCAGCACGACCATCTACATGGCCGCCCCCCTGCTCACCACGGCCCTCGCGGTGCCGCTGCTGGGCGAGAGCGTGAGCGGGCGGCGCTGGATCGCCATCCTCGTGGGCTTCTCGGGCGCGCTCATCGTCACCCGCCCCTCCCCGTCAACCTTCGACGTGTTCGCGCTGCTGCCGCTGCTCGCGGCTTTCTGCGGCTCGCTGCGGGATATCTCCACGCGCGGCATCTCCATGGTGGTGCCGGGCACGGTGGTGGCCTTCTCCACGGCCGTCTGCCTCGCGCTCGCCAGCGCGGTCTTCGCCCTGTGGGAGACCTGGCGCGTGCCGGACCTGTTCCCGGCCCTGTGCATCCTGGGCTCGGGCCTCACCTTCGCGCTCGGCAACATCCTGATGGTGTTCGCCTTCCGCAATGCGCCGGTGGCCGCCATCTCGCCGCTGCGCTACGTGCTGGTGCCCTTCTCGCTGTTCTACGGCTATGTGATCTTCAACCACCTGCCGGACATGTGGGGCGTCGCGGGCACCATCCTCGTGGTGGGCGCGGGCCTCTATTCCATCCGCCAGGAAGCCATGCGGGGCCAGCAGGAAGCGCGGGCCCGCGCGGCCGCCGCGGCCATCGCCCCCTCGGGCGCGCCGCTCTCGGCCCCCGTCACCTGCTCCCCGCCGCGCTCCTGACGCGCGGCGCTGCGGGTTTCCCGATCTGCTGATCGACAGTCTTCCCTGCGTGCAGGGCGTGGGCGACGTGGGATGCCTGAAGGGGCCGTGCCAAGCGGCTATGCCCCCTCCCCGCCCCGCCCCCGCACCGAAGTCGGATGTTTCCGACTTCGGCACGTTAGCTATCCGAACTCGACAACAGCCGAGTTCGGGCGGGAGAGGGAGATCGAGCGGCCGTGTCGGGAAACGCGCTCACTCGTAGGCGAGGGCCGCCACCGGATCGAGGCCCGCCGCCTTGCGGGCGGGGAGATAGCCGAACAGGAGGCCGGTGAGGAAGGCGCAGCCGAAGGCCAGCAAGGGCGGGCCGAGGGTGAAGACCACCAGCGCGCCCAGATGCTTCAGTAGCAGCGCCACGCCGAGCCCCAGCAGCACGCCCGCCAGCCCGCCCGCGCCGCAGATCACCAGGGCCTCGGTGTTGAACTGGAGCATGATATTGGCCCGCCGCGCGCCCGTGGCCATGCGGATGCCGATCTCCCGCGTGCGCTCGGTCACGCTCACCAGCATGATGTTCATCACCCCGATGCCGCCCACCAGCAGCGAGATGGCGGCCACCGAGCCCAGAAGGCGCGTCAGCGTATCGGCGGTGGCGGTGGCGGTCTCCAGGATGGAGGAGGTGTTGCGGATCTGGAAATCCTCCGCCCGGTGACGCTGGCGCAGCAGCACCTCGATATCCTGCTGGGTCTGGTCGATCTGCGTCGTGTCCGCCACCGCAATGGTGGCGGCGGAGAGGAAGCGGCGGCCGAACACCCGCATGAAGCCGGTGGTGACGGGCATGAGGACCACGTCGTCCTGGTCCATGCCGAAGGCGTTGGCCCCGCGCGGGGCGAGCACGCCGATCACCTCATAGGGCACGCTCTTGATAAGGATGTAGCGCCCCACGGGGCTGCGCCCATCGGGGAACATCACCCGCGCCACGGTCTTGCCCAGCACCACCACGGGGGCGTAGCCGTCCACGTCCCGGTCGGTGAACATGGTGCCGTCGGCAAGGCCCCAGTCGCGGGCCGTCACATAGCCCGGGCCGGTGCCCTGAATGGAGGTGGCATAGTCGATGGCGCCCACCCGCACCGTCGCCGTGGTGGACCGCTCGGGCGAGACCGCCACCACATTGCCGATCTCCGCCTCGATGGCCTGCGCATCTTCCAGCGTCAGCGAAGCGTTGGAGCCGGTGGAACGGATGCCCGGCGCGCCGGGCCGCACCACCAGAAGGTTGGTGCCCATGGAGGCGATGCGGTCCAGCACCGATTGCTTGGAGCCCTGGCCGATGGCCAGCATGACGATGACGGCGGCGACGCCGATGATGACGCCCAGCAAAGTGAGGATGGTGCGGAACAGGTTCGCCCGCATGGAGCGGAACGCCATCTTCACCGCCTCGCCCAGATCGGGGAGGAAATTGTTGCGCACCTTCAGGCTCGGCCTGGTGGCCTGGGCCAGTGCGGCAGCGGGCGGCGCCGCATCGTTGCGCTCGTCGGACAGGATGCGCCCGTCCTGCAGGCGCACCACGCGCCGGGCATGGGCGGCCACTTCCGGGTCATGGGTGATGAGGATGATGGTGCGCCCTTCGCGGTTCAGGTCCGCGAGCAGCGCCAGCACTTCCGCGCCCGAATGGCTGTCCAGCGCGCCGGTGGGCTCGTCCGCCAGAAGGACGGGCGCCTCGTTCATGAGCGCGCGGGCGATGGAGACGCGCTGCTGCTGGCCGCCCGAGAGCTGGGAGGGCGTGTGCTCGGCGCGCGAGAGCAGGCCGAGCCGGTCCAGCAGCGCGCGGGCGCGATCCACACGTTCGCTCTTGGACCGCCCCGCATAGATGGCGGGGATCTCCACATTCTCTTCCGCCGTGATGGAGGGCAGGAGATTGTAGCGCTGGAAGACGAAGCCGAAGGTGCGGCAGCGCAGCGCCGCCAGTTCGTCCGCGTCCAGGTCCGCCACGTCGCGGCCCATCACCGTGTAGCGACCCATGCTGGGCCGATCCAGGCAGCCGATGATGTTCATCAGCGTGGACTTGCCCGAGCCGGACTGGCCCATGATGGCCACGTATTCGCCTGGCATGATGGTGAGCGAGACATCGTCCAGCGCCCGCACCACGCTGTCGCCGGAGGGATAGACCCGGCTCACATGGGCGATGTCCAGCAGCGGCTCGGCCGTTGCCGGGGCGGCGCGGGCCGCGCCCTCGCGCGTGTCGGCGAGGGTCAAAACATCCTCGGCGGCATGGGCGGCCGGTTCGCCTGCTGGGCCGCCGGGTCGGGCGAGGTCACCACGAGGTCGCCCTCCTTCAGCCCGTCCGTGATCTGAATCTGGTTGCGCCCCGCGAGCCCGGTCTTCACCTGGCGGGTCTCCACCTGCCCGTTCACCAGCACGCGCACGGTGGCCTCGTTGCGCACCTCGCGGCGGGCGGTGCGCGAAGGGCGCACGGCGGCGGACGGAACGATGATGGCGTCCTTGGCGCTGCCCAGCATGAAGAAGACCTGCGCGCTCATGGAGGTCATGAGCAGGCGTTCGGTATTGGGCACGTCGATGAGGACGTTGTAGAGCACCACGTCGTTGACGGTCTCGGGGGTCGGCAGCACCTGCACCACCTTCGCCTGGAACCGGCGGTCGGGCATGCCGAGCGTGGTGAAATAGACCGACATCCCCACCTTAACCTTGGGAATGTCCGCCTCGGCCACCTGGGCCCAGACCTGCATGGTGTCGAGGTCCGCGAGGCGCAGGACGATGGGCGCGGTCTGGTTGGCGTTCAGCGTCTGGCCCTCGGTGGCGGAGGTGGAGACCACCACCCCGTCCATGGGCGCGAAGATCTTGGTGTAGCCGAGATTGGCGAGGTCGCCGTCCAGCGTGGCCTGGGTCTGCTTGATCTGGGCTTCCAGCGCCAGCACCTTGGCCTCGCCGATGCGCACGGTGGCGGCGGCGGCATCGGCCGTGTCCTGGCTGCCGGACTGGGAGGCGAGCAGCCGGGTGGCGCGGTTGTCGCGCAGCTTGTCCAGGTCCAGCTGGGCCTTCTGCTGGGAGAGCTGGGCCTTCAGGTTTTCAAGCTGGGCCTGATCACCCAGCACGCGGGTCTGGTAGACGGTGGGGTCGATCTGGGCGAGTTGGTCGCCCTTCTTCACGGTGTCGCCGATCTCCACCATCACCTTGCGCAGCTGGCCGGACACCTGGGTGCCCACATCCACATAGGTCTTGGGCTTGATGGTGCCCAGCGCGGTGACGTTCTGCTCGATATCGCCCTTCACCGCCGGCGCGGTGGAGAGCTGCGCCCCGGTGCTGCCGGCCTCCCCGCCATAGAGATAATAGGCGCCGCCTCCGGCCAGGGCCGCGAGAACCGCGCCCGTCGCCCAGTAAAATCGTGCGCGCGAGAGGCGCTTCTTCGGCGGCATCACCGCCGTGCCCCCCGGATCGAGCTTCTGCAGCATCTCAGCGAAAATCCGTGCCTTACCCGCCCCGAGAATAATCCAGGGCGGGCACCGGTTTCAGTGAATTCGCTGTAATCTTTTGTTTCCTCGCCGCGCCGTCCCATGTCGCGGGCTCCGGCGTCAATTCCCGGCGCGGGGGCGATAGGCGCCCGTCACCGGATCCCGCTCCAGACGAATCCCGGTGTCCTCCTGCGTGCCCGGAGGCGTGCGGAAGATATCCACCTTCGCGCTCACCCGACGGCTCTCGCGCAGGACGAAGCGCGTCAGGGCCACAGCCCCCATAAGACCGGCGGCGGCAATCAGAAACGGCGGCATTCTCTCCTCCCCGGCCTTTCCGGCCTCACAAACCATAGCGGGCCCACACCGCCCGTTCCTCGGCGGCGGACACCAGCCCTTCGGCAAACCCCGCCCCCAGCGACCCGCCCGGCGAGCCGCCGGACAGCGACGTTATGCCGAGGCGGCGGGAGAACCAGCCGCCGGACGAGATGACCGGCGTGCGCACGTTCGCGCCATAGCGCGCCCGAAGCACGGCGCGCAGGTCGCCGAGATCATCCACGAGGCCGAGGCCGAGCGCCTGGGTACCGACCCAGAATTCGCCGGAGAACAGCGTCTCGTCGTCGGCGGTGAGCGTGTCGCCGCGCCGCGCCTTCACGAGCCCGGCGAAGATCTGGTGCATTTCCCGCTGGATCGCCTTCAGGCGCTCCACATCCTCCGCATGCTCGGGCTGGAAGGGATCGAGCATCACCTTGCGGGTCCCGGCGGTGTAGACGCGGCGCTCGATGCCGATCTTGTCGATGAGCCGCTCGAAGCCGAAGCCCGCGCTCACCACGCCGATGGAACCGACGATGGAGGAGGGATCGCACACGATCTCGTCGGCCGCGCAGGCGATCATGTAGCCGCCGGAGGCCGCCACGTCCTCCACGAAGGCGAAGACGTGCTTGCCGCTCTCCTCCGCCAGCGACCGGATGCGCTGGTGGATGAGGCGGGACTGCACCGCCGCCCCACCTGGCGAATTGATGAGGAGCGCCACGGCGGGCGCCGTCTTCACGGCGAAGGCCCGCTCCAGGGGCTTGGCCGTGTTCGCCAGGGTCATGGACGGGCGCAGCGGGCCGCCCATGCCGATGGTGCCGGACAGGCGCACCACGGGAACCACCGGAACGTCCGAGCGCCAGGCGGCGGGGAGGATGCGGTCGAGGCCGCGCTTCAGGGAGGAAAGGGCATCGTCGGGCATGGGAACGGAGATGCAGGCCAATTCGGGAGAATTCATGGTGGTGGCCGCACTCTTTTACCCGTCTTTACCCTTGCCTAACCGGCACACGACCCTGTCCCGCGCCCCGTCTTCCGCCTGACGCCGGTTCGCGGTTCAATCCGCCTTACGCATTCAGCCGGAAGGAACGGGCGAGATGGACGGGATCACGAGACGCAGCATTCTGGCGGCCGGCGGGCTGGTGGCGGCGGGCGCCGCGGCCCACGCGGCAAGCTACGGCAACCCCAACGAGCCGCCCCAGGGCGTGATCAACACCACGGGCAATCCCTCCAGCGCCACGGATCCCGGTCCCCAGAACCCGGCGCTCGCCTCGCAGTTTCCCGACGCCTTCTCCCCGCCCCCCACGGATGTGGGCGACATGCCCATGTTCTGGGCCTCCTTCAACAATGCCCCGCGCCGCGTGCAGAATGGCGGCTGGGCGCGCCAGGTGACCCAGTCGGACTTCGCCATCGCCACGGAGATTTCCGGCGTCAACATGCGCCTCACGCGCGGCGGCATCCGCGAGCTGCATTGGCACCAGGCGGCGGAATGGGCCTATGTGACGCGCGGCGCGGTGCGCATCACCACCATCGACGGCCAGGGCCGCGCCAATGTGGAGGACGTGGGCGAAGGCGGCCTGTGGTATTTCCCCGCCGGCCTGCCCCATTCGCTCCAGGGCATCGGCGAGGACGGGGCCGAGTTCATCCTGTGCTTCGACGACGGCATGGCGTCGGAATACAACACGCTCCTGGTCAATGAGTGGTTCGCCCACACCCCGCCCGAGGTGCTGGCGCTGAATTTCGGCGTGCCGGCGGACACCTTCGCCAAGATCCCGCTGCACGACCTCTACATCTTCCAGGGCACCATGCCCGGCCCGCTCGCCCAGGACCGGGCGCAGGCCCAGGCGGGCACCGGGGCCATGCCCAATCCCAGCGTCTTCTCCCTCTCCGGCCTCGCGCCGGTGAAGAAGACCAAGGGCGGCGAGGTGCGCATCGCCGACAGCAGCAATTTCAAGGCGTCGTTGACCATCGCCGCCGCCTTGGTGCGGGTGCATCCCGGCGGCATGCGGGAGATGCACTGGCACCCCAATGCGGACGAGTGGCAATATTACATCGCCGGTCAGGCCAGCATGACGGTGTTCAATACCGGCCCCAAGGCCGTGACGCAGAACTTCAAGGCCGGTGACATCGGCTATGTGAAGAAATCGCTCGGCCATTTCATCCGAAATACGGGAGACACCGACCTCGTCTTCCTGGAGGTGTTCCGCGCGCCCCAGTTCCAGAACGTGTCGCTCTCCCAGTGGCTCGCCCACACGCCTTGGCCCATGGTGGCCCAGCACCTCAATATCGACCCGGCCACGGTCGGCCGCTTCCCCGCCGACGCCCCTGCAATCGTGCCGGTCTGACGGCGCCTCAAACGAGCTGAAAGGCTGCGCTCAAGATGGGGCGCAGCCTTTTTTTATGCGGGCTTTACGTCCCTCTCCCCGTTTCGTCATGGCAGCTTTACGATCGGTGGACGTAGGTATGAAGTTATTCCCCACGCGAGGGTTCGCAGTTCATGACACTCGACATCGCCCTGGGCCTGGGACTGGCCACGGTGCTCTTCTTCTATCTCCTGGCCGCGCTGCTCGCGCCCGAACGCTTCTGAGGAGGTCGCGATGCAGGCTGACCTGTTGCAGGCGGCGCTCTATGCCGTCGTTCTCGTCGCGCTGGCCGTTCCGCTCGGCCTCTATATGGCGCGTGTCTATACCGGGGACGTGACCTTCCTCGCGCCCGTGGAAAAGACCCTTCTGGGCGCCGCGGGGGGCGGCGGGGAGCAGTCCTGGTGCACCTATGCGGTGTCCCTGCTGCTGTTCAACGCGGCGGGCTTCGCGCTGCTGCTCGCCATCCTCATGTTCCAGAACGTGCTGCCGCTGAACCCGCAGGGCTTTGACGGGCTGTCCTGGCACCTCGCCTTCAACACGGCGGTGTCCTTCGTCACCAACACCAACTGGCAGAGCTATGGCGGCGAGACCACCATGTCGAACCTCAGCCAGATGGTGGGCCTGACCACCCAGAACTTCCTCTCCGCCGCCACCGGCATGGCGCTCGCCGCCGCCGTGGCACGGGGCTTTGCGGGGCGTCAGGTGCGCACGGTCGGCAATTTCTGGACCGACATGACCCGCTCGGTGCTCTACATCCTGCTGCCCCTGTCGCTGGTGCTGGCGGTGGTGTTCGCCGCGCTGGGCATGCCGCAGACGCTGGCGGGCTCGGTGGACGCCACCACGCTGGAAGGCGCCAAGCAGACCATCGCCATCGGCCCGGTGGCCTCGCAGCTCGCCATCAAGCAGCTGGGCACGAACGGCGGCGGCTTCTTCAACGTCAATTCCGCCCATCCGTTCGAGAACCCGCTCGCCATCACCAACTATCTCTCCATGCTGGCGATCCTCGTCATCCCGGTGGCCTTCTGCTTCACCTATGGGCGCATGATCGGCGACCGGCGCCAGGGCCTCGCGCTGTTCGCGGCCATGGGCGTGCTGCTGGTGGCGGGCTTCGCCGCCCTCTATGCGGCCGAGCATGCGGGCAACCCGCTGCATGCGGCCTTTGTGGAGCCGGTGACCGGCAACATGGAAGGCAAGGAGCAGCGCTTCGGGCTCATCGGCTCGGTGCTCTGGGCCGCCACCACCACCGCCGCCTCCAACGGCTCGGTGAACGCCATGCATGATTCCCTCACCCCGCTGGCGGGGATGGTGGCCATGCTGAACATGCAGCTGGGCGAGATCGTCTATGGCGGCGTGGGCGTGGGCCTCACGGGCATGCTGCTGTTCGTCATCATCACGGTGTTCCTGGCCGGGCTCATGGTGGGCCGCACGCCGGAATATCTGGGCAAGAAGATCGAGGCGAAGGAGGTGAAGCTCGCCGCCCTCACCTTGCTCATCATGCCCATCGGCGTGCTGGTGCTGGGTGGGCTCGCCATCGCGGTGGGCACCGCCCAAAGCTCGGTGCAGGACGCAGGGCCCCACGGCCTGTCGGAGCTGATCTACGCCTACACCTCCGCCACCGGAAACAACGGCTCGGCCTTCGCCGGCTTCAACGCCAACACACCCTGGCACAACACGTTCCTGGGGCTCGCCATGCTGCTCGGCCGGTTCGGCTACATGCTGCCGATCCTCGCCATCGCCGGTTCGCTCGGCACGAAGATGCCCGCCCCGCCCACCGCCGGAACCTTCCCCACCCACGGGACGGTGTTCGTGGTGCTGTTGGTGGCCACCATCCTCATCGTCGGCGCCCTCACCTTCCTGCCGGCGCTCGCGCTCGGCCCCATCGCCGAGCAGGTCTCCATGCTCGCCGGCACCACTTTCTGAGGAGCGCACCCATGTCCAAGCATGCTCCCAACGAGATCGGCCTGTTCGCGCCGGAAATCCTCAAGCCCGCCATCGTGGAATCGTTCCGCAAGCTCGACCCGCGCGGCCTCGCCCGAAACCCGGTCATCTTCGCCACCGCGCTGGTCTCGGTGCTCGCCACCTTCCTGGTGATCCAGGAAGGCATCCGGGGCGGCCCGGCCTTCTGGGTGGGCTTCCAGATCGCCGTCTGGCTCTGGTTCACCGTGCTGTTCGCCAATTTCGCGGAAGCGGTGGCGGAAGGGCGCGGCAAGGCGCGGGCGGATGCGTTCCGCGCCACCAAGTCCACCGCCCGCGCCAAGTTCCTGGCGGACCCGGCCCGGCGCGATCAGTTCACCCTGCGCGAGGTGGACCTGCTCCAGCCCGGCGACATCATCCTCGTGGAAGTGGGCGACACCATCCCCACGGACGGCGAGGTGATCGAGGGCGTTGCCTCCGTGAACGAGAGCGCCATCACGGGCGAATCCGCCCCGGTGATCCGCGAATCCGGCGGCGACCATTCCTCGGTCACGGGCGGCACCACGCTCGCCTCCGACTGGCTGGTGGTGAAGGTCACCGCCCGTCCCGGCGAGACCTTCCTCGACAAGATGATTTCGCTGGTGGAAGGCGCCAAGCGGCAGAAGACGCCCAATGAGATCGCCCTCAACATCCTGCTGGCGAGCCTCACCTTGGTGTTCCTGTTCGTGGTGGTGACGCTGCCCTTCTTCGCGGCGTGGTCGGGAACCACCATTCCCACCATCTACCTCATCGCTTTGTTCGTGACGCTCATTCCCACCACCATCGGCGGCCTGCTCTCGGCCATCGGCATCGCGGGCATGGATCGCCTCGTGAAGGCGAACGTCATCGCCAAGTCCGGCCGCGCGGTGGAGGCGGCGGGCGACATCGACGTGCTGCTGCTGGACAAGACCGGCACCATCACCTTCGGCAACCGCATGGCGGATGCCTTCGAGCCCGCCCCCGGCGTCACCGAGCAGGAACTGGCGGAAGCCGCCTGGCTCGCCTCGCTGGCCGACGACACGCCCGAGGGCAAGTCCATCGTGGATCTCGCCGCGCGCAAGTTCGGCCTCGCCGAGGACGGGCGGGCCACCTCCGGCACCTTCGTGCCCTTCACCGCCCAGACCCGCATGTCGGGCGTGGACCTGCCGGACGGCACCGCCATCCGAAAGGGCGCGGGCGATGCCATGCGCAAGATGGCGGGCGTGCCCCTGGACGCCCAGGTGGAAGGCGTCATCAAGCGCATCGCCTCGGCCGGCGGCACGCCGCTGGTGGTGGCCAGCGGCACCCGCATCATGGGCGTGGTCTATCTGAAGGACATCGTGAAGCCCAATATCCGCGAGCGGTTCGCGGAGCTGCGGCGCATGGGCATCCGCACCGTGATGATCACGGGCGACAATCCCCTCACCGCCGCCGCCATCGCCGCCGAGGCGGGCGTGGACGACTTCCTCGCGGAGGCCACCCCGGAGCGCAAGCTGGAACTGATCCGCAAGGAGCAGACGTCCGGCCGCCTCGTCGCCATGTGCGGCGACGGCTCCAACGACGCCCCGGCGCTCGCCCAGGCGGACGTGGGCGTCGCCATGAATTCCGGCACCCCGGCCGCCAAGGAGGCGGGCAACCTCATCGATCTCGACAGCGACCCCACGAAGCTCATCGAGATCGTGCTGGTGGGCAAGCAATTGCTCATCTCGCGCGGGGCGCTCACCACCTTCTCCATCGCCAATGACGTGGCGAAATACTTCGCCATCCTCCCGGCGCTGTTCGTGGCCGCCTATCCGGGCCTCGCGGCGCTGGACATCATGGGGCTGGGCACGGCCCAGTCGGCCATTCTCTCCGCCATCATCTTCAACGCGCTGGTCATCATCGCGCTGATCCCCATCGCCTTGAAGGGCGTCGCCTACAAGCCCTCCTCCGCCTCGGCGCTGCTCTCGCGCAACCTCGCCATCTATGGCGTGGGCGGGCTCATCGTTCCCTTCGTCGGCATCAAGCTCATCGACCTCATCGTCGATCTGCTCCACCTCGTCTGAGGAGAGAGACATGTCTCAGATCCGGGCCACCCTGGTTCTCCTGGCCGTATTCACGCTGCTGACCGGCATCGCCTACCCGCTCGCCATCACCGGGATCGCCGAAGCGGTCTTCCCGGCGAAGGCCAAGGGCTCGCTGGTCGAGGTCAACGGAACGGTGGTGGGCTCGCGCCTCATCGGCCAGTCCTTCACCTCGGACCGCTATTTCCACGGCCGCCCCTCGGCCACTTCGGGCACGGATCCCAACGACCCGTCCAAGACCGTGGAGCAGCCCTATAACGCCGCCGCCTCCACGGGCTCCAACCTCGCCCCCACCAGCAAGTCGCTGGCGGAGGCGGTGGCCGCCCGCGCCCAGGCGTTGGGCCCCGGCCGCCAGCCGGCGGACCTCGTGACCGCCTCCGGCTCGGGCCTCGACCCCCATATCAGCCCCGCCGGCGCCTATGCGCAGGTGGAGCGGGTGGCCACGGCCCGCAAGCTCGCCCCCGCCGCGGTGCGCACCCTGGTGGACAGCCGTGTGGAAGGCCGGGAATTTGGTATCCTCGGCGAACCACGGGTGAATGTGCTCGAGCTTAATCTCGCGCTCGACAAGCTCCCGCCCGGAGGCGCCGGTTCGTAAACGATGGTCAGCACGCCCGACATACGCCCGTCGCCGGAATCCTTCCTGGAAGCGGCGCACGCGGAAGATCCGACGCCCTCTTCGCGGGGCAAGCTGAAGATCTTCCTCGGCGCGTCGCCGGGTGTGGGCAAGACCTTCGCCATGCTGGAGGAGGCCCGCGCGCAGAAGCGCTCGGGCCTCGACGTGGTGGTGGCGCTGGTGGAGACCCACGGGCGCAGCGAGACGGCGGGCCTGCTGGCGGACCTGGAAATCCTGCCGCGCCGGCGCATCGACTATAAGGGCCAGACGCTGGGCGAGATGGACATCGACGCCCTTCTCGCCCGCAAGCCCCGCCTCGCCCTCATCGACGAATTCGCCCACACTAACGCCCCCGGCTCGCGCCATCCCAAGCGCTGGCAGGACGTGATGGAGGTGCTGGATGCGGGCATCGATGTCCTCACCACCCTCAACATCCAGCATATCGAGAGCCTGAACGACACGGTGGCACAGATCACCGGCGTGCGCGTGCAGGAGACCGTGCCCGATGCGGTGCTCGCCCGCGCGGACGCCATCGAGCTGATCGACCTGCCGCCGGAAGACCTCATCCGGCGCATGAAGGAGGGCAAGGTCTACCTGCCCCAGCAGGTGGGCCGGGCGCTGGAGAATTTCTTCAACAAGGGCAAGCTCACCGCCTTGCGCGAGATCGCGCTGCGCACCACCGCCGGGCGGGTGGACGCGGACATGCTCGCCTTCATGCGGGACAATGCGGTGCAGGGCCCCTGGCCCGCCGAGGAACGGCTGCTGGTCTGCGTGAACGAGGCGCCGGTGGGCAAGACCCTGGTGCGGGCGGGCAAGCAGATGGCCGACCGCATGAAGATCCCCTGGATCGTCGCCACCGTCCTCACCCCCCGCCATGACGGGCTCAACGCCACCGCCCGCCATGCCTGCCAGGACGCCATGCACCTGGCCGAGACGCTCGGCGCGGAAACGGTGACGCTGCGCGCCGAATCCGACGCGGCGGGCGAGATCCTGCGCTATGCGCGCACCCGCAACGTGACGCGCCTCGTCATCGGCCGGGCCCGCTGGCCGCGCGGCATCGTGCAGAAGCTCATGTCGCTGCTGCGCGAGCCGGTTTCCGAAAAGCTGCTGGACGGCGCCACCGACTTCGAGGTGGTGGTGGTCACGGCCAGTGCGAAGACCGAGGCCAAGCGCCGCGCCGCGCCCGCCTTCTCTCCACCTCCGTCCGTGTCCCGCTTCAGCGCCGCGACCCTGGAGGCATGTCTCGCCATCACCCTCGCCACCGTCTTCGCATGGCCCTTCTGGTCCCTGCTGCCGGTGGCCTCCATTGCCGTCATCTATCTGGTGGCGGTGCAGGTGGTGGCGTTCCGCCACGGGCTGACGGGCGCGCTGCTGGGCAGCGCGCTGGGCTTCCTGGCCTATAACTTCTTCTATACGCAGCCTTATTACTCCTTCGCCGTGGAGCAGTACGAGGCGGTGCTGGGCCTCATGGTGTTCGTCATCTCCTCGGTGGTGACGGGCCTCCTGGAGAGCCGCCTGCGGGCGCAGATCGAGAGCATGCGCGCCGCCCAGCAGCGCACCGAAACCCTGTTCGACTTCGCCCGCAAGATCGCCTCCGCCACCAAGTCCGACGATGTGCTCTGGGCCGCCGCCGCCCACAGCGCCAAGGTGCTGGAGGCGCGCATCGTCATCATGACCCCGGACGCCGCCGGGGCGCTGGAACAGGTGCAGGGCCATCCCTCCATCGAGGAAGATCTGGACCCCGCCGCGCTGGGCGCCGCGCGCTGGGCGTTCGCGCATGCCGAGCCAGCGGGCGCGGGCACCGGCACGCTGCCCAACAGTGAGTGGCTGTTCGTGCCGCTGGCCACCGCCGCGCAGCCCTTCGGCGTCATCGGCGTGCGCTTCCTCGACCTCAAGCGCGCCACCGACCCGGAAATGAAGCGCCTGCTGCTGGCGGTGGAGGATCAGGTGGCCGTGGCCATCGAGCGCAACTGGCTGGCGGATGACCTCGCCACCGCGCGCATCGCCGCCGAGAGCGACAAGCTGCGCGCCGCCTTGCTGAATTCCGTGAGCCACGACCTGCGCACGCCGCTGGTCTCCATCATCGGCGCCGCCTCCACTTTGGCGGAAGGGGGCGAGGCCCTGGCCCCACAGGACCGGCAGGCGCTCGCGCTCACCGCCTTGGACGAG
This sequence comes from Aquabacter cavernae, assembly GCF_003993795.1. GTDB lineage: Bacteria > Pseudomonadota > Alphaproteobacteria > Rhizobiales > Xanthobacteraceae > Aquabacter > Aquabacter cavernae. Next base: position 425,892 of record NZ_RWKV01000017.1, read on the forward strand.
GCCCGGCGCCTCGACAGCTATGTGCAGAACCTCCTCGACATGACCCGCCTCGGCCATGGCGACCTCAAGCCCAAGCGCGCGGCGGTGGACCTGAAGGAGATTATCGGCCGGGTGCGCACGGACCTCGCCCGTATCCTGCGGCGGCACGAGATCGACATCCGCATCGCCCGCGACTTCCCCATGATCGACGTGGACCCGGTGCTGATCGGCCAGGCCCTGGCCAACGTGCTGGACAATGCCGCCAAATACGCCCCCGAGGGCAGCGCCATCACCATCGGCGCCGAGGTGGAGGGGATGCAGGCGGTGGTCAGCATCAGCGATGACGGGCCGGGCATTCCGGAGGGCGACCGGGAAAAGGTGTTCGACCTGTTCCACCGCGCCGCGCGCGGAGACGGGGCGCCGGGGGGCACCGGCATGGGGCTCGCCATCGTGCGCGGGCTCGTGGAGGCCCATGGCGGCAGCGTCACGGCGGGGCCGGGTCCGAACGGCCACGGCACGCGCCTCGCCATCCGCCTGCCGCTGGCGCCTCCCCCGCTTGGGGAGGACGGCCCGTGAGCGAGACCGCCCCGCGCATCCTGGTGATCGAGGACGAGGCGCCCATCCGGCGCTTCCTGAAGATCGTGCTCGCCAGCGCGGGCTACGAGATGCTGGAGGCCGAGCGCGGGCGCCTGGGCGTGGAGCGCGCCGCCACCTCGGCGCCGGATGCGGTGATGCTGGATCTCGGCCTGCCGGACATGGACGGCAAGGCGGTGATCGCCGCCATCCGCGACTGGTCGCAGGTGCCCATCCTCATCCTGTCGGTGCGCGACGGGGAGACCGAGAAGATCGCCGCATTGGATGCGGGCGCCGACGACTATGTGACCAAGCCCTTCGCCACGGGCGAGCTTCTGGCGCGCCTGCGCGTGCTGCTGCGCAAGCGCGCGGCGGGCAAGGCGGAGCCTTCAGAGTTGGAGGCGGGCGCCCTGCGCGTGAGCCTCTCCGCCCGCACGGTGGCGGTGGACGGCACGGAGGTGAAGCTCACCCGCAAGGAATTCGACGTTCTCGCTTTGCTCATGCGCCATGCGGGGCGGCTGGTGAGCCATCGCCAGATCCTCACCACCGTGTGGGGACCGGCCCATGTGGAGGACACGCACTATCTGCGCATCGCGGTGGGCCACATCCGCGACAAGCTCGGCGACGACGCGGCGGATCCCCGCTTCATCATCACCGAGCCCGGCGTCGGCTATCGCCTGAAGGCTTAGGACGCCTCAGGCGTCCGGGGCCACCGTGTGGTTGGCCAGCAGTTCCAGCGCCTTCACCATGCCGGAATGGTCGAGCCCGCCGCCGCCATGGGCGGCCACCGCGCTGAACAGCTGCTGGGCCAGCGCCGTGGAGGGCAAGGAGAGCCCCAGCGCCCGCGCGCCGTCCAGAGCGAGGTTCAGGTCCTTCTGGTGTAGTTCGATGCGGAAGCCGGGATTGAAGGTGCGCTTCACCATGCGCTCGCCATGCACTTCCAGGATGCGCGAATTGGCAAAGCCCCCCATGAGCGCCTGGCGCACCTTGGCCGGGTCCGCGCCCGCCTTGGACGCGAACAGCAGCGCCTCGCCCACCGCCTCGATGGTCAGCGCGACGATGATCTGGTTCGCGACCTTCGTGGTCTGCCCGTCGCCGTTTCCGCCCACCAGCGTGATGTTCTTGCCCATCTTCTCGAACAGCGGCTTCACGGTCTCGAACGCACCCTCAGGCCCACCCACCATGATGGTCAGCGACCCCGCCTTGGCGCCCACCTCGCCGCCGGAGACCGGGGCGTCCAGATAGTCGCAGCCGAGCGCGTTGATCTTCTTCGCGAACTCCTTGGTGGCCACGGGCGAGATGGAGCTCATGTCCACCACGATCTTGCCCGCCGACAGGCCCTTCGCGACACCGCTGTCGCCGAACAGAACCGCCTCCACATGGGGCGTGTCCGGCACCATGAGGAAGATGATCTCGGCATGCCCAGCCACCTCGGCGCCATCGGCGCAGGCGATGGCGCCCTTCTCGACGAGGGCCTGCGGCACCCCGGAGCGGGACTGGGCATAGAGCGTGTGGCCGGCGGCGATAAGATGTTCCGCCATAGGCGCGCCCATGATGCCGAGCCCGATGAAACCCACCTTCATGCGATTTCCTATCCTTGTCTGTCGCCCGATGATCAGGCCTTGAACTTGCGCGCGATCGCCTCTGTCGTGCGGGCCAGCAGGCCGGTGTCGATGCCCACCGCGGTGAAGACGCAGCCCGCCGCCATATAGCGGCGCGCCAGCGCCTCGTCGCCGGTGAGGATGCCCGCCCGGTTCCCGGCCGCCACGATGCGGCGGATCGTGGCCTCGATCAACGCCACCATGTCGGGATGGCCCTGGTCGCCCAGATGGCCGAGATCGGCGGAGAGATCGCCGGGGCCGATGAACACGCCGTCAATGCCCGGCACGGCGGCGATGGCCTCCAGATTGTCGAGGGCAAGGCGGGTCTCCACCTGCACCAGCAGGCAGATCTCCTCGTGCGCCCGGCGGTGATAATCCTTCACCCGCCCGAACAGGGAGGCGCGGCTCGCCCCGGCGAAGCCCCGGAACCCGTCCGGCGGAAAGCGGGTCGCGGCCACCGCCGCCGCCGCCTGCTCGGGCGTGTCCACCATGGGTATGAGGAAGCTCTGCACGCCGATGTCGAGATAGCGTTTCAGCACGACGGAATCGTTCTGCGGCACCCGCACGACGGGGTGCGTCGTGTCACGCATGGTCGCCTGGAGCTGGCCGAGGATGGAGGCGACGTCATTGGGCGCGTGCTCGGCATCCAGCAGCAGCCAGTCGAAGCCGGACCCGGCCAGGATCTCGGTGGCGGTGGGGGTGGCGAGGCTGTTCCAGAAGCCGATCTGCTGCCGGCCGGCATGGATGGCGTGCTTGAACGTGTTGACGGGCAGGTCCACGGGCAGTGTCCTTTTCTGAGGAGCGGCCTATTCGGCGAGCGCCTGCTTGCGCTTGCGCAGGATGGTGGGGGAAAGCATGGCGGCGAGCATGAGCACCACGATGCCCAAGAGGACGGCGCTGATGGGCCGGGTGACGAACACGCTCGGGTCGCCATCCGAGAGCTGCATGGCCCGGCGGAAATTCTCCTCCAGCTGCGGCCCCAGCACGAGGCCCAGCAGCAGGGGGGCGGGCTCCACGCCCACCTTGATGAAGAAGTAGCCCACCAGCGCGCAGCCCAGCATGAGCCAGACATTGAAGACGCTGTTGGAGATGCCGTAGGTGCCGATGCAGCAGAACAGGACGATGGCGGGAAACAGCAGCCGATAGGGGATCTTCAGCATGGAGACCCACACCCCCACCAGCGGCAAATTGATGATGAGCAGCATGAGGTTGCCGGTCCACATGCTGGCGATGACGCCCCACACCAATTGGGGCTGCTCGGTCATCACCTGCGGGCCGGGCTGGATGCCCTGCATCATCAGCGCGCCGATCATCAGCGCCATCAGCGCATTGGCGGGAATGCCCAGGGTCAGCAGCGGGATGAAGCTGGTCTGCGCGCCCGCATTATTGGCCGCCTCCGGCCCCGCCACGCCCTCGATGGCGCCCTTGCCGAAGCGCGAGGGATCGCGCGCCAGCTTCTTCTCCACCGCATAGGCGGTGAAAGGCGGCAGCGCCGCGCCCCCGCCCGGCAGCACGCCCAGCGCGGAGCCGATGAAGGTGCCGCGCACCATGGCGGGAAAGGCCGCCTTCAGGTCGGTCCAGGACGGCACGAGGTCGCGCAGCTTCTGGCTCACCACCTGCCGCGTCTCGGGCCGCTCCAGGTTGGCCATGATCTCGGCGAGGCCGAACAGGCCCATGGCCACCGGCACGAAGTCCAGCCCGTCCGCCAGCGCGGGGACCGAGAAGGTCATGCGCGCCACGCCGGAATTCACGTCGATGCCCACCGTGCCGATGAGCAGGCCCAGCAGCACCATGGCGAGCGACTTGGACACCGAGCCGTGGGCCAGGATGACCGCCGCGAACAGGCCCAGCACCAGCAGGCTGAAATATTCCACCGCCGTGAATTTCAGCGCCAGCGCCGCCAGCGGCAGGCTGAGCACCGCGATGACGATGGTGGCCACCGTGCCCGCGAAGAAGGAGGAGATGGCGGCGATGGCGAGCGCGGGACCGGCACGGCCCTGCTTCGCCATTTCGTGGCCGTCGAGGCAGGTGACCACGGAGGAGGTTTCCCCCGGCACGTTCACCAGGATGGCCGTGGTGGAGCCGCCATATTGGGCGCCGTAGAAGATGCCCGCCAGCATGATGAGCGAGGAGGCGGGCTCCAGGCCGAAGGTGAAGGGCAGCAGCAGCGCCACCGTGGGAATGGGGCCGATGCCCGGCAGCACGCCGATGGCGGTGCCGATGACCACGCCGATGAGGCAATAGACGAGATTGTTGAGCTGGAGCGCCGTGGCGAGGCCCAGAAGAAGGTTGTCGAACAGTTCCATGGGGCGCCTACCAGGGCCAGATGGGCACCGGCAGCGCCAGCGCCTTCACGAACAGCAGAACCGCCCCCGCCGAAACGCCGATGCCGAACAGCAGCACCTCCACGATGCGGCTCTCCCGGCTCGCCAAAGCGGCGATGACGATGGCCGCGAAGGAGGCGAGCGCGAGGCCCGCCGTCTCCACCAGGGCCGAGAAGGCCGCGACCGAGGCCGCGATGCCGAGAATGGGGCGCAGATGCACCCGCGCGATGCCCGCATGGGCGCGCACCAGCCCCCGCCCGGCGAAGAACAGGCCGAAGCCGAGCAGGCCGAGGGCGATGGCGCGGGGCATGTAGCCCGGCCCCATGTCCGCCGCCGTGCCGTGGGAGAGCTTCCTCGTGGCGGCGAAGGTGCCCGCCGCCACGAGGATGAGGAAGAGGCCGAACAGAAGGTCCGGCCAGTCGATCCGGCGCTGGGTCACGTCGAGGCGCCTCAGTTCACCTTGATGTCGGCGGCGCGGATGATCTCGCCCCACGCCTTGGTGTTGGTGGAGAGCCACGTCTTCACGGCATCCGCCGTGCCGGGGCGCACCATGCCGCCCTGCTCGGCGATCTTCTCCTGGATTTCCGGCAGGGCCAGGATCTTCTGGAGTTCGGCATTGAGCTTGGCCACCACCTCCGGCGGGGTCTTGCCGGTGGTGAGGATGGCCTGCCAGGTGCCGGCGTCATCCAGCGGCAGCTTGGCCTCCTTGAAGGTCTCCACGTCCGGCAGCGCGGGCAGGCGCTTCTCGCCGGTCACCGCGACACCCACCAATTGCTTGCTGGTGACGAAGGGAAGGGTCGCCGTCACGCCGTTGATGATGACGTTGCTCTCGCCCGACACCACGGCGCGGGAGGCGGCGGCGCCGCCCTTATAGGGCACGTTCTTCCACTCGATGCCCAGCGAGCGGGCGAGCGCCACGGCGGTAATGTGGTTCAGCGCGCCGACGCCGGAATTGGCCACCGCCAGCTTGCCGGGATTGGCCTTCGCATAGGCCACCAGCTCCGCCACGTTCTTGGCGGGCACGGAGGGGTTCACCGCCAGCACATAGGGGCCGAACATGACCATGCCCACGGGGGCGAGGTCCGCCTCCACATTATAGGAGAGGTCCGGGAACAGGCTCGGCGCCACGGCCAGGGAGCCGATATCCATGAGCAGCAAGGTGTGGCCGTCCGGACGGGCCTTGGCCACCGCGTCGGCGCCGATATTGCCGGCGGCACCGGGCTTGTTCTCCACCACCACCGGCTGGCCCACCGCTTCCTGCAGCTTGGGCGCGATCAGGCGGGCGAGGATGTCGGACGTGCCGCCGGGCGCGAACGGCACCACGATGCGCACGGGGCGCTCGAAGGACTGGGAAAAGGCGGGCGCGGCGGCAAGGCCGGCGCACAGAGCCACGGCCGCAGCAGCGGCCTTGAAAAGGCGAAGGGTCATTGGCGTTTCTCCCGGGTGGTGCATTGCGCACGCATGATTTGGAATTGGGACGCATCGTTTACGATCCAGCGTGCATGTTAGGCACGGTTTGATGCACCTTTGAGTTGTTCTCTGGATGGATCGATGCCATTTTTGTATCGATGTTCGAACTCAACCATCTCCGCTGCTTCGTCGCCGTCGCCGAGGAATTGCATTTCGGCCGTGCGGCCCAGCGCCTGAACCTGACCCAGCCGCCCTTGAGCCGGCAGATCCAGCTTCTGGAGCATGCGCTGGACGTGCGCCTGTTCGAGCGCACCAGCCGCTCGGTAGCGCTGACGCGGGCGGGCGACAGCTTCCTGCCCGAGGCGCGCCGCCTGCTGCGCCTCGCGGAAGGCGCGGCGCTGGCGGCCCGGCGCACCGCCAGCGGCGAGGGCGGCTCTGTCACGCTCGGCTTCACGGCCGCGTCCGGCTACGAATTCCTGCCGCGCCTCATCCAGGATGTGCGGGCACGCTCGCCGGGCATCGATCTCGTGCTGAAGGAGATGGTCTCAACGGACCAGCTGGAATCCCTCTCCTCGGGCCGCATCGACGTGGGCCTCGTGCGGCCCGCCTTCAACCGGCGGGAGTTCGAGGGCCTGTGCGTGGTGCGCGAACCCCTGCTGCTGGCCGCCCCCGAGGGCCACCCCTTCGCCACGGCACCGGAAGTGTCCGCCGCCGATCTCGACCGGCAGCCCATGGTGACCTACTCGCCCTATGAATCCCGCTATTTCTACGATCTGGCGGCGGCCATCTTCACCCAGGCCGGGGTGACGCCGCATTATGTGCAGCACATCAGCCAGATCCACTCCATCCTCGGACTGGTGCGCGCGGGGCTGGGCCTTGCCTTGGTGCCCCGCGCGGCGGGCAATCTCGGCTTCCGGGGCGTGGTGGTCCGCCCCATCGCCTTGCCCCCGCGCATCATCGTGGAACTCCACGCCATCTGGCGCCCCGCCAACACCAACCCGGCCATCGCGACATTGCGGCGGAGTTTGGAGGCGGTGGCGGGGGTTTGATGGGGGGGCGTCCGCGCGGAGCGGGCTAAGCGACGGGATACATGACCGGGCGCCCGGTCCTGTCCCGGAAGCACCGTTCAAACTCTCCCCATTTCCCGCTTCCTTAGCCCTCCCCTGGACTTCCCCCTCCCTAGCCCTCCCCCGCAAGCGGGAGAGGGGACCTTGTCGCGCAGGGGATGAGCGCGCGCCTCACGTCACGCACGGAAAAGCCCTCTCCCGCTTGCGGGGGAGGGTTGGGAGGGGGCTATCGCGCAAGGGTTAGAAGAGGGAAACGGAAAGGCCGAGCGCCACTCTCCCCTCAGCCCAAAACCCTCCCCGAATTCATCCGCCCCTCAGGGTCCAACGCCGTCTTCAGGCGGTCCATGAGGCGCAGTAGAGGGGACTTCGCCGCGCAGGGGACAAACGCGCGTCACGTCACGCACGGAAAAGCCCTCTCCCGCTTGCGGGGGAGGGTTGGGAGGGGGCTGTCGCGCAAGGGTTAGAAGCGGGAAACGGAAAGGCCGGGAAGAAGCCGTGCTCAGTAAAGCATCCCCTCAGCCCAAAACCTTCCCCGGATTCATCCGCCCCTCGGGGTCCAGCGCCGTCTTCAGCCGGCCCATGAGAGCGAGCTCAGTCGCCGGCTTGTAGTGCGCCAGTTCCGGCGCGCGGTAGCGGCCGATGCCGTGCTCGGCGGAGATGGAGCCGGCATATTTCGCCACCACGTCATGGACGGTGCGGTTCACCAGCGCCTTGTCCGTGCCCTCGGCGATCAGCACGTTGAAATGGATGTTGCCGTCGCCCAGATGGCCGAACATGTTGGCCCGGCAGCCGGGAAGGGCGCGGGCCATTTCGGCCTCGGCCTCGGCGAGGAAGGCGGGCATGTCGGCGATGGGCACGGACACGTCGTGCTTCACGCTCACGCCCTCCCGCAGCTCGGCTTCCGTGATGTGCTCGCGCAGGGCCCAGAGCTGGCGGGCCTGGGTCTCGGAGGAGGCCACCACGCCGTCCGTGGCCTCGCCCGCCTCCAGCGCGCCGGTGAGCACCTGTTCCATGGCCTCGTCGATGCCGGAGAGGCAGGAATCCGCCTGCATGAGCACCACCCAAGGGGAGGCGCCGATGGGCGAGCGCAGGTCGCAATTGCGGGCGAGAAGATCGAAGGAGAGGGCGCAGATCAGCTCGAAGGCGCTTACCTGGTCGCCGATCTCATCCTGCGCCCGCGAGAGCAAAGCAAGGGCCGCCTCGGGGCCGGGAACGGCGAGCAGCGCCGTCACCTTGTGGCGAGGCGCGGGCACGAGGCGCAGCACCGCCGCCGTCACGATGCCCAGCGTGCCTTCCGAGCCGATGAAGACCTGCTTCCAGTCATAGCCCGCATTGTCCTTGCGCAGATGGCGCAGGCCGTTCACCAGCGTGCCGTCCGCCAGCACCACTTCGAGCCCCAGCACCAATTGGCGCGTCATGCCGTAGCGCAGCACATTGATGCCGCCCGCATTGGTGGAGACGATGCCGCCGATCTGCGCCGTGCCCTCGGCCGCGAGGCTCACCGGCAGAAGGCGCCCGGCGGCGGTCGCGGCTTCCTGGGCGGTCTGCAGGACACAACCCGCCTCCACCTCCATGAGCATGCCCACCTTGTCCACGGAGCGGATGGCGTTGAGGCGGGACAGGCAGAGGACGATCTGCCCCCCCTCCCCCGCCGGCACCGCCCCGCCGGCAAGGCCGGTATTGCCGCCCTGGGGAACGATGCACACCCCCGCCTCAGCACAGGCGGCCACCACGGCGGCCACCTCCTGCGCGGTGCGCGGCCGCACCACCGCCAGCGCCTCGCCGTGGAACATGCGGCGCCAGTCCACCAGATGGGGGGCCATGTCGTCGGGCGCGGTGAGGAGGCCGCGCGGATCGAGGAGGGACGACAGGCGCGAGAGGAATTCGGAGGAATTCATGGGAACAGCCGGCGGAATTGGAGAGACAAAAGCGGCCGACGCGGTAACACCGGCCCAGTTCCGAGGCAAATCCGTATCGCCGCGCGGCCCGCTCCACAAGCTCCCGCTCAGACACTAAAGACGCAGCACCACCTTCGCCGCGTCGGTCCGCCCCGCATCGATGTCCGCGAAAGCCCCGACCGCATCGGCGAAATCGCGCTCCTCGATCCAGGAGAGATCCCCCAGCCGGCCCGAGACCAGCGCCCCCACGGTCGCCCGGAAATCGGCCGGCGTGTAGCAATAGGTGCCGGTGACGATGATCTCCTGGAGGGTGATCCTGCGCACGTCGAAACCGTCCTCGCCCGGCAGCAAACCCGCATGGACAATGACTCCGCCCGGCCGCACGAGGCGGCTCGCGGCGGCGCGGGTGGCCACCGCCCCCACCGCGTCGATGACGAGGTCCATGGAGCCGTCGTCGGGCTCCCCCGCCTCGCGGGGCGCGTAGCAGAGGAAGCGCCCGGCCCGCTCCACCGTGGCGCGGCGGCCGGGATGCGGCTCGGCCACGAAGATCTCCGCCGCCCCCTGCATGGCGAGCACGAGGCCCGCCGCAAGGCCGATGGCGCCGCCGCCCAGAACCAGGCAACGTGCTGCGGGCAAAGGACAATCCAGAAGCCGCGAGCCCACCTTCACCGCGTGATAGGAGACCGCCACCGGCTCCGCCAGCGCCGCGTGGGCCATGGGGAAATGCTCCGGCACGGTCACGAGATTGCGCTCGGGCACCCGCACCAGCTCGGCGAAGGCGCCGGGGCGCGGGGGCATGGAGAGGATCTGCCGCGAGGCGCACAGATGCGGCCGCCCGGCCTCGCAGGAGGGGCAAGACCCGCATGTCACCAAGGGGTTGACGGTGACCCGCTCGCCCGCCCGCGGCCCCGTGGCGACGCGCCCGGCCGCCTCGTGGCCAAGGATGAGCGGCGCCGGGCGGCGGGCATCATGGCCGTGATAGGCGTGCATGTCTGACCCGCAGATGCCGACCGCCTCCACCCGCACCAGCACTTCGTCATTGCCCGGCACCGGCTCCGGCGCCTCGCGCAGTTCGAGCCGGTTGGGACCGGTATAGACCAGGGCTTTCATCGCTTGTTTCCGCTTATTTCGCCGTAAATCCACCGTCCACGGCCAAGATCTGGCCGGTTACGTAGCCGGAGGCATCCGAAGCCAGGAACACGGCCGGTCCCGCCAGATCCTCCAGCCGTCCGTTCCGCCCCATGGCGGTCTGGGCCGCATTGTGGGCGGCGCGGGCTTCGTCATCGAACACCGCCTGGGTGAGGGCGGTGGGGAAGAAGCCGGGGGCGATGGCGTTGCAGGTGATCCCGCGCGGCGACCATGCTTCGGCCACGGCCCGGGTGAGCTGGGCGATGGCCCCCTTGGCGGCGCCGTAGGGGGCCGAGTTGGGGAAGGCGCGGAAGGATTGCAGGGAGGCGATGTTGATGATCCGCCCCCAGCCCCGCTCCGCCATGGCGGGCGCCAGCTTCTGGGTGAGCAGGAAGGGCGCGCGCACATGCACGGCGTGGTGCAGGTCGAATGCCTCCGGCGTCACGTCCGTGAAGGGCTGGCGCAGGTTCATGCCCGCCGCATTGATGAGGATGTCCACCCGCCCTCCGGCAAGCGCCTCTGTAGCGAGAGCCTCGGCAGCGCCTTGCGCGGCAAGGTCCGCCACCAGCCAGCGGCAGTCGGCCCCTGCATCACGCAAGGCGGCGCCCGCCGTTTCCAGCTCGGCCACCCGCCGGGCCGCCAGGATCACGCCCGCCCCGGCCCCCGCCAGCGCCTGCGCGATGGCGAGCCCAATGCCGGAGCTTCCCCCCGTCACCAGAGCGGTGCGGCCGGAGAGGTCGAAAAGGGAGGAGATCTCGAACATGGCTCAGGCGTCCACCGCCGCGCCCATATCGAAATTGTGGCCCGGGAAATATTTCGCGAGCCGGTGGTCGCCGGTGCGCGCATGGGCCTCCATGCCTTCCAGCCGCGAGATGCGGACGGTGACCTGGGCGATGGACTTGCAGGCTTCCCGGTCCATGCGCTGCCAGGTGAGGGGCTTCAGGAATTTATGCACCGAAAGCCCCGCCGAATAGCGGGCGGCGAACTTGGTGGGCAGGATGTGGTTGGGGCCGGACGTCTTGTCGCCGAACGCCACCGTGGTCTCCTCGCCCAGGAACAGCGAGCCGTAATTGGTGAGGTTGGCCAGCCACCAGTCGAGGTCCGCCGCATGGATCTCCAGATGCTCGCTGGCATAGCGATCGGACACCTCGACCAGCTCCGCGCGGGTGTCGCACAGAACCACCTCGCCATAGTCCCGCCAGGCGGCGCCGGCCGCGTCGCGGGCGGTGGGGGGCAGGTCGGCGATGAGCTTCGGCACGAGGCGCATCACCTCGTCGGCGATGGCGCGGGAGGAGGTGAACAGCCAGGCCGGGCTCTCATGGCCGTGCTCGGCCTGCCCCACCAGGTCCACCGCCACCATCATGGGATCGGCGGTCTCGTCGGCGATCACCGCCACTTCCGAGGGACCGGCGAACACGTCGATGCCCACACGGCCGAACAGCATGCGCTTGGCCTCGGCCACGAACTTGTTGCCCGGCCCCACGATGATGTCCGCCGGCTTGCCGGTGAACAGGCCGAAGGCCATGGCGGCGATGGCCTGCACGCCGCCCAGCGTCATCACCACGTCCGCGCCCGCCACCTTCATGGCATAGAGCACGTAAGGATGGATGCTGCCGCCCCGGAACGGGGTGGAGCAGGCCACCACCGTTTCCACCCCCGCCGCCTTGGCGGTGGCGACGGACATGTAGGCCGAGGCGATATGGGCATAGCGGCCGGTGGGCACATAGCAGCCCGCCACGTTGCAGGGCACGAGGCGCTGGCCCGCCGTGAGGCCGGGCACCAGTTCCACCGAGAAGTCCTTCACGCTGTCGCGCTGGGCCTCGGCGAAGCGGCGGACCTGGGCGGCGGCGAACTCGATGTCCCGCCGCACGCCTTCCGGAACCTCCGCCGCGCGGCGCTCCATCTCCTCGCGGGTGACGATGATGGGGCCGTCCCACTTGTCCAGCTTCAGGGCATAGTCACGCACCGCATCCTCGCCGCGCTGCTCGATCTCCGCGAGCATGGCGGTGACGACCTCGCGCGCCGTGCCCGTCTCCGTTTCCGGGGTCTTGGTCGCTCGCTTCAGATACTCAATGGTCATCTTGACCTCTCCATCGCGTCCATCGCGCGCAGGCGCTCGGTGTTTTGAAATGCCGTCCGGGGGCCCGTCCCATCGACCTTCCGGCCTTCGACCGGGGTCGATGGGTGCCGCGCGGGTCCCGGGTGTCAGTTGGTCTTGTCGAACTCGGTGGCGAACGCCTTCAGCTTCGGGGCGGCGGCGACCTTCTTCATGAAGCTGTCGTCCACATAGGTCTTGGGATCGGGCGAGGCCGGGATGGTGCCCACCTCGGCCATGAAGCCGCCGATGCGCGAGAGCCAGCCGTCCAGTTCCGAGGCGCCTTTGGCGCGGTCCATCAGGCGGTTTTCCTCGGCGAGGCTATAGGTGGGGCGCAGGGCGAATTCCTGGTCGATGGCGTTGTCGGAGGCTTCCACGCCGCCGGCCGCATAGAAGCGCTTGGCCATCTCACGGGCCTCCTTGGGATGGGCCTTGGCCCAGCTCCAGCCGCGCACATAGACGGCGAGCACCTTCGCCACCTCCTCGGGATTGTCCTTGGCGAAAGCGGGCCGCGCCACGAGGGCGCCGGGCACCATGGCGCCCGCATCCGCGCCCGAGCACAGAACCTTGGCGCCCGCCTTCTCTTCCAGCGTGTAGGTGTGGGGTGCCCAGACGCCGACCACGTCGCCGTTATTGGCCATCATGGCGGAGATGATCTGCGCCTGGCCGAGATTGACGAACTGCATCTCGCCCGCCTTCAGGCCCCATTTGGCGAGGCAGTTGCGGGCCGCGTAATCCACCGTGGAATTGGTGGTGAGCAGCAGCTTCTGGCCCTTGAGAGACGCGGGGTCCTTCTTGATGGCCTCCACCTTGTCGGCACGGGTCATCATGGCATTGGTCTTGGATTCGTCGTTGGTGATGCCCACCGTCACGAGGCCGAAGCGGGCCGCGCCCAGCACGGCGGGCACGGAGCCCGTGCCGCCCACATCCCAGGACCCTGCCTGGGCGGCGGCCACCTGGGGCGCGCCCGCCGGGAAGGTGACAAAGGTGGGGTCGAGGCCCACCTGCTTCCACCAGCCCTTTTCGGCGGCGATGTAGAAGGGCAGCGCCCAATAGAGCGAGGGCTGGTAGGAGATGTTGATCTTCTTCAGCGTCTCGGCCCCACCCGCCACGGGGGAGAGGACGAGGGCCGCCGACACGAAGGTGGCGGCGACATGTTTGGCGGCAAAATGCCTGACCGAAAACAGCTTCATCTTTCTTTCCTCCCGGTGTGCCGGATTTTTCCGGCTGTTCTGGTCAGGCGCCTCAATGGTCGGCGCCCGCCTTTTCCTCGCGCAGTGATTTCCAGATGTGGGTGCGCAGATGGACGAAGGATTCCAGGTCCATCACGTCCTCGATGCGGCTGTGGCTGTCCCAGCGCTCGGCGATGCGCACCGACTTCACGTCCACGATCTCTTTGATGCGCCCCGGACGGCGGGTCATGATGGCCACACGGTCCGCCAGATAGACCGCCTCCTCCACGCCGTGGGTGATGAAGAGCACGGTGCGCGGATTGAGCCGGGCGAGGCGCACCAGTTCTTCCTGCATCACCACGCGGGTCTGGGCGTCCAGCGCCCCGAAGGGCTCGTCCATGAGCAGCACCTGGGGGTCCAGCACATAGGCGCGGGCGATGGCGACGCGCTGCTGCATGCCGCCGGACAATTGGTGAGGATAGGAATTCTCGTATCCGCCAAGGCCGATCATGGCCACCGCGTCCGCCACCCGCGCCTTGCGCTCGTCCCGCGCCACGCTTTTGTTGCGCAGGCCCAGCTCGATGTTCTCGGTCACCGTCTTCCAGGGAAAGAGGGCGAATTGCTGGAACACCACGGCCCGGTCCGGCCCCGGCTTGGTGACCTCGCTATTGCCCACCAGCACGCGGCCGCTGGTGGGGAAATCGAAGCCCGCCGCCATGCGCAGGCAAGTGGTCTTGCCGCAGCCGGAGGGGCCGACAATGGCGACGAACTCCTTGTCCGCCACGTCGAGATTGATGTCCTGCAGGGTCAGGACCCCGCCGCCGAAACTCTTGCCCACGGCATCGAAGCGGATGCTGCTCATCTCGTCCTCTCAAGCTCCGCCGAGGCGGCGGTGGATACGCGCCTCGATGGTGCGCAGTGCAACGTCGATCAGGACGCCGATGAAACCGATGGCGGCCATGCCGACCATCACGGTGGTGGTGGAGACGGCGCTCTGCGCCTGGACCATGAGGTAGCCGACGCCCGTGGAGGCGACGATCAGCTCCGCACCCACCAGGGACTGCCAGCCGAGCCCCGCACCGATGCGCAGACCGGCGATGATGGAGGGCACAGAGGCGGGCAGCAGGACTTCGGTGATGATCCGCCCGCTGGGCGTGCCCAGCATCTCGGCGGCTTCCAGATAGCGCGGGTCCACATGCTTGGCGCCGCGATAGGCGTTGAGCAGGCAGGGCGGGAAGGCACCGGAGAAGATGATCAGCACCGGCCCGCCGAACCCCGTGCCGAACCACAGGGCCGCGAACGGCACCCAGGCGATGGGGGCGATGAAGCGCAGGCCGTCGAACAAAGGCGAGACGATGTCGTCCAGGGTGCGGAAGCGCCCCATGAGCAGGCCCAGCGGCACGCCCACCGCCGCCGCCAGCAGGTAACCCGCCGCAAAGCGCTGGAGGCTCGACCACAGATGGACCAGCAGCGTGCCGCCCGCGAAGCTCTCCGTGAGGAGAAAGACCAGCCGCCGGGCCACATCCAGCGGGCCGGGCAAGAAGGTGGGGGCCACGAGCCCGCTTCCCGAAATGGCCGCCCACAGGCCGAAGAAGCCGATGAGGCCGCACGCACCCAGCAGAAGGCGGCGGGCGGGATCCATGACGTCGGTCATGCCGCCCCTCCCCGCGTCCTTTTCCACGCCAGGGCCCGCCGCTCCACGGCGCCCAGCAGCGCCGTGGTGAGCGCGCCGAAGATGGCGACGCACACCATGCCGACAAGGATCATGCCGGGATAAAGGTCCTGCTGGGCGAGGTTGAGCATGTGGCCGAGCCCGGCCAGCGCGCCCACCAGTTCGGCGGCCACCAGCGTGGTCCAGCTCGCCTGCAGCGAGAGGCGCAGGCCGGTGAAGATCATGGGGGAAGCCCCGGGCACCAGCACTTCGCGCACGAAGCGCCAGCGCGGCGTGCCCAGCATCCGCGCCGCCTCGATCACCGGGCGCTCAATGGTCTTCACGCCCACTTGCGTATTGATGACCGAGGGCACGAAGGCCGCGAAGAAGATGACCAGGATCTTGGCGCCGTCGCCCAGGCCCAACCACAGGATGGCGAGCGGGATCCAGGCCAGCGGCGGGATGGGCCGCAGCAGCATGAAGACCGGGTTCAGCACCGCCTCGGCGGTCTTGCTCCAGCCCATGAGCAGGCCCAGCGGCACGCCCACGGCGATGGAGGCGAGGAAGCCCAGGGCCACCAGCTTGAGCGACTGGAGGACATGCACCACGAGCGTGGCGTCCCCATAGCCGCGCATCATGGCCTGGATGCCGGCAGCCCATGTGTCTGCGGGGGTGGGAAAACGGCCGGGCGACACGAGGCCCGAAACGCCCGTGAGCAGCACCCAGGCGAGCGCCACGACGGCAAGCGTCGTCACTCCCACCGCCGATCTTCGGCTGAGCGGCATGAAACCTCCCTAATCCTTGCGCGCTCCATCTGCGGGAGCGTTGGCGCGTCGGGGCTCATGTGAGAACCGCGATGAAAGCGCTTACATGAAAGCTATCATCGGAACCCTGCCTGTCAAGCGGGGTTTTCCCGGCACCCAATGAAAAGGCTGGTGTAATGGCCGATTGAAAGCGCATGCAAAGATCGGCACACTCTCCCGGTCGGACCCGGCCCTAAGACCCAAGCAGAACGGCGCTCATGAACCGGCGGACCAAGGCAACCCTCGAAGATGTGGCGCGGCTGGCGGGCGTTTCCACCGCCACCGTCTCGCGCGCATTGTCCCGTCCCGACCTTCTCCAGGAGGAGACGCTCACGCGCGTCCAGGGCGCCATCGCCCGGCTCAATTACGTGCCCGGAGGGGCGGCCCGCGCGCTCGCCTCGGGCAAGACGCTGACCATCGGCGCGGTGGTGCCCACCCTCGACCACGCCATCTTCGCCCGCGCCATCCAGGCCATGCAGACGGAGCTGGCCGCCAGCGGCTACCAATTGCTCGTGGCCGCCGGCGACTATGTCCCCGCTTTGGAGGCGGCGGCGGTTCGGGCCATGCTGGCGCGCGGCGTGGATGCGCTCATGGTGGTGGGCGCGGACCATCTGGACGAGACATGGTCGCTGCTCACCACCGCGCCCGTGCCCGTGGTCCTGAGCTGGTCGTTCGATCCGCGCGTGCCCTCCATCGGCTTCGACAATCTGCGCGCGGGGCGGCTCGTGGCCGAATATCTGCTGGATCTCGGCCACCGCAGCTTCGGCATGATTTCCGGCCATACCCGCGCCAATGATCGCGCCCGCATGCGTGTCGAGGGCGTACGCACGGCGCTGGCGGCGCGCGGGCTCGATTTGCCTCCCTCCAGCGTCATCGAGACCTCCTTCACGCTCACCGGCGGGCGCGCGGGCCTCGCGGAGCTGATGGCCCGCGCCGAGCCGCCCACCGCCATCATCTGCGGCAACGACCTGCTGGCCGCCGGCGCCTTGCTGGAGGCGCAGGCGGAGGGTGTTCCCGTGCCTGAGCGCGTGTCCATCGCGGGCATCGACAATCTGGAGATCGCCGCCCACCTCAATCCCGCGCTCACCACCGTGCACCTGCCCACAACGGAGCTGGGCCGCGCCATCGCCGCCCATCTGCTGGCGCGGCTGAAGGGCCAGGAGCAGCCGGCGCGGGTGGAACTGCCCATTGAGCTGGTGATCCGTCGCTCCACCGGCGCCGCTCCGGCCGCGCGCATGCGGGCGACGGAGCGTTCAGCCGCGCATGGCTGACGCCGCCCCGAAGGCCGCGGCCTCGGCGGGCGCGAATTCGGTGCGCAGGCGCGGCAGGGCCTGCGGATAGGCTTCCTGGAGGAAGGCAATCAGCTTCTCGCGCACCTCGCAGCGCAGGTCGAACGCCCGCCCGCCATTGCTCGCGCTCACCAGGATGCGCACCTCCATCACGCTCTCGCGGAAATCCGTCACCTGCACGTTCACCACCTGCCGGTCCCACAGGCGCGAGCCCGCCGCGATCTCCTCCACCTTGCGGCGCACCTCCGCGATGGGCACCGCATAATCCAGATAGATCATCACCGTGCCGATCAGCGCCGAGCCCTCCCGCGTCCAGTTCTGGAACGGCTTCTCCATGAAGTAGCTGAGCGGCAGGATGAGGCGCCGCCAGTCCCAGAGCTTCAGCACCACATAGGTGGAGGTGATCTCCTCCACCCATCCCCACTCGCCCTCCACCAGCAGCGCATCATCAATGCGGATGGGCTGGGTGACGGCGAGCTGGATGCCCGCGAACAGGTTCTTCAGGACGGGCTGCAGCGCGAGGCCCAGCACGAGGCCCGCGACGCCCGCAGAGGCCAGCAGGCTGACGCCGTACTGGCGCACATCCTCGAACGACATGAGCGCGGCGGACAGAGCGATGGTGAAGATGAGCGTGCCCGCCACCCGGCGCAGGATGCGGGTCTGCGTCACATGCTTGCGGGCGAGCAGATTGTCCTCGGCGTCCAGCTTGAAGCGCCGCAGATAGACCGTCACCCAGATGTGCAGCACCGTGTTCGCCGTCCAGGCCACCAGCGCGATGAAGCACAGCAGCAGGCCCTGCTGGACGATGCCGGTCTCGCGGAAGCTGAGCGGGGCCGCATTGGCCGCCATGCCCAGCGCCACCGTAATGGCCGCCAGCCGCGTCGGCCCCTCCGTGCGCGAGACCAGAGAGCGCCAGAACAGGTCCATGCCGCCCACCCAGCGGGTGAGGATGCGGAACACGAACCGGTGCACCCAATAGGCCAGCAGGACGGCGAGGGCGAACAGGACGAGGCTCACCGCCCAACTGGGCACCCAGGCGAGCGCCCCCTCCAGGGCATCGAGCGTCTGTTGGAAGCGGTCCATGGGATCTCCCGGTCACGCCCCTCCCCCCGGACCAACAGTCCCGGCGGGGATGGGTTCCCGCGGTGCAACAAGCGGGCGCGGGCTATCTGTTCGCCCCGCCGGCGGAGCGGCGACGATCGGTGCCGTCTTCCGCCCTCTGGACACCCTCGCCGCACGCACTACCGTGGCGGCGGCGGGCATTGCCGGAGTGCATGCGCTGAGCCTGTGGACCTACGAGCACACCATGAAGCATGAGCGCCACGCGGGCCATGTCCCCCACCTTGCCGGGCAGATCCTGTCCCTGCGGCGCGCCGTGGCGCCGCCGCCGCCGGAGGCCCGGAAGGACGCGGCGCACCATCTGTCCGGCGGCGGTCTCGATGCCCATGGGGGCCATGAACCCTCTGGCGTCCCGGAACGGCGCGTCGGGAGAGGACAGCGCCCGTCTTGGATCTCGACCCGACCTTCGCCGCTGCGATGTCGTCGGCGGCGCGGGCGGCGCTCAGCACCTCTCCCTCCTCGGCCTGCCCCTGCTCGACGGAAGCCGGCTGAATGCCCACCTGTTCGTGTCAGCCCCCCAAGGCCAGAGGCACGCACGGCTCGCTGCTCTCCACCGGCCTCCTGACCGCCGCCCCTTTTGGAACCACGCCGTGAACCGGCGAAGGACATCTCCCATGACACGCCCCCTCACCCCGCACATCCCCTCCCCCGCTCTCTCCCGCCGCGCCGTCCTGGCTGCGGGGGCCGGTGCGCTCGCCTTGGCGGGCGGGTGGGGACGGGCCGTCGCGGCGCCCCTGCTGGCGGTGGAGAGCGTGACCCTCGACGTGAACGGCAAGGCCGCCAAGGTATTCGCCGTGAACGGCCCCTCCGGCGAAGGCATCTTCGCGAAGGCGGGGGACCGTCTCTCCGGCGCGCTGCTGAACGGGACGCAGACGCCGCTGGTGATGCACTGGCACGGCCAGCTTCTGGCCCCGCCGGACCAGGACCGGGCCCGTCCCGGTGGCGGCGAACTGGCGCCCGGCGGCACGGACAGCGTGGACTTCGTGCTCACCCCCGGAACACACTGGATGCACTCCCACACCCTGAGCGAACAGCAATTGCTGGCCGCTCCCCTCGTCACGCGCGAAGCGGATGCGGGAGACGTGCAGGACGTGGTGGTGATGCTGCACGATTTCTCCTTCCGCAGCCCGCAGGAGATCCTGGCGGGGCTGGGCGGAGCCGATGCCCACGGCGCCCATGGCGCGGCGGCCGCGCCCGACCCCCATGCCGGTCACGGGGCCATGGGCCACAGCATGGCCCCCGCGCAAGGCACGCGGAACGCATCGCCCGCACAGGGGATGGCGGGCATGAACCATTCCGGCCATTCCATGCCGGGCATGGGCGCCATGAGCGGCGGCGCCATGAACCATGGCGCAATGGCGGGCGGGGGCATGACGACCCACGCCAACGATGTCACCTATGACGCCTTCCTCGCCAACCGCCGCACCCTCGCGGACCCCGAGGTGGTGCGCGTGGAAAAGGGCGGTCGGGTGCGCCTGCGCATCATCAATGGCGGCACGGCTACCGCCTTCTTCATCTCCGTGCCCGGCCTCGCGCCGCGTTGCATCGCCGTGGACGGCACGCCTTGCGCGCCGGTGACGGCCGACGCCTTTCCCCTCGCCCAGGGCCAGCGCATCGACCTCCTGGTGGATGTTCCGGCCGGCGGGGGCGCCTTCCCCGTCCTGGC
The DNA here is from genome assembly GCF_003993795.1 of Aquabacter cavernae. GTDB lineage: Bacteria > Pseudomonadota > Alphaproteobacteria > Rhizobiales > Xanthobacteraceae > Aquabacter > Aquabacter cavernae. The sequence continues at coordinate 445,667 of NZ_RWKV01000017.1, forward strand.
GCAGGTGGAAGCCTCGGACCAGCGCACGGGCGTCGTGCTGGCCAGCGCGGGCGCCTCTATCGCCCGGCTCTCGGACAAAGCGGAGCGGGCGCAGGGCCTTGTGGATCTCGCCTTCGAGGCGCGCCTTGCCGCCACCCAGCCCCTCGCCCCGCGCAAGGCGGACCGCAGCTTCCCCATCCTGCTGGGAGAGGAGCCGGGCTATCGCTGGACCCTCAATGGGAAAATCTATGGGGAAGGCGCCCCGTTCGCGGTGCGCCAGGGCGAGCGGGTGGAGATGACCTTCATGAACCCCACCAGCATGAGCCACCCAATGCATCTGCACGGCCATCATTTCCAGGTGGTGGGCATCGGCGGGCGCAGGCTTTCGGGGGCCATGCGGGACACGGTGGTGGTGCCGCCCCACATGCCCGTGACCATCGCCTTCGATGCGGGGCCGAAGGGCGAATGGTTCCTGCACTGCCACCACCTCTACCACATGGCCACGGGCATGATGGCGGTGGTGGCGGTGGCTTGACGCGGCCCCCGCGCCCGCGCACCCCTGGGGCGACACAGAAAGGCGCCCCGTGACCGATCCCCTCGCCTCGACCTCCGACACGCTGTCCCTTACGGCGCGGCCGCTCACCGCCGCCGCGTTCGCCCCCTATGGGCAGGTGTTCGCGCCCGGCGCTCCGGCGGTGGTGAATGACGGGCTCGCGGTGCGCCGGGATACCCACCTCGACCTGCCCGTCAGCGATCCGCAGGCGCGCCTGTGTCTCTCGGTGTTCGAGGTGGACGTGCGGCCCGCGCCCATCCTGGTGCGCGCGCTGGAATGCCATCCTTATTCCGCGCAGGTCTTCCTGCCGCTCTCCCCTTGTCGCGCGCTGATCGTGGTGGCGGGAACGCTGGCGGACGGGAACATGGACATGGCCAGCCTTGCCGCCTTCATCGCGGCGCCCGACCAGGGGCTATGCTACGCGCCGGGCGTCTGGCACCTGGGGCTCACCAGCCTCGACCGGCCCGGCCGCTTCCAGATGGCCACCTGGGTGGGGCCGCTGCGGGACACTGAGGTGCGCGACCTGCCGGGCGCGGTGCGCATCGACCTTCCGGTGCTCGCCTGAGGCTCCGGCTCACCCCGTCGCCAGAGCCGCGAAGCGGCTGCGATAGTCGCCGGGTGTGAGGCCGACGATGCGGTGGAACAGCTTGCGGAAGGCAGCGGCATCCTCATAGCCCACCGCATAGGCGATCTGCTCCACGGAGCGGCGGGTGAATTCCAGCAATTCGCGCGCCTTGCCGATGCGCAGATGCTGGGCATATTCGGTGGGCTTCATGCCCGTGGCGGCCTTGAAGCGGCGCTGGAAGGTGCGCTCCTCCATGGCGATGATACCGGCCATCTCGGGCACGCTCACCCCCTTCGCCTCACGCGCCTGAAGCCAGTGCTGCACCTTGAGGATCGGCTCGTCCCCATGGGTGAGGCGCGGGGCGAAGCGCGAATAGTGGCGCTGCTCGCGGCCTGCGGAATCGATCAGCATGAAGCTGCCCGTCTCCGCCATGACGGTGGAGCCCAGCAGCCGGTCCACCAGCCGCAGGCCGAGATCGGTCCAGGCCATGAGCCCGCCCGCCGTGACGATGTCGCCGTCCTCCACCACCATCCGGTCAGTGTCGAGGCGCACGTCCGGAAAGCGGGCGCGGAACGTGTCGGCGAACAGCCAGTGGGTGGTGGCCGGGCGCCCCGACAGGAGCCCCGTGGCCGCCAGCGCGAAGACGCCGCCGCAATTGGCGGCCAGCGTGGTGCCCTGGGCGTGGCGGTCCAGCAGCCAGCGCGCATAAGGCGCCGCCTCCTCCGCCTCCATGGGGCCGGTAAGGCGGCCGGGCACCACCAGGACCGCCGGGCCTGACGCGCGCGTCTCGGTGGCGGCGAGTTCGGGATGGGTGTCGTGGGCGCGGCTCCAGTCCCCGTCGCCCTCCATGCGCCAATGGCTGATGCGCAGGCGCGGGCCGCCGCGCTGGGCGGAGAAATAGCCGGCAATGTCCAGAAGGTCCGTCATGCCGTGGATCATGGCGGTCTGGCAGCCCGGATAGAGCACCATGCCCACCTCGGCCTTCGGCATCGCCTGCCCGCCTTCGCCCATCCCAACCCCCATTGTCGGTTTTGGCCCGCCTAATGTCGGCTCCGCCAATCCCGATGATCAGGCAGGCCGCGTAATCCTTCAAGCATGGAACGAACGGTTCCCCCGGACATCACAAGCACCTGAAGGATCACCACAATGGCCACGATCACCACCAAGGACGGCACCCGCATCTTCTTCAAGGACTGGGGCGCGAAGGACGCCCAGCCCATCGTCTTCTCCCATGGCTGGCCGCTGAGCGCAGACGCCTGGGACGCCCAGATGGTGTTCTTCGCCGCCCACGGCTTCCGCACCATCGCCCATGACCGCCGCAGCCACGGCCGCTCGGACCAGGTGTGGGACAACAACAATATGGACCAGTATGCCGACGACCTCGCCGAGCTGATCACCGCGCTCGACCTGAAGGACGCGATCCTGGTGGGCCATTCCACGGGCGGCGGCGAAGTCACCCGCTATGTGGGCCGCCACGGCACGGACCGGGTCGCCAAGATCGCCCTCATCGGCGCGGTGCCGCCCCTCATGCTGAAGACCGAGGCCAATCCCGGCGGCCTGCCGCTGGAGGTGTTCGACGGCATCCGGAAGGGCACGTTCGATAACCGCTCCCAGTTCTTCAAGGACCTGACCATCCCCTTCTACGGCTATAACCGGCCGGGCGCGGTGGTGTCCGAGGGCATCCGCGAGGGCTTCTGGCTGCAGGGCATGATGGGCGGCCTGAAGGGCCAGCTCGACTCCATCCGCGCCTTCTCGGAAAGCGACTTCCACGCGGACCTCAAGCGCTTCGACAAGCCCACCCTCGTCCTGCATGGCGATGACGACCAGATCGTGCCCATCGGCGCCTCGGCGCTGGCCACGGCCAAGCTCGTCCCCCATGCGGAACTCAAGGTCTATGCGGGCGCCGACCACGGCCTCACCCAGACCCACCAGGACCGCTTCAACGCCGACCTGCTCGCCTTCATCAAGGGCTGAACGCGCCGCATGCGGCGATATCTGGAAGGAGATTTCCCATGATCCCCGGGCTTTCCATCGAAACCCTGCTGACCGTGCATGTGGCGGTCAGCCTGCTGGGCATCGCCACCGGTCTCGTGGCCATGCCTGCCCTCGCCGCCGGGCGCTGGCTGCCCGGCTGGCAGGCGGCCTTCCTCATCACCACCGCGCTCACCAGCATCACGGGCTTCCTGTTCCCGTTCAGCGTGGTCACGCCCGCCTTCGTGTTCGGCGTGGTCTCCCTGGTGCTGCTGGCCGCGGCCCTCGCCGCCCTGCCGGCACGCGGACGCAGCCGCATCGCCACCATCCTCTATGCGGTGACCGCGACGCTGGCGCTGTATCTCAATCTGGTGGTGCTGGTGGTGCAGTCCTTCCAGAAGCTGCCCGCGCTCCAGCCGCTGGCGCCCACCCAGAGCGAACCGCCCTTCCTCGCCGCGCAGATCGTGGTGCTGGTGGCGGCCATCCTGATCGGCTGGTTTTCCGCCCGCCGCCCGCAAATCCGGTGAGGCGCGGCCCTCAGGGCTGCCCAGCCCGCCCCTGATCCTGCGCGAACAGCGACCACACCGCCACGAACAGCGCGGCGATCAGGGGGCCCACCACGAAGCCGTTCATACCGAACAGCGACAGTCCGCCAAGGGTGGAGACGAGCACCACATAGTCCGGCAGCCGCGTCCCCTTCCCCACCAGAGGCGGGCGCAGCAGGTTGTCGATGAGGCTGATGACGAACAGGCCGATGCACAGAAGGATGGTGCCCTTCAGATATTGCCCGGTGGCCAGCAGGTAGAGCGCCGCCGGCCCCCAGATGAGGAAGGCGCCCACGGCGGGCACCAAGGAGAGCATGGCCATGAGCACCCCCCACAGCAGGGCCGCCTCGATCCCGAGCATCCAGAAGGCGACGCCGCCAATGGCGCCCTGGATCACGGCGATGATCACATTGCCCTTCACCGTGGCCTTCATCACGTCGGAGAACTTGCCCAGCAGGTCGTCCGTGTGGCGCGGGCTCAGCGGGCTCGCCTCGCGGATCCGCTGCGCCAGCCCCGTCCCGTCGCGGAACAGGAAGAACAGCACATAGATCATCACCCCCAGGCTGATGAAGAGCTGGGCGGTCCCCTGGCCGATGCTCAGCGCGCTGGCGGCGACCACCTGCGACGCCTGCCCCAGCATGGAGGCAAGGCGCGCCTCGATCTGGCGGAACCCGTCCAGGCTGAACGGCGGCAGCAGATCCCGCAGGAATTCCGGCAGGGCGCCGCGGAAACGATCCGCCATCTGCGCCGGATCGAAGGTGCGGGTGGCGATCTGGTTGTAGAGGGAGGTCGCCTCCTGGGCGAGGGAGGCGAGGATGAACGCACCGGGGATCATCACGATGCAGATGCAGGCGAGCACGCTCAGGCCCGCCGCCAGATTGGTCCGCCCGCCCAGCACCCGCACCAGCCAGTTCTGGAGCGGATTGAACAGGATGGCGAGGATGACCGCCCATAGGAGCGCGCCGTAGAAGGGCACGAGCAGCCAGAAGAAGAGCACCGTCACCAGCACCACCACGGTGAGGAAGCTCACGGTCTGGAGATTCATGGTGCGCATGGAATGCCGCCTGCCTTTGCCGTTGCTGCCCGGCGGGAATCGTACCGCGCCCGGCGCTTCACTTCGCAGCCGCAGCCGCGCGCCTGCAAGCACCATGATGGCCCGCCCCACAGCGAGGCCCCTCTAATTGCCGTGTCGCGGGCAGCGATTTTTCCGCTGCGCAGCATAACCATCCGTGATCGGCAGAGCCAAAAAATATAATTGGCGCTTCTTCCTCAAAATTCCTACCGTCACAACCAATGATCGATTGATAAACGGGTGTATCCCCTATGTCTTTCGAGATCATTTTCAAGATGACGCCTTCGCGCCGGAGCATTCAAAGCCTGGCGAGACAAGATAAGGCGCAACGGAGGGAACATGAACGCCATTCACCGCGCCCTGAAACAGGGCCTGACACATGCGGCCGTCGCCATCGCCGCCTGCAGCTTCGCTGCCGGCGCGGCAAGCGCGCAGACCTATCCCGACCGGCTGGTCACCATCGTCGTGCCCTACGGGCCGGGCGGGGCCACCGACATTGTCGGGCGCACCCTCGCCGACCAGTTGGGCAAGACGCTGAACCAGAGCTTCGTGGTCATGAACAAGCCCGGCGCGTTCGGGCTGACGGGGATGCAGGACGTGGTGCGCCAGCCGGCGGACGGCTACACGCTGTTCATCGGCAACGTCTCCACCAACACGATCACGCCGCTGCTCTTCTCGAAGAAGATGACCTTCAACTATGACGAGTCCATGCGGGTCGTCACGAAGCTGGCGGAAGTGCCCGGAGCGCTCGTCGCCACCACGGTCAATTTTGAGCCGAAGACCTTCGCCGAACTGGTGGCCTATGCGAAGAAGAATCCCGGCAAGCTGAACTACGCCACCAGCGGCCTCGGCAGCTATCCTCATTTCGACACCGAGATCCTGAACCGGGCCGCCGGCATCGACGTGGTGCATGTGCCCCTGAAGGGCGGCGCCGCGGAAATGGTGACCAGCCTCATTTCCGGCGAGACCCAGTACGGCTTCGTCAATGCGGCCACCGCCGAGAGCATGGTGAAGGCCGGCCGCCTGCGTGCCCTGGCCGTTGTCTCGGACAAGCGCCTGCCCACCATGCCGGACGTGCCCACCATGGCGGAAATCGGCTTCGCCGATATCGGCACCATGCAGTGGCAGGCGCTCTATGTGCGCGCCGGAACTCCGGAACCCATCGTGGATACGCTCTTCAAGGCGGCCACTTCGGTGATGCATTCCGAGCAGTCGGCCAAGATCCTCCAGCCGGCGGGCGTCATCATCTCCACCTCCAAGTCGCTCGCCGACGCGCAGACCTGGCAGAAGGCCGAGTTCGCCAAGTGGCGGCGCATCGTCACCGACGTGAAGGTGGCGCTGGACTGATCCCGGCGCGGCCATGAGCCCGGCTCATGGCCTCACGCCTAGCCCGTGCGGCGATGCCTGACCTGAGCGGCACCGAACCGGAGCCGCCGGCATGGGCGCCGCTTTTCCGATCCCCACCCCATCTCAAGGAGAAACCGATGGAACAGGCTGTCGCCACCAAGGACACCAGCGCCCGCACGCCCGGCGCCCACCGTGCCCGTGACGGAGAATTCGTCTTCGACATGCGCCGCGTGAACGAGATCATGGGCGGCCCCGACTATTCGCCGGTCTATGGCGGATGCGTGGAGGGCGAGCGGATGATCGTGGCCCTCATGCGGGCCCCCGCGGGCAAGATGGGCGAGCCCCACTCCCACCCCAACGAGCAGTGGATCTTCGTGGTGGAAGGCGAGTTCGAGATGCGCCTGGAAGGCCAGACCCACAAGGTGGGGCCGGGCCATGTGATCTACATCCCCGCCAACACCGTGCACCAGGGCGGCGCCAGCCCCGGCCAGGATGCGCTGTTCTTCACCTGCAAGGACAGCTCCCACGGCCTGCACGGCATCAAGTACATCTCCTGACGCCTCCGGCGCATTTCCAACCCACGGAGGCTTCCATGCCCTTCTACAGCATCGACAACATGGACAATTCCGAGGACACGTTCGGCCCGCCCAAGAAGATGGTGGCCGGCGAGTTCATCAAGATCGGCATCGTCACCTACGGCATGGGCGAAGGCCCCGACCCGCATTTCCACCCCAATGAGGAGCAGTTCATCCTCATGCTCTCCGGCAAGGTGAATTTCATCCTCGGCGGCGAGGCGAAGGTGATCGGCCAGGGCGACATCGTGCACATTCCGCGCAATGTGGAACACGGCCTGAAAGTGGTGGAAGCGCCCGCCGTGTTCTTCGCCTGCAAGAGCCCCGTGGGCGACGGAAAATTGAGCCAGGACTACAACCAGGCCAAGGATGTGGCGGGGCTCAAGGCCCGCCTCGCGGAAGTCGTCTGACGCGCAGGTTCCCTCGTGTCCTCCTGGCGGTCGGCGGCCTTGCCCGTCGGCCGCCTTTTTTTTGTCAGGCGGCCGGTTCGGTCCAGATGGCGTTGATGCGTTCGCTCTCCAGCTTCAGCAGCGCGCAGAAGGCTTCCGCTGCCGGCGCCAGGGAACGGCGGGCGGGCTCGATCACCACCAGTTCCGTGAACAGCGGCGGATCGCACAAGGGATTGAGCTTGAAGCGGTCCTGGTTGTTGAGCGGGGTGAACATCACCCCCGGCAGGATGGTGAACCAGTCGCCGTAAAGCACCATGTCGAGGGTGCCGAGCATGGCGTCCAGCTCCACATAGCGCTGGATGCGGGCCTCGGCGGACACGAAATAGGTGTCGAGGGTGGTGCGCCGCGTGTTCTGCGGCTTGGGCAGCACCACGCGGATGGGGCCGAGATCCCTGAGGCGGATGGGCACCAGGGGCTCCAGGCGCGATTGCTTGGAGGAGACCAGCACCTCCGGCGTGCGCAGGAAACGCCCCACCTTCAGGCCCAGCGGATTGGGCAAGGCGGGCACCACCGCGAAGTCCAGCTCGCCCGCCAGCACCTGCCGGGTGAGGATGGCGCTTTCCGCCTCCGTCACATCGACGATGATGTTGGGGTTGAGATCGAGGAAGCGCGAGAGCGCGGGCGCGATGGCCCGGCGGATCAAGGTGGGGGGAATGCCCACGCGGATCTCGCCGGAAAAGCCCTCGTCGTAGGCATGCAGGGCGGTTTCGGCTTCCTGATGGACGCGCAGAATGTCCAGGCATTTGCGGTAATAGCCGTCGCCCGCGGGCGTGGGGCTCACGCTGGAGGCGCCGCGAATGAACAGGCGGACCCCCGATCCCTCCTCCAGCTTGCGGATATGCTGGGATACCCCCGACTGGGTGGCGTTCTCGCGCTTGGCGGCAGCCGTGAAGGAGCGTTCCTCATAGGCCGCCACAAACAGGCGGATGCCCCGCAGGCTATCCGACACCGACCCCTCCGTTCCTGCCTCCGAGGCGCTGCGGCCCCAAGGCTCTGGCTCCCTGATTCCGGCATCTTTCCGCAGAACGGCGCCGGGCGCCAGAAGGGGAGAGGAGAGGCAGGCGCTATCGCGCCGAATGGCGCATCAGCTCGGCCCGGGTCTTCCCGCCCAGAAGGCGCGCACGCCAGGCGCCCGCTTCAACCATGCCGGCGATCACGTCCGCCAGCACCTCGGCCACCGCCTGGCTGCCGCGCACATTCATGGTGCGCTGGGAGACCACCACGGAGAGGCGCCAGGAGGGCGTGGGATCCACGATGGGCAGCGCCACCACCTGCCCGTGGCCGATCTCCTCGGTGAAGGCGAAATGGGGCATCACCGCCGCATGCCCCGAGCAGCACACCATCTTCACGATGGCCGGAAGGCTGTCGCAATCGATGGCGTTGAGGGTGCCGTTATGCCGGGCGGCATGCTGCTCCATGACCGTGCGCAGCACATTGGGGCGGCCGGGCAGCACCACGAGATGCTCCAGCAACTCGCCAAAGCCGATGGCATCGCGGCTGGCCAAAGGATGGTCCGGCGCGACGCAGAGCATGAGGTCCTCGCTCATCATCTCCGTCCAGGCCACATGCTCGAACGCCTTGTGGTCATAGAGCAGCGCCACGTCCAGGCGCCCGGCCTGGATGTAGTCGTCCAGATAGGAGGTCATGGCCTCCACCAGATGGAGCGTGATGTTGGGCTGGCGCCGGGCGATGGCCTGGAACAGCGGATGCGACAAGCCCCGGCAAGCGGAGGTGGGCAGGCCCACGGAGACCCGGCCCGAGGGATTGGTGGACTGGGAGCGGATCACGTCCTTCGCCCGGTCCACCTCCTGCAGGATGCGGCGGGCATGGTCGTAAAATTGCTGTCCAAGCTCGGTGGTGGTCACGCCGCGCGCGTGGCGCACCAGAAGGTCAACGCCCAGCTCTTCTTCGAGATGCTTCATCTGCTGGCTGAGGGATGGTTGCGAGATCCGAAGGACCTCCGCCGCCCGCGAGAAATTTCCGTTCTCTGCAATCTGAACGAAGTATTTGAGCTGTCGAAAGTCCATACGCCACCTGTCTGATGCCGCATCATTTGGAAGGTCGGAGGAATTTGTCAACTTGCTTGAATAATCATCATGTGCACAAACTATGCGCATGTCGGAAAAAATTATCTAATAAAATCATATATTTATATCATAATTCCAGAGATACGAATTGCCTATCATGCCAATCAATAGGTTCTACCTATATCAATGATTGGAATTCGGTCTTTGTCATCGCACCCCTTATGATCGAGCGTTGTCTTCGCAGATGAGACGAATAGGCCGAACCACGGTCAGAAATCCTGTAGACCAGCAGGGGAACACAATGCTTCCGGATAAGATTTTGCGCGGCCACGTCCTGGCCGCAACGCTCGCGCTCGCCCTGTCGTCCGGTACGGCCCTTGCCCAGCAGCAACCCTGCATCGGCAATTCGGCCGCCATCACCGGCCCCGCCGCCTTCGGCGGCATGGCCATCAAGATGGGTGCCGAGATCGCCATCGACGAGATCAACGAAAAGGGCGGCGTGCTCGGGCAGAAGCTGCGCTTCGTCCAGTATGACGATGCCGGCGCCCCGCCGCGCGGCGTGGATAATACCCGCCGCATCGCCATGTCCGACAAGTGCGTCGCCATCCTCGGCGGCTACCACTCCACGGTGGCGGTGGCCCAGGCCCAGGTGGTGAACGAGATCGGCATCCCCTATCTCGGCGTGCTCGCCGCCAACACCAAGGCCGTGGAGAACGGCGCCAACCCCAATTACATGTTCCGCGTCTCGGCGAAGGACAAGTGGGTGGCCCGCTTCCTGGTGGAGCAGGCGCTGAAAGCCTCCAAGACCGGCAAGATCGCGTTCTTCTATGAGAATACCGGCTGGGGCAACGGCGCCGTGCCGGACGTGAAGGACGCCATGGCCAAGGCCGGCAAGGAACTGGTGGCCCTGGAGACCTTCAACTGGAACGACCCGGACATGAGCCCCCAGGTCATCCGCGCCCGTGACGCGGGCGCCGACGTGGTGCTGTTCTGGGCCCTGGACCGGGAAGGCAACCAGATCCTGCGCTCCATGGACAAGGTCGGCTACAAGCCCACCGTCATCGGCGCCTGGGGCATCGCCGGTAATCTCGGCGAACTGGCCGGCCCGCTGGCAGACGGCGTGCAGGTGGTGCAGACCTTCACCTTCATGGGCGACATGGATCCCAAGAAGAAGGCCCTCTGGGACAAGCTGAAGGCCAAGTACAACCTGAAGGATCCGTCCGAGGTGAAGATGCCCTCCGGCGTCGCCAACGCCTATGACGCGGTCTATATCCTGGCCGACGCCATCAAGAAGGCCGGCGCCTTCGACTGGAAGAAGGTCCATGACGCCCTCTACACGGTGAACATGGACGGCATCGTCGCGGAATATAAACCCGCCTTCGTTGCCTCCGACCCGGAGCGCCAGGACGCCATCCTGCCCAAATACTACAAGCTGACGGTGTGGGTGGACGGCAAGCTGCTGCCCCTGGAGCAGACCAAGTACGGCAAGGCGAACTGAGGGGGCGGGCCGCTCCGGCCCTCCCGCTCACCTCCGAGACCTCGCCTTCCCCCTCCCTATCCCTCCCCCGCAAGCGGGAGAGGGAACCGGTCGCGCGGTATCGGAAGTCCTCACACATATGCCTCGGCGCGGCACCATGTTGCCTGCCGGAGCGCCCTGCTCCCTCTCCCGCTTGCGGGGGAGGGGTGGGGAGGGGGCCTCGCCCGGCGGGCGCCCCCAACCCCACATCCATGGCAGCCATCACACGGGCGGCGCGATGACAACCTTCCTTCAATATACCCTCTCGGGCCTTGCCATCGGCGGCATCTATGCCCTGGTGGCGCTCGGTTTCCACATCATGTGGAGCGCGGCAAAGGCGGTGAACTTCGCCCATGGCGACACGCTCATGATCGGCGCCGTCCTGGCGGTGATCGGGATCGACGTGGGGCTGCCGCTCTGGCTCGCCTGCCTCCTCGCCATCGTGGCGGGCGGCGTGTTCGGCGTGCTGCTGGAGCGCTTCGCGGTGCGCCCCTTCCTGGGCGGCGCCACCTCCATCGGCTGGATGCTCACCACCATCGCGGTCGGCATCATGATCGAGAGCCTCGCCACCATGCAGTTCGGCGGCTTCTCGCGCGCCCTGCCCTCCCCCGGCGTGGCGCAGGCGGTGCATATTTTCGGCGCGGGCGTCTATCCGCAGGAATTGCTCATCCCGGTGGTGGCGCTGATCGCCATGGCGGGCCTGAAGCTCATGCAGAAGCGCACCCTCATCGGCCGTGCCATGCAGGCGGTGGCCCATGACAAGCGCGCAGCGGCGCTGGTGGGCATCGACGTGGACCGCATCGTCGCCTTCTCCTTCGGCCTGTCCGCCCTGTTCGGCGCGGCGGCGGGCGTGCTGGTGGCCCCGGTGATCCAGGCTTCCGCCACCATGGGCGCGCTCATCGGCCTGAAGGGCTTCGCGGTGGCCATCATCGGCGGCATCACCTCGGCCCCCGGCGTGGTGATTGCGGGCCTCGCCTTCGGCGTCATGGAGAAATTCGTGGAGGGCTACATCTCCACCGCGGCCCGCGAGATCATCGGCTTCTCCGTCATGATCCTGGTCCTGCTCGCCTTCCCGCAGGGCCTCTTCGGCAAGAAGGAGGTCATGAAGGTATGAAACACCTCCATACTCTCGGCTTCCTCGCCTTCGCGGCGTGGCTCGTGGCCGTGCCGGTCATGGCCGGCAACGAATACGAGCTGCGGCTCTTCATGCTGTTCCTCATCTATGGGGTGATCGCGGTCGGGCTCAACGTTCTGGTGGGGCTCACGGGCCTCGTCTCCCTCGGCCAGGCCGGCCTGTTCGCGCTCGGCTCCTATACGGGCGCCATCCTCGCCACCCGCGCCGGGTTCGACATGATCTCGGCCTCGCTCGCCGCCGCCGTGGTGGCCGGGCTGTTCGGGGTGCTGCTGGCCTATCCCACGGTGCGCGTGCGCGGCGTCTATCTCGCCGTGGTCACCATCGCCTTCGGCATCATCGTGGAGAATGTCGCCATCGAGTGGCAGTCGCTCACGGGCGGCACCACGGGCATCACCTCCATCCCCGCCCCCAACGCCTTCGGCTGGCGCCTGTCGGGCTACGCCTTCTACGGCGTGCTGGCGGTGACGCTGTTCCTCGCCACCCTCGCCACCCACAACCTGAAGACCTCGCGCTTCGGCCGCGCCATGCTGGCGGTGTCGCAGAGCGAGACGGCGGCGCGGGCGCTCGGCATCGACGCCACCGGCGTGCGCACCCTCGCCTTCGTGGTGGCGGCCGTGACGGCGGGCCTCGCGGGCACCTTCTACGCCTTCCTCAACGCCTATATCTCCCCCGACATCTTCACCTTCTCCGACAGCGTGCGCTTCCTGCTCATGGTCATCCTGGGCGGCGCGGCCACCACGTTCGGGCCGGTTCTGGGGGCGTATCTCCTCACCTACCTGCCGGAACTGCTCCAGCAATTCGCCCTCTGGCAGAAGTTTGCCTATGGCGCGCTGCTGCTGCTGGTCATGTTCGCTTTGCCCAAGGGCATCCTGGGCACCCTCGCCGGACTGGTGAAGCGGTTCCGGCCGACCGCCCGGGCCGTCTCCATCGTCGGTGCGGTGCCCGCCGAGGAGAGCCTGCGCCAGCCGGACAAGGCGCTGGCCGCGGAACTGGTGGCGCGCGGCCTCACGGTGCGCTTCGGCGGCCTCACCGCGCTGTCCAACGCCTCCGTGCGGGTGAAGGGCGGCGAGGTGCATGCGCTCATCGGCCCGAACGGTGCCGGCAAGTCCACCTTCGTCAACACCATCTCCGGCTTCTACCGTCCGGCGGAGGGCGATTGTGAACTGGACGGGGTGACGCTCACCGGCCTGAAGTCCCACCAGATCGCCCGCGTCGGCCTCTCCCGCACCTTCCAGAACACGGAATTGTTCGGCGAGATGACCGTGCTGGAGAATGTCATCGCCGGCTATCAGCGCCGCCTCACCTATTCGGTGGTGGATGCGGTGCTGCGCACCCCGCGCATGCGGCGCGAGGAGGCGGAGGCGCGCCGGGTGGCCATCGGCCTGCTGGCCTTCGTGGGGCTGGAAGACTACGCGAACGAGGCTGCCCGCTTCCTGCCCTTCGGGCTCCAGCGGCGGCTGGAGATCGCCCGCGCGCTTGCCGCCAAGCCTCGCCTGCTGCTGCTGGACGAGCCCGCTGCCGGTCTCACCACCCAAGAGATCGACGACCTCGAGGCGGTCATCCGGCGCATTGCGTCGCTGGGCATCTCGGTGCTGCTCATCGAGCACCATGTGGACCTGATCATGGCGGTGGCGGACACCGTGACCGTCCTCGACTACGGGCAGGTCATCGCCAGCGACACGCCCAGCGTGGTGCAGGACGACCCCAAGGTGATCGAGGCCTATTTCGGCACCTCGCTCCACGGCGCGGAAGGGGAGAAGGTGGCATGAGCGGACCCATCAGCGAGACCCTTCTGGACATCAAGAGCCTGGAACTGCGCTACGGCGCGGCGGTGGCGGTGCGCGACATCTCGCTCACCGTGCGGCGCGGGCAATTGGTGGCGGTGATCGGCAATAACGGGGCGGGCAAGTCCTCTTTGGTGCGCGGCGCCTCCGGCCTCGTGCGCCCCTCCGGCGGCACCGTCACCTTCAAGGGCGAGGACACGACGCGCCTGCCTGCCCACAAGAAGGTGGCGCGCGGCCTCGTCATGGTGCCCGAAGGCCGCCTCCTCTTCCCCGACCAGAGCGTCGAGGACAACCTGATCCTCGGCGCCTATGCCCATGGCGGCCTGAAGGGCGAGAAGGCGCGCGCGGCGCTGGAGCGGGTCCTCACCCTGTTCCCGCGCCTGAAGGAACGCCTCGCCCAGCAGGCGGGCTCCATGTCCGGCGGCGAGCAGCAGATGCTCGCCATCGCACGCGGCCTCATGGGCGATCCCGAGCTACTCATCATCGACGAGCTGTCGCTGGGCCTCGCGCCGAAGATCGTGGACCAGCTCATGGGCGTGCTCACCGACCTCAACAAGGCCGGGCTCACCATCCTGCTGGTGGAGCAGCTCGCCTCCTATGCCCTCGCCATCGCCGACGCGGCCTATGTCATCGCCAATGGCCGCGTCGCCCGCTCCGGCCCCGCCGCGGAATTGGCCCGCGACCCGGAGGTGATGGCCGCCTTCCTCGGCAAGAAGGCTCCGCGCGCCGCCTAGAGCGCGATCCGTTCAGATGGAAGCAGTCTGCTTCCACCTGAACGGTGAATCGCTCTCTCACTTTTTGAAATGAGGCGGATTCAGTGTTGAGACGGGATCGCAGAGCGATTCCATCTCAACACATCCGGCTCAAAGCGCGATCCGCCCGGCGGCCAGCCGCCGGGTCCTTGATCCCGAACCCTGGCGGCCCTGCCGCCGGAACGTCCCTTCCGGGCGAACGACCCCCCTCGCCTTCTTCACCCCAAGCCTGCCCAAAGGAGCCTGACATGGCCAAGAAAGTGATCGACCTCTCCCTCCTCATCGAGGACAACATGCCGGCCCATAAGATGTTTCAGCGGCCGGTCATCACCACCCATCTCAGCCACGAAAGCTCCAAGTCGTTCGACCTCGGCGTGCCCGGCGACGCCATGACCTTCCAGACCAATTTCATCGCCATGCTCGACCATGTGGGCACCCATGTGGACGCCTATCGCCACGTCAATCCCGATGGCGCGCCCATCGACGAGATGCCGCTGGAGATGTTCATGGGCAAGGCGGTGTGCTTCGACCTGCGCCACATCCCCGATCTCGGCGATATCACCGTGGCCGACATGGAAGCGGCGGAGAAGGCGGCCGGCGTGAAGGTGGACGGGCACATCGTGCTTCTGTGCACGGGCTTCCACAACCGCAACTATCCGTCCCTGGATTCCGTCTGGAAGAACCCGCTGCTCACCGCCGAGGCCACCAAGTGGCTGCATGAGCGCGGCTCCAAGATGCATGGCGTGGAAGGCCCCTCCACCGACAAGCCCACGGACAACATCTTCGCCCAGCACCGCCTGTGCCGTGACCTCGGCATGAGCCACTGGGAGTGGCTGGTGAACCTGGAAGAGCTGGTGGGCAAGGGCGAGTTCCAGTTCTTCGGCGCACCGCTGAAGTTCAAGGGCGGCTCCGGCTCCCCGGTCCGCGCCTTCGCCCTGCTGGAGTCCTGAGCGGACCTTCCTTCCGTCGGATTGCGCCTCATGCCCTGACGGCGGCGCAATCCGGGGCCGGGTGGCGGACTGTCCCGCCATCCGGCCCCGGCACCGACGGGAAGACGGATTAAGACCCGATCCATCCGAACACGCCGGAGAGGCTGCCATGTCCGCCGAATTCGACACCATGAGCGCCATGGAGCTGCGCCGCCGCATCGCCGCGCGGGAGATCTCCCCGGTGGACCTCACGCGCCGCGCGCTGGACAAGGCGCAGGCGACGCAGGACAGCCTCAACGCCTTCTTCTTCCTCGTGCCCGAGGAAGCCATGGCTGCCGCCCGCGTGGCGGAGGATGCGGTGATGAAGGGCGCTCCCCTCGGCCTCATCCACGGCCTGCCCTTCTCGGCCAAGGACCTCATGGCGGTGGGCGGCAAGCCCTATGCCTCCGGCTCGAAAACCATGGCCGGGAACGTGGCCGCCGCCGACGCCCCCGCCGTGGAACGCGCGAAGGCGGCGGGCGGCATTCTCATCGGCAAGACCACCACCAGCGAATTCGGCTGCAAGCCGGTGGGCGACAGCCCCCTCACGGGCATCACCCGCCATCCCTGGAACCTCGCAAAGACCCCCGGCGGATCGAGCGCGGGGGCGGCGGCGTCCGTGGCGGCGGGCATCACCCCTTTCGCGCTGGGAACGGACGGCGGCGGCTCCATCCGCATCCCCTGCGCCTTCACCGGCCTTGCCGGGCTGAAGGGGCATTTCGGCCGCGTCCCCGTCTGGCCCGCCTCCGCCACCCCGACCCTTGCCCATGTGGGGCCCATCGCACGTTCCATGGAGGATGCGGCCCTCCTGTTCTCGGCCATTGCCGGCCATGACCGGCGCGACCCGTTCGGCGTCGCGGGGCCGGTGCCGGACGTGCTGGGCGCGGCCAAGGCATCGGTGGCGGGGCTTCGCGTCGCCTACAGCCCCACGCTGGGCTACGCCCGCCCCGACCCGGAAGTGGTGGAGATCACCCGCCGGGCGGCCCGCACGCTCCAGGATCTCGGCTGCCATGTGGAGGAGGTGGAGACCGTCTTCGACACCGACCCCGCCGATTTGTGGACCGCCGAATTCTATGCGGGCGTCGGCATCCGCCTACGGTCCTTCGTGGAGACCCAGCGCGACCTGCTGGATCCCGCCGTGGCTGATGTTCTGGAAGGCGCCCTCTCCCAGGAGATGCGGGCCTATTACACCAGCGTGTTCGAGCGCTACGCCCTACGCGAGAAGATGCGGCTCTTCTTCGAGCGCTACGACCTGCTGGTCTCGCCGGTCCTGCCCGTGACCTCACTGGATGCGGGACTGGACATTCCCCCCTCCCTGCCCGACCGCAACCTCGTCTCGTGGGTCTTCTACACCTATCCCTTCAACCTCACGGGCCAGCCGGCGGGCGCGGTGTGCGCGGGCATCGCCGCCGATGGCATGCCAGTGGGCCTGCAGATCGTCGGGCGCACCTATAGCGAAGCGGACGTGGTGCGCGCCGCAGCCGCCTATGAGCGCGCGCAGCCGCCCGGCTACAATGTGCGCTCTTTCCCCGGCTGAAGCCGACGCACCGTCGGCCCGTACCGCACGCTGACGCAAGCCCCGCCGCCGATCTTCTCCGGGCCGGAATTACCCCGGACATGCAGCCCCCTAGCCTTCCGCCCACGCGGCCGGGAGCGGGGCGGCATTGGCGTGTCCGCACATGCAATCCTGGATTAAATACACGGAAATATTCGCCTGAAAGCCGCAGGAAGCGGATTTAAATCATACCGACATGGTTCGTTGGATACACCGAAGAAATCCAGGCATAGTGCGCCCCACGGCAACGGGGTGCGCGTTGCCGGAACCTTTTTTCTACACATTGCGCCCGGCACCCCGGCAGATGGGCAGGGGGTGCGGAAAACGACAGCGTCCAACGGTTGCGAGAGGCCGGAGAGGGAAATGCAGAAGACACAATCGCGCGGCTTCTGGATGGCCAACCTGCCTGTGCAGTGGAAGCTGGCCGTCGTCATCGCCTTTCTGATCGGGCTTCTGCTGGTCGTCCTCGGCTACAGCACCCTTGCGGTGCAGACCGCCATGGAAACCCAGCGGCAAGGCGAATATCTCGCCCAGGCCATCAACCAGACCAACATCACGGCGCGCACCATCTCACGCCGGCAGGTTGCCCTGCTGCGGCTCGTGTTCGAGGGCACCGAAACCTCGCAGAAGACCTTCGATGCCGCGAATGTGGAGGTGGGCACGGCCTTTGCCGAGCTTCGCCATATGCTGGAAAACGACCCGGCGCTGTACCAGCCCGTGGAGCGCGCCTCCACCGCGAACGAGCAATGGTCGCGCGGCGCCGCCCTGCCCCTGCTGCAACTGGCGGAGCGGCTGCGCGCCGGCGTGGCCAATCCCAGCGAGCGCGACCTGTCCCTGGCCGCCTTCCTGATGGCCGAGACTCAGGAGGGAGGCAGCCGCAGGATCGTCGCCTCGCTGGACACCGTGATCAAGGTGGCGGATGCCCGCCTCAAGACGGCGCGGGAAGAACTCCAGGAGCGCGAAACCCAGCTCACTTACATCAACGTCATCGCGCTCGTGCTGATGTTCATCGCCGGCATCGCCGCCTTCTTCATGGCCAGCGCCTTCATCGCCCGCCCGCTGCGCCATCTGGCGGAACTGATGGAGCGGCTGGCCGGGCACGACCATTCCATCGAGATCCCCTACCAGAACCGCAGCGATGAGGTGGGCACCATCAGCCGCGCGCTCGGCGTGTTCAAGGACATGTCGGTCGCCACCTACAATGACGACTGGGTGAAGACGGGCGTCGCCGCCCTCTCCGCAAAGGTCCAGCAAGCGGATGACCTGCGGACCTTCGGCAATGTGCTGCTCCAGGAATTGTCGCCCCGCCTCAAGGCGGGTGTGGCCGTGTTCTTCTCCCATGACGAGACCAAGGGCGAGCTGAACCTGCTGGGGACCTACGGCTATCGCGAGCGGCGCCACCTCACCACCGACTATCGCATCGGCGAGGGGCTGGTGGGACAGTGCGCGCTGGAGCGCAAGCCGATCCTCCTCTCGCCGGTGCCCGAGGATTTCGTCCGCATCCATTCCGGCACCGGCGAGGCCAGCCCGCGCGCGATCCTGGTGGTGCCCGTCCTGGTGAAGGACCGCCTGCTGGGCGTGCTGGAGTTGGCGAGCTTCGAGGCGTTCGACGCGGTGCGCCAGCGCCTCGTGGAGGAAGCCTCCATCGTCGTCGGCCTGTCCATGGACAATCTCATGCGGGCCCTGCGCACCCGGGAACTGCTGGACAGCAGCCAGCGCCAGGCCCGGGAGCTGCAGGCGGCCGAGGAGGAGTTGCGCGTCCAGCAGGAAGAGCTGCGCGTCACCAACGACCAGCTCCAGCAGCAGTCCCAGCGCCTCATCGCCTCCGAGGAGGAATTGCGTGTCCAGGCCCAGGAGTTGCAGAAGTCCAACGAGGATCTGAAGCAGCATTCGGATGCGGTGACCGAGCAGAAGAGCCGCCTGGAGGCCCTCCAGCGGGAAACCGAGACCAAGGCAGCGGACCTGGAGCGGGCCAACCAGTACAAGTCCCAGTTCCTGGCCAACATGTCCCACGAGTTGCGCACCCCCCTCAACAGCATGCTCATCCTCTCCCAGGACCTTGCCGAGAACCGCTCCGGCAACCTGGACGAGGAGCAGGTGGAATCCGCCTCCATCATCCATTCCAGCGGCTCGAACCTGCTACGCCTCATCAACGAGATCCTCGACCTGTCCAAGGTGGAGGCGGGCAAGATGGACTTGGCGCGCGAGCCCGTGCGCATCTCCGCCTTCGCCCAGCGCATGGAGCGCAACTTCCGCCATGTGGCGCAGGAGAAGGGCATCGACTTCTCCATCCAATCCACCGACGGGACGCCCGACACCATCATCACCGACGACGGCAAGCTGGAGCAGATCACCAACAACCTGCTGGGCAATGCCTTCAAGTTCACCGCCCAGGGCTTCGTGAAAGTGACCTTCTCCGCCGCCGACGACGGAAAGGGCCTGGCGCTCGACGTGACAGACACCGGCATCGGCATTCCCGCGGGCAAGCTCGACGCCGTCTTCGAGGCGTTCGAGCAGGTGGATGCCAGCACCCGGCGCCAGTTCGGCGGAACCGGGCTCGGGCTCGCCATTTCCCGCAGCCTCGCCACCCTGCTGGGCGGCACCCTCACCGTGCAGAGCACCGAGGGCGAAGGCACCACCTTCCGCCTCACCTTGCCCGTGGGATCGGTGGAGGGCATGGCCGCGCACGCATTCGACCACCCTGCTTCCGCCCCGTCCACGGGGCCCGCGCCGAAGCCGCTCCTGCCCCGCACCGTCCGCGCCGTGGCGGATGACCGGGACGTGCTGGAAGACGACGTTGCGCGCATCCTCGTCATCGAGGATGACCCCGTCTTCGCCCGCACGCTCACCAATATCGTGCGGCGCAAGGGCTATCAGGTGCTGGCGGCCATAGACGGCCAGAGCGGGCTCGACCTCGCGCGCGCCTACAAGCCCACGGGCATCCTCCTCGACATCATGCTGCCCGAGATGGACGGCTGGACGGTCATCGAGCGCCTGAAGCAGGATCCGGCCACGCGCCATATTCCCGTGCACATCGTCTCCGCGCTGGAGGAGGCCCCGCGCGGACGGCAGATGGGCGCCATCGGCTTCCTCACCAAGCCCGTCAGCTCCGACCAGCTTTCCGAGGCCCTGGCCGCCCTCACCCATTTCGCCGCCGACCGGCAGCGCCGCGTCCTCGTGGTGGATGACGACGAGACCTCCCGCATCGCCGTCCAGAAGCTGCTGTCGCGCGACGGCACGCAGGTGGTCTTCGCCGCCAGCGGCGAGGAAGCGGTGGAGCGCATCGAGGACACCGATCTGGACTGCATCGTGCTCGACCTCGGCCTGCCCGGCATGTCCGGCTTCGATGTGCTGGAACGCCTCGCGGAGCGCCCCCGGCAGGTGCCCGTGGTCATCTATTCCGGCCGCGACCTCACCAATGAGGAAAGCCTGCGCCTGCGGGGCTATACGGACAGCATCGTCATCAAGGGCGCGCTCTCGCCCGAGCGCCTTCTGGACGAGGTGAGCCTGTTCCTGCACAGCGTCCGCCACGAGCCCATGGCCCTGCCCGCCAATCCCGATGGGGACATGGAAGGCCGCCAGGTGCTGCTGGTGGATGACGACATGCGCAACATCTATGCCCTGGCCAAGGTGCTGCGCGGCAAGGGCATGGTGGTGACCCTGGCCCAGGACGGCGCCAAGGCGCTGGCGCAGCTCGATGCCCATCCCGAGCTGGAGATCGTGCTCATGGACATCATGATGCCGGTCATGGACGGCTATGAGGCCATGACCGAGATCCGCAAGCGCGGCGGCATCTTCGCCAAGCTGCCCATCATCGCGCTCACCGCCAAGGCCATGAAGGATGACCGCGAGAAATGCCTCGCGGCGGGGGCGAGCGACTATATGTCGAAGCCCATCGACGTGCCGCGCCTTCTGTCCATGATCCGCGCCTGGCTGCCCAACAGATGACCGAGGAAGACGACCATCTGGCGCTGGAAGCCATCGAGGTCGACCTCTTCATCGAGGCCATGCTCCGGCGCTACGGCTATGACTTCCGTGACTATGGCCGGACCTCGCTGACACGCCGCGTGCGCAATCTGGCGCAGCAGTTCGGCACCGGCACCATCAGCGCGCTGACCGCCCTCGTTCTCCATTCGCCCGAGCGCATCGGCGAGGTGATCGGCGGCCTGTCCGTGCCCGCCTCCGACTTCTTTCGCGATCCGGCCATCTTCCGGGCCCTGAAGGCCCATGTGTTCCCGGTTCTGGCCTCCTATGCCCGCATCACCATCTGGCAGGCGGGCTGTGCACGCGGGGAAGAGGTCTATTCCCTGGCGATCCTGCTGAAGGAAGCCGGGCTCTACGAAAAGAGCCGGATCTTCGCCACCGACATTTCCGAAACCTCGCTCGCCAGCGCCCAGGAAGGCATCTTCCCCCTGTCGGACATGCGCGATGCCAGCCGGCGTTATTTTGAGAGCGGCGGCACCCAGAGCCTCTCGGCCCATTATCACGCCCGTTACGAGCGGGCGAAACTTGACCGGGGCCTTATCGACAATGTCACGTTCGCGGAGCACAATCTGGTCACTGACGGTGTATTCTGCGAGGCGCATCTGATCCTGTGCCGCAATGTTATGATCTATTTCAACGACCGCCTGCAGGCCCGCGTGCTGAATCTGTTTGCGGATACGCTGGTGCGCGGCGGCTTCCTCTGCGTCGGCGACCGCGAGAATTTGCGCGTCGCGGGTGCATCGCTGTTCCGCCCCGTGGAAGGGGCGCCATCCGTTTTCCGCCTCCGCAGCCCGGTCGAACCGCCATGACAGTCATTGTGATCGGCAGTTCCGCGGGCGGCCCCCAGGCCCTGCATGACCTGCTCCCCCTGCTGAAGCCCGGCCTTGCCGCGCCGCTCATCATCGTGAGCCATGTGGGGGAGAATATGGGTGACCTTTTGACCGAAGGACTTGCCCGCACCTGCACGCTTCCGGTCCGTATCGCCGCAGAGCGCATGCCGGTGGAACCGGGCGTCGTACATGTTGCCCCAAGCGGCTACCATCTTCTTATCGAACCGGATCGCCGTTTCGCCTATTCTGTCGATGAACGGATCCGCTTTTCCCGACCGTCCATCGATGTGCTGTTCGTCAGCGCGGCGGAGGTTTATCGGGACGAGCTGGTCGGAGTGGTCCTCAGCGGCGCCAATGCCGACGGCGCCGAGGGATTACGGACCATCCGGCGCCTGGGCGGGCTCGCTCTGGTGCAGGACCCGAACGAGGCCATCGTTCCCACGATGCCGCTCGCCGCTATTGAACAGGCCGGGGCCGACATCTGCGCGCCCACGGCCATCCTTGCAGCCCATATCAATTCTTATGTCCGGCCATGAACTTACCTACATCCTCCATTGCTGATACCTCCCCGCGCCCCAAGATCCTGGTGGTGGACGACATCTCCGCGAACCTCGCGGCGATGCGGCGACTGCTGGCTCATGTGAAGGCGGACCTTTACGTGGCAAGCTCGGGCAACGATGCCCTCGTCTTATGCCTCGACCATGATTTCGCGCTCATCCTGCTCGACGCCCACATGCCCGACATGGATGGGTTCGAGGTGGCGAAGCACTTGGCCGATGATCCCAGGACCTGTTCCATCCC
This sequence comes from Aquabacter cavernae, assembly GCF_003993795.1. Lineage (GTDB taxonomy): Bacteria > Pseudomonadota > Alphaproteobacteria > Rhizobiales > Xanthobacteraceae > Aquabacter > Aquabacter cavernae. Next base: position 468,072 of record NZ_RWKV01000017.1, read on the forward strand.
CGTGATCTTCGTGACCGCGGCCTATCTGGACGACCTGGACCGGCTGAAGGGCTACACGTTCGGCGCGGTGGACTATATCGCCAAGCCCATCAATGACGCGGTGCTGCTCTCCAAGGTCACGGTCTTCCTCGACCTGCATGTGAGCAAGCTGCGCCTCACCGCCGCGCTGGAAGAGCTGGAGAAGCGCAACCGCCAGCTGGAAAACGAGATCGAGGAACGGCGGCGGATCGAGAAGCAGATCCGCCACATGGCGACGCACGACGCGCTGACCGGCCTCGGCAACCGCATCCTCTTCCTCGACCATCTCGGGCGCGAGGCCGCCTTCACGGACCGCCATGGCGGGCAGTTCGCGCTGCTCTATATCGACATTGACGGGTTCAAGCAGGTGAATGACGGGTTCGGCCACACGGTGGGCGACATGCTGCTGGTGGAGATCGCCCATCGCCTGCGCGCCACGGTGCGCCAGGAGGACGTGATCGCCCGCCTCAGCGGCGACGAGTTCGCGGTGCTCATCACCGCCATACCGGCGCCCGATATCGCCCTGCACAAGGCCGAGGATCTGGTTCAGACCCTGAGCATTCCCTACACGGTGTCGTCGGACGACCGGAAGGTCACGGTGACCGTGGGGGCAAGCATCGGCGTCGCCGTCTATCCGTTCCATTCCAGCGACAAGGCGGAGCTGGTCCGCATCGCGGACAAGACCATGTATGTGGCCAAGAAGGGCGGAAAGAGCACCGCCCTCCTCGCCCCCGCGCCGGAGGGCGAAGGCGCCTGAGGCGCATCGCCCATTCCATGCCCCTGCCCTGAATGGGGCCCTGAAACGCAGCGAGCGCCGGAGACTTTCCGGCGCTCGCTTTTTTTTATTTCAGCGCCGCGCGATCAGCGCAGGACGGGCATCACGAACTCGGCGCCCGTGCGCACGCCGGACGGCCAGCGCGCCGTGGTGGTTTTCACGCGGGTGTAGAAGCCGACGCCTTCCAGGCCATAGACGTTGCGATCACCGAAGATGGACCGCTTCCAGCCGCCGAAGGAGTGATAGGCGATCGGAACCGGGATCGGCACGTTGATGCCCACCATGCCGGCCACCACGCCATAGTCGAAGGCGCGGGCCGCGCCGCCGTCATTGGTGAAGATGGCGGCGCCGTTGCCGTATTCGTGGTCGTTGACCAGCTTCAGAGCCTCGTCGAACGTGTCGGTGCGCACCACCGCGAGGACCGGGCCGAAGATCTCTTCCTTGTAGATCTTCATGTCCGGGGTCACGTTGTCGAACAGGCAGCCGCCGATGTAATAGCCGCCCTCATGGCCCTGGAGCTTCAGGCCGCGCCCGTCCACCACCAGGTCCGCGCCTTCGGCCACGCCGTCGGCCACATAGCCGGTCACCTTGGCCAGGTGCTCCTTGGTGACGAGCGGACCCATCTCGCTGTCCTTGTCCATGCCCGGGCCCACCTTGAGGGCGCGCACGCGCGGGACCAGCTTCTCCATGAGCGCGTCGCCGACGCCGCCCACGGCCACCGCCACGGACACCGCCATGCAGCGCTCGCCCGCCGAGCCGTAGCCCGCGCCCATCAGCGCATCCACGGTCTTGTCGAGGTCGGCGTCGGGCATCACCACCAGATGGTTCTTCGCCCCGCAGAGCGCCTGAGCGCGCTTACCGTTGGCGCTGGCGGTGCGATAGACATATTCGCCGACCGTCGTGGAGCCCACGAAGCTCACGGCCGCCACCTTGGGATGGGCCAGCAGGGCGTCCACCGCCTCCTTGGCGCCGTTCACCACGTTGAACACGCCCGCGGGCAGGCCGGCTTCCGCCAGCAGCTCGGCGAGGCGCAGGCCGCAGGACGGATCCTTCTCGGAGGGCTTCAGCACGAAGGTGTTGCCGCAGGCGAGCGCCACCGGGAACATCCACAGCGGCACCATGGCCGGGAAGTTGAAGGGCGTGATGCCCACGCACACGCCCACCGGGTGGCGCATGGAGAAGGTGTCGATGCCCCGGCCCACCTGGTCGGAGAACTCGCCCTTCAGCAGATGCGGGATGCCGCAGGCGAATTCCACCACCTCGATGCCGCGCACCAGCTCGCCCTTGGCGTCGTCGAAGGTCTTGCCGTGCTCGCGGGTGATGATGCCGGCCAGCTCGTCCATGTGCTTTTCGAGCAGGTCCTTGAACCGGAACATGACGCGGGCGCGGGCGGGCGCCGGCAGCGCGGCCCAGGCCGGAAGGGCCGCGGCAGCGGCGGAAACCGCCACGTCCACCAGAGCGGCGTCGGCGAGGAGCACGGTGCCGGCCTGCTCGCCGGTCGCCGGATTGAAGGTGGCGGCGGACGCGCCGCCGGGCGCGCTGACGGGCTTGCCGGAAATGAAGTGGCCGATGGTCTGCATGACATCCTCCCTGAGGTGGCAGGCACAAAAGCTCTGGAAAGAGCGCGGATCAACGCCTACCAAGGAGCAGTCATTCCGCGGAAAAAGGCGTGCCATGAACTGGGACCATGCCCGCATCTTCCTCGCCGTCGCGCGCGCCGGGCAGATTCTCCAGGCCGCCCAGCGCCTTGACCTGGACCACGCCACCGTCACGCGGCGACTGAACCGGCTGGAAGCGGACTTCGGCGCCAAGGTGTTCGAGCGCCGCCCCACCGGCTGCACCCTCACCGCCGTGGGCGAGCGCTTCCTGCCCGTGGCCGAGCGGGTGGAAAGCGAGATGCTCAAAGCCCAGTCTGCGCTGGGCGGCACGGACCTGCGGCTGGAAGGCACCGTGCGGATCGGCGCGCCGGACGCCTTCGGCACCTATTTCCTCGCCCCGCGCCTCGCCCGTTTCGCCGGGCAACACCCCGACCTCGTGCTCCAGCTCGTGCCCCTGCCCCGCACCTTCTCGCTCTCGAAGCGCGAGGCGGACATCGCCATCATCCTGGACCGCCCCCACGAGGGACGGCTGTTCGGGCGCAAGCTCACGGACTATTCGCTCAGCGTCTATGCCTCCCGCACCTATCTGGACGCCACCGGCCCGGTGCACACGCAGGCGGACCTCTCGGGGCGCACCCTCATCACCTATGTACAGGATCTCGCCTACAGTTCCGGCCTCGACTACATGGACGCGCTGTCGGACGTGGCCGGGCACAGGTTCGAGTGCGCGAGCGCGGTGGGCCAGTTGGAGGCGGTGAAGGCGGGCGCGGGCATCGGCATCCTGCACGACTATGCCGCCGCAGCCCATCCCGATCTGGTGCGCATCCTCCCCGACATGCGGTTCGAGCGCACCTACTGGCTGGTGGTGCATGCGGACATGCGGGACCTGCGGCGCATCGCGGAGACCGACCGCTTCATCGCGGGTGAGGTGCGCGCCAACCGGGCGCACTTCACCGGCTGACCTCACCCCTCGGCCAGAATGTCCTTCAGCACCGCCGGGGCACCGCGCCGGAACTGGCGCACCGCGTCGCGCACCATGGGCGTGAGGTCGTCAGGGGTGGGCGTGCCGTACACGTAGCGGCGAATGGCGAGGTAGAAGATGCGCCCGTGCAGCCCCCAGAACAGCTCGGCCTCCCGCTCGCTCACCGGCACTTCGGAAGGGGGCGGCAGCTTCAGCTCGTGGCGCAGCTCCGCGCAGGCGGGCAGGATGATCTGATCGCGCACGATGACGAGGTAACGGCTTGTGATGTTGAAGGATTTCAGGCCCGAAAAAGCGAAGATGCGCACCCAGTTATAGTCGAACACCCGCTCCACATATTCGAGATAGAACTGGGTGAGGCGGGCTTCCAGCGTGCGCGTCCGGTCGGTGACCAGCGCGCCCCAGCCGGGCGACCAGCGGCTGAGATAGACGTGCTCATAGACCCGCTCGATCAGCACTTCCTTGCTGGGAATGTGCCGGTAGATGGCCGAATGGCTGATGCCCATGCGCTTGGCCAGCTCGCGGGTCTGGCCCTCGAAACCGTGCTCGGCGAAGAAGCGCACCGCTTCCTCGATGATGGCCTGCTCTCGATCCGCCGCGCGCATGTGACGGCGCCTGGGGCGCTCTGCGGGGGCACCGGTTGTGTCGTCCAAACCTCGACCTCTTCGACGCGCACGGGTGTCTCAACTGTCCGTCTGCGATAGCGCAACCACGAAGAGCGACCAAGCGGGGATTTGCTTTGCAGCATGGAATCCCTCCAGGAGCCTGATCCTCTCAGGTTGAACCAACCTGATGAGAGGTGAACCAGCCTCCAACTGATTGATTGAGAGCGATTCACGCCCCACCTCGAAGCGCCGAAGTGCTTCGAGGTGGGGCGATCGCACTCAAGCCTATTGACAGTTCGGAACTTCTCCACCCATTTTGTAACCAAGCGGTCACAAAACAATGCCGCAGGGAAGAGACATCGGGAGGGGCACATCAAGGCCCGCGCTTTCAGCTATGAGCGTCCGCGCACCGTGGAAGAGGCCCGTGCGGCCTTCCTCGCGGTGGATGGCGACGCGAGCTACATCTCCGGCGGCCAGAGCCTGGTGCCGGCGCTGGCCATGCGCCTGCAGGCGCCGGCCGTGCTGGTGGACCTGTCGGGCATTGCGGACCTGCGCGGCGTGGAGCTGCAGGGCGAGACCCTGCGCATCGGCGCGCTGACCCGCCATGCGGACGCGCTGACCCATCCCCTCATCGCGCGCCATGCCCCGCTTCTGAACGCCGCCGCGCCCTTCGTGGCCCATCCCGCCATCCGCAATCGCGGCACGCTGGGCGGTTCCGTCTCCCTTGCCGACCCGGCCTCTGAATTCCCCGCCATGATGCTGGCCATGGGCGCGCAGATGGAGATTTTCGGCGAGGACGGCTTCCGCCGCGTGCCCGCCGACGACTATTTCATCGACCTCTACCAGACCGCCCTGGAGCCGGGCGACATCCTCACCGCCCTTTATGTACCGAGCGTCGGCCCCCATCACCGCTGGGCCTTCGACGAGCTGGCCCGGCGGCGCGGCGACTATGCCATGGTGGGTGCGGGCATCCTGGCGCACATGGACGGCGCACTGGTGGAAAGCGCGCGGATCGCGCTGTTCTCCGTGGGCTCCACCCCGGTGCGCGCGCCGGGCGCGGAAGCCGCCCTCGCCGGTCGCCTGCTGGATGCCAAGACCATCGCGGACGCCCAGCGCGCCCTCGACGACGACCTTGATCCGCCGGACGACGAGCACATCCCCGCCGCCATGCGCCGCCACCTCGCCCGCGTCCTTCTGGGCCGCCTGCTCCAGCGCCTGGGAGAAACCCCATGAGCGCATCCCCCATGAGCGATTTCCTGCCCGTCACCCTCACCGTGAACGGCACCGCCGTCAGCCGCATGGTGGCCCCGCGCACCACGCTGGCGGACTTCGTGCGCACCGACCTCCAGCTCACCGGCACCCATACGGGCTGCGAGATGGGCGCGTGCGGCGCCTGCCTCGTGCTCATGAACGGCGAGCCCGTGCATTCCTGCCTCGTCTTCGCCATCCAGGCGGACGGCGCCGCCATCGAGACCGTCGAAGGCCTCACCGAGCGCGGCGCCATTGAAGACCTGCAGCGCGCCTTCCATGAGCGCAACGCGCTCCAATGCGGCTTCTGTACCCCCGGCATGCTGGTGACCGGCCACGCCATCCTGGAAAAGGGCGGCCTGCCCGACCGCGAGCACATCCGCGACGCCCTGTCCGGCAATTACTGTCGCTGTACCGGCTACGAAGCCATCGTGGATGCCATCGAGCGCGCCCTGCGCGAGCGGGAGGGCTGCGCATGAACGCGCCCGTCCACGGCTCCACGGCCTTCGATCGCCCCGCCCATGTGGGCCGTGGCATGTCCCGTCCCAATGCCAAGCGCCTCTTGGCCGGCAAGGGCAATTACGTCACCGACCTCGCCTTGCCGCGCATGCTGCACGCGGCGTTCGTGCGCTCGCCCCATGCCCATGCCCGCATCGGCGCCATCGATGTGGAGGCCGCCCGCGCCGCGCCCGGCGTGCGCCTCGTGGCGACGGGTGAGGATATCGCGAAGCTCTGCACGCCCTGGACCGGCACGCTCGACCATTTCAAGGGCATGAAGTCCGCCCCCCAGCTTCCCCTTCCCGTAGACAAGGTGGTGTGGAGCGGACAGGCCGTGGTGGCCGTGGTGGCCGACAGCCGCGCCGAGGCGGAGGACGCCGCCGAACTGGTGATGATCGATTACGAGGAACTGCCCGTCCTCGCCGATCTCGACACCGCCCTTGCCCCCGATGCCCCCAAGGTGACGGAGGATTTCGCGGACAATCTGTGCTTCCGCTCGGCGCTGGATTCCGGCGGCGTGGACGCCGTGTTCGCGAGCGCCGCCCATGTGGTGGAGGCCGATTTCCTGTTCGGCCGCCATACCGGCGTGCCCCTGGAGCCGCGCGCCATCATCGCGGACTACGATGCCAGCGAGCATCGCCTCACCGTGCATCACGCCACCCAGACCCCGTTCCAGTTCCAGGACCTCTATTCCCGCCATTACGGCATCCCGGAAGCCCGCGTGCGCGTGGTGGCGCCGGATGTGGGCGGCTCGTTCGGCGTGAAGCTGCACGTCTATAACGAGGACATGGCGGTGGTGGGCCTCTCCATCCTGTGCCGCCGCCCGGTGAAATTCGTGGCCGACCGGCTGGAGGCGTTCGTCTCCGACATCCATGCCCGCGACCACCGGGTGCATGCCCGCGCTGCGGTCGCGGCGGACGGCACGCTGCTCGCCATGGACGTGGAGGACGAGACCGGCATCGGCGCCTTCTCCACCTATCCCCGCACCAGCGTGGTGGAAGGCAACCAGGTCATCCGCCTCATCGGCGCACCCTATCGGCTGGAGGGCTATCGCGCCGGGCTGAAGGTGGTGTTCCAGAACAAGGTGCAGACCAGCCAATACCGGGCCGTGGGCCATCCCATCGCCTGCGCCGTCACCGAGCATCTGGTGGACGAGGCGGCGCGCGTCACGGGCCTCGACCCGCTGGAGATCCGGGCGAAGAACGTGATCCCGGACACGGCCTATCCCTGCGCCTCGCTGAGCGGCTACAAGTTCGAGAAGCTCTCCCACGAGGCATGCCTCACGAAGCTGCGCGCGCTCATGGACTATGAGCGGCTGCGCACCGAACAGGCGGAGCTGCGCGCGCGGGGCATCCTGCGGGGCATCGGCATCGCCACCTTCGTGGAGATCACCAATCCCACGCCCGCTTTCTACGGCATCGGCGGCGCGCGCATCTCCGCGCAGGACGGCGCGGTGCTGGCGGTGACGCCTTCCGGCGAGGTGCGCTGCCAGATTTCCGTGACCGAGCAGGGCCAGGGCACGGAGACCATTGTCGGCCAGGTCATCGCGGACCATCTGGGCGTGCCGCGCGACATCATCCGGGTGATGACCGGCGACACCGCCGTGACGCCCCATGGCGGCGCCACCTGGGCCTGCCGGGGCGCGGGCATCGGCGGGGAAACCGCGCTGCAGGCGGCGCGCAAGCTGAAGACCAATGTGCTGAGCCTCGCCGCCGGCATCCTGCAGGCCAAGCCCGCCGACCTCGACCTCGTGAACGCGGAAGTGGTGGACCGGGACGGCACCGTGCGCATGAGCCTCGCGGAGGTGGCGCGCATCGCCTATTTCCGCTCCGACACCCTGCCGGACGGCGCCGAAGCGCAGCTCACGGTGGCCCATCATTTCGCACCGAAGGGCTATCCCTTCGCCTTCACCAACGGCATCCACGGCTGCCATGTGGAGGTGGATGCGGAGACGGGCCTGGTCAAAATCCTCAAGCACTTCGTGGTGGAGGATTGCGGCCGCATCATCAACCCGCTGCTGGTGGAAGAGCAGGTGCGCGGCGGCGTGGTGCAGGGCCTGGGCGCGGCCTTCTTCGAGGAATGCCTCTACGACCAGGGCGGCCAGCTCACCAACGGCTCGCTGGCCGACTATCTGGTCCCCATGTCGTGCGAGATGCCTGACATCCTCATCGACCATGTGGAGACGCCGACGCTCGACACCGAGCTTGGTGCCAAGGGCTGCGGCGAGGCGGGCACCGCCGCCGCATCCGCCGCCGCGCTCAACGCGGTGAATGACGCGCTCGGCCCGCTCGGCGCGCGCCTCACCCAGGTTCCCATGACCCCCGCGCGCATCCTGAAGGCGCTCGGGCGCTTCTGACGCCGACCGAAAACGACCACACCGAAAAACGCAAAGGCAGACCACTGCCGGGAGGAAACCATGACGGACAGGAAAGACGGACTGACTTTCAGCGTCTCGCGACGCACCCTTCTCGCAGGCATGGGCGCCGGCATCGGCGTGTTGGCCATGCCGGCCATCGTACGGGCCCAGGCCGAGACCGTGCGCATCGGCTTCCCCACGCCCCTCACCGGCCCGTTCGGCGCCGAGGCGAAGGACCAGGTGCGCAGCGCCGAACTGGCGGTGAAGCTCATCAACGACAAGGGCGGCATTGCCGGGCGCCAGGTGGAATTGCTGGTGCGCGACGACAAGCTCAATGCCGGCGAGGCCGCGACCCGCACCCTCGAACTCATCGAGAAGGACAAGGTGCATGCGGTGGTGGGCGCGCTCTCCAGCGCCGTGCAGCTGGCGGTGAACGAAGTCACCCGCGCCCGCAACATGCTCTATGTCTCCATCAGCCAGTCCGACACCATCAACGAGGTGAAGGACTTCTCGCGCTACACCTTCCATGAGGCGCTGAACCCGCACATGACCACCGCGGCGGTGGCCAAGGCGACCTTCAAGAAGGGCTCGAAGGTGGCCTTCCTGGTGGCCGACTATGCCTATGGCCACGAGATGCTGCGCGGCTTCAAGCGCGCGGCGGCGGCCATCGGCGCCGAGGTGGTGGGCGAGATCCTCCACCCGTTCGGCGCCCCGGACTACTCCACCCTCATGCCGCGCATCCGCTCCATGAAGCCGGACATCCTGGCCATCTGCAATTTCGGCCGCGACCAGGCCAACGCCATCAAGCAGGCCAACGATTTCGGCCTGAAGAAGCAGATGCAGATCGTGGTGCCGGTGCTGCTCCACAACCAGCGCATCGCCGTGGCGCCCGACGTGTTCGAGGGCGTGGTGGGCGGCGCCAATTATTATTGGGAGCTGGAGAACAGCGTGCCCACCGCAAAGGCGTTCAACGACGCCTTCCGCAAGATGTATGGCGGCGCCATTCCCACCGATTACGGCGCCTACGGCTTCACGGGCGTCACCGCCCTGCTGCTGGGCATGCAGAAGGCCGGGGGCACCGACACCGACAAGGTGATCGCCGCCCTCCAGGAGCTGAAATACGACGTGGCCAAGGGCCCGCAATATTTCCGCAAGTGCGACCACCAGGCCGTTCAGTCGGTGCTGGTGCTGCGCTCCAAGGCCAAGGCCGACATGAAGGGCGCGGACGACCTGTTCGAGATCGTCGCCAACGATCCCGGCTCGGAAGACATGCTGCGCTCCTGCGCCGAGCTGGGCTTTCCCACCTGACGCTTCCCCGGAGCGCGGTCCGCACGCCTCGAAGCAGGCTCTGCTTCGCGGCGCGCGGACCGCTCTCCATCAGTGATTGAGAGGCTGATTCACTGATCAGCCTCCAGAGGAGACAGCCGGAGAGCTGACCATGGACCTTGAACTCTTTCTCATGCAGCTTTTCTCCGGCCTCGCGCTGGGGGCGATCCTCGTCATGGTCGCCCTGGGGCTGACCATCATTTTCGGCATGCTCGGCATCGTGAACTTCGCCCATGGGGCGCTGTTCATGGTGGGTGCCTATGCCGGGCTGTGGGTGGCCTCGCTCACCGGGAGTTTCTGGTGGGCATTGCTCATCGCCCCCATCGCGGTGGGCGCCTTCGGCATGCTGGTGGAGCGGGTGCTGATCCGCCCGCTCTACAAGCGCACGCCGGACGATCCGCTGCTGCTCACCTTCGGCCTCGGCTATGTGCTGGTGGAGGCGGTGCGCATCACCTTCGGCACGGACGGCATTCCCTTCTCCGCCCCTGAAAGCCTCCAGGGCGTGGTGGATCTCGGCATCGGCTACTTCCCGCTCTACCGGCTGTTCGTGCTGGGCGTGGTGGCGGTGATCCTCGTCCTGCTCTGGGTGGCGCTGGAGAAGACCCGGTTCGGCCTCGTGGTGCGGGCCGGCGCGCGCGATCCGCTGATCATGCGGGTGCTGGGCGTGGACGTGAGCCGCCTCTGGCTGCTGGTGTTCGGCCTCGGCGTCGGCCTCACCGCGCTGGGCGGCGTGCTTGCGGCGCCCATGCGCAATGTGAGCCCGGAAATGGGCACGCTGGTTCTGGCGGAAGCGTTCGTCGTCACCGTCATCGGCGGCATGGGCTCTCTCCTCGGCGCGGTGGTGGCCGGGCTCCTGGTGGGCGTCGCGGTCTCCATGACCGCCCTGTTCGCCCCGGAAATGGCGACCATCGTCATGTTCGGCCTCATGGCCCTCATTCTTCTCGTCCGCCCGCAGGGGCTGTTCGGCCGGCCCGGCGTCGGCGCGTGAGCGGAGAAACCAAGATGTCCTCCACCTCCCACGCCGCTCCCGCCGCCCTGCGCCCGCCGCAGGCGGTGGGCGAGGCGGGCTTCCTCAGCCGCTGGCGCGTGCCGCTCTCCATCGCGGTGCTGTGCGTGCTGCCCTGGGTGCTGCCCTCCCAGGCCCTCGCGGTGAACGTGCTGATCTACGGCCTGTTCGCCGTCGGCTATAATCTGCTGTTCGGATATACCGGGCTGCTCTCCTTCGGCCATGCCGCCTTCTTCGGCGGAGGGGCCTATATCACCGGCATGGCCATCGCCCATTTCGGCCTCGGCTGGTTCCCCGCCATGCTGGTGGGAGTGGCCGGGTCGAGCGTGCTCGCGGCGGTCATCGGCGCGCTGTCCATCCGCACCCGCGGCATCTATTTCTGCATGGTGACGCTGGCCCTGTCCCAGCTCGTCTACTACACGGCGCTCCAGGCCTCGAACTGGACCGGCGGCGAGAATGGCCTGCGCGGCTTCACCGTCGCCAAGGCCGACGTGCTGGGCTTCACGGTGAACCTGCTGGACCCCATGCAGAAATACTATTTTCTCATGGTGTTCGCGGCGCTCGCCTTGTGGTTCGTCTCGCGGGTGCTGAACTCGCCGTTCGGCGCCGCCATCGAGGCGGTGCGCGAGAACGAGACCCGGGCGCGGGCCTGCGGCTATGACGTGGAGCGCACCAAGCTCCTGTCCTTCATCCTCTCCGGCGCCCTGTGCGGCGTGGCGGGCACGATGTCGGCCATCCACCTGTCCATCGTGCCGCTGGACGCGCTGCACTACCACACCTCCTCCATCGTGGTGATGATGACCATGCTGGGCGGCGCGGGCAGCTTCTTCGGGCCGTTCGTGGGCGCCCTTGTCTTCCTGCTCATCGAGGACGTGGCTTCGCTCTGGACCTCCCACTGGCAGCTCATCGTGGGCGTCGTCTTCATCCTGTTCGTGCTGTTCCTGCCCAAGGGCATCTGGGGCACGCTCATTGCTTGGAGGAACCGCCCATGACAACGCAAACAACCGCACTCATGCAGGTTGAAAATGTCGGGCGCACCTTCGGCGGCTTCGTCGCCCTGGCGGAGGTGAGCGCGTCCTTCGAGCGCAACAAGGTGACGGCCGTCATCGGCCCCAACGGCGCGGGCAAGAGCACCTTCTTCAACGTGCTCTCCGGCGTGCTCCCCCCCTCCACCGGGTCCATCCGCTTCAAGGGGCAGGAACTGGCGGGCACCAAGCAGCACCGCTTCGCCCATCTGGGCATCGCCCGCTCCTACCAGATCACCAACCTGTTCCCGAAGCTGTCGGTGCAGGAGAATGTGCGCGTCGCCGCCCAGGCGCTGCGCACCCGCTACAATCTGGTGATGAACCGCTCCGCCTATCCGGAACTGGTGGAAAAGGCGGACGCCGCGCTCGCCCATGTGGGCCTCCATGCCAAGCGCGAGCGCGTCGCCTCCGACCTTGCCCATGGCGAGCAGCGGGCGCTGGAGATCGCCATCGCGCTGGTGGCCGATCCCGAGCTTCTGCTGCTGGACGAACCCACGGCGGGCATGGGGCCGGAAGAGACCAAGGAGATGGTGGCGCTGCTGGAGCGGCTCGCCACGGAGCGCACCATCCTGCTGGTCGAGCACAAGATGAAGATGATCCTCGGCCTGTCCGACCGCATTCTGGTGCTCCATCACGGACGCCTGATCGCCGACGGCACGCCGCAGGCGGTGCAGACCGACCCCGAAGTTCGGCGCGTCTATCTGGGACAGAACGATGGCTATGCTTGAGATTTCCGGCCTCAATGCCTGGTACGGCGCGAGCCATATCCTGCACGGCGTGCATTTCGAGGTGGAGGCGGGCGAGATCGTCGCCCTCGTGGGGCGCAACGGCGCGGGCAAGACCTCGACGCTGCGCTCGGTCATGGGCCTCATGCCCCGCGCCACAGGCAATGTGCGCTTCGACGGGCAGGAGATTCTGAGCAAGGGCTCCCATGAGCGCTTCCGCATGGGCCTCGGCTATGTGCCGGAGGAACGGCGCATCGTGCCGAGCCTCACCGTGCGAGAGAATCTCCAGCTCGGCCTCGTGGCCGCCGGACGCACCGACGAGCGCGCGGCCATCGACGAGATCGCGGAGAGCTTCCCGCGCCTCAAGGAGCGCCTCAACCAGCAGGGCACCACCATGTCGGGCGGCGAGCAGCAGATGCTGGCCATCGCCCGCGCCATGATCTCGAAGCCGAAGATGATCCTGCTGGACGAACCGTCCGAAGGCATCATGCCGGTATTGGTGGAGGAGATGGGCGTGCTGTTCCGCCGCCTGCGCGACCAGGGCACCACGCTGCTTCTGGTGGAGCAGAATGTGGAATGGGCGCTGAAGCTCGCGAGCCGGGCCATCATCATCGACCAGGGCGAGATCGTGCACGAAAGCTCGGCCGCGGCGCTGCTCGCGGACAAGGACATCCAGGACCGCTACTGCGCGGTGTGACCTATCGGAGACCCCATGGACATTTCCGGCGAATATCGCATCAGCGCCCCCCGCGAGGCCGTGTGGGCGGCCCTTCTCGACCCCGAGATGCTCCGCCACTGCATTCCCGGCTGCAAGGAGCTGGAGCGGACGGGTGAGAACACCTTCACCGCGAAGGTGCAACTGAAGGTGGGGCCGGTCTCGGCCACCTTCGCGGGCACCGTCGAGCTTCAGGACATCGTGCCCCCCGAGGGACTGCGCATCGTCGGCCAGGGCAATGGCGGCGTGGCGGGCTTCGCCAAGGGCGACGCGAAGGTGACGCTGGCGAGCGAGGGGGAGGAAACGGTCCTCACCTATGTGGCCGACGCCCAGATCGGCGGCAAGCTGGCCTCGCTCGGCAGCCGCCTCATCCAGTCCACCTCCAAGAAACTGGCGGACCAGTTCTTCTCCAGCTTCGCCGGCGCGCTGGGCACCGAGGCCGACGCGGGCGCTCCGGAAAGCGCGTGAGCGGACTGCCCCGGCGCGCAACGGCGCCGGGGCAGTCCATATGGACCCGTCCTCAGAACCGCACGGACATGCGGATGCTGCCTTCCTGGCTCAGGAAATTGTCCCCGATCTGCGCCTTGTACTCGCCGCGCAGTTCGTACTTGTCCATGGCGAAGAATTGCAGGCCCGCACCCAGGTCGAGCAGGAATTCCGGCACCGTGGAGACGGACTCGAAGTCCAGCTCCATGCCCTGGCCATCACCGAAGCTGACGCTCTGGGTCATGTCGCGCTCGGCATAATAGGTCATGCCGATGCTGGCGAAGGGGCGCAGCCAGCCGGTGGTGCCCAGATCCACGCGGGTGCCGATCTCCAGCATGGGCGAGACCGCGAAGGTCCAGTCGCTCACGCTCGCCGCGCTGAGCGTCGCTCCCTCGCCCGAGAGGGCATAGCCCGGAACGTGGGTGTAGATGGCGTCCAGGTCCAGATAGGGCCGCAGATACCAGGTGCCGAACCCGAACTCATAGGCCACGCGCCCGCGCACGGCCCCGGTCCACACGTCGGAATCGGTCTGCGCGATCCAGGTGTCCGCGCCGATGTCGAACACGCGGTTCAACTCATACCGCCCATATCCGGCATGCGCCGCGACCGAGAAGTACCACGGCCCGGCCTGATGCTTCACCGCGACGGAGACGTCCCCGGCATTGCCGTTGGAGCGCGTGAACCCGTCGCTGCTCTGGCCCCAGGTCATGCCATAGCCGGCGGTGGCCCCGAGGAACCAATCCGGCGCCACTTCCCACTGGCCGCCCATGCGATAGCTGACGCCGTCCTGGGAGAAGCCCATGCTCGTGCTGGATTCCGTCTGGGTCGTGCGCGAGCCCGTGATGCGGCTCCAGATGCACTCGGTTTCGCCCAGCGTCACCCCTTCATCGATGAAGATGGGGCAGCTCTGCGCCGCAGAGAGCGACCCGCGCGCACCCACGGTCTGCAGGACCGCCGGCTGCTGCTGGCCCTCCGCCGACAGCGAGCCCAGGGCCGCCTGATAGTCCTGCTGGGACGAGATGCCCGCGAACGAACCGAACAGCGCGGCGACCACGGGGTCGTCCACCCGCGTGTCCCAGGCCTTCTGCAGGGAGGTGATGAGCGAGCGATCGGTGGTCGAGAGGTTCAGGCCGGCCGCGCCGCGCCCGAAATCGGCCACCGGCTGGATCGCGACGCCCACGGACCAGTCGCTGATCAGCCACCGGATGGGGCTCGCCGGGTTATAGGCCACCGTCGCGGCACGATCCACGACGACGTTCGGCGCGGCGATGATCACATAGCCATTGTTGGTGATCGCCGTGGCATTGGGCCTGTAGGTGACGCCGTCGATGCGCACGGTGCCGTCCGACCGCAGCAGGTCGGCCTTCTGCACGCCCCGTTGCCCGATATCCTGAATGTCCACCACCATGGTCCCGCCAAGCCGCGTCTCGCCGCCCTTGACCTGGAGCGTGCCAAGTGTGTCGATCCCACCGATGGAAAGCGTGCCCTTATTGGTGAACACGCTCGTCTCCTGGACGATGTTCCGCATGGGCCCGTAGGCGCTGCTGGTGCCCTTCGCGAACAGCGTGAGCGTACCCGTCCCGGCCTTGCTCTGATAGATGCCGGTTTCCTCGTTGGTGAACTCGTTCTTGGACTGCGCGCCGCCCAGATTGATGTCGCCCACCAGCAGGCCGTCATTGACGAGCCGGTCATTGCCGAACGCGGTCACCACCGCCTTGCCGGATTCAGCGCCCACCACGGCACCGCGCAGGAAGTGGATATTGCTGTCGCCGCCGTCGATGCGCACCGCCGCGCCCTCTCCCGAGCCGCCCCACAACACCCCGCTATGGGTGACATAGGTCTTCCCGCTCCACGGCGTCGCCACACGGGAGGGCGAATTGTAGGGATCCGTCAGGCCGGGAACATAGGCACTGGAACTGGGCAGGTGGAACAGGGACAGGATGGACCCGTCCGTGTTCTGCCGCCCATTCTGGACGAAGATGCCGTAGGAATCCGCGCCGGTGGCAACGATCCGGCCCTCGATCTCGATGAGGATCGTGCCGCTGGGCGTCACGCTCTCATAGGCCCGCGTCCCCCAGCTCGAAGGCCGGTAAGTGGAGGAATCCGGCCCCTTGGCGAGCGGGATGGAGGCGCCCAGAGAATAGCCGCCGCCACCCGACAGGCTCTGCGCCACGATACCGTGGGAGCGTGCGCCGGTGGTCTGGATCGACAGGTGCCCGAAATCCCTCGTCTTCACCGTGATGTCGCCGCCCGTCCCGAGGCTGGCGGCCACATTCCGGTAGGTGTTGCGCATCGAAGAGGTCTCGTCGTTCACGCCATAGACATGCAACTTTCCAGAGCCGAGACCGCCGCCACCGCCGATGGATTGCAGCAGGAGCGCGGGGGCATCGGTGCCGGCCGTCTGGATCTTCGCGTCATGCTGGAAGTTCACGTTGATGGCGCCGCCATTCCCGCTCACATTCAGGCTTGGCCCGCCATTGCCGTAATAGCCCATGGCGCCGCCGAGAATGGTGGAGCTTCCCGTGCCGCCATAGCCGCTGAACCCGCCGCCGCCGCCGATGGACTGCACGAGCACGCCGACCGCGCCCGCGCCGTACGTGGTGACGCTGGCATTCCGGCCGAAATGCACCTCGCTTCTCCCGCCATTGCCGCGCAATTCTTCGCGCACCACGGTGGTGGTGCCGTTACTGACCGTCGGGCGCGTCAGCGTGCCCCCCAGCCGGGAGGTGATGACCCCGTCGGGATTGCTGCCGCCGAACCCGCCGCCGCCGCCGATGGACTGGATGATCACGCCCGCAGCACCCGCACCAAGGGTGGTGACGGAGGCATTTTCGGCGAGCGCGACACTCACCGTCCCCCCGCTGCCCTGCACGCTGCCGTTCCCACCGAGCTTCAGCATGGTGTTGGTGGTTGTCCCGGTATTGGCGATGGCGCCGAGGCCGCCACCGCCGCCGATGCTCTGGGCGAGGATGCCCACGGCGCCGGCACCCTCCGTAGAGACGGAGCCCGAATTCTTTAGAGTGACCGAGCCGCCGTCGCCGACAACGGTATTCTCCGCCTTGCCCACCGCGCCGAGGCTGGCCGTCACGGACACGACGGGCACCGTGTCGGGATTCTTGGTCCCCGCCGTCAGCAGGTTGGAAATGCCGAGTTGCTCGAGCAGGTAGGTGAGATCGAGCAGGGCATCCTTGTCGTCCTGCGTGGCGGCGATGGCATCGATCGTATAGGGGTTCTCGCGGTTCAGGATATAGGCGCCGCCGCCGAGCCCGATGCTCTGGGCGACCATGCCGTGGGCATCCTTGCCATGGGTGTTCAGCTCGCCGCTATTCTCCGCCCGCACGATGTACCCGACAGACCTGCCGGAGGCCGAACGGCTGGGGGTGCCGCCCAACACGGTGGTCAGCGAGACGTTTCCGGCCGAGGCATTGGCCGCCGCGATGCCGACGCCGCCGCCGCCGCCCACGCTCTGGGCGAACAAGCCGAACGCAGCGCCGCCCCAGGTCTCCACCCGGCCGCGATTTTCCGCGAACGCATCGCCGCCCTTGCCTCCGCCGGCATCGCCCTTGGCACCCACGTCCATCTTCAGGTTCAGTATGTCCGGGCTGATGGTCACGGCCCCGCCGCCGGTTCCCCCACCCCCGCCGATGGACTGGGCGAGCACGCCGTGCGCCACGTTTCCATAGGTCAGCAGGGTGCCCGCATTGAACACCGTGACGGTGTTGCCGGAGCCGCCGCTCCCGCCGCTGCCGCCGATCTTCACGTCCACCGTCGCCGAGGCAGGAACCGAGCCCGGCTTGACGTTGAAGCTGTCCTTCAGAAGCGCCTTGATCCTGGAATTGAACTCGCTGGTGACGTAGCTGAGCCCCCCGACGGCGGTTCCCTGGAGATAGGCCTCGGCGATGGCCGCAGCGGTGCCGGAGCCGCTCTTGGTCCCGGTCTCGATGGCCGCCTTGAGGCCCTTCAAGGCGTGCTTGGCATAGCCGACGCCCTTCTGGGTGTTGCCCTCCTTCTTGAAGAGGTCCACCTCGTTGGCGAACTGCCCCGCCAGGACCTTGTTGGCCGTGAAGATCGCGTCGGTCGCCTTGAAGATGTAGTCGCTGACTGTGGGCGCGACGGTCGCCTTCGCCCCCTTGGTGCTGCTGGCCGAGCCGCCCGTGCCGCCGCCGCCGCCGATGCTCTGGGCATGGATGGCGACCGAGCCGTCGCCCTGGGTGACGATCACGCCGCGGCTTTCGTTGCGGACATTCACCGTGCTGCCCGCACCGCCCGCGCCGCCGGAACCGCCCAGGGACACCTGGACGTTGAGATCGCCGCTGGAGCCGCCCAGATAGCCGCCCGCATTGCCGCCGCCCCCGCCGATGGACTGGGCCAGGATGCCGCGCGATCCGGTGCCGGTGGTCTGGATGACACCCGAATTGGTGAGTTCAACGGCCGCGCCGCTGCCCCCGCCCTTGCTGCTGCCGCCGATGGTCGCCTTGACCGAATAGATTTCCGCGGTGGGCAGCACGCTGTTCAGATAGGAGAACGACTTATCCACCGAGACCCCTTTGGAGGTGGTGGCGGACGCCATTCCCCCCTCGCCGCCGCCCCCGCCCAGGCTCACGGCCTGGAGCGCGGTGGCGAACTGGCCGGTGGTGTAGATCTGGCCGCTATTGATGGCGCTGGCGGTCCCGCCATCGCCGCCCGCCTCGCCCGTGCCCCCCAAGGCCACCGTGATGGAAACGTTCTGGTAGACGCCCAGCATGTCGGCCACCGAGGTGGCCACGCCCCCGTCTCCGCCGCCGCCGCCCACGCTCATGGACCGGATGCCCAGCGCCAGGTCGCCATGGGTGGCGACGCTGCCGCTGTTCGTCACGCTCACCGTGTCAGCACTCCCGCCCTTGCCGCCCGAGCCGCCCACGGCAAAGCTCACGGCCACCGCCGGGACGGTCTTGGGCGGGGTCGCGGCGATGGCATAGGCCGAAGCGTCGCCGCCCTTGCCGCCGCCGCCGCCGATGCTGGTGGCCTCGATGCCGATGGCCGAGCGGCCCTCGGTGACGATGGCGCCCGCGCTATCCACCCGCACCGCGCTGCCGTTTCCGCCATCGCCGCCCGACCCGCCGATGGCGAAGGCGATGGCGAGGCCGCCGCCCGTGGTGGTCTTGGCCGTGCCGCCCGCCCCGCCGCCGCCGCCGATGCTCTGGGCGATGAGGGCGCTGGCGGACTTGCCGAAGGTGGTGATGGAGGGCGTGTCGGACGTTTCGTCCGCACTGAGGATCACGAGGACATCGCCGCCGTTTCCGCCGCCGCCGCCATCGCCGCCCGCCGCCGTGCCCAATTGCCAGCCGATCGTATTGCTGGAATTGCCGCCCTTGCCGCCGCCACCGCCCACGCTCTGGGCGAGCAGGCCGAAGGCACCGGCCCCGTAGGTGACGATGTCGCCGGACTGGCTGATGCTCACGGCCTTGCCGTCGCCGCCCGCGCCGCCGCGGCCGCCCTTGTCGGCGAAGATGACGCCCGAACTGCCGCCGCCCTTGCCGGCGGACGCGGCCGTACCGGGCTTGACGGCGCTGGTCTGGAAGGCATTGACGGCGCTGCCGCCGCCCAGGCTCTGCGCCAGAAGGCCGATGGAGCCGATTCCGTGCGTCTCGATGCTGCCGTTGTGATCGACGAAGACGGAGCCACCATTCCCGGCATTGCCGCCGCTGCCGCCATCCCGCCGATAGCCGAGCGCGCCGTCGCCGCCCGCACCGCCGATGGAATAGGCGGCAAGGCCGAAGGAATAGTCCTGCTGGGTCACGATGGTGCCGTTCTGCACGGCCTCCACCGACCCCGCATTGCCGCCATTGCCGCCGCGCCCGCCGCCGGTCGCGCCCACCGTGGCGCTGTCGTCGCTGGCGCCGAACAGCTGCGTGCCGCCGCGCCCGCCTACGGACTGGAGGAGCACGCCCGCCGAATTCGCGCCGTCCGTGGTGATCGTGCCTTCATTGAAGAAGGACACCGGACCCGCCGCACCGGCACCCGGCAGGATGCGCCGCACGGTGGCGCCGTCGATGCCCGCGCCGCCGATGGATTCCACGATGACCGCAGGCGCGGTGGCACCGGCCGTGGAAACGCGGGTGTCCTCGCCCCGGATCGAAACACTCACTTCGCCCGCAGTGGCGCCGGGGAAGAGGTGTGCATAGGCCGCATCCACGCCGGTCTGGAGATAGGAGCCGGTCCCCATCCGGTAGTCGCCCATATCGCGATATTTCTCGTTCCGCCCGGTCTGGCCGGCGGTGGAGCGCGCCCAGATGGCGGAGAAATTCGCGCCCTCGGTAGAGTACGCACCCGTGGCGGACAGCGTCACCTTGCCCGCGCTGCCGCCCGTGCCGATCTCGCCGAGATAGCCCACGCGACCGTCACCACCGATGGAATAGATCGACAACAGCGCCGTGCCGGTGGTCTGCGCGCCCTTGCCGGAGACGGTGCCCGCGAGGGTGGCGTCCACATCGCCCGCGCTGCCGCCCTTCTGGCCCGGCAGGTAATATTCCCGGCCGCCCATGCTGAAATGGTAGGAGCCCCCCATGGCGCCGATCCCGCCCCGTGCGCCGATATCCACCGCCATGGAGGTCGCGGAGGTGGTCGCCATGCCTTGGTCGGTGACTGAGACACCCGGCGCATCCTCGCCGGGCGTCGGGTTGACCGCGGTGCGTGAGCGATCCGCATTGGTGACCCAATGCCAAGCCTCTCCGTCCTTGCCCGCATGGACCTGATCGATGATCTTTTCGCCCGCCTGCGCTCCATTGGCCAGCAGGGCAGACCCGCTCAGGAGCGCCGCCGTGCAGACCCCGTTCAGAAAGCGATTTCCGCGCCCGGTGAAAGAAAAGTATTTTTGAGTATATTTCTCCACCGAATTCTTCCTTACAATTCTTTCAGAGGCAAATTTTGTTTATGAATGTTTCTACCTAAAACTTTTCTGGCAACATAACGCAACGGAATCAAGACAACACGCATTCACGAACGCTTCAAATGAGAGGCGCGGCGGAGTTTTTCGCGAACGGAACGGTAGCCAAGGAAAGCCGGTATCTAAAAGCCGGCATCTATAAGCAGCGCGCGCTGCATGCATGCCACGCCCAGCTCCGCACGATTCGCGGCTCCACGGACGCGCGGATCTCAGTCCGTGAGAATTTCGATGCCCTCGTCGAAGACATAGCCGACGCCGCGCACGGAAAAGACCGGCAGCTTGCAGCCGCACTCGCTCTCCACTCGCTTGCGCAGGCGGAAGACCAGGACATCGAGGCTCCGCCCCCCATTGGCAGGATCCCGGTGCTCGTTGTCATGCAGCAGTTCGGACCTCGGCACCGGCTTGCCCGGCCGCGCGGCAAGGCGCGCAATGAGCAGGTACTCGGCGCTTGAGAGGCGGAGCCTCGCACCCGCCGGGCTCACCAGGGCCCACTGGGCGGAATTGAGAGCCCACCCATCCCGCCGGGCTGGGCCCGTCCCCTCGCCCTGGAGGCGGCGGTGGAGATTGCGGATGATGAGATCCAGCTCCGCCGGATCGAGCGGCTTGGTCAGATAATGGTCCACGCCGATGGACAAGCCCCGGAAGCGGTCCTCGCGTCCCGTCCGGCCCGTGAGCACCACGATGCCGATGGAGGCACGCTCGCGCATGGTGAAGGCCGCCGAAAATCCGTCCGGCCCCGGCAGGTTCAGATCCAGCACAACGATGTGCGGAGGATGTGCCTCCAGTTCCCGGGCCAGTTCCGGGACGCTGGCAACGGCGCGCACCGCATGCCCGGAATTGGTGAGGAAACTCTCCAGCCCGACGCGGAAATCGATGTCGTCTTCAACCAGCAGAACACGAATCGACATGGCCGGGTATCCGATGATCCATCGAGCGCCGAGGCGTCAGTTTGCACCCGAGGGATATAATTCACCCCCGGCGGCGTAGGGAAGCCAGATTGTGAATGTATTCCCTACACCGGCCTTGCTTTCAACCCGCACCTCTCCCCCATGGGCAGAGGCGACCCTCTGGACGATACTGAGGCCGATGCCTAGACCCGTTTGCGACCCCACGCTTTCCCCACGATAATACCTTTCGAAAACGAATGGCAGATCTGCCTCCGGGATCGCCGGGCCGCAATCGGCGACCGTGATGGAGAGGCCGCCGGAGCTTGCGGACACGCCCATGTGGATCGCGCCCTCGCTGTATTTCACGGCATTGGTCAGCAGGTTCTCCACCGCCGCGCGCAGCAGGGTGTCGTCCACGTCCAGCAGGGTGTCGGTTGGATCGTCCGAAGCCGGGGACACCTGGATGTCGCGCTCCCCCTGGAAGCCGCAGTCCTGGACCACCTCCACCACCAAAGCGGAAATGTCCGTGGGCACGCAGCGCAGCTGCATCACCCTCTTGTCCAGCACCTCCTCGGTGAGGAAGGCATTGATGAGGTGCGACATGCGCGCCGCCGTGCGGGCGATCTTGCGCGCCTCGCGCCGGACCATCTCCTCCAGCCCGGCCACCTTCGGCTCCACGATGGCGATGGCCACCTGGATGGCCGCCAGAGGGGTCCGGAACTCATGGCTCACCATGGTCAGGAAGTGGCGTTGCTCGCGCAGCGCAACGCGCAGCGCGCCCTCCGCCGAGCGGCGGGCCTCCACCTCCCCTTCCAGCGCCAGCGTCCTTTGGGCCACCGCCTCCTCCAACTCGCGCTCCTTGCGCTGTGACGCCCGCAGCACTTCCGCCTGAAGGTCGCGCCGCTCGCGGGCTCCCGCCCGCACCGAAGTGGCGAGGCCCACCAGAATGGCCACCATGTTGAAGATGCTGGCGATCTGGTAGCCGCTGACGCCGATGCCGCTGGCGGGCAACACGCCCAGCACCATGAGGGTGAACCAGACGCCGGACAGGGCATAGGTGGTGAAGCCGAAGAAATACCACCATGCCGCCGGCTCACCCCGCCTCACCCGCATGGCCGCCAGCCAGGGCAGCATGACGCAAAGGATCAGCAGGTTGATGTGCAGATAGGGCGAGATGGAGCCGTAATAGCCGAAGGCGGATGCGATCACGTAAAGGCCGGACAACAGCCCGGTGGCCGTGACCACCCGGCCGAGAACGGGATGCTCCCCCTCGGCGCAGAAGATGGCGCGCACCACGAAGGCCGCCGTCATGATGGCGCAGCACCCCCATATGCCCTGCATGCGCAGCACGATGGCCGGCGAGAGCGGGTGAAGCAGCAGGGTAGCGAACCCCGTATTGCCCAGGATCACCAAGGCGGCACAACCGAGATAGGCTCCGTACCAGATGAAGGGCGGCGAGCGCAGCCAGACCCCGAAGATCACCGCCCCGAGCGCGGTGAGGCTGGCCGCGCCCACGATGTAGGCCACCAGGAACAGGTTGAAGGTCAACTGGCTGAGGAACGGCGAGACACGCCACAGGACCGGCGCGGCGGACAGGGAGCGAGACCCTGCCATGCGGATATAGATGTCCTTGCGGTCGCGGTTCTCCAGGTCGATGCGCACGACGAAGACGTGGGAGAAGAACTCGCGCTCGGACAGGGGGATCAGGCTGCCGGTTTTCTTCCGGGCCATGCGGGGGCTGCCATCCTGGGCGGCAGTGGGGACATAGACGTCGATATAGTCCGTATAGGGCGCGGACATCTGCATCAGCCACATGCCGCCGCTGTCGTCCCCCGTCTCCACGCTCAGGCGCAGCCACCATGCCGCGTTCAGCGAATGGCCCGCATTGAAGGTGCCGGGAATGGGCGTGAAGGCGTCGCGCCGCGCCATCACATCGTCCAGCGTCATGGTTCCGCTGTCATCGCGCAACACCGAGAGATGCCCGGACGCGGCGGCGGTTTCGTCGCCCGTCGATAGCAGCAGCGGAGTGGCGGCAGCACCCGCGCAGAAAGCCAGGGACGCCAGGAGAGCATAAACGCCCAGAAGCGCCCACGCCCGTCGGAAACCTTCAGGAGAGAAAATCGCTGGACGCCGCTTGGAGACAATAAAAAATATCCCCATTACACCTGTTCCTTGAAATTATACGTCACAAACAACACACACCCCGCCCTGCAATATTAATATCCGCTCGGCCCATGTTTATTCCGGGCACGAGGGATTGCCAGGCTCTAAGCCGGCCCGGCATCCGCAATCCCGCCCACCATCTCAGGACTTGCCCTGCCGGGCAAACCCGCGGGCCGCCATGACAGGACAGAAGGCGGCGACCGTCAGGCAGGTCTCCAGAGCTGCCCTGTTACCGCCGCGATCGCAGCGGGATTTGGTCCGGCATCATGAGCGACCCGAATTCATGAATTCGGGACATAGCTTCATGCCGTTTGCGACGATTAATTCACAAAACCGAAGCTGATAGACATGAACTGGGAAGCTCCCTTTTCAGTAAGGCGCCGCCGGTCCCCGTGGCCACCGGCAGGCAGGCTTCGCGACCGACAAAAGGAAAAAGCGATGAAGACCATCGGCTATGCGGCCGGCTCCGCAACCTCCCCGCTCGCGCCCTTCGACTTCGAGCGCCGCGCTTTGCGCCCAAACGACGTGGCCATGGAGGTGCTCTATAGCGGCGTCTGCCATTCCGACCTGCATCAGGCCCGCAATGACTGGGGCTGGAGCCAATATCCCCTCGTGCCCGGCCATGAGATCGTCGGCCGGGTCATCGCGGTGGGCAGCGATGTGAAGAAGCACGCGGTCGGTGATGCCGTGGCCGTCGGCTGCATGGTGGATTCCTGCCAGGACTGCGATCAATGCCGGAAGGGGCTGGAGCAGCTCTGCCGTAAGGGGAACGTCCAGACCTATAGCGACACGGACCGCTTCTCCTGCGAGCCCACCTCTCCCACCTATGGCGGTTATTCCAAGCATCTCGTGGCCCGCGAGGAGTTCGTGCTGCGGGTGCCGGAAGGGCTGGACCTGTCGAAGGCGGCGCCCCTCCTGTGCGCGGGCATCACCACCTATTCGCCGCTGCGCACCTGGGGGGTCGGTCCCGGCAGCCGCGTCGGTGTGATCGGGCTCGGCGGGCTCGGCCATATGGCAGTGAAGCTGGCCGCGGCGCTGGGCGCCGACGTCACCGCCATCAGCCGCACCAAGGACAAGGAAGCGGATGCATTGGCCCTGGGTGCCGACCGGCTGCTTGTGTCCAGCGACCCGGAAGCCATGGCGCAGGCGGCATCGGGCATGGACCTGATCATCGACACCGTGCCGGTGAAGCACGACATCAATCCCTATCTTCCCCTGTTGGATATCGATGGGACACTGGTCATCGTCGGGCAGATCGGCCCGCTGACGGAGCCCAGCACCGTGCCCCTGCTGCTCGGTCGCCGCCGCATCGCGGGCTCGCCCATTGGCGGCATCGCGCAGACGCAGGAAATGCTGGATTTCTGCGCCAAGACCGGTGTCCTGCCCGACGTTGAGATGATCCGGATGGACCAGATCAACGCGGCATTCGCGCGTCTTGAGAAGGCGGACGTGCGGTATCGCTTCGTCATCGACATGGCCTCCCTCGCGGCCCCCGCCGCCTGAGCAGGCTTAAGCAGGCGCGCCACCGGCGCGCCTGCCGCCCTGTCGCAGGCCGGTTCGCGACAGGATCAGCCGGCGTCTTTTCCCGGTGTCTTCGACCCCCGCTCCCGGTCAGCGACGATCCCGCGGGCAAGCCCATTCCGGTCCACGCGCGCGTCACATCGTCCAACGGCTTTCCTGACAGCCGGTTGGCCTGCACGCCATGCTGCCCTCGGCATCGGAAAAGCCCTGTCGACGGCGGGCTGGTACCTCCCCCGTCCACAACCTCCCGCCTTTCCCCCCGGTCGTGTGGCCAAAGGATCCAAATCGAACGCTTTTCCAGCCCCATCAAGCAGATGGGTGCCGTTGGCTTGTGCTATGCTTCACGACCATCGCCGCCGACAATCGCACACCCATACGCATCTGGATCAATGTCCCATGAGCCCGCCTGGCTCAATGAAGGCTGACAAGACGGGACAGTGTTTTACCCGTCGCGCGGAACAGGCTTTGCGTTCACTCCCTCTGGCCTGCGGGAAAGGGTGATATGAACGCAATGCCGATCCGAAATGCCTACTCGAAGGAGGGAGGTCGCCTTGAGTACTAGCCGCGCGCGCCCTCTCGTGACGCCGGTTTCCGTGCTGCTGTCCTTCGCGGCCATGCTGGCGATCATGGGCATCACATCCACCTGGTGGGAGTTCGCGCTCCAGGATCATATTCTCCCCCGGTTCGGCATTCCCGTGGACGCGGGAGGCGGCGAGCCGTCGCGCTGGCGCTTCATCATCACCGCCGTCGCGTTCGCCGCCTTGAGCCAGATCGGGCCGGCGCTGCTGCTGTTTCGCCTCATACGCCGCCTCGACCGCGCGCGGATCGACGTCATCAAGGCGCGCGAGGAGGCCGATGCGCTTGCCCGGTACGACCCGCTCACCGGCCTTCCGAGCCGCCGCATGCTGCGCGAGCATATGCGCAAGCGCCTCGCCGTGTCGGCGGGAAGCACCGGCTACGCTTTGCTGCTGATCGACATCGACCGCTTCAAGATCATCACCGACCTGCACGGTCTCCAGATGGGCGACAAGCTGCTGCTGGAGATCGCCAACCGCATGAAGCGCCTGTTGCCCTCCGATGCCGTCGCGGCGCGCGTGAGCGGAGAGGAGTTCGCCGTCTTCATGCCGCGCCCGCGCTCGGTTGAGCCGCTCGGCAAGCTGGCCCAGCAGCTCATCTCCCACCTGTCCGCGAACTACCAGTTCGAAAGCCTGGAGGTGCGGCTGGGCGCCACCGTGGGCATCGCGGTGACGCCCGAGAACGGCACTGACGAGGGCGAGGTGATGCGCTCGGCGGAAACCGCGCTTTACCGCGCCAAGCGCAATGCGGGCTCCTACCGTTTCTTCGAGCCGGCCCTGGACCAGGAACTGAAGCAGTCCCGGCGGCTCCAGCGCGACCTGCAGAGCGCCATTACCTCCAACGCCATCGTCCCCCATTATCAGCCCCTGGTGCGGCTGAAGGACGGGGCGGTGGTGGGCTTCGAGGTGCTCGCCCGCTGGAACCACCCCATGCAGGGCTTCATCTCGCCGGAAGTGTTCATCTCCATCGCCGAGGATACGGGCCTCATCGGCCCGCTCACCCAATCGATCCTGAAGCGGGCCTGCCAGGACGCCGCCCAATGGCCCGAGCGGCTGAAGATCGCCGTGAACCTTTCGGCCATGCAGCTCAAGGACACCGCGCTGCCCGACCAGATCCTGCGGACGCTGAAGAGCCACAACTTTCCGCCCCAACGGCTGGAGATCGAGATCACCGAGACGGCACTGGTGGACGACGACAAGACCGCCAATGCGATCCTGACGCGCTTCCGGGCCATGGGCATCGACGTTGCCCTGGATGATTTCGGCACCGGCTATTCCAGCCTTCAGAACCTGCGCACGTTCCCGGTCACCAAGCTGAAGATCGACAAGTCGTTCGTGCGCTCCATGAACACCGACGCGAACGCGAAGAAGCTGATCTCCGGCATCCTGGCGCTGAGCCGCAGCCTCGGCATCTCCACCACCGCCGAGGGCATAGAGAAGGCCGCCGAGGCCAAGTATCTCAACTCCGTGGACTGTGATTTCGGCCAGGGCTATTGCTTCGCCAAGCCCATGCAGGCGGAAGACGTGCCGCGTTTCCTGAACACCCACGTCCCCGTCCTGAGCGGAGCACTCTAGCGCCCCGCGCCGTTTCAGGCGGCCTTCTGGCGTCCAATGCTGCGGACTTTCTCCCAGACATGTCCGACCTGGGGAACGTCGATCTCAAAGACAGTCGCGAACGTATCGGCGAGATGATCGGCGCTCATGATGCGCTGCTCTGTGATGCTGTTCGCGGTCACGCGGCGCAGGCAGTCATTCTGCAAGGCCACATAGCCCTCCTCCGTGTGGCGCAGCACAGCGAGCGCATGGGTGAAGGGCGAGCCGGCATCCTGCATCAGCCAGCCATGCGCCGCCGCCATCGCTGCCTCGTCGCTATGGTCCGGCCGGAAGTCGATGCTTTTCGCAAGACCGTGGGCATGGTTGTTGAACCGCATCCAGCCGCCGCCCACCGGCGTGATTGAGAAGTCGAAACCGCGCTGGCTGATGGCCCCCACCTCAAGCGGCACGGGATCAAGGATCGCATCCGCCGCGCCGACCTCGGCGAGATAGGGCCGGTCGAGATCCACGCGCAGCGTCAGGTGGTTGCCGATGGCAACATCGCCAAGCTTTTCGCGATTGACCCCGCCGCAGAGGCGCGTCACCCGGAAGCCCAAAGCCGCGAGCGCGGCACCGAAAAGGCCGTTCATCTCGAAGCACCATCCCCCGCGCCGGCCTTCCACCATCTTGGTGAAGACGCAGGATGGGGTGATGGAGGCCGGCCAGCCCATGAAGGCGTCCAGCGCCTCCCAGGTGAAGCTCATGAGGTGAGCACGGTGAAGCCGTGTCAGGCTGCCGATGTCGCATGCGGCGGGTCGCTCCATGCCGACCCTTGCGAGATAAAGCGCGATCTGATCGGCGGTCAGGGTCATCTCTTCATTGCTTCCGGGTACGTCCGTCATCCTTCGCTCCTTATGGTGGACCGCGATCGCAGTCTCGATGCTGCTGCGGATGACGGACTTTCGCGGCTGAGACGGGCTAATATTCAGCCTTATTTTCCGCCAATCCTGCCCGCCCGGAGCGAGGTCTCTATAGCGACGCGGAAAAGCGGGCGTTCCTAAATGAATGTGCAAGGCGCGCCCGATATCCTAAAAGTTCACTAAGCAGACTTCGCGCGGGCGACGGGGATTGCGGTGCAGCTCGACGACACGCTTCTTGCGTTTTTCAAACGGCCGCTGATGTGCATCATCGCCGGGTCCGACGCGGACGGACGCCCGTCGGCGGGGCGCGGCGTGGGCCTGGATGTGCTGGACGACAGGCAGACCATCGACGTCATCTTCTCCGCCTGGCAATGGCCGCGCCTGGAAGCGGACATCCGGCAGACGGGGCGGGTCGCCGCCACCTTCGTCAGCCCATCGGACTATGTGAGCTTCCAGCTCAAGGGCACCGCCAGCCTGCTGGACACCGGGGCGCACGACCTTGATCGCGCGGAGCGCTTCATGAGCGCGGCGACGAACGAGCTTCAATCCCTCGGCGTGCCCCGGCAGATCATCGGGCCGTGGCTCACCGCCCGCGACGCGCGCGTCACCCGGATCACCGTGAGCGAGATCTATATCCAGACGCCCGGGCCGCTCGCCGGCATGCTGGCCGGTGCGAGAGCGCGATGAGCCTGCGGCTATCCAACCTGTCCGCCTGCTTCGAGGGCGTCATCCCGTCCATCATCGCCACCGCCGCGGCCGATGGGATGCCGAACATCTCCTATCTCTCCCATGTGGTGCGGGTGGACGAAGACCATGTGGCGCTGTCCAACCAGTTCTTCGCCAAGACGGCGGCAAACATCCGCGCCAACAGCCATGTCACGCTCATCGTCGTGGATGGCTTCACGGGTGACCAGTTCCTGCTCAACGTCGCCTTCGTGCGCTCCGTGGACACCGGCCCCCTGTTCGACAGGATCGCGCTTCAACTGAAGGCGAGCAGCGCCCAGGTGGGAATGTCCGAGGTCATGCGGCTGCGGAGCGCCGACATTTTCCGCGTGCACCGGATCGAGCCCGTGCCCTCCCCCGTGGAAACCGCATCGGCCCGCCGCCGCGATCCCGTCAGCCTGCCGGCCCTTTCCGAGGCCATACGAGCGATCGAGCGGCAGAGCGAGGCGGGCGGGATCATCGACAGCCTGCTTTCCGGCGTCCGTGGCGTGCTCGGATACGGCAATGCGCTGGTCCTGATCCGGGATGGCGCGCGCGGCAGCCTCGTCACCACCGGCAGCATGGGCTACGAGCGCTCGGGGCTGGGGTCGGAAATTGCCGGCGACGATGGGCTGATCGGTGCCGCGGCAGCCAGCGGGCAGACCATCAAGGTGAACGACATGAGCCGTGTGCGCCGCTTTGGCGGAGCGATCGGCCTGGAGGCGGAGACGTCGGAAAACGCCACGCGCGTCGTCGCCTTTCCGGAATTGCCCATGGCCATGAGCCAGATCGCCGTCCCCATGATCGTGCGCGGCATCGTGACGGGGGTGCTCTTCATTGAATGCACGGAACGGCTCGCCTTCCGGGAGGAAGATGAGGCGGTCCTGGAAATCCTGGCGGGCCACGCGACCAGTGCCTTGCGGCTGAGCGAACATGCGGCGGCCCAGCCGGCGCAGGCCGCGCCCCCCGCCCGGTCCGCCATCGGCGGCCGGGAGATACGGGTCGTCCATCACCGGGTCGATGACAGCGTGTTCGTGGATGGCACCTATATCGTGAAGGGCGTTGCGGGTGCCCTGCTTCGGCTGCTGCTCCAATGGCACCTGAAGGACGGGCGCGACGCCTTCACCAATCGGGAGATGCGGCTGGCCCTGGGCGGCCGGATGCCGGAGATCAAGGACAATCTCGAAACCCGGCTCCTGCTGCTGCGCCGCCGGCTCGAAGAGAAGCAGGCACCCATCCAGATCGTTCGCATCGGCCGGGGCCGGGTTCGCCTGGAGGTGACGGGCCCGCTCACGCTGGATGCCGCGCAGGACTAGCCGGCAGGAAGCCGCCCTCAGCCGTCGCTACGACGAACCGTCCTGCCGCATCTTAAGAGGACTCATCCTGTCCGGGGCAGGTCCCAAAGGTCTTCGAGAAATTCGCTGGCCAAGCCCCGGGTGCGAAAGGGGCCCGCGTGGATCCGCATCTCGTCATCCACCAGATAGAAGCCATATCCGGCATATCCGTCCGGAACGGCCATATTCAGATGGTCGAGGACAATCACTTTCAGATCGGCGGGCCGTGCCATTCCACCCTCTCGGAGACTTCTGCAGGTGCAGAATAGCCGGGGCGTGCGCCGGGAGCACGGACATTTCGGCCGGCGGGCCGGTCACCCCTGTCGGATGACCGGCCCGCAGGCATCTCAGGACTGGAAGATGCCCATGATGCCTGAATAGACACCCAAGGCGCACATGATGGTGGAGACGATGATGACGGTCCACATGTAGCGACCCTTCAGGCGGTGCTGCTCAGGCAGGGCCTTGATGGACAGCATCACGAGGAAGCCCAGCACCACCGGCAGCAGCAGGGCGTTCAGCACCTGCACCGCGATGTTCACGTCGATGAGGTTGACGCCCGACAGGACGATGCCGACGCCCACCGCGAGCACCAGGATGTAGACCACATAGAACCAGGGCGCCGACTTCACGCCATCGCCCAGGCTGCGGCGATAGCCGGTCACTTCACCCAGGCCCCACGCCGCCGTCAGGCTGACGACGATGGCGGCCACCAGCGAGGCGCCCACCATGCCGAGCGAGAACAGGATCCGGCCCGCGTCATAGCCCAGATGCGGGGTGATGGCGTCGCTGATCTGCTCCACCGTGTTGAGATCCACGCCGCCTTCCTGGTTGGCCCACAGCGTCGCCGCGGTGGTCACCAGCATGGCGATCATGACCAACTGGGTGACCACGGAACCGATGGCCGTGTCCCATCGGGATTGCTTGATATGCTCCACCGTCAGGCCCTTATCGACCGTGGCGGACTGCTGATAGAAGATCATCCACGGCATGACGACGGCGCCGATATTGGCCGCCACCAGAAGCATGTAGCTGGGATTCGAGATGGGGAAGGTGGCCAGCCCCTCGGCCATTTGCCTCGGATCGGGGTTGGACATCACCATGGTGATGAGGAACACCAGTTCGAACAGGCCGATGCCGATGGCGATCCGCTCCACCCGCAAGTAGGAGCCGGTGGCGACCATCCCAACGAGAAAGACGGTCACGGCGCCCGTGGAGGCCCACATGGGGACGCCCCACATCAGCCCCACGCCGGCAATGCCGCTCATCTCGCTGACGATGGCGCCGGCACAGGCCACGATAAGGGTCGAGACCGAAAGCCACGCCCAGCCCCGGCCGAAATGGGACTCGATCAGTTCGCCATGACCCTGCCCGGTCACGACGCCCAGGCGGATGGTGAGTTCCTGCACCATGAAGACGATGGGGATCAGTATGATCTGGGCCGATAGCAGCGAATAGCCCCACTGCGCGCCGCTTTGCGCGGCGGTGATAAGGCTGCCCGCATCCGTGTCGGCCAGCATCACCACCAGCCCGGGGCCCATGATGGCAAGGTATACGAGAAGAGCAGAGCGCTTCGGCGCCCCCGGACTTGCGCCATTTGCAGTGTTCGACATTCCACAACCCCAAAATTCAATCTACTTAGAATGCAGCGTGTAAATTCGCGCGGCAAGAGAGATTGAGGAGATGTGATCTTTTTATATATAGAAAATATCTAGAGAAATTCTAAATTTAACGATTTAAATACAAACCGCCATCTAAGCGAATTCTATTCTGCCTGTTATTTAGTGAAACTTTAAAAACTTTCCCAGATATCATTCCGCCAGATGCGAGACGAAAAGCGCGACGGAACGGTGAAGGGTCAGCGTTCAGGCACATGCTCCAATGAATAAGGCCCGCCTCTCATTCGTGGAGAGACGGGCCTTCATGACATTAATCAACTTGGCTTTAGCCAGCCTTGCATCGGCCGGTCTTTTATCAGCCTGTCGTTTATCAGCCGGCCTTGGCCAGCTTGCCGAATTCGAGATCGACGAAGTAGTTCGAGTTCGGGCCCTCGCCGATCAGGTCGATCTTGTCGAGAATGGTCCGGCACAGCTTCTCTTCCTCGTGCTGCTCGGCCGCGAACCACTGCAGGAACTGGTCGGCCTCGTAGCTGTGCTCGGCGCGGGCCATGTCGATGGCCTCGAAGATGTGGCTCGACACCTTCCGCTCCTCTTCCTGCACACGCAGGAAAAGTTCGCGGATCGTCTTGGCATCGACCACCGGCTTCGGCAGCGCCTTGAAGGAAATGGGGGCGCCGAGGTCATCGAGGAAGGTGAAGAACTTCATCATATGGGTCCGCTCTTCGGCAGCGTGCACCAGAAGGAAAGCCTTGGCACCCTCGAACTTCTGCTCTGACGCCCAGGCGGCGCACTGCAGATAGATGTGATGAGCCTCCATCTCACCGTTCAGGAGTTCGTTGAGTTTGGCTTCAAGCTTCGCGCTAACCATTTTAAGCCTCCATACCGGACCATGTAGCTATGGCCCTCTATTTCATCCGGCGAGGACTGCGAGCGCTCGCATTCAACTCAGATTATTAAGACCCGGATGAGAATTCAACAATCCGCATCGGTTCGTTGCGGAGATTTTGTTCGACGTGTGCTCGTCGTTCGATGGCGGGAACTTAGTCCTGTTCTAAATTGGGTCAAGCGTGAACTTTGGCCTGCGAAGCAACATGGCCAACTCTTAATAATCCGGACAGGAGGCATTCATCTTCGGCGTGGCGGAAGCCGGGCAGACCGCCGCGCGCCGCTCCGGCGAGGGAGGAGGCAGAAACGAAAAGGCCCCGGTGGCGGGACGCCGACCGGGGCCTAAAGCACTGAAAGATATACCCGATCACTCCAGCTTGACGCCGATCTGATCGATCAGCGCCTTGTACTTGGCGCTCTCGGCCTTGGTGAAGGCGCTCGTCTCCTCCACCGACAGGACGGAAATATCAGCGCCCTCGGCGAGGAAGCGCTCCTTCACCTCCGTGGAGGAGAGGATTTCGTTGATCTCCTTGTTGAGCAGGGTGATCACCTCCGTCGGGGTGGCCTTGGGCGCGAAGAAGCCGACCCACAGGGTGATATCGAAGCCGGGAATATTGGCGGCCTCGGCGATGGTCGGGACGTCGGGAGCGGCGGCACTGCGCTTGACGGAGGAGACCGCCATCAGCTTCATGCGGTTTGCCCGCACGCTCTGGAGCGCCGCCGGAAGGCCCGAGAAGAACAGGTCCACATGCCCGCCCAGGATGTCATTGAGCGCGGGGCCGGCGCCCTTGTAGGGGATATGGGTGAAGTTCGCGCCGGTCTTCTGCTTCAGCAGCTCGGTGGCGAAATGGCTGGGCGTGCCGATTCCCGAAGACGCGAAGGTCAGCCCGCCCGGCGTCGCCTTCGCCACTTCGAGCATTTGGGCAACGGTCGAATACGGCGCCTTCTCCGGGGTGACGAGGCCCAGCGGCACGATGGCGGCCAGCGCGATGGGCTGAAGATCCTTCTGCGGGTCGTAGCTCAGCTTCATCAAGAAGGGATTGATGGAGATTTCAGCCGTCTGGCCCGCCAGCAGGATGAGGCCATCCGCCGGCGCCTTCGCCACATAGGTGGCGGCGGTGGAGCCGCTGGCGCCCGGCCGATTGTCCACGACAACCGGCTTGCCCAGCTTCTTCGCGAGGCGTTCGGAAATGATGCGGGCGATCACGTCGCCCGTCCCGCCCGGCGCATATCCGACCACGAAGGTGACGTCGCGCGCCGGATAGGACTGGGCACTCGCCGTCCCCGGCAGCATGCCGGCGGCCAGGGTCGCGAACGCGGCAAGGCCGAGGGCCCGGCGCGTCATGGAATGCGGCCGAACGGATCGGCCCTTGGACATGAGGTTCATGGTTTCTCCCTAGGATTGATATGGATTGATCTTGGCGTCAGGCGATTGGTGCCTTGTGCTCCTCATCGATGGAGCGCGTGTCTCCGGTCTCCACGAGGGTTCGGGTGGCGTCGATGGAGGCGTAGGTCCACAGGATCTTCATGCCCTCGCTGTCGGAGCGGTTGATGAAGCGGTGGGGGATGTTGGCGGGGATGAAGGTGACATCGCCCGCCGTCACCTCATGACGGACACCGTCGATCTCGGCGATGGCGTTGCCCTCCAGCATCAGCACGCTCTCATCGCAATTGTGGCTGTGCAGCGGGATGGCGGCGTTGGGCTCGAAGATGGTGATGCCGTTGATGAAGTCCCGCGCGCCGGTCTTGCGCGTCACGAGCGGGATGGTCTTGGCGCCCCCGCCCCGCACCCGCGCGGGGATTTCGGACGGGCGCAGGATCACGGCCTTGCGGTCAGACATGGATAGGCTCCCTCACGCTTGAGCCCGCGCCAATCAGCCAGCTTCGCAGGCTGATTGGATAAACGCGGTCTCTATCCAATGGTTTAGAGACTGATTCACCGATCAGGTCGGTTCGACCTGATCGGATCAGGCTCTTGCCGGTCCGATCCAGACCGTCTTGATGTTCACGAATTCCCGGATGCCGTAGACGCCGAGCTCCCGCCCATAGCCGGACTTCTTGATGCCGCCGAACGGCAGGCGGGGGTCGGAGGCGGTCATGCCGTTGATGAAGACCGCACCCGCCTCGATGCGCCGGGCAAGCTGCTTCGCCTTGGCGATATCCGTGGTCCAGAGCGCCGCGCCGAGGCCGAACTCGATGGCGTTGGCGC
>NZ_RWKV01000018.1 GCF_003993795.1 Aquabacter cavernae
CTAGGTGACATACCCATAAACGGGATTCCCAGCGGAGCGTTGTTTTGATTCACTGATCTCAACCCTGGAGGTTGAGATGGCGCGCTTTGACCTGACGGATTTCGAGTGGTCGGTGATCGCACCGCTTCTGCCGACGAAGGTGCGCGGTGTCGCGCGGGTGGATGACCGTCGCGTTCTGAACGGCATTTTCTGGCGGCTGCGCACCGGAGCGCCTTGGGCCGATATCCCAGCGCGCTACGGTCCGTACACGACCTGCGTCAACCGGTTCAATCGGTGGCGCAAGGCCGGGCATTGGGGGCGCATTCTGCAAGCTGTATCAGCCGCTTACGATGGCGATATCCAGATGATCGACGCCTCGTCGATCCGGGTGCACCAGCACGCCGCCAACGGTCAAAAAAAGACGAGCGATCCCGTTGCATGGGTCGCTCGCGCGGCGGCCTGACCACCAAGATCCATGCCCTCGTCGATGCCGAGGGTCGCCCGATCCGACTGAAGTTGACCGAAGGCCAGGCTCACGACGGGCGCTCGGCCACCGACATGCTGGATACGGTCGAGCCGGGAAACATTCTTCTCGCCGACAGGGCCTATGACAGCGACGCCTTGCGAGAAAGAATGGCAGGGCGCGGCGCGTGGGCCAATGTCCGCGCCATGCCAAACAGGGTCAAAACCTTCCCATTCAGCGGCTGGGTCTACCGCCAGCGCAACGCCGTCGAGCGCTTCTTCAACAAGCTCAAACACTTCAGAGCCGTCGCCACCCGCTACGACAAGCGAGACGACAATTTCCTCGCTTCGATCCAACTCGCATCAATCCGCATCTGGCTGCGAAGTTATGAGTCGGTCACCTAG
>NZ_RWKV01000019.1 GCF_003993795.1 Aquabacter cavernae
GCTCTAGGCTCAGGACCTATTAATCTGCTGTGATCTGTGATTCACCGTCTCCCTTGAGGAGGCTGGCATGGGTGATTTGTTCCTGCTGAGCGAGCGGCAGATGGCTCGGATCTCGCCGTTTTTCCCGTTGGCCCATGGCGTGCCACGGGTGGATGACCGCCGGGTGGTGAGCGGCATCGTCTACGTGATCCGCAATGGGTTGCAGTGGAAGGATGCGCCGAAGGAGTACGGCCCGCACAAGACACTATACAACCGCTTCATCCGCTGGAGCCGGCTCGGGGTGTTCGACCGCATCTTTGCCAACCTCGCCGGCGAAGGGCCGAGACCCGAGCGCATCATGATCGATGCCACCCACCTGAAGGCCCACCGCACGGCGGCAAGCCTGCTTAAAAAGGGGATGTTCCCCGTCGTATCGGGCGCACCAAAGGCGGCCTGAACTCGAAGCTCCACACCGTCTGCGACGGCCAGGGCCGACCGATCATCATGCTGCTGTCAGAGGGCCAGATGAGCGACCACAAGGGGGCCCGCCTCGTCCTCGATGCCTTGCCGCAAGCCCGAAGCCTGATCGCCGACCGGGGCTATGACAGTGCCTGGTTCCGCGAGGCATTGGCTGCCAGGGGCATCGATCCCTGCATTCCTTCATCGCGGAGCCGAAAGCGGCCTTATCCCTACGACAAAATCCTCTACCGGCAGCGCCACAAGGTCGAGAACCTGTTCGCCAAACTCAAGGACTGGCGCCGCATCGCCACACGCTACGACCGATGCGCCCACACCTTCTTCTCCGCCATCTGCATCGCAGCAACCGTCATCTTCTGGCTCTGATCAATGAGTCCTGAACCTA